>NZ_FNAH01000031.1 GCF_900101865.1 Paracoccus isoporae
GGTAATCCTCCCCATGGTTAAGGGGATGCGGAAGTAGAATTTTCTCGGCAGACTCGATGAGGAGATTCTGATGAAGAAGACGAGATTTACCGAGGCTCAGATCATGGCCGTGCTGCGTCAGGCCGAGGGCGGCGTGCCTGTGGCCGAGCTTTGCCGCGAGCATGGGATCAGCAGCGCGACGTTCTACAAGTGGCGCGCGAAGTATGGCGGCATGGACGTGTCCATGATGAGCCAGATGAAGTCGCTTGAGGACGAGAACCGGCGGCTGAAACGCATGTTTGCCGATCTGAGCATGCAGGCCGATCTGCTGCGCGAGGCGCTTGGAAAAAAGTGACGCGGCCAGCTCAGCGCCGGGAGTTGGCCGCGAAGGCGGTGGCGACGAAAGGGGTCAGCATCTCGCTGTCCTGCCGCGCCTTCGGGGTGAGCGAGACCTGCTATCGCTACAGCCCGCAGCGCGACGACGAGAACGAGATGATCGCGGACCTGCTGGTTGGATTGACCAAGGTACACAAGACTTGGGGTTTCGGCCTGTGCTTTCTGTATCTGCGCAACGTGAAAGGCCATATCTGGAACCACAAGCGGGTTCACAGGATCTATTGCGAGCTGGAGTTGAACCTTCGCATCAAGCCGCGGCGACGGCTAAAGCGCGAGAAGCCCGAGGAACTGGCCGTGCCGGACGCACCGAACATGACCTGGTCCATGGATTTCATGGCGGATCGTCTGGCTGACGGACGGCAGTTCCGGCTTCTGAACGTGCTGGACGACTTCAACCGCGAAGGGCTGGGCATCGAGGTCGACTTCTCGCTGCCCGCCGAACGGGTCGTCCGGTCGCTGAACCAGATCATCGAATGGCGTGGCAGGCCATTGGCGATCAGGGTCGACAACGGCCCCGAATATGTCAGTTCCAAGCTGATGAACTGGGCCGAGAGGCAGGGGATCGCCCTGACCTACATCCAGCCCGGAAAACCCCAACAGAACGCCTATGTCGAGCGTTACAACCGGACGGTCCGGCACGAATGGCTGGACCTCTACATCTTTGAAACCATCGAGGAGGTGCAGCGGACCGCCACCAAATGGCTCTGGACCTATAACAACGAACGTCCCAACATGGGCAACGGCGGGATCACACCCGCCATGAAGCTGAAAATGGCCGCG
>NZ_FNAH01000030.1 GCF_900101865.1 Paracoccus isoporae
TGCAACATGTATAACCGCCCCTTGCGCAAGAGGTAATTTCGGAGCTGCTGCTGGCGCGTCACCGGGTGCTGACATGTATCCGGCCTCTGTTGCGGCCTTGGTCATGCCGCGGGCCCGTATGGTGTTCGCAGGTCGGGTCCAGATCAAAGCCGCGTGCTCGAAGGCACTCTGTTGCACACTGGTTCTCCCGATCCCGTCTCACGACTATTGCGCCAAACTGCTCTCAGCCCTCCTGCGCTCCGACGTCCTCGCGACCGCTGGTGTGCTTATGCCACTGCGGCCGGAGACTGGTAGACGCCGCCGCGGGCCATCAAGGCCCAGACGATGCGTGCCATCTTGTTCGCAAGCGCCACCCGCACCAGCATCGGTGGCTTACGTGTCAGCAGATTACCCAGCCATGTGCCGGGTTGTGCCGCACGATGGGTGTGACGTTTGATGATGACGCTGTTGGCGCCGATGATCAGCAGGCGGCGAAGGGACCGCTCGCCCATCTTCGTTGTGGCTCCGAGCCGCTGCTTGCCACCGGTCGAATGCTGCCGGGGCGTGAGCCCGAGCCATGCCGCAAAGTCTCGAGCCTTACGGAAAGTCTCGGGCGGCGGCGCAAGCGTCGCTATGGCCGTCGCGATCAGCGGGCCGATGCCGGGCACCGTCATCAGTCGCCGCGCCACGTCGTTCTCCTTGGCGCGACGAGCGATCTCGGCATCAAGCTTGCTGATCTCTTCCTCCAACTGCGCCAGCGCCGAGACCAGAACCTTCAAAACAGGGATGGCATCGGCCGGTAGAGTGCATTCCGGATCTTCGACGAGAGCAATCAGCTTCGATGCATTCGCGGCCCCCTGTGGCACGATCTCCCCGAACTCGGCCAGATGACCGCGCAGCGCATTTATTGCCTGTGTCCTCTGCCGGATCAGAAGCTCACGCACGCGGAACACCATGGCCGCGCCCTGGATCTCTTCGCTCTTCACCGGAACAAAGCGCATCGTCGGCCGCAATGCCGCCTCGCAAATCGCTTCGGCATCGGCCGCATCATTCTTCTGCCGCTTCACGAAAGGCTTGACGTAGGCGGGTGGGACCAGCCGAACGTCATGGCCCAGCTTGGCAATCTCACGACCCCAAAAATGAGCGCCGCCGCAGGCTTCCATCGCCACAACGCAGGCCGGGACCTGTCCAAAAAACTCCAGCACCTGATCCCGTCTCAGCTTCTTGCGCAGAACTGCTCGCCCCGAGACGTCAGCACCATGCGCCTGAAACACATTCTTCGCCAGATCGAGCCCGACCGTGATAATCTCCGACATGACCGCTCCCATTTGTGGATCGTTGAAGACCCACCTTGGCACATCAGATGCCGTCGGGGGGCGGTCACATCATCA
>NZ_FNAH01000027.1 GCF_900101865.1 Paracoccus isoporae
GTAAGCGCTACGCCGACCACCTCCTGCCATTTCTGATTTGATCTGGGCATTCTGCA
Organism: Paracoccus isoporae; assembly: GCF_900101865.1. Taxonomy (GTDB): domain Bacteria; phylum Pseudomonadota; class Alphaproteobacteria; order Rhodobacterales; family Rhodobacteraceae; genus Paracoccus; species Paracoccus isoporae. Next base: position 57 of record NZ_FNAH01000027.1, read on the forward strand.
CGCACACGTGCGGCGGAGGTGTTGGATTTTGGAAAGAGACGGCAAAATGGGCGTCCATTTGGACGGCTTAAGGGGTGTTGGGGTCTCCCGGCTCGAGGTGATCGAGGGACCCAGCGGGCGACGACTGCGGACGAAGGCTGAGCGGGCGCGGATCGCGGCGGAGAGCATGATGCCGGGTGTGAAGGTGGCCGATATCGCGCGCAAGCACGGCACCACCCGCTGGCAAATCTACGACTGGCGCAAGCAGATACGCACAGGCAACCTTGTGCTGCCCGAGAGCGTCGCGGCGCTTCCGATGTTCGCGGAACTGGTTGTCGACGACAGCGCGGTGGATGCAGCGAAGGCGCGTCCCGGATCCGATCTGGAGATTGTCGTGGGTGATATCGTGATCCGGGCGGGGGCCGATACCGACGAAAGGCAACTGACGCGGGCGATCCGCGCGGCGCGGGCCGCGGCATCATGATGTTCGGCCAGGGCGGGTCGGCGAAGGTCTTCGTGGCGACACGGCCGGTGGACTTCCGCAAGGGTATTGATGGCCTGGCGCTGGCGGTGCAGGAGATGTTCGGGCTCGATCCGTTCTGCGGCGCCGTCTTCGTGTTCCGGTCGAAACGCGCGGACCGGATCAAGCTTCTGGTTTGGGACCAGTCCGGCATGGTGCTTGTCCACAAGCGGCTGGAAGGCGGCAAGTTCGTCTGGCCACAGGTGCAGGACGGGGTGATGCGGATATCCTCCGCCCAGATGGCGGCCTTGTTCGAAGGACTGGACTGGCGGCTGGTCCGGCCGGAGCGCGCGCGGCGCCCGCTGGTGGCGGGATGATTGCCTGGGGGCTCTGGAAACTCCTGTTTTTGCTGGCCAGAACGGGTGTCTCATGATTCACTTCGGACCATGGATGCCGCCGTTCTCGCCCGAGAAAACGCCCTTCTGAAAGCCCGCCTGACTGAGGTGGAGGCGGCGCTTGCGGAGTCGCAGGAGGCGAACCGTAGGCTGGAGGACATCCTGCGCACGTCGCAGCGCGAGAAGTTCGGCAAGCGCTCCGAGAAGCTGTCGCCCGACCAGTTCAACCTGCCTCTGGAAGATGCCGAACTGGCCCAGGGAGTGCTCGAGGCCGCACAGGAGAAGGCTGAAGCTGCGATGCAAAGGGCGCGCGGGGAAACGCCCCGCAAGCCGAAACGAAACCGTGGGCATCTGCCGGCGCATCTGCCTCGGGTCGAGCGGATAGTCGAACCTGCCAGCACGCTCTGCCCCTGCGGCTGCGGCGAGATGGCGAAGATCGGCGAGGATATGTCCGAACGGCTCGACGTGATCCCTGCGCAGTTCCGGGTGCTGGTCACGCGGCGGCCCAAATATGCCTGCCGCCGCTGCTCGCAGGCCGTGGCACAGGCGCACGCACCCGAGCATGTCGTGCCCGGCGGGCTGCCCACGGAACTGTTCATCGCCTCGATCATCGTGTCCAAGTTCGGTGACCACCTGCCATTTTACCGCCAGGCGGAGATCTTCAAACGGCAGGGGATAGATCTGGACCGCGGCACGCTCGGCAACTGGGTCGGGCGCGCCTGTTTCCACCTGATGCCGATTATCAATCACATGAAGGCTCATCTGCGCGGCGCGGACCGTATTTTTGTCGACGAGACCCGCGCGCCGGTGCTGGATCCGGGCCGCAAGGCAACCAAGAGCGGCTTCTTCTGGGCCTTCGTGTCCGATGATCGCGGCCATGGCGGTGCCGATCCGCCCATCGTGCTCTTCCATTACGCCCCCGGGAGGGGGAAGGAGCATCCGCTGAAGTTCCTTGCCGGATACCGCGGCCGGTTCCTGCAATGCGACGCCTATCAGTCCTACAACGCGCTGACGGAGATCGCGCGCGACACCGGCCCGTGGCAGCTGGTCTATTGCTGGACCCATGTCCGTCGCCGCTTCGTGAAACGCTTCGAGAGCGACCGCTCCCCCATCGCAGAGGAGATGCTGCACCAGATCGCGCTGCTGTATCAGATCGAGAAGACCGTGCGGGGCAAGGATGCGGAAGTGCGGCTGCTCACCCGACGCGAACATGCACGCCCGATCATCACAGCACTCAAGCCCTGGCTGGAAGCCCAGCTCTCGCGCATCCCGCAGAAGTCCCAGCTGGCCGAAGACATCCGCTACACCCTCGCGCACTGGACTGGCCTGATCCGCTTCCTCGAAGACGGCAGCCTCGAGTTGGACACCAACCCCGTCGAAAATCAAATCAGACCGATCGCCCTGACGCGGAAAAACGCGCTCTTCGCAGGCAACGAGGTCGGCGCCGAGAACTGGGCCATGCTCGCCTCGTTGATCGCCACCTGCAAGATGTCCGGCGTGAACCCTGTCGACTACCTCGACGCCACACTCCAAGCCATCCTCGACTGCCATCCACAAAATGGCATCGAAGACCTGATGCCATGGCGCTTCAGGCTGCCGTCAAGCCTCGCCGCGTAGGGCCCCGGCGTCGCGCTTAC
>NZ_FNAH01000026.1:2500-5979 GCF_900101865.1 Paracoccus isoporae
TCGGAAGTGACCCGCGTTTTACAAAGGGGCGCGGCGACGGATTTAGGTCTGTCTTCTTCCGGATCAAATCAAGCGCGATAAGGGCGTTTGGTGGATGCCTAGGCAGCAAGAGGCGATGAAGGACGTGATACTCTGCGATAAGCCATGGGGAGCCGAGAATAGGCTTTGATCCATGGATTTCCGAATGGGGCAACCCACCTGAATGTTGGTTATTGTCTGACGCAAGTCAGTCAATAATCGGCATAACCAGGTATTTAAGACCTGAATATATAGGGTTTTAAAAGCGAACCCGGGGAACTGAAACATCTAAGTACCCGGAGGAAAGGACATCAACAGATACTCCCCCAGTAGCGGCGAGCGAACGGGGACCAGCCGAGCCATGAGAATGACCGGAATGATCTGGAAAGATCAGCCAGAGCGGGTGACAGCCCCGTATGGGAAGTTCGATTGGACGTATTAAGTAGGGCGGGACACGTGAAATCCTGTCCGAAGATCGGGGGACCACCCTCGAAGGCTAAGTACTCCTTGCTGACCGATAGCGAACCAGTACCGTGAGGGAAAGGTGAAAAGCACCCCGACGAGGGGAGTGAAACAGTTTCTGAAACCGGACGCCTACAAGCAGTCGGAGCCCAGCCTCCAAATCAATCGGAAAAGACGGCGATGTTCTATGTTTACGTTTTGAAAAGCGAAAACGATGAACATTATATCGGCTACAGCGCCGATCTCCGCCGTCGTCTGGCCGAGCACAATATGGGCCGCAACGTCTCCACCCGGGGGCGGATGTGGTCTCTGGTCTATTACGAGGCCTATGCCTCGGAAGGCCAGGCCCGTGCACGGGAACATGTCCTGAAAGGGCACGGACGGACGAAGCAGGCGTTGCTGAAACGCCTTGCAGAGGATTGATTTGGTGGCTGGGTGACGGCGTACCTTTTGTATAATGGGTCAACGACTTGGTCTGTCTGGCAAGCTTAAGCCGTTAGGTGGAGGCGCAGCGAAAGCGAGTGTTAAATGCGCGACTGAGTCAGACGGATCAGACCCGAAACCGAGTGATCTAGCCATGTGCAGGATGAAGGTTGGGTAACACCAACTGGAGGTCCGAACCCACACCTGTTGAAAAAGGTCGGGATGACGTGTGGCTAGGGGTGAAAGGCCAATCAAACTCGGAGATAGCTGGTTCTCCGCGAAAGCTATTTAGGTAGCGCCTCGGACGTATCCTCTCGGGGGTAGAGCACTGCATGGATGATGGGGGCCCACAGCCTTACTGAGTCTAAGCAAACTCCGAATACCGAGAAGGACTATCCGGGAGACACACGGCGGGTGCTAACGTCCGTCGTGGAGAGGGAAACAACCCTGACCAACAGCTAAGGCCCCCAATTCGTGGCTAAGTGGGAAAGCATGTGAGACTTCCAAAACAACCAGGAGGTTGGCTTAGAAGCAGCCATCCTTTAAAGATAGCGTAACAGCTCACTGGTCTAATCAAGAGGTCTTGCGGCGAAGATGTAACGGGGCTCAAGCCACGAGCCGAAGCTTTGGGTGCACGCAAGTGCGCGGTAGCGGAGCGTTCTGTGATAGAGAACGCTGCCTCTTTTGCCTGTTCGCAGGCAACGGAGGCATTGTTCTGACTGTGAAGCCGGGCCGTAAGGCAGCCGGTGGAGTGATCAGAAGTGAGAATGTTGACATGAGTAGCGACAAACAGGGTGAGAGACCCTGTCGCCGAAAGTCCAAGGGTTCCTGCTTAAAGCTAATCTGAGCAGGGTAAGCCGGCCCCTAAGGCGAGGCCGAAAGGCGTAGTCGATGGGAACCAGGTTAATATTCCTGGGCCAGGAGATGGTGACGGATTGCGAAGGTTGTTCGATCTTATCGGATTGATCGGGCCGCTGAGCAGTTCCTGGAAACAGCCCTCCATGAGACCGTACCCGAAACCGACACAGGTGGACTGGTAGAGAATACCAAGGCGCTTGAGAGAACCACATTTAAGGAACTCGGCAAAATACCTCCGTAAGTTCGCGAGAAGGAGGCCCGGTTTGCAGGCAACTGCGGGCCGGGGGCACAAACCAGGGGGTGGCGACTGTTTACTAAAAACACAGGGCTCTGCGAAGCCGCAAGGCGACGTATAGGGTCTGACGCCTGCCCGGTGCCGGAAGGTTAAAAGGAGAAGTGCAAGCTTTGAATTGAAGCCCCGGTAAACGGCGGCCGTAACTATAACGGTCCTAAGGTAGCGAAATTCCTTGTCGGGTAAGTTCCGACCTGCACGAATGGCGTAACGACTTCCCCGCTGTCTCAAATGTGGACTCAGCGAAATTGAATTGTCTGTGAAGATGCAGACTTCCCGCGGTTAGACGGAAAGACCCCATGCACCTTTACTATAGCTTCGCACTGGCATCAGGACTGCGATGTGCAGGATAGGCGGTAGGCTTTGAACCGGGGACGCCAGTCTCCGGGGAGCCATCCTTGAGATACCGCCCTTCGCACTCTTGATGTCTAACCGCGGCCCGTTATCCGGGTCCGGGACCCTGCGTGGTGGGTAGTTTGACTGGGGCGGTCGCCTCCCAAAGAGTAACGGAGGCGCGCGAAGGTTGGCTCAGAGCGGTCGGAAATCGCTCGTTGAGTGCAATGGCAGAAGCCAGCCTGACTGCAAGACTGACAAGTCGAGCAGAGTCGAAAGACGGCCATAGTGATCCGGTGGTCCCGAGTGGAAGGGCCATCGCTCAACGGATAAAAGGTACGCTGGGGATAACAGGCTGATGATGCCCAAGAGTCCATATCGACGGCATCGTTTGGCACCTCGATGTCGGCTCATCTCATCCTGGGGCTGGAGCAGGTCCCAAGGGTACGGCTGTTCGCCGTTTAAAGAGGTACGTGAGCTGGGTTTAGAACGTCGTGAGACAGTTCGGTCCCTATCTGCCGTGGGTGTAGGATACTTGAGAGGAGTTGCCCCTAGTACGAGAGGACCGGGGTGAACGTTCCACTGGTGGACCAGTTGTCGTGCCAACGGCAGTGCTGGGTAGCTATGAACGGACAGGATAAACGCTGAAGGCATCTAAGCGTGAAGCCCCCCTCAAAACCAGGTATCCCTTGAGAGCCGTGGAAGACCACCACGTCGATAGGCCGGAGATGTAAGCGCAGCAATGCGTTCAGTTGACCGGTACTAATGGCTCGACAGGCTTGATTTGATCCGGAAGTGGCCAGATCTGACACAGATCCCCACTCCCAAAAGCATCCTTGGACAACTTCCCGGGCCGAAAGGCCCGGAACGCTGAGCGTTTCTTCTCCGATCTGGTGGACATAGCACGAGCAAAACACCCGATCCCATCCCGAACTCGGCCGTTAAGTGCCGTCGCGCCAATGGTACTGCGTCTCAAGACGTGGGAGAGTAGGTCACCGCCAGATCTGAAAAGAAACGCAATCTCTCGAAACGATCACAAACAACCCGCACCATCCAAAAGATCGGTGCAACAGCGCACCAAGCGCAACCGGCG
>NZ_FNAH01000025.1 GCF_900101865.1 Paracoccus isoporae
CTGGCCCGCCGAGAACTGGCCGGATTGATTCCGCTCACTGATCCGGCCGAATGAGCCAAAAGGCACAGAAGCTCGATCCGTTCTCCTGCTCGACCACCTGCCCCCCGAACCATGACCGGCCGCAGTTGTAGCGCACCAGGTCATCGACCGAGAACGCCGATTTGGCCGTTTCCATTCCGTAGGCGATCACAAGCCCCAGAATGACGCCTGTGGCGAGCATGGCGGCCAGCCAGACCCAAAACCCGCCGAAATAGCGCCACGCCTCTCTGCGGGCCTCTCCGGCGGCCTGTGTGAGCCTTTGGCGCTCCTGGGACAGTTGTGCCCGGATTTCCCCCAGAGCGCGCTCAGCGGCCTCTGTGGCGCTTTCCGTAGCCTTCTGGGCCATCCGATCCCTGTCGGCCTTCAAGGCGCTCTGGAGGGCCTGTGGCGTCTCTCTGGTGGCCTTCCGCATGTCCGCGACCGCCTCGGCCACGATCTGGTGCAAGGCCTGTGCCTCGTCCTTGTCGAGGCTGGTGCGCTGGAGACGGTCCATGTCCTTGCGGATCAGGGTTAGCTCATCGGCCAGTATCTGGAACGGGTCTTTCGCGCTCACGACCGGCCCGCCTTTTCCGCCGCCTGGTCCAGTTCCTCGATCAACCCGGCCAGTTCTTTCTGATCGACCTCGCGGGTGACGGCCCGGCGCAAAAGGGCGGCAAGGGCGCGGGCCTTTTCCGGTTCCCTGAGTGCGTTCGAGATCACCACCGAGCCGACGATGATCTTTCGCCGGGTTTCGCTGGCCTTCTGCCGTTCCTTCAGGCGGGCGAGCTTGGCCTGCGTTTCCGCGATCTGCTGGTCGATGCTGCGCGCCATTTTCTGCCCTCGTTCTTTTTGCCGGTGTTGCCTTTTTCGCTGTTTGAGATGTAAGGTGCAAGACACGAAGTGCCCACTTATACAAACGCTGTGCGTTTGTGTGGGCAGGGGAGACTGGCGTTTCCCCTCGACCCCTAAGCTAAGTGCGGCCCCGAATGGCGATCTATCATCTCAGAGCTTCGATGATTTCCCGCTCGCAGGGCCGCAGCGCCACGGCGGCTATCGCCTATCGTGTGGCGGAGCGTATCGAAGACAGGCGCACCGGCCTGACCTTCGATTACGCCAAGCGCGGCGGCGTCGATCACACCGAAATCCTCGCGCCAGATCACGCGCCGGATTGGGTCTGTGACCGATCCGAGCTGTGGAACCGCGTCGAGGAATCCGAGACCCGGAAGAACAGCCAGGTCGCCCGCGAGGTGCGCGTGGCCCTGCCCGCCGAGCTGACCCACGACGAGCGGGTCGCGCTGGTGCGGGAGTTCGCCCAGGAACAGTTCGTGGACCGTGGCATGGTGGCGGATATCGCTCTGCACGCGCCGGGGCGCGAGGGCGACGAGCGCAACCACCATGCGCATATCCTGCTGACCACCCGTGAGATCGGCCCGGAGGGCTTCACCGCCAAGAACCGCGACTGGAATGCCAAGGACATGCTGGAAGGCTGGCGGGAAGCCTGGGCGCGGGACAGCAATGCCGCCCTTGAACGCGTTGGCATCGAGGACCGCGTGGATCACCGGACACTCGTGGCGCAGCGCGACGAGGCGCTTGAGCTGGCGGCGGCGGCGCGGGAGCGTGGTGACGAAGGGGCGGAGCTGCGCGAGACCGTCAGGGCCATCGAGCTGGACCGCCCGCCCCTGCCGCAGCTTTCCCCCGGCGCGTGGCAGATGAAGGAGCGCGGCATCGAGGTCGGCCGTGTCGGGGCCTGGCACGAAGCCAAGGCCCGTGCCGCCGAGGTCATGGAACTGGCGCGGGATCTGGCGAGCCATGTCCGCGACTGGCTGGATCGGGCGGCGGATCGGGTGCTGGACCGGTTGGGATCGGGGCAGGGTGAGCTGGCGCTTGCCGGGGGCCGTGATGGTCGGGTCCAGGAACCTGATCTTGCCACACGGCTCAAAGAGGCATGGGAGGCGCGGCAGCGCGACCGAGAGACACCGGACGCCGCTATGCCGGACCGCGACGCCCCGGACGATCTGGCGGCGCGGTTGCGCGAGGCGGCGCAGGGGATCGACCGGGAGGCCCTGGCTGACCGTGCGGCGGCGTTGCGCGAAGGCCGGGAAGCCGAGGAACGGCAGGTTGCAGAGGACGCGGCACGGGAGCGTGAGTTGGAGCGCCAGCAGGAGATCGAAAAGGAACGGGACAGCATTGCCAACCGTGACCGCGACCGAGGGCACAGCCTATAGACGGCCGCAGATGGCCTGCGCCCTCCCCGCCTTGTTGGGGGCGGTCGGGCGCTATCGTCTCACGCCTGTTTCTTCCGTTATCTGACCTTCGCGCCACTCGCGGCTAAGGTCTCAAATGAGCCCACCTTGCCTCATGCTGCGCAAAGCATGGATGTCGGCTTCGGTGATAGCACCGCGGTCGCAGCATGGTGTGGTGTCCCCTTACGTCCTGGACCCGTCAGCTGGTATGTTCCCAAGATCACTAGGAACGCTGTCGCGACAGCCGAACCGTTCACTAGGCCGTCCTACGAGAGCGCACCATAGCGGCACGCGCTGTTGTTCTGAGTACCCGGTCTATCCGGTGTCTTCCAATCCTGACTTCGGCAACATGGATGGATCACCACGGAGCGCCTCCAATGCGGTCAGGCTTGGAACCTGAATGGCCCCAATCATGTGTGCGAGGTACTCCGGGTAGGCCATCGGCCCGACTGCGGTCTGTGCGGGCGGGACAGTTACCCAGCACACGCCAACCCGGTACTCAGAGCCAAGGCGATCCAGCAGAGAAACGTCGTCGGTGATCTGAATGCACATCACGCGACCGGTCGGTGCTGTGGCTACAAGAGCAAGTTTCTCAGACAGGTGAAGAATCGCGAGCTGCCATCCTCCAGGCCATCGTAGCTGATCACCGACCGGACCAAGATTGACACCCCGTAAATAGCCTGAACCGTATATTTTCAGTTGAGGCCGTTTCATTGGATCGGCTTCGCGGAAACCTTTGCGAAGTTCCTTTGCATAGTCCGTCGCGGTGAAGTCGTAGCCGAACAATTGATAACCAACCGCGAGCGCCACTTTGGCAAGGAACCGTCCGTCCGCGCGCGGTGCGATTGCCACCTGATTGTGAATGTGCTCGCCGCGCTCGCGCAGTCCCTCAAACTCGCGGACGATGCGTAAATCGTCTGCTTGCTGTGTGTCCGAAGGATCAAGTTCTTGGAACTTGGTCGCGTTCGCCGGAAGTTCCAAGTTGGTAACGAACCGCTTCGCCTTGGGAAAGTGTTGAAGAACGGATCGAAGACTTGTCCAAACCCAGTAGGGTTCAGCAGACGTGAGGCTTACGATGACCCGTCCTGCCTTGGACTTCTTTGAGCTTCGTCGCGGATCGCCTCCAGCGTAGGCATTCCACGTATCTTCCTCCTCCTTCCTGATATGCAGCACGTTCGCGCCTATAGTGACCCAAAAGTCGATGACCTCGCCATCCTTAGGCCGCACGTTCTGAACGACACCGAGATAATGAAGGGGAAGGGCCCCTGTGGGTTGATCCGGTGACAGGTAGCTCAATGCGTCGTCCGCTCGCTCTTCGGTTACAGGAAAACTCTTGATGAACGCGCCATCGACGAAAACGCCAGACATGCTGTTGCAGCTTCGGCAAACGTCGTCCGTCTGCCAAAAGTCGGGGAGATGATCGCCTCCGAGCGCATCGGGCCAGATGTGCTCGTGCGAGAACGCGGCGGCCTCTTTCACGTGTCCGCAGTAAATGCACTCTCGTTCCACGGACATAAGATGCTCCTGCTGCTTTCGGGCCGATAGTGAGAAGATCGCGCACAACCGAGGAAGGAACGCTCACGAAGCCGTAATTAGCTGATCTCTAAATCGATGTCGCGCATTGAAAGAGGCCCACAGCGACTTGGCAAAGAATATTACCTATATGATGAGTCTTCATGCACTACGTAGCGAATGCCTATTGCGTCCCCGCAGTGCTGCCGCTCAGGCACACAGTGGCGAAGGATAGCGGCGATCCCTTTCTCTGGTTTTTGCCCCGCGGCAAATGACCGTTCTGGCAATAACGCTCTTGCGACGACCGGCCCACCTCTTTTGAACACCCACTCGAGGGTGCCGATAAAAGCTATCGAGAAAGTTGCGCTATTATGGGATCAAGGTCAGCCTGAGGTATGGTGGACAGCCCCATCTCATTGAATAGGTCAGCGCCCATTCCCTGTACCCTCATAGAAGTGGGATCAACATCGGTCAGCCCCAGCACAGCGGCGCCACCGAAATTTATGATTCCACGAACATGGAGGTCGTAGCACTCGTAGAGCACTCCATACAAAGGCTTGTCGAAGCTTTGCTGCTCCCGGTAGCTGCCTTGATGCAAAGCTCTGCGATCTTCCATCATCGCAGCAATTTTTAGGATGCAAAGCTGGCGATACGTGAGTTCTTCCGCTGTCCGAACAAGCTGGTGAGCAAGCCCAACGTTGATATCAGCATTGAAGGCGATGTTCCCGATCAGGAACGCCATCAGCCTGACCTTCCGCTCTTCAGCTTCTCTCTGACATCGCAACAAGACGCTTTCAGCGACCTCCTCTGCATCGCTTCGGTGATTCCGCTTCTCCTCGAAGAAGTCGTCCTGCCGCGGCGTTTCTCCCCGTTCTGTACGACCGCGAATGTGCTCAGCAGCGATCGCTACGGCGGCACCGACACGGACTTTTTCACGTGGCCCCAACAGCCGGTTTGAAGCTTCTTGTCCAATTTTTCGCAGAGTGTGGGCTGCGGCAGCACCGCCGGCTCCTCCCGCAGCAGCTCCCGCAGGCCCAGCTGCAAAGAAACCAAGCGCACTTCCTACTGCCGCGCCGGCAATATCAGATCCTGCTGACACCAAGCCTTGAAAGTTGTCGGGCGTATCTTGCTCAACGGACCGATCACTGGTCATCGCAGTTTTCCCGCTCTTACTGGATTTGAACGGACATTCGCCCATAGCGCAGCGGAAGTCCATTTCGTCCCGCGCTGTGTGAGTTCACAAGTGCCGCAGTGAAGGTCCGCTACCGGAAATTCCGGCTGTGAAACGCCCCGCCGATCCTGTCGGAGACACTAAATATCGGAGGCAGGATCGGCGGGGCGTTTGGAGATTGCGGCAACAGGGTGTAACGTGTGTAACTGTAAGTCTCACACGTAGATGAGGCGAATTACAACCCCTTGAGAGCGAGCAGTTACACCCATGAGTTACACCCTAGGAGAAGCTGCGAAAGCGGCCGGTTTCAGCAAGCCAACGCTTTCCAGAGCCATAAAAAACGGGAAGCTTAGCGCGAAACGCCTGGATGATGGTTCCTACAGTATCGACGCGGCCGAGCTGGAACGGTGGAAGGATGCTAACGGGCACAGAAACGGTGCCTTGAAGCGAATTGCAACCCCTGCTGTGATACCTGAACCCCCCCCTGAAACCAGTGCGTTGCAGGCCGAAGTTGAGAAGCTTCGCGCCCAGGTTCAGGCCGACCAGCGCGAACGCGGTTTTCTCGAACAGCGCATCGAGGATTTGAGAGAGAGGGCAGAGCGGGCGGAGCGCAAGGAAGACCAGCTCCATGCGCTCCTGGTCGATCTGCGGCCACAAGCATCATCCGAGCCGCGCAAGGGGTTCTGGGGGCGGTTGTTCGGGTAGCTTCTAACGCAGGCTATCCTGTTTCCCGCAATAGGCGACGAAAGCCGCGCCGGTGTTGTTCGGCGGATTGCCCTTGGCCGTTTCCGACTGTGCGAAGGCAAGCCAGTCAGAGCGCAAGGCGTAATAATCCCGGCCCTTCTCCCTGGCGATGGTCCTTGCCTTTTCTTCGGCCCACTTCGGAAGCGTGATTTCGGGCAGGAGTTCGCTCTTGGGAGAACGCGGGCGGAAGATCACCAGGTCATCAGCGGCCAGCTCCATGCGATAGAACGGCATGTGATCGTCCTCGATGATCTGGCGGATGTTCAGCCGGAATTTCTTCAGAGGGGCGTTGCTGCCGGTTTTTTCCTGAAGCTTGGCGAGGCCGATCTGCCACTTCGGCTGTCCCCCGCAGTGCTTGCGGCCGATCTCATACAGGCGGCGTTCCAGCGGGCGGCGCAGGCGGAAATAGTCGTTCGAGATCGTCACGACCTCGCCGCCCTCGATCGCGCGCATCACCCAGTCGGACAGGATCACCTCGCAGTAGTCGAGCCGCCACTTGCCCTCTTCTTTCATGACGAACCCGCTGCCCGATTCAAGCAAGCTGAAGAAGCGCGTCTCGCGTTTGTTCCCGGTCTGAATATCGGTCTGGAAGGTTGTGCCCATGAGTCTCTGAAAGGCTTGCTCCAGGCGCTGATACTCAACCCCGCCCGTCTTGCGGTTGGTGGTAATCATCAGCTCGCGGGCGCTGAAACGCACCCGTTTGCCGATCTTCTCGCCCCGATTCTTTCGATGCATGAGTTGGCTCACGCAGAAGATCAGAATGTCCTTGTCAAAAATCGTAGGCAGCCCGGCCCCAGACGGCACGATTTTCAGCCGGTTGTCGCCACCGCGATATTCGAGGTGGCGCATGTCGGGCTTGGTGGCGAGCGAGAACAAGGGATGCTCCATCGAGGCCATATCGTCCTTCGGCACCACATCGGAGATGTCGAGGATGAAGAAGTCCTTCTGGGGGTGTCTGTCGGGGAGTAGGGGCATCCGTTTGGTCTAGCGAAGTTCGTTACATCAGGAACCAAACATCGGCCAGATCGGCAGGCTCGTCAAGTTCGTTATATCAGGACCCCACCGTGGAGCTAAATCCGTTCGTTAGTTTCGGAACCCAGATTCGTTAGTTTCGGAACCCAGATTCGTTAGTTTCGGAACCCTGTGGACAATTTCCTTTTTTGAGGCCAGTGGGTTAAGGGAGGTTTTCGGGTCCGTAACATACTCCGTAGGTAACACTATTAACACTAGGGCTTTGCCCAACCGGCTCTTTTCAGAAGCCACCCAATGGTTTATGTGTTCAGGTGTACACATGCTTAGAAAGAACAGGTCATGACCGCCAGCACGACGATGACGATCCGGCTCGATCCGCAGCTGAAAGCGAAGCTGGGGAGATTGGCGAATGGAACACGCCGCAGCCGATCCTTCCTCGCGGCCGAGGCGGTGGAAGCTTACGTGGATCGCGAGCTGGCAATCATCGAAGGCATCGAGCGCGGGCTTGCGGATGTGGAAGCCGGTCGGACGGTCAGCCATGAGGATGCCATGGCATCCGTGCGCCAAGCGATTGAGGATGCGGCAGGCGGCACCGCATGAACCGACCGGTCCGCTGGTCAATCGAGGCGCTGGACGATCTTGCAGACCAGGTTTCCTACATTGCCCGTGACAACCCAGCAGCAGCCCGTCGCGTGGCCGATGCCATCGACAGAACGGCCTGGGCTCTGGGTGAGATGCCGACAGGGCGTCCGGGCCGGGTGACAGGCACCTACGAAAAATCCGTGACGCGCCTGCCCTACATCCTCGCCTATGCGATCACTCAGGCGGGCGGCGAAGAAGCCGTGGCGATTGTCCGGGTGATCCACACATCGCGCGACTGGCCCGCCGAGAACTGGCCGGATTGATTCCGCTCACTGATCCGGCCGAATGAGCCAAAAGGCACAGAAGCTCGATCCGTTCTCCTGCTCGACC
>NZ_FNAH01000024.1 GCF_900101865.1 Paracoccus isoporae
GGTGCTGGGGCGAGACGACGGCCGGGCTTGTGGTCACAGCACCGCCGTCCACAGCCGGAACCGCGTTCCGCCCGTGATCTCGCGCACCAGCCCTAGTCCCTGCAAGCGCGCCAGCAGCCGCTCGGCGGTATCGCGGCTGATCGCCGCTTCGGCTTCCAGCGCAGCGGCGGAAACCACTGGATGCACCACCAGCGCATCGATCACCAATTCCGCATTGCTGCCCTTGATCCTCGCCGTCGTTCGCCTGGCCCGATCTGCCCAGTCCATCAGCTGCCGGATCACGCGGAACCCCGCCTCGCAGCCGGCCGCAATGGCCCCGCACCACGCCCTCAGAAATTCTTCCGCATCACCACCTATCGTCCAAACTCGCCGCCCGGCCTGTCCCATCGGCACCATCACCAGCGGCCCCGCGCTGTCCGCCATGGCCCGTGCCGCCCAGCACATCGCTTCCAGCTGGTGCCCGTCCGGCGACAGATCGATAAGCCGCCAGAGCCGGCATCCGAACGCTGCCCGGGTGATCGCATGGCACCCCTCCAGTGCGGCAAGTCCCGCCGCAAACCCCTCGGTCTCGGAGTCAAAATCGGCTCCGGTCGGGCGCAGCAGGTCGCTGTCGCCCCGCCCCTGCCCCCCCCGGTGCAGCCCGAGGAAATCCCGCAACGCCTCCAGACGCCCCCTGCCCTGCAACCGCCCGATGGCCCACCGGGCCAGAGCCAGCGCTTCCAGGTCGACCGAGGACGGCGCATCGGCCAGGTCGCGGATCAGCACGTCTTGCGGGATCGGCGTCCCCGCGGCCCAGAGCATGGACACGACCTCACTGAATGCCAGCCGGGCAATCAGACCGCGGCGCGTTTTTTCGTCCAGACCGGCCAGCAGCCCGTCCAGCCGGCCGATGGCCTGCGCGGCCTGCGCCAGGTCCACGGCGCAGTCCCGCTCCGCCATGCGCCAGGCCGCCGGATCGAGCAATAACCTCCGATCCGCCCGTGGCAGGGGTGGATAGGCGGGATCGTCGCCCTCTGGTGGATCGAACCAATATTCTTCCAGATCGCTCATATCCGCAGAATAGCCGATAAATGCGGATCACTGAAGCATGTTTCTTTTTCCATCATTACTGTCGATAAGATACGATTATCGATAGTGTTGAAGAAGGACCGACATTCCGCTATCATGGGAGGGGAAACCGGTCAGGGAGAGCCTCAATGCGCCGCAGAATCGCCCAACTGGCGAACGAAGGGCGCGGCCTCGGGCACCGCCGCCGCGGCCCGGACAAAGCGGCGATCCGCGGTCACCACCGGCACCTTGTGCCGCATCGCCAGGGCGAGATAGCTGCAGTCATAGACCGGATGATCCAGGAGCAGCGACAGCTGCAGCGCCCGCTGTGCCAGGGAGGCATCCTCTGCTCCCTGGCGCAGCGGCGCCCGGGTGATCAGGTCGAGGGCATCGGCCGCCTCTTCCGGCAGCAGTCGCTGCCGCCGTACGGCCGACCACAGCGCATTCGCGACCTCGATGTAGATCAGAGCCGGGGCGTAAAGTGGCCGTCCGTCGAGCAGCGTGACGGCAGCTTCACTGCCCTCTTCCTGCAGGACCCATTTCAGCGCGGTGCTGGCATCGACCACACAGGGTCCGGAGCTTGGCCCGGCGACGGCGTCGCTCACGCGCGCGCGTCCCGTCCCGCGCGCACCAGCGCGGCGCTGTCGGTGCCGCGATCGAGGCGGGCCCGCAACCGGGCCGCCGCCGCTGCGAAGTCCTCGGACTGGCCGGGCGTGCCCAGCACCTCGCGCAAGAGCATCCGGTGTTCGGCCTCGACCGAGCGGCCATTGGCTGCCGCCCGCAGCCGCAGGGCCTGCGCCGTGGTCTCGTCGACATCCCGCACGATCAGCTGTGCCATGGCTCGTTCTCCATCAATCCATTATCAATGATAGCAACCTGATGTCACAACTTCAACCCCTGCCCCTCCCGTCGTCGCTCACGCCCGCCGACCAGGACGCGCTGACGGATCTCTTCCGCCGGGGCACGGCCGAGAACACGCTCCGCGCCTATGAACAGGATCTGGCCTATATCGGGGCCTGGAAGGCTGCTGCGTTCGGTGCCGCACTCGCCTGGCCCGAGGAAGAAGAGGTGGCGCTGCGCTTCATCCTCGATCATGCGCGGGATTTGCGCGACGCGACCGGGCCGGCCCGTGAGGCAGCCGAGGCCCTGGTGGCCGCGGGACTGAGGCGCGGATACGCCGCTCCTGCCCCGTCGACACTGGATCGCCGCATCGCAAGCTGGCGTGCCTTCCACCGGATGAAGAACCTTCGCTCTCCCTTTGACGCGCCGCTGATCAAGGAAGCCCGCATCAAGGCGCGGCGGGCCGTGGCCCGGCCGCGCCAGCGCAAATCCGAAAACCCGATCACTCGCGAGGTGCTGAGGGCGATGCTGGCGACCTGCCGCACCGGCGTGAGGCGCGACCTGCGAGATCACGCCGCCCTGGCGCTGGCCTGGGCCAGCGGCGGGCGCCGGCGCTCCGAGGTCACGGCGCTGAATCTCGACGATATCGACGCCCGGCCAATGGCGGAGCGCGGGCTGATCCGCATTCGCCTCTTGCACACCAAGACCACCACGCTCGATCAGGCTCCCTGGCTGCCGCTGAAAGGGTTTCCGGCACGCTCGGTGCTGGCCTGGATCGAGGCCGCCGGAATCATCGGTGGGCCGCTCTTCCGTCCGGTCAGCCAAGCCGACCGGGTGCTGAAACGTCGCCTGACGCCGGGCGGGTTCCGTGAGATCGTCGCCCATCGCCTAGAACTGGCCGGCTATCCACGGGACTTTGCCAGCCCGCACGGTTTGCGCGCGGGATTCCTGACGCAGGCGGCGCTGGATGGCGCGCCGCTCGCCGCCGCCATGCAGCTGTCGCTGCACCGCGATCCCGGCCAGGCACAGGCCTATTACGCCGATGTCGAAATCACCGATAACCCCGCCGCGAACCTGCTGGGGGACTAGAATTGCTTGGGTACGATGCTCATACGCGCCTGTGCGGTCGCCTTTCGGTCAAAGCTGAAGACCTCGCCAAAACCTGCCTCATGGCCCGCAAGCGCAATCATGTGATCCGAAAACCCCGCTCCGCCTTGCCGGTAGCGCTCGACCGCCCGTCCGACGCGCTCTGCCGCTTCGACGACGATCTCGCGCGCTGACAAAAGCCCGTCGACCTCACCCGCGATCTCGGATCGCGACAGCCCATAGGCGCGCTCGAGCACCCAGACCAGTTCCACCATCACCTCGCGGCACGGCATTGCCAAGCTGTTGTTTCGTGAAAGCCCTGCTACAGGATTTCGAATGAAAATGCCATCATCCTTGGGGTCCCAAAGACGCCGCTTGATCTGAAGAATTGGGCCCGACATCGTTCGGGCCCAGCACCCGCAAGTCGATCTTGAACGCGTTCAAGATTAGATCGTTTTGCACCTCACCGCCTTTAATCATACTCCTAAATTCAGATAGGCGCGTGGTATCTTCCAATTGCGCCCATAATAGTGCTACTATGAGTGGCGAAACGAGTCGAACTCGGAGTCAACCGAAGTCGGGGCAGCGATATGAGCGGAAGTCTAGAACAGTTTTTGACCGACCTGTCACGAGGCTTGGAGCGCACAATGGTCGCCGTCAACAAAGAGTTGACGCTGCGCCATCGTATCAAGCGCACTTGGTCGATGCGACAGTGCGCTCGCTTCTTGAACGTCAGCAGCCAATACTTGACCAAGTTCGCGAATGGTAACGACGACTTTCCAAAGGGTGAGTACGTTGGACGCGAGCGTGTCTTCAACCTTCATGAACTGATGCATATGCGCGCTTTGATGGCGGCGTCTGCAAAGCGTCCTTTTGACTATCTTGCGTGGCGCAAGCCCGGCGATCCGCTTCCAGTCATTTCATTCGCCAGCCAAAAGGGCGGCACGGCCAAGAGTCTTAGCGCTGCACATTTCGCACAGTACCTGAGCCTACATTACGGAATGCGTGTTGGCGTGATGGATGCGGACCCGCAGAGCACGATCACACTTTACTTTGTAGGCGGTGAGGGGTTGTCTCAAATGCCTACTGAAGAAACGCCATCGATGGTGGACTTCGCGGGCCTCTTCCAGTCTGAGGAGGCGCCGTACACGGATCACTCCGCGGAGACGCTGGATAGCTTCTTTTTGAAGACTTCTTGGCCAGGGCTTCGATTGGTTCCAGCGCACGGAGAGACCTCTGAGGGCGAAATTCAGATCGCCCGCTTGGTTCGCGAAGCTCCTGCAGGCAAGAGTTTCTACCGCTACCTTCGGGACGCGATTGATCGCTGGAAAGAAGCGCACCCTCCGGCAACTGCTCCCAATGAACTTGTTACGGATGGAAAGGTCGATCCTGTCCGACTTGAGCATGCGCTGAACGAAACGCTGGATTGCATCATTATTGATTATCAACCGGCGCTGACGCTTTTCCAGCTCAACAATGTGATAGCCTCTTCATCCCTCGTCATTCCTCAGACCATGAAGGGGTTCGACATCGCAACTCTGTCGACCTTTGTCACCGGCCTGCTAAGTATGCTGCAGCACATCTTAGCACATGAGCGTATCGATATTGGCTCGGGTGCCAACATGCTTTTGCCAGCCATTGTGCAGCGTTCCAACGGTCAGGATCTCAACCACATCGGCAATCTTCTCGAGCACTGCCCCACGGAGATCTTGCCCGTATTCTATCTTCGGTCAGACGCGATTTCGAACGCTTCAGACGTTTATCAGTCGGTCTACGAATACGAGCCTGACACGCCTGGCAAGCGAAAAGGTATCAACAGATTTATTGAGAACGCAGACGCGGTGAACGATGCAATCGTCAGCCGTCTGTGGCCAGGCCTCGAACGTGGTTATGCGAATGCTTGGATGGACACGTTCTATGATGACGATGACGGGGAGACCGCAGCATGAAGCGAACTATCCCGAGGTCGCTGGTTTCGAAAGCGTTGAACCAATCAGCTGAGCCGAGTGGCAATGGCGACGAGGCAAAAGTCGACACTGCACCGTCTTCTACTACTGCACCTTTCAAGGGAGCGGGTAGTGCATGGAAGGCCGGCGCACTTGCCCAATCGCAGGCAGCGATAGAGCAGGGACGTACGCAGCTCGTCGATGACATTCTGAACGGCCGTCACGAACTTCAGATTTCACCGGAACAAGTGCAGGATCCGTTAGGTTCAGATCGTCGTGATGACTGGCTGGCACAAGAGGCCTTTCAAACGCTTGTTAAGAGCATCGAAACCAACGGCCAAGACACGCCCATCCTTGTTTGGCCAGAGGATCCGAAATGGAAGCCCGACCCGTTGAGCCCAACAGATGTCGCGGATGCTCGCTTTATCATGCTGACCGGCAGACGTCGTCATGCTGCAGCGAAAACCTTGGGGCTTAAGCTTCGAGCAATCTTGGCGTCCCCAGAGAAGCGAGGCGCGGAGAACGCGCAGTTCGAGATGCTGTTCCTCCGTTTCCGGGAAAACGAGGAAAGGGAGAACCTTGGCGCATTCGAGCGCCTACTGGCTATCGGAGAGATGTACGAGACGCTTCGTGAGTCTGGCGAGAAGACGACTGCGGTAGCGTTTGCAGCACGTATTGGAGTCCACGAGAGTATCGTGTCGCGCGCTCGCGCAGTTTTCGGGGCTCGAGATCAAATCTTGAACGCGTTCAAGAACGCTTACGACATGAGCTTCCAGGATCTGCAAAAAGCGCTGGCCAGCCTTGAGGGCAAGCCGAAGAAGAAAGTCAGAAAGTCCGCTCAGAAGATCACCGCCAAGCGCAAGGTAGGGGGTCGTAATCTCTCGCTCACGTCAGCGAACGGCAATCTCTCGATCAAAGCAGCAAGCGTACCGCTGAGCCAAGAGAAGCTTGAGGAGTTGAGCGATCTGATCGCGGACTTCTTGGCAAAGAATAAGGAGGTTCCACCGACGGGCTAGAGCCTGAATACCGGTGCATCTCCATACATTGAGGCCACGAGCAAGAAGGAAGAATGTGATCTAAAGGCAAAAGAAAAGCCCCCAAGCTGAGGGCCTGAGAGCTGATCTTATTGGTTTGGTCGCCTTGAAGATAAGTCTCTCTCGAATCACTGTCAACAAGAACGCTTCTGAGCGAACGGCTTTCTTTTGCCTCCACACAACTGGAGGTGAGAAACAGGCATGAAACATACAGGTTGGCGCAAGCCGACACCGGGTCTTGGCATTGCAGAGCAACTTGCCCAAGCCGGTGAACAGGTAGCTGTACCCAAAGCGCGGGCCTTCGTGGCTGTGAAGCGGGTGGGGGCCTACATTGGCCTCAAGGCAGGAGATATGATGCTCCTCGATACGCTCGGGGCCTTTACACAGGCCCTGGATTGGGAGGGGGGGCAGCGTCCGATCGTCTGGGCATCGAATGCCTATCTGATGGAGCAGACGGGTTTCTCGCTCTCTACGCTCAAGCGCCATGCACGGCGGCTGGCCGAGATCGGCGTGATTTCCTTCCAGGACAGCCCGAACGGCAAGCGGTGGGGCCGCAGGGACGCCGAGGGGCGCATCGTCGAGGCCTATGGCTTCGATCTGTCGCCGCTGTCGGCGCGCGTCGAGGAGTTCGAGGAGCTTCATGCCGAATTGCAAGCCGAGCGCGAGCTCTGTCAGCGCCTGAAGCGCCAGATCACGGTTGCACGCCGTATGATCCGCGCTCGGATTGAAGCGGCCGTCAGCAGCGCGCTGCGAGGACCCTGGACGCAATTCATAGGTCTCTTCGAGGAGCTTCTGAACCGGCTTCCTCGCCGCCATGAAGCTTCAGAACAGCTTGAGCGGCTGCTAATCTGGTTCAAGGGGCTTCAGGAGCGCGTCGAAGCGGCCTATCTCAAGGCAACCGAGGTCGTTCAGCCTGTGGAAAACACCCCTGAAACCAAGGAACAAGGTTCTAAGAAAATTCAAGAAATGAACCCCAGGGAGGCCATTTTTGACCCTCATATACTAATTACAAACCAACTTAATCCTGTAACTCGTAATTCCTCGGAAAAAGAGGAAGTCGCGGCCGTGGTGCCCAATGCTCAGACCGAGGATCAGGTTGACAGGGAGCTGGAAGAGTGGGTTGCCGAGGTGCGCAAGAAGCGCGCCGCGCTGGATCTTCCGACTGTGATACAGGCCTGCCCGGAATTCGCATCCTGGGCGCGCAATTTGGGCGGGTTCCTGAAGGATTGGGGCGATCTGCACCGAGTCGCTGGTCAACTCAGGCCGATGATCGGCATTTCTGAACATGCCTGGAACGTGGCGCAGGACCGTTTGGGCAAACAGGTGGCGACAGCGGCGCTCGCGCTTGTCTTCGAGAAGCATTGCGCCGGCGAAGTTTCCTCGCCGGGCGGCTATCTGCGTGGCATGGTCGAAAAGGCCGGGGCAGGGGAGCTGCACCTCGAACGCAGCTTCTATGGCAGGCTCAGTGGCCAAGCCGCATGAGTTGTTGCTCAACAGGGATCATTGGCATACATTGCCAGCAAAGGAGAGCCGATAGATGGTTACGCGCAATGTTGTTCTGACCGAAACCCAGGACTAGCTGGTGCAGGCATTGGTGGCGTCTGGGCGTTACCAGAACGTCAGCGAAGCGATGCGCGCGGGGCTTCGTCTGCTGGAGCAGTAAGAAGCGCTGCTCGCCGGTATCCGGCAGGGCTTATTCGAGGGATTGACGCAAGCAAAGGCGGGTGAATTCGCCGAAGGCAGCGGAGAAGACGTAATCCGGCGGGCCTTTCGACAAGCGCGCGCAACTTCATGAACCGATCTCTTCGGCTGACGCGCCGCGCTGAGGCGAGCCTCGTCGAAATCGCCAAGTGGACGATCGAAAAATTCTGGCTCAAGCAGGCTGAACTCTATGAGA
>NZ_FNAH01000023.1 GCF_900101865.1 Paracoccus isoporae
CCGAATGACTGGCAGGTCGGCCAGACCGGCAAGGTGGTGGCACCCGAGCTCTACGTCGCGGTGGGCATCTCCGGCGCGATCCAGCACCTTGCGGGCATGAAGGATTCGAAGGTCATCGTGGCGATCAACAAGGACGAAGAGGCCCCGATCTTCCAGGTCGCCGATTACGGTCTGGTGGGCGATCTGTTCCAGATCCTGCCGGAACTGACCGAGAAGCTCTGATCGGCGTCTTCTTCATGGGAAATACCCGGACAAGGGCCCGCCCAAAAGGCGGGCCCTTTGCGGTGTCACGCAGGGCAATGCCTGCGCTTGGCTCCAGAATCGTTCTTTATCGTAGGCAGGAGAGGACGGTCGCGGCACGAGCGATAGTCGAGACGAAGGTTTTCGGGCATCGGTTGTTTGGGCTTGCCAGGTATCTCCAATCCTTGAGCCTGCCGAACATGATCTCAATCTGGTTGCGGCGCGTTCATCGACGCGTGATCGATCCCGTTCTCGATGGCGTTGAGTGTGGATTTGACCTTTTACTCGACGCCCACCAGATTTAGCTCCGCCCTGCTGCGATCTCCAACAACATCTCCGTAGAGATGCTGCTGCGCACCATAAAATAAGAGAGTTGCTAGCTGAGTGCCATTGAGACAGGACCGGAGAGAAAGGCGGCCATCCGGAACCGGATTGACCGTTTACTGTCAACATCGCCCCAATTCAGCCCTCGGCAGCAAGACAACCTCGCTGGTCTATTGGCAGAGAGATGATACGAACCAAAACGAGCAGCATCTGCAACGGGTTAGAGAAATTGCGCCAGATCCTGTCCAAGGATGGGGAAGTGGCACACCGGATAAATAATGCCCGCACAGCCTATGTTGGCGGGCATTCTTGCGCTGGATATCGCGGCGTGCGGCACCTGTCGGCGCCTTTCCGCGACTAGAACCTCCGGGTGACGGAGATCTTGGCGTTGCGGCCTGGTGCGGGGCCGGTCAGATAGGTCGCTGGGGTGTAATCGCGGTTGGTGACGTTGTCGATGCCCAGGTTCACCTGCACATCCTGCAGCGCACCGCGCGCAGGTGACCAGACGGCGAAGATGTCGTGGACGCCGAAGCCGCCGCGATGCGTGCCGTCCGGCTTGTCGCGGCCTTTGGCCAGCAGGCTGCGCGTGCCGATCTTCCAGTCATCGCTGGCCTGCCATTGCGCCGACAGGACCACGCGGTCATTGGGCAGCGTGTTCAGCACCGCGCCATCCTGATCCTCGCCATCGACGACCGAGACCGCGGCGCCGAACTGCCAGGCGCCGGTCTGATAGCTCGCCTCCAACTCGCCGCCGCGCAGATAGGCGCGGTCAATATTGATGTAGGACGGGGTCGGGGCCGGTTCATTGGTGCGCACAATCATGTCGTCGATATGGTTGCGGAACAGGGTCAGCTTCATCGCCGCCGCGTCGCCCGCCCTGAACACGTCATCGGCCCGGTAGCTGATGCCGATCTCGATATTCTTGCCCTGCTCGTCGCGCAGATCGGGCGAGGGGGCGCCGCCGCCGAACCCGTCGTAAAGCTCGTCCACCGCCGGGAGACGGTTGACGAAGGCCAGCGATCCGAAGACCGACCAGTCATCGGTCAGGCGATACATCACCGCCATCTGCGGTTCGACCGATTCCGCGTCGATGCGCTCATCGGAGATGGCAACGCTGCCCTTGGGCTCGGTGCGCTGGCGTTCATAGCGCAATCCGCCATTCACCGTCACCCGGCCCCAGTCCAGTTCCGACCATGCATAGACCGCGGAGGCGCGCGTATATCCCTCCGGATGGGATGAGGAGATCGTGGTGCTGGACCGGTCCTGCTCCAGCGTCTCGGCGCCCAGGGTCAGGAAATGGCTGTAACCGGCGCCGGACAGATCGGCCGTGTTCTGGGCCTTGAGCTTCCAGAGCGCGTAGTCGCGACGCCCGAGCAACGTGTCGGAGATCGGCTCTGCCGGGTCACTGCCCTGCCGCACGTCCTTGATCGTGTTGGTATAGGAGAGGGTCACCGTCGCATCGACATAGCGGTTCTCTGCCGGGTTCCAGCCCCATTCCAGCCGCGCCACCTGGTCGCGCGTGGTGATGTCGCCCACGCCCCAGCCGGGAAAGAACGGTCCGAACAGGCCGACCTGCGCGCCCTCGATCTGGTTGAAGTCCTGATCGTCGCCCGTGGCCTCGAGTTGCTGATAGCTCAGCTCGACATGGTGATCGCCGAATGTCCTGCGCGCCTTGAGCAGCAGGTTCGGCGTGTCGGAATTGGCCCGGACCAGCGTGTCGCCATCCGCGTCCCGGCTTTCGCCCAGCTTGCGATAGGCAAGCGCGGCCAGGGCCTCGAAATCATCGCTCGGCCGCCAGCCCCAGGCAATGCTGCCCAGAAGGGCATCCGGGTTCGACGCATAGCCGAGCTTGACCCGGCCGCCGCTGGTCTGCCCGTCGCGGATCAGGTCGCCGGGGTCGATCGTCTCCATCGCGATCACGCCACCCAATGCGCCCGACCCGTAAAGCGTCGAGGCGCCCGGTCCGCGCAGCACCTCGACCCGCTTGATGAAATCGGGTTCGACGAACAGCGCGCCCTGGCGGTAGCTTTCGAAATATTTCTCTTCGCCGTCGATCAGTTGCACAATCCCGGCCTCATGCGCGGCCGATCCGGCAGAGCCGAAGCCACGGATATTGAAACCCTGCCCGAAGAAGCTGGAGGAGCCGACGCCGGCCACACCGGGGACGGTCTCGAGCACGTCGCCGATGCTTTCGGGCGCAATGTCGTCGATGTCGCCCTGGTCCACCACGCTCACGGATTGCGGCACCGAGGAGGCGACCTTCTCGATCCCGGCGCTCAGGAAAATCGGGTCCAGGGTGATCGGATTGTCCATCTCCTGCGCGGCGACCGGCAGGGTCATGCATGTTGTCCCGAGCAGGATCGTGAGACGGTGAATATAGGGGGCCATTGGCGCAACCTCGTGTCGTGGAAGGTGATTTTCACTGGCTTGCGGCTGGCGTCTTGCGTCGCTTAGTAATTCATACTAAAAAAGTCAAGTAATCGACCGGTCGCGCTGAATTCGGGCTGCCCGGTGCTGGACTGGAGGCATTGATGAACGACCTGACCCCCGCGAGACTGCGCGAACTGAAACGCGACGCGACGATGCGGCCCTATGATCTGGCACAGCAGCTCGGCGTGTCCGAAGCCGCGCTGGTGGAGGCCGATCTGGGCCACGGGGTGCGCCGGATCGACCCGACGCTGGGGCGGCTGATCCCGGCCATCGGGGAGCTGGGCGAGGTGATGGCGCTGACCCGCAACCGCTCCTGCGTGATCGAGAAGATCGGCGCCTATGTCGATTTCCACGACGGCGACCACGCCGCGATGACGCTGGGCGCCGAGATCGATCTGCGCATGTTTCCGCGCCACTGGGTGCATGCCTATGCGGTGGAATCGCCGGATGGGGCGCGCCGCTCCGTGCAGGTGTTCGACGCGGCAGGGGATGCGGTCCACAAGGTGCATCTGCGGAATGCGTCCGATCCGGGCGCGTGGGACCGTCTGTGCGACGGGCTTGCGCTGGCGGATCAGGACGGCCTGTCCGCGTTCCTGCCCCGTGCCGATCCCGAAGGGGCCAGATTGGCCGAAGATCGCGCCGAGACGCTGCGCGAGGAATGGGCGCGGATGACCGACACCCATCAGTTCAACACCCTGGTCCGGCGGCTGAAGATGAATCGCCTGGGCGCCTATCGGCTCGCCGGCGCCCCGCTGGCGCGGCAATTATCGCCGCAGGCGGTGCCGGATCTTCTGAAGCGGGTGCGCGACGGCGGCCAGCAGATCATGTTCTTCGTCGGAAACGCGGGCTGTATCGAGATCCATTCCGGCCCGATCCATGTGCTGAAACCGACCGGTCCCTGGCTGAACGTGCTGGACGAAGGCTTCAACCTGCATCTGCGCGCGGATCACGTCGCGGAGGTCTGGCTGGTGGACAAGCCCACGAAGCGCGGTGCGGCCATCTCGGTCGAGGCGTTTGACCCGCATGGCGATCTGATCTTCCAGTGTTTCGGCATGCGGCAGGAGAAGGGCGGCGATCCGGCGGCCTGGTCGGATCTGGTCGCGCGCCTGCCGGTCGTGGAGACCGCGTGATGTGGCGTTATCCGTTCGTGCTCGGCGCCATGGCGGCGCTGGCGCAGCCGGCCGGCGCCGATCCGCATCCCGATGCCAGCCAGGTCGTGTCCATCGGCGGCGCGATCACCGAAATCGTCTATGCGCTCGGTCAGCAGGATCGGCTGATCGCGCGGGACACGACCTCCAGCTATCCTGACGCGGCGGCGGAGCTGCCCGATATCGGCTATATGCGGGCGCTGTCGCCCGAAGGTGTGCTGTCGGTCGGGCCAGATCTGATCTTGTCCGAGGCAGGCGCGGGCCCGCCGGAGGCGATCGAGGTGCTGGAGGAGGCCGGAATTCCGTTCGAGACGATCGACACCAGCCCCGATGCCGAGGGGGTGGCCGCCAAGATCCGGGCCGTGGCCGATGCGCTCGGCGTGGCTGAGCGCGCGGACGCCGCCATCGCCGCGCTGCAGGCCGATTTGTCGCAACTGCCCGACGGCCCGGTGCAGCCTGCGAAACGGGTGATGTTCATCCTGTCGCTGCAGGGCGGGCGGGTCATGGCCTCGGGCACCGGCACCGAGGCCGATGCGATCATCCGCATGGCCGGGGCGGAGAACGCGTTGGCGGGGATCGAGGGCTACAAGCCCCTGACCGACGAGGCGGTGAGTGCTGCCTCCCCCGATGTCATCCTGATGATGCAGCGCGGCGCGGCGACACGCGATCACGACATGGCGGATGATGAACTGTTCGCCTTGCCGGCATTCTCCACGACGCCCGCTGCCAGAACCGGCGCGGTGATCCGCATGGACGGGCTGTATCTGCTGGGCTTCGGGCCGCGCACCGGCAAGGCGGCGCTGGAATTGCACCGCGCCATTTACGGGCCATCGTAATGGTCGCGCTCGAGCTGCGCGGCGACAACCTGGCCGGTGACCGCCGCCATCTTGGCCGCGCCCTGTCCATGTGGCTGCTGGCGCTGCTGATGGTGGTCTCGCTTCTCTCGCTCGGACATGGTGCCTCCGGCCTGTCCGTCCCTTCGGTGCTGGCCGACTGGGCCGCGGGGCGCGAACTGGCCGTCACCGACCGGGTCATCCTGATCGATATCAGGTTGCCGCGCGTCCTGACGGGGATCCTGGTCGGGGCCGGCCTGGCCGTGTCGGGCGCGATCATGCAGGGCTTGTTCCGCAACCCGCTGGCCGATCCGGGACTGCTGGGAGTCAGCTCCGGAGCCTCGCTGGGGGCGATCTCGGCCATCGTGCTGGGCGGGATGCTGCCCGCGGCCATCGCCGGGTGGTATCTGGTGCCACTCGCTGCCTTTGCCGGAGGCTGGGCGGCGATGCTGCTGCTTTACGCCATCGCCACGCGGCAGGGGCGCACCTCCGTCGCCACCATGCTGCTGGCCGGGATTGCGCTGGCGGCGATGATCGGGGCGGTGGGCGGGCTGATCGTCTATCGCGCCGATGACCAGCAATTGCGTGACCTGACCTTCTGGGGGTTGGGATCGCTGGCCGGGGCGAGCTGGACCAAGCTGATCGTCGCCGGCCCGGTGATCGCCGCGGCCCTGATCGTCGCACCGGCATTGTCATCCGGGCTGAACGGGCTGGCCCTGGGCGAGGCCGCCGCCGCCCATGTCGGCATTCGCGTGCAGCGGGTCAAGACCGCAGCAATCCTTGCCACCGCGGCGGCAACCGGCGCCGCCGTCGCCATCTCCGGCGGGATCGGTTTCGTCGGCATCGTGGTGCCGCATCTGCTGCGCCTGCTCGCCGGTCCCGATCACCGCTGGTTGCTGGTCAATTCCGGCCTGCTCGGGGCATCGGTGCTGCTCGTGGCCGACATGATCAGCCGCAGTGTCGTGGCACCGGCCGAACTGCCCATCGGCATCATCACCGCCATGATCGGCGGGCCGTTCTTCCTGTGGGTGCTCATGTCCAATCGCCGGATGCTGGACGGATGAGCCTCTGCGCACGCGATCTGAGCCTCCGCCTCAGGCGCCGGCTGATCCTCAACCGCGTCGCGATGACGGCGCCGCCCGGTGCGCTGACGGCCATCATCGGGCCGAACGCGTCGGGCAAGACCACGCTGCTGCGCGCCCTGACCGGCGAGATCGCCCCCGACCACGGCCAGGTCGCGCTGAACGGCCGGGATCTCGCGGCCCTCTCGCCCGGGATGCTGGCTGCGAAGCGCGCGGTCCTGCCGCAGCACAGCGTGATTTCCTTTCCCTTCACCGCGAGCGAGATCGTCCGCATCGGCCTGACCGCCAGCGCCCATCCGGAGGCGCGGCGAAATGTCCTGATCCGGTCGGCCCTGGCCGCGGTGGATCTGCCGGATTTCGCCGGGCGCCTCTATCAGGAAATGTCCGGTGGCGAACAGCAGCGGGTCCAGCTTGCGCGGGCCCTCGCGCAGGTCTGGCGACCGACGGGCGATGACGGACCGAACTGGCTCTTGCTGGACGAGCCGGTCAGCAGCCTCGACATTGCCCACCAGCTCACCGTCATGCGGCTGGCGCGGGACTATGCCAGCCGTGGCGGCGGGGTGGTCGCGGTCATGCATGACCTGAACCTGACCGCCATGTTCGCGGATCATGTGGTGCTGATGCGGAACGGTCAGGTGCAGGGCGAGGGCGCCCCGGCGGAGGTGCTGACCGACGCGCTGCTCTCGAAGGCCTATGGCTGCAATCTGGCCGTCAGCCGGACACCGGCGGAAGGGATCTGGCTGCTGCCCCAGATGGCCTCGGTCTGAGACAGGCCGAGGGTTCGGGCTGTCATCAACGCCGCGGCAATTCTGGTCGTCCCGGTCTTTTCGCTGATCGTCTGCGGCGTGCCACTGGCGCTGCACCGGACGGCTGCGGCCGCGGCATCGACCGGTGGCATGACGGCGACACGCCCGCGCCGCTGGGAAACGGCGCAGCATTCGGACGCCCGGCTAGTCAGCCGCGGTCACGAGCCACTCTGCAAATGGTGCAAGTGCTGCGCAGGATGACGCTTTCGGCGCGATGAGCGCATAGGGCGATTTTCCGCCCAGCGTATCGGGGCAGGGCTGCACCAGCCTGCCCGATTGCAGCGAGTCGGCCACGAAGATGTCCGGCAGGATCGCGACGCCCAGCCCGACCTCGGCGGCATCGATCACCATGTCGAAATGCTGGAATCGCGGGCCGGGGATCTGCTGGAACAGATCGGCGCCGACGCTGCTCAACCAGTCGCTCCACAGGCTTGGGCGGGTCGATTGCTGGATCAGGGGGAAGCGCAGAAGCTCGTCCGGCGACAGGGGCGACCGCCCGAGCAGATCAGGGGACGCCACAACGATCAGCCTTTCATGACAGATCGGAATGACCTCCGTGCCGGGGCCGGCCATTTCCAGCCGCTGGATGGCGGCGTCGACACCGGCGCGGTCGAAAGCGACGGGTTCGAGCGCGGGCGAGATGTCGATGCGCAGGCTGGGATGGGCGCGCAGCAATGCGGGCAGGCGCGGGATCAGCCATTTCCGGGTGAAGGTGGGCAGCGCGGCGAGCCGCAGGACATTTTCCGCCCCGCCATAGGCCATGGCCATCCGGGCAGACAGATCCAGCCGCTCCAGGATGTCCCGGATATCGGGCAGCATCGCCCGCCCGACATCGGACAGCACCAGCCGCTGCTGCGTGCGCGTGAACAGCCGCACCCCCAGCCGCTGCTCCATCGTGCGGATGGTGCGGCTGACGGCGCTCTGGGTCAGGCTCAGCGCCTCGGCTGCCGCCGAGGCCGAGCCCAGCTCGGCCACGGCCAGCACGGCGCGCAGTTCGGTGACGGTCGGGGTATGGGCGTGGCGGCGGAAATCACTCATGAGAAAAACTTCTGATGTTGCGATTTCCCATCGTTAGCCGAGCGTGTGCTTGCACGATAGGGTGCCGGGAAAAATGGAGATGAGAGATGTCGCTGAAACCGAAAGACGCGCCGGGGCTGGGCAAGTTCGACTGGGAGGATCCGTTCCGGCTGGAGGCGCAGCTGACCGAGGAGGAGCGGATGCTGCGCGATGCGGCGCGGGCCTATGCGCAGGACCGGCTGCAGCCGCGGGTCATTGCCGCCTATCGCGACGAGGTGACCGATCCCGAAATCTTCCGCGAGATGGGCGGGATGGGGCTTCTGGGCGTCACCGTGCCCGAGGAATATGGCGGCATCGGCGCGGGCTATGTCAGCTACGGGCTGATCGCGCGCGAGGTGGAGCGGGTCGATAGCGGCTATCGCTCGATGATGTCGGTGCAGTCCTCGCTGGTGATGTATCCGATCCACGCCTACGGCTCGGAGGAGCAGCGGCGGAAATACCTGCCGAAACTGGCCTCTGGCGAATATATCGGCTGTTTCGGGCTGACCGAGCCGGATGCCGGATCGGACCCGGCCGGCATGAAGACGCGGGCCAGAAAGACCGAGAACGGCTA
>NZ_FNAH01000010.1 GCF_900101865.1 Paracoccus isoporae
CTGACCTCGGCCGGCCGCGTGGTCTCCGGCGGGCGCGGCGTGGGGTCCGAGGAAAACTTCGCGCTGATCGAGACGCTGGCCGACAAGCTGGGCGCCGCGGTCGGTGCGTCCCGCGCGGCGGTGGATTCGGGCTATGCGCCGAATGACTGGCAGGTCGGCCAGACCGGCAAGGTGGTCGCGCCCGAGCTCTACGTCGCCGTCGGCATCTCCGGCGCGATCCAGCACCTTGCGGGGATGAAGGATTCCAAGGTCATCGTGGCGATCAACAAGGATGAGGAGGCCCCGATCTTCCAGGTCGCCGATTACGGCCTGGTGGCCGATCTGTTCCAGATCCTGCCGGAACTGACCGAAAAGCTCTGATCCGCTTCTTCTTCACGAAAATACCCGGACAAGGGCCCGCCACACGGCGGGCCCTTTGCGGTGACACGCAGGGCAATGCCTGCGCGTCAACCTCGCGTCGGCAGGACGAATTCGGGATCGGTTCACTCCGGGATCATCGCGGCCATGAACATATTGGCGAGCAGGTTGATATAGGCCAGCCCGCCGCGGAATCCGCCGACAAATACGCGGGCAGCATTGATGAGCCGGCGGGCCATCCCGCCCTCGTTCATCATCTCGCCGGTCAGTTGGAACAGCAGGATCGCCAGCAGGCCGTAATTCTCCAGCCCCGAGAGCAACTTCTGGGCAGAACTGGTGAACAGCACGTCGGCGTCTGGGGCGCAATAGCCGAGTACCGCGAGATCCGGCGCGAGGCCTAAGGGTCGGCCCCGCGCCGGATCATCATGCGGCGCGCAGCGATATTTCCCTGCACAGCCAGAAAGTTGCAGGCCGCAGATTGAAAACCGCATCGCGGCTCCTGTAGGAAGGTCGGAGGCCAGAACGATCTTCGCAGCCATCGACGGGGGCCCAGTTGCGCACGACACGATTCCGGTGCTCCTAGAATGACCGAGCCGCAAATCCAACCAGTGCGCCGGTTCGACCTCGACCCGGAGTGCAGCATCGCGGACCGGGTCGAGATCGTGGATGATGCGGTGATGGTTCCAGCGGTGAAACCGCGGAGCTGGGTGGTCGAGGCGGGGATCTTCAGGAGCGACCTGACTCCAGTCGAGTTGGCTCAGGGCTGGCATTACACCCGTAACGCCGCGACCGAGTTTCCGCCGGTGCCGGGCGGTCCGTTCGAAACGCTGCCCGGTCAGTATTTCTATGCGGGCCACTATATCGGGCAGTTCGGGCATTTCCTGCTCGAAACCATGGCGCGGTTCTGGCATCTGGCCCGGTTTCCGGCGGCGTATGACGGTATGGCGCTGCTGATCCAGCCGAACGCGGATCGTGACGCGGTGACCGCGCGGCTGAAGGCGTTCCTGGATCTCTGCGATCTGCCGATGCCGCCGCTTGTCATGCCGCGCGAACCGGTCAGATTGGAACGGCTGACGATCCCCATGCAGGGTGCGGGCGGGCTGGAGCTGATGTATGGGGCCCCGGAATATCGCGAGATGTTCCAGAGCCGCTTTGCAAAGAAGATCGCACCCGCCGGCGCGAAGCGGATCTATATCTCGCGGACCGGTTTCGACAGCCGCCACGGCTCGCTGGTCGAGGAGGCCAGGCTCGAGGCGCTGCTGAGCGAGGCCGGATATCTGCCCTTCCATCCCCAGGACCACAGTCTCGAAGACCAGATCGCCCAGTTCAAGGCGGCAGAGGTGATCGCGGGGGTGGACGGCTCGGCCTTCCACCTCGCCGCCCTCGTCACCAACCCGTCCCAGCGGATCGTGATGTTCCAGCGGCGCCCGGCCCCCGAGGTGTTCATCCAGGCTGAACAATTGCGCCGCTTCGGGGCCGGGGAGGTCACTGTCATCAGCGCGGAGCCGGGCGGATGGTCGCCTGCCGGGGTCCGGCGCTCGGCGCTGTCGGTGTTCGGCGTGCTGGATTTCGAGGCTGCCGGAAAGCGGCTGCACGAGATGGGTCTGATTGCGGATCCCGGCGCGTGGCGCAACAGCCCGCATCTGGCGTTTCGCGACCGCCTGAAAGAGATCGGGGCCGAACTCGGCGCAGACATGTACGAGGTCGTGCGCCCCAACCAGTCCCTCTCCGGCAAGAAGCGGCGGCAGCGCCGCCGCCATGTCAGCCTGTTCAGCCTGGCGCGGCAGCGCCGGGGACAGAAGGACTGAGCGCGGCGGCCCGCCCCGGTCGCGGCCCTATGCCAGCCGCAGCATCCGGTGCTTCTTCTTGCCGACCGAGATCTTCAGCCCCTCGCCGATCATGCCGGCATCGAGCTGCGCCTGCGGGTCGCCGACCGGGGCGTTGTTCAGCCTCAGCCCGCCCTCGGCGATCAGCCGCTTGGCCTCCTTGCCCGACCCTGTGATGCCGGTCTGGGCCAGAAGCTGCACGATCGACAGCGGCAGCGCGTCGGCGGCGATGGTCACGACTTCCAGATCACCGCCCGCGCCGCCCTGCTCAAACACCTCGCGCGCGGTGGCCTCGGCCGAGGCGGCGGCCTCGGACCCGTGCAGCAATGTCGTCACCTCGTTGGCCAGCCGGATCTTGCCCTCGTTGATCTCCGAGCCGGACAGCGCGCCGAGACGCTCGCATTCCTCGACCGGCAATTCGGTGTACAGCTTCAGGAACCGGCCGACATCGGCGTCGGTGGTGTTGCGCCAGAACTGCCAGAATTCATACGGGCTCAGCATCTCGCCATTCAGCCAGATGGCCCCGCCCTGCGACTTGCCCATCTTGCGCCCGTCCGATGTGGTCAGCAGCGGCGTGGTCAGCCCCCAGACCTCGCGGTCGAGCACCCGGCGGGTCAGATCCACCCCGTTGACGATATTGCCCCATTGATCCGAGCCGCCCATCTGCAGCCGGCAGTCATAGCGCCGGAACTGTTCGAGGAAGTCATAGGCCTGAAGAATCATGTAGTTGAATTCGAGGAAGCTCAGCGACTGTTCCCGATCCAGCCGCGATTTCACCGACTCGAAGGACAGCATCCGGTTCACGCTGAAATGCCGCCCGATATCGCGCAGGAAATCGAGATAGTTCAGCCCGTCCAGCCATTCGGCATTGTTCAGCATCAGCGCCTTGTCATCGCCGTAATCGAGATATTGCGCGAAGACCCGCTGCATCCCGTCGATATTGGACCGGATCTGTTCAGGGCCCAGAAGCGGGCGTTCGTCGCTGCGGAAGGACGGATCGCCGACCTTGGTGGTGCCGCCGCCCATCAGCGTGATCGGGCGGTTGCCGGTCTTCTGGAACCAGCGCAGCAGCATGATGTTCAGAAGATGGCCGACATGCAGCGACGCCGCCGTCGCGTCATATCCGATATAGGCGGTGACCGGTCCTTCGATCAGCGCCTCGTCGAGCGCGGTCAGATCGGTGCAGTCGGCCAGGAAGCCGCGCTCCATGATCACGCGCAGGAATTCGGATTTGGGGGTCGGGGCCATGTCTTTTTCCTTCTCGATGGGCCGGATATACCGGGGCAAAGAGGGAAGGAAAACCCATGACAGGCAGCATGATCCTTGCACTCGGCATGATGTCGGGCACCTCGCTCGACGGGGTGGACGCGGCGCTGATCGAAACCGATGGGCAGCGGATCGGCGGTTTCGGCCGCTCGGCCTATCGCGCCTATTCCGGCAATGAGGGCGAGGTGCTGCACGCGGCACTCGGCCTGTGGCCCGGCGCGCCGGGGGTGGATGATGCCGCCGATCTGTCGGTCGCGGCCCACGCCGCGCTTGCAGCCGATTTCCCGGAGGCGGAGCTGATCGGCTATCACGGTCAGACGCTGGCCCATGATCCGGGCGGGCGCGGCACGCACCAGGCGGGGTCGGGGGCCGATCTGGCCCGGCGGACCGGACGGCGCGTGGTCTGGGATTTCCGCACCGAGGATGTCCGCCGGGGCGGGCAGGGCGCGCCGCTGGCTCCGTTCTTCCATTGGGCCTGTGCCGACTGGGCGCTGCGCGCGGGAAAGATGGAGGCCGCGCCGGTCGTGTTTCTCAATCTCGGCGGGGTCGGCAATCTGACATGGGTCGATCCGCGCGCCGAAGGGCCGGAGCAGGGCTGTCTGGCCTTTGATACCGGTCCCGCGAATGCACCGCTGAACGACCTGATGCGGGCGCGCGGGCTTGGCGCGCGGGATGAGGGCGGGGTGCTTGCAGCCTCGGGGCGGGTGCATGCGCGCGTGGTGGATGAGTTCCTGACACATCCGTATTTTGCCCGGCCGGTGCCCAAATCGCTGGACCGCGCCGCATTCGGCGCGCTGTCCGCGTCGGTGCGCAGCCTGTCCGATGCCGATGCCGCGGCGACGCTGGTCGCGGCGATTGCCGCCTCTGTCGGGGCGGGAATGGATCATGTGCCGGCACCGCCCACGCGGGTGCTCGTCTGCGGCGGCGGGCGGCACAATGCGGCGATCATGGCGGCGCTGACGGCGCGATTGTCCTGCCCGGTCGTCCCGGTGGAGGCGATCGGGCTGGATGGCGACATGCTGGAGGCGCAGGCCTTCGGCTGGCTGGCGGTGCGGGTGCTGCGCGGGCTTGCGACCTCCGGTCCATCCACCACCGGGGTTCTCGCGCCGGTCTGCGGCGGTCGGATCAGCCCCGGCCGACGGCCAGAGCGGATTATTTCCGATTCATCGCTTGACGGCTCGGGTCACTGCGCGTAAATCCCCGCTACCCCGGCGGGCGATCATGCCGGGGTTGGTGAGCATGCGGTTGTAGCTCAGTTGGTTAGAGTACCGGCCTGTCACGCCGGGGGTCGCGGGTTCGAGCCCCGTCAACCGCGCCACCACCATCGCCCGAAAATGATGCGCGGTTGTAGCTCAGTTGGTTAGAGTACCGGCCTGTCACGCCGGGGGTCGCGGGTTCGAGCCCCGTCAACCGCGCCATTTTTGCATCCATGAAAAGCGTCCCTGCCGCAGCCGGTTGCCGGTCGCAAGGGATGTCCGGTTGTCTGGCCGATGTGGCGGACCGGACCGATGCTCTTGCCCTCTGCGCCCGCATCGCGCGGCCCGCCGGCCTGCGCGCGCATCACAGCCGATTCCACTCGCGACGGCGATTTCCTCCGCTAACAGCAAAATATTAGCGTTAACAGTGGTCGTTAGCGTTACCAAAACTTGTTCAGCGCCCTTGCTCTGCTAAGACCCGGTGAAACTCACTTTCTGGGGGACGCCATGAAGGCCTCGAACATCGTCAAGAAAATCCTCGCCAATTACGAGGGCGAAAATCCCGGCGTGAAGGGCAATCTGTGCCGCATGCTGTCGCATGGACGGCTGGGCGGCACTGGCAAGATGATCATCCTGCCGGTAGATCAGGGCTTCGAGCATGGCCCGGCGCGCAGCTTCGCACCGAATGCGGCCGGCTATGACCCGCATTATCACTACAGGCTGGCGCTCGATGCGGGGCTGAACGCCTTTGCCGCGCCGCTCGGGATGCTGGAAGCGGGGGCCGACACGTTTGCCGGCCAGATGCCGACCATTCTGAAATGCAACAGCGCCAACAGCCTGATGTCGGAGACCGCCGGCAAGAACCAGGCGGTCACGGCGACCGTGCAGGACGCGCTGCGGCTCGGCTGCTCGGCCATCGGCTTCACCATCTATCCGGGTTCGGACATGGCGCTGGATATGTTCGAGGAGATCTCCGAGATGCGGGCCGAGGCCGCCGCGGTCGGCATTCCGACCGTGATCTGGTCCTATCCGCGCGGGGAATCGCTGAGCAAGGACGGCGAGACGGCCATCGACATCGCCGCCTATGCCGCCCAGATCGCGGCACTTCTGGGCGCGCATATCATCAAGATCAAGCTGTCCACCGACCATCTGGAGAACAAGGACGCCAAGAAGGTCTACGAGGCGCAGAAGATCGACATCTCCACCCAGGCGGCGCGGGTGGCGCATTGCATGGAGGCGGCCTTTGGCGGCCGCCGGATCGTGGTGTTCTCTGGCGGCGCGGCCAAGGGCGCGGATGCGGTCTATGACGACGCGCGCGCGATTCGCGACGGCGGCGGCAACGGCTCGATCATCGGGCGCAACAGCTTCCAGCGCTCGCGCGAGGATGCGCTGCAGATGCTGGGCAAGCTGGTCGACATCTACAAGGGGCGCGACTGATCGCCGCCGCCGGACCGGGGCGCTGCCCCGGACCCCGGGGTATTGGGGTGAAGAAGAAGGGCCGGACCCGCGCGGGCGGCCCTTTCGCGTTGCCTGAGCGGCGGGCGCTATCTGCCCGTGATGCGGCATTTTTTCACCCAGTCCCCGGCCTGGCCTTGCGCGTGTCGCGATGCGGCCATAGAAGATGGCCGATTTGAAGATCCCGCCCGGCGGGTACGGAGGGACAGCATGCCCTTGCTGGTGATGAAATTCGGCGGCACGTCGGTCGCCGATCTCGACCGGATCAGGAACGCGGCCGCCAAGGTCAAGCGCGAGGTGGAGCGCGGCTATGACGTGATCGTCATCGTCAGCGCCATGTCGGGCAAGACCAACGAGCTGGTGGGCTGGGTCGAGCAGACCGCGCCGCTGTTCGATGCGCGGGAATATGATGCGGTGGTCAGCTCGGGCGAGAATGTCACCGCCGGGCTGATGGCGCTGACCCTGCAGGGCATGGATGTGCCGGCGCGGTCCT
This sequence comes from Paracoccus isoporae, assembly GCF_900101865.1. GTDB lineage: Bacteria > Pseudomonadota > Alphaproteobacteria > Rhodobacterales > Rhodobacteraceae > Paracoccus > Paracoccus isoporae. The sequence goes on from NZ_FNAH01000010.1 coordinate 6,594, forward strand.
GGCAGGGCTGGCAGGTGCCGATCAACACGACCGACGCGCACAGCGCCGCCCGTTTTGTCGATATTCCGCGCGCCAATCTGGACCAGAAATTCGCCGAGGGCTTCCGGGTCGCCGTGGTCGCAGGCTTCCAGGGGATCGGGCCGGATGGCCGCGTCACCACGCTGGGGCGTGGCGGGTCGGACACCACTGCCGTCGCGTTTGCGGCCGCCTTCGCGGCGGAGCGCTGCGACATCTATACCGATGTGGACGGGGTCTATACGACCGATCCCCGCATCACGTCGAAGGCGCGCAAGCTGGGCCGGATCGCCTTCGAGGAGATGCTGGAACTGGCCAGCCTGGGTGCGAAAGTGCTCCAGACCCGGTCGGTCGAGCTGGCGATGCGCTATAATGTCCGGCTGCGGGTGCTGTCCTCTTTCGAGGATACGGATGAGAGCTCCGGCACATTGGTCTGCGATGAGGATGAGATCATGGAATCGAAAGTCGTAAACGGGGTGGCCTTCTCGCGGGACGAGGCGAAGGTGACGCTGGTCACGGTCGAGGACCGGCCCGGCATCTCGGCCGCGATATTCGCGCCGCTGGCCGATGCCGGGGTGAATGTGGACATGATCGTCCAGAACATCTCGGAGAAGAATTTCGAGGATCATCAGGGTTCGGTCACCGACATGACCTTCTCCTGCCCGATCAACCAGGTCGAGCGCGCGAAGAAGGCGATGGAGGATGCCCGCCAGGCCGGCACGATCCAGTATGACGAGCTGGTCGTAGACACGGATGTTGCCAAGGTGAGCGTGGTGGGCATCGGGATGCGGTCCCATGCCGGGGTGGCGGCGCGCATGTTTCGGGCACTTGCCGATGAAAACATCAATATCAAGGTGATCTCGACCTCCGAGATCAAGATTTCCGTCCTGATCGACCGCAAATACATGGAGTTGGCGGTGCAGGCACTGCATGATGCGTTCGAGTTGGAGAAGTCGGTTTAACAAATTCAGCCGCAGGTTTTGCGGCGTTGGCGAGGGACGATGCCGCAGCGGAAGGACAGCGATTCCCGGCGCCTGCTCAGGCGGTTGCGCGATACGCTCGGCTCGGCCGGGGCGGGACAGGACCGGCTGGACAGCATCACCCATCACATTGCCGATTCGATGGGCACCGAGGTGTGTTCGGTCTATCTGTTCCGCGATGCCGACACGCTGGAGCTTTGCGCCACCGAAGGGCTGAAAGCCGAGGCCGTGCATCAGACACGGCTGCGCCTGGGTGAGGGGCTGGTCGGCCGCGTCGCCCGGACCGGGCGATATGTCAACAGCGCCAATGCGCCCTCCGAGCCGGGGTTCCGTTTCATGCCGGAGACCGGGGAGGAGGTGTATTCCTCCTTCCTCGGCGTGCCGATCCAGCGGCTTGGCGAGAAGCTGGGCGTGCTGGTGGTGCAATCGCGCGAGGCGCGGATGTTCACCGATGACGATGTCTACGGGCTGGAGGTCGTCGCCATGGTGCTGGCCGAGATGGCCGAGCTGGGCGCGTTCCAGGGCACGACCGAGGACAGCCTGCCGCTGGCCCATCGCTTCCCCAGTTTCTTCCGCGGCGCGAGCGGGCAGGAAGGCGCGGCCGAGGGGCGGGTCTGGCTGCACGAGCCGCGCGTGGTGGTGGCCAACCCGGTCGGCGACGATCCCAAGAAGGAAAAGGCCCGGCTGCATGAGGGGGTGGCCACGCTGCGCACCCGAGTCGACAAGATGCTGGCCGATGCCGATCTGATCGCCGACAGCGATCACAGCCAGGTGCTGGAGGCCTACCGGCTGTTCGCCCATTCGCGCTCCTGGCTGAAGCGGATGGAGGAGGATATCGCGCTCGGCCTGTCTGCCGAAGCTGCGGTGGAGAAGGAGCAGTCCCAGGCCCGCGCCCGGCTGGAAATGGCCGCCGATCCCTATCTGCGCGACCGGCTGCATGATCTCGATGATCTGTCCAACCGGCTGTTGCGGATCCTCAGCGGGCAGGGCAGCGATACCGGCGCCGAGATGCCGGACGATCCGATCCTGATCGCGCGCAATATCGGCCCTGCGGAGCTGCTGGAATACGGGCGCAAGCTGAAAGGCGTGGTGCTGGAGGAGGGCAGCGTCGGCAGCCACGCCGCCATTGTCGCCCGTGCGCTGGCGATTCCGCTGGTGATCCATGCCAGCCGGATCACCACGGATGCGTTGAACGGCGATCCGATCCTGGTCGATGGCGATGGCGGCTTCGTGCATCTGCGCCCCGAGGACAGCGTCGCGGCGGCGTTTCGCGACAAGATTGCCATGCAGGCCGCCGCACAGTCGCGCTATGCCGGGCTGCGCGATCAGCCGGCGCGCTCGGTATGCGGCACGCGGGTCGAGCTGCACATGAATGCCGGGCTGATGGCCGATCTGCCCAGCCTGGAGAACTCCGGCGCCGAAGGCGTCGGGCTGTTCCGCACCGAGTTGCAGTTCTTGACCCGCACCCGCGTGCCGCGCCGGTCCGAGCTGGTGGCGCTCTATACGCGGGTGATGGATGCGGCGAAGGGCCGGCCGGTGGTGTTCCGCACCGTCGATATCGGGTCCGACAAGGTGCTGCCCTATATGAAACCGCAGGACGAGCCCAACCCGGCGATGGGCTGGCGCGCGATCCGGGTCGGGCTGGACAAGCGCGGCGTGTTGCGCATGCAGTTGCAATCGCTGATCCGCGCCGCGGCGGGCCGGCCGCTGCATGTGATGTTTCCCTTCGTGGCCGAGCCGTCGGAGTTCCGCGAGGCCCAGAAGATGCTGATGGAGGAGTTGGCGCGCGAACAGCAATTCGGCCGCCCCCTGCCGTTGGACATCCGGGTGGGGTCGATGCTGGAGACGCCGTCGCTGGCCTTCGCGCCGGTGAGCTTCTTCCGCGCCTGCGATTTCGTCTCGATCGGAGGCAATGATCTCAAGCAGTTCTTCTTTGCCGCCGATCGCGAGAACGAGCGGGTGCGGCGGCGATACGACACGCTTAGCGAGCCGTTCCTGTCGCTGCTCGACCAGATCATCGCGCGCTGCGAGGCTGCCGGCGTGTCGCTGTCCTTCTGTGGCGAAGATGCCGGTCGTCCGGTCGAGGCGCTGACCTTCGCAGCACTTGGCATCCGGCGGCTGTCGATGCGCCCGGCCTCGATCGGTCCGGTGAAGCATCTGATCCGCAGCATCTCGATCCGTGATCTGCGCGAGGTGGTGGATCAGGCGCGGGCGGACGGTCAGCCGGTGCGCCGCGCCGTCACCGAGTTTCTGGCGCGCAACGGCGGGCCGGGCTAGGCTGGCGGCAGCTTGTCCGAGTGTTTTGCAGGAGTTCCCATGACCGATAATCTATTCCCGTCTCCACCCTGGCCGGCCATCCCGGTGCAGAACGAACCGCGTCGCTATCCGCTGCACCGGATTTTCTGTGTCGGGCGGAACTATGCCGCCCATGCGGCGGAAATGGGGCACCAGGTGGATCGCGAACAGCCGATCTTTTTCACCAAGTCTGCGCTCGCCTATCTGCCGACGGGGATGGAGAGCAACTATCCGCCGGGCACCGAGGATTATCACTACGAGGTCGAGCTCTGCGCGGTGCTGGGTGCGCCGCTCTTCAAGGCCAGCCCGGAGGAGGCAGGTGCCGCGATCTACGGTTATGCGGTCGGGCTGGACATGACCCGGCGCGATCTTCAGGCGCGCGCCAAGCAGGGGCGCAACCCGTGGGATGTCGGCAAGGATGTGGAGGAATCGGCCATTATCGGCCCGATCACCCAAGCTGCCGAGATGGGGCCGTTGCGCGATCAGCGCATCCGGCTGCGACTGGATGGGGAACTGCGCCAGGACGCGCCGCTCTCGGATATGGTCTGGACGGTGCCGGAGCTTCTGTCGCGCCTGTCGCAGCTTTATCACCTGGCGCCGGGAGATCTGTTGATGACCGGGACGCCCGCCGGGGTGGGGCCGGTCGCGCCGGGCAATCATCTGGTCGGTGATGTGGAAGGTCTGGCGCCCGTCTCCGTGACCTTTATCGATCCTGACTGACCTGCGCGGCAGAAGCGGGCGGCGTCAGTTCGTCTGTCGCTTCGGGATGAAGGGCAGGGGCGCGATGGGCACCCCGTCCTCGATCAGGGCGCGGGCCTCCTCGGGCTTCGCCTCGCCGTGGATCGAACGCTTGTCGCTGCGGCCTTCATGCATGGCGCGGGCCTCGTCGGCGAAGCGCAGCCCGACATAGTCGGAGTTGTCCTCGATCTGCGCCCGCAACTGTTCCAGCGGGGATTTCTCGGCCGCATTCCTGCCCGCATCGCGCAGCCGGTTCGCTTTCGCCGGCACGCCCGGTGCCATCAGCGCCCGGTCCACCTGCGTCACGCCACAGACCGCGCATCCGATCTGACCCGCGTCACGCTGACGCTCGAACGCCCCGGACGAGGCGAACCAGCCATCGAACCGATGCCCGTCCTTGCAGGTGAGGTCATAGCGGATCAAACAATTGCTCCTTTCGCCGCTGCGCCTAACGCATATCGGGGTTTTCGGGCGCATCTTCAATGTCGGGGCGGGTTTCTGGCGGCGGAGCCCCGCCCCCCACCGCAGCGAGGATTTCGGCCAGAAGCGGTGCGGCGTCGCCCGCACGCTCGCGCAGCAGCGCCCTGGCGCGGTCGCCCATCGCCGCCGCCTCGGACGGCGCGGCGGCCAGCCGGGCCAGCGTGGCACCGGCCTCTTGCGCTAGCGTCTCGGCCCCGTCCACGGCGTGCAGCAGCGCGTAATCTTCGGAGAAATTGGCGACATGCGGCCCGTGCAGGATGGCGCAGCCATGGGCGGCGGGCTCCCACGGAGTATGCCCGCCCTTGGCCACCAGCGAGCCGCCGGTGATGCAGATGGCCGCCGCGTCATACCACCGCGCCATCTCGCCCAGCGTGTCGGCCAGCAGGACCGGCGCGGTCTCGTCCCCGCCCTGCGAGCGGCGCGCCGGGTTCAGCCCCCGCGCCGCCAGCAGTGCCGCGACGTCATCCCCCCGCACCGGGTGGCGGGGGGCGATAATCAGCCGAAGCCCCGGCACGTGGCGGCGCGCCACCATGAACGCCTCGATGATCTGGTCATCTTCCCCGTCATGGGTGGAGGCGGCCAGGATCGTGCGCTCGCGCGTCTCGGGATGCGGTTCGGGCAGGGTCCCGGCCGGACCCAGCAGTTTGAGTTGCACGCGCGGCATCAGGGCCGTGTCCGGCAGGCCCAGCGAGATCAGCCGCTCCTCGCTGCCGGCATTTTGCGCCGAAAGCCGGTCGATGCGGCGCAGGATCGGCCGGATCAGCCAGGGCAGCCTGCGCCATCGCCGGGCGGAGCGTTCGGACATGCGCGCCCCGATCACCATCTGGCTTATCCCGGCCTCTGCCAGCAGCGCCGAGCGGTTTGGCCAGAGCTCGTTTTCCAGCGTCAGCGCCAGCGTCGGACGATGGCGATCGATGAAGCGATGCAGCGCCTGCGGCGTGTCCAGGGGCGCCAGCCGCGCCCTCAGCCCCCAGCCCCGCGCCATGTCGCGCCCGGTGGTGGTGTTGGCGGTGACGATCAGCGCCACCCGCTCGGCCAGCCGGTCGATGATCGGCCGGGCGGAGATCAGCTCGCCCACGCTGGCGCCATGCAGCCAGATCGATGCAGGCGCAGCCTGCGCCGGGCGGTCCAGCACCAGCCGCTCGGCCATCTCGGGGCCGGCGAAGGGCCGGGCTGCTGCACCGGCCAGCCAGGATGCGCTGCGATAGAGCAACGGCGGGTGTTCCATGTTCGGGGCAGGGGGCGTGGCGTGGAGGTGGGTACCGGAATCGAACCGGTCTTCACGGATTTGCAATCCGGTGCGTAACCTCTCCGCCAACCCACCGCCGGTCTGAGGTCCGCTCGGGATAATCGAACCCGGCGGGCCATGCAAGCGCTAACCATGTGCAAACGGAAAGTTGCCCATCCTGTTCATTCATGGCAAGAAAGGGCAACGCAATTCAAAGGCTCTCCACATGGTCGACTTCACCCAGGCCCGCACCGTCATGGTGGATACGCAGGTGCGGCCCAGCGATGTCACGAAATACCCCGTCATCGATGCCATGCTGGCCGTCCCGCGCGAGGCCTTCGTGCCCGACGGGCGGCAATCCGTCGCCTATGCCGAAGACGCGATCCCGCTCGGCTCCGGGCGCTGGCTGATGGAGCCGCGCAACATCTCCAAGCTGCTGGACGCGCTGAATATCCAGCCCGACGAGCTGGTGCTGAACGTGGCTGCAGGGCTGGGGTATGATGCCGCGGTGATGGCGCGGCTGGCTCAGGCGGTGGTGGCGCTGGAATCGGATGAGGACCTGGCCCGCCGGGCCGAGACCATCCTGTCGGAACAGGGGATCGACAATGTGGCCGTCGTGACCGGCGATCTGGCCGGGGGTTACGCGGGGCAGGCGCCCTATGACGTGATCCTGATCGGCGCAGGCATCGAGGCGCTGCCGGATGCGATCGCGGATCAGCTTCGCGAGGGCGGGCGGATCGGCGCGATCTTCCTCGAGGGGCATCTGGGCATCGCGCGGATCGGCCACAAGCTGGATGGCAAGATAAGCTGGCGCTATTCCTTTAATGGCTCGGCGCCGTTATTGCCGGGTTTCGTCAAGTCTGTTGGGTTCGAGTTCTAGGGGCTGGTAATCGCATGAAGTTCAGTATCGGTAAGCGCTGCCAATCCGCCCTGCGTCGGGTGACGCTGGCGGCCATGCTGTCGGGGGTGGCGCTGCCCGCCCTGGCGGAATCGCTCGGTGACACGCTGGTTGCGGCCTATCGCAACTCCGCCCTTCTCGATCAGAACCGGGCCGTGCTGCGCGCGGCGGATGAAGATGTGGCAACCGCCATGGCCTCTCTGCGGCCGGTGGTGGAATGGGCGCTGAGCCATAACTTTACCGATTTCAACGGCGCGGAGTCGACCACGACGACGCTGGAGTTGACGGCGTCGATGACGCTGTATGATTTCGGCCGCTCGCAAGCCGCGATCGACATGGCGAAGGAAACCGTGCTGTCCACGCGCTACGCGCTTGTCGCGGTGGAGCAGGACATCCTGCTGACCGCGGTGCAGGCCTATATGGACGTGCGCGCGGCGCTGGAACAGGTGGATCTGCAGCAGAACTCGGTGCGGGTTCTGGGCCAGGAATTGCAGGCCGCGCAGGACCGCTTCGACGTGGGCGAGATCACCGTGACCGATGTGGCGCTGGCGAATGCGCAGCTTGCGGCGTCGCGCGCCGCGCTGTCCGCGGCCGAGGGCGAACTGGAGGTTGCGCGCGAAAACTATGCCGCCGCGACCGGCGCGCCGCCGCAAGGGCTTGACGCGCCGCCCCCGCTGCCGAACCGGCCGGGCTCGGTCGCGGCCGCGCAGACCACTGCGCAGCGCAACCATCCGGCCATCTTGCAGGCCAGCCGCGAGGTCGCGGCGGCCGAGCTGGCCGTGGTCGCCGCTGCCGTCGAACGCAATCCGACCTTGGCCGGCACGGCGAGCGCGCAGACCAACAAGGACGGCGACACCCAGGCCGTGGTGGGGCTGCAATTGTCGCAGCAGATCTATACCGGCGGGCGGCTGTCGGCGGCGCATCGCAAGGCGATGGCCAATCGCGACGCGGCGCGCTCGGCGCTGCTGAACACGTCGCGCCAGGTGACCCAGGCGGTCGGCACGGCCTGGGCGAATATCGAGGTGGCGTCGGCCCAGATCGGCGCCATCAACGAGCAGATCTCGGCTGCGCAGCAGGCCTATGACGGGGTGCGCGAGGAGGCGACACTGGGCGCGCGCACGACGCTGGACGTTCTGGATGCCGAGCAATCGCTGCTGGAGGCGCGGGCCGATCTGATCTCGGCAGAGGCCACGCTGCAATTAGCACATTATCAACTCTTGGCGGCTATGGGTTTGTTGACGGTGGAAGACCTCAACCTGGGAATACCGACCTATGACCCATCCGAATATTACAACGCGGTGCGCGACGCGCCCTATACCAGCCGCCAGGGCGAAAATCTCGACCGCGTGCTGCGGGCGCTCAATCGCGGCAACTGATGCGCTGAAAACCGGGGGCGCGCATGGCTGAAGCACATGCCGCCCTCCCGCAGCAGCCACAGGACATCGGTGATGTGCTGGCCTCCATCCGGCGTCTGATCGCGCAGGATGAGGCGGATCCGGATGACATGGACGCGATGTGCAGCGAGCCCGTGGAGTCGGGTGCGCCGCTGTTTCCTGCCGCCGCCTCCCGCGCCGATGATGGGGATAAGGCCGAAGACGGGCACGGCGCCGACGCTACGCCGCTGCCTGGACGGCCACTTCTGCTGGTGCCGGACCCGACGCAGGCTCTGCATTCCGCTGGGCAGAGCGATATGGCCGATGCGGGCGCGCGCGACCTGGCGGTGGCGGCGGGACCGCCTGAAACCGGCGATCACCCAACGCCCGCCTGCCGGACGGCAAAGCCAATCGCGTCCGGCCCAGCGCCGGATGACAGCATGACATTGCAGGAGACGACCGAGATGATGCTCACCGAATATGACCAGCCGGATGCAGGGACCGCCCCGGTTGCCGGTCCGGGCTTCGATCTGTTTGCCAGCGACACGGCGGAGGATCGCGATGCGCCGGCGGGCGGCGACATGTTGCGCAGCCTCGTTCGCGACGTGATCCGGCAGGAGCTGCATGGCGAGTTGGGGGAGCGGATCAGCCGCAACCTGCGCCGCGCCATCCGGCAGGAAGTGGCCGGCACCATTGCCGAGGGGTTGGGCGCGCCGCGCTGATCCCCGTGCCGCGGCCGACGCGCCGATGACGCGCCGCTTCGGCCCGGTGCGCCAAGACCTGTCCCGGTTCCGGCCGATGCGCGCCGCCGATCCGGTTCGCGCCGAGTGAGGCGAGGTCACCGCTGAAAACCGGCCGCGCCGAAGTCGCGCCGCGTCCGCGCTGCAAGGCGGCCCGCTTGCGCCGCATCGCGGCGAGCGTGGGCGGCGCGGCGGACAGATTGCGGGGCGCGGCGGATAGATTGCCGGGCACCGCGGATACATGCGCGGCATGGCGGCTAGGATTGCGGGGCATGGCTGCCAATCTGCGCGGGATCTTGATCGTGCGGTGCTCAACGGACGCATTGCGGGTAAAGGCCGTGATCGAGGCGCACGATGATCTCGACCTGGGTGAGCCGCTCGGGTCTCAAGTCCGCAGGGATCGAAGCGCCGGCGCCGGGAGAGGAGCGCGTCGCATCCATCTTCGCAGTTCCATCCTCGCGGGAGGTTCGTTCAGAGATAATCCTCGGGATCCAGGCTCTCGAACCCGTCGCGCACCTCGAAATGGACCGCACCGCTCGCGCCCGCCGTGCCGATCTGCTGTCCGGCGCTGACCTGGTCGCCCTTCTGCACCGACAGGCCGGAGAGCCCCGCATAGACGGTCAGCAGGTTGTTGGCATGGCGCATGACCACGATCGGCGCATTCTCCGGGTCGCGGGTGATGGCCACGACAGTGCCGCTGCCGGCCGCCGCGACAGGGGTGCCGCTGGCGGCGGAGATGTCGATCCCGTCGTTCCGGCCCTTGCTGTAGGCGCGCACGATCGCCCCGGAGACCGGCATCCGGAACTGCCCGGAGCCGGAGGCGCCGGTCCGGGTCGCGCCCAGATCGGGCGTGTCGGGCTTGTCGACCGGGGCGGAGGCGGGGCTGGTCTCCTCGTCGGGCAGGGGGCGCGAGGCCGATGGCGGGGTGGGGGTCGGCGTGCCCTGGCCGGGCGAGGAGTCCTGGCTGGCCGTCGTTCCGCTGCGCGCGGGGATGTTGAGCGATTGCCCGACACGCAGCATCATGGACTCGTCCAGCTGGTTGGCCTCGGCCAGTTGCTGGATGGTGATGCCGTAGCGCCGGGCGATCGACCAGCCGGTCTCGCCCGCAACGACGCGATGCGTGGTGGCGGGAACCGTCGCGCTGCCGGAGGTGGCACCGTCATCCACCGCGGGGGGCGAGCCGGCGCTTGTCCGTCCGCCGCCGGGCACATCGGGCTGGGCCACGCCCTGACCGGCGAAGGGGTCGCGCACCATCGCCTCGGCCCCGGCCGCGGGGGCGGCGGTGGCGTTGCTCGCGCGCCCCGCCCCGCCGATCACCCCGCCGAGCCGGCCGAGATCCTGTTGCACGGCCGGAAATGCCTGGCACCCCGCCAGCACCGCGCTCAGCGACACCGCCATCACGCCGCGATACACCGATCTGCTCATTCCTCGCGCCCCGTCCATTCGGTCACGATCCTGCCGCGAATTGCGTGCGCCGCGCCGATCCGCCGGGTCTCAGCTCGGACCCAGCCCCTCGACCAGCGGGACGAAACGCACCTGACGCAGCTCGTGATATTCAAAGCCTGTCTCTGTCCGGTTGACCCGGATCAATGTCTGCACCGCGTCGGACTGCCCGACCGGCACGACCATGATACCGCCGTTTTTCAGTTGCGCCAAGAGCGGGCCGGGCGGATCTTCCGCCGCGGCGGTGACGATTATGCGATCAAACGGCGCCTGTTCTTGCAGCCCGAAGCTGCCATCGGCCAGCCGCACGGTGATATTGGACAGGCGCAGCCGCTGGAACAGCGCCTCCGCCTCGGCCACCAGCCGGCGATGGCGTTCCACCGTGTAGACCCTGCGGCACAGCCCCGACAGCACCGCCGCCTGGTAGCCCGAGCCGGTCCCCACCTCCAGCACCGTGTCGCGCGGGCCGGGGTTCAGCGCCTGGGTCATCAGCCCGACCACCGAGGGCTGGCTGATCGTCTGGCCGCACTGGATCGGCAGCGGCGTGTCGTCATAGGCCCGGTCCTCGAACTGGCCGCGCACGAATTCGCCGCGGTCGATCCGCTCCATCGCGGCCAGGACGCGCGGATCGGTCACACCATGCGAGCGGAGCTGGAACAGGAAGCGCATCTTGCGCTCGGCCTGCGCCGCATCGTCGTCATGGGGACCGGCCGGGCTCATCCCTCAAGCGCCTCCTTCAGGCCGGGCAGCGAGGCATGGCAGGTCAGGTCCGCCCGCAGCGGCGTGACCGAGGCATAGCCGTCGAGATTGACCATCACGTCGCTGTCCGGCGTGGCGGGCGCATCCTGCGGCGCGCCGCGCACCCACAGATAGCGGCGGCCATTCGGGGCGGTGAAGGGCTCGACCCCGAAGCCCACGCCGTGCCGCCGTCCCTGCGGGACGACCTGAAGCCCGCGCATCTGATCGGCGGGGACGGGCGGGAAGTTGATGTTGTAGAACAGCCGGTAGTCGGCGTCCGATGTCCAGTCACCATAATCCAGAAGCCGCCGGATCACTGCCGCGCCATGGGCGCGCGCGCAGCCGAACGGATCGGAACTGTCGGCCAGGGCCGGCCCGAAATACTGCGACAGCGCCACGGCCGGCAGGCCCTGCAGCGCGGCCTCCATCGCGCCGCCGACCGTGCCGGAATAGACCACGTTCTCGCCCGAGTTGTTGCCGCGGTTGACGCCTGAGATCACAAGGTCGGGGGCCGCCTCAGCCATCACGTCATGGATCGCGGCCAGCACGCAATCGGCCGGGCTGCCTTCGGCGGCATAGCGGCGCGCCTCCAGCCGGGCGACCATGGTGGGATGGGCGAAGGAGATGCAATGGGCTACGCCCGACTGCTCGAAGGCAGGGGCCACGACCCAGACCTCGCCCTCCGGTCCGGCGAGTTCGGCGGCGATGTCTTCGGCGACCTGCAATCCGGGTGCGTTGATGCCGTCGTCATTGGTGATGAGAATGCGCATATCGACCCTTTCCTGCCCCCTCCCTGATAATCCCCGACCGAATTGGCGGCAACCGGGCAATTCATGCGATTGCGGCTTTGACTGGACCGGGTCACGGCGCTAGACGAGGCCCACCAACGGGTTGGGATTCATGCAGATCTATCTTCCGATCGCCGAGGTTTCGGTGAACGCCTTCACTCTGATCGGCCTTGGCGGCATCGTCGGGTTGATGAGCGGGATGTTCGGCGTGGGTGGCGGATTCCTGATCACCCCGCTTCTGTTCTTCATCGGCATCCCGCCGGCCATTGCCGTGGCCACGGGGGCGAACCAGGTGGTTGCCTCGTCGATCTCGGGCGTGCTCGGCCATGTGAAGAAGCGCAGCGTGGATTTCCGCATGGGCACGGTGTTGCTGGTGGGCGGGCTGACCGGATCGCTGCTGGGGGTGCTGCTGTTCAACCTGCTGCGACGGATCGGCCAGGTCGAGCTGGTGGTCCAGATCAGCTATGTGGTGATGCTGGGCGTGGTCGGCTGCATGATGTTCGCCGAAAGCCTGCGCGCGCTGCGCCGCACAAGGTCGGGCGCGCGCGCCCGGCGGCGGCATCACGGCTGGATCCACGCCCTGCCGCTGCGCATGAAGTTCCGCACCTCGGGTCTGTATCTCAGCGTGATCCCGCCGCTTGCGGTGGGGCTGTGCGTGGGGGTTCTGTCGGCGATGATGGGGGTGGGCGGGGGCTTCATCATGGTGCCGGCGATGATCTATCTGCTGGGGATGCCGACCAAGGTTGTGATCGGCACTTCGCTGTTCCAGATCACCTTCGTGACCGCCTTTACCACGCTGATGCATGCGGTCAGCTACAACACCGTCGATATCATGCTGGCGGTGCTGCTGATCGTGGGCGGGGTGACGGGGGCGCAGATCGGCACCCAGATCGGCTCGCGCCTGCGGGCGGAACAGCTGCGCATCCTGCTGGCGCTCGTGGTGCTGGCGGTCTGCGTCAAGCTGGCGCTGGATCTGTTCCTGCGGCCGGACAATCTCTATTCGCTGACGCCGGGGATCCTGTGATGCGGGCGTGGCTGAGCGGCATGGCGGTGATGCTGGCCCTGATCGCCGGGCCGGGGGCGGGGCCAGCAAGCGGGCAAGCCGCGGTCGAGCCGCCGATCATGTCCTTCCCCTCGCCCGAGGCCAATCGCGGCGGGTTCCGCAGGCCCCGCCCGCAGGCGCGCGAGCAGGTCGTGGCCGGGCTGTCATCGGACGAGGTGTCGATCACCGCCAGCTTCGACGGCTCCGACATCATCCTGTATGGCGCGGTGCGCCGCGAGACGCCGGTGCAGATGAACAGCCTGCTGCACGTGGTGGCGACGGTGGAGGGGCCGCCGCGCAGCGTCACCATCCGCCGCAAGGAGCGCAAGCTGGGCATCTGGGTCAACACCGAAAGCGTCGTCGTGGGATCTGCGCCCAGCTTCTACTCCGTGGCCTCCACCGCGCCGCTGGACCTGATCCTCAACCGCGAGGTGGATGCCCGCTACCGCATCTCGATCCCGATGGCGATGCGGGCTTTCGCCCGCCCCTTCTCGGTCGAGAACCCGACCGATTTCACCGAGGCGATGATCGTCTCGCGCATCGCGGATGGCAGCTACCGGCTGGATGAGGGCGCGGTCCGGCTGGCGCGCGACACGCTGTTCCGTGCCGATTTCCGCCTGCCCGCCAATCTGATCGAGGGGGATTACAAGATCCGCATCTTTCTGTTGCGCAACGGCCGGGTGGTGGACAGCTATTCCGCGCCGCTGGATGTGCGCAAGGTCGGGGTGGAACGCTGGCTGCACCGGCTGGCCTTTGAACGGCCGCTGCTCTACGGGCTGTTGTCGCTGCTGATCGCGGTGGCGGCGGGCTGGGGCGCCTCGGCCGCGTTCCGGGTGCTGCAACGGAAATAGCCCGGCCGCTTGCGGGGTGGCGCGGGGACGGGCTAGATCATGGCATGAAGGATAATTCCAGCAGGCATCTCTTCGGACGGATCTGGCGCGATTACCTGCGGGCGCATTGGCCGCGCATGTCGGTGGCGTTCTTCTTCATGGTGGTCGAGGGATCGACGCTGGCGGTGCTGAGCTGGATGCTGAAGCCGCTGTTCGACCGGGTCTTTGTCGGCGGCGAGAGCGACGCGATGTGGTGGGTCGGCGGCGTCATCTTCGCGCTGTTCGTGATCCGCGCCGTCACCTCGGTCATCAATCGCAGCCTGCTCGTCTCGGTGCAGCAGAGCGTGGCAACGCGAATGCAGGTCGATCTGCTGTCCCATATCATGCGGCTGGACATGAATTTCTTCCAGCAGAACCCGCCCGGCGCGCTGATCGAGCGGATCCAGGGCGACACCAAGGCGGTGCAGAGCATCTGGCAGAGCTTCATCACCGGCGCCGGGCGCGACATCGTGGCGCTCGTCTCGCTGTTCTACGTCGCGGTGATGATTGACCCGGAATGGACGCTGGCGGCGCTGATCGGGGCCCCCCTGCTGATCCTGCCCACGATCTTCGTGCAGCGCTATGTGCGGCGCAAGACCCGTGGCGCGCGGCGCAACGCCTCGGACCGGGCGACCCGCATCGACGAGGTGCTGCACGGGATCGGCACGGTGCGGCTGAACCGGATCGAGGATCACCAGACCGCGCGCTTCGCCGCCATCGTCGAGCGGATCCGGCAGGCCGAGGTCAAGATCGCTGCAACCGGCGCGGTGGTGCCTGCGATGATCGACATCGTGACCGGGCTGGGCTTCGTGGGGGTGCTGGCGCTTGGCGGGGCGCAGGTCACCAGCGGAGAGCGGACGGTCGGTGATTTCATGGCGTTCTTCAGCGCCCTGTCGCTGGCCTTTCAGCCTTTGCGCAGGCTGGGCGGGCTGGCAGGGTCGTGGCAGGTCGCCGCGGCCAGCCTGGAGCGGATCTATCAGGTGTTCGACACGGCCCCCTCGATCCGGTCGGGCGACCGCACCGCGCCGCCGGAGACCACCCGGATCGCCTTCGATGACGTGTATCTGAGCTATGGCGACACGGCGGTGCTGCGCGGGCTCAGCTTCGTGGCCGAGGCCGGGCAGACCACCGCCCTTGTCGGGCCGTCAGGTGCCGGCAAGACCACCGTGTTCAACCTGCTCACCCGCATGGCCGATCCCGATCAGGGCCGGATCACCCTCGGCGGCACCGGGCTGGAGGCGTTCGATCTGGCAGTGCTGCGCGACCAGTTCTCTGTGGTGTCGCAAGACCCGGCGCTGTTCGACGAAACCATCCGCGAGAATATCACCCTCGGCCGCGACGCCGAGACGGCGGCGCTGCGCGGTGCCATCGAGGTCGCCCATGTCGCGGAATTTGCCGATGCCCTTCCGGGCGGGCTGGAAAGCCCCGCCGGGCCGCGCGGATCGGCGCTGTCGGGCGGGCAGCGGCAGCGTGTGGCGATTGCGCGGGCGGTGCTGCGCGACGCCCCGGTGCTGTTGCTGGACGAAGCCACCTCGGCGCTCGACGCGGCCTCCGAACGGCTGGTGCAGGAGGCGCTTGACGAGCTGTCGCAGGGCCGCACGTCGCTGGTGATCGCGCATCGCCTCTCCACCATCCGCAATGCCGACCGCATCGTCGTGCTGGAGGGGGGGCGGGTTGTCGAACAGGGCAGCCATGACCAACTGATGGAGAAGGGCGGGGCCTATGCCGCGCTCGTGCAACTGCAATTCGGGGACAGAACCCAATGAGCGAACGCCGTCTGCTGCGCGTGACCGGGCCTGAGCGCGAGGACTTCCTTCAGGGTCTCATCACCAATGATGTCAGCCGCGCGCCGATCTATGCCGCGCTGCTGAGCCCGCAGGGCAAATATCTGGCCGATTTCTTCGTCGTGCCGGACGGAGATGGCTATCTGATCGACGTGGCCGCCGATCAGGCCGAAGATCTGAAGCGACGGCTGAGCATGTACAAGCTGCGCGCCAAGGTCGAGATCGCGGATGATCCGCGCCCGGTCACGCGCGGCACCGGTCCCGCGCCCGACGGCGCGATCCCCGATCCGCGCGACCCGGCGCTTGGCTGGCGCGGCTATGGCGTGGGCGAGAGCGACGAAACCGATTGGGATGCGCTGCGCGTGGCCCATCTGGTGCCGCAGGCCGGGGCGGAGCTGGTGCCGAATGACAGCTATATCCTCGAAATGGGGTTCGAGCGGCTGAACGGCGTCGATTTCCGCAAGGGCTGTTATGTCGGGCAGGAGGTGACGGCCCGGATGAAGCACAAGACCCAGCTCAAGAAGGGGCTGCGCCGGGTGACGCTGTCAGGCGCGGTGCCGCCGGGCACGCCGATCCTGTCGGGCGACGGGCGCGAGGCGGGGGTGGTTCACACCCAGTCGGACGGGCGCGGCATCGCCTATCTGCGCTTCGACCGGGTGGGCGAGGGGATGACGGCCGACGGCGCGGCGGTCGCGGTCGAATGAGCGATGCGGCCGCGACGCCGCGCCGCATCGTCCATATCGACATGGACGCCTTTTACGCATCCGTCGAACAGCGCGACTATCCCGAGCTGCGCGGCAAGGCGGTTGCCGTCGGCGGCAGCAGCCGGCGCGGGGTGGTCGCTGCCGCCAGCTACGAGGCGCGGCAATTCGGCGTGCGCTCGGCCATGCCCTCGGTCACGGCGGCGCGGCGCTGCCCGGACCTGGTCTTCGTGAAGCCGCGCTTCGAGGTCTATCGCGCCGTCAGCCAGCAGATCCGCGCGATCTTCGCCCGCTACACCCCGCAGATCGAGCCCTTGTCGCTGGACGAGGCCTATCTGGACCTGACCGGGCGGCTGGCCGCAGGCGCGACCGCCACCGAAACCGCGGCCGAGATCCGCGCCGCCATCCTAGCCGAGACCGGGCTGACCGCGAGCGCGGGGATCAGCTATTGCAAGTTCCTGGCCAAGATCGCCTCGGACCAGAACAAGCCCGACGGGCAATGCGTCATCCCGCCGGGGCGGGGCGAGGCCTTCATCGCCGCCCTGCCGGTGCACAAGTTCCACGGCATCGGACCGGCGACGGCGGCAAAGATGAAACGGCTGGGGATCGAGACCGGCGCCGATCTGCGCGCGCAATCGCTCGCATTCCTCGAAACGCGATTCGGCAAATCGGGGAAATGGTATTTCAACATCTCCCGCGGGATCGACAATCGCGAGGTCAAGCCCGACCGGACGCGAAAGTCAATCGGGGCGGAACGGACCTATTCCGAGGATCTGCATACGCTGTCAGAGGGCCAGGACGCGCTCGCAGCACTTGCCGAGAAGGTCTGGCGCCATGCCGATGCGCATAAATCCCGGGGCCGCACCGTCACCCTGAAAGTGAAGTTCGCCAATTTCCAACAAATCACCCGTGCGCAGTCGCTGCCGCGCCCCGTCACCTCGGAACAGGAGCTGCTGGATACGGCGCAGACACTGCTGGCCGGGGTCATGCCCGATCCGCGCGGTGTGCGGCTTTTGGGCATCACCTTGTCAAGTCTGGGGGCTGACGCGAAAAAACCGAGCCGACAGCTTGATCTTTTTGAATAATGTCCCACCTGAAGGCTGCAACCTTGAAAGCGCGTCAGGCGTTACATCATACGGGTGTGATAAAAGGTGCAGAGCCATGTATGCACTGCATGGCAGACATGACGACAGTGGTATACCGAATTAAGGTTCGGTTGAGTTAGACAGTTCCACCACCCAGAATCAAGCTCTGGATCCGGTCCATACGGGTCGAGGGAACCATATTTGGTCAGGACGGTAAAGATGCGTGATTTCGTAGACGGCTCGGCTTTTAATTTTGAACAGGGGCAGCGTGCCCGAAAGCTGTTCGCGGCAGTTGTGCTCGCGGCGCTTGATGATGCCATTGCAGACGACAAGAAATACGGCAACGGGCCTGAACAGATCGCCCGCTGGGCGCGGTCGCGCGACGGGCGCGAAGTTTTGTCCTGCGCCGGGATCGACCCGAACGAGCGGGTGGTGAAAGGGTTGATGGAATTCGTGTCGAAGGGGGTGCGCACCTCGGTCGCGCTCTCGCGCGAGGAAAGCGAACGCCGCCAGGCCGCCGAGGATGCCGAAGCCGCTTGACGCCTGCTGACCGGGTGACATGACATGACGCCGCTCAATTACGGGCGGCGTCTTGTTTTGCAGGGGGTCACGGTCGGGCGCGGGCGGGCGGTCAGAGTTCCTCGCGCCAGGGCGGATTCGCGCCGGGCCGCGAGACGGTGACGGCGGCGGCGCGCGCCGCCAAATCAAGCGCCTTGCCCAGTGTCTCCTCATCCAGCTTTTCCAGCGCGGTCTTGTCCAGAACCCCGGCCTCCGACAGCGCGGTCAGCAGCCCGGCATTGAAGGTGTCGCCCGCGCCGATCGTGTCTGCGATCTCGACCGGCTCGGCCTTGCGGTTGACCTGTCCGTTGCGGTGAATCGCGGTCGCGCCTTCCGCCCCGTGGGTGCGCAGGATCAGCAGCGGACCCAGGTCCAGAAGCTGCACGGCGGAGTCCTCTGGCGCATGGTCCGGGAACAGCCAGGCCGCGTCGTCATCCGAGATCTTCACGATATCGGCCACCCGCATCAGCCCTTCAAGGCGCGACTTGGTGGCGCGCTCGTCGCGGATGAGATTGGGGCGGATATTCAGATCGACCATCACCACCGCGCCGGATTCGGCCGCGCGATGCGCGACCTCGTCCACCGTTGCGCCGCAGGGATCCTGGATCAGGCTGATCCCGCCGATGAACAGCGCCTCCAGCCCGTCGGGCAGGGCGGGCAGCTCGCCCTCGTCGAACATCCGCCCGGCCGTGGCCTCGTCATAGAAGCTGTAGCTGGCATGGCCGTCATTCAGGAACACGAAGGCCAGCGTGGTCAGCCGGTCGGTTGCGGGGCAAAGCGACAGATCCACCCCGGCCTTCTCCAGCGGACCGCGCAGTGCTGCGCCGAAATCATCGGTCGAGATCGGCCAGAGATAGCCCGCATCCGCCCCCAGCCGGCCAAGCGCCACCGCGGTGTTATAGACCGATCCCCCCGGCAGCGGCAGGAAGGCCCCATCCTCGGGCACCATGTCGATCAGCGATTCGCCGCAGCACAGGATCATCGTCGGCCTCCCATAAAAAATCAGTAGCCCTGGATAATATACTCGCCCCCGGAGGAAAACCCGTCGGCACTGAATTGCACATAACCGCTGGCTTGCGCGAACCAGAGCATCAGGGCCACCGCAATCAGCCCGAGAATGACCGCAACGGCGATCTTCCACATCGACCAGGGCCGTTCGCCCTGCACCCGGCCGGACTGGCCGTTCACCACGAAACGATAGGATTTGCCGCTGTATTTATACGCGGCCGACCAGACCGGCAGCAGGATATGCTTGAAGGTCTCCTCGGAATGGGCGGTGCGCACGCGCGAGATGCGTTGTTCGTCCCCGCCGATGTCGCGCCGGATATCCATGGCGATCACCGCGTCCATCTCCTGCCTTGCGATGCCGTGCCCGGCCTCCAGCGGGATGGTATAGCCCTCGGCCTCGAACCCGGCGAGATATTGCGGATCGTAAGGGCGCAGATGCGACAGGTCCCACGGCGTCAGTGCATCGGTGATGCGCCGCGGCAGAGCCGATGAGGCCAGCACCAGCACATCGTTGAAGGCGCGCCCGACGCGGCCGCTGACCTGCCGCCAGCGGGTCTTGCGCACGCGCTGCTGCACCCGGCGGGACTTGCCGTTCACCGTCTGCGTGACCCAGCGGGTCTCGTAATACCAGTCGCCCCGCGCCCCGGAATAGGCCGATTGCGTGTCCGCATCGAAGGTCCAGAACGGCGAATACACACCGGCCATGCGCCGTCCCTTGCGGGCGTATTTCACCAGCCCGGACGGCGCGAACCACAGCCGCCCCAGCCAGTCGTCAAGCGCCGCGCGGGCCTGATCCTCGGTCACCACGAAGGGCACCACGCCCTGCGGCTTGATCTGACGCGTGGCGCCGGTATCGGTGACGACGGGCGTGGCGCAAAACGGGCAGCGCGTGGAGTGATGTTCGCCTTCCAGATCGAATTTCGCCCCGCAATTCGGGCATGAGAGCATGCGGATCTCCTGTGCGATCTCGCTGCCCCGATCCAGCCGCAGCCCCTGTTCCAGGGGGATTTCGCGCAAAAGCGGCGCCTTGTGACCGGCATCCCATTGCAGCGCCCGCCCGGTGGAGGGGTCGCGCAGCAATTCGCGCTCGCCCTCTGCGCCCTCCCGGCTTGAGCGGGCCGGTGCCCGCCCCGCCCCCGGCCCGATCTCCTGCACATGGCCGCAATAGGGGCATTTCAATTGCTGCGCGCCCGGCGAAAAGGTCAGGCTCGCGCCGCATTGCTCGCAAGGGTAGCGGAACTCGCTCGGCGGGGTGGGCATCGGGTCAATCCGTCGTCATGGGCCGGGCGGTCGCGCCGCGCCCGGTGCCGGCGTTACGGGGCCGTCAGGGCTTGGGCAAGGGCGGCGGAGGCGGGGGCGAGACGGTGAAGAGCTGCGCCAGCTCGGCCACCTCATCGGCGGGTTTCCAGCCATCCTGTCCGGCGGTCCAGACCAAGGTCTCGCGGGTGAAGCTGCCGTCGCGCACCATCCGGCCCAGATGGCCGCGCCCGTAAGGCCCGTCCGCCGCGCCATCCTTGGCGACATGCCAGACGGTTTCGCTGCGCGGCCCCGGCAAAGGCGGGGGCAGGGCACCGCCGCCCTGCGGCGGCTGCGAGGGCTGGGCTGAGGGCATCTGGCCCCAGGGACCGCTGCGCGCCGCCATGCCCATGCCGATCGCAGCGCCCAGACCTGCACCCATGCCGGCCCCCGCGCCGCCCTGGTTCTGCGAGGCGTTCAGCATCGCCTCGGCCTGCGCATATTGCCCGAAGCGATCCAGGTCACCGATGATCCCCATCGAGGTGCGCTTGTCCAGAATCGCCTCAACTTCATCGGGCAAGCTGACGTTTTCAATATAGAATTCCGGGATGGTCAGCCCGTAATTGGCAATCGTCGGCGCAATCGCCTTGGCCACCATCTTGCCCAGTTGATCGGTATTGGCCGCCATGTCCAGGACCGGGATCCCGGATGACGCGATCATGCGCGAGAACTCCTGCACGATGATGTTCCGAAGCTGGAAGGTGATCTCGTCGCTGGTGAATTCGCCATCCGTGCCGACGATCTCGGCCATGAATTTCGCCGGCTCCGTGACCCGCATGGAATAAGTGCCAAAGGCGCGGATGCGGACCGGGCCGAATTCCGGGTCGCGCGCGATGATCGGGTTCTTCGTGCCCCATTTCAGCCCATTGAACCGGGTGGTGTTGACGAAATAGATCTCGGATTTGAAGGGCGACTTGAAGCCGTGATCCCAATGCTGAAGCGAGGTCAGGATCGGCATGTTGTTGGTTTCGAGCATGTAGAGCCCCGGCCCGAACACATCCGCGATCTGCCCCTCATGGACGAACACCGCCGACTGGCCTTCGCGCACGGTCAGCTTGGCGCCGTATTTGATCGCGTTGCCGCGCCGCTCGAACCGCCACACCATCGTGTCGCGGGTGTCGTCGGTCCATTCGATGACGTCGATGAATTCGCCCGAAAGAAAGTCGAACAGGGCCATGGGTCTCTCCGTGCTGTGTCGGCGGTCCGGGCCGCCTTTTGGTCGTCGTCGGTGGCGCGGGCCGGATTGCGGCGCAAGCGGGTCCGCGCCTCTCAGTCTAGCAGATTCGCGGCGATCTCGCGCACGATCGGCTCGGCGCTGTCGCGGGTCATGCCGGGGCGCAGCCTTGGATCGTAGAGAATTTCCAGAAGCAGCGCGTCGTGATGGGTCAGAAGGGCGAATTCCTCGTCATCGTTGAAGATCGAGGGCCGCGCCTCCGGGCTGTCATTGGCCAGCCCCATGCCCTGTGCCAGCTCTTCCTCGATACAGGATTTGCGCAGGCCGGGCGGCAGTTCGGCGCGGATGATCGCCACCGCCTCGGAATAGACCGGGCTGGCGCCGATGGAATAGGCAAAGACCGTGCAGTAATTCTGCGGCGGCAGCCCCTCGATGGCCTGGATGTCGCCGCCGGGAATGCCCGGCACCAGGGCCTCCAGCCGCGGGCCGATCCGCCGCCGCTCGTCCTCGTTGAGGAACAGCACGGTGAAATTGCCGCCGCCCGGCGTCACGGCAATGTCGTGGCCGGTGATCCGCGCCAGCCGTTCGGTAAAGGACTGTACATTCGCCCGGTCCCGCGTGCGTGTGGCGGGCGGCACGGATTCGCCGAACTCCACCGCGACCCGGACCGGCTGCGCCCATCGGCGCAGCTTCGAGGGCCGCGCCTCGGCCACGAGCTGCGCCCCGTCGCGCCAGTATTCGTCGTAAAGCGCGATCTGGACGAAATTCTCGGTCAGTTGCTCGGCGCTCAGCGCGATGTCGCGGCCATCGTCGCGGCGGAGCTGGCCGCGCGCGGTCAGCATGTCCTCCACCCCCTCGAAATAGCCATGCATGGTCTGGCTGGCCGGGGTGCTGGCGGCGAGGCTGGCGGTCCGTGCCTGTTCGGCCGCGCGCTGCGCCCGCGCGGCGCGCAGGGCCGATGTGGGGCGCGGCTCTGGCGGGGGTGCCACGATGGGGGCGGGCGCGGCGGGCGCGGCGGGCTCGGGAGGCAGCCGGCCCGGATCGGTGGAATCGACGCAAGCGGTGGCCGCGAGCGCGCCCAGACATGCCACCAGCCCCGGCAGCGCGCGCCGGGGCCGGGTCTCTGCAGCCAGGGTGCGGCGGCGCAGGATCACGTCGCGGCCGCCCCCGTCTCGCCCTCGACGGCGCGCGTCCGGCCGGCCGAGGCCGCCGACAGCGTCCGGCGCAGCTCGTCCTCCATGCGCACCAGCTCTTCCTCGGCGGCGGCGCGGCGCGCCTTGCCCTCGTCGGCGATGCGCAGGCTGTCCTCGATCGTGGCGATCAACTCGGCATTGGCGGTGCGCACCGATTCGATGTCGAACACGCCGCGCTCCATCTCGGTGCGGATATTGGCATTCGCCTGGCGCAGATTCTCGGCGTTCTTCTCCAGCAATTCGTTGGTCAGGTCGCTTGCCTGCTTCACCGCGCCTGCGGCGTCGGCCGACCGCTGGATCGTGACCGCCTGCGCCAACTGCGTCTCCCAGAGGGGCACGGTGTTGACCAGCGTGGAGTTGATCTTGGTGACCAGCGACTTGTCGTTTTCCTGCACCAGCCGGATCGAGGGCAGGGACTGCATCGTCACCTGCCGGGTCAGTTTCAGATCATGCACCCGCCGTTCCAGATCGTCGCGCACGCTGCGCAGATCGCGCAGCTCCTGCGCCTCCATGACCTGACCGTCGGCCGGGCTGGCCTGCACCTCGGCCTCCTTGGCGGGGATCAGTTCTTCATCCATCTCGCGCAGCTTGGCCTCGCCCGCGGAGATATAGAGCGCCAGCTCCTCGTAGAAGTTCAGCGTCCGCTCATAGAGCAGATCGAGCGACTTGATGTCCTTGAGAAGCTGATGCTCATGGCTCATCAGATCCTCGGTGATCTTGTCGATCTGGCCCTGCACATCCTCGTAATTGGCGACGAATTTCGCAAATGGCGCACTGCGGCCCAGAAGCCGCTCCCACAGGCTGCGCTCGCGGCGCATGTCCAGCTCGTTCACCGAGAAGCCGCGGATCGTGGTGACGATGCCGCGCAGCGATTCGCCCGCCGGCCCGACATCCTTGTTCTTCACATCGGCCAGCATCTGCTGGCTGATTTCCTGCAACTCCGCCTGCGCGGCCGAGCCGAAATGGACGATCGATCCGGTATCCTTCAGGTTGATCTCATCCATGCGCCGGCGGATCTCTTCGGCAACTGGCTGGTCGGCGCCTTCCAGCGGCACCACATCGCCCTTGGGTTCGGGCAGGACCACCGCCGTCACCTCTTCGATCTGCTGCTGCGATTGCTCGGCGGCACGTTTCGTCTCGGTGGTCATTGCGTTCCTTCCTGGGCTCTGACGCGACGGGTCGCCGGCAGAATAGGCTGAAAATTCTGCGGTTCAACAGTGCCGATAGGCGAAAGTTCCCGGCCGATGCAGACGGATGCGCCATGGCCCGGCCCGCCCGCCGACGGGTTTTGCCGGTCGCGGCGAGGCGTCGGATGCGGTCCGACCGGCCTGGACGGATTGGCCCGATGCGGATGACCGCCATGCAGACCGCACGCGCGCTCGGCCCCTCAGCCCCGCATGTCTCCGCCGCCGTGGCGGTGCGGGCAGGGATCGGCGCGCTTGCCGGGCGGCGCATCGCGATGGTTGGCGGCGCGGTTCGGCTTGTGTCGCGGGGGCGGATCGGCAAACCTGTCGACGACGGATGCCGCCCGGCAGGGCCGTGGCGCATGAGCGGAGGAGCGCGATGACACTCGACCTGACCCAGAACGACATCTCCGAGGTGGTCGCCGCAGACCGCGCCCATGTCTGGCATCATCTGAGCCAGCACAAGCAATATGAGACCAGCGATCCGCGGGTCTTCGTCGAAGGGAAGGGGATGCGGCTCTGGGACGCGACCGGCAAGGAATATCTCGACGCCGTCTCGGGCGGGGTGTGGACGGTCAATGTCGGATACGGGCGCGAAAGCATCGCCAACGCGGTGCGCGACCAGCTTGTCCGGCTGAACTATTTCGCCGGGGCGGCGGGCAATGTCCCGGCGGCTGTGTTTGCCGAGCGGCTGCTGGAGAAGATGCCGGGGATGAGCCGGGTCTACTACTCCAATTCCGGCTCCGAGGCGAATGAGAAGGTCTACAAGATGGTCCGCCAGATCGCGGCGCGCCATCACGGCGGGCGGAAATGGAAGATCCTCTATCGCGACCGCGACTATCACGGCACCACCATCGCCACGCTGGCAAGCTGCGGACAGGATCAGCGGGCCGAGCAATACGGGCCGTTCCCCGACGGGTTCGTGCGGGTGCCGCATTGCCTGGAATACCGCGCGCAATGGGACGTGGAGGATTACGGCCGCCGCGCCGCCGATGCCATCGAGGAGGTGATCCTGCGCGAAGGCCCCGACTCGATCGGCGCCATCGTGCTGGAGCCGGTGACGGCGGGCGGCGGGGTCATCACGCCCCCAGAAGGCTATTGGCCGCGCGTGCAGGAGATCTGCCGCAAATACGACATCCTGCTGCATATCGACGAGGTGGTGTGCGGGCTTGGCCGGACCGGCACCTGGTTCGGCTATCAGCATTACGGGATCGAGCCGGATTTCGTGACCATGGCCAAGGGCGTGGCTTCGGGTTACGCGGCGATCTCCTGCACGGTCACGACCGACCGCGTCTTCGAGATGTTCAAGGACGATGCCAGCGATCCGTTGGGCTATTTCCGCGACATCTCGACCTTTGGCGGATGCACCGCCGGCCCGGCCGCGGCGCTCGAAAACATGCGCATCATCGAGGATGAGGGGCTGCTGGAAAACTGCACCGCGATGGGCGAACGGGTGCTGTCCAATCTGCGCGACCTTCAGGACCGCCACCCCGTGATCGGCGATGTGCGCGGCAAGGGGCTGTTCTGCGGGGCGGAACTGGTGGCCGACCGAAGGACGAAGGAGCCACTGGAGGAGAAGCAGGTGCAAGCGGTGGTGGCCGACTGCATGGCGCAGGGCGTCATCATCGGCGCCACCAACCGCTCGCTTCCGGGGCTGAACAACACGCTGTGCCTGTCACCGGCGCTGATCGCCACGCCGGACGATATCGACCGCATCACCGACGCCATTGACGGCGCGCTCAGCCGGGTCGCGGGCTAGATCGGTCCGGGCGCGGCGGCGTGGGTCACGCCGGATCCGCGTCGTCTTTCGGCGCGGGCGCGGCGCGGCCGCTGATCTCGTATCGCAGGGCCAGCATATCGCCCACCGCGTCGAAATCCGCCTGATCGGTGGCGTCATAGGGCTCCATCCGATAGCGGCGCAGCGCGGCCTCCAGCCCCGGTTTCAGCACCGCCGGAAAATCCTGGTAGAAGCTCTGATTGTATTTCTCCAGAAACGCCAGGCTGCGGGTGCGGGCGATCTCATGGGCGCGGGCGGGAATCTCGGCGGTCATCTTCGCCGCGTTCTCGGCACCGTATTCCCTGATATACCAGGGTGACATCGTATCGCCGCCCATCAGCTCGCCGAACTTGTAGGTCGGGCGGTCGAGGAACCTGATCTCGGGCAGGTCCAGCGACAGGCCGAACTGCTTTTCGTAATACTGCAGCAGCAGCCCCTTGCGGGCGAATTTCTCGGCATTGGGGCTGGACAGCGACAAAAGCGCATCCCGCGCCTTGTCAGGATAGGCCTGCGCGATGATCCGGGCGGTGCCCAGCTCGGTGATGCCCATCACATAGGGCGCATTCACGAAACCGCAGGCCGAAAACGCGGGAAAGGTCCGGTTCCGCGTATAAGGTGGCGGCTTGGCAAAGGAATCGGCGGTCTGATCCAGGATGGCGCCGAAGGTCATGTATCGGCTGCCGGTGGTCTTTGCGGTCAGGATCGCGCCGATCCCCATGAAGGACCACGACGTGCTGCGCAGCGAGGTCTCGGTCAGGTTGGTGCCGATGATGATCGGATCGAAACTGGTGAAGCCGCGCCGCTCGCGCGCGAATTGCCCCCCGAAATCGAGCGAGACGAGCGACGTGTCCCCCGGCATCAGCGCCAGTGCCGCCAGGGAATCGAACCCGCCGCTGAAGGACAGCGTCACCCCGGTTTCATTTCGCGCCCAGCGTTCCTCCTCCGCCGGAGCGGCGGCGGTGGGCAGGCACAGCGTGAAGGGCTGGATGCGTCCCAGGCATGCGGCGCTGACCGGGAAATCGAAATGCACGTCGGAATATTTGCGCGCGGCGAGGGTGGAGAGGGCATGCGCAATCAGGTCGTGGCCGAAGCTGACGGCGGCGGGGGCCTCGAACCGGACGGTTTCGGTCGGCGCATCGTCGCGCTCGACGGTGACCTCGAACTGATGCCCGTCGCTGCGAAAATCGGTAAAGACAATGCGGGACATGGAAATCTCACCGGCGCCGTGCCGTTCAATATCCATCCCATAGCGCAGGCCCGGCGCGACCGGCAATCGCCGCGCTGCGTTTTTTGCCGCCCCGCGCGACGTGCGGCGGGGATAACCGTCGGTGGCAAGGCGCAAAACCGATCGCGCTCAGCCGCTTGCCCCCACTGCCGCGGCTGGGGCAGGCGGCGTCAGCCCGGACGCTGTGGCTTGCGCGCCACGTGCGGTCCGCGCCCGTGGCCGCATCGCATGCGCGTCACTGCAAGCGGGTCGGCGACCGGCCGGTCGCGCAGGGGGCGATCAGGCCGGTTGCGGCTGGCCCGAAGCGCGGCGGTCGCGCAGGAACAGCCCGCTGAGCGACAACAGCGCCAGCATCGCCTGCAACAGGAAGAACATGAGATAAGGCGGCGAGGTCGTGTCGCGCGCCAGCATTACCGCCTGGCCCAGCACCTCCATCGCCTCCAGCCCGACCTCGGTGCCGAGGATGACCACGAAGGCCAGGAACAGCGGGGCGCGGGTGTCCGTGCCGGCCAGCCGGTCCACGGCGAAGATCGCGGCGGTCAACGCCATGCCCACACCCGCCCCGGTGACCGAGCGGGAGGCGATGAAGAGCAGATTCTCCGTCTCGATCCCGTAGCCCGGCACCAGCAGCCCCGGATAGGCCATGTAGGAGGCAAGCCCGGCCAAGCTCAGCCCGACGCCCAGCAGGATCAGCAGGGATTGCGACACCCCCCATCGCAGCGCCGCGGCGGTCAGCAGGGTCGCCGCGACCTGTGCCAGCGCCGAGATGGTCGCGCGATCCGCGATCAGCGTGTTGGAGCACAGATGCCGCACCATGAAAGCGTTGTCGTAGAACCCCGTCGTCGCCATGTTCAGCAGGAACAGCATGAGAAACAGCCCGGCCATCTGGCGTCCGCCCCCGGTGGAGCTTGCATTTCCGGCCTGCGCCCGCGCGCGCCGCCAGACCCGGATCAGCCAGCCGAGGCAGACCACCATCAGCCCTGCCGCCGGCATCACCAGGGCAGAGCGCAGCCCTTCGACCGAGATCAGGAAGGTGACAAGCTGGAAGCTGAACAGCGCCATGAGCGCCGCGAACAGCATCCCGCCTTGCATCGGCGGCGCGGCAGCGCCCGTTCGCGGGGCGTCCCGCATCCGCAGCAGCCCCATCGCGAAGAGAAAACTCAGCAATATGCCGGCAAATCCCAGGAAGAACACGTCGAGCCCGTATCGCGGGGCCACCACCCGCACCAGTTGCGGGGTGATCAGAAAGGCGCAGGGCATGGCCACCGACCACGCCCCCAGCATCAGCTTGCGATGCCGCTCGCCCTCGGCGCGGTCGATCCAGCGTTGTGAGATCGGCGCCAGCGTCGCCAGCCCGAATCCCAGCAGCGGGAACAGCACCGCCACGGCGGCGACACGGATATCGACCGGCGGGGCCAGAAAGAACAGCACTGCCAGCCCGCCCGCCGCCGCGATGGACAGCAATGTCATCGCCACCGCCAGCGGATCGGTGCGGAACCGCTGCATCAGCCAGGGGGCCAACAGCAACGACAGCAGCACCGCGCCCATGAGCTGCTCGATCAGCATCGTCGTCGCCTCGACCGAGATCGACAGGAAACTGGCGAAGCTGCCCTGCGAGATCGACACGGTCGAGGTGACGACCGAGCGCAGACCGTTGCCCAGGACGATCAGCAGCGCCAGAAGCAGCAGCCCGGCGCTATTCATGCCCGGCGACGCGCCCCAGATGTTCGGCCAGCCTTATGCCCATGGCAGCAATGGTCAGCGAGGGCGCATTGACCGGGCAACTGACATGAGTGCTGGCGCCAAGGATATACAGGTTGTCATGCTGGTGGGTCTTCAGATCCGGCGTCACCACCGAACCTGCCGGATCGGTCCCCATCCGCGTGGTGCCGCCGATGATGGCGTTCGACAGATAGGGCGTGTTGGTCTGGATGTCGGCCGCGCCCATCCGCGTCAGCACCTCGGTCGAGACGGTCTTCGCCACCTCCATCCCGGCGCGGGTGTAGTCATCCACGGTGAAGGCGATGCGCGGTTTCGGGATGCCGGCGCTGTCCTTCTGATCGGACAGCGTGATCCGGTTCTCGGGATCGCCCAGGGTTTCGGCCGAGGAGTTGAGCCGGACATGGCGCGATATCTGCTCGTTCAGCGCGCTGACAAGCGCCTCGCCCCGCATCCCCTGCGCGATCAGTTCTTCGGACAGCTTGGTCGCATCGGAATTGCCGCTCCAGCCATTATTCATGAAGGAGGTGCCGAAGGGCGCGTAATCCTTGCGGAACTCACCATCGCGATACTCGGTGATGCCGGATGTCTGCTGCGGGCCGCGATACGGATAGACCGGGTCGCTGACCGTGCCCCAGACATCGATATTCCATTGCGACAGCAGGTTGCGGCCGACCTGGTCGCTGCCATTGGCAACCCCGTTCGGCGCGCCCTCCTGCGCGGAGTTCAGCAACAGCCGCGGCACCTCGACCGCGTGGCAGGCCAGCACATAGGTCTTGGCGGTGACGCGCTGCGTGCTGCCATCCGGGCGGCGGATGGTCAGCCCCACAACGCGCTGATCGGGGCCGAGCGAGATATGGGTGACGAGCGCCTGAAGCTCCACCCGCGCGCCGGCCTTGACCGCCCGGTCCATCTCCACCGAGGCGTCGTATTTCGCCCCGATCGGGCAGATCGGCACGCAGGTGTTGTTGCCGCAGCAGACCGGCCGGTCGTCATAGATGACCGAGTTGCGGGCATGGCTGAAGATCGCGGCATGCAGCCCCATCGCGTCGAGCGCCTGCGACTGGATCTGGCGATCCATCCAGGAGGCCGGGATCGGCGGCATCGGATAGGGGTCGCCTTCCTGACGCGGCGCGCCCCAGACATGGTCGGGATCGCCCGCCACGCCCCAGCGGATCTCGGCCTCGCGGTAATAGGGCAAAAGATCCTCATACCGGATCGGCCAGTCCGTGCCGCGGCCATAGAGCGTCGCGGCCCGGAAATCCTCCGGCCGCAGCCGGTCGGCAAAGCCGGTCCAGTGCCAGCTCGTGCCGCCATAGATCCGCAGATAGGCACCGACGAACCGCTCCGGCCCGGCCTGGTCGTAGAAATCGTCGTAATTCGTGTCCAGCGGATGGGGCGCGAAGTCCTGACTGGGATAGGGCGCCTGCGGCCCCTTGACCGGGTTCAGAAAGAAATCCGACAGGTATTCGCCGCGCGTCTTGCGCCCGCCGGCTTCCAGCACCAGCACGTCGCGCCCGGCCTCGGCCAGGCTGCGCGACAGATGCCCGCCGCCCATGCCCGCACCGACGATGACGATATCGGCGCTCAGATCGCCCGCCTCGCTCATGCCGCGCCCCATTCACCGTTCCAGTAACCGAATTCCGGCCCCGCACAAAGCGCCGGGGCCTTCGCGAAGCTGAGCGATTTCCAGCACAGCGCCACCGGGTAGTTGACCATCTGCGCGGTTTTGTCGTCCGGGTCGGCCGAGCCGGTGAACAGCGCCGCGGTCAGCCATTGCAGATGCGCCTCGCGGGTCGGATCGGACTGCGCCGTCAGCACATCCGCCACCCCGGCCCGGGCGACATGGGCGACCAGATCATCAAGCGCCGCCGCGCCGAATTTCGCGACGAAGCCGTCTGAGACGCTGCCTAGAAGCTGTGGCGCCATCTCGACCGGGCCGGCGAGGGCGTAGAGCACCGAGTGAAACAGCGCCCGGTCGCGCACATCGTTCAACGACCGCGCCACGGCCGCGCCGGGCATCAGCATGCCCGGCATCACCGCCAGTGCTGCGGCACTCGCGCCGCCGCGCAGCAGGGCGCGTCGCGTGGGCGCGGCCCGCATCACGGGGCCGAGACCAGCACATAGCCGCGCGAGCGGTCCGAGGCGTCATCGGTCAGCATCATCGCGTCATGCAGCTTCTGCACGCTGATCCAGACCGGCGGATATTTGTATTTCGCAACGTCGAGGATCAGCACCGTGTCGGTCGACTCGTCATAGGCCGCGACCGGCGAGATATGACCGTCGCCCTCCTGCGGCAGCGCCTTGCGCGAGTAATTCGCCACGAAGCGGGTATTGCGGTCGGACAGTGCGGTCTTGATCGCCTCGCGCAGCGCGTCAACGCTGGTCTCATCGGCAAAGTGATGTTCGGCTACCAACCCCAGATTCTCGATGAAGGTGTCGAGCTGCGCCAGCGTCAGCCCCTCATGCTCGACCATGGCGAAGGATTTCAGCTTCTGGTTCGCCTCGTTGAACAGCGTGTCCTGGGTGAACAGCTTCCACGGATACAGCCGGTCCGGCGAGGGGCGCTCAATATTCAGCGAATTGGCGACGCCCGCCACGGTGGCCGGCCCGCAGAAGGTCTGGATCTCCTCATATTCGAGATAGGAGGCGAGGCTGAAATAATCCCGCTTCAGCTCGGTGCCGATGAACCGGTCCTCGCCTTCCTCAGTCGTCAGATAGACAAGATCCTCGGCCAGACCCAGCGATGGGGCAAGCGCGAGCGTCAGGGCGGCGGCGATCAGTTTGTGCTGAACCATGCGGCAATCTCCTCGATATCTTTGTCGGAAAGCTCTTCGCTGAAATGGCGCATCACATCGGCCGGTCCGCCGCTGCGAGAGCCGCTGCGATAGGATTTCAGCGCGCTGACCAGGTAATCCGCGCGCTGCCCGGCGATGATCGGCACGCCCGCCACCAGCGGATTGCCATCGGCCGAATGGCAGGAGACGCAGCCCGAGACGAGCGGCGGGATGGCCGGCGCCTCGTCGGCCGCGGCGCTCAGCGGCAGCAATGCGATCAGCGCGGCAGCCTTATGCCTGAATAGCGACATTCAACATCATCCCCAGATCTTCATGTGGCAGAATATGGCAGTGCATGACGAAGCGGCCGTCGAAATCCTCGAACCGCATCCGCACCGTCGCCGTGCCCCCGGCGGGCACGGGAATCGTGTCCTGCCAGTGCTTGTAGGCCAGCGGCACCCCGTTCAGCGCCACGACCTGCATCGGATTGACATGGACATGGATCGGATGCGGGAAGGGGGTGGTGTTCACGAACTCCCATTCCTCGGCCTGACCCAGCCGGGCGACGATGTCGTCGCGCCTGGGATCGAAGGGCTGGCCGTTCAGCGTGAACACGGTGTTCTTGAACATGCCCGGCGTGTCGGTGACGCCCAGCACGATCTGGCGGCGGTTGTCGATCTCGTCATCGGTGATGTCGGTCAGGATGCGGTTCTTCGGCAACGGCCCTGACGGCAGCGCGGTGCCCATCTTCACGTCGGCTGCGACCTTGTCCGAGCCGGTCGGCAGCACGATCACATCGGCCATCTGCACCTCGGGCAGCTCCATCTTGCCCTGCCGGAACGCCGGACGGACCAGCGTATAGACCCCCGGCGCGCCGGCCTTGACCATCAGGTTCATCCGGTTGCCCGGCGCGATGAAGATCTCATCGGTCTCACGCGCCGCGGGATAGGGGTTGCCGTCGAATCCGACCTCGTGCAACTCAAGCCCCGCAAGCTGCAAGGGCAGGAATTGCTGGTCGCCCGCATTCAGCATCCGCCAGTGCTGGACCTCGCCCGCCCGGATATAGATGCGCGGGCGGAACTGGCCGTTGACCAGCCAGAACCGTTCCGCATCCAGCGACCAGATCGTGTCGTAGCTTTCCAGATCCTCGCTTTTCGGATCGACCACCGGCGACTGGAACACTAGAACCCGTTCGATGGCCGCCGCGATCTCCGGCACCTCGTCCAGCGTGCCCTCCACGATCATCATCCCGCCGCAGCCCGACGCCACCTGCAACGCCACCGAGCCGTGGCGATGCGGGTGATACCAGTAATTCCCGGCCGGATGATCCTCGGGCAGGCGCACGACGTAGTTGAAGCTCTCGCCCGGATTGATCTGCAGATAGACATTGTCCGAATTCGCCTTCGGACTGACATGGAAGCCGTGGAAATGCAGATTGGTGGAGTTGAGCTGGTTGGGCGTGTTCAGCACCGGCGCGGCGCTGTCGCGGTTGGGCGGCATGTTGTTATGGAGCGTGATCTCCATCTCGTCGCCGGGATGGACGCGGAAGGTCGGGCCGGGGATCTCGCCCTCGTAAAGCCGCAGCCGGGCCTTGGCATAGGGCAGTTCGTAATCGCTCATCCGCATGGTCAATTCATGCCGGAACCGGCCATTGACCGAGTGCACCTCGCGCGGGTTGTGCAGGTCATCCGCCAGCCCCAGCGGCGAGCGCGCCGGGATCTCGGTTTTCATCTGCAACGCCGCCGAGGCCCTGCCGCTGCCCAGAACGGCGGCGGCTCCCGCTCCGGCAAGGGCCGTGGCCCCCAGCAGCAGCGCGCGGCGGGAGATGATCGCTGGCTGCTGCCCGTCGCTATGCGAGGCGTGGGGCATCGGCTGACCTCCGGTCGGTACAGATTTACAACTCAGAGTTTAGACGGACCTTGCGTCATTTCAATATTTCTTTTGGAAACAGGTGATTGTCGCGCGCGGGGGAAGGCTGCGGGGATCGTCCCTGGCCAGCATGGGCTGGCCGCAGCCCGTCTGCCGCGCTTGCCGGAAACATAACCGCCGGGCAGAGAAACGCGGTCCGCGCGGTCCGAATCGTCCAAGCTCCGGCCGGTTTCAGCCCGACGGCGATGCGGCTGCGCGACGGTTCAGCTTTCGTCCGGCCGGCTGCGGGCCAGGGCGGACAGCGCTTCGCGGACCTGCCCAAACTGCGCCATGCGCCGCGCCGCGCGCTCTGCGTCGTGGGGCGGGGATGGGATCGGATCCGCTGCGACCGGCTGGGGCGGCGACATGCCCTGTCCCGCCATCGCCATATGGACCAGCCCGAGCGCGGTGCTTTCCACTTCGGCCGCGCGCCGCACCGGCTGGCCCAGCAATCCCGCGAGGAAGCCCAGAAGGTAGTCGTTCCGCGCCATGCCGCCATCGACGGACAGACCGGCGATCGGCTGCAATTCCGCCATCGCCTGCACCGCCTCGGCGACGCGCAGCGCGATCCCTTCCAGCACCGCCTGCATCATGTCGGCCGGACCGTGCTCCAGCCCCAGCCCGATCCAGGCGCCGCGCGCCCTGCGATCCCAGTGCGGGCAGGCCAGCCCGGACAGGGCGGGCAGAAACACCAGCCCGCGATCAATCGCAGCCTCGCCGGCAAAGCGCGCGATCTGGTCATATTCGGCGAACAGACCCAGCGATCTTGCCCAGTCCACCGCCGCGGCGGCGGCATAGACCGCCCCGTCAAGCGCATGGCTGACGGCCTCTCCCGGAAGCTGCCAGGCCACGGTCGGCAGCGGGCCGGGCCGCGCGGGCCGCAGCAATTCGCCGGTCAGGCATTGCACGAAGGCGCCGGTGCCCAGCGTCAGCTTGGCCATGCCGGGGCTGCGGCAGCCATGCCCGTAAAGCGCCGCCTGCTGATCGACGATGCTGGCCGCCAGGATCGGCCCGTCACCGATCCGTCCCAGATCGCCGGCATTTTCGGTGATCCGGGGCAGGGCGTTGACGGGCACCCCGAAGATCTCGCACAGCGTCTCGTCCCAGCACCCTTGCGAGAGGTCCATCAGCGATGTGCGCGAGGCGGTGGCGATGTCGGTCTCATGCCGCCCGGTCAGCCGGTCGCGAAAGAACGCATCCGTCGTCCCCAGTCGTAGCCGGCCCATCCGATGCAGCTCGGCCGCGCGCGGAACATGAGCCATGATCCATCCCAGCTTGGAGGCCGAGAAATACGGGTCCAGCGGCAGCCCGGCGCGCTCCTGAACCTCCGGACCCGCACCCGCCCGGCGCAGCGCGTCGGTGATCCCGGCGGTCCGGTCGTCCTGCCAGACGATGACAGGGCTGATCGCCCGCCCGTCCTGCGCATCCCAGGCCAGGCAGCTTTCGCCCTGATTGGCGATCCCGACCAGATCCGCGCCGGAGGAGTCGATCGCGGCGGCGATATGGCCCAGGATCTCCTCCGGGTCATGCTCGACATGGCCGGGGGCGGGCCGGATCTGGAGATGCGCGCGCTGCATGACCGGGCGCAGCACCCCGTCGTCTCCGTGCAGAAGCGCGCGCGTCGAGGTCGTGCCCTGATCGATGGCGAGGATCTTCATGTCCTGGCCCGGAAGCGCAGCCGCACCGGATCGCTTCCCATCCGCTCGGGCAGCGGCAGCATGATGCGCTGATCCGGCCGCGCGCTGACATGGCGGCTGACCAGCACCGCCTCGTCCTGAACCAGCTCCAGCACGCCATAGCTGGGATGGGCGAAGCGGATCTGGATGCGGTCATGCCGACCGGGTCCCTCCGGCATCAGCATCTGCGGCAGGGCGTAGCGGATGGCGTTGCTCTCGACCGTCAGCGGCACACCCTGTTCCGCATCCGGCAACCGGCCGGACAGATGGGCCGCGATTGCCCGCGCGGCGCGGCGGCCCTCGGCCCAGCACGCACCGGCCGTCTCGACCGGGCGCAGCAGGTTGCCTGCGGCGAAATACCCGTCCATCCCGATCCGCCCGAATGCGTCGATCACCGGTCCGGTCGTGCCGGCATCCCGCGCGATCCCGGCCGCGGCCAGCAGCGTCGCCTCCGACCGGAACTCTCCGGTCAAGAGCACCCCGTCCGCGTCGAGATGCCAGCCCCGGCCGTCCCGCTCCAGCGTCACCCCGGTCACCTGCCCGTCGCCGTGGATCGCGGCGATGCCGGTGTTCAGGCGCAGCTTCACGCCCAGCAGACCGGGCAGCAGCGCCGCGAGACGACGGCTGCGCAGATGCGGGCCGGGTTCGACCATCATCACCGGGCGGATCCCGCCCGTCCGGCAGGTCAGCAGGGCCGAGAAGGACACCAGCTCGCTGCCGAGGATCACGGGGCGGCGAAACGGGATCTGGTGGTTCAGGTGGACCAGCCCCTGCAAGGCGCCGGTGGTCAGGATGCCGCCTGGTTTCTGTCCGCCTATCATCCGCTGGACCCGGCTCGA
This sequence comes from Paracoccus isoporae, assembly GCF_900101865.1. Lineage (GTDB taxonomy): Bacteria > Pseudomonadota > Alphaproteobacteria > Rhodobacterales > Rhodobacteraceae > Paracoccus > Paracoccus isoporae. The sequence goes on from NZ_FNAH01000010.1 coordinate 42,125, forward strand.
TTCGCGGGTGCCGGTGGCCAGCAGCACCGCGCCCGCCGACAGGCGCGCGATGCCGTCCGGGCTGCTCAGCTCCAGCTCCGGGCCGGGACGGATCGCGGTGACGGTGGTCCGGCAGCGGATCTCGGCCCCGGCCCGGTTTGCGGCGGCGGCCAGACGGGCGGCATAGGCGGCGCCCCCCATGATCCGGCGAAATTCGCGCATGCCGTAGGGAGAATGGCCGCAATGGCGCGGGATGCCGCCTGGCTCGGCCTCGCGTTCCAGCACGACAATGCGCCCCGCGCCGCGCCGCGCCAGCTCTGCCGCGGCCGCCAGACCGGCCGGGCCCGCGCCGATGATGGCGACGTCAGCCTGCATCGCCGTTACCGCCCCGCCGATCCGCCGGGCGGCTCATTGGCTGGCTGAGGCGTCCTTTCGTGATCCGCGCCAGTTCCGCCGTGCAGTAGAACCCCTGGCAGCGCCCCATCGTCACACGCGTCCGCCGCTTCAGCCCGGCCAGCGAATGGGCCGGGGCGGGCGCACTCAGCGCGGCCTCGATCTCGCGGCGCGTGACCAGTTCGCAATGGCAGACGATGCCGTCATTGCCGGGCGCGCGCCAGTCCCGCGCGCCGAACTGATCCAGCACCGGCATGCGGAGCCAGTGCACCGGGCGGGCGGCCTGGCGCCCGGCAAGCCGCGCCACATGCGTGGCGATGCCGAGCGCGGCCGACAGCCCGGTGGAGCGGATCCCGCCTACCGTGATCAGTCCCTCGGACAGATCGGCGCGGATGCGATAGGATTTCTCCTCGCTCGCAGGGCGCAGCCCGGCATAGGCGGCGGTGATCTCGCATTCCGCGAGGCCCGGCAGGATCTTGCGCCCGGTGCGCCGCAGCGTCTCCAGCGTCTCGGGCACCAGGCCGGCCTCGTCGCGGCTCTCCTGTTCCTCGGCGGTGGGGCCGACCAGCAGATTGCCGTAGATCGTGCGGCAGACCACGACGCCCTTGGTCCGCTTGCCCGGGACCGGCAGCAGGATATGCCGCGTCAGCGCCGCGGCGGGCTTGTCATAGACGATGAACTGGCCCTTGCGCGGCCGGATCTCGAAGAAGCTCTCGCCGGTCAGCAGCCGGGCGACGTGATCTCCCCACAGGCCGGCCGCATTGACGACCAGGCCGGCCGCGCAGGGCCCGGCGGTGGTGTCGAGCTGCCAGTGATCCGCCAGGCGGCGCCCGCCCGCCACCTCGGCCCGGCAGCGCAGATCCGCGCCGTGCGCGATGGCCTGGTAGAGATAGGCATGCGCCGCCGACCACGGGTCGATCAGCGATTCATCGGCCACCCGGAACCCGCCTTGCACCGAGGCGGCAAGCCCCGGTTCCAGCCGGCGCAGTTCGCCTGCGGTCAGCGGGTCGATATCCGCGATCCCGTTGCGGCGCGCCTGATCCATCAGCGCGGGCAGGGCGGCCGTCTGCTCCTCCGTCCAGGCCAGCACGAGCGCACCGCAGCGATCCAGCGGCAGGTTCAGCCGCTCGCGGATCTCCAGATACTCGGCATGGCCGGCGCGGATACAGTCCAGCTCCAGCGAGCCGGGCGGGGCGTCGAACCCGGTATGCAGGATGGCGCTGTTCGCCTTCGAGGCACCGTCGAGCACGTCATGCCCGCGTTCCAGAATCACCACGCTTGCGCCGTCTATGGCAAAGCGCCGCGCGATGGCGCAGCCGACCACGCCCGCGCCGATCACCGCGACATCATATCCGGCTGCCTTTGCCATCCGCTCTCCGAGATCCCGCAGGGATCATAGCAGGATTGACCGAACGGGCAACGATTTTGCCCTATTTGTGGGATCAGGTCCGGCGCCGGGTCAAACGCGCATAATATTTGTTGACACGGGCGAAGCCGGTCGGGTTGGCTTGGCTGGACAGGGTGGGACCATGAAACCGCGCGAAAGACGCTTGCAGATCGAGACGATCATCCAGCACGAAGGCTCCGTCAGCGTCGAGACGCTGGCCGATCGCTTCCGCGTCTCCACCGAAACCATCCGGCGCGACCTGGTTCATCTGGCCGAGGCCGGTCGGGTGATGAAATTCCACGGCGGCGCGCGCAGCGCCCGGCTGCTGACCGAGCCGAGCATGACCGTGCGCGCCGCGACCGCGGGCGAGGAGAAGCTGCGCATCGGGCGGCGCCTGGCCGACGCGATCGATCCAGGTGCGACGCTGTTCATCGACACCGGCTCGACCACGCTGGCGGCGGCGCCGGCCCTGGCCGAGATCCCCGGCCTGACCGTCATCACCAATTCCTGCAATCTTGCGGACACGCTCAGCCGCGCGCGCGCCGACATGGCGGTGCATCTGCTGGGCGGGCTCTACAGGGCGGAGAACGCCCAGACCGTCGGCCCGTCAGTGCTGTCACAGATCGATCACTACCAGGCCGATCACTGCGTGCTGACCGTGGCCGCCCTGTCGGCGGAGATCGGGGCCATGGATGCCAGCCATGACGAGGCGCAGATCGCGCGCGCCATGCTGGGCAACGCGCAAAACCTGATCGTGCTGGCCGACAGCTCCAAGCTGGAGCGCCGCGCCGCCTTCACCGTCTGCCGCAGCGAGCGGATCGATCTGCTCATCACCGACGACCGGGTCGCGTCCGAAACCCGCAGCCGGCTGGCCGAACGCAATGTCAGGGTCTGGACCTGACCGAGACCGAGGAGGGACAATGCCTGGGATCATTCGCCGCTATGTCCGGGTCGTGGACCGGCTCAGCGATTGGGCAGGGTGGCTGGCCGCGGCGCTGATCTTCGTGATGATCGCCACGCTGCTGCTGGATGCGGTGACGCGCAATGTCATCAACATGCCGGTGCATTGGGCCATCGAGTTCACCCAGTTCACCCTCGCCGCCTATTACTTCCTGGGCGGCCCGTTCACGCTGATGCGCGACGACCATGTGCGGATGGACCTGCTCTATGCCAGCCTCTCGGCACGCGGCCAGGCCCGGCTGGACCTGATTACCGTCTGGTGCCTGATCTTCTATCTGGTGGTGATGCTGATGGGCGGCATCTCCAGCCTGCAATACGCCATCGAGACGGATGAGCGGCGCTTCTCGATGTGGAACCCCTCGGTCATTCCGATCAAGGCTCTGATGGTGGTCTGCCTGGTGCTGATGCTGATGCAGGCGTTTTCACTGGTGTTCAAACATATGGCCACGCTGCGCGGAGAAGAGATCGCATGAGTTACGAGGCGATTGCCCTTCTGATGTTCGCCTCGATGATCCTGCTGCTGATCTCGGGGCAGCGGGTCTTTGCGGCCATCGGCTTCGTGGCCGCCGGTTCGGCGCTGCTGCTCTATGGGCAGGGTGCGATCGAGCTCCCGTTCAACCAGGTGTTCAAGCTGTTCAACTGGTACGCGATGCTGACCCTGCCGATGTTCATCTATATGGGCTATATCCTGTCGGAATCCGGCATCGCGGAAGATCTGTACAAGATGCTGCATGTCTGGTTCGGCCGGGTGCGCGGCGGGCTGGCCATCGGCACGGTGTTCCTGATGGTCATCATCTCGGCAATGAACGGGCTGTCGGTCGCCGGCATGGCCATCGGCGCCACCATCGCGCTGCCCGAGATGCTGCGCCGGGGATATGACAAGGTGCTGATCTCGGGCGTGGTGCAGGGCGGCTCGTCGCTGGGCATCCTGATCCCGCCCTCGGTGGTGATGGTGCTGTTCGGCATGATCGCGCGGCAGCCGGTGTCGAAGCTGTGGTTTGCCGGGCTGGTGCCGGGGCTGATCATGGCGGCGATGTTCACCGTCTATATCCTCGTCCGCGCCCGGATGAACCCGTCCCTCGCCCCGGTAGTGGAGGAGGACGAGCTGAACATGCCGCTGCGCGAGAAACTGGCGCTCGCCCGCGCCGGGATCATTCCCTTTGCCATCTTCTTCCTGATGACCGGGCTGTTCGTGATGGGCTACACCTCGCTTGTCGAAAGCTCGGCGGTGGGGGCGACGGCGGCGACGCTCGCCGCGATGGTCAAGGGGCGCTTCACCTGGAAGCTGATCCGCGACACCTCGCTGAAAACCCTGTCGGTGAGCTGCATGTTCCTGTGGCTGATCCTGGCGGCGCTTGCCTTCGGCGCGGTGTTCGATGGGCTGGGCGCGGTGCGCGCCATCGAGAACCTGTTCCTGAACACATGGGATCTGGGGCCGTGGCAGGTCATCATCATGATGCAGCTTTCGTTCATCCTGATGGGGATATTCCTGGACGACACCGCCATGCTGGTCATCGTCGCGCCGCTTTATGTGCCGCTTGTGGGTATGCTGGATCTGGGCTTCGACAACCAGCTGATCTGGTTCGGCGTGCTCTATACGATCACCTGCCAGATTGCCTATATCACGCCGCCTTTCGGCTATAACCTGTTCCTGATGCGCTCGCTCGCGCCGAAGGAGATCACGCTGATCGACATCTACCGTTCGATCTGGCCCTTCGCGCTGATGATGGCGATCACCATCGCGCTCGTGATGATGTTCCCCGGCATCGCGCTGTGGCTGCCCGAGCAGATGAATGTCCGGGGCTGACGCGCCCCGACCCAATCGAGGCCCCGCCAAGAGGGCCAAACCCCAACAGAGAGGAAACGACATGACCAAGACACCGATCACCCCGTCCGAAAGGATCCTGTCCAGCCGCCGAAAATTCCTGCAAACTGCAGGGATCGGCGCGGCCGCATCGACGCTGGCCGCGCCCGCGGTGCTGGCGCAGGGCGGGCCGATCCGCTGGCGGCTCCAGACCTATTCCGGTGCGCCGCTCGGCGCCCATGTCATCAAGCCGCAGATCGACGCCTTCAACGCCGCCGCCAATGGCGAGATGGAGATCGAGCTCTACTATGCCGACCAACTCGTGCCGACCGCCGACCTGTTCCGCGCCATGCAGAACGGCACCATCGACGCGGTGCAGTCGGATGAGGCGACCATGGCCTCGCCCGTCGATATCTCGGTCTTTGGCGGGTATTTCCCGTTTGCCACCCGCTACAGCCTCGATGTGCCGTCGCTGTTTAATTATTACGGGCTGAACGAGATCTGGCAGGAAGCCTATGACGAGGTCGAGAACGTCACCTGGCTGTCTTCGGGCGCGTGGGATCCGTTGCATATCTTCACAGTCGACAAGCCGATCCGCAGCCTTGAGGATATGCGCGGCCTGCGCGTCTTCGGCGTGCCGACGGCGGGGCGGTTCCTGTCGCGCTACGGGCTGATCCCGGTGACGATCCCCTGGGACAATGTCGAGGTCGCGATGCAGACCGGCGAGCTGGACGGCGTGGCGTGGTGCGGATTTACCGAGGCCTATGAGGTGGGCTGGGCCGATGTCTGCAATTACGCGCTGACGAACTCCGTCACCGGCGCATGGTTCGGCAGCTATTTCGCCAATACCGAAAGCTGGAACAAGGTGCCGCCGCATCTGCAACAGCTCTTCCGCTCGACCATCGACCAGTCGCATTACTACCGCGCCGTCTGGTACTGGGGCGGCGAGGCGCGTCTGCGGGTCGAGGGCGAGAAAATGGAGCTGACCAGCCTGCCGGACGAGGAATGGGATCAGGTTGTCTCCGACGCGCAGGGCTTCTGGGACGAGGTCGCGGGATCGAGCGACCGCGCCGGGCGCGTGGTGCAGGCATTCAAGGATTACGCCGCCAATATGGAAAAGGCCGGCTACCCTTATCGCTGATCGCCAAGACCTGCCGGGCGCGGTCCGCCGCGCCCGGCCCCTGACCGGAGGATGACATGCCCGCCAATCTGAGCCTGGACGAATTGCGGACCGCCTGGAAGGCGGGCGAGATCGACACGGTGGCCGTCGCCCTGATCGACATGCAGGGAAGGCTGATGGGCAAGCGTTTCCATGCGCAGCATTTTCTGGATGCGCATGACGAGACCCATTGCTGCAACTATCTGCTGGCCACGGATTACGAGATGTTCACCGTGCCGGGATACAAGGCCAGCAGTTGGGAACAGGGTTACGGCGACTACGTCATGCGCCCGGACCTCTCGACCCTGCGCCGCCTGCCCTGGGCGCCGGGCACGGCGCTGTGCATGGCCGATCTGCTGGATCATCACAGCCATGAGCGGGTGCCGCACGCGCCGCGCAATGTGCTGGCCCGGCAGGTCGAACGCGCCCGCGCCATGGGGTTCGAGCCGATGATGGCGACCGAGCTTGAATTCTTCATGTTCGAGGAAAGCTTCAAGGATCTCTTCGACGCGGGCTATCGCGGCATGACCCCTACGGCGCGGTTCAATGTCGATTATGCGCTGACCGAAACCTCGGGCGACGAGGCGGTGATGCGGGCTTTGCGCAACGGGCTCTATGCGGCGGGCGTGCCGGTGGAGACCAGCAAGGGCGAGGCCGAACGCGGCCAGCACGAGATCAACGCGCGCTATTCCGACGCGATGGATGCGGCGGACATGCATATCCTCATCAAGACCGCCGCCAAGGACATCGCGCGCGCGGCGGGGCGGTCCGTGACCTTCATGGCGAAATATCATCAGGACAAGGTCGGCTCGTCCTCGCATGTGCATCAGTCGCTGGCAAAAGACGGCGCGAACGCGTTCCACGACGCGGGCGACGATCTGGGCATGTCGGCGCTGATGAAATCCTATGTCGCGGGGCAGCTTGCCCATGCCGATGCGCTGACCCTGTTCCTTGCGCCCAATATCAACAGCTATAAACGCTTCGTCGCCGGCACCTTCGCGCCGACCCGCGCGGTGTGGAGCGTCGATAACCGCACCGCCGGGTTCCGGCTTTGCGGTGATGGCACCAAGTCGGTGCGCATCGAATGCCGGATCGGGGGCGCGGATCTGAACCCCTACATGGCTTGTGCGGCGCTGCTGGCTGCGGGTCTCGACGGGATCGAGAGGGGGATGGAGCTGTCGGCCCCGTTCGCGGGCGATCTCTACGCCTCGGCCGACGCGCCCGAGATCCCGCGCAACCTGACCGAGGCCGCGCAGGCGGCGATGGACTCGGACATGCTGAAATCCGCCTTCGGCGCGGATGTCGTCTCCCACTACCACCGCGCCGCGCTTTGGGAGATAGAGGAACGGGATCGCGTCGTCTCCGACTGGGAGGTGGCGCGCGGATTCGAACGGTCGTGACGGGGCAGGGCACAAAGATGGCGGAAACGATCAGACTGGTCTCGCCGGTGGATGGCGAGGTGATGGCGGAGCGCAGACCGCTCTCGCGCGAGGCGGCGCGCGACGCCGTGGCGCGGGCGCGGCAGGCGCAGCCGGACTGGGCGGCACGGCCGCTCTCGGAACGGCGCGATCTGGTCATGGCCGGTGTCGAGGCTCTGATCGCCATGAACGACCAGATCGTGCCGGAACTGGCCCGGATGATGGGCCGCCCGGTGCGTTTCGGCGGCGAAATGGGCGGGGTGCGCGAACGGGCCGAGTATATGGCCCGGATCGCGCAGGACACGCTGGCCCCGCAGATCGTCGAGGATAGCGGCGATGTCCGGCGCGAATTGCGCCGCGTGCCGGTGGGGGTGGTGCTGGTTATCGCGCCGTGGAATTATCCTTTCCTGACCGCGATCAATGCCATCGTCCCGGCGCTGATCGCCGGCAACGCCGTGGTGCTGAAACATGCCAGCCAGACCCTGCTGGCCGGTGAGCGGCTGGAAGAAGCGATGCAGGCCGGGGGCGTTCCTGCCGATGTGTTCCAGAACCTCATCCTCGATCACGCCACGACGGAAACGCTGATTGCGGACCGCCAGTTCGGCTTCGTGAATTTCACCGGCTCTGTCGCGGGCGGGCGCGCGATCGAACGCGCGGCGGCGGGTGGGTTTACCGGCACCGGGCTGGAGCTGGGCGGCAAGGATCCGGGCTATGTGGCCGAGGATGCCGATCTGGACGCCGCCGTGGCCGGGCTGATGGACGGGGCGATGTTCAATTCCGGGCAATGCTGCTGCGGGATCGAGCGGATCTATGTGCACGAGAGCCTCTATGACGATTTCGTCGCGAAGGCTGCGGACTGGACGCGAGATTTGAAGCTGGGCGATCCGACCGAGGATGACACCACGATGGGACCGATGGCCCATGCCCGCTTAGCGGCCCTCGTCCGCGACCAGACCCGGCAGGCCATTGCGCAGGGCGCGCGCGCGTTGATCGACCCGGCCGAATTCCCCGCCGATGACGGCGGCGCCTATCTCGCCCCGCAGATATTGGTGGATGTCACCCACGAGATGGCCGTGATGCGCGAGGAGAGCTTCGGGCCGGTCGTGGGCATCATGCCGGTCGCGGATGACGATGAGGCGATCCGGCTGATGAATGACAGCGATTACGGGCTGACCGCCTCGATCTGGACCGCCGATCCCGACCGCGCCGCGCGGATCGGGGACCGGCTCGAGACCGGCACCGTGTTCATGAATCGCTGCGACTATCTCGACCCGGCCTTGTGCTGGACCGGGGTCAAGGATACCGGGCGCGGGGCCAGCCTGTCGGCGCTTGGCTATCACGCCGTGACCCGGCCGAAATCCTTCCATCTGAAAAAGGTGACCGCATGAGCCTGACCGCCAACTGGTCCTATCCGACCGCGGTGAAATTCGGCGCGGGCCGGATCGCGGAGCTCCCCGAGCATTGCCGCGCGGCGGGCATCGGAAAGCCGCTGCTGGTCACCGACCGCGCCCTGGCCGCGCTGCCGATCACCGCGCAGGCGCTCGATCTGCTGGAGGACGCCGGACTGGGCCGCGCCGTCTTTGCGGAGGTCGATCCGAACCCCGATGAACGCAACATGGCGGCGGGCATCGCCGCCTATCGCGCCGGCGGGCATGACGGGGTGATCTGTTTCGGCGGCGGCTCGGCGCTCGATCTGGGCAAGATGATCGCGCTGATGCATGGCCAGTCCATCCCGGTCTGGGATCTGGAGGATATCGGCGACTGGTGGACCCGCGCCGATGCCGATGCCATCGCGCCGATCATCGCCGTCCCGACTACCGCCGGAACCGGCTCGGAGGTCGGGCGTGCGGGCGTGCTGACCAACAGCGCGACCCACAAGAAGAAGATCATCTTCCATCCCAGGCTGCTGCCCGCCGTCACCATCTGCGACCCGGAACTGACCGTCGGCATGCCCCGCGCCATCACCGCGGGGACCGGCATGGATGCCTTCGCCCATTGCCTGGAGGCCTATTGCAGCCCGCATTACCACCCGATGAGCCAGGGCATCGCACTGGAAGGGCTGCGGCTGGTGAATGAGAACCTGCCCCGCGCCTATGCCGAGCCGGAGGATCTGGAGGCCCGCGCCCATATGATGAGCGCGGCGGCGATGGGCGCCGTCGCCTTCCAGAAAGGGCTGGGCGCGATCCACAGCCTCAGCCATCCGGTCGGCGCGGTCTACGGCACGCATCACGGCACCACCAATGCAGTCGTCATGCCGATGGTGCTGGATTTCAACCGGCCCGCAATCGCCGACCGTCTGGACCGCGCCGCCGATTACCTGGGCATCGGCGGCGGGTTCGACGGGTTCCGCGACCGGGTGCTGGAGCTGCGCGCGGAGCTGGCCATCCCGCCCAGCCTCGCCGCACTCGGTGTCGCAACCGACCGGCTGGACGAGTTGACCGCGATGGCGCTGGAAGATCCCTCCTGTGGCGGCAACCCGGTCGAGATGACGCGCGAGAACACCCGCGCGCTGTATGAGACCTGCATGGAGGACGCGCGACCGGCGGGCTGAGCGCCGCCGCGGGCGCGCGGTTCAGCAGCCGGGATAGTTCACCGCGATGCCGCCGCGCGAGGTTTCCTTGTATTTGTCGTTCATCTCCTGCCCGGTCTCGCGCATCACCGTGATGCAGTTGTCGAGCGGCATGAAATGCGCGCCGTCGCCGCGCAAGGCCAGGCTCGCGGCCGACACCGCCTTGATCGCGCCCATCGCGTTGCGTTCGATACAGGGCACCTGAACCAGCCCGGCGGCGGGATCGCAGGTCATGCCCAGATGATGTTCCAGCGCGATCTCGGCGGCGTTTTCCACCTGCTCGTTGCTGCCGCCCAGCACCGCGCACAGCCCCGCCGCGGCCATGGCGGAGGCCGAGCCGACCTCGCCCTGACAGCCCACCTCAGCGCCCGAGATCGAGGCATTGTGCTTGATCAGCCCGCCGATCGCCGCCGCCACCAGCAGGTAGTCATGCAGCTTCTCGCGGCTGGCGCCCACGCAGTGATCGACATAGTAGCGCCCGACCGCCGGCACGATACCCGCAGCACCATTGGTGGGCGAGGTCACGACGCGCCCGCCCGCCGCGTTCTCCTCGTTCACCGCCAGCGCATAGAGGCTGATCCAGTCATTCACCTGATGCGGCTGGTTGATATTGTTGCCGCGCTCGTCCAGCAATTGCCGGTGCAGCGCCTTGGCCCGGCGCCGGACCTGCAAGCCGCCTGGAAGGATCCCCTCCTGCACCAGCCCGCGCTCGATGCAGCCATCCATCGCCGACCAGATCCCGTCCAGCCGCTCGCGCAGAGCCGCGCCGTAAATGGCGGTCTCGTTGCTGCGCTTCATCTCCGCGATGGTCTTGCCCGCCGCCCTTCCCATGCGCAGCATCTCTTCGGCGTTGTCGAAGGCGAATGGCACGTCGCTGCGGCTGGCGGGCGCATCGCCCTTGCGCGCGGCATCGGCCTCCATCTCGGCTTCGGTCAGCACGAAGCCGCCGCCGACCGAGTAATAGGTCTGCCGGTGATAGAGCTTGCCGTCGCGGTCATGCGCTTTCAGGATCAGCCCGTTCGGATGGCCGGGCAGCGGCGGGCCGTAATCGAACACCAGATCGCTTTCCGGGTCGAAGCGCAACTCTCCCAGACCCTCGGGTTGCACGATCCGGTCGCGCCGCACCTGCGCCTCGATGGTCTCGGCCGCGTCGGGGTCCAGCGTCTCGGGGCGCAGGCCGCACAGACCCAGGATCACCGCCCTGTCGGTGGCATGCCCCTTGCCGGTGAAGGCCAGCGAGCCGTGCAGGCTGGCCGACAGCCCGGCCAGGTCCCCCGCGCCGGGGAATTTCTCGACCCCGCCGCGCAGATCGTCGAGGAACCGCGCCGCCGCCACCATCGGTCCCATCGTGTGCGAGGAGGACGGGCCGACGCCGATCTTGAAGATGTCGAGGACAGAGAGAAACATCAGCCGCCCATCCGTGTGAGGTTGCGATCTCGCCGATGCGAATCCTGCGGTGAGGCGCCGGGCGCGGTGCCGAGGATCAGGGCGGTCGGTCGTATTGTCATGTGCAGCATTGCCTCCTTGCCGCGCAGCTTAGACGTGCGCAGGGCAAAACGCATCGGTGAAAATACCCCTCATCCGGCCAGGCCTTCGGGGGCCGGGCCGTCCGATCTGCGGCGCAGCAACTCGCAGGCCAGTTCGACCCGTCGGCGCGGGGCGGCGGGATTGGCGGCCAGTTCGCACAGAAGATCCAGCGCCGTCGCGCCGAGCGCTTGCATCGGGATCGCCATGACGCTCATCGGCGGGTCGAGAAGCTGCGTCTGCGGCAGCCCGTCGATGGAGATGACCGAGACATCGCCCGGAATGCGCCGCCCGGCGGCGTTCAACGCCCGGTAGGCGCCGATGGCGAGCGCATCGCCGCTGGCCAGGATCGCCGTGAAGGCCATCCCGGTCGCCAGCCGCCGGCTCAGCGCCTCGGCCGCGAGATCGCTGCGCCAGTCATCGACCTCGATCACCAGCGATGGATCGGCGGCTGCGCCCATCGCGTCGCGCCAGCCCTCCTGCCGTCGGGCGATGGTGCGCCGTCCGGGGCAGGTCAGAAACGCGATCCGCTGGTGTCCCAGGGCCCGCAGATGCTGCGTCGCCAATGCCGCGGCAGAGCGGTTGCAGGGCGCCACCGAGGACAGGCGCATATCCGCGTCGTCGCCATTGACCAGCACCACCGGCTTGCGGAAATTGCGCGCCAGCGCCAGCATCCCGCCATCGTCGATGGTCAGCATCAGCACCCCCGCGATGGCGTCGTCTGCGGCCTCTTCCAGAAGAGCGGCCTCATCCGCGACGGTGGAGACATGGCGCGTCTCCACCTCCAGCCCCAGCGTCCGGCAGCGCGCGGAGATGCCTTCCAGCACATGCAGGGTGAACTGGCTGCGGGCGAAATCCAGCAGCGCCGCGCCCGACGCCGCCAGCAGCACCCGCCGCCCGGCCTGAGATGACGGCAACGGGTAATTCAGCCGCAGCGCCATGTCGTGGATCCGCCGCGCCAGCGATGCCTCGACATAGCCGCGCCCCGACAGCGCCCGCGACACGGTGGCGGTCGAGACGCCGCAGCGTTCGGCCACGTCTTTCAACCGCACCCGGCGGGAGATCTGCGCGCGCTTGCCATCGGGTCTCATGCAAGTGGTGTGCAAGAAATTTTCAGATTGTGCAATCGCCATGCCGGCTGGAACTCTGCTGACATGCTGGACCGCAACCGCATCGAGAAATCCCTGACCCGGCTGGTGTCCGGGTTTGAAAGCCTGCGCCATGATGGCGGGTTCGTCGAGCCCAACCTCGACGGCACGCCTGGCGATTACATCAGCTTCGATGGCTGGGAATGGCCGCAGGGGGTGGGGCTTTACGGGCTGGCGCAGCTCTGGCTGGCGCGGGGGCAGGACGCGGCGCTCGGCGCCACGCTGACCGGCTGGTATGAGCGGGCGATGGAGCGTGGCCTGCCGCCGCTGAATGTCAACACCACGGCACCCATGCTGGCGCTGTCGCTGATCTGGCGCGAGGGGCGCGATCCACGCCACGGCGCGCTGCTGGCGGACTGGGCCGGCCGGATCATGCACGAGGCCCCGCGCACGCCGTTCGGCGGCATCCAGCACGACGTGTCCGACAAGGTGAATGCGGGCGAGCTGTGGGACGACACGCTGTTCATGGTGGCGCTGTTCCTGGCCTCTTACGGGCAGGCGGCGGGGCGGCGCGACCTGGTGGATGAGGCGGTCCGGCAGTTCCTTGTCCATGCGCAGTTCCTGGCCGATCGCGACACCGGGTTGTGGTTTCACGGCTGGACCTTCGAGGGGCGGCACAACTTCGCCCGCGCGCGGTGGGGGCGGGGCAATGCCTGGATCACCGCCTGCCTGCTGGACCTGTTCGACCTGGCCGAGATTCCTGATGCCGCCGCGGTCTATCTGCGCGACCTGCTGCGCGATCAGGTGGCGGCGCTGCTGCCGTTGCAGACGCCGGCGGGGGCGTGGCGGACCCTGCTGGACGATCCGTCCAGCTATCCCGAAACCAGCGCCACGGCCGGCTTCGCCTACGGGCTGCTGAAGGGCGCGCGGCTGGGTCTGCTGTGTCCGCGCGCGAGAGAGGCGGGGCTGCGGGCGCTTGGCTATGTGCTGGACCGGATCGGGCCGGACGGGGTGGTCGGCGGGGTCAGCTATGGCACGCGGATGGGCCATGACCTGCAATTCTACCGCGACATTCCGATCCAGCCGACCGGATACGGGCAATCGCTGGCCATGCTGGCGCTTGTCGAGGCATTGAAGGAGACAGAATGATGGACATGCAGATCCGCTACGGCGCGGGGCCGGGCGAAATCGACCATATGACCACCGACCGGCTGCGGGCCGAATTCATGGTCGAGGGGCTGTTCGCGCCGGGCGAATTGCGCATGGCCTATACTCATCTCGACCGGATGATCGTGGGCGGTGCGGTGCCCGAGGACGCGCCGTGCGAGATCGCCGGTGGAGGCGAGGTCGGCACGCCGGGTTTCTTTGATGCGCGAGAGGCGGGGATCGCCAATCTGGGCGGCGCGGGCTGGGCCGAAATTGACGGGACGCGCCACGCGCTTGCCGGGCGCGACTGTCTGTATGTCGGGCGCGGCACCGGCACGCTGCGGCTTGGCAGCGACGATCCGGCGGCGCCCGCGCGGTTCTATCTGAACTCCGTGCCGGCCGGGGCCGATCACCCCAGCCGCGCCATCCCCCGCGCCGAGGCCAAGATGGTGGAGTTCGGAGACTGCGATCGCGGCAATTTCCGCCAACTCCGCATGTATATCCACCCAGAGGTCGGCCCGTCCTGCCTGCTGCTGATGGGGATCACGGATGTGCCGCAGGGCCAGGTCTGGAACACCCAGCCCCCGCATCTGCACGAGCGCCGGATGGAGGCCTACGGCTATTTCGACCTCGCCCCCGAGGACCGGGTGTTTCACTTCATGGGCCGGCCCGACAACACGCGGCACCTGGTCGTGCAGGACGGCGATATCGTGCTGTCGCCCGCCTGGTCGATCCATATGGGCGCGGGCACCGGGCCTTATTGCTTTGTATGGGGCATGACCGGCGAGAACCAGGCCTATGAGGATGTCACGCCCGTCCCGGTGAGCAGCCTCAGATGACGCTGAACCCCGGCGACGCGCTGCGCTACTGGCAGGTCTCGGCCATCACCGAGGCGCGGTTCGATCTGCCCGATGCGCCGCTCGAGGGCGAGATGGATCCGTTCTTCTTCCTAACCAAGGACCGCAACTTCATCCCGCATGAATATCCCTGCCGGACGGAATTCGCCGCCCGCCATCGCGCGACGCGGCCCGATGTCCGGGGCGCGCCGGACTGGGCGGCGAATGTGCTGCCCTTCGGACAGGACATGCTGGATCTGTCGGGGTTCTGGTTCCGCCCGACGCGGCTCTCTGCCTGGGCCGGAAGCTGCATCGACGCCGATGCGGCCGGACCCGCACGGCTGCGACTGACCACCTGTGGCGGTGCGGTGCTGTTCGTCAACGGCACCGAGGCGGGCTGGACCGCCCCCTATCTGCGCAACTGGACGAGCAGCGCCGAGTTCGAGGTGGAACTGGTCCGGGGCCGCAACGAGATCACGGTATTCTTCGACGATCTGGCCGAGCGCGACACCCGTTTCCTGATCCGGCTGGACTATATTTCCGGCCCGGATGCTGCGGCCGGTCTGCCTTTCGAGGCACCCGAGACGACCGTGCGCGCCGTGGAAACCCTGCTGGAGCAGATGCATTTCGACCGGCCCGCCTATCACGGCGGCGAGGTGGCGATCACGCTGCCCGCGAGCCTTGGCGCGGATGGCGCGGCCGATGTGGTGATCGAAGGCGATTTCATGTCGCATGAGCGGATGGAGCGGCATTATCCGCTCGCCGCCGGTCAGACCCGCCTGGTGCTGGGACAGGCGCAGGAGTTTCCGGCCGATTTCCGCCATTTCCGCGTGACCGCCACGCGCGAAGGCTTTGCCGCGACGCGCAGCCTGGGCGTCGAAATCTCTCACCCGACCGGCCCGGCCCCCGAAACGTCGGCGGGGCGGATTGCCGAGGCGCTCGACGCGGTCGCGGAAAAGGCCGAGCCCGACACGGTCTGCGCGCTCGCCCGGCTGGCCACCGGGCGGAGCGCGGACGATATGATCCTGCGCGCCCTGCCGGCCATCGCGGATTGCTGGGACTGCGCCGATTTCGCGCTCGTGCCGCTGCTGTGGTGCCGGATCCGCTTTGCCGACCGGCTGGCGGCGGAGACGGTGGCGCGGATCGACGACACGATCCTGGCTTACCGCTACTGGATGGACGAGCCGGGCAACGATGTGCAGTGGTATTTCAGCGAAAACCACGCGCTGCTGTTCCACACCGCCGCCTATCTGGCGGGCGATCTGCTGCCCGATGCGGTGTTCCGCCGGTCGGGCCGCGACGGGCGCGCGCAGTCGCAGGCCGGGGCGGCGCGGGTGCGGGCCTGGCTCGATCACTTCGAGGCCTGCGAGATGGCGGAGTTCAACAGCGCGCCCTATTTCCCGATAGATCTGAAAGGGTTATGCGCGCTATTTGCACTTGCCCCGGATGCCGATATCCGCGACCGGGCGGGCCGCGCCATCGCCCGGCTGGTCGAGATCGTCGCCAACAGCGCCCATCAGGGGGTGCTGACCGCCGCGCAGGGGCGCAGCTATGAGCACACGCTGCGGGCCGGGGCGACGCTGGAATTATCGGCCATCGCGCGGATGCTCTGGGGGGCGGGCAGTTTTGGCGCGCGGTTTCACTGCCTGCCGCAACTGGCGCTGTGCCTGCGCGATCACGGGCTGAAAATTCCGGATCTGAGGACCCGCGCGCTGTGGGATCGCGATGACGGGCAGGAATGGTGCTTCACCCAGGGTGCGGGGCGTTTCGCGCATCTCTATCACTGGAAGACGCGCTGGACCGCGATGGGTTCGGCGGCAACTTATCGTTGGTTCGACTGGGGTTATCAGGAAACCCTCATCCATGCCCGGATCGGGTCCGACCCGCAGGCGCAGATCTGGATCAATCAGCCCGGAGAGCTGATCCAGTCCGGCTATGGCCGCCCGTCCTATTGGGGCGGTTCGGCCAGCGTGCCGCGGGTCCAGCAATATCGCGGGCTGGCCGTCGTGACCTTCTCCGGCGTGCCGCCGCAGCCGGATCTGACCCATGCCTGGTTTCCGGGCTCGGTCTTCGATGCGTCGCGGGTGACGGATGCAAGCGCGATGGCCGTGCTGGACGGGGCGGGGCTGATGCTGGCCGCCTCCGGGCCTCTGTCGCAGGTGACGCAGGGGCCGAGCGCCGGAAACGAGCTGCGGCTGGCCGGGCGCGAGGGAACCTGGCTGCTGCGCGTCGTTGACGGGATCGGCGATCTCGACCAGCTTGAGGCGAAATTCGGCGCTCTGTCATTGATTGCCGGGCCGGATGGCAGCATTGTCGTCATGGACCCGGATTACGGTCGTGTGAGCTTTCATCCTGACGGCGTCGTGGAGGCCGAGGGACGCAGGCTCGACCCGGCGGAGTGGACCCTGACGGGGCGACGCCAGCACGTGATCTAGCCCGAAGAGGCTGGGAATTTAGGGAGGAGACTACGAAATGAACAGAACAGTGACGATGACGGTCGCCGCATCGGCCCTTGCGCTCGCGGCATCCGCGCAGGCGGGCGAGGTCCGCATGATGTGGTATTCCGACGGGGTGGAGGGCGAGGTCATGCAGGACCTGCTGAACCGCTTCATGGAGGAGAACCCGGACATCACCGTGACGCTGGACAATGTGGCCTATCAGGTCATCATGGAACAGCTTCCGATCCAGCTTGCCGCGGGCGAGGGGCCGGATATCGCGCGGGTGACCAACCTGAAGGAACAGGCGGAGCACTGGCTGGACCTGACCCCCTATGTCGAAGACCCGGACTACTGGCGCGAGAATTTCGGAGATCAGTTCGACTGGATGCGGCCCGACGACAGCGACATCATCCCCGGCTTCATGACCCAGCTCACCCTGGTCGGCGGCTTTGCCAATGCGACGCTGTTCGAGCAGGCGGGCGTCGAGATGCCGGGCGAGGGCGCGACATGGGATGACTGGGTCGCCGCCGCGACCGAGGTGCAGGAAAGCCAGCAGCTTCAGGCTGCCTTCGTGATCGACCGCTCGGGCCACCGCATCACCGGGCCGATCCTGTCCTCCGGCGCGGTGCTGAAGGGAGAGGACGGCAAGCCCGCGCCGCTGGATGATGCCGCGAAGGGCTTCATCACCAAGCTGGTGGACTGGACCGAAACCGGCCAGCATATGCGCGATGTCTGGGTCAGCGCCGCCGGCACCACCTACCGTTCCGGCGCGGATGAGTTCATCAACGCCAATATCGCCATGCTCTATTCCGGCTCGTGGCAGGTGGCGAACCTGTCCACCAAGATCGGGGACGGGTTCGACTGGGTGGCCATCGGCTCGCCCTGCGGCGATGCGGGTTGTTCGGGTCTGCCGGGCGGGGCGGCACTCGTCGCCAACAAGAACACCCAGAACCCGGAAGATGTCGGCAAGGTGATGGATTTCCTGGCCCGTCAGGACATCGTCAAGGAGTTCTCGGAACGCACGCTATTCCTGCCCGCCCATAAAGGCGTGGTCGAGGCGGGCGGGCTGGATTTCCAGACCGACGATCCGCAGGCCAAGGCGGCACTCGACAAGTTCGTCGAGGCCTCGGGCGAGATCATCCCGTCCGCGAACGAGATCCCGGCCTGGCGCTATGCCAATGCGCTTTACGGCGGGATGGTCAACCGGATCAGCCAGGCCATGGCCGGCGAAATGTCGGTCGATGAGGCGTTCGAGCGCATCGACAGCGACGTGGCCGAGCAGGTCGCGGCGGCGGAAGCCGGCGAATGAGCAATGGCGGGGCGACGCATTACCTGACGGCGCCCCTTCGCTGGCTGGCGCGGGCGGCGGATGTGCCGCTGCGCGCCTGGCAGCGCATGACCGGGCAGGGCGGCATGATCGCCCTGTTCCTGTTGCCGAACATGGCGATCTTCTCGATCTTCGTGCTGATCCCGCTGGGGATGAACGCGCTTTATTCGACCACGGGCGGGGTGGAGTTCTTCCTGGCCGACCGCCCCTATGTCGGGGGCGAACATTACGCCCGGCTGATGGATTGCGAGAATTACCTGGAGCCGCGAAGCTGCCGCGACGACATGTTCTGGATCGCGGTGTGGAACACGGCGCGCTTCGTCATCTTCCAGGTCGGGGTGATGACGCTGGTGGCGATGATCACCGCGCTGATCCTCAATCGCGCCATTCCAGCCAAGGCCTTCTGGCGGGCGGTGTTCTTCTTTCCGGTGCTGCTCAGCCCGGTCGTCGTGGGCCTGATCTGGCGGTGGATTTTGCAGCGCCAGGGCCTCGCCAATCTCGCCATGTTCGAGATGGGGCTGGAGCCGGTGAACTGGCTGACCGACCGGTTCTGGGCGTTTTTCGCGGCGGTGGGCGTCAGTGTCTGGGCGCATATGGGGTTCTATACGCTGATCCTGCTGGCCGGGCTTCAGGCCATTCCGCGCGACCTTTATGAGGCGGCCGAGATGGACGGCACGCCGCCCTTCCGGGTGTTCTACCGCATCACCCTGCCGCTCCTGATGCCCAACCTTCTGGTGGTGCTGGTGCTGGCGCTGATCCGCGCGGTGCAGATCTTCGATGAGGCATATGTGCTGACCGGCGGCGGGCCGGGCACATCGACGATGTTCATGACGCAATATATCTATGAAAGCGGCTTCGCGAACCTGCTGCGCAATCCGGGGCTGGCGGCGGCGGCCTCGATCCTGATGGCGCTCGTGCTGGTGGTGCTGACGCTGTGCCAGCTCTGGCTCAGCAGGCGGGCCGGGGGGGATCGCTGATGCGCTGGCTTGTCGCGAAGCGCGGCCGGACCGGGGACGGGCGCGGCTGGCACTGGACCGATATCGCCACCTGGGTCTGGCTGATCGGCGGCACGATCCTGATGTTCGGCCCGGCGGTCTGGCTGGTCCTGTCCAGCTTCAAGACCCCGGCCGCCCTGGCAGAGTTTCCGCCGACGCTGCTGCCCTTCGCCCAGCAGACCGTGGAGGTCGAGGGCGAGCAGAAGCCGCTCTATACCGTCACGCTGGCGGATGGCACGGTCAGGACCATGGCCGAGCTGCGCCGGGTGGGGATCGTGGCCCAGATGGTCGATCCCGACGATCCGGGGGCGGAGCCCGCGCGGGTCAACATCGCCGATCGCGACCCGGTGCGCGAGGTGGATTTCGCCACCGAGAACTATACCGAGCCCTTCATGCGCTTCGATTTCTTCCTGTTCCTGCGCAACTCGGTCTTTGTCACGGTGATGGCGACGATCATCACGCTTCTGACCAACTCCATGGCCGCCTTCGCGCTGTCGAAATACGAATTCCGCGGCCGCAATGCGGTGATGCTGCTGATCATCGCCACGCTGATGGTGCCCCTGTCGGTGATCCTCGTGCCGCTTTATTCGGTGGTCGCGGCGACGGGGCTGATGAACAATCTCTGGGGGGTGATCCTGCCCACCGTGGCCACGCCCACGGGGGTGTTCCTGCTGCGCCAATACATGCTGACCATACCGGACGAGCTCTTGGATGCCGCGAGGATGGATCACGCCTCCGAATGGCAGATCTACTGGCGGATCGTGCTGCCGCTGGCGGCGCCCGCGCTTGCGGTGCTGGCAATCTTCTCGGTGGTGTGGCGGTGGAACGATTTCCTGTGGCCGCTTGTCGTGCTTTCGCGCAAGGAACTTTACACGTTGCAGATCGGGCTGAACACCTATGCCGGAGAGCTGAACGTGCAATGGCACTACATCCTTGCCATGACTGTCGTGGCGATGATCCCGGTGGTGCTGGTCTTCGTCTTCCTGCAACGATTCATCACGGCGGGCATCGCCGGAACGGGGCTGAAATAATGGGCGCGATCGAGCTTGAGAACATCCACAAATCCTTCGGTGCGGTCGATGTCATCAAGGATGTGTCGCTGAACATCCCCGAAGGAGAGCTGACCGTGTTCGTCGGACCCTCGGGCTGCGGGAAATCCACCCTGCTGCGGCTGATCTCGGGCCTCGATCAGCCGACATCGGGGCGCATCCTGATCGACGGTCAGGATGTGACGCGGCGTTCGGCGGCGGATCGCGGGCTGGCGATGGTGTTTCAGTCCTATGCGCTCTACCCGCATATGTCGGTGCGCCAGAACATGGCCTTCGGGCTGGAAAATACCCGGATGCCCAGGGCCGAGATCGCGAGCCGGATCGAGGAGGCGGCGCGGCTTCTGGAAATCGACCCGCTGCTGGATCGGCGGCCGGGCCAGCTTTCGGGCGGGCAGCGTCAGCGCGTGGCGATCGGGCGGGCGATCGTGCGTGAACCCACCGCGTTTCTGCTGGACGAGCCGCTGTCCAACCTGGACGCGGAACTGCGCGGCACGATGCGGGCGGAACTGGCGGCGCTGCATGGGCGGCTTGGCAAGACGATGATCTATGTGACCCATGACCAGATCGAGGCGATGACGCTGGCCGACCGCATCGTGGTGCTGCGCGGCGGCGTGGTCGAGCAGGTGGACACGCCGCTGAACCTGTTCAACGCGCCCGCCAACCGCTTCGTGGCGGGCTTCATCGGCGCGCCGAAGATGAATTTCCTGCCGCGGCCGGATGGCCGCACAATGGGCATCCGCCCCCAGCATCTGCGGCTGGGAGAGGGCGGGCTGCCGGTGACGGTGGACATGGCCGAGAATCTGGGCGCCGAAACCCTGATTCATGGCCGCAGCGAGGACGGCCACACCCTGCTGGCGATGGTGCCGGGTCAGGTAACGCCCGAGCGCGGCGATGTGCTGTCGCTGCAATATGACGAGGCCGACGCGCATTATTTCGGCGAGGACGGCTTGCGCCAATAGTCCACAGGTTTCCTCCTTCACCCCCGGCCCGGAACAAGGGGCGCAAGCCCCGCCGGGCCAGCGGACGACCGCCCGCACGGGCGTCCGCTTCGTCGCCGGTCCGCGCGGAAAAATCGTTCGACGTGGCTGCGCGATAAAGGCGCTGAACTCGGGCGCCAGCAGCGGACACCCGCGGTCGTCCGCTGGCCCTCTGTTCGGGATACTGGGCGAGCAGGCATCCGCAACGAACTTATCGCTGCGGTTCGCTCTGTCTCCTCAGGTCACCCGATTGGCCCGCCGGTATTCCGGATGATCCCAAAGCCGCTTGTCCATCACTTCCGCCAGAACCCCGACCGCCCGGTCGATATCATCCGCATCGAGATAGAGCGGCGTGAACCCGAACCGCATGATGTCGGGGGCGCGGAAATCTCCGATCACCCCGCGCGCGATCAGCGCCTGCATGGCCGCATAGCCGTGGTCGAAGGCAAACGACACCTGGCTGCCGCGCGAGGACGGATCGCGGGGGCTGGCGAGGCGCAGATCGGGGCAGGCGGCCTCCACCCCCGCGATGAACCGCTCCGACAGCGCCACCGACGCCGCGCGCAGATCGGCCATGTCAATGCCCTCCCAGACCGACATGGCGGCTTCGAGCGCCGACATCTGCAGGACCGGCGGCGTGCCGACCCGCATCCGCTCGATCCCCGGCGCGGGGCGGTAGTCGAGATCGAAGGCGAAGGGCGCGTCATGGCCCATCCATCCGGCAAGCGCAGGCTGCGCCTCGCCCGCCAGATCGGGGCGGATATAGATGAAGGCCGGCGCGCCGGGGCCGCCGTTCAGATATTTATAGGTGCAACCGACCGCGAATTCGCAGCCCGATCCGGCCAGATCCACCGGCACCGCACCGGCGCTGTGGGCCAGATCCCAGATCATCACCGCGCCGGCGCGATGGGCGGCCTTGGTGATCCGCTCCATCTCGTGCATCCGGCCGCTGCGGTAATCGACCTGGGTGATCATCACCGCCGCCACCTCCTCGGTGATCGCGCCCTCGACCGCCTCGGGATCGACCACGCGCAACTCATGCCCGCGATCCAGATGCCGCAAGAGCCCGTCCGCGATATACAGATCGGTTGGGAAATTGCCGTTATCCGACAGAACGACGCGCCGGTCCGGCCGCATGGCGAGCGCGGCTGACAGCGCCTGATAGACCTTGATCGACAGCGTGTCGCCCATCATCACCGAACCGGGCGGCGCGCCGATCAGCCGGGCCACCAGATCGCCGACCCGGCCCGGCTGGCCCATCCAGTCATCCTCGTTCCAGCCCTTGATGAGATGCCCTCCCCACTGGGCGGTAACCACTTCGGCCAGATGCGCAGGTACGGCGCGGGGCAACGGCCCCAGCGAATTGCCATCCAGATAGATCACCCCCTCGGGCAGATCGAACAGATCCTTGCGGGGCAGGGTCGCATTCGCGCTCATAACTCACCTCTCACATCCCAAAGCTCGGGGAACAGCACCACGTCCAGCATGCGGCGCAGATAGGGCACGCCGCTCGTGCCGCCAGTGCCGCGCTTGAAGCCGATGATGCGTTCGACCGTGGTGACGTGGTTGAAGCGCCAGCGGCGGAAATAATCCTCCAGATCGACCAGCTTCTCGGCCAGTTCGTAAAGCGTCCAGTGGCGCGACGGGTTGCGGTAGACCTCGGCCCAGGCCGCCAGCACCGCCGGGTCGCTGACATGCGGCGTCTCGGCGGGCAGATCGAACGCCATGCCGGTCTGCTCGGCCAGCCGGTCGAGCGCGACGCGGTAGAGCGACGGCGCGGCCAGCTCCGCCTCCAGCATGGCCAGCAATTCGGGGCGGTGTTCATGGACCTTCATCATCGCCCGGTTGCGATTGCCGAGGATGAATTCGATCAGCCGGTACTGATGCGACTGAAAGCCCGATGACGCGCCCAGATCGTCGCGGAGCGCGCTGTATTCGCTGGGCGTCATGGTGCGCAGCACGTCCCATGCGCCGTTCAACTGCTCGAAGATCCGCGCCACGCGGGTCAGCATCTTGAAAACCGGGTCGAACTCGCCCTGTTGCAGCGTCTCGCGCGCCGCGGACAGCTCGAACAGCGCCAGCCGCATCCACAATTCGGAGGTCTGGTGCTGGATGATGAACAGCATCTCGTCATGGGCGTCCGACAGCCGGTGCTGCGCGCCCAGGATCTGGTCGAGCGCCAGATAATCGATATAGCTCATGTCCTGGCGGAAGGACATTTTCGCCCCCTCGCCGGACGGGTCATAGGCGTCGGTCATGCTCCGCTCCCGCTTGCCGGTTCCTGCTGTCTACACGCCGACATAGCGCTCGGATATGTCGGAAGTCATTTCGCCCATTGGACCGGCCCAGACCGTGCTGCCGCGTTGCAGGATCACCGCGCGGTCGCAGACCGAGGCGAGTTCCCGCACCGATTTGTCGATCAGCAGGATCGCCATGCCGGTCTCGGATTTCAGCCGCCGGATCGCGGCCCAGATCTCCTGGCGGATGATCGGGGCCAGCCCCTCGGTCGCCTCGTCCAGGATCAGAAGCCGGGGATTGGTCATCAGCGCGCGGCCGATCACCAGCATCTGCTGTTCGCCCCCCGACAGAGAGGCGGCGCGCTGCGCCATCCGCTCGCCCAGCCGGGGAAACAGCCGCGTGGCCGCCGCCAGATCCCAGGGGCCGGGACGCGCGGCGACGACCAGGTTCTCGCGCACGGTCAGATCCCCGAAGCAGCGCCGCCCCTCCGGCACCAGCCCGATGCCCAGCCGGGCGGCGCGGTGGCTGGAGAGCCGGTGCAGATCCTGGCCGTCGAAGCTGAGCCCGCCCTGCGACGGGATCATCCGGCAGATCGCCTTGACGGTGGTGGTCTTGCCCATGCCGTTGCGGCCCATCAGCGCCACCACCTCGCCTTCACCCACGGACAGATCGACCCCGAACAGGGCCTGGCTGACCCCGTAGGCGGCGGTGAGCGCGGAGAGATCCAGAAGGCTCATCCCTCCTCCCCCAGATAGGCCTCGCGGACCTCGGCGCTCGACCGGATCTCCGCGACCGTGCCGGTGGCGATCACCCGGCCATAGACCAGCACGCTGACCCGGTCGGCAAGCGCGAAGACCGCGTCCATGTCATGTTCCACCAGCAGGATCGGCGCCTCCTCGCGCAGCCGGTCCAGAAACCGCGTCAGCTTGGCCGAGCCGTCGCTGCCCAGCCCCGCCATCGGCTCGTCCATGATGAAGATCCGCGGCTCCAGCGTCAGCGCCACGGCCACCTCCAACTGGCGGCGCTGCCCGTGGCTGAGCGTTGCGGTGCGTGCGTGCAGGTGATCGGCCAGACCGACGCGGGCGAGGCAGTCCTCGGCGCGGGCGCGCAGATCGGCATCGCCAAGCGCGCGGCCGAAGAACCGCCATGGCCGGCCGGAGCGGCCGAGCGCGCCCAGCATGGCGTTTTGCAGCACGCTGTCCTCCATCGCCAGCGCCGAGATCTGGAAGGTGCGCCCCAGCCCGGCGCGGGCGCGCGCGGCGGTGTTCAGCGCGGTCACGTCCTGTCCCAGCAGATGCACCCTGCCGTGATCGGGGCGCAGCCCGCCGCAGATCTGGTGGATCAGCGTCGATTTCCCGGCCCCGTTCGGGCCGATCACGGCGTGGATCTCTCCCGGCCGCACATCAAGCGAAATCCCGTCGCTGGCGGTCAGCGCGCCGAACCGCTTGGTCAGCCCGTCGGTGGACAGCACCGGATCAGCCATCGCCCAGCCTCCGCCGGCTCAGCAGCCCGACGATCCCGCCGCGCGCGAAGAGCACGATCACCAGCAGGATCAGCCCCAGGAACACATGCCAGTGATCGGTCAGCCCGCCCAGAAGATGTTCCAGCGCCACGAACAGCACCGCACCCACCACCGGCCCGATCAGGCGGCCGACGCCGCCCAAGATGACCAGCACGATCAGCTCGCCCGAGAGTTGCCAGCTGAACATGGTCGGGCTGACGAAACGGTTGAGATCGGCAAACAGCGCGCCCGCGAGCCCCGTCACCGCGCCCGAGATTACGAAGGCCACCAGCTTCAGCCGGAACGGCGACAGCCCCACCGTCTCCACCCTGACCGGCACCTGCCGTGCTGCGTTCAGCGCCAGCCCGAAGGGCGACCGCGCCAGCCGGTCCCCGATCAGCAGCACCAGGCACAGCAGCGCGAAACAGATGCCGAAGAACTGGAACGGGATCAGCGTGTTCAGCCCCGGAAACCCGTTGCGGACATAGATCGACAGCCCGTCCTCGCCGCCATAGCGGTTCCAGGAGATGGCGAAGTAGTAGAACATCTGCCCGAAGGCGAGCGTGATCATGATGAAATACGCCCCGCTCGTGCGCAGCGATAAAAGCCCGATGCCGAGTGCCGCCAGCGAGGACAGCGCGATCGCGGTTAGCCAGATCACCGGCATGGAGGTGCTGCCCGCGATGGAGATCGGCCCGATCTCCAGCGGGGTGTAGGTCTGGACATGGAAGGCCAGGATCCCCATCGCGTATCCGCCCAGGCCGAAAAACACCGCATGGCCCAGGCTGACCAGCCCGCCAAGCCCGAGCGCAATGTTCAGCCCGACCGCGGCGAGCGCCAGGATCACCGCGCGGGTGGTCAGCGTGATGGTGAAGGGCTGATCGGCGATGCGCGCCCAGACCGCCACCCCCAGCAGCCCGGCCAGCACGGCAAGGTTCAGCCACCGCTCCGCGATCATGCGCGCGCCCCGAACAGGCCGGTCGGCCGCCAGATCAGCACCAGGCTCATCAATATATAGATCGACATGGATGCCAGCGACGCGCCTGCCGCCTGCGCCGTGGCCGGGTCGGTGAACACCTTGAACAGCTCGGGCAGGAAGATCCCGCCAAGCGTGCTGGTCAGCCCGACCAGGATCGCGCCGATGAACGCCCCCTTGATCGAGCCGATCCCGCCGATCACGATGCAGACAAAGGCCAGGATCAGCACCGGCTCTCCCATGCCGACCTGCACCGACTGGATGGTGCCGACAAGCGCACCGGCCAGCCCGGCAAGCGCCGCGCCGAGCGCGAAGATCAGCGTATAGAGGCGCGAGATGTCGATGCCGAGGGCTGCAATCATCTCGCGGTCATTCTCTCCGGCGCGGATCTGGATGCCGATCCGCGTGCGCTCGATCAGCCACCACAGCCCGCCCCAGACCGCCAGCCCCACCGCGATCAGCGCCAGCCGATAAAGCGGATACTGGATGCCGCCGGGCAGGGTGACAGGCCCGGACAGAGTGGCGGGGGTGTTGAGATAGAGCGGGAAGGAGCCGAAGATCCACCGCGTTCCCTCGGAGAAGATCAGGATCAGCGCGAAGGTGGCCAGCACCTGGTCCAGATGGTCGCTGGCATAGAGCCTGCGGATCACCACCATCTCGACCATCGCCCCGGCGAGCGCCGCCACGATCAGCGCCGCGATCAGGGCCAGCAGGAACGACCCCGTGACCCCCGCCACCGCCGCCGCCGCGAAAGCCCCGACCATGTAGAAGGAGCCATGGGCGAGATTGATCAGCCCCATCACGCCGAAGATCAGCGTCAGCCCGGCGGCCATCAGAAACAGCATGACGCCGAATT
The DNA here is from genome assembly GCF_900101865.1 of Paracoccus isoporae. Lineage (GTDB taxonomy): Bacteria > Pseudomonadota > Alphaproteobacteria > Rhodobacterales > Rhodobacteraceae > Paracoccus > Paracoccus isoporae. The sequence goes on from NZ_FNAH01000010.1 coordinate 68,745, forward strand.
GCAGACCGTTCAGGATCTGCTCGATAATCAGGATCGCGGACATTCTGTGTTCCTGCCGGGCCGAACCGGAACAGGCCCGGCCCGGCTAAAGCGGTTGGCTTACATGCTGCACTCGCCGACATAGGCGTCGGCATGGTTCTCGATCGCGGTGCCGATGATCTTGTTGGTGTAGATATCACCTTCCTTGACCACCTCGCGGGCATAGATCGTCTGCACCGGGTGATGGTTCGCACCGAAGCTGAATTCTCCGCGGGTGCTGTCGAAATCCGCCGCCTTCAGCGCCGCGCGGAAGGCGTCCGCATCCGACGGCTCAGCGGTTTCCAGCGCCGAGATCAGCAGATTGGCGGTGTCGAAACCCTGGCTGGCATAAAGCGAGGGCAGGCGGCCGTATTTTTCCTCGAAGCTTTCGACGAAGGCGGCGTTGGTGGGATTGTCGATATCCTTGGACCATTGCGAGGTGTTGACCACGCCAAGGGCCGCATCGCCCACCGCCTGCAAGATCGCCTGATCGAAGGAAAAGGCCGGCCCGATCACCGGGATATCGACGCCGCTATCGGCATATTGCTTGAGGAACGAGATCCCCATCCCGCCGGGCAGGAAGAAATACACGCTGTCCGCGCCGCTGGCCCGGATCTGCGCGATCTCGGCGGCGTAATCGGTCTGGCCCAGCTCGGTAAAGATCTCACCGGCCGACTCGCCCTCGTAGAGCCGCTTGTATCCGGTCAGCGCATCATGCCCGGCCGGGTAGTTCGGGGCGAGCATGAAGCTGTTGCTGTACCCGGTCTGGTTGGCCCAGGCCCCCGCGGCCTCGTGCAGATTGTCGTTCTGCCAGGCGACGTTGAAGTAATTCTCGTGACAGCCCGGCCCGGCAAGCTGCGACGGGCCGGCATTGACCGACAGGTAGAACACGCCCTGATTGACCGCGCCGGGCACCACCGCCATGGCCAGATTCGACCAGATGATCCCGGTCATCACGTCCACCCGCTCCGACTGGATCATCTTGTCGGACAGCTGCACCGCGATATCCGGTTTCTGCTGGTCATCCTCGATGATGACCTCGATATCGTCGCGGCCGGACTGTTCCAGCGCCAGCATGAAGCCGTCGCGCGCGTCGATCCCCAGGCTGGCCCCGCCGCCCGAAAGCGTGGTGATCATGCCCACCTTGATCTCGGCCGAGGCTGCCCCCGCGCACAGCGCCAGTGCCGCCGCACAAGTCAGCAATTTGTTCATTTCCTGATTCCTCCCGGTTTTCTTCTTTTTGAACACGAAGCCATGGCCCGTGTCACCCGTCTTGACGCAGCCGGAATCGCTGGATCTTGCCGGTGCTCGTCTTGGGCAGGCTGGCGGCAAACAGGACCCGGCGCGGGTATTTATAGGGCGCGATCACCGCCTTGACGTGGTCCTGCAACGCCTTGACCGTCAGCGCGTCATCCGCGTGACCTGCGGCCAGCACGACATGCGCCTCTATGATCTGGCCGCGCTCCTCATCGGGCGCGCCGATCACCGCGCATTCGGACACGGCCTCGTGCGACAGCAGCGCGGCCTCGACCTCCGGCCCGGCGACGTTGTATCCGGCGGTCACGATGATGTCGTCGCTGCGCGCGGCGAAATGGAAGAACCCCTCCGCATCCTGCACGAAGCTGTCGCCGGTGATGTTCCAGCCATCCGCGACATATTCCGCCTGCCGCTCGCCGCGCAGATAGCGGCAGCCGGTGGGACCGCGCACCGCCAGCCGCCCGATCTCGCCGCGCGGGGCCTCGCGGCCATCCTCGGCCAGCACCTTCGCCTCATACCCGCCGACCGGCTTGCCGGTGCAGCCGGGGCGGTGGTCGTCGAAGCGGTTGGAGATGAAGATATGCAGCATCTCGGTCGCGCCGATCCCGTCCAGCATCGGCTTGCCGGTCTTTGCCTTCCAGGCGTCATAGATCGGGGCGGGCAGGGTCTCGCCCGCCGACACGGCCGCGCGCAGGCTGGACAGATCGGCGCCTTCCTCCATCGCCTGCAACATGGCGCGATAGGCGGTGGGTGCCGTAAAACAGACGGTTGCGCGGTATTTCTCGACGATCTCGATCATGTTGGGCGGCGATGCCGTCTCCAGCAAGGTCGCGGCCGCCCCGAAGCGCAGCGGAAAGATCGCCAGCCCACCCAGCCCGAAGGTGAAGGCCAGCGGCGGCGAGCCGACGAACACGTCTTCCGGCGTGACCCCCAGCACCTCGCGCGCATAGCCATCCGCGATGATGAGCAGATCGCGATGGAAATGCATCGTCGCCTTCGGATCGCCGGTCGAGCCGGAGGTGAAGGCCAGAAGCGCCACATCGTCCTGCGCCGTCTCGATCGCCTGGAACGTCACCCGCTTCTCAAGCGCAAGCCGGTCCAGTTCCGCATCATGGTTCGACGTGCCGTCGAAGCCGACCACGGTTTTCAGATAATCGCTGCCCTTGGCGCAGGCGATCATCTCCTCCATCAGCCGCGTGTCGCACAGCGCGAAGGCGATCTCGGCCTTGTCGACATATTTCGTCAGCTCGCCCGCGCGCAGCATCGGCATGGAGTTGACGACCACCGCGCCCGCCTTGGTCGCGGCCAGCCAGCAGGCGACCATCGCCGGGTTGTTGGCCGACCGGATCAGCACGCGGTTGCCGGGCTTCACGCCCAGATCCTCGACCAGCACATGGGCCAGCCGGTTGGTCCAGTCGGCCAGCTCCTTATAGGTGCGCCGCCGCCCGTTGCCGATCAGCGCGGTGTGATCGCCGAACCCTCTGGCCACCATCGCATCGGTCAGCTCCACCCCCGCATTCAGCCGGTCGGGATAGTCGAATCCGTCCAGCAGCAGATCCGGCCAGTCGGCCATAGGCGGCAGATTCTGTCGCGCGAAATGATCCTGATGCGCGCTGACGCGAAGCACCATGTCCGAACTCCCTGCTTCCCCCCGGCAGCCGCCTCGCAGGTCGGCTGTCCGCGGTCATTCTTGCGCAGGGCCGATAAAACTTCAAGTTTGAAATTTCGAGTTTGAAGTTTATTTGCCCCCCCGGATCGGCTATGCCCGAACCGGCGGGGCCGGAACGGGAAAGGCAGAGAGATGACCGACGAGACGCTGATCGACTGGGACGATGCCTTCGCCAACGCGGCCTATATCCCGGATGGCGCGTCCTATCCCGAGCGATGGGCACAAGATGCGGCGGCGTTCCGGGCGCAGGCGCGGGCGCGTCTGGATCTGCCCTATGGGGAAGCGCCGCGCGAAGGGCTGGACCTGTTTCTGCCCGACGCCGCACCGCTGGGGCTCATGGTTTTCGTGCATGGCGGGTTCTGGCTGGCCTTCGACAAATCCCACTGGTCGCATTTCGGCTCCGGCGCGCTCGCGCGGGGCTGGGCGGTGGCGATGCCCAGCTATACGCTCGCGCCCGAAATGCGAATTGCGGGCATGACCCGCCAGATCGCGCAGGCGGTGGCGCGGGCGGGGCAGGAGGTCTCGGGCCCGATCCGGCTCTGCGGCCATTCCGCGGGCGGGCATCTGGTGTCGCGCATGGCCTGCGCGGATGCGCCCTTGCCAGATGCGGTGGCGACGCGGATCGACCGGGTGGTCTCGGTCAGCGGTCTGCATGATCTGCGCCCGCTGATGCGGCATTCAATGAACGACCGGCTGCAACTGGACGCGGCGGAGGCGCGCGCCGAAAGCCCGGCGCTGAACGCCCCGCGTGGCGGGGTTCGGCTGACCGCTTGGGTCGGCGCGGCCGAGCGGCCGGAATTCCTGCGCCAATCTGCCTTGCTGGCCGAAAGCTGGTCGCGGCAGGGGGCACAAATCAGCCTCGTCGCCGAACCGGGCAGGCATCATTTCGACGTGCTGGACGGGTTGCGCGACTCAGATCATCCGCTGACGCGGGCGGTTCTGGACGGCTAGCGTTGCGCGGGTGAAAAAAGCCCGGCCATGCAGCATGGCCGGGCAGTCGGGGAAGGAAAGGCTACGCGCGCGTGATCCGGGCCGGTCGTCAGAAATCCACCTCGACCGCGACGCCGTTCTGCACCGCCAGATCAACCACCGCGGCGGCGACGGCCAGATCCTGCAGGCCCACGCCGGTTCCGTCGAACAGCGTGATCTCCTCCGCCGAGGCGCGGCCGGGATGTGTGCCATTGATGACCGCCCCGATCTGGGTGATGTCGCTCTCGGCGATCAGACCCGCGGCAACCGCATGCTGCGCCTCGCCGATGCTGACTGATTGCGCGACCTCGTCGGTGAAGACCGTGGCGCGGGCCAGAAGCGCGGGATCGACCTCCTGCTTGCCCTTGGTGTCGGTGCCCATGCAGGCGATATGGGTGCCGGGACTCACCTGATCCGCCATCAGGATCGCGTCGAATGACGAGGTGATAGAGATGATGACATCCGCCTCGCGAATCCCGTCCAGCTCCACCGCCTCGAAGGGCAGGCCGGCCTCTGCCGCCACTTCTTCCAGATTGGGCAGCATCTCGGGATGCAGGTTCCAGCCGATGACCTTTTCGAAATCGCGCTGTTCCAGCGCGGCGCGCAGCTGGAATTTCGCCTGATGCCCGGCGCCGATCATGCCGATCACCTTGGCGTCGTCCCGCGCCAGATGGCGGATCGAGACGGAGGACGCGGCAGCGGTGCGCAGCGCCGTCAGCAGATTGCCGCCCACCATCGCTCGCACCCGGCCGGTATCGGGATCGAACAGGAACACGGTGGATTGGTGATTGATGATCCCGTGTTGGTCGAGATTGTTGGGCCAATAGCCGCCCGCCTTCAGCCCCAGCGTCAGCCCGGCGCGGTCGAACCCGCCCTTGAAGCCGTACAGCGCATCCGCGTGCCCGATGGCCTCGCGAATGACGGGGAAGTTATAGGCGTCACCCGAGGCCATGGCGGCGAACACCTTTTCGACGGCGTCAAACGCCGCCGAGCGTGTCATCAGATCGGCGATTTCGCGTTCCGGCACGATCAGCATGTCAGTCTCCCTTGAGGTATTTGCGCCCCTGTGCATCGCCCGGAAGGAGACTGCACAGAGGCGACGACCCGGCCATTCCCGGTCGGCCGGAGCGTCAGCCCGCGATGTGCGGGATCAGTAGGCCTTGCCGCGGGCCGAGACCGGCCAGACCGTCTCGACCTTGCTGTTCCGCACGCCGACATACCAGTCATGGACATTGGCGGTCGGGTCGCAATGACCGGGCACGAGGCGCAGCTTCTCGCCCACTTTCAGTACGCCCTGCGGATCCGCGATGACGCCGTGCTCATCCGAGCATTTGACATATTCCACATCGTCGCGGCCATAGATGAAGGGCAGGCCGCTATCGACCGACTGCGCCTTGAGACCGGCATCGCAGATCGCCTTGTCGGCTTTCGCGTGGCTCATCACCTGGGTCAGGATGAAGAAGGCGTTTTCCCATTCGCCCTGATCGATGCGCTTGCCGTCCTTGTCCAGAATGCGCCCGTAATCGGCATCCATGAAGGCGTATGAACCGCATTGAAGCTCGTTATAGACGCCGGAATTCGCCTCGAAATAATACGACCCGGTGCCGCCGCCGGAGACCAGTTGCGGCTCCAACCCCTCGGCCTTCAACCCCTCGACCGCGTCGCTGACCTTGGCGATGGCGGCGTCCAGCTTCTCCTTGCGGCCCTCATAGCTGTCGATATGCTGCATCGCGCCCTGATAGGCCTGGATGCCGTCGAAACGCAGGCCGGGCGCTGCGTCGATGGCTTTGGCAATCGCCACCACCGACTCTGTCGAGGTCACGCCGCAGCGCCCCGCGCCGCAATCGATTTCGACGAAACAGCCCAGCTCGGTGCCGTGTGTCTGCGCCGCCGCCGACAGCTCGGCCACATTGTCGATATCGTCGACGCAGACGATCACATTTTCCGCCAGCTTCGGCAGTTGCGCCAGCCGGTCGATCTTTTTGGGGTCGCGCACCTGGTTGGAGACGAGCACATCCCTGATCCCGCCGCGCGCGAAGACCTCGGCCTCGCTGACCTTCTGGCAGCAGACACCGACCGCGCCGCCCAGCCGTTCCTGCAGCTTGGCCACGTCGACAGATTTATGCATCTTGCCATGCACCCGGTGCCGCATCCCATGCGCCTTGGCGTAATCGCCCATCTTCACGATATTGCGCTCCAGCGCGTCCAGATCCAGCACCAGACAGGGGGTCTGAATATCGGCCTCATCCATGCCGGGGATGGCGGGGACGTCGAAGCCCACATCGAGATCTTCGGGTTTCACATTCGTGTTCATCTTGAATCCTCCGGTCACTGGGTCCAGGGCAGGCGGTCGAGATCGACATTGCCGCCGGTGATGATGATGCCGACGCGCTTGCCCCTGAAGGCGTCGGGGTTTTTGAGGATGGTGGCGAGCGGGACCGCGCTTGACGGCTCCATCACCACGCGCAGATGTTTCCAGATCAGCTTCATCGCCTCGATGATTTCAGCATCCGAGGCGGTGTAGATCTCGCTCACATGGTTTGAGACGAAATGCCAGGTCAGATCCTTCAGCGGCACCAGCAGCCCGTCGGCTATCGTCTTGGGCGCATCATCGGCGATGATATGACCGGCCTTGAAGCTGCGATAGGCGTCGTCCGCCTGCTCCGGCTCTGCCGCGATCACTTGCGTTTCGGGGGCGAGCGTCGCCAGTGTCAGACAGGTGCCCGAGATCATGCCGCCGCCGCCAATCGGGGCCACGACCATATCGAGGCCGTCGGTCTGTTCGATCAGCTCCTTCGAGCAGGTCCCCTGACCGGCGATGACGCGCGGATCGTTATAGGGGTGGACGAAATCGCCGCCGGTCTCGGCCTGCACCTTGGCGAAGGTTTCTTCGCGCGACGAGGTCGAGGGTTCGCATTCCGTGATCACGCCGCCATAACGGCGCACCGTGTCCTTCTTGGCCTGCGGCGCGGTGCGCGGCATCACCACATTGCAGGGAATCCCGCGCCGCATCGCTGCGTAGGACAGGCATGACGCATGATTTCCCGAGGAATGGGTCGCCACACCCTTGGCGGCTTGCGCGTCATCCAGACCGAACACCGCATTGCAGGCCCCGCGCACCTTGAACGCGCCGGGTTCCTGAAAATTCTCGCATTTGAAGAACAGATCCGCGCCGGTCAGTTCATTCAGATAGGCCGACTCGCGGACCGGGGTGCGGCGGATATGGGGCTGGATGCGCTCATGCGCATCCAGCATGTCCTGATAGCTGGGAATATACATCTCGGCGTCTTTCATCAGGCGGCGTCTTTGCGCGCGGCTGACTGGGTCGAGCGGTAATATTCCTGTGCCGCCGCAACGCCTGAGCCGAGGCTTATATCCAGACCCAGATCGGCCATGCACATCTCAGCGGTCGCGATGCCGGACAATGTCATCACGTCGGTCAGGCTGCCCAGATGGCCGATGCGGAAGACCTTGCCCGCGACCTCGCCCAGACCGACGCCAAAGGCGACGCCGTAATTGCTGGCGGCATGGGTGACGATATCAGTCGCGTTGAAACCCTCGGGCGTGCGCACCGCGCTGACCGTGTCGGAATAGACATCGGGCGAGACTGCGCAAAGCTCCAGCCCCCAAGCAGCGATGGCGGCGCGAACCCCTTCGGCGATGCGGTGATGGCGGGCAAAGACATTCTCCAGCCCCTCATCCAGCAGCATGCCGCAGGCTTGGTTCAACCCGTTCAGCAGCCCGACGGCAGGGGTATAGGGATAGGCGTTATTGCCGTAGGATTTGCCCATGTCGCGCACGTCAAAGAAAGTGCGGGGCAGCGTGGCGCTATCAATCGCCGCCATCGCCTTTTTGCTGAACCCGAGGATCGCCAAACCCGGCGGCAGCATGAAGCCCTTCTGCGAACCGGTGACGGCAATATCAACGCCCCATTCGTCAAAGCGGAAATCCATCGACGCAATCGAGCTGACGCCGTCCACGAACAGCATCGCCGGATGCCCCGCCGCGTCGAGCGCGCGGCGCACGGCGGCGATGTCGGAACGCACGCCGGTCGCGGTCTCGTTATGCGTGGCCAGAACAACCTTGATCTCATGGTTCTTATCGGCGGTCAGGAATTCCTCATAGCGGTCGGCGGGCAAGCCGTGACCCCATGGGGTTTCGACGATCTGAACCTCCAGCCCGTGGCGCTGGCACATATCGATCCAGCGATGCGAGAACATGCCGTTGCGCGCCGCCAGAACCTTGTCGCCGGGCGAAAGCGTATTCGTCAGCGCGGTTTCCCAGCCACCCGTGCCGGTCGAGGGGAAAATGAAGATCTCGGCCTGATCGCTTTTCAGAACCTTGCGGACACCGGCAAGCGCCGGATGCAGGATCTGGCCGAACAGCGGCGAGCGGTGGTCGATCGTCGGCATGTCGCAGGCCTTGCGCAAGCTTTCGGGAATATTGGTCGGGCCGGGAATGAAAACCGGATTCTGAAAGCTCATGTCTGTCTCCTTCCATGTTCCCGCCAGACTAGAACGCCATGAGGCTGCACGAAATTTTTTTACTTTGCCGCCGGTCCGCTCCGGCAAAGGCGGAAAATCCAGCCTTGTCAGCCCCTTGTGTTTTTCATATCGTGAAAAATGATTTCGTATTTTGTGAGGGGCAGTTTATGGCAATCCCAGATAATCCCGAATCCGGGCCGCGCCGGACGCGCGGCCGGCCGCGCGGCTGGGACGACAAGACCGCCCAGAACACCATCAAGTCGCTGGATCGCGCGATGGCCGTCTTCGACCATGTCAGCCGGGGCAGCGGGCTGGCGCTGTCCACCATTGCGGCCGAGACGCAGGAATCCCCGGCCACGATCTACCGCATCCTCGTGACGCTGGCCGGGCGCGGGCTGGTGGAGTTCGATGCCGAGGCGCAGCTCTGGCATATCGGCCCGCACGCCTTCACCATCGGCACGCGCTTCCTGCGCCGCACCAGCCTGGTCGATCGGGCCCGCCCGGTGCTGCGCCGGCTGATGGAGGCGACGGGCGAGACCGCCAATCTCGGCGTCGAGCGCGAGGGCGCGATCCTGTTCGTCAGCCAGGTCGAGACCCATGCCAGCATCCGCGCCTTTTTTCCGCCGGGCACATTGTCGCCCATGCATGTCTCGGGCATCGGCAAGGCGCTGCTGGCGGCCATGCCGCAGGACCGGCTGGAGCGGCTGCTGGCGGGGCAGGACTTCGCATCGTTCACGGAGCATACGATCACCGACCGCGACCGGCTGGCGGACGAACTGCGCCGGATCCGCGCGCGCGGCTATGCCGTGGATGACGAGGAGCGCAATCTCGGGATGCGCTGCATCGCCGCGCCGGTCTTCGACATGAACGCCGAGGCGGTGGCCGGGGTCTCGCTCTCCGGGCCGACCAGCCGGGTGACGCCGGACGCGGTGGTCGGGCTGAGCGGCGAGGTGATCGCGGCCGCCGAGGCGTTGACCCGTGCGATCGGCGGGGTGGCCCGGCGGGAGGTCTGACCCGGCCCGCGGGGCCATCCGGGCGGACCGCGCGCCGCCCCGTCAAGCAGCAGGATCAGCCGCCGGGCCGCGCGGGGCGATGCCATGCGCCGATCCCGGCTCAGCGGCGGGTGAAATGCTTTTCATCCCCCATGAAATCCTTTACATTTGCGCTGACCCACGGCGTTCCGCGGGGAATTAGGGAGAAGAGCATGACATTTAAGACCTTGAAATACGGAGTTGTCGCGGCCACGGCCAGCCTGATGGCTGCCCCGGCCGTCATGGCCCAGGACGCAGAGGGCGCGGCCACCGGCGAATTGCCGATCGCGGTGCAGCTTTACACCCTGCGCGATTTCGGCACGCTGGACGAGCGGCTGGCCGCGGTCGAAGCGGCGGGCGTCACCGCGGTGGAGACCGTCGGCATGCAGGAGACCACGGCCGAGGATCTGAAATCCCAGCTCGACGCGCATAACATCGCGGCGATCTCGACCCATGCCCAGCTTGACGATCTGCGCGCCGATCTTCAGGGCGTCGTCGATTTCAACAAGGCCATCGGGAATGACACGATCACCGTGCCTTACCTCGCCGAAGACGCCCGCCCGACCGACGAGGCCGGCTGGGTCGCGCTTGGCGAGGAGCTGAAAACGATCTCGGACGAGTTGCAGGCGCAGGATATGCGTCTGGCCTATCACAACCATGATTTCGAGATGGTCGACATTGGCGGGCGCACCGCGCTCGAGGTGATGATGGAAGCGGCGGGCGAGGATGTCATGGCGCAGATCGATCTGGCCTGGGTCGCGCGCGGCGGGCTTGATCCGGCGGAATATCTGGGCCGGTTCGAGGATCGCGTCTTTGCCGTTCACGCCAAGGACAATGCGCCCGAAGGCGAGAACGAGGATCAGCGCGGCTTCGCGGCCCTGGGCGAGGGGGTGCTCGACTGGGCGGCCATCCTGCCCGCCGCCGAGGAGGCCGGGGTGGAATGGTATATCATCGAGCATGACCAGCCGCTTGCCGCCGATGAAGTCGTGGCGACCGGGGCCACCTTCCTGACCGAGAACCTGCCGGACGGCGCCACCCGCGACTGATCCCGCACGGGCCAGGTGAAACGCGAACGGGCCGCATCGCTGCGGCCCGTTTTTTGCTTTCAGTGATGCAGCACGCCTACATCGGGCGCACCCAGATATTGCGATAGCTGACCGAGGCGTCGTGATCCTGCAACTGGATCGGCGCGCAGCCATGGGCCTGGTATTGCGGATAGCCGATCCAGACCGTGCCGCCCTGCAGCTCGACATGGTTCTGCACCACCACCCCGTTATGGAACACGGTGATATAGGCCGGTTTCTCCAGATCGCCCTCATCCGAGAATTCCGGCGCATCGAAGATGATGTCGTATTCCTGCCACTCGCCCGGCCCGCGCGAGGCGTTCACCAGCGGGATATGCTGCTTGTAGACCGAGGCCGCCTGACCGTTCGCATAGGTCGGGTTGTCGGAGCTGTCGAGCACCTGCACCTCGTAGAGCTCCTGGAAGAACACGCCGCTATTGCCGCGATCCTGCCCCTCGAAGCCCTCGATATCCTCGGGCGCGCGCCATTCGATATGCATCTGCACATCGCAGAAGGACTCCTTGGTGCGGATTGCGCCGCTCTGGCGTTCGACGGTCATCACGCCGTCCGCGACCTGCCACGGCGCGGCGCCGCCTTCGACCGATTCCCAGGCATCGAGATTGCTGCCGTCAAACAGCACCACCGCGTCAGAGGGCGGGGCATCGGCGGGCGCATCCACGGTTTCCGGCACCGGCTCCCAGATCTCGGTCACGGTGGAGCGGGCCGCGTCATCCATGGCGGGCGCGGTGGCGGCGTCCTCGCCTTCCGCTTCCTCACCTTCCGCGTCGTCACCTGCCGCGTCGCCATCTTCCGCGTCGCCACCGGCCGCAGCCGCGTCCTGACCGGCCATATCCTCGCCAGCCATCTCCTCGCCAGCCATCTCCTCACCGGCCGCATCGTCACGCGCCATGTCTTCGCTGGCCGCGGCGTCGCTCGCCATATCGTCGCCGGCCGTGCCTTCCCCGGCCCCGTCGTCATCGCCCGAGGCGTCCGAGCTTGCGCCGTCCTCCATCGCGCTGCCGCTCTCGGTGGCGGCGTTGCCGGCGTCATCCGCCATCGCGTCCTCCGCCTCGGTTGCGGCCGGATCGACCATGTCGGAGGCGGCGTCGGGCCTGGCGGGCTCGGGCAGGGGCGCGTCGCCCTCGGTGTCGTCTTCCCCGGCGTCCTCCGCGGCGTCCGGGTTGTCCTCGGTGTCGAGTTCTTCGGCCGGCGACGGCGCGGCGGCGGGGGCCGGCACGCCCTGCGCTTCGGCCGCGTTCTGTTCGGCGGTCAGTTCGTTTTCCGCCTCGCTGTCCTGCGCGTGGGCCAGTCCGGCGGCGCAGAGACTTACGGCCAGGGCGGTGGTGGTCAGAAAATGGTTCATCTCGATACTCCTGCGGAAAAGAAAACACCCCCCGGCCGCGCCGGGGGGGCATCGCATGTCAGGTCGCCCAGGCCGGGCCGCCATCGTAATCGGTGTCGCGGAACTCGCCCGGCACCGCCTCGTAGCGCAGCACCTCGGTCGCGCCTGGCTGGGAGGTGAAGAAGCCGAACAGCACAAGCTGATGGATCGCGGTGAACCAGTGCGGCTCCGCCCCCTCGCGCGCCGACTGGTTGCGGGCGAGGCTCGCGATATCCTCGATCAGCACCTGCTGCTGGTTGGGTTCGAGCGCCATGAAATCGGCGCCATACACGTCCTGCGCATAGGTCTTCAGCATCTCCATTGCGTCCCGGAACTCGTCCTGCTGGGCGCGGTCGTAGCAGTCGCTCACATAGATCGTCATGAACTCGCCCACGCCGGCATCCTTCGCGCCGGGCGTGTCGGTCTGCGGAATGATGATCTCCGCCACCTCGTCGAGGAAGGCGGCATCCTCGGGCGAGAAGATGTTCTCGCCGATTTCCGTCGGCTGATAGCTCCAGCCGGCGCGGGGGGCGATCATCGCGGTCCCGGTGACGGCGGCGATCATGGAGAGAAGTTCGCGGCGGTTCATCACAGATCTCCGTTCTTGAGGCTTTCCACGGCATGGGCCGCAGCCCGCGCGGTCAGCGCCATATAGGTGAGCGACGGGTTCACGCAGCTTGACGAGGTCATGCAGGCGCCGTCGGTGACATAGACATTCGGCGCGTCCCAGAGCTGGTTGTTGCCGTTCAGCACCGATGTCGCGGCATCGCGGCCCATCCGCGCGGTGCCCATCTCGTGGATGCCCATGCCGGGCGCGTAGTCGCTCTCGGTCGGGCGCACATCGACCGCGCCGCCCGCCTCGAACAGGTCGACCGCGTCCTGCTGCATGTCCTTGCGCATTTCGCGTTCGTTCTCGCCCAGCTCGACGCTGATATCGAGCACCGGCATCCCCCATTTGTCGGTGACCGTGTCGCTCAGCGCGATGCGGTTCTCGTGATAGGGCAGCATCTCGCCGAAGGCGGTCATGCCGATGCGCCAGTCGCCGGGCTTGCTGATCAGCTCCTTGAAGTCCTTGCCGATATTCAGCTCGGCAATCTCGCGCCGCCAGCCCTCGCGGCTGGCCGAGCCCTGATAGCCGAAGCCGCGCAGATAGGGGCGTTCCTCGCCATCCAGATTGCGGAAGCGGGGGACATAGAAGCCCGCGGGGCGGCGTCCGAAGTAATATTTGTCGTCAAAGCCTTCGATCCGGCCCTCCGCACCGACGCGGAAATGGTGGTCCATCACGTTATGGCCCAGCTCGCCCGAGGCGGAGCCGAGCCCGCCCTCCCACACATCGGTGGCAGAGTTCATCAGCAGCCAGGTCGAGTTGAACGCAGAGGCATTCAGGAACACGACATTGGCGGTGTATTCATAGGTCTGGTTGTTCTCGGCGTCGATGATCTCGACCCCGGTCGCGCGCCCGGCGTCGCGGTCATACATGACCTGCCGCACGATGGAGAACGGGCGCAGCGTCAAATTGCCCGTCGCCATTGCCGCGGGAAGCGTCGCGGACTGGGTGCTGAAATACGCGCCGTAAGGGCAGCCGAGCCAGCACTTGTTGCGATACTGGCAGTTGGCGCGGTTCTGTTCGGGCTTGGGCTCCGTGATGTTGGCCACGCGCGAATTGATCAGATGCCGCTTGCCGCCGAAGGCCTGCTGGATGCGCGCCGCCACGTCCTTTTCCACGATATTGAGCGGGATCGGCGGCAGGAACTGCCCGTCCGGCAGAACGTCCAGCCCCTCATTCGAGCCGGAGATGCCGGCGAACTGCTCCACATGGTCATACCACGGGGCCAGATCGGCATACCGGATCGGCCAGTCAATCGCGATGCCTTCCTTCTGATTGGCCTCGAAATCAATATCGGACAGACGATAGGAATGCCGCCCCCACATCAGCGAGCGGCCGCCGACATGATAGCCCCGGAACCAGTCGAACCGCTTCGTCTCGACGTAAGGGTTATCCTGTTCGTTCGCCCACATGCCGTTGGTCGGTTCGTTCAGCGGATAGTCGCGCTGCAAGACCGGGTGCTGGCGCTTCATCTCCACCGTCGCCGTGCCGCGATGGGGGTAATCCCATGCCTCTTTTTCGGCATTCACGTAATCGGTCAGATGCTCGATATTGCGCCCGCGTTCGAGCATCAGCACCTTCAATCCCCGTTCCGTCAGTTCCTTCGCGGCCCATCCGCCGCTGATCCCCGAACCGACGACAATCGCGTCGTAATGCGTATTATCTGCCATCTGGCGCCCCTCCTCAGGACAAAGCTGGTTGGCTCAAATCGTGTTAAACATCACAGGTCAGAACCGCCGCGCGCAGCGCTTCGGCCGCGGCGTCGGTGGCCTGATCGGCACTCGGTACAAACTCCTGCGCGACATAGCCGGTGAACCCGGTGTCACGGATTGCGCGGCAAATGGCCGCGTAATTCAGTTCCTGGCTGTCATCGGGCTCGTGCCGGCCCGGATTGCCTGCGGTGTGGTAATGGCCGAAACAATCCTGATGGTCGGTGATCGTGCGGATCACGTCGCCCTCCATGATCTGCATGTGGTAGATGTCATAGAGCAGCTTGAAATTGGGCGAGCCGATGCGGTCGCACAGCGCCACGCCCCAGGGTGAGTTGTCACACAGGTAATCCGGGTGATCGACCTTGGAGTTCAGCAACTCCATCTGGATCACCACCCCGGCCTCTTCGGCGGCGCCCAGGATTTCCTTGATCCCCTCCTCGCAGGCGCGCAGCCCGTCCTCGGGGTCCATCCCGCGCCGGTTGCCGCTGAAGCAGATCAGGTTGCGGTATCCTGCATCGGCGACAAGCTGGATGTGGCGGCGGTAATTGTCGATCAGCACCGGGTGGTTGTCGCGTTCGGCCCAGCCATCCTCCAGGCTGATCTCCGCGCCGTTGCACATCGAGCTGTCCAGCCCGGCCTCCTTCAGCACCGGCCAGTCATCCGGCCCGCAAAGATCAATCGCCCCGATCCCGATGCGATTGCACAGAGCGGCCAACTGGTCGAGCGGCAGATCGCCATAGGTCCAGCGGGCGACGGAATGGTTGATATTGCCTTTCAGCGCAGTGGTTCCGGCGGTCTCGGCCTGCTGCGCGGCGGCCCGGCCTGCGATCAGCAATGCGCCGGTTCCGGCGGCGCCATGAAACAGGCTGCGGCGCGTGAGTCTCCGTTCCGACAAATCGGTCATCTTCAAATCCTCGCCTTGTTAAGTCGCCCGCCGCCTCAATTGCGGCAGAGGTCACATCCCTGCGCGACCGGCGCGCGGACGCGCAGGGGTCGTCAGCCGATCAATAGGGGCTGTCTTCGAAATAGTAATCCTCGGCATTGTCCTGGGTAATCAACTCGGACGCGATGATGAATTCGCCGGTCATGGGTGCAGCACCCGAGGCACCGACGGCCGTCATCTCGATCGCGGTCGAGATCATCGAGGGCGGATAGGTGACGTTGACCGGCACGGTCTCGTCGCCATTGCGGATGCGGTCCACCATCTCCTTCATCCCGGCGCCGCCGACGACGATCATTTCGCCCGAACGCCCGGCCTGTTCGATGGCCGCCAATGCACCGACCGCCTGATCGTCATCCGCAGCCCACACCGCGTCGATTTCGGAAAACCGCGAAAGGTAATCCTGCATCAGCGTGAACGCGTTGTCGCGGTTCCAGTTGGCGTGATCCATCGCCAGCACCTCAAGGTCAGAGCCTTCGAGCGCGGCCTCAAACCCCTCAACCCGCTCATTATCGACGGTGGACGGAATGCCGCGCATCACAACCAGCTTCGCGCCGCTGTCCAGATTATCCACGAAATACTGCCCGGCGGTCTGCCCGAAGCTCATATTATCGCCCGCGACATAGAGATCCTCGATCCCGTCCTGCGCCAGTCCCCGGTCCACGACTGTGACCCATGTGCCGCTTTCCGCGATCCGCTGGATCGGGCCGGTCAGCGGCTCGGATTCGAAGGGCAGCACGACAAGCGCGTCGATCCCGCGCGTCGCCACCATATCCTCAAGATCCGACACCTGCGTGCCCGGATCGGAGGTCGTGGTCAGCACGAAATCCATGTCGGGATAGGTTTCCTCGAGCCGCTCCACCGTGCGCTCGGCGTGGTAGTTCAGCGCACCGGCCCAGCCATGCGTGGCGGCCGGGATCGACACGCCGATGGTCTGTGCGAAGGCAGGCAGGGCAAGTGCGCCCGCCAGTGCCGTGGTGGCAACCAGAGTGATCTTCATTGTCAGTCCTCCCAGGGTAGTGTGACAGGGTTGACGGGCGGCCTCAGCGGGCCGGACCCGTGTTGCGTTGCAGAACGACCGCCAGGATGATGACGACGCCCTGAATGGCTCCGTTGAGATAGGGGCTCACGAAATCGGTCAGGTTCAGGATATTGCCGATCAGGCTGAGGATCAGCACGCCGACCACGGTGCCCCAGACCCGGCCGAACCCGCCTTTCAAAAGCGTGCCGCCGATGATGACCGCGGCGATTGCCTCCAACTCCCACAACAAGCCCGTGGCCGAGGAGGCCGAACCGAGGCGCGGCACATACATCACCACCGCCAGCCCGACCAGCAGACCGAGCAGCGCATAGGTGATCAGCCGCACCCGCAGCACCGCGACCGAGGAATAGCGCGCGACCTTCTCATTCGAGCCGATGGCCGCGCAATGCCGCCCGAACGCGGTGTGCCGCATGGCGATCTCGCCGATGATGGCGACAAGCGCGAAGACGATGATCGGCCAGCTAATCCCGGCGATCCCGCCGTAATAAACCGGGCGGTAGAACTCGCCCATCTGATAGCCGATGGACAGCGTGCCGCCATCCGCCAGCCAGGTGATGAGAGAGCGGTAGATCCCCATCGTGCCGAGGGTGACGATGAACGCCTCGATCCCGGCGCGGGTGATCAGCAGCCCGTTGATCATCCCCGCCGCGAAACCGGAAAACAGCGCGATCAGCATGCCCAGCAACACCACCGGCAGGGTGACGCCCATGCGTTCGGTCATCGCGTTCATGGCGATGATCATCACGCCCGCGACGAAGGCGGCCATCGAGCCCACGGACAGGTCCAGCCCGCCCGCGGTGATGACGAAGGTCATGCCCACGGCAATGATGCCGATGAAGGCCGAGCGCGCGAGTACGTTGGTGACATTGGCATAGCTCAGGAAATTGTCGCTCAGCGAGATGCCGATCAGCACCAGCACGATCAGCGCCACGACCGGGCCGATGGCTTGCAGATTGACGGATGACCGGCGCGCAGCCGGTTTCTTGGCGGTGGCGTCGGTCATGCGGCCGTCCCCTCTGGTTCTGCATCCATGCCCATGGCGAGCTTCACGATGCGTTGTTCGTTCACGTCCGCGCCGCTGACCTCGCCGGTGATCTCGCCCGAATGCATGACCACCACCCGATCCGCGAGGCCGATCAGTTCGGGCATCTCCGAGGAGATCACGATGATGCTGCGGCCCTCGGCGGCGAGATCCGCGATCAGTTGATAGATCTGCTGCTTGGTGCCGATATCGATGCCGCGCGTCGGCTCGTCGATGATGACGATCTCGGGATTGCTCAGCAGTGTCTTGGCCAGAAGCAGCTTCTGCTGGTTGCCGCCCGACAGATCGCCCACCGCCATGCCCCGGTCGGGGGCGCGGATGGCGAAATCCTCGATGGCCTTGCTGAGCGCGGCCTCTTCCTTCCTGCGGTTGATGAGCGGATTGCCGAATTCGGACAGAAGCGGCAGGGTCAGGTTCTCGCGCAGGGTCTTTTCCAGCAGCAGACCGGCGCCCTTGCGGTCTTCGGTCAGATAGACCAGCCCGGCCTTCACCGCCGCCGAAATGTCGCCTGGGGGCAGGGCGGTGCCTTTCACCGTCACCTCGCCGTCGCGCGGGCGCAGGCCCGCAATCGCCTCGGCCAGCTCGGTCCGGCCGGAACCGACCAGCCCGCCAATCCCCAGCACCTCGCCCCTGTGGAGATTCAGGCTGGCATTCTCGACCATGCCGGGGACGGAGACATTGCGCACCTCCAGCACCGTCTCGGCGCCGCCTTCGGCCTTGGGCGGGAACAGGTCGGACAATTCGCGCCCGACCATCGCCGTGGCCATGTCGTGTTCGCTGAACTCCTCGACCATGCCCGAGCGGACCATGGTGCCGTCGCGCAGTACCGTGACCCGGTCGGCAATCCGCTTCACCTCGCTCAGCTTGTGCGAGGTATACAGGATCGCCACGCCCTGTTCGCGCAGCCGCTCGATCTGCTCGAACAGCACCTCGGTCTCGCGCTCGGTCAGCACGGCGGTGGGTTCGTCCATGATGAGCACGCGGGCGTCGCGCGACAGCGCCTTGGCGATCTCCACCATCTGCTTGTCGGGGACCGAGATGCGGTTGACCTGGGTGGCGGGGTCGACGCGGCAATCGAGCCGTTGCAGCAATTCCGCCGACCGCCGCCGCATCTCGCCGTGATCCAGCCGCCAGCCTTTCTTCAGCTCGCGCCCGAGGAAGATGTTCTGATCGACCGCGAGATGTTCCGCCAGGTTGAATTCCTGGTGGATCATGATGATCCCCAGATCCTCCGCCTCGTCGGAATGATCGAAGCGGATCGGGTTTCCCTCGAAGATCACCTCGCCATCGGTCTGGGACAGATAGCCGGCCAGGATCTTCATGGTCGTGGACTTGCCCGCACCGTTTTCCCCGATCAGCGCGTGGACCTCTCCGGGGCGCAGCGCGAAATTGACGCCGTGCAGCACCTCGATCGGGCCAAAGGATTTATGCACGTCGCTGAGCGACAGGATCGGGTCGGTCATGGCATCACCTCCACCCAGCCATTATCGGCCTCGTCGGAGCGGATGCAGGCATCGATGAAATGCAGCCCCTCCAGCCCGTCCTGAAGATCGGGCACCAGCAGCGGGTCGGGCAGGGGGCGGCCCTCCTGCTGGGCGCGGATTGCCGCCGCCGCCTCGCGGTAGAGATTGGCGAAACCTTCCAGATAGCCTTCGGGATGGCCGGCCGGGATGCGGCTGGATTCCGCGGCACTGTCGGTCGTGCCCGGCCCGCCGCGCCGCAACTTGCGCGCGGCCTCTCCGAACGGGGTGAACCACAGCGTCTCGGGCGCCTCATGCGCCCATTCCAGCCCGCCCTTGTCGCCATAGACGCGCAGCTTCAGACCGTTCTCCGTGCCCGGCGCGACCTGAGAGCACCACAGTGTGCCCTTGGCCCCGCCGGCATAGCGCATCAGCACATTGGCGTTGTCGTCCAGCTTGCGGCCCGGCACGAAGGCGGTCAGATCGGCGGCCAGCTTTTCGGGCAGCATCCCGGTCACGAACCGGGCAAGCTGGAAGGCATGGGTGCCGATATCGCCGATGGCCCCGCCCGCACCGGCGCGTTCCGGGTCGCTGCGCCACTCGGCCTGCTTGGAATCGCTGGGTTCGGTCAGCCAGTCCTGCGCATATTCCACCATCACCAGCCGGATCTTGCCCAGATCGCCGCGCGCGACCATTTCCCGCGCCAGCCGGATCTGGGGATAGCCGGAGTAGTTGTGGGTCAGGAAGAACAGCGCGCCGGAGGATTTCGCGGCCTCGGTCAGTTCGCGCGCCTGCGCCATGGTGGCGGTCAGCGGCTTGTCGCAGATGACATGAATGCCACGGTCAAGGAAGGCTTTCGAGGCCGGGCCGTGCAGGTGATTGGGGGTGCAGATCGCCACCACCTCGATCCCGTCCTCGCGGGCTGATTCGGTTTCGGCCATCTTCTCGAAGTTGTCATAAGCGCGGTCTTCGGCGATGCCGAGCGTCGCGGCGCTCTGCTGCGCCTTCTCGGGGGTCGAGGACAGCGCGCCGGCAACGAGTTGAAATTCACCGTCAATCCGCGCCGCAATACGATGCACATTGCCGATCAGCGCACCGGCTCCACCCCCAACCATACCAAGACGCAGCGGCACATGACGTTTCATTTGCGCTCCCCCAACCCCAACATTCTCAGATTTGCCGCCTGATCGACACCGGAATCGGCAAAATCGTCAAAGGCGCGCTCGGTGACGCGGATGATGTGGTCGCGCACGAACGCCGCGCCCTCGCGCGCGCCATCCTCGGGATGTTTCAGCGCGCATTCCCATTCGACGACGGCCCAGCCGTCGAAATCCATCGCTGTCAGCTTGGAGAAGATTGTCCCGAAATCGACCTGTCCGTCGCCGGGGCTGCGGAAGCGGCCGGCGCGGTCCACCCAAGACTGATAGCCACCATAGACGCCCTGCCGGCCGGTCGGATTGAACTCCGCGTCCTTGACATGGAACATCCCGATCCGCTCGGCATAGATGTCGAGATGGTCAATATAGTCGAGCTGCTGCAGCAGGTAATGCGACGGGTCGTACAGCATCTTCGCGCGGGGATGCTGGTTCATGCGGTCGAGGAACATCTCGAATGTGACGCCGTCATGCAGATCCTCGCCGGGATGGATCTCGAAACAGATATCGACGCCGTTTTCCTCGGCATGATCCAGCAGCGGCCGCCACCGCGCCGCCAGCTCGTCAAACGCGGCCTCCACCAGACCCGCCGGGCGCTGCGGCCAGGGATAGAAATAGGGCCAGGCGAGCGCGCCCGAAAACGCCGCCATCCGGTCGAGACCCAGCCGGGCCGAGGCATCGATGGTCTTGCGGATCTGCGCCACCGCCCATTCCTGCCGCGCGGCCGGATTGCCGCGAAGATGGGCCGGGGCGAAGCCGTCGAACGCATCGTCGAAGGCGGGATGGACGGCGACAAGCTGGCCCTGAAGATGGGCCGAAAGCTCGGTGATCTCGACGCCGTTCAGCGCCGCGCGGCCCTTCAGATCGGCGCAATACGCGTCCGACGCAGCGGCCTGGTCCAGATCCAGCATATTCGCGGCACCCGACGGCACCTGCACGCCCAGATAGCCGCATCCGGCCGCCCAGGCGGTGATGTCGTCGAAATTGTCGAAGGGCGCGGAGTCGCCGATAAATTGTGCCAGGAATAGGCCCGGCCCCTTGATCGTCCTCATGTTTCCCCCCGAAGAAACGTGCGATGCAATCGGTTACATAGTGGGTGACACAGGATGAAATGGTTTACAACCGTTTTTTTTGGCCTAAATTGTTCATCTCTGGCAGCAGGAAAGAGACCGGGTGAAAGATCAGTCACGGGCCCCACGAATCCATGACGTGGCACGCATCGCGGGTGTGTCCGCGGCAACGGTCAGCCGGGCGCTGTCGAAACCGGACATGGTGTCGGAGGCGACGCGCAAGCTGGTCGAGGCCGCGGTGCTTGAAACCGGCTATATCGTCAACGTGACCGCTCGCAACCTGCGTCAGCAGCAGGTTGGCGGGGTGCTGGCCCTGGTGCCCAATATCGCCAACCCGTTCTTTTCCCAGATCCTGTCCGGCATTGCCGAGACCTTGCGTGCCAAGGGGCTGAATCTTCTGGTTCTGGACACGATTTCAGCCAGCACCCCGGCACCGAATGCGCCGCTGGCCAGCTATCTGAACCGGGCGCGCTGCGACGGGGTGATCGTGCTGGACGGGCGGCTGGAGCCGGAGCTTTTGACCCATCCGTCCTGCCCGCCGGTGGTGCAGGCCTGCGAATTCAACTCCATGCTGGAGGCGCCGCGCGTGCTGGCCGACAATGTCGCGGGCGGACGGCTGGCGGCGGAGCATCTGACCGGGCTTGGCCATCGCAGGCTGCTGCATCTGACCGGGCCGGTGGGCAACACGTTGACCATCTCGCGCCGCAAGGGTTTCGAGGAAGGGCTCTATCGCGCCGGCATCGACCCGGCGCAGGATCTGACCCGGATCGAGGGCGATTTCTCGCTGCGCGCGGGGTTCGAGGCGGCGGGCCGGATCGCCGGGATGGAGGCGCTGCCGACGGCGGTGTTCTGCGACAATGACGAGATGGCGATGGGGCTGATCCACGGGCTCCACAAGGCGGGGCTGGCCGTGCCGGACGACATCTCGGTGATGGGGTTCGACAATATCGAATGGTCGAATTACGGCCTGCCGCCCCTGACCACGATCCGGCAGCGGCGGGCGGTGCTGGGCCAGAAGGCGGCCGAGACGCTGCTGGCGGTTCTGGACGGGGAGCGCCCCGAGGCCGAGGTGATCCTGCCGGTCGAATTGCTGCCGCGCGACAGCACCGCGCGGGCCTGACGCGGGCGCGCGGCGCGGCGCGACGGCAGCAGGCCCAGCCGGTTCAGCCGGTCCAGTCCAGCACGATCTTGCCGGAGGTTCCGCCCTGCATGATCTCGAATCCGCGGGCGAAATCGGCGACCGGCAGGCGGTGGGTGATGACCCCGCGAATATCCAGCCCGCTTTCCAGCATGGCCAGCATCTTGTGCCAGGTCTCGAACATTTCGCGGCCATAGATGCCCTTGATGGTCAGCATCTTGAACACGATCCTTGTCCAGTCCACCGGGGCCGGGCGGGCCGGGATCCCCAGCAGCGCGATCCGCCCGCCCATCACCAGGTGATCGACCATCTGGTCGAAGGCAGACGGCGCGCCGCTCATCTCCAGCCCGACATCGAAGCCTTCCTTCATGCCGAGCCGCTGCTTGACCTCGGCCAGATCCTCGGCCGCGACATTGACCGGGCGCACATCCGCGACCGCCCCCGCCAGCGCCAGACGGTCGGGGTTCACATCGGTGATGACCACATGGCGCGCGCCGACATGGCGGGCGACGGCGGCGCTCATGATCCCGATCGGGCCGGCGCCGGTGATCAGCACATCCTCACCCACCAGATCGAAGGAGAGCGCCGTGTGGACCGCATTGCCCAGCGGGTCGAGGATCGCGCCCAGCTCGTCATCGACGCTGTCGGGCAGGGGGACGACATTGAAGGCCGGCAGGCTCAGATATTCCGCGAAGGCGCCGGGGATCTGGACCCCGATGCCGCGCGTCTCCGGGTCGAGATGGAATTTCCCGCCCCGCGCCGCGCGGCTTTTCATGCCGATCACATGACCCTCGCCCGAGACGCGCTGACCGGGTTCCAGATGGCGGACATTGCGCCCGGTCTCGGCGATCTCTCCGGCATATTCATGGCCGATCACCATCGGGACGGGCACGTTTTTCTGCGCCCAGTCATCCCAGGCATAGATATGGATGTCGGTGCCGCAGATCCCGGTCTTGCGGATGCGGATCAGCACGTCATCGGGGCCGATTTCGGGCACGGGGCGGTCCTGCAACCACAATCCGGGGCGCGGTTCGGCTTTCACCAGGGCTTTCATGTCGCGGCTCCGTTCAGATGATGCCGAGCGCGCGGCCGGCATCGGTGAAGGCGTCTATGGCGCGGTCGATCTCTGCGCGGCTGAGCGCCGCCGACATCTGGGTGCGGATGCGCGCGGCGCTCTTCGGGACCACCGGGTAGAAGAACCCGGCCACGAACACGCCGCGCGCGTCGAGGGCCGCGGCGAGTTCCTGCGCCCGCCTGGCGTCATGCACCATGACCGGGATGATCGGGGTGCGTCCGGGGATCAACTCGAACCCCGCCGCGGTCATGCGGTCGCGGAAATATCTGCTGTGATCGGCCAACGTGGCGCGCAGATCATCGGCGCCCCGCGCGATCTCGATCGCCTTGATGGCGCCGGCCGCCACCGGCGGGGCGAGGCTGTTGGAAAACAGATAGGGCCGCGCCCGCTGCCGGAGCAGGTCGATCACCGGCTGCGAGGCGGCCACGAACCCGCCCATGCCGCCGCCGAGCGTCTTGCCGAGCGTGCCGGTGATGATGCCGACCCGCCCCTCCACCCCGGTCAGGCTGGGCGTGCCGCGCCCGGCCTTGCCCAGATGGCCGGTGGCGTGGCAGTCATCGACCATCACAGTTGCGCCGTAGCGTTCGGCCAGATCGCAGATCTCGGGCAGTTTCGCGACATGACCGTCCATCGAGAACACCCCATCCGTCGCCACCAGCCGGAACCGCGCCCCGTCCGCATCCGCCGCCTTCAACTGATCCTCGAGCGCGTCCATGTCACCATTGGCGAAGCGGTAGCGTTTCGCCTTGCACAGCCGGATCCCGTCGATGATCGAGGCATGGTTCAGACTGTCAGAGATGATCGCGTCCTCCGCGCCAAGCAGCGGCTCGAACACCCCGGCATTGGCGTCGAAACAGGCCGCGAACAGGATCGCGTCCGCCATGCCCAGATATTCCGCGATCTGCCGTTCCAGTTGCCGGTGCAGCGTCTGGGTGCCGCAGATGAACCGGACCGAGGCCATGCCGAAGCCGTATGCCTCCATGCCGTCGCGGGCGGCGGCCACGATCTCGGGATGGTTGGCGAGGCCGAGATAGTTGTTGGCGCAGAGATTGATCGCCTCGCGCGTGCCGCGCCCGTCGCTGACGCGGATCGTGCCGCCCTGCGGCCCGGCGATCAGCCGCTCGCGCTTGTAGAGCCCGTCCGCCTCGATCTGGGCCAGCATGTCGCGGATATGGTCGTCCAGTCCGGTGGGCATCGCGTGTCCTCCTCTCATGGCGGCAGATGTGTTCCGTTAAGTCGGAATAATCCACTATAACGGATAAATGTCAATCCGTGCTGTGCGATCTTGAAACGCGTCGTCACCGGCCCGCTGTCGGGCGCATCCGCGCTCCTCGCTGGACCAGTCCAGCCCGGATCCTAGCATAAGTCCCGGTGCAGGTATATTGCCGCCTGGCATGGACGGGCGCGCAGGCACATAGCGCGGGCGGGGTTTCCGTCATGCCGGATCTGTGCAATATATCGGACAGAACATCCGTCACCCGAACCGGACCCCGCCGCCATGCCCTTCCGACCGCCCCGCATCGGCCCCGTCATCCAGACCGAGCGCAAGCAGCGCCGGCTGACGCTGGAACAGCTTGCGGCGCAGTCGGGGGTGTCGCGCTCCATGCTCAGCCAGATCGAACGCGGCGAGACCAACCCGACCTTCGCCGTGGTCTGGGCGCTGACACAGGCGCTCGGCATCAACATGGCCGATCTGCTGGGCGAGGGCGCGGGACCCGACGACGCGGACGGGATCGAGGTGGTTCCGGCCGCGCATACGCCGCTGATCCGCTCCACCGATGGCAGTTGCGAACTGCGCATCCTCAGCAGCCCGCGCACCGCCGGGGCGACCGAATGGTATGAGCTGACCATCGCGCCGGGCGGCAGCCTGGACAGCGAGGCCCATGCGGCGGGCGCGGTCGAGCATCTCACCGCGCTGACCGACGGGATCCGCATCACCAGCGGCGACAGCCGCGTGTCGCTGAAACAGGGCGAGACCGCCCGCTACGCGGCGGATGTGCCCCATGAAATCGCCAATCTCTCGGACCGGCCGGCGCGGGGCTTTCTGGTGGTGCTGCTGCGCTGATGGCACGCATGTGACTTGCCGGGGCGGGGCGCAGCCCCTATCCCGACCCCGACGCAGCCGGAAGACAGGCGATCCCCGCGCATGGGACGATGGATTTGCACATTGCTGGTGGTGCTTGTCGCGCTTGGCGCGTCGGGCGGGCATGAGCCGGGTTTTGCCGCAACGGTCGCGCCGGGCCAGGCGGCGGCGCCGCATTGTCCCGAGGGCGGGGCCGCCGAAACCGCAACGGACCGGCATGACGCCCGCGCCGCAGCCGAAACGGGCGACGACGGCAGGATGACCTTCCCCTGCGAGGTGGTCTGCCTCGGCGGGCCGGCCCCGCGCGGGGCGGCGTCGCATGCGGGCCGCTCTGCCCTGCCGCGCGGGGCGGGCTGGCGCATCGCGGCCGAGCACTGGCAGGGCCGGGGCGTGGGGCCGGGCGAGCGCCCGCCGAGATCCGTCTGAACATCGCTGAGAGGCGGCGCCGGGTGACGGCGCCAGATGATGTTCGCCCCATATGGGGCACAGATGGATCAAATACATGACACAGAAAATCTCTCGACGCGGCGTTCTGGCCGCGGGTGCGGCCATGGCCGCCAGCTTCGCCCTGCCGCGTGCGGCCCTGGCCAGCGACGGCCCGATGACGCTCAGCGCCACGACGCGGGTGCTGGATATTGACGGCCGCGCCGCCACCGTGCTGGGGCTGGAGAACGCGGCAGGCGGGCAGGGGCTCACCCTCGATCCCGGCCAGCGGTTCCGCGCCGATCTGACCAATGACCTGGCCGAGCGGATGATCGTCCACTGGCACGGCCAGATCCCGCCCAATGCGCAGGACGGCGTCCCCGACATGCCGATGCCGCTCTTCGCGCCCGGCGAGACCCGCCGCTATGACTATGCCGCCACGCCTGGCACGCATTGGATGCACAGCCATGTCCCGGTGCAGGAGATGCGGCTGCTGGCCGCGCCGCTGATCGTGCGCCGGCCCGAGGATCTGGCTGCCGACCGGCAGGAGGTGGTGATGTTCCTGCATGATTTCTCCTTCCGCACGCCGCAGGAGGTGCTGGCCGAGATCCGGTCCGGTGCCGGCCACGATGATGCCATGCCGGGAATGCAGGGCGCGGGCGTGGCCGATCCTCATGCCGGGCACGACATGGGCGGCGCGGATGGCGCGATGCCGGGCATGGACATGTCGGAAATGGAGGAGATGGCGGGTATGGACATGTCGAGCGGGGCGATGCCGGGCCACGACATGGCGGGAGACGGCATGGCCGGCGCGGCCCCGATGCAGATGGATCTGAACGATTTCGACTTCGACGCCTATCTGGCCAATGACCGCACCCTGTCCGACCCGGAGGTGGTGCGGGTGGATCCCGGCGGCCGGGTGCTGCTGCGCGTCATCAACGCCGCCGCCGCCACGGTGTTCTGGATCGACAGCGGCGACCTTGCTGGCCGACTGGTCGCGGTGGACGGCCAGCCGGTCCGCGCGCGTGCCGGGTCGCGCTTCGGGATCGCGATGGGGCAGCGACTGGATATCGCGATTGACCTGCCCGCCGGGCGCGGCGCCTGGCCCGTGCTGGCGCTGCGCGAGGGGGCCGTGGAGCGCGCCGGGCTGATCCTGGCCACGCCGGGGGCTCATGTTCCGGTCATCCCGGCGCGGGCAGAACAGGCCGCGCCGCCCTTCGATCTGGATCTCGCGCAGGAATCCGCCCTGCGCGCCGCCACGGCGCTGGAGATGCGGGAGGCCGACGCCAGCCAGATGGTGATGCTGGGCGGGCAGATGCAGCCCTATATCTGGACCATCAACGGGCGGGTGTTCGAGGAGCGCATCCCGGTCCCCGCCCGGCAGGGCCAGCGGGTCGAGCTGGTGTTTCACAACATGTCGATGATGGGCCATCCCATGCATCTGCACGGCCATCACTTCCAGGTCGTGGCGGTGAACGACACCCGCTTTGCCGGGGCGCTGCGCGACACGGTCTATGTGCCGCCCATGTCACGCGTCACCGTGGCGCTGGATGCAGGCGAGTCGGCGGAGTGGATGCTGCATTGCCACCACATGCCGCATCTGGCCAGCGGCATGATGACGACGCTGGCCGTCCGGGGCTGAGCGGGACGCAACTCTCCGGCGGGCCCGCCCCGCCGGAGGGCTTCAGCCCCGCTGCGCGCGGTCCGGGCCCGCCACCACCAGCTCGGTCTTCCAGCCGCGGCAGGCCTCGTCCAGCCGGCCGGGCAGGGGCGCATCGGTCAAGAACAGGTCCAACTCCGCCAGCGAGGCGATGCGCGCAGGCGCGCTGCGCTTGAACTTGGAGTGATCCGCGACCAGCATGGTCTGGCGCGCCTGGCGCAGCACCGCGCGGCTGACCCCGACCTCCTGGATGTCGAAATCCAGGATGTCGCCCTCCTGATCGAGGGCCGAGCAGCCGATCACGGCGATGTCGAACTTGAACTGGCGGATGGTCTCGGTCGCAAGCGCCCCGATCAGACCGCCATCCGACCGGCGCAGGCTGCCGCCGGTCACCAGCACCTCGCAATCCGGGTTGGCGACCAGGATATTGGCCACGTTCATGTTGTTGGTGGCCACCATCAGATCGGTATGTCCCAGCAATTCGCGGGCCACCGCCTCGGTGCTGGTGCCGATGTTCAGAAACAGCGAGATCCCGTTCGGGATCCGCGCGGCACAGGCCCGCGCGATTTCCGCCTTGGCGTCGCTGTTGAGCAGCCGCCGCTCCTCATAGCCGATATTGCTGGTGCCCGATGGCAGCACCGCGCCGCCATGCACCCGCTCCAGCCGGCCGGACTCGGCCAGCTCGGACAGATCGCGGCGGATGGTCTGCAAGGTGACGCCGAAATGCTCGGCCAGCCCCTCCACCGTCACCTTGCCGTCGCGGCGCGCCATGTCGAGGATCTCGGGATGGCGGAAGCTCTGGGACATGAGATGTTCGCTTTGCTTTCGGTTTTCGCCGGTTGGGCTGACTGGACGTCATTCGCGGCGTGAAATCCAGACAAAATTTGCGAATTTGACCCGTAATCGCGCAAGTCTGGAGATTATCTCCTTGTAAACCCGTCATAATCTCGAAATCGAAAGAAAACGAAAATAAAAACCTTGCGTTTATGTTTGGCTGTGCACTAGCCTGCCGGACTCAAGGGGGCCATCACGTGCAGCAGCATCTCAACAGCGATCCGGTGGATCTGTTCGTCATCGGCGGCGGCATCAATGGCTGCGGCATTGCGCGCGACGCGGCCGGGCGCGGGCTGTCGGTGACGCTGGCCGAGATGAACGATCTGGCTTCGGCCACCTCCTCGGCCTCGACCAAGCTGTTCCATGGCGGGCTGCGCTATCTGGAATATTTCGAGCTGCGGCTGGTGCGCGAGGCGCTGATCGAGCGCGAGGTTCTGCTGCGCGCCATGCCCCATATCAGCTGGCCGATGCGCTTCGTGCTGCCCTATCACAAGGATATGCGCTTCGATTCCGAAACCCCGACCTCTCGCCTTCTGGGCGTGGTCATGCCGTGGATGAAGGGGCGGCGGCCGGCCTGGCTAATCCGGCTGGGGCTGTTTCTCTACGACAATCTCGGCGGGCGGAAGATCCTGCCGGGCGCGGCCACGCTGTCGCTTGACGGCACGGCAGAGGGTGCGCCGCTTCAGGACGAGTTCCGCCACGCCTATGAATATTCCGATTGCTGGGTCGAGGATTCGCGGCTGGTGGCGCTGAATGCACGCGATGCCGCGGAACGCGGCGCTACCATTCTGACCCGGACCAAGGTGACACGCGCGGCGCGCGACGGCGATCTGTGGCGGATCGAGACCCGCGACAGCGATGGCGGGCAGACGCGGATCCACCATGCGCGGATGCTCATCAACGCAGGCGGGCCCTGGGTGGGCGACATCATCCATGACAAGATCGACCTGCCGTCCCGCGAAGGGGTGCGGCTGGTGCGCGGCAGCCATATCGTGACGCCGCGGCTCTACGATCACGACAAGTGCTATTTCTTCCAGGGCACGGATGGCCGGATCATCTTCGCCATCCCCTATGAGCAGGATTTCACCCTGATCGGCACCACCGATGCCGAACATGACGACCCGTTCACCAGCCCGGTCTGCACCGAGGCGGAGCGGGATTACCTGATCGGCTTCGCCAATCGCTATTTCAAGCGCCCGATTTCGGCCGCGGATGTGGTATGGTCCTATTCCGGCGTGCGCCCGCTCTACGATGACGGCGCGTCGAGCGCCACGGCGGCGACGCGGGACTATACGCTGAAGGTGAATGCAGAAGGGGGCGCGCCGGTGCTGAACATCTTCGGCGGCAAGATCACCACCTATCGGCGGCTGGCCGAAAGCGCGCTGGAGCGGATCGGCCAGCATCTTGCCGTGCCGGGCCAGCCGTGGACGGCGGGGGCGGCGCTGGCGGGCGGGGATTTCGCGGTGGACGGGTTCGACCGGCTGGTCGGTGATCTGCGCGCGCGCTTCGGTTTTCTGGATCCGGCGCAGGCGCGGCGGTTGGTCCGGGCCTATGGGACGGAGGCCGCGCGGATCATGGGTAATGCCGCCTCGTCCGAGGAACTGGGCCAGGATTTCGGCGCCGGGCTGACCGAGGCCGAGGTGGTCTGGCTGATGGACCATGAATTCGCCCGCCGGGCCGAGGACGTGGTGTGGCGGCGCTCGAAGCTGGGGCTGCGGATGGATGCCGCACAGATCGAGGCGCTGGATGCGTGGATGATCGCGCGGCGCGGCAGCGCGGCCGCGGCGGAGTAGGGCCGGATGCCGCGGGGCAGCCGGATGGGGATGGCAGGATGACACTGGAACTCAAGGGCGTCACGAAATCGGTCGAGGGGCAGGTTCATATCGCGCCCACCGATCTGACGCTGGAAAACGGCACGATGAACGTGCTTCTGGGGCCGACGCTGGCGGGCAAGACCTCGCTGATGCGGCTGATGGCGGGGCTGGATCAGCCCACGGCGGGCCGGATCTTCTGGAAGGGCGAGGATGTCACCGGGATGCGGGTGCAGGACCGCAAGGTGGCGATGGTCTATCAGCAATTCATCAACTACCCCTCGATGAGCGTCTATGACAACATCGCCTCGCCCATGCGGCTGATGGGCGTCGGCCGGGACGAGATCGACCGGCGGGTGCGCGAGACCGCGGCGCTGATGAAGCTGACCCCGATGCTGGATCGCAAGCCGCTGGAGCTGTCTGGCGGGCAGCAGCAGCGCTGCGCACTGGCCCGCGCCTTGGTCAAGAATGCCGGGCTGGTGCTGCTGGACGAGCCGCTGGCCAATCTGGATTACAAGCTGCGCGAGGAATTGCGGGTCGAGATCCCGAAGATCTTCGAGGCGTCGGGCGCCATCTTCGTCTATGCCACCACCGAACCGGAAGAGGCGCTCTTGCTGGGCGGCAACACCGCGACGATGTGGCAGGGGCGGGTCACGCAGTTCGGGCCGACGCCGCGCGTCTATCGCCGGCCCGTCGATGCGACCACGGCGCGGGTGTTCAGCGATCCGCCGATGAATTTCCTTCAGATCACCAAGACCGGCGACCGGCTGGTCTTCGATGGCGGGCAGAGCGCGCCGGCGGCGGGCGTTCTGGCCGATCTGCCCGATGGGCGCTACATGGCCGGGTTCCGGCCCAACCATCTGGATATAAGCCAGAACGGGCCGGACGCGATGCGCTTTACCGCGCGGCTGCATGTGACCGAGCTGACCGGTTCCGAAACCTTCGTCCATCTGGATCATCACGACGCGCGTTGGGTCGGGCTGATCCACGGCGTGCACGATCTCGAAATCGGCGCGCCGCTGGATGTGTGGCTGGAACCGCGCCATGTCTATGTCTTTGCCGAGGATGGCGGGCTGGTCGCCCCCGCCGCCTATGCGATGGCCGCCTGAGGGGAACGCATATGGCACGCATCACGCTCGACAATCTCGCCCATTCCTACCTGCCGCGCCCGGCCGGGCCCGAGGATTACGCGCTCAAGGAGCTGAATTACGACTGGGAGGATGGCGAGGCCTATGCGCTGCTCGGCGCATCGGGCTGTGGCAAGTCCACGCTCTTGAACATCATCTCGGGCCTGCTGATCCCGTCGCAGGGCCGGGTGCTGTTCGACGGCCAGGACGTGACCCATGCCCCCACGGCCGAGCGCAATATCGCGCAGGTGTTCCAGTTTCCGGTCGTCTACGACACCATGACCGTCCATGACAATCTGGCCTTCCCGCTGCGCAATCGCGGCCGGGATGAGGCTTACGTTGCCGAACGGGTGCAGGAAATCGCCCGCATGATCGGGATGGAGGAGATGCTGACCCGCAGGGCGCAAGGTCTGGGCGCGGATGCCAAGCAGAAGATCAGCCTCGGCCGCGGCATGGTGCGCAAGGATGTGAACGCGCTTCTGTTCGACGAGCCGCTGACCGTGATCGACCCGCATATGAAATGGGAGCTGCGCACCCAACTCAAGAAGCTGCACCACGATTTCGGCCATACCATGATCTATGTCACCCATGACCAGACCGAGGCGCTGACCTTCGCCGACAAGGTGGTGGTGATGCATGACGGCCGCGTCGTCCAGATCGGCACTCCGGATGAGCTGTTCGAGCGGCCGGAGCACACCTTCGTCGGCTATTTCATCGGCTCGCCCGGCATGAATATCCTGCCCGCCAAGATCGAGGGCGACCGGGCCATCATCGACGGGGCCGAAATCCCGCTCGGGCGCGGCTACGGGCCGGTTGACGGCAAGGTCGAGATCGGCATCCGCCCCGAATTCGCCCGGCTGAGCGCGGATGAGGGTCTGCCCGTCACCCTGCGCCGGGTGGAGGATGCGGGCCGCCACAAGATCATCCGCGCCGAGCTGTTCGGCCATGACATCAACATCATCGCCGGTGAGGACGCGCTGATCGGCCCCGACATGACCCGCGTCAGCTTCGACGCCCGCCGGGTCAATGTCTATGCCGATGACTGGCGCGTGACGCCTGTGGGGGAGGCCGCGTGATGCAGCAGAAGACCGTCAACAACAAGGCCTGGTTCCTGGTGCTGCCCGTGCTGCTGCTGGTGGCGTTCTCGGCGGTGATCCCGCTGATGACGGTGGTGAATTACTCGGTGCAGGACACGTTCGGCAATAATGTCTTCTTCTGGGCCGGGCTGGACTGGTTCCGCGAGATGCTGAGCGATGAGCGGATGTGGGACGCGCTGCAGCGGCAATTGTTCTTCTCGGCCACGATCCTGGCCATCGAGGTGCCGCTGGGGATCTTCGTGGCGCTGAACATGCCGAAATCGGGGTTCTGGTCGTCCTTCTGCCTGGTGCTGATGTCGCTGCCGCTGCTGATCCCGTGGAACGTGGTCGGCACGATCTGGCAGATTTTCGGGCGCGTCGATATCGGGTTGCTCGGCCATACGCTGGATGCGCTCGGGATCGACTATAACTACACCCAGAACCCGGTCGCGGCCTGGGCCACGATTATCGTGATGGATGTGTGGCACTGGACCTCGCTGGTGGCTCTGCTGGCCTTCGCCGGGCTGAAATCCATCCCCGACGCCTATTATCAGGCCGCCAAGATCGACCAGGCGAGCCGGTGGAAGGTTTTCCGCTATATCGAACTGCCGAAAATGTCCGGCGTGCTGATGATCGCGATCCTTCTGCGCTTCATGGACAGTTTCATGATCTATACCGAGCCTTTCGTCGTCACCGGCGGCGGGCCGGGCAATGCCACGACGCTGCTGTCGATCGACCTGGTGAAAATGGCGCTCGGCCAGTTCGATCTGGGCCCGGCCGCGGCCTTCTCGATCATGTATTTCCTGGTGATCCTGCTGATCTCTTGGGTGTTCTATACCGTGATGACCAATCTCGACAAAAAGGGGGTGTGAGATGACCGACGCGACCGCCGATCACGCCGCGCCCGCCGAACGGACCACGCCCCGCGCCCGGACCCGCCGCAGGGGCGGGGGCAGCGTGGTCGTGATGACGCTGTATCTGCTGTTCCTGATGCTGCCGATCTACTGGCTCATCAATATGAGCTTCAAGACCAATGCCGAGATCCTGGGCAGTTTCACCCTGGTTCCGATGAACCCGACGCTGGCGAATTACGCCACCATCCTGACTGATCCGGCTTGGTATATGGGGTACGTCAATTCGCTGATCTATGTGGTGATGAACACGGTGATCTCGCTCACCGTGGCGCTGCCGGCGGCCTATGCGTTCTCGCGCTACAGCTTCATGGGCGACAAGCATCTGTTCTTCTGGCTGCTGACCAACCGCATGGCACCGCCCGCGGTGTTCGCGCTGCCCTTCTTCCAGCTTTATTCCTCGATCGGGCTGTTCGACACCCATATCGCGGTGGCGCTGGCGCATTGCCTGTTCAACGTGCCGCTGGCGGTGTGGATTCTGGAAGGCTTCATGCGCGGCGTGCCGAAGGAGATCGACGAGACCGCCTATATCGACGGCTATTCCTTCCCGCGCTTCTTCATCCGCATCTTCATGCCGCTGATCGCGTCGGGCATAGGGGTGGCGGCGTTCTTCTGCTTCATGTTCTCCTGGGTGGAGCTGCTGCTGTCGCGCACGCTGACCACGGTGAACGCGAAACCGATTGCCGCGACCATGACCCGCACGGTCGGCGCGGCGGGGGTGGATTGGGGCGTGCTGGCGGCGGCGGGGGTGCTGACCATCATACCGGGCGCGCTCGTGATCTGGTTCGTGCGCAATTATATTGCCAAGGGCTTTGCCCTCGGCCGGGTATAAGGGGGACGGCGATGGCATGGATGGCATGGACATGGCCCACGGCGGCGTTCTTCGCGGTCATCGCGGCGCTGCTGGTGATCTTCACGATCTTCGCGATCCGCTATCCCGAGACGCCGCGCACCGGCGTTCTGGGGATCGAGACGACGCGCGGCGACCGGCTGTTCATCACGCTTCTGGGCAGCGCCTTCATCAACCTGGCCTGGCTGGGGCTGATAGGCGTGGCGCAGCCCGCCGCCCTGATCGTTTGCCTGATCTACGCCGCGGCGGTGTTCCGCTGGGTGTGACGCGGGGCGGGGCGCACGGCCGGCCCATGACTGACAACAACGACTTCAACACGGAGGAGACCATGAAACATAATCTTAAGACGACAACGGCCTTGGCGCTCGCGCTCGGCCTGCTGGGCCACCCGGCGCTTGCCGATATGGAGGCGGCGCGCAGCTTCCTCGATGCCGAAATCGGCGATCAGTCGGCGCTCTCGCGTGAGGAGCAGGAGGCCGAGATGCAGTGGTTCATCGACGCCGCACAGCCTTTCGCGGGCATGGAGATCAAGGTGGTGTCCGAAACTATCACCACCCATGAGTATGAAAGCCAGGTGCTCGCCCCGGCCTTCGAGGCGATCACCGGCATCCGCCTGACCCATGACCTGATCGGCGAGGGCGATGTGGTCGAGAAGCTCCAGACCCAGATGCAGTCGGGCGAGAATATCTATGACGCCTATGTCAACGATTCCGACCTGATCGGCACGCATTGGCGCTACCAGCAGGTGCGCAACCTGACCGACTGGATGGAGAATGAGGGCGCGGATGTGACCAATCCGGGCCTCGATCTGGACGATTTCATCGGCACCCAGTTCACCACCGCGCCGGATGGCAAGCTGTATCAGTTGCCCGACCAGCAATTCGCCAACCTCTACTGGTTCCGCTACGACTGGTTCACCGATCCCGAGATCATGGCCGCGTTCGAGGAAGAATACGGCTATGAGCTGGGCGTGCCGGTCAACTGGTCGGCCTATGAGGATATCGCCGCCTTCTTCACCGGCCGCGAGATCGATGGGGTCGAGGTCTATGGCTCCATGGATTACGGCAAGAAAGACCCCTCGCTCGGCTGGCGCTATACCGATGCGTGGATGTCGATGGCCGGCATGGGCGACAAGGGCGAGCCGAACGGCCTGCCGGTCGATGAATGGGGCATCCGGGTGAACGAGAACTCGCAGCCCGTGGGGGCCTGCATGGCGCGCGGCGGGGCGGCGAACAGCCCGGCGGCGGTCTATGCCGTCGAGAAGGCGGTGGAGTGGCTGAACGAATACTCCCCGCCCTCGGCCATGGGGATGACCTTCTCCGAAGCCGGTCCGGTGCCGGGGCAGGGCAATATCGCCCAGCAGATGTTCATGTACACCACCTTTGTCGCGCCCCTGGTCGACAGCCCGGCGGTGATGAACGAGGACGGCACCCCGAAATGGCGTCTCGCCCCATCGCCGCATGGCGTCTACTGGGAAGACGGCATGAAGGTCGGTTATCAGGATGTCGGATCCTGGACGCTGATGGAATCGACGCCCGAGGACCGCGCCAAGGCCGCCTGGCTCTATGCGCAGTTCGTGACCTCCAAGACCGTCGATGTGAAGAAGGCCCATGTCGGGCTGACCTTCATCCGCGAATCCACCGTGCAGCATGAAAGCTTCACCGAGCGCGCGCCCAATCTGGGCGGCCTGGTCGAGTTCTATCGCTCGCCCGACCGGGTCCGCTGGTCGCCCACCGGGACCAACGTGCCGGATTATCCGAAACTGGCACAGCTCTGGTGGCAGAATATCGGGGATGCGATGTCGGGGGCGAAATCCGCGCAGGACGCGCTCGACAGCCTCTGCGCCGATATGGAAAGCGTCATGGAGCGTCTGGAACGCGCCGGCATCCAGGGCGATCTCGGCCCGGTGCTGAACGAGGAGAAGGATCCGCAGGAATGGCTCGACGCCGAGGGCGCGCCGAAGCCGGCCGTGGCGGACACGCGCGAGGAGCCGCAGACCGTCAGCTATGACGAGCTGGTGAGTTCCTGGCAGTAAACTGTGATCCGGGGGCGGGCAGTGACCCGCCCCCGATTCGCACCGCGCACCGGTTTATCAACCCGAGCGTGCTGAGATACACGCAAGAACAACCCTGGATTGCAGAGCGAAATGGCGTGAAACGGCGCCGCCTCTGCAACGCGCAATCCGGACCGATAAAATTTCACAAAAGAAACTAATTCCACGCATCGCTCGGCGATCTGCGGCTTGACAGGCGACGACATCTCTCTGTTCCCTACGGGAAAACCGGGGAATGACCACGATGTTGAAGGGCCGCACCGACACTCCGCCTGCATTGCCAACCCCACGCCCCCGCTGGTTGCGCCTGCTGATCTTGGTCGGGCTGGGGTTCATCTTGTTCAACACGCTCGGTGTCGCGCTGTTTCTGGGGTCCGGACCCCGCATAGGGGGCGGGATGCTGGTGAAGCTGGTGCTGGTGGGCGCAGCCATCGCGGTGCCGCTGTGGAAATTTGACGGTCTGAACGTGCTGCGCAGTTGGTCGAACCCGGCCAAGGCGAGTTTCACGCAGACCGACGATCCGGCGACGGGCGCTGTGCTGTTCACGGTGACACCGGCCCGCGCGGCGCGGATGCCGGCGCTGCCGCTGTTTGCGATCGGTGGATTTCTGCTGTTCGTGGCGTTGATCGGCACCACCGGCATTGGCGGCTTTATCTGGGCCTATCTGGTGGCGATCGTGTTCATCGGCGTGGGATGCAGCTTCGTCCTGCCAGGCGCGGCGGATCGCAGGCCGGCCGACATCTCGGTCAGCCCGGGCGGAATTCGCCGCGACACGATCCATCTTCCCCTCGACGCCATTGCAGATCTGCGTGTCACGCAGGGCGGGCTGGTGATCGATGCCGATCCGCTGGTGGCGGGGCCGCGCGGGGTCTCAACGGCGGCGATGGCCGGCCGCCACATGGGCCGACGGCAATCCGGGCGCGGCTTTGCGGTGGAGATCCGGGCCGAGGGCGAAGGCCGCTATGACGTGCTGGCTGGTGGGTTGACCGAGGATTGCGCGCAGGCCTTGGCCACGGATCTGGTCCGGGCTCTCGCCACGGCGCGCAGCCAGACACCGGCAGCGTCCCCGGTGGGGGCGGGATGAACCCGGCATAGCGGCGGATAGCGGAGGACGGCGATGTGCGCCGTCGGACCGCCCGCCTGCGCCGGCATGAGTCAGCTTCCGTCCAGATCCCGCACCGCCTGCAGCAGCCGGTCGCCGTATTTCTCGTGCAGCTCGCCCGGCGAGACCAGGAAGGACGGGCCGCCGACATTCAGCCCGTAGACGGAGCTGCCATCCAGCGAGCGGATCGGGGCGGCGATCGAGTTGATCTCGGCCTTCCAGCCGCCGAAGCTGGTGCAGTAGCCGCGAGACTCATAGTCGCGCTCCGCCTCGCGCAGGCTGTGGATCATGCGCTCTTCCTGCTCGGGAAACTCGGCCACGCAGCGCCGCAGCAGCTCGGCCCGTTTCTGCGGCGGCAGGCCGACCAGAATGGCGCGGCCGATGCCGGAATAGAACAGCGGCAGCTTCGCCCCGATCTCGATGGACAGCGACATCGCCTGACGCTGGCGGCGCGTCGCCAGATAGACCGCACGGGTGCCGCTGCGCTCGGCCAAAGCGACGGTGACATAGGGATTCGGGCCGCTGATCAGCGCCTCCATCACCTCGCCGCCGCGCTCGCCCACATTGATCCCGGCAAGCGCGTTGAATCCAAGATGCAGCACCTTCGGTCCCAGCCGGTATTCGCCCGTGGCGTCGTAGCGATGCAGATGGCCGGTCTTGGTCAGCGTATAGGTCAGCCGCGAGACGGTCGGCCGGGCCAGCCCGGTGCGGCGCGAGATCTCGTGATTCGACAGATAGCGATCGTCGGGCCCGTAGCAGGCCAGAATGTCCAGGCCGCGCGACAGGGCGGTGACGAATTGCCGGTCCCCCTGATCGGCGGCCTGCCCGGCGGGCTCGGCCGCGCCGCTCATCTCCTCGTCATCCGGCATCTGAACCGGTTCCGCCGCCTTTGCCATTCTTATCCTTCCTTGCGCGATTCTTCGCTTCGCTGTGCGAAATCCTCGTCCGCGCAGTCTTCGATCAATAGCATAGTTTTTGCGCTCTGCGCAAAGACGCAACGTCAACTTCAAGCGCGAATGCGTCGCGGGTCGGGTCGTGCAGAGCGCAGAAATCCGCGCTCCGAGTCGCGAACGCTTGACAGAGAGGACGGTTTCCTTGTATTCCGTTCGCACTGCGGACAATTCGTTCGCAATTTTCTGGGGGAGTATCGGGGGCCGGACACGCGGCGCCCCGGATGGGAGGACGATCAATGAGTTTTGTCAGAATGACAGTGATGGGCCTGTCGGTGATGCTGGCCGGTGCCGCGCAGGCGCAGGATCAGGCGGCCGAGGTGGAACTGCCTCGCCAGATGTCCTGGACCGCCTATG
Organism: Paracoccus isoporae; assembly: GCF_900101865.1. GTDB lineage: Bacteria > Pseudomonadota > Alphaproteobacteria > Rhodobacterales > Rhodobacteraceae > Paracoccus > Paracoccus isoporae. Next base: position 107,095 of record NZ_FNAH01000010.1, read on the forward strand.
ACACCGGGTCGGCGGGCTTCAACCAGGCCGTGGCCATCGGCGGCGAGATGCAGAAGGCCTTCGGCACCAGCCTGCGCGTGCTGCCCGGCAAGAACGATATTTCGCGCATGGAGCCGCTGCGCCAGGGCCGGGTCGAGTTCTCGGCCACCGGCGTGGGCGGCAGCTTCATGGCGCAGGAAGGCGCCTTCGAGTTCGGCGAGGCGAAATGGGGCCCGCAGCCGGTCCGTCTGCTGCTTGCGAATAATGGAGGCGATATCGGGCTGTCGGTCGCGGTGGCCGGGGATCTGGGCATCGAATCCTATGCCGATCTGGCCGGCAAGCGCATTGCCTGGATCGCCGGTGCGCCGGGGCTGAACGTCAACATGGATGCCTATCTGGCCTATGCCGGCCTGACCTGGGACGATGTCGAGCGGGTCGAATTCGGCGGCTATGGCGCGTCCTGGACCGGGCTGATCGAGGGGCAGGTGGACGCGGTCTTCGGCTCCACCAATAGCGGCCCGGCTTACGAGGCCGCATCCGGCCCGCGCGGCATCGCCTGGCCGGCGATGGATCTGGAGGACGAGGCCGCCTTCAAGCGCATGACCGACATCGCGCCATTCTATACCCCCACCCATATCACCGTGGGCGCAGAGATCGACGGCACCGATGGCGTGGACGGCGCCGCCTATCCCTATCCGGTGCTGATCGCGGTCGAGGAAACCGATGCCGATCTGGTCTATAACATGACCCGCGCGATGGTGGAGCTGTTCCCGTCCTATGACGGCAAGGTGCCCGGCATTGACGGCTGGAGCCTGGATACCCAGAACTTCAGCTGGGTCGTGCCCTATCACGACGGCGCCATCCGCTATTTCGAGGAAGCCGGCGTGTGGAGCGACGAGGCGCAGGCCCATAACGACGAACTTGTCGAGCGTCAGCGCGTGCTGCAGGAGGCATGGGCCGCGCTTAAGGATGAAAAGCCGGATGACTGGGACTCCGCCTGGGCCGAACGTCGCCGCCAGGTGCTGGGCGATGCGGGCCTTCAGGTCGTCTTCTGATCCGATCCGGCATGTCCGGGGCGTCGCGGCCGCGGCGGTGACGCCCCGATCCCAACCACCCCTGTCCAGGGCGCGGCCCGTCTGCGGTGCGCGCGACCGGCGACCCCTTCATTCCAGAGGAGGCCAGTGTGCAGACTGCGCAAGACCTTTCCGATGAACCCGCTGGCCAGCCGCCGGAAGGCAGGCTGCAGCTCCGGGACTACGCCCTGATCGCGCTGACGGTGCTGGCCGTCGCCATGGTCATCAACCATCTGTTCAACCTGCGGCTGTTCGGGATCGTCCTTCTGGATGGCCGCTATCTGAACATCCTGGCCTCGCTTTTCCTGGCCGGGTCGTTCCTGATCTTCGACATTCGCGGCAAGCGTTTCGGGCCGACCAGCCTGGTGGACTGGCTGCTGGCGGCGCTGTCGCTGGCTTCGGGCAGCTATGTCGCGGCCAATGCGATGACCAACCTCAACGAGGGCTGGGAATTCGCCGCGCCGCAGACTGCCACCTGGGTCGCCTTCGTCTTCGCCGCCCTGGTGCTGGAGGCGACGCGGCGCGCCGGCGGGCTGGTTCTGGCCATCGTGGTCACGGTGCTGGCCTTCTATCCCACATTCGCAGGCCATGTCCCGGCGCCGTTCTCCGGCTTCCAGAGCACGCTGAGCGAGGCGTTCTCCTATCACGTCTATTCATCGGAAAGCATCTTCGGCATTCCGATGAAGGCGTTCGGCGGGGTGGTGATCGGCTTCATCATCTTCGGCGCGGTGCTGCAACAGACCGGCGGCGGGGTGTTCTTCAACGATCTGGCGCTGGGTCTGGTCGGGCGCTATCGCGGCGGGGCGGCGAAGGTGTCGATCTTCGCCAGCGGCTTCATGGGCTCGATGTCGGGCAGCGTGATCTCCAACGTGCTGACCACCGGGGTTGTGTCGATCCCGGCAATGCGCCGGACCGGCTTCTCGGCCAAGACCGCCGCCGCGACCGAGGCCTGCGCCTCCACCGGCGGCGTGCTGATGCCGCCGATCATGGGGGCCACCGCCTTCGTCATGGCGTCGTTCTTGTCGGTGCCCTATGCCGAAATCGCCATCGCGGCGGCCATCCCCTCGGCGCTGTTCTATTTCGCGCTGTTCGCGCAGATCGACAGCTACGCGGCGCGGCGCGATCTCAAGGGGCTGGAGGCGGCCGAGGTGCCGCGTCTGCGCGACACACTGCGCAGCGGCTGGCCCTATGTGCTGGTCTTCGGTCTGCTGATCTTCATGATGGTGGTGATGCGTCAGGAAACCGCCGCGCCGTTCTACTCGGTGCTGCTGCTGCTGCTCATCAATCAGTTCATGCCCGGCCACCGCATGACGATGCGCAAGCTGATAGGCATCGTCATGGCCGTGGGCTCCAGCCTGGCCGAACTGACCGCGGTGATCCTGGGGATCGGGCTGATCGTCGGCTCCTTCTCGGCCACCGGGCTGGCCGGCACGCTGGTCAACGAGCTTCTGTTCATCGCCGGGGACAATGTGTTCATCCTGCTGGTGATGGGGGCCGCGACCGCCTTCGTCTTCGGCATGGGGATGACGGCCACGGCCTGCTATATCTTCCTGGCCATCGTGCTGGCGCCCGCGCTCGAAGCCGGCGGTCTGGACCGCATGGCAGTGCATCTGTTCATCCTCTACTGGGGCATGGTCAGCTATATCACCCCGCCGGTGGCGCTCGGCGCCTATGCGGCGGCGACCTTGGCCGGAACCAGCCCGATGAAGGCCGGGTTCGAGGCGATGCGCCTGGGCAGCATCATCTATCTGGTGCCGTTCCTCTTCGTGCTGAACCCGGCGCTGATCGGCAATTCCGGCGCGGTCGAGGTGGCGCTGGCGGTGAGCTGCGCCTTCCTCGGCGTGGGCATGATCAGCATGGGGCTGCAGGGCTTCGTCAGCTTCCTCGGCCCGCTGGACGGGCGCGGCGGCATGGTGCTGCGCGCGATGCTGGCGCTTGGCGGCTTCTTCTTCGCCATGCCCGCCATGCCCTTTGCCGGCGTCGGCTTCGGCACCACCGCCCTTCTGGGCCTCGCGCTCGTGGCGCTGCCGCTGCTGGTGGCCTATCGCCGCGGCCGGCAGCCGGTCCCGGCGGAGGCAGGCCAATGAGCGGGGCGCAGGTGAACGGGATCGCCCCCGAGGCCTCGGCCCTGGACGAGGCGCAGACCCTGCGCCGCATCCACGAATTGCTGGAGCGTGGCGCGCCCGACCGGATCGCCATCCAGGACCATGACGGGCGCGAGTACAGCTATGGCGATCTGACCCGGCTGGTGGGCGAAATGGCCGATCTGCTGCGCGATCACGGTGTGCGGCCCGGCGACCGGGTGATGGTGGTCAGCGAGAACTGCGTGACCTTCATCGTCGCCACGCTGGCGCTGTCGCGACTGGATGCCTGGGCGCTGCTGGTCAATGCAAGGCTGACCGAGGCCGAGATCGCCCGGCTGACCGAGGTGGCCGATATCCGCTGCGCGCTCTTCACCGCCGAGGCGTCGAAGAATGCCCGCGCCCATGCCGAGATCATGCAGGCCAGCGTCATCGGCCGGCTCGATTGCGGCGAGGTGCTGGTCTCGCCGCCGCGCCTCGACAGCCGGGCCGAGCCGGTTGAGGAAGGTTCCGATCAGCCCGGCGTGCTGATCTATACCAGCGGCACGGTGGGCGAGCCGAAAGGCGTGGTGCTCAGCCACGGCAACCTGCTGTTCATGTGCTTCTCCTCGTCCAAGCTGCGCCGCATCACGCCGGAGGACACCACGCTGGCGGTGCTGCCCGGCACCCATATCTTCGGGCTGACCTCGGTGTTTCTGGCGGCACTCGCGCGCGGGTCGCGGCTGGTGCTGATGTCGCGCTTCGACGCGCAGCAGGTGCTCGACCATCTGGCCCAGGGGGTGACGATCTGCCCCGCCGTGCCGCAGATCTTCGCCGCCCTGCTGCGCCATCTGCGCGAGGCCGGGCTGGACACGCCGCGCCACTCGCTGCGCTATATCTATGCCGGCGGCGCGCCGCTGGATCTGGGGCTGAAACAGCGGGTCGAGGCGGCGTTCGGGCTGACCCTGCATAATGGCTACGGCCAGACCGAGGCCGCGCCGGGCATCTCCACCACGCGACTGGATCTGCCGCGCGAGGACAGCTCGGTCGGGCTGCCGATCCCCGGCACCGAGGTGGTCATCCACAATCCCGACGAACACGGGGTGGGCGAGCTTTGGGCGCGCGGCCCGAACGTGATGAAGGGCTATTACCGCAACCCCGAGGCCACGCGCGCCGCGCTGACCGAGGACGGGTTCCTGCGCACCGGCGATCTGGCCCGGCAGGACGGCGATGGCGCGCTCCATATCGTCGGGCGGCTGAAGGAGCTGATCGTGCATTCCGGCTTCAACGTCTATCCGCCCGAGGTGGAGGCGGTGCTGACCGCCCATCCGGCGGTCTCGACAAGTGCCGTGGTCGGCATGGCGCGCAAGGGCGACGAAGACGTGATCGCCTTCGTCACCGCCCATTCCGACGTGACCGAGGCGGAGCTGCGCGATTGGGCGCGCCGCCATATCGCGCCCTACAAGGTGCCGGCGCGCGTCATCATCGCCGAGGCGCTGCCGCAGGCTGCGACCGGCAAGATCACCAAGGCGAAACTGCTGGATCACTTCCGCGACCAGCTCGAAGACGAGGGACAGAACTGATGCTTGAAGGTTATATTTTTGACGGATTGCGGAGCGCGTTCGGGCGTCATGCCGGGGCGTTGTCGGGGATCCGGGCGGATGATCTGGCGGCGCAGGTGATTTCGGCGCTTGTGGGCCGGTCGGATCTGCCGGTGGAGCGGATCGAGGACGTGATCCTGGGCAATGTCTGCCAGTCGGGCGAGGACAGCCGGAACGTGGCGCGGTTTGCGGGGCTTCTGGGCGGTGTGCACGAGGCGGCGGGCGGTCTGACGGTGAACCGGCTCTGCGGTTCTGGGATGGCGGCGGCGCTGGATGCGGCGCGCTCGGTGACGGTTGGGGAGGCGGATCTGTATCTGGCCGGCGGCACCGAGAGCATGACGCGGGCGCCCTTCGTGGTGGCCAAGTCGCCCGCGGCCTGGGCGCGCCAGCCGGAGATCTACGATTC
>NZ_FNAH01000005.1 GCF_900101865.1 Paracoccus isoporae
CCTCGGTAAATCTCGTCTTCTTCATCAGAATCTCCTCATCGAGTCTGCCGAGAAAATTCTACTTCCGCATCCCCTTAACCATGGGGAGGATTACCTGCGCAAGCGATTGCGCGAACTGGCCAATGACCGTCGCCGGTTCGGATATCGTCGTTTGGGCATCTTGCTGGCCAGAGAGGGCTTGGTGGTGAACCACAAGAAGCTGTTCCGGCTCTACCGCGAAGAAGGCCTTGCAGTCCATTGCAGGCGGTCGCGCAAGCGGGCTTTGGGCACACGCAGGCCTATTCTGGTGCCGGATCGCGTCAACCAGCGTTGGTCACTGGACTTCGTGTCTGACGCATTCGCAGATGGCCAGCGGTACCGGGTGCTGTGCATCGTGGATGACTATACGCGCGAGGCGCTGGCAACCGTCGTTGATCGTTCCCTGTCAGGTGCCCGCATGACACGTGAACTGGATGATCTAATCAGCAGGCGCGGCCAGCCGAACATGATTGTCTCTGACAATGGAACGGAAATGACATCTCACGCCGTGCTGAGATGGTGCCAGGATACGGGCGTCGGCTGTCACTACATCGCACCGGGAAAGCCGATGCAAAATGCTTTTGTCTAGTCATTTAACGGCAGGCTCAGGGACGAATGCTTGAATGAACATATCTTCGGCAACCTCGCCGAAGCCCGGAAGACCATCGAGAATTGGAGGATCGATTACAACACAGAACGCCCACACACGTCCCTTGGCGGGGTCGCACCAGCCGTCTACGCCAATCTCAACAATGCCGCCCGGCCGGCCTCGCTTGAACTCCGCAAGGGCTCCGCTCAACAGGCCTTAACCGCAAGCGTATCAACAGAAAGAAACAGGAACGGATTCTACACTTGAACGGCCCGGATCAGGGGGCTGGGTCACGCCCTTACCGATCGATTTCAGCGGCTTGGCTCCGCATCGGAACACGTGGTCGCCGAGCGCAGTTTCATGAGCCACGGTGAGTTCGGCGAGAGTGGGCTGGGTCCATGCCTACGATTGCCCGTCGCTCGCCCGTTGATGCCCCGTCGGCCCGCAGGCTGATGGTGTCTCGCTCGAAGTCCACGCGGTTCCTGGTCAGGTCGAGTATCGCGCCAACGCGGGCGGAGATGCCTAACAATAAGTTCTGCGCAAGACGAATGTGGGGACCGTGCTCGCGCTCGATGATAGGACGGGTCTCACATAGATTCAGGATGCGCTTGAACGCATCGAGGAGACGCACTAGCCAGTCGGCGTGGACTTGCAACGCATTAGCGCAAAAATTAACTTCGTCAGGGCGCGCACCCGCGGGCATAAGCTGGCTTGCAGATGCAAGCGCCTGATGGCGTTGAGATGTAGACGGCCTGAGTAAAAGGTGATCTGCATGTCTGGCTGTTTCGTGCTGGCCTACCATGCGATCCTACCGGTGGTGCCTTTCCGATGCTGCGCTTTTGGAAGGCCGAGGACATGGGCGACGCGGCACCCTCAATTCCAGACGATGACTTGGCGGAATGGCTGGTTTAGCGACGGCGCGAGAGCGTGTACGGAAAACGCCTCCGCCGCATCGATGTCGGCGCGGACTTTGCCGTCGACGGCATTAGGGAGCCGGCTCCGCTGACCGGCCGCGCCTTTGATCAGACCGCGTACCTGTCGCTACTGACCCGCGCGCAGGAAAGAACGCCCGCCGGTTTGACCGACCCCATGCTGACCATCCGGACGGGTAACGACAGGATGCTGGCGCTCACGCCCGACCGGATAACCAGCCTTGTGTCGCAGGCGATGACCTGGTTTGAGATCGTTGTGGCGACCGATCGGGCAATGAAGGATGGGACGGCAGCGTTTGCCGGCGGCATCCCCGAGGACTTCACCGATGGTCCGCAGCTGCGTGATGTCCTGTCCCGACGGCAACAACGCGCGGCAAGGCGGTAACTTCAGCGTCATCATTCGCCGGCCGTTCTTGCGCGAGTGTAGACGACTACAATCGAGTGACCTTGGAGCAGGTTGACCGGGCAGACAAAAAACATGATGTATGGGGTCATTCGTCTCGGCGTATATGACCCGACAACCACGTATCCTGATGGAGCACCCCTTGCCAAAACCCTTGTTCGTTACTCTGTTCATGGCGCGGAGTGGTTCAAAATTTCTACGCAGCCTGCTGAACCAGCATCCCGACATCGAGGATTTTGGCGAATTTTTTCACGATCGTGCTAAGAAATTCTTGACCGAAAAGGATCTGTTTATCGGATTGGGGCAGGTTCTTTTAACGTCCTGCCCGCAGCGCGGCATACAGTTCCGCTATCCGCGCCATTTCACCGAGATCCCGGAATTCGCCGAACTTTTGATTTCCCGCACCCAGGCAGTGAGGATCATACACCTGAAGCGACGCAACAAGCTGAAGGGCGCTATTTCACAGCAGAACGCCGAAGCATTGAAAAAGATGACTGGCAAGGCGCATTTGTTCAGAAAATCAGAGGTTTCGAAGCTTGATAAGACGGAGATAGACGTTCCGCGGGCCTTGAAAGAGGCGCAAGAGCGTGACCGGCTCGACGCCGAGTACTTTCGGTGGGCGGCATCTCAGTTTGAAACACTCGAAGTCTTCTATGAGGATCTTGTCGAGGATCGGGTGCAGACTGTTAGTACGATCTGCCGGTTTCTCGGATTAAACCCCATCAAGCCGGACACATTGCGCGAGAGTGAATTGGTTAAGGTCACATCAAGTGATCTGTCCAAGGCAATTGCTAACTACGATGACCTCGCACGCGAGGCGAAAGTCCTGGGCCTTCAACGCTGGCTGTTGGATGATGCTGAACTAGCCGCGCAGGCGGGCTCTGCCGAGCCGTTCGATGCGGGGAAGGCCTCTAAGAATTCGCATGACACGGCGCGCGCGAGCATTCGGGACGGATGGGACAAAGCGCTTGAATTTTGCGGCGAGACGCGCGCAGGTCATAAGGTGCGTCTAGTTGCGGAAAAGCTCGCACTGCGCACCAACACGGTATTCCTTGAAGACGTGGTTCACAATGGTCAGCCGCGCAGAATCATAACGCTACAGGGCGAGACGATCTGGCAAAGCTCCGATGCTGGGATGAGTTGGAGCCAACATGATATCGCGGCGCCGGCGCGCAAATGCTTCACGACCCGGACGGGGCGCCATTTTTTGCAGGACAAGACCGGCAAGATCGGGCTTTATGATGAACACTGGGCGCATATTGGCGATATTGAAACCGGCCCCTATCCTTGGCACGGCACTTGGAGCATCGACGAATGTCCCAGCACGGGAACCATCTTGTGGGCCGAATATCCCTATTGCGCCGAAACGGTGAATGTCTGGCGCTCGGTAGACGACGGACAGAGCTGGTCAATCTGTTTCAGTGTAAAAGGCCATGGCAGCGATCCCAAGCTGGGGGATATTCGCCATTTCCATCTGGTTCAGAAGTGCACCACTTGGCCGGGTCGCTGGTATCTGTCCTCCGGCGATCACCTCAGCCAGTGCCGATTCTGGACGTCGGATGATGATGGCGTCACATGGCAGGAAATCCCGCTGCAAAGCGTCAATGGGCCCGGCGCGAACGACCTGCCCGCTGAGCTGTACCCGCTGGTCTACCGCTTCACCGGCATGATCCAGTTGGACGACCGGCTGATCTGGGCGACCGACGACACGTTCCGCGGGAATGGCGCGCGGGTCTGCACTATGGACAAAAATGCCCTCGGCCATGTTCGCCTGTTCGGCGGCGATTGCGGCACGAACGAGATCCGCAATCTGATTCAGATCGACAACCGTTACGCGCTAGCAATTTCCGAAGCCAAACTAGATATTGACGCCGCCTACGCGTCTGTAATCGAGATGGTGGATGAACAAGTTGAAACCACCCTGTACCTGCCCAACCGTCGCGGCACAAAGAGCAACTTCATGAACGGCGTTAGCTCGAAGCAGGCGGACGATCGAGGTCGCTTTTTTGCGCAATCGGACAATATTGTGCTCTATCCGGCGCCGATGACGACCCGCTGGAAGTTCGATTTGGCCCGGTGAAAACCATGATAAGTGGGATGCAGGCGCGTACCCCCTTGCATTTCAGCGCTTCCCATGCCCAGTCCGGGTATTAGGCACGGTCACAGCGCAGCCATTTGGGCTATGGCAATCCACCCGGCAGTGCCCTTTCGCCAAGGTAGTAGTCGACTTGGCCAGCGATGATGGCGAGGTCAGGAGGACGTCCCAGGCTGCCGCAGAGGGCGGGTTGCTTGGTGTTCATGCCGCCTTCCCGTCCATCGAGATCTTGGCGCGGATCCATATCAACCGGACGGCCCAGGCGAAGGGTGTGAACTGCGAGCCCTGATCGGTGTTCATGATCCCTTGCGGGCCGAAGCTGGGGACCGCATCGGTCAATGCCTGGATGCAGAAGTCCGCTTCGAGGGTGATCCAGATGCGCCAGGCCAAGACCTTCCGCGTGAACCAATCTATGGTGGCGACCAAGTAGCGGAAGCCCCTTCGCATTGGCAGACAGGTGATGCCGGCGTACCAGACCCGCTTGGGCCGGTCGACCCGCAGGCCACCCAACAGGTATGTGTACCCGCGGGGCAATTGGCGGATTCCCCGGAACTCGGCGCGTCATGCTTGCCGGCCTGGTGCAGACTATACCCGGCCTTCTGAGCCTTGGGCTTCTGCCGCGCTTTTTCGGCGTTGGGGGATATAAAGCCGCGCTCTCTGCACTGCCCCCCGGATCAGAGATGTTCTTGGCGGCCAACAACAGCGCGGTGATGTCGGGTGCCCCGGAGGCGCGACACGGTGCTCTATCCGGTCTACTTGGCCTGTCACGTAGCCTTGGCCTGATGAGCGGCGCGTCCGCGATGTCGATCTTGTTCGTCGCAGTGATTGGAGCAGGCGACGTGGCAACAGCACCGATCGCCAAATTCACTTACGCCTTCAAGATCACCTTCGCCGCTGCCGCTGTCTTGGCGATGATCGCCTTGGGGATTGCGATCTGGAGCAGGCCAAGACTGCAAAACATAGCCCTAGGCGCGCCGCGAGGTCCTACTGCAATTCGCGGGTATTGAGGCATTGATCCTTCCGCTTCGCCGAGTGGTCCTCACCAGAGCCGCGCATTTCCGCATCGGCGCCAGCAGCGCCATGGCACTTCTTGTCTGCAGGATATTGACGGCGACAAGCCTTTAGGAAGCGGCTGATTGTCAAGAAAATAGCAGGTTGTGACGTACCGTGGTGTCTACACCGAAGATGTCGGGGGTTCGAATCCCTCACCGCCCACCAACTGGCGCATTTTTCGAGACGGAAGCGCCAGACCTGAGCCCTTTTCCCGGATTCCTCGCACCGTGTGCTCCGGTCATTGGGGAGCGTCCCAGTCCTCGCCGTTCCAGATGCCCGTGAGCGCAAGCCCGTCATCCAGCAGCACCGGCACTGGCGAGGTTCCTTGCGCGAGGGTGCCGAGCCGGTCCTGCATGCCGACAAGCCGGGCCGGAATTGCAGCCGCCATGGCGAGGGCGCGCTCGACCGGGATCTCCAGATCCTGCACCAGCACGCGCAGCGCCTTGTCCATGCTCAGATCGGCCCCGGCCAGCGTGCCGTCGGCCAGGGTCAGCCGGCCATTCTCGCGCCGCACCGGCCGTCCGTTCAGGTTCAGCTCGGCCAGGTCGGTGCCGGCGAAGGCCATGCAATCCGTGACCAGGAAGATCCCGTCCGGCCGCGCGGCCAGGGCGGTGCGCATCGCGGCCTCGTGGACATGGATGCCGTCCGCGATCAGCCCGGCATAGGGCGCGGCACCCGACAGCACGGCGCCGACCAGTCCGGGGCTGCGATGGCCCATCTGGCTCATCGCGTTGAACAGATGGGTGGCGCAGCGCGCACCCGCGGCGAAGGCGGCGGTGGCGCTGTCGTAATCGCAATCGCTGTGGCCGAGGCTGACGATCGCGCCGGCGCCGGACAGGGTGGCGATCTGCTGCGGGGTTGCGGCCTCGGGCGCCAGCGTCACCATCAGCACCGGCAGGGCGCGCGCCGCATCGCAGAGCCGGGCCAGATCCTCCTCTGCCATGGGCCGCACGAGCGCCGGATCATGCGCGCCCTTGCGGCGCGGGTCCAGATGCGGGCCTTCCAGATGCAGGCCGAGGAACCCCGGCACCTGCGCCGCCGCGGCCTCGATTCCGGCTTCGACGACCCGCGCCGTGGCCTCTGGCGTGTCGGTGATGAGCGTGGGCAGCACGCCCGCGCAACCTAGCGCGCGATGGGTGGCGCAGATATGGCGCAGTCCGGCCAGACCGGTGTCGCGATCCACCATCCGCCCGCCGCCGCCATTGATCTGCAGATCGATGAAGCCGGGCGCGATGATGCCCTCGCAGATGCGGGTGGACGGCCCGGCCTGATCGGCGGGCAGGATCGCCGCGACCCGCTCTCCCTCCATGATGAGTGCGGCGTCATCATGCAGCGTCGTGCCGTCGAAGATCCGCGCCCCCCCCAGAACCTGCCGCATCACACCGTCTCCGTGACCTTGCGCAGATGGGGCGGCGTGTCGGGGTCGAAGCCGCGCCGCCGCGCCAGCCCCTCCACGCAGGCGTAGAAACTGCCGATCAGTACCAGGGGCGCGACCATCGGATGCAGGCCGGAAACGGCGGGCAGGCGGGTCGCGCCCTTCGCATCGGCCCCGGTCAGGAACACATCCGCGCCCTGCTCGGCCAGCCGTTCGGCGGTGGCCACGACATGGGGCAGGGCGGCATCCTCGACCCCGAGGGCCAGGACCGGGAAATTGGCCTGCACGATGGCGGAGGGGCCGTGCAGCACCTCGGCGGAGCTGTAGGCCTCGGCATGGGTGCCGGAGGTCTCCTTCAGCTTGAGCGCGACCTCGTTGGCGATGGCATTGCCGGGGCCGCGCCCCAGCACATAGGCGGAGGCCGCGCGGGCCAGCCGGTCGGACAGGGGCGACCAGTCCATCGCCACGGATTGCGCGAATGCGTCGGGCAGGGCGGCGACGGCGGCGCGCAGATCCCCATCCTCGCGCCATTCGGCCAGCAGCGACAGTCCGGCCACGACCGAATTCACGAAGGTCTTGGTGGCGGCGACGCTTTTCTCCTCGCCCGCATGCAGCGCCAGGCAATGGGCCGAGGACTGCGCCATCGGGCTGTCGGCATGGTTGGTGATGGCGATGCTCAGCGCGCCGCCGTCGCCCGCGGCGCGGATCATGTCGACGATGTCCGGGCTCTGCCCGGATTGCGAGATGCCGATGCAGCCGGCGCGTTCCAGCCTCAGCGGGCGTTTGTAGATCGAGGCGACCGAGGGGCCGACCGAGGCGACCGGGATGCCGGCCTGCAGCTCGATGGCGTATTTCAGATAGGTCGCGGCGTGGTCGGACGATCCGCGCGCCACGGTGGTCAGCACCGCCGGATCGCGCGCGCGCAGCCCTTCGGCTGCCCGGCCCACCGCATCGCGGGACTGGTCCAGGAACCGGGCGACGGCGTCAGGGATCTCGGCCACTTCGCGGGCCATGTGCGATTGGGTCATTCGGCAGTCCTTTCGGCCTCGGGGGCCAGTTTGAGTTCGACGGCGAAGTCGTAGGCGTCGCCGCGATAGAGCGAGCGGGTGAACTCCACGACCTGACCGGAGGGCAGGTAGGAGACGCGTTCGATGCGCAGCCCGGCCACGCCCGCCAGCACGCCGAGCAGCATCGCGTCTTTTTCCGCCAGATTCGCGGCGGAGATGCGCTGCACCGCGCGCACCGGGCGATGCCCGCGCGAGGCCAGCACCGCGTAAAGACTGGTCTCGACCCGTTCGGGATCGGGCAGGATCGAGGCGGGCAGCGAGGCCCGCTCGATGGCCAGCGGCACCCCGTCGGAGCTGCGCACCCGCTCCAGCCGCGCCACCTGGTCATTGGCGCCGAGACCGAGCGCCATCACTTCTTCGGGGGCCGGTGGCATCACCGCGCGCGACAGCCAGCGGCTTTCGACCTGCATCCCGCGCCGGCGCATATCCTCGGTGAACGAGGTCAGCAGCGACAGCGCCTGTTCCAGCCGCTCCACCCGTGGGGCGACGAACGTGCCCGAACCGCGTTTCTGGACAAGCTGGCCGCTGGCCACGAGCGCCTCGACGCCCTTGCGGACGGTGACACGCGACAGCCCGGTCATCGCCGCCAATTCACGCTCCGGCGGCAGGCTGTCGCCCGGTTTCAGCTCGCCCGAGGCGATGGCCTCGGCAATGCGGCGGTGAAGCTGGACATAAAGCGGGCCGCCGCCCGTCTCGCTGAACGCATCAGGCGTAAACAGGCCGGTCATGCGTCCCGCCCCATCTGCCGGGCCATGTCGAGCGCCCCGTCCACCGCATTGCCCCGCGCCTCATGCACCGGCCATTCCCCGGACAGCCGCGCCGCGTAACGCGCGCCCAGCCCGCCGACGAACACCACCGGCAGCCGGTCGCCGCGCTGCAACGAGGCGATGGCATGTCGCACCTGCGCCACGGCATCGTCGAAGATGCGCCGTGCGGCCGGATCGTCGGACGCCACGACGCGCGGCGCATGGGCGCCGTAATCGACCGGCCGCGCGGTGTTCGAGAACCCGATGATCCCCTGGATGCCGCCGCATTCTTCCAGCACCTCTGCCAGCAGCGGCGTCATCTCCGCGAACCCGTCCGCGGCGCGCAGCGCCTCGGCCAGAAGCGTCCGGCCCAGCACCGCGCCGCTGGCCTCGTCCCCGAGCAGGAAGCCGCGCCCGCCGGCCTGCCGGATCTCGCCGCCGCGCTGTTCGGCATAGACGGAGCCGGTGCCGATCGCGGCAAGGATGCCGTCATCCTGGCCCAACGCGCCGCGCGCCGCAGCCATGCCGTCATTCACGATCTGCGCCTGCGCGAAGGGCAGCAGCGTCATCAGCCGGTCGCGGGCGACCTGCATCGCGCCCCCGGCCAGGCCGAGCGTCGCCACCAGATCCGACGCCGGAATATCCGTGCCGCGCAGCGCCTCGGCGGTTGCCGCCAGGATGTTCTCGGCGGCGCTTTCGACATTCGTGTTGATATTGGCAGGCCCCCCCGTGCCGCGCCCCAGGATGCGGCCATCGGCATCGGCCACAGCCGCCCGGCACCCCGTGCCTCCGCCATCGATTCCCAGATAAAACACCATGCGGATCTCCTCCAAGACGACAATACCAAAGAGATACCAAATGAAAAGGCCGAAAATACCACTCCGCACAGATAACTGATTAATCGGGATTAATGCTGCTACAGATAGAAAGATTAAAATTCCTGTTTACAATTGGTATTGTTTTGGCATTATTCGTCTGAAGAGGGGAATCACATGACCGACCGACCGACCGAGGCAAGGCACAGCCAGTCCGCCGGGCTGCATCAGCAGCAACCGGCCGAGGCGCTTTCGCTGCTGCTGGATGCGCAGATCGCGGCGTTGTCCGCGCTGCGCCCGGCGCTTCCCGCGCTCGGGCAGGCGGCGGCGGTCTGCGCCGATGCGCTCTCGGCGGGCGGACGCATGGGCTATGCCGGTGCGGGCAGCTCAGGGCTGATGGCGATGGCCGATTGCCTGGAGCTCGCGGGCACGTTCGGATTGCCGCCGGAGCGCACGCCGATGCTGTTCGCGGGCGGGGCGGCGGCGCTGCTGCACATGAAGGGCAGCGTCGAGGATGATTCCACGCAGGCACAGCGGGATGTGGAGGCGGCCGGGATCGGCGCGGGCGATGTGCTGCTGGTGCTGTCGGCATCGGGCGGCACGCCCTATGCGCTGGCGGCCGCCGGTGCGGCCCGCCAGCGCGGGGCGCGGATCGTCGGGCTGGCCAATGTGCCCGGCGCGCCCCTTCTGGAGATGGCCGATATCGCGGTGCTGATCGAAACCGGCGCCGAGATCGTGGCCGGTTCCACGCGGATGGGAGCGGCCACGGCGCAGAAAGTGGCGCTGAACATGCTGTCGGTGCTGGTCGGGATCCGGCTGGGCCATGTCCATGACGGCCATATGGTCAATCTGGTGGCCGACAATGCCAAGCTGGTCGCCCGCGCCGCACGCATCGTCTCGGAGGTGGCCGGGGTGCCGGCCGCCATGGCCGAGGCGGCGCTGGCAGCCTCCGGCGGCGGGGTCAAGCCCGCCATCCTGGTCGCGCGCGGCATGAGCCCGGAGAGGGCCGAAGCGCGGCTGCGGGAGACCGGCGGCCATCTGGCGCCGCTGCTCGATTGATCCGTCACGACAGAACGGTAAGGTTTCACGATGGGCCCCTACGGGCCCGACCACAGGGAGAGTAACATGACAAAGAATCTACGCCTCGCGCTGCTGGCCAGCACCGTCCTTGCTGGCACCGCCAGCGCCCAGGACGTGACGCTGACCGTCGAAAGCTGGCGCAATGACGACCTGACCATCTGGCAGGACACCATCATTCCCGCCTTCGAGGAGGCCAATCCCGGCATCAAGGTCCAGTTCACCCCGAGCGCGCCGGCCGAATACAACGCCGTGCTGAACTCCAAGCTCGAAGCCGGATCGGCGGGCGATCTGATTACCTGCCGGCCCTTCGACGCCTCGCTGGAGCTGTTCTCGCAAGGCCAGCTTGCCGATCTGACCGATCTCGACGCGATGTCGAATTTCTCCGACGTGGCGAAATCGGCCTGGCAGACCGACGATGGCAGCGCGACCTTCTGCGTGCCGATGGCCTCGGTGATCCACGGCTTCATGTACAACAAGTCGATCTTCGACGAGCTGGGGCTGGAGGTGCCGACGACGAACGAGGAATTCTATGCCGTCCTCGACGCGATCAAGGAAGACGGCACCTATATCCCGATGGCGATGGGCACCGCGGACCAGTGGGAAGCCGCGACCATGGGCTATCAGAATATCGGCCCGACCTACTGGAAGGGCGAGGAGGGCCGCAGGGCGCTGATCGAAGGCACCCAGAAGCTGACCGACGAGGCCTGGGTGGAGCCGTTCCGCCAGATCGCGCGGTGGAGCGATTATCTGGGCGACGGGTTCGAGGCGCAGACCTATCCCGACAGCCAGAACCTGTTCACGCTGGGCCGCGCCGCGATCTATCCGACCGGCTCGTGGGAGATCGGCGTGTTCACCCCGCAGATCGACGGCATGTTCGAGATGGGCGCCTTCCCGCCGCCCGTGCAGGCCGAGGGCGACACCTGCTATATCAGCGACCACACCGACATCGCGCTTGGCATGAACGCCGCGACCGAGAACCCGGAGGCCGCGCGGACCTTCCTCAACTGGGTCGGCTCACCGGAATTCGCGACGCTCTATGCCAACGCGCTTCCCGGTTTCTTCTCGATGAACTCCACCCCGGTCGAGATGGAGGACCCGGTGGCGCAGAAATTCGTGAGCTGGCGCGAGAATTGCGAGCCGACGATCCGTTCGACCTACCAGATCCTGTCGCGCGGCACGCCGAACCTCGAAAACGAGACCTGGAACGCCAGCGCCAATGTCATCAACGGCGCGGAGACGCCCGAAGATGCGGCGGCGCGACTGCAGGACGGCCTCGCCTCCTGGTACGAGCCGCAGCAGCAATAAGGCCGCGTGTCGCCGTGCCAGAATGGCGCGGCGGCACCGCGGGGACCGCGCGGTCCCAGCCGCCCGCCTGATCCGGCGGGCGGCACCCCGCAAGGCAGGATGACGAAGATGAAAGGAAGGGTCATGGCGCAGCGAAAGCCGTTTCGCTGGCATATCGTGGTGTTTCTCGCCCCGGCTGTGCTGGTCTATACCGCCATCATGATCGTGCCGCTGATCGGCACGCTGAACCTGTCGCTGTTCAGCCTGACCGAAGCGGGCGAGCGCGTCTTCGTCGGTCTGCAGAACTTCGCCACGCTGTTCGGCGATCCGCGATGGTCGGAGAGCTTCTGGAATGCGCTCATCAACAACGCCTGGTTCTTCCTGATCCACATGCTGGTGCAGAACCCGATCGGGGTGATGCTCGCGGCGCTGCTGTCCTCGCCGCGTCTGCGCATGGCGGCGTTCTACCGCACCGCGATCTTCATCCCCACCATCCTCAGCTTCGTGATCGTGGGCTTCGTCTGGAAGCTGATCCTGTCGCCGATCTGGGGCATCGCGCCGGGCATGCTGGACGCGGTCGGGCTGAAATCGCTGTTCGCGCCCTGGCTGGGCAAGGAGGAATACGCCCTGACCACGCTGGCGCTGATCTCGGTCTGGCAGTTCGTCGGCATCCCGATGATGCTGATCTACGCTGCCATGCTGTCCATCCCCGACGAGGTGATCGAGGCGGCCGAGATGGATGGCGTCACCGGCTGGTCGCAGTTCTGGAAGATCAAGCTGCCGCTGATCCTGCCCTCGATCGGGATCATCTCGATCCTGACCTTCGTGGGCAACTTCAACGCCTTCGATCTGGTTTATGTCAGCCAGGGGGCGCTTGCCGGGCCGAACTATGCCACAGACATCCTGGGCACGTTCCTGTATCGCACCTTCTTCGGCTTCCAGTTGCAGCTCGGCGATCCCCATATGGGGGCGGCCATCGCCACGGCCATGTTCGCCATCATCCTGGTGGGGGTCAGCATCTATCTGTTCGCCATCCAGACGCGGCTGCGCCGCTATCAGTTCTGAGAGGGGATGCGCATGAATTCCGCCCGCCACTCCGTGTTTCGCAGCGTCGCCGCCCACGGCATTCTGATCCTCTACACGGTGATCGCGCTGTTTCCGGTCTTCGTGATCGTCATCAACAGCTTCAAGTCGCGCCGCGCGATCTTCAACGAGCCGCTGGCCCTGCCCACGCCCGAGACATTCGATCTGATCGGATACCAGACGGTGCTGAAACAGGGTGATTTCTTCCAGTATTTCCTGAACTCGATGACCGTCACCGTCGGCAGCCTGTTCTTCGTGCTGATGTTCGGCGCGATGGCGGCCTTCGCGCTGTCGGAATACCGGTTCCGCGGCAATCTGCTGATGGGGCTTTACTTGGCGCTCGGCATCATGATCCCGATCCGGCTGGGCACGGTCGCCATCCTGCAGATCATGGTGGCGTCGGGGCTGGTCAACACGCTCACCGCGCTCGTGCTGGTCTATACCGCGCAGGGTCTGCCGCTGGCGATCTTCATCCTGTCGGAGTTCATGCGGTCCGTGTCCGACGATCTGAAGAATGCGGGCCGGATCGACGGGCTCAGCGAATACAAGATCTTCTTCCGGCTGGTGCTGCCCCTGGTGCGCCCGGCGCTGGCGACGGTGGCGGTGTTCACCATGATCCCGATCTGGAACGATCTGTGGTTCCCGCTGATCCTCGCGCCGTCAGAGGAAACCAAGACGATCACGCTGGGCAGCCAGGTCTTCATCGGCCAGTTCGTGACCAACTGGAACGCGGTCCTCGCCGCGCTCGGCCTCGCCATCGTGCCGGTGCTGGTCCTTTATCTGATCTTCTCCCGCCAGCTCATTCGCGGGATCACTGCAGGAGCCGTCAAATGATCCGTGTCCTCGTCGCCGGTCTGGGCAATATGGGGCTGAGCCACGCGCTCGCCTATCACCACAATCCCGATTTCGAGATCGTCGGGCTGGTCAACCGCAGCACGCCCAAGCTGCCCGACGCGCTCACTGCCTATCCGCTGAGCCATGATTTCGACGCCGCTTTGGCCGAGCTGAAGCCGGATCTGGTCTGCGTGGCGACTTATACCGACAGTCATGCCGATCTGGCCATCAAGGCGATGGAGGCGGGGGCGCATGTCTTCGTCGAGAAGCCGCTGGCCTCGACCGTGGCGGATGCGCAGCGCGTCGTCGATTGCAGCGTCCGCACCGGGCGCAAGCTGGTGGTCGGCTATATCCTGCGCCATCACCCGAGCTGGCAGCGTCTGATCGACACGGCGCGTGATCTGGGCGGGCCTTACGTGTTCCGGCTGAACCTCAACCAGCAAAGCAAGGGCGAGACCTGGAAGGTGCATAAATCGCTGATGGAAACCACGCCGCCAATCGTCGATTGCGGGGTGCATTACGTCGATGTCATGTGCCAGATCGCGGACGCCGCCCCGGTGGAGGTGCGCGGCATGGGCCTGCGGCTCAGCGACGAGATCGCGCCGGAGATGTATAATTACGGCCATTTCCAGGTGCTGTTCGCGGATGGCTCGCTCGGCTGGTACGAGGCCGGCTGGGGGCCGATGATGTCGGATACGGCCTTCTTCGTGAAGGACGTCGTCTCGCCCAACGGCGCGGTGTCGATCCGCATGCCCGAGGATGCGCGCTCCGACGACATCGACACCCATACCCGCACCGCCACCCTGCGGGTCCACCGCGTCGGCCAGCCCGACGAGGATCTGAACATGTCCGACGAACCGGGACATCAGCAGCTTTGCGACCGCGAACAGGCCTTCGTGGCGCAGGCCATTCGCGAGGATCTGGACCTCAGCCGCTTCATGCAGGACGCGGTGCGCTCTCTGGCGATCTGCCTGGCCGCCGATGAAAGTGTGCGCAGCGGTGCGCCGGTCAAACTCTGAAGGAAACCCTATGGGAACGCTGTCTCTTTCCAACGTCACCAAGACTTTCGGCAAGGTCGAGGTCATCAAGGGTGTCGATCTGACCGTGGATGACGGTGAATTCTGCGTCTTTGTCGGGCCATCCGGCTGCGGCAAGTCCACGCTTCTGCGGATGATCGCGGGGCTGGAGGACGTGACCTCGGGCGATGTGCGGCTCGACGGCGACCGGATCAACGATCTGGCCCCGGCCAAGCGCGAGATCGCGATGGTGTTCCAGACCTATGCGCTCTACCCGCATCTGAGCGTGCGTGACAATATGGGGCTGGGGCTGAAACAGCTCGGCACGCCGAAGGCCCAGATCACGGCGGCGGTGGAGAAGGCAGCGACGATGCTGGCGCTCGAGCCGCTGATGGATCGCCGGCCATCCGAGATGTCAGGCGGGCAGCGGCAGCGCGTGGCCATCGGCCGGGCCATCGTGCGGACCCCGAAGCTGTTCCTGTTCGACGAACCGCTGTCCAACCTCGATGCGGCGCTGCGCGTCGCCACCCGGATCGAGATCGCGCGGCTGCACCGGGAACTGGACGCGACGATGATCTATGTCACCCATGACCAGGTCGAGGCGATGACGCTGGCCGACAAGATCGTGGTGCTGCGCGCCGGGCTGGTGGAGCAGGTGGGTCGCCCGATGGATCTGTACAACGATCCCGACAACACATTCGTGGCCGGGTTCATCGGCAGCCCGCAGATGAATTTCCTGAAATCCGCCTCGCTCGGCCTCAGCTCCGACACGCTTGGCATCCGGCCCGAGCATGTGGCGATCAGCGCCAGCCAGGGCGACATCGAAGGCCGGGTCAGCCATCTGGAAAAGCTGGGCGGCGAGACGCTGACCTATGTGCGCACCGAGGCGCACGGGCTGCTGACGGTGCGCCAGTTCGGCGAGCACGACCATCAGGTCGACGGCACGGTCTGGCTGACGCCCGATCAGGCGCGCGCGTTCCACTTCGATGCCGACGGTCAGCGGTTGCGCCGGTAAGCCATCGCCTGGCTGGCTGGCATTCAATACCGCCCCGTGCCCGCGCCCAGATCGCGCGCCCCGCGTTCCGAGAACGCGATCACCCCGTCGCGCAGCCTTGCTGCCAGCGGCGAGAGCGGCCGTCGGCGCAGGCTGAGCAGGTAATAGGGCGGCACCCGGATCTCGCGTTGCAGCCGCAATACCGCGAATCCGGCGCTGACCGGCGGGCGCAGCAGAAGCTGCGCCACCTCGTCCGAGATGGGCGAGATCGCATCGCTCTGCGACAGATAGGCGATGGTCAGCAGCAGGGACGGGCTGCTGACGATGTTGCGCGGCTCTCCCAGCCCGACACTGGCAAAGGCATCAAGCGCGGCCTCGCGAATCGGGGCGCCGCGCCGCTGCATGATCCATTCGTATTCCGACAATTCGGTCAGGGTCACGGCGGGCGCGCGGGCCAGCGGATGGGTCTGGCGGACCAGCATCGACACGTTCTCGTCGCGCATCGGCAGGATGTTCAGGTCGCGATTCTCGAATTCCGGCAGGATGCGGCCCAGCACGAAATCCATCTCTCCGGCGAATAAGGCGCCCAGCAATTCGCGCGACGGCAGCACATCGACGGTGATGTCGGCCTCGGGTGCGGCCTGCTTGATCTCTCGGATGGCCGAGACGAGGTAGTTCACCGCCGGGCCTGTGACCGCGCCGATGCGGACCGACCCGGCCAGCCCGCCCCGCAGCGCGGTGACATCGGATGCCATGCTGTTGAATTCACGCAGGATCACCCGGGCGCGGCGCAGAACGGTCCGGCCGATCTCGGTTGGCGTCATGCCCTTGGGCGCGCGCAGGAAGAGCGGCGCGCCGACCTGTCGCTCCGTGTCCGCCAGCATCCGCGACGCGGCGGGCTGACTCATCGCGCAGGCGTCCGCGGCAAGCTGCAACTGCCCATGCTCGGCAATCTCGTGAATCAGGCGAAGCTGGGCGGGCTTCAGCAGCAGCCGTGCGGGACCGTCAGACATATCAAATCCGTTATGCAGATCGTCGGAATACTCATTTTACCATTATGTCGCGCCATTGCTACGCTGTGCAGCGTCCCCATAAGCGGGAACAATTTTGACAGGGGAGCGGCGCGAGGCCGCTTGGGAGGGAAAACATGAAAATCAGGAACGCGGCGGTCGCGCTGGCGATCGGAGTCTCGTGGCTGGCCGGCGGGGCCATGGCCGAAACCGTGGGGATCGCGATGCCCACGAAATCCTCGGCCCGCTGGATCGATGACGGCAACAACATGGTCAAGCAGTTCGAGGAGGCGGGCTACGACACCGATCTGCAATATGCCGAGGATGACATCCCCAACCAGCTCGCGCAGGTCGAGAACATGATCACCAAGGGCGTCGATGTGCTGGTGATCGCCGCCATCGACGGCACCACGCTGTCGAACGCGCTCGCCAACGCCAAGGCCGCTGACATCAAGGTGATCGCCTATGACCGGCTGATCCGCGACACGCCGGATGTCGATTACTATGCCACCTTCGACAACTTCAAGGTGGGTGTGGAGCAGGCCAGTTCGCTGGTCAGCGGTCTGGAAGAGCGCTTCCCCGATCAGGAGCCGTGGAATGTCGAGCTGTTCGGCGGCAGCCCGGACGACAACAACGCCTATTTCTTCTATGACGGCGCGATGTCGGTGCTCCAGCCGCTGATCGATGACGGCTCCATCGTGATCCCGTCGGGGCAGATGGGCATGGACACGGTCGGCACGCTGCGGTGGGATCCGGCCACCGCGCAGGCGCGGATGGATAACATCCTGTCGGCCAACTACACCGACCAGCAGGTGCATGGCGTGCTGTCGCCCTATGACGGGCTGTCCATCGGC
This sequence comes from Paracoccus isoporae, assembly GCF_900101865.1. Taxonomy (GTDB): domain Bacteria; phylum Pseudomonadota; class Alphaproteobacteria; order Rhodobacterales; family Rhodobacteraceae; genus Paracoccus; species Paracoccus isoporae. The sequence continues at coordinate 17,249 of NZ_FNAH01000005.1, forward strand.
ATCCTCTCCTCGCTGAAGGGCGTGGGCTACGGCTCAGGCGACATGAAGATGCCTATCGTCACCGGCCAGGACGCCGAGGTGCAGTCGGTCAAGTCCATCCTCGCGGGCGAGCAGTATTCGACCGTGTTCAAGGACACCCGCGAGCTGGCCCGCGTCACCGTCGATATGGTCAACGCCATGCTCGAGGGCGAGGAGCCCGAGGTGAACGACACCGAAACCTACGACAACGGCGTCAAGGTCGTGCCGTCCTATCTGCTGGAGCCGGTCGGCGTGAACGAATCCAACTGGGAAGAGATCCTGCTGGAGTCCGGCTATTACGAGGAAGGCCAGATCCAGTAACCCGATCCGCCGGGGCCGCCGCATGCCGCGCGGCCCCGGCCTGCCTCCAGCGGAGCAAGCCCATGACCGCGCTTCTGGAAATGCGCAACATCACCAAGACATTCCCCGGCGTGAAGGCGCTCGACGATGTCAGCATCTCCGTGCGCGAGGGCGAGATCCACGCGATCTGCGGCGAGAACGGCGCCGGGAAATCCACGCTGATGAAGGTGCTGTCGGGTGTCTATCCCATCGGCAGCTACGAGGGCGAGATCGTCTATGACGGCGACACCGCCGAATTCCGCGGCATCCGCGACAGCGAGGATCGCGGCATCATCATCATCCACCAGGAACTGGCGCTCGTCCCGCTGCTGTCCATCGCGGAAAACATATATCTCGGCAATGAGCGCGCCAGCAGCGGCGTGATCGACTGGCACGAAACCTTTCAGCAGACCGAGGGGCTTCTGGCCAAGGTCGGGCTGCGCGAGGCGCCGGGCACCAAGGTGGACAGCCTGGGCGTCGGCAAGCAGCAGCTTGTCGAGATCGCCAAGGCCCTGTCGAAGAATGTCCGGCTGCTGATCCTCGACGAGCCCACCGCTGCCTTGTCGGAATCCGACAGCCAGGCGCTGCTGGACCTGCTGCTGGAACTGAAGGGGCAGGGTGTCACCTCGATCATCATCAGCCACAAGCTGAACGAGGTGCGCCGCGTGGCCGACAGCGTCACCGTGATCCGCGACGGAGCCACCATTTCGACCCTCGACGCGCGCGGGGGTGAACTGACCGAGGACCGCATCGTGCGCGACATGGTCGGGCGCGACATGGCGCATCGCTATCCCGAACGCGAGGCGCGGGCGGGCGAAGTCATCTTTGAATTGTCGGACTGGAATGCCTGGCACCCCGAACATGCCGACCGGCAGGTGATCGAGGATGTCTCGATGACGGTGCGCGCGGGTGAGGTGGTGGGCATTGCCGGGCTGATGGGGTCGGGACGGACCGAGCTTGCGATGAGCATTTTCGGCAAATCCTACGGCCGCAATGTCTCGGGCGAGGTGCGGATGCACGGAAAGCCGGTCGATGTCTCGACCGTGGATCGCGCCATCAATGCCGGGCTCGCCTATGTGACCGAGGACCGCAAGACGCTCGGCCTGATCCTGGAGGACACGATCCGGCGAAACACCGTGCTGGCCAATCTGGACGGGGTCTCGGCGCGCGGCGTTCTGGACGAGAAGCGCGAGACCGAGGTGGCCGAGACATACCGCAAGGCGCTGCGCATCCGCACGCCGTCGGTGTTTCAGAAGGTGATGAACCTGTCGGGCGGCAACCAGCAGAAGGTGGTGTTGTCGAAATGGCTGTTCACCGAGCCGGAACTGCTGATCCTCGACGAACCGACGCGCGGCATCGATGTCGGCGCGAAATATGAAATCTACAGCATCATCAACGAACTCAGCGCGGCGGGAAAGGCCGTCATCATGATCTCGTCGGAGATGCCCGAGTTGCTGGGCATGTGCGACCGGATCTACGTGATGAACGAGGGCCGCTTCGTGGGCGAGCTGGCGGCGGCTGAGGCCAGCCAGGAATCGATCATGTCGCTGATTGTCAGGGACAAGGGGGAATAGGTCATGGAACAGGCAGAACGCGCAGGCGGGATCGGCATCGGCGCCTATATCGCGCGCCATATCCGGGAATACGGGCTGCTTTTCGCGCTGATCGCGATCATGCTGTTCTTCCAGATCGTCACCGGCGGCGTGCTGCTGCGCCCGGTCAACATCACCAACCTGTTCCTGCAGAACAGCTATATCATCATCATGGCGCTCGGCATGTTGCTGGTCATCGTGGGCGGCAATATCGACCTGTCCGTCGGCTCGGTGATGGGGTTCATCGGGGCGCTTGCCGCGGTGATGATCGTGAACTGGGATCTGCCGGTGGGCGTGGCGATGATCGGCTGTCTCATCACCGGCATGGCGATCGGCGCGGTCCAGGGCTATTTCGTGGCCTACTGGAAAATCCCCTCCTTCATCGTCACCCTGGCCGGGATGCTGGTGTTCCGCGGCTTGTCGCTGTGGCTGCTGGCCGGGCAGTCCATCGGCCCGTTCCCGCAAAGCTTCCAGTCCCTGTCCACCGGCTTCATTCCCGATCTGTTCGGGATCGGGCGGCCCAACGGGCTGGCGCTGGCGGTGGGTGTGGCGGCGGCGGTCCTGCTGGTCTGGTTCGGCCTGCGCGCCCGCGCCCAGAATGCCCGCTACGGGATCGAGGACGAGCCCTGGGGCCTGTTCGTATTCCGCAACGCCATCGTGGCGGCGGCACTGCTGTTCGTGACCTGGAAACTGGCCTGGTTCCGCGGTCTGCCCAACGTGCTGCTGTCGATGGTCGTGCTGACGGTGATCTATGTGTTCGTGACCGAGCGCACCACGATCGGCCGCCGCGTCTATGCGGTGGGCGGCAATGCCAAGGCCGCGAAACTGTCGGGCATCCGCACCGAGCGGCTGACCTTCCTCACCTTCGTGAATATGGGGCTGCTGGCGGCTCTCGCCGGGCTGATCTTCGCCGCACGGCTGAACACCGCCACGCCCAAGGCCGGATTCGCGGTCGAGCTGGATGTGATCGCCGCGGTGTTTATCGGCGGCGCCTCCATGGCCGGCGGCTCGGGCAAGATCGTCGGCGCGGTGGTCGGGGCCTTCATCATGGGGGTGATGAACAACGGCATGTCGATCCTGGGCATCGGCATCGACTACCAGCAGGTCATCAAGGGGATGGTGCTGCTCGCCGCGGTCTTCTTCGACGTCTACAACAAGAACAAGGAAGCCTGATCCATGCATCTGTCACAGCTCACCCTAACCGATGGGCGCCGCGCCGTGGCGGTGCGGGACGGCGCGGATGCCAGGCTGCTGCCCGAGGTCGAGACGACGCGCGAGCTGGCGCTTGCCGCCATCGCCGCGGGCCGCTCGCTGCGCGAAGAGATCGCGTCGCGGACCCTGGGCGATGCGGTCGATCTGGCCGCGGCCCTGGCGGACGGGCGGATGCTGCTGCCGCTCGATCATCCCGATCCGGCGCATCTGCATCTGACCGGCACCGGCCTGACCCATCTTGGCTCGGCCTCGACCCGCGACGCGATGCACCAGAAGGCCGCGGCGGAGGATCTGACCGACTCGATGAAGATGTTCCGCATGGGGCTGGAGGGCGGTAAGCCTGGTGCGGGGCAGGTCGGCGCGCAGCCGGAATGGTTCTACAAGGGCAATGGCTACGCCGCCGCCCGTCCCGGCGCGCCGCTCGATTCCCCGGATTTCGCGCTCGATGCGGGCGAGGAGCCGGAGATTGCCGGTCTGTATGTGATCTCCGGTGATGGTCAGCCGTTCCGGCTGGGCTTCGCGCTCGGCAACGAATTCTCCGACCACGTAACAGAACGCGGCAATTACCTGTGGCTCGCGCATTCCAAGCTGCGCCCGGCGAGCTACGGGCCGGAGCTGCTGATCGGTGATCTGCCGGACCATGTCGAAGGCACCAGCCGGCTCTACCGCGACGATGGGGTCATCTGGGAGAAACCCTTCCTGTCGGGCGAGGCGAACATGTCCCACAGCCTCGCCAATCTGGAACATCACCACTTCAAATACGATCTGTTCCGCCAGCCGGGCGACGTGCATGTGCATTTCTTTGGCACCGCCACGCTGTCCTTCGCGGATGGCATCACCACCAGCCCCGGCGACATGTTCGAGATCGCCTGCCCGGATTTCGGCCTGCCGCTGCGCAATCCGATCCGGCAGCGCGATTCCCTCGCGGCCCCCGTCGCCGTCGCCAGGCTCTGAGGTTCGCCATGACGTTCAAACCCGCCGCATGGCCCCGCAAGCTGCGTTCGCAGGAATGGTATGGCGGCACATCGCGCGACACGATCTATCATCGCGGCTGGCTGAAGAACCAGGGCTATCCGCATGACCTGTTCGACGGCCGCCCGGTGATCGGCATCCTGAACACCTGGTCGGACCTGACGCCCTGCAACGGCCATCTGCGCGAACTGGCCGAGAAGGTGAAGGCAGGGATCTGGGAGGCGGGCGGTTTTCCCGTCGAGGTGCCGGTCTTCTCGGCCAGCGAGAACACCTTCCGCCCGACCGCGATGATGTTCCGCAACCTCGCCGCACTGTCGATCGAGGAGCAGATCCGGGGCCAGCCGATGGATGGCGCAGTGCTGCTGGTGGGCTGCGACAAGACCACGCCCAGCCTGCTGATGGCCGCGGCCTCGACCGACATCCCGTCCATCGTCGTCACCGGCGGGCCGATGCTGAACGGCTATTTCCGGGGCGAGCGGGTCGGGTCCGGCACGCATCTGTGGAAATTCTCCGAAGCGGTGAAGGCCGGAGAGATGACCCAGGCGGAGTTTCTGGAGGCCGAGCAGTCGATGAGCCGTTCCTCGGGCAGTTGCAACACGATGGGCACGGCCTCGACCATGGCCTCGATGGCCGAGGCGCTCGGCATGGCGCTGTCGGGCAATGCCGCGATCCCCGCCGTGGACAGCCGCCGCCGGGTGATGGCGCAGCTTTCGGGGCGGCGCATCGTGCAGATGGTCAAGGACGATCTGAAACCGTCGGACATCCTGACCACGCAGGCCTTCGAGAACGCGATCCGCACCAACGGCGCGATCGGTGGCTCAACGAACGCGGTGGTGCATCTGCTGGCGCTTGCCGGCCGCGTCGGCGTCGATGTGACGCTGGATGACTGGGACCGCTGCGGGCGCGACGTCGCCACCATCGTGAACCTGATGCCGTCGGGCAAATACCTGATGGAGGAATTCTTCTATGCCGGCGGCCTGCCGGTGGTGCTGAAACGGCTCGGCGAAGGCGGGCAGTTGCACAAGGACGCGCTGACCGTCAGCGGCGAGACGATATGGGACGAGGTCAGGGACGTCATCAACCACAACGAGGACGTGATCCTGCCGCTCGATCAGGCGCTGACCGCGCAGGGCGGCATCGCGGTGCTGCGCGGCAATCTCGCGCCCAATGGCGCCGTGCTCAAACCCTCTGCCGCGTCCGAGCATCTGCTCAGCCATCGCGGCCGGGCGGTCGTGTTCGAGGATATCGACGACTACAAGGCGCGGATCAATGACGAGGCGCTCGATATCGACGAAAGCTGCGTGATGGTGCTGAAGAATTGCGGACCCAAGGGCTATCCCGGCATGTCGGAGGTCGGCAATATGGGCCTGCCGCCCAAGGTGCTGAAGAAGGGGATTACCGATATGGTCCGCATCTCGGACGCGCGCATGTCGGGCACGGCCTACGGGACGGTGGTGCTGCATACCAGCCCCGAGGCCGCGGCGGGCGGGCCGCTGGCCGTGGTGCGCAATGGCGACATGATCGAGCTGGATGTGCCCAACCGCCGCCTGCATCTGGATATCAGCGATGCCGAGCTGGCCGCGCGGCTGGCCGACTGGACCCCGACCCATGAGCAGGCCGAAAGCGGCTATGGCTGGTTGCATCAGACCCATGTGATGGGCGCGGATACCGGCGCCGATCTGGACTTTCTGCGCGGCTGCCGCGGCAATCCGGTCGGAAAGGACAGCCACTGATGGCCGCGCCCGGACAGATCGCGCTCGTCGGCATCGGCAAGATCGCCCGCGACCAGCATGTGCCCGCCATCGCGGCAAGCCCGGACTGGACGCTTGCGGCAACGGTCTCGCGCAATGGCCGGATCGAGGGGGTGGAGGGCTTCACCGATCTGGACGAGATGCTGGCCGCGCGGCCCAAGATCGGCACGGTCAGCCTGTGCCTGCCGCCGGTGCCGCGCTTCGCCGCCGCGCAGGCGGTGCTGCGCGCCGGACGTCACCTGATGCTGGAAAAACCGCCCGGCGCCACGCTGGCCGAGGTGCGAATCCTGGAGGAGATGGCCCGCGCGCAGGGGGTCAGCATCTTCGCCACCTGGCACTCGCGCGAGGCCGAGGCGGTGGCGGCGGCGAAACGCTGGCTTTCGGGTCGCGAGATCCGCGAGGGCCGCATCACCTGGCGCGAGGATATCCGCAAATGGCATCCCGGGCAGGACTGGATCCTGGAGGCGGGCGGGATGGGCGTGTTCGATCCCGGCATCAACGCGCTGTCGATCCTGACCGAGATCCTGCCGCAAAAGCTGCGCCTGATCTCGGCCGATCTGGACGTGCCGGAAAACCGGCAGGCGCCCATCGCCGCGCGGCTGGAATTCGGCGGCAGAATCTCGGCCGATCTCGATTTCCGCCAGGAGGGGCCGCAAACCTGGGACGTGGAGTTTCAGACAGATGCCGGGCATCTGGCCCTGCGCATGGGCGGCAATGTGCTGGAAATCGACGGCACCCCGGCGGGTGGCGAGAACAGCATCATGGGCGAATACCCAGCGCTCTACGCGCGCATGGCCGAGCTGGTGCGGGACGGGGCGAGCGATGTTGATCTCGCCCCAATGATGCTGGTCGCCGACGCCTTCCTGCTGGGCCGGCGCAACGTGGTGGAGGCATTCGCGTTCTGACCCATCCGCCCGCGCGGTTTTTCGTGGTGCGGGCTGGTCGGATCGAACGGGAAGATCCGCAACCGGCGGCAGCGCCGCTTGCGGCGGTGAACCGGCAAAATGCCGGCTGTTGAAGGGGCCGGGCAGACGCCGCCCCGTTAACCAGAAAGGGAGGAACCTGACGATGAAATTCACGACATTCCTGTCCGGCGCGGCCATACTCGCCGCATCCGCCACTGCCAGCTTCGCCGAGGGCGAGGTGGTGGGCTTCGCCCAGATCGGCTCGGAATCCGGGTGGCGCGCGGCGGAAACCACGCTGACCCGCAACCAGGCCGAGGAGCGCGGCTACCAGCTCCAATTCTCCGACGCGCAGCAGCGTCAGGAAAACCAGATCGCGGCCATCCGCTCCTTCATCGCGCAGGGCGTGGATGCGATCCTGCTCGCGCCGGTCGTGGCCACAGGCTGGGATTCGGTGCTGGAAGAGGCGCAGGAGGCGGAGATCCCCGTCGTGCTGCTGGACCGGCAGGTGGACAGCGCCGACGAACTTTACCTGACCGCCGTGGGCTCCAATCTCGTCCATGAGGGCGAGGTCGCGGGCGAATGGCTGGTCGGCGAGGTCGGCGACCGAGACTGCCGCATCGTCGAGTTGCAAGGCACGACCGGATCGAGCCCCGCCATCGACCGCAAGACCGGCTTCGAGAACGCCATCCAAGGCCACGACAACCTGGAAATCGTGCGCAGCCAGACCGGCGATTTCACCCGCGCCCAGGGCAAGGAGGTGATGGAAAGCTTCCTCCAGGCAGAGAATGGCGGCGCCGATATCTGCGCGCTTTACGCCCATAATGACGACATGGCGGTGGGTGCGATCCAGGCCATCAAGGAGGCCGGGCTGGCACCGGGCGAGGATATCCTGATCGTGTCAATCGACGGCGTGCCGGATATCTTCCAGGCCATGGCGGATGGAGAGGCCAACGCCACGGTCGAGCTGACCCCCAACATGGCCGGGCCGGCCTTCGACGCGCTGGAAGCCTATTGGGCCGACGGCACCGCGCCGGAGAAATTCATCCAGACGGAGTCGAAACTCTACACCCAGGTCGACGATCCCGCCGGCGAATACGAGGCGCGGAAGGATCTGGGCTACTGATCCCCGGTCGGCCGGGCCGCGCCATGCGGCCCGGCGCTCATCGCAGTGGAGGGGGTGACATGGTCCTGTCGATCCGCAGCCTGACCAAGAGCTTTCCGGGCACGCGCGCACTTGACGCCGTCGATTTCGATCTCGCGGCGGGCGAGGTCCATGCGCTGTTGGGCGAGAACGGCGCCGGGAAATCGACGCTCATCAAATGCCTGACCGGGGCCTATCGGCGCGATGGCGGCGAGATGGTGCTGGACGGACAGCACATCGATCCGCGCTCGACCGTCGAAGCGCAGGATCTTGGCATCGGCACGGTTTACCAGGAGGTCAATCTTCTTCCCAACCTGACCGTGGCGCAAAACCTGATCTTCGGACGCGAGCCGCGCCGGTTCGGGCTGATCGACGCCGCCACCACACGCCGCGCCGCCCGCGAGATGCTGGCGCGTTACGGGCTAAAGATCGACGTGGACCGCGATCTGGGCAGCTACTCGGTCGCGATCCAGCAGATCATCGCCATCGCCCGCGCCGTGGCCCTGTCGGGGAAGGTGCTGATCCTCGACGAGCCGACGGCGAGCCTCGATGCGCGCGAGGTGGAGATGGTGTTCGACGTGGTGCGCGGGTTGCGGGCGGACGGGCTGGGCATCGTCTTCGTGTCGCATTTCCTCGATCAGGTTTTCGATCTGAGCGACCGGGTGACGGTGCTGCGCAACGGCCGCAAAATCGTGACGGCGGCGACCGCGGATCTGAGCCGGGTGGCGCTGATCGAGCATATGCTGGGCCGCGAACTGGAAGACGAGGTCGAGACGCAGAGCGCCGAGGAGCCCGACGCGGACCGTCCGGCCTTCCTGCGGTTCGAGGGCTATGGCCGGAGCGGCGTCGTTGCCCCCTTCGATCTGGGAATCGCGCAGGGCGAGGTGGTCGGGCTGGCCGGGCTCCTTGGCTCCGGGCGCACCGAGACCGCCGAGATGATCTTCGGGGTCCGCCCGGCCCAGACCGGCAGCGCAAGGGACATGGACGGCCCGCTGAAACTCTCCAGCCCCGCCGCCGCCATCGCCGAGGGCTTCGGCTTCGCGCCCGAGGACCGAAAGACCGACGGGATCGTAGCCGATCTGTCCATCCGCGAGAATATCATCCTGGCGCTGCAGGCGCGGCGTGGCTGGGCCAGGCCGATCGGCCGCGCCGAGCAGAACCGGCTGGCCGAGGATTACATCCGGCGGCTGGATATCCGCACCACGAGCCGCGAGAAACCGGTGGGCGAGCTGTCGGGCGGCAACCAGCAGAAGGTGGTGCTGGCCCGCTGGCTGGCGATGAATCCGCGCTTCCTGATCCTGGATGAGCCGACCCGCGGCATCGATGTGGGCGCGCATGCGGAAATCCTGCGCCTGATCCACGAGCTGACCGAGGCCGGTATGGCGGTCATGGTCATCAGCTCCGAGATCGACGAACTCGTCGCCGTGGCCGACCGGGTGATCGTGCTGCGCGACCGCAGCCATGTGGCGGAATTGACCGGGCCGCGCGTGACCGGCGACGAGATCATGCGCGCCATAGCCAGCGAGGCGACGGACAGACGCGGGCAGGTGCCGGCATGAGCCTGCTGGGTCGCATCGCACCGCAACTGATCGCGCTCGCCGCGCTCGTGGCACTCGTGTCCTTCTTCTTTCCGGGCTTCCTGAGCATCTCCTACCATGACGGCCGCCTGGTCGGCCCGGTGATCGACGTGCTCAAGCGCGGCGCACCGGTGGCGCTGCTGGCCATCGGCATGACCCTGGTGATCGCCACCCGCGGCATCGATCTGTCGGTCGGCACGGTGATGGCCATCTGCGGCGCGGTCGCGGCCTCGGCCATTGCCGGCGGGCTGGGGGTCGGCCCGGCGCTGCTGCTGGCGCTCGGCGCGGGGGCGCTCGCCGGGCTGTGGAACGGGGTGCTGGTGGCGGTGGTCGGCATCCAGCCTTTCGTCGCGACGCTGATCCTGATGACCATGGGGCGCGGCATCGCGCAGCTCATCACCGAAGGCCGGATCCTGACCTTCACCGATGCCGGTTTCGCGTTTTTCGGCTCGGGAATGATGCTCGGCCTGCCGGTGCCGGCCTGGATGTGGCTGATCGCGGGGCTTGGCACGGCGCTGCTGATGCGGCTCAGTGCGCTCGGCCTGCTGATCGAGGCGATCGGCATCAACCGCCGCGCGAGCGCCCTTTCGGGGGTGAACGCCACCGTGCTGCTGATCGCGGTCTATGTCGCCTCCGGCCTCTGCGCGGCGCTTGCCGGGATCGTGGTGACCGCCGATATCCGCGGCGCGGACGCCAATAATGCCGGCCTGTGGCTGGAGCTGGACGCGATCCTCGCCGTGGTGATCGGGGGCAATTCGCTGCTCGGCGGCCGGTTCTCGGTCACAGCCTCTCTGCTGGGGGCGATGATTATCCAGACCATCGATACCGGCGTGTTGCTGGCCGGGTTTCCGCCCGAATACAACCTTGTCATCAAGGCCGGGCTGGTGCTGATCATCCTGGTGCTGCAATCGCCGCGCATCGCGGCGGAATGGCGGGTCTGGCGCGAGACACAGCGCGCGCCGCCGCCCGACCGGACCCGGACGGAGGGCGGGGCATGACACGACGCGCGCTTCCGCTCTATGCCACCATCGCCATCTTCCTGCTGGCCTTTTTCCTGTGCTGGCTGCAATTTCCGTTCATCCTCTCGACGCGGGTGATCGGCAACCTGCTGACCGACAATGCCTATCTGGGCATCGTTGCGGTCGGCATGACGCTGGTGATCCTGTCGGGCGGGATCGATCTGTCGGTGGGATCGGTGATCGCCTTCTCCGGCGTGTTCATCGCGGTCATGCTGCGTGACACCGGGCTGCACCCGCTGGCGGTCTTCGCGCTGCTGCTGGCGATCACCACCGGCTTTGGCGCGGCGATGGGGGTCCTGATCCACCGGCTGGCCATGCCGCCCTTCATCGTGACGCTGGCCGGGATGTTCCTGGCGCGCGGTGCGGCCTATATGCTGTCCATCCAGTCGGTGCCGATCCAGCATCCCTTCTATGACGTTCTGCAGGATGCCTATTGGCTGATGCTGGGCAAGGGGCGGCTGACGCTGATCGGGGTGCTGATGCTGCTGAGTGTGGCCCTGGGCATGGTCATCGCGCATCGTACGCGGTTCGGCATCAGCGTCTATGCGCTTGGCGGTGGCGAACAGACGGCGCGGCTGATGGGGGTGCGGCAGGGGCGCACGATCATGCTGGTCTATGCGTATTCCGGGCTGATGGCCGGGCTCTCGGGTATCGTGTTCTCGGTCTATACCGGGTCGGGCTACTCGCTCGCTACGGTGGGGACCGAGCTGACCGCGATCGCCGCGGTGGTCATCGGCGGCACGCTGCTGACCGGCGGGGCGGGCTACATGTTCGGCACGCTGGTCGGGGTGCTGACCATGGGGCTGATCCAGACCTATATCGTGTTCGACGGCTCGCTGTCGAGCTGGTGGACCAAGATCGTCATCGGGGTGCTGCTGCTGGTGTTCATCCTGCTGCAAAAGGCGCTGCTGCGCCTGACCCGCGGATCTTTTTCGGGAGAGGCGGGATGACGCGGAACGGATCGGACGGCAGCGCGACCGGCGCCGCGGCGATGCAGACGGACGAGGCGATCCTGCCCGATGGGCGCCCGGTGCGCGGCATCACGCTGGAGGGCGGCGGGCTGCGCGCGCGCGTGCTGACGCTGGGTGCCATCGTGCAGGAGCTGCGGCTCGACGGGATCGATCATCCGCTGGTGCTGGGATCGCCGGACATCGCCGCCTATCTCGGCGAGATGCGCTATGTCGGCGCCATTGTCGGGCGCTATGCCAACCGGATCGGGCAGGGGCGGTTTTCTCTGGGCGGAGAGGATTTCCAGACCGACCGCAATTTCCTGGATCGTCACACGCTGCATGGCGGCTCGGACGGCACCGATTGTCAGATCTGGGAGGTCCGGTCGCACCGTCGCGATCGGGTGACGCTGGGTCTGAGCCTGCCGGACGGCCATATGGGATTTCCCGGCCATCTGAATCTTACCGCCCAGTTCACGCTGGCCGATGCTACGCTGACCATCACGCTCTCCGCCCGGTCGGACGCGGCGACGCCATGCAGCCTGGCCCATCACGGCTATTTCGATCTCGACGGTGGCGGCGACATACGCGGCCACCGCCTGTCCATCGCGGCGGAGCGGTATCTGCCGGTCGATGACGATCTGATCCCGACCGGCGAGATCGCGGCGGTCGCGGGCACGCGTTTCGATTTCCGGCAGGCGCGCGAGATCGGACCCGGCGGGTATGATCATAATTTCTGCCTCTCCGACGCGCCGCGAACCTTGCGCCCGGTCGCGCGGCTGACCGGACAGGGCGGGCTTGCGATGCAGGTCGAGACGACGGCCTGCGGGCTCCAGCTTTATGACGGCGCGCATCTGTCCGGGCTGCCGGGACTGGAGGGGCGCATCTATGAAACCCATGCCGGTGTGGCGCTGGAAACGCAGTTCTGGCCCGACGCGCCCAACCGCCCGGATTTCCCTGACCCGATCCTGCGGCCCGGTGACGTTTTTTCCGAAACCACGCGCTACCGCTTCGCGCGGCCCGGACGGACCTGACCCGGCGTCATAGGCGAACTCCCGCGGCGATCCGGGCCGGGCCCCGGATGCACCCTTGCGCCTTGGTGGAATCCGCTGCAAAACCCGCTCGTTTTTGCCGAGGTTGTTATGGCGCGTTTCAAGTTGTGGATCGGTGCGTCGGCCGCCGATACAATCACCCGTCTGGCCGTGCAACTCGGCAGCACGATGGTCGTGGCTCGGATCCTGTCGCCGGAGGAGTTCGGCCTGGCCAGCATGGTGCTGGGGGTGAACACGATCATGGCGGCGTTCATCGGCCTGCCATTCGAGGAATCGCTGGCGCAGCGCCGCAAGCTCTATACCGCGCATCTGGAAACCGCGCTGTTCGTGTCGGCAGTGCTGACCGTGGTCTCGGTGCTGATCTCGGTGCTGTGCGGCCCGGCGATCGAGCATCTGGCCGATGCGCCGGGCTTTGCCATGGCGCTGATCGTGTCGAGCCTGCTGTTATTCGCCCAAGGCCCCGGCGCCGTGGCGCGGGCCATCGCCCGCCGGCACCGGCGCTTCGTCGATCTGTCGATCTGCACCGCCGCCAGCACCGTGCTGGCCTGCGGCGCCGCGGTGCTGGCCGCCTTCGCGGGCTGGGGGGTCTATGCCCTGGTCCTGCAACGCCTGTTGCCGCTGGTGTTCTTCCCGATCCTCGCCCTGGGGTTCCTGCACTGGCGCGGCCAGCGGATCTGGCTGCCGATGCGCTGGCACGCGGTGCGGTTCCGCGAGCTGTTCCGCTTCTCCTGGCTGCACCTGGCCGATGTGGGCGTGACCAATGCCGGGCCGGCGGCGCTGTCCTTTCTGGTCAACGCCTATTTCGGGCAGGCGATCCTGGGTCAGTTGAACATCGCGCTGCGCATCGTCGATCCGCTGCGCATGGCGCTGATGAGCGTGGGCCACAACCTCGCCTTCTCGGTGCTGGTGCGCCTGCAGACCGATGTTAGCCGGCTGACCGCGAAAGCCGGCGACATCGCCGCCGCCACCGGCTTCGTCATCATCCCGGCCTTTGTCGGGCTGGCGATCAGCACCCCGGTGCTGCTGCCGATGCTGGTCGGGCCGGGATGGGAGGCCTCGATCCCGCTGTCGCAGATGCTCTGCCTCGGTGTCGGGCTGTCGCTGCCGTTCCGCTTCTATTTCTCGGGCTACTCGGCGCTCGGCCGGCCGGAATACGGGCTCATCAGCAGCACGCTGGCGCTTGCCGCGATGGCGCTGCTTTTCGTGCTGGCGGCGCGGGCCGGGCTGGATGCGGCGGCCGGGATCGCCTTCGTGTCCTACGAGGCCGCCACCGTCGTCGTCGCCGTGGCCTTTGCCATCTTCCTGCTGGGCCGAGACATGGTCCCCGCGCTCACCCGCATGGCGCGCATCTGGCTGGGCGCGCTGATCATGGCAGGGATCATCCACTGGTTGTATCTGCGCGACCCCGAGATCGCCGTGTCGGGCACGAAGTTGCTGGCTATTGTGCTGACCGGCATGGTCGTCTATCCGGTCGCCATGCTGGTGGTGTGCCCTGCCTGCCTGCGTGGTTTCATCGGGTTCGTCCGTGACAGATAGTTCTGGTTGGTCGTGTTAGTATTTGTCATCTCAGAGTCGCATCAATACACGGTCCGCGACGTGCTCGAGACGCGGGACCACGCGCTGCATGGCCGCATCATCATCCTGTCCTATGATGAATTCATCTCGGCGCCGCGCCTGCCGCGGGCGAGCTATCTGTTCCTCGACATCGAACGGCTGAGCCCGGACCAGCTCTCCGACAGCACCGCGCGGCTGGATTTTCTGCTCGCGGTTGCACCGGAGTTGCGCATCCTGAACCGGCCCGACCGGGTCGGCACGCGGATGGAGGTCATGGCGCGGCTGCACGAGGCGGGGATCAACGGGTTCCGGCTGATGCCCGCCGCGACGCCTGCCGCGGATCTGCTATACCCGGTGTTTCTGCGCAACGTGCAGGACCACAGCGGACCCCGCTCGCAGCTTCTTCATTCGCCCGAGGAACTGGCGGCGGCACTCGCCGCGCTGCCCTCGCGCGAGGGCTACGGCATCACCGAATTCGTCGATGCGCGCAACGCCGACGGGCTGTTCGAGAAGCGCGGCTATATGCGGGTGGGAGACAGCGTCTTTGCCTCGGCGCTCGATGCCAGCCATCACTGGGTGTGCAAGGGTGAATACGCCGATCCGGCCACGGTGCCGCAGGGCGCGCGCGAGCTGGAGTTCCTGTCCGGCGACGAGGACGGTGCGGCGCTGCGCCGGGCCTTCGATGTGGCCCGGGTCGATTACGGCCGCGCCGATTACGCGATCATCGACGGCCGGCCGCAGCTTTTCGAGATCAACACCAACCCCTGGCTGGAGCCGCCGGAGAACGTGCCCCCCGTGGCACGGCAGGGCGCCCTAGTGATGATCGACCGCTTCCTGGCCGGTCTGCACCGGCTGGACCGCGACTCCGGGATCGACGCGCCGGACTGGATCGAGGTTCCCGGCGCGCGCCGATCGACGCGAGGATTCAAGCTGAACCGCCGCAGCCTGTTCCGCAGGCTTCTGTGCCGTCTCGGCGGGCTGCAGCACGAGACCCGCGTCATGGGCCGGCTGCGCGGGCTGCATCTGCTCTGATCCGGCTGTCGGACCGGCAAGGCAATACAGGGAAAGGCGCGCGATCATGGCGAACGCAAACCGGGTGCTGCGATGCGCGGTCGTGGCAATTCTTTTCGCATTTGCTGTGATGGCGATGCCGGGGCGGGTTGCGGCGCAGGAGGATCCCGATCACGCGCCGGGCGTGCTGGGCATGGCGGTCGGGCTAAACGCGCTGCGCGATCTGGACGATGCCGGGCTGGATGCCGAGTTCGCGGAATATGCGGCGCTCGGGATGGAATGGGTGCGCACCGATCTCTACTGGGCGGATGTGCAGGCCGGGGGGCCGGGCAATGCCGACTGGTCCGAATTCGACCGGATCGTGGACTATGCCGCACGGCATGATCTGAACGTTCTGCCGGTAGTGGGGACGACGCCGGACTGGGCGCGGGCGGACCGCGATGCCGCATCCTCGCCGGGCAATCCGAATTTCTATGCGCGCTTTGTCGAGCGGGCCGTCCGACGCTATGCGCCGCGCGACATTCATGTCTGGGAAATCTGGAACGAACCCAACCTGGCGAGTAATTGGCCGCCGCGCCCCGATCCTGCGGCTTACGCAGCCGTTCTTGCCGCAGCTTATGACGCGATCCATGCCGCCGACCCCGAGGCGACGGTGTTGCTGGGCGGGCTTTCCCCGGCGGCCTGGACCGGCCCGCCCGTCATCATGCGACACTACGCGGCGCCCGCGTTCCTGGCCGCGATCTATGCGGCGGGGGCGGGTGACAGCTTCGATGCGGTGGCGTTTCACCCCTACAGCTATCCCGAGGGGCCGTCGGGCAGCGATCCGGCGAATGGCTGGGCGATGATGACCGGCGAAATCCGTGACATCATGCGGGAAAACGGCGATTCCGACAAGAAGATCTGGATCACCGAATACGGCGCGCCGACCAATGACGGACACGGCGGCATCAGCGAAGCGGCGCAGGCCGAGATGTTTGCCGAATCGCTGCGCCTGGCGCGGCAACTGGACTGGGCGGGGCCGCTCTTCTGGTACAGTTACCGGGATCTCGGCGAAGATCCGCAGAGCAATGAGAACTGGTTCGGCGTGATCGACCATGACGGTCGGCGGAAACCTGCGTGGCATGAAATGCGGGGCTTCACGAGATAGGGTAAGATAGGGAAAAGTTATACTCACGGTTAGGGTTACACGGTGAAATTTTTCCGCTTCGGCCGATGGTTGCGGCCGGACTTCCTATTCATACCCTGATTGAGAGATCATAACATGGCGACACGAGACGTTGTACCTGGCCAGCTTGGCATGGCCACGCCGTTTGGCGAATTGCTGGGAACATCCACCGCGGAGATGGAGGCCGAGCTGGCGGATTACGTCCGCCTGGGCGTCGACTGGCTGCGCATAGACCTGCACTGGGATTCGATCCAGCGCAGTGCGGGCGGCCGGATGGACTGGTCGCTGGTGGACAAGGTGTTCAATGCCGTCGACGCGGCCGGGATCGAGATCGTCGCGGTGCTCAACAACACCCCCGATTGGGTCGGCAGCAGCCTGTCCAGCGGCTGGCAACAGCGCGCCTTCGGCGAGTTTGCCGGGGCTGCGGCGGCGCGCTACGGCAATATCGTGGATTACTGGGAAATCCTGAACGAGCCCAACAAGGGTGGCGTCTCGCCGGAAAGCTATTCCGGCGTGCTGCGGGAAAGCTGGAACGCGATCAAGGCCGTGGACAGCAACGACGTCATCATCAGCGGCGGCACGGCCGCGGTGCCCCAGACCGGAAACGGCATGTACGGCGCGGTGGATTACCTGCAGCGCATCTATGCCAGCGGCGGCGGGGATTATTTCGACGCGGTCGGATACCACCCCTACACCTTTCCGCTGTTTCCCGGCAGCAGCCAGGCCTGGAATGGCTGGCAGATCATGGAGGACGGCATCCGCGACACGATGATCGCGAATGGCGATGCCGACAAGAAGGTCTGGATGACCGAACTTGGCGCGCCGACATGGGGCCAGTCCGTGACCGTGTCGCAGGCCGATCAGGCCCGGATCCTGCGCGAGGCGGTGGATCTGGCGCAGGACACCGATTGGGCCGGGCCGATCATGTGGTTTAGCTATCAGGATTCGACCTTCGAGCCGGGCTTCGGCCTCGTCGGCGCGGATGGGGCGCAGCGCGAGGCCTATTGGGCGTTTCGCGAGCTGGGCAATGCCGACAACGTGCGCCAGGCCGTCAGCATCGCGCCCGCCGCCGTCGATCTGCAGGACGGCACCGGAGGGGCGGACCGCCTGTCCGGCATGGATGGCGACAGCGTGCTGAACGGGTTGGGCGGCAATGACACGCTGCTGGGACATGGCGGCGATGACCACCTTGCCGGCGGTTCAGGCAATGACGTGCTGACCGGCGCATCGGGCAGCGACGTGTTCCTGTTCGCGAAGGGCATGGGCTGGGACAAGATCACCGATTTCACGAGCGGGCAGGACGTGATCGACCTCAGCGCCATTGATGCCGACAGCACCGCATCGGGGATGCAGGCATTCGACTTCATCGGCGGGGCCTATCTGCGCGAGGCGGGTGATCTCGGGGTCTATGTCGATCACCAGAACGCCAGGACCTATGTGCAGGGGGATCTGAACGGCGACCGCGCCTTCGATTTCAGCATCAGGCTGAACGGGGTTCATGCGCTGAGCGTGGATGATTTCATCCTGTGATCCGGCACGGGCGATGGCGCGTGCTCAGGTGAGCAACTCGGCATAGAGTGCATTCACCTCGCGCGCCATCCGCTCGGCCGTGTATTTCTCCACGAATCGGGCATAGCCGGCGTCGCCGTAGCGGCGGAGGTCGTGCGAGCGCGCGGCCTCGATCAGCGCCACGATCTCATCGACGCGATCGGGGGTGAACAGCCGTCCGGTCTCGCCATCGACGACAATGTCCTGCAGGCCGCCCACCCGGCTGGCAAACACCGCCAGCCGCGCCTGCATCGCCTCCACCGCGACCAGTCCGAAGCCTTCCCATCGCGACGGCACCAGCAGCAGATCGGCGCGGCGGAACAGATCGAACACCGCCTCGCGCTTCTGCCAGCCCAGCAATTCGACATTCTCTGGCACCGGCGGCAGGGCGTCGCTCGACACGATGGCGCTGCCGATGGCGTGGCCGGTGGCGCGCGGACCGAGCCGTTCCATCACCTCAAGGAAGGCGTCATAGCCCTTCTGCCGGTCGAAACGCCCGGCGAAGGCGATGCGCAACGGCGCGTCTGGATCGCTTGCGGGCAGGGCCGGGCGGTCGCCGCGCGGGCTGATCCCGTTGTCGATCACCGCCAGCTTGGCCGCGCCGATGCCGACCGACAGCGCCTCGCGCCGCTCGTAATCCGAGATGCAGATGATCCGGTCCGTCACCCGGCTCAGCGCCCGTTCCACGGCGGCCACGCCGCGCTGCATCTTGCGGCTGCCCTCGCGCGAGAAGGCCCAGCCATGGGGGCAATAGACCACGCGTGTTCCGCGCGGAATGAACGCCGACAGCGCCCGGATCGCGGCCCCGGCATAGCTGGAATGGATATGCAGGATCGCGGGCCGTGTGCGGCGGATATGGCGGATCGTGCGCCAGGCCAGCGAGATCAGATCGCGGCGGTTTCCCCGGCGCATCTCCATTCCGATGAAGGTGAAATTAGACCGCTCGCCAAAGGTCAGCGCTGCGCGGTTCACCTCCGGGCTGATGAGATCAAACTGCGTGTCCGGTGACAGCGCAAGCTGCGCGGTCAGCAATTCGTCGAGATAGGTGGCCACGCCGCCAAGCGGCGCCTCGGTCACATGCACGACGCGCCTGGGCCGGCCGGCCCCGCTCCGCTCAGCCATGACGCCGCCTCACCAGCCGGTCGCGCAGAATGCGGTAGGGGCCGGGCGCCACGCCGCGGGCCAGGATCGCCCCGGCACGCCGGGCCGACACCCCGCCCAGCCGGACCGCGCGGCGCAACATCCGCAGGGCGCGAACCGGCTGCGTCCGGGCGATCTCCGGCACCATGAAGCGCGCCATGAACCCGCTTTCCGCCCGCGCGGTCAGCCGGTGCGCCTGGTGGCGCACCCAATCCGCGATTTCCTGGGGGGAGGTGGTATAGGACAGCCGCCCCTCCGCCTGATCGTCATACCAGATCACCAGCGGGTCGGGCAGCATGCGGAAGGTGGCACCCGCCTCTTCGAGACGCAGGCAGAGATCGAGATCCTCCAGGCAGCGCAGCGAGGAATCGAAGCCCAGGCGGGTCATCATCCCGCGCGGAATCACCAGCGTCGAGGTCTGCATCAGCCCGTCAGCGGCAAAGAGGTAATCCCCCACCGTCTCGCCCGCCTCTATGGCGCGGTCGGGCTTGACCATGCGGTTGTCGTCGCCGCGGTGAAAATACAGCGGCGAATACCATGCGGCTTGGGCCGCGTCCGGCGCGGCCTCGATGGCGGCGCGGAACCGGGAGAGCTTTTCCGGCAGGAACTCGTCGTCGGAATCCAGAAATGCGATGAACCGGCCCCGCGCCGCCGAAACGCCGCGATTGCGGGCCGCCGATGCGCCGGCATTCTCCTGCCGGATGCAGCGGATGCGGCTGTCGTCGATGGCCTCGACCCGATCTGCCGTGCCGTCCATCGAGCCGTCATCGACCACGACGATTTCGAAATCCGGCTCGGTCTGCGCCAGACAGGATTGCAGCGTCCGGCCGATCTTGTCGGCGCGGTTATAGGCCGGAATCACGATGGAGAAAAACGGCGCCGCCTGCGCCGCATCGTCGGGGGAGGGGTCGTCTTCCATCAGGCAGTCCACAACAAGAAACCGGAACAATCGTCAAACGCCGCCGGGCGATCCGGCGAACCGCGCGGATCCTATGGCCGGATCGCGCCGCCGCAAGCGGATTCGTCGATCCGGTACCGTCCCGGTGGAGAATTGCCGAGCATTCGGGTTGCGGCCTATCGGGACATAGGGCAGTGAGGGATCGGTTCCAGCGGTTTACAAGTGGAGCCGTCTTCCAGCTGCGCGTTATTTCATGTCAGAGCCATTTTCACTTTCTGTTGTCATTCCGAACCGCAATCGCGCCGATCTTCTGCTGCGCGCGGTTCTGTCGGTGCAGGATCAGACTGCAGACGCGATCGAGATTATCGTCGTCGATGACTTCTCCCGCACCGATCTGAGCGCCGAATACGCGATGCTGGAGGAGATGGGCGTCCGCATCCTGCGCCAGCCCCGCCATCAGCGCGGCCCGGCCGCCCGCAATCGCGGCGCGCGCGAGGCACGCGGCAGCCATGTCAGCTTCCTCGATTCGGACGATATCTGGCTGTCCGGCCGCTACGACGAGATCCGCAGTTTCTATGCCGATCCGAAAAATGGCGAGCGGGTTCTGGTCAGCCATGCCGCCATCCATATCGACGGAGAGTTGCGCGACATCGCCCAGCCAGTCTGGCATGCGGGCGCATCGCTGGTCGAGTATGTCTATCGCGACGCGGGTCGGGTGCAGACCTCGATGCTGACCATGCCGGTCTCGCTGGCCCATCGCTTCCCGTTCGACGAAACATTGCGGGTCAATCAGGACACCGATCTGGCCATGCGCATGGATCGCGCCGGGATCGGGTTCGAGATCGCGACCGTGCCGACGCTCGTCAAGGATGAGACCCCCGATCCCGGACGGCTGACCATGGGGCGCGAGACCGCCGATCTGTCCTATGACTGGTTCCGGCGCGAATCGCATGACTGGTCGCGCGCGGCGAAAAGCGGCTATCACCTGCAGGACCGGGTCTGGCGGCTGGCCGATTCCGGCAGACGCGGGGCAGCCTATGCCAGCCTGGCCCGCAGCCTGTTCCCGCCGGTCTCGGCCCGCGAATCGGCGCGGCGCGGGGTCGGCATGGTGCTGGGGCAGGGCGGCTACGAAACGCTGCGCGGCGCCGTTCGCAAGCTGCGCGGCGACCCGGCGCTGGCGCGGGATGGCGGCGAGATGCTGGCAAGGTGGAACCGGCTGGACCGCCGAGCGCGCGAGATCTGCGCGGCGCTTCAGGACGCGGCGGGCGGGGAGGACGCGGCACCCGATCCCTAGGCGCCATAGCCATCCGACCGCGCGTCGGGTCGCCATCGGCGGAAAGGCGCGTTTTCCGTGGCGTTCACGCGATTTCGACCCGTCCGCGCGCATCCGCGCTCGACCTTCCCCGGCCTGTTGCGATAAGAGCGGCGCGTTGGCTTGCTGCTCTGCGGCGGGCCGATCCTGTTGTAGAAGGTGACGACGTTGTATTCTCGAGTTTCCGCCCCGCCGGCCAAGATGGCGCGGGGTCTGCCGATCCGGCCCCTCCGCGCGGCCCGGTCCCATGCCAGCCTGCCCCCGCATTCGTTGCCCCGTCGCGCCCGGCCCCGGAGCCAGTGTCATGCATAAACCGCCCAGCTCTTTCACCTTCGGTGACGTGTTCCGCGCGCTCTGGCGCAACCTGATCCTGATTATCCTGCTCAGCGTGCTGGGCGGGGCCGGGGCCTATTACGTCGCCAACTCCCTGCCGGAGACCTATTCGGCCACCGCGCGGCTGATCTCCGATGCCGGGCGGTCCGGCCTGATTACCGTGGACGACCAGATCGCCGACGAGACCGGCGATGCCACCGCCACCTCGACCATGGTGGAGACGATCGGCACCAATGTCGTGCTGAACCACGCGCTCGAACAGCTCTCGCCCGAGGAAATGGCGATGCTGGAGGAGGCCGCCTATCCCCCCGATCAGCCCCGAGAGGAGGAGCTGTCGGAGGAGGAGCACCGCAAGGGCCTGCTGCGCCATGTCTCGCAGAATTTCGACGCCTCGAATAGCGGCCGGTCCTTCGTGGTGAACATCCAGTTCAACTCCGAAAACCCGGAGCTTGCCGCGGTCATGGCGAATGCGGTGGCGCAGGGCTATCTGCAATACCGGCTGGAGATGCGCAACGAGGTCTATGAGGAGATGCTGAACAATCTCCAGAGCCAGATCACCGAGCTGACCAACGGGCTGGAGACCGCCGAACAGACCGCGCAGACCATGCGCGAAAGGCTGCGCCTGCTGTCACAGCGCTCCGATGTCTGGGCCGAGGGGCGCCAGGACGAGGCGATTGCGGAGAATGCCGAGCTCTATTCCCGCCAGCGAGAGGCCGAGCGCGAGGTGGCCGCGACCGCCGTGGTGTATGAGCAGCTTCTGCTGGAGCATCGCCAGATCCAGAGCCGGATGGGCGAGCCGGAGATTTATGTCCAGCTCTTCTCTCCGGCGGTGGTGCCGACCCGCCCCAGCGGCTTCAACGTCAAGCCGGTGATCCTGGCGCTCGGCGTCATGGCCGGGTTCCTGCTGGGTCTCTCGATCGGGATGATCCGCGCCAATCGGCAGCGGCGGCGGGCCGCGGATGCGGCGGAGGTGACGCGATGAGCCAGGGCGAGAGCCGGGCGCCGTCCGCCACCCCGCCAAGCGGCCGCGATCGTCCCGAGATCTGCGTGCTGATCCCCGTCTTCCGCGACCAGGACGGGCTGACCGAGACGCTGCGCATTCTGGCCGAGGAGCCGCACCCGCTCGATATCGTCGTCGTCGATGACGGCTCGCCGGAGCCGATCCGGGCCGATGACATGGCCGGGCCGCATCGGGTCACGCTGCACCGGCTGGCGCGCAACCAGGGCATCGAGCACGCGCTGAACGCCGGGATCGAGACCATCTTTGATCGCGGCTATCCGTTCATCTCGCGGCTGGATTGCGGCGACATCCCGCTGCCCGGCCGGTTCGAGAAGCAACTGGCCTTCATGCACGCCAATCCCGATGTCGGCATCGTCGGCACCTGGGCACGCTGCGTGAACGATGACGGGGAATATCTGTTCACCCTGCGCTTCCCCAGCGACGAGGCCGAGATGCGGCGCAAGCAGCGCTACGTCCCCGCGATGCTGCATCCGACGATCATGATCCGCGCGGCGGCGTTGCGCGAGGTCGGGCTTTATTCCGACCGCTACAAGACGGCGGAGGATTACGACCTGTTCCTGCGCATGGCCCGGAAATTCCGCATCGCCAATATCCCCGAGGTGCTGACACAGTATATCGTCAGCGAAACCGGCACCACCGCCGCCAAGCGCAAGCGCAACCTGCGCGCGCGGCTGCGGGTGCAGCGGGACAATTTCGGCGCCACCGATCCCCATGCGTATCTGGGTCTGGCGCGCACGGTCGGGTTCATGGCCATCCCCTTCGACTGGATCACGGCGGTCAAGAAGAAGGTCTGGAGATGACGGCTTCGGCCCGGCGGCTCGCGCCCGCGGCGGTCGTCATCCTGCTGGTGGTGTCGACGGTCTTCAACGATCTTCTGCCGCTCATCCCGGCCGGCGAGCTGTCGAAGGACGCCTTCATCTATGTCATGCCGCTGGGGCTGATCTTCCTGTTCAGCCGCCCGGCGCGGCTGGCCATGCCGACCGCCTTCACCCTGATCTTCCTGGCGCTGATCCTCGCCATCGTGGCCAGTGTCGTGGTGAATTACGACGAGATCGCGGTCGCCCATTTCAAGGGCCGCAGCGGCATGAGCCGGATCATCACCCAGGCCATGGCGATGGTGCTGGGTGTGGTGGTGGCGATGATGTTCTATAATTTTGCCCGCAACGGCCAGATGCGCGACATCTCCAGGGGTGCGCAATGGGGGCTGTTGGTGATGGCGGGCTTCGGCGTGCTGGAAGTCGCCTCCTGGTACGGCATTCCGGGGCTGACCCAGCTTTTCGATGCGCTGTCGGTTTTCGTCCATGCCGAAACCAGCGAGTTCTACCCGATCCGGCTGCGCCTGACCGCCTTCGAATCCTCCTGGGCGGCGGTGATGCTGACATTCATCTTTCCCTTCGCCGTCACCCATGCCACGCGCGGCCAGCTCGTGCTCTATACGCTGATCGTCGTGATCGCGATGGTGCTGATGCAGTCGCGCACCGCGATGCTGGTCATGGGGATCCAGTTCCTGGTGCTGATCTGGGCCTTCCTGCGGCACCGGCGCGACCACATGATCCATCTCGCGACGCTCGGCTGTGCGGCCCTGCTGGCGCTGTTCCTGGTGCCGGGGGGGCAGAGATCCGTCGTCGAGGTTGTCTCGAACATGATCGAATATGGCAGCACGGAGGGGCTGATCGACCCGTCCGGCGGCGATGAGAACATGTCAAACGTCACGCGGCTGGCGGCGATCCAGGCCGGAGTCTCGATGTTTCGCGAGGCGCCGGTCTTCGGCGTGGGGTTCGGCCAATACGGGTTCAACTATCCCGCCCATGTCCGCGGGGAGGATCTGCGGAGCTGGGAGGTCCGCTCCTATCTGACCGAAGCGGATATCGAACTGGGCTGGCCCCCGGCCTATTCGCTGCATGTGCGGCTGCTTTCCGAGCTGGGCGTGGTGGGATACGGGCTGTGGCTGGCGCTGATCCTTCCGTCGCTGTTCCGCTCCCTGCGTTACGCCAGCGGTGTGACCTATCTGGGGCGGATGCATCTGGCGGTGGCGACGACGCTGATCGGCTGGATGCTGCTGGGGGCGAGCATCGACAGTTTCCGCTTCTTCGGTGGCTGGATCGCGCTCGGCGTGGGCTATGCGCTGCCCAGGCCGCCAGTTGGGGTCACGCGGCGCTGACGGAGCCGAGACGGCGCCTCTGGCTGAAATGGCCCCGTCAAGGATCGGGACTGCAATCTCCGAGCAGCGATGTGGCACAAGCCGCCGCGATCCCTGACGGACTTGCTTGCGGTCCCTGCCTCGACCCGGTCGGACCGCAACGACCTGCCTTGCCGCCCCGCCGAAACGTCACGGGGGCAGATGCTTGCGCATCTGCCCCCGATCCGGGTTTTGGTTACACGACACTCGTTACTTACCGGTCCGTCTGAGCATGGTGACGATGGTCATCACCAGGATACGCAGATCTTCCGTGAAGGAGACATTGCGCTCATAGGTGACGTCCATCGCCACACGCTCGTCATAGGACACGTCATTGCGGCCGGTGGTCTGCCACAGCCCGGTGAAACCGGGGCGCAGCCGCAAATAGGAGACCGCGTCTTCGCCATAGCGGGGCAACTCGTCACGCACGATCGGGCGCGGCCCCACCAGGCTCATATCTCCGCGCAGCACGTTGAAGAGCTGCGGGATCTCATCGAGGCTGGTCTTGCGGATGAAATTGCCGACGCGGGTGACGCGCGGATCATTGGTCAGCTTCTGGCTCTCTTCCCATTCCTGGCGCCATTCCGGGTGCTTTTTCAGCACCTCGTTCAGCTTCTCCTCCGCATTGGCAACCATTGACCGCATCTTGATGCAGCCAAAGCTTTCGCCACCCTGGCCGAGGCGCTTGTGAACAAAGAATGGTTTACCTCTATCATGCAGATAAATTACGCTACCCAATACAATCAGAACGGGAGCCAGTATTAATATCCCGAACAGGCTCGCCACCACGTCAAAGACGCGCTTGCCCCCGTTCCGATACCACTCCGCGGGACCGCCCTGCGGGCGACCCAGGGCTGCCCCACCGTTTGAAGCATTCGTAACAAGTTGATTTTCAACATTTACCATTTATCTTCACCGATTATTTCCTGGCGGCTGAACCGCGTCGGGCACTCATTCGAGGCTTTCGCCTGACTCGTGAGACCAATTAATCACCGGCTATAATGCTGTAAAGTGCTGCGCCGCAGCGTGGGGCAATGCATTTCTAAACGGACAAGTCCGTTCTAGCTGATCATTTCAGTTGCAACTAAAGGGATGGCGGAAATGTGATCGGCTAACATTGGTTATGACGCGTGATTTCCTGCGCGATTTCGGGCAGTTGCAATTACAAATCGAGGTAGCTGTTAGCGTATAAACTCCGGCTCCGACGGGAACCAACCAGAACTCAATCCCAGGATGTCGTCGTGGCGCCGGCATAAACTTTTGAGGGTGGCGGGAATTTGCCGGAAATCCGGCTCGTCGCGGCGCCGAGGGACGGTTTTCCGCGCCTCGTGCATGGCAGCCATGCAGATAAACGGCGCAACTCGCCTCATGCGAGAGGGGATGGCGGCGGCGAGGCTGCTTTTCGGGAAGCTGTCGTAGCGTCAATCGGCAATCGGCGGCCGCCTTGCGCTGTCGGGCGCAGATGAACCGCCGGACGCGACACGGGTGCGGCACCACGCGTCGCCAGATCGCCTGAGGAGCGAAGGCGGCGGCTCAGCCCGTTTTCTGCGCGCCCTGGTAATGCGCGATGATGCCGTGGGGCGTCAGCGTCTCCGCCGATTTCCGGCCGTAGAAGAACACGCCGCTCGCCCCGTCCTGCGCGTAATCGTCCGGGATGAACCGGTCGAGATACTGCGTCCAGAAAAACGCCAGCTTGGCCAGCTTCCCGGCCCTGCGCGAGCGGAACAGGCTGCGCGCCAGGTAATCGACCGACCACATGAACTGCATCCCCGGCCCGCCGCTCGCGCCCGAGGCGACACAATCGAAGCGGCGAAACAGATATCGGTGCCCGCTCTCGGTGAAGCGGGTGAAGTCATAGGGGCCCTCGTGGACCTGCTGCATGAACGGGGTCTCCGCATAGACGAGCCCGCCCGGTTTCAGCACCCGCCAGATCTCCGACACGACCTCGCCCGGCTGCAGCACATGTTCCAGCACCGCCTGGATCACCACCGCGTCGATGCTGTCATCCGCCAGCGGCAGGTGATGGCCGTCGGCGATGAACTGCACATTGGGCGTGTCGTAGATGTCGAACCCGGCGATGCGGATATCGGGGTGATCGTAGAGCGGCTGCATCCCCTGGCCGACACTGCCGCCACCGATCACCAGCAGCCGGACCGGCCGGCCCATCGCCTCCAGATCCGCAACCAGCCGCGCGACGTTCTGCACGGTCGCCTGCTTCTGCGGCGAGAGCAGGCGCTTCACCCCGGCGGTGAGACCCCGATATTCGCTGCGATGGATCTGGCTGTCGGCCTGCGAGGCCATGACCTCGTCCCGAACCAGCACCGAATCCGAGAAATCCACCAGCACCGGCTTTCCGCCGACCGAGTTGTAATGATGCCCTTCGGCACATCGGATCGCGCCATCCCCGTCGCGCTGCAGCTCGGACCCGCTGCGCGGACAGCGCAGCAGCGGGAAACACTCATCAACGGTCATAAGCATGTGACCAGACCTCGTTAAAAAGACACGGGGCAGAATGAAGACCTTATACCGCCGATTTGCAAGACGCGCCTGACGGCGCATTCACGTTTGCGTTGGCGGCTGCCCATAACGCGTCCGCCGGCAAAACCCTGCCGAACCGGGATCCGCCGAAGGGGGCCGGCGCCACCGGACAGGCCGACTGACGGCGGCCACGCAGGATGTCGAACAGGAGATGACGATTTCACGACAAGCCGGTCTGCGGCGCCTCGCGGGGCGCGGCCTGCATCTGGTCGGCACCGTGCGGCGGACCCGAACGCCACCTGTCCGCCGAACTGCAAAAAACCCGCTAGCGGATCGCCGCGTCGTCCGGTCCGGGAATGGCTGTTCCGAGAGTGACTGGCTGGGGCGGTAGGATTCGAACCTACGGTACACGGTACCAAAAACCGCTGCCTTACCACTTGGCTACGCCCCAACGGTGCGGGCGTATCTAGCGCCCGTTTCGGGGCGGTGCAAGGGGGAGGCGCGAAAAACTTGCGGGCGGATTTCGCGGCGCGTATGGCGGCGGGATGGAGTGCGATATTCTGATTATCGGGGCCGGTGCGGCGGGACTGTTCTGTGCGGGCAGCGCGCAGGCGCAGGGGGCGCGGGTGGTGGTCATGGATCACGCGACGCGCCCGGCCGAGAAGATCCGCATTTCCGGCGGCGGGCGGTGCAACTTCACCAACCTCGCCACGTCGCGCGAGCGGTTCCTGTCGGCAAACCCGCGCTTCTGTGCCTCGGCGCTTGCCGCATACAGCCCGCAGGATTTCGTCGCACTTGTCGATCAGGCGGGGATTGCCTGGCATGAAAAGACGCTGGGTCAGCTCTTTTGCGACGGGAAGGCCACCCAGATCACCGAGATGCTGATCCGCCGGATGGAGGGCGCAGAGCTGTGGCTGGAAACCACGCTAAACGGCCTGACACGCGGTGCTGACGGGTTTATCGCGCAGACCTCGCGCGGGGTCGTGCGGGCGGGCTGCGTGGTGGTCGCCTCGGGCGCGAAATCGATCCCGAAAATGGGCGCGACCGGGCTTGGCTATGACCTCGCGCGGCAATTCGGTCTGGACATTGTCGAGACGCGGCCCGGCCTGGTGCCGCTGACCTTTGCCGAGCAGGATCTGGCGCTGTGCAAACCGCTGGCCGGCCTGTCCGTCGAGGCCGAAATCCGGCACGGCAAGACCCGTTTCCGCGATGCGCTGCTGTTTACCCATCGCGGGCTGTCGGGTCCGGCGGTGCTGCAGATCTCCAGCTATTGGCAGCCCGGCGATACGGTCGAGATCGATTTGTGCCCCGGCGCCGATCTGGCGGCGGCGCTGCGGGACCGCCGGGGGCAGGGCGGGCGCGTGGCGGTAGGCACGGTGTTGTCTGCGCATCTGCCCGCGCGGCTGGCCGAGGCGGTCACAGCCGATCTGGGGCTGACCGGCGCGAGGCTGGCCGACCAGAATAACAAGACGCTCGACGGCATCGCCGCGCGGATCCATCGCTGGCAGGTCCGGCCCGTCGGCTCCGAAGGATACCGCACCGCCGAGGTGACGGTGGGCGGCGTCGATACGCGCGGGCTCGACGCCAGGACCATGCAGGCCCGCGACGCGCCGGGGCTGTATTTCATCGGGGAATGTGTCGATGTGACCGGCTGGCTCGGCGGGTATAATTTCCAATGGGCCTGGGCCTCGGCCCATGCGGCGGGGGTTTCGCTGGCGCGCGGCGGACGCTAGAAGGCGGGGTCGCAAGAAAGGGCGCGAGATGAGCCGATTTTCCTTTACCCTCAACGCCACGGATGGGCGGGCGCGGGCGGGCGTGATCGACACGCCGCGCGGCCAGATCCGCACCCCCGCCTTCATGCCGGTGGGCACGGCGGCGACGGTCAAGGCGATGCTGCCGGACTCGGTGCGCGCCACGGGGGCGGATATCCTGCTCGGCAACACCTATCACCTGATGCTGCGCCCCGGTGCCGACCGGATCGAGCGGTTGGGCGGGCTGCACAAATTCATGAACTGGGATCGCCCGATCCTGACTGACTCGGGCGGGTTTCAGGTCATGTCGCTGGCCGATCTGCGCAAGCTTGACGAGGACGGCGTGACCTTTGCCAGCCATATCGACGGGTCGCGTCATGTCCTCAGCCCCGAAACCAGCATGGAGATTCAGCGCCAGCTCGGCTCGGATATCGTCATGGCCTTCGACGAATGCCCCGCCTTGCCCGCGACCGAGGAACGGCAGGCCGAGGCGATGCGGCTGTCGATGCGATGGGCGCAGCGGTCCCGCGATGCCTTCGGCGACCGGCCCGGACATGCGCTGTTCGGGATCATGCAGGGCGGGGTGATCCGCCATTTGCGCGAGGAAAGCGCCGAGGCGCTTACATCCATCGGTTTTGACGGATATGCCATTGGCGGGCTGGCCGTGGGCGAGGGGCAGGAGGCGATGTTCGGCGTGCTGGATTACGCGACCGACCTGCTGCCGCAGGCACAGCCGCGCTATCTGATGGGGGTGGGCAAGCCCGATGACATCGTGGGCGCGGTGCAGCGCGGTGTGGACATGATGGATTGCGTGCTGCCCTCGCGCTCGGGCCGGACCGGGCAGGCCTGGACACGGCGCGGGCAGGTCAACATCAAGAACGCCCGCCACGCCGACGATCCGCGCCCGCTGGACGAGGAATGCCGCTGCCCCGCCTGCACGGGTTACAGCCGCGCCTATCTGCATCACGTGTTCCGCGCCGGCGAGATGATTTCCGGCATGCTGCTGACCTGGCACAACCTGCATTATTATCAGGATCTGATGCAGGGGCTGCGTGACGCCATCGCAGCGGGCGGGCTGGACGGGTTCGCCGCCGATTTCCACGCCACCCGCGCCGGCGGCGATATCCCGCCGGTCTGAGCGGATATCGGCCGATTCATCGAATTTCCTTTTCAGTATACCGTGGAAACCCTATGCCGAACGGTGCTGGCGGATGACCCGCCACCTTGCGGAAAGGCCAGAATGACCGAGTTCACCACGATCACCACCACCGACGCGCTGGCGGCCTTCTGCGAAGATGCGAAATCCCAGCCCTATGTCACCATCGACACCGAGTTCCTGCGCGAGCGGACCTTCTACTCCCGGCTCTGCCTGATCCAGATGGCGCTACCCCCGGCCTCGGGGCCGAAATCGGATGGCGGGCCGGCCGTGCTCGTCGATCCGCTGGCGCCCGGCCTGTCGCTGGAGCCGCTGTACGATCTGTTCCGCCACGAGGCGACGGTGAAGGTGTTCCACGCCGCGCGCCAGGATGTGGAGATCTTCTTCCACGATGCCGGGATCTTTCCCACACCGCTTTTCGACACCCAGATCGCTGCGATGGTCTGCGGCTTCGGCGAGCAGGTGGGGTATGAGACGCTGGTGCGCAAGATCGCCAAGGCCAATCTCGACAAATCCTCGCGCTTCACCGACTGGTCGCAGCGCCCGCTCTCCAAAGCGCAGCAGAATTACGCCATCGCCGATGTGACCCATCTGCGCGCGATCTACGAATCGCTCAAGGGTCAGCTCGACCGCTCCGGCCGTGCCGCCTGGGTGGCGGAGGAGGCCGCGGTGCTCGTCGATCCCGAAACCTATATCACCCGCCCCGCCGAGGCCTGGCAGCGCGTGCGCACAAGGTCCAACTCGCCCCGCTTCATGGCCATCGTGCGCAAGCTGGCCGAGTTCCGCGAGGAGTACGCGCAGAGCCGGAACGTCCCGCGCGCGCGCGTGTTCAAGGATGACGCGCTTGTCGAGCTGGCCTCGACCAAGCCGCAAAGCGAGGCGGAGCTGGGCAAGTCGCGCCTGCTGCTGCGCGAGGGGCGCAAGCCCGAGATTGCGCAGGGGATCCTTGCGGCCATCAAGGCCGGGATGGAGGGTCCCGACCCGCCGCGCCTGCCCAAGGAACAGCCCGGCCCGCCCGGCAACGGGGCGCTCGGCGAATTGCTGTGGGTGCTGCTGAAAGCCAAGGCCGAGGCCGCGCAGGTCGCGCCCAAGCTGATCGCCACCACCGCCGATCTGGACGCCATCGCCCAGGGCGCGCGCGACGTGGCCGCGCTTCAGGGCTGGCGGGCCGAGGTGTTCGGCCGCGACGCGCTGCGCCTGGCCAATGGCGAGATCGCGCTGTCCGCGGCAGGCGGGGCGGTCAGCGTCGTCGAACTGGCATGACCGCCGCGCCCCGGCCGGCGGGCTGAGATGCGCATCACCCTGCGCCCGCCCGCGCACGGCGATGTCGATGCGATCTGGCGCAATCTTCAGGATGCGGAGACCGTGCAGTGGCTCACCACGCTGCCGTTTCCCTATCAACGCTCGGATGCGGTGGCATTCGTCGATCAGATTGCCACGCCGGATGACATGGCGATCATCGCGGATGGCGAGTTCGCCGGGGTGATCCGGGTGCGGGGCGAGATCGGATACTGGATCGCACCGCCGCTGCGCCGGCGCGGCATCGCCCGCCGGGCGCTGCAGATCGCCCTGTTCCGGCATTTCGCCGCCAGTGACGATCCCGTCCGGGCCAACCATCTCGACGGCAACATCGCCTCCCGCGCGCTGTTGGAGGGGGTGGGCTTCCGCGAGACCGGGGCCGGGCAGGTCACGCGGCGCTTCGACGGGCGCAGCGTGCCGCAGCGGCACATGGAGCTGACCCGCAGCGCCTTCGTCGCCGCGCTGTCGATCCGCACCCCGCGCGGCCTGCTGACCCCGATGACCGAAGCCGATTTCCCGGCGCTCCACCGCATTGCGACTGAGCCCGCGACGGCGCGGATGCTGATGCGCTTCTTCCCCGGCCAGACCGGGGCAGAGTTCGCCCGCATCATGCGCCCGGCGATGGATCCGGTCACGCGTCCCGTCAGGCTGGCCATCCGCCGGGACGGGCGCTGCATCGGCTCCATCGGCGTCGATGCGGGCGCGGATCCGGCGGTATTCTATTTCCTCGCGCCGGAGGCGGCCGGGCAGGGGATCGCGTCGGAGGTGCTGCCGGTCTTCTGCGACGCGGTGCAGGACTGGTTCGATCTCGACACGCTGACCGCGCAGGTATTTGCCGATAATGCCGCCTCGCGCCGGGTGCTGGAGAAAGCGGGGTTCGCGGCAGGCGAGACGCGGCTGCTCGTCTCCGCCGGGCGGGCACGGCCCGAGACAGGGCTGGTCATGCGGCGCGGCTGAACGGGCCGGCGCAGGCGCGACGGGTGCTTACCAGCGGACCACCACGCTGCCCCAGCTCAGCCCGCCGCCGATGGCTTCCGTCACGATCACGTCGCCTTCGCTGAACCGCCCGGCCTCATCCGCGACCGACAGCGCCAGCGGGATCGACGCGGCGGAGGTGTTGCCGTGATCGGCCACGGTCAGCACGACCTTTTCCATCGGCAGGCTCATCCGCTGCGCGGTGGCGGTGATAATCCGGGCATTGGCCTGATGCGGCACCAGCCAGTCCACATCCGCAGTGGTCAGCCCGGCCTTCTCTATGGCGCGATGCGCGGTCTGGGCCAGCTTTTCGACCGCGTGGCGGAACAGCACATTGCCCTGCATCCGCAGCTTGCCGGCACTGCCGGTGGTCGAGACCCCGCCATCGACATAAAGGATATCGCGGAACGAGCCGTCGCTGTTGAGATCCGATGACAGGATCCCGCGCGCGCCCTCGGCGGCCTCCAGCACCACCGCCCCGGCGCCGTCGCCGAACAGCACGCAGGTGCCGCGGTCGGACCAGTCGAGAATGCGGCTGAACGTCTCCGCCCCGATGACCAGCACCCGGTCGGCCTGGCCCGCGCGGATCATGGCGTCGGCATTGGCAAGCGCAAAGACGAAGCCCGCGCAGACCGCCTGCACGTCGAATGCAAAGGCCCTGGTCAGCCCCAGCCCCGATTGCACCATCGTGGCGACCGACGGAAAGGTCAGGTCCGGTGTCGATGTGGCCACGATCACCGCATCGATCTGATCGACAGACAGCCCCGCCCGCGACATGGCCTGTTCGGCGGCGCGGATCGCCATGGCGGAGGTGGTCTCGCCCTCGGCCGCGAAATGGCGCCGCTCGATCCCGGTGCGGGAGCGGATCCATTCGTCCGAGGTGTCCACCTTGTCCTCGAACCAGGCATTCTCCACCACGCGCTCGGGCAGATAGCGGCCGGTGCCGCGAATGACGGCGCGTCGTGTCACGTGCGCTCCTCGTCCGGCGCGGGCCGGGTTTCCTCGACGCTCGCGGCGGCGCGGGCCACCCGCTCCGCCAGCCGGTCCTGAAAGCCCGACTGCGCCAGCCGGAAGGCCAGCTTGATCGCCGCCGACACGCCGGTCGCATCGGCCGAGCCGTGCGATTTCACCACCATCCCGTTCAGCCCCAGAAACACCCCGCCATTCACGCGGCGCGGGTCGATCCGCTTCTGCAGGCGTTTGAGCGAGGTGATCGCCAGCAGCGCGGCGAATTTCGACATGATGGAGTTGCCGAATGCGTCCTTCAGGAAGGCGCCGACCAGCTTGGCCGTGCCCTCGCCGGTTTTCAGCGCGACATTGCCGGTGAAGCCGTCGGTGACGATCACATCCACCTTGTCCGAGGGCAAATCGCCCCCCTCGACAAAGCCCACATAATCGAAATTCCCGGTTTCCTGCGCGTCGAGGATCATCTCATGCGCATGACGCAGCTCGGCCCGGCCCTTATGCTCCTCGGTGCCGACATTCAGCAGGCCGATGCGCGGGCGCTCCACCCCCAGCCCGTTGCGGGCATAGGCGGCACCCATCAGCGCATATTGCAGCAGATCGGGCGCATCGGCGCGAATATCGGCGCCGCAATCCAGCATGACGTTGAAGCCCTGCGGGTTGCGCGACGGCCACAGGCAGGCAATGGCGGGCCGGTTCACGCCCGGCAGCTTGCGCAGCCGGATCATCGACAGCGCCATCAGCGCGCCGGTATTGCCGCAGGAGACCGCGACCGAGGCCTCGCCCGCGCGCACGGAATCGACCGCCGACAGCATCGAGGTGCCCTGCGCGCCGCGGATCACCTGGCTGGGCTTGTCATCCATGGACACGACGCCCGGCATGTCGCGGATCTCGCAGCGATCGGCCAGATCGCTCCGGCGGGTGATGAGCCGCGTCAGCTCGTCCTTCGGGCCGTGGACGATAAAGCTGATATCGGGATTCTTGTCGGCGCTCTTGGCGATGCCATCGACAATCGCGGACGGGCCGTGATCGCTGCCCATCGCATCAACGGAAATCACCACGCGGCCCCCGTGAGAGGGGCGGCGCGGTGAATTGCTGTCCGTCATCTGCGACATCAGCGAAAGCCGATCAGGCCGCGTCGTCGTCCAGGTCGATCTCGGCCGTCTGCGCCACGATTTCACGGTCGGCGTAATGGCCGCAGGACGGGCAGACGTGATGCGGGCGCTTCAGCTCGCCGCAGGACGGGCATTCATTGGGGTTCGCCGCCGACAATGCGTCATGCGCGCGGCGCATGTTCCGCTTGGAACGGGTCACTCGGTTCTGAGGGACAGCCATGTCTCAACCTCGGGTCAGGGGCCGCGCATCCCATGCGGGGCCGGTGTCAGAAAACGGATCAGAGCCGCGGCAATAGGTCACAACCGTGCCGGAGGCAAGTGAAAACCTGTCCGGTCGGCTGGGCCCGAGCGCGCGGCTCGTGAAGGCCGGAACATAGCGATTCTCGGCCGATGTTCAAGCCGTATATGCCCGCGCCGCGCGACTGCGGCAGATCGGCCACCCGCTCAGCCAAGGTGCTGCGCGCGGGCCAGATCCTCGGGCGTGTTGACGTTGAAGAAGGCGGCGTCGTCATCGAAATCCGCGATGAGGTGATCGTGGCACGCGGCGAAATCGAGGATGCGGCCGCGCCCGTCCTGCAACTGCGCCCGCAGCGCGTCGCGCAGCGCCACCGGCCATCGCCCGAATGTGGGGTGCAGCCGCCGCGCGCCATCCGGTCCCGGCGCGGCGGCCAGCACGATCCGGTCCGGCGGGGCCGTGCGGTCGAAGCGGCGGGCCAGATCGGCGGGCAGGAACGGCGTGTCGCCCGCCACGCAGATCACCGCCTGCGCCCCCCGCCCGGCGGCCCATCTCATCGCGGCCAGCACTCCGGCCAGCGGTCCGGGATATCCGGGCAGCGGATCGGCCAGCACCGGCAGTCCGAACCGCGCCAGCCGCGCCGGATCGCCATTGGCGCTGATCGCAAGCGCACCGGCCTGCGGGCGCAGCCGCGCGATCACCTGATCCAGCAGCGTGGCCCCGCCGAGGGACAGCAAAACCTTGTCGCCGCCCCCCATCCGCGTCGCGCGCCCGCCGGCCAGGATCACCGCGGGCAGGGGGGCGGCGGAGGTCACGCCACCCCGGCCGCCACCAGACCCTTCGCCAGCTTGCGGAAGGCCTGCGATGCGGCGCTGTCCGGGGCCGAGACCGCCACCGGCGTGCCGTCATCTGCGGCCACGCGCACCGCCAGTTCCAGCGGCAACGCGCCAAGCAGCGGCACACCCAGCGTCTTCGCCTCCGCCGCCACGCCGCCTTCGCCGAAAATATGCTCCTCATGTCCGCAATTGCGGCAGACATGCACCGCCATGTTCTCGATCAGCCCGAGGATCGGCACGTTCAGTCGCTTGAACATGTTGATCCCCTTGCGCGCATCGAGCAGCGCGATGTCCTGCGGGGTGGAGACGATGACGGCCCCGTCCAGATGCGCCCGCTGCGACAGCGAAAGCTGCACATCGCCGGTCCCCGGCGGCAGATCGACCAGCAGAACGTCCAACTCGCCCCATTGCACCTGGAACAGCATCTGCTGCAACGCGCCCATCAGCATCGGGCCGCGCCAGATGATCGCCTCATCCTCCTGCGTCAGCAGGCCCAGCGAAATCAGCTTCACCCCATGCCCTTCCAGCGGGATCATGGTCTTGCCGTCGGGGCTGGAGGGACGCCCCGTCACCCCCAGCATGCGCGGCTGGCTGGGGCCGTAGACATCGGCATCCAGCAGCCCGACCCGCCGCCCTTCGGCGGCCAGAGCGGCGGCGAGATTGGCGGCGACGGTGGATTTCCCGACCCCGCCCTTGCCAGAGGCGATGGCGATCACATGTTTCACCCCCGGCACGCGCTCCGGCGCGTTGGGCTTCTTCTGCGACTGCGCCTTCAGATCCGGCGGCGGCGGCGCGTCACTATGCGCGGTCATCACCGCGCTGACCTTGCTGACCCCGTCAAGCGCGCGCACCGCCGCCTCGGCCTCGGCCAAGGCGGCCTCCATGGGCTTGGCCTGCGCCGGGTCGATCTCCAGCACGAAACGGACCTCGCCGCCCTCCTCGACGCTGATCGCCCGCGCAATGCCGGCATCGACCAGATTGCCGCGCCCGTCCGGGGCGGCCACGCCGCGCAGCGCGTCGATCACCGTGTCGCGGGTCAGGGCCATGGCGGGTTTACGCTTGCGCCAGAGCATCGATGATCGGTCCGAAATCGCTGGCCTTCAGGCTGGCCCCGCCGACAAGCGCGCCGTTGACATGGTCGATGGCAAAGATCTCCGCGGCATTGCCGGGCTTCACGCTGCCGCCATAGAGCAGGCTGACATCGCCGCCATCCCCGAAGCGGGCCGACAGCGTCTCGCGCATCAGCGCATGGACCTCTGCGATCTGCTCTCCCGTCGGCGTGCGCCCGGTGCCGATGGCCCAGACCGGCTCATAGGCGACGACGGTGTTCGCGGCGGTGGCGCAATCCGGCACCGATCCGGCAAGCTGCGCGGCAATCACGTCCAGCGTCTCGCCCGCATCGCGCTGTGCCTCGGTCTCGCCCACGCAGATCACGGTCGTCAGCCCCGCTTCATGCGCGGCAACGGCCTTGGCCGCGACCTGCGCATCCGTTTCGCCATGATCGGCGCGGCGTTCGGAATGGCCCAGGATGACATGGGTGGCGCCCGCATCGCGCAGCATGGCGGCCGAAATATCGCCGGTATGGGCGCCGCTCTCCTTCGCGTGGCAATCCTGACCGCCAATCGCGATCTCGCCCGCATGGGCCACGGCCGGGGTAATCAGCGTGGCAGGCGGGCAGATCAGCACGTCGCAGCCATTCTCGCGCCCGGCCAGATCGTCCAGCTCGGACAGCGCGGCGGTCAGCCCGTTCATCTTCCAGTTCCCTGCGGCGAGTTTTCTTGCGGACATGCGCGATCCTCCTGAAATATGCGACAGGGATAGGCGGGTGCCGCGCGGGCTTCAAGCCTTGGGCTGCGTCCCGGCGGCCAGCTCATCGAGAGAGAACGACACCGATTCCCCGCAGCCGCAGGCATCGGTGACATTGGGGTTGCGGAACTTGAAGCCCGATTCGAGCAGCCCGGTCTCATAATCGATCTCGGTGCCGAACAGGAACATCTGCGCGGTGGGCGCGATCAGCACGCGTGCGCCGTTCTGCTCGATCACCTCATCGGCCTTGTCTGCCGCGGCCACCATGTCCATGGTGTATTCCATCCCCGCGCAGCCGCCTTTCTTCAGCCCGATCTTCAGGCCGAACGCCTCCTTGCCGGCCATCAGCCGGGTGATCTGGCGTTCCGCCGCCGGGGTGATGGTGACCGGGGCCTGTCCGGGGATCGAGAACATGATGTCAGCCTTTGGTTGCGCTGTGACAAAGGTAAGAAGTTGACGCCGATTTCTCAAGACTACAGCGGTTGCGGACCGTCAGCCGGAATAATTGCGCAAGCAAAAGTTGCCCTCGCGCACCGCGCCGCGTCGCCAACACTGCCTGACAGAGGGCCGGCGGTCGTCCGTGGGCGGCCGCATCCGGCAGCCGGGTGAGGCGCTTTATCGTTCAAACCCGCTGAACAGCCGTTCGGCGTGGGGCGGCACCGAAGCGGCCGCCCGATGGGGCGGACGGCCGCTGGCCCGGCGGGGCTGCGCGCCTTGATTCCGGGCCGGGCCTGCAAATCGACGACCAAATCGCAATCCGGCCTTACCCCAGCGGCTCCTCGCCGTGGATCGCATCCGAAAACGCCCGCCTATACAGCGCCGACAGCTCCGCCAGATCGCCCGCATCTTCGCCCATCTGAACGGCCATGCCGCCGAACTGCCCAACCTCCGCCGCGGGAATCCCGGCGGCTTCGGCGGCTTTCAGCAGCGCATCCGCCCCCGCCGCGTCGCAGACCGCCAGATAGCGGGCCTGATCTTCGCCATAGAGCGCGGCAATATCGTCGGTGTGCAGCCGCACCCCGATCCCCGCCGTCTCGGCCATCTCGAAGGCCGCAAGCGCCAGCCCGCCATCGGACAGATCCGTCGCACAGCGGATAAGGGCGCGGTTGGCGCGCAGGAACTCGCCATGGCGCCGCTCCGCCGCCAGATCGACGGGGGGCGCATCGCCCGCCTCGATCCCGAAGGCTTCGGCCGCGAGCGCCGACTGTCCGAGATGCCCGGCGGTCTCACCGATCAGCACCGCCACATCGCCCTCCTCGGCCACGCCTGCGATCAGATCGTCGAGGCTCTCCAGCAGACCCACCGCACCAATCGTCGGCGTTGGCAGGATCCCCTGACCGTCGGTTTCATTGTACAGCGAAACGTTCCCAGACACGATCGGCATGTTGAGCGCGGCCACCGCCGCGCCAATGCCTTTGATCGCGCCAACGAACTGGCCCATGATCTCGGGCTTTTCGGGATTGCCGAAATTCAGATTGTCCGTCGTCGCCAGCGGCCGCGCCCCCACCGCGCAGAGGTTGCGATAGGCCTCCGCCACGGCCTGCTTGCCGCCCTCGACCGGGTTTGCCCTGACATAGCGCGGGGTGACATCGGCGGTGAAGGCGAGCGCCTTGCCCGTGCCGTGGACCCGCACCACCCCCGCGCCAAGTCCGGGACGGCGCACCGTGTCGGCACCGACCTGCGTGTCATACTGCTCCCACACCCAGCCCTTATGCGCGTAATTCGGAGACCCGATCAGCGCCCGCAACGCATTGAGCGGGGTGATCTCGGGCAGATCGGGCATCGCCCCGGCCGGGGGCGTCTCCACCCAGGGCCGGTCATATTCCGGCGCGCTCGAGGAGAGTTTCGATAGCGGCAGATCCGCCACCACCTCGTTGCCGTGCAGGATCAGGAAGCGGTCCTCGGCAATCGTCTCGCCGACGATGGCGAAATCCAGATCCCATTTCTCGAAGATCGCCCGCGCCTCGGCCTCCTTCTCGGGCTTGAGCACCATCAGCATGCGTTCCTGGCTTTCCGACAGCATCATCTCATAGGCCGTCATCTCCGTCTCGCGCTGCGGTACATGGTCGAGGTTGAGCCGGATGCCCAAGCCCCCCTTATCGCCCATCTCCACGGCGGAACAGGTCAGCCCGGCCGCGCCCATGTCCTGGATCGAGATGACGCTGCCCGATGCCATCAGCTCCAGACAGGCTTCCATCAGGCATTTCTCGGTGAAGGGATCGCCGACCTGCACGGTGGGCCGCTTTTCCTCGATCGTGTCGTCGAACTCGGCCGACGCCATCGTGGCCCCCCCAACCCCGTCGCGCCCGGTCTTGGCCCCCAGATAGACCACCGGCATCCCGATGCCCGAGGCGGCGGAATAGAAGATCGCATCCGCATCGGCCAGACCCGCCGCAAAGGCGTTCACCAGGCAATTCCCGTCATAGGCCCGGTGGAACCGCACCTCGCCGCCGATATTCGGCACGCCGAAGCAATTGCCGTAGGAGCCGATCCCCTCGACAACGCCCTTGACCAGATGCGCGGTCTTGGGGTGCTCGGGCCGTCCGAAGCTCAGCGAATCCATCGCCGCGATGGGCCGCGCGCCCATGGTGAACACATCGCGCAGGATCCCGCCCACGCCGGTCGCAGCCCCCTGATGCGGCTCGATATAGGAGGGGTGGTTGTGGCTCTCCATCTTGAAGACCACCGCCTGACCGTCGCCGATATCGACCACGCCCGCATTCTCTCCCGGCCCGCAGATCACCTGCGGCCCCTCGGTCGGCAGGGTGCGCAGCCATTTCTTCGAGGATTTGTAGGAGCAATGCTCATTCCACATCGCGCTGAAGATGCCCAGCTCGGTGAAGCTGGGGGTCCGGCCGATGATGTCCAGAATGCGCTGATACTCGTCGGGCTTCAGCCCGTGGGCGGCGATCAGATCCTCGGTGATCTCCGGTTCGGTCATGGCTGTCCCCCGTCTGTGTGGATGGCCCGCCTTTTAGGCGCTGATCCCGCAGAGGAAAAGGGGGCGCG
This sequence comes from Paracoccus isoporae, assembly GCF_900101865.1. Classification (GTDB taxonomy): domain Bacteria; phylum Pseudomonadota; class Alphaproteobacteria; order Rhodobacterales; family Rhodobacteraceae; genus Paracoccus; species Paracoccus isoporae. The sequence goes on from NZ_FNAH01000005.1 coordinate 57,558, forward strand.
ACACGCGGATCGGCGCAAAAAAAGCCGGGCACAAGGCCCGGCCCAAGTCCAACAGGGAGGTGAAGGTTATGAGAGTTGCCTCAATCATCGCCTTCGCAGAGTGATCTAGTGGCAGCCTGCCGCGCTGACAAGCTTTTTCATGCTGCAATTGCAGCATAGCCGCCATGCGCTGAAAGCATGGCAGGCTGATTTCAGCCTGCCGCCGCGCGCATTTCCGCCTGCCATTCCTGTAATGCAGCATTGTCGGCGTAATTTGCGCTGATCGCCGCCGGGGTCGGTCGAAGCTGGGCCGCCCCGGCATCCGGCAGTTGCTGCGGTGCGGAAATTTCTGCGCCGCGTGACCCCGGCCTGCGACCGCCACGCCCGCGTGATCCCGGATTGCGGAAATAATGCGCCTCCCGCGCCCCGAAATAGAACGAGACGATGGCCCCCAGCAGCCACCAGAGCGGCTCCGGCACGGCATGCAGCCCGGCCATGCGCTCGGCAAACCGCGCCGGGGCCGCCATGGCAAAGACGAACAGCGCCAGCGTGCCGATGGCCATGCAGGGCCGGGGCAGGCGGTTCAGCCCGTTCACGAAGCCGTCGAACCGGCCCGGCCGGGGCGCGGCGAACTCGGCCCCGAATTGCGACAGCGCGTCGCGATGCGCGTCCGCCTCCAGCTCCATCCGGCGGGTCGCGTTCTCATGGAACACCCCGGCCATGTCAGCCGCCGCGCCGGCGACGCCCTGCGCGGCCGGGCCGATGCCGATCAGCCGGTCGATCATCCCCATGCCGCGATCCTTTCGCGATGCTGGGCGGCGCTCAGGTGAAACCGCGCCGCGATGAATTCCTCCGCCCGGATGATCCAGCCGCCCTTGCCGCCGTCGCGCCGCCGGGCATATTTCCGGCTGGCCGGGCGGCGATCCGCCAGGGCATAGTAGAAATTCCGCCGTTCGATCCCGTAGGCATCGGCCAGATGGCGCGGCGCGGCGTCCGCGGCGGCCTGCGCGGCTGCGCGGGTCTTGGGGCCGATCACCCCGTCATCGCGCGCCGGAAATCCCATCCGGCTCAGCAGGCGCTGAAGGATCTTCACGGCGTTGGTGCCGGAGTTGACATACATGTCGAACACCGAGGGCTGAAGCATCTGCGGCAGAGCGCCGAGCCCCGGACGGCGGTAATAGTGTTCGAGAAAGATTTCGGTGGCCTGCGCGCGGGTCAGCGCCTTCACATCGGCGCGGTCCACCCGCCCATCGCCGGTCAGATCCCGTCCCAGCCGCCGCATCGTGCCGATGGTGACGCCGTGTTTCGTCGCCCCGCCCGGATCGTCGGGATCGTCCACGTAACCGCCTTCGCGCGCCACGATTTCCGCCGCGATGTCCCTGACAGATTTCATCTCGCCCTCCGCCTGATCTGACCGGGGAAAGCCTGCTGCGGGAAGGTTAAGCTGCGGCTAAGCCGTCGCGCGTTGCGCGCTCAGCATCCCGCGCGTTTCGCGCCGAGCATCTCGCGCGTTGCGCGCTGACCGCCCCGCGCGTCGCACGCTCAGCTTCCGGGCACCTCGTAGACCCCGGCCTCTTTCAGCGAATCCGCCACCTCGCGAGGCATGTAATTCTCGTCATGCTTGGCCAGGATTTCCGTCGCCACGAAAACCTCGCCCTGCATTTCTCCGGTGCCGATCATGCCCTGGCCCTCCTCGAACAGGTCGGGCAGCACGCCGGTGAAGCGCACCGGGATCACATGGGCCCCGTCGGTGACGGAAAAGCTGACCGTCTCGCCCTGGCCGCGGGTCAGGCTGTCCGCCTCGACCAGCCCGCCCAGCCGGAACACCTCGCCCGGCGCGGGCGGCTCCTCCATCACCTGGGTGGGCGCGCGATACAGGTTGATGCCGTCGCGAAAGCCGTATCCGATCAGCACAGCCGCCAGCAGAAGCGCCACGGCGGCAGCAATGATGATCTGTATTCTTCTCTGCTTTTTCAGTGATTTCATGGAAACACCTCAGGCCGCGTCAAAGACCACGCGACGGCGCAGGAACTGGATCGCCTTGGAGGAGACCCGCGCCGGATCGCCGGTCGTCAGATAGCGGGACTCGGTTCCCGCGCCGATCATCTCCGGGTGGCGTTCGAGATAGTCGGCCAGGCTGTCCGCCACCAGCCGCGCCTGGCTGAACACCTGCACCTCCGGGCCGAGCGCCTTCTGGAAGGCCTCCTGCATGAACGGGTAATGCGTGCAGCCCAGGATCGCCGCCTCGGGCTGCGGCATGCGGCGTTTCAGCGCCTCGACATGGCTGGCGATCAGCGCCTCGGCCAGGATCTCGTCGCCATCCTCGATCGCGTCCACCACCCCGCCGCAGGGCTGCGCCTCGACATCGACGCCGATGGCGCGAAAGGCCAACTCGCGCTGGAAGGCCCGGCTGGCCACCGTCGCGGGGGTGGCGAACAGCGCCACATGCTTCACCGCCACCTCGCGCGGGGGCGAGTTGTCACCCCATTGCCGCTCTGTCAGCGCCTCGATGAGCGGGACAAAAACGCCCAGTACCCGCTTGTTTTCGGGCACGAATTTCTCCTGCATCCGGCGCAAGGCGGCGGCCGAGGCGGTGTTGCAGGCCAGGATCACCAGATCGCACTCCTCCTGCCACAGCCGTTCCGTGGCAGCACAGGTCAGATCATAGATATCCTCGGCGGTGCGCACCCCGTAAGGCGCGTGGGCATTGTCGCCGAAATAGACCAGTGGCAGATCGGGCAGCCGGTCCTGGATCGCCCTGTAGACGGTCAGCCCGCCCAGCCCGGAATCGAATACCCCAACCGCCATGTCATGTCCTCGCCAGCCCAGACCGCGACATAGGACGCGGTCCGGGAAAAGTCCATGCGGCAGGTCACTCCGCCGCGGTGGCCAGCGGTGTGCCCCCGTCGCGGAACGCCTCGATCAGCTCGGCGCGGCGGGCGGCGGCCTCCTCGGCGGCCTTGTCCTTGATCAGGCCATAGCCCTTGATGCTCAGCGGCAGCCGGGCCAGTTCGCGCAGGATCTCCTCGGTGGCGGGGGTGACCTGCGGCAGCAGGGCGCGCAGATCGGCCTCGTGCTGGGCCAGCATGGCGCGCTCCGCCCGCCGCTCGGCCAGCCACCCGAACGGGTCGAACGCGGTGCCGCGCAGCCCTTTCATCCGCGCCAGCAGGCGGAAGCCGGGCAGGATCCACGCGCCGAATTCCCGCTTTTTCGGCCGTCCCTCGCTGTCGCGGCCCGGCAGGACCGGCGGCGCGAGGTGGAAGGACAGCTTCGTGTCGCCATCGAATTCGCGCGCCACCCCGTCGGCGGTCTTCAGATGCAGACGTGCGACCTCGTATTCATCCTTATAGGCCATCAGCTTGAACAGCCCCGCCGCCACATCCTCGCGCAGATTGTTGGGGGCGAGTGCCACAAGATCGCGGAAACGCTGCGCATAGGCCTCGTCCTGGTATTCGACCAGCCAGTCGGCGCGGAACGCGATCGGGTCGGGCCGTTCGGCGGGTTTGGCAGGCGCGGTGAATTCGGCCACCGCCGCAGGATCGCTGACCGCCCAACGCCCGATCTTGAAGGCGCGCTTGTTCTCTTCGACCTTGGCGCCGTTCAGCTCGATCGCGGTCAGGATCGCGTCTTCACTCAGCGGGATCAGACCGCGCTGCCATGCGCCGCCCAGAACCAGCATGTTCGAGTAGATCGAATCGCCGAGCGCCTTGCGCGCCAGCTCATTGGCATCGAAAAACGCCACCTGATCGCCAAGCCGCGCCTGAAGCGACATCTTCAGTCGGTCGGCGGGGATCTGGAAATCGCGGTTCTTGGTGAACTCGCCGGTGATGATCTCGTGATCGTTCACCACCGCGCCGGTGCGGTCCTTGGTCATCAGCCCGATGGTCTTGGCCCCGGCCGTCACCACCAGATCGCCGCCGATGATGCAATCCGCCTCGCCCACCGCGACGCGGATGGCGCTGATATCGCCGGGCGCGTTGGCCAGGCGCAGATGGATATGCACCGCGCCGCCCTTCTGGGCGAGGCCGGCCATCTCCATCATCCCGGCCCCCTTGCCGTCGATATGGGCGGCCTGCGCCAGCACCGCGCCGATGGTGACGACGCCTGTGCCGCCGACGCCGGTGATGACGACATTATGCGTGCCGTCAATGGCGGGCAGGTCGGGCGCAGGCAGGTCCGGCAGGTCGAGCGCGGTTGCCGCCGGTTTTTTCAGCTTACCGCCGCGGACAGAGACGAAGCTGGGGCAGAACCCGTTCACGCAGGAATAATCCTTGTTGCAGGAGGATTGCTCGATCTGGCGCTTGCGGCCCAGTTCCGTGTCCAGCGGCACGACCGAGACGCAGTTCGACTGCACCCCGCAATCGCCGCAGCCCTCGCAGACATCCGGGTTGATCCAGATGCGCCGGTCGGGATCGGGAAACAGCCCCTTCTTGCGGCGGCGGCGTTTTTCAGCGGCGCAGGTCTGGACATAGATGATGGCCGAGGTGCCGCCCTGTTCGGTCAGCTCGCGCTGCACCCGCATCATTTCCGACCGCTCCTCGATCCGCAGGCCGCCGAACTGGCTGGCGTCGAACTCCTCTTTGGAATCGTGGACCACCACCACCGGATCGACCCCCATCGCCACCAGCTCGCGCGCGATTTGCGGCGCGGTCAGGTCACCCTCATTGGGCTGGCCGCCGGTCATGGCGACGGCGTCGTTATAGAGGATCTTGTAGGTGATATTGGTCTTGGTGGCGACGGCGTGGCGGATGGCGAGAATGCCGGAATGGTTATAGGTTCCGTCGCCAAGGTTCTGAAAAACATGACCCCTCTTGCTGAACGGCGCTTCCCCGACCCAGTTGGCACCCTCGCCGCCCATCTGGGTGAAGCCGGTCGTCTCGCGGTCCATCCACTGCACCATGTAGTGACAGCCGATCCCGGCATAGGCGCGGCTGCCGTCGGGCACGCGGGTCGAGCTATTATGCGGACAACCCGAGCAATACCAGGGGGTTCTGACCGCAATCTCGGGCGCGTTGTCGGCGCGGCGCGCGGCGGTCAGCTTCTCCAGCCCGGCGCGGATGCCCTCGGTGCCGCGACCTTCCTCGATTAGGATGCCGCCCAGCTTTTCCGCGATCATCACCGGGTCGAGCGCATAGCGCGTCGGGAACACCTCCTCGCCGGTGCGGTCATGGTGCCAGCCGATGACGCGACGGCCATGGCGGTTGTCGAAGATCGCCTCCTTGACCTGCACCTCGATCAGCTTGCGCTTTTCCTCGACCACGATGACCAGATCCAGCGGCTCGGACCATTCCTGGAAGGTCTTCATGTCCATCGGGAAGGTCTGGCCGATCTTGTAGGTGGTCAGCCCCAGCCGGTCGGCCTCGGCCTCGTCGATGCCCAGCAGGGACAGGGCGTGTACCAGATCCAGCCAGTTCTTGCCCGCCGCGACAAAGCCGATCTTCGCGCCCGGCTTGCCCCAGATCCTGCGGTCGATCTTGTTGGCGCGCGAAAACGCCTCGGCCGCGAAGCGTTTATAGTCAATCATCCGGGCCTCTTGCAGCACCGGCGTATCGCCCAGACGGATATTCAGCCCGCCCTCCGGCATCTCGAATTTCGGGGCCACGAAGTTCAGCCGGAACGGATCGCCATTGACGACCGAGGTCGCCTCGACCGTGTCCTTCATCGTTTTGAGACCCGTCCACACCCCCGCGAAGCGCGACAGCGCAAAGCCGTAAAGGCCGAAATCCAGGATCTCCTGCACACCGGCCGGCGACAGCACCGGGATATAGGCATCCACCATCGCCCAGTCGGACTGGTGCAGCACGGTCGAGCTTTCGCCGGTATGGTCGTCGCCCATCGCCATGACCACGCCGCCGTGCTGCGACGATCCGGCCATATTGCCGTGGCGCATCACGTCGCCGGTGCGGTCCACCCCCGGACCCTTGCCGTACCACAGCGCGAAGACGCCGTCATATTTCCCCTCGCCGCGCAGTTCGGCCTGCTGGCTGCCCCAGATCGCGGTGGCGGCCAGATCCTCGTTCAGACCGGGCTGGAACAGCACGTTCTCGGCGGAAAGCAGCTTCTCGGCCTTCATCATCTGCAGATCGACGCCGCCCAGCGGGCTGCCGCGATAGCCGCTGACAAGCCCGGCCGTGTTCAGCCCGGCGGCGGTGTCGCGCGCGTGCTGCATCAGCATCAGCCGCACGAGCGCCTGCGTGCCGTTCAGCAATACCTGCGATTTCGACAGATCGAAACGATCCGCCAGCGAGAATGACTGGTCCTGTGGAACCCCCATCTGGCCCTCCCTGCTCGAGTGGTGGTTGCGGTCATTATACGTCAGCAAAGCTGACCCACAAAGGGAAAACTCTCTTTTCGCATATGTTGCCGAAAATCCCGTGAGCGCGTAAGAGTTGCAACGATTGCATGGCTCGCGGGACAGAAAGACACAGAGATGGATTGGGACAAGCTGCGCATTTTCCATGCGGTCGCTGATGCCGGCAGCCTGACCCATGCCGGCGATTCGCTGCGCCTGTCGCAATCCGCCGTCAGCCGCCAGATCCGCGGGCTGGAGGATCAACTCGGCGTGACCCTGTTTCACCGGCATGCGCGCGGGCTGATCCTGACCGAGCAGGGGGAACTGCTGTTTTCCGCCACCGCCGAGATGGCGCGCAAGCTCGACATGGCCGAGGCACGCATCCGCGACACCGAAGAACAGGTGATGGGCGAGCTGAAAGTCACCACCGCCACCGGCTTCGGCACGCTGTGGCTGGTGCCGCGCCTGAACAAGCTCTACTCGCTCTATCCCGATCTCAAGATCAACCTGATCCTGGAAGAGCGGGTCATGGACCTGCCCATGCGCGAGGCCGATGTGGCGATCCGCATGAAGGAGCCCAGCCAGTCGGACCTGATCCGCCGGCGGCTGCTGAACATCCGCATGCGGCTCTATGCCACCCGCAACTACCTGACCGAGGCCGGCCGCCCGTCCAGCGTGCCCGACCTGGCGCGGCACCGGGTGATCTGCCAGGATCCGGCCGTGCCGCAGGTCTCGGCGGGCAAACTGTTGGTGCAGCAATTGCTGGAAAGCCATCCGCGCTCTCTGTTGATGGTGAACAATTATTTCGGCGTGTTGCAGGCGGTGCTGAACGAGGTGGGGATCGGGGTTCTGCCCGATTACCTGACCGCCGATTTCCCCGAGCTGGTGCGGGTCTTCGACGATGTCGAATCCGCCGAGGTGCCGGTCTTCCTGGCTTTCCCCGAGGAACTGCGCGGCTCGCGCCGGGTGGTAGCGTTCCGCGATTTCGTCGTGGACGAGATCCAAGCCTATCGCAAATCGCAAAGCACCGCGGCCTGACAGGGGCGGGCGGTCTCACGGATTTATGTGCCGATGCGGCACTGCGCCGCGTCGCCGGAAGATGGTCTCTCGCGCGGCTCTGGGGTAGGGTTTCCGTGCAAGGGAGCCTGACATGATCGCCGAGCTTGGACATTTCGCCCTCATCCTCGCCTTCGCGGTGGCGCTGTTTCAGTCCAGCGTGCCGCTGATCGGCGCGGCAAAGGGCTGGCCTGCCTGGATGGAGGCCGCGCGCCCGGCCGCCCTGGCGCAGTTCGGGCTGGTGGGGGTCTCCTTCGCGGCGCTGACCGTGGCCTTCGTGACCTCGGATTTCTCGGTCGCGCTCGTCTATCAGAATTCGCATTCCGCCAAGCCGATGATCTACAAGATCTCCGGCGTCTGGGGCAATCACGAAGGCTCGATGCTGCTCTGGGTGCTGATCCTGGCGCTGTTCGGGGCCTGTGCGGCGGCGTTCGGCGCCCAGCTTCCGCCCAGCCTGCGGGCGCGGGTGCTCTCGGTGCAGGCGGCGATCGGTGCGGCGTTTTATGCCTTCATCATCTTCACCTCGAACCCGTTCACCCGGCTGGAGGTGCCGCCCTTTGACGGGCTCGACCTGAACCCGCTCTTGCAGGACCCCGGCCTGGCCTTCCACCCGCCGTTTCTCTATCTCGGTTATGTCGGGCTGAGCATGGCGTTTTCCTTTGCCGTGGCCGCGCTGATCGAGGGGCGCGTGGATGCGGCCTGGGCGCGGTGGGTGCGGCCCTGGACGCTGGCGGCCTGGATGTTTCTGACCATCGGCATCGCGCTCGGCTCGTGGTGGGCCTATTACGAGCTGGGCTGGGGCGGGTTCTGGTTCTGGGATCCAGTCGAGAATGCCAGCTTCATGCCCTGGCTGCTGGCCGCGGCCCTGCTGCATTCCGCCATCGTCGTCGAGAAGCGCGAGGTGCTGAAAAGCTGGACCATCCTGCTGGCGATCATGGCCTTCGGCTTCTCGCTGATCGGCACCTTCATCGTGCGCTCGGGCGTGCTGACCTCGGTGCACAGCTTCGCCTCGGACCCGGCGCGGGGCGTGTTCATCCTGGCGATCCTGGCCGCCTTTGTCGGCGGGGCGCTGACGCTGTTTGCGGCGCGGGCGGGTTCCATGCAGGCCAAGGCGGTCTTCGCGCCTGTCTCGCGCGAGGGGATGCTGATCGTGAACAACCTGCTGCTGGCGGTCGCGGCCTTCGTGGTGTTCATCGGCACGGTCTGGCCGCTGCTGGCCGAGCTGTTCTTTGACCGCAAGCTGTCTGTCGGCCCGCCGTTCTTCGAGAAAGCCTTTACCCCCTTCATGGTCGGGCTGGCGCTGATCCTGCCCGTCGGCGCGCTGATCCCCTGGAAGCGCGGCCAGATGCGCCGCGTGCTGCGGCCTCTGCGCGGCGCAGCGGTCCTGGCCGTCGCCGTGATGCTGCTGGTCTTCGCGCTCTCCACGGGCAACTCCGCGCTGGCGGTGATCGGCGCGGGGCTGGGGTCATGGCTGGTCTTCGGGGCTGCGGCGGAGTTGTGGTTCCGCACCGGCAGATCCGGCCTGTCCCGGCTGGCCCGGCTGCCCCGCGCCGATTGGGGCAAGGCCGTCGCCCATGCCGGGCTGGGCGTAACCTTCATCGGGGTCAGCCTGCTGATGGCCTGGCAGGTGGAGGATATCCGCACCGTACAGATCGGAGAGGATTACGAGCTCGCCGGATACCTGATCACGCTGGACGCGGTCGAGGAGGTGCCGGGGCCGAACTATGTCTCGACCATGGCCACGATGACCGTGGCACGGGGCGGTGAGGCCGTGGCCGTGCTGCGCCCCGAGAAGCGGATCTATCCGGTGCAAGCCATGCCCACCACCGAGGCCGCGATCAGCAGCGGGCTGATGCGCGACATCTACCTGGTCATCGGCGATCCGCAGCAGGGCGGGGGCTGGGCGGTGCGCAGCTATCTCAAGCCCTTTGCCAACTGGATCTGGCTGGGCTGCATGATGATGGCGGCGGGCGGCCTCATCAGCCTGTCCGATCGCCGCTACCGCGTGGCGGCCGGGGCGGGGCGGCGCAAGGCGGCGGAGGTGCCGGCAGAATGAGGATTCCGTCCGCCGCCCTGCTGTCACTGGCGCTGATCTGCGGTCCGGTGCTGGCGGTTCAGCCCGACGAGGTGCTGGACGATCCGGCGCTCGAGGCGCGGGCGCGCGACATCTCGCAGGATCTGCGCTGCCCGGTCTGCCAGGGTGAGAATATCGACGAATCCAATGCCGCGATCAGCCGCGACCTGCGGCTCTATGTGCGCGAGCGGCTGACCGAGGGCGACAGCGATGCCGAGGTGGTCGAGGCGGTGACCGACCGTTTCGGCGAGTTCGTGCTGTTCGCGCCGCGCATGACCGGCGGCAATCTGATCCTGTATCTGGCCGGTCCGCTGATGGCGATCCTTGCCGCGTTTCTGGGCTGGCGCTTCGTCGCCGCGCGCCGCGCCGCGCCGGGGGCCGCGGCAGAGCAGCCGCTGAGCCCGGAGGAACAGGCCCGTCTGGACGAGATCCTGCGCCGCTGAGATCCTTCATGTCTAAGGCACAGTCGCGCCGGTTTCTCTGCAAGCCGGGCAAGCCACGGCTCATGACGCGACGGCGGGGGTTTCCACCCGCCCGGCGCCTTGCCATTCTGCGCGCCAACCCAGGAGGATCCCATGGCATTCGAGACCATCACGTTTTCGCAGCAATCCGGCATCGCCACGCTGATGCTGAACCGCCCGCAGGTGATGAACGCGCTGAACACCCAGATGCGGGCCGAGATCACGCAGGCGCTCGGCAGCATCGGCGAGGATGTGCGCTGCGTGGTGATGACCGGGGCTGGGGCCGGGTTCTGCTCGGGTCAGGATCTCAGCGACGCGGCCGCCGCCGGCGATATCGAGGGGACGCTGCGCCGGGAATATGAGCCGATGCTGCGCGCGGTGATCGAGTGCCGCGCGCCGGTGATCGCGGCCGTGAACGGGGTGGCCGCCGGGGCCGGGGCCAATCTGGCACTTGTCGCGGATGTGGTGATCGCGGTGGAAAGCGCCTATTTCACCCAGGCCTTCACCAAGATCGGGCTGATCCCCGATGCGGGCGGCACCTGGATCCTGCCGCGGCTGGTGGGCAATGCGCGCGCCATGGGCATGATGCTGTTCGCCGACAAGATCCCGGCGCGCCAGGCCGCCGATTGGGGGATGATCTGGCAGGCCGTGCCGGAGGCGGAGTTCGTCGAGACCGTGCAGGACCGCGCGCGTCACCTGGCGCAAGGCGCGACATCGGCCTTCCTGTCGGTGCGCCGCGCGGTGCGCGAATCCGGCGCGAATGACTTCGCGGCCCAGCTCGAGCTGGAGGCGGAACTGCAGGGCCAGGCCGGGCGCAGCGCCGATTTCCGCGAAGGCGTCGCGGCCTTCCTGCAAAAGCGCGCCCCGAAATTCACCGGCCGCTGACCTGCTGCCGGATCCGGGCCGCCGGATCAGGGCCGGTCGGGCGGCGTTCCGTCCCCCGCCGCCCGCGCCGCGTCCTGCCGGTTGATGCGGGCGGCGCGGATCGCCGTTGACGAGGCATTCGACATCGGCATGTTCACCATCACCCAGGCCGGCGGCACCGCACCGCCCAGCCGTTCGCTCTCATCCTCGGGCAGCCGGTCGCGCGCCATGATCCGCGCCGCTTTCGACAGCCGCGCCCGCAGCCGCGTGCCGGGCCGTGCCAGCACCCCGATGGGCACCCGCGCCGCGATCTCCCGCCAGCGTTCCCACTGGCCGAACTGCACGAGATTGTCCGACCCCATCAGCCAGACGAAACGCTGCTGCGGATAGAGGCGCTGCAACGCCGCAATCGTCTCCACCGTCAGCCTGGTGTTCAGCCGCGCCTCGATCCCCGTCACCACCACGCGCGGATCGTCCATGACGCGGCTTGCATGGGCCACGCGCTCGGCCAGCGGGGCGGGCTGGCGCGATTTCAGGGGATTGCCGGGCGTGACCAGCCACCAGACCCGGTCCAGCCCGAACCGCTTCAGCGCCTCTTCGGTCAGCCGGACATGGCCCTCATGCGCGGGATCGAAGGAGCCGCCCAGAAGGCCGATGCGCTGACCCGGCGCGGCGATGGGAAAACCTTGTCTCATCGGGCCGGTCTAGGCCGGGCGCGGTGCAGGCTCAAGCCCAAGCGGGCGGCGGGGAAGGCCGCTCGGGTCGAATGGCCGCGCCGTGGGGGCTTTCCTGCGCGTGACCGCCGCACCGGTCACATGGTGGCCGGGAGGCGCTGACGAGACCTCCGTTGATGTGTCAAGCCGGTCCGGGCACGGCAGAACGCGAGGCCGGACTGTTGCGCCAGGCCCATATGCGCGTCCCGGCGCCCGATGTGACGACCTGGTCCGACTTTGCCCGTTCGGACCGGGCGCATTGAGCGCGCCGCTCGTCGCGATCCGATCTGCGAGGCGCGCTGTTCGACCGGCCATGCGGATCATGTGCCACGCGTAGAGCGCCGCACCGGCGACATGTCGGTCAGGGGCCGTGCCCGATCGTTTTGTTAGGGCGATGTCTCGACTCGGGCAGGCTGTCGCTGCATGGCTTCGCCGGAGGCGTTCGCTTTGATGCGGCATGACGGTTGCCGCGAAGCCTGATCCGGTGGTCCTTGTCGTTTGCCTGCGTCCGATGCGCGCCCTCTCGCCCGACGCTCCGCCAGTCTCTGGCCCGGCTGCTGCCGCAGTTGGCGGGACCGATGCTCGACCCGTTCGCGCCCGCCGGCTACGCCCCGCCGGCGTCTCCCGCGCAGTCGTCGCCGGGGCAGTGGATATGCATCCGGCCCCGGCCGTCGCGCTTGGCGGTGTAGAGCGCCGCATCCGCGTCCGACAGGATCTGCTCGGCGGTCAGCTCGTCATAGCGTTCCGACAGGGCCGCGCCGATGCTGGCCGAGACCTGGCACAGATTCGCATCGAAACGGATCGGCTGCTGGATGGAAGCGATCATCCGCCGCCCGAGCTGACGCAGCGCCGTCTCCGAGGTCAGCGCCGGCAACAGGATCAGGAACTCGTCGCCGCCGATCCGGGCCAGGCTGTCCTCGGCCCGTGTCTCCTGGCGCAGGATCTCGGCCAGGCGGCGCAGCACCGCGTCGCCCGCGGCATGGCCGAAGCGGTCATTGACCTGCTTGAACCAGTCGAGATCGATCTGCAGCACCGAGAATTCCTGCCGCCGCCCCTCCGGCGCGCGTCGCGCCTCGATCGCCAGGCTGAAGGCCAGCTCGAAGCCGCGCCGGTTCAGAAGCCCGGTCAGCGGATCGGTGAAGGCCTGCATCTCCGCCGTCTCGCGGGCCTGTTCCAGGTGATGGCTGTGCCGCGCCAGCTCGGCCCGGATCGCCTGGCTGGACTTGTGCAGATACATGATCTCGATGGCCAGCTCGTTGGCGGCGAAATCCGCGTCGGTCAGATCATAGCGCGCGACGGCGTCGATCACCCCGATCCCGAATCCCAGATTGATGAGCACCGCGTCGGCGGGCAGGATCATGGCCTCGCCCCGGAGCGGGGGCAGATCGCTGTCACGCAGGCCAAGGAAAACCCGCTCGCCGCTGCGGGCGGCGGCAATGATGGCGGGGATCAGCAGGGCATCGGGCGGGGCGCGGCGCAGCTCGAACGCGGTGGCGACGTGGCGCGCGCGCCCGATCAGCTTGCGCAGCGTCGGCCCGCAGGACAGGATCGCGCCGTTCTCGTCGATCTGCAGATGCATCGGCATCAGCGCCGCCAGCCGCTCCACCGCGATGGCGCGGCCACCGCCCATCAGGGTCTCCCGGCGAATTCGGTCAGCGAGAATCGGCTGCCCCGTGCGAATGCGGTGTCGGCGATGCGCACATCCAGGCTGGTCCCGTCGCCCTCGACAAGCGCCAGCACGCCGTAATCATCGGCCATGCCGCGCAGGAATCCGGCCAGCACCGGGTACCAGTCCGCCTCGGCCGAGGTGATGCGCAGGTGATAGGCGTTCGGCCCGGTCACCTGGGTCGCGATCTTGGGCAGGTCGAGACCGGGCAGCACCACCCGGCCGCGATCATGCAGATCGTCGAGCGACAGCACGAAATCCTCGTAGCAGGACCCGCTGAAGCGCATGACGTGGCGGATGCTGTCCAGCCGCGGGATCCAGCCGCCGATATCCTCTAACAGCTCGTCCCGGCGGATCTGCAGCGCCGCACTCGCCGCCTGCAAAAGCCGCTGCGCCGCCTCGGTCCGGTAGCTGCCCATCATCTGCGTGCCGCGCCGGTCCAGCCCCGCGTCGGCACAGGCCGCGCACCAGATCTCCTCGCCGTGCCGCGTGCGCAGGAACAGTTCAATTCCGCGAATGAGGAATCCGTGCATCTTGCCTCCGTCCCGACCGGGCTAGCAGGCAATGCTTAATTTTCCGTCAATCGCGCCGGTTCAGCAGCCGGGCCGCGTGACCGATCTCGGCGGCGGAGATCCCGGTCGCATCGGCGCATTGCATCACCCGGTCGTCGCTCTCGGCCACGAAATCGAGGATGAAGCCATGGATGTCCGGCCCGTTCACCAGGGCGCGGAGCTGGTCGGGGGTGATCCCGCTGCGCCCCATCAGGCTGCTCAGCAATTCGGGGTCGCCCAGCACGTGCAGCATCAGGCGGTCCGCGATGTCGCGGGCGGTCTCGGTCGGGTTGGTCATGCGGTCCTCGGGCAGCGAAAGTCTTTGTTAAAGAATTCATGGGAGCCTGCCGGTGAACCAGATTCGAGGCAAGGGAACATGCTGGGACGGCTGCTCGTCATCGATCACGATCTCACCTCGCGGCTGACGATGAAGCTGCGGCTGGAGGCGGCGAATTACCGCGTCATCACCGCCGGACATGCAGCCGAGGCGATGGGCAATTGCGGCGATGTCGCGGCGGTGATCCTGCGTGCCGACGACCTGGCGGGTCTGGCCGCGCTGGCGGATGACATCACCCGGTTGCGCGGCGCGCTGCCGGCGCCGGTGATCGTGCAATGCGCCGCGGCGGACCGGTCGCAGGCCTTCCGTGCGGGTGCCGAATACGTGCTGGACCGGACCTGCCCGGATCCGGTGCTGCGCGCGCGGCTGCGCTGCTGGACCGCGCAACCGTCGCCCGCGCCGGCCGGGTTCGCCGATGACGCGGCGGAGTTCGAGCCGTCGGACCGGATCGGACTTGTGACCGACGACGCGGCGCTGGCGAAACGCTGGCAATGCGCGGCCCGCGACGCCTCCGGGCGCAAGCTGATGCGGCTGCTCCCGCGCGACGTGTTGCGCAGCCCGCCGCGCGGCTATGCGGCGATCCTCGTTGATGGCGGGGCGGATGGTGCCGGACTGGATCATCTGGCGGATCTGCGCGTGCGTCTGCTGGCCGCGGGGCAGGGCACGGCCTTGGCGCTGATCCAGCGGGGTGGCCATGCGGCCGAGGAGGCGCGGGCGCTGGAGATCGGCGCGACCGACGTGCTGGCCGAGCCGCTTTGCGGACCGGCGCATCACGCAGAACTCGCGGCACGGCTGGCGCTGCTGCTGCGCCACGGCCGGGAGGGTGAGCGGCGCTGCCGCGACACCCGGCTGGCGCACCGCCTGGCCGGGGTCGATTCGCTGACCGGGCTGGCCAATCGCCGCAGCATCAGCCGCGAGATCAGCGAGGCGGCGGCGGGGGGCGGCGATTTCGGGCTGCTGATGATCGATATCGACCGCTTCAAGCAGATCAACGACCGCCACGGCCATGCTGCGGGCGATGCGGTGCTGCGCGATGTCTCGGTGGCGATGCGCGACCATCTCGGCCAGGCCGGATGGCTCGCGCGCTATGGCGGGGAGGAGTTTCTGGCCCTGCTTCCCGGCGCGGACGAGACCGACGCCGTCTCGCTCGCCGAGGGGCTGCGCCGGGCGATCTGCGCCGCCCCGGTGCGGGCGCAAGGGCTGGCGGGCGAGGTGCCGGTGCCGGTCACGATCTCCATCGGCGTCGCCACCAGTGACGGCTCTGTCGAGCCGCGCTGCCGGGTCGAGGACACGATGCGCCGCGCCGATGCGGCGCTGATCGCGGCCAAGCGGGCCGGGCGGAATATCGTCATGCTGTCGCGCGACGCCCATGCCGCCTGAGATGCGGATTCCGTGAGGATGCGCTGCCGGATGGCAGAATCGCGACAGGCGACTCTCCATCCTTCGCCGGCGCAGAGGAAAGGCGTTTGCGCGAAGGGGCGCCGGCTTTCCCAAGGCGGAGCGGCGCTTTCCGCGATCTCCGCATGGCCCCGCCCTCAGCCACAGGTCGCGGGCCATCGGCGCAGCCGCAGGCGAGGATGGCCGGTTTCCGGCCGCGGCTTAAGACGGGCACGGCTGTGGCGCGAAAGGGCCGCCGATCGGATCTGCCGCCTGCCGATTTGCCGAGGCTGAACCGCAAAAACTCGGTCTCGCGCAGCCGGATCGGGACACGCCAAATGCATTCTTCCGGCGATGCAACGGCGCGGTGGTCCGCCCGTCATGCGATCATGCCCGGCCGGTGCCGCGATCACGCGCCTGCTGCGACCGATCCGCACGGTGCCGGGTGCGGCGGCAAACCCCACTGGTCGGCGGCGGGGGAACGGGCTATCCTGCCTTGCAGCAGCGAGACAGGAAGAGGCGACAAGATGGAGATCGCGGAGGACGACCGCCCGACCGGACGCGCCATGCGGCGCGGCGCCATGCTGAAATGCCCCGCCTGTGGCGACGGCCGGATGTTCGCGGGCTATCTGAAGGTGCGCGACCACTGCCCGCATTGCGGCGAGGCGCTGCATCATCAGCGCGCCGATGACGGTCCGGCCTATCTGACGGTGCTGATCGTGTCCCATATCGGGGCGCCGCTGCTGCTCTGGGTCTTCCTGACCTACCAACCCTCGCCGGTCTCGATGCTGATCTGGTTCTCGCTGGGCGCGGTGGTGCTGTCGCTGGCGCTGCTGCCGGTGCTCAAGGGCGCGCTCGTGGGCGCGCAATGGGCGCGGCGGATGCACGGTTTCGGCGGTCCGGGGGCAGAGCCCTCGACCTCGTGATGAGCTGACGATGCGCCCGGAGACAGACCATCGCCCGCGTGACCCGGCCGCGCTGCGCGACGCGGCCACCATCATCCTGGTGCGCCGCGACGGGCCGCAACCGGCGGTGCTGATGGGAATGCGCGGCGCCAAGGCCGCCTTCATGCCGTCGAAATTCGTCTTTCCCGGCGGCGCTGTGGATGCCGAGGATGCGGCGGTGCCGCTGGCCGCCGATGCCGATGACGTCACCATGCGGCGCCTGGCCATCGACCTGCGGGCGGAGACCCCGGTCACCCCGCGGCAATTGCTGGTTGCGGCGCTGCGCGAACTGGCCGAGGAGACCGGGCTGCTGATCGGGCGCGCCGGGCGCAGCCAGCTTGCCGGGTTTGGCGAGGCCGGGCTGATGCCCGATGCCAGCCATCTGCATTACATCTTCCGCGCCATCACCCCGCCCGGTCGCCCGCGCCGCTTCGATGCGCGGTTCTTCATGGCCGACGCGGCGCGGATCGCCGGTGATCCCGACGATTTCTCGCGCGCCTGTGACGAGCTGTCCCATCTGCATTGGGTGCCGATGGCCGAGGCCCGTGCGCTGCATCTGCCCTTCATCACCGAGGTGGTGCTGGCCGAATGCGCCGCGATGGTGGCCGCGTCGGGCGACGGGGCGCTGCGCCCGCCGGACAGCGTGCCCTTCTTCGACAACCGGCTGGACCGGTCGCGCTTCATCCAGATCGGTGCTGCGTGAGCCGGCAGACGCGGCGACAGATCCTCGCCGGGCTGGCAGGCGTGGTTGCCACTGGCGGCGTGGCCCAGGCCCAGACCGCGCCCGGCCTGGCCGCGCCCCCACCGCGCAAGCCGCCGCCCCGTCCCGGCCGGCTGATCGAGGAGGCCGGGCTGGGCGCGGCAGTGCGCTATGCGGTGTTCGACCCGGACGGTGCCTTGCTGGAAGGGCGCGGCGCCGATCAGCCGGTGGCGCCCGCCAGCACGCTCAAGATCCTGACGGCGCTCTACGCGCTCGACCGGCTGGGCGGGGGGCGGCGTTTTGCGACGCGGGTGCTGCGTCACGGTGATACGCTGATCCTCGCAGGGGGCGGCGATCCGGTTCTGGACAGCGACGCGCTCGCGACGCTGGCCGGGCGGGTGGCGGCGGCGGCGCCGCAGGGCATCGCGCGGCTGGCGGTCTGGGGCGGCGCGCTGCCCTTCATCGCGGAAATCTCGCCCGAACAGGCGGATCACCTGGCTTATAACCCGGCCGTGTCGGGGATGATGCTGAACTTCAACCGCGTGCATCTGGCCTGGAACAGCGGCGGCGCCGGGATGGCGGTGACGGCGCGGGCGCGGGCGCATCGCCCGGTGGCCTATACCGTCCGCGCGGCGGGCGTATCCGGGGGGCCGGTCTTCGCCTGGCGGACGGACGCCGCGCGCGAGATCTGGGAAATCAATCGCAGCGCGTTGCGCGTGGCGGGAAGCCGCTGGCTGCCGGTGCGCCGCCCGGAGATCTATGCCGGCGACGTGTTCCAGACCCTTGCGCGCGCCGCCGGTCTGCCTTTGCCTGCCCCCGAGGTGATCGGGGATCTGCCCGACGGCGCGGTCGAGATTGCGCGCATCGAAAGCCCGCCGCTGACCGAGATTCTGCGCGGCATGATGGAATATTCGACGAACCTGACCGCCGAGGCGGTGGGGCTGCATGCGAGCGGCGCGGCGGATCTGCGGGCGTCGGCCGGTGCGATGCGAGGCTGGGCTGCCCGGCAGGGGATCGAGGGGCTGGATTTGCGGGACCATTCCGGCATGTCGGCGCAGTCGCGGGTGACGGCGCGGGCGATGGCGCAGGTGATCGCCACGCTCGGCGTGCGGGACGGGGCGCTGCGCGGGCTGATGCGGCATGTCGGGCTGCAGGATGCGCGGGGGCGGGCGCAGCCGGGGGATCTGCGCCTTGACGCCAAGACCGGCACGCTGAACTTCGTGTCGAACCTGGCGGGATATGGCGGGTTGCCGGGCGCGCGCGAGGTGATCTTTGCCATCTATGTCAGCGACATGGAACGCCGCGCCGCCACCGAGGGGCGGGAACTGCCCGACGGCGTGATCGGCTGGACCCATCGCGCCAAGTATCTGCAGCAGGAGCTGGTGCGGAGCTGGCTCGGCCGTTACGGCTGAGCGGCGGGGTCACAGCGTGCGGTGGCGCATCTGCGCGGAGAGCTCGATCGCCGCGGCATGCAGCCGGCCGATATTGAGCTGATAGCGGATCTCGCGCAGCATCTCTGCCTCGTCATCGGGCAGGCGCCCATCGGCGGCGGCCACGTCGCAGGCAAGTGCATAGGCGGTTTCATAGAGCCGTTCCGGCAGCGCGTCATGGATCAGCCCGAACAGCGCGTCGAGCCCGTCCTCCTCCTCGAACAGCGCGATGACGGTCTGCGACACGGCGCGGATGCGGTCGGCGTCGTAGCTGGCAAAGACCGGCATGTGATTCACCATCCGCTCGATGGCGACAAGCTCGGCGGTGCGGATATTGGAATCGGAGGCCGACACCGCCACCATCACGGAGACGAGCGCGTCGCAGGCGGAAAAGGACGAGTTATCGAGCGTCAAGAGGCGGTTTCCTTCTGGTTTCGGGCAAAATATTGACGATGGCGCGGGGTTTCAATAAGCCGCCCGCGACCCCTTCAGGAGATTTCACCATGACCACCCTGCGCGACGCCGCGATGACTTCCAAGGCCTGGCCTTTCGAAGAGGCGCGCCGGGTGCTGAAACGCTATGCGAAGAAGGATCCCGAAAAGGGCTATGTGCTGTTCGAGACGGGCTATGGTCCGTCCGGCCTGCCGCATATCGGGACGTTCGGAGAGGTGGCGCGCACGACGATGATCCGGCGCGCCTTCGAGGTGATTTCGGATATTCCGACCCGGCTGATCTGCTTCTCGGACGACATGGACGGGATGCGCAAGGTGCCGGAGAACGTGCCGCAGCAGGAATTGTTGCGCGAGAACCTGCAGAAACCGCTGACCGCCGTGCCCGATCCGTTCGGGGAATATGAGAGTTTCGGGCACCACAACAACGCCATGTTGCGGCGGTTTCTGGACACGTTCGGGTTTCAGTATGATTTCATGTCGGCGACGGCGTTCTACAAATCCGGCGAGTTCGATGCGACGCTGCTGCGCGCCGCCGAGCGTTACGACGACATCATGAAGATCATGCTGGCCAGCCTGCGCGAGGAACGCCAGCAAAGCTATAGCTGCTTCCTGCCGATCCACCCCGAAACCGGCCGCGTGCTCTATGTGCCGATCAAGCATGTCGATGCGGCGAAGGGCGAGATCACCTTTGACGACGAGGAGGGGCGTGAGTGGACCCTGCCGGTCACGGGCGGAAATGTGAAGCTGCAATGGAAGCCGGATTTCGGCGCGCGTTGGGCCGCGCTGGATGTCGATTTCGAGATGTATGGCAAGGATCACAGCACCAATACGCCGATCTATGACGGGATCTGCGAGGTTCTGGGCGGGCGCAAGCCGGAACATTTCACTTATGAGCTGTTCCTGGACGATCAGGGGCAGAAGATCAGCAAATCCAAGGGCAATGGTTTGTCCATTGACGAATGGCTGACTTATGCCGCGTCGGAAAGCCTGTCCTATTTCATGTATCAGAAACCGAAAACCGCCAAGCGTCTGTGGTGGGATGTGATCCCCAAGGCGGTGGACGAATATCACCAGCAGTTGCGGGCCTATCCCGACCAGGCACCGGAGCAGCAACTGGCCAATCCGGTCTATCACATCCATCGCGGACAGGTGCCGTCCTCGGATATGGTGGTGCCGTTCGCGATGCTGCTGAACCTGGCCTCGGTGGCTGGTGCCAAGGATAAGGCTGGGCTGTGGGGGTTCATCCGCCGCTATGCGCCCGATGCCTCGCCCGAAACGCATCCGCAGCTTGATGAAGCGGCAGGTTATGCGTTGCGCTATTTCGAGGATTTCGTGGCGCCGACGCGGGTGTTCCGCGCGCCGGATGAGAAAGAACGCGCGGCACTTGAGGATCTGGCGCGGCGTCTGGCCGAATGGGACGGGGCGGCCGATCCCGAGGAGTTGCAGACCATGGTGTTCGCCGTCGGCAAGGATCACGGCTTCGAGCCACTCAGGGCTTGGTTCCAGGCGCTTTACCAGGTGTTGCTGGGCGCCGATCAGGGGCCGCGGTTCGGCGGATTCATCGCGCTTTACGGCATTGACGAGACCCGCGCCCTGATCGGGCGTGCGCTGCAGGGCGATCTGGGCACCGCCTGACCGGGCGGGCCGATGCAACGCGCGGCGGATTAAGGCGGGTTTAACCGCGGAAACGGACCTTTTCCCGACACAGGCCGCGGGCCGAGTTAAGGGGAGACCGTGCATGAACATCGCCATCACCGACGGGCTGAAATTGTCGCCACCGGGTTTCGCCGCCGGGCTGGCGGCCTGGTCGCGCGAATACGGCACGCCGGGCGGTGCGAGCTGGGCCGGGATGGCCAACGCGGCGATCGTCCAGGCCGATCAGGATTTCGGCGCCTGTCTGGAGATCAGCAAGGTCGAGGATGTCACCCGCATCCGCTTCACCGGCGAGACGCCGCTGCCGCCCGGCACCTATCTGCGCGTCTCGGCGCGGCTGAAGGCGGTGGCGGGGCCGCGCCCCTCGGCCCGGATCGCGGGTTGGGCCGGGGACGGGGCGCGCAGCCATGTCACCGGGCTGGACGAGATCGGCGCGGCCACGCAACTGCCCGATTACGGCCGCGTGGTCGAGATCAGCGCGATTGTCGGCAGCGGCCGGCGCGGCGGGGTCGACATGGTCTGGGGGGCGCGGCAGGTCTACGGTCATTTCGGGCTGGACCTGATCGGTGCGAATGGCGGCACGCTGCGCATCGAATCGCTGAAGATCGAGGACGTGACCGGGGCCTTCCTGCGCGAGATGATGGATCTCGTCGATGTGCGCGACTTCGGAGCGGTCGGGGACGGGGTGACGGATAATCGCGCGGCGTTCAAGGCGGCGGATGATGCGGCGAAGGGCCGGACGGTGGTGGTGCCTCAGGGAGTTTTCCGCATCGGCTCGGATCTGACGCTGAGCGCGCCGGTCCGCTTCACCGGCACGCTGAGCATGCCGCGCGCCGCCCGGCTGACGCTGATGGGCAGCTTCGACTATCCCAGCTATGCCGCCGCTTTCGGGGATGAGACCGAGGCGCTGAAACGCGCGCTGCAGGCGCTGTTCGGATATACCGATCACAGCGAACTGGACCTGCGCGGCCGCAAGATCGACCTGACCGAGCCGATGGTGATGACCGCGCTGTCGCCCGGCCTGACGAAGTTCCGCAATCGCCGGGTGATCTGCAACGGGCAGATCAACATCGTGGACGGGCCGAAATGGCAGAGCCGGGTGGTGCAGTCGCAGGCGCGATACGACGCGGCGCGCCCCGAGATCCTGACCAATGTGGTCAATGTCGCCAATATCGAGATCGGCAGCCATATCTCCGGCCCCGGCGTCGGGCGCGAGGTCTATGTGAAGGCGAAGAATGTCGGCGCGCAGACGCTGACCCTGTCGCAGCCGCTGCATGGCGGGTCGGGCACGAGGCAATACCGGTTCGAGCGGTTCCGCTATGCCTTCGATTTCCTGGGCATGGAGAGCTGCTCGCATGTGAATTTTGCCGATCTGGAGATCTCGCTGAACGGCAAGGCCAGCTTCCTGATGCTTCCGGCAGACGGGCTGTTGTTCAATATCCGCGACTGCTACGTGGCCGGACCGCGCGACCGGGGCATAACCTCGGCCGGGCGGGGCTGCCAGGGGATGCAGGTGGATCGCTGCCAGTTCATGTCCAACGAGATGCATCTGAACGCGCAGGACCGCCGCAGCGTCGCGATCAATGTCAACGCCAACGACACCAAGATCCGCGAGAACCGCTTTGTCCGCTTCGGCTGTTTCATGGTGGCGGACGGCACCGGGCATCTGATCGTCGGCAATCACTGGTTCCAGGGCGATGACGCGCAGAGCGGCAAGCGGGTGCCGGGGCTGGTGCTGACGCGGACCAATTGCAAGACGGTCATCACCGGCAATTACATCGACAATTGCCTGATCGAATGGACCAATGAATATGCACCCGTGCCGGCATTCGGGCAGAACTCCTATTCCTTCGGCGGGCTGTCGATCACCGGCAATCATTTCACCGTGCATGAGGTGCTGAAGGATTTCGCCTGGATCTCGGTCAAGCCGTTTGGTGCCGGGCATTTCATCCACGGGCTGAGCGTGACCAACAATGTCTTTCTTGTCGGCGGCAACAAGATCGACCGGGTGGAGAAGATCGACACCAGCCATGCGGCGATGAACCTGTCGCGGATGCGCAACATCCTGTTTGCCGGCAATACCTATAACGGGGTGCTGGACTATGTCGCCAACCCGGTGCAGATCACCCATGAGCAGCCTGCCGCCCAGGCAAGCTGGGTGGTGCCGGTGGCGCGCCATCTGCCGTTCCGGGCGCGGGCCAAGCATGTCGACTCGCTGACCGCGGCCTCGCGCATCGACGCGGCGGATGGCAGCCGGCTGACGGAGATGCCCTGGGTGCGCAGCCAGCAGGGGCCGGGTGGCGGCAATCTGCAGGTCGAATGGTCGCGGCCTGCGCGCGGCAAGGTGGTGATCCGGGCGCGGATGGACGAGCCGAACTGATCCGGGCCGGAAGCTGCTGCTCAATCCCCCCGGCGCACGCGCTCCGGGGGGATTTTCAGATCATCCGCGCTCAGCCGGCAGGCCCGGCCGAAGCCGGCATTCAGCAGCCCGCCCTGCGGCTCCAGCCGCCAGAAGCGGAAATCCGGCAGCGTTGCATAGACCCGCGCCTTCGGGTTCCGGGCCAGCCAGGCCCGCATCCGGGCGGGGTTGCGCGCATCGTCGCGGGGTTGCGGAACGGCGATGACCTGAAGGCTGAGGCGGGGCCGGGTCATGGCCTCGCCCGAGGCGCGCGCATCCTCGATCAGCAGACCGGCCTGCCGGGTATCAGTCAGCAGTCGCGAATGGATCGCGATGGCCGACAGCCAGCCCATCGGCGTGCCGTCCAGATCGGGCTGGGCCGCGATGCGGGACAGGTGCGGCGCGCCGTGCGCGGGGTCGGTCACGGCCAGAACGGCGTGCTGCATCTGCGCGATCAGCCGCCGGGCAAGCTGGCGCGCGTCCTCATCCACATCCAGAAGCGGGTTTGTCGTCATGGGCTTACGCTGCCTTGCCGGAAGGCGGGCGGCAAGCCCCGTCATTGCGCTCACGCCGCTGTGAATTGTTTACAAAACCGGCGTTGATTTCGTCAACGAATTTACAAAATTATCCAATAATAAAAATGCTTTATGGCGGCAATTCATTGTGATTTACTTTGCCGCAACATCTGATCCGTCAATCGCCGCCGGCCGCGTGTCCGGCGTGCATAGATTTCAAATGGGGGGAGATTGCCATGGCCGTTGAAAACATTGCGAAACATCCGATTCCGGCAGGGTTCGAGAATGCCCATGCCGGGCCCGAGGATTACCGGAAGCTATACGACGAATCGATCTCTGATCCCGAGGGGTTCTGGGGCCGCGAGGGCAAGCGGCTGGACTGGATCGAGCCCTACAGCAAGGTCAAGAACACCGATTTCACCTTTGGCGATGTCTCGATCAAATGGTTCGAGGACGGGGTGCTGAATGCCTGCGTCAACTGCGTGGACCGGCATCTGGAGTCGCGCGGCGATCAGACCGCGATCATCTTCGAGCCCGACGATCCCGAGGCCGAGGCGCAGCATATCACCTATAATCAGCTCAGCGACCGGGTGAACCGGTTTGCCAATGTGCTGCTGAGCCAGGGTGTGATGCGCGGCGACCGGGTGGTGATCTATCTGCCGATGATCCCCGAGGCGGCCTACGCGATGCTGGCCTGCGCGCGGATCGGGGCGATTCATTCGATCGTATTTGCGGGCTTCTCGCCCGATGCGCTGGCGAACCGGATCAACGATTCCGAGGCCAAGGCGGTCATCACCGCCGACACCGCGCCGCGCGGCGGCAGGCGGACGGCGCTGAAATCCAATGCCGATGCCGCGCTGCTGCACTGCTCGGACAAGGTGCGCTGCCTGGTGGTGAAGCATACCGGCGATCAGACCACCTGGGTCGAGGGACGCGATGTCGATGTGAAGGCGATGATGGAGGAGGTCAGCCCGGACTGCCCGCCGCGGCCGATGAACGCAGAAGATCCGCTGTTCATCCTGTATACCTCCGGCTCGACCGGGCGGCCCAAGGGCGTGGTGCATTCGACCGGCGGCTATCTGGTCTATGCCGCGATCAGCCATCAATACACCTTCGATTATCACGAGGGC
Source organism: Paracoccus isoporae (assembly GCF_900101865.1). Lineage (GTDB taxonomy): Bacteria > Pseudomonadota > Alphaproteobacteria > Rhodobacterales > Rhodobacteraceae > Paracoccus > Paracoccus isoporae. Next base: position 82,150 of record NZ_FNAH01000005.1, read on the forward strand.
GACGTGTTCTGGTGCACGGCGGATGTGGGCTGGGTCACCGGCCACAGCTATATCATCTATGGCCCGCTGGCGAATGGCGCGACGACGCTGATGTTCGAGGGCACGCCCACCTATCCCGATGCGGGTCGGTTCTGGGCGGTCTGCGAAAAGCACAAGGTCAACCAGTTCTACACCGCGCCGACCGCGATCCGCGCGCTGATGGGGCAGGGCACCGAGCATGTCGAGAAATACGACCTGTCCAGCCTGCGCCTTCTGGGCACGGTGGGCGAGCCGATCAACCCCGAGGCGTGGAACTGGTACGACAAGAATATCGGCAAGGGGAACTGCCCGATCGTCGATACCTGGTGGCAGACCGAGACGGGCGGGCACATGATCACCTCGCTGCCCGGCGCGGTGGAGACCAAGCCGGGGTCCGCCACGCTGCCTTTCTTCGGCGTCAACCCGGTGATCCTCGATCCCGAATCCGCCAAGGTGCAGGAGGGCGATCCCGCCAGCGGCGTGCTGTGCATCGCCGATAGCTGGCCGGGGCAGATGCGCACCGTCTGGGGCGATCATCAGCGCTTCATGGAGACGTATTTCCAGCAATATAAGGGCTATTACTTCACTGGCGACGGCTGCACGCGCGACGAGGACGGCTATTACTGGATCACCGGGCGGGTGGATGATGTCATCAACGTCTCGGGCCACCGCATGGGCACGGCCGAGGTGGAATCGGCGCTTGTGGCCCACGCCAAGGTCGCCGAGGCCGCCGTCGTCGGCTATCCGCATCAGGTCAAGGGGCAGGGCATCTATGCCTATGTCACGCTGATGAACGGGGTCGAGCCCAGCGACGAGCTGCGCAAGGAGCTGGAGACCTGGGTGCGCAACGAGATCGGCCCCATCGCCAAGCCCGACCTGATCCAATGGGCGCCGGGCCTGCCCAAGACCCGCTCCGGCAAGATCATGCGCCGCATCCTGCGCAAGATCGCCGAGGATGATTACGGCAGCCTGGGCGACACCTCGACCCTAGCCGAGCCCGAGGTGGTGGACGATCTGATCGACAATCGCATGAACCGGGGCTGAACGGTCCCGGCCATCGCCCCCCGCGCGTCGCCGCCGCGCGCGGGAAGGGCGAAGAACAGGGCGGCGGTTCTCACATGGGAGGAACCTGGGGACATGAGTGACAAGCAAGCCACCAATGCCTATTGGCGGGCCAATCTGAAGATCATCTATATCTGCATCGCCATCTGGGCGCTTGTATCCTACGGCTTCGCCATCATCTTCCGCCCGCTCATCAGCGGCATCGCGGTCGGCGGCACCGATCTGGGGTTCTGGTTCGCCCAGCAGGGCGCGATCCTGGTCTTCATCGTGCTGATCTTCACCTATGCCTGGCGCATGAACAAGCTCGACCGCGAGCATGGGGTGGAGGAGTAAGATGAGCCAGTTTACCCTTAACCTGATCTTTATCGGGCTCAGCTTTGCGCTGTATATCGGCATCGCCATCTATGCGCGCGCCGGCTCGACCAGCGAATTCTATGCCGCGAACCGGGGCGTCAGCCCGGTGATGAACGGCATGGCCACCGCCGCGGACTGGATGTCGGCCGCCTCCTTCATCTCCATGGCCGGGCTGATCGCCTTCACCGGCTATGACAACTCCACCTATCTGATGGGCTGGACGGGCGGCTATGTGCTGCTGGCGATGCTGCTGGCGCCTTATTTGCGGAAATTCGGCAAGTTCACGGTGCCGGAATTCATTGGAGACCGCTTCTATTCGCGCACCGCGCGGATCATCGGCGTGGTCTGCCTGCTGATCATCTCGATTACTTACGTGATCGGGCAGATGACCGGGGTGGGCGTGACCTTCTCGCGCTACCTGGAGGTCTCGAACTCCACCGGGTTGTGGATCGGGGCGGCGATCGTGTTCTGCTATGCGGTTCTGGGCGGCATGAAGGGCATCACCTATACGCAGGTGGCGCAATATGTCGTGCTGATCATCGCCTATACGATCCCGGCGATCTTCATCGCGCTGCAACTGACCGGGCATTTCCTGCCGCAGACGGGTCTGTTCGGCACGCTGAACGGGACCGACACCAAGTTCCTGACCAAGCTGGACCAGGTGGTGACGGATCTGGGCTTCCGCGAATATACCGCGCATCACACCTCGACGCTGGACATGGTGCTGTTCACGCTGGCGCTGATGATCGGCACGGCGGGTCTGCCGCATGTCATCATCCGCTTCTTCACCGTGCCGAAAGTCGCGGATGCGCGGAAATCGGCGGGCTGGGCGCTCGTCTTCATCGCGCTGCTTTACACCGTGGCCCCGGCCGTGGGGGCGATGTCGCGCTTCAACCTGACCACCACCATGTGGCCGGGCGCCGAGGCGGGCGAGACCTTCAGCCAGCCGGCGGTGACGCTTGAATCCATCGAAAACGATGAGGACAAGCAATGGATGCGCAACTGGCAGGTCACCGGGCTTCTCAACTGGGAAGACAAGAACGGCGACGGCATGATCCAGTACTACAACGAAGCCGGCGAGAGCGAGGCCTTGTCGGCCGCGATCGAGGAGCAGGGTCTGGCGGGTAATGAGCTGACCACGGTGAACAACGACATCATGGTTCTGGCCAACCCGGAAATCGCCAACCTGCCGGGATGGGTCATCGCCATCGTGGCGGCGGGCGGCCTGGCGGCGGCCTTGTCCACGGCGGCGGGGCTGTTGCTCGCGATCTCGGGTGCCGTGTCGCATGACCTCGTCAAGGGCTGGCTGGCACCGGATATCAGCGAGAAGGGCGAGCTGAACGCGGCCCGGATCTCGATGGCTGTGTCGATTCTCGTGGCGACGATCCTAGGGCTGAACCCGCCGGGATTTGCCGCGCAGACCGTGGCGCTTGCCTTCGGGCTTGCGGCATCGTCGATCTTCCCGGTGCTGATGATGGGGATCTTCTCGACCCGCATCAACAAGCAGGGGGCGATCTGGGGGATGCTGGCCGGGATCATCTCCACGCTGATGTATATCTTCGCCTACAAGGGGTTCCTGTTCATCGCGGGCACCAACCTGTTCGAGGATAACGCGGCAAGCTGGATGTTCGGCATCTCGCCGGCCTCCTTCGGGGTGATCGGGGCGCTGATCAATTTCGGCGTGGCCTATTTCGTGTCGAACGCGACCGAGGAGCCGCCGGCGGAGATCGTCGAGCTGGTCGAATCGATCCGCGTGCCGCGCGGGGCCGGTGCGGCGACCGCCCATCACTGAGTGTCACCGCCGCGTCCCCTGCCGGGGGGGCGCGGCATCTTTTGCGCAGGGGCGAGATGGACCCGATCCAGCAGTTTCTTTCCAGCATTCACCCCTATGATGCCCTGCCGGAGGACGAGCTGGCCCGTGTGGCCGGTTCCTTCGCCCGCAGGGAGTGGCAGGACGGCGAGACCGTCTATACCGAAGGCGCCCCGCTCGACGGGCTGTATCTGATCCAGACCGGGCAGGTCGAAGTCACGGATGGCAATGGCGGGCTGGTTTCGCAGCTTGGCCGGGGCAACAGCTTCGGGGAACGCGGGCTTCTGGCCGAAGGGCGCGCGGCCACGACGGCGCGGGTGACGCGGGCGGGGGCGCTGCTGATGCTGCCTGCGGCCGAGTTTCATCGCCTGATGCGGGACAGCCCGGCCTTCGCGCGCTTCTTTCGGCGCGGCGGCGCGGTGTCGCGCGGCGGGGCGGATATTGCGGCGCTGAAGGTGGCGGATCTGCTGGGGCGCGATCCGGTCGCCACCGGCCCGCAGACCCCGATTGCCGAGGCGGCGCGGATCATGCGCGATGCCGGGGTGTCCTCACTGGGGATCACCGATGAGGCGGGCGGGCTGCTGGGTCTGGTGACGATCCGCGACATGTCGAACCGGGTCGTGGCGGAGGGGCGCGCGCTGTCGGGCCCCGTGCAAGACATCATGACCGCAGATCCGGTCAGCCTGCCGCCCTCGGCGCTCGGCTCGGACGTGCTGAACACCATGATGGAGCGGCGCGTCGGACATCTGCCGGTGGTCGAGGCGGGGCGGTTTGTCGGCATGGTCACCCAGACCGATCTGACGCGGTTGCAGGCGATTTCCGGCTCGGCCCTGATCCGCGAGGTGGCGCAGGCCGAGACGGTCGCCGAGATGGCGCAGATCACCGCGCGCATTCCCGATCTGCTGGTCACGCTGGTCGCCGCCCATCAGCGCCATGAAATCGTGACGCGGCTGATTACCGATGTGGCCGACGCGGTGACGCGCCGCCTGCTGTCGCTGGCCGAGGCACGGCTGGGTCCGCCGCCCGCGCCCTATCTGTGGGCGGCCTGCGGCAGCCAGGGGCGGCAGGATCAGACCGGGGTGTCGGATCAGGACAATATCCTGATCCTGTCGGATGGCACCGACCCCGATGATCCCTATTTCACCGAGCTGGCGCGGTTTGTCAGCGACGGGCTGGATGCGGCGGGCTATGTCTATTGCCCTGGCGACATGATGGCCACCAACCCGCGATGGCGGCAGCCCCGCGCGGTGTGGCGCGACTATTTCCGCGGCTGGATCGAACGCACCTCGCCCGAGGCGCAGATGCTGGCCTCGGTCATGTTCGATCTGCGCGCCATCGGCGGCGCGGCCGATCTGCTGGCCGGGCTTCAGGCCGAGACGCTGGAGATGGCGTCCGAGAACTCGATCTTCGTGGCGCATATGACCGCCAATGCGCTGAAGCACCAGCCGCCGCTCGGGCTGATCCGCGGATTTGCGACGATCCGGTCGGGCGAGCATCAGGGCCATATCGACATGAAGATGAACGGGGTGGTGCCGGTGGCGGATCTGGCGCGGGTCTATGCGCTTCAGGGGCGGCTTGCGCCGGTCAACACCCGCGCCCGGCTGGAGGCGGCAGAGGATGCGGGCGTCATCTCCGGCAGCGGGGCGCGTGATCTCATCGCCGCCTATGACCTGATCCAGACATTGCGGCTGGAAAACCAGGCCGCACTCGTTCGGGCGGGGCGGCGGCCGGATAATTTCCTGTCGCCCTCCAATCTGCCGGATTTCGAACGCAGCCATCTGCGCGATGCCTTCGTGGTGGTGCGCACCATGCAGTCATCGCTCGGCCACGGGAAGGGAGTCCTGACATGAACCAGATCAGCGGGGTCGGGGCCGATCTGCTTGGCGTGTTTGCCGTGGCCATCGGCGCGGCCGCATTGCTCTACGCGCTGTCCCACGCGCTGCGCGCGGCGCGACGGCCGCTGCCGACCTGGGTGCTGCCGGCGGGGATCGGGGCGTCGATGCTGATCTATGCCACATGGAACGAATATAGCTGGGCCAGCCGCATCAAGGCGCAGCTTCCCGAGCGGGTGCAGGTGGTCGCGGAAGGCACCGGGCGCAGCGGGTTGCGGCCCTGGACCTTCGTGGTCGCGCCGACCTCGCGTCTGGCGCTGATCGACCCGCAGGCGGTGCGCGATGACGGACAGGGGGCGCAGATCGTGCCGGTGATCCTGGTCGAACGCTGGAAACGCAGTGTCACGGTCGAACAGGGGGTCGATTGCGCGGCCGGGCGGACCCGCGCCCCCGATGCCGACTGGCAGCCGGCCGCGCCCGGCGATCCTGCCTTCGCCGCGATCTGCGGGCAGGGCGGCTGACATGGCCCGGATCATGGTCATCGAGGACGAGGACAACATTGCCTTCGCGCTCGATTTCCTGCTGACGCGGGACGGGCATGACCATGCCCGGCTGGCCAGTGGCGGCGGCGCCATCGCGGCGCTGCGCGAGATGCGGCCGGACCTGGTGCTGCTCGACGTGATGCTGCCCGAGAAATCCGGCTATCAGATCGTGCAGGAGATGCGCGAGGATGCCGATCTGCGCGCGGTGCGGGTGCTGCTGATGACGGCGCGGGGATCGGCGCTGGAACGGCGCAAGGGGCTGGCGCTCGGCGCGGACGGGTTCATCGCCAAGCCGTTTGAATTGTCGGAATTGCGCGCCGAGATGGCGCGGGTGCTGGCGGCCGGAGCATGCTGATGCGGCTGCCGCTGCGGCGGCGGGTGCTGCTGATCTTCGCCGTGCTGGGGGCCGGGGTGGCGATGCTGGTGCTGGCCGCGCTCGGGCTGGCGTGGCGGGGCCTGCGCGCGGGGGAGGGTTCGCCCGCCGGTCTCGTCGATGCGCTGAGCCTGATCGCGCTGATCGGCGGGCTGGGCAGCCTGGTGCTGATTTCCTGCATCTGGTTTCTGCTGGACCGGCATCTGGCCCGCCCGGTCGAGCGGCTGACCGGCGCGCTTCTGACCGGCACCGGCCCGGATCCGCAGGAGGCGCGTGACCTGCCCGAACTTGCGCAGGCGGTGGCGGGGGCGGCCGCGGCGCGGGACCGCGCGGCGCGGGTGCTGGACGCGGCGATGGCCGCCCATGCCGAGGCGGACGCGCAGGACAAGCGGCTGCTGGAGCATCTGCTGTCCGATATCGGGGCGGGGGCGGTGATGGCCGACGGGCAGGGGCGGGTGCTGTTCTATAATGCCGCCGCGGCCGAGCTTCTGCCCGGCCTGGCGCTGGAACGCCCGCTCGAACGATCCCTTGACGGCGGCGGTCTGGCGGCGGCGCGGGCGCGGCTGGCGGCCGGGGCGGCGGCCACCGATCTGGCGCTGAGCGCGGCGGATGGCACGCGGCTGCGCGGGCGGATGCGCGCCCTGCCCGGAGAGATGGGCGGCAGCGTGCTGATCCTGCGCCCGGCGCAGGACCGGCCCGCCCCCCCGTATGCCCCCATCGAGGCGCTGCGCCGCCATGCCGCGGCCCTGGCGCCGCTGCTTGACGATCCGGGCCGGACGCTGCCCGCCCCGGCGCAGCAGGCGATCCGCGCGGCGGGGCAGGGGATAGTCACCGCGCTGCGCGATCTGGACCGGACGCTGTCAGATGCCCCGCAAGACCGCCCCCGCGTCGCGGCGGAGGAGCTGGCCCGCGGGATGGGCCTGCCGCTGGGTGAGGTGGCGCCGGTGACGCTGGCGGCGGATGGCTGGCAGATCGGCGGTCTGCTGGCCGCGCTCGGGGCGCGGCTGGAGGAGAGCGGCCGGCCACCCACGGCCGAGATCCGCGCCGCGCAGGGCGAGGCGGTGCTGAGCCTGCGCTGGCAGGGTGCGAAGCTGGCGGTGGATGAGCTGGACCGCTGGCTGCAGGATCCGCCCGATCCCGACACGCCCGATCTGAGCGGGGCGGAGATCCTGGCCGCGCATGACAGCGCGATCTGGCCCGAGCCGCAGGGCGATGGCTTCCGGCTGGTCCTGCCGCTGCCTTTGTCGGAGATCCCGCGCGCGGCGCGCCCCTCGGTCACCTATGATTTCGCGCTCGCCGCGTCCGGCCGCGAAGACGAGCGGGATCTGCGCGGACTGTGCTGCGTCGTCTTCGACACCGAGACGACGGGGCTGTCGCTCTCTGACCGGATCGTGCAGATTGCCGGGCTGCGCATCGCGGGCGGGCGGCTGACCGGCGAGCGTTTCGAGACGCTGGTGCATCCGTGCCGTGCGATCCCGCCCGGATCGACCCGGTATCACGGCATCACCGATCAGATGGTGGCGGATGCGCCCGACATGGCGGCGGCGCTGCGCGATTTCCACGCATTTGCTGAGGATGCGGTGCTGATCGCCCATAACGCGCCGTTCGACATGGGGCTTCTGCGCGCGGCAGAGGCCGAGTCGGGGCGGCATTTTTCCAACCCGGTGATGGACACGGTGCTGCTGTCGGCGATGCTCTGGGGGCAGGGCGCCACCCACAGCCTGGATGCGATCTGCGACCGGCTGGGGATCGTCCTGCCGCCCGAGCGTCGCCATACCGCGATGGGCGATGCCGAGGCCACGGCGCAGGCCTATCTGCGGATGCTGCCCGCGCTCGAGGCGCGGGGGATCACCAGCTTCGCGCGGATGCGGCGCGAGGCGCAGCGCCATCGCCGCCTGCTGAGCGATGCCAACCTGGCCGCAGCCCACGGACCGCCGCCGCGCTGAACCCGAGGCGTGCTATCCCGGAAAGGAAATCGGGACGGCGCGGTCAGCGGCCCAGCTTGGCGTGGACCTCGTCCAGGTCGACCTCGGCGGTCGGGAACTTGTTGTCGGGATCGTCGAAATCATATTTGAACAGCACGAAATCGCGCTTGTAGATCTCCCACAGCAGGTGTCGGGAGAGATCGTCGAAATAGTCGCTGACCTTATGCGCCCGCTTGGGGCCGTGGCCTTCGGATTCGTTGAAGCGCGGCACGTCGTTCACGTCGATCTTCACCGGCGTCTCGGCCGCGTCCAGCACGCGCTGCATGCCTTCGTTGAACTTCTCGGTGAAGAAGATCTGGTCGTATTTCCCGCCATTGGTGATGAAGGTCGAGATATGGCCCGACATGGCCGACCAGTGGATGTCGGGTTCCATCGGGCGGCGCCAGCGGATCGTATCGCGCGCGAAGAGCAGGAAGCGGCGGAAGGAGCGGACCTGGTCGAAATCGAACTCGTCATCCGGGCTGCCGACCTCGATCCCGTAGCGCTGCATGAGCTGCGGGACCAGATTGCCGCGATAGCGTTTGCCGTTGCGCTGAATCCCCGCGATCTTGTCGAAGAACGACGACAGGATGCGCGAATAGGGGTTGCGCACGCAGGTAAAGGTCACGCCGCGCCCGGCCCGGACCGCCTCCTCGATCAAGGGCTGGCTGTGGTCCTGGTTCCACTTGTGCAGCCCGTCCTTGCTGTCATGGATGTCGCCGTCGAAATAGCGTCCGTGATCGGAATGGAACATAATCTGGCCGATCGTCGAACAGGCGCATTTCGGCACGACCCGGTAAACGAGACTTTCGCTTTCCGTCATCCAGACACCGGGAAACCCCATTGCACATCCTCTGGTGGTATGCGGCGGGTTGCGACACCTGCCAAAATCGTTACAGACAAAAGCAGATCAGCGCAGGGTTTTCAACGCCCTGTCACATGAACCGCGACGCACGACGCCCGACGCCCGACCGGAGAGCCATGGCCAAGATCGCCTTCATCCTGCTGGCCCACAAGGATGTGGAGGGCCTGATCGCCCAGGCCAGGCGGCTGTCGGAGACCGGCGATTACGTGGCCATCCATTTCGACGCCCGCGCACCCTTTGCCGATTACCTGCGGCTGCGCGAGGCGCTTGAGCATCATCCCAACATCACCTTTGCCAAACGGCGGGTGAAATGCGGCTGGGGCGCGTGGTCGCTGGTCGAGGCGACGCTGGAGGCGGTGCGCATCGCCGTCGATTCCTTTCCGGCCGCGACGCATTTCTACATGCTGTCGGGCGATTGCATGCCGATCAAGTCGGCGGAATTCGCCCGCGACCTGCTGGATGCGGAAGATGTCGATTACATCGAGAGCGTCGATTTCTTCGGCTCGGACTGGATCAAGACGGGCATGAAGGAGGACCGGCTGATCTATCGGCACTGGTTCAACGAGCGCAGCCAGCCGCGCCGCTTCTATGCCAGCTACAACATCCAGAAGCGGCTGGGGCTGACCCGGCGAATCCCCGATGATCTGCAGATCATGATCGGCAGCCAGTGGTGGTGCCTGCGCCGCGAGACCGTCGAGAAGATCCTGGATTTCTGCCGGGACCGCCGCGACGTGATGCGGTTCTTCCGCACCACCTGGATCCCCGACGAGATCTTCTTCCAGACCCTGGTGCGCCATCTCGTGCCGCGGCGAGAGATCCGGTCGCGCACTCTTACCTATCTGATCTTCACCGATTACGGCATGCCGGTGGTGTTTCACAACGACCACTACGAGATGCTGCTGCGTCAGGACTATCTGTTCGCGCGCAAGATCAGCCCCGAGGCGCAGGAGCTGAAATCGCGGCTGGGTGTGCTGTGGCAGGCACAGGGGCTGCATTTCGCGATCTCGGGCGAGGGCAAGTCGCTGTTCCGCTTCCTGACCGCACGCGGCCGGGTCGGGCAGCGTTTCGCCCCGCGCTTCTGGGAAATGGACAGCGGCCTGGCCGGCAAGGCGCAGCTTCTGATCGTGGTGGCGAAGAAATGGCACGTGGCCAAACGCCTGACCGCCGCGATCCGCGGCCACAGCGACGTGCCGGCGGTGGATTACCTGTTCAACGAGCGCGACGCCCATCTGCCCGATCTGGGCGGGGTGGAAAAGACCGTCGCCAAGCGCGAGCGCCATCGCCGCGCGCTCATCAGGCTGCTGCATGCCGAATACGAGGATCACCGGCTGGTGATCTGCCTCGATCCCTCGGCGCTCGATCTGATCCAGGATCTGACCAGCGACCGCGGCGTGACCCGCGTTCTGTTCATCGAGCCGGATTTCGACGACGCCTATCTGCGCGGCCATATCGGCCGGGTCGGGCTGGCCAACCCGTCCACCCCGCCGCAGGTGGTCGAACGGCTTCTGCCCATCGTGCGCAACGATCTGGACCAGGAATCGGCCCGGCTGCGCGACCTGCATCTGCGCGGCTATCACGAGATCAGCGAGGCGGCCGGGGTGGAGGCGAATGCGCGGGTGCTTGCGGCCTTCCTGCATGTGGAAGAGGATACCGCCAGACAGATCGCGGCGACGCCGTATCTCTTTGCCGATTGAGGAGGCCCGATGGGTTACGATTACGACGACAGCAACATCTTCGCCAAGATCCTGCGCGGCGAGATCCCCAACGACACAGTGGCCGAGAACGAGCACGCGCTGGCGTTCCGCGACATCAGCCCCAAGGCGCCGACCCATGTGCTGGTGATCCCGAAAGGGCGCTATGTCAGCTTCGACGATTTCGCCGCCAACGCCCCGCCCGAGGAGATCACCGGCTTCATGCGGCTTTGCGCCGAGGTGGTCCGCGCCGAGGGGGTCTCGCTGGATCAGGGCAACGGGTTCCGCGCGATCACCAATGCCGGCAATGACGGGGTGCAGGAGGTGCCGCATTTCCATCTGCATATCCTCGGCGGTCGGGTGATCGGGCCGATGCTGCTGATGCCGGAGTGACGCCGGGCTGATGCCGCCTGCGCCGTGCCCCGCCGGGGCGGCGCTGCCGGGGCGATGAGGCGGTTCCGGCCTGCCGCGCCCGTGCCTGCAATGCTTTGCAGCCGAATCGGTGCTGATCTGCTATGATCGGTCCCGTTCCCGCCGCAATCGGAGCTGCCCCGATGCCCTTGCCAGATCCGCGAACCCTCTGCCCGCTGGCCGCCGCCGCGCTGATGGCGTTCAGCGCGGCACCCGCCGCGGCCCTTGCCGGCGAGATCCGCGTCGAAGCGCCGGATGACATCGTCGCGCCGGTCTGTTTCGCCGCCGACACGCAAGGCCATGCCGGCGCGGTGCTGATCGAGATGATCGAGGGCGATGCGATTCAGGTCTATGGCTACGGCAATGTCACCACCGCCGAGGGCGGCGGCTGGGGTTATGTGCTGGAGGCCGAAGGCGGGCAGGACCGCGCGGTTCTCGACCTGCGCGTGGGCGTTTCGGTCGATGGCGATCAGCAGCAGACATCCGAGCAATGGGTGTTCGTCACGGGCGGGATCGTGACGCCGCTCGGCCTTTACCGGGGCGCCGAATGCGGGCCGATCCACAGCGAATGGCTGGCCCGCGTCAGCGGATAGGCGGGATCGTCAGCCGCGCGACCGCGCAAATTCCTGCAACAGGCCGGGCATGTCGCCGGGGGGAGGGAACTGCGCAAAGCTGTGCGCCGCGCCGGTCTCCACCCAGTCCAGCTTCTCATCGGTCCAGACCTCGATAAAGGGCGGCTGCCGCGCCAGATCGCCCAACATGGCGCTGTGGATGTTGATGAAGGGCGCGAAGCCCTCGGCGCGGGTGAAGACCCAGCTCAGGCAGTTGGCACAGCAATGATGCTGCGAGGCATCGCCCTTCAGCCCGCCCATGACGGTCTCGCCTTCGATCGTCACCGCGTCGCCGTGATACATCACGCCAAGGGAAAACGCGCTCGACGTCATCGCCTGACAGCCGGTGCAGTGGCAGGCATTGGTCACGGCGGGCGGGCCCTGCACGGTGATCTTCACCTGCCCGCAGCGGCAGGTCGCGGTGATGGTGCCGGATGTGTCGGCCATGTCTCGTCCTCCTGAAGGGTCAGTGCCGGGTCAGTTCGACAAACACATCTTCCAGCCTCGGCTGCTCGATGGCAATGTCGCGGATCGGCAGGCCGCCGCCGCGCAGCGCGTCGATGATTGCATCGGGCTGCATCTGCGAGGGGGCATAGCTGAACGCCACCCGGCCCGCGTCGCGCCGCTCTGCCGTCACGCCATCGGGCAAGGCGGGCAGCGGGGTGTCGTCGGTGGCGATCACCAGCGTCTTGCCATCCGCCCCGGCCAGAAGCGCCTCGGTCGAGTTTTCCACCAGCACCTCGCCGCGGTCGATAATGGCGATGCGGTCGCACATCTGCTCGGCCTCCTCCAGGTAATGCGTGGTCAGAATCACCGTCATGCCCAGCTCGTTCAGGCGGCGGACATTCTGCCACAGCATCTCGCGCAGCCCGATATCGACGCCCGCCGTGGGTTCGTCCAGCACCAGCACCTGCGGGCGGTGAACAAGCGCCTTGGCCAGCAGAAGCCGCCGCTTCATCCCGCCCGACAGATTGCGCGAATAGCTTTCGGCCTGATCGCTGAGCCCGACAAGCGCCAGCAACTCATCCGTCCAGCGTTCGGATCTGGGCACGCCGTATAGCCCGGCCTGCACCTCCAGGCTGGCGCGGGGCGACAGGAACGGGTCGATATTCAGCTCTTGCGGCATGACCCCGATGGCGGCGCGGGAATTGCGCGGGTTCACGTCCTGGTCGAAACCCCAGATCACCACGTTCCCCGCGGTCTTGTTCACCAGCCCGGCCATGATGTTGATCGTGGTCGACTTGCCCGCCCCGTTCGGCCCCAGCAGCCCGTAGATCGAGCCTGCCGGGATGGTCAGGTCGATCCCCTTCAGCGCCTCTTTCGGGGGCGCCTTGCCGGAGGCGGCATAGGTCTTGCGCAGCCCGGTGATCTCGATGGCGTTCTGGGTCTCGTTCATGGCGTGGCCTGGCCTTCTGCGGGGGCGGTTCTTGCGGGGTGGCGTGCGGTCGGCTATGTGGGTTTAGACCCGATCCAGCCCCGCACGACAAGAAGGCTTGCCATGTCAGAGTTTGTGCCGCCCGAAAACCCGCTCTCCACCGGCGAGAGCAGCGCCGTCGCCCACCCGGCGCCCGAGACCGAGACGGTGACGACCTGGAAGGTCGCCTGTGCGGGCGACGAATCGCGCGGGCTGGGCCATCCCAAGGTGTGGCTGAAGATCTCGCCCGAGATGGGCTTCGTCGATTGCGGCTATTGCGACAAGCGCTTCGTGATCGACGCGGAGAATGTGCACGACGAGCATTGAGGGGGCGGGAACAGCCCGCCTCTGGGACTGTCCGACCATCGGGTTCTGTGCCCGGCCCGGAATCGAGGGCGAAGCCCGCCGGGCCAACGGCTGTCCGCCCCGACGGACGGCCGCTTCGGTGCCGCCGCACTGAGCCCGGATGTCCGGCGGAGGGTTTCGCCATTAAGCGCGCAGACCTGACCGGGTCCGGCCATCCGGCGGACAGCCGCTGGCCCTCTGTTGCCCGATAAGGGTGAGGGGTCGCCGCCCGTTCCACTGGAAGCCCGGCCCCGGACATGGCACAACCCGTCCATCGCAGCGGGAGATCACCATGTCCAACGCCTTCGGCAAGGGCCACAAGCTTCACCTCATCGACGGCTCGGCCTTCATCTTCCGCGCCTATCACGCGCTGCCGCCGCTGACGCGCAAATCCGACGGGCTGCCTATCGGTGCGGTCGCGGGGTTCTGCAACATGCTGTGGAAATACGTGCAGGATTCCAAGGGCGACATGGCGCCGACCCATGTCGCGGTGATTTTCGATCACAGCGCCAAGACCTTCCGCAGCGATCTTTACGCCGACTACAAAGCCAACCGGCCCCCACCGCCCGAAGACCTCGTGCCGCAATTCCCGCTGACCCGCGAGGCGACGAAGGCCTTCAACATCGCCTGCATCGAGCTGGAGAATTTCGAGGCCGACGACATCATCGCAACGCTCGCCTGCCAGGCGCGCGAGGCCGGGGGCGAGGCGGTCATCATCAGTTCCGACAAGGATCTGATGCAGCTTGTGGGCGACGGGGTGACCATGCTCGACCCGATCAAGAACAAGGAGATCGGGCCGGAAGAGGTCGAGGAGAAATTCGGCGTCGGCCCGGATCGCGTCGTCGATATCCAGGCGCTTGCCGGGGATTCGGTCGATAACGTGCCGGGCGCGCCGGGGATCGGGATCAAGACGGCGGCGCTGCTGATCAACGAATACGGCGATCTGGAAACGCTGCTGGCGCGTGCCGACGAGATCAAGCAGCCCAAGCGCCGCCAGACGCTGATCGACTTTGCCGATCAGATCCGGGTGTCGAAGCAATTGGTGCAGCTCGATTGCGAAACCCCGCTGGATTTCACGCTGGAAACGCTGGAGCTGCGCGACCCGGAGCCGGAGACGCTGCTGGGATTCCTGACCGAGATGGAGTTCCGCACGCTGACCAACCGCGTGGCCGAGAAATTCGAGGTCGAAGCCCCGTCCGTGCCCGACACGCCAGCCGCCCCGCAGGGCGAGGCCGCGGCGGGGCCGGACTGGCCGGAGATCGACCGCGACGGATACGAGACCGTGGCCACCGAAGACGCGCTCGATAGCTGGATCGCGCGGATCGCGGAGGCGGGGGCCGTCGCCATCGACACGGAGACCACCGGGCTGAACGAAATGACCGCCGATCTGGTCGGCATCTCGCTCTGTGTCGAGGCGGGATCGGCCTGCTACATCCCGGTCGGCCATGTCTCGGGCGGCGGCGATCTGTTCGGCTCTGGCGCGAAATCCGACGGGCAGTTGGACATGGATCTGGTGCTCGGAAAGCTGAAGCCGCTGCTTGAGGACGCGGCGATCCTGAAGATCGGGCAGAACATCAAATATGACTGGAAGATCCTCGCCCGGCTCGGCATCCGCATGACGCCGATCGAGGATACGATGCTGCTCTCCTATGCGCTCTCCGCCGGGGACGGAGGGCACGGCATGGATGCGCTGTCCGAGCGGGTGCTGGGCCACACCACCATGCCGATCAAGGATCTGATCGGATCGGGCAAGTCGCAGATCGGCTTCGAGCAGGTCGAGATCGCCAAGGCCACGCCCTACGCCGCCGAGGATGCAGAAGTCACGTGGCGGCTCTGGCAGATGCTGCGCCCGCAGCTTTCGCCCAACCGGGTGACCACCGCCTACGAGACGCTGGAACGCCCGATGGTGCCGGTTCTGGCGGATATGGAGATGGCCGGGATCAAGGTCGATCCCGAGCATCTGGCGCGCATGTCGAATGTGTTCGCGCAGAAAATGGCCGGGCTGGAGGATGAGATCCACGAGCTTGCCGGGCAGAAATTCAACGTGGGCTCGCCCAAGCAGTTGGGCGAAATCCTGTTCGACAAGATGGGGCTTGCGGGCGGCAAGCAGGGCAAGACCGGGGCCTATTCGACAAGCGCCGATGTGCTGGAGGATCTGGCGGCGGAAGGCCATGACCTGCCCGCCCGCGTGCTGGACTGGCGCGGCATGTCCAAGCTGAAATCGACCTATACCGATGCGCTGCAAACCCATGTGAACGCCGATACCGGGCGGGTCCATACGTCGTATTCGATCACCGGGGCGCAGACCGGGCGGCTGGCCTCGACCGATCCGAATTTGCAGAATATCCCGATCCGCACCGAAGAGGGCCGCCGCATCCGCGAGGCGTTCATCGCCACGCCGGGGCACAGGCTGGTGGCGCTCGATTACAGCCAGATCGAGCTGCGGATCCTGGCCCATGTCGCCGATATTCCGGCGCTGAAACAGGCCTTCCGCGACGGGATCGACATTCACGCCATGACCGCGAGCCAGATGTTCGGCGTGCCCATCGAGGGCATGGACCCGATGATCCGCCGTCAGGCCAAGGCGATCAATTTCGGGGTGATCTATGGCATCTCGGGCTTTGGGCTGTCGCGCAATCTGCGCATCCCGCGGGCCGAGGCGCAGGCCTTCATCGACACGTATTTCGAGCGTTTCCCGGAAATCCGGGCCTATATGGACAAGACCGTCGAGGACGCCAAGCGCGACGGTTTCGTGCGCACGATCTTTGGCCGCCG
Source organism: Paracoccus isoporae (assembly GCF_900101865.1). Taxonomy (GTDB): domain Bacteria; phylum Pseudomonadota; class Alphaproteobacteria; order Rhodobacterales; family Rhodobacteraceae; genus Paracoccus; species Paracoccus isoporae. The sequence goes on from NZ_FNAH01000005.1 coordinate 98,217, forward strand.
CATCATGACGCCGGGGATCAACACCAAGGGTCCGGCGGCGGGCGGGGCGCGGCGCGCGGCGATCAATGCGCCCATTCAGGGGGCCGCGGCCGACATCATCCGCCGCGCGATGATCCGCATGCCTGCCGCGATCCGGGATCTGCCCGCGAAGATGCTGTTGCAGGTCCATGACGAACTGGTCTTCGAGGTCGAGGACAAGGCGGTGGACGATCTGGTCGACGCGGCGCGCGGGGTGATGGAGGGCGCGGCGGAGCCGGCGGTGAAGCTGTCCGTGCCGCTGGTGGTCGATGCCGGCACCGGGGAAAGCTGGGCCGCCGCGCATTGACCGCACGACCCGCCGTTGCGTGACGGGGGGCGCGGGGACGCGCGCGGCAGAGTTGGCCCATCAGCCGCGGGGCCGGGCGGGGCGATCTTATCCCAGCAGACGCGGCGCCGGGCCGAGCGGGACCGGACCCAGCCGCATCTCGCCATCCTTCAGGATCAGCGGCAGCCGGATCTGTCCCGGCTCCGCCCTGGGCAGCGACACGGCCTCGTCGGTAAAGATCTCGGTGGCCTCCGCCGCCTCTTCCGCCACCTCGGCCGAGGTGGAGGCGAGATCCTCCGCCGCCGGCTCCTCGGCATCGCCGGGCAGGCTGGTTCCGGCCATGTTGTGGATCAGCGCACGGGCCAGCAATGCACCGTTCTCCGGGATCAGCCCGGCGGTGACCGCCGCGTCGATGAAGCCCTGCGCGTCATCGGTGTAGAAGGCGGCCTCGCCGCTGGCAAAGCCGTTCGCATCCGCCTCCACCCGGCCGAGCAGGCGGGCCTGCATCCTGCCCAGCTTGAACTCGACGCCGTGGGTCTGGATCCCGGTCAGGGACGGGGGCGGCGCGGCGCCTTCCAGCACTCGGCGGTCGGGCACGGCGCTCAGCCAGGCCTGCACCGGCCCGGCGATCTGCAATCGGTCCGCCAGCCCGGCGAGGGCAATGTCCTGCACCGAGATGTCGATGTTGTAGGCCGTGGCCGAGCCCGCCGGGGCGGCGCTGCCGCGATGCACCTGCCGCGCGGCCAGATCCGCCGCGCCCAGCATCTGCGCCCCGCCAAGCGAGAGCTCGCGCGCGGTCAGCCCGGCGCTGCGGATCGCCAGCCCATGGGTCGGCGCGAAGGAGGCCTGCGCCACGCCTTCGGCCAGCGTCAGATCGAACGGGGTGGCCCCGACGCGCAGCGCCATGACATTCGGCAGGTCCACCGTCAGCGTGTTCGGTGCCGTGAGCGGGGCATAGACCTCCATCCCCGGTGCGCTGAACCCGTTCTCGGCATCGCCATATTCGACATCGCGCATCCGCAGCCCGACCCGCGCGGGGTTGCGCAGCGGCGAGACCTCCGATGCCGCGATCTGCGGGTTGTCCCCGACCATCGCGCCGACCCGGTTGCTCAGCCAGGTTTCGCCGCCAAACCAGGCAGCACCTACCGCAATCGCGAGGATCGCCGTTCCGAGAAGCAGTTTGCTCATAGTCCCGTCCGTGTGTCTCCGGGCCAGCTTGAACCGGCCGCTGTCAGGCATAGTATGCCATCTTATGACGCAGTTACGAGACAGTGACGAGAATTGGTTATTCGCCTATGGCTCGCTGATGTGGGATCCGCGGGTGAACGTGGCGGAACGGGTGACCGCGACGCTGGACGGGTATCACCGCAGCTTCTGCCTGCGCTCCTATCACTATCGCGGCACGCCGGAAAGTCCGGGGCTGGTGCTGGGGCTGGACGCGGCGGAGGGCGCATGCTGCAGGGGCGTCGCCCTGAGGATCGGGGCGGAGGACTGGCCGGAGGCGATTGCCGCGGTGCGCGAACGCGAGCTGGTGACGGATGCCTATCGCGAGGCTGTCCTGCCGCTGCGCCTGTCCGACGGGCGCGAGGTGATGGCCATCGCTTACGTGATGCGGCCCGATCACGAGCAATATGCGGGCGGGCTTTGCGCCCGCGAACAGGCCCGGATCATCGCCGCGGCGGTGGGCGGGCGCGGTCCGAACCGCGACTACCTTTACAACACGGCGGCACATCTGGCCGAGCTCGGCCTGCCCGATCCCGAGCTGGATGCGCTCGCCCGCGAAGTCCGTCAGTTATCCGGTTGAAACTTTTAAATAGGCGGTTGGCAGTTTCAGTGGCACTGATAAAGTCGGTCCCGAGTTCCTGCCCGCCCGGAGTTGCGTAATGAGCACCGACACGCCGTCCGATCCCGACCGCCCCGAACAGCCGGGGCCGGATGCCGATCCGGCGCGGCGACCGGGGGCGCAGCCGGCGCGGGGCGCGCAGGGCACGGCCGCGCCGGGCACGGAAGGGCCGGGCACGGAAGGGCCCGGACGCCGCGAGATGGCCGGCGCGCGCAGCGTCACCGATCCGGCACCGCGCCCGACCCGGCGGCTGACCGCGCGCCGCGCGCAGGAGCGCAAGGTCACGCAGCCGCATTTCGGCCAGCCGGTGCGCCAGATCGTGATGATGCTGATCGTGCTGGTTCTGGTCGGCTTTGGCGGCTGGTTCGCCTATGGTCGCATCCTGCCGATCTTCGCCGCAAACCCGTGGCTGAACGGGCTGATCCTGGGCGTGTTCGTCATCGGCGTGCTGGCCTGTTTCTGGCAGGTCGCGCAGCTTTTCCAGTCGGTGAGCTGGATCGAGCGCTTCGCCGAACGCCGCCGCAACGCCATCGAGAAGGGCGTCGCCGCGGTGGGCGCAGGCGATGACCGCCCGCCGCGCCTGCTGGCGCCGCTGGCCGCCCTGCTGGGCGCGCGGGGACCGATCGGCGGGGTGATCTCCACCGGCTCGGCCCGCTCGATCCTCGAATCGGTGGCGACCCGCATCGAGGAGGCGCGCGACATCACGCGCTATCTGTCCAACCTTCTGATCTTCCTGGGTCTGCTGGGGACGTTCTACGGGCTGGCGACGACGGTGCCGGCGGTGGTCGAGACGATCCGGGCGCTCGCCCCGCAGGAAGGCCAGAGCGGGCTGGAGCTGTTCGACAACCTGATGACCGGGCTGGAGGCGCAGCTTGGCGGCATGGCGGTGGCGTTTTCTTCGTCCCTGCTGGGGCTGGCGGGCTCGCTGGTCGTCGGGCTGCTGGAGCTGTTCGCGACTCACGGCCAGAACCGCTTCTATCGCGAACTGGAGGAGTGGCTGTCGGGCTTCACGAGGCTGGGGCTGTCCAGCGACGACGGCGACAAGCTGGATCAGGCCAGCATTCTGGGCTTTCTGGACCAGATCGCCGCGCAGATGGCCGAGATGCAGGCCTTCTATACCGAGCGCGACGAGATCCGCGAGCAGGAGGCGATCGAGGCCGATGAGCGGGTGCTGCTGATGGCCCGCAACGTCGAACGGCTGGGCCAGTTCATGCTGGACGATTCCGAGGCGAACGTGTCCAGCATGGTCGATATGGCCCGTTCCATGTCGCGGCTGACCGAGGGGCAGGACCGTCTGATCGACGCCGTCGAACGCCAGCCGCGCGACACAGATGCGCTTGCCGGGGCCGTGGCCCGTCTGGGCGAGGGGCAGGAGCGGTTGCACGCCGTGCTGGAGCGCCGCCCGGACGAGGCGGGCGAGATCGCGCGGGCCATTGCGCGGCTGGAGGAGTCGCAGCAACGGCATTACGACCGCCAGGCCGAGGCCGGGCCGGGCGGAACGGACGCGGCGCTGTCTCGCGTGATGGCACAGCTTGTCGAGGGGCAGGACCGGCTGATCCGCATGGTCGAGCAGAACCCCGCCGATATGGACGAGATGGCCCGCGCGCTGACCCGGCTGGCCGATGCGCAGGACCGGATGATCGCCGCGTCGGGCGGACATGGCGCGGACCCGCAAACCTTGCGGCATCTGCGCTCGATCGACGAGGCGATGACCCGCATGCTCGACCACGATCAGACCTCCAGCCAGCTCGAGAGCTACGAGCTGCGCCGTGAAATCGTCGAGCTGACAGAGGCGCTGCGCGCGCTCGGGCGGTCCTGATGGCCCTGGCGCGCGGGCGCGGCGCCAGCCGCCTGTCCACGTCGATATGGCCGGGATTCGTCGATGCGATGACGGCGCTGCTGATGGTGCTGATGTTCGTCATCACCATCTTCATGGTCGTGCAGTCGGTGCTGCGCGACACGGTGGACCGACAGGAAAGCGAACTCGGCACGTTGAGCGAGCAGGTGGCCGGGCTGACCAGCATCCTCGCCATAACACGGCAGGAACGCGAGACGGCGCAGAGCGATCTGTCCTCGGCCCGGGACCGACTGAGCGCGTTCGAAGACCAGGTGGCCGGGCTGATCGCCGCGCGCGAGGCCGAGGCCGAACGCGCCGGTGCGGCAGAGGCGGAGCTGGCCGAGACGCGGCAGCGGCTGGGGTCCACCGAAGAGGAACTGGCCGCGACCGCGCAGCGCCTGTCCACGGCAGAGGCGACGCTGGACACCACCGCCAATTCGCTCAGCCGGGCGGAACAGGCGCTTGCTTCGGCGCGGACCGAAGTGGATGCGCAGGCAGAGGCCGCGCGCGAGGCCGCCGCAAGGCGCGAGGCGCTGCAGGCGCTCGTCGAGGAGCTGCGCGCCGATCAGGCCGAGACTGCGGCCGCACTTGGCACCGCGCAGCAGCAGCTCGACCAGACCGGCAGCGCGCTGAGCGAGGCCGAGGAGCAGCGCCTGGCGGAGGCGGAGGCCGCGCGGCTGCTGCGCGAACGGCTGGCGGAATCGGAGGCGGAGCTGACCGCGATGACGCTGTCGCTGGAGGAAAGCCGCCGCGAGGCCGAGGAGACCCTGACCCTGCTGGCCGCCGCCCGCGCCGCGCGCGAAGAGCTGGACAGCGAGGCGCAGGCGGCGCTGCGCGCGGCCGCCGAGAACGCCAGCGAGGCCGAGCGTCAGGCGGCGCTGCTGGCCGCGGCACGCGAGGAGCTTGCGGGCGAACAGGCGGCCTCGACCGAGGCGCAGCGCCGGGTGGCCCTGCTGAACGAGCAGGTCGCGGCGCTGAACGGCCAGTTGGCCTCGATCCAGGCGGCGCTGAACGCGAGCGAGTCTGACAGCGCGGCGGCGGAGGTCGAACTGGAGGAGTTGGGCCAGCAGTTGAACGCAGCGCTGCTTCGCGCCTCGGAGGAGCAGCGCCAGCGGCTCGCGCTCGAGGAGGCGGAGCGGGTGCGGCTGGAGGAAGAGGCCGCCGACCTGGCCCGCTACCGCTCGGAATTCTTCGGCAGCCTGCGCGAGATCCTGGAGGGGCGCGACGAGGTCGAGGTGGTCGGCGACCGCTTCGTGTTCCAGTCCGAGGTGCTGTTCGGGCAGGGCGAGGCGACGCTGTCGGCGGCAGGGCGGCAATCCGTCGCGCGGGTCAGCGACATGCTGATCGAGATCGCGGACACCATCCCGCCGGAGATCGACTGGGTGATCCGGGTGGACGGGCATACCGACTCGGTGCCGCTCTCGGGTCAGGGGCGCTATCGCGACAACTGGGAGCTCAGCCAGGCGCGCGCCCTTGCGGTTGTGCGCTATATGGTGGACGATCTGGGCTTTCCCGCGGGCCGTCTTGCGCCGACCGGGTTCGCCGATACGCGCCCGGTCGCCCCGGAGGACAGCGCGGAAGGGCGGGCGCGGAACCGCCGGATCGAGTTGAAACTGACGGAGCGCTGATGCCCGAGCAAGCGATGACCGAATATCTGGAGACAGCGCAGGGCCGCCGCATCGCCTATGCGCGTCAGCCGGGCGCGGGGCCGGGCGTGGTGTTTCTGGGCGGGTTCAAATCCGACATGCGCGGCACCAAGGCGGAGCATCTGGCGGATTGGGCGGCAGCAAACGGCCGCGCCTATCTGCGGCTGGATTATTCCGGCCACGGCGAATCGGGTGGCGCCTTCGAGGATGGCGCGATCGGGGATTGGGCCGAGGATGCGATGGCGGCGATCACGGGCCTGACCGCGGGGCCGCAAGTGCTTGTCGGCTCGTCCATGGGTGGCTGGATCGCGCTGCTCGTGGCGCGCGAGATGCCTGCGCGGGTGGCCGGGCTGGTCGGCATCGCCGCCGCACCGGATTTCACCGAGAACGGCTTCTGGTCCGGCTTCACCGAGGAACAGCGCGCGACCCTGATGGACGCGGGGCGCGTCGCGCTGCCCTCCGAATATGACGATGCGCCTTATGTCATCACCCGCCGCCTGATCGAGGACGGGCGCAACCGGCTGGTGCTCGACCGGCCGCTCGCCCTGCCGTTCCCGGTGCGGCTTCTGCAGGGCACGGCGGATGCGGATGTGCCGGTGGACTGGGCGATGCGGCTGCTGGATCACCCCGAGAGCCCCGATCTGCGGCTGACGCTGGTCAAGGGGGCCGATCACCGGTTCTCGACGCCGGATTGCCTCAGCCTGATCGAGACGGCGATCACCGAGGTTCTACGTGGCCGGACGTGATGGCGCGAAGACATCCCGCCCGGCGCGGACAGGATCGGGCAAGGCGCGGCGGAAGACAGCCGCGTCCCCGCCGCCCGCGCCTGCCCGCCCGATGCGGCGGCGACTGATGGTCTGGCTGCTGATCCTTCTGGCCGGTCTGGCCGGGCTGGTGCTGCTGATCTGGATGTTCGGCCCGCGCGAGCCCGGACGGTTTAGCCCGCCCGAGATCGCGGAACTGCCCGAGGATCTGGACGCCTGGCTCTATCAGGAGGAAAGCGGCGTGCGGCCCGAGGTCTCGCGCCGCATCGTCTGGGCCGGGCGGACCGGGGCGAAGACGCCGGTGGCGCTCGTCTATCTGCACGGCTTTTCCGCCAGCTCGCAGGAGATCCGGCCGGTGCCGGATCTGGTCGCGGCCTGGCGCGGGGCCAATCTCTATTTCGCCCGGCTGGACGGGCATGGGCTGGACGGCGCCTCGATGGAGAAGGCGCGGGTGGCGGACTGGGCGCGCGACGTGGCCGAGGCGGTGGCGATCGGGCGGCGCATCGGCGAGCGGGTGGTGCTGATCGGCAGCTCCACCGGCGGGACGCTGGCCGCGATGGCGGCGCGCGACCCGGAGCTTGGCCCGCTGATCGACGGGGTGGTGCTGATCTCGCCCAATTTCGGGTTGCAGAACCGCTGGGCCTTCCTGGCGCGCCAGCCGCTCGCCCGGCAATGGCTGCCGCTGATCGCCGGGCGCGAGCGCTGTTTCGAGCCGCGCAACGACAGGCATCGCGAATTCTGGACCTCCTGCTATCCGATGGCGTCGATCCTGCCGATGGTGGCCCTGGTGGGGGAGGCGGCGCGGGTCGGGTTCGCGGAGGCCCATCAGCCGGTGCTGGCGATGTGGTCGGATGCCGATCAGGTTGTCGATCCGGCCGCGACGCGCCGCGCGCTTGACGGCTGGGGCGGCGAGGTCAGCGCGGTTCAGGTCAGCCTGGGTCCGGGCGACGATGCCTCGGCGCATGTGATCGCGGGCGACATCCTGTCGCCGGGCCAGACCGCGCCGGTGGCCGCGCGGATCAATGGCTGGATCACGCGGGAGTTCGGCGAGTAGGCGAATTCGGTTGAGTGCTGCCGAATTGGCGGTCGATGATGTGCTGAATGGCCTACGCCGTTACTTTTTGACTGGGCAGGCAACAGGGCCGGCCCGGAGCAGGGGCCGCAGCCCCGCCTGGCCAGCGACCGACCGCGCCTTGGGGCGACCGCCCGCTTGTCCCCGGTCGGTGATCCGACGCAGCGGTTCCAAAGCGCGCGCAGATATTCTGCGTGGTTGGCTTACTCCGACCGCGCCGCGCGCTTGCGCTCATGCGGGTCGAGATGACGCTTGCGCAGGCGGATATTCTTGGGTGTGACCTCGACCAGCTCGTCATCGTCGATATAGGCGATGGCCTCTTCCAGCGACATGCGCACCGGCGGGGTCAGCCGCACGGCATCATCCGTGCCAGAGGCGCGGACATTGGTCAGTTTCTTGCCCTTGAGCGGGTTGACCTCGAGGTCGTTGTCGCGCGAGTGCTCACCGATGATCATGCCGGTATAGACCTGCTCCTGCGCGCCGATGAGCAGCTTGCCGCGCTCTTCGAGGTTCCACAGCGCATAGGCCACGCTGACCCCGTTCTCCATCGAGATCAGCACCCCCTGCCGGCGGCCCTGAATGGCGCCCTTATAGGGCGTCCAGCCGTGGAAAATCCGGTTCAGCACGCCATTGCCGCGCGTGTCGGTCATGAATTCGCTGTGATAACCGATCAGCCCGCGCGACGGCACATGCGCGACGATCCGCGTCTTGCCGTGACCTGCCGGGCGCATGTCGACCAGATCACCCTTGCGGTCGCCGGTCAGTTTCTCGATCACTGCGCCGGTGTAATCGTCATCAACGTCGATGATGGCTTCCTCGACCGGCTCCATCCGCTGCCCGTCCTCCTCGCGGAAGATCACGCGGGGGCGCGAGATGGACAGCTCGAACCCCTCGCGGCGCATGTTTTCGATCAGCACGCCCATCTGGAGTTCGCCGCGGCCCGAGACGATGAACGCCTCGCCGCCCGGCGTGTCCTCGACCTTGATCGCGACGTTGGATTCCGCCTCTTTGATCAGCCGCTCGCGGATGACGCGGGACTGCACCTTCTTGCCGTCCTGACCGGCGAGCGGGGAATCGTTGATGCCGAAGGTCACGCTGATCGTCGGCGGGTCGATGGGTTGGGCGGGGATCGCCTCCTCGACCTCGACGGCGCAGATCGTATCAGCGACCGTGCCTTTCGCCATGCCGGCGAGGCTGACGATATCGCCCGCCTGCGCCTCGTCGATCGGCTGCTGGGTCAGACCGCGAAAGGCCAGAACCTTGGAAATCCGGAACTGCTCGACCCGCTCGCTCTGGCGGTTCAGCACCTTGACCGTGTCGCCGGCCTTGGCGCGCCCGCTTTCGACGCGCCCGGTCAGGATGCGGCCCAGGAACGGATCCGCGCCGAGCGTGGTGGCCAGCATGCGAAACGGCGCGTCGGACTGCGCGATCTGTTTCGGCGGCTCGACATGTTGCAGGATCAGATCGAACAGCGCCGAGAGATCCTTGCGCTCATCCTCCAGATCCGCGACGGCCCATCCGCCGATGCCGGATGCATAGAGATGCGGGAAATCGAGCTGCTCATCCGAGGCGCCGAGATTGGCGAACAGGTCGAACACCTCGTTCAGCGCATGTTCCGGCTCTGCCGCGGGCTTATCGACCTTGTTCAGCACCACGATGGGCTTCAGCCCAAGCGCAAGCGCCTTGGAGGTCACGAATTTCGTCTGCGGCATCGGGCCTTCGGCGGCATCGACCAGCAGGCAGACGCCGTCGACCATCGACAGGATCCGCTCCACCTCGCCGCCGAAATCGGCGTGGCCGGGCGTGTCGACGATATTGATGCGCGTACCCTTCCACTCGACCGAGGTGGCCTTGGCGAGGATGGTGATGCCGCGCTCGCGCTCGATGTCGTTGCTGTCCATGGCGCGCTCGGCCACGGCCTGGTTTTCGCGGAAACTGCCCGATTGCTTCAGAAGCTGGTCCACCAGCGTCGTCTTGCCATGGTCGACATGGGCGATGATGGCGATGTTGCGGATATCCATGAGACGGCCTGTTCAGAAAAACTTGCGCCCCCCTAACGCAGGGGCGGCGCGAAGGCCAGCACTATGTCCCGCCGCATTCCCCGGCACGTCGCGGCAGACCGGAAAGGCGGCGCGGCCGGGCGGATCGGGCAGGGCGGAATGGAAAGGGGCGCGGCAGGCCATGAGCCGCCGCGCCCCTGTCGGTTCCGTCCCGCGGCTCAGCGCATGCCGAGCATCGACAGGATGAACAGCACCACGACCACGAGGCCGACGATATAGATGATGGAATTCATGTCATGTCCCTCCTTTCAGCTTCCTTATGCCAACGAGTCGACATTCCAAAGGGTTCCAGTGCGGTGTTGCACCGGGCTGCAGCGCCTTTGGGCATGCCACCTGCCGCCATCATGCGCGCCCGGTCGCGGATCATGCGGCGCGGCGCGGCGGCCGGGCCGATGGACATCGCGGCGCGGCCCGGCGAAACCCGGTCTTTCTGATCGGCGTTCAACAGTTGTTCAGACAGGGCGGCGATCGCGGATATCGCTTTGCCTTGCGCGACTCGCCGCGTTAGAACGAGCGGATAATGTGACGTGAGGGACAGGCATGGCCGACGAGATTGAAATCGACACCGATGACCTGGAGCGTCGGATGAATGGCGCAATGGACTCGCTGCGTCACGAATTCGGAAGTCTCCGCACCGGCCGGGCCTCGGCCAGCATGGTCGAGCCGGTGATGGTGGACGCCTATGGCTCGCCCACTCCGATCAACCAGATCGGCACCGTCAACGTGCCCGAACCGCGCATGGTGACAATCAACATCTGGGACAAGTCGCTGGTCGGCAAGGCCGAGAAGGCGATCCGCGAATCGGGGCTGGGGATCAATCCGCAGCTCAACGGCACGATCATCATGCTGCCGATCCCCGAGTTGAACGAGGAACGCCGCCGCGAGCTGACCAAGGTTGCCGCGCAATATGCCGAACATGCCCGCGTCGCGATCCGCAATGTGCGCCGCGACGGGATGGACCAGATCAAGAAGGCCAAGGGCGCCGGCATGTCCGAGGATGACCAGAAGCTGTGGGAGGACGAGGTGCAGACCCTGACCGACCGGATGATCGGCAAGGTCGATGAGGCGCTCGAGGCCAAGCAGGCCGAAATCATGCAGGTCTGATCATGGCGCTGAACGCGGCCCCGCAGCCGGGCGAACCGACCCCGCCCCGCCATGTCGCCATCATCATGGACGGCAACGGACGATGGGCCACCAATCGCGGCTGGCCCCGGCTGGTGGGCCACAGGCGCGGGGCCGAGCGGGTCAAGCAGATCGTGCGGGCCTGCCCGGATCTGGGGGTGAACTGGCTGACCGTCTACGCCTTCTCGACCGAGAACTGGAAACGCTCAACCGAGGAAGTGCTGGGGCTGATGAAGATCTTCCGCCGCTATATCGAGCGCGAGGCGGACGGGCTGGCCGCCGAAGGCGTGCGGATGCGCTTCATCGGCGGGCGCGACCGGCTGGACAAGAAGCTGCAGGCGCTGATGGCCGGGATCGAGGCGCGCACGGCGGTCAATTCGCGGCTGAACCTGACCGTTGCCATCAATTACGGCGGCCGCGACGAGCTGACCCGCGCCGCGACTCGGCTGGCCGAGAAGATGCAGGCCGGGCAGATCGACACCCCGGACGAGGCGGATCTCGCCGCCTGCCTGGACACGGCCGGCTGCCCCGACCCGGATCTGGTGATCCGCACCTCGGGCGAGACCCGCACCTCGAACTTCCTGCCCTGGCAGGCGGCGTATGCGGAATACGAGTTCACCGAAACGCTGTGGCCCGATTTCTCGCCCGAGCATCTGGCACAGATCCTCGACCGGTTCGGCCTGCGCGAGCGCCGTTTCGGCGGCGTCTGAGGCGGGATGGCGGCGTCGGGGAAGTGGTCTGACCTGACCCGCCGGGTGGTGTCGGCCGCCGTGCTGATCGCCATCGGCACGCAACTGGCGGTGGCGACCGGATTGCTGCTGTGGTCGGGCGTGGCGCTGTTCATGGCGCTGACCTTCTGGGAATTGGCGCGGATGACCGGCTGGCGCGGACCGGCGCGCTTCGACACGCCGTTCGGGCGCAGCCGCCCCATCGTGCTGGCGGTGGCCGCCGGGCTGTCGCTGTTTGCCGCCCTCGGCCTGCCGCAATTCGCCCTGCCGATCCTGCTGATCCCCATTGCCGCCGGTCTGCCCGGCGCGGTGCCGAAGGACCGGCTGACCTATGCGGTGTTCGGAATTGCGATCCTGGCCGTCGGGTTCGAGCTGGTGCATCTGCGCGAGGAATATGGCCTGCCCTTCATCCTGTGGCTGATGGGTGTGGTCATCATCTCCGACATTCTGGGATATTTCGTCGGGCGGATGCTGGGCGGGCCGAAATTCTGGCCGCGGGTCAGCCCGAAAAAGACCTGGTCGGGCACCATCGCCGGCTGGGTCGGTGCGCTGCTGCTGGGGCTGGCGCTGTGGCTTGGCGGATGGGCCGATCCGGCCGCGATTGTCCTGTCGCCGGTGGTTGCGCTTGCCGGGCAGTTGGGCGATATCGCCGAAAGCTGGCTGAAGCGCCGGGCAGGGGTCAAGGACAGCTCCAACCTGATCCCCGGTCATGGCGGCTTCATGGACCGGTTCGACGCCGTCTCCGGCGCGGTTCTGGCGGTGATGCTGCTCAGCTGGGTCATGGGATTGCCACGGGTCGGGTTCTGATGCGCTCTGTTTCGATTTTCGGGGCCACCGGCTCGGTGGGGGAAAGCGCATATGATCTGCTGATCCGCTCGGGCGGTGCGGATCGCTGGCGCGTCGTCGCGCTGAGCGGCGGGCGCAATATCGCAAGGCTGGCCGAGATGGCGCGGACGTTGCGCGCCGAGATGGCGGTGACAGCCCATCCCGAGTTGCTGGGCGATCTGGCGGAGGTGCTCGGCGGTTCGGACGTGCAGGTCTCGGCAGGCGCGGATGCCATCGTCGCGGCCGCCGGGATGGAGGCTGACTGGACGCTGTCGGCCATTGTCGGGGCGGCCGGGCTTCCGCCGGGGCTGCGGGTTCTGGAACGCGGCGGCACGCTGGCCCTGGCGAACAAGGAAAGCCTGGTCGCCGCCGGTCGGCTGGTGATGGGCACGGCGGCGCGGCACGGCGCCAGGATCCTGCCGGTGGATTCCGAACATTCCGCGATATTTCAGGCGCTTGGCAGCGATGATCTCGAGAATGTCGAGAATGTCACCATCACTGCATCGGGCGGCGCCTTTCGCGATTGGCCCCTTGACCGGCTGGAACACGCCACGGTGGACGAGGCCTCGACCCACCCCAACTGGGCGATGGGGCAGCGCATCACCATCGACAGTGCTTCGATGTTCAACAAGGCGCTTGAAATCATTGAAACACATGAATTTTTCGGGATTGAAGCGGACCGTATCCGGGTGCTGGTCCACCCGGAATCCATCGTGCATGCGATGGTCACCCATTGCGACGGCGGCTCCATCGCGCATCTCGGGGCGCCCGATATGCGCCACGCCATCGGCTATGCGCTGAACTGGCCCGACCGGGCGGCGCTGCCGGTGGCGAAGCTGGATCTGGCGGCGCTCGGCACGCTGAGTTTCCGCGCGCCTGACGAGACCCGCTGGCCGGCGCTGCGGCTGGCGCGCGAGGTGATGGCGGCGGGCGGGGCGGCGGGGGCGGCGCTGAACGGTGCTAAGGAGCAGGCGCTTGACGATTTTCTGGCCGGGCGCATCCGCTTCACCGACATGGCCCATGCGGTCGAGGCGGCGCTTGACGACTTGACCGGCGTTGCGGGCTTCACCACATCGCCGGGAGATCTGGCGACGGTGCTGGATTGGGATCAGCGCGCAAGGCAATCCGCCGCCGCCTGGGCCGCACGTCACGGGGGACGATAAGCATATGGACATCATCGCGGCGCTTGGCGGCAGCATCTGGACCATCGTGACCTTTCTGGTCGCGCTGTCGGTGATCGTGACCGTGCATGAATACGGCCACTACATTGTCGGCCGGTGGTCGGGGATCCGGGCCGAGGTGTTCTCGCTGGGGTTCGGGCCGCGGCTGCTGGCACGGCGCGACCGGCGCGGCACGCTGTGGCAGGTGGCGGCGATCCCGCTGGGCGGGTACGTGAAGTTTCTGGGCGATGCCAACGCGGCGAGCGCCGGCACCGGCCGGCGCGTCGATCCGGCGCTGCGCCGCCAGACGCTGGAAGGCGCGCCGCTTTGGGCGCGGGTGGCGACGGTCTCGGCCGGGCCGGTGTTCAACTTCATCCTCTCGGCGCTGATCTTCGCGGTGTTCATGGTCGTGCGCGGCGTGCCGGTCGATCAGCCTACGGTGGGCCAACTGTCCCCGACCCCGCCCGGCGTGGAAAACGCGCTGCGCCCCGGTGACCGGATCCTCGCCATCGGCGATCAGCCGGTGCAGGAATGGGCGGATCTGTTTGCCGCCGCCGAGGCGCTGCCCCCGGCGCAATCCTATGACTGGACCGTGGCGCGCGACGGCGCGGAGATCGAGGTCGCAGGCCCGAACCCGCTGCCCACCCGCATCGGCGGGGTGGCGCCACGCAGTGCCGCGGCCGAGGCCGGGCTGCGCGCGGGCGACGTGATCCTGCAGGTGGACGGCGACGCGGTGACCCGCTTCGGCGAGCTGCGCGAGAAGGTCGAGGCGGCCGGGGGTGCGCCGCTGGATCTGCAGATCTGGCGTGCAGGCGAAACGCTGGATGTGACGCTGACCCCGAAACAGCAGGATATCGCCGCCCCCGATGGCGGGTTCGAGCAACGCTGGCTGATCGGGGTCACCGGCGACGGCTATTTCGCGCCGGCCACGCAACCGGTAGGGCCGCTGGCCGCGCTCGGCCACGGGATCGGGCAGGTCTGGCAGATCATCGCGACCAGCCTCGCGGGGCTTTGGGCGATGATCTCTGGCCAGATCGGGTCGTGCAATCTGGGCGGCGCGATCTCGATCGCCGAAAGTACCGGGCAGGCGGCCGATGCCGGGGCGGGGAACTTCATCTGGTGGATCGCGGTGCTGTCGGTGGCGATCGGGTTTCTGAACCTGCTGCCGATCCCGGTGCTGGATGGCGGGCATCTGGCCTTCTACGCCTGGGAGGCGCTGACCGGCCGCCCGCCATCGGAGCGTGCGCTGCGGCTGCTGACCAGCCTTGGCCTCGCCCTCGTGCTGGGGCTGATGTTCTTTGGCCTCAGTAACGATCTGCGTTGCTGAGCGCGGCAAAAGGGGTTTTGACACTGCCCCCCCTATCCTTGTAGATTCGCGGGCAAAATTGGCGCGAAACTGCGCCTTGGTCGTTAACCTAAGGGGCAGGCAGACATGAACTTCAAACGCAGCACATGCGCGGTGGCGCTTCTGGCGGGGCTGGCAGGGGCGGTTCCGGCGGTGATCACGCCCGCACCCGCCTATGCCTATGTTTTCACCCAGGTCCGCATCGAGGGCAATGAGCGGATCGAGCCGGAAACGATCCTCTCCTATGCCAATATCACCCGCGGCGTCGAGGTCTCGGCGGGCGAGGTGAATGACGCGCTGCAGCGGATCCAGAACTCCGGGCTGTTCGAGACCGTGGAGGTGGTGCCGCAGGGCGGCACGCTGGTGATCCGGGTCCGCGAATGGCCGACGATCAACCAGATCGCCTTCGAGGGCAATCGCCGCATCGATGACGAGCAACTGGCCGGGATCGCGCAATCGGAATCGCGCCGGGTCTATTCGCCGTCGCTGGCCGAGCGTGACGCGGCCAATATCGCCCAGGCCTATTCGGCGCAGGGGCGGCTGGCGGCCCGCGTCAGCCCGCGCATCATCCCGCGCGAGGGCAACCGCGTCGATCTGGTCTTCGAGGTGCGCGAGGGCGACGTGACCGAGATCGAGCGGGTGGGCTTCACGGGCAACCGCGCGTTTTCCGACCGCCGCCTGCGCAACGTGCTGGCGACCAAGCAGGCCGGGCTGCTGCGCAGCTTCATCCAGTCCGACACTTACAACCCCGAACGGCTGCAACTGGACGAAAACCTGCTGACGGATTTCTACCGCTCGCAGGGTTTTGCCGATTTCACCGTGCAGGGGGTGGCGCCCGAGCTGACCCGCGAACGCGACGCGTATTTCGTCACCTACGCCATCAGCGAGGGGCCGCGCTATCGCTTTGGCGACGTGACCACGATTTCCGAGATTCCAGGCGTGGATGCAGCCCCGTTCCAGGCCCAGAACCAGGTCCGCCGCGGCAGCTATTACACCCCCGAATCCGTGGATCTGACCATCCGGCGGATGGAGACCGTCGCGCTGCAGCAAGGCCTGGATTTCGTCAGCATCGAGCCGCGCATCACCCGCAATCAGCGCAACCAGACGCTCGATCTGACCTTCGCGCTGACCCGCGGCCCCCGCGTCTTCGTGGAGCGCATCGACATCGAGGGCAACACCACCACGCTGGACGAGGTGATCCGACGCCAGTTCAACACCGTCGAGGGCGACCCGTTCAACCCGCGCGAGATCCGCAATTCCGCCGAACGCATCCGCGCGCTCGGCTATTTCGTCGATGCCCAGGTCGAGACCCGCGAAGGGTCGAGCGCGCAGCAGGTTATCGTCGACGTGAACGTCGAGGAACAGCCGACCGGCACGCTGGAATTCGGCGGCAGCTACGGCGCCAGTTCCGGCATCGGGCTGTCGGCCGGGCTGTCGGAACGCAACTTCCTGGGCCGCGGACAGGAGGTCGGGCTGTCCATCTCGACCACCAAGGGCTCGCGCTCCGGCTCGTTCAACTTCGTGGAGCCGTATTTCCTGACCCGCGATCTGCGCTTCAGCTTCTCCGGCTGGTACCGCGAGACCGATCAGGACAACGCGAAATACGACACCCGTTCGGTCGGGTTCCAGACCGGGATCGAGTTCCCGATTTCCGCCGCCTCGCGGCTGGATGTGCATTACCGGCTGTCCAAGGACTCGATCTATGACGTCGATCCGATCGAGGTCGATCCCGACACCGGCGAGCTGGTGGGGTCCTCGCCCATCCTCGTGCGCGAGGAGAGCGGGCTGTTCTCCTCGGCGCTCGGCTATCGCTATGATTACGACAGCCGCCGCGTCGGTCTGAACCCGCGCACCGCCACGAAGCTGAGCTTCACCCAGGATTTCGCCGGTCTGGGCGGTGACGTGCAGTCCGTGACCTCGGTGCTGACCGCGGGGGTGGAATCGAATGCCTGGCGCGAGAACATCACCCTGCGGGCCGAGTTCGAGGCCGGGGCGGTGCATATGCTGGACGACCAGAACAGCCGGGTGATCGAACGCTTCGGCGGGCAGCGCGTGCGCGGCTTCGAGGTGAACGGCATCGGCCCGCGCGATCTGCAGGCGCCGAACGAGGACGCGCTTGGCGGCAACTATTTCTGGGTGGCCCGCGCCGAGGCGCAGTTCCCCATCGGTCTGCCCGAGGAATACGGGCTGACCGGCGGGGTCTTCGCGGATGTCGGCTCTGTCTGGGGGCTGGATGACACGGCGGGCGCCAATGGCGTCACGGTGGACGATTCCATGCATCCCCGCGCGGCGGTCGGTCTGTCGCTGTTCTGGACCACGCCGATCGGGCCGCTGCGGATGAACTTCGCCAAGGCCATCGAGAAGCAGGATTACGACGAGGAACAGAGCTTCGATCTGACCATCTCGACCCGGTTCTGATGGGTCGCGCGCGGGATCTGGCCGGGCGCGCCGCCCTGGTCGCGGCGCTGATGGCGATGCCGGGCGCGGCTGCGGCGCAGGATGGTGCCGGTCCGGCAGTCGACGCGGTCGCGCCGTCGCCGTCGGCCGGGGAGGATGCCGGGCTGGCCGCGCCGGACCCGGTGGCTGCGGTGACATCGCCGGTTCTGGTGCTGGATTTCGACCGCGCCTTCGCCACCTCGGAATGGGGCCGCACCGCGCTTGCCGAGATGCAGGAGGCCGCGCGCGAGATCGAGGCCGAGAATACGCGGCTGGAACAGCAGCTCACCACCGAGGAGCGCGCCCTGACCGCCGAACGCGCCACGCTGTCGCCGGCCGAGTTCCGCGCCAAGGCCGAGGCATTCGACGCCCGCGCCCAGACCATCCGCCGCGAACGCGCCGCCGTGCGGGTGTCGTTCCAGGGTCGTGAACAGGCGACGCGCAACGCCTTCATCCAGGCGACCCTGCCGGTCGCGGCAGAGATCATGCAGGAGATGAACGCATCTGTCGTTCTGGATCGGCAGCAGACCCTGCTGGCGGCGAACCGCGTCGACATCACCGAGACGCTGGTGGAGCGGATGGACCGCGCGCTTGGTGCCGGTCCCGGATTTGCCGAGGCCGAGCCGGAGGCTGCCGCGACACAAGACGGTGCGGCGACGGGGGCGGGCGCGGCGGCCGCCGACGCGCCGGACGCGATCATGCCGCAGATCGGCGCGGACCCGACCGCGACCCCGGCGGGCGCGGACAGCGCCGCGCCTTCGGACGGTGAGGCGGCCGGCCCGGGCCAGTGACGCCTCAGGGCAGTGTCGCGATCCGCTCGGTCAGCAGGGCAAAGAAGCCGTCCCGGTCCACATCCGACATGAACAGCGCATTCGGCGTGCGCCCCGACACGCCCCACCAATCCGCGACGGTCATGCCAAGCGTGTATTGACCCCGCGTCTCGATCTCGACATTGACCCGGCGGCCCGAGAACAGCTCCGGCCGGATCAGCCAGGCGATGGTGCAGGGATCATGCAGCGGCGCGCCGAGGCTGCCGTATTTCTCCTTGTCGTAGCGCTCGAAGAAATCGGTCCAGCTTGCCACCGCCTCGCCGGCGCGGTTGCCCAGCCCGCGCAGCCCGGCGATCCATTCGGCCGAAGTCAGCGCCCGATGCGTCACATCCAGCGGCATCACCACGATCTCGCATCCGGAATCGAAGATCCGTTCGGCCGCCTCGGGATCGACATAGATGTTGAATTCCGCCGCCGGGGTGACATTGCCGACCTCGAAATAAGCGCCGCCCATCAGCACGATCTGCTGGACCCGCTCGATGATGTCGGGGGCGCGGGAAAATGCGGTGGCGATGTTGGTCAGCGGCCCGATGGGCACCAGCGTCACCGTGCCGGGCGGTTCGCGGCGCAGCGTCTCGATGATGAAATCGACGGCGTGCGGCTCGGCCAGCGGGATGACAGGCTCGCCCAGCTCGATCCCGTCCAGCCCGGTCTTGCCGTGCACATTCTCCGCCGTGACCAGATCGCGCGCCAGCGGCGCGCCGCAGCCCGCAAAGACCGGCACGTCGCGCCCGCTCAGCCCGACGATCAGCCGCGCGTTGCGGGCGGTCAGGTCGAGCGGCACATTGCCCGCCACCGTCGTGATGCCCAGAACGTCAAGCTCGGGCGAGGCGAGCGCCAGCAGGATGGCCACCGCGTCATCCTGTCCCGGATCGGAGTCGATGATGATCTTGCGCGCCGCCATGTCCGTCCCCCGGAAGCTTTCCACCAGATCACATCAAAAAGCCCGGCCACGCAAGGCGGCCGGGCCATGAGAGCCTGCGAGGGAACATGCAGGTTCACTATCGCCGTTCGGACTCCGGCAGGGAACAATGACAGAACCCGCGGCGAGTCCTGTTAACATTGCAACCCGCCCGGCAAAGGTCAATAACCGACAAAAAGAATAAGAATAACGTCGGCCATTCATTGCCGGGCCCGCGGTGGATTGACGCCGGGCGGCATGGCGTCTAACCGCGCCCCATGGCCCGCGCACCGATCCTGCAACTGACCGAGATTTCGCTGACCTTCGGCGGGGACCCCGTGTTTGACGGGCTGAACCTGACCGTGCAGCCGGGCGACCGGGTGGCGCTTGTCGGGCGCAACGGCTCTGGCAAGTCCACGCTGATGAAGGTCATGGCCGGGCTGGTGGAGCCTGACCGGGGCGAGGTCGTCACGCCCGCAGGGATCAGCGTCGGCTATATGGAGCAGGATCCCGACCTGTCGGGTTTTGCCACGCTGGGAGATTTCGCCAGTGCCGCCCTGGAGCCGGGCGAGGGCTACCGGGTGGAGATGTCGGCGGAGGGGCTGAAATTCGACGCCGCGCGCCCTGTTGCCACGGCTTCGGGCGGCGAGCGGCGGCGGGCGGCGCTGGCACGGCTTCTGGCCGAGGCGCCCGATCTGATGCTGCTCGACGAACCGACCAACCATCTGGATATCGAGGCGATCGGCTGGCTGGAAGACCAGCTTTCCCAGACCCGCGCCGCCTTCGTGCTGATCTCTCACGACCGGGCGTTTCTGCGCGCGCTGACCCGCGCCACGCTGTGGATCGACCGCGGCGCGGTGCGGCGCCAGGAAAAGGGGTTCGAGGCCTTCGAGGCGTGGCGCGAAACCGTCTGGGCGGCAGAGGACGAAGCGCGCCACAAGCTCGACCGCAAGATCAAGGCCGAGGCGCGTTGGGCGGTGGAGGGCATCTCGGCCCGTCGCAAGCGAAACCAGGGCCGGGTGCGGGCGTTGCAGGCGCTGAGGGCCGAACGCGCTGCCCAGATCCGGCGGCAGGGTGCGGCGGCGATGGAACTCGATGCCGGGCCGCAATCCGGCAAGCGGGTGATCGAGGCGCGGGAGATCTCGAAACGCTTCGGAGAGCGGGGGATCCTGAAACCCTTCGATCTGCGCGTGCTGCGCGGCGACCGGGTGGCCTTTGTCGGCCCGAACGGCGTGGGCAAGACCACGCTCATCAAGATGCTGACCGGAGAGATCGCGCCCGATACCGGCAGCGTGACCCACGGCACCAATCTGGAACTGGCGGTGTTCGATCAGACGCGCAGCGCGCTCAATCCCGATATCAGCCTGTGGGATGCGATGACGACGGACCCGTCCATGGCGGTGTCCGGGCGGTCCGATCAGGTGATGGTGCGCGGCGCGCCGCGCCATGTCGTGGGCTATCTGAAGGATTTCCTGTTCGACGAGGCGCAGATGCGCGCCCCCGTCCGCAGCCTGTCGGGCGGCGAGAAGGCGCGGCTGCTGCTGGCGCGGATCATGGCGAAACCGTCCAACCTGCTGGTGCTGGACGAGCCGACGAACGATCTGGATGTCGAGACGCTGGATCTGTTGCAGGACATTCTGGGCGAGTATGACGGCACGGTTCTGCTGGTCAGCCATGACCGCGATTTCATCGACCGCGTCGCCACCTCCACCGTCGCGATGGAGGGGGATGGCCGCGCCGTGATCTATCCAGGCGGGTGGAGCGATTACCGCGCGCAGCGGCCGGAGCGCGAAGCCCCCGCCGCACCGCGCAACCCGACCGCCGCGCCCGCACAGGCGACACCGGCGCCAGCACCGCCCAAACCCGCGAAATCCGGGCTGAGCTTCACCGAGAAGCACCGGCTGGAGGAGTTGCCCGCCATCATCGCGCGGCTGGAGGCGGAAATCGCCAAACTCTCCGAGTTCCTGTCCGATGCAGAGATCTACAGCCGCGCACCCGCAAAGGCCCAGAAGGCCAGCGAGGCGATGCGCGAGCGGCAGGAAGCGTTGGAGGCAGCCGAAGATGAATGGCTGGCTCTGGAGGAGAAGGCCGGCTGAGCCGCGCCAAAGCTGTCAGCCAGTCCCCGACAGCGGACGGATGCGCAGCTTGGTGATGCGGTTTTCCTTTCGCGTCACCACCTCGAAGCGGTAGCCGTGGAAGGAAAACACCTGCCCCTGCGCGGGGATGGACTGAGCCATGTGGATCACCAGCCCGGCGACGGTATTGGCCTCGTCATCGGGCAGGTTCCAGTCGAGCGCGCGGTTCAGGTCGCGGATCGTCATGGCGCCGTCGATGGCGTAATCGCCGCCGGGGCCCGGTTTTAGGTCGTGGTCGGCCTCGGTGTCATGCTCGTCAGCGATCTCGCCCACGATCTCCTCGATGATGTCCTCCAGCGTGATGAGACCGCGCAGCGAGCCATATTCATCGACCACGAGCGCGAAATGGGTGCGCCGCTTCAGGAATTCGCGCATCTGTTCGTCGAGCGCGGTGGTGTCGGGCACGAAATAGGGCTTCATCGCCACCGCCATCACGTCGAAATCGCGCACCGCATCGGCCGGGTCGCCCTTGCCGTCATAGGCGGATTTATGCACCGCGCGCAGCACATCCTTGGCATGGATCATGCCGACCACGTTCTCGCGCTCGCCGCGATAGACGGGCAGGCGGGTATGGGGGCTGGTCAGCACCGTGTCGAGAATGGTGGCCGGGGCCAACTCGGCGTCGATCATCTGGATCTCGGAGCGGTGCTTCATGATCTCGTCCACCGTCCGGTTGCCCAGGTCGAGCGCGCCCAAGAGCCGGTCGCGATCCTCCTTCTCGACCTCGCCCGCCTCGTGGCCGATGCTGAGCGCCCCGGCGATTTCCTCATGGACGGAGAACATGTTGGCATCGGGATCGCTTTGCAGCCCGAACAGCCGCATGATCCCGCGCACGAAGGCGCGGACCACCAGCACCACGGGCGACAACACCCGCATGATGATCCGCATCGGGCGGGCCACGATCGAGGCCAGCGTTTCGGAATTGGCGATGGCGTAGGATTTCGGCAGCACCTCCGCGAAGATCAGCACCAGCACCGTCATCACGAAAGTGGCCACGGCCACCCCGCTGGATCCGAACAGCGCCGTGAACAGCGCCGTGGCCAGCGAGGCGGACAGGATGTTCAGCACATTGTTGCCCAGCAGGATCGCGCCGATCAGCCGGTCGCTCTCCTTGGTGATGTTCAGCGCGGCCTCCGCGCCCATATCGCCGCGATCGGCACGGTTGCGCAGCTTGGCGCGGCTGGCACCGGTCAGCGCGGTCTCGGAGGCCGAGAAGAAGGCGGAGCCGACCAGAAGGAACAGGATGGCGATGCCGAAGCCCAGGATCATCGGGCTGGCCCCGCCGGGATCGGGTTCGGTCGGGGCGGCGGCTGCGGTGGAGGCGGCGGCGGAAGTCAGAAATGGGATCAGCATGATGCGGTCAAACGCGGGCGAGGGGGTGATGGTTCAGCACCAGATCGCGCATCCGCGCATCCAGCACATGGGTATAGATCTCGGTCGTGGACAGATCGGCGTGACCCAGCAGCGACTGGATGGCGCGCAGATCGGCGCCGCCTTCCAGAAGATGGGTGGCGAAGGCGTGGCGGATGACATGAGGAGTGACCTTCGCGGGGTCGATGCCCGCGGCTATGGCCAGATCGTGCAGCAGGTCGTTCATGGATTTCCGTGCCATGTGACCTGCCTTGGAATTGGCCGGAAACAGGAAGCGGGCGCCCTTGCCCGCCACCAGCCGGCCAAGCGGGCTGTCGCGCTCCGCCCCGTCGCGTATCCCGAGCCACGCCGAGAGTCCAAGCCGCGCCGCACCCGACAGGGGCACCATGCGCTCGCCCCCGCCCTTGCCGCGGATCAGCAGCAATTGCGGATCGCCGCGCGTGGCCGCCACCGGCAGGGAGACAAGCTCGCTCACCCGCATCCCGGTGGCATAGAGCAGCTCGATCAGGCAGCGGTTCCGCGCCCGCTCCGTCTCGCCGCGGCCCAGCTCGGGCAGGGCATCGAACAGCCGCGTGACCTCTGCCTGGCTCAGCACTTTCGGCAGGCGATGCGACTTGCCGGGACCGGTGATGCGCAGCGCCGGATCATCCTCGCGCCAGCCTTCCTCAAGCGCGAAACGGGTCAGTTGCCGGATCGAGGACAGCCGCCGGGCCCGGGTGGCGCGCGCCAGCCCCTGCGCCTCGCAATGGGCGAGATAGGCGGTGATGTCGTCGCGCGACATTGCGTCAAGCCCGATGCCGCGCGCCTCCAGCCAGTCCGCAAAGTCGCGCAGATCGCGCCCGTAAGCCAGGATCGTGTTGCGCGCCGCACCCGCCTCCGCCGCCTGCGCGTCGAGGAAGGCCGCGATCCGGTTCAGCGTGGTCATTGCGCCGCCCCGCGCAGCAGCGGGTCGAGCGCGATCTGCGTGGCGATGCGCCGGGCATCGGCCAGCAATCCCAGCTCGCGCAGCATCTGGATGCCGCGCGCGGCGCGGGTCACATCGCCCTGCAGCCCGGCATCGGCATCGGCAAGCGCACCGTAAAGCGCCGGGGCGAGTGCGCTGTCCCCGTTCGGATCGGGCGCGTCCGGCAGATCGCCCGCAAAGACCGGGGCAAACGCGCCGAGCGCCGGCGACAGGGGCGCGGGCTGTCCGCCCGTGGCCAGGGCGAGCAGCGCCGCGTCAAGCTCGTTCTGCGGCGCGGCGGTAGCCTCCGTCTGCCCGTTCCACAGCCGCAGCCAGAGCGCCAGCCGCGCCGCCTCGCCGCCGAGCAGCGCCGGATCGAGCCGGGTCGCGGTCATCGCGGCAAAGGCGTCGCGCAGCCCCGCCGCCTCCATCCGCTGGAACGCCGTGACAAGCGCCGCACCGATACGCGACGCGTCCCCGGTGGGCAGCGCCGCTTCGAGCGCCTGCACCGCCGCGGCGCGTTCCCACACGCCACCGGAGGCGGCCGGTTTCTGCGCCGCATAGAGCCGGTGCAGCGTGCTGGCCGGCAGCACGCCGGCCCGCGCCAGCCGCTCGCCCGCCTCGAGCTGCGCCTTCCAGCCCGAGCGGTCGTCGAGGTCGGCCCAGGCATAGGACAGCCCCAGATTGCCGGTCGGCAAGGGCTGGCCGATCGCCTCGTGCAGCCGGAAGCTCAGCGGCGTCATCGGATCGGGCAGGGGCAGGGTTTCGGCGCCATCCACGCTGGCATCGTCGAGATAGTGGCGCAGCAGCACCTCCGTTTCAGGCGCGACCATGCCCAGCCGGCTGGCGCCGAGAAACAGCGTCGCCGCAGCCGGCCAGTCGCCGGATTGCGCCAGGCAGAAGATGCGGGCGGCGGGATCGTCGCTGATCCCCGGCGCGCGCTCCATCCGCGCGCAGACCCGGTCCTCGCCGCCAAGCAGCAGCGACAGATCGAACAGACGGCGGAAGGTCTCGGGATTGTCCTGCCCCGCACCCTGGAGCAGGTCGCGCGCCGAGGGCAGGGCGCCCTGCGCGATCAACTGGTCCACCCGTGCCGCGAAGAAGGTGCCGGTCTGTGCCGCGTTGCTGCGTGCGGGCGGCGGCAATTGCGCCTCGATGATGCGGCGCGCGACCTGGGCTGCGGCGGGCAGCGCCGGATCGGCGCGAATCAGGCCGAGTGCTGTGTCCATCTCGGTGCCGTCCCAGAACCGCTCGGGCAGCCCCGCCTGCCGGGCCGAGATGATCCCGGCCCCGTCGGGGTCGGCCGCGCCCAGACGGCGCACGCCCACCGGGATGGCTGCGGCGCTGTCGGCGATGTCGGGCACCGCCTCGGGCGTGGCCGGGCGGCGCACGGGCTTGCGAAGCCGTGCCGCATCGGGCGGGACCGGATCTCCGGGGCGCCAGGCGCTGGAATTGGCCGGGGCCGCGCCGCCGCTGCGCAGCCAGTCATTGGCCGAGAGCGGACCCGATTGCGGCAGTGCCGGCGTGGCGGCCAGCAACAGGGACAGGCCGAACGCGGCCAGAACGGGGCAACCGGGTCTACTGATCATTCGCATCCGTCGTTTCGGCCTCTGCCGCGTCGTCCTCGTCCGGCTGGCCCGCGGCGGCGTCGGATCGCGCCGGGGATGCGCCGATGCCCAGATCGACGGGCTGTCGGATCTCCTGCTGGCGCGGCGCCATGTCGCCCAGATAGGCGTATCCCGTCAGCCCCAGCACAGCCAGCACGATCAGCACCAGCAGGATCTTCAGCAACCGCATCTCCAAGCCCTTTCGCCCGCAGCCCCTTTTCCGGTCTTTCGGCCGGTTTTGCCGCTTTATAACTGGCATTCCGGGAAAGATCACGCCATTCACGGCAGGAAGTGAACGGGAAAACAACATGCAGGGACATATCGCGCTTGTCGGCATGATGGGGGTCGGCAAGACCGCCGTGGGACAGGAGATCGCCCGCCAGCTCGGCGTCGCCTTCACCGACACCGATGCCGAGATCGAGCGCGCCGCGGCGATGAGCATCCCCGAGATCTTCGCCCGCGACGGCGAGGCGTTTTTCCGCGACCGCGAATCGGTGGTGCTGGCGCGCCTGCTGGACGGGGCGTGCGGCGTCATCTCGACCGGCGGCGGGGCCTGGATCCAGCCGCAGAACCGGACGCTGATCCGCGCCGCCGGGATCGCCGTCTGGCTGGAGGCCGATCTGGACACGCTGTGGCATCGCGTCCGGCAGCGCCCGACCCGGCCCTTGCTGATGACCGAGGATCCGCGCGGCACGCTGGTCGCGCTGATCGAGCAGCGCAGCCCGGTCTATGCGCGCGCCGATTTGCGGGTGCGCACCGATTCCCGTTCGGATATCGAGACCACGGCCGCGCGGGTGATCGCCGCCATCCGGCGCCACCAGCCACGGATACTGGAGAAGTGATGACCCTTGTTGTTCACGTCCCGCTCGGAGACCGGGCCTATGATGTCAGGATCGGCGCCGGGCTGATCGCCGATGCCGGAACGGAAATCGCGCCGATCCTGGCGCGGCCGCGGGTGATGATCGTCACGGATGAGCGCGTGGCTCCGCTGCATCTGCCGGCACTGGAGACCGCGCTGCGAAAGGCCGGGATCGATTCCGATTCGCTGATCCTTCCCGCCGGAGAGAGCACGAAATCCTGGCCCCATCTGAGCCGCGCCGTCGAATGGCTGCTGGAGCAGAAGGTGGAGCGGCGCGACGTGGTGGTGGCGCTCGGCGGCGGGGTGATCGGGGATCTGGTCGGGTTTGCCGCCGCGATCCTGCGGCGCGGGGTGCGCTTCGTGCAGATCCCGACGACGCTTCTGGCCCAGGTCGACAGCTCGGTCGGCGGCAAGACCGGCATCAACTCCGCCCAGGGCAAGAACCTGATCGGGGCGTTTCACCAGCCGTCGCTGGTCCTGGCCGATATCGGGGTGCTGGACACGCTGCGCCGCCGGGATTTTCTGGCCGGCTATGGCGAGGTGATGAAATACGGGCTGCTCGGCGATGCCGAATTCTTTGCCTGGCTCGAGGAACACGGCCCGCGCCTGCGCCACGATCTCGACGCCCGCGCCCATGCCGTCGCCCATTCGGTGGAGATGAAGGCCGGCATCGTGGCGCGGGACGAGACCGAGCAGGGCGAGCGGGCGCTGCTCAATCTCGGCCACACATTCGGTCATGCGCTCGAGGCCGCGACCGGCTATTCCGACCGGTTGCTGCATGGCGAAGGCGTCGCGATCGGCTGTGCGCTTGCCTTCGATCTGTCGGCAAGGATGGGGCTGTGCAGCCAGGAGGAGCCGTCGCGCGTCACCGCCCATCTGGCCGAGATGGGGATGCCGTCGCGCATCGCCGATATTCCCGGCGCGCTGCCCGATGACGCGGCGCTGATCGCGCTGATGGGGCAGGACAAGAAGGTCGTGGATGGCAGGCTGCGTTTCGTCCTGGCGCGCGAGATCGGCGCGGCCTTCGTGAGCGACGCGGTGGACCGGTCGGATCTGGCCGCGGTGCTGGCCGCGGCGCGCTGAGGCTGCCACGGCCATGGCCCGGCCGCCCGGACCCGCCACAAAGCCCGGGAGCGGCCGATCAGACTGCAGTTTCAGGCGGCGCTGAGTGGCAACTTGCCGTTCTTTGACAAGCGGTAGACGAGCTTTCTCTGCTGCGTATTCGCCGGAATCATCCGCGCGGGTGTGATCAGTTCGTCCGGATCGGCCAACTCGGGAAAAATCAACCGGATCTCATCCAACGCGGCAGGAGGCAGCATGATTCTGGCCTGCTCGCCGAGTAGCAGGCTCTCGCTCGTAGCGCCTTCGGCAAAGACGATTTCATGTTCATCGAACAGCAGATGGACATATTCGATCTCCGGGACCGACCAGTCGATCTCGATGCCGGGCAATTCGGTCAGCCGGATCGCGGAGACGAGCGCTTCGTCCTTGCCGAACATGCGCTGGCAGATCGGCGAGCTGACAAGCATGCGGTGCTGGCGCGAGACGCGCAGCTCGGCAACGGGAAGTCCGTTGCCGAGCGCGCCGGCCGCGATCTTGACCGGCCTCAGCCGGGGTTCGGAATCCATCCGGGCCGTCTCGATCCGACGGCAACCAACCCATCGCACGGTGCTGAGACCGCTGGCGGTGCGCACCTGATCGCCCGGACGGATGTCGCGGGCCGCCTTCGACCCGGTCGAGGTGTCGATCCGTGTCTCCCCCGCAAAGCAAAGCATGAGCGCGACATCGTCGAGCACAGCACCCAGGCCATCCTGCGGACCCAGCTCTGTGAAGCGCACCGTGTATGTGCCCGCCTCAGTGAACTCGACCGGGATCTTGAATGTCTGCATGGCATTCGCGGTGGGAAGGACATCCTGTGACACAAGGACCGCGCCGGTGCTGTCCAGGATTTCGACGCGCGCCCCCTCACCAACATCTGTCGCGAGATTCTTTCGCAGTCCGAGCAAGAATTGCAGCTCCGTCTCGATTGCGGACGGGACCGCGATATTCTGCTCGTAGACGGTCGTGACCTCCCCGGCCGAGCCGTCCATTTCAACGGCCCACCCTTTCACGGTGCCGCCGAAATAAGCCTGGCGCGGGTTGACCTCGTGGTCATTGCCGGACCAGTCCTGTCCCTTCAGTTCAAAATCACCATTCTTGATCAAATTGATTTTCATCGGAAGCGTGCCCTCTCATCTCAACGGCGGAAATTGATGACAATTTATGTAAAATATCATCTATTAAAAGTGTTATTTTTCAGTTAATTGAAGCGGGCAGCGTGTCGGCGTGTCAAGTTGGCTTGCCGCGTCGGCGCGGCGTCATCCGGCCTCGCTGACAACAACTCAAGACGCAAAAAAGGGCGCCCATCGGCGCCCTTTTCGCGGATAATCAATCCGCCGTTTTTGCCGCTTGTCGCGCAGGATCAGAACGGGATGTCGTCGTCGAAATCCGACCGGCCGCCACCGCCACCGCCGCCCGATGCGCTGCCGCCGCCCGACGGGCCGTCATCATAGCCGCCGCTGTCTCCATACCCGCCGCCGCCGCCGTAATTGCCGCCCGAGCCGCCGCTGCGCCCGCCGCCATCGCCGCGCCCGTCCAGCATCGTCAGCTCGCTGCGATAGGGGCGCAGCACGACCTCGGTGGTGTAGCGGTCCTGGCCGGACTGGTCCTGCCACTTGCGGGTCTCGAGCTGACCTTCCAGATAGACCTTGCTGCCCTTGCGCAGATATTGCTCGGCCACGCGGGCCAGCGGTTCGGCGAAGATGGCGACGGAGTGCCACTGCGTGCGCTCCTGCCGCTCGCCGGTGTTGCGGTCCTTCCACTGCTCGGATGTCGCGATGCGCAGGTTGACCACCTTGCCGCCGTTCTGGAACGTGCGGACCTCGGGGTCCTGACCCAGATTGCCGATCAGGATCACCTTGTTGACGCTGCCTGCCATGTCTTGCCTTTCCAATTCGGGTCACGCCGGTCTAACGCCGATGCGCGGCGGGGGGCAAGCGTTTTGCCGCCCGGCCGGTGGTGCAAAATCACCGCGCGTGCTGTTGCCGCGATGACACAGCTTGTGGTGGACTGCCGCCGGGCGAGCCCGGGACCGGACGTCGGCAAGAAAGCGCCGATCCGAGCGCCCGCCGGAACCGGCGGTGCATGGTGCTGGCGATATGGTTCATTTCGCGTATAGTCGGACAAAACAAACAGGCGCGAGTGAGGGATATGGTGTTTAAAGTGTTGAAAAAACTGGGCTTGTGCGCGCAGGTCGGCCTGATTGCGCTGAGCGTGAGCGTCACCGCCATGCCCGCCGCCGCCGATGGGCTGAACCTCAAGCGGGTCAGCGAGAAGAACCGCCAGGCCCAGTTCGCGCGCCAGAAGCAGCTGATGGATTCGCGGCTGGCGAGCCAGTATCAGCAGTCCAAGCGCCTGCGCCCGACGGGCCGTCAGACCGTCAACGTCACCACGATCGAGCTGTCGCCGACCATCTCGACCAAGGCCTATAGCGGCAAACGGTCCGCCTATATCCCCCACGCCCAGGCCATGGCCCGCAAATACGGCATTCCCGAGGCGCTGTTCCTGCGGCTGGTGAACCAGGAATCCCGCTGGAACCCGAATGCGCGCTCGCATAAGGGCGCGATGGGGCTGGCGCAGCTCATGCCGGGCACGGCGCGCACGCTGGGCGTGAACCCGCGCGATCCGGTGCAGAACCTGGAAGGCGGGGCGCGTTACCTGCGCATGATGTACAACAAGTTCGGTGACTGGCGACTGGCGCTTGCGGCCTATAATGCCGGTCCCGGCGCGGTGCAGAAATATGGCGGCATCCCGCCCTATCGCGAGACCCGGAACTATGTCCGGATCATCGCGGGGGGCTGATGCCGCCAAAACGAGGCAGCCGGTGAAAAAGGGGCCAATGCGGCCCCTTTTTCTATTCCCGCGGCGCAATGCAGGGCGGCGCTAGTTCCGCGCGCCGATCGAAGACGGGATGATGCGGGTGTATTTCGTGCCCTCGATCGCGGCGCCCGCCATGATGCCGGTCTGGCCGAACACCATCGCGATCACCGGGTGATTGCGCGTCACCGTGTCGGTGCCGAAGCTCATCCCCTCGGCCGGGACGGCGTAGAACGCGCCCGCGCCCGCCACCCAGCCGGGCGCGTTGCGGAAGTTTTCCAATGCACGGTCGGTCTGGAACACCAGCACATGGGCGAATTGCCGTGCGCCGGCCTGCAAGCCAATCGACGCCTGGGCGGCAGAATAGTAATCCACCGTCTGGCCGCCCACGCGCAGCGCGCCCTCGCCATAGGAGCCGCCGACGCCGAACCCGGCCTGGGTCATCACCGGCATCACCAGCACGCCGCGCGCGTTCTCGACCACCGGGCGGGCATTGGGATAGGTCGCGAAAAGCTCGTTCAGCGTGGCATTGACGCGGCTTTCCAGCGTCTGCGTGGCATTCGTCGCAAGCCCGTTATTGCACGCCGCGAGCGCGAGAGTTGCAGCGCCGCCGATGAACCCGCGCCGTGTCCAGACCTTGTGGTGTCCCATGGTGATACCCCCAGTATTTTGGGGATAGCTTAGCCAGTTTCGCGGCTTCAGGCCAGTGCTTCGGCGGCCTCTGGCGCGAAATAAGTCAGGATCCCGTCACAGCCCGCGCGGCGAAACGCCAGCAGGCTTTCCAGCATCACCTCGCGGCCCAGCCAGCCCTGCCGGATTGCGCCCTCGATCATCGCGTATTCGCCGCTGACCTGATAGGCGAAGGTGGGCGCGGCAAAGCGGTCGCGGACCTCGCGGCAGATATCCAGATAGGCCATGCCGGGCTTGACCATGACCATATCCGCGCCTTCCGACAGATCGCGGGCGACGCAGCGCAACGCCTCCTCGCGGTTGGCGGGGTTGATCTGATAGGTCTTCTTGTCGCCGACCAGCCGGCCGGACGCACCCACCGCGTCGCGGAACGGGCCGTAGAAGCCGCTGGCATATTTCGCCGCGTAGGACATGATCGCGACATCGCTGTGCCCATTTGCCTCCAGGGCCGTGCGGATCGCGCCGATCCGGCCGTCCATCATGTCGGAAGGGCCGAGGATATCCGCCCCGGCCTCTGCCTGGGCAAGCGCCATGCGCACCAGGCATTCGACGGTCTCGTCATTCACGATGACCCCGCCCCGCACGATGCCGTCATGGCCATTGGCGTTATAGGGGTCGAGCGCGATATCGGTCATCACCATCAGATCGGGCGCCGTCTCCTTCACGGCCCTGATGGCGCGGTTGCCGATATTGTCGGGGTCCCAGGCCCGCTCGCAGCTTTCCGTTCTGTGGTCCTGATCGGAATGCGGGAAGATGCAGATCGCAGGGATCCCGAGTTCCGCCGCGCGCTCCGCCGCCTGCCGCACCCCGTCCAACGTGTAGCGCCGCACGCCGGGCATGGAGGGGATGTCCACATCCGCGCCCGCCACCTCGGTCACGAAGACCGGCCAGATCAGGTCCGCCACCGACAGGGTGGTCTCCGTTACCATCGCCCGCAGCGCCGGGTTTCGGCGCAAGCGGCGCGGGCGGGAGTGCGGAAAGGGCGCGGTGATCGGGGCAGGGGACATGGCGCAGGGGCTTTCGGCTTTTCCTTGTTCGGCCCTTGTTCTAAGGTCGGCGCCTCGCCACGACAAGCAGGCAACCCCGCGTGCAGTTCCTTTCCGAAGCCCTGATCCTCCTCGATTCCCGGTCCTTTGCGTCGCCCTGGTTCTGGCTGGTCTTCTTTGCCGCCTGGTCGCTGGCCGGGCGCAGCGTGCTGGGCGTGCCGAGCGATGTGCTCAGCCGCGCCGGGCGCGCGCTGCGCGAGGATGCGGCCTCGACGCCTGCCGAGGCCGCGATGCTGCTCGACTGGCTCAGGTTGAACATCCCGCGCATGCGCATCGGGCGGCGGGGCGGCGCGGTGCTGACCGGGCTGAGCTGCTTCGGGCTGACGCTGCTGGCGTTGCTCGGCTTCGGCTACGGTCTGGAAATGGCGCAGGCGCTGAGCCTGATCCTGATCCCGATGGCGCTGCTGTTTGCGCTGCGGCTGCGGCTTGCCCATCATCTTCGCTGGGTGCTGGAAGCCGCGCATCTGGGTCAGCCCGCGCGCGAGGCGGCGGCGCAAGCCCTGCGGCGGATCAACCGCTATCGCACTGTCCACGCCGTGATCTCGGTGCTGTCGGTGATGGCGACGGCGCTGTGGGCCTCGCTCTGGCTGCTGACGCATCCCAACGGGCTGTGACGGCGCGGCGCGGCGCGCTTGACCTTCGGCACAGGCAAGTTATCTGGACCACATGGCTGAAAACATCACCCTCTCCGGCGCGCCTTCGGGCTATGACGCGGCCCTGCTGGCGCGGGAGGCCGCGCGCGGTCCCGTCATCCATATCGCCCGCGACGACCGCCGGGCAGAGGCGATGCGCGAGGGGCTGCGCTTCTTCGCGCCCGAGCTGACCGTGCTGGACTTCCCGGCCTGGGACACCACGCCTTACGACCGCGTCTCGCCCGCCGCCGAGGTGATGGCATCGCGCATGGCGACGCTGGCCATGCTGGCGCACGAGGCGGTGCCGGGGCGGTTCGTCGTGCTGACCACGCTGAACGCGGCGCTGCAGCGCGTGCCGCCGCGCGACACGGTGGCCGCGGCGAGCTTTACCGCACGGGTCGGGGATCGCATGGACGAGGCCGGGCTGCGGGGCTGGCTGGTGCGGATGGGCTTTACGCAGGCCCCGACCGTGACCGAGCCGGGCGATTACGCCATTCGCGGCGGGATCATCGACATCTTTCCGCCCGGCCCGTCCGGCCCGATCCGGCTGGACCTGTTCGGGGATGTTCTGGACAGCGCGCGCCGCTTCGACCCCGAAACCCAGCGCAGCGCCGGCAAGCTGGACCGGCTGGAGCTGGTGCCCATGTCCGAGGTGATCCTGGACGACGACGCCATCACGCGCTTCCGCACCACCTACCGCGCCGAATATGGCGGCGGCTCCAGCGATCCGCTTTACGAAGCCGTCAGCGCGGGCCGCAAGCTGGCCGGAGTCGAGCATTGGCTGCCCTGGTTCCATGACCGGCTGGACAGCCTGTTCGACTACCTGCCCGAGGCCTCGGTGATGCTGGACGACCGGCTGGACCAGGTCCGCGAAGCCCGGTGGGAGATGATCCGCGAGCAGTATTCTGCGCGGCGCGAGGCGGCCGGTCGGCGGGTGGGCGAGACAATCTATCGCCCGGTCGCGCCGGAGACGCTGTTTGCGGGCGATGCGGAATGGTCCGGCTGGCTGGATGATCGCCGCGTGCTGCGCCTGTCCGTGAATGCCGCGCCGCCGGGGCCGGGCGTGCTGGATGCGGGCGGCAAGACCGGGCGGAACTTCGCGCCCGAGCGGCAGGCGGAACAACTCGATCTGTTCGGCGCGCTCGCCGCGCATCTGCGCGATTTGCGCAAGACCCACCGCGTCGTGATCGCGTCCTTCAGCGATGGTGCGCGGGAACGGCTGCGCGGGCTGATCGCCGATGAGGGCGTCGAGGGGGCCACGGATATCGCGCGGCTGTCGGATCTGCCCGATCAGCCCGGCGCGCTCGGCCTGACCGTCTGGCCACTGGAGGAGGGGTTTACCGCCGATGGCAGCGCGGTCGGCAAGCTCGCGGTGATCTCGGAGCAGGATGTACTGGGCGACCGGCTGATAAGGGGTGCGCGCAAGCGGCGGCGGGCCGAGAACTTCCTGAAGGACACGACCGCGCTGACCCCCGGCGATCTGGTGGTGCATGTCGAACACGGGATCGGGCGCTACAAGGGGCTGGAGACGATCACCGCGGGTGGCGTGCCGCATGATTGCGTGGCGCTCGAATATGCGGGCGGCGACCGGCTGTTCCTGCCGGTCGAGAATATCGAGCTGCTCAGCCGTTACGGGCATGAAGAGGGGCTTCTGGATAAGCTCGGCGGCGGGGCGTGGCAGGCGCGGAAGGCCCGGCTGAAAGAACGCATCCGCCTGATTGCCGACCGGCTGATGCGGGTGGCGGCGGAACGGCTGCTGCGCACCGCGCCGGTGCTGGAGCCGGAGCATCACGACTGGGAAAGCTTTTCCGCGCGCTTCCCCTATACCGAGACCGATGACCAGATGGCGGCGATTGACGATGTCGCGGCGGATCTGGCGACGGGCCGGCCCATGGACCGGCTGATCGTCGGCGATGTCGGTTTCGGCAAGACCGAAGTGGCGATGCGCGCGGCCTTTATCGCGGCGTCCCAGGGCAAGCAGGTGGCGGTGATCGCACCCACCACGCTGCTGGCGCGGCAACATGCCCGCAGCTTTGCCGAACGGTTCCGGGGCACGGCGCTGAATGTGCGCGCGCTGTCGCGGTTTGTGTCCGCGAAAGAGGCGGCGGCGACGCGGGCAGGCCTCGCCGATGGCAGTGTCGATATTGTCGTCGGCACCCATGCGGTGCTGGCCAAGGCGGTGAAGTTCCGCAATCTCGGCCTGCTGGTCATCGACGAGGAACAGCATTTCGGCGTCTCGCACAAGGAACGGCTGAAGGAGCTGCGCAGCGATGTCCATGTCCTGACCATGACGGCGACGCCGATCCCGCGCACGCTGCAACTCTCCTTGTCCGGTGTGCGTGATCTGTCGGTCATCGGCACGCCGCCGGTGGATCGTCTGGCGATCCGCACCTATGTCAGCGAGTTCGACAGCGTCACCATCCGCGAGGCCCTGCTGCGCGAGAAATATCGCGGCGGGCAAAGTTTCTTCGTCGTCCCTCGCATCGCCGATCTGCCGGAAATCGAGGATTGGCTGCGCGAGCGTGTGCCGGAAATCAGCTTTGTCGTCGCCCACGGCCAGATGGCGGCGGGCGATCTGGATCAGCGGATGAACGCGTTTTATGACGGGCAGTACGACGTGCTGCTGGCGACGACCATCGTGGAATCGGGTCTGGATATTCCGACCGCGAACACGATGGTGGTCTGGCGCGCGGATATTTACGGCCTCGCGCAGCTTTACCAGATCCGGGGCCGGGTGGGCCGGTCGCGGACCCGCGCCTATTGCTACCTGACCACGAAACCCCGCGCGCCGCTGACCCCGCAGGCCGAACGGCGGCTGAAATTCCTCGGCAATATCGACGGGCTGGGGGCCGGGTTCAATCTGGCGTCGCAGGATCTCGATCTGCGCGGGGCGGGGAACCTGCTGGGCGAGGAGCAATCCGGCCATATCAAGGAGGTCGGGTTTGAACTCTATCAGGCGATGCTGGAGGAAACCATCGCCAAGCTCAAATCCGGCGAACTCGAGGGCACGCCCGAGGATGAATGGGCGCCGCAGCTCAATCTCGGTGTGCCGGTGACGATCCCGGAAAGCTACATCGCCGATCTGGATGTGCGGCTGGGTCTCTATCGCCGCCTGTCGGACATCACCACCAAAGTGGAGATGGAGGGGTTCGCGGCCGAGCTGCACGACCGCTTCGGCCCGGTCCCGCGCGAGGTGAACATGCTAATGAACGTGATCCGCATCAAGGCGATGGCGAAACGCGCCAATATCGCGAAGCTGGATGCCGGGCCGAAAGGGGCCACGGTGCAGTTCCACAATGACAAGTTTCCGAACCCGTCGGGGCTTGTGCAGTTCCTCAACGATCAGCGCGGACAGGCCAAGGTGGCCGACAACAAGATCGTCATCCGCCGCGACTGGAACAGCGATGGCGACCGCATCAAGGGCGCCTACGGCATCGCCCGCGACCTGGCGGCCAAGGCGAAGGCGGCCGGTTGAGCGGGCAGGTCCGGTTCGATCGCGGCCCGCTGGGGGACGGCACGCTGTTTGCCGATCCCGGCGCGATGATCCGCGCCGATCATCCGGGCGAGGTGGACGAGGCGCTCGACGCGATGGAGGCGGCGCAGGCGCGCGGCAAATGGCTGGCCGGGTATCTGTCCTATGAACTCGGATACGCGCTGAGCGAGCGGCTGCTGCCGAAGATGCCGCCCGACCGGCCGGTGCCGCTGATCCTGATGGGCGTGTTCGACGCGCCGCGCCCGGCCGGGCCGCTGCCGCATGGCGGCGCGGTGCGGATCGGTGCGGCCCACCCGTGCTGGAGCCGCGCGCGATACGACCGCGCGATGGCGGCTGTGCATCGCTATATCGAGGCGGGCGATTGTTATCAGGTCAACCTGACCTTTCCGATGACAGCCAATGCGGGGGGTGATCCGCTGGCGATCCACGCGGCTCTCGCGCGCCGCCAGCCGGTCAGCGAGGGCGCGTTCGTCGATCTTGGCGGGCCGGTGGTGCTGTCGCGCAGCCCGGAGCTGTTCTTTGCCGTCGATGCGGATCGCCGCATCGTCACCCGCCCGATGAAGGGCACGCGGCCGCGCGGGGCGACGCCGGGCGAGGATGCGGCGCTTGCGCGCGCGTTGCAGTGTTCGGAGAAGGACCGCGCCGAGAACCTGATGATCGTCGACCTGCTGCGCAACGACATCAGCCGGGTCTGCCGCCCCGGCTCGGTCCGGGTGCCCGCGCTGTTCGAGATCGAGCGCTACGCGACGCTTCACCAGATGACCTCGACCGTGGAAGGCGTGCTGACCGAGACGGCCGGGCTGGGCGGGATCCTGCGCGCGCTGTTTCCCTGCGGCTCGATCACCGGCGCGCCGAAGATCCGCGCGATGGAGATCATTGCAGAGCTGGAACAGGCCCCGCGCGGGGTGTATTGCGGCGCCATCGGCTGGGCCGCGCCGGACGGGCAGGCCCGGTTCTCCGTCGCCATCCGCTCGCCCATGCTGACCGCGCCGGGATGCTTGCAACTCAATGTCGGCGGCGGCATCGTCCATGACAGCCGCGCCGGATCGGAATGGGAGGAAGCGCTGTGCAAATCCGCGTTCCTGGCGCTGTCCCCGACGGGCTGACCATCATCGAGACCATGCGGGCGGACCCGGAGGGCGAGATCGCCCTGCTGGACCGGCACCTGGCCCGGCTGCGCCGTGACTGCGCCGCGGTGGGGTTCCCGCTCGATCAGGGCGATGTGGCGCGGGCGCTTGCAACGCTGCCGCGCGGTGCGGTGCACCGGGTGCGTCTGACGGTGGATGCGGCGGGGCAGGTGGCGGTAACAACTCAGCCGCTCGACCCCGATCCGCCGGTCTGGCGCGTCGCGGTCTCGGAGATCCGGCTGGAAAGCGCCGATCCCTGGCTGCGGATCAAATCCTCGCACCGCCCGGCCTATGATGCGGCCCGCGCCGCGATGCCGGCGGGCTGCGACGAGGTCTTGCTGATGAATGAGCGCGGCGAGCTGTGCGAGGGCAGCATCACCAGCCTGTTCATCCGCCGCGGCCGCACCCTGCTGACCCCGCCGCGCGCATGCGGGCTGCTGCCGGGCATCCTGCGCGAGACATTGCTCGCCTCCGGCGCGGCGCGGGAGGCGGTGCTGCGATCGGGCGATCTGGAAGGCGCGGATGTGCTGTGCGGCAATGCCCTGCGCGGGCTGATCCCGGCGCGGCTGATCTGATCCGCGAGACGGGCGGCCCGGAACGCGAAACAGGCGGCCCGGAGGCCGCCTGTCGCGTCGGGTGGTTACGAACGGCTAGGCCGCTCAGATCCGGCGGTCGGGATCATTGGGGTCGCGGCGGATCTCGTTGCCATCCTCGTCGATCTCGACCTCGGTCTTGCGGACCGTGTCCTCGACCTGCTCGACATGGCTCTCGCGGGTCTTGTTGAGCTCGATCTCCTCGACCACGCGGGCATCCTTCTCGACCACCGCCTCCTCGGCATGGCGGCGCGCCTCGATGGTGCGCTCCTCGAACGCATCGGCGCCGGCCGGGCGATCCACTGCGCGGCGCTCGACCTCGACCTGCTCGCTGGTCAGCTCGACCTCTTCGCTGACCGGGACTTCGCGGACATAGGAGCGCACGCGCACCGTGCCCATATCCACGTCCCGCTTGCCGACGCGAAGCTGTTCCTCGACCACGTCGATCGTTTCGCGATCAGTGTCGACGGCGCCCGGATCGCGCGCCGGGGCGGCGGCCATGCCGGCCGCGGCACCTGCGCCGACATAAGCGGTCTGATCCCAGCCATCGTCGCGCCATTCATTCTCGCGCTGATCCAGATCGACCGACCCTTCGCGTTCGAGGATTTCGCGCGCGGGCTCGGCCAGGTCGTCGGGCACGTTGGTCGCGGCCACCAGATAGCCGCCGCGGCTGAGCCCCTCGGCATAGGCCGCGCGGTCCTCATCGGGAAAGAAGAAATCGCCGAGCGCGTCGAAGAAGCCGCGGCTTTCGTTCTCCTCGTGGCGGACCTCGCCATATCCGGGATTGTTCTCGCCATGCATGACCACGTCGGTGGCCCCGATCTCGCGCAGCGCGGCGGCGGCGCGTTCGGCTTCGTTCCGGTTGTCGAACATCGCGGACAGGGTCCGGCCAGTGTTTTCGTAATTCATGGTCACTTCCTTTTCATGATGTCTGTGTCGTCCAGCGGATCCGCGCCGGGGGGCGGATCTTCCGCCTCCAGCTCGGTCTCGATGAGCCGCTGGCGGCGCAGCGTGACGGGAACCTCGACCGTTTCGCGGGTCTCGGTCCTTACCAGATGCACTTCCTCGACCAGCACGAGCTCGGTGCGCAGCACCGCGCGCTCTTCGAGGACGGGGATGATGGTGACGCCGTCTTCCTCGCGGATCGCGGGCGCCTCCTCCACCACCTCGTCGCGGGGGATGCGTCGGATCTCGACATGGCCTTGCCGCAACTCGGCGCTGAGCAGCTCGTCGCGATGCTCGGTCACGCTGTCCAGCCGGACCCCGCCGCGATCCACGACGCGCTTGACGATCCGCGCCGTCTCCTCGGCGACCTCCATCGTCTCTCGCGCGTCGTCATCTGCCGGGATGCGGTGGCCAGTCGAGGCCTTGTCATCGAAATCCGCCACCGGGGCCTCCCTCTCGCAGTTGCACCGCAAGGCAAACCCGCGAGCGTCCCGGCGGTTCTGCTAATCTAAGTTAGCGGAACCGACCCAGGGTTGTGCTGGGGTGGAAAAGTCCAGCCGGATCAGAAGGCTGCGCGGCCCAGGCCTGACGAGCGCCCACACGCGCAGCCGCGATGCCGCGCGGCCGGAGGCTGTGCTCAGCGTCGGCCATGAAAAAGGGGCGCCAGCGGCGCCCCGTTTCATCGCGTCGGACCGGATCCGGTCACAGCCTCAGTCGGCCGTCAGCAGCTTGGTGCTGTTCGCGCCCCCGATGCGCGGCGCGTCGGGGCCGGAGATCTCGAAGACCGGCTTGTCATCCTCGATCCGCACCTTGACCACCCCGCCCTTGGTCAGGCGGCCGAACAGCAATTCCTCGGCCAGCGGTTTCTTGATGCTTTCCTGGATGACGCGGCCCAGCGGGCGGGCGCCCATTTTGTCGTCGTAGCCGCGTTCCGCCAGCCAGTTCGCCGCCGCCGGGGTCAGCTCGATATGGACGTTGCGGTCCATGAGCTGCGCCTCGAGCTGGAGGACGAATTTCTCGACCACCTGCACGATCACCTCGCGCGAGAGCGGCGCGAAGCTGATGATCGCATCCAGCCGGTTGCGGAATTCCGGGGTGAAGGTCTTCTCGATGGCCTCCGTATCCTCGCCCTCGCGGCGGTCGCGGCCGAAGCCGATCGCGGCCTTGGCCAGATCCGCCGCACCCGCGTTCGAGGTCATGATCAGCACGACATTGCGGAAATCCACCGTCCGGCCGTTATGGTCGGTCAGCTTGCCGTGATCCATCACCTGCAGCAGGATGTTGTAGACATCCGGATGCGCCTTCTCGATCTCGTCGAGCAGCAGCACGCAATGCGGATGCTGATCCACCCCGTCGGTCAGCAGCCCGCCCTGGTCGAAGCCGACATAGCCGGGCGGTGCGCCGATCAGCCGCGAGACGGCATGTTTCTCCATATATTCGGACATGTCGAAGCGCAGCAGCTCGACACCCAGCGAATCCGCCAGTTGCTTGGCCACCTCGGTCTTGCCGACGCCGGTCGGGCCCGCGAACAGGTAGTTGCCGATGGGTTTTTCCGGCTCGCGCAGCCCGGCGCGCGACAGCTTGATGGCCGAGGACAGCGCGTCGATGGCCGCATCCTGTCCGAACACCACCCGCTTGAGCGTCGCGTCCAGATCGCGCAGCACTTCGGCATCGTCCTTGGAGACCTTCTTGGGCGGGATCCGGGCGATCTTGGCCACCACCGCCTCGATCTCGCGCGGCGAGATGGTCTTGCGGCGCTTGGATTCGGTCACAAGATGCTGCGCCGCCCCGGCCTCGTCGATCACGTCGATGGCGCTGTCGGGCAGCTTGCGGTCGTTGATGTAGCGGCTGGCCAGTTCCACCGCCGTCTTGATCGCGTCATTGGTATAGCGCAGCTCGTGATGCGACTCGAAATGCGGCTTCAGCCCCATCAGGATCTTGATGGAATCCGGCACGGAGGGCTCGTTCACGTCGATCTTCTGGAAGCGCCGCGAGAGCGCCCGGTCCTTCTCGAAATGCTGCCGGAACTCCTTGTAGGTGGTCGAGCCCATGCAGCGCAGCTTGCCGCCGGCAAGCGCGGGCTTGAGCAGGTTCGAGGCATCCATCGCGCCCCCCGAGGTCGCGCCCGCGCCGATCACCGTGTGGATCTCGTCGATGAACAGGATCGCGTCGTCGTGGTTTTCCAGCTCCTTGACGACCGCCTTCAGCCGCTCCTCGAAATCGCCGCGATAGCGGGTTCCGGCCAGAAGCGCGCCCATGTCGAGCGAATAGATCGTGGCCCCGGCGAGGACATCGGGGGTCTCGCCCTCGACGATCTTCTTGGCCAGCCCCTCCGCGATGGCGGTCTTGCCGACGCCCGGATCGCCCACCAGAAGCGGGTTGTTCTTGCGCCGCCGGCACAGCACCTGGATGCAGCGCTCCACCTCGGATTCGCGGCCGATCAGCGGATCGACATCGCCGCCGATCGCCTTGGCGTTCAGATCGACGCAGTATTTATCAAGCGCGGTCTCGTCCTTCTGCGCCTGCGGCTGCGGCTCGTCCTGCTGGTTCTGTTCGGCGCCGGTCACCGGGCGCGCCTCGTTGAAATCGGGGTTCTTGGCCACGCCATGGGCGATGAAGTTCACCGCGTCATAGCGGGTCATGTCCATTTCCTGCAGGAAATAGGCGGCGTGGGATTCGCGTTCGGCGAAGATCGCGACCAGCACATTCGCGCCCGTCACCTCTGCCCGGCCGGAGGACTGGACATGGATCGCGGCCCGCTGGATCACCCGCTGGAAGGCGGCGGTCGGCACGGCTTCAGAGCCGTCGATATCGGTCACCAGCGTGGACAGGTCGTCATCGATGAAATCGTTCAGGCTCTGGCGCAGCTCTGCCAGATCGACATTGCAGGCACGCATGACGCGCACCGCATCGGGTTCGTCGGTCAGCGCCAGCAGCAGATGTTCCAGTGTCGCCAGTTCATGCCGGCGTTCATTGGCAAGCGCGAGCGCTGCGTGGATGGCCTGTTCCAGCGAGGTCGAGAATGAGGGCACGTGCATCTCCTGTCAGTCTGTCCGGCGGTTTGGACCGACGGCCCACCTGCACAGACTGTCATCGTAGCTTTAAGGATTGGTGGATTCCGCGGCGTTGCAAGTCAATTTTGCGCGCTTGCTGCGAAATCCTGCCTTGATGGTCACAATTTGGGCGCAGCGCCGCGGGGATTCAAGATGGGCGGGCGTTCAGAAATCATCCTTCATCTGCCGCAGCCGCGCAAAGGCCGCAGCCGCATCGTCAAGGCCGAGGGACGGGGCGAGATCGCCCGCGCGTAGGAACGGGTTGGTCGCGCGCTCCTCGTCCAGCGTGGTGGGCGCGCAGGGGCGGGTGCCCGATGCCGTCTCCTCCAGCCGCGCCCGCAGCGCCGCATTGCCGTCATCGACGCTCAGCGCGAAGGCCCCGTTGCTCGCGCAGTAGTCATGGCCGGAACAGATCAGCGTGTCGCCCGGCAGCGCGTTCAGCCGCGTCAGGCTGTCCCACATCATCGCCGCATCGCCCTCGAAGAGCCGCCCGCAGCCAAGCGCCATCAGGCTGTCGCCGGTGAAGGCGGCTTGGGCGTCGGGCAGGTAAAACGCGATATGGCCGACCGTGTGGCCCGACACGTCGATCACCTGGGCGGAGAGCCCCGCGGCCTGGGTGGTCTCGCCCGCTGCCACCGCGTCATCGAGACCGGGCAGGCGCTTGGCATCCGCCTTGGCGCCGGTGACGCGTGCGCCGGTTTTCTCCACCAGCTCCGCCACCCCGTCGATATGGTCGCCGTGGTGATGGGTCAGCAGGATCTGGTCGAGCGACCATCCCCGCCCGGACAGCGCATCGAGGATCGGCCCGGCTTCAGGCGCGTCGAACAGCGCCGTGCGGCCATTGGCGTGCAGAAGATAGGCGTAATTGTCCCGCAGGCAGCGGATGGTGACGATCTCGGCTTCGGACATTGCAACCTCATCTGTTTTGCGGGCAGTGTGAAGCGCGAGACCGACCACCGCAACCCGGACCTCCATGCATCACGACGTGATCGAGCTGCGCCGTTTCTATTACACCCGCACATTGGGCCGGGTGGCGCAGCGCATCCTGCGCGACCGGCTGGTGGCGAACTGGCCCGCAGCGCAGGCCACGGGAATGAGCGTCGGCGGGTATGGTTTCGCGGTGCCGATGCTGCGGCCGTATCTGGCGCATGCCCGGCGGGTGATCGGGCTGATGCCGGGGCCGCAGGGTGTGATGGCCTGGCCGGCGGGGGCGGAGAACCATTCCGTGCTGTGCGATGAGACCGCCTGGCCGCTGGAGACCGGCCGGCTGGACCGGCTGGTGATGTTGCACGGGCTGGAGACCTCCGACCACCCCTCGGCCCTGCTGGCGGAGGCGTGGCGGGTGCTGGGGCCGGGCGGTCGGATGGTGGTGATGGTGCCCAACCGCGCCGGGCTGTGGGCGCGGACCGAAAGCACGCCGTTCGGCTTCGGGCGCAGCTACACGGCGGGCCAGCTTGAACGCCAGGCCGAGGCGGCGGGCTTCGTCACCGAACGCTCGGGGGCGGCCATCTACGTGCCGCCATCGGATCGCCGGTTCTGGCTGCGCAGTGCGGTCTGGTGGGAAGGCGTGGGCGCGCGGATCTCGTCGATGCTGGTGGCCGGGGTGATCTGGGCGGAATTCTCCAAGCAGGTCCATGCGCCGGTGGATGGCGCGCGCCGGATCACCGTGCCCAGCCCGCTCGACATGCTGGAGGGAATCGCCCGGCCCCGCCCGGCGGGACGCCCGGTTGCCGGGGGCGCGGGGCAGGGCAGATGGCCCCGGCCGGGGGGCTGAGCGGCTGCCGCGGTCGGCACGCCCCTGCCGGGGGAAATATTTCTGCGACGCGGCAATCCCGGCCGGTTCCTGCTGCGGTTGCAAAAATGTCAGGATTTCCTGCGCATTTTCGCCGCCTGCGCGCCGTCTGCCGCGCCCGCTCTGCGACAGCGGCCAAAAACCGTGCAAAGCCGGGCTTCAAGGCGGTTGCGGGTGCGGGAAACAATTGCTAGAGACCACCCCGAGATAACGGGCCGGTGAGGCCCGCCCCAAGACCCGCGCGCGCCCCGCGACCGACCGCCCCGCCAAGGGACGGCCTGCCGGCGGGGCTACGCGCAAACCGGAAGGATGACCGTGGCAAACTCCGCTTCGATTTCCGCTTCGATCGCCGGGCGCTATGCGCAGGCCTTGTTCGACATCGTCAAGGAGTCCGGGGGCATCGACCGTCTCGCCAGCCAGACCGACGAACTCGGCGTGGCCATCGATGACAGCGCGGAACTGCGCGACCTGATCTCCTCTCCCATCTACAGCCGGTCGCAGCAGGGCGAGGGGATCGCCGCCATCGCCGCGAAGATGGGGCTGGAGGCGCCGCTGGCCAACACGCTGAAGCTGATGGCCCAGAACCGCCGCCTGTTCACCCTGCCGCAATTCGTGAGCCGGTTGAAATCGCTCATCGCCAATGAGCGCGGCGAAGTCACCGCCGATGTCGTTTCCGCCGTGGCGCTGAGCGACGAACAGAAAAAGCGTCTGACCGACACGCTGGCCGAGAAATCGGGCAAGACGGTCAAACTGAACGCGCGCGTCGATGAGAGCCTCATCGGCGGCATGATTGTCAAGCTGGGCTCGCAGATGATCGACAGCTCGATCCGCTCGAAGCTCGCTTCCCTTCAGAATGTCATGAAAGAGGTCGGATAATGGGAATCCAGGCTGCCGAAATTTCGGCGATCCTCAAGGATCAGATCAAGAACTTCGGTCAGGATGCCGAAGTGGCCGAAGTGGGCCAGGTGCTGTCGGTCGGTGACGGGATTGCCCGCGTCTATGGTCTGGACAAGGTGCAGGCCGGCGAGATGGTGGAATTCCCCGGCGGCGTGCGCGGCATGGTGCTGAACCTGGAAACCGACAATGTCGGCGTCGTCATCTTCGGGGACGACCGCGACATCAAGGAAGGCGACACGGTCAAGCGCACCAACTCCATCGTGGAAGTGCCGACCGGCAAGGGCCTGCTGGGCCGCGTTGTGGACGGCCTGGGCAACCCGATCGACGGCAAGGGACCGATCGCCGATCCGACCATGGCCGTGGCCGACGTGAAGGCGCCGGGCATCATGCCGCGGAAATCCGTGCATGAGCCGATGGCGACCGGCCTGAAATCGGTGGACGCGATGATCCCCGTCGGCCGCGGTCAGCGCGAACTCATCATCGGTGACCGT
This sequence comes from Paracoccus isoporae, assembly GCF_900101865.1. Classification (GTDB taxonomy): domain Bacteria; phylum Pseudomonadota; class Alphaproteobacteria; order Rhodobacterales; family Rhodobacteraceae; genus Paracoccus; species Paracoccus isoporae. The sequence continues at coordinate 142,679 of NZ_FNAH01000005.1, forward strand.
CAGACCGGTAAGACCGCCCTGGCGCTCGACACGATCCTGAACCAGAAGAACTATAACGGCCGTGAAGATGACGGCATGAAGACGCTCTACTGCATCTATGTCGCCGTCGGCCAGAAACGCTCGACCGTCGCGCAGCTGGTGCAGAAGCTGGAAGAGACCGGCGCGATGGAATACTCCATCGTCGTGGCCGCGACCGCGTCCGACCCGGCACCGATGCAGTATCTCGCGCCCTATTCGGCCACCGCGATGGGCGAGTATTTCCGCGATAACGGCATGGACGCGCTGATCATCTATGACGATCTGTCCAAGCAGGCCGTGGCCTATCGCCAGATGTCGCTGCTGCTGCGCCGCCCGCCGGGGCGCGAGGCATATCCGGGCGACGTGTTCTATCTGCATTCCCGCCTGCTGGAGCGTTCGGCCAAGCTGAACGAGAATTACGGCGGCGGCTCGCTGACCGCGCTGCCGATCATCGAAACCCAGGCGGGCGACGTTTCGGCCTATATCCCGACCAACGTGATCTCGATCACCGACGGCCAGATCTTCCTGGAAACCGATCTGTTCTTCCAGGGCATCCGCCCGGCCGTGAACACCGGCCTGTCGGTGTCGCGCGTGGGGTCTGCCGCGCAGACCAAGGCGATGAAATCGGTGGCCGGCCCGGTCAAGCTGGAACTGGCGCAGTATCGCGAGATGGCGGCCTTCGCGCAGTTCGGCTCCGATCTCGACGCGGCGACGCAGAAACTTCTGAACCGTGGCGCGCGCCTGACCGAGCTGATGAAGCAGCCGCAATACCACCCGCTGACCAACGCCGAGATCGTGATCGTGATCTATGCCGGGACGCATGGTTACGTGGACGATATCCCGGTGGGCGAGGTCGTCGCGTGGGAACAGGGGCTGATCCAGTATCTGCGCAACCAGAAAGCCGATCTTCTGGACGACATCACCAAGAACGACCGCAAGGTCGCCGGTGATCTGGAAGACGCGATCAAGGCTGCTCTGGACGCTTACAACAAAACCCGCGCCTGAGAGGAGGGATAAATGCCCAGCCTCAAGGATCTGAAAAACCGGATCAACAGCGTCAAATCGACGCGGAAGATCACCAAGGCGATGCAGATGGTCGCCGCCGCCAAGCTGCGCCGCGCCGAAGAGGCCGCGCAGGCCGCCCGGCCCTATGCCGACCGCATGAATGCGGTCATGGCCGGGCTGGCGGAAAAGGCGGCGAATTCCGACACCGCGCCGCGGCTTCTGGCCGGCACCGGCGAGGACAAGCGGCATCTGCTGGTCGTGCTGACCTCGGAACGCGGTCTGGCGGGCGGGTTCAACTCGTCCATCGTGCGACTGGCGCGTCAGCACGCCGACAAGCTGCGCGGCGAGGGCAAGGAGGTCACAATCGTGACCGTCGGCAAGAAGGGCCGCGAACAGCTCAAGCGCGACTACGGCGATCTGTTCGTGAACCATGTCGACATGTCCGAGGTGAAGCGCCTCGGCTATGAACATGCCCGCGACATCGCCGACGACGTGCTGGAACGGTTCGAGACCGGCGATTTCGATGTCGCCACGCTCTATTACAACCGCTTCGAGTCGGTCATCAGCCAGGTGCCGACCTCGCGCCAGATCATCCCCGCGGTGATCGAGGAGGGCGAGGGCGACGACGCGGCCGCGTCCGGTGTCTCGGCCGAGTATGACTACGAGCCGGGCGAGGAGGTGATCCTTGCCGATCTGCTGCCACGCGCCGTCGCCACGCAGATCTTCACCGCGCTGCTGGAAAACGCCGCCTCCGAGCAGGGCGCGCGGATGACCGCCATGGACAACGCGACCCGCAATGCCGGCGACATGATCGACCGCCTGACCACCGAGTATAACCGCTCGCGTCAGGCCGCGATCACCAAGGAACTCATCGAAATCATTTCGGGCGCCGAGGCGCTCTGACCGCAAAGGGGAAACACATGGCAGAGGCCAAAGCAAAAGGTAAGATCACGCAGGTCATCGGCGCCGTCGTGGACGTGCAGTTCGATGATCACCTGCCGGCGATCCTCAACGCGCTCGAGACCGAGAACAACGGCAAGCGGCTTGTTCTGGAAGTGGCGCAGCACCTGGGTGAAAACACCGTGCGCACCATCGCCATGGATGCGACCGAAGGTCTGGTCCGCGGCGCCGAAGTGCGCGATATGGGCCAGCCGATCCAGGTGCCGGTGGGCGACGTGACGCTCGGCCGGATCCTGAACGTGGTGGGCGAGCCGGTGGACGAGGGCGAGGCGCTGAACGTCACCGAAACCCGCGCCATTCACCAGCCGGCCCCCGACTTCGCGTCGCAGGCCACCAGCTCGGAAATCCTCGTCACCGGCATCAAGGTCATCGACCTGCTGGCCCCTTACGCCAAGGGCGGCAAAATCGGCCTGTTCGGCGGTGCGGGCGTCGGCAAGACGGTTCTGATCATGGAACTGATCAACAACATCGCGAAAGTGCACTCGGGCTACTCCGTGTTCGCCGGTGTGGGCGAGCGGACCCGTGAAGGCAACGACCTGTATCACGAAATGGTGGAATCGGGCGTCATCAAGCCGGACAACCTGGCGGAATCGCAGGTGGCGCTTGTCTACGGCCAGATGAACGAGCCTCCGGGCGCGCGGATGCGGGTGGCCCTGACCGGCCTGACCCTGGCCGAGCAGTTCCGCGACGCCACCGGAACCGACGTTCTGTTCTTCGTGGACAACATCTTCCGCTTCACCCAGGCGGGCTCCGAGGTGTCGGCACTTCTGGGCCGTATCCCTTCGGCCGTGGGCTACCAGCCGACGCTGGCGACGGACATGGGCGCGATGCAGGAACGCATCACCTCGACGAAAGCCGGCTCGATCACCTCGATCCAGGCCGTCTATGTGCCTGCCGACGACCTGACCGACCCGGCCCCGGCCACGACCTTCGCCCACCTCGACGCCACGACGGTTCTGTCGCGCGCGATTTCGGAGCTGGGGATCTACCCGGCCGTGGACCCGCTCGACTCGACCAGCCGGATCCTTGATCCGGCCGTCGTGGGCGAGGAGCACTACCAGGTCGCCCGTGACGTTCAGGGGATCCTGCAGAAATACAAATCGCTGCAGGACATCATCGCCATTCTCGGCATGGATGAACTGTCGGAAGAGGACAAGCTGACCGTGGCCCGCGCCCGGAAGATCCAACGTTTCCTGTCGCAGCCCTTCGACGTGGCGAAGGTCTTCACCGGCTCGGACGGGGTGCAGGTGCCGCTGGAGGACACGATTTCCTCGTTCAAGGCGGTTGTGGCCGGCGAATACGACCACCTGCCGGAATCGGCCTTCTACATGGTCGGCGGCATCGAGGATGTGAAAGCCAAGGCTCAGAAACTCGCCTCGGAAGCGGCGTAAGGGGGCATCATGGCCGATACCATGCAGTTCGACCTCGTCGCACCGGAGCGGAACCTGATGTCCGTCGCCGTGCGCGAGGTGCGCCTGCCGGGCGAGAACGGCGATCTGTCGGCAATGCCGGGCCATGCGCCCGCCATCGTCAACCTGCGCCCCGGCCTGGTCACGGTGATCGATGAGCAGGGGGCGGAACATCAATTCGCGATCTCCGGTGGCTTTGCCGAGATCAACAATGAATCGCTCTCGCTTCTGGCCGAGATCGGGCGCAAGCGCGATGAGATGACGCAGGATGTCTTTGACGACATGATGCGGTCCGCGCAGCGCAAGAAGAAGGCCGCCGAGCAGAAGGAGGAGCAGCACGGGGCCGAAGGCGTCGTCGCCGCCGCCGCCAAGCTGCTGGCCGATATGGAGGCGCTCGGCTCGCATATCGGGCTGTCTGCGCATCACTCGACCGCGCCGGACTGAGCGTCCTGAAATATTGCAGTCAGGCGAAGCCCCGGTGACACCGGGGCTTTTCCTTGTGTGAACAGTCACCTAGCTTTGGCCGCGAAGCCGGGGGAGAATCAATGAAGCGGATTGGCCACTATGCCGTGGGCGTTTTGCGCGGCGACGAAGTTCTTTTCTCTGATTTTCAGGATGGTGGCGAAATGTGGACCGGCACCGGCTCCAGATCCTTGCGCCAGCGGGTCGAGTTCGCGGACAGCTTCATCGAGCCGCCCACCGTGCATGTGGGGCTGTCGATGTGGGATATCGACAGCCAGCAGAACCAGCGTGTCGATATCGGCACGGAGGAGGTGGGCCGTTCGGGCTTCACCATCGTGTTCAGCACCTGGGGCGATACCCGCGTCGCGCGGGTGCGGGCACAATGGCTGGCGATCGGCCCGGTCACCCATGACGATGACTGGGAGGTGTGAGCCTCAGATCCCCGCCGCGGCCAGGATCTTCTCGGCCTCGGTCCTGCAGGGCGACAGGCCGGCCCGGTCCTCGCCGGGGAAGAAGCGGTTGCGGGTCGCGGTCGGCATTGGCGCCGGGACCGGTGTCAGCACGCGCGGCCCGATCCGTTCGGCCTCCGCCCGCCAGCTTTGGACAAGCGCCATCTGTGCTGCCTTGCTCGCCCCGTAGGCACCGAAGAATTTCTGCCCGCCGCGCGGATCGTCGGGAATGATCGCCGTGCCGCCGTGCGCCTGGAGCAAAGGCTCGGTCAGCCCGATCAGGTTCTGCGTGGCGGTGGCATTGGTCTGGATCGACTTGGCCCAGTCCTTGCCGTCCACATGGCCCGCCGGGCTCAGCGGCGCGGGGTGGATGGCGCAATGCACCCACAGATCCAGCCCGCCCCAACGCTGCGCAATCGCGCCGGCCAGTTGCATCATCGCCTGCGGCTCGTTGATGTCCATCGGCGCCAGCGTCGCAGCAGGACCCCCCTCTGCGCGGATGCGGTCGTCGAGTTCCTCGAGCGCGCCTGTGGTCCGTGCCACTGCGATGACATGCCAGCCACGCGCGCCAAGCCGTTCAGCCATCGCCGCCCCGAGCCCGCGCGACGCGCCCGTGACGAGCGCGATGTTCTGTGCTTCTGCGTTCATGGCTGAGGCTTTTGCACAGCCGCCTGACATGCGCAAGCTGGCCGAGAAATATTGACTTTCTGGCGCAGTGCGACATGATCGCGCGGATTAAGATTTTCAAACGAAGGGCAGTCTCATGACTCTTTCCCAAGCCGCTCTGCCGGAACGGTCGCTTCTTACCAATTCCCTGCTGGTCCTGGCGGGCACGGTGCTTCTGGCGCTGTCGGCGCAGATCTCGGTCCCGATGTTCCCGGTTCCGATGACGCTGCAAACGCTGGCGATTTCGCTGATCGGTCTGACCTATGGCGCGCGGCTGGCGGCGGTGACGCTGATCGCCTATCTGGCCGAGGGCGCGATGGGGCTGCCGGTCTTCGCCAATGCCTCGGGCGGGCCGGCGCCGCTGTTCGGCCCGACCTCGGGCTTTCTGTGGGGCTTCGTGGCGATGGCCTGGCTGACCGGGTTCATGGTCGAGCGTGGGTTTGATCGTGGCTTCGTGAAGCTGTTCATCGCCGCCATCGTGCCCGGCATGCTGCTGTTCGTGCCGGGTGTTGTGGCGCTGAAGCTGGTGACCGGGCTGGACTGGCAGGGCGCTGCGATGGCCGGCATGGTGCCGTTCCTGGTCGGCGCTGTGGTCAAGGCTGCGATTGCCGCGATGGCCGTCAAGGCCGGCTGGTCGATGCTGGATCGCCGCTGATCCCGAAACCGGATCGGACAGACAGAACGCCGCCCCTCGGGGCGGCGTTTCTCATTCCTGCTGCACGCGGCGCAGTGCCGCCTTGCACAGACCATAGCTCAGCCACTGGCAGCGCGCGCAGATCCGGTCCAGATCATCGGGGACAAGCCGGCTGACGGCCCGCCCGCGCGCCTCTGACCAGCTCATCTCCTGCCCCGGCGCGATGTCGAGCGCCGCGGCATGGCGCCGGTCCAGGTCGTTGATCTTCTCGCTGGACGCGCAGCCCGTGCCACGCCGATGCGGGCAGGGGGCGCAAACGGAATCCGCCTGCGCGGTGAAGCGGATCCGGGTCGCCGGATCGGCCCGCAGCCGGCCCACCACCACCGCATTCATGTTCTCGGTGAATTCCGGCGAATAGCCATGCCCGGCCCAGCCGATGGCGCACATCACATGATGGGGGCGCAGCAAAACGGCCCCGGAGTCCGGGGCCGCATTGTCGGTTTGATCCTGCTCAGCGCTTGGCGACGTCGACATAGTCGCGCTTGCCCGAGCCCACGTAAAGCTGGCGCGGACGGCCGATCTTGTTCTGCGGGTCGCTCAGCATTTCCTTCCACTGCGAGATCCAGCCGACGGTCCGCGACAGCGCGAAGATCGGGGTGAACATCGCGGTCGGGAAGCCCATCGCCGACAGGATGATGCCGGAATAGAAATCGACATTCGGATAGAGCTTCTTGGAGACGAAGTAGTCATCCTCAAGAGCGATCTTCTCCAGCTCCTTGGCGACTTTCAGCGTCTCGTTGTTCTCGATGCCCAGCAGGTCCAGAACCTCGTCGGCGGATTCCTTCATCACCTTGGCGCGTGGATCGAAATTCTTGTAGACCCGGTGGCCGAAGCCCATCAGGCGGAACGGATCCTCCTTGTCCTTGGCGCGCTTGATATATTCCGGGATGCGGTCGACGCTTCCGATTTCCTGCAGCATTTCCAGCGCCGCCTGGTTGGCGCCGCCATGGGCCGGGCCCCACAGGCAGGCAATGCCCGCCGCGATGCAGGCGAAGGGATTGGCGCCCGACGACCCCGCCAGACGCACCGTGGAGGTGGAGGCGTTCTGTTCGTGATCGGCATGCAGCGTGAAAATCCGGTCCATCGCCTTCGCAAGCGCCGGATCGACCTTGTAATCCTCGGCCGGGACGGCAAAGCACATATGCAGGAAGTTCGACGCGTAATCGAGATTGTTGCGCGGATATACGAAGGGCTGGCCGATCGAATATTTATAGGCCATCGCCGCGATGGTCGGCAGTTTCGCGATCAGCCGGATCGCCGCCACCTCGCGCTGCCAGGGATCGCTGATATCGGTCGAATCGTGGTAGAAGGCCGACATCGCGCCGACCACGCCGACCATGGTCGCCATCGGATGCGCGTCACGGCGGAAACCACGGAAGAAATTGTTCATCTGCTCGTGAACCATGGTGTGCCGGGTCACCCGGTTCTCGAAATCCTCGAGCTGGCCGGCATCGGGCAACTCACCATAAAGCAGCAGGTAGCAGACTTCGAGATAATGCGACTTCTCGGCCAGTTGCTCGATCGGATAGCCGCGATACCACAGCTCGCCCTTGTCGCCGTCGATGAAGGTGATCTCCGAATCGCAGGACGCGGTGGAGGTGAAGCCGGGGTCGTAGGTGAACACATCGCCCTGGCCGTAGAGCTTGCGGATGTCCAGAACCTCGGGGCCGACGGTGGGCTTCAGAATCGGAAGTTCGATCTCCTTGTCATAGACCGACAGGATCGCAGGTTTGTTATCAGCCATTCCGGTTTCCTTTGCATAGGCCGGCCACGCGCAGACGCGCCGGGCATGGGCACGGGACTAGCCCGCTTGATCTTGCAACCGCGCGAGGACTTCATCGCGTCCAAGCGCAAGCATCATGTCGAACACGCTGGGGGTAGAGGTCTTCCCAGCCAGGGCAGCCCGCAAGGGTGCCGCAATCTTCCCCAGGCCGAGGCCATGCGATTCTGCGACAGACTTCGCGGCTTGCTCCAACTCGTCTCGCGACCAGTTAGCATGCTGCACTGCGGCAGTCAATTGCGTCAGCATACCACGGGATACCGTGTCGAGATTTTTGGCCGCCTTTTCATCGACTTCCACGGGGCGCGAGATCAGGGCAAAATGCGCCTGGTCAAGCAGCGCGGGAATGGTTTTTGCCTTTTCTTTCAGAACGGAAAGGACAGGTCTTAACGTCTGTGTCTGGGCGTCGGTCAGCGGTGCGGCCCCGCTGGCCTCCAGATAAGCGGCGATTTCGGTCAGCAACGTCACGTCGTCCATCCGCCCGATATGCCAGCCGGAGACATGCTCCAGCTTCTTGAAATCCAGCCGTGCCGGGGCGCGTCCGATTCCGTCCAGATCGAACCATTGCCGGGCCTGCGCATCGTCGAACAGCTCGTCATCGCCATGCGCCCATCCCAGCCGGGCCAGGTAGTTGCGCATCGCCGCCGCCGGATAGCCCATCGCCGCGTATTCATGCAGCCCGACCGCACCATGCCGCTTGGACAGTTTCTTGCCATCGGTGCCGTGAATCAGCGGGATATGGGCGAAAACCGGGCGTTTCCAGCCCATTGCGTCATAGATCTGCGCCTGACGCGCGGCATTGGTCAGATGGTCGTCGCCGCGGATGATATGGGTCACCCCCATGTCGTGATCGTCCACGACCACCGCATGCATATAGGTGGGCGAGCCGTCGCTGCGCAGCAGCACCATGTCGTCGAGCTGGCTGTTGCGCACCGTCACATCGCCCTGCACCGCGTCCGCGATGGTGGTGTCCCCCTCGCGCGGGGCTTTCAGCCGGATCACGAAAGGCGCGTCGGGCGCATCGTCGCGGTCGCGCCAGGGCGACGGGAAGGGGCGGTTGGGATTGGCCTCGCGCCAGGCGGCGATTTCCTCGGCCGTGGCATAGCAGCGATAGGCATGGCCCTTGTCCAGCATCTCGCGAGCGACCTCGGCGTGACGCTCTGCGCGGGCGTGCTGGCTGACCGGCGCGCCGTCCCAGTCGAGACCCAGCCAGCGCAGCCCGTCCAGGATCGCCTCCGTCGCCTCGGGGCTGGAGCGGGCGCGGTCGGTGTCCTCGATCCGCAGCAGGAACTTGCCGCCCCTTCCGCGCGCATAGAGCCAGTTGAACAGCGCGGTGCGCGCGCCGCCGATATGCAGATAGCCGGTGGGCGAGGGGGCGAAGCGGGTGACGATCTGGTCTGACATGGCGTGCCTTTCGCTCGGGTTCCGGCCGGTCGCGCCGGTTAACCTGTTCTCAACGATCTTGGTTCTAGCGTTGGCGGAGGGATAGCGAAGGGTCCGGGACAAGACAAGAATGGCCGCATCTGGCGCAACCGCTTCCATGCCGGCCGGGCCGGGGTCGCGCCGCGCGGCCCCGGCAAGCTGGCGGCATCGGCCGGGGGATGCGCGCGGCGGTGCCGTGCCGGCAATCGGCGAACGCGCCGGGCTGATGCCCTGGGCGCCGGTCTGGATGAGCGTCGGGATCGGGCTGTGGTTCCTGATGCCGCAACAGCCGGGTCCGGCGGCCAATCTTCTGGCGCTCGCGGCGCTGTGCGGGGGGCTGTGTCTGTGGTGGCATCCGTCCTGGCAAGGCGCCGGGCGGCTGCGCGGCGTCGGGATCGGCATCAGCGCTGAGGGCGCGCGGCTGGCGGGATTCGCGCTGATCTTCCTGGCGGCCGGGTTTGCCGTGACCAGCCTGCGGGCTGCGCGGGTCGAGGCGCCGGTTCTGGGTTTTCGCTATTACGGCCCGGTGGAAGGCCGGGTGATCGCGGTTGACCGCTCCGGCCGCGACCGGATCCGCCTGACGCTGGACCGGGTGCGGCTGGCGCGCATGGACCCGGCGAAGATCCCCCGACGGGTGCGGCTGTCCCTGCCTGACGGGGTGCGCCATGCGCCCGCGCCCGGTGCCCATGTGATGACCACCGGCCATCTGGGCCCGCCGCCCGGGCCGACCGAGCCGGGCGGGTTCGATTTCCGGCGCAGCGCGTGGTTCGCCGGTCTGGGCGCCATCGGCTATACCCGCAACCCGGTGCTGCTGGCAGGCCCCCCCGATACCGGGCGCGGCTTTGCCATGCACCGGCTTCGGATGGAGCTGTCTGCCACGATGCAGCAGCGGATCGGCGGGCAGGCGGGCGCGGTCGCGGCCGCGCTGATGACCGGCGATCGCAGCCATATCGCGGAGGCCACCAACCAGGTGATGCGGGATTCGAACCTTTACCACATCATCTCGATTTCCGGCCTGCATATGGGGATGCTGGCGGCGTTCGTCTATGCGGCGCTGCGGCTCTGCTGTGTTGCCGTGCAGGCGGCGACCGGGCGGTTGCGGGACTGGCCCGCGCATAAGCTCGCCGCCTGCGGGGCGATTGCGGCGGCGCTGATGTATCTGTGGCTGTCAGGCGGCGGGGTGGCGACGGAGCGCGCCTTCCTGATGGTCGCGGTGATGCTGGGCGCGATCCTGGCCGACCGCCGGGCGCTGTCGCTGCGCACCGTCTCGCTGGCGGCGGTGGTGATCCTGACGCTGGCGCCCGAGGCGCTGCTGACGCCCGGCTTCCAGATGAGCTTCGCGGCTACCGTCGCGCTGATCCTGATCTATGCGCCGTGGCAGCGATGGGGGCGCGCGGTCCCGCTGCTGCTGCGCCCGGCGCTGATGCTGATCCTGTCCTCCGCCATAGCAGGGCTCGCCACAACGCCCATCGCCGCGGCGCATTTCAGCCGCATGGCGCATTACGGCATCCTGGCCAATCTGCTGGTGGTTCCGGTCACCGGCATTCTCATCATGCCGATGGGGCCGGTCGCGGCACTGCTTTCGCCCGTCGGGCTGGAGGGGCCGGCGCTGTGGCTGATGGGGCTGGGCACGCGATGGATGCTGGCGGTGGGCGGGTGGATCGCCGGGCTTGACGGGGCGGTGAGCTATGTGGTGATGCCGCCGGCCGGGGCGCTGCCGATGATGGGCTTGGGCGCGTTGCTGGCGCTTCTGTGCGGCCGCGCCGATCTGCCGTTCTGGCGGAACCCGCGCGTTGGCACGGGCGGGCTGCTGATCGCTGCGGCGGCGCTGCTGTGGATCGCGACGCCAAGGCCCGATCTGCTGATCTCGCGCGATGGCGATGCGGTCGGGCTGATGACGCAGGCCGGCCGCGCCCTCTCCAAGCCGAAGGGCGGCGCCTTCACGGTCGGGGAATGGCTGGAAAAGGATGGCGACCGGGCGGACAGGGCGGAGGCGGCCGAGCGAGCTGGATGGACGGGTCCGGTCAAGGCCAGGCAGGCCCGGCTGGGCGGGTTGGAGATCCTGCATCTGACCGGAAAGGGATCGGCGGAGGCCGCGTCCCGATTATGTGGGCCGGAGATGGTGATCGTCTCGAACCAGGAGATCGGGCCGCTCAGCGGTGACTGCCTGCTCCTCGACCGTCGCCACCTGCGGCAGAGCGGGGCGATGTCGGTGACACTGCGCGACGGCGCATGGCATTGGCGCAGCACCGCGACGGTCACAGGCAACCGCCCCTGGTCGCATTGACGCGCCGGGCCGTGGCCCAGGCGGTGCGGCGCATGCAGCCGGGTGCCGATCAGATCGACAGGCAAGTCCGGGACCGCACTGAGAGGCGGCTTGATCGCCCTGAGCGCGGGTCTTTGTGCCCGACATACCGGGCACCAAGCCGCTGGCATGGGAGGCAAAGCGGGGTGAGACATCCCGCCCGGTCGACCGGGCCGTCATGCCGGCCGCCGGACCGGGCCGACGGCGGCGCGACCCGTCCGCCGGGCAATGCGCTCAGGCGACCTCGGCAAAGACCTTGTTCAGCGCCTGTTCCAGCTTGTCGAACATCTCGTCCATCTGCGGCTCGGTCAGCACGAATGGCGGGCAGAGCACGATGGACTGGCCGAGCGGGCGGCAGATCAGCCCCATATCGGTGCAGGTATTGGCGATGCGCTCCGACACCGACAGATCGCCGTCGAACGGTGTCTTGGTCGCCGGGTCAAGACAGGCCTCGAGCGCCCACATATAGCCCACGCCGCGCAGCTCCCCGATATGGTTGGACCGCTCCATGATCTCGCGCAGCCCCTGCTCCATCCGCGGGGCGAGGCGCTTGACGTTATCGGCAAGCCCCTCGTTCATCACCACGTCGATGGCCTTCAGCGCAATGGCCGATCCGACCGGGTGGCCCGAGGCGGTGAAGCCATGGGGAAACTCCTCGATCGCCTCCACCGCCGCATCCAGACGGTCGGCAAGTTCGGGGCCGAGGATCACCGCGCCCATCGGGAACATGCCCGCCGTGAGGTTCTTCGAGGAAATGATCGCGTCAGGGATGAAATCATAGGTCTGGCAGCCCCAGGTGTTCCCGGTGCGCCCGAAGCCGCAGATCACCTCGTCGGCGATCAGCGGGATGCCGTGTTTCTTGAGCACCTTCTGGATGGCCTGGAAATACCCTTTCGATGGCGGGATCACCCCGCCCGCGCCGATCACGGGTTCCGCAAAGAACCCGGCGATGGTGTCGGCACCTTCGCGGGTGATGACCTCCTCCAGCTCGCGGGCGAGGCGGGCGGTGAATTGCTCCTCCGTCTCGCCTTCTTCGCCGAACCGCCAGTAATGCGGGCTGCCGACATGAATGAACCCGTCGAGCGGCAGGCCGAACACCTCGTTATAGGGCTTGCCGGTCATCGAGGCCGAGACCGCCGTGACGCCGTGATAGGAGTTCCAGCGGGTCAGGATCTTGCGCTTCTGCGGCTGGCCCTCCGACCCGCCAAGAAACCACAGCATTTTCACCATGGTATCATTGGCTTCGGAGCCAGAGTTCGTGTAAAACACTTTCCCGCGCTCAAAGGGCGAGACCTCGATCAGCTTTTCCGACAGCATCACCGTCTGATCTGACATGCGCCCGAAAAACGCGTGATAGCCGGGGAAGCGGTCATATTGCGCCTTGGCGGCCTCGATCAGCCCCTGGTGGTCGAAGCCCGCGACCATGTTCCACAGCCCGGAATTGGCGTCGAGATAGCGCTTGCCGTTGGTGTCGAAAATATACGGCCCCTCGCCATGGGTGACGACGACCGTGCCGCGCTGATGGACGCTCGGCAGGTCGGTGAAGCCGTAGAAGCTGTATTCCTCGGCGCGTTTTTCCCAGCTTTGCGGTTGGGCCATGATCGACTCCTGCAATTGACTTGCCGGCAGGCTATCCCTGCGGCTCCGCCTCGGCAATGGTCCTCGCGACGGGATCGGGCCGGCGCGCGCCGATGATCGCGCCGGGCGCGGCGATTGTCACGGTGACGAAGCTGACATAGAGCAGCAGATACCACGATCCGATCTTGCCCAGGCTGACCATCTGCGCCTCGTTCTGCCCGGCATAGAGCCATGTGCCGCTGCGCGTGCCGATATTCTCCGCGATCCAGAGGAACAGGCTGGCCAGAAACGCCGACAGCACCATCGGCAGACGATACCAGCGGCCCGTGTCGAACCAGATCATCGTCCGCCCATAGACCAGCAAAGTCGCGGCAAAGAGCAGCCAGCGGAGATCGGACAGATAGTGATGGGCGAAGAAATTGACATAGATCGCCAACGCCAGCAGCACCGTGGCCCAGAAGGGCGGGTAGGGGACAAAGCGCATTTCGAAATTTCGGATGGCGCGGGCGATGAACGATCCGACAGCGGCATACATGAAGCCGGAAAACAGCGGCACCCCGGCGATGCGGAAGATCGCGGCCTCGGGATAGGACCACGACCCCGCCCAGGTCTTGAACAGCTCCATCGCCGTGCCGGTCAGGTGAAACAGCAGGATCACCCGCGCCTCGGCCCTGCTCTCCATGCGCAGGATCAGCAGCAGGGCCTGAACCGAGACCGCGAACAGGAACAGCGCGTCATAGCGATGGACGACCCAATCCGCCTGCCAGACGGCCTTGCTGAGCAGGATCGCGATCAGCAGCAGCCCACCGAACAGGGCGGACCAGCCCATTTTCAGCGTGAACATGACCAGATCGACGATCGGGCCGGGCAGGCGCGCGCGCGCCCAATCCCCTAATCGTCGTTCGAGCCGGCGGGTGGCGCCGGCCCGAGACTGGTCTGTCCTCACATCCCCTCGTAAAGCGGGAAGCGATCGCAGAGCGCCTGCACCTCCTGCGCCACGCGGGCCTCGGTCTCGGCATTGCCGTCCTCGCCATTGGCGGCGAGACCGTCCACCACATCGGTGATCCAGCGGGCGATCTGGCGGAACTCATCCTCCTTGAAACCGCGCGTCGTGCCGGCGGGCGCACCCAGACGGATGCCCGAGGTGACGAAGGGTTTTTCCGGATCGAACGGCACGCCGTTCTTGTTGCAGGTGATGTTGGCGCGGCCAAGTGCGGCCTCGGCGGCCTTGCCGGTGACGCCCTTTGGGCGCAGATCGGCCAGGCACAGATGGTTGTCGGTGCCGCCCGAGACGATGTCGATGCCGCCTTGCGTCAACTCGTCTGCCATGGCCTGCGCGTTGCGCACGACCTGGGCCGCGTAATCCTTGAAGGAGGGATCGAGCGCCTCGCGGAAGGCCACAGCCTTGGCGGCGATGACATGCATGAGCGGCCCGCCCTGCAGACCGGGGAAGACGGCGGAATTGATCTTCTTGGAAATATCCGCGTCATTGGTCAGGATGATGCCGCCGCGCGGGCCGCGCAGGGATTTATGGGTGGTGGTGGTCACCACATGGGCATGCGGCACCGGCGAGGGATGCGCGCCGCCCGCGACGAGCCCGGCGATATGGGCCATGTCCACCATCAGATAGGCGCCGACCTCATCCGCGATCTCGCGGAACGCCGCCCAGTCCCAGACCCGGCTATAGGCGGTGCCGCCGGCCAAGATCAGCTTCGGCTTATGCTCGCGCGCCTTGTCGCGGATCTCGCCCATATCCAGTTGGTGATCCTTCTCGCGCACGCCATAGCTGACGACGTTGAACCATTTCCCCGACATGTTCACGGGCGAGCCATGGGTCAGATGGCCGCCGGAATTCAGGTCCAGCCCCATGAAGGTGTCGCCCGGCTTCAGCAGGGCGAGAAACACCGCCTGGTTCATCTGGCTGCCGGAATTGGGCTGCACATTGACGAATTCGGCACCGAACAGCTCTTTCGCGCGGTCGATGGCCAGGTTCTCGACGATATCGACATATTGGCAGCCGCCGTAATAGCGCTTGCCCGGATAGCCTTCGGCATATTTGTTGGTCAGCACCGATCCCTGCGCCTCCAGCACGGCGCGGCTGACAATGTTTTCCGAGGCTATCAGCTCGATCTCGTCGCGCTGCCGGCCCAGCTCCTTGTCGATGGCGGCGGCGATGTCGGGATCGGCTGCGGAAAGCGTCTCGGTGAAGAACTGGTCGCGATTCATGGGCGGCTCCTTGGCTGGCATTGCCGTGGGGTGTAGCGGCTTTTTCCGGCCCGGCAAAGACCTTGCGCGAGATTGCCGCTGGACAAGCCCGGCAGGCGGGCCATGATACCCGGCATGAGGATCCATTTCATCGCCAGCGAGACCGACACCGCGCAATCCGCGCTTGCCCGGCTGATCGCCCGCCACAGCCAGACCCCCTGGCGCGAGGCCGAGGTGGTGGTCGCACTTGGCGGGGACGGGCTGATGCTGAACGTGATGCATCAGAATCGCGGCCTGCCGGTTTACGGGATGAATCGCGGCACGATCGGGTTCCTGATGAACGAGTTCTCGGAGGAGGATCTGCCGGCGCGGATCCGCCAAGCCGAGGCCGCGGTGACCAACCCGCTGTCGATGACCGCGCTCACCGCCGACGGGCGCGAATATACCGCATTGGCCATCAACGAGGTCAGCCTGCTGCGCGCGGGGCCGCAGGCGGCGAAGCTGCGCATTACCGTCGACGGCAAAGTGCGGATGGAGGAGTTGGTCTGCGATGGCGCGCTGCTCTGCACGCCCGCCGGGTCCACAGCCTATAATTACAGCGCCAACGGGCCGATCCTGCCGGTCGGGTCCGATGTGCTGGCGCTGACCGCGATCGCCGCCTTCCGGCCCCGCCGCTGGCGCGGGGCGATCCTGCGCCAGTCCTCGGTGGTGCGGTTCGATGTGCTGGAGCCGGAGAAACGCCCGGTCATGGCGGATGCCGATTCCCGCGGGGTGGATTCGGTTCATTCGGTCGAGATCCGGTCCGAGGCGTCGATCCGGCACCGGCTGCTCTTCGATCCCGGTCACGGTCTGGAGGAGCGGCTGACCCGCGAGCAATTCGTCTGAGGTCGGGAGAAGGGGGGGGGCGTTGCCCCCCGGCCTGCGGCCTCCCCCCAGGGTATTTCGGTGAAGAAGATGCCCGGACGGGCGCGGATCAGCGCGCCATCAGCACCGGCAATCCGGTCTTGCCCAGCATGTTGCGCGTGGTGCCGCCCAGGATCGCCTCGCGGAAGCGGGAATGGCTGTAGGCGCCAAGGACGATGAGGTTGGCGCCGATCTCCGTTGCGCGGTGATTAAGGATGTCGCTGGTCTGGGGCAGGGTCCGGGCCAGCACGGCGATGTCGCAGGTGACTCCGTGCCGGGTCAGCATCCGGCACAGCGCACCGCCCGGATCGGCGCGTTCCGGCCCGTGCGGCGAGGGGTCGATCACGGTGATCTCGACCTGTTCGGCAGCCTTGAGCAGCGGCAAGGCGCGGCGCACCGCGGTCAGCGCCTCCTCCGACTGGCTCCAGCCGATCATCACCTTGCGCCCGAAGCCTTCGGGCAGACCGGCATGGGGCACGATCAGCACCGGAGCCGCGCCCTCGAACAGCGCGGCCTCGGTCACCGCCTCGGCATCGGGTGCCGCGTTCTCGCCGTAAGGGCGGGTCAGCACCACCAGGTCGGAAAACCGCGCCCGCATGCCGATCAGCGTGGTCAGCCCGCCGACCTGCGCCACCGCGCTGTCCGCCGACCACCGCAGATCCTCACGCGCCAGCCGGTCGCGGACCTGGGCCTCCAGCTTCTCGGCGGCCGCCATCGAGGCGTCGATGCTTTCCTGGAACACATAGGCCGAGGCGCCGGCGTAGTAATACCCGGTCTGGGAATGGTCGATGCCGAGGCAGAACACGTCGAGATGGGCATCCTCGCGCCGCGCCAGGCCGATGGCGGCGTCAAGCTGGGCCGTCTGCCCCTCGGTGGACAGGACCGTCAGAATCGTCTTGTAGGCCATGGGCATATCCTTTCGTCCCCTGTGGTCCAGTCTGCGACCGATCCGGGGCGTCGCGCAAGCGGTCTCGGCCGCGGGTCGGTGCGTGGCGCAGCACAGCCGGAAACCTGTCGCTGCGATTTGACCCAGATCAAGGTGCGCGCCGCCGCCGGCCGGTAGCACTGGTTCCTGCGAACATGACCGGGGCGCGCGCAGGCCGGGCGCGCCGGTTGCCTTTCGTGAGCCGGAAAGGGGACAGGAACAGATGTCGGATTACGTCAAGCTCATCCTGCTGGGGCTGGTGACGCTTCTGGCCGCGATCGCGGCGAATTACGGGCGCGATGCGGCCTATACGGTGAACATGGCCATCGTGATGCTGTGCGGCGCCGGGCTGTTCATCTTCTATCTGCGCCGCACCGGCGAGCCGCGGCCCGCAATTGACGAAACCGCCTATCAGGACGGGGTGATTCGCGCCGGTGTGATCGCCACCGTGTTCTGGGGGATCGTGGGCTTCCTGGTCGGCGTCACCATCGCCGCGCAACTGGCCTGGCCCGCGCTGAATTTCTCGGATGCCGCGCAGGGCTATCTGAATTTCGGCAAGCTGCGGCCCTTGCACACCTCGGCCGTCATCTTCGCCTTCGGCGGCAACGCGCTGATCGCGACCTCGTTCTACGTGGTGCAGCGGACCTGCGCGGCGCGTCTCTGGGGCGGGAACGCGGCCTGGTTCGTGTTCTGGGGCTATCAGCTTTTCATCGTGCTGGCCGCGACGGGCTATATCCTCGGCGCCACCCAGTCCAAGGAATATGCAGAGCCGGAATGGTATGTGGACTGGTGGCTGACCCTGGTCTGGGTGGTCTATCTGGTCGTGTATCTGGGCACGATCCTGCGCCGCCGCGAGCCGCATATCTACGTCGCGAACTGGTTCTACCTGTCCTTCATCGTGACCATCGCGCTGCTGCATGTCATCAACAACCTGTCCGTCCCGGTCAGCCTGTTCGGGGCGAAATCGGTGCAGGTCTTCGCCGGGGTGCAGGATGCGATGACGCAGTGGTGGTATGGCCACAACGCCGTGGGCTTCTTCCTGACCGCCGGCTTCCTTGGGATGATGTATTACTTCATCCCGAAACAGGCCGAGCGCCCGGTCTATTCCTACAAGCTGTCGATCATCCATTTCTGGGCGCTGATCTTCCTCTATATCTGGGCCGGTCCGCATCACCTGCATTACACCGCGCTGCCCGACTGGGCCTCGACGCTCGGCATGGTGTTCTCGATCATGCTGTGGATGCCGAGCTGGGGCGGGATGATCAACGGGCTGATGACGCTGTCAGGGGCCTGGGACAAGCTGCGCACCGATCCGGTGCTGCGGATGATGGTGGTCGCCGTTGGCTTCTACGGCATGGCCACCTTCGAAGGGCCGATGATGTCGATCAAGGCGGTCAATTCGCTGAGCCATTACACCGACTGGACGATCGGCCATGTCCATTCCGGCGCGCTTGGCTGGAACGGGATGATCACCTTCGGCGCGCTGTATTACCTGGTGCCGCGGCTCTGGGGCCGGGCCGGGCTGTATTCCGCGCAGCTTGTGAGCTGGCATTTCTGGCTCGCGACGATCGGACTGGTTCTCTACGCCTCGTCGATGTGGGTCTCGGGGATCATGGAAGGGCTGATGTGGCGCGAGGTCGATGACCAGGGCTTCCTGGTGAACGCCTTCGCGGACACGGTGCAGGCCAAATACGCGATGAACGTGGTCCGCTTCCTGGGCGGGGCGGCCTATCTGGCCGGAGGGGTCATCATGGCCTGGAACCTCTGGGCCACGGTCACGCGGCAGGACCGCGCCCGGCCCGCCGCCGTCACCGTGCCGGCCGAGTGAGGGGGGACGCGCCATGAGAATTCTCGAACGACACAAGATCCTGGAGCGCAACGCGACGCTGCTGCTGGTGTTTTCCTTCCTGGTGGTCACGGTGGGCGGCATCGTGGAGATCGCGCCGCTCTTCTATATCGACAACACCATCGAGGAGGTGGACGGGATGCGGCCCTATTCGCCGCTGGAGCTGACCGGGCGCGACATCTATATCCGTGAGGGCTGCTATGTCTGCCACAGCCAGATGATCCGCCCGATGCGCGACGAGGTGGAGCGGTACGGCCATTACAGCCTGGCGGCGGAATCGATGTATGATCACCCGTTCCAGTGGGGCTCGAAACGCACCGGGCCGGATCTGGCACGGGTCGGCGGGCGCTATTCCGACGAATGGCATCTGGACCATCTGCGCGATCCGCGATCCGTGGTGCCGGAATCGATCATGCCGTCCTATGGCTTCCTCGAGGACCGGATGCTGACCGGCGAGGATATCGTGCAACGCATCCGCACCGAGTCGATGGTCGGCGTCCCCTATAGCGACGAGATGATCCAGCTCGCGCGGGCCGATTTCATGGCCCAGGCCGATCCCTATGGCGACCGCGAGGGGCTGGAGGCGCGCTATCCCAAGATGCAGCAGCGCAATTTCGACGGCAATCCCGGCATCTCCGAGATGGATGCGCTGATCGCCTATCTGCAGATGCTCGGCACGCTGGTCGATTTCTCGACCTTTGAACCCGATCCGACCCGTTAAGGAGCGCGCGATGGATACCTACGGTCTGATGCGCCAATTCGCCGATAGCTGGGCCCTGCTGGGGCTGTGCCTCATCTTCCTGGGGGTTCTGGTCTGGGTCTGGCGGCCCGGCGCGCGCAAGGCGCATGACGCCGCCGCCGCCAGCATCTTCCGCAACGAGACCCGCCCCGCCGGGGCAGGCCGCGACGTTCGGGAGCGCGGATGATGGCCGGAGACGACGAAACCGACAGCAAGCAGAACCCCGAGAACCGCATCGGGCTGGAGCGCAGCGCCGCCGACGCCGAGCACAAGGCCGAGATCCTGGCCCACCCGACCGGAGAGGCAGAGGGCAAGAACCTGCATAAGCCCCGCCGCGCCGGGCCGCGCACCGGCAAGCAGAAGGCCGGCGGGATGATCGCAGAGGTCTCCTCGACCGGGCACAGCTGGGACGGGATCGAGGAATACGACAACCCCTTGCCCCGCTGGTGGCTGTGGACCTTCTATGCCACCATCATCTGGTCGGTGCTCTACACGCTGTTCTACCCGGCCTGGCCGCTGATCAACGGGGCGACGCAGGGTCTGCTGGGCACGGATTACCGCAAGGAGGTCGCGGCCGAGATCCAGCGGTTCGATGCGGCGAATGGGGCGGTTCAGACCCGGCTTGCCGCGGTCGGGCTGGAGGAGATCGGCGCGGATGCGGAACTGTCCAGCTATGCGATGAATGCGGGCCGCGCGGTGTTCGCGACCTGGTGCGCGCAATGCCACGGATCGGGGGCGGCCGGCGCGCGGGGCTATCCGAACCTGCTGGACAATGACTGGCTCTGGGGCGGCTCGCTGGCGGAGATCCACACCACCGTCACCCACGGCATCCGCACCACCGACGATCCCGACGCGCGCTATTCGGAAATGCCGCGCTTCGGGGCGGACGGGTTGCTGGAGGCGGCGCAGATCGACGACGTGACCCAGCATGTGCTGGCGCTGTCGGGTCAGGACCATGATGCCGCCTCGGCTGAACGCGGCGCGGGGGTTTTCGCCGAGAACTGCACCGCCTGCCACGGCGCGGATGGCGGCGGCGACCGGATGCAGGGCGCGCCGGATCTGACCGATGCGATCTGGCTCTATGGCGGGTCAGAGGCAGCGATCCGGCAATCCGTCTCGCAGTCGCGCTTCGGGGTGATGCCCGGCTGGTCGCCGCGCCTGTCCGAGGACGAGATCCGCGCCGTGTCCTACTATGTCCACAGCCTCGGCGGCGGTGAATGAGCCATGTGAATTCCGGCGGCTGCGGTCGCCGGGATGGTGCCGGTCCCTCGTCCTGTTCGCGCGTTTCAAGAGGGGCCGGCATCCCGAAAAGGCAGTGATGCCCGCCACGCCAAGGGGTCAGCAACCGCGGCGAGGCGGGCATCCTCTGTGCGGCATGCGCCTGATCGGGACGCGGACGGGGCCGGGCGATTGCCGCCCGGTTTGATGCAGGTCAAGTCGCCCGCGCCGGATCGGCGCTATGCCAGAGACGCGCAACAGGAATCACGTCATGTCGAACCCGGAGTCCCATCCGCCGCAGCTCTATGCCGCCCGCGAGCCGATCTTTCCGCGCGCCGCCCATGGCCGGTTCCGCCGGCTGAAATGGATCATCATGGGGATCGCGCTTGCGGTCTATTACGTCACGCCCTGGATCCGCTGGGATCGCGGCGCGGCCATGCCAGACCAGGCGGTTCTGGTCGATCTGGCAAATCGGCGCTTCTTCTTCTTCTGGATCGAGATCTGGCCGCATGAATTCTATTTCGTGGCCGGGTTGCTGGTCATGGCCGGGCTGGGGCTGTTCCTGTTCACCTCGGCGCTCGGCCGGGTCTGGTGCGGCTATGCCTGCCCGCAAACCGTGTGGACCGACCTTTTCACCCATGTCGAACGCTGGATCGAGGGCGACCGGAACGCGCAGATCCGGCTTTACCGGTCGGCATGGGACGCGCGCAAGATCCGGCTCCGGCTCACGAAATGGGCGCTGTGGCTCGTGATCGGACTGGCGACGGGCGGAGCCTGGGTATTCTACTACACCGATGCGCCGACGCTGATGGGCAATCTCTTGCGCGGCGAGGCGCATCCGGTGGCCTATTCGACCATCATCATCATGACGCTGACCACCTTCGTCTTCGGCGGGTTCATGCGCGAACAGATCTGCATCTATGCCTGTCCCTGGCCGCGCATCCAGGGCGCGATGATGGATGAGGACACGCTGACCGTCGCTTACCGCGAATGGCGCGGCGAAGCGCGCGGCAAGATCCGCCGCGGCGAGCCGACCAAATCCGATCAGCCGCCCGGTGCGAAGGGTGACTGCATCGACTGTTTCGCCTGCGTGAATGTCTGCCCGATGGGCATCGATATCCGCGACGGCCAGCAACTCGAATGCATCACCTGCGCGCTGTGCATCGATGCCTGCGACGAGATCATGGACCGGATCGGCAAGCCGCGCGGGCTGATCGACTACATGGCGCTCAAGGACGAGACCGCCGAGCGCACCGGGCAGGAGGGCGATAGCCTGATCCGCCATGTGCTGCGCCCGCGCACGCTGCTTTACTTCACGCTGTGGTCAGGGATCGGCGTGGTTCTGCTGCTGGCGCTGCTGATGCGCGCGCCCTTCGATCTGAACGTCACGCCGGAGCGCAATCCGCTGTTCGTCACGCTGTCGGACGGTGCGATCCGCAACATCTACGCGCTGCGCCTGCGCAACAAGCAGGGTGAAGAGATGGCATACACCGTCGCCGTGACCGACGACCGGGGGGGCGCGATCCCCGGCCTGACGCTGGGCATCGAAGGCGCGGCAGGCGGGCGCATCGCCGTGCCGCCCGATGCCACGGCCAGCCTGCGCATCTATCTGACCGCCGGGCCGGGAACGCCGCTGAGCCGGGCGGACAGTTCGGATCTGCGGCTGGTGGTGCGCGATGCGGGTGGCGCGCAAGCCACGGTCGGCACGGTGTTTCACGGAAAGGACTGAGCGATGAAACTGGTCTCGCAGATCCCGCCGGGTGTCGCCAGCCTGATCCTCGTGGTGCTGGTGGCGCTGCTGTTTCTGGCGCCGTTCCTGCTGTTCCTGCGCCGCCGGGCGCTCGGTGCGACCGCCATGCTCGGCCTCGTTCTGTCGCTGTTCGGGGTGGTGATCGCGGCCAACCTGACCATGGCCGTCACCGCGCTGCGCAGCTTTCCGGGGCTGGAGGTGGCCAATTCCTATGTCGCCTCGCAGCAATTCGACCGCGCGCGTGCGGCGCAGCAGGCGCTCGGCTGGCAGGTCGCGCCGGTCTATGACGGCCAGGCCCTGACGCTGGCGATCCGCGATGCGCAGGGCCTGCCGGCCGCGCTCAGCGATCTCAGCGTGACCATCGGCCGCCCGACACAGAGCCGAGACGACAGATCGCTCGAGATGCGGGGCGCGGGCGGGGTCTGGCGCGCAGAGGTGGACCTGCCGCCGGGTGCCTGGGTGCTGCATGTCGCGGCGAGGGCCCCGGACGGCACGGACTTCCGGCAGCGCCTGTCGGGGTTTCCCGGCAGCATGGTGGCGCGCTGACATGGCTGAGATCAGCGCCCATCGCAGCGAGCGTGCCGCAATCAGCGCCTGTCCGGCCTGCACAGCCGCCCCGATGGCGGAGCGGGTGGCGGGGCGCGGGCTGCGGCAGGGGGATCTGCTGCTCTCCGTGCCAGGCGCGCATTGCGCCGCCTGCATCGCCGCGATCGAGCGCGCGCTGATGGCCGCGCCCGATGTGCGCGGCGCGCGGGTGAACCTGACCCTGCGCCGGGTGATGATCGACGCGCCGGGACGGCAGGCGGCCGAGTTCATTCCGGTGCTGCACGCCATCGGCTACGAGGCGTTCGAACTGGACGGCAGCGCCGTCACCAGCGGGGCCGCGGCGCGGCAGGGGCGTGACATATTGATGCGGATCGGCGTTGCGGGATTCGCGATGATGAACATCATGATCCTCTCGGTCGCCGTCTGGTCCGGGGCCGAGGGGCCGACGCGGGACATGTTCCACTGGATCTCGGCCGCGATCGCCGTGCCGACCGTGGCCTTCGCCGGACAGCCCTTCTTCGCCAGCGCATGGGCCGCGCTGCGGGCCGGGCGGCTGGGGATGGATGTGCCGATCTCGCTCGCGCTGATCCTTGCCACCGCGATCTCGCTGTTCGAGACCGCGCAGTCCGGCCGCCACGCCTATTTCGACGCGGCGGTGATGCTGTGCTTCTTTCTGCTGGTCGGGCGCTATCTGGATTTCCGCAGCCGCGCCATTGCGCGCTCCGCCGCCGAGGAGCTGACCGCGCTCGAAGTGCCGCGCGCCGTGCGGATCTGCGACGGGGGCGAGCGGGTTGTGAATGTCGCCGATCTGGTGCCGGGCGAGCTGATCCGGGTGCGCCCCGGTGCCCGGCTGCCCGCCGATGGCGAGGTGGTGGCCGGCATGTCCGAGATCGACCGCGCGCTGCTGACCGGGGAAAGCCTGCCGGTGCAGGCCGGGCCGGGCGCGATGCTGTCGGCGGGAGAGATCAACCTGACCGGGGTGCTGGATCTGCGTGTCGTCGCGGCAGGCCGGGACAGCGCCCTGTCACGTCTGGCCGATCTGGTGGCGATGGCCGAGACCGCGCGGGGGCGATATGCCTCGCTGGCCGAGCGCGCCGCGCGTCTCTACGCGCCACTGGTGCATCTGCTGGCGCTGCTCAGCTTCGGCGTCTGGCTGTGGCAGAGCGGTGATGCGCGGCTGGCGCTGAATGTCGCGGCGGCGGTGCTGATCATCACCTGCCCCTGCGCGCTCGGCCTGGCCGTGCCGGCGGTGGTGACGGCGGCCTCGGGGCGGCTGTTCCGGCGCGGCCTGCTCATCAAGGACGGCACCGCGCTCGAACGGCTGGCCGAGGTGGATACGGTGGTGTTCGACAAGACCGGCACGCTGACGCTCGGCCGGCCGGACTGGCTGAACCCCGACGATCTGCCCGACGCGCTGCGCCCGGTCGCACTGGCGATGGCGGCAGGCTCGGCCCATCCGCTCTCCGCCGCGATCTCTGCCGTGCTGGGTGAGCAGGGCGTGGTGGCGGCGCCGATGGACAGGCTGCGCGAACGGCCCGGCTATGGGGTGGAGGGGGTCTGGCAGGGCAGGCGGGTGCGGCTTGGCCGGGCAAGCTGGGCCGAGGGCGGTCGCGCACCGGCAGACAGCCCCGCCGCCGACGGCCCGCGCAGCTTGCTGGCGGTGGAAGGGGCGGCACCGGTGGTGCTGCGCTTTGCCGATGCGCCAAGACCCGGCGCCGCAGAATGCATCGCGGAGCTGCGCTTGCAGGGCATTCAGGTGATGATGCTCTCCGGCGACGCCGCCCCGGCGGTGCGCGGCACGGCGGAGCGGCTTGGCATTTCGGCGTATCGCGCGGAGATCTCTCCGCAGGGCAAGCAGGCCCGGATTGCCGATCTGGCGCGGCAGGGGGCGAAGGTGCTGATGGTGGGCGACGGGTTGAACGATACCGCCGCACTCGCCGGGGCGCATGTCTCGATCTCTCCCGCGACGGGTCTGGATGCGGCGCGGGTGGCCTCCGACATCGTGCTGACCGGGCAGGATCTGCGCCCGGTGGCCGCGGCACTCGGCCTGGCCCAGCAGGCACGGCGGCGGATGACGCAGAATTTCGCCATCTCGCTTGGCTACAACCTGCTGGCCGTGCCCGTCGCGATGGCCGGCCAGGCCACGCCGCTGATGGCGGCGCTGGCGATGTCGGCCAGCTCGGTCTCGGTCACGCTCAACGCGCTGAGGCTGCGCTGATGGAGATCCTGGCGGTGCTGATCCCGGTCTCGATCCTGCTCGGCGGGGCAGGTCTTGGGGCATTCCTGTGGTCGCTGCACGCCCGGCAATATGACGATCCCAAGGGCGACGCGGCGCGGATTCTCTCGGGCGCATGGGACGAACGGCCGAGACCGCCTCCCCCGACGCCCGCCGATCAGAACAGCGAGCCCTGAGGGTCGCGGTCGCTGCGCACCGGCAGCGTGCCATCGGCGAACTCGATCTCCAGCCGGGCGCGGTCCTGTGCGGCCTGCGCGGTGGTCAGCACCGCGCCCTCCGTGTCGCGGATCACGGCGAAGCCGCGCTCCAGCGTCTGCCGGTAGCCGAGCGAGACACGCATCCGGTCCAGCCTTTGCAAGACCTCATCGCGCTGCGCCATGCCGCGCGCGAAACCCGCCTGAAGCCGCGCCGACAGCGGCGCCAGCCGGTCGCGGCCTTTCGCCGTCTCGCGGCGCGCATCGGCCAGCACCCGGTTGCGGCCGTTTTCCAGCCGCGCCCCCAGCCCGTCCAGCCGGTCGCGCCGCCTTGTGTTGGCCCCCTGCGCGGCCACGCCCATATGCCGGGTCAGATTGCCAAGTGCAGTCCGCGCGCGTTCGGTCAGCCGCCCCAGCATCGCCGGGCCGAGCCGCAACCCGTCCAGCCGGTCGCGGCGGCGATTGACGAGGTTGCGAAGCGCCGGCTCCAGCGTGCCGCCGCGAAAATCCAGCCGTTGCCGCGCGCCCTCGGTCAGCGCCTGCGGCCGGCCGAGCGCGCGCGCCAGATCCACCAGCCGCTGCGCCATCCGCTCCTGCCGCTGGCCCATCGCCTGCCCCATCCGCAACCGCGCCTGCTGCAATTGCAGCCCCAGCTCGCGCCGCACCGGCACCGCCATTTCCGCCGCCGCCGTGGGCGTCGGCGCGCGGCGGTCGGCGGCGAAATCGATCAGCGTGGTGTCGGTCTCATGCCCGACCGCCGAGATCAGCGGGATGGCGCTCTCGGCGGCGGCGCGGACGACGATTTCCTCGTTGAAGCCCCACAGATCCTCGATCGAGCCGCCGCCGCGCGCCACGATCAGCAGATCGGGGCGCGGGATCGGCCCGTCCGGCGCAAGCGCGTTGAAGCCGCGAATGCCCGCCGCGACCTCACCGGCCGAAGCCGCGCCCTGCACGGCCACCGGCCAGATCAGAACATGGCTTGGAAAACGGTCGCGCAGCCGGTGCAAAATGTCGCGGATCACCGCGCCCGAGGGCGAGGTGACGACCCCGATCACGCGCGGCAGAAAGGGCAGGGGCTGCTTGCGCGCAGCATCGAACAGCCCTTCGGCGGCAAGCGCCTTGCGCCGCTTTTCCAGCATCGCCATCAGCGCGCCGGCCCCGGCCGGTTCCAGCTCGTCCACGATCAGCTGGTATTTCGACTGCCCGGCAAAGGTGGTCAGCTTGCCGGTGGCGATGACCTCCATCCCCTCCTCGGGTTTCTGGCTCAGCCGGGCGGCCTGTCCCTTCCAACTCACCGCCGCGATCACCGCGCGGTCGTCCTTCAGGTCGAAATAGACATGCCCCGAGCGCGGCATCGACACCCGCCCGATCTCGCCGCGCACCCGGACCCGGCCGAACTCGCCTTCGATCACGCGCTTCACCGCGCCCGAGATCTCGGAGACCGACAGCGGCGGAGCGTTGCCGCCGGGGCCGCCGGGATCGGGGGTGTCGTCTTCGAACATGTCCGACATGGGTCAGCTACTCTCTGCTAAAGCCGAAGGGTGCCGAAGCCAGGCGCAGGACGCAAGCTAACAATTGCGCGCGCCCGTCATCTGTCACGATGCTTTCTGACGGAGTGCTTTGCTCTGTTCCACTTCGCGGCGGTAGCGGCGCCGATCTTTGAATTTGAACACCGGCCAGTCGATGTAATCAGAGATATCTGCTGAGATAATTCTTTCGGGATAACCGGCCTTGAACATAACGTAAGGAAGGATCGGCTGATCGCGCGGGCATGTTGTGGAGAACAATTCGAGCCAAGTCTCATTAAGCCGATCAGTTCTGTCATCACCCATCTTCTGAACCATCATTGTGTTCACATAAAGATTTCCGCCCGTTGGCAAGCCCGACCTCTGAAAAAGCGCTCGGGTCTGATCGTACTGGCTCTGATCGATATAGCCCTTGTTCAAAATGGTCTTTAGCTCTCGATAGGCGTCGCGGCGGGAATGATGCCTAAAGAGATAGCGTCCCGAAGGGCAGTTACCGAATTGGAGTTCAAGGTCTTGAATGACAATTTCTGGCGAAACTTTCAGGATTGCGCGGTTATCGACATACAAAGCCCATCGCGCCGTCTCAGGAAGCACCAGATGCGGGCAGATCTTGGGCAGCCGCGATGCTGTCTTGGCGTCGTCGCCGGGCAAACGAAGACATTCCACATCATCCGGTAGACCGAGCTCGCGCAGATCCTCGCGATCCGTGAATAAAATCTTATGTGCAGCTGTTGAAACCCCGAGGCAGTCAATGTTCAGCGGCTCGTGGTGACCAAAATAACATGAATAGAGAACGACCCCGTTATCGCGAGATGTCATGAAAGCGCCTTGAAGAGTATCGTTCTGATTGGAAGTCGCTTGTGATGCCCGCCATCTATGACATCCTCCACCTGCCCGAATTCTGCGCATTCGCGGTTCAGTAAAGTGATCAGATTCGTCTCTGATATTCCAAACGCGTCGAGCAGATCGACCCGATCGGGATCGTAATTCCACCCATGATCGATCATCAGATAGCCGTTCTTGTTCAAGCAGGATGCCCAAGTCGTAAACAGGAGTTTTGGATCATACGTGTGGTCCCATGAATTTGAATAAATGAAATCGAAACGACCTTCCCACTCGGCCTTTCTCTCATGAAAATCCCATTGAATGGTTTTTGGAAAATCTGTCGCAGTATCCGAAATCTCGGTGCCAAAAACATCTGCGCCATCTGCGAGGTACTTCTCAAACCACTCTTGCTCCTTGCCGCGCCTTGTGCCGTGGCAGACCCCATATCTGACCGGTCCAGGATGCCTTTCACTTAGGATCCTGGCAAGGATGCAGATATGCTCCTCGGGAACCCACTGGTTTCCAATCTTCGCCTTGTTGCCGATTGTCTGGATTTCTCTATATTTTTCGTATGAGAACTCGCCATCCGAAACGTATTTGGCTAGCTTGTAAGCACCTTCATCGACAAAATCGTTCTCTTGCGCCGATGTTTTAATTGCTCTCAGCTTCTTGCGCCAACCAGTCGCCATTCTTCGCGGCCTTCCCCTTGAGAGATTTTCCAACGCGACGTATCAGACATGCGGATTTGTGTCTATGGTTCGGCGTTCGCGCATAGGCTTCAAGTGGGCGGCAGATCCACGGTCTTGCTCCTGCGGACGGAACTTTTTAAGAGGCCGTGTGATGTCACCAGGTTTTGCAGGGGCGGACGCATGAATATCCTCATTCTCGGCAGTGGCGGGCGGGAACATGCGCTTGCCTGGGCGATCCGGCAGAACCCGAAATGCGACCGGCTGATCGTGGCGCCGGGCAATGCCGGGATCCGGGACGTGGCGGAATGCGCGTCGCTCGACATCATGTCGCGCGCGGCGGTGACGGAATTCGCGCAGGAAAACGCCATCGACTTCGTGGTGATCGGCCCCGAGGCGCCGCTGGCGGCGGGGGTGTCGGATGCGCTCAGGGCGGCGGGGATGCTCGTGTTCGGCCCATCGCAAGCGGCCGCACAGCTCGAGGCGTCGAAGGCCTTCACCAAGGAAATCTGCGAGGCCTGCGGCGCGCCCACCGCCGCCTGGGCGCGGTTTTCGGACGCCGCCGCCGCTAAGGATTACATCCGTGCCGAGGGCGCCCCGATCGTGGTCAAGGCCGACGGGCTGGCCGCCGGCAAGGGGGTGGTCGTGGCCGAGACGGAGGAACAGGCGCTCGACGCGGTGGAGATGATCTTCGACGGCGCCTTCGGTGACGCGGGCGCCGAGGTGGTGATCGAGGAGTTCATGTCCGGCGAGGAGGCGAGCTTCTTCGTCCTCTCCGACGGCACGAATTGCCTGCCCATCGGCACCGCGCAGGACCACAAGCGCGTGGGCGCAGGCGATACCGGCCCCAATACCGGCGGCATGGGCGCCTATTCCCCCGCGCCGGTGCTGACCGACGCGATTCAGCAGCAGGTGATGGAGCGGATCATCCGGCCGACCGTGGCCGAGATGGCGGCGCGCGGCACGCCGTTCCAGGGCGTGCTCTATGCCGGGCTGATGATCGCGGACGGGCAGGCGCGGCTGGTGGAATATAATGTCCGCTTCGGCGATCCCGAATGCCAGGCGCTGATGATGCGGCTGGGTGCGCAGGTGCTCGACCTGCTTCATGCCTGCGCCGAGGCGCGGCTGGCGGAGATGACGGTCAACTGGGCCGAGGATCACGCCATGACGGTGGTGATGGCCGCGAATGGCTATCCCGGCGCCTATCAGAAGGGCAGCGAGATCCGCGCGCTCGACCGCCTGCCGGAGGGCAGTTTCCAGATGCTGTTCCATGCCGGTACTGACGAGCGGGACGGGCGGGTCGTGGCGACGGGCGGCCGGGTGCTGGCCGCGACCGGGCGCGGGGCGACGCTGGCCGAGGCGCATCAGCGCGCCTACGGGCTGATCGACGCAATCGACTGGCCCGAGGGGTTCTGTCGGCGCGATATCGGCTGGCGGGCGCTCTAGTCAGCCGTCGGCGGCTGCCGCGGGGTCAGAAACTCACCGTCACGCCGGGCAGGTCCAGCGTCGCGATCAGCTCGCGCAGCTCCTGCCGGGCGGCGATATTGGACATGGACAGGCTCTCCGTGCCGACATCCTTCAGATCCAGCAGCGTCAGCCCGCGCGGGAACAGCTCACGAAACACCACCCGCTCCGCAAAGCCGGGCGCGACGCGGAACCCGATCCGCTTCGAGAGCTGGCCGAGCGCGGTCCCGACCTTGCGCTTGTTGTGCATCTGCTGCGAGCCGAGCCGGTTGCGCAGCACGATCCAGTCGATCGGCCCGGCCCCCGCCGCCTGCCGCCCCTGCCGCGCCGACCACACCATCTCGGCATAGATGGACGGGCCCAGCACCTTGCCGTCGGGCGCCATCCGCGCCAGCAGGTCGAAATCGATGAAGCTGTCATTCAGCGGCGTGACGAGCGTGTCGGCCAGCATATGCGCCATCTGCGCCAACCGCGTATGCGAGCCGGGGCAGTCGATCAGGATGAAATCGTGATCGGGCTCCAGCACCGCCATCGCCTCGGAGAGGGGATCGGTGTCATTGGGCGATTGCGCATTCAGCGCGCCGAGCGTGGGCATGGGCAGGTCCAGCCCCTCAGTCTGGATGAAATGCGCCCGGTTCTCCAGATAGCGGCCGAAGCTGCGCTGCCTTATGTCCAGATCGAGCGCCGCCACGCGATGCCCCATCCGGGCAAGCGCGGTCGCGACATGCATCGAGGTGGTGGACTTGCCCGACCCGCCCTTCTCGTTTCCCACGACGATGATATGGGCCATTCCGCCTCGAGTCGTTCCCTGTTCCGCGCGGGACCATATGCGCTGTGGCGCGGGTTGGGAAGCGGGTGAGTTATGGTTGATGAAGAGGGATTGTCGCGCGGAAGCAGGTCGTCCTCGCCCGAAGGCGCTGATGCTGTAGGGCGTGGAAGAGTTTTGCTTGAGAGCGCTGTTGGTGCAGGGAAGCAATGCGCCGACAGCCCTTCAGCGCGGTTGTATCACCCACGTCACCGGACGATCTTGAACGTTCCAGGCATATGGTTTTTGCAGTCGACCCGGCTCACGCTGATAAATAGAGATGCGTGCTGAATACCCCCCTCGCCGCTCCGCCACCGGGATACGTCCCGTTATTCGGGACTTCGCGCACGACGCCCCCCCAAGGCTCAAGAAAGACTATCCGTCCATTTCGAGCCTCACGAGCGGCCACGACAAAATGTCCGCCGACACGATGTGCTTGATAGATCCAGTGGAGGAAGCTTATCGCTGGCCTGTCGTCGCTCAGCTTTAGCGGGTCCACCGGCAAGGCGAGAGGTTCGAGATGGTGAGAAGGAGTGTTGGTCACCAGCAACTGATGCAAGAGATGTTTGCTCTCCTGCAACTCGACCCTGAGCGACTGCGCCCTCAATGCGGCAATCAGTTGAGAGACGCTAGTCCCAAAGCTCCCGTACATGTTCGCCATTGTGTTCTGGTTCTGACGGCTCTTTTCACTGCTCGGCATGAATGTCTGCGGCGCAGGAATGCTGACTGCGTTCCAGTCGCCTAATGCGACCTCACCCAGACAAAATCCCTTTACCACGAAACTGAAGGTCCGCGCGGCGAGCGCCCATTCTCCTTCCGCGAGAGTCATTTGCTGGGCGATGGACTTCGCCATCCACATCGACGCGATGGCACAGGATGCAGGCTGTCTTTGCGCCCAGACCTGATGTGTGATGCCGTCGCTGTCGGTTCGCTGGTGAATGGTCATCGGCGCGGTCCTTCGTGACTGAACATGCAAGCGCCAGGCGCGGAAATCGGTTAACCGGATGAATCAATGATGATTTTTAGGATAACACGAATCGTGGCTCTGCCGAACGATAAACGCCGCCCTGAGGGGCGGCGCTTGTCATCGTCGATAAAATGTCCGGCTCAGAAGCCCAGACCGGCATATGTGTTCTTGAACTTTGAGACGCAGCCGCCCCCATCCATAAGCCGGGCCGAGCCGCAGGCTCAGGCCGGCTGCGAGCGGGGTCAGCTCTGCCCGGATTTGCGCAATTCGGCTGTCAGCAGGCGGAAGAAGTCGCGCACGGTGCGCAGCCCGTTTTCGGCGTGGTCGAGATGTTCCTCCAGCCGGTCCAGCTCGCGGTGCTGCGCGGCTTCGTCGCGCCGCTCCATCTCCTGTTTCAGCTCGCTTAGCGTCTGCTCGGTCTCGCCGATCAGATGGGCCAGCTTTTCGCGGGTCAGATTGCGGTGGTCACTCATGACAATTCGCCTTTCATCTTACAGCAGCGCGGTGATGCCCAGACACAAAGCAGGGATGACGAAGAACACCCCCAGAATATAGGCGAGCGCAATGGATTTCTGTTCCGCCGCGGTCCGGCCCAGCCATTCCGCCGCGCGCACCGGCAGGAAGCGCAGGAATGGCAGCCCGTAAATCACCAGCACACCCAGCACATTATAGGTCAGATGGATAAAGGCGATCTGCAAGGCGGCCTCGCTGTTGCCGGTCACGGCGGTCGCGGCCAGCAGCGCGGTCAGGCAGGTGCCGATATTCGCACCCAGCGTGAAGGGGTAGATCTGCTTCAGCCCGAACGCGCCCGATCCCGCCAGCGGCACCATGAGCGAGGTGGTGGTCGAGGAAGACTGCACGAGGCAGGTCACCAGCGTGCCGGACGCGATGCCCGCCACCGGACCCCGGCCGATGGCGGTATGCATGATCTCTCGCGCGCGTCCGACCATCAGCAGCTTCAGCAGTTTGCCGATGAAATTGATGGCCAGGAAGATCATGGCGATGCCGACCAAGATCAGCAGCACCCCGCCCGCCACATCGCCCAGCGACAGGATCGGGCCGGAAATCGCCTTCGTCACCGGCGCGGTCGCCGCCTTCACGAAGTTGAACCCGTCCATCGAGGCATCCGCGCCGCCATAGAACGGCGCAGCAAGCGCCTTGCCGATCTTTTCCAGCAGGCCGAAGGCGATTTCGAGCGGCAGGAAGATGACCACCGACAGCAGGTTGAAGAAATCATGCACCGTCGCCGCCGAGAAGGCGCGGGCGAATTCCTTTTTCTCGCGCACATGGCCGAGCGAGACGATGGTGTTGGTGATCGAGGTGCCGATATTGGCCCCCATCACCATCGGCACGGCAACCGCCACCGGCAGGCCGCCGGCGACGAGACCGACAATGATCGAGGTCACGGTCGAAGAGGACTGGATCAGCGCCGTCGCCACCGTGCCGACGACGAGCCCGGCAAACGGGTTGGTGGCAAAGGCAAACAGCTCTTCCGCCTGGTCGCCGGTCGCGGATTTGAAGCCCGAGCCGATCAGCCCGACCGCGCAGATCAGCAGATAGACAAGCCCAGCCACCGCAATCCATTGCTGCCAGCTATTGCGGGGCGGCGCATCGGCCAGCATTTCCCGGTCGGGATGCATCGCATCTGTGTCGGACATGGCGGAGACCCTTTCTGCGAAAAATATGCAGGTGCATGGGTTTATGCTGACCGAAGCAGGTAACAGACGCGTGTCACCTTGGCGGGGGAGGCGCAGGCAGGGACAACGAAAAACGCCGCCCCGAGGGGCGGCGCTTGGCATCTTCGATGCAAGGTCAGGCTCAGAAGCCCAGACCGGCATATTTGTTCTTGAATTTCGAGACGCGGCCGCCCGCATCCATCAGCCGGGCCGAGCCGCCGGTCCAGGCCGGGTGCGAGGTCGGGTCGATGTCCAGCGACAGCGTGTCGCCCTCTGCGCCCCAGGTCGAGCGGCACTGATAGGTGGTGCCGTCGGTCATCTTGACCTCGATCATGTGGTAATCGGGATGAATGTCTTTTTTCATGGTCGAGATCCTCAGGCGTTGGCGTCGGCCTTGGCGGCCTTCGGCTTGTAGTTGGTGACTTCCGCGATCCGGGCCGACTTGCCGCGGCGCGAGCGCAGGTAATACAGCTTGGCGCGGCGGACGCGGCCGCGGCGGACCACGGTGATGGCGTCGATATTGGTCGAGTAGAGCGGGAAGACACGTTCCACGCCTTCGCCGAAGGAGATCTTGCGGACGGTGAAGCTGGCGCCGATGCCGTTGCCGCCCTTGCGGCTGATGCAGACGCCTTCATAGTTCTGCACGCGGGTCCGGGTGCCCTCGGTCACCTTGTAGCCGACGCGGATCGTGTCGCCGGCCTTGAAATCGGGGATATCCTTGCCGAGCTCGTCGATCTGCTCGGCTTCGAGCTGTGCGATCAGGTTCATCGCGGTTCATCCTTCATCTTGCGCGGGTTCGGTCCCCGCTTGGTGTGATGCGCCCGAGAGCTGTGCGTCCTTGGCCGGGTCATGCGGGGTGCCGGTCATCCGGTCCCGATATGCCCGCCACAGGTCGGGGCGGCGTTCTTTGGTCAGCCTTACGGCCTCCTCGCGCCTCCAAGCAGCAATGGCCGCGTGATTGCCGGACATGATGACATCCGGGATCCTGCGGCCTTCCCACTCGGCGGGGCGAGTATAGTGCGGGTGTTCCAGCAAACCGTCCGAAAAGGACTCTTCAGCCAGCGATGCCTGATTCCCGACGACGCGCGGTATAAGCCGAACCGTCGCGTCAATCAAGACCTGAGCGGCCAGTTCTCCGCCGGTCAGGACATAATCCCCGATGCTGATCTCCTCGACCCCGTTTGCGTCCAGCACGCGCTGATCCACCCCCTCGAAGCGCCCGCAGATCAGGGTGATCCCCGGTCCCTGCGCCAGATCGCGGGCGCGCCCCTGCGTCAGCGGCCGCCCGCGCGGTGACAGATAGACCGCCGGCAGCCTGCCGCCGGCCTCGCGCAGCGCCGCATCCATCACATCGGGCCGGATCACCATGCCGGCGCCGCCGCCCGCGGGGGTGTCATCGACATTGCGGTGCTTGCCGACGCCGTGTTCGCGCAGCGGGATGGTGCGCAGATTCCACAACCCCTGCTGAAGCGCGCGCCCGGTCAGCGACAGGCCGAGCACGCCGGGAAACGCCTCGGGGAACAATGTGATCACATTCGCCGTCCAGGCCCCCGCCGCCTGCGGCTCGGCCATCAGGTCGCGCGGTGTGCGGCTGGCCCGGATGGACAGCCTGCCATGGGATTTCGGCGGATCGCTCATTCGTCCGAGCCGGGTGGATCGGCGATGATGCGGCCCGCGCCAAGATCCACGGTGGGCACGATCTCGCGGGTAAAGGGCAGCAGCAAAGGCGGGGTGGCAGCGATTTCGAGAATGTCGCCCGCGCCGTGATCGTAGATCGCGCGGACCCGGCCCAGCAACTTGCCGCCCGGATCATAGACCTCCAGCCCGATCAGATCGGCATGGTAGAATTCATCATCCGGCAGCGCGGGCAGGGCAGCGCGCAGGGCCCAAAGCGTGGTGCCCTTCAGCGCCTCGGCCTGTTCGCGGGTCTCGACGCCGGACAGCCGCGCGCCGAGACCGCCGGTGACTGGCCGGGTCAGGGCTACGTCAAAGCTGCGCGCGCCATCCTCGGTGCTCAGCGCGCCGTAAGCAGCGATGTCCTCCGGCATGGCGGTGAAGCTTTTCAGCCGCACCTCGCCGCGCACGCCGAACGCGCCCGCGATGGCCCCCACGCAGATCCTGTCAGACATGGCTCATCGCCCTCCGCATATGCCGGCCTGGCCCCAGACACCGCCCGTGTCCTCGCAGAGCCGCATCTGCTGGCCGCGCTCAAAGAGCATGCCCGCCGCGAAGGCGAGCATCAACAGAATCGCAAGCCGGATCAGCCGGAAGAGGAGCATCGCGTGCCGGGAAAATCAGCGGCCCGCCGGGGAGGGCGGGCCGTCGATGGATCATTCCGAAGCGGCGTCCTCGGCGGGTGCTTCCTCGGCCGGGGCGTTCTTGGCTTCCTCGGCGGCGCGCTTGGCTTCTTCTTCGGCTTCCTTGGCGGCGGCGGCCTTGTCCTCGCGCTCCTTGATGCGGTCCTGGGCCTTCTTGCCGGGCTGGGCCTTTTTCATGTTGGCGCGGGTGGCTTTTTCACGCACACCGGCGGCTTCGAGGAAGCGCGCGATGCGGTCGGTGGGCTGGGCGCCCTGTTCGAGCCAGTAGGCGACGCGCTCCATGTTCATCTGCACGCGCTGCTCGCTGTCTTTCGGCAGCAGCGGGTTATAGGTGCCCAGCTTTTCGAGGAAGCGGCCATCGCGGGGCATGCGCGAATCGGTGGCGACGATGGCGTAATGGGGGCGTTTCTTGGACCCACCACGGGCGAGACGGATTTTCATGGCCATTGCGTTTTCTCCTTTGAAATGGCGTGTTTGCGACGTGTTCCTGACGCGTCACGATTGGTAGCTTTCGTGATGGCGGATGACTTCCGCGATCACGAAATTGAGGAATTTGCGCGCGAATTCCGGGTCGAGATCGGCCTCGCGCGCGAGGCGTTCCAGCCGTTCGATCTGCGCGGATTCGCGGGCCGGATCGGACGGTGGAAGGTCGTGGTCGGCCTTGAGGCGGCCGACGGATTGCGTGTGCTTGAACCGCTCGGCCAGCGTGTAGACGAGGATCGCGTCCAGCCGGTCGATGCTGTCGCGATGGCTGGCCAGCAGCGTGGCGGCGCGGGTGACGGGATCGGTCATTTGGCCTCCGAAGAGCAGGGCACGGGGCGTACACCGCGCGTACACCGATTGTACACAGGTCGTGCAGACAGGGCGCCGCCCTCGGTGCCGTAGCCGGCTCCACGGGGTATTTCGGTGAAGAAGAAAGACGCGGGTCTCATGCCGTCACCTCGGCGCGGGTCGGGATGGCGTAGATGTCGCGGGCATGGCCGTCGGGAAAGATCTCGCGGCGTTGTTTCACACCGCCGAGGGATTCGGTCAGGCGGCGGGCGGCGAGATTCTCGTCGCGGAAATGGGTTTCGACCTGGCGCCAGCCGAGCGCATCGCCCGCCCAGGCCAGAACGGCGCGCGAGGCCTCTTGCGCGTTGCCCTGACCGCGCGCGGCGGGCAAGAGCCACCAGGTGAGTTCATGGCCCGGCCAGCCCGCCACATCGAGGATGCCGCAGCCGCCGACGGGCGCGCCGTCACGTTCGATGACGAAGCGGCCGAAGCCTTTCAGCGCGAAATGCCCGACATCTGCGCTCAGCCGTTCCCACGCCTGATAGGGCAGGAGCGGGCCGCCGTAGAAATGCGAGGCCTCCGGGTCCGCGAAGAAGGCGGCATAGGCGGCGTGATCGCTTGCCTTGGGCGGACGCAGGGTCAGGCGGTCGGTGGTCAGGGTGGGCGTCATGCGGCCACCTTTGCGTGGCGAAAGCGTAGCATGGGGCCATAAGGCGTTTCCCATTCCCCGTCGGGATGTGCGCCCATGCGTTCGGCCAGAGCAATCGAGCGGGCATTGCCGGCCTCGATTGACGACATGGGGGCGGTGATGCCGCAATGCCTGGCTGCGCCGTCGCGGGCGGCGATGGCGGCCTCTTGCGCGATGCCGCGCCCCTCGTGGCTGTTGCCGTAGATCATCCAGCCGAGTTCGGGCTCGGGCCAGAAATCGGGATGGTAGATTCCGGCGCGGCCGATATTCGCGCCGGAGTTCCGGTCGGTGATTTCCCAGAACCCGTAGCCGCGCAGCAGCCATTGACCGGCGGCGGCGGCAAATTCGGTCCAGGCTTCCTTGCGGTCGAACGGGCCGCCGAGGGTTTCGGCGCGCGGGCTGGCGTAGAAGGCGGCAAAAGCGTCGAAATCCGACAGATGCGGAGGCCGCAGGATCAGGCGGTCCGTTTTCAGGATGGGGGCGTCGGTCAATGCTGTCATGGTCGCGCCTCCAGCCGGGCCGGGACGGGTATTTGGGTGAAGAAGAAACAAAGCGTCATGCGACACCTGCCGGGTGGCGATAGATCAGGCAGGGCGTGCCGCGGACCTCGCCTTCGGATTCGATCACCGCGCCCATGCGTTCGGCGAGGCGGCGGGAGCGGGTGTTGTCATGGGCGATTTGCGAGATGAGCGGGCCCATGCCCATGCTGCCCTGGGCGTGGTTGCGGGCGGCCATCGCGGCCTCATAGGCGAGGCCCTTGCCCTCGAACCCTTCGAAGATCTGCCAGCCGAGTTCCGGTTCGGGCCAGTCGATATGGTTGATGATGCCGATGCGACCGGTCACGCCGCCGGTGGCTTTGTCCTCGACCGTCCACATGCCGTAGCCGCGGATCGCCCAATGGCCCGCCACCGAGACGAGCGATGACCATGCCTGCCATTCATTGAACGGGCCACCGACATGGCGCGACCGATCCGACATGGAGAAGGCGCGCACCGCTTCCCAATCCGCGTTGCGCGGTTCGCGCAGGATCAGGCGCTTGGTTTCGAGGATGGGAACCTCGATCTGGATTGTGGCGATCTCGCTCGGCATGGTTATTTCTTTCCGAACAGCCCCGAGAGACCGCCGGGCAGCCCGGCCCCGCCCAACTGGCCGCCGAGGCCCTTGGGGTCTTGCAGCATCTTCGTCGCCTCGGCCATTTTGGCCGGATCGGCATTGGCCATGTCGGGCAGGCCGCCATCCTTGCCGGTCATGGCGCGCATGGCCTGTTTCAGCATCCCGCCCTTCATCTTGCCGAGTTTTTTCATCGTGTCGGCCATCTGGCGCTGCATCTTCAGGAGCTTGTTGAGTTCCGCGACCTCCAGCCCGGCCCCCGCGGCGATGCGTTTCTTGCGGCTGGCCTGCAGCAGCGCGGGGTTGGCGCGTTCCTTTTTGGTCATGGAATTGATCAGCGCGATCTGGCGGCGGATCATGCTGTCATCCATGCCGGCATCCTCGGCCTGCTTGGCCATTTTCTGCATGCCCGGCATCATCTGCATGATCGAGCCCATGCCGCCCATCTTCTGCATCTGTTCAAGCTGGCTGCGAAGGTCGTTCATGTTGAACATGCCCTTCTGGAAGCGCTTCATCATGCGCTCGGCCTGCTCGACCTCCAGCACTTCCTGCGCCTTTTCGACGAGCGCCACGATGTCGCCCATGCCGAGGATGCGGCCGGCGACGCGGCTGGCGTCGAAGGACTCGAGCGCGTCCATTTTCTCGCCCAGACCGACGAAGCGGATCGGCTTGCCGGTGACGGCACGCATGGACAGAGCCGCACCGCCGCGCCCGTCGCCATCCATCCGGGTCAGGACGACGCCGGAGATGCCGACCTTGCCGTCGAACTCGGTGGCGACATTGACGGCGTCCTGACCGGTCAGGCCGTCGACGACCAGCAGGGTCTCGCGCGGGTTCGTTACGTCGCGGACGGCCTGCACCTCGTCCATCAGCACCTCGTCGATATGCAGGCGGCCGGCCGTGTCGAGCATATAGACGTCATAGCCGCCGAAGCTGGCCTGCTGTTTCGCGCGTTTGGCGATCTGGACGGCGGTTTCGCCCTTCACGATGGGGAGCGTGTCGACACCGATCTGGGTGCCGAGAATGGCCAACTGCTCCATCGCAGCGGGGCGGTTGGTGTCGAGCGAGGCCATCAGGACCTTTTTCTTCTCGCGGTCCTTCAGGCGCTTGGCGAGCTTGGCGGTGGTGGTGGTCTTGCCCGAGCCCTGCAGCCCGACCATCAGGATCGGGGCGGGCGGATTGTCGATGCGCAGCGCGTCGGGTTCGCCCTCGCCCTGAAGCGTCTTGATGAGTTCGTCATGGACGATCTTGACGACCTGCTGGCCCGGCGTGACGGATTTGGTGACGGCCGCGCCGGTGGCCTTGGCGGTGACGGATTTCACGAAGCTGCGGGCGACGGGCAGGGAGACATCGGCCTCCAAGAGCGCGGTGCGGACTTCGCGCAGGGCGGCGGTGACGTCCTCCTCCGACAGCGCCCCCTGCTTGGTCAGCCGGTCGAAGACGCCGCCAAGACGGTCGGAAAGATTCTCGAACATGCGGGCCTCCTCGGGGGTCCAATCGGGGCTGCGCGGGTGCGGAATGCACAATCGCCCCCGTGGGCGCAACGCGCTGACGGGGGGCGATCCCCGCGCAATGGTCGGGGACCGGAAGGGCAGACCTTCCGGGAATTGGGGCCGCAGATACGCAAGACCGGCCGGGAAGTCAAGCGGGGCGGGCGCGATCAGAAGCGGCGGCGGGCGCGCAGGGCGGCGGTGATGGTGCCGTCGTCGAGATAGTCGAGCTCGCCCCCGATCGGGACGCCCTGGGCCAGCCCGGTGACGCTGAGCCCGTCGGGAAGGGCGTCGGCGATGTAATGCGCGGTGGTCTGCCCCTCGATCGTGGCGTTGAGCGCGAGGATCACCTCGGACACCTGCTCTGCCTCCAGCCGGGCCAGCAGGCGGGGAATGCCGAGATCTTCCGGCCCGATCTCGTCGAGCGCCGACAGCGTGCCGCCGAGGACGTGGTAGCGGCCGCGAAACGCCCGGCCGCGTTCGAGCGCCCAGAGATCGGCCACCGATTCCACCACGCAGATCTCTCCGGTCTGGCGGGCGGGATCGGCGCAGATCGGGCAGATCTCGCGGTCGGAGATATTGCCGCAGCGCGTGCAGGGCCGGGCCGTCTCGGCCACGCGGGTCATCAGCGCCGAGAGCTGCGCCATCTGGCCAGGCTTGCGGCCGATCAGCGAGAGAACGATGCGCCGGGCGGAGCGGGGACCCAGCCCCGGCAGCCGCGCCATCGCCCCGATCAGCGCCTGGATGTCGTCGCTGCCTTCGGCCACGCGCGGCTCAGAACGGCAGTTTCATGTCGGAGGGCAGGCCC
The DNA here is from genome assembly GCF_900101865.1 of Paracoccus isoporae. GTDB lineage: Bacteria > Pseudomonadota > Alphaproteobacteria > Rhodobacterales > Rhodobacteraceae > Paracoccus > Paracoccus isoporae. The sequence continues at coordinate 183,123 of NZ_FNAH01000005.1, forward strand.
AGATCCTGGGCGATGCGGGCCATTTCGGACTGGGCCTTGTCCTGGGCACGGCGCTGCGCGTCCTTGATCGCGGCGAGGATCAGGTCCTCGACCACCTCCTTCTCGGAGGCGACGAAGATCGAGGGGTCGATCTCCAGCCCGGTCAGTTCGCCCTTGGCGGTGGCGGTGGCCTTGACCAGACCCGCCCCGGCCTCGCCGGTCACGGTGGTCTTGTCCAGACCTTCCTGGATCTCGGCCATCTTGGCCTGCATGTCCTTGGCGGCGGCCATCATCTTGGCCATGTCGCCAAATCCGCCCAAACCCTTCATCATGTCCTAATCCTCATCCTCGAACGGATCCCACTCCTCGGCCTCTGCCACGGGGGAGGTTCCGTCACCATGCATGGCACCGGCCTGTTCGACCGGGGCCGGTTCGACTGTCTCCGCCGGTTCAACGCGCCGGGCGGAGACCAGTTTCGCCGCCGGGAAGGCGGCCAGTGCGGCCTTGACCAGCGGATGGGCGGCGGCGCGCGCCATCGCCTCGGCCTGCGCGGCGGCGCGGGTTTCCGAGATGGTCGGGGCGCCGCCGTCATTGACGATGGTCACCGCCCAACGCTGGCCCCCGGTCCAGCCGCGCAGCCGTTCGGCCAGGCGGGAGGCCAGATCGGCGGGCGCGTCGGGGGTGGGCTGGAACTCGATCCGGCCGGGGCTGTAGCGGGCGAGGCGCAGGTGATCCTCGACCATGATGAGGAGCGGCATGTCCCGCATCCGCCGGATCAGCTCGAGGACGCTGTCGAAATCCGGGTAGGCGGCGATCAGGGACTCGGGCAGCGCGGCGGTGGCGAGCGCCTGTCCCGGTGCGGCTGACGGGCCCTGCGCCCGCGCGGTGGGCGCGACAGCGCTGCCTTGACCGGGGCCGCGCGGGGCCGCCCCAGCGGTCCCGGCGGTGGCCGGGGCAGAGCCGGAGACCGGGGCCGGGCTGCGCCCGGATGGCGGCGCGGGGCGGGTCAGCTCGCCTGCGGTCTGCGCCTGCTGGATCTTGCGGATCAGCGCCTCGGGGTCGGGCAGGTCGGCGGCATGGGTCAGCCGGATCACCGCCATCTCGGCGGCCATCATCGCATTGGGCGCGGCCGAGACCTCCTCGAGCGCCTTCAGCAGCATCTGCCAGAGCCGTGTCAGCGCCCGCATCGGCACCTGTTCGGACAGCGACGCGCCGCGGCTGCGTTCATCGGGCGAGATGGTGGGATCGTCCATCGCCGCCGGGGTGATCTTCACGATCGACAGCCAGTGGGTGATCTCGGCCAGGTCGCGCAGCACCGCCACGGGGTCCGCCCCGTCCGCATATTGGGCCTGCAACTCGGCCAAAGCCTGCGCCGCATCGCCGCGCAGGATCATCTCGAACAGATCGATCACGCGGCCGCGATCGGCCAGACCCAGCATGGCGCGGACCTGATCGGCCGTGGTTTCGCCCGCGCCGTGGCTGATCGCCTGATCCAGCAGAGAGGTGGCATCGCGCGCCGAACCTTCGGCCGCACGGGTAATCAGCGCCAGGGCGTCATCGGTGATCTGCGCGGATTCGGCCCCGGCAATCCGGCGAAGCAGGTCGATCATCACCTCCGGTTCGATCCGGCGCAGGTCGAAACGCTGGCAGCGCGACAGCACGGTGACCGGCACCTTTCGGATCTCGGTGGTGGCGAAGATGAATTTCACATGCGGCGGCGGCTCCTCCAGCGTCTTGAGCAGCGCGTTGAACGCACTGGTCGAGAGCATGTGGACCTCGTCGATGATATAGATCTTGTAGCGCGCCGAGGCGGCCCGGTAATGCACGCTCTCGATGATCTCGCGGATATCATTGACGCCGGTGCGCGAGGCCGCGTCCATTTCCAGCACATCGACATGGCGGCCCTCGGTGATCGCCACGCAATGTTCGCATTGCCCGCAGGGCTCGGTCGTCGGGCCGCCCGCGCCGTCGGGGCCGATGCAGTTCAGCCCCTTGGCGATGATGCGCGCGGTGGTGGTTTTCCCGGTGCCGCGAATGCCCGTCATAATGAAAGCCTGCGCGATGCGGTCGGCGGCGAAGGCGTTTTTCAGCGTGCGCACCATCGCATCCTGCCCGACCAGGTCGGAGAAGGTCTCGGGCCGGTATTTCCGGGCCAGCACCTGGTAGTTCTGTTCGCTCTCGGTCATCTCGCCTCGCCTGGGTGGCGTCACATTAGCGATGGGGGCGGGGTGCGACAACCGGCGAGATGGGGCGGTGTGGCGGCTAGGGATGCCAACCGGCTTGCCCTGAGCGGTCGGCGATGCTGCGGGGGAGGGGTGAGAGACTGGACAGCGACCCGAACGGAATTCGTTGCGGCTGCTTCCTTCCGGACCTGACCGGGTTGGCGAAGCGTTCGCCCGCGCCAGCCTCTCGCGGCCTAATTAGGGATGGGCGCGCGCGGATGCAACCCCCGGCGGGGTGCGCATGGGGCCTGGCCGGGGCCGCGGGTGGCGCGCGGTGGGGGTGGCTGCGCGAGGGATGGCTGCGCGGGGTCGCGCGGCCTGGCCGGGCGCGGTTCAGAATTGCAGGCCGAGGCGCAGGAACCCCGAATCGCGGCGCTCGGTGGTCATCACCGGCAGCGGGCAGTTGGACAGATCGGCCTCCGGCGCGGTGTCGAACCAGACTTTCGTGCCGGGCGGGGCGTGCAGGCGGAAGAACGGGCGCAGCGGGCCGCGCGGCGGGGCGGCGCGCATCAGATGCCGGGCGATGATGTCGCGCACCCGCGCCTGCGCCGGCTCTGGCAGCAGGCAGGCGCGGCCGCGGGTCAGCGTCTCGTAGACGCCGCCGCTGTTCAGCCGGTAGCTGTTGGTGAAGACCAGGAAACGCTGATCGCGCGCCACCGGGCGGCCGGCATGGCACAGCCCGACGATGCGGCCGGGATGGCCGGTCGGGCGGCCGCAGCGGTCGAAGGCCGGCGCCCGGCTGAGATCGACGCCGTATTCTACCCCGGACATGACGTCGAACTGGAAGCCGGGCATGTCCGGGTCGATCAGCGGGCCGGTCTGGCTGGGCGCGTCGGGCAGATGCGTGAACAGCGCCGCGGCCCGTTCCAGCCATTGCGCGATCTCGGACCCGGTAAGCTCGATCGCGGCGGCATGGTTGCCGAACGGGTAGATCCGCGACAGATCCCCCCGCGACAGCTTGCCGGAGGGGATGTCGACGTAATGGCCCGGCCCGCCGCGCCCGCCGGTGCGGAACGGGGCCTGGGCGAAGATCATCGGCAGGTTGCAATGCGGCAGGGTCTCGGCGGCATGGGCACGCATCGCCGATTCGACCAGCCGCATGCCGTGATCGACGCCGAGCAGGGCGAAATGGCTGCTCAGCCTTGTGCCGATCCGGCAGATCGCCGCGTCGAGCCGCCGCCGGGTGCCCTGCGGCAGCCAGGACACCGTCGCGCGCAGCCGGGCGCAGCCGGGCACGGTGGCCGGGCGCGCCTCGGCGATGCTGTCGGTGATCTGCCAGGCGCCGCCCCCGCCGCGCAGCCGCAGCGTCACCGCCGCCAGATGCGAGCCGCCGAAGCCCGCCATCACCAGGGCCGCGCGCCCCGGTGCGGCCGGGCGGACCAGCACCTCGTGGGTGTGGCCCGCGATCACCGCATCGACACCGGAGAGCGCCGCGATGCAGGCGGCCGCGTTCTCGGCCCGCGGCGCGGCATCCTCTCCCGGTCCGCCATGGCTGAGCGCCACCACCAGATCCGCCCCGCGCGCGCGCAGCGAGGAGACGGCGCGGCCGGCGGCGCGGACGACATCTTCGGTCTGCAGATGCCGGGCGAGGCCGGGCTCCCATTCCGTGGTCTGCGGCGGCAGCACGCCGAACACGCCGATCCGCAGCATGTGGTCCGCGCCCTGCGCGTCGCGCATCCGGCGGCGCAGCATCACCGTGTCCGACCACAAGGGCGCGCCGTCGGTCAGACCGGCATTCGCAAGCGTCAACTGATAGCGGGCGTCGCGCAGCACCCGGCGCAGATGGGCGATGCCATAGGTGAAGTCGTGATTGCCCAGGCAGGCGGCGTCATAGCGCAGCCTGTTCAGCGCCGCGATGGCCGGGTGGACGTCATGCGGCCCCAGCCCGGCGCGCGCGATCTCGTCGGCCTGCGGCGTGCCCTGCAGCAGATCGCCATTGTCGAATAGCAGCAGGTTGGCATGGCGTTCGCGGGCCGCGGCGATCAGCGGCGCGATCCGCGCCAGACCGCCGCCGGGCAGGTCGTCGCCCAGTTGCATATGCAGGTCGGTGGTGGCGAGAATGGCAATCTCGAGCGTGGAAACTTGTTCGACGCGGCCGTAATTGCGGTGCGTGGCCGAGCGGATCTGCATCTTGTATTTCCTGCCAAAATATCAATATAAATGGCCCTCACATCAGCCTAGGCGCAATTCCGCGCATCACACAACTTTCGATTGCGGAAGATGCTTAAATTTGTAGACGAACGTCTTGCCTTGCGTCACCTCTGCGGCTAACTCTCTGTAAATCTAACCGATTTTGTGGTGATTATGAAGTTTTCCACACGCGTCGACAAAGCCATCAGCGCCGAGCAGCTTTTCGATTCGGTTGCGAATTTCGACCGGCTCGAGCGGATGTTGATGCGGCGGGGTGTGGTCGTCAGCCGAGTTAACAACATCTCCTCCGGCACGGCGCGGGCCTGGGATCTGGCCTTTGACTGGCGCGGCCAGCAGCGCGAGCTGCGGATGCTGCTGGTCCAGTATGACCGGCCCGAGAAACTGGCCTATACCGGGCAGTCGCAATCCTTCGAGATCCGGCTGGACATGAGCGTGGTGGCGCTCGCGCGGCAGAAATCGCGGCTGATCTTCGAGCTGGAGGTGAAGCCGCGCAACATGCGCGCGCGGCTGGCGCTGCAGACCGCCAAGCTGGGCAAGGCGCAGATCGACCGGCGGGTGGCGGATCGGGTGGCGGGCTTCGTCAACGACGCCGTTGCGGGCTGAGCGGGACCGAGTGACCGCGGGCGCAGCCCCTGCGTGCAGGCGTCACGCCTAACGTCCTGCTATGCAAGGATATTATGGCGATCAGCGCGCTTGCCGAAGTTGTTCGGCGCGCAGCGGATCGGCCGGATAGACCCCCAGCACGTTCAGCATCGAGGTGAAATAGCTGAGCTCGTCAAGCGCGAGGCGCACATTTTCGTCCTCGGGATGGCCCTCGATATCGGCATAGAACTGCGTCGCGGTGAACACCCCGTCGACCATGTAGCTTTCCAGCTTGGTCATGTTCACGCCATTGGTCGCGAACCCGCCCATCGCCTTGTAGAGCGCCGCCGGAATGTTGCGCACCCGGAACACGAAGCTGGTCAGCATTCCCGCCTCGCCCGCGCGGTTCGGGCGGCGGGCGTAATCCGGCTCGCGCGACATGATGAGAAAGCGGGTGGTGTTGTTCTGCCGGTCCTCGATCTGGTCGGCCAGCCGGTTCAGCCCGTAGATCTCTCCGGCCAGCGGCGCGGCCAGTGCGGCAATGTGACGCTGGCCCTGCTCGGCGACGATCTTGGCCGAGCCTGCCGTATCCGCGCCGGTGATGCTGCGAATGCCGTGGTCGCGCAGAAAGCCGCGGCACTGGCCCAGCAGCACGGTATGGCTCATCGCCTCCGTCACCTCGTCCAGCGTCACGCCGGGCTGTGCCAGCAGGCTGATATGGACGCGCACGAAGGCCTCGTCGATGATGTGCAGGCCGGATTCGGGCAGCAGGTGATGGATGTCGGCCACGCGGCCATAGGTCGAGTTCTCCACCGGCAGCATGGCCAGATCGGCCTCGCCCGCGCGGACCGCCTCGATCACATCCTCGAAGGTGCGGCAGGGCAGCGCCTCCATGTCGGGGCGGGCGTCGTGGCAGGCCTGGTGGCTGTAGGCGCCCGGTTCGCCCTGGAAGGCGATGAGATTGTTGGTCCTGATCATGGTCCCGGCAGTCGATTGACGGATCGTGGCTTGACGGGTCAACTATACCTTGAACCGGCTGAAAGAAAGCGGATAGATACGCGCAGAATTTTGAACACTACCTAGCGGGGACGGCACATGTTCAACACCATGACCATCACGAAGGCATCCGGCGCGCTGATCGGCTCCTTGCTGGCGCTGCTGCTGCTGTTCTGGGCCGGGACGGGGCTGTATTCCGTCAAGCCGCCCGGAGGTGCCGGACATGGTGAGGGCGAGGAGGTGGCGCAGGCCTATTCCATCCCCGTCGAGGAGACCGGCGGCGGCGAGGTTGCGGAGGAAGAGCAGATCGATTTCTCGGCGCTGATGGCCTCGGCCGATGCGGGCGCGGGGGAACGTGTCTTCGGCAAGTGCCGGGCGTGTCACAAGCTGGACGGCTCGGACGGGATCGGGCCGCATCTGAACGGGGTGATGGGCCGGGCCGTGGCCTCGGTCGGCGGGTTCGCCTATTCCGATCCGATGGTCGCCCATGCCGGCGAGGCGCCGGAATGGACGCCCGAGGCGATGCAGGAATTCCTGGCCGATCCGCGCGGCGTGGTGCCGGGGACCAAGATGACCTTTGCCGGGCTGCCCGATGCCGAGGATCGCGCGAACCTGATCGCCTATCTGACCGAACAGCCCTGATCGCGGCGGCGACCCGGATTTGCACCCGCCCGGCCCAAGCGGCCGGGCGTTTTGCGTTTGGCCTTGCCGATCACGAAAACGCGGATTGATCCGGCGGGGGGCGAGGGCGTAGCCTGTGCGGCAACCCAACAGGAAGGATCGCCATGCCCCGCCCCGCTCGTCTTGCCGCGCTTGCCCTGCCGCTGTCGCTGATCGGTGCCGTGGCATTGGCGCAGGCGCCCGCCTCCCAACCCGCAGCACCAGAGGCGAGTGCCGCCACAGACGACGCTGGGGCGCAGCCGAGCACACCCGCGCAGGACGGCGCGTCGCCGGGTGATGCGGCGACGGGCGAGACCACTGTGGCGCATGGCGTGTCGGTGTTCGGCGAACCCGCCCTGCCGCCGGATTTCGAGCATCTGCCTTACGTGAACCCCGATGCCCCGAAGGGGGGTGAGATTTCCATCGCGCTTGCCGGCGGGTTCGACAGCTACAACCCCTATACGGTGAAGGGGCGCGGCGCGGCCCTGTCCACGGTCATGCATGAGAGCCTGATGACCGGCACGATGGACGAGATCGGGACCGCCTATTGCCTGCTTTGCGAGACCGTCGAATATCCAGACAGCCGGGACTGGGCGATCTTCACCCTGCGCGAGGAGGCGGCATTTTCCGACGGCACGCCGGTCACCGCCGAGGACGTGCTGTTCACCTATGAGACGCTGCGCGACAAGGGGCTGTCCTCGTTCCGTGCGGTGATCGCGCAATCCATCGCGGGCGCCGAGGTGCTGGACGACCGCCGCATCCGCTTCGATTTCGTGGAGGGCTATCCCCGCCGCGACGTGGTCCAGACGGCTGGCGGGCTGCCGGTGTTCTCGAAAAAGGATTTCGAGGAGAACGGGCGGGAATTGTCCGACAGCAGCAGTACGCCCTTCATCGGCTCCGGCCCCTATATGTTCGGCAGTGCCGATATGGGGCGGCGCACGGTCTGGCAGCGCAACCCGGAGTATTGGGGCAAGGATCTGCCGATCAATATCGGGCGGCATAATTTCGACCGCATCCGTATCGAGTATTTCGGTGATGGCGACGCCGCGTTCGAGGGGTTCAAGGCGGGTGAATACACGTTCCGGGCGGAGAACTCGGCGATCAAATGGGCCACCGGCTATGATTTTCCGGCGGTTGAGCGCGGTGCGGTGGTCAAGGCCGAGATCGAGACCGGCAGCAAGGCCCCGGCGCAGGGGTTCTTCTTCAACCTGCGGCGCGAGAAGTTCCAGGATCCGCGCGTGCGCGAGGCGATCGGGCTGATGTTCAACTTCGAATGGTCGAACCGGACGCTGTTCTACGATCAGTACAGCCGCACCCAGTCCTTCTGGGAAAACAGCAACCTCAAGGCCGAGGGGCCGCCATCCGAGGCCGAACTGGCGCTGCTGGAGCCGCTGGCGGCGGATCTGCCCGACGGCGCGCTGACCGAGGATGCGGTGGTCCCGCCGGTCAGCGGCGAGCGCCAGATCGACCGGGGCAATCTGCGCCGGGCGGGCGCATTGCTGGACGAGGCGGGCTGGGTGCCGGGCAGTGACGGGATGCGGCGCAACGCGGACGGGCAGGTGCTGAGCGTCGAATTCATGAACGATTCCCAGACATTCGACCGGGTTATTAATCCGTTCGTCGAAAATCTGCGACGCCTCGGCGTTGATGCGAAAATGGCGCGGGTGGACAATGCTGAGCATGAGAACCGCCGCTACAGTTTCGATTACGACATCATCATCGGCCATGCGCTGACCGACATGATCGCGGGGGACGGGCTGTATCAGATGTTCGGCTCGCAAGGGGTGGACGATGTGTTCAACCTGGCGGGGATCTCCAACCCGGCGGTCGACAGCCTGATCGGGACCGCCGTCGCCGCAGAGACCGAGGCGGAGATGGTGACCGCCACCCATGCGCTCGACCGGGTGTTGCGGGCGATGCGGCCCTGGGTGCCCAACTGGTTCAGCGCCGAGCAGCGGCTGGCCTATTACGACCAGTATGATTACCCCGACGAGCTGCCGCCCTATCTGGACGCGTCGATCTCCACGCCCTGGTATTTCGATTTCGCCTGGTTCGACGCCGAAAAGGCGGCGGCGCTGCGCGCATCCGGGGCGCTGCGCTGAGCGCGCGGCGGGGCGGCCGCCCGGCTCTCTTGATTTCTGGCGAAAGAAGGCGGAAAACAGCCTCACATTGAACAAGGCCGGGCGTGAACCGGCTGGCAGGGAAGGCAGGCAAGGGGCATGGCAGCCTATATTCTGCGCCGCTTATTGCTGATCATACCGACGCTGTTCGGGATCATGCTGGTGAATTTCGCGCTGACCCAGTTCGTCCCCGGCGGGCCGATCGAACAGGTCATTGCCCGTGTGCAGGGCGAGGGCGACAGCTTCTCGAACATGTCGGGCGGCGGCAATGACAGCGGCGCGGTGGAATATGCCGGTGCCCAGGGCCTGCCGCCGGAATTCCTGTCGGAGCTGGAATTGCAGATGGGATTCGCGGAAATCGTCTGCGATGACGGGTTTGACGGCCAACCCGATCTGGCGGCCGAGGAATGCCGCAAGGAGCCGGTGGGGGCGGCGCGCCGCTTCGGCAAGATGCTGGGCAATTACGTGCGCTTCGATTTCGGGGAAAGCTGGTTCCGCTCGGCCAGCGTGGTGGACGAGATCCTGCGCACCCTGCCGGTCTCGATCACGCTGGGGCTGTGGTCGACGCTGCTGGCCTATCTGATCTCGATCCCGCTGGGCATCCGCAAGGCGGTGCGCGACGGCACGCCCTTCGATACCTGGACCTCGGGGGTGATCGTGGTGGCCTATGCGATCCCGGCGTTCCTGTTCGCGGTGCTGCTGATCACGCTGTTCGCGGGCGGGTCATATTGGCGGATCTTTCCGCTGCGGGGACTGGTCAGCGACAATTTCGAGGAGCTGTCGACGCTCGGTCAGATCAGGGATTACCTGTGGCATATCGCGCTGCCGGTGATCTCCATGTCGATCTCGGGCTTTGCCACGCTGACGCTGCTGACCAAGAACAGCTTTCTAGATGAAATCAACAAGCAATATGTGATGACCGCCCGCGCCAAGGGGCTGAGCGAGGGCCGGGTGCTGTACGGCCATGTCTTCCGCAACGCCATGCTGATCGTGATCGCCGGGTTTCCGGGGATGCTGCTGGCGATCCTGTTCGGGGCCTCGATCCTGATCGAGACGATCTTTTCGCTCGACGGGCTGGGCCGGCTGGGCTTTGACGCGGCGGTGCAGCGGGACTATCCGCTGGTGTTCGGGACGCTGTTCATCTTCGGGCTGCTGGGGCTGGTGATCGGCATCCTGTCCGACCTGATGTATGTGCTGGTCGATCCGCGCATCGATTTCGAGAAGAGGGCGGGCTGATGGCGCTGTCCGAACTCAATCGCCGCCGCTGGCGCAATTTCCGGTCGAACAAGCGCGCCTTCTGGTCGCTGATCCTGTTCTCGGTGCTGTTCGTCATCTCGCTGTGCGCCGAGATCGTGGCGAATGACAAGCCGGTGGTGCTGTCATATCGCGGCGATCTGCATTTCCCGGTCTTCAACTTCTATCCCGAAACCGCGTTCGGCGGCGATTTCGCGACCGAGGCGATCTATACGCTGCCCGACACGCAATGCCTGATCGTCTCGGGCGGGCGCGAGGAATGCTGGGACGATCCCGAAGGGGTGATGGCCGCGATCCGCGACGGCACATCCGACATCCCCGAGGCCGAGCAGGGCTGGATGGTCTGGCCGCCCATCCCCTATCATTTCCGCACCACCAACAATGTCGGCCCGGCGCCGAGCGCCCCGGATGGCGATCACTGGCTGGGGACCGATGCGACCTCGCGGGACGTGGTGGCGCGCACGATTTACGGCTTCCGCACCTCGGTGCTGTTCACGCTGATCGTAACGGCCGTGGCGTCGGTCATCGGCATCGCCATGGGCGCGATCCAGGGCTATTTCGGCGGGCGGACGGATATCATCCTGCAACGCCTGCTGGAGATCTGGCAGAACACGCCGGTGCTCTATGTCATCATCATCATGTTCGCGATCTTCGGACGAAGTTTCTGGCTGCTGGTCTTCGTGATGATCCTGTTCGGCTGGCCGGCGCTTGTGGGCGTGGTGCGCGCCGAGTTCCTGCGGGCGCGGAATTTCGAATATGTCCGGGCGGCGCGGGCGCTTGGCGTGTCGGACCGCAAGATCATGTTCCGCCATATCCTGCCCAACGCGATGGTGGCGACGCTGACCATGCTGCCCTTTATCGTCACCGGCACGATCTCGCTTCTGGCCGGGCTGGATTACCTGGGATATGGCCTGCCCGCCGAGGCGCCGAGCCTGGGCGAGCTGGCGCTTGTCGCCAAGCAGAACCTGAACGCGCCCTGGCTGGCCTTTACCGCGTTCTTCACCTTCGCCATCATGCTGTCGCTTCTGGTCTTCATTTTCGAGGGCATTCGCGACGCATTCGACCCCCGGAAGACCTTCAAATGAGCCGCCCGGACGAACCCGAAGATCCCGCCCGCGCCCTGACCGCCCGGCCCGAGGAGACCCCGGCCGGCACGGATGCGCCGGCACCGCCGCCGGAACTGCATGAGGGCGACGCGGTGCCCGCCCCGCAGGCGGCGCCGGATGAGCCGATGGTGATCCATCCCGGCGCTGCGCCAGAGGATGTGGTGCTGGATGTGCGCGATCTGAAGATCAGTTTCCGCCAGGATGGCCAACTGATCCCGGCGGTGCGCGGGGTCAGCTTCCAGATCGGGCGCGGCGAGACCGTGGCGCTTGTGGGCGAGTCGGGCTCGGGCAAATCGGTCACTGCGCTGTCCACCGTTCAGCTTCTGGGCGAGTCCGCCGAATTGGAGGGCGAGATTTCCTATGAAGGGCGCGACATGATCGGCGCCAGCCCGGCCACGCTGCGCGATATTCGCGGCAACGATATCAGCTTCATCTTCCAGGAGCCGATGACCTCGCTCAACCCGCTGCACACGCTGGAAAAGCAGCTCTCCGAGAGCCTGGCGCTGCATCAGGGGCTGAAGGGCGCGGCGGCACGGGCGCGGATCATCGAATTGCTGGACCGCGTCGGCATCCGCGAGGCGCAGTCGCGGCTGAAGGATTATCCGCATCAGTTCTCGGGCGGGCAGCGGCAGCGGATCATGATCGCGATGGCGCTCGCCAACCGGCCGGAACTCTTGATCGCGGATGAGCCGACCACGGCGCTTGACGTGACCATCCAGGCGCAGATCCTCGATCTGCTGGCGGAACTGAAGCGCGACGAGGGGCTGTCGATGCTGTTCATCAGCCATGATCTGGCCATCGTGCGCCGGATCGCGGACCGCGTCTGCGTGATGAAGGATGGCGAGATCGTCGAGCAGGGGCCGGTGGAGGCGATCTTCTCGGACCCGCAGCATTCCTATACGCGCCGGCTGCTGGCCGCCGAACCCAGCGGGCGGGCCGCGCCTGTCGCGCCCGGCGACCCGATTGTCGAGACGCGCGATCTGAAGGTGTGGTTCCCGATCCAGCGGGGGTTCCTGCGCCGCACGGTCGGCCATGTGAAGGCGGTGAACGGCGCCTCGCTGCGCGTATCCGCAGGTGAGACGCTGGGGATCGTGGGCGAATCGGGATCCGGCAAGACCACGCTGGCGCTGGCGATCATGCGGCTGATCCAGAGCGACGGGCCGATCCTGTATCTGGGCGACGATATTTCCGACTGGCGGGCGCGGCAGCTTCGCCGCCTCCGGCGCGACATGCAGATCGTGTTTCAGGATCCGTTCGGCAGCCTGTCGCCGCGCATGACGGTCGAGCAGATCATCGCCGAGGGGCTGGGCGTGCACGGGGTCGAGAAGGGGCGCGACCGCCGCGACATGGTGGCCGAGATCATGCAGGAGGTGGGCCTGCCGGTCAGCGCCATGCACCGCTATCCGCATGAATTCTCGGGCGGGCAGCGGCAGCGCATCGCGATTGCGCGCGCCATGATCCTGCGCCCGAAAGTCGTGGTGCTGGACGAGCCGACAAGCGCGCTCGACATGACGGTGCAGGTCCAGATCGTCGAATTGCTGCGCCGGTTGCAGCGCGATCACGGGCTGGCCTTCCTGTTCATCAGCCATGATCTGCGGGTGGTGCGCGCCATGTCGCACAAGATCATGGTGATGCGCGCCGGCGAGGTGGTCGAACAGGGCAGCGTGGCCGAGATCTTCGACGCCCCTGAAACCGATTACACGCGGGAGCTGATGGCGGCGGCCTTCCCCGACCGCGCGACATGAAGATCCTGTTCGTCCATCAGAATTTTCCCGCTCAGTTCCTGCATCTGGCGCCGCTTCTGAAGGCGCGGGGCCATCACGTCCTCGCCCTGACCGACGAGACGAATGAACGTCCCAGCCATGTGCGCGTGCTGCGCTACAAATCCCCCGGCGAGGTGACGTGCAGCCAGCCGCTGGCGCGCAGTTTCGCGCAGCATTCCGAACGCGGGCTGATGGCGGCGCGGGCAGCGCGGGCGATGCGCGACCGGCACGGCTACACGCCCGACGTGATCTTCGGGCATTTCGGCTGGGGCGAGACGCTGTATCTCAAGGAGATCTGGCCGGAGGCGAAACTGCTGGTCTATGCCGAGCTGATGTATCGCAGCCGGGGCCAGGATGTCGGCTTCGACGCCGAGTTCGTGCAGGATCTCGACGCGGCCCGCTTCGCCACCACCGGGCGCAACGCGCATCTGGCGCTCGGCATGCTGCAATGCGACGCGGCGCTGTCGCCGACGCGCTACCAGGCCGAAAGCTTTCCCGAGGCGCTGCGCGGCAAGATCACCGTGATCCATGACGGCATCGACACCGCGCGCATGGCGCCCGACCCTGAGGCGCGGCTGACCCTGCCAAACGGGCGCGAGATCCGGGCGGGGGACGAGGTGCTGACCTATGTGGCCCGCTCGCTGGAGCCCTATCGCGGCTTTCACATGCTGATGCGCGCCCTGCCGGAGGTGCTGGCGGCGCGCCCCGAGGCGCAGGTCGTGCTGATCGGCGGGGACGGGGTCAGCTATGGCGGCAAGCCGAAGGATGCCGAAAGCTGGAAGGCCAAGATGCTGGCCGAGCTGGACGGGCGGCTGGATCTGGACCGGGTGCATTTCCTCGGCCGCGTGTCGTATGGCGATTACCGGCGCGTGCTCCAGATCAGCCGGGTGCATTGCTATCTGACCTATCCTTTCGTGCTGAGCTGGTCGCTGACCGAGGCGATGGCGGCGGGGGCCTATGTCGTGGCCTCCGACACCGCGCCGGTGCGCGAACTCATTGAGGACGGAAGGAACGGGCGGCTGGTGCCGTTCTTCGACGTCTCCGCCTTGTCGCGGGCGCTCATTCGCGGGCTGTCGGGCGAGGATGCCGAGGCCGCGGCGCTGCGCCACGCGGCGCGCGAGACGATCTGCCAGGGCTATGATCTGCGCAGCCAGTCGCTGCCCCGGCTGGTGCGCTGGGTCGAACGCTTCGGCCCGCCGCCGGATGCGCCGGGGGCGTCAGCCGGGGCGGAGGCTCTGCCGGGGTCAGCCGGGCAGGGTCAGCCGGGCTGACAGCCCGCCCAGATCCGCATCGCGGCCGAGTTGCAGCGCGCCGCCATTCAGCGCCGCCAGATCCGCGACGATGGCCAGCCCCAGCCCGGCGCCCGGCCCGCGCTCATCCAGCCTTGTGCCGCGTGACAGGGCGCGGGCATGATCCGCGTTCTGCATGCCGGGCCCGTCATCGGCGACGGTGACGCTGAGCTGTCCCTTGCCGGTCTCTGCCCGGATGACGATGCGGGCATCGGCCCATTTCACCGCGTTCTCCATCAGGTTGCCCAGCATTTCCTGAAGATCCTGCTCCTCGACCGGCAGGGCGAACCCGGACGGGATCTCGGCCTGCAGGGTCAGGTCGCGGTCCCGCAAGGCGCGGCGCAGGACAAGCGCCAGGTCGTCGATTACCGGGGCAAGCGCGCTGCGCTGACCCAGCACCCGCGCGCCGCCGGCGCTGCGGGCGCGTTTCAGATGCCAACCGATCTGGCGGTCCATGCGCCCGATCATCGCCTGTCCGGGATGGTCATCGGCCAGCTCCCCCTGCAGCGCCATCAGCGGGGTTTTCAGCGCATGGGCGAGATTGCTGATCTGCTCGCGCGTCCGGGCGATCTGGTCGCGGTTCTGACCGAGCAGGGCATTCATCTCCTCAGTGACGGGCTGGAGCTCTGTCGCGTCGGGGCGGGGCAGGGCGGTGATCTGGCCGTCACGCACCGCGCGAAGGTCGCGCCCCATCCGTTTCAGCGCCGAAAGCCCCGCGGTGACCTGCAACAGCACCGCGCCCACGAGCCCGGCCCCCAGCAGGATCAGCGAGACCGCCAGCGGGCGGCGGACCTGCGCCAGGGCGGCGTCGATCTCGGCGCGCGGGGCTGTGACGGTGACGCTCAGCGCCTCGCTGCTGTCCGGCACGGTGAACGCGCGGCGCAGCAGCCGCAGCGCCTGATCGCCGGGGCCGGTGGCCTCGGCCCCCGCAATGCTGTCGCCGCCGGGCAGTTCCGCGTCATAGAGCGAGGCGGACAGGGCAAACACCTCTCCATCCGCGGCGATCTGCCAGTACCAGCCCGAGAGCGGGGCGGCGAAACGCGGATCGGCGGGGGCGGCGTAGAGCTCGGCCAGCCCGGCGGAATTGGCCTGGGTGTTGGCCATCAGCGAATCGGCGATGGCGGCGGTTTCGGCATCGAAACGCTGGGTGATGGCGCGCTCCAATATGCCGCCGATCACCAGGTAGGCGGCCAGCAGCGCCGCGATCAGCCAGGCGGCGGAGAGCCAGATCAGCCGGCCGCGGATCGAATGCCAGCCGATCAAGATCTGGCCGGTCCCGACGGCTGACGGTCGCGCAGCACATAGCCCTCGCCGCGCCGGGTTTCGATCACCCCCTCGCCGATCTTGCGGCGCAACCGGCCGATCACCACCTCGATCGACTTGAAGTCGCGGTCCGCATTGGCGTCATAGAGATGTTCGGACAGCTCGCTGCGCGAGATCACCCGGTTCTTGTGATGCATCAGATAGGACAGGATGCGCGTCTCGAACGCGGTCAGGCGCAGCGGCACGCCGTCGCGGGTGATGACGCTGAGCTGGCTGTCGAGTTTCAGCGCACCTGCCGAAATCACCGTCTGGGCGTGGCCTGCGGCGCGGCGCACCAGGGTCTGGGCGCGGATCACCACCTCCTCCAGCCGGAAGGGCTTGACCGCGTAGTCATCCGCCCCGGCGCGGAAGCCTGCCACCTTGTCGGCCCATTCGCCGCGCGCCGTCAGGATCAGCACCGGCATGTCGATGCCGCCTGCGCGCCAATGTTCCAGCACCTCGATCCCCGGCATGCCGGGCAGGCCCAGATCCAGCACCGCCACGTCATAGGTTTCGGTGGCCCCCAGGAACTCGCCCTGCTCGCCGTCTTCGGCGGTGTCAGTCACGAATCCGGCCTCCTGCAGCACATGGGCGAGCTGGCCGCTCAGCGTCGGGTCGTCCTCGATAATCAGGCAACGCATCACTCTTCCTTACTGGTCAACGGTCCTTCGCGTCTCCGCGCCCCGCGCGCCCGCGCGATGTTGGCGGGCCGGGGTGGCTGGCGGATTTCTGCGCATCCAGTATGCCACGCCCGCGCAGATTCAGCACCTCTCCGCTGACCGCGTCGAGCCGGATGCGGATGATGTGGCGGGCCGGTGTCAGCAGCGTCAGAATCTGGACGAGATCGGTGCCCGCGGCATATTCCAGCGGTGCGGCCCGCTCCATCCGCGCGGCCAGCACCCGGCCGCGATACCGCTCCTCCACCAGCCGCATCACCTCGTGAAACGGCAGGGGCGGCGGGCCGGGCTGCGGCGCCGCCGCGGCGTGCAGCGCCAGGAACAGCAGGATCGGCACGGCGCGAAACATGGCCCCAGCATAGGCGCGCAGGGGTAAACAGACCCCAAACGCGGCATTGGTGAAAGGTTGCATTTCGATTCGTTACCCCTGTCGCATCCGGGCCATGATCCGGGATACGAGAAAGGTTATCCAATGAGCAGCAGAATCTTGATGAATTCCACCGCCATGCTGGCGGTCGTCCTGTTCGCCGCGGCAAGCCCGCTTGCGGCGCAGCAGAGCGCACCGGCCGGAGACGGCGCGGACGCCCCCGCCGCCCCGGCCGATATTGCCCCGCAGACCCCGCAAACCGCGGAGGATGAGGCGGGCCGCGCCGACTCCCTCCCCCAGATCTTGCAGGGAGACGGGTTCAGCGATGTCACCACGCGGCAGGGTCGGCGCGGCGGGACGCTGGTGCAGGGGGTGATCGCCGGGACCGGGAAGGATTTCGATGCGATGCTCGGCCCGGATGGCGCGTTGCGGGGCATTCGCACGGCGGAAGGATCCTCGCTGCCTGATGAGGTGATCGGTGAGATGCTGCTGGAGGCGGTGCGCGCCCATCCGGTGACGGCGGAGATCGCGGAACTCAGCGCCATCGGCACGCGCGGCGAGGCGGTGATGCTGGCCGGTCAGGACGCCTCGGGCGACGCGGTGCGGATCGGCTTCGACGCGGCGGGCGAGCTGGTCCATTTCAGCCGCGGCGATGACCGGATGGGGCCGGGCGGCCGCGGTGATGAGATGGGGCGCGACAAGAAGCGGGGCGACGGGGCCCGGCATGGTGGCCGCACACGTGACGGTTGGTCGCGTGACGGTGGTCCGGGCGACGGAGAGCGGCGTGGTGGCGGGCCGCGTGATGGAGAGCCGCGCGGCGGTGACCCGCGTGATGGCGGGCCGCGTGACGGTGGTCCGCGCGGCGACGGTCCGCGCGATGGCGCGGCAGTGCGCCCCTCGCCCGATCAGGGCGGCGCCCCGTCCGAGGAGGCGGCGCTGCGCGGGGAGATCGAGTCGGCGGGATACACCGCGCTTGGCCGATTTGTGCCGGCATCCGACGGTGCCACGCTGGACGCCACGAACCCACAGGGCGAGCCGGTGACGCTGCGGCTGAACCCGCAGGGCGAGGTGGTCGAGGAAACCGCGCGCTGACCCGCTGAGCCAACGGCCCCGGCGCGGTCCGAGCGGGCGCGCCGGGGCTAGCCCAAGGCCGATGCAAGCAGGCGCAGCGCGTGATCGACGCTCGACTGGCGGACCTTGTCGCGGCCGATCGGGCCGAAATCCACGGTCTCACTGCGCGTGCCGCTGGCATCGGCCAGGCCGAAACAGACCCGGCCCTCGGGCTTGTGCGCGGAGCCGCCCGGCCCAGCGATTCCGGTGACCGCGACCGCGATCCCGGCCTGGCTCCGCGCCCGCGCGCCCGCCGCCATCTCCCGCGCCACCTCTTCGCTGACCGCGCCGTGGCGGTCCAGCGTGTCCGCGCGGACCCCCAGCATCTCCTGCTTGGCGGCGTTCGAATAGGTGACGAAGCCGCGATCCACCACGTCGGACGAACCCGGCACCGCCGTCAGCGCCGATGCGATCATCCCGCCGGTGCAGCTTTCGGCCGTGGCGATCATGACCCCGCGCGCGCGGGCGGCGTCGAGGACGGATGCCGCGCTCACATCAGCCACAGATGGCTGATGGCGGCGGCCAGCATGGTGGCGAGGCCCGCGAACAGCCCGGCCCAGAGATCGTCCAGCATCACCCCGCGCACCCCGCCATCGCGGTCGGCGCGGCCGACCAGCCAGGGTTTCCGGATATCGAACAGCCGGAAGAACAGGAAGGCGGCGAGCCAGCCCGGATAGGGAAAGCTGTCGGCAGGCAGCCCGGCCTGCCAGAAACCGAAGGACGGGAAGCACAGCGCCAGCCATTGCCCGGCCACCTCGTCGATCACGATTTCCGAGCGGTCGGGATCGGCCATGCCCCTGGTGTAGCGCGGCACGGCCCAGAAACCGAGCGCCGTCACCGCCGCCGTCGCCGCCAGCAGCAGCGGAAAATGCCCGAGCCGGTGCAGGAGCACGCCGAGGATCACGGCCACCGCCGATCCCCAGGTGCCGGGCGCAGGGCGCAGCAGGCCCGCGCCGAACCAGGTGCAGATCAGCCGGTCCATCGCTCAGCCTCCGATCAGCGTGGCGGTGGCGAGGGCGGCGATGCCTTCGCCGCGCCCGGTAAATCCCAGGCGCTCCGAAGTGGTGGCCTTGACCGAGATGCGGTCAGCCTCGATGCCGATGATCTCCGCCAGCCTCGCCTGCATGGCGCGGGCATGGGGGCCGATCTTCGGCGCCTCGCAGATCAGCGTGACATCGGCATTGCCGATGCGAAATCCGCGCTCGCGCGCAAGACCTGCGGCGTGACGCAGGAAGATCATGCTGTCAGCGCCCTTCCATTGCGGATCGGAGGGCGGGAAATGCCGGCCGATATCGCCCTCGGCCAAGGCGCCATAGATCGCGTCGGTCAGCGCATGCATCCCGACATCTGCGTCGGAATGGCCCTTCAGCGCGCGATCATGGTCGATGCGCACCCCGCAGAGCGTCACGTGATCGCCCGGCGCGAAGCCGTGCACGTCGAACCCATTGCCCAGCCGAATGTCCATCGCCCCTCCGAGAATGCGCCGGGCGCGGTCGAAATCCGGCCCGAAGGTGAGTTTCAGATTATCTTCCGAACCGGCGGTGATGACCACCTCATGCCCGGCCAGCCGCGCGAGGCCCACATCATCGGTGGCGTCGTCCGGCCCGGCGCGATGCGCGGCCAGGATCTCGGCCAGCCGGAACCCCTGCGGGGTCTGGGCGCGATAGAGGCCGGCCCGGTCCTGCGTGCCGGTGACGTGACCGTCGGCGGAGCGCCACAGCGTGTCGCTGACCGGCAGGCCGGGGGCCGCGGCCACCGCGCCCTGACCAAGTGCTGCGGTCACGCCCGCGATGACCTGCCGGTCCACCAGTGGCCTTGCGCCGTCATGGATCAGCACATGGGACACGTCGCTGCCCTCCAGCACCTCCAGCCCGGCGCGAACGCTGGCCGCGCGGCTGTCGCCGCCCGCCACCAGCGTCACCGCGCCGCCGAACGCCGCGATGCCGCGCGCCATGTCGTCGGGATGCAGCACCACCACGATCCGCCCGAACCCGTCAAAGGCGGCGATGCTGCGCGCCAGAACGCTGCGCCCGTCCAGGTCGCGCCATTGTTTCGGCGCCCCGCCCATGCGGGTGCCGCGCCCGGCGGCGGTGATGATGACGGCGATCTGATCCTGCTCCAGCATGGGCCGAAGCTCTATGCCAGCCCGGCGCGCCGCGCAATCGTCCGTGACAGTGGCGAGGCCGCCGGGCCGGTGCGCGGCGGATTGGGTCTGTCTCTTGCAGCGCGGTTTCGGTAAGAACTGCGAAACAGCCCGAGGAACCCCGCCATGTCCGACCTGTCACCCGCCGATACCGCCAAGAATGCCGCCGCCATCGCCGCCGTCCGGCTGGTCGAGGACGGGATGCGGCTGGGTCTGGGCACCGGATCGACCGCCGCCTTCATGGTCCGCCGGCTGGCCGAGCGCGCGGCGGAGGAGGGGCTGAGCCTGCGCTGCGCGGCCACCAGCCAGGCCACCGCCGATCTGGCCGAGGCACATGGGCTGAAGATCGAGACGCTGGACGAGATCGGCTGGCTGGACCTGACGCTGGACGGCGCTGACGAGGTCGATCCCGATCTGAACCTCATCAAGGGCGGCGGCGGGGCGTTGCTGCGCGAGAAGATCGTCGCAAAGGCCTCCGACCGGATGGTGGTGATGGCCGACGGCAACAAGGTGGTGGAGACGCTGGGCGCCTTCCATCTGCCGGTGGAGGTGATCGGCTTCGGCTGGCAGATCACCCGCGAGCTGATCCAGCGTGTGCTGGATTCGAGCGAGCTGGACCATCGCCCGATCCTGCTGCGCCAGCGTAACGAGGCGCCTTACCGCACCGATGAGGGCAATCTGATACTCGATCTCGCGCTTGAGGAGATCCACGACCCCGAGCGCCTGTCGGCCGCGCTGAACGCCATTCCCGGCGTGGTGGAAAACGGGCTGTTCCTGCATATCTGTGATCTGGCGATCATCGGCCGGCCGGATGGCTCGGTCGCGGAGCTGACCGCAGAGGGGATGGAAGAGGATGAGGCATGAGTTTCGATTATGACCTGTTCGTGATCGGCGGCGGCTCGGGCGGGGTGCGCGCGGCGCGGATCGCGGCGGGATATGGCGCGAGGGTCGGCCTGGCCGAGGAAAGCCGGATGGGCGGCACCTGCGTGATCCGGGGCTGCGTGCCCAAGAAGCTGATGATCTTCGCGTCCTCCGCGCCCGAGGCGGCGGCGGAGGCGCGCGGCTATGGCTGGCCCGACGCGCAGACCGGCGCGTTTTCATGGGATGCGTTCAAGGCCAAGCTGGATGCGGAGCTGGACCGGCTGGAAGCGGCCTATACGCGGGGCTTTGAAAGCGCGGGCGGCACGATCCATCATCAGCGCGCGCGCGTCACCGGCCCGCATGAGGTGACGCTGGCCGACGGCACCTTGCTGAGCGCCAAGCATATCCTGGTCGCGGTGGGCGGGCGTCCGCAGCGGCCCGGCATTCCCGGCGAGGAGCTGGGCATGATCTCGGACGATCTGTTCATGATGGAAAAGCTGCCGGGCCGGGTGCTCGTCATCGGCGGCGGCTTCATCGCCTGCGAATTCGCCACCATCCTGAACGGGCTGGGTGTGGACACGGTGCTGGCCTATCGCGGCGACAAGGTGCTGCGCGGCTTTGACGGCGATGCCCGCCAGCTTGTCACGGATCAGTTGCAGCAGATCGGGGTGGAGGTGCGGCTGGGCCTCAGCCCGGCGCGGCTGGCGCGGGATGGCGACGCGGTCATTGCACATTTCGACGACGGCTCAAGCGATCGTTACGATGCGGTGATGTTCGCCACCGGGCGCCGCCCCAACACCGCCGGTCTGGGGCTGGAGGAGGTGGGCGTGACCCTCGGCCCCGGCGGCGCGGTGATGGTGGATGACTGGTCGCAGAGCAATATCCCCTCGATCTACGCGGTGGGCGATGTGACCGACCGGGTGAACCTGACGCCGGTCGCGATCCGCGAAGGTCACAGCTTTGCCGACACGCTGTTCGGCAACCATCCGCGCCACATGGATCACAGCCTGGTCGCAAGCGCCGTCTATACCCGCCCGCATGAGTTGGGCTCGATCGGCATGACCGAGGACGAGGCGATTTCGCGCGGCGGGGTGGAGGTGTATGACACGCGGTTCCGCCCGATGCGCTCGATGTTCGCGGGTTCGGATGCGCGGGTGATGATGAAGCTGATTGTCGATGACCAGACCCGGCAGGTGCTGGGCTGTCAGATCTTCGGGCCGGAGGCGGGCGAGTTGATCCAGCTGGCCGCGATCCCGATCATCATGGGGGCCACGAAAGAGGATTTCGACCGCACCGTCGCCGTCCATCCCACCATGGCCGAAGAGCTGGTGACAATGCGCCAGCCGACGCGGCACCATGCGCGCGCAGCGGCGGATTCCGGGGCGGCGGATGCCGCGGAACGCGCCGCGCAAGCTTGACTTTCGGGGCCGGACCCCCAGTTTTCAACACGACGAGAAAGATAGGAAGAGGCAGTCACATGGCACAAGGCCCCTGGGGAGGCGGCAGCAGCGGAAATGGCGATGGCGGAAACCGGGGCGGCAAGGAGCCGCCGCGCGGACCGCAGCGCCCCTGGGGCCAGGGCGGCAATGGCGGCGGCAAGCGCCCCGAGCCGCCGCGCCGGCCCGGCCAGCGGCCGGGTGATCTGCCCGAAATCGAGGATCTGATGAAGAAGGGTCAGGACCGGCTGCGCGTGCTGATGGGCGGGCGCGGCGGCTCCAACGGCAACGGCAACGGTCCGCGCCGCCCCTCCGGTCCCGGTTTCAGCTTCGACCGGCGCACGGTGATGATCGGCGGGCTGGTCCTGCTGGGTCTGTGGACCTTCGCCAGCTTCTACACGGTCCGGCCCGAAGAACGCTCGGTCGAGTTCCTGTTCGGCCGCGCCGTGGGCACCGGCGAGCCGGGTCTGAACTTCGCGCCCTGGCCGGTCGTGACGAAGGAGGTCGTGCAGGTCACCGGCGAACGCGTGACCGAGATCGGCACCGGCCGGGTGGACAGCAACCGCCAGGGCGACAGCGGCATCACGCCCACCGATAGCGGGCTGATGCTGACCAGCGACCAGAACATCGTGGACATGGAATACCAGGTGGTCTGGAACATCTCCGACCCCGAGAAATACCTGTTCAACCTAGCCGATCCCTCGGGCACGATCCGGGCGGTGGCGGAATCCTCGATGCGCGACATCATCGCGCGCTCGGAACTGGCGCCGATCCTGAACCGCGACCGGGGCGCGATTGCCGAGGATCTGAAACTGTCGGTGCAGCAGACGCTCGACAGCTACCAGTCCGGCGTGAACATCGTCCGGGTCAACCTGGACCGCGCCGACCCGCCATCCGAGGTGATCGACGCCTTCCGTCAGGTGCAGGCCGCGCAGCAGCGCCGCGACGCGCTGGAAAAACAGGCCGATGCCTATGCCAACCAGGCGCTTGCCCGCGCCCGTGGTGATGCAGCCGCCGAGATCGAGCAGGCCGAGGGTTACCGGGCCGAGGCGATCAACAACGCGCAGGGTGAATCGGCGCGGTTCAATTCGGTCTATGCCGAGTATGCCAAGGCACCGGAAGTGACACGCAAGCGGATGTATCTGGAAACCATGGAAGACGTGCTGGGGCAGGTCGACAAGGTCATCATCGAGAATGGCGGCGGGCAGGGGGTTCTGCCCTATCTGCCGCTCGACCAGCTTCGTCGTCCGGCCACCACCAGCCCGGCGCGCAGTGACGGCGGCGGGGCCAGCCCGACCGGCAGCGACATCCAGACCAATGCCGCCAGCAGCGGCGCGCTGAGCACGATCACCCAGGGGGGCAACTGATGGCACGCAGAAGATTACTGACCACGCTGGCCATCCCCGCGCTGATCGTCCTGATCGTGATCGCGGCCTCGGCGCTCTACAAGGTGGATGAGCGTGAAAAGGCGCTTGTGCTGCGGCTGGGGCGCGTCGTGAACGTCAAGGAAGCGCCGGGGCTGGGGCTGAAACTGCCCTTCCTCGACGATGTGGTGAAATATGATGACCGGATGCTGGGTCTGCAGACCACGCCGCTGGAGATCACGCCGCTGGATGACCGCCGCCTGATCGTCGACGCCTTCGCCCGCTGGCGGATCGCGGATGTGGTCCGCTTCCGTCAGGCCGTGGGCACCGGCGGCACCGATGCGGCACTGGGTCGGCTCGATCCGATCGTGCGCACCGCCATCCGCGAGGTTTTGGGTGAGGTGCCCTCGACCGCTGTTCTGTCGGATGACCGGACCTCGCTGATGAACCGGATCCGCGACGAGGCGCGGCTCAACTCCGAAGGGCTGGGGGTCGAGATCATCGACGTGCGGCTGACCCGGACGGACCTGCCCGAGCAGAACCTCGCCGCCACCTATGAGCGGATGCGGGCGGAACGTGAGCGCGAGGCGGCCGACGAAATCGCACGCGGTGAGGAAGCCGCGCAGCGCGTGCGCGCCGCCGCCGACCGGACCGTGGTGGAGCTGACCTCGGAGGCGCGGCGCAATGCCGAGATCATCCGTGGTGAGGCCGATGCGGCGCGCAACGCGATCTACGCGGATGCGTATGGGCGCGACCCGGAATTCTTCGCTTTCACCCGCTCTCTGACGTCCTACGCGCAGGCGCTCCGGGGCGAGAATTCGCAGATCGTCATGCCGCCGGACGGGGATTTCTTCGCCTATCTGCGCAATGACGGCGCGGCGGATGCCTCGCCCGCCACACCTGCCGAGGAGTTGCCGCAGGAGGAAAACCTCTCGACCCTTCCCGAAGCGCAGCAGGGCGGCCCGGCGGCGCGCGACCCGATCCAGGCCGACAGCGCGGTGACGCCGCGCCCGATTGAGATGCCCTGGGACGAGGAGCCGGGGGCCGGTCTGGGCGATGCCTCGATGCTGTCCGAGGATTCGCCGGTGCAACCGGCCGAGACCGAGGATGGCGCGGCGGCGCCCGCGGCCGATGGCGAATCCGGGGCTGATGCGGCGGAGGCTGAGCCCGCCAATGCCGCCCCCGCCCCCGCCGCCGACGACGCCATGACCGACGACGCCGTGACCGAAGACGCCGCGACCGACATGCCTGCGGCCGACGAACCGCCAACGCCAGACACCGGGGCCGGAGAGGCGGCCGGGGATCCCATGACCGACGCGGCCGAGGGCGAGGCGGACCCGGCGGTGGAGCTGGGCGGCGACGCGCCCGACGCGGTCACCGCGAACTGATGGAAATGGGCGGCGCAGGCCGCCCGTTTTCGTTGTGAAAATCACGATGAGTTCAACGGAGCGGAGCGTGATTTATTTGCAACGTCTCCCCATCTGGCTTTTGTAGAACCCGCAGAAGCGACCCGCAGAGTCGCGCGCCGACTGGGATCGGCGCAGACATGGAAAGGAAAACTCGATGCGCACGCCATTCACCCCATTCCTCGCCTCCGTATCCGTCGCGGCCCTTGGCCTCGCGGCGCTTCCGGCCACGGCGCAGGAGGCCGCGCAGGCCCAGACCCAGCCGGAGGTCACGGCCAACAGCAACGAGGCACCGCTGACCGCGCCCGAGACCGAGGCGCGCCGCCAGTCGATCATGCCCGACAGCTTCGCCGATCTGGTCGAGGAGGTCTCTCCGGCGGTGGTGAACATCAACACCACGGCCGTGATCGAACAACCGACCGGCCCGGTCTTTCCCGAAGGCAGCCCGTTTTCCGACCTGTTCCGCGATTTCGGCTTTCCGATGCCCGACGGCAATCAGCAAAGCCCGTTCGGGCCGCAGCAGCGCGGGCCGCAGCGGGCGAATGCGCTCGGCTCCGGCTTCGTGATCTCGGATGATGGTTTCATTGTCACCAACAACCATGTCATCGACGGCGCCGACGAGATCGAGATCGAATTCCGCGACGGCGCGCGGCGCACCGCCGAGGTGATCGGCACCGACGCCCAGACCGATATCGCGCTGCTGAAGGTGGAGGCAGAGGATCTGCCCTTTGTCGGCTTCGGTGACAGCGACGCGGCCCGCGTGGGCGACTGGGTGCTGGCGCTCGGCAATCCGCTGGGCCAGGGATTTTCCGCCTCGACCGGGATCGTCTCGGCGCGGGGGCGGGCGCTGACCGGCACTTATGACGATTTCATCCAGACCGATGCCTCGATCAACCGCGGCAATTCGGGCGGCCCGCTGTTCAACATGGATGGCGAGGTGATCGGGGTGAACACCGCGATCCTGTCGCCCAATGGCGGCTCGATCGGGATCGGCTTCTCGATGGCGTCGAACGTGGTCTCGACCGTGATCGACCAGTTGCAGGAATACGGCGAGACGCGGCGCGGCTGGCTGGGCGTGAAGATCCAGCGTGTGACGCCGGATATCGCGGAATCGCTCGGGCTGGAATCGGAGACCGGCGCCATGGTCACCGATGTGCCGGAAGGTCCGGCGGCAGAGGCGGGCGTGCGCGCGGGCGACGTGATCGTGCGCTTCGACGGCAACGAGATCGAGGATGACCGCGACCTGGTGGCCCGCGTGGCGCAGGCCCCGATCGGGGAAGATGTCTCGGTCACCGTGCTGCGCAACGGCGAGGAAGAGCAGCTGACCGTCACGCTTGGCCGGCGCGAACTGGCCGAGGGCACGGCGAGCGGGCAGGGCGGCAGTCAGGGTGACGGCGGCGAGAGCGGCGACACGCTGGGGATGACGCTGCAGCCGCTGACGCCGGAGCTGGCCGCGGAACTGGGACTGGATGAGGATCAGGAAGGCCTGGTCGTCAGCGACGTCGATCCCAACTCCGACGCCGCTGACAAGGGGCTGAGCCGGGGCGATGTCATCACCGAGGCCGGCCAGCAGCCGGTCGCGACGCTCAGCGATCTGCGCGAGCGGGTCGAGGCGGCGCGCGAGGCCGGACGCTCGATCCTGCTGATGATCCGCCGCGGCGGCGAGCCGCGCTTCGTGGCGCTGTCCACCGCGGAATAAACCCCGCGGGCGACGTGGCCCAAGGGCAGGGCGGGGCTTTGGTCCCGCCCTTTTCATTGCCCGCCGTATCGCCTATTTCGCCTTCACAGACAGGAGCGAGCCATGGCCAGAATAACCTATATCGAGCATAACGGCACCGCGCATGAGATCGAGGTGTCCAACGGCATGACCGTGATGGAGGGCGCGCGCGACAATGGCGTGCCGGGGATCGAGGCCGATTGCGGCGGGGCCTGCGCCTGTTCGACCTGCCATGTCTATGTCGCGCCGGACTGGGTGGAGAAACTGCCGCCCAAGGATCCGATGGAAGAGGACATGCTGGATTTCGCCTGGGAGCCGGACCCGTCGCGCTCGCGCCTGACCTGCCAGCTCAAGGTTACGGATGATCTGGACGGGCTGGTGGTGAACCTGCCCGAAAAACAGATCTGATCCCATGTCCGACCTGGTCCTGACCGTTGCCTGCGAGACGCGGCGTGGCATCGTTGCCGCCATTTCGGGGTTTCTGGCCGGTCATGGCTGCAACATCACCGATTCCGCGCAGTTCGACGATCTCGCATCCGGTCGGTTCTTCATGCGGGTCAGCTTCACCGATCAGGACGGGCTGGGGATCGCGGCGCTGCGCGCCGGCTTCATGCCGGTGGCGGCGCAATTCGGCATGGAGGCCGCGATCCACGACGCGACCCGGCCGATGCGGGTGCTGCTGATGGTGTCGAGCTTCGGGCATTGCCTGAACGATATCCTGTATCGCTGGCGGATCGGGGCGCTGCCGATCGAGATCGTGGGCGTGGTGTCGAACCATCTGACCTATCAGAAGCTGGTGGTGAACCACGACATACCGTTTCACCATGTCCGGGTGTCGGCGCAGGACAAGCCGGCCGCCGAGGCGCGGCTGCTGGAGATCGTCGGGGAGACGGGGGCGGAGCTGGTGGTGCTGGCGCGCTATATGCAGGTGCTGTCCGACCGGCTTTGCGCGCGGATGGCGGGGCGGATCATCAATATCCACCATTCCTTCCTGCCCAGCTTCAAGGGTGCCAACCCCTATAAGCAGGCCTATGAGCGCGGCGTGAAGCTGATCGGGGCGACGGCGCATTACGTCACCGCCGATCTGGACGAGGGCCCGATCATCGAGCAGGACACGGTGCGCGTGACCCATGCCCAGTCGGCGGCGGATTATGTCAGCCTCGGCCGCGACGTGGAGGCGCAGGTGCTGGCCCGCGCCATCCATGCCCATATCCACCACCGCGTGTTCCTGAATGGCAGCCGCACGGTGGTCTTTCCGGCTTCGCCCGGCAGTTTTGCCTCCGCCCGGATGGGCTGACCGCAGCGCCGCGGGGCGCACGCACCGCGCTAAGGCTGCCGGACCACTGGCCGGCCAAGGCCGCCAGTCGGCACCGCTCCTGTCCTGTCACGCTTCTGATGATCGCTGGGATCTAAGCGATCCGCGCCGCATGATGCGGCGCGGTCATGCGTCAGACCGGCATCTTGCGGTCGTCATCCGCGATGTTGGGCAAGGCGCCATCGGCGGGCGCGCCGCCCCGGCGGCGCCTGCGGGTCTTGACCGGCGGTTCCTGCGGGCCTTCCATCTGTTCGTCGATGAAATCCAGCACCAGCGGGCGGATGTTCAGCCGCCAGCTCCGCCCGGCGAAAATGCCGTAATGCCCGGCATCGTCCTCGAGATGCTGCTGCTTGCGCTGCTCGGGCACGCCGGTGCAGAGATCGAGCGCGGCCACGCATTGCCCCGGCGCCGAGATGTCGTCCTTGCCGCCTTCGACGGTCATCACCGCGACATCGGTGATCTTGCCGATATCGACCGGCTTGCCATTCACGGTAAACCGGTTCTCGGCAATCTCCAGACCCTTGAAGATCCGCTCCACGGTGGAAAGATAGAACTCGGCCGTCATGTCCATCACGGCCAGATACTCGTCGTAGAACTTGTTGTGCCGGTCCGCCTCGGAGCCTTCGCCGCGCGCATCGGCGACGATCTTGTCCAGAAATGCCTTGGCATGGGTTTCGGCGTTCATGGCGATGAAGGACGACAATTGCGCCAGGCCGGGATAGACCAGACGGCCGGTGCCGGGATATTTGAACCCGACCTGCTGGATGACGTGATATTCCAGCTCGCCCATGGTGATCCGGTTGCCGAAATCGGTGACTTCGGTCGCGGCGGCGTCGGGATTGATCGGCCCGCCGATCAGGGTCAGGGTGCGGGGCTGCGCCTCTGGCTCGTCCTCGGCCAGGATCGCGGCGGCGGCAAGGGCCAGCGGCGCGGGCTGGCAGACGGCGATCACGTTCAGATCGGGGCCCAGATGGCGCATGAATTCGACCAGGTACTGGGTGTAGTCCTCGATATCGAACTTGCCCTTGCTGACCGGAATGTCGCGGGCATTGTGCCAGTCGGTGATATAGACCTCGGCATCGGGCAGAAGCGAGGTGACGGTAGAGCGCAGCAGCGTCGCGTAATGGCCCGACATGGGCGCGACCAGCAGGATCTTGCGGCTCAACGTCTCGCGCCGGGCGACGCGGAAATGCAGCAGATCCCCGAAATCGCGTTTCAGCACCTTGTCGATATAGACGACATGGTCCTGCCCGTCCGCCCCGGCAATGGCGGGGATGTTCCAGTCGGGCTTGATGACCATGCGCGAGAAGCTGCGCTCGGTCACATGTCCCCAGGCGCTCATCAGTCGGAACACCGGGTGGGGAATCATCGCGAAGGCGGGATAGGAGGCCATGGCGCGGGCGGACGCCCCGAGCCATTCGCTCGTGTTCCGCATCGACTCGATGGCGTCGTAGGATATCAGTCCCTTGAAGAGTGGTTGCTTGGCCATGACCGCCTCACTTTCGAATGCGTCCGGCGAACAACTGACCCCTTTTTCATCATCACCGCGCCGGTTAAGATCGGAAGCTGACAGTAGGGGGGAATATTGGTTATGGCAAGTAACGAAACTCGCAAGACCCCGGCGCGTGGCGCAAATGCCGCGCCGCGGAAACGCCGCAGCAGCCGGACCGAATCCTCCAGCGAAAACAATATGGCTGACAATGCCGCCGCGAATGCCGCAGCGGCGAAGCCGCGCGGGCGCACGGCCAAGGCCGCGGCCTCCGGCTCCGGCAAGACGGCGGCCGCGAAACCGGCGGAATCGGCGGCCGCGCGACGCGGGTCGGGGGCCGCGAAATCCGGCACGAAGGCAGCGGGCGGCGCCGCAGGCAAGGCGTCCGCCACGCGCCGCAAACCTGCCGCCTCCACCGCCAAGAAAACGGCGGGGACTGCCGCCAGGAGCGCGGCAAAACCTGCGGGCAAGGCCGCCGGGACATCGGCCTCCGGCCGCAGCGGCCGCGCCGCCACAAAACCCGCCGCCGCAAAGACCGGCTCTGCTGCGGCCGCCCGCAAGCCCGCCACCCCCGGCAAGGCGCCGACAGCCGCGAGCCGCGCCGCCAGGAGCGATGCGGCCAGCCAGACTGCCGCGGCACCGGCCGATCTGAAATCCGCCGCGTCCGTCACCAGCGGCGGGGCACAGCCCAACGCCGCTGCGGCAACGTCACAGGCGGACGGGCAGGGCCAGCCCGCCCCGTCATCCCCCCGGCTGACAGAGAATATGGAGCGGCTGGAGTCGCTGACCCAGCGTCTCGCCTCGGCACTCTCGCAGCGTCCGATGCATGATCCGGGCGTGGAAGGGCCGGGCGCCGATCTGATGGTGAATGCCAGCATGGCCTGGGCCAAGATGTGGGCCGAGCAGCCGGCGCGCATCCTCGAACAGCAGGTCAAATACTGGGGCGCCACCCTGTCACATTACGCCGAGCTGCAATCGCAATTCGTCGGCGGCAAGACCGCTGCGGCGGAGGAGGCCGAGCCGGAGACGGACAAGCGGTTCCGCAACCCGCTCTGGCAGAGCCATCCCTATTTCAACACGGTCAAGAGCCAGTACCAGATCAACGCCCAGGCGATGCGCGATGCCGCCCAGCATCTGGACACGCTGAGCCCCACCGATCAGCACCGGCTGAACTGGCTGACCAACCAGGTCATCGACATGTTCGCGCCGACCAATTTCTTCGCCACCAACCCCGACGCGATCCAGAAGGCGCTGGAAACCGAGGGCGAAAGCCTTGTGAAAGGGCTTGAGAACCTGGTCCGCGACGTGGAACTGCATGGCGGCGAGATGGTCGTGTCGCTGGCCGATCGCGACGCCTTCGCGGTGGGCGAGAATATCGGCACCGCGCCGGGCCGGGTGGTGCGCCAGGCGCCGCTCTATGAGCTGATCCAGTTCAGCCCGTCCACCGAGCAGGTCCATGCTACGCCCGTCGTGATCTTCCCGCCCTGGATCAACAAGTTCTACATCCTCGACCTGAAGCCGCGAAACAGCCTGATCCGCTGGATCGTCGATCAGGGATACACGCTGTTCGTGGTGTCGTGGAAAAACCCCGATCCCTCCTATGCCGATACCGGGCTGGAGGATTATGTCAGCGCCTATCTGTCGGTCATGGATGCGATCGAGGAGATCACGGCAGAGCCGAAGCTGAACGCCATCGGCTATTGCATCGGCGGCACCACCTTGTCGCTGACGCTGTCGCTGATGGCGCAGCGCGGCGATGACAGGATCAACTCCGCCACCTTCTTCACCACGCTGACCGATTTTTCCGAGCAGGGCGAGTTCGTGCCCTTCCTGCAGGATGATTTCGTCGAGGGCATCACCGCGGAGGTGCAGCGCTCCGGCATCTTCGCCTCGCATCTGATGACCCGCACGATGAGTTTCCTGCGCGCCAATGATCTGGTCTGGGGCCCGGCCATCCGCTCCTACCTGATGGGAGAGGCGCCGCCAGCCTTCGATCTGCTCTACTGGAACGGCGACGCGACCAATCTGCCGGGCAAGATGACCATCGATTACCTGCGCGGGCTGTGCCAGCAGAACCTGCTGGTCGGCGATGGCTATCCGATGATGAACCACAAGCTGCACTTGTCGGACATCACCCTGCCGATCTGCGCCATTGGCTGCGAGACCGACCATATTGCGCCGTGGAAATATAGCTGGCGCGGGGTGAAGCAGATGGGATCGGACGACAAGCGCTTCATCCTGTCGGAATCGGGCCATATCGCCGGAATCGTCAATCCGCCGTCGAAGAAGAAATATGGCCACTACACCGGATCGGGCGATTTCTCGGGCGAGCCGGAGCAGTGGCAGGAGGCGGCCGACTTCATTAGCGGAAGCTGGTGGCCCACTTGGGAGGCCTGGTTGCGCACGCATTCCGGCGACCGGGTTCCCGCCCGCGAACCGGAGGCCGGGCTGGGCCCTGCGCCGGGCAGCTATGTCCATCAGAAGTATTGATACCGCGCGCTTCGCACCCGCAAAAGATTTTTCGCCGCAGTGCAGAATAACTGTTGAGATGCTGCAGCGCAGCATCTATCTTTGGCTTACCGAAATTCAAAGGCGGTCTTCCTCCCCGGCCGCCAGTATAGGAGAGAAGAAATGGCTAAAGCACCTGACTTCACCAAATCGATGCAGGACATGATGGCGAACTTCCCGGTCGACACCTCGTCGATGCAGGACGCCTTCAAGACCCAGTCGGCGCTGAACGAGAAAATGGCGCATGTCGCCCTGTCCGCCGCTGAGCGTTCGACCGAGATCTCGGCGCAGTGGGCCAAGGACACCATCGCCCGCGTTGGTGAACTGACCGCGCAGAAAGACGATGCCTCCGGCTACGCCAAGGCGTTCAGCGACTTCGCCAACGCTTCCAGCGAAAGCGCCGCCGAGCATCTGTCGGCCTTCGCCGAAGTGGCCAAGAAGCTGCAGATGGAAACCGTCGACCTGCTGATGTCGGCCGGCAAGGACATGGCTGCCGACGCGCAGAAGACCGCTGAGCAGGCGACCCGCCAGGCTCAGGACAGCGTCAAGAAAGCGACCGCGGCGACCAAGTCGTAATCGACGCGTTCACTGCTGATGGGAGAAGGGGCGGCCCGCCGGGCCTGCCCCTTTTTCTTTGCATTTGCGCGGGATCGGTCGCAATATGCTGCAAATGCAGTAAAGAGGAAGCCCGATGGCCCAAGCCGATGCCGCCAAGCCATTGCTGATCAAGCGCTACGCCAGCCGGCGTCTCTACAACACCGAAACCAGCGATTACGTCACGCTAGAGGATATCGCGACCTTCATCCGCGACGGGCGCGAGGTGAAGATCGTCGACCTGAAGACCGGCGACGAGCTGACCCGGCAATATCTCCTCCAGATCATCGCCGAGCATGAGAGCCGGGGCGAGAACGTGCTTCCGGTCGATGTGCTGACCGATCTGGTGCGCAGCTACACCACCCAGGCGCAAAGCGTGGTGCCGCAATTCCTCGCCGCCAGTTTCGAGATGCTGCGCGAGGGGCAGTCGAAGATCATGGAGAACATGGCCTCGATGCCGACGCCGATGTCCTCCATGCCCGGCTTCGACCAGCTTCAGCGCCAGCAGCAGGCCTTCCTGAAGGCGATGATGGGCGGCTGGCGCGGCGGCTCCTCTGGCCCCGAGCCCGACGAGATGGCCGATCCCGGCGGCGAGCGCGAGGACATGGCCGAGATCCGCCGCCAGCTTGCCGAGCTGCAGAAGCGGATTTCCAAGCTCTGAGCCTTGCACTGCC
The DNA here is from genome assembly GCF_900101865.1 of Paracoccus isoporae. Taxonomy (GTDB): domain Bacteria; phylum Pseudomonadota; class Alphaproteobacteria; order Rhodobacterales; family Rhodobacteraceae; genus Paracoccus; species Paracoccus isoporae. The sequence continues at coordinate 216,208 of NZ_FNAH01000005.1, forward strand.
CCGCGCCATTGGCTAACTAGCGCGGGCACGGACGGTTGGCCGAGTGGTCGAAGGCGCACGCCTGGAAAGTGTGTAGGCGGGGAACCGTCTCGAGGGTTCGAATCCCTCACCGTCCGCCATATATTCCTGTAAAGGTCCGGCACGCGCGTTGGTCGTGGGTATCAGGATCGCGGATTTGAGCCATGGGACGGAAAAGCCCAGCCCGCGTCGGTCTAGAGATTGCCTGGAGACCGGCACCGCGCATGCCAGGTGGCTCTCATTGCACGGCATCGTCGATTGCTTCTGCCGGAACGGGCGGGGAACGGTGCAATCCGCTCCAAATATTTCAACCGGTTCAGACTGGATCTTTGTGATTGGCCTGGCCCGGACCGGCCCGCCGCCGGGCAGGCTGCGTGAGCTGTCAGTTTGCCAGGCGCGACCCCTCGGGTCGGGGCTGGATCTGCAGGGCGCCGACGGCGTGGAGCGCGGCTTCGAGCCGGCTGCGGGCGCCGAGTTTCTTCAGCAGCGAGCGAACATGGACGCGCACGGTGCTGTCGCTGATATTCATCGCCGCGGCGATGGACTTGTCGCATTCGCCGCTGGACAGGTGGTGCAGCACCGTCCGCTCGCGCTCGCTCAGGCTGTCGATCCCGGCGAACCTGTCGGAGGGCTGTGCGCCGTAGCGCAGCATGCGCTTGGCGTGACGGCTGGGCAGGATGCACATGCCGCGCGTGATCGCGAGGGCGAACCTGACGATGGCATCCGGGCTGACCGGCGGGTGCAGCAGGGCGCCGGGACGGCGGCCGGCGGTGGCGACGGATCAGACGCAGGCATCGAAGCGGCCGATGCGCCGCCCGTGGCCGCGTCCGCCGCGCAGATGCAGCAAGCGGCCACGATGGCCAATGTGAGCACCGGCGGGTTCGGGGTTCCATTCGTGCAGGGTCCGTCGGGCATGTCGGTGGCCAGCCCCGCCTCTGGCGCGCAGGCGCGGATGGCGGCCCCGGCACCGGCCCAGCAGGCCGCCACGGCCCCGCAGCAGGGCAACGCGACGCAAAGCAACTCCGACGACACGACCGAAGAAGCGGGCGCTGCGGCCCCGAGCCCGGCCCCCACGACCGGGACGGGCGGGGCAGCGAGCACGCCGCAGGGTGGATCGGGCACTGTCACCACCGGCACCAACACCGGCACCAGTACCGGGCCGACGACGAGCCAGCCCGGCCTTCCCGCGACCGGCTCTGACACCGAGGACGACATCACGGGCGCGGCGCCTGCCTCGCCCACTCAGCCAACCACATCGGGCGGCCTGACGGCCACCCAGCCGACCGGCACGGGCAGCATGACTGCCGGCACGACGGCACCCACCCAGACAACTCAGCCCGGCGGCAGCACCGTCGCCGGTCCCGGCAGCACGTCGAGCGCTATCGACGACGACATCTCCACATCTTCACCGGCAACCCCGGCGGCGCCCATCGCCGCCCTTCCGGCAATTAACGAGGACATCATGGCATTCCCGATCGTTTTCCAGGACCCGCAATTTTCGCTCATCGGTACTGACAGCACGCTGCGCAATCCGGCCAACCCCGAACCGACGGCCGATGGCAGCGCCGATTTCGACGCCGATGGGCTTCGGGTCGGGTTCTCCGGCGAGGGCTATCTGGATCTGGGCGGTCCCGCGGGCGACAAGTTCAGCGTGGTGATCCCGGCGTCCGAGATCAATGGCGCAGGCACCTATTCGCTGGTCGTCAAATTCGCCAATGGCTCCACCGGGCCGCGGCCGCTTGCCGTCCATAACGGGGCCAATCTGGTCACGACGATTGCCGACACAAACACCGGCAGCTTCTCGGTCTGGGACACGCAGAGCTTCGATGTCGAACTGACCGAGACCAACGCCGATGGCGACTATGTTCTGACCTTCCAGCAGACCGAAGGGCAGGGGCCGAATATCGACGGTGTCGCCCTGGTCGAGCAGGGCGGCAGCTACAGCTTCCTGAACCCGGTCTTCTCCGGGCCGCAGGCGCTTCAGATTGCCGAAGGCCAGACCGATATCGACCTGGTCACCGCGACCGATGCGGATGGTCAGGACATCAGCTATGCGATCACCGGCGGCGCGGATGCGGCGCTGTTCGACATTGATCCCGCGACCGGCGCGCTCAGCTTCGTGTCCGCCCCCGTCTATTCCGGCGCGCCGGGCGAAGACAGCTATGATGTCGAGATCACCGCCACGGACGAGGCCGGGGCCAGCAGCGTTCAGGCCTACACGGTCAGCGTCTCCGAGGCGGTTGAACCGATCTATCTGCAAGCCGAGTCGGGAACCATCTCGCGCCCCGACGGGGCCACGCCGGTCAGCAAGTTCATGACCCAGACCAACGATCTCGACGAGGGGCCGAGCGCGGTGGACGCGTTCGGCCTGCGCCCGAATTACAGCGGCGAGGGCTATCTCGATTTCGGCTCCACCGGCGAGATGGTCAGCTACAATGTCGAGGCGGGCTCGGCCGGCACCTACCAGCTTCATATCCGCTACGCCTCGCTGAACACGCGCTCGGCGCAGGTGATGATCGACGGGGCGGTCGTGGCGACGCTGTCCTTCCCCGACACCTCGGCCGGGGCGGGCAGCGATCCGTTCAACAACTGGAAGGTGCTGACCACCGAGATCACGCTCGCGCAGGGCCAGAACGAGCTGGCGCTTTACCTGAACGCCGGCAACGGGCCGAATATCGATGTGATGGCCATCACCGCGGTCGGGGACACGCCCGATTTCGCGCCGCGCTTCACCGTGCCGGGCGAGTTCGCGATGGATGAGAACACCACCGCCGCGGGCAGCGTGGCGGCGTCCGACGTCGTGTCGGACACCACCACCGGAGCAACCCCCGGCCCGGTCAGCTATGCCATCACCGGCGGCGCGGATGCGGCGGCGCTGACCATCGACGCGGCCAGCGGTGCGCTGAGCCTGGCGGAAGCGGCCGATTTCGAGACCCAGAACAGCTATGCGGTCGAGGTCACCGCGACGGATGAGGGCGGCAACAACACCGTGCAGGCCGTGACCGTCACCGTGAACGACATCGACGAAGCCCCGTCCGCCCCGGTCTATACCGGCCCGGCCAGCATCTCCGATGACATTGCGGGCGGCGCCGTGGTCGGCAGCCTCGCGGCGGTTGACCCGGAAGGTGCGGCGGTCAGCTTCACGCTGAGCGATGCGCGCTTCGAGATCGCAGGCAGCGACATCGTGGTGGCCGACGGCGCGACCTTCGCGGCGGGCGAGACGATCGACCTGACCGTGACCGCATCCGACGGCACGCTGACCTCCTCCAACAGCTTTGCACTGGCGGTCAGCGGGACCGCCCCGACCAACCAGGCGCCGAGCCTGCCGGTCTATGACGGCGTCAGCCAGATCCCCGACGATGTGCAGCCGGGGCAGGTGCTGGGCACGGTCAGCTCGACCGACCCCGAAGGCGCGACCGTGATTTTCAGCCTCGACGATGATCGCCTGGAAATCGTGAATGGCGAGCTGATCGTAGCCCAGGGCGCGACCTTCGATGCCGGCGAGTCGCTGGATCTGACCATCACCGCCTCGGACGGCACGCTCACCTCCTCGGCGCCGCTGTCGCTGTCGGTGACGGCAGGCACGGTGGTTCCGCCGACCGGCGCGGTGCTGGACGTGACCTTCGACGATGCCGAACTGGTCAGCTATTCCGGCACCCAGGATGGCGGCAATGACTATGCCATCACCAATTCCGGCACCACGCTGGAGCTGAACGACAACCACTGGAAGCGGGCCTATCTGGGCACCGACTACATCATCACCGAAAACACCAAGATCGCGGTTGATCTGTCGATCGGCGCGAACACGCCCGAACTGGTCGCGATCGGGTTTGACCAGAACGACAACGGGCTGGATGCGGACGGCAATATCTACCTGCTCGACGGCACCGATGCGCTGTCGCGCTTCAACAACCTCAAGGGCACCGGCACGGTGAACCCGGATGGCTCCGTCCGCTATGTGATCGATCTTGGCGCCCATGCCGGCAAGAGCATCGACTCGCTGGTCTTCATCGCCGATGACGACAGCGCGGCGCGCGGCGGTCTCGGCTCTGCCAGCTTCGCCAATGTCCAGTTGATCGAGGATGTCGCGGTTCAGACCAACGAGGCCCCGATCATCATCGGCGGCGGCATCACCGATCTGGACATCTCCGAAGGTGCGCCGCTGGAGATCGATCTGCCCTTCGTCGATCCCGAAGGTGCGGCGCTCAGCTACAGCTTCACCGTGACCGATGCGTCCGGTGCCGATGTCACCGACCAGTTCGCAGATGTCAGCTTCAGCGGCAATGTGATGGTCGGCACGCTGCCGAACCTGCCGGGCAGCTTCACCGTCGCCGTCACGGCGGATGACGGCTCTGCGACCAATGCGACCGTCACCGACAGCTTCGTGCTGAACCTGCAGGACGTGAACGACGCCCCCGTGGTGGAGCAGGTGGCGCTCGAGCCCTATTTCGGCGCGGCGAACCAGCAGATCGAGCCGATCGATATCTCGCTGTTTGCCGAGTATTTCACCGATCCCGAAGGCCAGGCGCTGACGCTCAGCGTCGATCCCGCCTCGCTGCCCGCCGGGCTCAGCTATGATCCGGCGACCCAGCTCATCACCGGCGCCCCGACCGAAGGCGGCAGCTTCTCCGTCGTGGTCGTTGCGACCGATCCCGGCGGTCTGACCGCCACCCTGCCTCTGAGCTTCGAGATCGACGCCCCGCAGGTGGGCGACAGCTTCACCATCGAGGCCGAGAACTTCACCGGGCTTGCCGATGCGGACGGGTTCTATGCCGCGGCCGCCGCAAGCGCGTCGGGCAACCAGCTCATCAAGACCAATGCCAACCAGACCGGCAACGTGACCACCGATCTGGGCGCGGGCGGCGTGCCGGCCGGGTATTACACCGTCTCCGTCACGCTCTATGACGAGACCGACGGCGCGGCCAGCTTCTCGATCGATGTCGGCGGCGTCGCGGTGGCCGAGAATGCCAGCTTCGACGATGCCGGCGAATGGCTGAACGGCGACGGCACGACCGGGCGCGGCACCGCAGGCCAGGCGGGCAACCGCAAGGCGATCAGCTTCGACACCGTGGTCTATGTCGAGGCCGGCACGCTGCTGACCCTGTCCGGCGCTGCCGATGACGAGCATTTGCGCGTCGACAGCATCACCCTGACCCGCGCCGAAGCGCCGGTGAACCTGGCCCCCGAGGCGCCGATTCTGGACAATGCGACGGTTGCGGAAAACGACGTGGCCGGCGCGATCGGCACGCTGAGCGCCGTCGACCTGGACGGCGACACCGTGACCTTCGCGACCGACGATGCGCGCTTCACCATCGACGGCGATCAGCTTCGCCTGGCCGATGGCGTGTCGCTGGATCACGAGGCTGCGGACACCGTCTCCGTCACCGTGACGGCGACGGACAGCGCCGGGAACGAAACCGCCGCGACCCTCGACATCGCGGTGGAGGACGTGAACGAGGCGCCGGAGCTTGCAGCCGGGGCCGCGATTTCCGACGTGACGCTGGATGAAGGCGTCGGCGGCACGGTCGATCTGGCCGCCGCACTGGCGGCCGTCGATCCCGATGGCGACACGGTCAGCTATGTCGCCCAACTCGCAGATGGCCAGCCGCTTCCGGCCGGTATCACGCTGAATGGCGGCGTGCTGGAGATCGATCCGGCCGTCGCGCAAGGTGCCTATCAGATCGAGGCCTTCGCCTCGGATGGCACGCTGGACTCGAATTCCGTCCAGTTCGGCGTCTTTGTCGGCCAGCCCGCCCCGTTCCAGCCCATCGTGCTGCAGGCCGAGGATGCGGAGGTCACGCTGTCGGCGAACCCGGATGGCGACGCCACCGAGACCGAGATCCGCGACGACGACAACCCGGAAACAGGCAGCTTCCAGGGGCTGCGCCCCGGCTTCAACGGCACCGGCTATGTCGATTACGGTGACGATCCCGGCGACACGCTGACCTTCACCATCGACGTGCCCGAAGATGGCGAATACCTGGTCAATATCCGCTACGCCTCGCAGGATTTCGCGGGAGCGGAACGCGCGCTCGACATCTCGGTGAACGGCGCTGCGGCCGCCAACACGGTGTTCCCGAACACCGGCACGACCGGCGGCGGCGCGACCGAGGGCTTCAACAACTGGGACATCCTGACCCTGCCGGTCTCCCTGACCGCCGGGTCGAACACCCTGGCCTTCACCATCCCCGCAGGTGCGGCTTCCGGTCCCAATATCGACCAGATCGAGATCACGACGGAGGCGGGTTCCGACAATTCCGCCGATGAGGACGGCATCCCGCTGTTCCTCAGCGGCCCGGACAGCGAGCTGAACGAGACCCAGGCGGCCTCGATCAACTTCAACCTGGCCGGGATCGACCAGGACATCGTGAAGACGGAGATCAGCTTCGACGGCGGCGCGACCCGCGTCGAGGTGCTGCCGGACGCCGATGGCGACTTCACCGCCGATGGCTCGGCGCTGGCGCCGGGCGGATATACCGTCACCACCTATGTGACGGACGAGGCCAGCAACGAGGCCTCGGCCACGATGACCATCACGGTCGCCACCCCGGTGGTCGATGACTTCACCATCCAGGCCGAGGATGCGACGCAGGTGACGGTCGATGACACCGGCCTGCCGAGCGACGGCGACTTCACCCGCGTCGTCGATGCGGCCAATCCCGATGCGTTCGGCAATTTCCGTGCCGGTGCGGTGGGCGAGGCCTATGTCGATTTCGGCACCAACCCCGGCGATGCGCTCGTCGTAAATGTCGATGCGCCGGCCGCGGGCAGCTACGTCGTCACCATCCGCTATGCCAATGGCGGGGCGGATAACCGTCCGCTGGATGTTTCGGTGAATGGCGGTGCCGCGCAATCGGTTGATTTCGTCCCCGGTGCCGTGGTCAACGGCACGGCCTGGGAAAGCTGGGAGACCCAGACCGTCGAGGTCGAGCTGGTCCAGGGCAGCAACGAGATCCGTCTGGAACTGCCCGCCGGTGCCGCGAACGGCCCGAATATCGACGAGTTCACCTTTGCCTATGACGACGGCGCGGTGGTCGTGCCGCCCTTCTCGGTAACCGTCGAGGGCGAGACCTTCGACGTCAACGATCTGGAGCCGACCGGCGGCGTGACCGATACGGTCTATCGCAACGCGGACAACCCCGAGCCGGGGGCGAATGCGGGCAATAGCGGTCCGGGTCTGGAATTCGATGCTGCCGGCCTGCGTCCCGGCTATGAGGGCGCCGGTTATCTGGACATGGGCGGCGAGGCCGGCGACAGCGCCAGCTTCAGCGTCGATGCGCCGGACGCCGATACCTACCAACTCACCGTGCGTTACGCGAATGGCGGCACCGCCGCCCGGCCGATGACGCTGAGCGTGAATGGTGTCGTCCAGACCATCGACTTCCCGGCGAGCAGTGCGACGACGGGTGCCGAAGCCTGGTCCGACTGGATGGAGGTGACGGTTGACGTGCCGCTGCAGGCGGGCGCCAACGAGATCTCGCTGGCCAATGTCGGGGCCACCGGTCCGAATATCGACAATGTGACCGTCAGCCGGGGCAACCCGACCGGTCCGGTCCGCGACACGATCGCTTTCGAGGAGGTCATCAAGATCAACTTCGAGCCGCCGGCCGCGCAGACCCAGCAGGGGCTGCCCGCAGGCTACACCACCCCGGCGGGATACGAGGCCGATACCGGGGCCGCCTATGGCGATCGCGGCAACGGCTTCACCTATGGTTGGGTGACCGAGGACAGCGTGGCCGACGGCACCGCCAACGGCACCACCCCTGCAGACCAGCCCGCCAATGCGCATTGGTACAAGGACATGGTTCCCGGTGCCTCGGATGAGCAGAAGACCTACGCCCATTTCGAATATCCCGGCGCCGGAGCCAACGGCTCGCGGGCCTGGGAGATGGCGCTGGAAAACGGCACCTACCAGGTCACCATGTCCATCGGTGACACGGCCGGGGCCTTCGACAGCACCTATTCGATCAATGTCGAGGGTCAGAGCCTGATGCCCGACTGGGTGCCGGCCAACCCGATTGACGGCTCCACCGATGACGGCGAGGGCTTCCGCTCCACGCTGGTCACCGGGATCGTGCAGGTGACCGACGGCAAGCTGACCATCGACTCCATCGGCGGGACCAATACGGAAATCCAGTCGCTGGAGATCGAGCGGATCCAGGATCTGACGCCGAACGATGACCGCACGGCGGATTTGGATTACTCCTACTTCGTCGATCCGGTGGCCGACAATCTCGACGGCCAGACCTCGATCGCGATCGGGCCGGATGGTGAATTGCCGACCGGGATCGACCCGACCTCGCAACTGGTGATCGGGGTGAACCTGCAAGCGCCGGGCAACCGGGGTCCGAACGTCAACTATGTGGACAACGTCAAGCTGGTCGAGACGCTGACCGGCGAAGAAGTCGCCATCAACGTGCAGATCTCGGGAGGGGCCGACTCCATGACGATCCGGCCGCTGGCCGATCTGAAGGAGAACACCAGCTACACGCTGAAAGTGCAGGACGTGATGGATCTGGGCAGCGTCGATGACGCGACCGCGCCGCTGCGCCAGATGCAGGATCTGACCACCACCTTCGTGACCGGCGAGATGCCGGCCCTGGTGGCGCGCGATGTGGCCTTCTCGACCACGACGCAGCTTGACGGGTTTGCCGATGGTGCCTTCGGCTATACCGGGATCGAGTTCGGCCCGGACGGCAAGCTCTACGTGGCCACCATCACCGGCGAGATCCATCGCTGGGATGTGAATGCGGACGGCTCCATCGACAAGGACTCGCAGGACACCCTGTCGCTGGACTATCTGGATGCAGGCGCGCTCGGCCGGCGCGGTATTGTCGGCATGGTGTTCGATCCGAACGATCCCAACACGATCTGGATCAGCGACAACGCCCCGATCCCGCGCGAATCCAAGGCCTTCACCACGCCGGAATTCTCGGGCCGGGTCAGCAAGATCACCCTGGGTCCGAATGGCGAGTTCGACACGGCCACGGCGGAAACCTTCGCCTTCGGTCTGCCGCGTTCTGGCGGCGACCACCTGACCAACAGCCTCGAATTCCGCGCCAACCCGGAATTCGGGGAGCCGGGAGAGCCGGAATATCTGCTCTACCTGTCGCAGGGCTCCAACTCGGCGGCCGGCAGCCCGGACAACGCCTGGGGCAACCGTCCCGAGCGTCTGCTGAACGCCGCCATCCTGGAGATCGACATCACCAAGACGGCACCGGCGGGCGGGCATGATCTGCGCACCGAACCGATCGAATTGACCGACGCTCCCACCACCTCCTTCCCGGAGAGCGATTTCAACGCCGACGGCACCTATCCGGGGATGTACAACCCTTATGATGCCGACGCCGTGGTCAAGATCTATGCGACCGGCATCCGCAACGCCTATGACCTGGTCTGGCACTCGAACGGCAATCTCTACGTGCCGACGAACGGGACTGCATCGGGCGGCAAGACGCCGCAGGATCCCAACCAGCCTGGCCTGGACACGACGGTCGAGAATTCGCCCAAGCAGCTCGACTTCCTGTTCACCGTCGATGAGGGCGGCTATTACGGCCACCCGGTGACGCTGCGCGGCGAATACGTGCTGAATGGCGGCAACCCGACGGCGGGCGAAGACCCGTTCGAGGTCGATGCGAATGATGACACCAACGGAGCCACGGATGGGTATCAGGTCGGCGTGCAGCCCGATCCGAACTGGGATCTGGACGGCGTCTACAGCCTGGGCTTCAACCGCTCGCCCAATGGTGCGACGGAGTACAAGGGCGATGCGTTCGGCTCGAACCTGCAGGGGGCGGTGATCTTCGCGCAGTTCTCTGTCGGCGACAACGTGCGCTACATCAATGTCGACGCGGACGGTAAGATCATCGGCGACGACGTGCTGCGCCGCCCCGACGGTTCGGTGATCGACAACTATATCGACCCGCTCGACATCATCGAGAACCCGGTGACCGGCCAGCTTTACCTGATGACGCTGAACCGCGGCACCGGTGCCAGCCAGCTGATCCTGCTGACCCCGGCACCGGGAGGCGCCACCCAGGATCTCACGGCGGATGAAGACGGCGATCTCGCGATTGTCGCGCTCGATGTCAGCGACACGGCCGCGGCGGTGTTCCAGGTCAACGGGCTGGATGACGACATCACCGCGGTCCGGGTCTCCTTCGACGGGGGGCCGGAAACGACGGTCACGCTGGACAGCAACAACCAGTTCACCATCGATCTGGGCACGCTGTCGGGTGACGTGGTGGCAACCATCGAGGTCACCGACGACGATCTGAACACCGCCACCGCCAGCGTCTCCTTCGAGCCCGGCGAGGAACCGAGCCAGCTCGTCTCGCTGGTCACGATCCAGGCCGAGGACAAGACGCCGCTCGACGGAACCAGCGTCGCCGTCCCGACCTCGCCCAATGCGGGGATCGAGATCCGCGACGAGACCAACCTGGAGCCGGGGACGACCGGGATGGTGAACGGTCTTCGGCCCGGCGCGTTCGGGATCGACGGTAACACCGACAACCTCGATGGCACGCCGGGCGGCTATGCCGATTTCGGATCGACGAACGAGGACTTCCTGTCCTTCACCTTCGACGTTCCGGCCCAGAATGCCGGCGATGCGGTGCTGCAGTTCCGCTATGCCAATGGCGGCACGGAAGATCGTCCGCTTCAGGTCGAGCTGAACGGCAACATCGTCACGGTGGAGGCCTTCGCGCCGTCGCCGGGGGCAACGACGGACGAGCGGTGGTCGAGCTGGCAGACCGTGGATGTTCCGGCAACGCTGGTTGCGGGGCAGAACACCGTCACGCTGCGGTCGATCAACAATACCGGCCCGAATATCGACCAGCTTGAGGTACTGGTTTCGACCGACAGCTCCGGCCCGGTCGGGGACGGCACCGAGGAGGTCAACGGCGTCACCTACGTGATGTACGAGGCCGAGAATGCCGATCTCGACGGCCCGGTGATCCTGACCGAGGACCGCACGCAATCCGGCAGCTTCGTCGATTTCGACGGCAATACCGATCAGTCCATCACCTGGACGGTCAATGTTGCGGAGGCCGGAGAATACGGTCTGGACATCATCTATGCGCTGTCCTCCTCCAAGCAGGCGCGTCCGATGGAACTGACGATCAACGGCACGGTGGTGGACACGCTGCCCTTCACGCCGAACTCCAACGCGGCGGAGACCCAGTGGGGCCCGCAGCAGACCACCGTCTCGCTGCTGGCCGGCACCAACACCATCACCGTGACGGCGCCCGGCGCTAACGGTCCGAACATCGACTATCTGCGCGTCTCGCAGGCACCTCTGGTCGAGTTCGAGCCGGTTCCCGCCGATATCGACGGCTCCGGCCGGATCGAGCTGGAAGCCACGGACGGCTCGGCCAACACGGTCAGCGGCAGCGAGGCGGTGTTCTACTTCACCGTCGCCGCGGACGGGGTCTATCAGCTCGACACCGCCAGCAATGCCGGTGCGCCGAACGGGCAGGGGCTGACCTGGCTGCTGAATGGCGAAGAGATCGAAGCCACGCCGTTCCCGGGTTCGGGCGGGGTCGAGGAATCGATCTTCACCACGCTGGAGGCCGGCACCACCTATGAGCTGCGCATCGTCTCGGATGCGCCCGGTGCAAGCGCGCTCGATTATCTCGACGTCACGGCGGCCGGCGGCAACGCCAATGCCGATATCGAGGTGGTCAGCAGTGATCCGACCTATTTCGACAACCGCCTGCACTTCTCCTATATCGAGAACCCGGTGCAGAACGGTGAGACCCGCGACTACAAGGACAGCGGTGTCGTGCGGATCAGCAACAGCGGCAGCGAGGATCTGACGATCAACGATGCCAGCCTGACGGGTCCGTTCACCATCACCGCGCCGGCAACGCTGGACGGTCTGACGCTGGCGGCCGGTGAGTTCGTCGATGTCACCATCAACTTCGACCGCGCGGCCTATACCCCGCCCAGCTTCAATGTCGATGCGACATCCACGATCTTCGAGGGCCGCCTGCGGCTGAACACCAATGACGCGGAAGATCCGTTCATCGATGTGGATCTGGCGGGCTTCTGGCAGAACGTGCCCGAAGGAAAGCAGGAGCCGAATGTCAACGAGGTCTGGCAGGTCTTCGGCTTCGGCAACCGGATCGAGGGTCTGACCACGATCGGCGGCGGCGAGAACAGCACGCTCAGCACCAATGACGTGTTCGCCAAGACCGACGAGACCGAGGTTCTGTCGCCCTACTGGAAACTGGCGGACGGCGTCACCCAGGCGAAGGTCACGCAGATCGCGGCATTCCACGGTCCGGGCGGCGCGACGCTGAGCATCCACAACCCCGGCAACAAGGGCCAGCAGGTCAACTTCTGGAACCATGACGGGACGGACAACCAGCGTCTTCTGCCCAATGCCGGCGGCGCGGCCAGCTTTGCCACCGAAGATTTCGGCAACAGCAATATTCCGGGCTTCTGGCAGGGCAACGGCGTGTTCGGGATCTCGGTCGCGGGCCTGTCCACCGATCCGACGCTGAACCCGATCGGCGGGGTCACGGTGCCCGGCGAACAGCAGGGCCACACGGTCAAGATGTTCCAGGCGCTCGACGCGGCCGGCAATGTGATCCCGAATGTCTATCTGGGGGTCATGGACTACACCGGCATCAACTACGATTATAACGACAACATGTTCGTGATCGAAGGTGTCGAGCCGGTCGGCTTCGGGCAGAGCATCGAGGTCTCGGGTCTGGACGATGCCGCGGCGGATGACCGCCTGGTCTTCACCAATATCGACAACCCGGCGGCCGCAGCGCAGGAGTTCCGCAACGAGGCGACCTTCACCATCAGCAATGACGGTTTCGCGGCGCTGAACATCGAGGAGATCGTCACCAGCGATCCGGCGAACTTCCAGATCGTCGGAACGGTGCCGACCAGCATCGCGGCGGGCAGCAGTGCCACGGTCACGGTGCAGTATGTCGGCACTCACCCGGGCGGTACTGCCGGGGCGGTGGTGCAGAATGCCACGCTGACGGTGACATCGGATGATGTGACCAACCCGCAGACGGTGATCCAGCTTGCCGGTATCGCGCAGGAGTTCTCCGAGAACGGCTCGGAACCGACGGTGGCGCAGATCGTCGAGGCCTTCGGCTATGGCACCGACATGGCGCAGGGCGAACTGGCCGGCGGCGGCATTGTCGAGACCATCGGCGACGAGGTGCTGATGCCCTACATGGAGAAGCTCGACGCATCGCAGAATGTCGAGGTGATCCAGCTTGCGGCCTTCCTGAACTACAACAACGTCGCGCGGCTCGGGGTGCATTCGCTGCAATCCTCGGACACGGACGAGTTGTTTGCCCAGGACGACCAGCAGGCGCAGACCATCCTGCCGGATGGGCTGGTGCCGGGCACGGGCGACACGGGCAGCGTGGCCAGGGCCACCATCACCGGCAATGATCCGTTCGGATTGTTCGTCTCGGTCGATGGGCGTCCGACCTATGCCTCCTGGACCGACCCGGAAGCGAACCGGATCGACCCCGATTTCGGCAATCTGGTGGGCGACGATCAGGGCCACCTGATCCGGTTCTTCCAGGCGCTCGATGCGGACGGCAATGTGATCGAAGGGACGTATATCGCGATCCAGGATTATCCGGGCGCGGGGAACTACGACTACAACGACCACATGTTCGTCATCAAGAACGTCAAGCCGCATCAGCTGACTGCTGCGGAAGACGCGGATGGGGACGGCGTGAACGATGCGCTGCAGACCGATCAGGACGGGGATGGCACGGTGGCCTTCTTCGATCCGAATGACGGACCGGTCACCCCGCCCAATCCGGGCAACAAGGGCGACTATCTGTTCGGGGTCAATTTCGGTGGCGGTGCCATCGCGCTTGATCCGGTGCTCAACGTGGCCCTGGTCGGCCAGAATGACGGGCGCGTCACCCTGTCCGGTGCGGTCAATCCGGGTGCCGGGACCGATAACCCCAACAACCCCAACGGGGCCGGGGCGACGGCCGGGTCCGCCTTCAAGACCTATGAGGACGGCACCAACTGGAACGCCGCGATCGAGGTGCCGAACGGAACCTATATCGTGACGCTCTGGACGCAGGAGACCTATTTCAACGGGCCCGGCCTGCGTCAGTTCGATGCGACGGTGAACGGCCAGCAGGTCATCACCGATCTGGACCCCTTCGCCGAAGCGGGCCCGGATACCCCGATCGCCTATGAGGTCGAGGTCACGGTCACCAACGGCCAGATCGATATCGGCATGATCGCCGATATCAACAACGCGCCGCTGAATGCCGTCACCATCCACGAGACCGATGATGGCACCGGGCCGGTCAATCCGCCCACCGGCGGCGGCTATGTGCTGGGGGTCAATTTCGGTGGCGGTGCCATCGCGCTTGACCCGGTCATCGGCGAGGCGCTTGTCGGCCAGAACGACCCGCGCGTCACCATCTCGGGTTCGGTCAACCCGGCACAGGGCTCGGACTACGCGACCGACCCGAACGGGGCGAATGCCACGCCGGGTTCCGCCTTCAAGACCTATGAGGACGGATCGAACTGGACCGCCTCGATCGACATCCCGAACGGGACCTATGTGGTCACGCTCTGGACGCAGGAGACCTATTGGAACAGCGCCGGGCAGCGTCAGTTCGACGCCACCGTCAACGGCCAGCAGGTGATCAGCAACCTCGATCCGTTTGCCGAGGCCGGTCCCGATACTCCGCTGTCTTTCGAGACGGTGGTGACGGTGACCAACGGTCAGATCGACATCGGCATGGTCGCGGATATCGACAATGCGGCGCTGAACGCGGTGACGATCCACGAATACAGCTCGCAGGTGGCCGAGCCGGGTCAGACACCGTTCAACGGGCTGGCATTCCAGGTCGGGGATGACGCGATCAGCATCGATGCCTCGGATTACGATCTGGGCGGGCAGGGCGTCGCCTATAACGACGCGCCGGGCCTGCAGGGCGGCACCACCAATGGCCGTCCGGGCAGCAGCGTCGAGCAGACCGCGGCCGGCGATATCGGCTGGGTCCAGAACGGCGAGTGGCTGGAATACACGATCAATGTGGCCGAAGACGGGCTGTATGACGTGAGCTTCCTGTCCGCGCTCGGCAACGGCACGACCAACCGCGCGATCGAGGCCAGCTTCCGCAAGGGCGGGCAGGTCTATGAGAGCACGGGCAGCGTGGATGTGGACCCGACCGCTGGCTGGCTTGATTTCCAGCAGACCGACACGGTGCAGGTCCAGCTCGAGGCCGGTCTGCAGGTGATGCGCGTGGCCTTCTCGGGCGGCTCGCAGGACCTGTCGGCGATCAACCTGCAGCCTTCGGATGCGATGCAGATGGCGGCCTTCGCGGCGCCGATGTCGGCTCCGCTGGCGCGCAGCGCCTCGCCCGCGGCCATGGCGGCCTTCTGGGAGGAAGAGGGCTCCGCCCCGGCTCCGACCCAGAGCGGCCTGGACGATCTGGATCTGAACGATGACAACGCGGCAACGCAGCTTGGCACCTTGTTCGGCAATGATCTGATCGTCTGATGGCGACACCAACGGCCGCACCGGACACGGTGCGGCCAACCATTCTTGTAGGACGATTGTCGTGAAAGAGTTTCAACCCATTTCCGTCAGAGGTGCGATCGGCACCTATCGCGGCGCATTCACCGCGATTTTCGTCATCAGCGCCTTCGTGAACCTGCTGATGCTGACCGGACCGATCTTCATGCTGCAGGTCTATGACCGGGTTCTGGCCAGCAACAGCGTGCCGACCCTGCTGGGCCTCGCGGGCATTGCGCTGATGCTGTATTTCGTCGGCGGGCTGCTGGATATCCTGCGGCTGCGCGCGCTGACCCGGATCGCGATGCGGGTCTATTCGCGCCTGTCCGGCCCGGCCTTCCGCGCCAACATGAAAATGCCGCTGATCGCCGGACGCCGCGCCGCTGGGGTCAGCCCCTACCGCGATGTCGAGGCGATCCGCCGCTTCCTCGGCTCTCCCGGCCCGGCGGCGATCTGCGATCTGCCATTCATGCCGGCCTATTTCCTCATCATTTTCGTGTTCCACCCCTGGCTGGGGATGCTGGCCGTGGCGGGCGGCATTTTCATTGCCTGCCTGGTGGTGACGAACGAGTTCCTGTCGCGCAAGCCGTCGAAGAACCTCTCGGAAAGTTCTGGCCTGCAATCGACGCTGATCTCCTCGACCCGCCGCAATGCCGATGTCATCACCGCGATGGGCATGGGCGACAGCCTGTCAAACCGCTATTCCGGCGCGGTCGAGCAGCATTATCAGCGCCAGCAGGCGGTGTCGGATCACAGCAACCTGTTCTCCTCGGTCATCAAGATGCTGCGGCTGATGCTGCAATCGGCGATGCTGGGTCTGGGGGCCTATCTGGTGATCCAACAGGAAGTGACGGCCGGCGTGATGATCGCGGCGTCCATCATCATGGCCCGCGCGCTGGCACCCATCGAGCAGGCCGTGTCGCACTGGCCCAGTTTCGTCGCATCGCGCCAGGCGGCGGGCCGACTGGACGAGACCTTCAAGGCCTGCGCCGAGGCCGGCGACACCGCCGGTCTGCCGATGCCGAAATCGACGCTGCGGGTCGAAGGGCTGGCCACGGCCGCGCCGGGGGAGCAGGATCTGTTCCTGCAAGGCGTCGACTTCGAGCTGAATGCCGGTGACGGTCTGGGCGTCGTCGGCCCGTCAGGTTCCGGCAAGTCCAGCCTAGCACGCGCGCTTGTCGGCATCTGGCCGTCACTCGCCGGATCGGTCCGGCTGGACGGGGCGACGCTGGATCAGTGGAGCCTGACCGAGCGCGGCCGCTTCATCGGCTATCTGCCGCAGGATGTCGAACTCTTCGAGGGGACGGTGGCCGAGAATATCTGCCGTTTCGCGGCCGAGCCGGACATCGAGGCCATCCTGCAGGCGGCCGAGGCGGCGAGCATCCACCACATGATTGCCGGGCTGCCCGAAGGCTACCAGACCCAGATCGGCGAAGCGGGAACCCTGCTTTCGGCCGGTCAGCGTCAGCGGCTCGGGCTGGCCCGCGCGCTATACGGCAACCCGTTCCTGCTGGTGCTGGACGAGCCGAACTCCAACCTCGACACGGTGGGCGAGCGAGCCCTGACCGACGCGATGAACGCGGCCCGCGCCCGTGGCGGGATCGTCATCGTCATCGCGCACCGGCCAAGCGCGCTTGCCGCCGTGAACAAGACCCTCATGATCCAGAACGGCGCCCAGGTGCAGTTCGGCGATCGCGACGAGATGCTGCGCAAGGTCGTGCCCGCGCAGCGCTCGACCGCTCAGCACAGGAGCAAGATCGATGCGGTATGAACAGATTGACCGGTCGCTTGGCAGATCCCTGCGCCGGCAGATTTTCCTGGCCCTCGCGGTGGTCGTCATCCTTCTGGGCGGCGGCGGCAGCGTCGCGGCGCTGACCGAGATCAGCGGCGCCGTGGTGGGCATGGGCAAGCTCATCGTCGAAGGGCGGCCGAAGAACGTGCAGCATCTCGACGGCGGCACGGTGCGCGAGATCCTGGTCAGCGAAGGCGAGAGCGTATCGGCGGGAGATGTGCTGTTCCGGCTTGATCCGACCGTGGTGCAGGCCAATCTGCGCAGCGTGAACAGCCAGATCGATGCGCTGCTGGCGCAGGAGTCGCGGCTGTCCGCCGAAATCCTCGACCAGCAGGAGATCGCGTTCCCGGCAGAGTTGGCCGAGAGCGAGGATCCGCGCCGCATCGTGCTGGTGAAGGGCCAGCAGGAGCTGAAGGATGCGCGCGCCGCGGCGCGCGAGGGTCAGCGCCGTCAGTTGACGGCGCAGATCGCGCAGCTCGAGGACAAGATCACGGCGCACACCGCGCAGCGCGTCGCGACGGAACGCGCCATTCTGCTGGCCGATGACGAACTCGAGAGCAAGCGCAAGCTGAACGAGCGCGGTCTGACAAGCGCGACCGAGCTGCGCGCGGCCGAGCGTCTGCGCAGCGATCTCGACGCGGAGATCGCGACGCTGGACGCCCAGCTTTCCGAAACCCGCGAGGAGATCCTGCGCCGCGAGCTGGAGCGCACCCAGATCGACGAGCAGTTCCGCGAGGAGATCCTGACGATGCTCGACGAGAAGCGGACCGAGCTGGCCCGGCTGACGCAGGAAAAGGTCGCGGCCGAGGACCGCATGGCGCGGCTGGAGATCGTGGCGCCGATTGACGGGCAACTCCACGAGCTGGCGGTGCACACGCTGGGCCAGGTGATCTCGCCGGGCGAAAAGCTGGTCACGGTGGTGGCGCGCAATGACCGTCTCGTGGTCGAGACGCGGCTGCCGCCCCAGGATGTGGACCAGGTCTATCGCGACCAGGTGGCGCGGCTGCGCTTTCCCGGTCTCGATCAGCGCAAGACGCCGCAGCTTGTCGGCGCGGTGATCGACGTCTCGCCCGATGCCAGCATCGACGAGGCCACCGGCACCAGCTACTATCTGGCCCGCGTCTCCGTCGCCGCCGAGGAGCTGGCCCGGATCGAGGATTCGGAACTGCGCCCCGGCATGCCGGTCGAGGTGTTCATCGAAACCAATCCGCGCGCTATCATGTCCTATTTGGTGAAGCCGATGGTGGACCAGATCCAGCACGCTTTCCGGGAAGGGTAGGGGACGGCCCGGCGGGGCGCCTCGCCGGGCAAGGGTCTTTATCAACCGGATCCGGCGCGTCTTGCGGGATCTCCGGCTGGTGCTGTCAGAATTCGGACTGCGAACGCGAAGACATTTCGGTCAACAAGCACGCGAGGGCTGGGAGGCCGGCCACGGTAGATTTCAGGACGAACTGACACCTTACAGCGACGGGAGCCGGTCATGCACCGCGGTGCGGCATGGCAAGGCCAAGTTGCGCAGACCGGCATTGGAAGGCACTCCCGTCCGGTTCAGCCTAGAGAGCGCACCACGGATCGTCAACTTTGGCGCGACAAGACCGACCCCGCCGCGCAACCAACCGCAACCCGATATCTTAAACCGAGCAAGGTCGCGCTGAGGGTAACGAGGATGCGAATAAGTGCGGAGCCAGCGGCTTTTCAACCGCCACGGTCCGAGGAAAGACCGATCGAACTTTGGCATTCGGGCCCGACATCGAAGTTTCTCACAAGAAAGTAAATTCTGGCAAAACCGGAACGGCGGTGACGCAACATCTCGTAACCGTACCGTGGGGGGAAGAGATGCCGGTTTGCATTCTGCTTGACGATAACGATGCTCACCAGTCGTAGCACCAGATCGAGCTGCTCTCGCTGCCTGAACGAATGATCGGGCGCAACGCCGAATTTTCGGTCGAGCCAAACAAGCTCGACCGGCGGAGCATGACGCTGTTGATCTGGCTCCATGTTGCAGGTTTAATCGATGGTTAACCGGAGTTTAATGCCAGACGAACCAGATGGCTTGCGGTTGCTGCGTCCGCCTCGACAAGAAGGTTCACCAACCTGGGTAGTTTGGTGTATGTGAGCGGCAATGTCCGACTCCGACTGACGAAAGATTTCCATGACCTCCTCAAAAGACAATGACATCCGCAATCCGCAGAGCTTGCCCTCGCAACCGCCGAAAAACGACTTGCCCTCTGTCATGGATCAGCACCTGCCGACGCAGCCACTTGGACAGGCAGCGTTCTGGGCGCCGCGTCACGTCGCCGCCTCGCCGGTTCTGGGGCAGGTGCCGTTCCTGTTTTGGTTGAGCGAGGTCACGTCAGCGCGCCAGATCGTGCAGCTCGGGATGGATGACGGCATCGCCTATATGGCGCTGTGCCAGGCGGCGGAACGTCTGAATGGAAATTCCCTCTGCCTCGCGCTCGATTCGGGTGAGGTCACGCTGTCCTCCGGCATGAACTATCAGCACATCACGCAATACACGGATTTCTCGGAGATCGTTGCTGACGTCGATGACATATCGAGCCTGCCGGAAGAGGTGGATCTGCTCGTGATCGGCGCGCCCCTCGAACGAGTCGGCTGGGATCTGCTGTGCGACGAGATCCTTCCGAAGCTGTCCGGCAGTGCAGTGATCGCGGTCATCAATCCGAAAAAGGTGCTGGCCGATCAGGTCGCAAAGCGTGCTCTGGGTGAGGATGATTGGCCAAGGCTCACCCTGCGCCCCGTGGTCAGCGACGGGGCCGAAGTTCTCGTGATGCTTCGCGGTTCTGACCAGCCGGAGCAATTGCGGCGCCTCGCGCGTCAGGCGCCGGATCAGTCCTCCTGGCGGACGATGCGGCAGGCGTTCAATCGCCTGGGCCAGGGTCTTGTGGCCATACAGCAGAGCCGTGATCTGCGCCGCGAAAAGAAGGACATGACCGGACGCCTCAAGGAAAACCTTGCAGAGATCAAATCCCTGAAGTCAGAGGTGAAAAGCGCCGATGCCGCGGAAAAGACCCAGCATGACCGGCAGGCGGAGATGGCCGCTCGGCTGCATGATCTTCAGCAGGTGCTGGAGGAGATCGAAGCGTCGAAGTCGGATCTGATCGCCGAGAGCGAAACGCTTAGAGCGCAGTGTGAGGCTGCGCGCCGTGATGCTGAAGAGGCGACAGGAGCCCTCGCCGATGCGAAGTCCGGGGCTGACATGGCGAAGGCCGCTCTGGAGCAGGCGAGAACCGAGCTGTCCGAAGCGCGGAAATCTCATGATGAGCGCATCGGGGATATCGCCGCGCTCACCGGGAAATTCACTGCGGAACGGGACGCCGCTGCGGCAAAGCTGGCACAAGAGCACGCGAGATGCGCGGAATTGGAAGTTGCGCTCGAGGCAGAGCGCGCGCGTCGAGCCGAACTGGAAAGCCTGCTGTCTGAACAGGAACAGCGCCTGGCGCACACGAGCCAGGTTGCCTCGGACATGACCGCACATCGTGACGCGCTGCTGCACAGCAGTTCGTGGAAAGTAACTTCGCCTCTTAGAAAAGCGACGAAGCTGCTGCGAGGTCGTTGAACATCGTGGGGATATGCCGCTTAACCTGTTGAAGAAATTCTAGTAAGCGCACCGGGGCAACAGATGCCTCGCAATTCAGTAGAACCGTGATTTCAAAATGAATTCGGATGTGTTTGCCTGATGAGGGACGATGTGTTGACCAAGACATCAGCTCTGGCCGCGGCAGCGGACGAACTGCTTGATTTGGGACGAACAAGCTCGGATTTTTCCTTGCTAAAGGTGATTCTGAAATCCGGGGAGCTCGACGAAGTGCGGGCGCGAAGATGCCTTTCTTACGCGCGCGAGACGGCAGACATCGAGACGGCCTTGGCGGCGATGAAGCATCTCGCCGGGAAACTGAGGGCTGCGAACAGCATGAGCCCGGCCATCGAACGAGAGCTTGTCAGCCTGGAGGGGGACGAGCTTTACGGGCTTGCGCGTCTGGACGAACTCCCCGCGATTGCAATTGACCCGGTGGTGCCCACACCCGGGCGCCTTCTGTATCTGCTTCATCACAGCCGCCCCTATCTGACGAACGGATACGCGACGCGTGGTCACGGCGTTGCAACCGGGCTGCGAGAGGCGGGTGTCGATCTGGTCTGCCTTACTCGCCCTGGCTTTCCCCTGGATGTGGTCAAGGATCTTCCCGCGTTTATCCCTGAATCCGATCTGATCGACGGCATCACCTATCTTCGCCAGTTGCATCCCAAACGCAGCGGCCGGGGTCGCAGCCAGATGTATTTCGCTGATGCGGCGGACCAGATTGAACGGCGGCTGAGGGAGATCAGGCCACAGGCGGTGATGGTGGCATCGAATTATGTCGCGGCAATCCCGGCGGTGATGGCTGCACACCGCTGCGGTTTGCCGATTGCCTACGAGGTTCGTGGCTTCTGGGAGGTCACGCAACTCTCGCGCGATTCCGGGCTCGAGAAAACCATGAAATTCCGCGCGCAGAAGGCGCTTGAATCACGGGTTGCGGCAGCCTGCGATCACGTCTTCACGCTCGCCTCGCCGATGCGGGACGAGTTGGTCCGGCGCGGCGTCGCGCGCGACAAGATTTCCCTCCTGCCGAACTCCTGCGACACGGCGCAGTTCTGCCCGCAGCCACGCGCCGATGCGCTGGCAGAAAAGTGGAGCATTCCGCAGGGCGTCCCGGTCATCGGCTATATCGGCTCTTTCGTGCAATATGAGGGGCTGGACGATCTGACACGCGCCTGTGCGCGCCTGCGGCGCGAAGGCCATGTCTTCCGCTTGGTTCTGGTCGGAGGAAATACGAATGGAACCGTCGAGGCGGAAATCGCCGAGATCGCGCGAGAGAGCGGGCTTGGAGACTGGCTCATCACACCGGGTCGGGTTCCCCACGAGCAAGTGGATGCCTGGTATTCGCTGATCGATATCGCACCATTCCCCCGCAAGCCCCAGCCGGTCACCGAACTGGTGTCACCGCTGAAGCCGCTCGAAGCGATGGCGGCGGGAAAGGCGGTGGTCATGTCCTCCGTGCGTGCCATGGCCGAGATGGTCGAGGGCGGCCAGACCGGGCTGGTATTTCAGAAAGGCAATGCCGATGATCTCGCGACGAAGCTGGCCAAGCTCATCGAAGATCGGGACATCCGCCGGTCGCTTGGGCAGAATGCACGACGCTATATCCTGGCCGAGCGCACCTGGCGCAGCATGGGTGAGCGGGTGAAGCATTGGATGCAGCAATTATGAGTGAACAGGAGCGCATCGACCGTTTCTACGAGTTTTGCGTGAATCCGGCGGATGACGGGGTGAATGAACCCTGCCGCGTCGTGGTGCATGACAAGGTCGCAGATGAATTCTGCGCGTTTCAGGAACTGGAGCCAGGTGCATCTTGGACAGGCTCGCTGCGTGACCTGTCGCAGAATTCATTCTGCTTGAAGGTCAATGTGCAGCAAACGCTCGGTTCTAGGCTTGGCATGGGATTTCGCTGCGTGTGACTTTCATCACGAAATCGCTGTGCATTTTTCGAGCTATCTGCAGCGTAAAGTCGCCGAATTTTTAAGATGGCGGCGGATCATTCGGAGCCAACGGGCTACTCGTTCTAAGTTAGGCATGGAAAATAAGACCTTATGACTAAGTTGATACACGCTTACGAAAATCTGGCAGGCATTGTCGCGGCGAGCTATGTCCGGCGAGCAGACGCAATTATTAAAAGCGGCTGGAAGTCGCGAGGCTATCCAGTGTTAATGCTGCAGGACGAAATTCCCTGGACACTCAACGATCAATCCCTGCGATCTTGGAGCTTCTCTATCCACTCGCTTGGTATGATAGATTTGCTCCTCGTCGCGCATTCGCGGACCGGAGACGCTAAATATTTGGATCTTCCGCTGAAGGTTAGCCTCGACTGGGCCAAAAAACACCCGCGAGACGCGAAGGACGTTGATAACATGGCTTGGTACGACATGGCTGTGGGCATGCGCGCTTACCGGCTGGCATATCTCACGCAGGCCGCCGAGGAAGCTGGATTGATCAATGACGAGACGCGTGAGATTCTGTACGGAGCGCTTGAGGCACATCGTGCCGAATTGGCCGACGATGCCAAGATAATTTTTCAGAATAATCACGGTTACTACCAAATTGCGGGACAGTTGGCGCTTGGCAGAAGGTTCGGCGCCACCTCTCAGCCGATGCAAGAACTCTACGATCAGGGCCTGGAACGATTCCATCGGATATTAGACAAGCAATTCAGTGCGGAAGGCGTCCATCGCGAACATTCACCAAATTATCACCGCATGGTGCTCAGCGCGCTGCAGGGAATTGTTCGAAGCGGCCTAATCTCGGATGATACTTTGCGACAGCGCGCACATCTAATTGAAGAGTCGCTTGCCTGGTTTATCTTCCCGTCCGGCCGGGTGGTCAACTTTGGCGACAGCGACAGCCATAGCGTCCTGTGTTCAGCTGAGGCCGCGGCGGAGCGTTGGGATACCGTACTGATGCGCGCGGTCGCGACCGAGCCTCCGCATGATCTGTCGGTGCCGCGTGGCCTCAAGCGGTTCGACGATTCCGGCTACGCGGTCGTGAGAATCGCGGCTGGCGATGAGGGCGTGCCATCGCAGGACAGCTATCTTGCTCAGACGGCGTGCTTCCATTCCCGCGCGCACAAACACGCAGATGATCTCAGTTTCGTCTGGTTCGATCGAGGTGAGCCACTGCTTGTCGATGCAGGTCGGTACGGTTATCTGGGGATGGCCGAGAAGGGCTCGGAAGCTTGGCTGGATGGGAGTTGGTACAGCGACCCGATGCGGTTGTTTGTCGAGTCGACCCGTGCACATAACACGCTCGAGTTCGACACGCGCAGCAGCCCGCGCCTCGGGGCCAAACCCTATGGCAGCGGCATCGTGGATTCGGCTGAAGCGGATGGCACTTTCGCAATAGAATCGGCATGCAAGCAGTTCGGTTCGATCCGGCATGAACGTGTTCTGGTGTTTCGCCCCGCAGAATGGCTGATCACCTTCGATGTCTTCACCGATAATCTGAAGCAACCGCATGATGTCACCCAATGGTTTCACGCGGCGCCGGGAAGCCAAGTGACGCAATCAGCCGGTGGATTTGAAATGGAAACGGTGCTTGGCCAGAAGCTGTGTGTCGTCGCGCTGCTACCCGGCACTGAATCGACCGAGGTCGAAACTGGCGTCAGAGAGCCGCGCCTTCAGGGATGGTGGTCCGGCACGGAGCGAGAGGCCGAGCCAGCACCAGCCTTCGGGTTTCGCCAAACCGGATCCACCACCGGCGTCTTCGCCACCTTGTTCACCTTCGCGAATGCACCCGAACCGGATTTCGAAGCAAGCCGCTGCAATGTGACCGGCCGTCGCTTCAGGCTGAACTGGTCAGATGAGGCCGGGGATCACAGCGTCAGTGTTCATCGAGACGACGGCCTGAAGATCATCGCGGCAGATTAAGCAATCTGCCGCGACGCACTACATACTGGTCCGTTTGACGCGGTAGCCCCTAGGACGGCCGCCCCGTCCACACCCCGCGCGTGTCTATGATGCGCGTGCCGGAAGGGGCCGGCATGGCCTTGAAATCGTCGTGATCGACGAGCAGGACGACGATGTCGCAGGCGGACAGGGCCTCGCTCGCGCTCATCAGACGGGTCTTGCCGTCAAGTGCCGGGGGAAGCTCCCGGACAAAGGGTTCGACCACATCGACCTGACCCGGGTAGAGCTCGGTGAGCCGCGTGGCGATGCTCAGCGCGGGGCTTTCGCGCAGATCGTCGATATTCGGCTTGAAGGCGAGGCCGAAGCAGGCGATTCGGGCCGGCTGATCCGAAGTCGCGGCATGTTCGGCCACGGCCTGATGGATCCTGGCCAGAACCCAGTCCGGCTTGGCGTCGTTGATCTCGCGCGCGGCGCGGATGATGCGGGCCTCTTCGGGCGCCTGGCTCACGATGAACCACGGATCGACCGCGATGCAATGGCCGCCGACACCGGGTCCGGGCTGGAGGATATTCACGCGCGGATGGCGGTTGGCCAGGCGGATCAGCTCCCAGACATTGATGTCAAGCCGGTCGCAGATCACTGAAAGCTCGTTGGCGAAGGCGATATTGACGTCGCGGAAGCTGTTTTCGGTCAGCTTGGCCATTTCGGCCGTGCGGCAATCGGTTTCGATGCAATCCCCCTCGACCGCCAGCTTGTAGAGCTGGCGCGCGCGGCTGGCGCAGGCCGGTGTCATCCCGCCGATGATCCGGTCATTGCTGACCAGTTCGCGCAGCGCATGTCCGGGCAGGATCCGCTCGGGGCAATGGGCGATGCGGATGTCGGATGCCTCTCCCTCGGTCTGCGGAAAGCTGAGATCAGGCCGCATCTCGGCCAGCCAGCCGGCCATCTGTTCGGTCGCGCCCACAGGACTGGTGGATTCCAGGATCACCAGATCGCCCTTCTTCAGCACCGGCGCGATCGAGCGGGCCGCGGATTCGACGAATGAGAGATCCGGATCATGGCCCTCACCCTCGTCGATGAAGGGCGTCGGCACGGCGATCAGGAAGGCGTCGGCGGCCTCCGGCGTGGTGGTTGCCCGCAGATGACCTGCCGAAACGGTCCGGCGCAGCGCGTCCTCCAGGCCGGGCTCGACGATATGGGTCTGGCCCCGGTTGATGCTGTCGACCGCGCGCTCGTTCACGTCCAGACCGATGACCTTGACGCCGCGCAGCGCGAAGACGACGGCCGTGGGCAGCCCGATATAGCCCAGGCCCACCATGCAGATGCTGTCGAATTTCATTTCTGTCCCTTGTTCTTGAATTTCAGCAACGCATCCAGAATCCGTGGCACGGCCTGCCCGTCGCCATAGGGGTTATGCGAAAAGCTCATCTCGTCGTAGGCCGCCGGATCCTCCAGCAGGCGCGACGCTTCCGTGACGATCCGGTCGGTCTCGGTGCCGACCAGCCGGACGGTTCCTGCTTCCACCGCCTCCGGGCGTTCGGTCGTATCCCGCATGACCAGCACCGGCTTTCCGAGCGAGGGCGCCTCTTCCTGGATGCCGCCGGAATCGGTGATGATGAGATGCGAGCGGTTCATCAGCCCGATGAACGGCAGGTAATCCAGCGGTTCGATCAGATGGATGTTCGCGGCATCGCCGAGCAGCCGCTGCACGGGTTCGCGCACATTCGGGTTCATGTGCATCGGATAGACGATATTCACCTCGGGGAACTTGATCGCAAGCTGCCGCAGCGCCTCGCAGATGCGTTCAAACCCGCCGCCGAAGCTTTCGCGCCGGTGGCCGGTCACGAGAATCATCCGCTTTGCGGGATCGAGAAAGTCGAAGCGCGCCGCCAGCTCCCGCTCCAGCGACGCGTCCGTCTTGATCCGGTCCACCACCTGAAGCAGCGCGTCGATCACCGTGTTGCCAGTCACGACGATGCTGTCATCGCTGACATTCTCGCGCAGGAGGCTGGCGCGGGAATTCTCGGTCGGGGCGAAATGCAGCGCGGCCAGGGCGCCGGTGACGCGGCGATTGCCTTCCTCGGGCCAGGGGGAATACAGGTTCCCGGTCCGCAGCCCCGCCTCGACATGGCCGACCGGGATGCGGGCGTAATAGGCGGCCAGCGTGGCCGAGAGCGTCGTCGCCGTGTCGCCGTGAACGAGCACGATATCCGGGCGGGAATCGGCCAGAACCTCGCGCAGACCTTTCAGGATGCTGGCGGTCACGTCGTAGAGATCCTGTCCTGCCCGCATCACGTTCAGATCATGGTCGGGTTCGATGTCGAACAGAGACATGACCTGATCGAGCATTTCACGGTGCTGGGCGGTGATGCAGACCTGGCTGTCGAACCTCGGATCGCCGGCGAGCCCGGTGACGAGCGGGGCCATCTTGATCGCTTCGGGCCGGGTCCCGAACACTGTAAGGACACGCAATTCTTCATCCATCCTTAGGTTGAGCAACGCGTGCTTTCTAGAAGCAAAGAAATGGCAGTTCCACCCTCAACGCCGGAATTTCTTTGCGCTGTCTGCGGGACTGCTTTCATGTGGCAAATCAGCCGCGCCGAGGTGAGCGGCGGCTGGTTCAGGTAGCCCGTGCGGACGCAATCGTCAGCTTATTCCTGCAAAATTGCAGATGTCCCGGGAGACGGCTGCGCGAACACGACACCACGCCGCAGCGTAAATTTCTCCGGCTCCGCTTTTGCGTGGTGCAGAATTTCCGGGCGGTGAAAGATCGTCGATATTGATTTTTCAACGGCTTAAGTTGACAATCGTTATATCAACGCATGAGATTTTCCAGCAAATCACCACGGGGTGCTTCGGGCGGAGAATGTTTCGATGACAGAAAAACTGGCCCCCTCGGATCAGAGCGACAGGCCCGAGGGCGTTTCGACCGGAATTCTGCCTGATCTGCTGGCCGGCATCGCTTTGGGATGTCTGGTCGGCATACTTGTCGGGCTCTCGGCCAGCCCGGTGATTGCGTCGGTGATTGCCGCATTTCTCGCGCTGATCGGCACGTTTTTCGGCTTTGGCGGCAGCATCGGACCCCTTGCGCCGAAGCTGGGCGCGGCGCGGATCGCTGGGTTTGGCTTCGCCATGGCGATCGCCTTCGCGGGTGGCATCGCCCTGCGCTCCCACGGGGCGCTTGGACCCAGCTTCGCGGACCGGGTCGAGGGGTTCGCGGTGGAGGGGATGGAGCCGTCGCGCGCGCATGATCTGGCCATTTTCGACCTGACCGGGCTTCGGACCGGGCATCTGGCCCAGACCGCCGCGCCCGCGACGCCCCCGGCCTCCGCCCCCTATGCCTTCGGATCCGAGGATGGCGGGGCTGATCCGAATTGCGCCGGTCTGGACGCCCGCACCATGCCCGCGCCCGACACAAGGCTGGACGCCATGGCGCTGTCGCCCGAGCCCTGGGCCAGTTTCGGCCGCATCGGCAAGGCGCTGCCAGTCGCGGATCGGGCGGTCTTCGCCGAAGCCGCGTTTCAGGAGCGGTGCGGGAAGAAGGCCGCGCAATGAGGCGCGGGCTGGCGGCTCTCGCCCTTGTCGCCCTGACCGGGCTTCCGGCGGCGGCCCAAACCCTGGCGCAGCGTCCGTCGCCCAAGATCGTCCAGGACGCGCTGACGCAGGTCGGGCAGGTCATTGCAAGTGACTGCCCGGACAGCAGCAGCCGGACCGGGACGGCCTTTGTCTGGCCGGATGCGGAAAGCGCCGTGACCGCCAGGCATGTCGTCGCGGGATGCGGCTCCATCCGCGTGCAGTTTCCGAACGGCCCGGTCCTGGCCGCAAGGGCGGACCGCAAACTGGCCGAGCGTGATCTTCTGATCCTGCGCCTGACAGACAGTTCCGGGCGCGATCCGGTCCGGCTGTCGGCCGCGCTTCCCGTGCCCCATACGCAGGTGGCGGTGGTGGGCTATGCGCTTGGTGCGCCCACCCCCGACGACAAGCTTCTGACGCTCTCGGCCGCCAATGATGCCGACGGTGCGCAACTCCGGGACATGCTGCCGTCCGGGATCCGGCAGGAGATCGAACGAAGCGGGCCATGGAGCCTCGACACCGCCATTCTGCGTCTTGATGGCAACATGGTCAGCGGCCATTCGGGGGCGCCGCTGTTCGCGCCGGACGGCTCGGTCGCGGCGATCGGAGCGGGCGGGCTTCAAGACGGGGCGAGCGGGATCGTCTGGGCCGTGCAGGCGCGCTATCTTCTGGATAATGCGGCCTGGCAGACCATCCCCGACCGGCAGCTTCCCGACCCGGCCTCGGCCTACAGCTTTTCCTACCAGGCGCCGCAGCAGGATGTGCCGACGGTGGCCTGCGGCGATTTCTCGCTCAAACGCCAGAGCATCGCTTCGCTGGCCGAACTTCGGCAGTCCACCGACGACCCGGCCGGGCTGGAGAAGATCCTGTTCGCCGTGATGCCCGATCCTGCAATGGCTGACGCATTCCGCTTCGATGTCTGGGTGGACCTGCAATCCGGCGCGACGATCCCGGTCCCATCCGGGGCAGAGCTGATGCCCGGTCCGGTCGGCTGTTGGGCGGTGGTCAGCCCCAGCATCAGCATGAATATCGTGACGAGACATCTGCCATCCTTGCCCGAGAACCAACGCCAATGGGAAATCCAGAGCTTCTCGCAGAATTTCGAGGCGAGTTTCGCGGTGCAGTTCCCGCAGGGCCTTCCGGTCGATCCGATGTTTACCTACATGGCCCCGATCGGCCGGCCTGACGGCTTTATGGTCAACCGCAAGGGCTTCGGCACTCCGCAATGGGTCGGGCCGGATGTCGTCGCGATGAATTACGTCTTCCTCAGCCATGTCCTGCGCGGCCCGGATTACGCAGGCGTCAGCGCGGTGCGGACCACCGTGGTCGCGGCCGAGGCGGCGCAGAATTGCCAGTTCGGCGTTGTGGAGGCGTGCAGGTCACTCGATCCCAACAGCGATTGGGCGCGCGCAGCCCTCGCCGTTCATCTGACGACGATGCCGCCGATCTGAGCGGGGGAGCCTGGTCACGCGGGTGACGGCCGGGTTGCAGATCGGCGGGCAGGTGGAATGATGGCGGGATTGTCGGCGCTGAGCGGCTGCTGTTAGGCGTTGCGGTGCGGAAGTGCTGCCGCGCAACCACGTCAGGGCAGAGTTCCTCGAATCGCAGCGCGA
The DNA here is from genome assembly GCF_900101865.1 of Paracoccus isoporae. GTDB lineage: Bacteria > Pseudomonadota > Alphaproteobacteria > Rhodobacterales > Rhodobacteraceae > Paracoccus > Paracoccus isoporae. The sequence goes on from NZ_FNAH01000005.1 coordinate 246,188, forward strand.
CGACGCCTTCATCGGCGGCACCGGAAACGGGAAATCACATCTGGCTGCCGATATTGGCCGGCCCTGCATCCGTCGCCGCAAAAGTAGCCCCTCCTTCAACGTCGTCGTGCTGGCAAACAGGCTCAAAGCCGAGCAACCCGGCGGCAGGCATGGAAGAGTTAGCGCTCCAACAACGACCGACATTTCCAACGATCTGCCGCGATTTCGGCCTCCTCGATCACTAGAGCTTTTCGTCCAAACCCTGAATCGTTTGGGCTTTCGCTCAAGCTTTGATCGTGATTCCCTCCGATCAGGGAGGATTAGTCATGTCAGCACCTTTGCCCGCGGCACTTCGGGTTCGTTTCCAGCGATTGATTGAGAAAGGTTTCAGCGGTCGGGCTGCGGCGGCGCGGTTGCAGTTATCAGCGGCGACCGGATCGCGATGGTTGCGTGCGATCAGGACAAAAGGGCATGC
>NZ_FNAH01000029.1 GCF_900101865.1 Paracoccus isoporae
GTCGGGCGGGCGCTATGCCTGCCTGTCGATGTGCGTCGGTGTGGGCCAGGGCATCGCCATGGTCATCGAACGGGTGGAGTGAGGATGATGGACAACCTGTCTTACACAGCCCCGGCCGCGGCCCTGTCCGACCTGCCGCTGGATTTTTCCGGCGCCTCCGGCCTGGTCGGCTATCTGTCCTGGCTGCCGGAGACGGGCGGGGCCTGTTCGATGGAAATCGGGCCGCAGCATCTCAACCGGCTGGGGAACCTGCATGGCGGCTTCGTCTGCATGTTGCTCGACAATGGCTGCGGCACGGCGGTCCGGCGCGAGATCGGCCAGATCGATGCACGGGTGGTCACGGCCAGCCTGACGGTCCATCATGTCGATGCGGTCAGTGCCGGGCGGGTGACGGCGCGGGGGCGCGTGACCGGCGGCGGGCAGACCACGAAATTCGCCGAGGCCGAGCTGCGCGACACGGCGGGCCGGCTGATCGCTACGGCGCGCGCCGTATTCGCAGTGATGAGGACGCAATGACTGATATGACTGCCGAGACGAACCAGACCGCGCCGGTGCTGCGCGCCCAGCACGGCCCGACGCTGGTGCTGACCATCAACGCGCCGAAGTTGCGCAACGCGCTCAGCCCGGAGGTCTATGACGGTGTTCTGGCCGGGCTGGCCCACGCCGCCGCCACGCCCGGCATTGCCAATGTCGTGCTGGAGGGGGCGCAGGGGTTCTTCTGCGCAGGCGGCGATCTGAACGCGCTCGCCACCCGCGCCGCGCTGCCGCTGGAGGAACGCGCCGAACGGATCGAAATGCTGCACGAGGTCGTGCGCCGCATCCGATCCGCGCCCAAGCCGGTCATCGCCGCCATTGAAGGCGGCGCGGCAGGGGCCGGTGCCTCCATCGCGCTCGCAGCCGATCTGATCGTCGCCGCCGGGGACAGCTATCTGTCCATCGCCTATGTCAAGGCCGGGCTGGTGCCGGATGGCGGCGCGACGGCCTCGCTGCTGCGCGCCCTGCCGCCGCAATTCGCCGCCGAGATGGCCCTGCTGGGCGGCCGCATCCCGGCGCAGCGCCTGGCGGATCTGGGGGTAGTCAACCGCGTCGCACCGCCCGGCGAGGCGCTGCGCCTCGCGCTGCAACTCGGCGCGGAGCTGGCGCAGGGCAGCGTCGCCGCGCAATCGGCGATCCTGGGGCTGCTCGACAGTGCCGCGGATCTGTCGTTTGACGATCAGCTCGAGCGTGAAAAGCAGGCCATGGCGGCCGCGCTCGGTAGTGCGGATGCCGCCGAAGGCATCGCCGCATTCCGCGAACGCCGCCAGCCGGACTTCCCGCAATACGCGGCGCCCGGCGTGTCATCCAGGAAATGAAAGAAGGAGCAGGACAGATGAAGGTTCTCGTGCCAGTGAAGCGCGTGATCGATTACAACGTGAAGGCGAAGGTGAAATCCGACGGCTCCGGTGTCGATCTGGCGAATGTGAAGATGTCGATGAACCCGTTCGACGAGATTGCCGTCGAGGAGGCGATCCGTCTGAAGGAGGTGGGGACGGCCGAGGAGGTCGTGGTGGTGTCGATCGGGGTGAAACAGGCGGCCGAGACGATCCGCACGGCGCTGGCGATGGGCGCGGATCGCGGCATCCTCGTGGTGGCCGCCGATGACGTGCATCAGGATATCGAGCCGCTGGCGGTGGCGAAGATCCTGAAAGCGGTGATCGACGAGGAACAGCCCAAGCTGGTCATCGCCGGAAAGCAGGCCATCGACAACGACATGAACGCCACGGGGCAGATGCTGGCCGCGCTCTTGGGCTGGGGTCAGGCGACATTCGCCTCGAAGCTGGAGATCGCGGGCGAGGCCGCCAGGGTCACCCGCGAGGTCGATGGCGGGTTGCAGACCATCGAGGTCAAGCTGCCGGCCATTGTCACCGCCGATCTGCGGCTGAACGAGCCGCGCTATGCCTCGCTGCCCAACATCATGAAGGCCAAGAAGAAGCCGCTGGAGGAGAAAACGGCGGATGATTACGGCGTGGACGTGACCCCGCGGCTGGAGATCACCCACACCGCCGAGCCCGAGGGGCGCAAGGCGGGGATCATCGTCGAGGATGTCGATGCGCTGGTGTCGAAACTGAAAGAAGCGGGGATTGTGTGATGGCTGTTCTGTTGCTGGGTGAAGTCACCAATGGCGAGTTGAACCGGGACGCCACTGCCAAGGCGGTGGCTGCGCTGAAATCCCTGGGCGATGTGACGGTGCTCTGCGCCGGGTCGAGCGCGAAGGCGGCGGCTGAGGACGCCGCAAAGAT
>NZ_FNAH01000022.1 GCF_900101865.1 Paracoccus isoporae
GGACCGCCACCAAATGGCTCTGGACCTATAACAACGAACGTCCCAACATGGGCAACGGCGGGATCACACCCGCCATGAAGCTGAAAATGGCCGCGTGAATTCTACAGCCACGCCCCGTTAAAAAGGGGAGGATTACCGCGGGGCGTCCCTGCCTTCATTCGTTCGGACAATGGGCCGGAATTCATCGCCCAGGCAGTCCGCGACTGGATCGCAGCCGTCGGGGCGAAGACGGCCTATATCGAACCCGGCTCACCTTGGGAGAATGGCTATTGCGAGAGCTTCAACGCCCGGTTCCGCGACGAGTTGCTGAACGGTGAAGTCTTCTACAGTCTCCGTGAGGCGCAAATCATCATCGAAGCATGGAGGTAGCACTATAACACGAAGCGACCACACATCGCATTGGGCTATCGCCCACCGGCCCCAGAAACGATCGTCCCGATGGACCAAAGGCCGGTCATACACTAACAATCAAACTGGACCACTCAGGTGGGGCTGGTCAATCAAAACCCTTGGCTTACAGCAAGCAACCTTGTAGGTAGACCTCAAAAATAAGCTCAACCCACGGGTGGTTCGTGGTGGCCAAGCAGCCTCCGCTGGGATTGAGACTCAAAGAACATCGATGAGAAACGGCAATGTAAAGCTTTCAGTATCACGCGCCCCTATTCTCGCTCGGTATGATCTGGGCACCTGCCGCCATTCGTACGCGATGAACTCACCCGACATGTGAGATCAAGAAAGGCAATTACAGCATGCAGCTAGTTCCGGCTGAAAAATCACCCCTTATTATAACCGATGGTATCGGGTTTCGAATTTCCGTCGCTGCAAGGGTTTCTTCCTTAAGGCTGATGGTCGATATATCACCAAATTCTCACTTCAATGTCGTTGTGCTGCTTTCCTTCCGTGACGAGCATGGAAGAAAAGTTTCAGATACCCCAAGTTCGCTTGGGATTTCCACGAAATTCAAACTTCCATTCTTTTACCTAAAGTACTCGAAGCCTGCAGCACGAACGATTGAAGTGCCCGCCGGAACAGCTGAATTGGACATCCATTTTGTGAACTGGGCGCAGGAACCGTTTGAAATTCTGTCCGCTGCAGTTAGCTCAAATCTAAGCCCGGATGAGCCGACTGCAAGTAGCACGCTAGGTGCAGGAGAGTTGGTCAAACACCGCGAAATCGATTTCGGCAAATCTCCTTTCTCGCGCATCTACGCAAACGGCGAATACGAACATATGCTGCGTCTTGAACCTGGAAGCAGCTACTGCCACAAGCTGACTATTGCTGCATTGCAAACCGATTCCGCAAATAGCAGATATGCCGTGATTTTGCCTCGATTTTATGACAACGAGCTCAATCTGCTGGCGTCACAAGGAAACAAATTTTCAACATCCTCAAAGCTCGGCGACTATGTCTACCTGCCCTCTTCAGGTGAAGCCGAGACAACGTCCGTAGAATTTGCATTTCCGGACGACGCAAGGTGGTACGGTTATCGCATTGCGCACTGGACGGGCAAGAGAGATTTAGTGATCGCGAAAGATGCTCTTGAACAAGTTGGAATGTCCCGCACTCGGCAGGTCAAGAAAATAGGCGCCGAGCTAATCAAATTACAAGGGATACCCGCTAATAAGATTTACCTGATCTATACGGGAACTACACTCATCGGTAAGGACAATCGGGCCAATCGATCCATGATGTTTGCAAGCGAACTTGTCGCTCGTGGAAATACCGTCGTATATGTTTATTATCGCAGCAGTTTAACGCACTCAATTCTTGAGGATCAGCTTCGCCCGGAAACAGGCTCTGGGAAACTGGTCCAGATCCCAAACGATCTTTTCGCAGATTTCTCTGATCGGATCGTCCAGTTGGGAAGAAAAGGCGGTCGTGCACTGCTCAGCATTCCCGATGCCGGCGCAATCCCGCTGCTCAATCATCTGCGGGCAAACGGATGGCGAACAGGCTATGAAGCGCGAGACGATTGGGAAGAGTTCCAAGCAGCCGGCGCTGCCCGATGGTACAGTGTCAACTTTGAACGTTACCTGGCACGCCGGTCCGATTTTTCACTTTCTGTCAGTCCGCCGCTGCAATCCAAGCTGATTTCTATGGGTGCTCGCGCCCAACATAGCAGTATATTGCCGAATGGTGCCGGCGCTAGCTTTCACAAGCGTTTTCAGGATTTCGGAACCGTGTCAAAGTCTAGGGGTGGTAAAATCGGCTACTTTGGACACTTGACGACTAAATGGTTTGATTGGCCGGCCTTCGTCAGTTTAGCGCGAAACGAACCGCAACTGGAATTTGAAATAATCGGTCATGGCACCCATCCGGAAATAGACTTGCCAAACGTGAAGTTCCTAGGACCGATGAACCACGAACAGATCATTGAAGTAGCAAAGGATTGGGAGATCGGGCTTATTCCTTTTACGCCTTCGAGATTGGCCAACGCCGTTGATCCTATTAAGATATACGAATATTTCTGTCTGGGGCTGAAGGTCGTATCTGTATTTATGGAGCAGATTTCATCCTATCCAAACGTCTATGTCTACAATCAGTCCAGCGATCTTGCCACTGCAATAAGTAAGGCGCGGGCTGCGGATTTTGATCATGCTCAAAACATCGAGTTCTGTAGAAACTGTAGTTGGGCCGACCGCGTTGCGGGACTTGAAGCCATTTTTGACGAGGCGGTAATATGAAAATCCTCTATGCCTACCTGTATTGCAATTTTGGTGGAGTCTCGAGCGTGATCCGAGAGAGGATGAAGGCCGATACCGAGCGCCAGATACACGTCACCTGTTGTTTTTCACTGGATGCCGGCGGTAGTGCCCAGATGCAGTCATTGGGTGCAGACGTCCACTTACAAAAGGATTATATTGGCCGAGTTTGCAAACTTGTGAACGAGGAGCATTTCGATGTGGTCCATCTTATAGATGATGTAAAAAAAGTAGCAGAAATTCGCGCTTGTTATAGTGGCCCCCTTGTGCTGGAGATGCACACCTCGACCCCAGCGTTCTTTGACGAGATCACGGATGATGTCGTCTCAATGCTGGACCGGGTCCTGGTTCCGTCGCACTGGTCTTATCAGGAGGTCATTGCGCGGCTTCAATCCAGTGCTCTCATCGAGCGTGTCGAAGTGCTTCCAAATATCGCAATGCCGCGCGGTGAGGCAACCGATGTGGAAAGCGACACCGCCAGGCTTAAACTGGACGGTGTACCGTATTTGCTCTGGATAGGAAAAATTAGTCACGGTAAGAACTGGCTCGACGCTTTGCGGATATTTTCCGACCTCCGCCGTCAGATTCCTGTTCGGTTCATTATGTGCACAGGTGGCACTCTGAATTTAGAAAGTTCTGCCCTGTTCGTTTCCGAATTGATTGCACTGGGCATTGAGGACGCAGTAGATTGGCGTCACAGTGTGGGCCGCGAAACAATGTCTAACATCTATTCGGCCGTCGCGGAAAGCGGAGGCGCGTTGCTTTGCACAAGCCAGGCAGAATCTTTTGGCCTTGTTGTTGTAGAAGGACTTGCGCATGGTGTGCCAGTCTTCAGTTCGAATACTCATGCGTTGCCAGAGTTGATACAGCCGGGAATTAACGGGCAGTTGTTTCCGGTAGGTGGCACATCCGACGCCTGTCAGAAGCTTCTGCAATATTTCGAAGGTGATATGACCTTTGACCGCTCGGAGATTGAAAGTACCGTACCCTCGAAATGTCGGCCCCAGCAGCATTTCGACCGTTTTACCGAGATATTTAAGTCACTGTGTAGGAAAGGCGGCGAAGGCCTGACACTTTTGGAACAGTTTGAGGGTTACGAAAACCGGACGCTACCTACTGCCCAAGCGCTTGCTGTTGCCAATGGCTGATGGATCCAAAAGCGACGTTCCGCCGCTGAGATATTCTGAAAAGGATTGGGCCGCGGGTGACGTCGAAACACTGAAGATACAGCACCAGCCGTTGCAAGCCCGCGAGGGCGTTCGCGTCCGGTATCGCATTTCTGATGGGTTGAATGTTCGCTATCTTGCGTTAGGCTGGCGGATCAGTGGCAAATTCTACCATTGCAAGCAGCTGCACGTGCCACATTCCGGCGACTATGTAATGGATCTGCGGCCAGATGATCTGGCGGTAAGGCTTGATGCGGGATGGGAAACGCCTCCTGACGCTGCCCAAAATCTTGAATTCTGGTGCAGTTTTAATGGACCGTCTTCTGGCCATATGGCAATTACCTCGGTGGAAACTATACCGGCTGCCGATATCCAACTAACATCGCCGGATGCGGAGATGCGAAAGGTCTGCCATGACTTTATGGCCCGCGGCGGGTTGGCACAATACGATGTCGCCACAAAGCTAGCCAGGGAAATGGTATCTCGTCCCGTGCTATATGTCGGGCCCGACGACTCGGTGGAATTGGACAAATTTGGCGATTTTCGAAGCGGTTACGAAGCCCTCAGCAACTCGCACCGCTATATGTATCATGCGCTAGGTCATGTAAGGATTTTTCTGGTTGCCTATCAGAAGACGGGTGAGGCGGAGTTTCTGGTCCGTGCAAGGCGGCATGTGCATGACTGGATAGAAGACAACTTCGAGGAGACCCCAGAAGACATCAAATACGCATATTATGACCACGGGGCCGCAGAACGCCTTGGCGTCATGTGTACAATTTGGTCAGTCATGCGATCGGTAAACGCCTCAGCAATTGACACTGCGAAAATCGAGCACTGCTTGATCGCCCATGCACGACTGCTCGGCAGTTGGAGCTTTACCGGCCGCCACCAACCGGTTTTCATCCACAACCATCTCGTATTTCAGGCGATCTACTGCCTCCTTGCTGGCATTCTACTTAACAAGCATCCAGAATCAGATAGCTGGCGACAGCATGGAAGCGACATTCTTGCCGCGCAGGTTGATGGGCTGATCAGCAGTGACGGTGTAAGCATTGAGAACAGTACCGGCTATCATCTTGGGCTCTACAGGGTGCTGCGAGATTGCACCGCGCTCCTGCTGTCGACACCGATTGCACTCCCATCGAGCGTTGCAGGCGTACGGAAACGAATAGCGGCTATGGGCTCATTTACGGAACGCATGCGTTTCAGCGCGGATCGGATGCCTGCGATCGGCGACACAAGATACACACCGAATCTACCGATTGAAAAGTCCCTGCAGGTGACCCGCGAGCAACTGGAATTGAGCACGCGGTTGGCGATGTTCCCCGACGCTGGATATGCGTCGATCAAGGATGATGTCGGCGGTCAACGCGAGATGAACCTGACGATGATCGCGTCGGCGCTTTCCCAAACACATAAACACGATGACGACCTGTCGATCACGCTATCAACGAATGACGGTATCCAGTGGATCGCAGATCCCGGCTTTTACAAGTACGATCGATCAGAGCTGAGTATGTACGCCAGTTCGGTGATGGCGCATAATGCGCCATACCTTGCCGACGGGCAGTACGAACACAAGCTGCGGCGAGCCGGCCTCGACGGCGAGGAAATGACAGCAAGCGACCTGGTGCGCGTCGAGGGTTGGCACAAGCATTATCCCGGCGTGCTCGTCACGCGGCATCTGCTCTGGCATTCCGCATTGTCGACGCTTGTGATCGAGGATCAAGTGGCGGCTGAGTCGCGCAATGAGACCTCTGTGACAGTTGGTTTCGTGCTTGGCGATGGTATCACCGCGGAACGCTCAGAATCGAATTCCTGGACGCTGTGGCACAGAGCGTTCGACATCTCGGGTCCTAGCATCGTTTTTCCCGATGGATCGGCAATCTGCGAAGACGATGCAACCGTCTTTCCGATGGGAAGGCCGACTTCGGCGTCCCGCCTCGTAATCACGCGTCCTTTCGTCAACGGTATCGCCCGTGTGCAGACAATTGTGACATGGTCAGATCTGGAACCGGCTACTCTTATCGACACTGTCGCCCACTCGCGTGTCCGCACAAAACTGGATTAGAACGTGTCGTCCTTGATCAGATCAATATCCTATTGAAGTTCATACCGAAATTCCCTGCTTTGAGGTCGATATATGGGTCAGAGATGGGCAAACCTTAAGCCGTTGAGCTACGTTTGCGCGTCGTCCCGCTTGTCGAACTGGGAGAGATGCACACCGTGACGGCCGGGCGCCATTGCGTTTCGATCAAATTCGTCAACCAGATTGCGAGTCTCAAGGGGAGTGTGAAGAATCGCTCGCACATTGGGCATGCGACGACAACTCTTTTGGTTTGATCCGCGACTATTGAGGTAATTTGCATGTACCTCCGCGCCGAACATTAATCTCCTCCTTCAAAGTTTTTCGAACCTCTAGGTTGGTTTTGTAACGGATGCTCTGGTTCAATTTCGGTTCAGATTTAGGGTCGCCGATATGGGATCAGTAAACTCCACGGCTTGCCGGCATGGGTTAGCGTCAGATTCTGTGTAGCTTGCGGCTATGGAAACTTACAAACGCGGCGGTCACACGGTTTGGGATTGCAAATATCACCTCGTGTGGGTCACGAAATACCGGAATCAGGTGCTTGGCGGGGATATTGGCGAGCGATGCCGGTAGTCGATCTGGGAAACGGCGCGAGCGCATGAGATGGTGATCCATGCGGGCCGCGTGAACCGCGATCATATCCATCGTAACCGTCCGGCCTGACCGCTCTGCCGGGTTTGGGAAGTGGCGGTTAGTGTCCACCAAGTATAGTGGACACTATGGTGCTTTGATGACACGTCGGACGAGGCGGCTCTGGACGGATGAAGAGAAGCGGTCGATCTGCCTGCAGACGGCGGCGCCGGGTGTTTCTATTGCGCAGGTGGCGCGTCGTTACGCGGTGAATGCGAACCTGATCCTCAAATGACTGCGTGATCCCCGCTATTCGCCGGACGCGGCGTCGGCTCCCTCCATGCCCGCAGGGTCAGGATCGCGCTTTCTGCCGGTTGAGATCATAGATGCCAAGCCCGCCACGGACACGCCGGTTGCGCAGAACCGGATTGACAACGAACTGTCGAGCGGCCACCGGATGCGGATCAGCGGCAGCTTTGATCCGGATGCCCTGGCGCGGATGATCCGGGGCCTGTCGCCATGATCCCGGTTCCGGCCAATACGCGGGTCTGGCTGGCGGCCGGTGTGACCGATATGCGCACGGGGTTTCCATCTCTGGCGGCGCAGGCCGAGGCCGTGCTGCAGCAGGATGCGTTCGCGGGACACCCCTTCATGTTTCGGGGGCGTCGGGGCGACTTGGTGAAGGTGATCTGGTGGGACGGGCAAGGCGCGTGCATGTTCACCAAGCGGCTTGAACGCGGCCACTTGGCGTGGCCCTCGGCAAAAGAGGGCAAGGTGGCGTTGACGCTTGCGCAATTGGCGATGCTGCTCGAAGGCATCGACTGGCGGACACCGCAACGCACCTGGCAGCCGCTGAGAGCGGGATAATCCGCCGATCCGGGACGGCAGGGATTCCCTGAAAGACATCAGCAGGGTAAGCTCTTTCCATGCTGGACGAGCCCGTGACCATCCCTGACGATCCCGAGGGACTGCGCAGCTTCACGGCGCGGCTTCTGGACGAGGTGAAGGCACAGGCGGTGCTGATCGAGAAGCTGCGGCATCAGTTGGCCGGGCATCGGGCGCATCGGTTTGGCACATCGTCCGAGAGCATTGAGCAACTGCAACTGGCCTTGGAAACCAGCGAGATCGCGGCCGCGGCGATGATCGCCCGGATGAAGCTGCCCGACATCGAGGACAAGGGTAAGCCGAAGCGCAAGCCGATCCCGGATCACATTCCCCGGATGGAAGTCGAGCTGACGCGCGGCAGCGATACCTGTGCGGATTGCGGCGGCCATCTGCGCCGGATCGGCGAGGACGTGACCGAGGAACTGGGCCGCTTCATCGTGAACCGCATCGTCCGGCCAGGCTTTGCCTGTGCCTTCTGCGATCGTTTCACGCATTCGCCATTGCCCTCACGCCCCATTGAACGCGGGCGCCCGGGACCCAGGCTGCTGGCGCATGTGCTGGTCAGCAAGTTGCCGGGGACCATGGCCCCGGTGGGGCCGCGTAAGCCCCGAAGACGCGGATCATCTGCCGCTCTATCGCCAGAGCCAGATATTCGACCGGGACGGGGTCGACCTCGACCGGTCCACGCTGGCCGATTGGGTCGGCAAGGCCACGGCCCTGCTGGAACCGCTGGCAGATGCCATCGGTCGCCATGTGTTGGCAGGAGACGCAATCTTTGTCGATGACACGCCGGTGCGCATGCTGGCGCCCGGCACCGGCAAGACCCGGACGGCGCGGCTCTGGACCTATGCCCGCGACGAACGCCCATGGAGCAGTGATACACCGCCAGCCGCATGGTATCGCTTCTCCGGCGACCGCAAGGGACAGCATCCCAAAGATCATCTTGCCCGATACCGAGGCTGGATGCATGCCGATGGCTATGCCGGGTTCGAGGAACTGTATCGATCCGGCGCGATCCATGAAGTCGCCTGCATGGCACATGTCAGGCGCAAGTTCGTCGACATTCATCGCGCCCAGGCGTCGCCAATCGCCGAAGAAGCCATCGCCCGGATTGCCGAACTCTACGCTGTCGAGACGGAAGCACGCGGTTCCCCACCAGACCGTCGGGCTGCACTGCGCAAGGCCCATGCCGCTCCGGTCTTCGATGATCTTGAGGTATGGCTGGCCATGCAGCTGACCAGAATATCCGGGAAATCACCGCTCGCCGCCGCGATCCGCTATGCCCTGACCCGCATGGAACGCCTGCGACCCTATCTCGACAACGGCATCCTGGAACTCGATAACAACGTCGCCGAACGCGGCATGCGTGCCATCGCCCTCGGTCGCAAAAACTATCTCTTTGTCGGCTCCGAGGCTGGCGGCAAGGCCGCCGCCATCGCCTATACCCTGATCGAAACCGCCAAGCTCAACGGCACCGATCCATCCGCCTGGCTCGCCGGCATCATCGCCCGAATCTCGGACTATAAGATCAACAGGATCGATGATCTGCTGCCGTGGAAATCGAACCGGTAGCGGTCAAACCGGACGCTTGCTATCCATCTGCTGCTGTCGATTTCCCCGACCCAGTCGGTCAGCCGGTAGGTGAAGCACCTGAAGGGCCGGAGCTCGTGCAAACTGCTGGGCGAATTCGGGATATTGCGGAACCGTTACTGGGGTCAGCACGTGTTGGCGCGTTGCTGTTGGGTCTGTACGAGCGGCAACGTGACGGATGAGATGTAGATGGACTATATATCGCCAACCAGACGGGGCCTGAGCCTGAGGACCACTGTGATGTCACGTGGGTCCGCCGTTTGGCGGAGCGATCAGGCTTTGTGCCCTAACCCGAAGCCAGATGCTTTCGGCGGGCCTCGGTCTTGACGTTAATGGTCATCGATTTCTTGCCGCGATCGAACTGCGGAAACATCGGGCTGCCCATTCTGTCAAGCTCGCGAGTCTTGCCGCCTTGAGGCGGTTCGACTATTTTCACCTCGGCGTCCAGACGGCCAATGAGCATGCGGCAGGACGGCCCCATGATCATATGGCTCATCTCGGCGACGCGGATGCCACCCAAAGGTGAGAATATCTGTGTTATCAGCGACTCCTCCCGTTGAGCAGACGGTAGCTGACGGCGAGGCATCTAAGAATAACATATTATCGCTATCCGATCACGAGAATCCTGAGAGCCTGCATCTGGACTTCCGCCAGATCAGCATTTTTAAGGCAGTTTCCGACGCTGACAGCATAGACGGCGCAGCCGAACAGAAACGCTACGCGTCTGCGGTTATCGCCCACCATCTCGTGAATCTGGAACCTCGGCTGAAACAAACCATCCTCGACCGGTCCTCGCGCGGCGCAGTGCCGCCGCCGGCGGGGCAGCATTTTCATCACCCTGCCGTCGCCATACCCCGCGCCATCGACAGCGCCGAAATTGACATGCAGCATCAAAGCGACTGGCTGTTGGGTCGCGTGGTGCTGAGAATCGCCTCTTCGGCTGTGATTGCCTGGCCCTACAATCGATGCAGCGTTTCGCAGCTGAGCGGCCGAAATCGCAGTTTGAAATGGCCGACAGTGGCTCTGGGTCGACAATAGAACGGCTATCGGCGGCTGATATAGATCCGACTCTGGTCGTCAATCCGCCACGTGATCCAAGGCTGGCGCTGACCCCGCCGCTTGAGGAAGAAATGATCTGCCTTGGTTTGCCCGCGATGATCGGCAGTCCGGACCAGCCCATTTCCCTCAACAATTTTCTGGCCAACCGCTTCGTCCTGACCTGTAAGTGGTCACGCGACAACCGATGGCGGATGACACCGATGCGCAAAAAATGCAGGAGCGCCACGCCTTAATTTTCTCGGAGCATTTGGCGGCGGCGCCGCCATTCGTGAATAGTGGGCTGCGGATGATGCTGGGCACACGCGCCAATCTGGAAGATGGCGCGTATGGTGCCGATGTGATCGACCGCGACATCACCAATCCCACCTTTTAGCGCACTCGTTATCTGTGCGAACGCCCCGATGCACAAATGTTGCGGTCCAAGGCCAATCTCCGGAAATTGATCCTAAAGCATTTCGATTTTAACCTGATACATATCCGGCAGCGGTGAAGTAGTTTGAGCATTCTTCAGGCCCGTATAGGTCACAGACTTGGCCAATGG
>NZ_FNAH01000009.1 GCF_900101865.1 Paracoccus isoporae
GGACCGCCACCAAATGGCTCTGGACCTATAACAACGAACGTCCCAACATGGGCAACGGCGGGATCACACCCGCCATGAAGCTGAAAATGGCCGCGCGAATTCTACAGCCACGCCCCGTTAAAAAGGGGAGGATTACCGCATCGCCAACCTTACTCGGGCTATCGCGCTCTGCCATCGCCAAAATGGGAAGTTGCGGGGAAAGTCGCATCTCAACGGTCGCGAACTACGCCGCAGCGTTCGGCGCGGCCTTGGCAACCGTTCCAACCGATTATACCCCCCTTTTTGCTTCGATGGGCAACGCCCCTGTTTTCCACAGCTGGGATACACCGCATGTCTTGTTCAAGACCATTGCGAACGGCCCGGCTCGTTCTCTGTCCCCTTGACTGTGGCACTGCGATGGGCACTATGCAGGTCCGAGGGTTTTTTCGCAGAGGGTGGGCCCTTGATTTCATTTTATTTTTTTGGACTTTCTGCGGACCCTACCGCCGGAGCCAAAAAATCCCCTTGTTCTTGACAGTTGCAGCGTATTTCTGCAGATGTCTCCGTGCGTCTTCAGCGGATATTGCCAGTTTCTTGCCAAGCCGCGTCGGAGAGTTCGACGGGCGGCGCGGACGGATAGCGAGCCATTCGAGCGGGGCCGTTCGGGCGGGCTTGCCGCGTCAGGCAGCGCCCGGGCGCCCAGCAAAACTCCGGCGGTCAGGCTGCAGCATGCGTGCAACAGCGGGCGCGCCGCGCCATGCGGCGGGCTTGCAACCTGGCCGCGGTGTTTCTAAGAGCTTGCGCGAAAACCCGGACCCGGGTGCGAGCCCCGGGTGGCTCTTCCGGCCGCCGATCCGCCGGACAAACTGAACAGATCCGAACCGGACAGCCGAACCCGCGCGACCGCGGACAGGAATGGAATGCACATGATCTCACTGGACAGATACCGGCAGGAATGGACCGGCAATATCCGCCGCGACCTTTTGTCGGGCCTCGTTGTGGCGCTCGCCCTGATCCCCGAGGCGATCGCGTTTTCGATCATCGCGGGCGTGGACCCCAAGGTCGGGCTCTACGCCTCCTTCTCGATTGCCGTCATCACGGCGATCGCCGGCGGCCGGCCGGGCATGATCTCGGCGGCAACGGCGGCCACGGCGGTGCTGATGGTGACGCTGGTGCGCGATCACGGGCTGCAATATCTGCTGGCGGCGACCGTGCTGGCCGGTCTTCTGCAGATCGGCATGGGATTGCTGAAACTGGGTTTCGTGATGCGCTATGTCTCGAAATCGGTGATGACGGGCTTCGTCAATGCGCTCGCCATCCTGATCTTCATGGCGCAGCTGCCCGAGCTCGACCCGGCACGGGTGACATGGCTGACCTATGTGCTGGTCGCCGCCGGGCTGGCGATCATCTATCTGTTCCCGCTGCTGACCCGCGCCATCCCCTCGCCCTTGGTGACGATCATCGTGCTGACCGTGCTGTCGCTGATCTTCAACTGGGATGTGCGCACGGTGGGCGATATGGGTGCCCTGCCCGATTCGCTGCCGGTGTTCCTGATCCCGCAGATCCCGCTGAATCTCGGGACGCTGCTGATCATCCTGCCCTATGCGCTGGCGGTGGCGGTGGTGGGACTGCTGGAAAGCCTGATGACGCAGAATCTCGTCGATGAGCTGACCGATACCCGCACCGACCGCAACCAGGAATGTATCGGTCAGGGTCTGGCCAATACCGCCACCGGATTCATCGGCGGCATGGCGGGCTGCGCGATGATCGGGCAGTCGATGATCAACGTCAAATCCGGCGGGCGCGGCCGGCTGTCCTGCGCCTTTGCCGGCGTGATGCTGCTGATCTTCTGCGTGTTTCTGGGGCCGTGGGTGGCGCAGATCCCGATGCCGGCGCTTGTCGCGATCATGATCATGGTGTCGGTCGGCACCTTCTCCTGGTCGTCGATCAAGTCGCTGCGGACGCATCCGCGCTCCTCCTCCATCGTGATGCTGGCAACCGTGGTCACTGTCGTCTGGACCCATAACCTCGCCATCGGGGTGCTGGTGGGCGTTCTGCTGTCGGGCATCTTCTTCGCCGCCAAGATCGCGCAGCTTTTCCGCGTCCGCTCGGAACTCAGCGGTGACGGGCGCAGCCGGATCTATTTCGTCGAAGGCCAGCTTTTCTACGGCTCGGTCGAGGATTTCATGGCCGCCTTCGACTTCCGCGAGGTGCTCGACCGGGTCGTGATCGACGTGTCGCGGGCGCATATCTGGGATATTTCCTCGGTGCAGGCGCTCGACATGGCGGTGCTGAAATTCCGCCGCGACGGGGCCGAGGTCGAGATTGTCGGCATGAACGAGGCCTCCGAGACCATCGTTGACAGGCTGGCGCTGCATGACAAGCCTGACGGCATGGTCAAGCTGATGGCGCATTGAGGGAGGAGAGGGCATGATCGACAAGATCATCGCTTTGGTCGACGGCTCGGAGTATTCGCAGAGCGTGTGCGACCACGCCGCCTGGGTCGCGCAGCGCACCGGCGCGCCGGTCGAGCTGCTGCATGTGCTCGGGCGGCGGGACGCGGATGGCAAGCAGGATCTGTCCGGCGCGATCCGGCTTGGCGCGCGCAGCGCGTTGCTGGACGAGTTGGCAGAGCTGGACGCGCAGCGATCGCGGCTGATGGGTCAGCGAGGCCGCGCCATTCTGGACGATGCGCGCGACAGGCTGGAACAGGACGGGATCAGCGAGATCACGGTGCAGCTTCGCCAGGGCGATCTGGTCGAGGCGGTGGCCGAACGCCAGGACGACACCCGTGTCGTGGTGATCGGCAAGCGCGGCGAGGCGGCGGATTTCGCGCGCGGTCACCTGGGATCGAATATGGAGCGGATCCTGCGCAGCAGCCGCAAGCCGGTCTTTGTCGCCTCCCGCGCCTTCCGGCCGGTGGAAACGGTGCTGATCGCCTGGGATGGCAGCGCCTCGTCCCGCAACGCGGTGGAGAAGATCACGCAAAGCGCATTGTTCGAGGGGCTGGCGCTGCATCTGGTCAGCGTCGGAGAGGCTGCGGCGCGGGGCCGGGACGATGCGCAGGCGGCGCTGTCGCGGGCCGGTCTGTCGGTGCAGTCGCGCACCATTCCGGGCGAGCCGGAGACCGCGCTTGGCGAATTGGTCGAGGCCGAGGGGTTCGACATGGTGGTGATGGGCGCACATGGGCATAGCCGCATCCGCAATCTCATCGTCGGTTCGACCACCACGGCGACGATCCGCGCCTGCAAGGTGCCGGTGGTGCTGTTCCGGTGATCCCGGCAGGGCAGCCATGAGAGAGGCCGGGTGCAGATCGCGCCCGGCCCTGAACTTTATTTCAAGCTGGATCGGAAGCACGACCGAGGGTCGCGCTCAACGATAAGCGTCCGACCGGGTGGGCGCGGAACGCCCCCGCCATTGGGCGGGCAGACGCGTGCCTGAAGCTGACGCTTCAGGCGGGCTATAAGCGGTGATACATCAGCAGATAGGGACGCCCTTGCTGCGCTTACAAAACCACTCACAGCCGCTGCATGACCAGCGTGGACCACTCGCCCAGATCGTCGCGGCGCTCCAGATCAAAGCCTGCGGCATCATAGGCCGCCACGACCTCATCGGCCTGCGTGGTCAGGAGGCCGGACAGGATCGCCCTGCCCTCCGCCGCGACATGGCGGGCCATATCCGGGGCCAGGTCGATCAGCGGCTGTTTCAGGATATTGGCGAAGACCAGATCGAACGGCGCGGCCTCGTCCAGCATCGGGTGGTCGAAACCCACCGCCTCCAGACAGACGACCCGGCCGTCGAGCCCGTTGGCGATGACATTCGCCGCCGCCACATCCACCGCCACCGCGTCGATATCCGACGCTAGGATCGTCCCCGGCCAGACCCGCGCCGCCCCCATCGCCAGCACCGCTGTGCCGCAGCCGATATCGGCGATGCGGCGCGGCTGCCAGCCAGTATGCGCGAGGCGGTCAAGCGCCTCCAGACAGCCCTTGGTGGTGCCGTGATGCCCGGTGCCGAAGGCCATCGCGGCCTCGATCAGCAAGGGCTCAACCCCGTCGGGCAGCTTGTCGGCATCATGGCTGCCATAAACGAAGAACCGCCCGGCCTCGACGGGCGTCAGTTCACGGCGCACATGGGCGACCCAGTCGACCTCGGGCAATTCGCTCACCACGAAAGGGTTGGCCCCCTGCGCGGCGGCCAGAAGGGCCAGACCGATCTCGTCCGGGGCTTCGGTGAAATAGATCCCCACCTCCCAGCGATCCGAGCCGTCCTCGATCTCGAACACACCCGAGCCCACCGGCTCCGGCGTCAGATCCTCGCAGAGTTCGGCCAGCGTATCGGCCGCGTCACGGCCGGAGATATGGGTCAGCGCCGTCCAGGTGGCCATCAGGGAAGCTCATGCCCCTCGGGCATCGCCGCCTCGACCCCGGTGCCACGCATGTTGCAATAGCCGTCCGGCACCTTGTGGAGATATTGCTGATGCTCGATCTCCTGCGCGGGGTAGAAATGGTCGACCGGCAGGATCTCGGTGGTGATCTTCTTCTTGCCGGCCACGGCGAGGCGGTTGTCGTAATCCGTCTTCGACGCCTCGGCCTGCGCCTTCTGCGTGTCGGTGTAATACATGATGACCGAGCGGTACTGATCGCCCACGTCGTTGCCCTGACGGTTGCCCTGTGTGGGATCGTGGTTTTCCCAGAACAGCTTGAGCAGATGCTCATAGCTGATCCGCGCCGGGTCATAGACGATATGGACGACCTCGGCATGGCCGGTGCCGCCGCCGCAGACCTCACGATAGCTGGGGTTCTCGGTCGTGCCGCCGGCAAAGCCCACCTGGGTCATCCACACACCGTCCTGTTCCCAGAACAGCCGTTCGACGCCCCAGTAGCAGCCCATGCCGAAAATCGCCTGCTCGAACCCCTTGGGCACCGGCGCGTCCATGGGACGGTCGAAAATCGCGTGGTTGGCCATGATCTCACCTCTTATGTCTGCCGGACAACGCCTGACCGGCGGGGCCGGTTCAGACCGCCGCGCGGCGCGGGGCTTGCCTGCGCGGGCATATCCGCGCTGCATCTCCGCTTCATTAAGGGATCCGGCGGCGAAAAGACCAGAGGCTTGTCATTGCTCGGCGGGCCAGCGGGCAAAGAAAAACCCCGGCCGCATCACGCTCTGGCCGGGGTTCGGGTGACGGGGGTGGCGGCGCGCGGCTTAGGCACGGCCGTTCACCACATCGTCGATGTCGGCACGCATCAGGCCGATATCATACAGCTCGCGCTCGCTCAGACGCTCCAGCTCGGCGCGGGTCCGCATGCGGGCCATCCAGTTGCGCAGACCGCCGAACGCGCGGGAGAACGCATCGCGGGTCAGCGGCAGATTGACGTTCATCGTGGTCATGTCATCTTCCTTTTCCACTCCGCCGCACCGGGATTGGCGCGGCGCCTTCGATGACCGGAAGATAGGGTCATGCTGCGGCTGCAACCAGCCCCGGAAGCTGCAAAGCCGCTATGCAATCTGCTCATAAATCACCGTTTTTCATGGCATTTTCGTCACAGATTTTCGCAAATGCGCGATACGGCCTCTCGAAAACGTCACCATGTTTCGCTGCAACGCAGCGTCACCAGTCGCCCAGATGGGCCTGGAATAGCGTCAGCGCGGCCACGGCGGCGGTATCGGCGCGCAGGATGCGCGGGCCGAGGCTGAGCGGGTGCACGAACGCTGCGTCACGCAGCCGGTCGCGCTCGGCCGGGGAAAACCCGCCCTCCGGCCCGATCAGCACCGCCCAAGGCCCGCCTGCGAGACCCGCAAGCGAATCTGCCGGCCCCGCGCGCGCCTCATCCGCCCAGAGGATCCGCCGGCCCGTGTCCCAGCCATCCAGCAGCCGTGAGAGCGGCGTCAGATCGGCCACCTCCGGGACATAGGTGCCGCCGCATTGCTCGGCCGCCTCCACCGCATGGGCCTGCAGACGGTCCTGGCGGATGCGCTCGGCATTGGTGAACTCGGTCTGAACGGGCACGATCCGCGCCGCGCCCATCTCGGCCGCCTTCTCGACGATGAAATCGGTGCGCGCCTTTTTGATCGGGGCGAAGATCAGCCAGAGATCGGGCGGATCGCGCTGCGCGGCGACCTGCGCGGTCACGTCCAACGCGCCGCCGCGCTTTCCGGCCTCCACGATCCGCGCATCCCAGGCCCCGTCCCGCCCGTTGAAGATCTCGACCACCGCGCCGGGTTTGAGCCGCATCACGCCGGAGAGGTAATGCGCCTGCGCGGGGAGCAGCGGCACGGCTTGCCCCGAAGCAAGCGGGTGATCTATGAACAGCCTGACCTTCGACATGGGATGTTCCTATGAGACCTGCGCTGCCAATACCAGACGCCGTGCGCGATGCGGTCAACGGAAACTGGGTGGACAACTCCGCCCCGCCCGGCTGGCGACCCTGGCTGCGGCTGAGCCGGCTGGACCGGCCGATCGGGACTTGGCTGCTGCTGCTGCCGTGCTGGTGGGGCGTCGGGCTGGCGATGATGGCGGACCGGGCGCGATGGCTGGATCTGTGGATCATCCTGGCCTGCGGGATCGGCGCGATCGCCATGCGCGGCGCGGGCTGCACCTGGAACGACATTACCGACCGCGACATTGACGGCGCGGTGGATCGCACGGCCAAGCGCCCGATCCCGTCGGGCCAGGTCACGCTGCGCGGGGCGCTGTTCTGGCTGGCGGCGCAATTGCTGATCGGGCTGGCGGTGCTGCTGACGCTTGACGGCGCGGCGATCTGGCTGGGCGTGCTGAGCCTTCTGCCGGTCACCATCTATCCCTTCGCCAAGCGCTTCACCTGGTGGCCGCAGATCTTTCTGGGCATCGCCTTCAACTGGGGGGTGATGCTGGCCTATGCCGCCCATCGCGGCGGGCTGGACCTGGCGCCGATCATCGCCTGGTTCGGCGGCATCGCCTGGACGGTGTTCTACGACACGATCTATGCGCATCAGGATATCGAGGACGATGCGCTGATCGGGGTGAAATCCACCGCGCGGCTGTTCGGCGCCGACACGCATCGCTGGCTGCTGGCATTCGGCGTCTGCGCGGTCATCTTGCTGGCGGTCGCGATCTCGGCCAGCGGCGTGGGCGGCGCGGGCTGGATCATCGCCATGGCCGGGCTGGCCGGGTTCGCCGCCCATCTGGTCTGGCAGCTTCGGCGGCTGGATCTGGGCGACGCCGACCGCCAGCTCATGCTGTTCCGCTCGAACCGCGATGCCGGGCTGATTCTTGCCGCCGCCCTCTGTCTTGCCGGAATCGTGTGATGCCGGGCGATTTACAAGCCAGCCTGTGCTGAGTAACCCAACCGCATGGATGAACAGCGAAATTTCTCCGTGACCGAGACACCGCGCCGGGGCCGCGCCTATCTGGTGCTGTCGCTTCTGGCGCTCGCCACGGCCGGCGCGGCAAGCTGGGACGCCGCGACCCGCATCGCCGACGCAATGGAGACCCGCACCCGCCAGCAGATCCGCAGCGTGCTCGCCAGCGAGGGGCAAGGCTGGGCGCGGGTGCGCACCGACGGGCTGGTGGTCCGGCTCTCCGGCACCGCACCTGACGAGGTGGCCCGCTTCCGTGCGCTCACCGCCGCCAGCGGGGTGGTGGACGATCACCGCATCCGCGACGAGATGACGGTGGCCGTGCGCGACATGCTGGAGCCGCCGGATTTCTCGCTCGAACTCATGCGGCAGGGCCGCACGCTGTCGCTGATCGGGCTGGTGCCCGCCCGCACCGACCGCGAGGCGCTTGCCCGCAAACTGGTCTCGGACGGGGCGGAGATCACCGATCTGACCAGCACCGCCGCCTTTCCGCCGCCGGAGGACTGGGGGAGCGCGCTCGATTTCGCGGTCGCGGCCGCCGGGATCATCGACCAGGGGACGATCTCCGTCGCACCCAGCCGCGTGCGCATCAACGCCAACGCCGCCTCGCCCGAGGACAAGCTGCGGCTCGAAGGCGCGCTGATCTCCGCCGCGCCGCCGGGCCTGTCCGTCTCGACCGAGATCGCGGCGCCGCTGCCGGTGATTGCACCGTACGTGCTGCGGCTGACGCGCTCCGGGCCGGATCTGCGGCTGGAGGAGTGCGCGGCACCCGACGCAGCTTCGCGTGACGCCATCCTGTCCGCGGTCGCTGCGCTGCGCGCGCCCGGTGACGGCGACGTGCCGGCGGCGGCATCCTGCGCGCTCGGCATCGGCGCGCCGGATGGTTGGACCGATTCCGTCACCAGCGTCATCGCGGCGCTCGGGCGGATGGGCGACGGCACGGTGGAGATGACCGACGAGACGGTGGAGATCGTTCTGCCCGCCACCGCCACGCCCGAACTGGCCGAGACGGAGACCGCCGCACTTTCCGCCGCGCTGCCGGCGGGCTACACGCTGCGCCTTACCCGCGCCGAGGCCGATCCAGCGGACGGCCCGCCGCGCTTCACCGCGACGATCGGCGCCGATGGCCCGGCAGAGATCGCCGGGGTGGTGCCCGACGAGACCATGCGCCAGACCGTGCAGTCGCTGGCCCGCGCCCAGCTTGGCCCGGTCGAGGGCGAGTTGAAGCTGAACCCGGCGCTGCGCGATGGCTGGGCGCTGCGGGTGCTCGCCGGTCTCGACGCGATGGGCGCGCTCGATCTGGGCCGGGTGACGGTCAGCGCCGACCAGATCATGCTGTCCGGCATCAGCGGCGACCGTCAGGCGTCGGAAAAGGCGCTCGCGGCGCTCTCGGCCCGGCTGGGCGAAGGGGCGGCCTACGCCATGTCCATTGCCTATGACCCGCTGCGCGACCCGCAGATCACCCGGCCTGACGGCACGGTCTGTGTCGACCGGCTGAACGCGATCATGCTGCAATCGGAAATCGGTTTCGAGCCGGGCGGCGCGCGCATCGCCGGCGACATCGACCCGGTGATCGAGGAAATCCGCCCGGTGCTGGAGGATTGCGCGGATTACAGCATCGAACTGGCCGGTCACACCGATGCGCAGGGGGGCGATGCCTCGAACATGGCGCTGTCGCTCGACCGGGCGCAGGCGGTGCTGGGTGCGCTGCGCGACGCTGGGTTGCCGGTCGCCAACCTGACCGCCCGCGGCTACGGCGAGACCCGGCCGATTGCCGAGAACGACACCGAGGAAGGGCGCGAAGCCAATCGCCGGATCGAGCTGACGCTGTCTTCGCCCGACCCGGTGCGCGCGCCGCTGCCGCTGGCCCCGATCCGCACCGGGCTGACGCCAAGCGCCGACGCGGCGGCCGCGGCGCTGCAGGCCGCGCGGCCGGCGAGCGAGGTGGTCAGCCCGGCACCGCTGCCGCTGGTGCCCGAACTGGCCGGGGCCGGCCTGCTGGAGATCGCCCCGGTCATCGAGCCGCCTGCGGTCGTGCAGCAGGCCACGCCCGACACGCCGCGTCCGCCCGACCGCCCCGAGGATCCGCAAAATGCGGCCAATGCCGCTGAGGAGGCCCCATGACCCGCGACGATTTCATCCTGGCCACCGCCCTCGTGCTGTTCGCGGCCTTCGTTCTGGGCTGGCTGTCCTGCTGGCTGATCGGGCGGCTGACCCGCCCCGGCCGCGCCGATCTGGCGGCGCTGCCGCGCCTGACACAGGAGCTGCACGAGGCCGAGCGCAGCCGCGACGCCGCGATTGACGAGGCCAAGCAGCGCGAGGCGACACTGCATGAGCGGCTGGCCTTTTCCGGCACCGAATTGGCCAATGCGCGGACCGCGCTGAGCGAGGCCGCGCAGGAGATCGAGGAATTGCGCGCCTATATCGACCAGCATCTGCGCAAGCCGCGCTGACCCCGGACAGACGGCGGGCGGTCGGCGGGCGGTCGGTCAGACAGAAATACGTCGCGGGCGTTTCGCGCCGCGCCGTCCCGTCATCTTCTTGCTGCCGGATGCGCCTGACGGGTCAGACGCCCGCCTCGACGATGGCGCGGGCCAGCACCGGCACGCTATCGCGGTTCAGACCGGCAATGTTCAGCCGCGAATCGCCCACCATGTAGATGGCCGAATCCGCCTTCATCTTCGCCACCTGCTCCGGCGTGGCCCCGAGCCGCGAGAACATGCCGCGGTGATGCTCGATGAAGTCGAACTTGTCGCTGCCGCTCAGGCTGCGCAGTTCTTCGGCCAGTTGCGTGCGCAGGCCCAGCATGGTCTGGCGCACCTCTTCCAGCTCGGCTTTCCAGTTGGCGGACAGATCGGCATCCTCGAGGATGGTCGAGACGATCCGCGCGCCGTGATCGGGCGGGAAGCTGTAGGTCTGGCGGTTCAGATAGGCCATCGCGCCCTGGGTCAGATCGCGCGCCTCGCCCCCCTCGCCAAGCGCCATCAGGATGCCGGTGCGCTCGCGGTAGATGCCGAAATTCTTCGAGCACGACGCCGCGATCAGAACCTCGGGCAGCCGCGCGGCGATCATGCGCGTCGCCGCCGCATCCGCGTCCAGCCCGTCGCCAAAGCCCTGATAGGCCAGGTCGATCATCGGCACAGCGCCGGTTTTCTCCAGGCTCTCGGCAATCGCCTCCCATTGTTCGGCCGTGGGGTTGGCGCCGGTCGGGTTGTGGCAGCAGCCATGCAGCAGCACCACGTCCCCCTTCTTCGCCCGGCCGATCCCGTCCAACATCGCCTCGAAATCGACGCCGCGCGTGTCATTGTCGAAATAGGGATATTCGACGAAATCCTGCCCCATGAATTTCAGGATCGACAGGTGATTGGGCCAGGTCGGGTCCGAGACATGGACGACCATGTCGGGATTGGCCATGCGCAGCAGCTCCAGCCCCTGCCGGATCGCGCCCGTGCCGCCCACCGTGGCGGCGGAGGCCAGACGATCCGCAGGCGCCTCGCCCAGCACCAGCCCGGCCATGGCGTCGCGATAGTCCTGCGTGCCGGCCAGCCCGGTATAGGCCTTGCTGTCCTGGCTCTCCCAGATCTTCTGCTCGGCCGTCTTGACCGCGCGCATCACCGGGGTGAGCCCGTTCGGGTCCTTGTAGACCCCCACGCCGAGATCGATCTTGCCCTGCCGCGTATCGGCCTTGTACTCGCCCATCAGGGCCAGGATCTTGTCGGGGGCTTGCGGTTTGAGATTGCCGAACATCATGCGTCTCCGGTTGCGATTTTGGCGTTGGGAAGCGCGCCCCATTCGGTCCATGACCCGTCATAAAGCGCGTGGTTGCGGTGGCCCAGCCGATCGAGGGCCAGCGAGAGCGAGGCGGCGGTGATCCCCGAGCCGCAGCTTGTGATGACCGGGCGGCCGAGATCGACGCCGGCCGCGTCGAATTCGGCCCGCAAAGCGGCCTCGTCCTTCATCGTGCCATCGGCCTGATAAAGCCGCCCGACCGGCAGGTTGCGCGCGCCGGGAACATGGCCGCTCGCCAGCCCCGCGCGCGGCTCTGGCGCATCTCCGCGAAACCGCTCGGCCGCGCGAGCATCGACGATCTGGGCGCTGCCGGTCGCGGAGGCCTCCGCCACCTGCGCCGCGTCGCGGATCAGCGAATCGTCGCGGCGTGCGGTGACAGGGCCGCTGCGTTCGGCCCCCGTGCCGCCTTCGACGGCGCGCTCCTCCGCCAACCACTTCGCCAGACCGCCATCCAGCATCGCCACCTGCGTGACCCCCATCAGCCGGAACATCCACCAGCCCCGCGCCGCGCTGTGTGTGTCAGCATGGTCATAGACCACCACCTGCTGCGCGCCACCAAGCCCGAGTGCGGCAAGCTTCTCCGCAAACAGATCCGCCTGCGGCGCCATATGCGGCAGTTCGCTGTCCGGGTCGGAAATCGCGTCGATGTCGAAGAACTGCGCGCCGGGGATATGCCGCGCCTCGAACTCCGCCCGCGCATTGCGCCCGGTGGCGGGCATGTGCCAGCTTGCGTCGAAGATCCGCAGGCCGGGATCATCCAGCCGCGCCGCCAGCCAGTCGGTCGAGACCAGCGTTTTCGCATCATCGGTCATGTCCATCCTCGGGCTGCGGCGCATGTGGCGGTTCGGGCGTGTGTAACGCTGCGTCCGCATCGGGGCAATGGCCATGCGGACCCGCGCGGGCGGCGGCATCTTTACTTCGCCCCGCCCCGCCCCTATCTCTGCGCGACCATGGCCGCCAAAGACGACACGAATTACAAGGTTATCGCCGAGAACCGCCGGGCGCGGTTCGATTACGCCATCGAGAGCGATCTCGAGGTGGGCATCGTGCTGACCGGCTCCGAGGTGAAATCGCTGCGCACCGGCCAGTCGAACATCGCCGAATCCTATGCCAGCATCGAGAATGGCGAGCTGTGGCTGATCAACTCCTATATCGCCACCTATCTGCAGGCCGGTGTGTTCGGCCATGAGGAGCGGCGGCACCGCAAGCTGCTGGTGTCGAAGAAGGAGCTGTCGCGTCTCTGGGCGGCGGTGGGGCGCGACGGCATGACGCTGGTGCCGCTGGTGATGTATTTCAACCATCGCGGACTGGTGAAGCTGAAGATCGGCGTGGCCAAGGGCAAGAAGCTGGCCGACAAGCGCGAGACCTCCGCCAAGCGCGACTGGAACCGTCAGAAGCAGCGGCTGCTGAAGCAGAATTACTGAGGAGTGCGACTGTCACCACAAGCGCGCGGTGATGTCGGCCTGTAGGGTCGGCGCTGATCGGCCCTTGTTACGTGTCCATCTCCCCAATCGACACCCGGCCCGGAATCGAGGGGCGCAGCCCCGCCGGGCCAGCGTCCGACCGCCCCCAAGGGCGGACGCTTCTCCGCCGATCCGCGCCGAACAACTGTTCAGCGAGACTGCAAGATAAAGCGCGTGGCGGGGCAACGTGGCCAGCGTCCGCCCGCGGCCGGACGCTGGCCCTCTGCTGCTCGTATACCGGACGCGGTAGGGCTAGGCCGTCGCCTCTTGCCGAGGCCGATACGCGAGCCGCTAATGCCCGCGCCGCTGGCGGATGCGCAGCGTCACCCGCTCGCGCGTCTCGTCCGGCTCCTCGGCCAATGCGGCCATCAGCGCCTGCATCTCGCCGCGCATGCCGTGCATCTCGTCCAGCACCGTCATCACCATGTGCAGCGCATCGTCGCGCAGCCCGTAATCCTCGGTCAGGCTGCACAGAAGCTGCACCCGCGCCCGGTCCACCTCGCGGTACGTCTCGCCGTGATCCGAGATCACCGGGCTGACCATCCGCATTTCGACATAATGGGTCAGGCGCGGCCGGGTAAGATCCTCGATGGCGGCGATCAGCTCGTCGGCGGTGTAGCGTGTCATCGTCTCAGCCTCCCATGCCCTTGCGCGGATCATAGGCGTGACCCGCGCGCCATTCTTCCATGAACGCAGCCAGCTCCGCGTCGATCTGGGGCGGCATGACCACCTTCAGCTCGACATATTGATTGCCGCCCTTGATCCCCTTGCCCTTCAGCCGCAATCGCTGCCCGGTCGAGGCGCCCTTCGGCAGGTTCATCGACACCGCCCCGCTCAGCGTCGGCACCTGAACCTTGCCGCCCAGAACCGCCTCGTCGAGGCTGATCGGCAGGGTCAGCGTCACGTCGTTGCCGTCGCGCCGCCAATCCGGGTGATCGCCCACATGCAGCGTCAGATAGGCGTCGCCGCGCCCGCCCTGCCCGTATCCCTCGCCGCCCTTGCCGCGCAGCCGGATGGTCTGGCCGTCCGCAGCCCCTTCGGGGATCTTCACCTCCAGCGAGTTGCCGTCCGGCAGGGTGATCCGGGTCGCACCGCCTTTCGCGGCTGTCATGAAATCGACCTCCAGATCATAGCGGACATCCTGCCCGCGCATGTCGAAACCCTGCCCGCCTCCGGACCGGCGGAACCCGCCGAAATCCTGCTGTCCGCCGCCGAAATCGTCGCCCATCCCGGCGCCCGGCCCGCCGCCGCCGCGCCCGGCGCGGGCGCCGAACAGATCCTCGAACACGTCCGAGAAATCGCCATACCCGGCCGAGGAATATTGCCGGTAGGGGTTCTCGCCCCGCTCGGCGAAATCACGGTAATATTGCTGCTGCGGGCGTTCCTGGCCCTGCGCGTCGATCTCCCCGGCATCGAAGCGCGCGCGCTGCTCGGGATCCTTCAGCAGATCATAGGCTGCCGCCGCCGCCTTGAACCGCTCCGACGCCGCCGGATCGGGGTTCAGATCCGGGTGATCGGTCTTGGCGATCTTGCGATAGGCCTTCTTGATCTCGTCCTGCGACGCCGATTTGGTCAGCCCGAGCGCCTGATAGGGGTCGTCCATCACTCTGCCTTCTTGGTTTCGCGTCCAACGCGGCGGACGCGGTCAGGGTTCATAGCGGAAATGGGTGGCGAGCGCCTCGGGCATGTCGAATTCCGCAAGCGCCCGCGCCCGTGCCGGGGCCGAGATCTTGCGCGCCGTCAGCCGCACGATCCGGTCCATCTCCTCCGCGGTCTGGGTTTCCGAGAACGGACCCATGTAATGCCGCATGAAGGTGAACACGGCCACATCCTCAAGGGCCTGCACCTCGTCATCGCGCTTGATGCCCTGCTTGGTCAGCATCTTGCGGGCGCGGTCGATCTGATCGGCGTCATATCCCACATCGCGCATGATCCCCGCCACCCGCTCGGCATGGCGCCGCCCCTGCTCGGTCCGCCAGGACAGGTAGCCCTTACGGTCATCGGGGAAATCGCTGCGCGGCAGCATCCAGCGTTCGATATGCTGGCCCCGGCAGGCGATCTGCAAGGGCTCGGAGGCGTCGGGATAGAGCCGGCGCTGCTCCTCGGTCATGCGCTGACCATAGAGAAGCTCGGCCGGCTGGCCCTGTTCCATGTTGGGATCCTCGGCATTGGCGGCGTCGATCCGGGCGAAGGCTTGGTCGCGTGTCTCTGTCATGGCCGCATCTTGCCGCGCCGCGCGGCCCGTGTCATGTCCGATTCATGCTGAGCCATGCCGATATCGCGGAATTGACCGAATTGCGCCGGGCGCTGCATCGCGCGCCTGAGCTGTCCGGCCGGGAAATCCGCACCGCCGACCGCATCGCGGCGCTGATGGAAGATCTCGGCGCGGACGAGATCCGCACCGGGATCGGCGGCACCGGGGTGATCGCCGCGTTTCACGGCGCCGCACCCGGCCCTTCCGTGATGTTCCGGGCCGAGCTGGACGCGCTGCCGATCCGCGAGGCGGATGGCCCCGCGCATCGTTCGGCGGTGGAAGGCGTGGCGCATCTCTGCGGGCATGACGGGCATATGACCGGCCTGGTCGGGCTGGGGCGGGTGCTGGCGCGTGAGCGTCCGGCGCGCGGCACGGTCTGGCTGCTGTTCCAGCCGGCCGAGGAGAACGGCGCGGGCTCCGCCGCGATGCTGGATGATCCGGCCCTGCCCGGCTTCGATTACGGCTTTGCCATCCACAACTATCCGGGACTGGCGCAGGACCGGGCGCTGATCGCGGCGGGGGCGATGAACTGCGCCTCGGTCGGGCTGCGGGCGGTGCTGACGGGCGCCACCTCTCACGCCTCCGAACCTGAAAAGGCCCGCACGCCTGGCCCCGCCATCGCGGCGATCCTGCCGGCGCTGATCGGTCTGTCGCGGGGCAGTCAGGCGGATGCGGATTTCCGGCTGGTCACGATCACTCATCAGCGCATGGGCGAGGCAGCGTTCGGGATCACGCCGGGCCATGCGGAGATCTGGGTGACGCTGCGCAGCCGCACGGATGCCGCCATGGCGGGGCTGCGCGCGGCGGCGACCGACATCATCGCGGCTGGGGCAGCGGCGCACGGGCTGGAGGCGGCGTTCGACTCGCAGGATAATTTCGCGGCCTCGGTCAACGATGCCGAGGCTGCGGCGATCTTCGCCCGCGCCGCCGAGGCCGAGGGGATCGCGCTGTCGGACGCAGACCTGCCGATGCGCGCCTCCGAAGATTTCGGGCGCTTCGGCCAGGTCGCCCGCACTGCCATGATCCTGCTGGGAAGCGGCGCGGGTCACCCGCCGCTTCATGCCGAAAACTACGATTATCCCGACGATCTGATCGCGCCCTCGGTGCGGCTTCTCAACCGCGTCGCGCGCGATCTCACCGGCTGAGCGCGTCGCGGAACATCAGATAGGAGCCTTTCGGCGTGCGTGTCTGGGTCGCGTAATCGACATGGACAATCCCGAACCGCGGCCCGTAACCCAGCGCCCATTCGTAGTTGTCCAGGAGCGACCACTGGAAGAACCCCTTCACATCGACGCCCTCGGCCATCGCCCGCTGCACGGCGCCGACATGATCGCGGATATAGCCCTGCCGGACATCGTCGGCCACAGCGCCATCGACCACGCGGTCATACCAGGCCATGCCGCTTTCGGTGACATAGAGCTTCATCCCCTTGCCCTCGATCGCCTTTGCCGCGCGCATGATGAACTCATAGAGCCCGTCGGGGCGCATCTCCCAGCCGATCTGGGTCTTGGGCAGGGGTCCGGGCACCATCTCCGTATGCGGCCACGGCCCGCAGATATGGTGGTAATGGGCGCGGGTGTAATGGTTGACCCCCAGCCAGTCGACCGGGGTGGCGATCAGATCCATGTCCTGCTGCCAGCCCTCGGGCAGATGCGGCTCCAGCCCCGCCAGGGCCTCGGCCGGATAGCCCTGCCCCATCGCGGCCTCGAGGAACCAGCGGTTATAGATGGCGTCCTGCGCCTCCGCCCCCTTGCGGTCGGCGGCGCTGTCGGTCGCCGGGGCGGCGGTCTCGAAATTCAGCACCATGCCCAGATTGTCATGCCCGTCCGCCCGCATCGCCTGAATGGCCGTGCCATGGGTCAGCAGCACGTGATGCATGGCCCGGCCGGTGGCGCGGATGTCGCGCAGCCCCGGCGCGTGCGCGCCCATGAAATGCGACAGCCAGGCGATGCACCACGGCTCGTTCAGCGTCGCCGTCATCGCCACCCGGTCCCCGATCCGGCCGATCACCGCGCGGGCGTAATCGCTGAACCATCCCGCGATATCGCGGTTGGTCCAACCGCCGAGCGAAGCCAGCGGCGAGGGCAGATCCCAGTGATGCAGCGTCAGCACCGGCTTCAGCCCGCGCGCGACCATGCCGTCGACCAGCCGGTCGTAGAAATCCATCCCTTCGGCATTGATGTTCCGCCCGTCCGGCATTACCCGCGCCCAGGAGGTCGAGAACCGGTAGGCGTCGAAATTCCCGTCCCGGATCAGGTTCAGATCCTCTTCCCAGCGGTGATAGTGATCGCAGGCGACCGATCCGTCGCTGCCATCGACGACATTGCCCGGCGTGTTGGCGAATGTGTCCCAATGGCTGGACCCGGCCCCGCCGAAACGGCTGCCCTCGATCTGATAGGCCGAGGTGGCCACGCCGAAGATGAAATCGTCCGGAAAATCGCTGCGCCTGAACATCCTGCACCCCTCATGAAATCGGTTAACCCTAGCGCGGCCAAACGGGCGCCAACAATCCCCGGATTGATCCCGGCGGCGTCCCGCGCTAACCGATGCCCGACAGGGAAGGACATCGCATGACCCGCATCGACCGCAAATTCGCCGCGCTCAAGGTCCAGGACCGCAAGGCGTTCGTCGCCTATATCATGGCCTGCGATCCCGACCGAGAGACCTCGGCCGAGATCCTGGCCGGGCTGCCCGGCGCAGGTGTGGACATCATCGAGCTGGGCATGCCCTTCACCGACCCGATGGCCGACGGCCCCACCATCGAGGCCGCGGCGCATCGGGCGCTGAAAGCCGGGGGCAGCCTGTCGGTGACGCTCGACATGGTGCGCGATTTCCGCCGCCGCGACGACGACACGCCGATCGTGCTGATGGGGTATTACAACCCGGTCTATGCCCGCGCGGGCGGGGTGTCTCAGTTCCTGACAGATGCGGTGGAGGCCGGGATTGACGGGCTGATCATTGTCGATCTGCCGCCGGAGGAGGATGCCGAGCTGTGCAGCCCCGCGCAGCAGGCCGGGCTGAACTTCATCCGGCTCGCCACGCCCACCACGGACGACCGCCGCCTGCCCGCAGTGGTCGCGAACACATCCGGCTTCGTCTATTACGTGGCCGTCACCGGCACGACCGGCGGTGCTGCGGCCAAACCCGAAGACGTAGCCCCCGAGGTCGCGCGGATCCGCGACGCCGCCGGGTTGCCGGTTGTGGTGGGGTTCGGCATCTCGACGCCCGAGGCCGCCGAAGGCATTGCCCGCGTGGCTGATGGCGCGGTGGTGGGCAGCGCCATCGTCAAGAAGATCGGCGCGGGCGACAGCCCCGAGACGGTGCTGGCATTCGTGCGCGAGCTGGCCGATGGCGCGCATCGGGGCTGACCGGCCGGGCGCGCCGGGGCCACGCGTGATGCGGGCCGCAGGATGATCCGGGATGCCCGACCAGAGGACGCAGCCGCCATCGGCGCGATCTGGAACCCGATCATCCGCGACACCGTCATCACCTTCTGGCCAACCGAGCGCAGCGAGGCCGAGATCCGCGCCTATATCACCGAGCGGACCGGGCCGGGGCATGGCTGCTTCGTCTGGGAGGAGGACGGCCGGATCGGCGGCTTCGCCAGCTATGGCCAGTTCCGCGCCGGCGGCGGCTATGCGCATTCGATGGAGCATTCGATCAATGTCGCGCCGCGCCTGCATGGAACGGGCGCGGCCACCGCGCTGCTGACCCATCTGGAGCAGCACGCAGCGACCGGCGGCGCGCGGCTGATGATCGGTGGCATCACCGGCTCGAACCTGCGCTCCATCGCGTTTCACCAGCGGCATGGTTACACCGAATGGGGCCGCATCCCCGCGGCAGGGCGGAAATTCGGCCAGTGGCACGATCTCGTCTTCATGGGCAAGGATCTGACCGGCTGAGCGCGGCAGATCGGCGCATCCGCATCCGGCCCGCCTGCCCGCGTCTGGCGCGGGGCCGAAAGACCAGTTAGCATCCGCAGCATGATCGCCGCGAACACCAGCCCTGCCCCCGAACTTCCCCGCCCGCGCAGTTTCTGGCGCCGAATCGCCGACCGCATGGCGGCCTTTATCGGCGCGCGCAGCCCGGCCACGCCGCCGGAAAAATCCGTGGCCTTCACCATCGCGGTGATCTCGCTCGGCGCGAAGATCGCCAAGGCCGATGGCCGCGTCGCGCGTTCCGAAGTGGCGGCGTTCCGCCGCATCTTCACCATCCCCCGCACCGAGGAGAAGAACGCCGCCCGCGTCTTCGACCTGGCGCGGCAGAACACCGCCGGGTTCGACGCCTGGGCGCGGCGCATGGCGCGGCTGTTTCCGGCCGCCGACCCGGTGCTGGAAAACGTGATCGAGGGGCTGGTGCTGGTCGCCGTGGCCGATGGCGCGCTGCATGATCTGGAACGCGAGATGCTGGACGAGATCGCCCAGATCTTCGGATTCACCCAAGCGCAGCTCACCTCCATCATCGCCCGCCACGACCCGGACACCGCCTGCCCGCCCTGCGAGATCCTGGGCATTCCGCATGATGCGACGCTGGAACAGGGCCGGGCCCGCTGGCGCGAGTTGGTGCGCAAGAACCATCCCGACCGGGCGATTGCGGCGGGTCTGCCGCGCGAGGCGATCCGGCTGGCCGAGGCGCGCACACGGGCCATCAACGATGCCTGGCAGCAATTCCGGCAAAGCCACGCGCCGCGGCCGTCCTGAGCGCAGGCGGAACCGCCGCTGCCGGTAAATGGTTGATCCGGCATGATTGTCACATCCGGGATATCGAGATGGCACCGAAACTGATGACCGCGCTGATCCTGTCGGCGTCGCTGGCCGGCCCGCTGACCGCGCAGGACTGGGAGATGCCGCGCGCCGAGGATCAGCCGCCTGCATCTGCTGACGGCGCGGAACGGCCCGGCGATGACCCGCTCTCCGGGCTGGAGCAGGAGTTGAACCGGACCATGGACGGCATCTTCCGAAGGCTTCAGCCGCATCTGGAGGGGCTCGGCAACGAGCTGGCCGGGACGGTGAACGAGTTCAGCCCGGCCTTGCGGGAACTCTCCGCGCTGATCGACGATTTCGGCAATTACCACCGCCCCGAGCGGCTGGAGAACGGCGATATCGTCATCCGCCGCCGCGCCGATGCCCCGCCCCCGCCCGACATGGACGAGTTGCAGCGCCTGCTGCCGGATGAGGGCGACGGCGCGCCGGGTCGCGGCGAGGAATGGGCTCCGCCCGAGAACAGCACGCCCGTCCCGCAGACCGAGCTGTAACGCCGCGCGGCGGGGCTGGACCGTCCCGGCTTCGTCCACGGCACCGCAGCACACCCGGCCCGGAACAAGGGGCGCAGCTCCGCCGGGCCAGCGGCCGACCGCGGGCCCTCTGCCGAATATGGCAGCGACGCGATCTATGGGTGGTGCTCCGATAGAAAGGGGGGCGGCCAGGCCGCCCCCTCCCCGTTACAGTTGCCCCCCTCAGCGCACGATCATCACGCTGACCGGCGAGTGCCGCACGACGCGGTCGGCCTGGCTGCTGATGCGGAAGGTGCGCAGCTCGTCGGGCGAGTGAGAGGCCATGACGATCAGATCGGCGCCGATCCTGTCCGCGGTGGCGATGATCGTCTCCGCCACATGGCCGTGGCCGACATGGGTGGTGACACCCGCCATCTCGCCCAGCTCGCGCGAGACGAAATCGCCCAGGCTGGCCTTCATCTCCTCGAGCGCGCGCTGCTCATAGTCTTTGGGCAGGTAGCTTGCCACCCAGGCATTGCCGACATCATGGACGATGCCCAGCAGATGCAGCGTGCCGCCCGCCTCGACAAGCTGCCGCGCGGCGGGCAGTGCCTTGTCCCAGCTTGACGGGTGCTGAAGGTCGATCGGAAGAAGAATGGTGTTGAACATGTCGCGCTCCTTCCTCACGCCGCTGCCGGTGCGGTGGCCACGCCGCCATGGCCAGGCCCCGCCCGCCTGCGCTGCATCCAGACCACGAGCGCCAGCAGCGCGAAGGCCGGGATATACATCAGGTATTTGGATGGGGCCGCCGCAGGTGCACGGACCATCAGGATCTGCTGATCCCAGTCCAGACCGGCATCGGCGGCGGGGCTGTCGAAGGCGACATTGTCGATGATGACCTCATCGCCGTTCTGGATCGTCTCCATTCCGAGCGCGGCCATCCGGTCCGCGCCGTTCTCGCCTTCCGGGACCGGCATCTGGACCCGGAACTCCACCGGCTCGCCGACCTGATCCAGCCCGGACACGACCAGCCGGAACGGCTCGCCCACCGGGGCGTCGCCAAGCGCCTGCTCCAGCTCGGCCGGGGGCCGGTCATCCCAGGGCGGCGCCACCATGTCCATCCAGAAGCCCGGACGGAAGATGGTGAAGGCCACCAGCAGCAGCGCCAGCGTCTCGACGATCCGGTTGCGGGTCAGGAACCAGCCCTGCGTCGCGGCGGCGAACAAGAGCATCGCCACCGTCGCCGTCACGAAGACGAAGATCCCGTGCAGCCAGCCCACATCGATCAGCAGCAGATCGGTGTTGAAGATGAACAGGAAGGGCAGCGCCGCGGTGCGCAGGCTGTAGAAGAAGGCCACCACCCCGGTGCGGATCGGATCGCCTCCCGACACGGCCGCCGCCGCGAAGGAGGCCAGACCGACGGGCGGCGTCACATCGGCCATGATGCCGAAATAGAACACGAACAGATGCACCGCGATCAGCGGCACGATCAGCCCGTTCTGCTGGCCCAACGTCACGATGACCGGGGCCAGCAGCGCCGAGACGACGATATAGTTCGCCGTGGTCGGCAACCCCATCCCGAGGATCAGCGACAGGATCGCGGTCAGCAGCAGGATCGCCAGCAGATTGCCGCCCGACAGCACCTCGACCACATCGGCAAGCGCCGAGCCGACGCCGGTCTGGCTGACCGCGCCGACGATGATCCCCGCCGTGGCGGTGGCGATGCCGATGCCGATCATGTTGCGGGCGCCCGCGATCATGCCATCCACCAGATCGTTCAGCCCGGCGCGCAGCGCGGTGCCGACCTGCGTATTCCCGTGCCGGTCCTCGCCCCGCATCATCACCATCATCGGGCGCTGCGTCAGCAGGATGAAGATCATGAAGGCCGTGGCCCAGAAGGCCGACAGACCCGGCGACAGCCGGTCCACCATCAGCGCCCAGACCAGCACCACAACCGGCAGCAGGAAATGCAGACCCGAGCGCACGGTCGGCCCCGGCATCGGCAGTTCCGTCACCTCGGCATTGGGATCGTCGATCTCCAGCGGTGCCTCGCGCGAGCCGACCCAGAGGAGGCCCAGATACACAGCCGTCAGGAAGGCGAACACGACATAGCCCGCCGCCTCGCCAAAGGCCGGGCGGATCCAGCCCATGCCGTAATAGACCAGCATGGCAAGCGCCGAGACGACCATCACCCCGAAGACGAACCCGACGATGCGGCGCATCCACGGCCCTGGCTCATAGGGGCGCGGCAGACCTTTCATGCCGGATTTCATCGCCTCCAGATGGACGATATAGACGAGCGCGATATAGGAGATCGTCGCGGGCAGGAAGGCGTGGCGGACCACGTCGAAATAGGGAATGCCGACATATTCCACCATCAGGAAGGCCGCAGCCCCCATCACCGGCGGCATGATCTGGCCGTTGACCGAGGACGCGACCTCGACCGCGCCGGCTTTCTCGGACGAGAAGCCCACCTTTTTCATCAGGGGAATGGTGAAGGTGCCGGTGGTGACGACATTGGCGATGGACGAGCCCGAGATCAGCC
The DNA here is from genome assembly GCF_900101865.1 of Paracoccus isoporae. Lineage (GTDB taxonomy): Bacteria > Pseudomonadota > Alphaproteobacteria > Rhodobacterales > Rhodobacteraceae > Paracoccus > Paracoccus isoporae. The sequence continues at coordinate 22,581 of NZ_FNAH01000009.1, forward strand.
CGGTCATGGCCGAGCTGACGACGGCGGCCTTGGCCGGCCCGCCGCGCATATGGCCCATCATCGAAAACGCAACCTGGATGAAGTAATTCCCCGCGCCCGCCTTATCCAGCAGCGCGCCGAACAGCACGAACAGGAACACGAAGCTGGTCGAGACGCCGAGCGCGATGCCGAACACGCCCTCTGTCGTGATCCATTGATGGTTCACCACCTCGGAAAGCGAATTGCCCTTATGCGCGATGATCTCCGGCATGTAGGGGCCAAGGAAGGTATAGGCCAGAAACACCGTCGCAACGATCATCAGCGCCGGGCCGAGCGCGCGGCGCGTGACCTCCAGCAGCAGAAGCAGGCCGATGACGCCGACGACCATATCCTGCGTGATCGGACGGCCGACCCGCGTCGCGATGTCGTCATAGAAGATGTAGATATAGAGCGCCGCGAAGACCGAGATCAGCGCCATCGCCCATTCCCAGGGCGGCACCCAGGTCTTGGGCGACCCGGCCAGGATCGCCAGCAGAACCGCAGCCCCGCACAGCACGATCCACCAGGCATTGCCGCCATCCGCGCCTTCGATGAACAGCAGCGTCATGATGACCGGCACGGCGATGGCGAGCCCCATCTGCACCTTGGTCCGTTCCGCCGGATAGGCGAGATAGGCCAAAAACATCGCGAAGGCGAGGTGGATGGAACGGGTCTCGGTGTCGTTGAGGATGCCGAACTCGAAGATGAACGGCAGCGGCGAGGCGATCCAGACCTGGAACAGCGACCAGCAGAAGGCGACGATCAGGATGGTGCGTCCGACCCAGCCCGCAGGCGTCCGCGCCCCGGTGTCGGAAGAGGCGACGAGCTCGTCCAGCTCGGACTGGCTCATCCCGCCGCGGCCCGCGGCCTCCATCTCGACGGCGGCGGCGTCCATCTGGTCGCGGTCCTGCCGGTCGGATGCGCCGGGCGGCGGGCGCTTCGGATCATTCTCGGTTGTCATGTCCCCATTCCCCTCAACTGACCGGTTTCTTCCGGCATTCTGTCTCGATTTTAGTTAACTGTCATGAAAAAGCGGCCCCGCCGCAAGAGCGGAGCCGCCGAATCGAGCTGTCAAGCACGACAAATCGTCAGGTTCGGATCACTCGATCCAGCCCTGCTCGCGGTAATATTTCTCGGCACCGGGATGCAGCGGCGCGGAATTGCCTTCCGCAACCATGGCTTCCGGCTCGAGGTTCTCGAAGGCCGGGTGCAGCCCCTTGAAGCGGTCGAAATTGTCGAACACCGCGCTGACGACTTCGTTGACGACATCCTCCGGCACGTCGGCCGAGGTCACGAAGGTGGCCTTCACGCCGAAGGTATTGGTGTCGCCATCCGTCCCGGCATACATGCCGCCCGGAATGGTGGCCTTGGCGTAATAGGGGTTTTCCTCGATCAGCGTGTCGATCTCGGGGCCTTCGACCGGCACCAGATTGGCTTCGACGGTCGAGGTCGCCTCCTGGATCGAGCCGTTCGGGTGGCCGACCGTATAGACGATGGCGTCCACCTTGTTGTCACCCAGGGCCGCGGACTGTTCGGCCGGCTTCAGCTCGGACGCCAGCGAGAAATCGTCCATTGTCCAGCCCTTGGCGTCCAGCACGACCTGCATGGTGGCCAGCTGCCCGGAGCCCGGATTGCCGACATTCACCCGCTTGCCCTGCAGATCGTCGAAGCTGGCGATGCTGGCATCCTGTCGGGCCACCACGGTGAACGGCTCGGGATGGACCGAGAACACGGCGCGCAGATTTTCGAACTTGTTGTCGCCCTCGAATTCCGGCGAGGAGCCGTTATAGGCGTGATACTGGATGTCGGATTGCGCCACGCCCATGGTCATGTCGCCGGACTTGATGGCGTTGACATTGGCCACCGAACCGCCGGTGGACGGCGCGGTGCACTTGATGCCGGTCTCGGCGGTGTCGCGATTGACCAGACGGCAGATCGACTGGCCGACGACGTAGTAGACGCCGGTCTGGCCGCCCGTGCCGATGGTGATGAAACGCTCTTCCTGCGCCGAGGCGGCGCCAGCGACGGTCACGAGGGCAAAGGCCGCCGTCACGGATTTGATGAAGCTCATTTGGGACTCCCTGTTGGTCTGATGCAGCAAGCGTCCGATATCTTTGTCAAAAGTGCAACAGCGGACTGCGGTTGAGAAACCAGTTGAGAAATTAGTTGCAAACTATTGATTTCAATTAGTTATAATCGAGAATCCGCGCCATGAAGCGCCATGGATAGATTAAGATGCAACTATCCTTGCGGCATCGCGACGCGCCGGGCCGGGGTGGACGCCGCGGAAAGGTGATTGCGCCGAAATGCCGCTTCATGGCAGGCAGGCAGCAACGCCACGCCGCACGGAAAGCCCCACTGATGACGCATGATTTCAGCCCGATCGACGACGCGGACTGGCCCGCGGAGGCCGCCGGGCTGCGCGACGGCTTTGCCGGGGCGCTGAACGTCTACCGCTGCATGGCGCATCATCCGCGCCTGCTCAACGCGTGGGCGCCGCTGCGCGAGCATCTGGTCAGACAGCCATCGCTGACGCCGCAGCAATCCGAGATCGTGATCCTGCGCGCCGGGCACCGGCTTGGCTCGGAGTATGAATGGGCCCATCACGTCCACCGCGCCCGCAAGCTCGGCATGGCGGACGCCCGCATCGCCCGCATCGCCGGGCCCACAGCAGAGATGGAGGGCGAGGATGGCTTGCTGGCCCGCGCCGTGGACGAGCTGTTCGACGACCGCCGCCTGTCCCGGACGACGCAGGCCGGGCTTGACACGCCGCTCGGGCCGCAGGGCATGCTGGACCTGATCGCCACGGTCGGGTTCTACAGCGTGCTGGGTTTCATGCTGCGCAGCTTCGACACGCCGCTCGACGCGGATGTGGCGCGCGAGATGGCGGCGCGGCCGTTGCCCCGTCCCGATCAGCCGTAAAGCGCGCGGGCGCGGTCCTCGAAGCCGCGGACGATCCGGCTCATCGCCTCGTCGAACACCACCCCGATCAGCCGGGCGAGGATGGCGTTGCGGAACTCGAAATCGACGAAGAAGTCGACCTCGCACCCGCCCGCCTCCAGATCACGGAAACTCCAGCCGCTGCGCAGATAGCGGAACGGACCGTCGAGATATTCCGTGTCGATCTTCAGATCATCGGGCCACAGCGTGACGCGGCTGCCGAAGCGTTCGCGGAACACCTTGAACGAGATCACCAGATCGGCCTCGATCACCTCGGACCCGTCCGGTCCCGGCGCGCGCGACCGGATCCGTGCCGCGCTGTTCCACGGCAGGAATTCCGGGTAGCGTTCGACATCCGCCACCAGATCGTAGATCTGGCGCGCGGCATAGGGCAGTTTGCGGGTTTCGGAACGGTGAGGCAATATCGGGTCCGTGGATGGCTTGGCCGGACTTAACGCAAGGGATTCTGATGAACAACATGATCTGGCTGCTGCGCGCCTCGCGTTGGGCGAGACGCCCGCCGAGCATGAAGATGGTGAAGCTGGTCTTCGGCCTGATCGCGGCCGCGCTCGTCATCGTCGCGCTCGAGAAGCTGGGCATCTGGCCGGAATGGGCAACCCTGGAACAGGGTCGCGGGCCGCGCCTGCCGCGCTGATCGCGTCAGGCCGCGCCCGGATCAGAGACCGGCCTCGCGGAATGTATTGCAGCTTGCCATGTCGCCGCTGTCGAAGCCGCGCATGAACCAGTCCTGACGCTGCTCGGACGAACCATGGGTGAAGGCGTCCGGCACCACCGCGCGCCCGGCGCTTTCCATCAGCGCATCATCGCCCACCGCGGCGGCCGCATCCATCGCCTCGCCAATATCCGCGCGCGTCATCTGCAGATCCTGCGCCGAGTTTTTCGCCCACATCCCGGCAAAGCAATCAGCCTGCAACTCGGTCAGCACCGAGAGCGCGTTCGAACCCTGCTGGCTGGATTGCTGGCGCATCTGCGTGACCTTGGGCAGGATGCCGAGCTGGTTCTGCACATGGTGCCCGACCTCATGGGCGATGACGTAAGCCGCCGCCAGATCGCCGCCCGCGCCCATGCGGCGCTCCATGACCTGAAAGAAATCCGTGTCCAGATAGACCTTCTGGTCGGCCGGGCAGTAGAACGGTCCCATCTGCGCCGAGGCCCCGCCGCAGCCCGATTGGGTGACGCCAGAATACAGCACCATCTGCGGATCGGTGTAGTTCAGCCCCGACTGATCGTCGAGCGCGGCGCCGAAGACGGTCTCGGTCTCGGCCAGGATGACCGAGACGAACTCGCCCATCTGCTGCTCTTCGGCGGTCAGTTCGCGCGGCTCGCCGCTTTGTTGCTGGGACATGCCGCCGACCAGGGGCGAGATGTCGATGCCGAAGAAATACCCCACGGCCAGCACCGCCAGCATGCCCACGACACCCATCGATCCGGCGCCGCCGACGCCCATGCCCCGCCTGTCTTCCACATTCCGGCTGCCCCGCCGCCCGCGCCACTGCATCCCTGAGATCTCCCGCAAATCATTGTTCCCGCCCGCGAAAGGCGTGTTTTCGGCAAGGGATAACCCTAAGCGGGCTTGACGGTTCCCGCAAGCCGGGCGAGACGGGGCGCGATCTTGTCAGGGGTTGGCGAATGTTTGAATGGGTCGTGTCCGTGATCGAAGGCTGGGGCTATCCCGGTGTGTTCTTGCTGATGCTGGCGGAGAACGTGTTTCCGCCGATTCCGTCCGAGGTCATCATGCCGCTGGCCGGTTACCTGGTGGGCGAGGGCGAGCTGGACCTGACGCTGACCATCATCGCCGGCACGGCGGGATCGGTTCTGGGCACCAGCCTGTGGTATCTCGTGGGCCAGGTCTTCGGCGCGCCGCGGCTCAAGCGGTGGGCGGCGCGATGGGGCCGGGTGCTGACCATGTCGCCATCCGATATAGACGGCGCGATCGGCTGGTTCGACCGGCATGGCCGCGCGGCCGTGTTCTTCGGCCGGATGCTGCCGGCGATCCGCACGCTGATCTCGGTCCCGGCCGGGATTGCGCGGATGAAGTTCTGGCGCTTCCTTTTGCTGACCATCGCCGGAAGCGCCATCTGGACGGTGCTGCTGACCGTGGCCGGGCTGATCCTTCAGGACCAGTTCGAGCGGGTGTCAGCCTTCATCGACCCGGTCTCGAAGCTGATCGTGCTGTCGGTGGTGGTGATCTATGTCTACCGCGTCATCACCTGGAAACCGCATTAGGCGCCGGCGCCCCCGCGCCTCACGACAACGCGACTTGCGGGCGGCGGCGGGCCGGACTAAGCGGCTGGCATGATGACGCTTTCCGACCGCATGCTGGCGATCCTGGCCGGCGCAGGCTCTGCGGCGCTGCTGATCGCGGCGCTCGGGTTCCAGTCCATCGGCTATGTGCCCTGCGAGCTGTGCATCCTGCAACGCTGGCCGCATCTGGCCGCGGCGGTGATCGCAGCACTGCTGCTGGCGGTGGATCCCCGGGCGCTCCGATGGCTGGGCGCGCTTGCCGCCGGTCTGGCCACCGCCTTCGCGGCCTATCATGTCGGCGTCGAGCAGGGCTGGTGGCAGGGTCCGACCGCCTGCACCGGCACCATTACCGATCTCGCCGCGATGACCACCGAGGATCTGGTGGCGCAGCTTCAATCCGCGCCGGTGGTGCGCTGCGACGAGCCGCAATGGTATTTCCTCGGCCTGACCATGGCGGGGTGGAACATGATCTGCTCGGCCGTGCTGACCGGGCTGTGGCTGCGCGCGGCCACGGGGCGCGGGATCCGCCTCTGACGTGATTGCACCCAAGCCTGCGTAGGTGCTATACCGCCCGCCAACAAGATATTGAGGCGGACACGTGGCGGACACCCCCGAAGACGACGATCTGGATCTTGCCGGCGGCAATGATGGCGGCGGCGATGACGGAATGGGGCCGGACAACCCGGTCATGCACCATGACGGGCCGCAGATCGACATCACCGAGGAAATGCGGTCGAGCTATCTCGACTATGCCATGTCGGTCATTGTCAGCCGCGCCATCCCGGATCTGCGCGACGGGCTGAAGCCGGTGCATCGCCGCATCCTTTACGCGATGCACGAGACCGGCAACACCCATGACAAGCCCTACCGCAAATCGGCACGGCCCGTGGGCGATGTGATGGGGAAATACCACCCGCATGGCGACAGCGCGATCTATGACGCGCTCGTGCGGATGGCGCAGGATTTCTCCATGTCGCTGCCGCTTCTGGACGGTCAGGGCAATTTCGGCTCGATGGATGGCGATCCGCCCGCGGCGATGCGATATACCGAAGTGCGCATGGCCAAGCCGGCCGATTACCTGCTGGCCGATATCGACAAGGACACGGTCGATTTTCAGGACAATTACGACGGCAAGGACCGTGAGCCCTCGGTGCTGCCGGCGCGGTTCCCGAACATGCTGGTCAACGGCGCGGGCGGCATCGCCGTCGGCATGGCGACCAATATCCCGCCGCATAATCTGGGCGAGGTGGTCGATGCCACGCTGGCGCTGATCGAAAACCCGGACCTGTCCACCGAGCGGCTGATGGAGATCGTGCCCGGCCCGGATTTCCCGACCGGCGGCACGATCCTCGGCCGCTCCGGCATCCGCAAGGCCTATCTGGAGGGGCGCGGCTCGGTCATCCTGCGCGCCAAGACCCGGATCGAGGAATTGCGCCGCGACCGCTATGCCATCGTGATCGACGAGATCCCCTATCAGGTCAACAAGTCCAGCATGATCGAGAAGATCGCGGAACTGGCCAAGGAAAAACGGATCGAGGGCATCGCCCATGTGCAGGACGAATCCGACCGGCACGGGGTCCGCGTGGTGGTGGAACTCAAGCGCGATGCCACGCCCGAAGTGGTGCTGAACCAGCTGTACCGGTTCACGCCGATGCAGACCTCGTTCGGGGCGAACATGCTGGCGCTGAATGGCGGCCGGCCCGAGCAACTGGCGCTGCGCGACTTTCTGACCCATTTCATCAGCTTCCGCGAGGATGTGGTCGCCCGCCGCACCGCGTATGAGCTGCGCAAGGCGCGCGAGCGCAGCCATGTGCTCTGCGGGCTTGCCGTGGCGGTGTCGAATGTCGATGAGGTGGTGGCGACGATCCGCTCCTCCGCCGATGCGGCCGAGGCGCGGCAGCGGCTGATGGAGCGTCGCTGGCCCGCCCATGACATACTGGAATATCTCAAGCTGATCGACGATCCGCGCCACCCGGTGAACGAGGACGGCACCTATAATTTGTCGGAGACCCAGGCCCGCGCTATTCTGGATCTGCGCCTGCAGCGCCTGACCCAGCTTGGCGTGCAGGAAGTCACCGACGAGCTGCAATCGCTGGCCGACGACATCCGCGACTATCTGGCGATCCTGGCCTCGCGCGAGCGGATCATGGCGATCATCTCGGACGAGCTCAAGGAGGTGCGCGAGCTGTTCGCCGTGCCGCGCCGCACCGAGATCCTCGACTGGGCCGGGGATATGGACGACGAGGATCTGATCGAGCGCGAGGATATGGTCGTCACCATCACCTCGGGCGGCTATATCAAGCGCACCGCGCTTGCCGAATTCCGCGCCCAGAAACGCGGCGGCAAGGGGCTGTCGGGGATGGCCACCAAGGAAGACGACGTGGTCACCACGCTGTTCGTCGCCAACACTCACACCGAATTGCTGTTCTTCACCACGGACGGGATGGTCTATCGCCTCAAGACCTGGCGGCTGCCGCTTGGCGGACGGACGGCGCGGGGCAAGGCCCTCGTCAATATCCTGCCCATCGACAACGGCACTTCGATCGCGGCCCTGCTGCCGATGGACGCGCCCGAGGCGGAATGGGACAATTTCAAGGTCGTCTTCGCCACCGATGCCGGCGATGTGCGCCGCAATGCGCTGTCCGATTTCACCAATATCATGCGCAACGGCAAGATCGCGATGAAACTGCCCGAAGGGGTCAGCCTGATCGGCGTGCGCATGGCCACGGATGAGGACGATGTGATGATGGTCACGGCGAAAGGCCGCGCCATCCGCTTTGCCGCCACCGATGTCCGGGTGTTCCAGAGCCGCGCCTCGACCGGGGTGCGCGGCATCAGGCTGGGGGCGGGCGATACCGTGGTCAGCATGTCGGTGATCCGCCATTTCGCCGCCGACCCCGCCGAACGCGCCGCCTATCTGAAGATGCGCCGCGCCGTGGCCGGGGCGCTCGATGACGGGGCGGAGGCCGATGAGGACGAGGATCAGGCGGCCGAGGGCAGCATCAGCCAGGAACGCTATGCCGAGATGTCGGCGGCCGAGGATCTGATCCTGACCATCACCGAGAAGGGATCGGGCAAGATCAGCTCCAGCTTCGACTATCCGCTGCGCGGGCGCGGCGGTCAGGGTGTGATGGCGATGGACAAGGCACTGCGCGGCGGCCCGCTCGTGGCCTCCTTCCCGGTCGATCCGGGCGACCAGATCATGCTGGCCACCTCGCGCGGGCAGTCGATCCGGGTGCCGGTGGACGGGATCAGCTTCCGCTCGCGTTCCGCCGGCGGGGTGCGCGTGTTCAACACCGCCAATGGCGAAACCGTCGTCTCCGTTGCGCGCATCGCCGATCAGGGCGAGGATGAGGTGGACGAGACCACCGAATCCTGACGGGGACGAGATTGGACCGACAGAACGAGATCCTGCGCGAGCGGCTGCAGACCGGGTTTCTGGGCATCATCGCCTTTGCGATCCTGCTGTTCATGCTGGTGCAGGCGCGGTTCATGCTGATCTGCCTGGCGATCGCGATCATCATCTTCTCGCTGACATCGGACGCGATCAGCGCCATTGCGCGGCGGCGCGTGCCGAACTGGCTGGCCACGACGCTGGCGCTGCTGCTGATCGGGACCGGGCTTCTCTGGGCGTCGGCCACGGTGGTCAGCCAGGTGAACGAGGTGGTCACGACCGCCGTCTCCTATGCCGAGCAGATGCAGGCCGCCCTGCCCGCCCTGCTGGAATGGCTGGGGCCGGAGGCGCAGAGCACGGTCGATACCGCGATCCGAAACGCCAATGTCACCGGCTGGATGCGCAGCGCCGCCAGCGGCGCCTCCGACCTGCTGGCGGCGGCGGTGCTGATCTTCCTGTTCGTGGGCTTCATGTTCGCGGAGCGCGTGTGGTTTCCGCTGAAGATCGAAAGCCTGCTGGACGACGATGCAGCGGCGGCCGCGAGGGTGCGCCAGATCATCGCCTCGATCATGCGGCGGGTGAACCGCTATCTCGTGGTCAAGACGCTGGTCAGCGGGGTGACGGCGGGGTTTGTCTGGGTGATCTTCACCACCGCCGGGCTGCCGCTGGCGGTGGCGATTGCGCTGCTGACCTTCGCGCTGAACTTCATCCCCTCGATCGGCTCGGTCATCGCCACGATCATCGCGGTGGTGATGGCCTATGTGCTCAGCGCCGATCTGACGACATCGGTCGCGGTGGGGGCGGCCTGCACGGCGGTGCAATTCGCCATCGGCAACGTGCTGGACCCGATGCTGCTGGGGCAAACCCTGCGCCTGTCCAGCTTCGGCATCATCCTGTCGCTGGCCTTCTGGGGCGCGATCTGGGGGCTGCCGGGCATGTTCCTGGCGGTGCCGATCATGGTCGCGGTGATGATCGTCTGCGCCCATATCCCCTGGCTGCGCCCGATCGCGATCCTGCTGTCGCGCGAAGGTCATCCCGATGATGGGCTGACCGACGAGGATGCTGCGCAGGAGCCGGAAACCGAGGCCGGCATTTGACCGGTTGGGCCCCGCCCCATCTTTCCGGCCGCGTCCGTACACACCGTGGGATCAGCCTTGCCAGACCCGCGTTCAGTCCTTGAAATTCCGGCTTTCCTTGATCTGGTCCCAGGCCCAGACCACCTCGGCCAGCCGCTCCTCGTCCGAGCGGTCGCCGCCATTCATGTCCGGGTGAAGAACCTTGACCAACGCCTTGTATTGCTTTCGTATTTCCGTTCGGCTCCAGCCATCCTTCGCCTCAAGAATATCCAGAGCCCGCCGCTCGGTCGGCGGCAGCTTGCGGCGCGGGCCGGCATTTCGCAGCGACGGATCGGTGCCGTTCGCGCCCAGAATCTCCAGCGGGTCGCTGACCCCGTGCCGCGCCCAGGCCTGCTCCTGCGCGGCCTTGCCGAAGGGCTTGGTGGGGCGTTCCCAGACCGTCGCGTTGTCCAGGAACTCCTGGAACTCCTCCTCGGACTGGCCCTGGAAATAATTCCAGTTCAGATTGTATTCGCGCACATGGTCCTTGCAGAACCAGTAATAATCATCGAGCGCGCGGGGTGATTTCGGCGCACGATACTTGCCCGGCGCCCCGCAACCCGCCTTGTCGCAGATCCGGGTCGAGGTCTCGAACGCACCCGTCATGCCGCGCCGCCCCTTGGAGCGCCGCTTCTTGTCCGACTTGGCCGAAAGATCGAATCCGAATGGGTCTTCGTTGCTCATACGCACGCCTTGTTCTTTTCGGGTGCCGCAGTCTAAGCTATTTCGGTCTGGATGAAAGGGGCTGCGGCAAATGATCGCCGATGAAATTCGCAACGCGCTTAACCGCCTCTCGCCCAGCAAGCTGGAGGTGATCGACGAATCCGAACAGCATCGCGGACATGGCGGCTGGCGCGAGGGCGGGCAGACGCATTTCCGCATCCGCATCGCCGCCCCCGCCTTTGACGGGCTGAGCCGCATCGAGCGTCACCGGCTGATCCATCACACGCTGGGAGAACTGCTCGAAGTGATCCACGCGCTCGCCATCGAGATCGAGGAGTGAGCCCGGCCGGACGCGCGATGTCGACACTCCGGCAAATCCAACCGCAGAAATGCGAAAGACCGGACGCAAGGCCCGGTCTTTTCGGTCTGGAAACTGGAGCGGGCGATGAGATTCGAACTCACGACCCTAACCTTGGCAAGGTTATGCTCTACCCCTGAGCTACGCCCGCATCCGTTTCTGGCCGGTGACCGTGGCCGCCGGTGAGGGGTCATTTAGGTCAGCATGCCGGGTCGTGCAAGCGGAAAATCCGGCAGAACCCAAAAAAGATTTTGACTTGCCCTTGCCGTCCGATTTCGGCCTGATCGCTGCCGGAGGGCCGGATCATGGCGCAGAACAGCGAACTGACCGATTTCGTCAATGCCGCACTCGGCGCGGGCCATGACCGCGACGACATCGCGCGCGCGCTTGCCGATGCCGGCTGGTCAGAGCGCGAGCGCCGCGAGGCCCTGGAGGGCTGGCAGATGGTGGCAGGGCTGCCGCCGGTGCCGCGTCCGCGTGCCTACGTCTCGGCGCGCGAGGCGGTGATCTACGGGCTGCTGTTCATCGCGCTTTGCGTGGTGGCATGGCATCTGTGTTCGCTCGGCTTTCGGGTGATTGATGCGGTACTGCCCGATCCGGCCGCGCTTTATCCGCAAGGCTCCGGCGGGATGCGGTGGTCGATGGCGGCGCTGATCGTGTTCACCCCGGTCTTTGCCCTGCTGAACCGCCATGTCGCAATCCAGGCGGCGCAGGATCCCGGCCGCCGCCGGTCGCTGGTGCGCCGCTGGTTCGCCTCGGTCACGCTGCTGATCTGCGCGCTGACCCTGCTCGGCGATCTGGTGCTCACGCTTTACAGCTTCCTGGACGGCGAATTGACGCCGCGGCTGCTGGCGAAGTCCCTGCTGCTGGCGGTGGTGGCGGGGCTGGTGCTGGCCTATTACCGGGACGAGTTGGATGGCTGACCGCAAGACCGTCGCAATGAGTGCCATCTGCGTCCTGGCCGGGCTGGCCGTGCTGGCGGGCTTCGCAACCTCCGGCGGTCCGATCCAGGCCCGCAAGGAGAATCGCGACATGACCCGGTGGGAGGATCTTCAGCAGATCTCGCTGCACATCGCCTGCCGCGCTGATGAGGCCGGCACCCTGCCCGACGCGCCGGCAGAGACGCCGGGCTGTCCCGCGCCGCCGCGAATGGCTGATCCCTATACGGACGCGCCCTATCTCTATGCGCCGACCGGCCCGCGCCACTGGCGGATCTGCGCCGGGTTCGAGCGGCCCCAGGCGTTGAAGGCGCGGCTGATGAATACGCGTTTCGACGCGGAAGCGGGCTGTCTTCTGGACAGCTTCGGCGACCCCCACCCCGACGCGGAGACCGATCCCCCACCCGCGCCCGACCCGGCCCCGGCCTCCCCGCTGGACGCCCCTGCCCGCACGCGCTAAGCCGTGGCCAGAATTCTTCGCCAGGCGAGAGGAGCCCGGACATGGCCAAACGCCCGATCTTCCAGGATGTGACCGAGGACAGCGCGCGCCCTGCCACCAGCACGGGGGGCATGATCGACGCGGCCCCCAAGGGTGCAAGGCGCGCGATCCGCGCATGGCTGGTGGTGCTGTTCGTGCTGGTCGTGGCGATGATCGCGCTTGGCGGGGCGACGCGGCTGACCGGATCGGGTCTGTCCATCACCGAATGGAAACCCGTCACCGGCGTGCTGCCGCCCATGGACGAGGCCGGCTGGCAGTCCGAGTTCGAGGCCTATCAGCAGATCCCGCAATATATCGAGGAGAACCCCGATATGGATCTGGCCGGGTTCAAGCAGATCTACTGGTGGGAATGGGCGCACCGGCTGCTCGGCCGGCTGGTCGGGCTGGTCTGGGCGGCGGGGTTCATCTGGTTCTGGGCCAGCAAGCGCATCCCGGTGGGATGGACGCCGCGGCTGCTGGGCCTCGGCGCGCTTGGCGGGCTGCAGGGCGCGATCGGGTGGTGGATGGTGTCGTCGGGAGTGGCCACGACGACGCTGACCTCGGTGGCGAGCTATCGGCTGGCGGTCCATCTGGGGCTGGCCTTCGCCATATTGGGGCTGATCGCATGGTATGCGCTGCATCTCTCGCGCCCGGAATCGGCGCTCATGCGGGCGCGGCGCGCGGGCGAGCCGAAGCTGTTCTCCATGTCCACCGGGCTGATGCATCTGGCGTTCGTCCAGATCCTGATCGGCGCGCTCGTGGCCGGGATCGACGCGGGGCGGCAATATACCGGCTGGCCGACCATGGGCGGCGAATGGATCCCCGCCGCGATCTGGCTGCCCGAGCTGGGCTGGCGCAACCTGTTTGAAAACCCCGCGCTCGTGCAGTTCGTCCATCGCATGACCGGCTATCTGCTGGCGGTCTTCGCGGTGGTGGTCTGGCTCCGCGCAAGACGCTCGCCCCATCCGGTCACGCGTGGCGCCTTCACGGTGATGATCATGGCCGTGGCGGTCCAGATCCTGCTGGGGATCATGAATGTGATCCACGCCTCGCCGCTGATGCTGGCGCTGATCCATCAGCTTGGCGCGGTGGCGCTGTTCGTGCTGATCCTGCGCGCCCGCCACCATGCCCGCTACCCCCATGAAACCTCGCTACGCGGAGCCGGAAAATGAGCGATTTCGATGCGCTGATGGAATTCCAGCGCAGCACCGAGGCACTGTCCTCGGTCGCTGAACGCCTGGGCTGGGACCAGGAAACGGTGATGCCGCGCGGCGCGGTCGAGCAGCGGGCCGAGGAGATGGCGGCGATGGAATCGGTGCTGCATGAGCGCCGCACCGATCCGCGCATCGGCGAATGGCTGGACAATGCGGCGGGCGAGGCCGAGGACGCCGAAGATGCGCGGATGCTGGAGCTGATCGCGCGGGATTACGACCGCCAGACCCGGATCCCGGCGCGGCTGGCGACGGAATTGGCGCGGACCACATCGCTCGCGCAGGGGATCTGGGCCGAGGCGCGGGCCGCGGATGATCTGGCGGCCTTCCTGCCGACCCTGTCCGAGATCCTGATGCTCAAGCGCGAGGAGGCCGCGGCGCTTGCCGATGGCGGTGACGCTTATGACGCGCTTCTGGATGACTACGAACCCGGCGCGACCGCCGCCGGCATCTCGCGGATCTTCGCGGAGTTGCGGCCCCGCCTGGTGCAGCTTCGCGACGATCTTCTGGGCGCGGATCACCCGCCGCCGAAGCTGGACGGTCAGTTCCCGGCCGAGACCCAGCTTCGCCTCGCGCGGCAATGCGCCACCGCCTTCGGCTATGACTGGACGCGCGGTCGCCTTGATCTGGCGGTGCATCCGTTCAGCTCGGGCCGGTGGCAGGACAGCCGCATCACCACCCGCGTCGTGACGGATGACCCCTTCAACTGCCTCTATTCCACCATCCACGAGGTCGGCCATTCCAATTACGAGCTGGGCATCGACAGCGATTACGCCTTCACCCCGCTGGGGCGCGGTGTCTCGCTGGGTGTGCATGAATCGCAGTCCCGCATCGCGGAAAACCAGCTAGGCCGGTCTCGGGCCTTCACCGGCTGGCTGTTCGGCCGCATGTCCGAGGCGTTTGACGGGCTGAGCATCACCGACACGGAGGCGTTCTATGCCAGCGTCAACCGCGTCACGCCCGGCCATATCCGCACCGAATCGGACGAGGTGCAGTACAACCTGCACATCATGCTGCGCTTCGATCTGGAGCGTGACCTGATTGCCGGCCGGCTGGATGTCGCGGATCTGGAGGAGGCGTGGAATGCGCGCTTCCTGAAGGATTTCGGCGTCGCCGTGGACCGGCCCTCCAACGGCGTGTTGCAGGATGTGCATTGGGCGGTGGGGCTGTTCGGCTATTTCCCGACCTACGCGCTCGGCAATGTCTATGCGGGCTGTCTGAACCGCGCCATGACCGAGGCGCTGCCCGATCTGGATGCTTCGCTGGCCGAAGGCGATGCGACGCCTGCGGTCGAATGGCTGCGCGAGAATGTGCACCGCCACGGCAGCCTGATCCCGCCGGTCGAACTGATCGAGCGGGCCAGCGGGGATGCCGTCACCGCAGCACCGCTGCTGGACTATCTGGAGACGAAATTCAGCGCGATCTACGGGCTCTGATCGTCGCCGGTCATCGCGATCACCGCCTCCACCGCGCGGGTCCAGCCGGTGATGTGGCGGTGCCGCGCCGCCTCGTCCATCTGCGGCTCGAAGCGGCGGTCGAGCCGCCAGGCGCGGGCATATTCCTCCGGCCCCGGACAGATCCCGGCCTTGTAGCCGGCCAGCCAGGCAGCACCCTGCGCGGTCGTCTCGGTGTTCTCGGGCCGGTCCACCGGCGCGCCGAGGATATCGGCCAGGAACTGCATCGCGGGCTCGCTTGCCGTCATGCCGCCATCGACGCGCAGCACCGCATCGCCCGCATCCGGCCAGTCGGCGCGCATCGCCTGCAACAGGTCGCGGGTCTGGAACCCGACCGAGCGCAGCGCGGCGCGGGCGAATTCCGCCGGGCCGGTGTTGCGGGTCAGGCCAAACACCCCGCCGCGGGCCTCGGGCCGCCAATAGGGCGCGCCGAGCCCGGTGAAGGCGGGGACCATCACGATCTCCTGCCCGTCATCTGCGTTCCTCGATAATTCAGCAGTTTCAGAGGCTTCGCGGATGATCTTCAACCCGTCGCGCAGCCATTGCACCACGGCGCCGGCGATGAAGATCGAGCCTTCGAGCGCGTAGCTGGGCTTGCCGTCCAACTGATACGCAATGGTGGTCAGCAGCCGGTGTTCGGAGCGCACCGCATCCGCACCGGTATTCAGCAGGGCGAAACAGCCCGTGCCATAGGTGGATTTCATCATGCCCGGCGCGAAACAGGCCTGCCCGACCGTTGCCGCCTGCTGATCACCCGCCACGCCCAGGATCGGCACCTCGCGGCCGAACAGATCGGCGCGGGTCACGCCGAACTCCGCCGCCGAATCGCGCACCTCCGGCAGAAGCGCCATCGGCACGCCGAACATCCGGCACATCTCCTCGGACCATTCCCCCTTGCGGATGTCATACAGCATGGTGCGCGCGGCGTTGGTGGCGTCGGTGACATGGCTGCGCCCGCCGGTCAGCCGCCAGATCAGGTAGCTGTCCACCGTGCCGAAGGCCAGCTTGCCCGCCTCGGCCTTCTCGCGCGCGCCCTCGACCTGATCGAGGATCCAGCCGATCTTGGTGGCGCTGAAATACGGGTCCAGCAGCAGCCCGGTGACATCGGTGACCTGCGCCTCCTGCCCGTCGGCCTTCATCCGGGCGCAGGCCTCGGCGGTGCGGCGATCCTGCCAGACGATGGCATTGTGGATCGGCCGGCCGTTGTCGCGGTCCCAGATCAGCGTGGTCTCGCGCTGATTGGTAATGCCGATCGCATCGATGCGGGGCGCACCCGCCTGCTCGATCGCTCCCCGCGCGGTGGCGGCGGTGGTGGTCCAGATGTCCTTCGGATCATGCTCGACCCAGCCCGATTGCGGGAAATGCTGCTCGAATTCCTGCTGCGCGCTGCCCTGAACCTCAAGATCGTCGGAAAACACGATGCCGCGGGACGAGGTGGTCCCCTGGTCGATGGCGAGAATGGTCATGGCGTCTCCCTCCCTGATCCCGGCGGCCTCTCCCTGGCCGCCCGAACCCAAGTGGTCGCCCGGCCGGGGCGGCAGGTCAAGCCGCGCGCCGCGTCAACCGGGCAGATGCCGGCCCCATTGCCCCTGCGCAAAGACCAGCGGCGCGCCCTCGCCCGTCTCCACCCGCAGCACCCGGCCGATCACCAACGTGTGGTCGCCCGCGTCATGCGCGGCCTCGCGGGCGCAGTCGAACCGGGTCAGCACGCCGGGAATGACCGGCACCTCCTCGGGCGAGCGCGTCACCTCCAGCCCCGCGAACTGATCGCCGCCGCGGGTGAAGCGGTCGGCCAGCGACTTCTGGCCATCCGCCAGCACATGGACGCTGAAATGCCCAGCCTCGGCAAACAGGTCGTGGCGGCGCGAAAACTTGCCCGGCGACCACAGCACCAGGGGCGGCGCCAGCGACAGCGAGGCAAAGCTGTTCGCAGTCAGCCCCTGGGGGCCGCGCGGCGAGGCGATGGTCACCACCGTCACGCCGGTCGCGAAACTGCCAAGCGCGTCGCGGAATTCGCGGGCATGGGCGTGGTCGGGGGCAAAGACCGTCATGGCACCTCATGGCCAAGGGCGGCGGTGTAGAGGAGGAACCAGTCCTCGCGGCTCATCTCGATCTTCAGCGCGTCCGAGAATTGCCGGATCCGGTCGAGCGTATTGGTGCCCATCACCGGCAGGATGCCCGCCGGATGCGCCAGCAGCCAGGCCACGGCGAGCGCGCTGAGTTCGCAATCCTTTTCGGCCGCCATGTCGCGCAGCGCCTCGATCAGCGCCGGGCGCACCCCGGCGAACAGCGCCCCGCCCGCCAGCGGCGACCAGGCCATGGGCAGCATTCCCTCGCGTTGCAGATAGGCCAGATCGCCATTGCCAAACGGCTCATGCGCGGCCAGCGACAGCTCGATCTGGTTGGTGCAGAGCGGGTGGGTCATGCAGGATTGCAGAAGTTCCACGTCATGGGGCCGGAAATTCGACACGCCGACCGCGCGCACCTTGCCCGAATCGACAAGCTGATCCAGCCCGCGCCCGGTGTCGAACGCGTCCATCATCGGGTCGGGGCGGTGGATCAGCAGCAGGTCGATATGGTCCGTGGCCATGTCACGCAGGCTGTGCTCGACCGACGTGGCGATATGTGCCGCCGAGGTGTCGTAATGCTTGACCCGCGCCGCCTTGTGGCGTCCGGCGGGGGCGACGATGCCGCATTTGGTCACGATCTCCACCCGGTCGCGCAGCGACGGCGCGGCCTTCAGCGCCGCACCCAGCACCGCCTCGGCGGTGTAGTCGCCATAGATATCCGCCTGATCCAGCGTGGTGACGCCCTGTTCCAGACAGGCCTCGATCTTGGCCTGCACATGGGCCGGGCTGGTATCGGCATCATCGGCGATCCGCCACATGCCATAGGCGATGCGGCTGAGTGCCAGACCGTCGGCGATGGGAATCCGCTCCATATCCATCTTCTGTCCCTTTCCAGCTTGCGCCGCATGCGGGGTCTGTCCGGGCCGCAGATGAACCGGCAAGGCCGGATCCGGCAGGCGGCCCGGCCCTACGCGCCAGTGTTAACCGTCGCGGGCGGGGAGATTCAACGTGTATTCGCGGGAATCCGGCGCGGCGTTCGGATGCGGCCGGGCGGGACGGGGATCGATGGAGCCTGCCGCGCGGGCCGGCGCGCCGATGATGCGCCGGCGGCGTAGCGCGCCCTGGCCGTCAGCCGTGGTCTCGTGGGTCTCAGCCCGCCATGCGCCGCAGATAGGTCCAGGTCGGGACACGGTTGTTGCGCGCGACCGACCAGCTTTCGGCATCGCCCAGATAGGCAAAACCGCAATTCGTCAGCACGCGGGCGGAGCCGGGATTATCCTGGAACACCTCGGCAAACAGCGTGCGCGCGCCATGCGGGTTGACCGAGACGAGCCCGCTCACCGCCTCGCTGGCGAAACCGGTATTCCAGAACCCGGCGCCGACCCAGAATCCCAGCTCGGATTGCGAATCCTCCATCCGGGTCAGCGAGACGACGCCCAGAACCTCGCCCAGGCCGTGACGCGCGCCGTCGATGGCCCAGACATCCTCGCTGCGCTCCGGGTCCATGGCGCGGGCGACGAAGCCGTCCGCCGCGCCGGGCGGCAGGGGATGGGGAATGGCACGGGTGCCCTCGGCCACGCGGCGATCGGCGGTGTAATGCGCGATCAGCCCCACATCGGACGGGCGCAGCGGTCGCAGATCCAGCCGCTCGGTGGTGATGACAGGCTGTTCCCGGACCAGTTCCGCTGCGGCATCCGCGTGCATATTCATCGTCTCGTCACTCCTCCACGGGCAGATCGCCCAGACCCTTAAACGACCAAGGGGGACCGGCTTGCGCCGATCCCCCCTATCTCTGCCGGGTTAATATCGGCTTACTCGGCGGCCTCTGCGTTGGCGGGCATGACCGAGATATAGGTGCGGCCCTTGAGACCCTTCTTGAAGGTCACTTCACCATCGGTCAGCGCGAACAGCGTGTGATCGCGGCCCATGCCGACATTGGCGCCCGGCCACCAGGTGGTGCCGCGCTGGCGCACGATGATGTTGCCCGCGATGGCCGCCTGGCCACCATAGAGTTTCACGCCCAGGCGACGGCCAGCCGAGTCGCGGCCGTTGCGGGACGAACCGCCTGCTTTCTTATGTGCCATGACTTAGTCCTTCTTGCCTTTGGCCAGTTCCTTGGCCTGCTTGATCCAGTCGTCGCGTTCGATGCGACCATGAAACGCCAGCTGGTCGTCCATGTATTCGATCTCGGCCTTCTTCCACTCCGCGATCTGGTCGAAATGGAACACGCCGTTCTCGTGCAGCAGCCCTTCCAGCTTCGGACCCACGCCCGAGATCTGCTTGAGATCGTCGGCGCCGCCCTCGCGGGCCTCGCTCAGCAGGTTCGCGGGACGGGTGCCGGCGGATTTCGGCGCGTCCTCGGCGGCTGCCTCGGCCTTCTTCGCGGCGGGCTTGGCCGCCTTCTTGGCGGGTGCGGGCTCTGCCTCCGCGACATAGGAGGCACCCGCGGTGCGCGCCCCGATGGCTGCCTTGACGCCCGACTTGTCGCCGCCCGTCTCCAGCACCTCGGTGATGCGCAGCAGGGTCAGTTGCTGGCGGTGGCCGCGCGTGCGCTGCGAGCTGTGCTTGCGGCGGCGCTTGACATAGGTGATGACCTTGTCGGCCTTGATCTGGTCGATCACCTCGGCCTGCACCGCGGCGCCTTCCACCAGCGGCGCGCCGACGGTCGCACCGACCATCAGAATCTCGTTGAACTGGACGGTCTCACCGGCATCGGCCGCCAGCTTCTCGACGCGCAGCGTATCGCCCGCCTGAACGCGGTACTGCTTGCCGCCCGTTTTGAGAACTGCGAACATCGCTTCTTCCTTCGTATCCCGCATCCTGCGGCCCCAGCAATTGCTGGTGTTTTCGGGGAAATCCCCGCCTTCGGACAGCGCACCCTGATCTGGGGTGATGGTTGAAAATAACGTACCGGCCAAGGGCGGATGCCCGGCCGGGTCCGGGTGATATGGCGGATTCGGCGGGGATAGTCAAGCGGCGCGCGCGCCGGGCGCGATCCCGGCCCGCCCGATCGCCCGCCTTACCGGAACGTCACCGAGCGGCACGTCTTCACCGCCCGGCCTGCGCAGGGCGGCTTGAAACCCGGTCAACCTCTGCTATCAGGGGCGCACGCTCGTTTCAAAGGAACATCGCCATGGATCTCCAAGCACGCCGCAACGCTGACCCGCAGCACTGGAACCTTGCCACCTCCATTCGCGTGCTGGCCATGGACGCCGTTCAGGCCGCCAATTCCGGCCATCCCGGCATGCCCATGGGCATGGCCGACGTGGCGACCGTTCTGTTCCGCAACCACCTGAAATTCGACGCCAGCGCACCGAACTGGTTCGACCGCGACCGGTTCATCCTGTCGGCGGGCCACGGCTCGATGCTGCTTTATGCGCTGCTCTACCTGACCGGGTATGAGCAGATGACGCTGGAGCAGATCAAGAATTTCCGGCAATGGGGCTCGATCACCGCGGGCCATCCCGAATACGGCCATGCCGAAGGGATCGAGACCACCACCGGACCGCTGGGTCAGGGCATCGCCACCTCGGTCGGCTTCGCCATTGCCGAGGAAGCCATGCGGGCCGAGTTCGGCGAGGCGCTGTGCGATCACCGCACCTGGGTCATCGCCGGCGATGGCTGCCTGATGGAAGGCATCAGCCAGGAGGCGATCGCGCTTGCGGGCGCACAGAAGCTGGGCCGGCTGATCGTGCTCTGGGACAATAACGACATCACCATCGACGGCGCGGTTTCGCTGTCCGACCGCACCGATCAGCGGGCGCGTTTCGAGGCGTCGGGCTGGCGCGTGCTGTCCTGCGACGGCCATGACGCCGCCGATATCGACCGCGCGCTGAGCGCCGCCAAGGACAGCGATGGCCGCCCCACCCTGGTCGATTGCAAGACCGTGATCGGCTATGGCTCGGAAAAGAAGCAGGGCACGTCCGGCGCGCATGGCTCGCCGCTGGGGGACGAGGAAATCGCCGCCACCCGCCGCCATTACGGCTGGGACCATGCGGAGTTCATCATCCCCGACGACATCCTGTCGGACTGGCGCGAGATCGGCCGGCGCGGGGCCGAGGCGCGGCAGGGCTGGAACGACCGCGTGGACGGGCTGGAGGCGGACAAGCGCGACGAGTTCGCCCGCCGCATCTCGGGCGAATCGAACGGCAAGCTCGGCCCCGCCATCGCGGCGCTGAAGGAGCAGGCGCTCGCCGGGCAGCACAAGGTCGCCACCCGCAAGGCCTCCGAGATGGTGCTGGAAGTCATCAACCCCGCCCTGCCGGAAATGTTCGGCGGCTCGGCCGACCTGACCGGCTCCAACAACACCAAGACCGCCGATCTCGGGATTTTCGACGTCCAGAACCGGGCCGGGCGCTATATCCATTACGGCATCCGCGAACACGGCATGGCCGCGGCGATGAACGGGATCTTCCTGCATGGCGGCTTCCGCCCCTATGGCGGCACCTTCCTGACCTTCACCGATTACGCGCGGGGCGCGATGCGGCTGTCGGCGCTGATGGGGATCGCCACGATCTACGTGATGACCCACGACTCCATCGGTCTGGGCGAGGACGGGCCGACCCACCAGCCGATCGAGCACCTGGCGCTGTGCCGCGCCACGCCGAACACCATGGTGCTGCGCCCCTGCGACCTGATCGAGACCGCCGAGGCCTGGGAGATCGCGCTCGACAGCGAGGACGCGCCCTCGGTCATGGCGCTGTCGCGGCAGAACCTGCCGCTGCTGCGGGAAGAGGCGGGCGAGAACCTGTCGGCCAAGGGCGCGTACGTGATGCGCGAAGCCTCGGCCGCGCCGAAGGTGATCCTGATGGCCACCGGCTCCGAGGTCGAGATCGCGGTGAACGCGCGCGAGATCCTGGAAGCGGCGGGCATTCCCACCCGCGTGCTGTCGGTGCCCTGCATGGAACTGCTGCGCGAACAGGACGCCGCCTATCGCGAGACGCTGCTGCCCGCCGACACCGTGCGCGTCGCCGTCGAGGCCGGCGTGCGCCAGGGCTGGGACTGGCTGCTGATGGGCGAACGCGGCAGCGATACGCGCGCGGGCTTTGTCGGCATGGACGGGTTCGGCGCATCGGCCCCCGCGCCGAAGCTCTACGAGGAGTTCGGCATCACGCCGGACGCGGTGGCCGAAACCGCCAAGGCGCTGCTGTAAGTGGCGCGGAACCGTGCAGATCACGTGAAACCTCTGTTGCAGCGAACTGATTTCGCTGCAACTTCCTGATGGCGCTGCGCCCCCTTCCTGGTGCCTTCGCGCTGTTTGGCCGCGAGCGTGACGGATCGCGGCGGCATCCCGGCGGCGATCAGACGCGCGGCATCCTGATCCTGTGTTCGGCCATCTTCCTGTTCACGCTGATGGATGCGACGGCCAAGTATCTGGGTCAGTATTACTCTGCCCCGCAGGTTGTCTGGGCCCGGTTCATGGGCAATCTCGCGGTGGTCCTGCTGGTCTATCGCGCCCGTTTCTTTCCGCTGCTGCGCGCGCGCCGGCCGATGTTCCAGTTCTGGCGGGCGATGACGCAGCTGGCCTCGGTCTCGCTGTTCTTCACCTCGCTGCAATATATCGGCATTGCCGAGGCGACGGCGATCATGGACCTCAACCCGGTCCTCATCACGCTTGGCGGGGCGCTGTTTCTGGGCGAGAGGATCGGCTGGCGGCGCATCGCGGGGATCGTAGCGGCGATGATCGGGGCGCTCATCATCATCCGGCCGGGGCTGGGCGTGTTCCACCCCGCCGCGCTTCTGCCGCTGATCGGGGCGTTCACCTTTGCGGCGGGTGCGCTGCTGACCCGGATGGTGCGCCATGACGCGCTTGGCACATCGCTGATCTGGTCGGTGGTGGTCGGGGCCATCGCCAGCAGCGCCGCCGTGCCATTTTTTTGGGATGCGATCCAGACCGAGCATCTGTGGGCGTACGGGCTGATCGGCCTGTTCGGCGCGGCGTCGCAGGCGCTGCTGATCCGCGCCTTCTCGCTGGCCGAGGCCGGGGCCATCGCGCCCTTCGGCTATACCGGGGTGATCTGGGCCGGGGTCTGGGGCTGGCTGTTCTGGGGGGTGCTGCCCGATCTCTGGACAATCTTCGGCGCGGTGCTGATCGTAGGCGCCGGGATCTATATCTGGTCGCGAGAGAAGAAGCTTGCCGAACACGGGTGAAGATACGGAGAGCGAGGAGCGGGTCAGCGCGACCGACCGTCTGGGCAATGCCGCCTTTCTGGCGGTGATGGGGCTGGCGCGGCTGCTGCCCTATCGCCAGCGGATCGGGCTGGTCGGCTGGTTCTTCTCGCGCACCCTCGGGCCGCTGGCGGGCTGGACGGCGCGGGCGCGGGCCAATCTGTCGCTAGCCATGCCGGAGCTCGACGCGCCGCAACGCCGCCAGATCGCGCGCGACGTGCTGGACAATGCCGGCCGCTCCATGGCCGAAATCTACAGCGGCCGCGCCTTCACCGACCGCATTGCCGCCGCCGATCCGCTGACCGGACCGGGGCTGGATGCGCTCGCCGACGCGGCGCAGGCGGAACGGCCGGTCATCCTCGCCTGCGCGCATTTCGGCAATTACGACGCGATGCGCGCGGCGCTGTCGGCGCGGGGCTGGCCGGTCGGTGCGCTTTACCGGCCGATGAACAACGACGCCTTCAATGCCCATTACATCCCGGCCATCCGGGCAATTTCCGAGCCGGTCTTTCCGCGCGGCCGCGCCGGTTTCGCGGCGATGCTGAAATTCCTGCGCGGCGGCGGGATGCTGGCGCTCGGCTTCGACCAGTTCGTGCAGGACGGCACCGAGCTGCAATTCTTCGGCCTGCCGTCCCGCACCGTGCTGACCCCGGCGGAGCTTGCCCTGCGCTATGACGCGCTGCTGGTGCCGATCTACGGCATCAGGCAACCGGACGGGCTGAGCTTCGTGGTCGAGGTCGGCAGGCCGGTCGATCACACCACCGCGCAGCAGATGATGCAGGCGCTGAACGACGATCTGGAGGCGCGGATCCGCGCCCGTCCCGGCCAGTGGTTCTGGGTGCATCGCCGCTGGAAGAAGCGGCGGCGCGGCTGATTACTCGATCAGTTCCATCTCCTCGGGCCAACTCATCGAGATGTCCAGCCTGATCTCCTGCGTCTCGCCCGCGGGCAAATCCAGATCCCAGACCAGCAGGCCGCGCCGCCCCTCCGGGTCGGTTTCGCCGGGCGGGATGCTGGCCTGCCAATCGATCTTGAGATCGGTCTGTTCGGAGACCGGCACCCGGTCGATCAGCCGCAGATCGTATTCCCGGCCGGTCAGGTTGCGCGCCGTCAGCAGCACCGATTCAGCCAGCCCGGAGGAGCGGCGGATCACCCCTCGCCCGCCGCTCTCGCGGTCGGGCACGCGGCGTTCCAGAACGATGCCGTCAATGGCACCAAAGCCCAGCTTCATGTCGTCGCCCGCCGCGGTCAGTGGCAGGTCGCCTTGCCCGACCATCGCGCCATCGGCGTAAAGCGTGACCGGGCCGGGCAGGATCACCTCGTCGAGCGCATTCTCGCTGTCCACCACCAGATAAGCGCTTGAATCCCGCGCCGGGACCGCCTCCGCTACCAGAGCCTCCACCGGCAGATCGCGCCGGTCGAGCACCAGCCGCAGCGCGTCAACCCCGTCGCGCAGATCGACCGGCGCGTCATAGCGATAGATCGCAGTCGCCCCCAGATGGTCCAGCTTCGCCGTCTCAGGCACCGGCATGGGCATCGCCATGTCCGACGCAGCCGCCCCGGCCATCGCCATCTCCGCCTGCGGCATGGCGCGTGCGGAGAAGACGGGGTCCGCGGGGTCGATGATGCGCACATGGCGGGGATGCAGTTCGCTGGGCGCCGATTGCCCGGACGGCCGCGCCGTCGACAGGATCACCGAGACATCGTCCCAGTCCTCGCCGCTGGCCTGATGCAGCATCAGCCCGCGTTCCAGCGTCAGGCGGCGCGCGGGCTGATCGAGCCGCAGATCATAGACCGGCTCCCATCCGGCCTGATCGACCTCGGCCGTGATGCGGAAGCGGGCGGGCCCGCCCTGCCCCTCCACCGCCATGACCAGCGTGCTGCGCGGCGTCTGCTCGGGCTGTTGCAGCGCGTCGAGCCGCGCGCGTGCGCGATCGAGCGCCTGCACATCGGCCTCGCGCCCCTGGGCTGCGGCCTGGGCGCGGGTCTCAGCGGCGATCGCGTCGCGCCGCGCCGCCAGCATCCGCGCGCCCACCGTATCGGCCAGGGCGGCCACGTCGCCTTCGGCGGCGCTGTCGGACTGGGCCAGCCCGCGCAGGAAGCCGATCAGATCCTCCGCCGCCTCGGCCTCGGCCCGGATCGCCGCCACCCGCGCATCGCGTTCGCGCAGCGCGCGTTCCAGCCGCGCTACCTCGTCGCGCGCCTCCTGCACCGACGCGCTGTCCGGCGCCGTTCCGGGCAGCGCGCGGCCGCGCTGCAGGCTGACCGCCCCCAGCCGCGCGCCATCTGCGGTGATGCGCAGGCTGTCGGGCCGGATACCGTCGGGCAGTCCGGGTATGACGATCTCATGGCTGCCTTGCGGCAGGTCAGTCTGGGCCAGGCGCGTCACGCTCGCCCCCTGCGGATAGAGCGTGGCCTCCCGCACCGGCGCGGACAGTTCCATGCGCTCCGCCAGCACGGGTGAGGCGGTCAGCCCGGTGAGCACGAGAATGGCAAGCCGCATGATTTTCCTCCGCTTTTGACGGAAGCATGCCGTGCGCAAGCCGGGTCTGGCAATTGACGAGCGGCCACGCGCGGTCACGTCACCGTGTGCGCCGCCCCGCGCGCAGCACCGGAGCCAGATGTCAGCCCCGGTCGCTTTCCTTGTCGGTTTCGGTCGGCCGCGCCGTGTCTTCGGCCCCTTCGCCGTTGTCGGTGCCGCCGAAATAGGCGCCGCGGTCCCGGGCCATCTCGCTGCCATGCCCGTTCCCGGCCTCGGCCTCGGCCTCGGAGCCGCCATCGTCATCGGGTTCCGCGCCGGTCTCGTCCAGCACTTCGTCATCGGAGGCATCGGCGGGGTCGCGCGCCGTCTCCGCGCTCTGGCTGCCGGAGCCCGCGCCCTTGCGGACCGCCTCGGCCTCCTCGCGCGCCTGCTGGCGTTCTTTGGACACGTCGTTGGATTCGCGGCGGATCTTTTCGGCGATCTCGGGCGGGATCAGCGAGATGATTCGCATCTCCGGCGCGCCCTCGATCTCCTCGTCGCGGCCGACGAAGCGGACCGTGTTGTCCTCGACGATGGCCAGCGGGATCGCGCCCTCGCGCAATTCCTTCCAGTCGTCATAGGTGTATTCCTCGGTCAGCCGCGTGGTGCGGAAAATCCAGCCCTCGGCCAGCAGTTCCAGATATTGCGCCAGCGTCCGGCCGCCATTGATGCCCTGCCCGCCAAGCTGGTTGGGCAGGGAATGGCGGGCGCGGTCTTCCTTGGCGCGCGAGATCTGCCAGATCGAATCGCGGCCGAATTCCGGTGCAAGGTCGGTCGCCACCAGCGTGTTGTAGGCGTCGTTGTCCGACGCGGCGAGGATGGTGGAATAGGAGATGAACTCCACCCCGTGATCCGCCGCCTCCGACAGGATGTCGCCGTAATAGGTCGGCACCCCGCCCTCGCGCGCCGAGCGCAGCATGCCGCGATTGGGATCGGTGATCAGCACCTTCACATCGGCGTTGATGAGCGCCGTGGCCAGCCCGGTGGAGAAGGCCGAGCCGCCGACCACGATCATGCCGGGCGTCTCGCCCGAGCTGAGTTCGAGTTTCTGCGCCAGCGGCTTCAGGCTGAACCCGTGCAGCACCACCGTGCTGAGCACCAGCACGAAGGCCAGCGGCTGCAGCACCGCGCCGTCCGAGACGCCCTCGGCCACCAGCCGTTCCGCAAAGATGCCGGAGATCGCCAGCAGCACCACCCCGCGCGGCCCGGTGAAGGCCACCAGCAGCCGTTCCTTCCACGGGATCGGCGTGCCGGCCAGCGAGGCCATGACGGTGGCCGGGCGCACCAGCAGGATCACCGCCACGATGAACAGCGCACTGCGCCAGTTCAGCAGGCCCAGCATCTCGAAATTCACGCCCGCCGCCAGCAGAATGAACACCCCCGACAGAAGCAGCGTCGTCGCCTGCTCCTTGAAGCGGTAGATCTCGGCATAGGAGGGCAGGTTGGCGTTTGCGATGATCAGCCCCATCACCGTGACCGCCAGCAGCCCGGATTCGTGCAGCACCATGTTCGCCATGGCAAACGCCGCCAGCACCAGAACGAACAGCAGTGGCACCTTCATGTATTCCGGCACCAGCGATTCCCGGAACGCCTTGACCACCGCCATGGCCGCCGCAAAGCCCACCAGGCAGGCGAAGACCACGCCCGACACCACGGTCCAGATCGCATCGGCGGCGCTCAGCTCCTGCTGGCGGACGAGGACCACCTCAAGTGCTATGACCGCAACGAGCGCGCCCACCGCGTCATTCACGATGCCTTCCCATTGCAGAAGCTGGGCGGGGCGGTTGAACAGCCGAGCGGTGCGCAGCAGCGGGGCAATCACAGTCGGGCCGGTCACGATCATCACGCCGCCGAACACGATTGCCGACTGCCAGCTCAGCCCGGCGATATATGCGAGCGCCAGCGAGGACAGCAGCCAGCCGAGCGGCGCGCCGATCAGCACCAGACGGCGCACGCCCGGTGCGGCATCGGCCAGTTGCTTGAAGTTCAGCGTCAGCCCGCCCTCGAACAGGATCACCGCCACGGCCAGCGAGATCATCGGGCTGACCAGATCGCCGATATCGCGTTCGGGGATGAAGATGCCGGTGAACGGCCCCAGGATCAGCCCGGCCAGCAACAGCACCACGATGCCCGGCAGCCGGAACTTCCACGCCAGCCATTGCGCGCCGACGCCCACGACGCCCACGAGCGCGAATGCCTCGACCGGGCCCAACCCGCCGGATATCTCTGTTGCCATCTGCATGTCCCCCGATTTTCTGCGGCGCAACCGCCAAACCTGCGATTCTGTTCCAGAGATGTCGCAGCGACGGCCCGATTTTCTGCCAATATTGACGACCGACGCCTATTCGGCTAGGGCAAACCTGTCCGCATCCGGCGGGCAGACGAGGGGCGTGAAATTGCGTCCCATTTTTTCATCTGTGCCGAACAGCGCAGCGTATGGACGCGAATGACAAAGTTTTCCGACCTCAAGCTCGACCCGAAAGTCCTCAAGGCGATTGCCGAAGCGGGCTATGACAATCCCACTCCGATTCAGGCGGGCGCCATCCCCGTGGCGCTTGAAGGCCGCGACGTGCTGGGTATTGCCCAGACCGGCACCGGCAAGACCGCCAGCTTCACCCTGCCGATGATCACGCGGCTGTCGCGGGGCCGGGCGCGGGCGCGGATGCCGCGGTCGCTGGTGCTGTGCCCGACGCGGGAACTGGCCGCCCAGGTGGCCGAGAATTTCGACATCTACGCCAAGCATACCCGGCTGACCAAGGCGCTGCTGATCGGCGGCGTCTCCTTCGGTGAACAGGACAAGCTGATCGACCGCGGCGTCGATGTGCTGATCGCGACGCCGGGACGGCTGCTGGATCATTTCGAGCGCGGCAAGCTGCTGCTCACCGGGGTCGAGGTGATGGTCGTGGACGAGGCCGACCGGATGCTGGATATGGGCTTCATCCCCGATATCGAGCGCATCTTCCAGCTCACCCCCTTCACCCGCCAGACGCTGTTCTTCAGTGCCACAATGGCGCCCGAGATCGAGCGGATCACCAACACCTTCCTGCACTCGCCCGAGCGGATCGAGGTGGCGCGCCAGGCCACGACGTCCGAAACCATCACCCAGAAGCTGGTGGAGATCACCCCCACCCGCCGCGACCAGACCGCCAAGCAGAAGCGCGAGTTGCTGCGTGCGCTGATCGAGGCCGAGGGCGAGGGGCTGAAAAACGCCATCATCTTCTGCAACCGCAAGACCGAAGTCGATATCGTGGCCAAGTCGCTGAAGAAGCACGGGCTGGACGCGGCCCCGATCCACGGCGATCTGGATCAGTCGCAGCGCACCCGCACGCTGGAATCCTTCCGCGACGGCTCGCTGCGCTTCCTGGTGGCGTCCGACGTGGCCGCACGGGGGCTGGACATTCCGGCGGTGAGCCATGTGTTCAATTTCGACCTGCCCTCTCATGCCGAGGATTACGTCCACCGGATCGGGCGCACCGGCCGCGCCGGGCGGCAGGGCACGGCCTATTCCATCGCCACGCCCGCGGATGAGAAATATCTCTCCGGCATCGAGAACCTGGTGAAGCACGCCCTGCCGCGGATGGACCCGCCGGACGGGTTCTCGCTCTCGGAGAACGCCCGCTCGGCCCCGCGCGGCAATGACCGTGACGCGAAGGGCGGCCGGTCGCGCAGCCGCAGCCGCCGGGGCGAGCGCGCGGCGCAGGACAGCGGCCCCGATGCCAATGTGAGCAATGCGACCGCCGAGCCCGCGCGGCCGGCCGACGACACCGCCCCCCCCGCGCGCGAGGAGCGTCGCCATGATCGTGGCGGCCGGGGCGAGCGGCAGGAGGATCGCCGCGGCGACAACCGCGCCGAGAGCCGGGGCGACAACCGCAGATCCGGCCGCGGCGACAATCGCCGCCGCGATCACGGTCCCGCCGTGACCGGAATGGGCGATCACGTCCCGGAATTCCTCAAGCAGAGCTTCTCCGTCGCGCTTGCCGCAACCGAGGCGGCGATCGACCGCGCCGACAGCACCGATGACGCGCCGCAGCAATCGGGTGCGGATGGCGAGACGGGCGGCGACAATTCGGGCCCGAAACCCCGCGCGCGCCGCAGCAGAAGCCGCAAGGCGGACTCGGTGTCGCCGGATCAGGCGGCGACGCCTGCGGATGGCGCCGAGGGCGAATCGGGCAAGGCGCCGAGCGAGGCAGAGGCCGCTGAAGCGGCCCAGCCCGAGGAAAAGAAACCCGCCCGGCGTCGGCGCAGCAAGAAGGCCGAAGCCGAGGCAGCGCAAGCGGAGGACGCGGCCCCCGCCGACACGCCGGCCGACCCCGCCGAGGAGCAGCCGAAACCCGCCAAGCGCCCGCGCCGCAGCAGCCGCGCCAAGGCCAAGGAGGCCGAAGCGGCGGGCGAGGACGGCAGCGCAGCCGAGACCGAGGCCGGAGCGGATCAGCCCGAGGCGGAACCCAAGCCAAAGCGCAGCCGCGCCCCGCGCAAGAAGCCTGCGGCCAAGACGGACGAGGCTGCGGCAGAGACCAAAGCAGACAGCGATGAGGCGGCCGATGCTGCGCCCAAGCCGCGCCGTCGCGCCGCCACCACGCGTAGCCGCAAGAAGCCCGCGGCCGACGACGCCGGGGCGGACAGCACGGCCGGCGATGGCGCGGCACAGCCGGCCGGTGACGGGGGCGACCCCGGTTCCACGGACGGCTGAGCCCCCGGCATGACGCCGCACCCAACGCCCCGCAGCGCCGGATCGCGCCGCCGGGCGCTGATATCCCTGGCTGCCGATCTGGCGCTCGGGCTGGCCGTGGCGTCCGGGCAGGCGCCGTGGGGGCTGTGGCCGCTCAGCCTCGTTGCGCTGTCCCTCATCCTGCTGCGCGGCGCGCATCAGCCGACTGCCCGCCAAGGCTTCCGGCAGTTTCTGGCCGCAGGCGCCGGGTATTTCGCCTTGTCGCTGAGCTGGATCGTCGAGCCGTTCCTGGTGCAGCCAGAGATCTATGGCTGGATGGCCCCCTTCGCGATTCTGCTGATGGCGCTCGGCGGGGCGCTGTTCTGGGCGCTGCCCTGCTGGGCGGCGCTGCGGATCGGCCCGCCCGAACCCGCTGTCCGGGCCGCCATGCTGGCCGCGGCGCTGCTTCTGTCGGACTGGCTGCGGGGCTGGATCTTCACCGGCTTTCCCTGGGCGCTGCTGGGTCACGTCTGGATCGAGACGCCGGTCGCACAGGCCGCGTCCGTCGTGGGCGCAATCGGGCTGAGCGCGATCAGCCTTTGCGCCGCCGCCCTGCCCGCTCTCTTGGCCGCCAACCGCCCGGCGGGCTGGCGCGGGCTGCTGCCCGGCGCGGCCGCCGCCCTGCTTCTGATCGCCGCGGTCTGGGCCGTCGGCAGTCTCCGCCTGTCCTCGCCTGCGGCGCAGGATGTGGCCGGCACCGGGAAGCTGCTGCGGCTGGTGCAGCCCAATGCCGAACAGGCGCTGAAATGGGACCCGGACTGGAACCAGGTCTTCTGGGACCGCCTGCTGACCGAAAGCGCCGCCAGCCCCGGCGCGCCCCGCCCCGACGCGGTGATCTGGCCCGAAACCGCCGTCAGCTTCCTGCTGAACCATGCCGGCGACGCCCTGCCGGTGCTGAGCGATGTCGCCGGTGCCCCGGTGCTGATGGGCATTCAGCGCGCCGAGCAGACGCGCTATTACAACTCGCTGGTCGAGATCGCCCCCGGCGGCGGC
Source organism: Paracoccus isoporae (assembly GCF_900101865.1). Classification (GTDB taxonomy): domain Bacteria; phylum Pseudomonadota; class Alphaproteobacteria; order Rhodobacterales; family Rhodobacteraceae; genus Paracoccus; species Paracoccus isoporae. Next base: position 53,874 of record NZ_FNAH01000009.1, read on the forward strand.
ATCCGCAGCATCTATGACAAGTTCCACCTCGTCCCCTTCGGCGAATACATGCCCTGGGGCGAGGCGCTGTCGCGCTTCGGCATCGGGGCCTTCGCGGCGCAGCAGGGTTTCGGCTATGTGCCCGGACAGGGGCCCGACGTGCTGAGCCCGCAATCCCTGCCGCCCGTGCAGCCGCTGATCTGCTACGAGGCGATCTTCCCGCAGCATCTCAGGACGGTCGAGGGGGCGGAATGGCTGTTGCAGATCACCAATGACGCGTGGTTCGGCACCGTCTCCGGCCCGTATCAGCATCTCGCGCAGGCCCAGCTTCGCGCCATCGAATCGGGTCTGCCGCTGATGCGCGCCGCCAATACCGGCATCACCGCCGCCATCGATCCCTACGGGCGCATCACCGACAGCCTGCCGCTCGGTGCGGTGGGTCACATCGACGCCGAGTTGCCCGCGCCGCTGCCGCGCACGGTCTGGATGCGGGTCGGGCCGCTGCCGGTGCTTTTCGCGGCGCTGATCGTGCTGGGCTTCGGCGCGCTGCGGCGTGTCCGCCGGGTCTGAACCCGCATTTCCCGGCACCTCGCGATGCGACACGCACGGCAGCTTGCATGAAAAAACCGCGCCGGGGGCGCGGTTCGTTCGGTGTCGGACAGGTCAGGCGATCTTACTTGATCTTGCCTTCCTTGTATTCGACATGCTTGCGCACAACCGGGTCGTATTTGTTGACCGTCATCTTTTCGGTCATGGTGCGGGCATTCTTCTTGGTGACATAGAAATGCCCGGTCCCGGCCGTCGAGTTCAGACGGATCTTGATCGTCGTCGGCTTCGCCATCGTGGTTCTCCTGCTGCGGCGGCGCCGAGCGGCCACCGTGGAAATTCGTGAAGCCCGCTATTTAGCGATCACCCGGCCCGTGTCAACCGCAAAACACGGCCAGACCGAGAATACCGGGCGGCCGGGCGGAGATGACACGCGGATGGCCTGTAAGCCGGATTCTGTCCGGGGGTTGCCCCCCCTGGATGACCATTCCTCTGCGCAGCGCATTACTGCGTGCGTCAAGCTGCCTACCCGGACCGTCTGGCGCAAGGCGGCGCTGCCGTTGCCGGCACGAGGTCCCTATTCGGCATTGCTCCCGGTGGGGCTTGCCATGCGGGGTATGTTGCCAGCCCCCCGGTGGGCTCTTACCCCACCGTTTCACCCTTGCCCGGCCGCGTCGGCTGGGCGGTCTGTTCTCTGTGGCGCTTTCCCTGGGGTCGCCCCCGCCGGGCGTTACCCGGCACCGTTGCCTCATGGAGTCCGGACTTTCCTCGAAGGCGCACCCCCGCGGTCATCCGGCCATCCGCGTGAGCGGGATATGAGGGGTTTTCCGGGGTGGGTCAAGGGAGCGGGGCGGGCCGCATATTCTGAGCAGCGCCAGTGCACGGGGCGTACACAGTCTGTACACCGGCCACAGGCCGGCCATACGCCGGACTTGCACCCGCAGGCGCGCTTCCGCCACGACATCGAAAGCGGTCGGGCTGAAGAGGGCGCAGAACGATCCGAATTGACGTCGTGTGAGCGGACTAAATCGGCCCTGTTGCCACGATAATAAATAGGGTCGACCCGGACTTATTTGTTCTATCATTGCAACGCGATCCTTGTTACGAGAGCTGCATAACTGAGCTTCAATCCTGTAGCGTGTTGAGCAGATTCGTTTATCTTGTTGTAAGGAAAAATGGATGACGCAACGTCTGGTCGTCTACACGATGGCAGTCGGGAGGGATTACCCACTCCCGGAAATAAAATTCCCGACCAAAGCCGACTATATCTGTTTCACCGACCGAGAATTGGCGAGCAATCCGGGCTGGACGCTGAAGGAAATAGAGAAAATTATTCCGGGTGATCCGATCCGGAGTTCGAAAGATTTCAAAGTTCGCCCGCATCGCTGGCTGATCAATCATGACCGTTCAATATATATCGACAGCAAGGTAAGATTGGATGCCGACCCAAACGAAATATGGGAGTTGCTGATACCAACTCCCGAAACAGTGTTTGGCGGGATCCTCCACAGCTTCCGTGACAGTTTGGAAGGCGAGTTTATTGAAGTTAAGCGTAAGGGACTGGATCAAGATAGCATCATTGATGAACAGCTTCATGCCTACAAAGAGTATTCAGCTGAGATATTGCAGAACCGCCCTGTCTGGGGCGGCTTTCTCGCCCGGCGCCATAAACATCCGAACTGTATAGAGGCTATGGAATTATGGTTTGCACATACTTTACGATATTCTAGGCGTGACCAACTGTCACTTCCGCTAGCCCTCAGCCGCCTGGCGCAAGGCGAAAAGAGACTTATTCAGAGAAATCTTCAAAAAAGCGAGTTCCACAAGTGGCCGGTTCAGAAAAAATTAAACCATCCAAAAAATCACGGAAAGTCTGAGATGCTCCCAGAGCAGGAGCAGCAGGCAACAATCGAACGGACTGCTATGTCAAGAAAATCAAGCACCGGCCATGACAGTGAAGCGGATCTCTTCTTCTTTCAGGAGCCAGCCGATGGCCGCAGGATATACGTTTCACACAAGAAGCGCCTCAGCCTGTATCGCAAGGGCTTTCAGCACCGTCAGGATTGGCTGCTCCGCGACTACCAGATTCCCAGAAATCTTCTGAATGATGGCGATATGGTCCTCGACGTTGGAGCCAATATCGGCGAGTTGGGTATCTGGGCAAACATGAATAACGCGAGATATGTAGGATTTGAGCCTGACCCAATCGCATTTCGCGCATTGAACCGGAATGTTACGGGAAAGCTCTACGACATCGCACTCGCCGACGAAGCCGGATATGCGGAGTTCTACCTGAGCACATCAGAAGCGGACTCCAGCCTCATCGCGCCCCAAAAAATAGAAGAGAGGATTTCAGTCCGAAAGGAAAGGCTGGACGACCTGCTACCCGCACTTGACTTATCGAGAGAAATCAAACTTCTGAAGGTCGAGGCCGAAGGCTATGAGGCAGAAATTCTTCAGGGTGCGCGAGAAACCCTGAAGCAGGTCGAATATATCGCAGTCGATGCAGGTCCAGAGCGCGGCGGAGAGAATACAGTGCCCGGCGTGCTGAATCTTCTGACAGGCTCTGGCTTTGAGATACTGTCCTGCTTCTTGAAGCGGGGAACTTTCTTCCTGCGTCGCAGAGACTCAATGACTTGATGCTTGATCTGTACGCCATTTCGAAACCCGAATATTTAGGATTGAATTAGCGACCATTGATTTGCTCACGTTCGTGATATGACATTTCGACCAAAATAAGCGGTTTCCAGCACTGCACCAGAACCGCTACAACTCATCCCGCCACCGGTTCACCAGCGGATAGCGGCGGTCCAGCCAGAAGGCCTTGGTCGAGATGCGCGGCCCCGGCGCGGCCTGGTAGCGTTTCCATTCGCTTTGATAGAGCAGTTTCTCGACCTTTTTCACCGTCTCGATATCGAAGCCGCGCGCGACGAGTTCCTTCAGCGACAGATCCTCTTCGACCAGGCCGAACAGGATCGCATCCAGCACGTCATAAGGTGGCAGGGAGTCGCTGTCCTTCTGATCGGGGCGCAGTTCCGCGCTTGGGGGCTTGGATATGATGCGGGGCGGGATTACCTCACCCGTTCGGCCCATCATCCAGCCGCGATGGTTCTGGTTGCGCCAGCGGCAGGTCTCGAAGACGCGGGTCTTGTAGAGATCCTTGATCGGGTTATAGCCGCCCGCCATGTCGCCATAAATCGTGGCATAGCCCACCGCGACCTCGGATTTATTGCCGGTGGTCAGCAGCATTTCCCCGAATTTGTTGGAAATCGCCATCAGCATCAGCCCGCGCAGGCGGGACTGGATATTCTCCTCGGTCGTGTCGGGTTTGGTGCCTTCCATCAGATGAGCGAGCGCGTCCGACACCGCATCCCGCGCGCCGTCGATCATGACGGTATCGAGCCGCGCGCCAAGCCGCCCGGCGCAATCCGCCGCATCGTCGAGGCTGGCCTGAGAGGTATATTCCGAGGGCAGCATCACGCAGCGCACATTCTCCGGGCCGATCGCGTCGCAGGCGATGGTCGCGACGAGCGCCGAATCGATGCCGCCCGACATGCCGAGCAGCACCTTGCGGAACCCGTTCTTGCGCAGATAGTCGCGCAATCCCGTCATCATGGCGCGGTAATCCTGCTCCCATTCATCGGGCTGGCTGTCCATCCGGCCCGGCGCGGCGCGCCAGCCGCGATCGGTGCGGGTGAAATCGACATGTTCGATCACCTCGTCGAAGGGCGGGAGCTGCACCACCTTGTCGGCCCCGCCATCGGCTCCGGGGTTCAGAACAAAGCTCGCCCCGTCATAGATCTGATCGTCCTGCCCGCCGACCGAGTTCAGGTACACCAGCGGCAGCCGGTTCTCGACCACGCGGGCGACCATATGGCCCATGCGCAGATCCAGCTTGTTGCGGTGATAGGGCGAGCCGTTGGGCACGACCAGGATCTCCGCGCCCGATTCCTCCAGCGTCTCGGCGACCTCGGGCCACCACGCATCCTCACAGATGGGCGAGCCGATGCGGACCCCGCCCACCACGTAGGGGCCGGAGACGGGGCCTGCGTCGAACAGCCGCATCTCGTCGAAAAGCTGCTTGTGCGGCAGGTCGTGTTTCAGCACCCGCGCGACGATCTTCCCGCCGTGGAGCACGAAATAGGCGTTGTAGAGCTTGCCCTCCGACCGGAACGGCGTGCCGATGCCGAGCGCCGGGCCCTCCGCGCAGTCCCGCGCCAGCGCCTCGACCTGGGCCACCGCGGCATCGGTGAAGCCCGCCTTCAGCACCAGATCCTGGGTCTGGTAGCCGGTAATGAACATCTCCGGCAGGACCACGTAATCGGCCCCGGCGTCCCTGCCCTGCGCCCAGGCCGAGCGGGCCTTGGCGGCATTGCCTTCCAGATCGCCCAGCGTGGGGTTCAGCTGGGCAAGGGTGATGCGGATGCGGTCGGTCATGTGCGGTCCCTCATTCTGCTGGCTCAGCCTTAGCGCAGCCGGCGGCGAAGGGGAACGGCAGGCTTTGCGCTGCGCCCGTGCTTGCGATAAACGATGGGGCAAAGAACGGAGGCGGGCATGAAGGCAGCACTCGCAGCGTTGGTCCTGGCGGCGGCCGGGCCGGTTTACGCGCAGGGCAGCGCGGAACCGGCGGCGAATGTCGTGACCAAGCAGTATGACGATGGCGGGATCTATGAGGGCACGTTCCGCGGCGGACTGCAGCACGGGCGCGGCACCTACACCCTGCCTTCGGGCTATCAATATGAGGGCGATTGGGTCGAGGGCGAGATCCTCGGCCAGGGCCGGGCGCGGTTTCCCAACGGCTCGGTCTATGAGGGCGCCTTCGCGCAGGGCAAGCCGCATGGCCAGGGCAAGATCACCTATGCCGATGGCGGCACCTATGAGGGCCAGTGGCAAAACGGCCAGATCACCGGCGAGGGCGTGGCGCAATACGCCAATGGCGCGCGCTACGAGGGCGGATTCCTGAATGCCATGCATCACGGCAAGGGCGTGCTGACCCAGGCCAACGGCTATCGCTATGACGGCGACTGGGTGAACGGGGTCAAGGAAGGCCAGGGCCGGATCACCTATCCCGACGGCGCGGTGTATGAGGGCCAGATGCTGGCCGGGCAGCGCGCCGGCCGCGGCAAGCTGACCATGCCGGACGGGCTGGAATATGACGGCGTCTGGGAGGCCGGGCAGATGTCGGGGCGCGGCGCGCTGACCCAGCAATCCGGCGACCGCTACGAGGGCGAGATGCGCGGCGGCAAGCGCGAGGGCCAGGGCATCGCCACCTATGCCAATGGCGATGTCTATGAGGGCCAGTTCCGCGATGACCGCCGCCACGGCACCGGCAGCTTCACCGGCACGGATGGCTATGTCTATGAGGGGCAATGGGCCGAGGGCCAGATGCAGGGCGAGGGGCGGATCACCTATCCCGACGGATCGGTCTATGAAGGCCGGATGTCGGCGGATCAGCCCAACGGGCGCGGCCGGATCACCTATCCCGACGGCGCGATCTACGACGGGGACTGGACGGATGGCGTGATCGAGGGCCAGGGCCGGGCGGAATACGCCAACGGCATGGTCTATGAGGGATCGTTTCGCGGCGCGCGCATCGACGGGCAGGGCCGGATGACCTATCCCGACGGCTATGTCTATAACGGCGAGTGGAAGGACGGGCAGCGCGACGGGCGCGGACAGGCGACCTATCCAGACGGCACCGTCTATACCGGCCAGTTCGCGGGCGGGCTGCGCGAAGGCCAGGGCAAGCTGACCACGCCGGACGGGTTCATCTATGAGGGCGGCTGGAAGAATGGCGAGATCGACGGCGAAGGCGTCGCCACCTATGCCACCGGCGACAGCTATACCGGCAATTTCGTCGCCGGAAAGCGCCAGGGCCAGGGGGTGATGCGCTATGCCACCGGCCAGATCGCATCCGGGCTGTGGGAGGAGAACCGGCTGAGCGCGGCCGGGCCGGTTACGACCGAAGGCCCAGCCCCGCAGCAGACAAACCGCGAAGACGGCGCCCCGCAGGACGATGCGGCGGTCCCAGCCGCCCCGCAGACCGGCGGCGAGCGCGCCGAAACCCCAGATCTGCCGCAGGACAACACCGGGACGGCAGCGGCATCAGACCCGGACGTCGCGACCTCCGATCCCGGCCCCGGCCCCGGCCCTGCCTCCGACCAGCCCGCGCAAGACGCGGCCGAACCTCAAACCGAGACCGAGGAGTCCGCCCCATGATCGTCATCATCGCCGCGATTCTCGGCTTCTGGATGGGCTGGACCCGCGCCGGGCGCGCCGGGGGCGACCGCAAGGACCGCTGGCAATGGGCGCTTGCCCATCTGCTGATCTTCACCCTCGTGGCGCTGTTCGCGACCCTCATCCTCGACCGCATGGTCTGATGTACCGGCCGTTCCTGGACTCGCTGCGCCGCCACGGCGTCCCGGTCAGCCTGCGAGAATATCTCGACCTGCTGGCCGGGCTGGCGGCGGGGCTGTCCGCCGCGAACCCGGACGATTTCTACCATTTCGCCCGCGCCTGCCTGGTCAAGGACGAACGCCATATCGACCGCTTCGACCGCGCCTTTGCCGAAAGCTTCTCCGGGGTCGAGGAGATCGCGCTCGACGCGCTGATCGAGCAGGTCGACCTGCCACAGGACTGGCTGGAGAAGCTGGCCGAGAAATTCCTCTCCCCCGAGGAGATGGCCGAGATCTCCTCCAGCGGCAGTTTCGAGGCGCTGATGGAGAAGCTGCGCGACCGGCTGGCCGAACAGCAAAGCCGCCATCAGGGCGGCAATAAATGGATCGGCACGGCCGGCACCTCACCCTTCGGCGCATATGGCTATAACCCCGAAGGGGTGCGCATCGGCCAGCACGAGTCCCGCCACCGCCGGGCGGTCAAGGTCTGGGACCGGCGCGAATTCCGCGATTTCGACGACCAGGTCGAGCTGGGCACCCGCAATATCAAGCTGGCGCTGAAGCGGCTGCGGCAATGGGCGCGGCATGGTGCTGCCGATGAGCTGGACCTGCCCGCCACGATCCGCGCCACCGCCGATCACGGCTATATCGACGTGCAGACCCGGCCCGAGCGGCGCAACGCAGTGAAGGTGCTGCTGTTTCTGGATGTCGGCGGCTCGATGGATGACCATGTCCGCGGCGTGGACGAGCTGTTCAGCGCCGCGCGGGCCGAGTTCAAGCACATGGCGCATTTCTTCTTTCATAACTGCCTTTACGAATCGGTGTGGACCGACTCGCGGCGGCGTTGGACCGAGACCACGCCGACCTGGGATCTGCTGCACCTCTACGGGCGCGACTATAAATGCATCTTCGTGGGCGACGCCGCCATGTCGCCCTACGAGATCGCCGTGCCCGGCGGCGCGAACGAGCACTGGAATGCCGAGCCGGGCGAGCTGTGGCTGCGCCGCGTCACCGAAACCTGGCCCGATCATGTCTGGCTGAACCCGGTGCCGGAACGGCACTGGCGCGCCACGCCGTCGATCGGGATGATCGGCGAGATATTCGAGAACCGGATGATGCCGCTGACGCTCGACGGGCTGACCCGCGCCATGCGGGTGCTGGGCTGACCCGGTCCGACCGCCGCCCGGGTATTTCGGTGAAGAAGAAAGCCGCCCTATTCTTCTTCATCCAAATACCCGCTTGCGGCGCGGCCCGCCCCGCGCGCCGGCCGGATAGCTTGATCGCGGCGCGGTCCCGACCCAGATAAGGTCCATGCTGAAATTCACCCCGATCCTGCTGATCCTCGCCTATACCGCCGTGATGTGGTTCTTCTCGGTCTGGCGGCTGAAGCGGGAGCTGGCGGAACATTCGACCCCGCTCGACCATGCGCGGCTGAACCCGCTGCTCGACCGGCTCGGCGGGGCGATGGACCTGCCGCGCATCCGGGCCTTCGTCTACGAAATCCCGGCGATCAACGGGCTGGCCGCGCCGGATGGGCGGATCTTCGTGACCCGCGGATTCCTGGACCGGATGAAGGCGGGCGAGGTCACGCCCGAGGAGATCGCCTCTGTCATCGCCCATGAGCTGGGCCATGTCGCCCATGGCCACACCAAGCGGCGGCTGATCGATTTCGCCGGGCAGAACGTGATCCGCAGCGTGCTGATCGGCACGATCGGGCGGTTCATCCCGTTCATCGGCCCGTGGCTGGTCAACCTGGCGACAATGGCGCTCGCCGCCCGGCTGTCACAGGGCGACGAGTTCGAGGCGGACCGCTTTGCCACCGCGCTGATGATCCGCGCAGGCATCGGTGCCGCGCCGCAGATCAGCCTGTTCGAGAAGCTGAACCGCCTGTCGGGCGGTCGCGGCGCCACCGCCCCGGCCTGGCTTCTGTCGCACCCGGCGACCGAGCGGCGCATCGCGGCCATTCGCACCCATGAGCATCGCTGGCAATCCGGCGGCAGTGATGATCGGCCTGGCTGAACGCCTCAGCCCGCCCCCTCGCCATCGCCGCATTCCACCAGCAGCCGGTCGAAATCGAGGATCTCCACCTCGCGCTTCTCGCGCAGCCGGATCACCCCGTCGCGTTTGAGCGCCGAGAACTGGCGGCTGACCGTCTCCAGCGTCAGCCCCAGGTAATCGGCCATCGCCTCGCGGGTCAGCGGCAGGGCCAGGCGGATCTGCCCCCGCGGCTCCAGCCGTTTCAGCGCCGCTGCGCGCCGGGCCAGGATGGCCAGGAAGGAGGCGATGCGCTCCCGCGCCGTCTTGCGGCCCAGGATCACCATCCATTCGCGCGCCGCGTCCAGCTCGTCCAGTGTCATCTCCAGCAGCCGCGCGGGCAGGCGCGGCGTGTCGCGCATCATCGCCTCGAACGGCGCGCGCCGGAAGCAGCAGAGATTCAGATCGGTGATCGCGGTGACGGTATAGCCGGCGCGGTCCCGCCCCGGCCGACCCAGGAAATCGCTGGGCAGCATCAGCCCGACCATCTGGGTGCGCCCGTCCTCCAGCGTCTGGGTCAGAGTCGCCACCCCGTCGATCAGCGAGGCGACAAAATCCATCCGCTCTCCCGCGCACAGGATGACCTGGCCGGCGGGGATGCGGCGGTAATACTTCGCGCGCTCGAGGCGCAGCAGCTCCTCGCCCTCGCAATGGGCGCAGACGGCGCGGTAGCGGATCGGGCAGTCGGCGCAGGATGGCCTGTCGCGCAAGGGCGGCGGGCCGGCATGTATGGGGGCGGCGCTGATCGTCATGGCGGGCTGTCCTGTTCGCCCGAAAATGGTTAACGGGACAGGGCCGATCTTGCAACTGTCACGAACGGGGCGAATTGACGCGGAGGTCAGTTCCGCAGCGGCAGCGTCCGCATCCAGCCGAAGGGACGAGCGCCGCGCGTCGGGTGCGCAGGCAGGCGCAGGCAGCGCGGCGGCTCTCGACGCGCATCGGCGGGTGCAGCAATTCGCGTGGCTTATTCCTGGCTCAGCGGCACGGGCTGGGCATCGCCTTCATCTCCGCGCATCAGCGCCGGATCGGCGGCGGCCATGGCAACCATGCTGGCCAGATCCTCATCCTTGCTGATATCGGCGAAGGCGTAGCGCGCGGTCAGATTGGCCGGCGACAATTCCAGGTTCTTGACCACCTGCGCCCCCGGCGCCGCGGGGCCATAGGTGCGGCCATTGACCGAGAAATACACCGCGCCGGAATTCCCCGCCCGCAGGATCGGCGGCGATTCCAGCTTGGGCATGGCGAAGCGTTCGCCCGCATCCATGGTTTTTTCCAGCAGCACCGTGCCATCGGCCGAGGTCACGCGCACCCAGGCCGGGCGCGCGGCCAGCAATTCCAGTTCAGGCGCGTCGGGCGCCACGGTGCGCACCGCCATCTGCTCGGGCGGCAATTGCGGGCCGTAATCCATCGCCCCGGCATAATCGCGCGGCGGCGTACCCGCATCCGCCGTCGGCCCGGCATCAGAGGCAGCAGGCGTCACCGCCGCGATCTCCGTCGGGTCGGGCAGTTCGGGATCGATTGCGGCGATCGGCCCGTCCCGCGCGGTCAGCACAGGAATTTCAAGAACTTGCGGGCGATAGATGCGGTCGATCCCCTCGGGCTGGGGCAGGTTGACGGCCAGATCATCCACCTCCTCCATCGCCGGTTGAGCCGCGGTTTCGGCCGGGTCGAGCGCGGCAGTGATGCCGGGTGGCTCATCGCCCGGCGTCAGGTTGACCTTCTGCAACTCCTGCAGAACCGACCATCCGCCATAGCCCAGCCCGGCGACGAGCGCCACCAGCACCATCACCGATCCGATGGCCCGCGGCTCGACCGAGGACCAGAAGGATTCGGGCTGCGGGATGAACAGCGCCCGCGGGTTGGCCAGGGCCTCGGCCGGATCGGCCGGGCGGCGCTGCGGCTTCGGGCCCGAGGCGATGGGCGACATGCCATGGGTCGGCTCGAATCCCGATTCGGCGCAGAACCGCGCAAACACCCAGTCCGCATCCATCTTCAGATAGCGCGCATAGGAGCGCACATAGCCGGAGATGAAGCTGGGCGCGTCGAAGGCGGAGATGTCGCAATTCTCGATGGCGGCGATATAGCTGGCGCGGATGCGCAATTCGCGCTGAACATCCAGCAGGGACTTGCCGAGCGTCGCCCGCTCGCCCCGCATCAGATCGCCCAGACATGTCTCGAAATCGTCGAACCCGCCCGCATGCGCGGTCGCGTCGTCACGCTGTGGCGTCGCCTTTGCCTTCAGCCCGATCATTTCGCCTGCCCTATGCTTCCCTGCTCGTCGCAAGTCGCGCGAATCGCAACTTTGCATGGCTTAATTAAGGCAAGCTTATCACAGTGGCGAGAGTTGATCACCCCGCAAGCGAAATCACGCGACGGCGACCGAACGGTTCAATTGGCACTGTGACCACAGCGCATCCATGCCGCGGACGAGCGCGTCGATCTGGTCGGGGCTGTGCACCGGCGACGGCGTGAAGCGCAGCCGTTCGGTGCCGCGCGGCACGGTCGGGAAGTTGATCGGCTGCACATAGACCCCGAAATCATTCAGCAACATGTCCGACAGCGCCTTGCAGTGGACCGGGTTTCCGACATGGACCGGCACGATATGGCTGCCGTGATCGATGATCGGCATCCCCAGCCCCTTGAGCCGCATCTTCAGGATGCGGGCATGCAACTGCTGCGTGTCCCGCAGCGCCTGTCCGTCTTCTGTCTTCAGGAACGCGATGGAGGCCGCCGCCCCCGCCGCCACGGCCGGCGGCAGCGAGGTGGTGAAGATGAACCCCGGCGCGTAGGAGCGGATGGCATCGACCATGCGCGCGCTTGCAGCAATATAGCCGCCGAACACGCCGAACGCCTTGCCGAGCGTGCCGTTGAAGATGTCGATCCGGTCCGTCAGCCCGTCCCGCTCGGCCACGCCGCCACCGCGCGGGCCGTACATGCCGACCGCATGCACCTCATCCAGATAGGTCAGCGCGCCGAACTCCTCGGCCAGATCGCAGATATCGGCAATCGGGCCGAAATCGCCATCCATGGAATAGATCGATTCGAAGGCGATCAGCTTCGGCGCGGCCGGGTCGTCGGCCTCCAGCAGCTCGCGCAGATGGGCGAAGTCGTTATGCCGGAAGATCCGCTTGGCCCCGTCGAAGCGCTTGATCCCCTCGATCATCGAGGCGTGGTTGAGTTCATCCGAATAGATGATGAGGCCGGGGAACAGCTTGCGCAGCGTCGAGAGCGTCGCGTCATTGGCGATATAGGCGCTGGAAAAGACAAGCGCCGCCGCCTTGCCGTGCAGATCGGCCAGCTCCGACTCCAGCCGCTTGTGATAGACCGTCGTGCCCGAGATATTGCGCGTCCCGCCCGAGCCCGCGCCGGTCGCATCGAGCGCCTCGTGCATCGCGTTCAGCACGACCGGGTGCTGGCCCATGCCCAGATAGTCATTGCCGCACCACACGGTGATGTCCTGCTCGGTCCCGTCCGGCCGGGTCCAGACCGCTTTCGGGAAGGCCCCCTTGCGCCGCTCGATATCGATGAAGGTGCGGTAGCGGCCTTCGTCGTGCAGCTTGCTGATGGCCTGATCGAGGGCGGCGTCATAGTTCATCGCGGGGTCCCTTGCCTTGCTTGCTGGGGGCGATCATGTCAAATCGGGCGGACCATCCCTTGATACGGGTCAAACGGCGCGAGTTACAGGCCATTTTTTCCGAAAACTGTTCCGCGTTACCCGTGCCTTGCCCAAGTGAAACAGTCAGGAACGCCATGAGCGACGCGAAAATCGACCAGGTTCTGGATCACCTCGATGCCGGACTTCCGCAGGCCATTGACCGGCTGATGGGGTTTTTGCGCATCCCCTCCATCTCCACCGATCCGGCCCATGACGGCGATGTCCGGCGGGCCGCGGAATGGCTGCGCGACGAGCTTGCCTCGATGGGTTTCGCGGCCGAGATCCGCGACACCACGGGCCATCCGATGGTGGTGGCGAAAACCCCGCCGGGCGAGGCCAGGCCCCTGCTTTTCTACGGTCATTACGATGTTCAGCCGGTCGATCCGCTGGATCTGTGGGACCGCCCGCCGTTTGAGCCCGCGCTTGAGGACACGCCCGACGGGCAGGTAATCCGCGGCCGCGGCGCATCCGATGACAAGGGCCAGCTGATGACCTTCGTCGAGGCCTGCCGGGCGTGGAAGCACGCGCATGGCGCGCTGCCCGAAGGTCTGACGCTGCTGTTCGAGGGCGAGGAGGAATCCGGCTCGCCATCGCTCGTGCCCTTCCTCGAAGGCAACCGCGACGAATTGGCGCAGTCGTTGGCGCTGATCTGCGACACCGGAATGTCATCGGACGGCCGCCCGGCCATCTCGACCCAGCTTCGCGGCTTGCTGGGAGAGGAAATCGTGCTGCGCGGCGCCGATCGCGACCTGCATTCGGGCAGTTTCGGCGGGCTGGCGGCGAATCCCATCCAGATCCTGTGCAACGCGCTTGCCGCGCTGAAGGACGACACGGGCCGCGTCACCCTGCCCGGCTTCTATGACGGGGTCGAGGAGTTGTCGGACGATCTGCGCCGCGACTGGGAGGCGCTCGATTTCGACGCCGGGGAGTTCCTGTCCCGCGTCGGGCTGAAACACCCGGTGGGCGAACAGGGCCGGATGCCGCTGGAAATGGTCTGGAACCAGCCGACGGCGGAGATCAACGGCATCACCGGCGGCTATACCGGCGACGGGTTCAAGACGGTCCTGCCGGCCGAGGCCCGCGCCAAGGTCAGTTTCCGGCTGACCGGCACCCAGGATCCGGCCCGCATCCGCGAGGCGTTCCGCGCCCATATCCGCGCCCATCTGCCCGGGGATTGCAGCGTCGAATTCCACGAACATGGCGGCTCTCCCGCGGCGGTGATGGACACATCCGACCCGGCCTTCGAGGCGGCGAAGACCGCGCTCAGCGAGGAATGGGACCGCGAGGCGGTGTTCATCGGCATGGGCGGCTCGATCCCGATCGCGGGGGATTTCAAGCGCATCCTCGGCATGGATTCGATGCTGATCGGCTTCGGGCGCGACGATGACCGCATCCACTCGCCCAACGAGAAATACGATGTCGAAAGCTTCGCCAAGGGCGCGCGAAGCTGGGCGCGCATTCTCGCGACGCTGCGCTGAGGCGGCATCCCCTTGCGATGCGCGACGCGGCGCCGGTCCGCTGCGTCGCGTGACTTGAACCTCTAGCGGCAATACTCCTGCTGGCGCGTCCAGCCGGCAATCTCGGCGCGCTTGGTGCGGCTGCGCATCGGCATCCAGTCCCGCGCCACCCCGCGCCAGCCGCCGCCCGCCCGCGCAATGGCGTTGTCGCGCGCGACCTGCTTCGCCGCGATCCTGACCGCGCAGGCCATGTTGGCCCGCGGGTCCAGCAACGCCCCCGCCGCGCAGCCGTAACCCTTTGCCGTGCGTGGCGAGATCTGCATCAGCCCCAGGTAACGCCCGCCCGCGCCGCTGGCCTTCGGGTTGTGACTGCTTTCGTGCCGTGCCAGCGCCGACAGCAGCCCGGCCCAGAAGGCGCGCCGATTCTCCGCACTCTGGCGTTCGTAGGCCGGGCAGAACTCCATCACATCCGACGGCACGCGCGACATCAGCACCGCCCCTTCGGCGTCAAGCGCGGCCAGCGTCGCCCTGGTCCATTCCGCGCTGTTCTGCCGTCCGTCCCACCGCATCGGCGGCAGCGGCGCGGTCCCCGGCAGCGCCGCCACCGCGCGCCGCGCCAGTCCCGGCTTGTTCGCGGCCAGCGTCGGCGCCTCGACCGCCGCGCGGCCGATATCCGCACTGTCGCAGCCTGCCACGCTCAGCAGCGCGGCCGCCATGACTGCCAGTTTCACCCGATGTCTCATCTGTCCCGCCGGAGTCTGTTGTCCCTGCCCCGGCGCTAGCCGAAAAAACCGCCGCCGGATACGGGCGTGCCGCTCAACAGGCCGCGAGCGGGCGGTGAACACCCCCGCAAGCCGCGTGACGTTGCGGCACGGCGCGCCCGGCCAACCCCGCGGCGCACCCCCGTCGGCGCTGCACCGGTTCAGAGGCACCCTTGCCCGCGCCCCCCGCGCGGCATAGAAACCGGGGCAGCCAGACAGGACGGATTCATGCTCGACCATCTCGACTTCACCACGCCGGACCCCAAGCGCATCGCCGGGGCGACCTCGGACTGGGAACTCGTCATCGGGCTGGAGGTCCATGCCCAGGTCTCCTCCAACGCCAAGCTGTTCTCCGGCGCCTCGACCGCATTCGGGGCCGAACCCAACAGCAATGTCGCCTTCGTTGATGCCGCCATGCCGGGAATGCTGCCGGTCATCAACGAATTCTGCGTGGCGCAGGCGGTGAAAACCGGGCTGGGCCTGATGGCGGAGATCAATCTGCGCAGCGCCTTCGACCGGAAGAATTACTTCTATCCCGACCTGCCGCAGGGCTATCAGATCAGCCAGCTTTACCATCCCATCGTGGGAGAAGGTGAAATCATCATCGATATGGGTCCGGGCGTGGGCCGGAAGGTCCGTATCGAGCGCATCCATCTGGAACAGGATGCCGGCAAATCGATTCACGACATGGACCCGAATATGTCCTTCGTCGATTTCAACCGCACCGGTGTCGCGTTGATGGAGATCGTCAGCCGCCCCGATCTGCGCGGGCCCGAAGAAGCCGCGGCCTATGTCGCCAAGCTGCGCCAGATCCTGCGCTATCTGGGAACCTGCGACGGCAATATGCAGAACGGCAATCTGCGCGCCGATGTCAACGTCTCGGTCTGCAAGCCGGGCGATTACGAACGCTATCAGGAAACGCAGGATTTCAGCCATCTCGGCACGCGCTGCGAGATCAAGAACATGAATTCGCTGCGCTTTATCCAGCAGGCCATCGAATACGAGGCGCGCCGCCAGATCGCCATCATCGAGGATGGCGGCGAGATCGTGCAGGAAACCCGGCTCTACGATCCCGATCGCGGCGAGACCCGCTCCATGCGCTCCAAGGAAGAGGCGCATGACTACCGCTATTTCCCCGATCCCGACCTGCTGCCGCTGGAGATCGAGCAGGCTTGGGTGGACGCGATCGGCGCCGACATGCCCGAGCTGCCCGACGCCAAGAAGGCCCGCTTCGTCAAGGAGCTGGGCCTGTCGGAATATGACGCGGGCGTGCTGACCGCCGAAGTCGAGAATGCCGATTACTTCGAGAAGGTGGCGGCGGGCCGCGACGGCAAGGCCGCGGCGAACTGGGTCATCAACGAGCTGTTCGGCCGGCTGAACAAGGAAGACCTGACCATCGAGACCTCGCCCGTCTCCGCCGCTCAGCTTGGCGGCATCATCGACCTGATCGCCAAGGGCGACATCTCGGGCAAAATCGCCAAGGATCTGTTCGAGATCGTCTGGACGGAGGGCGGCGAGCCGGCCCAGATCGTCGAGGCGCGCGGCATGAAGCAGGTCACCGATCTGGGCGAGATCGAGAAGGTTGTCGATGAGATCATCGCCGCCAACCCCGCCCAGGTGGAAAAGGCCAAGCAGAACCCGAAACTCGCCGGCTGGTTCGTGGGCCAGGTGCTCAAGGCCACCGGCGGCAAGGCCAACCCGGCAGCGGTGAACGAACTGGTCGCGAAGAAGCTGGGCGGGTGAGGCGGACCTTGTTGCTCGCCCTGCTTGCCGGGCTCGCGTGTCTCGCCGCGTTCGGGCTCGTTGCGCTGCCCTTTATCCTTGGGATCCCCTTCGCGGATTGGCTGATCCGGCCCGCCTTTCTGCTCGCGCCGGTGGCGGCGGCCTGTCTGGTCGGCGTCCTGTGGCGCCGCCGTCGGCGCGCGATGCCAAGCCGGTCGGCGCGCATGACCGCCAGCCTGATGATGACCGCGGGGCTGATGGCCATCTATTTGTCCGCCGGGCTGTATGTCTCCTACATGTTTGCCACCGATTTCGGCCCGCGCGAGCCCGACCCGCCCGGACCGCTGGAGTATCTGGGCAGCCTCGCGCCATCGCATGTGCTGTCGATGCTACCCGCATTGCTTGCGCTGAGCCTGCTGAGCCTGATCCAGACCGCCGCCGGCATCTGGCTCGGCTGCTGGCTGGGCGGGCGGGGCGCGGCCGGCCGCGACGGCACCATCTGACGGGTCTGGCCTTTCGGGTTACGAATGCTCTAAACATCGGGCAACGCAACGGGGAACGCCTATGCAGCATTACGAATACCGCACCGTCCCGGCCCCCGCCCGCAGCGAGAAGGCGAAGGGCGCCAAGACCCCCGCCGACCGCTATGCCGTCACGCTGACCGAGGCGATCAACCGGGTGGCGGCCGAGGGGTGGGAGTATCTGCGCGCCGAGACGCTGCCATCGGAGGAGCGCAGCGGGCTGACCGGGCGCACCACGCTGTTCCACAATCTGCTGATCTTCCGCCGCCCGCTGACGGCGGCCGCGCGCCCGGCCGGATCGGCCGGGGATGCCGCTTCCCCCGCCATATCGACCCGAAACGAGGCCGGCGCGGCGCAGCCGGAGCCCGCCATCGCCGCATCCGGCCTCGCAGCCCGGTCTGCACCCGGCCCCGCGCGCGGGCGCGAAGCGCCGGTCACCCCGCCCGCGGGCGATCCCGAGACCAGCCTGCCGACGGCGTCGATCCCCGCACATGACAGCCGCGACCGCCCCACCGGCTCTCCGGTCTTTTCCGAGAAGATGCGGGTGACGGACAAGCCCCGCCAGCCAGCGGACAGGACCGACGGCGCGCCCGCGACCGGCGAAAGCGGCGGCGAGTCGTCAGGCAGCGCCGCGAGCGGTTCGAGAGATGGCGGCGCCTCCTCTGCCGACTGACGGGGCAGAGCGGGGCGGGACGCGCCGTCTCAATGCGGGTTGGCGCGCGAGAACAGGTTGATGACAATGACCCCGGCGGCGATCAGCCCGATGCCGATCACCGCCGGGCCATCCAGACGCTGACCCAGGAACGCCCAGCCGATCAGCGAAATCAGCGCGATCCCCGCCCCCGACCAGACCGCATACATCACGCCGACCGGCATGGACTGCACCACGACCGACAGCGCATAGAAGCTGAGCCCATAGCAGACCGCCATCAGCACGGTAGGGCCGGTGCGGGTGAATTGCGCCGATTGCTGCAGCGCCGTGGTGCCCACGACCTCCAGCCCCACCGCGCCTGCCAGCCACATCCAGACCGGCATCAGACCAGCCTGCCTGCCAGCGAGTTGGGCGCGGAATGGGTGATCTCCACCTCGACCAGTTCCCCGATTTTCGCCTCCGGCGCCGCGACAAAGACCGAATGCAGGTAATCGGATTTGCCGACCATCTGCCCGGCCTCGCGGCCCTTTTTCTCGAACAGCACGCCGAGGCGGCGACCCACCATCGATTGCTGCGCCGCCTTCTGCTGACGGCTCAGCAGCGCCTGCAATTCCTGCAACCGCGCATCGGCGACCTCCGACGGCACCTCTTCGCGCCCTGCAGCGGGGGTGCCGGGGCGGGCCGAGTATTTGAAGCTGAAGGCGCTGCCGTAACCGACCGCCTCGATCAGCCGCAGCGTGTCGCGGTGGTCCTGATCCGTCTCGCCGGGGAAACCGGCAATGAAATCCGAGGTCAGCATGATATCGGGCCGCGCCGCGCGAATGCGGTCGATCAGGCGCAGATACGCATCCGCCGTGTGCTTGCGGTTCATCGCCTTGAGCACGCGGTCGCTGCCGGATTGCACCGGCAGATGCAGATAGGGCATCAGCTTCGGCTCATCGCCATGCGCCGCGATCAGATCGTCGGTCATGTCATTGGGATGGCTGGTCGTGTAGCGGATGCGGTCCAGCCCGTCGATCTCGGCAATGGCGCGGATCAGCCGGCCGAACTGCCATTCGCGTCCATCCGGCCCGGCCCCGTGCCAGCCGTTGACGTTCTGCCCCAGCAGCGTGATCTCGCGCACGCCCCTTCCGACCAGATCACGCGCCTCGGCCAGGATGCGGTCCACCGGGCGCGAGACCTCGGCGCCGCGCGTATAGGGCACCACGCAGAAGGCGCAGAACTTGTCGCAGCCTTCCTGCACGGTCAGAAACGCCGTCGGCGCGCGGCGGGTGGCGCGGGCTTTCGGCAGATGGTCGAACTTGTCTTCCTCGGGGAACTCGGTCAGCACGCGCGGGCCTTCGCCACGCGCCATGGCGGGCAGCTTGTGATAGCTTTGCGGGCCGACGACCAGATCCACCAGCGGCATCCGGTTCACGATCTCCTCGCCCTCGGCCTGCGCCACGCAGCCCGCCACGGCGATCTTCAGATCGGGTTTCTCGGCCTTCACCGGCTTCAGCCGGCCCAGATCGGAATACAGCTTCTCCGCCGCCTTTTCCCGGATATGGCAGGTGTTCAGCAGCACCATGTCGGCCTGCGCCTGATCCTCGGTCAGCACATAGCCATCCGCGCCCATCGCCTCGGCCATGCGCGCGCTGTCATAGACATTCATCTGACAGCCATAGGTCTTGATGAAAAGCTTCTTGGGTTCGGCCATGATCGGGTTCCTCTGCAAGCGCGGCTTCTAGCCGAAACCGGCGGCAAAGCAAAGCCGGGCCGGATCACGGCCGCGTGGCGGTCAGACGAAGCCCTGCCAGACCAGAACCCAGACGATCACGATGCCCAGAACCAGCAGCCCAAACAGCACCGAGGCGGCGAAATTCGTCGCCCGTTCCTGCATCCGCGTCACCCGCCCGAAGGGTTTCAGATAGGCGACCAGGTCGGCATGGGCCTGGGCGGCATCACCGAAATCGGTCTGCCGGGCGATCTTGGGCGCGTTCGTGACCCGCTCGGCGTCGCGCAGCGTCTCGGCCTGTTTCAGCAGCTTGCGCGGCAGCGCCCCGCCCCGGCGGCGGATCATCACCCCCAGATCATAGCTCTCGCCCCGGCGCACGCCCCCCAGCCGCGTGGCCATCAGCACCGCGACCTCCTCGGCCCAGCTTCTCACGTTCAGTGGCGTCATGCGGCACCTCCTGCGGCGCAGCATAGCCCGGCTGGCACAGCCCTGCCAGAGCGGCTAGAGTGCCGGAATGAAGCTGAACACGATCATCTCCGGCAGCCCCGGCGACGCCCCGCCCGTCCTCCTCGTGCATGGTCTGTTCGGCCAGGCGCGCAATCTGGGCGGGCTGGCCCGGCGGCTGGATGATGCCCGCCAGGTCATTTCGGTCGATATGCGCAATCACGGCGATTCGCCGCATGACCCGGACCATTCCTATCCCGCGCTTGCCGGCGATCTGGCCCGGGTGATCGAGGCGCACGGAGGGGTGGCGGATGTGGTCGGCCATTCCATGGGCGGCAAGGCCGCGATGACCCTGGCGCTGAGCCGCCCCGAACTGGTGCGGCGGCTGGTGGTGATGGACATCGCGCCCGTGACCTACAGCCACAGCCAGCAGGAATATATCGACGCCATGCAGGGAATGGATCTGACCGGTCTCAAGCTGCGCTCCGACGCCGACAAGCGGCTGGCGGCCGAGATCGACGATCCCGGCGTGCGGGCGTTTCTGCTGCAAAGCCTCGACCTGAAGGCCGATCCGCCGGAATGGAAGCTCAATCTCGACGTGCTGTCCGACCAGATGTCCAGCCTGACCGGCTGGCCCGACGGGCTGAACCCCGGCGCGTTCGACGGACCGGCCCTGTTTCTGGCCGGCGCGGCCTCGGATTACGCCGCCGAAGGCCCCGCCGCAGATGCGATCCGCCGCTATTTCCCGCAGGCGGAGCTGCGCTATCTGGACGGCTGCGGACACTGGATCCATGCCGAGAAGCCGAAAGAGGTGGGCGAGGCGGTGGCCGGGTTCCTCGGCTGAGCGACCCCGCCACGCAGTCGGCACCGCCCCGTTCATTCGGATGGTGCCGGGCGGCCGCGATTCTGCTAAGATCATGGAAGAAAAGTCGAAACTTGGCTGACTGACCGCCGTGTGACGGGCATTGCCGCCAGGCAACCCGCACCCGCCGGGCCGGTCCGCGGGGGATGGTATATGTTCGCGAAACTGGTCGATGCGCTGCTCGTCGCGGCGGTCACGGCGATCTTCTATCTGACCGGCTATGTCTATTCCTCGGCCTATTACGACTTCTACGGCATCCGCATGGGCGAGATGGGGCTGGGATTCGAGGACGTGCTGGCGCAATCCGTCTCGGTCTATGCCAGCATCTTCGGCGGCAGCGATCCCGGATGGGCCAGCTATGCGCTGCGCATCGCAGGTTTCGCCGCCTTCATCGTCACCGCCGCCAGGGCCATCCAGTGCCTGATCGAGGATCACGGCCGCCGCGCGCGGCACACCCGCCCGCCTGGCCTCGCCCAGATCAGCTTCGGCGTGCTCGCCGCCATGTCGGTGCTGTTTCTGTGCCTGTCCTGGAACATCGGGCGCAACACGGCGCGCGCCTATCTTCCGGCGCTCGACTGGGTCCAGATCGCGCCCGCGCCCGAGACCGCATCCATCCCCGGCCTGGCCGAATTGTCGGGCAGCCATGCCGATATCGACGCCTGCCAGGGCGCCGCGCCGAAAGACGCGCTGCGCCTCTGCTGGGGGCTCTACTATCTCGAATCCAACGACACCCAGCATTTCCTGATCGCCCGCCATGTTCTGAGGGAGCAATTAAGATGGACCATCCGCCTGCCCCGCCGCGACGAATTGATCCTGGCCAACTCGCCGCAGGCGCGCTGATCGCGGCCGCGCAAATGGCGGCCACCGCGCCGGCATGGGCCCAGACCGGCGCCGCGACAGAGACCGCGACGCTCGCGCCCATCGTCTGGTCGCACAAGGATCGCAACATGCCGGTCAAGGGCACGCGCATCAGCCCCGCCGATATCGGCGATGACGGGCATAATTTCCGCTACTGCAATGGCGACACCGGGACCGAGAATATGAACGACTTCGTCAAGCGCGGCGAAAGCTGCCCGCCCGACGGGATCAGGCGGGTGCACAGCTTCACCCGCGAGGATCTGCGCCTCGCCCCGATCTACACCGAAGTCGCGGATATGGCCGCAGGCCAGACCGGATACGAGCCGCGCGGGCAGATCGCCCCGCCGCGCTACGACGAAATCGCCGCGGGCAATGCCACGATCTCGGCCGATTGGGAGGTGTTCGGCGCCATGTCTGCCGTGCCGGTGATGCTCGATCTCGCCGATCCCGGCATCGAGTATATGCTGCAGGAAGATGGCGAGCTGGCCGTGCTGCTGCCGCGCGAGAAGGCAGAGCAGATCGACAAGCTCGCGCGTGATTACAGCGCGGCGCAGGCGGCGATGGAGATCCAGCAGGCCGCCGAAGTGGCAACCGCGCTGCATGAAGAAGAGGTCGCGCAGGAGGCCGCCGCCGCCGCGCAGGACATGGACATGGAAATGGACATGTAGCATCCCACCGCGCCGCCCGGCCGGTCCAACAGGCCCGGTCTCCCGTAACCTCGCCACCAGACCGGACCGACATGACCCTCCGCCGCACCCTCCTTTGCCTCGTTTTGATCGCCGCGCCCCCCGCCGCGACCGCACAGAGTGATGACTTCATCGACGACCGTTCCTCTGCCGCCCGCGTCGTCACCTCGCTCTATAATGCCATCGACCGGGGCGAATATCTGCGGGGCTGGAGCTATTTCGCACCCGGCGCCGCCCCGCCCTTTGAGCGCTTCCGCGACGGCTATGCCGACACGGCGCAGGTCGAGCTGCGGCTTGGCCCGACCGAAAGCGACGGCGCGGCGGGCACCTTGCGCTTCTCGGTCCCGGTCGCGATCCGCGCCACGGGCAGGGATGGCAGCCGGACCGTCTTCATCGGCTGCTACGCGCTCAGCATGGTGCAGCCCGCCAATCAGGCCACCCCGCCCTATCGCCCGATCCGGATCGAGCGCGGGTCTCTGCAGGCAACCGACACCGAGTTCGCCACTGCGATGGGCGACTGTCCCGGCTGATCGGTCCGCGCAGGTGCCGCGCCGCGCGTGCGGCTTCGGAACCCGGCCGCCCCCCGCCGCATTGATGGTCTTTAACCTTCGTTGAGGAGAGAGCGTTGAAAAACCCCTGGATGAGCGCCTGGCTGTCCGCCGCCAACAGCATGACCGGCGCCGCACGCGGCCAGATGATGGCCGAGATGAGCAAGGCGCAGACGCAGATGATGAAGGAATGGCAGCAGCTCTGGCTGGATGCCTGGATGGGCATGTGGTTCCCGTCCACCACCCGCAACAAGCGATAGGGCTGCCCGATGGCACGGACTGCGACCCTGCTGAGCCTCGCCCTGCTGGCGGCGCTACCGGCCGCGCAGGCCGCGGGCTTTACCGCCAAGAACGGCATGGTCGCGGCTCAGACCGGCCCGACCGAGATCTCCGTCGCCTATGCGCCCCTGCATGATGCGACCGATTACTGGTGCGCGGCCGGCGATTTCGCCCGCCGCGCCCTGGGCCTGCCCGGCAAGACACGGATCTGGCGCGCCTCGCCCGAGCCGCGCGGCGCGGGACAGGGCATCACCTTCACCCTGAACCCCGATCTGAAGGCCGAGGGCACGGGCCCGTCCCATTTCGGCGCCGGGCCGGATGACGGCTCGGTCTCGCTCGCCATGGCCTCGGTCAATTACTGCCGCCCCGCGCTGCTGATCTGGCGCGACTGAGCGCGGCGGCCGCCCATCGGCGGAAACCCCCGCCCCTGCGGTCGCGTTGGCGCCCCGCAACACAGCAGGAGTATCCCGATGAAGAGTGTCCGTCTGATCGTCCCCGCCCTTGCGCTGCTGGCGCTGACCGCCTGCGAGACCATCCAGGGCGCGGGCCGCGACATGCAGAGCGCCGGCGAGGCGATCACCACCGAAAGCCAGGAAGTGCAAAGCGGGCTGTGATCCCGCACCGCCATCCACGCCTCTGACCGGCGGCCCCGCGAGGGCCGCCGTTTGCACATCCGGCAGGGCGGCGAGGCAGGCCGCGCCGTCCACCATGCAGACACCGCCCGAAGGCTGGGCGTCACGACATCAGCAACGGGCGGCTGTTGCGGACATGGCGCGCCGCCAGCCGCCTGCCGCGCGCGCCGGGGACCAGCGGGCGGGCCGGGCGCGGGTTGAAATCGGGACGGGTGATTTCGGGGAAAAGGGCGGCGATCTCGTCCCGCGCGGCCGTCCCGACCGAGGCAAGCGCCTCCGGCCCGGTGAACAGGCTCTCCGTCTCCGCACCGTTGGAGAACACGATCTCGTGGCGGCGGAACAGCATGTGGTAATAGGTGACGCCGCGCGCCTGCATGTCGATCCCGATCCCGCCTATCCCGCAAAGCTGCTTGGCCGCGACCAGGACCTCCGCCGCGCCGAACATGCGCTGCGCAATTTTCGAGTTGACCAGAATGCGATGCTGCGGGCTGACGACCAGATCCCGCGACGGCAGCCCGTCGCCCAGCGATCCCGCGCGGATGCGCACCGGGCGCAGATGCGGCGCGCGGTGCAGTGCTGCGTCATCCAGATGCTGCCGTCCGATCCAGCTCAGGCGCTGCAATCCGTGATCGCGGGTGCGCACCATCGCGCCTGCCGACAGATCCTCGATCGCCACCTCGCCCGAGGCCGTCTCGATCCGCGTGCCGGCAGCGAAACACACCGCCTGGTTCGGCGTCACTTTGCCGTCGATCCGGTTGCCAGCCCGGTCGAACTGGATGCTCTGGCCGTTATTGCTGGCAGGGAGCAGTTCAGCCGTCGCGCCGTTGGCGGGACCGCCGTCCGCCTCGATCGTGCCGTTTGCAGGCGCGATATCGTAGAAGCTGATGACCTGTTCGGGACCGCCGCCCTCGCTGCGGGTCAGCGCCACCGCCTCCGGCTCCGAGGTGGCCGCCGGGCCGGAGAGCGCCGCCGGGACCAGAATGGTCGGCACGCCGGTCACCGGGTCCACAACGACATCGTCCGGGTCCAGCACGAAGACCTGCGCCAGGCTGCCATTCTGCTCATAGGTCGAGATGGTGAAGGTCAGATCCCCGGCCTGCATCGCCTCGACTTCGGCCGTGGTCAGCGCAACCTCGACATACTCCGCCACGCCGCTATTGTTGGAGTAGGTGTTCTGATAATGAATTTCAGAAATGAACGCCAACTGGTTCCCCCCCGAACGCTAATCGCAAATAAGCAAAGCCTGCATGGACGCGGTGTACTGGGAACCAAACTCTAACGATTCGATAGGCTTTGATTTGGCATATATGTCAGTTTTGTCCAGCGCGGAACCCCGCAACCAGGCACTTTCCATAGCATTTGCAGGTATAACGCGACGTTACAACAGGACAACCGCGCCGGCAGCCCGCCCGAAAGTCATCCAAGCCGCCGCGGGGAGCCGATAAGCTGAGGGAGGGGCGGACAAAGGCGCCGCGACAGCGACAGGGCAATGCCAGCCACCGGCCGGGTCGGGCCGCATCGGCTGACCCGAGACGCCGTGCAGATCGTCATGACGTCAGGCGCGGTCCGCGGCCAGCATGACGCGACCGCGCCGATCATCCGACGCGGGCGAAGCGATGGAATGACAGGCGCGGCGCGGGGCCGCGCCCGCCGCCTCAGCTATCCATCTTCAACGCCTGAATGAACGCCGTCTGCGGGATTTCGACCTTGCCGAATTGCCGCATCTTCTTCTTGCCGGCCTTCTGCTTTTCCAGCAGCTTCTTCTTGCGCGTCGCGTCCCCGCCATAGCATTTCGCGGTCACATCCTTGCGCATGGCACTCAGCGTTTCGCGGGCGATCACCCGCGACCCGATGGCGGCCTGGATCGGGATCTTGAACATATGGCGCGGGATCAGCTCTTTCAGCTTCTCGACCATCACCCGGCCGCGCGCCTCGGCGCGGTCGCGATGGACCATGATGGACAGCGCATCGACCGGCTCGTCATTCACCAGGATCGACATCTTCACGAGGTAATCCTCGCGATATTCGCTTATCTGGTAGTCGAAACTTGCATAACCCTTGGTCACCGATTTCAGCCGGTCGTAGAAATCGAACACCACCTCGGCCAGCGGCAGGTCATAGACCACCATGGCACGACTACCGGCATAGGTCAGATCCATCTGGATCCCGCGCCGGTCCTGACACAGCTTCAGCACATCGCCCAGGTATTCGTCCGGCACCATGATCGTGGCCTTGATGCGCGGCTCCTCGATATGATCGACCAGGGTCAGATCGGGCATGTCGGCGGGGTTGTGCAACTCGATCACCTCGCCGTCGCGCATATGCAGGCGGAACACGACCGAAGGCGCGGTGGTGATGAGATCCAGATCATATTCGCGTTCCAGCCGGTCGCGGATCACCTCCAGATGCAACAGCCCCAGGAAGCCGCAGCGGAACCCGAAGCCGAGCGCGGCCGAGGTCTCCATCTCATAGCTGAAGGACGCATCGTTCAGCGCCAGCTTCTCGATGGCGTCGCGCAGCGCCTCGAAATCATTCGCATCGACCGGGAAGAGGCCGCAGAACACCACGGGCTGCGCGGGCTTGAACCCGGCCAGCGGCCTGTCGGTGGGCTTCTTCTCATGGGTGATCGTGTCACCGACGCGGGTGTCGCGCACCTGCTTGATCGAGGCCGTAAAGACCCCGATCTCGCCCGGCCCGAGTTCCGCAATATCCTTCATCGCCGGCGTCAGAACCGCCAGCTTGTCGAGCCTGTAGCTCGCCCCGGTCTGCATCATCTTGACCTGATCGCCCTTGCGGATGACCCCGTCCATGACCCGGATCATCACCACGACGCCCAGATAAGGGTCATACCAGCTATCGACCAGCATCGCCTTCAGCGCCGCGTCCCGGTCGCCGGTCGGCGCGGGCAGGCGCGTGACAATCGCCTCCAGCACATCGGGGATGCCGAGGCCGGTCTTGGCGGAAATCGGCACGGCCTCCGATGCGTCGATGCCGATCACATCCTCGATCTGCTCCTTCACCCGGTCCGGCTCGGCGGCGGGCAGGTCGATCTTGTTCAGCACCGGCACGATCTCGTGATCCGCGTCGATGGCCTGATAGACATTGGCCAGCGTCTGCGCCTCGACCCCCTGCGTAGCATCGACCACCAGCAGAGACCCCTCGACCGCGCGCATCGACCGGCTGACCTCATAGGCGAAATCGACATGGCCGGGCGTGTCGATCAGGTTGAGCACATAGGTCTGCCCGTCTTGCGCCGGATAGGAAATCCGCACCGTGTTCGCCTTGATTGTGATGCCGCGTTCCCGCTCGATATCCATCGCATCCAGCATCTGCGCCTTCATGTCCCGCTCGGCCACCGTGCCGGTCAGTTGGATCAGCCGGTCGGCCAGCGTGGATTTGCCGTGGTCGATATGCGCCACGATGGAGAAATTGCGGATCAGGTTAAGCTCGGTCATGGAGCGCGTATACAGCCCCGCGCGACCCGCTGGAAGAGCCCGCGTGCGCCGGGCTTTACTCCGCCCGCCGCGCAGCCGATCATCGCGGCAATGCAGGAGAAAACCGATGCCAGACAGCGCCCGACCCGATCTCGAAACCCGCATCGCGCAGGGGCGCGGCGACGCCCCCGCCGATCTGGTGCTGAAAGGCGGCACGGTCTGGTGCATGGCCAGCGGCGCGCGCATCGCGGGCGACGTGGCGATCTGCGGCGACATGATCGTGGGCATCGGCGCGGCCTATGACGGGCGGGCAGAGATCGACGTCACCGGCGCGATCCTCGTGCCCGGCTTCATCGACACGCATCTGCATATCGAAAGCTCCTGCATCACGCCCGCCGAATTCGACCGCTGCGTGACCCCGCGCGGCATCACCACCGCGATCTGCGACCCCCATGAGATCGCAAATGTCACCGGCGCGGCCGGGGTGCGCTATTTCCAGCAGGCGGCCGAGACGATGCTGATGGATCTGCGCGTGAACCTGTCCTCCTGCGTGCCGTCGACCGCGATGGAGACATCGGGGGCCGCGCTCGACGCCGCGGCGCTGAGCGCGCTTGCGGATCACCCGTCGGTGATCGGTCTGGCGGAATTCATGAACTACCCCGGCGTCATCCACCGCGATCCCGGCTGCATGGACAAGCTGCGCGCCTTTGCCGGCCGCCATATCGACGGCCATGCGCCGCTGCTGTCGGGGCGCGATCTGAACGCCTATCTCGCCGCGGGAATCCGCACCGAGCATGAGGCGACGACGGCGGCCGAGGCGGCGGAGAAACTGCAAAAAGGGATGCGCATCCTGATCCGCGAAGGCTCGGTGTCCAAGGATCTCGACGCGCTCGCGCCGGTGCTGACGCCCGTCACCGCACCCTATATCTGCCTGTGCACCGATGACCGCAACCCGCTCGACATTGCCGAGGAGGGCCATCTCGACAGCATGATCCGCCGCCTGATCGCGCATGGCTGCGACCCGCTCGCGGTCTATCGCGCCGCCTCCCTGTCGGCGGCCGAGGCTTTCGGGCTGAAGGATCGCGGCCAGATCGCGCCGGGCCGCCGCGCCGATATCGTCGTGCTGGAGGATGTGACGCAATGCAGCGTGCGGCAGGTCATCTGCGGCGGGGTGCCGGTCGATGCGCAGGCCTTCGCGGATCGCCCGCCCCCCGCGCCGGTCGGCCTCGGATCGGTCCATCTGCCGCCGCTCTCGCCCGATGATTTCCGCCTGCCCGGCTCCGGCGACACCCCGGTCATCGGCATCCAGCCGGGCCGCATCCTCACCGATCATCTGCGCGAGGATATCGCAACGACGGATGGCGACCGCCGCCCCGATCCGGCCCGCGACCTCGCCCGCATCACCATTATCGAGCGGCATGGGCAGAACGGCAATATCGCCAATGGGGTCGTGCGCGGCTTCGGAATGCAGCGCGGCGCCATCGGCTCCACCGTCTGCCATGACCACCACAATATCGCCCTTGTCGGCATGGATTACGCCGACATGACCCGCGCGGCGGAACGCCTGGCACAGATGGGCGGCGGCTTCGTCGTGGTGGAGGGCGGCGCGGTGCGGGCCGAACTGCCGCTGGAAATCGCCGGTCTGATGAGCGCGGCGCCCTTCGAGACGGTGCATGATGCGCTCACGGATCTGCGCCGCGCGGCGCAGGATCTGGGTATCGTGCTGCACGAACCATTCCTGCAACTGGCCTTTCTCGCGCTGCCGGTGATCCCGCATCTCAAGATCACCGATCACGGCATGATCGACGTGGACCTCTTCCGGGTGATCTGATCCGGCCGCAACCCTGCCCGATCCCGCCCTTGCCCCATCCCGCCCGCCCCGCCATGCTGGCGGCATTTGACTGGGAGGATTCGATGAAGCTGCACGTTCCCGACATGAGCTGCACTCACTGCAAGACCACCATCGAACAGGCCGTCGCCGGGGCCGGCGGCACGGCGCAGGTCTCGCTCGAAACGCATGAAGTCACGGTCGAAGGGCTGGACCCGGACCGCGCCCGGCAGGTGATTCGCGACGCCGGCTACGACCCGCGCCCGGCCTGATCCGTGGCGACACAAGATATGCCCCCCCGCCCGGCGGCGCTGCGCGACTCCTGCCCCGCGCCCGGCGATTGAGCGATTCGGGCTTTCTTGCTAGTCTGGCCGGATCGGGGCAGGCGCTCGCCGCCGCCCCCAAAACACGCCGCAAAGGCGAAACAGGCAGACCCGAGGAGACAGAGATGAACCGATTGATTATCGCCGCAGCCGCGATCGTTCTGACCACGCCGCTGGCCATGGCCGGGCCGATCGACAATGCCTGCGTGCGGTCCGACCGCGGCGCACGGCAGACGGCGCTGTGCAGCTGCGTGCAGCAGGTGGCCAACCAGACGCTGTCGCGCGCCGATCAGCGCCGCGCCGCGCGCTTCTTCCGCGACCCGCATGAGGCGCAGGTGGTCCGCATGTCGAAAAGCGACCGCGACAACGCCTTCTGGGCCCGTTACAAGCGCTTTGCCGGCGCGGCCGAGGCCTATTGCCGCTGACATGCGCATCACCGTCCTGACCGGGGCGGGGATCTCGGCCGAAAGCGGCTTGCGCACCTTCCGCGCCGAGGATGGGCTGTGGGAGGAACATCGTCTCGAAGATGTCGCCACGCCCGAGGCCTATGCCCGTGATCCGGCCCTCGTCCATCGCTTCTACAATGCCCGCCGGGCGGCGGCCGCCGCGGCGCAGCCCAACGCCGCGCATCGTGCACTCGCGGATCTCGCCCGCAAGCATGACGTCACGCTGGTCACCCAGAATGTCGACGATCTGCACGAACGCGGCGGCGCGCCTTACGTGATCCACATGCATGGGCGGCTCAACCGCGCGCTCTGCGCCGCCTGCGGGCATCGCTGGCCAAGCCCGGCGGTGATGGATGTGACGACCGCCTGCCCGGATTGCGGCAGCCGCAGCGCGCGGCCCGATGTCGTCTGGTTCGGGGAAATGCCCTATGATCTGGACGACATCACCGAGGAGCTGGAACGGGCCGACCTGTTCGCTGCCATCGGCACCTCCGGCAATGTCTATCCCGCCGCCGGCTTCGTGCGGATGGCGCGGCAGTTCCGGGCGCATTGCGTGGAACTCAATCTCGACCGCTCGGCGGTCAGCAGCGATTTTCAGGAACATCTGACCGGCCCGGCGACTGAGATCGTCCCGGGCTGGGTGGCCTCGCTCTAGCCGCCATCCTCGCCTTCGATCCCGGTCACCTCAATCAGGTGATCCATCGCAAAGGCCGGATCGGTGCAGCCCGCATCGCCGACAAGCTGTGCGGGGACCCCGGCCACGGTCTTGCAGGGCGGCACGTCCTGCAAGACGACCGAGCCCGCCGCGATCCGGCTGCACCGCCCGACGGTGATATTGCCCAAAACCTTCGCGCCCGCCCCGATCAGCACGCCATTGCCGATCTTGGGATGCCGGTCGCCATCGGCCTTGCCGGTCCCGCCAAGCGTCACCGAATGCAGCATCGAGACATTGTCACCGACCACCGCGGTCTCCCCGATCACGATGGAATGGGCATGATCCATCATCACCCCCTGTCCGACCCGTGCTGCGGGGTGAATATCCACCCCGAACGCTTCCGAGCAGCGCATCTGCACGAAATAGGCCATGTCGCGGCGTCCCTCGGTCCACAGCCAATGCCCGATCCGGTAGGCCTGCAACGCCTGGAACCCCTTGAAGAACAGCAGCGGCTGGATCATCCGGTGCGTGGCCGGGTCACGCTCGTAAACGGCACGCAGATCGGCCTCGGCGGCGGAGACCAACTCGGGGCGCTGCGCATAGGCGGAATCCGCGATTTCGCGCAGAAGCTGCTCGGACATCTCGCCCGAATTCAGCTTCAGCGCGAAGCGATAGGCCAGGGCGGATTGCAGGTTGTCGTGATGCAGCAGCCCGCCATGGATCAGCGCCCCCAGAAGCGGCTCGGTCTGGATCGCCGCGCGCGCCTCGGTGCAGATCTGCGCCCATAATGCCACGCCGGACAGCGGCGCAGACGCGGCAGCGGGTTGGGGTGTCGCGGGACGGTTCATGGCGGTCTCCTTTTGACGTCAAGCTACCGCAATGCCGCGCCATGCGAAACCCGTCAGCGCGGCAATGTCAGCTCCAGCCAATGCGCGGCGATGCGCAGCCGCCCCCCGGCAAAGGCGCCCCCGGTCGCGCTCAGCATGATCGGCGCGGGCGACCAGTAGGTAAAGGGCTGCGACAGCATCCCCCGCGCCCAGCTTCCCGCCGGAAGGCCCAGGCCCGATCCGAACCGGTCGAACGCGCCATCCGTCCCCATCTGCCAGCCGCTGAGCGAGCCGGTGATCGCCTCCGTCACCCGCGCGGTCACCCCGATGACCATGCCCGCCGCAGGCAGGACCAGCGAGGTGGTCATGCGCGCGCCGGCAGCGATCTCGACTTCGGCCTCGGCGGTGCGGGCGGCAAGCGCCGATCCGAACCCGCCAAGCGTCACCGCCCCGGCGACCCAGTCTCCGCCGTCATGGATGGCGGTGACCCCGCGATCGGCGATGAAGCCGCGCATCCCGGCCTGCGGCCTGGTGAACACCCAGCCGCCGTTCGACGCGACGGCGATCTGACCCGCCTGGCCGGCCCAGTCCCCGCCCGCGCCCTCCGGCACGCCGTAGCAGGCGCCGTCGGCCACCGCCTCCGGCGGCTGGGGCCGGGTCACGCTCACCAGCACCAGATTGACCAGCCCGTCAAGCCGCGCCATCGCCTCGTTCACGGTGACATGTTTCTGCGCCTGCGCCGCCTGCAATAGCGGCAGGGACAGGCGCGATGTGGTGTCGTTGCTCATCAGAAGCTCCTCTTGACGAAAGATCCATGCCCGTAGCGGTCCGAGATCTGCGCAACCCGCACGACCAACCCGCCCTGCCCGGCGGCAGCGGCCATCTCCGCCGGCAGATCCAGCCAGGGCCGGTCGCAGGTGAAATCGCGCAGCGCGCCCCCGGTCTCGACCCGGACCAGATATTCCTCCCGCGTCTCCCCCAGCGGCACCTCGGCCAGATCCCAGCGGTCCCCGTTCACCCGCGTCCGCCGCACCCAGCTCAGCCGCGCGCCATCCAGCCGCAGATGGCAGGGCGCATAGGGGCGCAACCCGGCCCCGAAGCTCTGCGTGCTGCGCAACCGGTAACGCGGATCATCCGCCGGGCGCGATGCAGGCCCGATCCGCCAGTGCCGCATCAGCCCCAGCTCCTCCGGCGCCATGTCCAGTTGCCTGACCGCCCCGTCCAGCACCACCACCAGCGAGCCCGCGGGCCAAACCGCCGGGATCAGCGCATCGGTGCCGAACTGCCCGCGAAGCCGCTCGCGCAGCGACCACAGGCCCGGCGAAAGCGGCTCGGCACGGGCGAATTGCAGGATCTCCCAGCCATTTGCCGTGCCGTCGCCGATCGCGATCAGGTTCGCGCCACGCAGCAGCCGCTCCATCGCCACGCCAGACAGCCCGCCCGAGGCAAATCGCACCCGCAGACCCGCGCCCCGGTCGATCAGCCCATGCCGCGCGCGGCGAAGCGGGCTCTCCGTCAGCCCGACCATCGCGCCCCGCGGCAGCACCCGGTTCAGGCGGAAATCGCTGTCCCGGCTGGCCGATCCATATATCGCGACCGAGCCGGGCCAGGGGGTGGCCGCCACCGCGATATGGGGCGCATGCGGCACCTCGCTTCCGGCCATCAGCGGCAAATCCAGGATCACCGGCCAGACCGGCATCGGCGGGCGGTAGCGCGGCACGGCGAGGCCCCCCTCCATGTGGTCGGCGGGGCGATAGATCCCCGGCTCGGTCAGCACCGCCTCGACGGTGATCGCGCCGGCCCGCTCCACCCGGTCGATGCGCCAGCGGCGCGCAGCGTCATCGCCGCGCCGGCGCAGCGACACCACGTCGCCCGGCCCGAGCCCCGCGCGCGACGGCGGCAGGGCAAACCGGATCGTCTCCCGTCCCAGCCGCGCCTCGGCCAGCCAGCGTTCGGCAACCGCCCGCGCCTCCGGTACGGTCAGCAGCAGCGGCATCTCGCTGTCCGTCACCGCCGCCACGCCGTCACCCGGCATCGCCGCCTCGACGGTCGAAGGGGCATAGCCCCCAGCCGCCAGATGGGTCAGCCGGACCCGCCCGCCGATCTCGGCCTCGGCGGCGCGCGCGGTGTCGTGTGCACCCTCCGCGCCCTCGGCCAGATCATCCTCGGTCAGCTCGGCAGCGATGCGGGCGTCGCGCATCCGGAAGACCAGCCTGCCATCGCGCTCCACCGCATCGAAACCGTAGGCCAGCATCAGCGGCTGAAGGCTGGCCCGCGGCGTATCCACCGCCCCGGAGACATAGCCGCGCACCACCCCGGACAGCCCGCTGACATCGGCACCCCGCAGCCCCGCCGCATGGCACAGATCCGCCACCACCGCCCCCAGCGGCACCGCGCCCGCCCGCCCGTTCAGCCAATGCCCCCGGTCCCAGGCCGGTCCGTCCGACCACAGATCGTCGCGGCCGGGAAAGGCCGGATAGGGCCGCGCATCCCAGCACCAGACATGCGCCCGCGCCATGTCCACCATCCGCCCGCCATAAAGCCCCACCGGATTATGCGCCGGGTCGCCCCAATAGCGGGTCATCGCCGCCACATAGGCCGCCTGCACCGCATCGTCGCGCCGCCCGGTCGAATAATGCGGCAGGCGCGATTCCGAGCTCATCGCGTCCAGGAACTTGTTGGGCTGGTTGGTCCCCTTGTCGAGCGCCGCGCACCCCATCTCGGTGAACCAGATCGGCTTGGAGCGCGGCACCCAGGCGGTGGGCGTCGCCATCCGCGCGCCCCCGATCCGCTCGTGATGGCTCCGCCCCCACCAATTCGCCAGATCCTTGTAGCGCCAGACCCAGGGCTCGCCATGCGCCCCATCGGTGATCGGCGTGCGGATCTGCGCCGCGCGATGGGCGGGATCGGCGTAGTACCAGTCATACCCCTCGCCCCCCGCGACATTCGCCTCCAGATAGCCGGGCGCGTCGATCCGGCCCCAATGCGCGTCGGCGTGATCCTCGCCCTCGCGCCAATCCGACAGCGGCATGTAATTGTCGATGCCGATGAAATCGACATTTCTGTCGGCCCAGAGCGGGTCGAGATTGTAGAACGCCTCGCCCCCGCCGGGGTGATAGCCGAAATATTCCGACCAGTCGGCAGCATAGCTGATCTTCACCCCGGGCCCCAGGATCGCGCGTACATCCGCCGCGAGCCGGCGCAACTCCTCGACCGCCACGAAATGATCGCCCGGCCCGCGAAGCTGGGTCAGCCCGCGCATCTCCGATCCGATCAGAAACGCGTCAATCCCGCCCGCCACGGCACAGAGATGCGCGTAATGCAGGATGAAACGGCGATAGGACCATTCCTCCGGCCCGTCATAATGCACCTCCTCACCCTCGACCCGGAAATCCCCGCGCGCCGCCTGGCCAAAGAACCGCCGCACCGCCGCGCTGTTCTGGGCCGTGCCATCGGGCGAGCCGTCACGCCCCGGCGCGATCTCGGCGGTGATCCGGCCCCGCCACGGCATCACCGGCTGATCTGCCGCGCCCGTCCAGGGATCGGTCCGGCCATTCCCGGCCAGCTGCTCCATCAGGATGAACGGATAGAACACCGCCCTGCGCCCCGAGGCGGCGATCGCGCGCAGCGCCTCGATGACCGAGGCATCGGCGGGTGTGCCGCCATAAATCGGCCGATCATTCACCCGCGCCACCTCCTGCGCTGCCTCGCGCGCGATGCCGCCCGCGCGCCACGCCATCTCGGCGCCGTCGCGGCTCCCATCCTCGACCTTCGGGCGCAATCGGCACTGCCCCACGCGCAGATCATCCCCGAACCAGGACACGATCAGCGAGACCGAGCCGACACGCGGCAATTCGCGTCCCAGACTGTCCATCGACGCCGCGAAATCCGTCGCGGCCAGCGGCGTCGCACTGTTGGCCGCCTGCCGCGCGCCCAGCCCCAGATCATAGCTGACCGGGGTGGTCGCCAGCGAATACTCCCCGGTGCCGGGGATCAGCGCCACCGCCTCCACCAGCCGCGACAGCCCGCCGCCCGAGCGCGCCTCGCGCGTCACCTCGAAGCTCAGCTGCGGCAGCCGGTTGCCCCAGCGGTCCAGCTCCAGCTCCTCCAGCACGACATAGGCGGTGCCGCGATAGGCCGGCGCGGCCTCGCCCTCATGCGCGACGATGCAGGGATCGGCAAGCTGCGCCTCACCACCGTGATAGACCCGCATGTTCAGATCGCCGGGCGGAATCTCCTCGCCATCGGCCCAGACCCGCCCGACGCCCAGGATCGGCCCTTCGCACAGCGCCAGCGCGAAGCTGAGTCGATAGGAGATCTGCGTCACCCGTGGCCCCGCCCCCTTGCCGCCGCCCTGCCGCGATGAGGTCTCGGTCAAGGGTCCGGCCCAGATCACATGCCCCGGCAGCCGCATCTGCCCCCAGAGCCGCGCAATCGGCGCGCCCTCGCCCGCGCCCTGAAGCCGCAGCCGGTCGATCCGGCCCGTCTCCACCGCCTGCGCGCCGACCCCCAGCAGGCGCTGATCGATGACCCGCCCGACCGTCGCGCCGACCGCGCGGCCGATCACCGCGCCGCCCAGCCCCAGCACAGTTCCACCGACCCCCGCACCCAGCGAGGCACCAGCCGCGGATAACAGGATCGTCGCCATGAGGACTCCTTTCAGTCGGGAAAGCGGAACCGCGCCGCGATCCGCCGCCGCCAGGGCGCGGAAAGCGGGCTTTCCACGACGCCGTGCCGGTCATAGGCATGAATGAACGCGGGCGCGGCCCCGATGGCGGAGACCACGCCCAGATGTTTCGCGACCCCGCCCGGCCGCATCCGGAACAGCAGCACATCGGCCGCCCTCATCGGACCCGGCGCGGGCAACAGATGACGCGCGGCCCCGGACAACAGAGTCTCGTCCCCGCTATATTCGCCCCAATCCGGGGTGTAGTTCGGTGCCGCCTCCGGCTCATCGCCATAAAGCCCGCGCCAGATCCCCCGGATCAGCCCTAGGCAATCGCAGCCCGTCCCGCGACGGGAGGCCTGATGCTGATAAGGCGTGCCGATCCAGCCCCGCGCAAGGCGCAGGATCTCGGCCTCGCGCGGGGTCATGCGCCCGCCCCCGCCTCTCCCGGCTCGGGGTCTTCGGCGGGCTGAAAGCTGGGCTGCGCCTCCGCCCGCCGCGGCTGCGGCGCGCCGGGCGCCAGCAGCCAGTCCTCCTGCGGCAGATGCGGAAACCCGCGGAAATTGGCGAAATTGCCGAATTTCAACCGGCACTGTGATGCGGATTTGTCGCAGCCCACCTCCAGCCTGACGGCGTCCCCCGGCGAAGGCAGGATCCCCGGCGCCGCCCACAGATCGACCTCGCGCCGCCCCTCGGGCCGGGCGCGGTCATTCTTGATATGCCCCGCGATCCCCGACGCCGCGCCGGAGGTGATGCGCAGCGTGCCGCGCTCGAACCAGCGGTCGTCACGGCCATGCAGCCCCGACAGAACCAGCCGCGCGCCAGAGACCTGCTCGATCCGCGCCTCGCCCGACAGCCCCGGCCGCGACAGATCGGCCTTGCAGGCGCCATCGCCCAGCACCGCGCTGCATCGCGGGTGATAGACCCGGCCCACCGGCCGGTTCAGCGCCTCGGACAGGCCGCGCAGCTCGGCGCGGAAGGCCCCGCCCGCCCGCGTCACCTCGCCCAGCGAGCCGCGAAACACCAGCCGATGCGCGGCCGGATCGGCCCAATCCACCTCCCACAGCCGTATCTCCGCCCCATCCCAGCGTCCGGCGATGATGTCGGCCTCGTCGATCGCCGCGTCGCTCAGCGCGCCGATGGCCTCGCTGTTATCCACCGCGAGCCCGGCCCCCTGCACCACCGCCTGCGCCTCCATCCCCGCCTGCGGCCGGAAACTGATCCCCGCGAAGGACAGCGCCGTATCGTGATCGGTGAAGCCCAGCACCACCCCGTCCGCCCGCGTCACCGCCCAGGCCCGCGCCAATGTCGTGACCGTCATATCCGCAGCTCCACCACCGGCACCTGCGGCATGTCGCCCGCCTGGAACGAGGCCACCGAGACCGCGATCCGGTCCGTGTCGAACCGCACCGGCACATCGAACTCGAATCCCGCCGTAACCGCTGCATCCTGCCCCGGCGGCTCGCTCAGCGTCACGATGCCGGTGGCCGTATCAACGCGGTAATCCGGCCCCTCGCGCAGCTCGATGCCGCCCACCCCGACCCGCACCGTGCCCTCGACCGGCTTGGCGATCGGGCGCAGATAGGCCGCCGGTCCCGAGGCATAGCGCCGCCGCAGCCGGAACTGCGTGCGCGCCCCGTCGCCATGGCCAATGACCTGGTCGCGGAACTCCGGCGCGCCGCTTGGTGCGCAGCTCTTGAAATCCGCCCAGTCCTTCCAGCGGAACCCGTGCAACTGCCCGCCCCGCGCCTCGAAAAACGCGATCAGCGCGGCGATGTCGTCCAGCGAGCGCAGCCCGATCCCGGCATCGTAATGGCGCCGCGAATGCGCCCAGGGGGTGTTGCGCTCCTCATGCCCGCTGCTCAGCGCGACGATCTCGGTGCGCCGCTCCGGCCCGCCGACCGAGCCGAAGGACAGATTGGCTGGAAATCGGATCTCGTGGAACATGGCTATACCTCACAGGTTGCGCTGCCCGCGCGCGAGCGCCCGGCCCATGTGCGCAGCAATCTGGCTCTGGCTGCGGGCGAACCCGGCCACGTCGGGGGTGTTGACGGTGATCGAGACATTCACCGGCCGCGCCGCGGCGCCACCGCCCGTCGCGGCCACGCCCAACCGTCCATCCGCGCCGCGCGACAGCGGCATGATCGCCTCCGGCCCGGCCTCCCCCATCAGCCCGACACCGCCGCGCATGGGAAACCGGGTGGGGCTGGTGACAATCCCTCCTTTCGCGAAAGCCGCGACCCGACCCTGCGAGAATGCGGCACCGGCGGCGAAAGGCGTGGCCCCCTGCTGCGCCGCCGCCGGCATCGCCCCCGACATGAGCTGGTTCACGCCCTGCGCCAGAACCCCCGCCAGGGCCTGCTTCACCAGTTTGGTGGCAATCCCATAGGCGGTATCGGCCATGCCGCGCGCCACCCCGCCCATCGCATCGCGCAGGCTCAGCCCGTCCAGCACCATTCCGTCGAAGGCCCGACCCAAGGCGCTGCGGATGCCGCGGGCGAAGCCGTCAACCTCGCGCCCGGTCAGCCACATCTGCTTCTGCATCCGGCCCAGCTCCGCCGTGAAGGCCGCGGTCATCCGGGCCGCCTTGTCGATCTGCCCGTCCGGGTCATCCTGCCGCCCCGTGTCCGGCATCACCCTGTCCGTCATCGTCATCATCCCCCGCCATTGCATGTTCATCCGGCCAGTCCCGCGCCAGCGCCGCCAGCCGCGCCCGCGTCATCGGCCTGCCGCCCGGCGCCGTGCCCAGCATCAGCGCCAGCTCGGCCGGGGTCAGCGCCCAGAACTGGTCCGGCGTCAGCCGCAAATGCCGCATCCCGGCGCGCATCAGCCCCGGCCAGTCCAGCCCAGCCTGCCCCGCCCGCTCCGCCGCCACCCGGCTCACTCCGGCAGCGCGAAGGCCAGGTGCAGCAGCCGCGCCGCCGCCTGCGCAGCACCCACCGGCCCGCCGCCGATCTCGACCCGCATCAGCACGGCCCGGTCCCCGTTCCAGCCCGCCCCGCGCAGCCCGGCCACCAGCACCGCCAGCACATCCGCGGCCGAGAACCGCCCCGCCTCGAACCGCTCGGCGAGCGCGATCAGCGACGCGGCCTGCAATTCCGCCTCCAGCTCGGCCAATGCCCCCAGCGTCAGCCGCGCCGGATGGGCCACGCCGTCCAGCGTGACCTCGACCTCTCCGCGCATCGGATTGGCCATCACAGCGCCACGAAGCTCAGCGCCCCGGCACTGGCCAGCGCCAGCTCATAGGTCGCCTCGCCATTATGGCTGCCGGCATATTCCAGCGCGGTGATCTGGAAAGGTCCCTCGACAATGCCGAAATCGGGGATGATGATCTGGCAGCGCGGCACCTCGCCGTCGAAGAAGACCTGCCGCGCACGCCCATCCGTCGCCGCGTCGCGGAACACGCCCGAGCCCGACAGCGCGGCCGAGCGCACCCCGGCCCCGCCAAGCAGCTCGCGCCAGCCGCCCTGGCTCTCCAGGCTGGTCACATCGACCGTCTCGGCGTTGAAGGACAGCCGCGTGGCGCGCAGCCCGGCCACCGTCTCGAACTGTCCCGCACCGCTCATATCCATCTTGATCAGCAGATCGCGTCCGTTTTGAACCGTCATGTCACTTTCTCCTCAGATCAGGTCCACCAGCGCCCGGAAGGTCAGATCGACCCGCCGCTCGGCGCTGTGCTCCACCCGCGTCGCGCGGGCCTTCAGAAACCACAAACCGGCCAGACGGCCGCGCTCCATCGCCAGATCGGCATCCTCCAGCGCGGCGCTGACCGCCATCGCGGCCCGCTTGACCGCGTCAAACCCGGTCGCCGCATCCCGCCCGGCCAGGACCGAGACGGTGAAATCATGGCGCGACACCGTGCCGGAGCTGTCGGCCGTCCCGCTCACCTCCTCGGGCCCGATCGCGATATGAACGCCACCCGGCGGCGCGATGGGCAGCGCGTCGAACACCGCGTCCCCCACCAGCGCGGCCAGTTCCGCGTCGTCGCGCAATTTCCGATAGACGGCCGCCTGCAGCGCCGCCGAGACGCGATAGCTCATGCCGGTTCCTCCACAGCGTTGATGCGCAGATAGCGCCCGTCCGGCCCGTCCTCCGCCACCGCGTCGATGCGGAACAGGCGCGCACCGCTGCGCAGCCTCTGGCCCGGCGCGGGGCGGCGCGGATCACCCGGCGGGGCGGCGCGCAGGATGATCCGCCAGGCCAGGCGGCTTTCGGCGCCGGCCTGCGCCCCGCGCAGCCGCCCGGCCCCGCTCAGCATCTGCGCATAAACGACGCCCAAGGCGCGCCAGACCAGGCGCTGCCCGCCCATGCCATCGGGTTCCCGCTCCGCCGTCTCCAGCGTCAGCGGCACGTTCAGCCGCGGCACCGCCATCACCGCGCCCCCCGGCCGCACAGCACGCGCACCGCCCGCCACCGCTCGATCAGCGCGCTGACCCCCACCGGCAGGGCAAGCCGCGCCGCGTCATCGCCGCGATCCTCGTAATAGCGCGTGGCCAGCATCACCACCGCCTGCGCCAGATCCGGCGGCACGCCCGTCCAGTTATCCGCGAACCCGGCGGTGAACCGGATCAGCACCCGCCCGCCCTCCGGCGGCGACGGCAGCACCGCGCCCCGCGGCGCGATCCAGGGGCGCATCGCGTCCTCGACCAGCCGCCAGCCCGCCTGCGGCACGGCGCGGCGCGCCCCGTCGCGCGCCTCGAAGGCCAGCTCGGCCACCCGGCCCACCGGCGCCATCGGCAGGGGCTGGCAGGCCGGATCGCGCCAGCCCTCCAGCAGCAGCCGGTAATCGCGGCGCAGCAGCACCTTGCCGGTCCGCCCCTCGATCATCGCGATGGCGGCGCGCAGGAACCCGGCCAGCGCCCGGTCCTCCGCCGCGCCCGCCTCCAGCGCGAAGCCGGAGCCGAGCCGCAGATGCGCCCGCAATTCCGCCACCGGCAGCGCCGCATCCGCCGGTGTCGTCTCCTCGACTAGTATCATCCCGAACCTCCCGTCCGAGCCGGGCCAGTCTGGCCGCGTGTCCACAGGGAAAAACCGCGCCGGCCCGCGCGCCCCGAGGCATGCGCGGACAGTTGCTGAGCCGGCAGGGGGCCGGCCGGCGCGGCCTCGACGACCTGACGGATCAGGCGCCGAACTTCAGCACCTTCATCGCG
Organism: Paracoccus isoporae; assembly: GCF_900101865.1. GTDB lineage: Bacteria > Pseudomonadota > Alphaproteobacteria > Rhodobacterales > Rhodobacteraceae > Paracoccus > Paracoccus isoporae. Next base: position 94,948 of record NZ_FNAH01000009.1, read on the forward strand.
CGGCCGTCGACCAGCCCGCCGCCGATCCGCTTGGTGGCATAGAACAGCACGTTCGGCTTGGCCGAGAACGGATCGCGAAGGATGCGCAGATCGGGACGTTCGGCGATGGTGTAGGCGGCCTTGAAATCCCCGAACAGGATGGCCCGCGCATCCGGCGCGATATCCGGCATCTCCTCGGCCAGCACCACCGGATGCCCCAGCAGCCGCGCCGGCAGGCCCGCCGACAGGCTGTCGGCCCAGACGAAGCGGCCGTCTGCATCCTTCAGCTTGCGCATCACCGATGCGGTCTTGGAGTTCATCACGAAATGCGCATTGACCCGGTGCCGCGAATCCAGCGCATAGACCATGTCGATCAGCACCTCGGTCGGGTTGGCCGCGGCAAACCCGCCGCTCACCCCGGTGGCGAACTCGCCCAGCCGGTGGATCTCGCCTGCGCCGGTGACATCGACCTCCGCCTGAAGCAGCCCCACCGGCTTGTCGAACCCGTCGCCGTTCAGCAGGGCATGGGCTTCGGCGCGGGCGAACTTGTCCGCGATCCGCTCGGCCAGCCAGGCCTCGATGTCGAAGGCGGCGTCGTCCAGCAGACGCTGGCTCGCCTTCGGCATGGCAGAGAGCTCATGCAGACGGATGGTGATCTTTTCCATGCCGGGCGAGTCGGTCTCCACCGCCTCGGTCTCGCCCGCCCAGCCAGTGCCCAGATCGTCGCGATCCACCAGCACCTCGTAAGCCGACGACTCCACCTGCACGACATTGCACAGCGCCCGGAGCGAGACCGACCCCGACAGCGCCGATTGCACCGTCTCGGCCAGTTGCGGCGCCGCCTCCACGCCCGGCAGCGCCGCCGCGGTCATCGCCTTGCCCTCGATCTCGGGGCCGCGCAGCGCGGCATCGTCGCCGCGCCGCAGATAGGCATGAAACGCCTTGCGCTCCGGCGCCTCCCCGGCCGGCTCGGTGGCCAGCGGGCTGCGCGGGCGAAAGGCGGTCTTGCGGTCCAACATGGTCATGCGGTGATCCTGTGCATCGAGTTTCGTCTGGATATCCTGGCGGAACCCCTTGAGTTCATCGACGAACCCAAGCAATGCCGCCTTCAGCTCTCCGGGCGCGCCCGGCGCCGCGGTCCTGGTCTCGCTCATCAGCGTCTCCTTATTGGTGTCTGGGGCCCTCCGCCCCGGTCCGGCGCCAGGCAGTAATCCCGCCCGGCCCCGCTGCGGCCGCGCGGTTCAGACCCGCAGCGCCTCGGTCGCGGCGATCAGCGCCGCCGCGAATTCCCTGTCCGGCCCGCCATGGGTCGGGCTGTGCGTCCGGCCCTGCACCCGGCCCTGCTTCCGGTCCAGCTTGGCCTCGGGCAGCATCGGGAAGGTCACCAGCGACACCTCCCACAGCTCGACCTCGCGCAGCACCCGGCGGCCCGTCGCGTCCCGCTCGGCCCGGATCGCGCGATAGCCGATGGACAGCCCGTCAATCGCCCCCGCCGCGATCAGCGCCGCCGCCTCGCGCGCCCGCGCCACATCCGCCAGCAGCCGGCCGCGCACGAACAGCCCGGTCGCATCCTCGCGCACCTCGTCCCAGACGCCGATGGGCCGGGCCGGGTCATGCTGCCACAGCATCCGCACCTTGCCGCCCTGCGCGGCAATCCGGCTGAGCGAGGCCGCAAACGCCCCCCGCGCCACGATATCGCCGCCCCGATCCGGCAGGCCGAAGCGGCTGGCATAGCCCTCGATCGCGGCATCATCGCCGCGCCGCGGCGGGTCGCCGGCCGAAAATCTCATCTCCGTTGCCCTGTCCACCTCAGCCCCCTTGCGATGCAAACTCGATCAGCGACTGCACGGCCTGGGTCAGGATCACGGCCACGACGCCGTAGACCGTCATCCACAACCGCCGCTCCAGCCCCGCGATCAGCGCCTCGATCCGCTCCAGCCGCTTCTCGACAGCGCCGAATTGCAGCGCCATGACCCGTTCCTGCGCCTCGAAGCGCAGATGATGCGGATCGAGACCGTCCATGAAACGCGACCCCTCCATCTCAGCCCTCCGCCAGCGGCGGCAGGCCCAGAAGCGCGCGCTTCTCGGGATCGCTCAGAAACGACACCTCGCCGATGCGCCGCCATTGCTGGTCGCGTTCGGCCGCCAGCGCCGGGATCTGGTCCGGGTCGGGCCGCAGATCGACCTCCGCCCCCAGATGCTCCGACAGGAACCACGCCACCGCGGCCGCGACCCGGCCGACCAGCGGCAGCACGGTCAGCCGGTAGAACGCCCGATGCGCCTCGGCGTAATTGGCATAGGTCGCATCGCCCGGTATCCCGATCAGCATCGGCGGCACGCCGAAGGCCTGCGCGATCTCGCGCGCCGCCGCCTGCTTGGTCTGGTGGAACTCCATATCCGACGGCGAAAACCCCATCGGCTTCCAGTCCAGCCCGCCCTCCAGCAGCATCGGCCGCCCGGCATTGCGCGCGCCCTGGTGATGCATCTCCATCTCCACCGTCAGCCGCTCATATTGCTCGGCCGACAGGTTCCCCTGCCCGTCCGGCCCGGAATAGACGATCGCGCCCGAGGGCCGCGCGGCATTGTCCAGCAGCGCCTTCGACCAGGCAGAGGCGCTGTTATGCACATCCACCGCCACCGCCGCCGCCTGCAGGGGCGACAGCCCGTAATGATCGTCCGAGGGGTGAAAGCTGCGGATATGACAGACCGGATCGGGCGCGCCGGTCATGTCGAAGCGATGCGTGCGCCCGCCCACCGCGTATTCATACGCCACCGGCCAGCCATCCGCGCCCGGCACCACCCTCATCCGGTCGGATCGCAGAACATGCAGCTCCGCAGGCAGCCCCGCACCCGCGCCGACCGCCTCCAGGTAGCCATTGCCGCTCAGCAGGATCTGGCCATACAGCGCCTCGAACAGCTCGGCCCGTCCCTGCGCCGGGTTGGGCCGGCGCAGCAGATCCAGAACCGGATGGGTCTCGTACCGCCGCGCGGCATCCTGGCAGATCAGCGGCACCGCGGCGGCGGCCTCGGCAATCAGCCGCACGGCGCGGAACCCGACCGGATTGCCGATGAACCCGGCCTTCGTCAGCGTCGCCGTATCGCGCGCCGACCAGATCGCGCGCCCCGGCGCCGCCGCCAGCGCCGCGACCCGCCCCGAGGCCGCCCGCGCCTTCTTCTCCATCACCGGCGCGGCCTCTGCCTGCCGGGAAAACAAACGAAACGCCATGCCTCGCCTCCGTGTCGTTCCATGAAAAAGGGCTGCCCGAACGGACGGCCCCTCGCCTCGCGTCACCCGATCACAGCGACCGGGTTCTTCTTCACCCAAATACCCAAATCCCGACACCGCCGATAAACCCCCGGCCCGGAACCAAGGGGCGCAGCCCCGCCGGGCCAGCGTCCGACCGCCCCCCGGGCGGACGCTTCGTCACCGGTCCACACCAAACATCCGTTCAGCGGGATGGCACCATAAAGCGCATCGCTCAAACCTATGAAGCGTCCCCCCGCGGTCGCCCGCTGGCCCTCTGCTGCAGCCCACGCCGCACGGGCACATCGCCCCTCTCACAACCCCCGCATCCGCGGCCGCCGATACGACCCCGCCGGCTCGATCATCAGCGCGTGGATCGCCCAGACCATCGCATCCAGCCGGTCGGGCGAGCCCTTCCCTTGATAGCCGCGCAGGCTCATCCGGCACATCTGGTCCTCCAGCACGCCTAAGGACGGCCCGCGCAGATGCTTCACCCGCCCCTGCTCATAGAGCGCCGCCACCGGCTCGGCCCTGAGCGCCTTGCCGCGCCCGGCCCGCAAGCCGCGGAACGGCACCAGCGGATCGACCTGGCGGATCACGCTCTCGATCAGATCGCCGCCCTGGTTGACCTCCGCCACCAGCCGCTCGGCCTTGTGGCGGTCCATCGCGGCGATGGCGGCGCGGGCCCAGTCGAGCGGGCTGCCCTTCACGCTCGCATCCTCGATCACATAAGCCCGCCAGTCGGACGGCGCGCCCTGCGCCACCACCCCGGCCACCACGATCCCGCATTCATCCGATTGCGCGCCCGAGGACACCGCCGGATCCAGCGCCACCACCACCCGGTCGAGCGTCGGCAGACGGTCCACACGGGCGCTCTCGACCATCTCGCCGGTCCAGAGCGCCCCCTCCACATCCTCCAGGAGCACGCCCTCCAGCTCCTGCCGGCCCAGCCGCGTGCCGCCATAGCGCGCGGCGACCTCGGCCAGGAAACTCTCCGCCAGATAGGCCCGGTTGGCATCGGTCGGCGCGTGCGTCGTCACGGTCGAGGCGCTGTGCAGGATCCGCTTCAGCACCTCGACATTCTTCGGCGTGGTGGTCACGACCTGCTGGGGATGATCCCCCAGCCGCAGCGCGAATTGCAGCATGTCCCACGCCGCCTCGGCCTTTTTCCACTTGGCCAGCTCATCGACCCAGGCCGCGTCGAATTGCGGGCCGCGCAGCGCCTCGGGCTCATGGGCCGAAAACGCCATCGCCACCGCGCCGTTGGGCCAGACCAGCCGCCGCCGCGTCGCCTCCCAGACCGGGCGGCGGTCGGGCGGCGAACAGGCCAGGATGCCGCTGTCGCCGAACACCATCACCTCGCGCACCTGATCGAAGGTCTCGCCCACCAGAGCCACCCGTGAACAGGCGCCGGGCGCATCGGGCACCGCCCCCTCGACGCGGGCGCGCACCCATTCCGAGCCGGCACGGGTCTTGCCCGCCCCGCGCCCGCCCAGGATCACCCAGCTTTTCCAGTCGCCCTCGGGCGGCAACTGATGCGGCAGGGCCCAGAACTCGAACAGCCAGGGCAGGCTCGCCAGCGCATTGTCGCTCAACCCCTCCAGGAACGCGTCAACCTCCTGCGGCGCGGCGGAGGCAAGCCAGGCGGCGCCCGATTTCATCGCGTGCGGCGTCGAGGTCGAACTGACCGTCCCCGACGGCTCCAGCAGCTTCCTTGCGTAGTTTTTCAACCTTGTTCCTTTCCTCGAGCATGAGCTGCGTGGCCGAGCGAAGCTCCCGCGCGGTTCTGACCGCATCCTTCAGCTCGCCCATCTCCCCCGCCCGCAACCTTTGCCGCAGCAGGGTCAGATCCTCCGCGCAGCCGCGGAACAACTGCCCCGCGATCTCGATGTCATCCATGGCCGATCGGGGCTGGAACGGCCCCTCCGGCTGCTCCGTCCCCGGATCGAACGTCCCCGGTCCGAAATTCACTGTCATCCAACATGCCCCGCCTCGTGATCTGTCCGCACGAGCCAAGAAACGAAAAAACCGCCAAAGGTCAGCGACCCGGCGGCTTGCCCATTTCTCCCAGCATGGAAAATTTCTACCCCGGACCGTGCGCCGGGTCAAGATTAATCATCTTAGGTCAACGTCTTAACCAAGTTTCACCCAGCCTCGGCTGGCCGAAACCGCGCTGCAACAGCACCGCGCCTTGCCGCGCAACAGCCCCGCAGCGCCCGCTCGATTCGCCCGAATCGACGGGCGAGTCCGACGGGCCCGCCCCCGGAATCATGCCGCCAACTGCCCCGGCTCAGCCCCAAGCCGCGCAGCTCGTCTTGCGGCAACAGGCTGAAAATTAACTTATATTAACAGTTTCGTGCTATGCTGCCCGCGCCGGCCCGCATGTCTTTCCGGCCGCGCAGACGACAAGAACAGGACGAACCATGAACGCACTACCCAAACGCTTCTTCATCTCGGCCGCCATCTTCGCGCTGATCGGCATGGTCTGGGGGATCGTGATGTCGGCCAGTGCCGACCACAGCATGTCCCCCGCGCACGGCCATCTGAACCTGATCGGCTTCGTGGCGATGGCGGTGTTCGGTACATATTACGCGCTGACCCCGCAGGCAGCCGAAACCCGGCTGGCGCAGATCCATTTCGCCGTCTCGCTTATCGCGGTGATGGTCATCGTGCCGGGCATCGCCCTGGCGATCGCACAGGGGCAGGAGGTCCTGGCCAAGCTCGGATCAGTGCTGTCGCTGGCGGCAATGGCGATCTTCGCGCTGACCGTGTTCCGCCACGGCGTCGGCACGCAGCACGCCCAGCGGGGCTGAAGGGTGCGGTCGCGCCGCCCCGCGGCGCGCCCGACATCACGCCGGATCAGACCGTGCCGGTCGTGCCGTCCCCAGGCTTGCCGTCACCTGTCGCCGCATCGCCCCCGGCCTTGGCCCGCGCTTCCGCGGCCTCGGCCACGGCATTGCTGGCCTCTTCTTGCACCTGCTGGGCATAGGCGACCATGTTGGCGGCGTATGCCTCGTACCAGTCGGCGGTCTCCTCGGCCTGCATGGTTTCGGCCTTGCGACGCATTTCGTCGGCCTTGGCGCGGGTGTCGGCCACGGACTTGTCCCAATCAGCCTTGGCCTGGCTCCACTGCGCCTTCACCTCTTCGCTGGCCTCGTCGAAATAGCCCTGGATCTGCTGGTTCAGATCCGCCTGCCGCTCGGAGGCCGATTCCCGCCATTTGCGCATGTTCTCGGCGAAATCACCGCCGCGATCGCGCATGTCCTCCTGCCACTTGGCCAGGCGCTTCTCGAAATCCTCGGCATTGCGCGCGAGGGTGGAAAACATGTCGGACAGCTTCATGGGATCCTCCTGATGAGCCTGCGGCGTGACGCAAGATCAACCAAAAGCCCCCGCACCGGGTTCCGGGCGGGGGCAAGCGGGGCGTCGGGGCGCAAGCAAGCGGCCGCCCGGATCAGCCGTCGGCAGACGTGTCCGCGGCGGCGCGCTCCGCCTCGATCTCGCGCCAGCGGGCGACATTCGCGTTATGCTCCTCCAGCGTGCGCGCAAAGGCGTGACCGCCAGTGCCATCCGCCACGAAGAACAGGTAATCCGTATCCGCCGGATTCAGCGCCGCCTCGATCGCGGCGCGGCCGGGATTGGCGATCGGCGTCGCCGGCAGCCCGTCGATCTGATAGGTGTTCCAGTCGGTCCTTGTATCCAGCTCCGACCGGCGCAGCCCGCGACCCAGCACGCCGCGCCCCTCGGTCACGCCATAGATCACCGTCGGGTCGGTCTGCAGCCGCATCCCCTGTTCCAGCCGGTTGACGAAGACGCTGGCCACCTCGGTCCGCTCCTCGGGGATGCCGGTCTCCTTCTCGACGATGGAGGCCATGATCAGCGCGTCCTGCGGCGACTCGTAGGGCAGCCCGAAGGGCCGCTCGTCCCAGGCCGCCTGCAGGATCGTCGCCTGCCGCGCCGCCATCTGGTCCAGCAGCGCCTGCCGGTCCTCGCCCTGCGAGACCTCGTAGCTGTCGGGGGCCAGCGTGCCTTCGTCCGGCACCTCGCCCGGCTCGCCCGACAGGAAGGCGGCGCGCTTCAGCCCCTCCACGATCTGCCAGCTCGTCACCCCCTCGGCCACGGCCACGCGCAGCCGCGCATCGGGCTGCTCCTCGGCATCGGCGATGGGGGCGGGCTTGGTCTCCGCCGCCGGGTCGTATTTCACCCGCTCCTCATAGGCGCCGGTTTCGGGGTTGATGTCGCGCAGCACCACCGAATCCGCCCTGACCCCGATGCGATAGATCACTTCCGTGCCGCAGGTCGACGGCCCGCCCTCGGTGATGACGCCGACGATGTCGGACATGCTCGCCTCGGGCTGCACCAGGTAGGAGCCGAATTTCAGCTCGCGCGACTTGCCTTCGGCGTCAGCCCCGGCGCGGAAGATATAGGCGTTGGAAATCGCCCCCTGCTCTTCCAACTGCTTGCTGACCGCCGACAGGCTCGCCCCCCGCGCCACCTGCACGCATTGCGCGATCTGGCTCGGACCCGCGCCGCCATACTGCGCCTTGCCCCAGGCAATCACCGCCGCCGCGGCGATCAGCAGGACAATCGCCAGCGTCAGGAAATTGGAAACGATGTTCTTCCACATCAGTCGCGCACCTTGCCCACGATCAGGCAGGCATTGGTGCCGCCAAACCCGAAACTGTTCGACAGCGCCACGTCGATCTTGCGGCGCACGGCGGCATTGGCGGCGAGATCGAGCACAGGCTCCACCGCCGGATTGTCCAGATTGATCGTCGGCGGCGCGATCTGGTCACGCACGGCCAGAATGCAGAAGATCGCCTCCACCGCGCCGGCCGCGCCCAGCAGATGGCCGATGCTGGATTTGGTCGAGGACATGGTGACGTTCTTCGCATGATCGCCCAGCAGACGCTCCACCGCGCCCAGCTCGATCGTGTCGGCCATGGTCGAGGTGCCATGCGCGTTCACATAATCAATATCCGAAGGCGCCAGCCCGCCATTCTTCAGCGCGGCCTGCATGGCGCGGAACCCGCCATCGCCATCCTCGCTGGGTGCGGTGATGTGATAGGCATCGCCCGACAGCCCGTAACCCAGCACCTCGGCATAGATCTTGGCCCCGCGCGCTTTCGCGTGTTCATATTCCTCAAGCACGACACAGCCCGCGCCCTCTCCCATCACGAACCCGTCGCGGTCGGCGTCATAGGGGCGGCTCGCGGCCTGCGGATCATCGCCGCGCTTGGTCGACAGCGCCTTGCAGGCGTTGAACCCGGCAATACCGATCTCGCTGATCGGACTCTCCGCGCCGCCCGCCACCATCACATCGGCATCGCCCAGCATGATCAGCCGTGCGGCGTCCCCGATCGCATGCGCCCCGGTTGAACACGCCGTGACGACCGAATGGTTCGGCCCCTTATAGCCGAAGCGGATCGAGACCTGACCCGAGATCAGGTTGATCAGCGCGCCGGGAATGAAGAAGGGCGACACCCGTTTCGGCCCGCGCTCCTTGATCAGCACGGCAGTTTCGGCAATCGAGGTCAGCCCGCCGATGCCAGAGCCGATCATCACACCCGTGCGGAGTTTTTCTTCGTCGGAAATCTCCTCCCACCCGGCATCGCGCACCGCCTGCGTGGCCGCCGCCATGCCGTAGAGGATGAAATCATCGACCTTGCGCCGGTCCTTGGCGTCCATCCACTCATCGGGGTTGAACGTGCCGTCGCTGCCATCGCCCATCGGGATCTCGCAGGCATATTTCGTCGTCACCTGTCCCGCGTCGAAGCGGGTGATCGGCCCGGCGCCCGACTGGCCATCCAGCAGACGCTTCCAGCTTGGCTCGACGCCAGACGCCAGCGGCGTGACCATACCCAGCCCGGTGACAACAACCCTGCGCATCGCGAATTCCTTCTGCTCGTTTCGCGATCTGATACACGCAGGGCGCAGTTGGCGCAATGTTGCAAGGAGGATGCGGGGCGATCACCCGCCCCTGCATCGCCACCAGCACCCAGCCCGGAATCAAGGGGCGAAGCCCCGCCGGGCAGCGTCCGGCCGCCCCCTCGGGCGGACGCTTTGGTGCCGATCCACGCCGAACATCTGTTCAGCGGGATTGCACGATAAAGTGCATCGCGAGACAGCGCAGCGCGTCCACCCGGCGGCCCGACGCTGCCCTCTGTTGCCCTCTATCGTCCTCTATTGCCCTCGCTGCCGGACGTGCCATGTTGCGCCGCATTCCCGGCGCACGGGGCGCAGCGCCGCGCCCTTATTCCTCCGCCATCTGCACCACGACCTTGCCCTTGGCGCGCCCGCTTTCGAGATATGCCATCGCCGCGCACGTCTCGGCAAAGGGAAACACCCGGTCCACCACCGGGCGCAGCCTCCCCTGCGCGATCAGATCGGCGAGCTCTGCCAGCTCCGCCCCGCTCGGATGCATGAGCAGGAAGCGATAGCGGACGCCGTGATCTCGAGCTTTATTACGTAGCCTTCTGGAAACAAACCAGAATGCCGCCGCCATGACCGGCCCCGCGTTCAGATCCTTGCGCGCCGTCGCGGGCTCCGGCAGCCCGGCAATCGACAGCACCATCCCGCCCGGCTTGACCACGCCAAATGTCGCCTCCAGCGCCGCGCCGCCCAGAAGATCGAACGCCCCGTCCATCTCGCGCAGATGATCCTGAAACCGCGGCTGCGTGTAATCGATCACATGATCCGCGCCGAGGCGTTCCACCAGATCGCGGCCACGCGGCGAGGCGGTGGTGGAGACCTCGGCCCCGAACCATTTGGCGATCTGGATCGCGAACGTGCCGACCCCGCCCGCCCCGGCCGAGATGAAGATCCGGTCCCCCGGTTTCACCCCCAACTCGTCGCGCAGCGCCTGCAACGCGGTCAGCCCGGCCAGCGGCACAGACGCCGCCGTCACCAGATCCAGCCCGTCGGGCACAAGCGCCAGAAGATCCTCGGGCACCACCGCGTATTCGGCAAACGCGCCCAGCCGGTCCTTCGGCATGCGCGCAAAGACCCGGTCGCCGGGGGCGAAGCGGGTCGCGCCCTCGCCGGCCGCCTCGACGATCCCGGCGATCTCATTGCCCATCACCGCCGGCATCTTGAACCGCTCTACCGCCTTCAGATCGCCCCGGCGGATCTTGTAATCCAGCGGGTTCAGCCCCGCGGCATGGACCCGCACCAACATCTCTCCGGGGCCGGGCCGGGGCCGGTCAATCTCGCGGAACCCGGACATCTCCGGCCCGCCATAGCCGGTCATTGCAAAGCTTTTCATCGTCGCCCTCTCACGCGCAGCCTCCCCGTTCCCGATGAAAGCCGCGCCGCGCGAAGTTCAAGCCCGTCCGGCGCGGAAACCTCGCCCGGCCAGCGTCTTTTCATGCAATCTTCACAGCCCAGCCGGGTGCGCTAACCCTGCTGCCAGCGCGGCTTGCGCTTGTCGAAGAACGCCGCGATCCCCTCGGGCGCCTCGTCGCCCTCCCACATGGCGATCAGCCGGTCGATAGTGTCCTCGATCACCGCCTCGTCGATGCGCGGGCCGAGCGCGCGGGCCAGCCGCTTGGCCTCGGCCACGGCGCCGGGCGCGCAGTGCAGATAGGGCGCCACCTCCGCCTCGACGGCGTCGTCCAGATCCTCGGCATCGGCCAGTCGCGTGACGAGGTTCAGCGTCACCGCCTCCGCCGCATCGAAGATCCGCCCCGACATGAAGACCCGCCGCGCCTTGTCCTCGCCCATCCGGGCCAGCACGTAAGGCCCGATCGTGGCCGGGATCAGCCCCAGCCGCGTCTCGGTCAGGCCGAATTTCGCGTCGCGCGCGGCGATGACCACATCGCAGACCGACATCATGCCCACCCCGCCGCCAAAGGCGTTGCCATGAACCCGTCCGATCAGCGGCTTCGACATGGTGTTCATCGCGTGCAGCATGGTGGCCAACTTGCGCGCCCCCGCCCGCCGCGTCTCCGCATCGGCGTCGATCTGGCGGCGCATCCAGCCCAGATCGCCCCCGGCGCAGAAGACCGGCCCGTCCGCGGCCAGGATCACCGCGCGCACCGAGGCGTCGCCGCTCAGCGCGCCCGCCGCCCCGATCAGCTCATCCAGCATCTGTTCGGACAGCGCGTTGCGCTTCTCCGGCAGGGCGAGGCTCAGCGTGGCCACACCGCGCGGATCGGTCTCGATACGGATCGTCTCATGGCTCATGCCGTCTCTCCCTCTCGCAGGCTGCGGGCGAACTGCGCGGCCGCGTCAATCGCCGCCCGGTCCAGCCCGGTGCGGTATCCCGCCGCCTCCAGATGGGCGGCGACTTTTTCAGTGGCCACGTTCCCCGCCGCGCCGGGCGCATAGGGGCAGCCGCCCAGACCGCCGACGGCAGCGTCAAAGACCCGCACCCCGCGCGCCAGGCTCGCATCGATATTCTCCAGCGCCCGCCCCGCCGTGTCGTGGTAATGCCCGGCCAGCCGCCCGGCCGGCACCGCGTCCAGCACCGCAGAGAGCATCGCGTCGATCGTCTCGGGCCGGCCCTGCCCGATCGTGTCGCCGAGGCTGATCTCATAGCAGCCCATCTTCCACAGCGCGGCGGCCACCCGCGCCACATTCTCCGGCGGAGTCGGCCCGTCGAAGGGGCAATCCGTCACCACGCTGACATAGCCGCGCACGGGGATGCCATCCGCCCGTGCCGCCGCCGTCAGCGGCGCGAAACGGGCCAGGCTTTCGTCGATGCTCGCGTTCAGATTGGCCCGGCTGAACCCTTCCGAGGCCGAGGCGAACACCGCCACCTCGTCGGCCCGCGCCGCACGCGCGCCCGCATAGCCCTTCATATTGGGCGTCAGCACCGCATAGCTGATGCCCGGAACCCGCGCGATGCCTGCCATGACCTCGGCGGCATCGGCCAGTTGCGGCACCCATTTGGGCGAGACGAAGCTGGTCACCTCGATGCGCCGGAACCCGGCCTGCGACAGCCTGTCGACAAGCGCGATCTTGTCCGCCGCGGGGATCATCCGCTTTTCATTCTGCAGCCCGTCGCGCGGGCCCATCTCGAAAATCTCGACCGGGCCGCTCATGCCGCGGCCTCGTCATCCTCTTCCAGCCGGATCAGCGCGGCACCCGCCTCGACCTGATCGCCCGCGGCGGCCAGCACCTCGGCCACCACCCCGTCGCGGGCGGCGGTCAGCGTGTGTTCCATCTTCATCGCCTCGAGGATCGCCAGACGGTCCCCCGCCGCGACCTGCTGACCGGGTTCGACAAACACCGCCTTGACCAGCCCCGGCATGGGCGACAGCGTCAGCGCATCGCCCGCCTCCTCACCCGCCACATCCAGCGGATCGAGCGGTTTGAGCGTCACCGAACGCCCGCCGAACACGCTGACCCCGGCGGCGTGGCGCACCACGCGAGAGCGGCGCGGGCTGCCATCGACCCACCAGCGGCCGCCCTGCTGGCGGACCTCATGGGTGGTGCCGTCCAGCGTGACATCGGCCCGGCCCGGCCCCATCGCCTCGATCACCGCCGCGCCGCCCTCCCAGGTGACGGTGCGGCGCAGGGGCTGCCACAGCGTCACCCCGGCGCGCGTGTCGGGATCTTCCAGACCGGCCACGCCCAACGCGCCGAGCGCCAGCGTGCGCGGATCGGGTTCGGACCCGGCAATCAGATCGTCCAGATCGCGCCCGATCAGACCGGTATCGACCTCGCCGCGGCGGAACCCCTCATGCCGGGTCAGCGCGATGAGGAATTCCAGATTGGTGACGCTGCCCGCCACCTCGGTGTCGAACAGCGCCGTTTCCAGCGCGCGCAGCGCGATGGCACGGGTCGGCCCGTATGTCACGATCTTGGCAATCATCGGGTCATACCACGGGCTGATCGTGTCGCCGGGGCGCACGCCCGTCTCGATCCGCGCGTGATCGGGAAATTGTAGATGCGCGAGCGTGCCTGTGGCGGGCAAAAACCCCGCCGGCACATCCTCGGCATAGAGCCGCGCCTCGAAAGCATGGCCTGTGATCGACAGATCGGCCTGTTTCGCCGGCAGCATCTCGCCCGAGGCGACGCGGAGCTGCCATTCGACCAGATCGACACCGGTGATCAGCTCGGTCACCGGATGCTCGACCTGCAGGCGGGTGTTCATCTCCATGAACCAGAACCCGTCCTCGCGCAGCCCGTCCGCGCCATCCACGATGAATTCGATCGTGCCCGCGCCCTTATAGCCGATCGCCTCGGCGGCGCGCACGGCGGCGGCCCCCATCACCTTGCGGACCTGCGCCGGCATGTCGGGGGCCGGCGCCTCCTCGATCACCTTCTGGTGGCGGCGTTGCAGCGAACAGTCCCGCTCGAACAGATGCACGGCGCGCACCCCGTCGCCAAAGACCTGCACCTCGATATGGCGGGGCTGGAGGATATATTTCTCGATCAGCACATCGGGATTGCCGAAAGCGTTCTGCGCCTCGGACCGGGCCGAGGCGAGCGCATCGCTGAAATCCTTTGCATCATCGACGCGGCGCATCCCCTTGCCGCCGCCCCCGGCCACGGCCTTGATCAGCACCGGATAGCCGATCTTTTCGGCCTGCTGCGCCAGGTGATCCGGATCCTGATCCGCACCGTGATAGCCGGGCACGACAGGCACGCCCGCCTTCTCCATCAGGGCTTTCGCCGCATCCTTCAACCCCATGGCCCGGATGGCCTTTGCCGAAGGCCCGATAAAGACCAGCCCCGCCGCCTCAACCGCATCCACGAAATCAGGGTTCTCGGACAGGAAGCCATAGCCGGGATGGATCGCCTCGGCACCCGTGTCCCGCGCCGCCTTTATGATCGCGTCACCCCGCAGATAGCTGTCCTTCGGCGCGGGCCCGCCCAAATGCACGGCCTCATCGGCCAAGGCGACATGCCGCGCGTCGCGGTCGGCATCGGAATAAACCGCAACCGTCGCGACACCCATGCGACGGCAGGTATCAATGACACGGCAGGCGATTTCGCCGCGGTTGGCGATCAGGATCTTGCGGAACATATCGGCTCCTGTGGCTGGCGGCAGACGGGGGCTTCGCGCCCCCGGACCCCCGCGGGGTATTTACATGAAGAAGAAACGGGCGCGGTTGGCGGCCTGTTTACGGGGTCAGTGAAAACAGAAATCATCCGTAATCCTCCACCAGACGGAAACGTTCGCAGACCAGATCCATGTCAGAAGCGAAGCCGCCATTGCGGGTAAAGAACTCGATATGGGCCTGTCGCCAATCCTCGAAACTGCCTTCGCCTTCTGCCAAAGCGAAGTCTTCGGGGACATCGCAGAAACGGCGGATCGTCACCTCGGTCGTCTCGATCAGTAAGGCCGGGTTTCCGTCCCAGTCAAGCGCCAGATCACGCCGCCCGACCTTGGGCAGTTCTTCCTCACCTTCCTGAAAATCGCGCAGCGCACCGCATGTTGCGGTTTTCGTGCCGGACCGGACCAGCTGCAACAGCCGTTCGTTCAGTTCACGCGTATCCCCGAATTTGAAACTGACTGTCATTGCCCATTCATCCTGGTCAAAATATCCCCGCCGGAGGCATCCATGCTGGCAACACTCACATCCGGAACACACCGAAGCGCGTCGGTTCAACCGGCGCGTTCAGGCTGGCGCGAAGGCTCAGCGACAACACGTCTCGGGTCTTGCGCGGGTCGATGATCCCGTCATCCCACAGCCTTGCGCTTGCATAGAGTGGATGGCTCTGCCGTTCGAACATCTCGATAGTGGGCCGCTTGAAATCGGCCTCTTCCTCCGCCGACCATGTGCCGCCCTTGCGTTCGATCCCGTCGCGGCGGACGGTGGCGAGCACGCCCGCCGCCTGTTCGCCGCCCATCACGGAAATGCGTGAATTGGGCCATGTCCACAGGAAGCGAGGGGAATAGGCGCGGCCGGACATGCCGTAATTGCCGGCCCCGAAGCTGCCGCCGACCAGCATGGTGATTTTCGGCACATTCGTCGTGGCGACCGCTGTCACCATCTTGGCGCCGTGGCGGGCAATGCCCTCGTTTTCATATTTGCGCCCGACCATGAAGCCGGTGATGTTCTGCAAGAAGATCAGCGGCGTGCCGCGCTGCGAACACAGCTCGACGAAATGCGCGCCTTTCTGCGCCGCTTCGGAGAACAGCACGCCGTTATTGGCGATGATCCCGACCGGGCAGCCCTCGATATGGGCGAAACCGGTGACCAGCGTTTCGCCGAACCGCGCCTTGAACTCGTCGAAGCGCGAGCCGTCCACGACGCGCGCGATCACCTCGCGAATGTCATAGGGGGTGCGCAGATCGGCGGGGACGACGCCGAGGATCTCCTCGGGGTCGTAGGCCGGGGCTTCGGGGCTTTGCCAGACCACCGTCTCGGGCAGGCGGCGGTTCAGATGGCTGATCGCGCGGCGGGCCTGGGCAAGGGCATGGGCGTCATCCTCGGCCAGGTAATCGGCGACGCCGGACAGCCGCGTGTGCACATCGCCGCCGCCCAGATCCTCGGCGCTGACCACCTCGCCGGTCGCAGCCTTGACCAGGGGCGGGCCGGCCAGGAAGATCGTGCCCTGACCCCGCACGATGATGGTCACGTCGGACATGGCGGGCACATACGCGCCGCCCGCGGTGCAGGACCCCATCACCACGGCGATCTGGGGGATGCCCTTGGCGCTCATCCGTGCCTGATTGTAGAAGATGCGCCCGAAATGGTCGCGATCGGGGAAGACCTCGTCCTGATTGGGCAGGTTCGCCCCGCCCGAATCCACCAGGTAGACGCAGGGCAGATGGCATTCCTCGGCGATCTCCTGGGCGCGGAGATGTTTCTTCACCGTCATCGGGTAATAGGTGCCGCCCTTGACCGTCGCGTCATTGGCCACGACCATCACGTCCTGACCGTGCACCCGCCCGATCCCGGCGATCACGCCCGC
Source organism: Paracoccus isoporae (assembly GCF_900101865.1). Lineage (GTDB taxonomy): Bacteria > Pseudomonadota > Alphaproteobacteria > Rhodobacterales > Rhodobacteraceae > Paracoccus > Paracoccus isoporae. The sequence continues at coordinate 111,041 of NZ_FNAH01000009.1, forward strand.
GCCCGGTGCCGCGCCATCATACATGTCATGCGCCGCGGTCGCGCCGATTTCGAGGAAGGGCGAGCCGGGATCGAGCAGATTGGCCACACGCTCGCGCGGGGGCATCTTGCCGCGCCCGACATGGCGCTCCATCGCCGCCGGTCCGCCGCCTGATGCCGCGGCTTCGGCCGCGTCGCGGGCGGTGGCGAGCAGGTCCAGATGCGCGTCGCGATTGGCGCGGAACGCATCGGAGCTGGCAAGGGCTGTGGTTTTCAGTTTCATTCCATGTCCTCACGGTCTCTGTCGGCGGCGCGGCTGTGGCCGGGTCCGGGTTGGGGGCTGCGGCGCGCGGGCCGGGTCATCCGGCGGGCGGTGGCGTCCTGGGGGCTGTGGTCGCGCATCACTCCGCCTCCCGCTCGCGCAGCTTGCGCCGCATCACCTTGCCGGTCACGGTCATCGGCAATTCATCGAGAAACGCGATCTCGCGCGGATAGGAATGCGCGGCGCAGAGGCGCTTGGCATGGTCCTGCAATTCCGCCGCCAGCGCGTCGCTGGGGTCATGGCCCGCGCGCAGCACGATGAAGGCCTTCACGATCTCGGTGCGCAGCGCGTCCGGCTTGCCCACCACGCCTGCGGCGGCAACGGCGGGATGGGTGATGAGCACATCCTCGATCTCGGAGGGGCCGATCCGGTAGCCGCCGCTGGTGATCACGTCGTCATCCCGGCCGAGAAAGCGGATGTAGCCATCCTCCATCTCGCCCCGGTCGCCGGTCAGCAGCCAGTCGCCGCGGAATTTCTCGGCCGTCGCGTCCTCCCGGTTCCAGTAGCCCAGGAACATCGAGGCCGCGCCGCGCCGGATGGCGATATCGCCCTCGCCCTCCACATTCTGGCCGTCTTCGTCGATCACCGCGACCTCGGCGCCGGGGGCGGGCTTGCCCATCCAGCCGGGCCGGGTCGGAAACATCGACGCGGCGGAGGCGGCGACCATGTTGCATTCGGTCTGGCCGTAGAATTCGTTGATCTCCAGCCCGAAGGCGTCGCGGCCCCAGGCCAGCATCTCGGCCCCCAGCGTCTCGCCCGCCGAGGCCACGGAGCGCAGGCCGGGGATCACCATCCCCGCCGCCTTGAGCATGCGCAGCGCGGTGGGCGGCAGGAAACAGGCGGTGACGCCGCAATCGCGGATCAGCCGCGCGCAGGACTCGGCGTCGAATTTTGGCAGGCGCGCCGCCACCACCGGCACGCCGAGCGCGAGGCCCGGCATGGCCACGTCGAACAGCCCGCCGATCCAGGCCCAGTCGGCCGGTGTCCACAGCACGTCCTCGCCGGGGCGCAGCAGATCATGGCTCATCTCCACCCCCGGCAGATGGCCGGTCAGCACCCGGTGGCCATGCAGCGCGCCCTTCGGCGTGCCGGTGGTGCCGGAGGTGTAGATCATCACGGCCGGGGTCTCGGGGCCGGTCGAGGCGGCGGCGAACGGGCCCGCATCGGGCAGTTCGTCCTCTTCGGGCACGATCAGGCGCAGCCCGAATCCGTCAAGCGCCGCGCGCCCCTCGGGATCGGTGATGACGGTCTCCACCCCGGCATCGTCGAGCCGCAGCCGCAGCGCCTCGGACCCGAACAGCTTGAACAGCGGCACCGAGATTGCGCCGGATTTCCAGATCGCGGCATGGGCGGCGGCGGTCCAGGCGCTTTGGGTGCGGAACACGCCGATCCGCGCGCCCTGCGTGGCACCGAGCGCATGGGCCAGCCGGCCGGCCATGTCCTGCAGCGTGCCATAGCTGACATCGCGCCGGTCGCGGCCATCATATTCGATCACCGCCAGCCGGTCCGGCTCGGCCCCGGCCCAGTCATCTATAATCTGCACGCCCATATTCAGCCGCGCCGGCAGATCCCAGCGGAAGCCCGCGCGCAGCGCGTCGTAATCATGGCTGTCGAGCAAGGGGGTCATGCGTCGCCCGGAAGTCTGAAGCCGAAGCGTTCGCCCGCCTTGAAGGCGGTGCGGTCATTGCCCTCGGCCGGGATGCCCGCTTTCAGCAGGCGCGCCAGATGGATCAGGTTCCAGCACATGATGGTGCTGTTGCGGCGGGTGAAATCGTTGTCGAAGCCGGCGCGGCTGCCATCCTCGGCCCGGTCTCCGAAACTCGGCCCCGGCCCGGCCTCGCCGATCCAGCCGCAATCAGCCTGGGGCGGGATGGTGTAGCCCAGATGGTTCAGCGCGAAGCCGAGGGTCATGGCGGCATGTTTGATGCCGTCCTCGTTGCCGGTGACGACGCATCCGCCGGTCTTGCCGTAAAAGATCGACTGGCCCTTGTCGTTCAGCTGGCCTGACATGGCATAGAGCCGCTCGATCAGCACGCGGCAGACGCTGCTTTCCTCGCCCAGCCAGAGCGGCGTGCCGATGACCAGAATATCGGCGTCGCGGATGCGCGGCCAGATGAGGTCCGGCCAGTCGTCGCGGTCCCAGCCATGCGCGCGCATATCGGGATAGATGCCGGGCGGGATCTGGTGGTCGAGCAGATGGAGGTGATCGACCGCCACGCCCTGCCCCGCCATCAGATCGCCGCAGGCATCCAGCAGGATCTGCGTATGGCTGTCGCCGCTGCGCTTCTGGAGCGAGCAGTTGACAAAGACCGCGCTCAGAACATGGACACTCATCCGCTCCTCCCCTCTCTCATCCCGTTCCGCCTAACGCTCCAGCCCGCTTGCCAGGATCAGCGCATGTTGCCGCGTCAGATCATGCCAGCATTCGGCCACGCCGTAAGCCCCGACCCCCAGATGACACAGCCCGCTGCGATAGCCGGGCCAGGCGTCGCGCCCTTTCAGGAAGCCTTGCAAGGGCAGCGCGCAGGCCTCATCGCCCTCGCAGGTGATGTAGGCGCTCGCCTCGATCATGGTCAGCTTGCGTTCGAGCGTCTCGCTCCATTCCGCGATCTGCGCATCCCATTGCGCGATCTCGCCCTCATAGCAGGGGGCGTCATCCACCCCGCCCCGCGTCTTCAGTTCAAGCCGACAGGCCAGGACGCCGACGCCGTGGCAGCGTTCGACCTGCGCCGTGGGGCTGTCCTGATCGGCCAGACACTCCGCCAGCACCGCCGGGTCGTATTGCGCCGGCGGCGCGAAATCGATGGCCTGCGCCGGCAGCGCCGTCAGCGCCGATATGGCAGCGGCGCGGATCACGCCCCCGCCATCAGTTCCCGACCGACCAGCATCCGCCGGATCTCGCTGGTGCCAGCGCCGATCTCCATCAGCTTGGCGTCGCGGAACAGCCGGCTGACCACGCTGTCATTCAGGAACCCCGCCCCGCCAAGCGCCTGCACCGCCTGATGCGCCTGCACCATCGCCTGTTCCGAGGCATAAAGCACCGCCCCCGCCGCATCCTGCCGCGTCACCCGGCCGGCATCGCAAGATTTCGCCACCTCGTAGACATAGGCTTTGGCGGTGTTCATCGCGACATACATATCGGCGATCTTGGCCTGCATGAGCTGGAAATCCCCGATCGGCTTGCCGAATTGTTTGCGTTCCTTGGCATAGGGGACGACCTCGTCGAGACAGGCGGCCATGATGCCGGTCCCGATCCCCGACAGCACGAGGCGTTCATAGTCGAGCCCGGACATCAGCACGCGCACGCCGCGCCCCTCCTCGCCCAGCACATTCTCGAACGGGACTTCGCAATTCTCGAAGATCAGCTCGCCGGTGTTCGAGCCGCGCATCCCGACCTTGTCGAAATGCGGGCCCTGGGTGAAGCCGGTCATGCCCTTCTCGATGATGAAGGCGGTGATGCCCTTCGACCCGGCCTCGGGGTCGGTCTTGGCATAGACGACCAGCGTATCGGCATCCGGCCCGTTGGTGATCCAGTATTTCGCGCCGTTCAGCACGTAATAGCCGTTGCGCTTTTCCGCCTTCAGCTTCATGCCGACCACGTCGGAACCCGCGCCCTCCTCGGACATGGCGAGCGCGCCGATATGTTCGCCGGAGCACAGCTTGGGCAGGTATTTCTGCTTCTGCTCCTCGCTCGCATTCAGCTTGAGCTGGTTCACACAGAGGTTCGAATGCGCGCCGTAGCTGAGGCTGATCGAGGCGGAAGCCCGCGCGATCTCCTCGGTCGCGATGGTATGGGCCAGGTAACCCATGCCCGAGCCGCCATACTCCTCGGCCACGGTGATGCCCAGAAGGCCCAATTCACCGAATTCCCGCCACAGCTCATTGGGGAAGGCGTTCTCGCTGTCGGTCTTCGCCGCCAGCGGCTTGATGCGTTCCTGCGCGAATCTGTGCACCATCTCGCGCAGCGCGCCGATATCCTCGCCCAGATCGAATTCCATGCCGTGACTGAACATGCGGCCTCCCCCTCCCGTTATTTGAACATGCGTTCATATAATGTCGTATATGCGCCAAAGGCCCCGGTCGCGTCAAGACGAGACTGCGCCGACCGGGAAAACGGGTCAATGAAATAGCGCCGCCCCGCCGCCGGGTCAGCGGCGCGGGGCGGGACGGGGCGGCGATGCAGGTCGTGCGGCCGCGTGGCGCGCGGCGGCGGTGACATTGCAAAACCGGCGCAACGGGTGTTCAGCGCCGCGACAGCACCTTGAACGTGGCGCTGCCGGTGGCGATCAGCCTTCCCGTCTCGTCGCGCAGATCGGCTTCGGCGAATTTCAGACTGCGGCCGCCGCCGGTGATGCGGCCGGTGGCGGTGACGCGGCCCTGCCGTGCGGCGGCGATGAAGTTCACCGTCAGGCTGACCGTGACCACATCGGCGTCGATATCGCCCAGATCCAGCCGCAGCGCGACCCCGCAGCCATTATCCAGCAGCATGGAGACGAATCCGCCATGCAGCAGACCCAGCCGGTTGAGATGCTGCGGCCCGATCTCCAGCGAGCAGCTTCCGCCGCCATCGCGCGAGGAGCGGTAGCCCACCAGATCGCCGGCCCCCGACATGTCGATGGGCAGGCGGTCGGATGCGGCCCCCGGGGTGATCTCCGCATCCGTCTCCGGCCCGTCCATCACGCGGCGTCCTTTCTGGGCTGGAGCTTGATCAGCCGAAGGGCGTGGTCGTTCTTGTCTCCGAGCTGGTGGTCGATCATGACGAGGCGCTTGGCGTAGTGGGATCCGGGATATTCCCAGGTCATGCCGATGCCGCCATGAAGCTGGATGGCTTCCTCGGCGATGTGACGCGCGGCGCGGCCGATGAGGTTCTTGGCCATCGACACGGCGCGGGCCTGGTTGTCGCTGCCATAATCGGCCACGGCGCGGATGGTGATGGAGCGGGCCTGTTCGAGTTCCACCAGCATGTCGACGACGCGGTGCTGGAGCGCCTGGAAGCTGGCCAGCGGGCGGCCGAACTGGTTGCGCTGCTTGAGGTAGTCCACGGTCATGTCGATGAGCCGCGCCATCGCCCCCACGGCTTCGGCGCAGAGCGCGATGCGGCCGAGATCGAGCGCGTCCTCGATCGCGGCGCCGGCATCCTCGGACAGGCACTCGGCGGCCAGATCCTCCATCGCAAGATCGGCGATGCCGCCGCCATCGACCATGGCGGCGTCGATCAGCGCAGGGGTCTCGGCCAGGAACAGGCCCAGCGTGCCGTCCTGGCTGCCGCCCTGCCCGCCACCTGCGCCGATGCGGGCGACGATGAGCAGGTGATCGGCGCCGGGACCGCCATAGATCGCCGATTTGCGCCCGTCGAGCCGCCAGCCATCGCCGTCCTTGCGGGCGGTGGCAGAGAGCGGGTCCAGATCGCAGCCGATCCCCGGCTCCTGGATGGCCAGGGCGACGCGCGCCCGGCCCTCGATCACCGCCGCGGCCAGCTCGTCGCGCCCGGCGTCGGCAAGCAGGCGCAGCCCGATCAGCGCGCCCAGCACCGGCTCGGCGCAGAGCGCCCGGCCGAGCTCCTCGAAGATGACCGAGACATCCTCGGCCGTTCCGCCGAACCCGCCCTGATCCTCGGGCAGAAACGCGCCGATCACGCCCAGCTCGGCCAGGCCCGACCAGGTCTCGGCGGAATGATAGGGCGCTTCGAAGGCGGCGGCGTTGCGGGTCTCGATGTCGTAATTGTCGGCCAGGTAGCGGCGAAGCGAATCGGCCAGCATCTGGTGGTCTTCGGAGAGATTGAACTCCATGGCGGTTACCCCCTGAACAGTTCCTTGGCAACGATGTTGCGCTGGATCTCGTTGGAGCCGCCGAAGATCGACAGCTTGCGGTTGTTGAAATAGACCGGGGCGGCGCGTGCGGCATCGACCGGCACGGTCAGCTCGTTCTCGGACAGATCCTCGGCGTCCGGCGCGGCCTGCGCGCCGAGCGCGCTGCGGTAGAGATCCTGGATCTCCTGGCGGATCTGGGTGCCCTTCAGCTTCAGCAGCGAGCTTTCGACGCCGCCGGCCGCGCCGTCGCGGGCCTGGGCCAGCATGCGCAGATTGGTGATGCTCATCGCCTCCAGATCGGCCTCGATCTCGGCGGCGCGCAGCGCATAGACCGGGTGGTCCGCGACGGGCTGTCCGTCGCGCGACAGCTCCTGGGCGAGCTGGTGATAGCGTTCCAGATCGCGCGCCGAGAAGCCGACACCGGCGATATTGGTGCGCTCATGGGTCAGCAGATACTTGGCGATGGTCCAGCCCTGATTCTCCTTGCCCACGAGATTCTCCACCGGCACGCGGGCATCGGTGAAGAACACCTCGTTGACCTCGTGGCCGCCATCGATCAGCCGGATCGGGCGCATCTCCACGCCCGGCGTGTCGAGATCGACCAGCAGGAAGCTGATCCCCTCCTGAGGCTTGCCCTCGGTCGCGGTGCGCACCAGGCAGAAGATCTTGTTGGCGTGCTGACCCAGCGTCGTCCAGGTCTTCTGGCCGTTGACCACGTAGTGATCGCCGTCGCGCACCGCCCGGGTCTTGAGGCTGGCCAGATCCGAGCCCGCGCCGGGTTCGGAATAGCCCTGGCACCACCAGTCGGAGCCGTCGAGAATGCGCGGCAGGATCCGGGCCTTCTGGTCGTCGCTGCCGAACTTGATCAGCACCGGGCCCAGCATGTTCAGCCCGAAAGGCGGCATGCGCGGGGCGCTCGCCCGCGCCGATTCCTCGGCGAAGATATGGCGCTCCACCGCCGTCCAGCCGGGCCCGCCATGCTCGGCCGGCCAGGTCGTGGCCAGCCAGCCCTTGCGGTTCAGGATCTCCTGCCAGTGCAGGATTTCGTCCTTTTCCAACTCCTTGCCGGCGCTGACCTTGGCGGCGATCTCGCGGGGCAGGTTGTCGCGCAGGAACCGGCGCACCTCGTCGCGGAACGCCTGTTCCTCTTTGGTGAATGACAGATCCATCGCGGTTACTCCCTGTTCGGATCGGCGTTGAGATCGGCAAATGTGCGGCCCGACTGCGCCAGCTCGCGCAGCAGATCCGGCACCTGCCAGTAATGCGGGTCGTCCTTGGCGTAGTCCTCGATCCGGTCGATCAGCGCCTCAGCCCCGATCCGGTCGGCATGGTTCAGCGGCCCGCCCAGATGGCGCGGGAAGCCGTAGCCGAACAGGAACACCGCATCGACATCGACAGGCCTGAGCGCAATGCCCTCGCCCACCACCCGCGCGGCTTCCGAGATCATCGCGGTCATGTAGCGCGCCACGATCTCCTCGTCGGTGAAGTCGCGCGGGGTGATCCCGGCGCGCTCGCGCTCGGCCGCCACGATCGCCTCGGCCTCGGGGTTGGGCACCGGACGCTTCGGATCGTCATAGAGGTAATAGCCCCGCCCGGTCTTGCGCCCGAACCAGCCCTGCTCGCAGATCCGGTCGGCGATCTCGACATAACGCTCCGCCTCCGGGCGGTCCGGCGCCTTGCGCTTGCGCGTGGCCCAGCCGATGTCGAGCCCGGCCAGATCGCCCACTGCGAAGGGGCCCATGGCGAAGCCGAACGCCTCGAGCGCGCGGTCGATCTGGGCGAAGGAGGCGCCGTCTTCCAGCATGTAATCGGCGGCCTTGCGGTAATGCGCCAGGATCCGGTTGCCGATGAAGCCGTCGCACACGCCCGAGCGCACCGCCACCTTCTTCATCCGCCCGGCAAGCGCGAAGGCCGTGGCCACCACATCATCGGCGGTCTTGTCGGCGACCACCACCTCCAGCAGCCGCATCACATGGGCGGGCGAGAAGAAATGCAGCCCGATCACATCCTGCGGCCGCGATGTCACCGCCGCGATTTCGTTCACATCCAGATAGGAGGTGTTGGTGCCCAGCACTGCGCCGGGTTTGCAGATCCGGTCGAGATCGCGGAAGATCTGGGTCTTGACCTTCATGTCCTCGAACACCGCCTCGATCACCAGATCGACCTGCGCCAGGTGATCCAGCCCGACCTCGGCCGTCAGCATCTCCAGCCGCGCCGCGCGGGCCTCTTCCGACAGCTTGCCACGCTTGACCGCGCCGTCGAGATTGCCGGCAATACGGCCCCGCGCCGTCTCCGCGCCCTCCGCCGACATCTCGATCAGCGTGACCGGGATGCCTGCCTGCAGAAGTGCGGTGGCGATGCCCACCCCCATCGTGCCGCCGCCGATCACGCCCGCCGTCTCGATCGGGCGCGGCTCCGCGTCGCTTTCGGGGATGCGCTTGACCGCGCGCTCGGCCTGGAAGGCATGGATCAGGCCCTGGCGGTCGGGGCTTTCCATCAGCTCCAGGAACAGCGCGCGCTCGGCCTTCAGCCCCTCGGCGATGGGCCGGCCGCTCTGCGCGATCGCCTCGAGCGCCTTCAGCGGTGCCGCAAGTGCCGGGCGCTTCTGCGCCAGCCGCGTCCGCGCCGCCTCCAGCACCGCCGGATCCGGGGTGATCGCGATCTCGCCGGTGCGCCGCGTGGCCAGATCGCCCGCCAGCACGTCGCGCGCCGCCGCCAATGCCGCCGCGCGCGGGGTGTCGGCCGCGCTCATCCGGTCGACGAGGCCCAGCTCCGCCGCCTCCTCCACCGGCAGCTTCCGGCCCGAGGTGATGATCCCGATCGCCGCGTCCAGCGGTGCCAGCCGGGGGAGGCGCTGCGTGCCGCCCGCACCGGGAAGCAGACCCAGCGTGACTTCCGGCAGGCCCAGCACCGCGCCGGCCATGCCGACCCTGGCATGGGCCGCCAGCGCCAGCTCCAGCCCGCCGCCCATCGCCACGCCGTGGATCACCGCGATCACCGGCGTCGCACTGGCCTCGATCGCATCCAGCACATCGGGCAGGCCCGGCGCCTGCGGGGTCTGTCCGAATTCGCGGATATCGGCCCCCGCCGACAGCATCCGCCCGGCGCCGTGAATGGCGACCACCTTGACCGCATCGTCGGCATCAAGCTTTGTGATCGCGTCCAGAAGCCCCTGCCGCACCGCCTGGCCAAGCGCGTTGACCGGGGGGCTGTCCAGCGTGATCAGCCCGATCCCGTCCTCGATCCCGACCTGCACCGGGTTGGTGTCGCTTGCTGTCTTGTCCATCATCCTCACTCCACCCGTTCGATGACCATGGCGATGCCCTGGCCCACACCGACGCACATCGACAGGCAGGCATAGCGCCCGCCCGAC
>NZ_FNAH01000006.1 GCF_900101865.1 Paracoccus isoporae
ATCGCCGCGGTCAGCGTCGTCTTGCCGTGGTCAACATGGCCGATCGTGCCAATGTTGACGTGCGGCTTGTTCCGTTCAAACTTAGCTTTTGCCATTGAGGCCTCCTTGATCGGGGCAGATGGCTGTCCGCTCCCCGGTTGTCGTATCGGACGCGGAAATAAAAGCTGATTCACGAAAAATCAAGTGCAGCCGGGCCCGCTTGTTATATGGTCCCGTGGCGGAACCGGGGGGCTGGATTTGCGTTCCATTTCCGCATCATGCCGCGGACCGATCCGCGGCATCCGTTCTGATTGGAGGACCAAGATGAGTCTGATGAAAACCCTCGCCCGCGTCGCCGGAGGCGTGATCCTGGCGAAAGGCCTGAGCAGCGTGATGAAAAACAACCAGCAGGGCCGGACATCCACCAGGTCGCGGCGCAGCGGCGGCGGGCTGCTTGACCAGCTCACCCGCGGCTCGCAGGGGTCGTCCTCCGGCGGGATCGGTGATCTGCTCGGCGGATTGCTGGGCGGCCAGTCGGGCGGCAGCGGAACCGGGCGGCGCTATGGCGGGCCGAACTCGACCGGCGCGTCGGGCGGGCTTGGCGGCATCCTCGACCAGTTGACCAATTCCGGCCGCAGCGCCGGCGGCGGCGGCATCCTTGACCAGGTCTCGGGCGGCAGCCGCAGCACGCGCGCCGGACAGGGTGGCGGGCTCGGTGATCTGCTGGGTGGCATGCTGGGCGGTGCGGCCGCGGGCGGGCTGGCCAGCCGTGGGGCGCAGGAACAGAATGACGCCTCCTTCGGGGAACTGCTGAACGACTCGCTCAGCAATGGCGGCGAGCCGGAGGTCGCTCCCACCGCGGAACAGAATGCCGTGGCCGGGCTGATGCTGCGCGCGATGATCCAGGCCGCCAAGGCCGACGGCAAGATCGACGATGCCGAGAAGGACCGCCTTCTGGGCGAACTCGGCGATCTGGACGAGGAGGAGCGCCAGTTCATCCGCGAACAAATGGCCGCCCCCGTCGATGCGCAGGCGCTCGCCCGCGACGTGCCGAAAGGGCTGGAGCCGCAGGTCTATCTGATGTCGATCATGGCGATCGATTTCGACAGCCAGGAGGAGGCGCAGTATCTGCATCAGCTTGCGCAGGCGCTTGGACTTCAGCCGCAGACGATCAACCAGATCCATGACGAGGTCGGCGTCCAGAACCTCTATAGCTGACGCGAATGGATCGCCTGACGCGATCCGTCTGCTGTCAATTGACAATAATTTCACCGCCGCCCGAACTTCGGGCGGCGTTTGCGCATTGATTTGTCATGTCAGCCAGGCAGAGTGAACCTGCCAACCGGCGGTGGCACCGTATCTCGTGACGGACGGGCGCCGCCTGCACGCCATGAAAGGGAATTGAAATGCGCCAGCTCATCCTCGCCAGTGCTCTTGCCGTCCTGCCGCTTGCCGCGGCCGCCCAGGACGATCCCGTCAGCCAGGCCATCGAGGCCCGGCAGAGCTTCTATACGCTGCTTGGCGCCAATATGGGCGCGCTATCCGCCATGGCGAAGGGCGACATGGAGTATGACGAGGAACTGGTCGCGCGCCATGCCGCCAATATCGAGGCACTGACACAATATTTCGTGCCGATGCATTTCATCGAAGGCAGTTCCAACGCCGAGGCGGAGAATACCGACGCGCTGCCCGCCATCTGGGAAAACCGCGACGATTTCGAGGCCAAGTTCGCCGCGCTCGGTGAGGCGGCGGCCGGGGCCAGCGATGCCGTCCGGGGCGGCCAGGGCAATATCGGCCCGGTGCTCGGCCAACTCGGCGGGGCCTGCAAGGCCTGCCACGACGACTACCGGGATTGAGCATGGCGGAGCCGGGCCGGACACCGCGCGAGATCCGCCTGTGGGATCCGGCCTTGCGGCTGTTCCACTGGCTGCTCGCCGTCTTCGTGATTGCCGCCTGGCTGCTGGGGAAATACGGCCCCGATGTGATGACGCTGCATTTCTATTGCGGCTATGCAGTGGCCGGGCTGCTGATCTTTCGGCTGGTCTGGGGCTTCGTCGGGCCTGCACCCGCGCGTTTCTCCAGTTTCCTGCGCGGTCCCGGCAAGGTGTCGGATTACACCCGTCACATGTTCCTGCGCGAGCCAAGCTACTGGCCCGGCCACAACCCGCTGGGTGCATTGTCGGTCATCGCAATGCTGGCGGTGCTGGCCGGGCAGGTCACGACCGGGCTGATCTCGGATCCCGAGGATTACATCAATGTCGGTCCGCTGGCCGGTTATGTCGGGTCCGATGTCAGCACCGGCGCGGTGGACTGGCACGAGTTGGGCGCGAATATCGTGCTGGTGCTGGTGCTGCTGCACTTGGCGATCATCCTGTTCTACCGGCTCTGGAAGCGGGAGGATCTCGTCAAGCCCATGCTGACCGGGCGCAAGCTGGTGAAGGACCGCGACTGAGCGGTTGTGCCCGCGGCCTCCCCCGCCGGGGGCATTGCATTGATCGAATCGCGCCGGCATGTGATAATGATCCCACGGCGCTGCGTCTGATCGCGGCGCCGCGAAGGCCCTGACGTGACCTGCACGAAAGGAGCAATGTCATGACCAAACTCCTGACCGCGGCAGCCGCCGCCGGATTTGCGCTTCTGGCCGCACTTCCGGCATCCGCCGGCTGCACGGGCGTTCCGCATGACAAATCGGCCGAAACATCGGAGCCGGTTGTCATTCCCAAGGACGTGAACGCCTGACTGTGACGCAGGGCGGGATCATCCCGCCCTGCTGACCATCGGCCATGGCGTGACACCCCCGCTGACGCTCAGTTGAACTTGTTGTCGCGTGGAAAGCCGCGCGGTGCCATGCGTCCGGCGCTCGCGCGCTTTCCCAGCCATTCGCCCAGATCGGCCTCGGTTCTCGTGCGACCGCCGCTTTCCTGCCAGCGCAGCCCGTCAGCCAGGGTGATGCAGGTCGCATCCGACAGGCCGCCATCCTTGAACTTCTGCAACCGCACCCCCTTGCCGCGCGACATCTCAGGCAATTCGCTCAGCGCAAAGACCAGCATCTTGCGGTTCTCGCCCACCGTCACGACGTGATCGCCCGCAACGGGGCGGCACAGCAACGCATGACCGTTCAGCACCTGCTTGCCGGATTTCGTCTGCGCGATGATGTCGGCGGCATTCACCACGAACCCATCCCCGGCCCTGGAGGCCAGCAGATATTTCGCGCCTTCGCGCCACGGGAACAGATCGATGATCGCCGCATCGTTGGGCAGATCGACCATCAGCCGCACCGGCTCGCCCAGGCCGCGCCCGCCGGGCAGGTCATTGGCCGACAAGGTGTAGAACCGGCCATTCGAGCCGTAGAGGACCAGCTTGTCGGTGGTCTCGGCGTGGAAGGCCATGAACGGGCCGTCGCCGTCGCGGAACTTGACCTCGGCCTCCAGCGGCTGATGGCCCTTCATGGCGCGGATCCAGCCCATTTTCGACACGATCACCGTCACCGGCTCGCGCTCGATCATCGCGTCCAGATTGACCGGCTGCTCGTTCGCCGCGGCCGAAATCTCGGTCCGCCGCATGCCGCCATCGGCCGATTTGCCGAACTGGCTGCGCACCTCGCGCAGCTCTTCGGTGATGCGGCCCCATTGCAGCCCCTCATCCGCCACGAGCGCAACCAGCCCGCGCTGCTCTTCCAGCAGCGCGTCGCGCTCGGCCCGCAGTTCGATCTCCTCGAGCTTGCGCAGCGCGCGCAGGCGCATGTTCAGGATTGCCTCGGCCTGAACCTCGGTCAGATGCAGCGTGTAGCCCGTCGCGGCACCCCAGTTCTCCGCAATCAGACCGGCCTTCGGATCGTCATCGAACCGGATGATCTCGATCACGCGATCCAGGTTCAGGAAGGCGACGATATAGCCCTCCAGCACCTCCAGCCGCGCTTCGATCTTGCCCAGCCGGAACTGCGAGCGGCGCAGCAGAACCTCGCGCCGGTGATCGAGAAACGCGCGCAGCACCTCCTTGAGCGAGCAGACCTTGGGCACGCGGCCGTCGATCAGCACATTCATGTTCAACCCGAAGCGGGTCTCCAGGTCGGATGCGCGGAACAGCGCCGCCATCATCTGCGCCGGATCGACGCTGCGGGTCTTCGGCTCCAGCACGATGCGCACATCCTCGGCGGATTCGTCGCGCACATCGGCCAGGATCGGCATCTTCTTCAGCTGGATCAGCTCGGCCAGCCGCTCGATCAGCTTGGATTTCTGCACCTGATAGGGGATCTCGGTGACCACCACCTGCCAGGTGCCGCGGCCCAGATCCTCCTGCGTCCACCGCGCCCGCAGCCGCAGGCTGCCGCGCCCGGTCCGGTAGGCCTCGCGCAGGGTCTCGGCATCCTCGACCAGCACCCCGCCGGTGGGGAAATCCGGACCCTGCACGAAATTCAGCAGCGTATCGTCGCGCGCATCGGGCGATTTGATCAGATGCAGGCAGGCGTCGATCACCTCATGCAGGTTATGCGGCGGGATATTCGTGGCCATGCCCACCGCGATGCCGGACGCGCCGTTGCACAGCAGGTTCGGAAACGCCGCGGGCAGCACCACCGGCTCGGTCAGCGTGCCGTCGTAATTGGGCCGGAACTCCACCGAATCCTCGGCCAGCCCGTCCATCAGCGCACTGCCCGGTTCGGCCAGACGCGCCTCGGTGTAGCGCGAGGCAGCGGGGCTGTCGCCATCGATATTGCCGAAATTGCCCTGCCCGTCCACCAGCGGGTAGCGCATGGCGAAATCCTGCGCCAGCCGCGCCATGGCATCGTAAATCGCGGCGTCGCCGTGCGGGTGGTAATTGCCCATCACGTCGCCGGCGATCTTGGCGGATTTCCGGAAGGCGCCATTCGGCGCCAGACGCAATTCGCGCATCGCATACAGGATGCGGCGATGCACCGGCTTCAGCCCGTCCCGCGCATCGGGCAGCGCCCGGTTCATGATCGTGGACAGCGCGTAGGTCAGATAGCGCTCGCCAATGGCACGCGACAACGGCTCGGCGCTGAGGTTCTCGGGCGGCTCGGGGGTCAGATCGTCAGACATGGGACGGATTTAGGCCGCGCGGCCCAGCCGGTCCAGTCGGAATTTCCCGCCCGGCCGATCTTCGCGGAACGGCTGTCACGGCAGAAGCGTTCAGCCAGCGTATCGCGGTGCGTCAAGATGCCGTATATTATGGTTAACGGGTGAGGGAACATGTTCAAACTTATCTTCCTGACGCTTCTGGCGTTCGTCGTGGTGCTGACCGTCTTCGGTGATGGCGAGGGGCGGCGCGTCGCGCAGCCCGAACCGCAGGCGGCCGCCGCCAGCACGCCCGACCCCGACAGCCCGGATGCCGAGGCAGCGGCAGAGGCAGCGGCCGAACGCGCCGCCGAAGAAAGCGCCGCCGCGGTGGAGCAGACGCCTGAGCAGCAGCCGAAATTCGCCGGGCCGGATCTGCGCCCCTCGCCCGAATTCGCCGGGCAGGAGCCGCAGGAGACCCTGTCCGACGCGCCGACCGATACGCTCTATGTCACAGGCAATACGGTGAATTTCCGCGCCGGACCCTCCACCAGCGATCAGGTGGTCGGCCGCTTGTCGCGCGGCCAGATGGTGACGGCGATCGGCACGCGGGATGGCGACTGGATCGAGCTGCGCGACGGTCAGGGCCGGACCGGGTTCATGTCGGCGCAGTTCCTGTCCGCCAGCCGCCCCTGACCGCCCTTACGACCCAAGCGCGTTGACAAGCGCGGTGAAATGCTCGCCGCGTTTCTCGAAATTCGGATACTGGTCGAAGCTGGCAGCGGCCGGCGCCAGCAGGACCGTATCGCCCGGCAGCGCCTCGGCATGCGCCCGCGCAAGCGCCGCGTCCATCCCGTCGAAGACCTCATAGGGCGTGCCCGCCAGTTGCAGCGCGAAATCGGGGCCCGAGTGACCGATCAGATAGGCTTTGACCACATGGCCCAGATGCGGCTGCAGCGCGGCGATGCCGCCATCCTTGCCCAGCCCGCCCGCGATCCAGCGAATATTCTTGAACGCCTGCAACGCCTGTTCCGCCGCATCGACATTGGTGGCCTTGGAATCGTTGACATAGCGGACGCCGTCCAGTTCGCGCACCGTCTGGCTGCGATGCGGCAGGCCGCCGAAGCTGCGAAACGCCGCCTCGATCTCGCGCGGGGCGATGCCGATGGCGCGGCAGGCCGCGTAGGCCGCGCAGGCGTTCTGATGGTTATGCGCGCCGGGCAGGCCGGTGATCTCTCGCAGATCGACCGACGCCACCTGCCTTCCCTTGCGGTATTCGCTGAGAAACCCCTTGCGGGCGAACACGCCCCAGGCGAATCTCTCGAGCTTCTGACCGGAGGAGATGCGGATCACCCGGTCATCGCCCGGCCCCTGCCCCATCTGGTTGGCGAGATAGCGCCCCTCGACCTCATCGACCCCGATCACGCAGCGATCCGGCCCGCCCTCGGCAAAGAGCCGGCGCTTGGCCGCGAAATAGCCGCCCGGTCCGCCGTGACGGTCCAGATGATCCGGCGACAGATTGGTGAAGACGGCCACATCCGGGGTCAGCGCGCGCGCCAGATCGGTCTGATAGGAGGACAGCTCGATCACCACCACCTCGCCGTCATGGGCCGGTTCCAGCGACAGAACGCCGGTGCCGATATTGCCGCCCATCTGCGCGGGCCGACCGACGCTGGTGAGGATGTGATGGATCAGCGCCGTGGTCGTGGATTTCCCGTTCGAGCCGGTCACCGTGATGACCTTCGGCGTCGTCCCGAAGTTGTCCCAGTCCGGCGTGGCAAAGCTGCGGAAAAACAGCCCGATATCGTTGTCGACCGGCACACCCAGATCGAGTGCACGGGCGATGACCGGGTTCGGATCGGGATAGAGATGCGGGATACCGGGCGAGGTAATCAGCGCCGCAATCCCCTCCCACGCGTCGGCGCGGTTCAGATCGCGCAGCTCCAACCCCTCGGCCTCGGCCTGCGCGCGGGCCTCCTGCCCGTCATCCCAGACGACGACATGCGCCCCGCCCGCCTTCAGCGCGGCGGCGGTGGCTTTGCCGGAGCGGCCGAGGCCCAGAACGGCGATGGTCTGGCCGGTGACGCCTTGGACGGGGATCATCGGTCTACCGCAGCTTCAGCGTGGCCAGCCCGATTAGGGCGAGCACAAGTGCGATGATCCAGAACCGGATGACGATCTGGCTTTCCTTCCATCCCTTCTTTTCGAAATGGTGATGGATCGGGGCCATCAGGAAGACCCGCTTGCCGGTGCGCTTGAAATACAGCACCTGGATGATGACCGACAGCGCCTCGACCACGAACAGCCCGCCGACGATGGCCAGCACGATCTCGTGCTTGGTGACGACGGCAATGGCGCCCAACGCCCCGCCAAGCGCAAGGCTGCCGGTATCGCCCATGAACACCGCCGCGGGCGGGGCGTTATACCACAAGAACCCCAGCCCGCCGCCGATCAGCGCCGCAACGAAGATCACCAGCTCGCCCGATCCGGGCACGCCGTGCAGGCCCAGGTAATCCGCGAAATTGGCGTTGCCGACCATATAGGCGATGACCCCGAACGTGGCCGCCGCAATCATCACCGGCATGATCGCCAACCCGTCCAGCCCGTCGGTCAGGTTCACCGCATTGGCCGCGCCGACTATCACGATCATCGCGAAGGGCACGAACAGGATCGACATGTTCAAGAGCGCATCCTTGAAGAAGGGAAACGCCACCTGCCCGGTCAGCCCGGCGGGATGGAGGAACATCGTCCAGGCCGAGGCCAGCAGCGCCAGCCCGAAGCCGAGCGCCATGCGGGTGCGGCCCGAGACCCCGTGCGTGGTGTGTTTCGACACCTTGGCGTAATCATCCGCGAACCCGATCGCGGCATAGCCGTAAGTCACCATCAGCACGATCCAGACATAGGCGTTGGACAGCCGCGCCCACATCAGCGTGCCCACCAGCAGCGCCGACAGGATCAATATGCCCCCCATGGTCGGGGTGCCGGCCTTGACGAAATGCCCCTCCGGCCCGTCATCGCGGATCGGCTGGCCCTTTTTCTGGACCCGGCGCAGATAGTCGATCAGCGGCTTGCCGAAGATGAATGCGAAAAGCAGCGCCGTGAAGAACGCGCCGCCGGCGCGGAAGGTGATATATCGGAACAGGTTGAACACCCCGTCCCCGCCATTCAGTTCGGACAGCCAGTACAGCATTGTCTTACGCCCTCGTTCTGCCGACCGTGTTCCCGGCCTTGCGCATCGCATCCACGACGCGGCTGATATACGAGCTCTTGGAGCCCTTAACGATGACCGTATCGCCGGGACGGATCAGTTCGTCCAGACGCGCGGCCAGCTCATCGGCGGTTTCCGCCCAGATCCCGCGCTTTTCCGGCGGCAGCGCGTCATGGAGATGTCGCATCAGCGGGCCTGCCGCATGGACCACATCCACCGACGCCATGGCGGCGTCGCAGGCGAGGCCGCGGTGATCCTCGATCTCGGCCGGTCCCAGCTCCAGCATGTCGCCCAGGATCGCCACCCGGCGCACGCCGGGCAGCAGGGCCAGCGTGGCCAGCCCCGCCCGCATGGAGCTGGGATTGGCGTTGAACGCATCATCGATCAGGCGGATCTCGCCCAGCTCCTCGACCCGTCCGCGGCCCTGCGGGGGCAGCCAGTCGGACAGCGATTTCGCCGCCTCGATCACATCCGCCCCGATGGCGCTGACCGTGGCCAGCACGCCGACCGCGTTTGCCGCGAAATGCGTGCCGACCGATTGCAGCGAGAAGTTGATCGGCTTGCCCGACAAGGTGGCGCGCAGATCCATCCGCTCGCCTTCGACGGCAGAGGAGACCAGCCGGGCCTCGCCCTCATCGCCAAAGCTCAGGATCGGCGCGCCGGCCGCATCCGCGGCATCGCGCAGAAGCCAGGTGGTGGAGAGCCCCGTGGGGATGATCGCCGCCCCACCCGGCACCAGCCCCTCGAAGATGGCAGCCTTCTCGCGCGCGATCCCCTCCAGCCCGTCAAAGGCGCCCATATGGGCGGCGGCGATGGTGGTGATCAGCGCCGCATGCGGCCGGGCCATGCGGGCCAGCGGCGCGATCTCGCCGGGGTTGCTCATGCCGATCTCGATAATGGCGAAATCGCTGTCCACCGGCATGCGCGCCAGCGTCAGCGGCACGCCCCAATGGTTGTTGTAAGACGCCTCCGCCGCATGGACCTTGCCCTGTTTCGACAGCGCCGCGCGCAGCATCTCCTTGGTCGAGGTCTTGCCGACCGACCCGGTCACGCCGATGACCTTGCCCTGCATCCGCGCGCGCCCTGCCCGGCCAAGATCGCCGAGCGCATCCAGAACGTCATCGACGATCAGCAACGGCGCATCCTTGGTCACGCCCTCCGGCACCCGGCTGACAAGTGCCGCGGCCGCGCCCTTTTCCAGGGCCTGCGCGACGAATTCATGCCCGTCGCGCCGGTCGGTCAGCGCCACGAACAGATCGCCCTGCCGGATCGAGCGCGTGTCGATGCTGACCCCCTGGGCCCGCCAGTCGCGCGTGGTTCTGCCGCCCGTTGCGCGGACCGCATCCTCCGAATTCCACAAGGCCATCAAATCTTCCCGTCCAGGGCGGCCACCGCCACCGAGGCCTGTTCCGCGTCGTCGAAGGGGAACACGTCGCTGCCGACGATCTGGCCGGTCTCGTGCCCTTTGCCCGCGATCAGCAGCGCATCACCCGGCTGCAACGCATCGACGCCGCGCAGGATCGCCTCGGCCCGGTCGCCGACCTCGACGGCCTCGGCCCCGGCCCCGGCCATCACCTCGCCCCGGATCGACGCCGGATCCTCGGATCTCGGGTTGTCGTCGGTGACGATCACCAGATCGGCATGTTGGCGTGCCGCCTCGCCCATCAGCGGACGCTTGCCCCGGTCGCGGTCGCCGCCCGCGCCCAGCACCACGATGATCCGGCCCATCACATGCGGACGCAGAGATTGCAGCGCGGCGATCACCGCGCCGGGCTTGTGGGCGTAGTCGACAAACACGGCAGCACCATTCTCTCGCTGTGCGACAAGCTGCATCCGGCCCCGCACCGTGACCAGATCCGGCAGCGTGCCGATCACCGCGTCGGGCGCATCCCCCGATGCAATCGCCAGCCCCGCGGCGGCCAGGACGTTCTCGGCCTGGAATCCGCCGATCAGCCTCAGCCGCGCCATATGGGTCTGCCCGCGCCAGGAGAAGCGCAGCTCCTGCCCGGTCGCGTCATATCGCTGCCCTAGGATGCGGAAATCGCATTCCTCCTGCTGACCGATGGTGATGACGGCCAGATCATGGTCCTGCGCGATCCGGGCCATCTGCCGGCCCCGCGCGCCGTCGATATTGATGACGGCCGTGCCACCCGCCTCGAGCGCGCGATTGAACAGCAGCGCCTTGGCGGCGAAATATTCGTCGAAATTCGCGTGATAATCCAGGTGGTCCTGGCTGAAATTTGTGAAAGCACCGGCCAGCAGTTCCACCCCGTCCAGCCGGCGCTGATCCAGCCCGTGCGAGGACGCCTCCATCGCGGCATGGGTCACCCCGTTCGCTGCCGCCTCGGACAGGACGCGATGCAGCGTCACCGGCTCGGGCGTGGTATGGGCCAGCTTGGCCTCATAATCGCCCTGCACCCCCATCGTGCCCAGGCTGATGGCCTTGTGGCCGAGCGCCTGCCAGATCTGGCGGGTGAAGCTGGCGACGGAGGTCTTGCCGGACGTCCCGGTCACGGCCACCACCGTCTCGGGCTGCCGCCCGAACCACAGCGCGGCAGCGCCGGCCAGGGCCGCGCGGGGATCCTCGACGACGATCAGCGCGCCGTCCCAGCCGCGCAATTGCTCCGCGGCAAGCGCCGCCCCGGCCGCATCCGTCAGCACCGCCGCCGCATCCATGCGCAGCGCATAGGGGATGAACTCGCCGCCATGAATGGCAGAGCCGGGCAGCGCCGCGAACAGATGCCCCGGCTTCAAATTGCGGCTGTCGACCGACATCCCGGTGATTTCCGGGTCCCGGCCGCCGACTGCGTTCAGCCCCAGCCGGGACAGCCGCTTGACGCCTTGCTGCATGATCTCTCCGTCACTCGTTCACGGCGAGCTTTACCTTAGTTTCGGGTGGCGCTTCAATCACGGGCAGCGGCTTGGTGCCGACCGGGCGCAGCCCCAGCACCGGGGCAAGGCGGGCGATCACGTCGGCCGCGACCGGCACGGCGGTCGCACCGGCCACCCGGCTCTCGCCGCCGCCGAGCACCGCGGTGGGCTCGTCCAGCGTGACGACCAGCACGTATTTCGGATCGTCATAGGGGAAGACGGCGGCGAAATTCGCGACCACACGGTTGTCGTAATAGCCGCCGCCGGGGCGCGGCTTGTCCGCCGTGCCGGTCTTGCCGGCGATCTCGTAGCCCTCGACATTGCCCGATCGCGCCGTGCCGCGTTCGACCACCTGACGCAGCAGGCCCAGCGACAGCTTCGCCGCCTGCGGCGAGACGATCTGTTCGCCCGCCGCCCGCTTGCGGCCATGGACCAGCGTGGGCGAGACCTTGCGCCCGCCATTGGCCAGCGTGGCATAGGCCGCGGCCAGGTGCAGCGGGCTGGCGGCCAGCCCGTGACCGAAGCTGACCGTCGCCGCCGTCACCGCCGGCCAACGCTCCGGCACGATCGGCCGGCCGGTGGGGGCCTCGACCATTTCCAGGCTGGTGGGATCGAAGAACCCCATCTCGTCCAGGAATTCCTTCTGCCGGTCGACGCCGATCATCTGCGCGATCCGCACCGTGCCGACATTCGAGGATTTCACGATGATATCGGTCACCGACAGGCTGGGGCCGTAATTGTGATAGTCGTTGATCTTGTATTTGCCGATCTTCATCGGGCTGCGCGAATTGATGTGGGTGTTGGGGTTGATGAGCTTGAGATCCATCGCCTGCGCGACCGGGAAGATCTTGAAGGTCGAGCCCAGCTCGTATTGCCCCTGCACCGCGCGGTTGAACAGCGGGCTGTCCGACGGATCGCCCTTCAGCGCCGGGCGCGGCCGGTCATTGGGGTTGAAATCCGGCAGGCTGGCCATGGCGACGATCTCTCCGGTCTCCACCTCCATCAGGATCCCCGCCGCACCCCTGGCGTTCAGGCGGCGCATGCCGGAATCCAGCACCTCCTCCATCGCCGATTGCGCGGTCAGGTCGATGGACAGGGTCAGCGGCGCGCCCTCGTTGGCCGGGTTGCGCAGCCAGCCGTCGAAGGCTTTCTCCACCCCTGCCGTGCCGATCACCTCGGCGCTGTTGACCCCCTCCGCGCCGAAGCCAGAGCCGCCGAGGATATGGCTTGCGATCCGCCCATTGGGATAGAGCCGCATCTCGCGCGGGCCGAAGAGCAGGCCGGGCTCGCCGATGTCATGCACCGCCTGCATCTGTTCGGGGCTGATCTTCTTCTTGATCCAGATAAACTTGCGCTTGTCATTGGTCAGATCCTTGACCAGCCTTTCATGGTCCAGATCGGGGAAGATCTTCGCCAGCGCATCCGCCGCGCCCTTGCCATCCACCATCTGATGCGGCTGCGCATAGAGGCTGTGGGTCAGCATGTTCGTCGCCAGCACCCTGCCCTTGCGGTCGGTGATATCGGCCCGCTGGCTGAGGATCTGCGCCCCCGTCGCCTGCACCCTCGGCTCGGACGGATCAGAGGAGGCAAGCGCGCCCATGCGGAACCCGACCGTGCCAAACGCCGCCAGAAACCCGAGCGCCATCAGCACCAGCCGCCCCTCGGCCCGCTTGCGGGCGCGGTCCTGGATCTCGGCATGGCGCCGGGCGCGGTTCTCGGCCTCGATCGCGTCGGGATCCTGCCCGGTTTCCCGGGCGCGGAGGATGCGGGCCAGCGGGCGCAGGGGGATGCGGATCATCACTGTTGCTCCTGTTCGGACGGGGTCGGATCGGCGTCGGTGATGGCGCCGTCCGTGGGCGGGACGAAATTCTCGGGCCGCCGCGGCGGGTATTTCACCGGCGGCGGCGGATAGTCGATGCTGCGGCTGCCGACGAACTGGTCTGCGGTGATCGGCGCGAGGTTCAGCCGGTCGGCATTCAGCGCCACCAGTTCGCGCAGCCGCGCCGGGCGGTTCAGATAGGCCCATTCCGCGCGCAGCACGACCAACTCCTCGCGCAGCCCGGCGATGTCGGACTGGACGTCTTCCATCTCGTTGAGCGCATCCTGCGTGCGGTAATTCTCGCGGTAAGCCCAGAAGGCCAGCGACATCACCACCATGGCGACCAGCAGATACAGAACCGGCCTCATTTCCGCCCGCCTTTCTGCGGCAGGCGCGGCAGGGCAATAGACCCCGGGTCGATGTCGCGGGCGGGCGCCTCGGTGCGGATGCCGACGCGCAGAAAGGCGCTGCGGGAACGCGGGTTCGCCGCAAGCTCCGCCTCATCCGCGCCGATGGCGCGGCGTGTGGGCAGGGTGAAGGTCGGCGCCGCGACCTCTTCCACCGGGGCATGGCGCGACCCGCCGCCCGCCGTGGCCGCGCGCGATTGCAAAAAGCGTTTCACCACCCGGTCCTCCAGCGAATGGAAGCTGACCACGGCGAGCGCGCCGCCGGGTTTCAGCGCCCGCTCCGCCGCCGCCAGACCGGCGGCAAGCTGGCCGAATTCGTCATTCACCCAGATGCGGATCGCCTGGAAACTGCGCGTCGCGGGATGGCTCTGACCCGGCTTGGCGCGCGGCAATTGGCTGGCGACGATCTCGGCCAGCTCTGCCGTCGTCCGCAGCGGACGCGCCGCGACGATCGCTTTCGCGATCCGGCGCGACGCGCGCTCCTCGCCATAGTGATAGAGCACATCCGCGATCTCGGTCTCATCGGCCGCATTCAGCAGATCGGCCGCGCTCGGCCCGTCGCCGCCCATGCGCATGTCCAGAGGACCTTCGCGCAGGAACGAAAAACCCCGCTCGGCCTGATCGAGCTGCATGGAGCTGACGCCCAGATCCAGCACCACGCCGTCGAGCGGCTGCGATGCCAGCCGGTCGAGATCGGAGAACGTCCCTTCGACCATCTCCAGCCGGTCGCCGTATTGCCCGGCCCAATCCGCCGCCATCGCAAACACGGTCGGATCCCGGTCAATCCCGATGACCCGCGCTGCGCCCGCCTCCAGCAGATGCCGCGCATAGCCGCCCGCTCCGAAGGTGCCATCGACCCAGACGCCTTCGACCGGCGCGACCGCCCGGATCAGCGGCGCGATCAGGACCGGGATATGGGGATCTGTGGCGGGGCTGCCGGGCGCGGCCATGGCCTAGCCCTCTTGCGGTGCTTGGGCTGGCCCGGCCGACAGGAAGCTGCGCGGATCGAAATCGGCGGGGAACTGCGCCATGAACTCCTGCAACGTGCCGCTGGCCTCCGAGTAATTCCCCGGGTTCCAGACCTCGATGAAATCGCCTTTCGAGGTGAAGAACGCCTCGCTCTCCAGCCCGACCTTGTCGCGCAGCTTCTGCGGCAGCACCAGCCGGCCATCGGTGTCGATCTCGGCCTCGGTGGCGGTGCCGTTCATCAGGGTTTCCAGCCACAGGCGCTGCTGCGAGCCGCGCGGCAGGGCGTCGATTTCCCGGTCGATCCGATCGGCCGCCTCGACCGTATAGAATTCCAGTTTCTTCCAGCTTTCGGGACCGTAAACCACGATCAGACGGGTGCGGTCCGAGGGCTTCCAGTCGGGATCGCCGGCCTCGAAGATACGGCGGAACCGGGCCGGGATCGACATGCGACCCTTGCCATCCACCTTGACCTCTTCAGAGCCTCTGAACTTGCGCGCCACCGGCAAGCCTTTCCTACGATCCCGTCACTCCCCTTCCGGCCGCCCGGAAAAGAAAGGCGGACCGGGCCGCTGCCACCGCCCGATCCGCCGCCCTCGTTCCCATCTCTGGGTCCCGCGTCCGACGCGGGCCGGTTCCTGGTGTCACCTTGGGGGAGGTGCTGCTCACACGCTTGGAACCGTCGTCTTCGGATGCGGGTGCCTGTATGAAGCCTTTGTCGCCTTCGGGGTCTTGAGCGCCCCTTGTGCCCGTCTCCGTGACCTTGTGATGCCATGGGATTTTATGGGACGCAATGGAAAATCACGGGCAAGGCACGAAGCCCGGCCGGCGAGGGCCCGTGAACTATTCGTGAACATCAGAGCACCGGCGCGGCGATCCGAGCAAATTTGGGCAGGACGGTAGCAAATCATACCAAATATGGTGCTGCACTCGCAGCATAATCCCAGTCCCAGAAATTCCCAAAAAAGCCGGCTCAACCGGTCGAGTGCGCCGGATTCCTGCCCGACGGCCGCGCGAGACCCGGCGGAATCACGGCGAGTCACGGCGGAGTGATTCGGGTTTCGCGGCTGTTTCCCACGCTTTCCCAGTTCTACGCGCAGATCGTTCCCGGAATTTCCCGGTCCACCAACCCGGCCGCATCGCTGTCGGCAGAATGTCACGGAACTGCCACGACAATCTGCGAGATGACGCGTCACGCGAAATCGTTGAAGATGACCGGATGACCGTTCGCAGCTTATTCAGCCCTGCCGCAGGGCCGATCGTCTGCCCTGCTCGTCGCCTCTCGCGCGCTGCTGTGGTGGCGGCATGAGCGGCGCGCCGTCCGGCGGGCATGCCGGAGAGGTGTTCCGGGCGTTCCTGAAACTCGGCCTCACCTCCTTCGGCGGTCCCGTCGCGCATCTGGGGTATTTCCGCGAGGAATTTGTCATTCGGCGCAAATGGCTCAGCGACGACTCCTATGCCGAGCTGATCGCGCTGTGCCAGTTCCTGCCCGGCCCGGCCTCCTCGCAGGCGGGGTTCGCGATCGGTCTGATGCGCGGCGGCTGGTGGGGGGCGCTTGCCGCGTTTACCGCCTTTACCCTGCCCTCGGCATTGCTGTTGCTGGTCTTCGGCCTGTCGGCTGCGGCGGTGTCCGGGCCGGTGGCGACGGGGGCGCTCGGCGGGCTGAAGATCGTGGCGGTCGCGATCGTGGCGCAAGCGGTCTGGGGCATGTCGCGGCAACTCTGCCCCGACGCTGCGCGCGCGGGGATCGCGGTTCTGTCCGTGGCGCTGATCGCGTTTCTGCCCGGCGCGGCGGGCATGATCGCCGCGATTGTCGCGGGTGCCGTAGCCGGGCTGGCGCTGCCGCGCGGGAGTGCGGAGCCGGGCGCGGCGGCGCTGCACATGCCGGTCACGACCGGCGAGGGATGGGCGGCCTTGCTGGCGTTTTGCGGGCTGTTGCTGCTGCTTCCGCTGCTGGCGGTTTGGTCGCAGGGATTCGCGGTGATCGACAGCTTCTACCGGGCGGGTGCGCTTGTCTTCGGGGGCGGGCATGTTGTGCTGCCGCTGCTCGAATCAGGGGTGGTGGCGCCGGGCTGGGTGACGCCGGATGCCTTCCTTGCCGGATACGGCGCGGCGCAGGCGGTGCCGGGGCCGCTTTTCACCTTCGCGGCCTATCTGGGCGCGGTCCTGGGACCGGAGCCGAACGGCATCGCGGGCGCGACTCTGGCGCTGATCGCCCTGTTCTTGCCGGGTTTCCTGCTGCTGATCGCGGTGATTCCGTTCTGGAACCGGGTCCGCCGGATCAACGCGATTCGCGCCGGGTTGCGGGGGGCCAACGCGGCGGTGGTGGGGGTGCTGGGGGCGGCGCTGTATATGCCGGTATTCACCTCCGCTATCTCGGATATGCGGGATTTCAACCTGGCCCTTGCCTGTTTCGTGGCGCTGAGCGTCTGGAATCTGCCCTCCTGGGCGGTGGTGATCCTGGGCGCGACGGGCGGGGTTGCGCTGACGCTGATCGGCTGAGCCGGCGCAAGCGCGAACGTCACCGCTTAAATGTCACCGGGCGCGGCGTGAGCGGGGCCGATCGAGCATCGTCGCGACCGAAATCGCGCGGGTGCGGCCGACACGTCGAGACGCGGCGTCACACGGAACCTGATGGCGCTTGAAGTCGTGCGCGGCGGCCCGTTTCGGCCCGCGGACAGCGAAACCTGCCCAAAACGTCAGGTTTCCTGCCGCTTCACCGCGGTCATTTGCGACATTTCAACTACAAGTCTCTCACATTGTTGAGAGATCATGCACCTGTCTTGCACTTGCTGCATAGCAGCATTGCCGCATTATTCGTTGTGCAATCGCAGCATTGGGGCCATCTTCATCCCAACGACGCGGATGGGCCGCATCGTTAGACCAGACCGAAAGATGAGCGATAGACACATGGCTGCGACGAACACACTGACCCACACCGCCCGCGACGACCGCGCTGCAGGCACCGGCCTCATGGGGATGATCGTGCGCCTGCAAGAGGCACGCGCGCGCCGCGCCGTCTACCGCCAGACCGTTGCGGAGCTGAACAGCCTGTCGAGCCGCGAACTGGACGATCTGGGCATCCACCGCAGCATGATCACCCGGATCGCCCACGAAGCGGCCTGGGGCAAGTAAGAACGCGAATACCCGACCCTTCCTCCTCCCTGGGTCCGGGTTGCGGCGGCACCTCCCCTCCTCCTCCCTGGAGGTGCCGCCAACCAGATACGACGGGACCGATCCTCCTCCCCGGTCCTGTTGGTGCAAGCGGGCCCTCGCCCTCCTCCTCCCTGCGAGGGCCCGCTGAACACCGGATACGTCAGCCCGACCTCCTCCCCGGGTGAGACGTTTGCGATGCGGGCGCCTCCTCCCTGCCTGCGTCGCACCCCATACCCGGCCCTCCTCCTCCCTGAGGCCGGGGACAGCGATGCAGGCGTCTCCTCCTCCCTGCCTGTATCGCAACCCATACGCGGCCCCTCCTCCTCCCTGGGCCAGCGTTGATGCGGCGGCGCCCCTCCTCCTCCCTGGGCGCCGCCGCTTTTCTTTTCGCGGGGCGCGTGGAAAAAGGGGGGATGCTTTCCTATCAGCACATCTATCACGCCGGAAACGCGGCCGATTTCCACAAGCACGCGCTGCTGGCCTGGATGCTGGATTACCTGACCGCCAAGCCGAAACCGCTGAGCTATATCGAGACCCATGCCGGGCGCGGCCTGTATGATCTGGGCGCGGCCGAGGCGCGCAAGACGGCCGAGGCGGATGCCGGGATAAGGCGGGCCGAGGCGCAGGGATGGCTGGCGCCGGACCATCCGCTGGCACAGGCCCTGCAGGCGATACGGGCGCGATACGGGGCAGAGGCCTATGCGGGATCGCCGCTGATTGCGCGGCATGTCCTGCGCGACGGCGACAGCATGCATCTGGCGGAGCTGCATCCGGCTGAGCACGCGGCGCTGGCGGAGGTCGCGGGCCGGGCGACGCTGCACCGCCAGGACGGGTTTGCCATGGCCCGCGCGATGACGCCGCCCACCCCGCGGCGGGGGCTGATGCTGGTCGATCCGAGCTATGAGGTGAAGGCGGATTACGCGGCGATTCCGGGGTTTCTGCGCGACATCGCGCGAAAATGGAATGTCGGGATCCTGGCGCTGTGGTACCCGATCCTGCGCGATGACAAGTTGCAGACAGAAATGATTAAGGCGCTGTGCGACAGCTTCCCCGAGGGGCTGCGCGCGGAGGTCGGATTCCCGCCCGCGAAGCCGGGTCACGGCATGGTCGGATCGGGGATGTTCGTGGTCAATCCGCCCTGGGGGCTGGCCGGAGAGGCCGACCGGATCGCGGCGCTGTTCCGGCGCTGAGCGGCGCGAAACAGGGCCGCACAATGCGTGCACCGCGGGTGCACAGCCTGTACACCGCGCGTACACCGGACTCGCGGGATATTCCGCTGAATTTGTCAGATTGCGTCGGCCTTGGGCGGTGCGGCCGGGCGTCTTGACCGCGCTGCGGCACAGCGGTTGACTGCCCATACATGATCACATATTCATATGTGCAAATCTGTATGGAGTAGCCCGCATGTCCGATTCGCCCCGCCCGTCCGCCCCCGGCCCGGAAGGCCACGACCATCGGCCCGGTCACAGCCATGGCGACGGCCATGCCCATGACCATGCCGGGCACGACCACTCCCACGCGCCGACGGTGACGAACGAGAATGAGCGCAAGGTGCTGATCTCCTTCTTCCTGATCGCCAGCTTCATGGTGGTGGAGGTGATCGGGGGGCTGATTTCGGGCTCGCTGGCGCTTCTGGCCGATGCCGGACATATGCTGACCGATGCGGCGGCGCTGGCGCTGTCCTACATGGCGTTCCGGCTGGGCCGCCGCGCGGCGGATGAGAAGCGGACTTACGGCTATGCGCGGTTCGAGGTGGTGGCCGGGTTCCTGAACGCCGCCACGCTGTTCCTGATCGTGGCCTGGATCATGTTCGAGGCCTGGCGGCGCTTCAGCGATCCGCAGCCGGTGCTGGCCGGTTCGATGATGGCGGTCGCGGTGGCCGGGCTTCTGGTCAATATCCTGGCCTTCTGGATCCTGACCCGCGGCGATTCGGAGCATGTGAACATCAAGG
Source organism: Paracoccus isoporae (assembly GCF_900101865.1). Taxonomy (GTDB): domain Bacteria; phylum Pseudomonadota; class Alphaproteobacteria; order Rhodobacterales; family Rhodobacteraceae; genus Paracoccus; species Paracoccus isoporae. The sequence goes on from NZ_FNAH01000006.1 coordinate 19,370, forward strand.
GCGCGGCGCTGCATGTGATGGGCGATCTGCTGGGATCGGTCGGGGCGATCCTGGCGGCGATCATCATCATGGCGACGGGCTGGACGCCGATCGACCCGATCCTGTCGGTGGTGGTCTCGCTGCTGATCCTGCGCAGCGCCCGGTCGCTTCTGCGCAACGCGATGCATATCCTGCTGGAGGGCGCGCCGGACGACGCCACGCCGGCGAAGATCGAGGCGCATCTGATGGGCGCGGTGCCGGGGCTGGCGGCGGTGCATCACATCCATGTCTGGTCGATCACCTCGGGCCGGGTGCTGGCGACGATGCATGTCCGCCCCGAGGATCCGGCGCAGGCGCGCGCGGTCGTGGCGGCGGCGGAAGCGGCGCTGTTCGCGGAATTCTCGATCGAGCACGCGACGATTGCGATTGACTGGGGCGACGCGCCGGGCGGGTGCAGCCTGACGCAGGAGGAGGCGGGCCATCCCCATGACGACACGCCCGATGACGCCAGCCTCATCGCCGGGCGCGCCACATGAGCGGGCCGGTGCCGTCGCAGCACGAGATCACCATCCTGGCCGAGACCTTCCGCCTGCTGGGCGATCCGACGCGGCTGCGCATCCTGTTCCACTGCCTCGACGCGCCGAAACCGGTGGGCGACATCGCCGAGAGCCTGGATCTGTCGCAGACGCTGGTGAGCCATCATCTGCGTCTGTTGCGCGGGGCGCGGCTGGTGCGGGCGGAGCGGCAGGCGCGGCAGGTGTTCTACCAGCTCTCCGACCGGCATGTGAGCGATATGCTCAAGGACATGGCCAGCCATATCAACGAGGATCCGGCGGAGGATTGAGGCGGGGGCGCGGACGGCCGTGACGGTGCAAGCTGCGGAGCGCTGCACCCCCGTGGTTGCCTTGCGCTGAGAGAGGGCCAGCGGCCGACCGCGGGGGGGGCCGCTGCCGGCTGCTGTGGTCAGCGCCTTTATCGGGCATCACCGCTGAACGGCCGGTCGGCGCGGACCGGCGAAGAAGCGGCCGCCCTTGGGGACGGTCGGCCGCTGGCCCGGCGGGGCTGCGCCCCTTGTTCCGGGCCGGGGGTCATGGCGGGCGGCAATGGGGGAGAAGCGAGAAAGCTGCCGGGTCTTGTCTGATCGCCATCTGGTCCGGGATGAACTGCGGCATAGTGCCATTGAGCGATCACAGAGGGCCAGCGGACGACCGCGGGGGGGCCGCCGCCGGCTGCTGTGGTCAGCGCCTTTATCGGGCATCACCGCTGAACGGCCGGTCGGCGCGGACCGGCGAAGAAGCGGCCGCCCTGTGGGGCGGTCGGCCGCTGGCCCGGCGGGGCTTGCGCCCCTTGTTCCGGGCCGGGGGTCATGGCGGGAGGCGGTGGAAGGCGGCGGAGAAGGTGCCGGGCAGGGTCTGATCACCAATCAATTCGGGATGATTCTAGGTTGGGTTACTTCTAAGCGATCACAGAGGGCCAGCGGACGACCGCGGGGGGCCGCCGCCGGCGGGTGAGCTGATCCCTTTATCTCGCATCCCCGCTGAACGACCGTTCGGCGCGGACCGGCGCCGAAGCGGCCGCCCTGGGGGGCGGTCGGCCGCTGGCCCGGCGGGGCTGCGCCCCTTGTTCCGGGCCGGGTCTGTGGGTGATGCGTCCGTCTTAAACGGCCGGATCTGCGGTTGGCCGGGCGGGGCTTGCGCCCCTCGTTTACGGGCCGGGTCTGCGGCAGCAATGCATGGGGCGAAACCCGGCACGAAAAAACCCCCGGCATGGCGGCCGGGGGTTTTGCATGTCAGCCGGTGAGAACCGGATCGGCCGATCAGGCGGCGGCGAGGTTGCGCAGCACGTAATGCAGCACGCCGCCGTTTTTCAGATACTCGATCTCCACCTCGGTATCGATGCGGGCCTTGATCTTGATCGTCTTTTCGGTGCCGTCGGCATATTTGATCTGCGCGTCCACCACTTCCAGCGGTTTCACATCGCCCAGACCCTCGATGGTGATTTCTTCATCCCCGGTCAGATTGAGCGATTTGCGGCTGTCGCCCTCGGTGAACTCGAAGGGGATGACGCCCATGCCGACCAGGTTGGAGCGGTGGATACGCTCGAACGATTCAGCGATGACCGCCTTGACGCCCAGCAGGTTGGTGCCCTTGGCCGCCCAGTCGCGCGAGGAGCCGGCGCCGTATTGCTCGCCCCCGATCACCACCAGCGGGGTGCCCTGATCCTGATATTGCATCGAGGCGTCATAGATCGATTCCTGCTCGCCTTTCGGGCCCTTGGTATAGCCGCCCTCGACGCCGTCCAGCATCTCGTTCCTGATGCGGATATTGGCGAAGGTGCCGCGCATCATCACCTCGTGATTGCCGCGGCGCGAGCCGTAGGAGTTGAACTCCCGCGGCGGGACCTGACGGTCGGTGAGGTATTTCCCGGCCGGGGTGGATTCCTTGAACGACCCCGCGGGCGAGATATGGTCGGTGGTGATCATGTCGCCCAGCAGGGCCAGGACGCGGGCGCCCTTGATGTCCTCGATCTCGCCGGGCTGTTTCGACATGTTCTGGAAATAGGGCGGGTTCTGGATATAGGTCGAGGTCGAAGGCCAGTCATAGGTCTCGCTGTCGGTGACCTCGACGCCCTGCCAGCGCTCATCGCCCTTGAACACGTCGGCATATTTTTCCTGGAACATCTCGCGGGTGACGACGCGGCTGACCATCTCGGCCACTTCCTGGGTCGAGGGCCAGATGTCTTTCAGATAGACATCCTTGCCGTTCTTGTCCTGCGCGATGGGATCGCGGGTCAGGTCGATATTCATGTCGCCGGCCAGCGCATAGGCCACCACCAGCGGCGGCGAGGCCAGATAGTTGGCGCGCACATCGGGCGAGATCCGGCCTTCGAAGTTGCGGTTGCCGGAGAGCACCGACACCGCGATCAGGTCGTTGTCGTTGATCGATTTGGAGATCGCCGGCTCCAGCGGGCCGGAATTGCCGATACAGGTGGTGCAGCCGTAGCCGACCAGGTTGAAGCCGATCGCGTCCAGATCGTCCTGCAGCCCGGCGGCTTCGAGATATTCGGACACGACCTGCGAGCCGGGTGCCAGCGAGGTTTTCACCCAGGGCTTGCGGTCCAGACCCAGCTCGCGCGCCTTGCGGGCCACGAGACCCGCGGCGATCAGCACATAGGGGTTCGAGGTGTTGGTGCACGACGTGATGGACGCGATGACGATGGAGCCGTCATGGAGCGTGTACTCCTCGCCCTCGACCGCGCCTTCGGAGAAGCCCTTGTGGCGGCCGCCGGGGACATAGCCCGGCTCGTCCGCGCCGCCTTCCATGTCCCAGCGGATCTCGGCGCGCTCGGATTCCTCGGGGTAGCGCTCGCCCATGACCAGTTCCCAGAATGCGCGGGCGGACTGATCCAGCGGGGTGTGGTCCTGCGGGCGCTTGGGGCCGGAGATGGCGGGGACGACATCGCCCAGATCCAGCTCCAGCGTCGAGGTATAGACCGGATCGTAGCTTTCGTCGCGCCAGAAGCCGTTTTCCCTGGCATAGGCCTCGACCAGCGCGATGCGGTCCTTGTCGCGGCCGGTCTGTTCGAGATAGCGCAGGGTTTCCTCGTCCACCGGGAAGAAGCCGCAGGTGGCGCCGTATTCGGGGGCCATGTTGGCGATGGTGGCGCGGTCGGCCAGCGGCATGTTGGACAGCCCGTCGCCGTAGAATTCGACGAATTTGTTCACCACGCCATGTTCGCGCAGCATGGCCACCACCTTGAGCACGAGGTCGGTGGCGGTCACGCCTTCCTTGAGCGCGCCGGAGATCTTGAAGCCGACGACTTCGGGGATCAGCATCGAAATCGGCTGACCCAGCATCGCGGCCTCGGCCTCGATCCCGCCGACGCCCCAGCCCAGCACGGCCAGACCGTTGACCATCGTCGTGTGGCTGTCGGTGCCGACCAGCGTGTCGGGATAGGCGACCTCGCGGCCGTCCTGGTCTTTGTCGGTCCAGACGGTCTGGGCCAGGTATTCCAGGTTCACCTGGTGGCAGATGCCGGTGCCGGGCGGCACGACGCGGAAATTGTTGAACGCCTTCTGGCCCCATTTCAGGAAGGTGTAGCGTTCCATGTTGCGTTCATATTCGCGCTCCACGTTGAACTGGAAGGCGCGGGGCGTGCCGAATTCGTCGATCATCACCGAGTGGTCGATGACCAGATCCACCGGGTTGAGCGGGTTGATCTTCTGCGCGTCGCCGCCCAGACCCACGATGCCGTCGCGCATCGCCGCCAGATCGACCACGGCGGGGACGCCGGTGAAGTCCTGCATCAGCACGCGGGCCGGGCGATAGGCGATCTCGCGCGGGTTCTTGCCGCCCTTTTCCGCCCATTCGGCAAAGGCCTTGATGTCATCGGTGGAGACGGTCTTGCCGCCATCCTCGAAGCGCAGCATGTTCTCCAGCACCACTTTCAGCGCCGCGGGCAGTTTCGAGAAATCGCCCAGGCCGGCTTCGGTCGCGGCGGGGATGGAGTAGTAATCGACGCTTTGCCCGCCGGCGCTGAGCTGGCGGCGGGTCTTGGCGGTGTCGGTTCCGGTAACGATGGGCATGGGGGCCTCCCTGTCAATTGGATGGGTACGGCGGGTCGGTTCGGGATTGAAATGCCCCATTCAGGGGCACGATTCAAGAGGCCGGCGCGCGTTGTGTATGCGATTGTATACCAATCACGCGCTTGTTGCGCAACTGCAACTTGCCCGCTCCCGGCGCGGCGTCACATAGCGTTGATTTGGGATTTCGCGCGCGATGCCCTATCCCCCAGAGACCCTGGCGGGAAAGGACATGATGCGAAGAGGGCGTGAGATTGCGGCGATGATCCGGGCGTTGGCGCCGGGATGGGTGCTGATGCTGACGCTGGCGCTGATCCTGCCGCTGCCGCTGCTGGCGCAGGACGGGGCGGGGCTGACCGGTGCGGGCGGCTGGCAGGGCAAAGATACGCCGGGCGAGGCCGCGCGCGGTTATGACGACATCATGGACGATGTGAACGCGGTGATCGACGCGATGCGCGACGCCGCCCCGGAGCGCGGATCCGCCGAGGCGGGACCGGGCGAGCGTGCGGGCGGCGCGCGGGCGGGCGATGGAGGTTCCGGGCGGATGGCCGCGTCGCCGCGGGCGGAAGCCTCCGGTGCGCCTGCCCTCGGGACGCCGCGCGGGCTTGCGCCCGAGGATATCACGCCCAACGCGCCACAGCCGCAGGGACCGGCCCAGCATTCGCCGGTGGTGGTCGAACTGTTCACCGCGCAGGGCTGCGCCGCCTGCCCGCCGGCCGACGATCTGCTGGCCGATCTGGCCCGCGGCGGTGACGTGCTGGCGCTGAGCTGGAACGTCGATTACTGGGATTACCTGGGCTGGCCCGATCCCTTCGCGCGCCCCGCCTTCAGCAAGCGGCAGAAGGGCTATAACGTCGCCGCAGGCTCGCGGATGCTGTTCACGCCGCAGATCATCGTGGGCGGGCAGCGCGCGATCAACCTGCCGCGCCCCGCCGATCTGATGGAAGCCGTCAAGGCCGAGCGGGCCGAGCCGGACCATGTCGCCATCGACACGCGCAGCACGGGGCCGCGCCGCGAGATCGCGCTGACCCCGCTGGGGAAGCTGCCCCGCTCCATTGCGGTGCGGCTGGTGCGATACCTCCCTTACCGCGAGGTCGAGGTGGGCGCGGGCGAGAATGCCGGGCGCGTGCTGGGGATGCGCAACATCGTCGCGGCCAGCGAGGTCCTGGCGATGTGGGACGGGCGCGCGGTGATGCGGATGACGGTGACGCTGGGGGCGGGCAAGGCTGCGGATCTGCCCGAGGACACGCGCCACGCGATCCTCGTCCAGCATCAGCAGGGCGACCTGCCCGGAGAGATCTTCGCGGCGATTCCGCTGGACTGATCCGGCCCCGCGTCGCGTGGCGGGCGGGTCAGCCGGGTTCCCATCCGCATGGCCCCGCGATGTTCAGCACTGGACCTTGCCGCCGATCGGTCGCATGACGGCAGCATGGTCGAATGGATCAACCAGATCTCGGGCACGCCGGAGGGCGCGCGGATCGCCTCGCTTCTGGCGCTGTCCGCCGCACTGCTGCACGCGATTTTCGGGGCGTTGCAGAAGGGGCGGCACGACCCGTGGGTCAGCCGGGCGGCGATCGACATCTGGGTGATGATCCTGGCGCTGCCGGTGGCGCTGTTCGTGGTGCCGTGGCCCCAGCCGCATATGTGGCCGATCTTTGCGGGCGTGATGGCGATCCATATCGGCTACAAGCTGGCGCAGGCGATGAGCTATCAGCGCGGCGCCTATACGGTGGTTTATCCGGTGGTGCGCGGCACCGGCCCGCTGGTCACGGTGATCGCCGCGGGGATCGTGTTCGGTGAACGCTACAACCTGACCCAATGGGCCGGGGTGGCTACGCTGGTGGCGGGGATATTGGGGCTCGCCGTCTATAATTACCGCAAGCTGGAGGTGGGGCGCGAGACGCTGATCCCGGCCTTGGGCTGGGCGCTGATCACCGGGGTCTTCGTCGCCGCCTATACCACCTATGACGCCTGGGGCATCCGGCAGGCGGCGGATCCGTTCACCTTCCTGGCGTGGTTCTTCCTGCTGGACGGGATCTTCATGCCGATCTGGTCGCGCCGCAGGCTGGCCGCCCTGCCCCGCGCCGACTGGGCGGCGCTGTCGCTGCGCGGGTTCATCGGCGCCTTCGTGGCCTTTGCCAGCTTCGGATCGATCATGATGGCGACGCGGATCGACGAGGTGGGCCGGGCGGCGGTGCTGCGCGAGACCTCGACCGTGTTCGCGGCCCTTGTCGGCTGGCTCGTGCTGGGCGAAAAGGTGGGGCCGCGCCGGGCCGCGCTTATGGCGCTGATCGCCGCCGGTGCGGTCATCATGGAATTCGGCGCGCGATGACGCCAGCAAGCGAGGCAAGGCAATGAGCGACACTGACAACCGCAAGATCAGCCCCGGCCTGAAGATCGCGCTGGAATACGGGCCGCTGATCGTGTTCTTCGCCGTGTTCATGCTGGCCCGCGACCGGGTGGTGACGCTGGGCGGCGAGGACTATGGCGGCTTCGTGCTGGCGACGATGGTGTTCGTGCCGGTGCTGGCCGCCTCGATCCTGGCGCTGTGGCGGCTGACCGGCAGGCTGTCGGCCATGCAGGTGATGACGCTGGTGCTGGTGGTGGTGTTCGGCGGGCTGACCGTGTGGCTGAACGACGAGCGCTTCTTCAAGATGAAGCCGACGATCATCTATGCGATCTTCGCCGGGCTGCTGGGGCTGGGTCTGGCGCTGCGCAGGAACTGGCTGGAGCTGGTGCTTGGCGAGGCGCTGCCGATGCAGCATGAGGGCTGGGTCAGGCTGACGCGGCGGCTGGTCCTGCTGTTCGCGGCGATGGCGGTGGCCAATGAGTTCGTCTGGCGGACCATGTCTGACACCGCCTGGGTCAATTTCAAGACATTCGGCCTGCCGCTGATCATGTTCGCCTTCTTCATGGCGAATGCGCGGCTGTTCAACCGCTATGCGCTGGACAATGACGAGGGCTGACGCCGGATCGGCATCTCCAGCAGGCGCGACCAGCGGGGCGCCTGGCGCGCGGGCAGATGGCTGCGCAGCATGGGCAGCGGCAGCGCCCAGGGCTGGCCCAGCGCCACGCGGTAGAACTCGAACAGGCCGTCGCGCAGATAGGGCGACCAGTGGCAGGCGCGGGCGATGTCCTGGCCGATGGGAAAGCCGAGACGGGTCAGGCTGGCGCGCACATCCGGCGCGTCGATCTGAAGATCCAGCCAGTTGCCGCGCGGCTGGGCAAGCCCCAGCCCAAGCGCCCGGTGGCGGCCCGCGCCGACCAGCATTTCCAGCCCGAGATCGAAGAGGTCATTCTCGCGCGAGGTGACGTTGATGATCTCGGCCCGCCGCCCGGCGGGGCTGTCGATGGCGGCCTGAGCCTGCGGGCGCAGCTCTGCCGCGGCCATCAGCACCAGCCGCCCGACACTGCCCGGCCGCGCCCGCGCCAGCGCCTGCATGGCCACCCGCGCCCCCAGCGAATGCGCGATGAGATGGACCGGGCGCTGCGCCGCCTGCGACAGAAGATCGAGGCTGCGCGCCAGATCCGCCCCGGAGGCCGCGGCGCGGCGATAGGCGGCGCGCAGGCTGCCGCGGGCGGGCCAGCCGAAGGGCAGGCCCAGACCTTCGGCCCCGTGCTCGGCAAAGCCCAGCGCGCGCGGCCAGGACCGCATCCGCCGCGCCCCCGGCGCCACCGGGCCGAGCCCGAGGATATGGCGATGCGGATCATGTTCGGGGCGCGAGGGGCAGAAGCGGTAGCCGTGGATCATCACGATGACCGGCGCGCCCTCCGGCAGCGCCGCGGCCCGGCGCAAGAGATGCGGGGGAAGCGTCTGTCCGGCATTGATCGGGATGATCGCCATGGCTCGATGTCACGCAGCATTTCCGTCCCCTGCCGGATAGGCGCGTTGCGCGACAGCGGCGTGACCGGGTTGTGACGGGTTGGTGACAAACCACCATATCTTGTGGCGCATCGCGGCGATGCCCCGTGCTGTGGCACAAGCGCAACAGCCCTGCGGCGCCCTCCGCCGCCGGGGCCCTCGGCCGCGATCCTTGCCAATCCGCCATGGGCGGCGTATCGCAGATGCGCAACGCAAGAGGCCCGAGATGACCACCCGCAACCTGCACAAGCGCAGCCTTGCCGTCCACGCCGGCACCCGCCGCAGCCAGTATGGCGAGATGGCCGAGGCGATGTTCATGACCCAGGGCTTTGTCTATGACACCGCCGAGCAGGCCGAGGCGCGGTTCCAGCAGGTGGGCGAGGACGAGTTCATCTATGCCCGCTATGGCAACCCGACCAACCGCATGTTCGAGGACCGGATCGCGGCGCTGGAAGGCACCGAGGACGCGTTCGCCACCACCTCCGGCATGGCGGCGGTGAACGGGGCGCTGATGGCGGTGTGCCAATCCGGCAGCCATATCGTCGCCGCCCGCGCGCTGTTCGGGTCGAACCTGTATCTGCTGGACGTGATGCAGCGCTTCGGGGTCGAGGTGACGCTGGTTGACGGCACCGATCTGGCGCAGTGGCGCGCCGCGGTGCGGCCGGGCACCACGGCGGTGTTCTTCGAATCCGTCTCCAACCCGACGCTGGAGGTGATCGACATCGCGGCGGTGGCGGAAATCGCGCATGAACATGGCGCGCTGGTGATGGTGGACAATGTGTTCGCCACGCCGGTCTTCTCTCGCGCCGTCGAACAGGGCGCGGATGTGGTGATCTATTCGACCACCAAGCATATCGACGGGGCGGGCCGGGCGCTTGGCGGGGTGATCTGCGGCGCCCGGCAGTTCGTGCGCGAGGTGGCCGAGCCCTATCTGAAACATTCCGGCGGCGCGATCAGCCCGTTCAATGCCTGGCTGATGCTGACCGGGCTGACCACCATCGATCTGCGCGTCCGCGCCATGGCTGACAGCGCCCGCAGCATCGCCGAGGCGCTGCGCGGCCATGACAGGCTGATCCGGCTGATCTATCCCGGCCTGCCCGACCATCCGCAGCGCGATCTGGCCATGGCGCAGATGGGATCGGGCGGCACGATGATCGCGATGGAGGTCGCGGGCGGCAAGGACGCCGCCTTCGAGATGTTGAACCGGCTGGATCTGGTGCTGATCTCGAACAATCTGGGGGATGCGAAGACCATCGTGACTCATCCCGCCACCACCACCCATCAGCGGCTGAGCGACGAGGAGCGCGCGACGCTGGGCATCACCCCGGGTCTGGTGCGGCTGTCGGTGGGGCTGGAAGATCCCGATGATCTGATCGCGGATCTACGGCAGGCCCTTGGATAATCTCACCCGGATTGCGGTGTTTTCTGGATCAGACGTCCGAAATTGGCGCGGAACCCTTTGGTCTGCGGAATATTGTCATATATCCCAAGGCGCGAACATGAAGGAGCCGCCCCGTGAACACGCCGCGCCCGCCTGCCCTCTATCCCGCGCTTTCGCGCGAATATGACGCCGATTTCAAGGTGGACCCGCAATACAAGGCCGGCCTGCCCGATCTGCAGAACGGGCCGGCCAGCCTGATCGTGGGTGCGAATGTGCTGATCCAGCATGTGGGCATCTCGAATTTCCGCCTGCCGATCCGCTATCGCATGCGCGACAAGGGCGAGATCACGCTGGAGACCAGCGTCACCGGCACGGTCAGCCTGGAGGCGGATCGCAAGGGCATCAACATGTCGCGGATCATGCGCAGCTTCTATGCCCATGCCGACAAGGAATTCAGCATGGCGGTGATGGAAACCGCGCTGGATGACTACAAGGACGATCTGGACAGCATGGATGCGCGCATCCAGATGCGGCTCTCCTATCCGATGCGGGTGGATTCGCTGCGCTCGGGCCTGTCGGGCTGGCAATATTACGACATCGCGCAGGAGCTGATCGAGCATGGCGGGCAGCGGCGGCGGATCCTGCATCTGGATTATGTCTACAGCTCGACCTGCCCCTGCTCGCTGGAGCTGTCCGAACATGCCCGCGAAAGCCGCGCCCGGCTGGCCACGCCGCATTCGCAGCGTTCGGTCGCGCGGCTGTCGGTGGTGATGGAAGGGCGCGAGCGGCTGTGGTTCGAGGATCTGATCGCGCTGTGCCGCCGCGCCGTGCCGACCGAGACGCAGGTGATGGTCAAGCGCGAGGATGAGCAGGCTTTCGCGGAACTCAACGCCGCCAACCCGATCTTTGTCGAGGATGCGGTGCGCAGCTTTGCCGAGCAGCTGATCGCAGAGCCCCGCGTCGGCGATTTCCGCATCATCGCCAGCCACCAGGAATCGCTGCACTCCCATGATGCGGTGTCGATGCTGGTCAATGGCGAGACCTTCGCGCAGGACAGCCTGGATCCCACGGCCTTTGCGAGCCTGCTGCACCGGGGTTGAGGGGGCGCTGCCCCCGAGGCGCGGAACGCGCCTCTCCCCCGGGGTATTGGGGTGAAGAAGAAATGAACAATTAGCGAACACCACTTTTCGCGGCGCGGTGGTGCGGCTATGGTGGGGCCATGAGTGATGATGATGCTTTCGAGGCGGCCGAGGCGCGGCTGAGCCTGTCGCAGCGCGCCATGGGGGTGCCTGCGGGGCCGCCGCCTTACATGGACGGGCTGAACGCGGCCCAGCGCCTGGCGGTGGAGACGCTGGACGGGCCGGTGCTGATGCTGGCGGGGGCGGGGACCGGCAAGACGCGGGCGCTGACCACGCGGATCGCGCATCTGATCTCGACCGGGCGGGCCTATCCGCGCGAGATCCTGGCGGTGACCTTCACCAACAAGGCGGCGCGGGAGATGCGCGACCGGATCGGGCGGCTGTTGGGCGAGGCGGTGGAGGGGATGCCCTGGCTCGGCACGTTTCACAGCGTCAGCGTCAAGATCCTGCGCCGCCATGCCGAGCTGGTCGGGCGCGGCGATCTGCATCTGAAGAGCAGCTTTACCATCCTCGATACCGACGATCAGATCCGGCTCTTGAAGCAGTTGATCGCGGCCGAGAATATCGACGAGAAAAGATGGCCCGCGCGGCAGCTGGCCGGGCTGATCGATGGCTGGAAGAACCGGGCGCTGACCCCGGACAAGGTCAGCCGCAACGAGGGGGCCGGGTTCGATGGCAAGGGGGTGCAGCTGTACCGCGCCTATCAGGACCGGCTGCTGGCGCTGAACGCGGTGGATTTCGGCGATCTGCTGCTGCATTGCGTGACGCTGTTCCAGGCCCATCCCGATCTGCTGGCGCAATGGCAGGGGCGGTTCCGCTATATCCTCGTGGACGAGTATCAGGACACGAATGTCGCGCAATATCTGTGGCTGCGGCTGCTGGCGCAGGCGCGTCGCAATATCTGCTGCGTGGGCGATGACGACCAGTCCATCTATGGCTGGCGGGGGGCCGAGGTCGGCAATATCCTGCGCTTTGAACAGGATTTTCCTGGCGCGCAGGTGATAAGGCTGGAGCAGAATTACCGTTCGACGCCGCATATCCTGGGCGCGGCCTCGGGGTTGATTGCGGCGAATAAGGGCCGGCTCGGCAAGACGCTATGGACCGAGGCGACCGGCGGGCATGAGGTCCGGCTGATCGGGCATTGGGACAGCGAGGCCGAGGCCCGCTGGATCGGGGAGGAGATCGAGGATTTTCATTCGGGCACGCGGCGCAGCGTCGGCAAGCACGATCTGAACGATATGGCGATTCTGGTCCGCGCCAGCCACCAGATGCGGGCCTTCGAGGACCGGTTCCTGACCATCGGCCTGCCCTATCGCGTCATCGGGGGCCCGCGCTTCTATGAGCGGCAGGAGATCCGCGATGCGATGGCCTATTTCCGGCTGGCGGTGTCGCCCGCGGATGATCTCGCCTTCGAGCGGGTGGTAAATACGCCGAAGCGCGGGCTGGGCGACAAGGCGGTGAAGACCATCCAGGCCGAGGCGCGCGAACTGGGTCAGCCCTTGCTGATCGGGGCGCAATCGGTGGTGGCGAATGGGCTGCTGGGCGGCAAGGGGCTGGCCAATCTGCGCGAATTCGTCGCGGCGATGGGCCGGTTTCATGCCGATGTGCTGGATTCCAGCGCCAACCATGTCGAGCTGGCCGAGCGGATCCTGGACGAGACCGGCTATACCGCCATGTGGCAGAACGACAAATCCCCCGATGCGCCGGGGCGGCTGGAGAACCTCAAGGAGTTGGTGAAGGCTCTGGAAGAGTTCGACAATCTTCAGGGCTTTCTGGAGCATGTCGCGCTAGTCATGGATCGCGACAATGACGAGGCGCAGGATGCGGTCAGCATCATGACGCTGCACGCCGCGAAGGGGCTGGAATATCCGATCGTGTTCCTGCCGGGCTGGGAGGACGGGCTGTTTCCGTCGCAGCGCAGCATGGATGAGACCGGCATGAAGGGGCTGGAGGAGGAGCGGCGTCTGGCCTATGTCGGCATCACGCGGGCCGAAAAGCTGGCCACGATCAGCTTTGCCGGGAACCGCCGGATGTATGGGCAATGGCAGAGCTCCCTGCCCTCGCGCTTTATCGACGAGCTGCCCGAGGCGCATGTCGAGGTGCTGACCGCGCCGGGGCTGTATGGGCAGGGTTACGGGGCGTCGGCCACAGCGGCGGGCACGGAATTCGGGGCAGCGATGCAGAACCGGGCGGCACATGCGGATGTCTATAGCTCTCCGGGGTGGAAGCGGATGGCGGCGCGCGGCGATATGCGCGCAAAACCGCGCGCGCCGGCGGCCGTGGTGATCGACGCGGAGGCGGTGGGGTTTTCGGTGGGCGACCGGGTGCGCCATGTGAAATTCGGCGAAGGCGTGGTGATGGGCATCGCCGAGGACACGCTGACGATCCAGTTTGGGGCCGGGTTCAAGAATGTGAAGGCGGGATATGTGCAGCCGGTGGGGGCTGGGGATGATGTGCCGTTTTGAGGGGTTGGTTGAAGGTCGGCTATGCGGACAAAGCGGAAGTTCGTCTCAGAGGACCCTGGCTACAAGTGGCCTGGCGCTTGACCCAACGTTCTGCCGCTGACATCGACGTTCGTGACGAATAACATTCTTCCGCGTCCACGTGCACCCATCAATGAAAGGCCGTAGCCTTGCTCAGCGCCACTCATGTCGATCAGTTGTGTGACCTTCTGCGCCGTGTCGGAGACGAGGAGTTACTTCCCAGGTTTCGGGCACAAGTCCCGAACCCTGTTCACGAAAAGACCTCGTCCTTCGACGTGTTCAGTGAAGCCGACGAAGCTGCCGAAGATCGCATTTCGGAAGCGATTGCCGTCATGTTCCCCGATGCACTGATCATCGGCGAGGAACGAACCGGCAATGCACCGGGGACCATAGAGAAGTTGGCTGATGCGCCAATCGCCTTCCTGATCGACCCAATTGACGGAACGAAGAATTTCACATCGGGGCTGCCCCTCTTCGGAGCGATGATCGCAGCGGTATCCAAAGGGGAGATTGTGTTCGCAGCAATTCACGACCCCATCACTGTGGGGACGGCAACTGCACTCCGCGGGGCGGGCGCATGGCTTCGGCGAGCAGAAGGCGATGACCAGCGTCTCAGGGTCGCCTTGCCTTGCGAGCCGTCCCAAATGAACATCGTTGCCGGAACGAACTTCCTGCCTCCCGAGCTTCGCCCGGTCGTCCAGAAGAACTTGTCGAAATTCGCTATGAACTTCTGGCTGCGTTGTGCGGCGCACGAGTACAGACTCGCTGCGAGCGGGAATTGCGAATTATTGGTCTACAACAAGCTGAAGCCGTGGGATCACGCCGCCGGGTGGCTTTTGCATCAGGAAGCTGGTGGCTTCAGCGCGCATTTCGATGGCTCCCATTACAAGCCCTTCCACACCACAGGGGGCTTGATTTGCGCCACCGATCAAGACAGCTGGCATGCCGCGAGAGACTGTCTTTTCGGTTCCCTCTGATTGGTTCTTGAATGCGCCTGTTGCTCCGCCGAACGTCGCCGAAGGGCTCAAAGCCGACGTTGCCTCCAGATATAACCCCGCCCGGAACAAGGGCGCAGCCCGCCGGGCGAGCGCCTGCCCGTCCCGGCGGGCTGGCGCTTTGGTGACGCTTGGCCGACAGCTCAGCGAAGAAATGCGGGTTGCGCGATAAAGCGCGCAGCCCGGCCCGATGCGGCGCCGTCCCACGGGCAGGCGCGCGCCCTCTGTTGCGCTTTTTCCGGCAATGCGGTGATCTGTTCGGGAGCATAGCGAGTCGGAGGGCAAGATGGTCGAGACCCGGAAATTCACCCAATCCGAATGGGAACGCTTTCCCGACACATGGCGTGGCAGCCTCACCGGGGCACGGATGGGAACCGAGATCACGCTGGCCTTTTATGAGACCGACGAGATCGGCATAGGGCCGGTGCTGCACACCCATCCCTATGCCGAGACGTTTATCGTGCTGGACGGGAATGGCCGCTATCAGGTCGGCGATCAGGTGATCGACGCCACGGCGGGCGATGTGCTGATCGGGCCGCCAGACGTGCCGCATAAATTCTGGAATCTCGGGCCGGGGCGGCTGCGCACGGTGGATGTGCACCACAGCCCGGAATGGATCCAGCAGGATCTGGAAACGCGCGACTAGCCCGCCTCCGCCGCCAGCGCCTTCTCCAGCTCGGGCAGGAAGCGGTTGGTGTAATCCTCGCGGATCAGCGGGCCGACATGGCGGTAGACGACGCGGCCCTGGCCGTCGAGGATGAAGGTCTCGGGCGGGGCGGTGACGCCCCAGTCGATGGCGGCGCGGCCGCGCGGGTCGGTGGCGATGGCGCGGAACGGGTTGCCGTCCTGGGCGAGGAAGCGCAGCGCATCCGCCTCCTGATCCTTCAGATCGACGCCATAGACCGGCAGGCGCTGCGACAGCTCGGTCAGCGTCGGATGTTCGGCGCGGCAAGGCGGGCACCAGCTCGCCCAGAAATTCACCAGCTTCACGCCGGGTTCGCGCAGCATCTCGGGCGTCAGGAGATCGGTGCCGGGCAGCGCGGTCTCAGGCAGCGGCGGGGCCTCGCGCCCGATCATGGTCGAGGGCAGCGTTGTCGGATCCTCGCGCCCCATGCCCCACAGGAAAACCAGTGCCAGCGACAAAAAGATCACCGGCGGTAGCAGCATCAGCGGCTTAACGCGCATCGCGCCGTCCCTCCTGCGCCTCGAGCTCGTCGCGGGCGCGGGCATTGCGCGCCACGCTGTGCCAGATCAGCGCGATCAGCAGGGCGAGGCTCACCCCGTAGGCCAGCAGCACGGTGCCGGCATATTTGCCCAGCTCGATCATCTCCGCGCCTCCCTTGCGCGCAGGGCGGCGGTGCGGCGCAGGCGGATCTCGGTCCGGGTGCGGATCAGCAGAAGCGCCAGGAACAGCAGGAAGAAGCCCAGCATGCAGAGATAGAGCGGATAGCGATAGACCTCGCTCATCCGTTCCCCCGGCGCGACGGAGAGGGATGCGCCCTGATGCAGCCCCTGATTCCAGAAATTCACCGCGTAGCGCGACAGAAGCGCGAAGACGGATCCGACCAGGCACAGCACCCCGGTCAGGTCGGCGGCGCTGTCGGGATCCTCGATGGCGGACCAGAGCGCGATATAGCCCAGATAGAACAGGAACAGGATCAGAAAGCTGGTCAGGCGCGGATCCCATTCCCACCATGTCCCCCACATCGGCTGGCCCCAGATCGCGCCGGTGACGAGCGCGATGACCGTCATCACCGCGCCGATCGGGGCGGCCGCCTTGGCGGCGAGCGCGCTGACATGGTGGCGGCGGATCAGCCAGATCAGCGAGGCCACCAGCATCATCAGCCAGCCATTGATCGCCATGAGCGCCGCGGGGACATGCAGGAACATGATCTTGACCGTGCTGCCCTGGCGGTAATCGGGCGGGGTCAGGACCCCCCAGACCAGCCCCGCGGTCACGCAGATGGCCGCAGCCGCCACCACCCAGGGCAGCAGCTTCGCGGTGCTTCGCATGAACCGGACCGGATTGGCGTATTCCCAGATCGACATGGCGGCAGTCCTAGCGCGTGGCGGCGATGCGGTGAAGGGGTCAGCGCAGATTGATACGCAATGCCGCAGCCGCGGCAAAGGGGATCAGCGCGGCGGAGAGCAGGGTGATGCCCGCCAGAAGGGCCAGCGGGCTTGCGGCATCCGCGCCGATGGCCCCGCGGCGCACGATCTCGGCCCCGAAGATCAGCGTCGGCACATAAAGCGGCAGGACCAGCAGCGACAGCAGCAGCCCACCCCGGCGCAGCCCGACCGTGAGCGCGGCGCCGAACGCGCCCAGAAGCGACAGGGCCGGCGTGCCGATGAGGAGCGAGAGCACCAGGTCTCCGGTCGCCGCGCCCGGCAGGTGCAGCAGCAGGGCGAAGATCGGGGCGGCGAGCGTCAGCGGCAAGCCGGTGGTCAGCCAATGCGCGGCGGCCTTGACTGCGACCACCGCTTCCAGCGGGATCGGCGCGGTGGCCAAAAGGTCGAGCGAGCCGTCTTCGTGATCCAGTGCAAAGATGCGGTCGAGAGACAGCAGGCAGGACAGAAGCGCCCCGACCCACAGGATCCCCGGCGCAATGGGCGACAGCATCGCGGCGTCGGGTCCGACACCGAACGGGACCAGCGTGCAGAGGATCAGGAAGAAAGCGAGGCCCAGCCCGAACCCCCCGCCCGCGCGGGTGGCGAGGCGCAGATCGCGGATCAGCAGCGCCCTCATGCCGGTGCCCCCGGCTGTCGCAGCAAGGGCCGCGATCCTGCATGGTGCGGGGCCGGTGCGGCGCGGACGCGGCAACCGGGCATCAGCCGAAGGCCTCGTTGAAACCGGCCGGGACGGCGTTTGCGCCGCGCGGTGCGGCGCGGTGGGGCGTCAGGTCCAGCATCTCCGCCTCTGGCAGACCCAGATCGATATGCGAGGCGATCAGCGCGGCACCGCCCGTCCGAAGATGGGCGCGGATCACCTGCCCGAACAACGCCACGGCATCGGCGTCCAGCGACACGGTCGGTTCGTCCAGCAGCCAGACCAGCCGGCCCGTCACCAGCAGCCGGGCCAGCCCCAACCGTCGCTTCTGACCGGCGGAGAGCGTGCCGGCGGGCCGGTCGGCGAGCCCGGTCAGATCCAGCGCCGACAGCGCCGCGTCAATGCCTTGCGCGCCGAAGATGGATGCCCAGAATCGCAGATTCTCCGCCACGCTCAGCGCGGATTTCAGCCCGTCGGCATGGGCGGCATAGGCCAGGCTGTCCGGCGTCGTCTCGATCTGTCCGGCGGCCGGAGGCTGAAGCCCGGCAATCGTGCGCAGCAGCGTGGTCTTGCCGATGCCGTTCGGGCCGCGCAGGATCAGCGCCTTGCCGGGGTCGAGCGTGAAGCTGATCCCCTCCGCCACCCGCATCCCGCCGCGCGCAACGGCCAGGTCGCGGACGGCAAGCATGCTCATACCGTGAGGAGCGCGCAGGCGACGCGGCGGCCCTCGGACAGAAGCACGTTGTAGCTGCGCGCGGCAGAGGGCGACGACATCGCCTCGACCATGATGCCGCGCTGATCGAGTGCGGCGACCAGATCGTGGGGCGGCCGGTCGATGTCCGCACCCATGCCCAGGAAAAGCACATCCACCGCGCCTTCCAGCGCCAGAAGCGGAGCCTGGTCGTCCAGCCCGGCCCAATCGATTGCCCCCTGCCCCGGCGCGACCAGCACCGGGCCGTCATGGATCTTGCCGCCGACGCGGAAATAGCCCGGACCATACCCGTCCACGGGCAGGGCACCGCCGGGATATCGGGCGTCGGTGAGCTGCATCAGGGCGATTCGGTGAATTGTTCGGGCAGCTTGTCGGGGTCGGGCTTGGACCAGTCGCGCTTCACGCCCAGCCACAGCACGATGTTCTTGGCCACGTAGATCGAGGAATAGGTCCCGACGAACACCCCCCACAGCATCGCGAAGACGAAGCCCCGGATCACGTCGCCGCCAAGCGCGAACAGCGCAAACAGCGCGATGGCCGTTGTCACCGCGGTCATCACCGTGCGCGACAGGGTCTCGTTCACCGAGAGGTTCATCACCTCGACCAGGGGCATGTTCTTGAAGCGGATCAGGTTCTCGCGCAGCCGGTCGAACACCACCACCGTGTCGTTGATCGAATAGCCCAGAATCGTCAGCAGCGCCGCGATGGTGGACAGATCGAATCGCAGTTGCAGCGCCGAGAAGATGCCCATGGTCAGCAGCACGTCATGGACGATCGCCACCACGCCGCCGACGGCGAACTGCCATTCGAACCGCATCCAGATATAGAGGAGGATCCCCAAGGACGCCGCCAGAACGGCGTAGATCGCGGTCTTGATGAGCTCGCCCGACACTTTCGGTCCGACCGATTCGACGGCGGCAAAGGTGACGTTCGGATCGACCTCTTTCAGCGCCGTCTCGACCTGCCCGATCTGTTCGGGCGTCATCGCCTCCATGCCTTCGGTCGCGCCGATGCGGACCTGGGCCACATGCCTATCCTCACCGAAGGTCGGATCGAACACCTCGGTGATCGAGATGTCGCCAAGATCGGGAATCGCCGTCAGCGCGTCGCGGTAGTCACCGATCTCGAACGCGGTCGTGCTTTCGGTGCGGATGGTGGTGCCGCCGCGGAAGTCGATGCCGAAATTCAGGCCCATGGTCAGCAGCAGGATCACCGACAGCGCCATCAGCACTGCCGACAGGCCGAAGGTGTATTTCTGCCAGCGGAAGAAATTGAAGCTGGTCTGGTCGGGGACGAGTTTCAGACGGAATGCCATGTCATTTCCCCTTACAGAACCAGTTCTTTCGGCCGGCGCCGGTCGAGCCAGATGACGATCATCATCCGGGTAAAGTAGATCGCCGTGAACACCGAGGTCGCAAGCCCGATGGTCAGCGTCACCGCGA
This sequence comes from Paracoccus isoporae, assembly GCF_900101865.1. Classification (GTDB taxonomy): domain Bacteria; phylum Pseudomonadota; class Alphaproteobacteria; order Rhodobacterales; family Rhodobacteraceae; genus Paracoccus; species Paracoccus isoporae. The sequence goes on from NZ_FNAH01000006.1 coordinate 38,712, forward strand.
AGCCCTTGACCGGGCCGGAGCCCAGGAAGAACATCACCAGCCCGGCGATGAAGGTGGTGACATTGGCGTCGATGATCGCCGACATCGCCTCGCGGAAGCCGGTGTCGATGGAGCTGGCGACGCGCTTGCCGCGGCGCAGCTCCTCGCGGATGCGTTCGTAGATGATGACATTGGCATCGACCGCCGTGCCCACGGTCAGCACGATCCCGGCAATGCCGGGCAGGGTCAGCGTCGCGCCGATGGCCGACATGAAGGCCAGCACCAGGATCACGTTGGTGATGACCGCGACGGAGGCGAACACCCCGAAAATGCCGTAGCTGGCGACGACATAGGCGACCACGCCGATGATCGCCACGATGGATGCGATCTTGCCCGCGTCGATGCTGTCCTGGCCAAGTTCCGGGCCGATGGTGCGCTCCTCGAGAAAGGTCAGCTCCGCCGGCAGGGCACCGGCGCGCAGCAGCACCGCCAGCCGGGTCGAGCCCTCGACATCCATCGCGCCCGAGATCTGGCCGGAGCCGGTGGTGATCGCGTCGCGAATCACCGGGGCCGAGATCACCTCGTTATCGAGCACGATGGCGAAGGGCTGGCCGATATTGGCGGCCGTATAGGCGCCGAACTTGCGCGCGCCCGACGGGTTGAAGCGGAAATCGACGGCCGGCTGGCCGTTCTGGTCGAAGCTGGGCGAGGCATCGGTCAGCTCCTCGCCGGTGACGACGGGGGCCTCCTCGACGGTATAGAAGACGCCGTTCTCGTCCTGCGAGGGCAGCACGACATTGCCGATCCCGGCCCGCGCCTCGGCGTCGGTGCCGCGCCCGATCACCGGGTTGAATGTCAGCTTCGCGGTGGTGCCGATCAGCTCTTTCAGCTCGGCGGCCGAGCCGATGCCCGGCACCTGGATCAGGATGCGGTCCGCACCCTGGCGCTGGATCGTCGGCTCCCGCGTGCCGACCTCATCCACGCGGCGGCGCACGATTTCCAGCGATTGCTGGATGGTGCGATCGTCGGTGGCGGTCTTTTCGGCATCGGACAGCCGCACGGTCAGCGTGTTGCCGCTGGCGGAAAACTCCAGATCGTTCTGCCCCGTTCCGGTCAGCGACACGACCGGCGATGCCAGCCCACGGGCGATCTCCACCGCGCGGGCCATCTGGTCGCCATTCTCGATCTGGACATGCAACTCGTCCGCCGGCCCCTCGACCCGGCGCACGGCGCCGATCACGTCGCGTTCTTCGGCCAGGCTGCGGCGCAGCTCCGGCCAGAGCGAATCCATGCGGGATTTATAGACATCCTCCACCCGGACCTCGGCCAGAAGATGCGCACCGCCGCGCAGGTCGAGCCCCAGATTGACCAGCCCGCTGGGCAGCCAGCTTGGCCAGCCGTCAATCGCGGCCTGCTGCTCATCGGTGACGAAACCGGCCTGCTCGGAGGCGGCGAGGGCATCGTTATGCGCCTCGACCCGCGAATAGAACAGGTTCGGCATGGCCCAGATCAGGCCGATTGCCACCACGCCCAGAATCAGGACGCGTTTCCACAGCGGGATGTCCAACATGGCGGGCGGGCCTTAGCTGTTCGCGGCGACGGGCGCGGTCTTGTTGACGACCTGAGCGATGGTGGCGCGCACGACGCGGACCTTGACGCCCTGAGCGATCTCGACGGTCAGCTCGTCATCCTTCACGTCGGTCACCTTGCCGATCAGCCCGCCCTGAGTGATCACCTGATCGCCGCGCTTCAGCGCCTCGACCATGTTGCGATGCTCTTTGACCCGCTTCTGCTGGGGGCGCAGGATCAGGAAATACATGATCACGAAGATCAGGATCAGCGGTATGAACTGCGCGATGGCACCGGCGCCGCCGCCGGCGGCCTGTGCATATGCGGGGGTCACGAACATCTTCGGTCCTCTCGGAAAGGTCAGGCTTGGTCCGGACGCCAGGGCCCCGGAATTGCGGCGCAACCTAATCTTCGCGCGGCCGGATGGCAAGGAAAGGCGGACAGGGCGCGGCGCATTGGCACGCGCGGGCGATGCCGGCCACGCGGCGATGGACATGGCCCTTTCGCTGTGGCACGGCTGAAGCGCCTCAGGAGATGCCCGACGATGACCGATCTTGCCCCGAACGCCGATCCCCGCGCCGACGCCGAGCGCAACCGGGCCGAGATCACCCGGCTGATCGAGATCATGGCCGCGCTGCGCGACCCTGAAACAGGCTGCCCCTGGGACATCGAACAGGATTTCGCCTCGATCGCGCCCTATACGATTGAGGAGGCTTACGAGGTCGCGGACGCGATTGCGCGCGAGGCTTGGGACGAGTTTCCGGGCGAGCTCGGCGATCTGCTGTTGCAGGTGGTGTTTCACGCCCAGATGGCGGCCGAGAAGGGCATGTTCGGTTTTGCCGACGTAGCGGCAAAGATCTCGGACAAGCTGATCGACCGCCATCCGCATGTGTTCGGCGACGAATCGCGCGACAAATCCGCAGCCCAGCAGGTGAAGGACTGGGAGGCGATCAAGGCGGCGGAGCGCGCGGCCAAGGCCGAGAAGGGGGTGCTGGACGGGGTGGCGCTTGGCCTGCCGGCGCTGACCCGCGCGCTCAAGCTGCAGAACCGCGCGGCGCGGGTCGGGTTCGACTGGCCGGGGGCGGCGGATGTGCTGGACAAGATCGCCGAGGAAACCGCCGAGCTGGTCGAGGCCCGCGATGCCGGCGATCACGCGCATCTGACCGAGGAATTCGGGGATCTGATGTTCGTCATGGCCAATCTGGCCCGGCATCTGGACATCGATCCCGAGGGCGCGCTGCGCGCCGCCAATGAAAAATTCACCCGCCGCTTCGCCGCCATCGAGGCCGCGTTGCAGGCCCAGGGCCGCAGGCCGGAAGATGCGGATCTGGCAGAAATGGACGCGCTGTGGAATGCCGCGAAGGCGCAGGAGCGGGCCTGAACGCGCATCCATGACGCCGCGCCGGGGGGCAGCCTTGCCGAGTGCCCTGGTTTCCGCGCCTCATCCGTCCGCGCCACCGCCGCCTGTTGCGTCTGCCCGCGAAGCGCCCTAGATTTACCTTTCACCGTTGGGGTGCCCCGCACGGGGCTGAGAGGCGCAATGCCAACCCATGGAACCTGATCCGGGCAATACCGGCGGAGGGAACGGAGTTCATGCAATCCTTTGCGATTGCCGCCTGACTTCCCGCCCGTGTCGCCCCGCCTTGGAGACCGCATGGGACGCCGCGCCACCGCCAATCGGAGATCCTGCCGCACCGCACCGGAGTTGGTTCGGTGAGCCCGGTTGCGACCATCCTCGGCGCAGGGGTGGCGGGGCTCTGCGTTGCGCATGAGTTGGCTTCGCGGGGCGCAGAGATCCGCATCATCGACCAAGCCGGTGCGCCGGGGCCGCATGGCTGCTCGTGGTGGGCCGGGGGGATGCTGGCGCCGTATTGCGAGGGCGAGACCGCACCGGAGCCGGTCACGCGTCTCGGTCAGGCGGCGGCGGTCTGGTGGCGCGATGCAGGGGCCGAGGTCGTCGCGCAGGGCACGCTGGTCGTGGCGCTCGACCGGGATCGGCGGGAGCTGGACCTGTTCGCGCGCCGCATCACCGGCCATGAGACGCTAGATGCCGACCAGATTGCGGGTCTGGAGCCGGATCTGGGCGGACGGTTCCGCCGCGCCCTGCATGTTCCGGGCGAGGCGCATCTTTCCGTCCGCGACGCGCTGAAGGTTCTTCAAGCGGCTCTCGCCCGACGCGGTGTCGAGATCGAGACCTGTGCCCCGCCCGCGCCCGAAGGCATACTGATCGACTGCCGTGGCCTGGCGGCGCGGGACCGGCTTCCGGGGCTGCGCGGGGTGCGCGGCGAGATGGCGCTGCTGCGCGCGCCCGGCGTGACGCTGCACCGGCCGGTCCGGCTGCTGCATCCGCGCCACCCGTTGTATATCGTGCCGCGCGGGGACGGGCATTACATGCTGGGTGCCACGCAGATCGAAAGCGACGGGCGCGGCCCGGCCAGCCTGCGATCCGTGGTCGAGCTGCTGAGCGCAGCCTACGCGCTCCATCCGGGCTTTGCCGAGGCGGAGGTGCTGGAATTGGGCGCCGATGCCCGGCCCGCCTTTGCGGATCACTTGCCCCGGATCGTCCGGCAGGACGACCGGATCCATGTCAACGGCCTGTTCAGGCATGGCTTTCTGATGGCGCCCGCCTTGGCGCGCATGACGGCCGATCTGATCCTGAACGGCACAGAACCGGAGCTGATCGCATGAAGATCACCGTGAACGGAACCAGCGAGGATTTGGCGGCGCAGACACTGGACGAGGCTCTGCGCGAACTGGGCTATGGCGACGCGCGGGTGGCGACCGCCGTCAACGAGGCCTTCGTGCCTGCCGCCGCGCGCCAGGCGCACGCGCTCGAACCCGGCGACCGGGTCGAGATCCTCGCACCGAGACAGGGGGGCTGAATGCCGGTTTTCTATGGCACGGAGATCGCCTCTGCGCTGATGCTGGGCACGGCGCAATACCCCTCCCCCGCCGATCTGGCGGAGGCGTTTCGCCGGTCGGGCGCGGGCATCGCCACCGTCTCGCTGCGGCGCGAGGCGGCGGGTGGCGACGGCTCGGGCTTCTGGGACATCATCCGCAGGCTGGGTGTCAGGGTGCTGCCGAACACCGCCGGCTGCTATAGCGCGGCCGAGGCGGTGACCACGGCGCAGATGGCGCGCGAGATGTTCGATACGGACTGGATCAAGCTGGAGGTGATCGGCCATGCCGACACGCTGCAACCCGATCCGTTCGGGCTGGTCGAGGCGGCGGCGATCCTGTCGGCGGACGGGTTCAGGGTGTTCCCCTATACCACCGAGGACGGAATCCTGGCGGCGCGGCTGCTGGAGGCGGGCTGCGAGGTGCTGATGCCCTGGGGCGCGCCGATCGGAACCGGGCGCGGGTTGAACAATATCTACGGGCTGCGGACATTGCGGGCGCAGTTTCCCGATGTGCCGATGGTGATTGACGCCGGGCTCGGCCTGCCCAGCCAGGCGGCGCAGGCGATTGAGATGGGATTTGACGCCGTGCTGCTGAACACGGCGGTGGCCAGGGCCGGCGATCCGCCTGCCATGGCCGAAGCCTTTGCCCGCGCCGTCGAGGCCGGGCGGATGGCGCGTGCCGCCGACCCGATGGAGCCGCGCGACATGGCCGCGCCATCGACGCCGCAGATCGGTCTGGCGATGCTGGCATGAGGCTGGACCGCTTCTATCCGATCTTCGATCATCCGGACTGGCTGGACCGCGCCCTGCCGCTTGGCGTGAGGCTGGTGCAACTGCGCATCAAGGACCGCGATGAGGACGAGTTGCGCGGCCTGATCGCGCGGGGCCGGGATCTGGCGCAGGCGGCCTCGGCGGTGCTGGTGGTGAACGATCACTGGCGGCTGGCGCTGGATCTGGGCTGCGACTGGGTGCATCTGGGGCAGGAGGACCTGGACACGGCCGACCTGCTGGCCATCCGCCGCGCCGGGATCCGGCTGGGGATTTCGACCCATGATCGGGACGAACTGGACCGCGCCCTGTCCTGCGAACCGGACTACATCGCACTGGGTCCGGTCTGGCCGACCATCCTGAAGAAGATGAAATGGCACCGGCAGGGTGTCGAGAAGCTGGCCGAATGGAAGCGGCTGATCGGGGATGTGCCGCTGGTCGCCATCGGCGGGCTGAGCGTGCCGCGCGCCGCCGAAGCCTTCGCGGCCGGGGCCGATATCGTCTCTGTCGTCACCGACATCACGCTGAACCCGCGTCCCGAGGACCGAATCCGCGAATGGATGGAGGCGACGCGATGAGCCGCTATGCCCGCCAGCTTGCCGTGCCTGGCATGGATCAGGCGAAGCAGGACCGGCTGCGCGCAGGATCGGTTCTGATCGTCGGCGCGGGCGGTCTGGCGGCTCCGGTGCTGCAATATCTCGCCGCAGCCGGTGTCGGGCATCTCCGCCTTGTCGATCCAGACCGGGTGGAGTTGAGCAATCTGCATCGCCAGACGCTGTTCCGGCGCAGCGATCTGGGCCAGCCCAAGGCCGTCGCGGCCGCGCGCGCCCTGGAGGGGCTGAACGAGGATTGCCGGATCGAGCCGCTGATCATGTCGCTGTCGCCGGGCAGCATCGCCGCGCTGACACGGGGCGTCACGCTGGTGCTGGATTGCGCGGACAGTTTCGCGGTCAGCTATATGCTGTCGGACCACTGTCTGGAGGCGGGGCTGCCGTTCATCAGCGCCTCGGTTGTCGGCACCGATGGCAGCGCCGGCGGGTTCTGCGGCGGCGCGCCCTCGCTGCGGGCGGTGTTTCCAGACTTGCCGCAGCGTCTCGGATCCTGCGCCGAGGATGGTGTGCTTGGCCCCGTCGTGGGGGTGATCGGCGGGTTTCAGGCTCAAATGGCACTGGCGGTCCTGGCCGGTCTGACGCCGTCGCCGCTCGGCCGGATGCTGACCTATGACGGTCTGGCGCAGCGGGCGGGCGGGTTCAGCTTCATCGGCGCGGCGGAGCCTGCGTGGCGCCCGCGCTTCATCGACGCCTCTGCCATAGCGCCGCGCGATTTCGTCGTGGATCTTCGTGCGCCGTCGGAGGGTCCGATTGCGCATCCCGACGCGCGGCGCCTGACGGTCGATCGGTTCGGGCCGGACGGACCGCGCCCGGCGGCGGGACAGCGCGCGGTGTTCTGCTGCCGCTCCGGGCAGCGGGCCTGGACGGCGGCGGAACGTCTGTCGGCGGTCTGGGACGGGGAGATTGCACTCATCGCCCTGGGCGAGCAGTCGCCATCTGACTGAACCGTGTCGGGCGGCGGTTAGGGGCCGCACGGTTCCGTTCACGGCGCGATCACGGAATAGTCCATTGTTGAAAGAGGGGCTTCTCTGGCAGGATCGCGCGCAATTGGCTGGACCGCCTTCCCATCCGGGGCGCGCAGGCAGAATGCCGGGTCCGACGCAGAAAAAGGACAGAGGGCACATGCTGACAAGACGACATTTCGTGATGACCACCGCGGCGCTGTTTTCGGCTCCCATCGCGGCGCCGGTGGGCGCCTCCGTCTGGCCGGATGAAAGCCAGAAGCAGGCCTGGGACGCGCAGGTTACGCCGCCCTATTACGACCCTGCCACCTCCAATCCCTGGGGGCTGCACCGCCGGTTCCTGCCGCAGCGGGTGATGGCGAATGACGGGCTCAAGCCGGGAGACATCCATGTGGATGCCGTGGCCCGCTATCTCTACCATATCGAGCCGGGCGGGACCGCGATGCGCTACGGTGTCGCGATCGGGCGCGGTGATCTGTATGAGCCGGGCACCTACACGATCAGCCGCAAGGTCCGCTGGCCGCACTGGACCCCGACGCAGAACATGATCGATCGCGAACCGGAGGTGTACGCGCAATTCGCCGACGGCATGGAGCCGGGGCCGGAAAACGCGCTCGGGTCACGCGCGCTCTATCTGTATGAGGGCGGCCGGGACACCTATCTGCGCATCCACGGCACGCCCTTTCCGAAATCCATCGGATCGCGCGCCAGCTCCGGTTGCGTGCGGATGGTGATGGCCCATATCAACGGGCTATACGAGCAGGTCGAGCTGGACGTGATGGCCCGGCTCTACCCGGCCGAGAACGCGCTCGGCGCGATAAGTTGATTGCCGGGCGGCAGGCATTGGCCTGCCGCCCCGCCCCGCACGCCATGCCGCGTCAATTTGCCGCGGCGGCCTCCTGCACCAGGCAGATATGACGGCCCCGGCCGGAGCGCAGCGGGATCTCGGTCGTCTCGACCGGGCCGTTATGGATATACCAGTAGCACTGATCCTCCGGGTTCAGACGGGCGGTCTGGAGGTTCTGGCCGGGCGCGGCGAGGGCCAGCACATATTCCGGGATCGCATCCGGCTGCTCTTCCACCGCGTCGCGCGACGCGATCCCGTCCATGCCCGCGCCGCAGGCCCCCAGAAAGCTCAGCGCCAGCGCCGACAGGAGATGTCTTCTGTCCATAAGGATGTTCCAATGCTGCCAAAATCCGGTGATATCGCGCCGAGCCTAGGTGACTGAAACCGCGCGAACAATCACCGTCGGGCGTGGTCCGGGTCACAATGCCGTTGGGGTGGAAACCGGCAAGACACTGCCGTATTGGCTGTTTTTCATTCATGCCATACAAGCTAAGGTTCTGGCGATCCGAGGGGTGTGGCGACGGGCATGGCGAAGACGGGTGACAGCAAACCGACCCTGTCCGAGGCAGAGAAATCTGCGCGGCGGGCGAAGAATGCCGCCAATCGCGCCCGGCGCGAGGCGCGCGCCGCGGAAAAGGCGGCGCGCAATGGCGCCGCGCCCGAGACCCCGCGAGCGAGCGCCACGCCATCCGCCGCCAATCCGAATGGCGGATCAGTGACGCCGCCCCGCAGCGATTTCAACATCCTGGTCGTCGCGCAATCCGGACGGCTGGAATACGAGGCCCTGCTGCTGGCGGAATCGCTGCGGCTGAACGCGCCGGGATTGCACGGCCGGCTGATCGTGGCCGAACCGCAGCCGCAGGCCGCGTGGGCCGGGCATGACACGCAGCTCTCCCGCCCGGCCCGCGCCGCGCTGGAGGCGCGCGGTGCCGTGATCCGCCCCTTCGTCGCGCGGCATTTCGGCGCCGCCTACCCCTATGGCAACAAGATCGAGGCGCTGTCGGCGCTGCCCAAGAACAAACCCTTCCTGTTCCTCGACACCGATACGCTCGTTACCGGCGATCTGGGACAGGTCGAATTCGACTTCGCCCGGCCCTCCGCCTCGATGCGGCGCGAGGGGACTTGGCCCAAACCGCCGCTTTACGGGCCGGGATATGCCCAGATATGGCGCTCGCTCTATGACCGGTTCGGGCTCGATTTCGAATCCTCTCTGGATCTGTCCCAGCCCGACGAGCATTGGGAGCGGTTTCTCTATTTCAACGCGGGCTGGTTCTTCGGCGCGGAGCCGGGTGAGTTCCGCCGTCGCTTCCTCGACTGGGCGCGAGAGATCAAGAAGACGCCCGGTGATGCGCTGGCGGTTCAGTCGCTGGACCCGTGGCTGGACCAGATCACCCTGCCGCTGGTCATTCACAGCTTTGCGGGAGGGCGGCCGGGGCCGGATCTCGACGGGCTGGATGGCGAGGTGACCTGCCACTGGCGCAATCTGCCGCTGCTTTACGGCCGTGAGAGCGACCGGGTGGTCGAGGTGCTGGAACAGGCGGCGGCCGCAGAGGATCTGCGCCCGATCCTGCGCAAATGGGAGCCGGCGCAGAAGCTGATCTATGACGGGATCGGGCGGCGCGAGCTGCGCCCGGCCATTGACCGGGCGCATTTGCCTTTCCATGAGCAACCCGTGCGGCAGGCCATCAAGCAGGGCGGCTGGTGGTTGACCTGACCCCGGCTTCATCCGGGATCAGGCGGGGCAGATCACGCCGACAGCACCGCATCGCAGCGCGCGCAGACGCCCGGATGACCGTGCGTGCCGACATCGGGCAGGATCTTCCAGCAGCGCTGGCATTTCTCGCCCTCGGCGAACTCAAACACCACGCCCACCCCTTCGGCATCGGGCATGCGGAAGGCCTCGGCCGGGATCGGGTCGGCGGTCAGCCAGATGCCGGAGGTGATGCAGATATCCTCGAAGCTGACCGATTTCAGGGCGGCCAGCACCTCCGCATCGCGGACATGCACGACCGGCGCGGCTTCGAGGCTGGCGCCGATGTCTTTCGCCGTCCGCTTCACCTCAAGTGCTGCCGTGACGACGCGGCGCACCTTGCGGATCCCGGCCCATTTCGCCGCCAGCGGCTCATTCAGCCAATCCGCCGGGGTCGCCGGGAAATCATGCAGATGGACGCTGTCATCCTCTGACGGGAAGCGTGACAGCCAGACATCCTCCATGGTGAAGGGCAGGATCGGGGCCAGCCATGTGACCAGCCGGTGATACAGCAGGTCCAGAACGGTCCGCGCGGCGCGGCGGCGCGGGCTGTCCGGTGCATCGCAATACAGCGCATCCTTCCTGACATCGAAATAGAACGACGACAGATCGACCGTGGCGAACTGGAACAGCGCCTGGAAGACGCCCTGGAAATCATAGCTGTCATAGCCGCGCCGCACGACATGGTCGAGCTGCGCCAGACGGTGCAGCACCCATTGCTCCAGCTCGGGCATCTCGGCGGGATCGACCCGCTCCGCCTCGCTGAACCCGTCGAGCGCGCCCAGCATGAAGCGCAGCGTGTTGCGCAAACGGCGATAGCTGTCGGCGGTGCCTTTCAGGATCTCCGGCCCGATGCGGCTGTCGGCGGTGTAATCCACCTGCGCCACCCAGAGCCGCAGGATATCTGCGCCGTATTGCTTGATCACCTCGGCCGGCAGGATGGTATTGCCGAGCGATTTGGACATCTTCATGCCCTTCTCGTCCAGCGTGAAGCCATGGGTCAGCACGCCGCGATAGGGCGCGCGCCCCTTGGTCGCGCTTGCCTGCAACAGCGAGGACTGGAACCAGCCGCGATGCTGATCGGTGCCTTCCAGATAGAGATTCGCAATCCCGTCCGCCGCACCATCCGCCCGGTCGCGGATCACGAAGGCATGGGTCGAGCCTGAATCGAACCACACATCAAGCACATCCATCACCTGCTCATACTCATCCGGGTTCAAGATCCCGTCGAGCACGCGTTCCTTGAACCCTTCGGCATACCACGCATCCGCCCCGTCCTGCTCGAACGCCTCGACAATCCGGGCGTTGACCCGCTCATCGCGCAGCAGGAAGCCATCTGCATCCGGCTTTACGCCCTTGCGGACAAAACAGGTCAGCGGCACGCCCCAGGCCCGCTGGCGCGACAGCACCCAGTCGGGACGGTTCTCGACCATTGAATGAATCCGGTTCCGCCCGGTCTGCGGGGTCCATTTGACCAGATCGTCGATGCTGGTCAGCGCGCGCTCGCGGATCGTGTCGCCATATTTGCCCATCCCGTCATCCAGCTTCTTGTCGATGGCGGCGAACCACTGCGCGGTATTGCGATAGATCAGCGGCGCCTTGGAGCGCCAGCTATGCGGATAGCTGTGCTTGATCTTGCCCTTGGCCAGCAGCTTGCCGGCCCAGGCGAGGTTCTTGATGACACTGACATTCGCCGGGCCGTCCTTGCCATCGGCTTCGATGATTGCCTCGCCGCCGAAGATCGGCAGATCGGGGCGGTAAGACCCGTCCGGCTCGACATTATAGGTCATCTTCAGCCCGTGTTTCAGGCCGAGCTGATAGTCATCGTCACCGTGGCTGGGCGCGGTATGCACGAAGCCCGTCCCCGCCTCATCCGTGACGTGGTCGCCGGGCAGCATGGGGACATCGTAATCCCACTCGTCATTGGCGCCCTCGACGCCACGCAGCGGATGGGCCAGCACAAGGCCGGTCAGATCCGCTTCGGTCACATCACCGACACGCTCATGGCTTTCGACCTTGGCCGCCTGCATCACGCTTTCGGCCAGGGCATCGGCCAGCACCAGCAATTCTCCCTGCTGCGCGCTCGCCTTCTCCGCCACCGCGCCGACCCGATACAGCCCATAGGCAATCTCGGGATTGAACGCGACGGCCCGGTTCTGCGGGATCGTCCAGGGCGTCGTGGTCCAGATCACCACGCTCGCGTCTTTCTCTTTCACGAAAATACCCTGCGGCGTCGCCACCGGGAACCGCACCCAGATCGTATGGCTGGTATGGTCGTGATACTCCACCTCCGCCTCGGCCAGAGCGGTCTTCTCAACCGGAGACCACATCACAGGCTTCGAACCCTGATAGAGCGAGCCGTTCATCAACAGCTTCATGAACTCCTCGGCGATGACCGCCTCGGCGTGGTAGTTCATGGTCAGGTAGGGATCGTCCCATTTGCCGGTGACACCCAGCCGCTTGAACTCCTCGCGCTGCACGTCGATCCAGTGATCGGCGAAATTGCGGCATTCGCGGCGGAACTCGACCGTGTCGACCGCGTCCTTGTCCATGCCCTTCTGGCGATACTGCTCTTCGATCTTCCATTCGATGGGCAGGCCGTGGCAATCCCACCCGGGGACATAGCGCGCATCGCGGCCCATCATCTGCTGGGAGCGGGTGATGAAATCCTTCAGCACTTTGTTCAGCGCGTGACCGATATGCAGATTGCCGTTCGCATAGGGCGGGCCGTCATGCAGGATGAACGGCGTGCGGCCCTCGGCGCGGCTGCGCAGCGTGTCATAGATGTTCAGCCGCGCCCAGCGGTCGAGCCATTCGGGCTCGCGCGCGGGCAGGCCGGCGCGCATCGGGAAATCGGTCTGTGGCAGGAAAACAGTGTCGCGGTAGTCGGTGGTATCGCTCATCGGCGGGAATCCTTCGGGGTGAGATCAGGCACGCAAAATCCCGGCGGCGCGGAACCCCTACGCCACCGGGCGGATAATTCGTATGACCCGGCCCGTTCTGAACATGGGCGCGGTTATAGAAAGCGCAGCGCAGCGCCGCAAGCCGAAGCCGCCACCTTGTCCGGCCGCGCTGTCCTTGCGCTGTCACAGGACACCCCTATCTGGGAAGGAGCGGCAGAGGATCACGCGGCGGACATGGCGGAAGACGACAGCGCAGGAACCGGGCGACGCCCCGCCCGCCCGATCATTTCGGGCCGGGCGGGCGACGCTGTCCCTGCGTCGCGCGATGTGGAGATAAGGCGCTTCGTGCGGCGGCGCTACGGGCTGCGCGGCACCTTCGCGCTGCATCGCGCCGCACTTGGCTGGGATCTGCTCAAGGCACCGCTGAACGTGGCGCTCTCGCCGCTTTTCCTGATCCTCAAGCTGATCGCGGGACTGCTGTCACTGATCGGCGCGAAGCGGGCGGGTGCCTGGCTGGCGTCGAAACAGGTGTTTCTGACCTCGGATGTGGCGCGGCGGATCGAGGCGGATCTGGCCGGGTTCATCGCCGACCTGGATCGCAAGGGGCTCGGCCCCATCGCCCCGCCTGAGACAATCCGGCGCGAGATTGCGGCCCATGCCGATCTGCGCAACGCGGTGGCCGAAATCACCACGTCGCTGATCGTGCTGACGCTGGGGCTGCTGATCTTCAACCGGGCGACGCCGGGGGTGATCTCTCTCGCCGGCCCGCTGGCCGAGATGCGCGCCCATGACTGGGCGGTGCAGAATTTCTGGCTGGGCGACCGGCTGGGCCGGGCCTGGTACTGGGCCTTCCCGGTCGAGCTGCGGCCGTGGGAGGTGATCGCGACCGGCATCGTGCTGGCGCTGATCGCCTCGGTCGTCACCACCTTTGCCGGGCTGATCGCGGACCCGGTGCAGGTGCTGACAGGGACGCATCGGCGGCGGCTGCGACGGCTGCTCGACCGTCTGGACCGGGCCGAGACCACGCCCTCCACCGGGCTCGCGCGCGAGCATCTGCTGGCGCGGATGGGCGATCTCTCGGATGCGGCGCTCAGCCTGCTGCGTAGCTGGCGCAGCTAAATCAGCCCCGCCCGCGATAGGGCGCCACGCCCTGATCGGGCAGCCACAGCCCATCGGGCACCGCGCCGGTCTGCCAGAACACGTCTATCGGCATTCCGCCGCGCGGATACCAATAGCCGCCGATTCGCAGCCATTGCGGAGCGAGCGTCTCTGCCAGACGCTTGCCGATGGAGACGGTGCAATCCTCGTGAAACGCGCCGTGATTTCGGAAGCTGCCCAGGAACAGCTTCAGCGATTTCGATTCCACCAGCCAGTCCTGCGGCAGATAGTCGATCACCAGATGGGCGAAATCAGGCTGGCCGGTCATCGGACACAGGCTGGTAAATTCCGGCTGGATGAAGCGAACGACATAGGCCTCGCCCGGCTGTGGGTTCGGCACGCGTTCCAGCACAGCCTCATCGGGGCTGGCAGGCAGGGCTGCGGCCTGACCGAGTTGTGTCAGACCGTCGGTATAATGGCTCATGTCTGGCTCCTGTTTTGACCGGGTGGGCTGCGACCGGTGGCGCCGCCCTAGCAGCCTGAGTTCCGCGCGTCAAAACGCTTTCTCCACCAGTCAGGCGGCCTGGATTTGTCTGCGCAGTCGAGTGCCGCCATCAGTCCGAGAAGACTTTCGACCGCAGGTGCGGTGGCCGTGAAGCGGCATATCGAAATCTGGCTGCGCCTCGTCACGGCATTCCCGATTAACGCGATGTCCGCCCATGTGGTTGAAGCATCTGGCACGGGGGACGCCGGCGCAGATCTTCATCTGGCGGTCGTTCACAGCGCTGATCCCCATCTGACGATGCATGTCGCTGCGCGGGGATTTTTCCCCGGCGGGTTGCGCACGACGCGGCCGGGCGCGCATCTGATACGATGACCACGCTGCCTTGCATGACGGCTGCGACGTTTTCGGCAGTTGTGGTGTTCCGGTGAAGCCTTCATGCTGCGGCAATGAGCATTCCGTCCCGCTTCGAGATCTCCGCCGCGCAGATCGACCAGGTCGTGGCCCGTTTCTACGCCGCCATCCGGCGCGACACGACTCTGGGTCCGGTTTTTGCCCGCCATGTTTCGGACTGGCCCGCCCATGAGGAGAAAATCGCACGTTTCTGGCGCAATGCGATCCTGTTCGAGCGGAGCTATGATGGCAATCCGATGCGCGTGCACCGGGAGGCCGGCGATGTCCGCCCCGAGCATTTCACCCCGTGGCTGGCGCTGTTCGACCGGACCCTGCGGGATACGCTGCCGGACCCCGCAGCCGACGCATGGTCTGCGCTCGCCCACCGGATCGGGGCGGGTCTGCGGTTGGGTGTCGAGGATCAGCAGCGTCCCGCCGGGCAGCCTCCGGTCTTGCGCTGAGCCCGAAATCGGGGCAAACAAAACGGGAACACATCGAGGGACATGCCATGAAAATCGATTACATCGAATTTTCCTCGCCCGAGTTGGCGGCCACCAAAGATTTCTTCGCGCAGGCCTTTGGGTGGACGTTTAATGACTACGGCCCCGAGTATCAGGAGCTCGCGGATGCGGGTGTATCCGGCGGCATCGCGTCCGGTCCGCTCGCCCCGCCGCTGGTCATTCTGAAAACAGATGATCTGGAAGCCGCGCTGGAAAAGATCCGAGCAGCGGGCGCAGAGATCACGAAGACGATCTTCGATTTCCCCGGCGGCAGACGGTTCGAGTTCCGCGAGCCGGGCGGGACGGAGATGGCGGTCTGGTCAGAGCGCTAGCTTCGGCGCTGCCGCCTCGCCTTCTTGGCCGCCGCACGCGCCTTGGCCTTCACCTGGGCGGGCCTGCGGCGCAGCGCCCGACCGCGCTTCGCTTTCGGCCCGCGCACGACGGTCTCCCCTTCCAGCTCCAGAAGCTCCAGCGTCAGACCGCCGGTCAGGGGAGAGGCTTCGGCCAGGCGCACCCGGACCCGCTGGCCGATGCCGATTTCCAGCCCGGTCTCCGATCCCGAGAGAAGCTGGGCGTCCCGGTCGAAATGGAAATATTCATTGCCGATATCGCGGATCGGCAACAGCCCGTCCGCGCCGGTCTCGTCCAGCTTCACGAAGGCGCCGAATTTCTGCACACCGCTGATCCGCCCGGTCATCTCGTTGCCGACACGCTCGGCCAGATAGGCGGCCAGGTAGCGGTCGGTGGTGTCGCGTTCCGCCTCCATCGAACGGCGCTCGGTGGTCGAGATCTGGGTCGCGGTCTCGGCCAGATTCTCGATATCCCATTCCGACAACCCGTCCTTGCCCCAGCCATGCCCCGAGATCAGCGCACGATGAACGATCAGGTCCGAATAGCGCCGGATGGGCGAGGTGAAATGCGCATAGGATTTCAGCGCCAGGCCGAAATGGCCGTAATTCTCGGGGTGATAATAGGCCTGCGTCATCGAGCGCAGCGTGCTGATATTGATGAGCTCGGCGAAATCGGAGTCCTCGGCCTGCGCCAGCAGCCGGTTAAGATGGCTTGTCTGTAGCACCTGCCCTTTCGCCAGCACAAAGCCGGAGGCCTGCGCCACCTCGCGCAGCGCCTCCATCTTCTCGCCGCTCGGTTCTTCATGGACGCGGAACAGCAGGGGCCGGCCCAGCCGGGTGAGTTCCTCGGCCGCGGCGACATTCGCCAGCACCATGAATTCCTCGATCAGCCGGTGCGCATCCAGACGCTCCTTGAACTGAACGGATTTCACCCGACCGTCGTCGCTCAGCATGATCTGCCGCTCGGGCAGGTCGAGATCGAGCGGCTGGCGGCGCGCGCGCGCTGATTTCAACAGATCATAGGCCTGCCAGAGCGGGGTGATCGCGCTGTCCATCAGCGGCGCGGTTTGCGCATCGGGATTGCCGTCCGCGCCGGCCTGGGCCTGTTCATAGGTCAGGCTGGCGCGAGAATTCATTATGCCGCGATGGAATTTCTGCCCGATCTTGTTGCCCTGCGCGTCCAGCCGCATCCTGACCGCCATCACCGCCCGGTCGACGCCTTCATGCAGGCTGCACAGATCGCCGGACAGCGCATCGGGCAGCATCGGAACCACGCGGTCGGGGAAATAGGTGGAGTTGCCGCGCCGCCGCGCCTCGCGGTCGAGCGCGCTGCCCGGCGTCACGTAGTGAGCGACGTCGGCAATCGCGACCCAGATCACCATCCCGCCCGGATTCGTCGGGTCGTCGTCCGGCATGGCGGCGACGGCATCGTCATGGTCGCGCGCATCGGCCGGATCAATGGTCAGCAGCGGCAGGTCGCGCAGGTCGTCGCGGCCTTTCATCCCGGCGGGTTTGGCCGCCTCTGCCTCGGCCACGACCTCCTGGGGGAACGCGTCCGGGATTCCGTGCTGGTGAATGGCGATCAGGCTGACGGCCTTGGGCGCGGACGGATCGCCCAGCCGGTCGAGAATGCGCGCCTGCGGCAGACCCAGCCGCCCCTTGGGCCCGGACGGTTCGGCCTCGACCAACTCGCCATCCCCGGCGCCCTGGCTGTCTGCCTCGCGCACCCGCCATTCGCGGTCGGCGCCCTTGTCGATGGGCAAAATGCGGCCGCCTTCGGTCGATTTGCGATAGATCCCCACGATCCGGCTGCGGCTGTCACCGATCCGGCGGATCATCCTGGCGATATAGTCGTGATCCTCGCCGCGTATCTCGACCAGCCGGGCCAGGATGCGGTCGCCCTCTCCCAGGGCCGGGTCGGCCTCGCGCGGCTGATACAGGATCTTCGGCTGCGGCCCGTCGCCGCGGAACTCCAGCGGACGGACGAACAGATCCCCCTGCGCATCGGGGGCCAGCACCTGCACGACGGTGACCGGCGGCAGGCGTTCGGCATCGCGATAGGATTTCCGCCGCCGCTCCAGCCGCCCGTCCTCGGAAAGCTCCTTGAGCAGGCGTTTCAGCTCGACCTTGTCCGATCCCTTGACGTTGAACGCCTTGGCGATGTCGCGCTTGGATGCCGCGTCGGGATGATCCGCCACCCAGTCGAGGATCTGCTGCTTGCTCGGCAATGCCATGCTGGCCCTTTCCCCGGTCGTTCGGCCGGAATGCTGCGAGGATAATCGCGGCGGCGCGATCAGAGTTCCAGCGTCATGTCGCGATGCGGAATGCCCGCGTCAAGGAATTCAGGCCCATAAGCGACGAATCCGAGCTTTTCATAGAAGGGCAAGGCGTGAACCTGCGACGCCAATTTCGCCGTGCGGATTCCGCGCTGGCGCAGGATGTCGAGCGCACCCCGCATGATCGTGGCACCGGCGCCGGTGCCGCGATGCGCGCGCAGCACGCAGACACGCCCGATCTTGGCCTGATCGCCCGACACCACGAGCCGCGCCGTGGCCACTGCGTCGTCTCCCACCCAGCCCAGCACATGCAGCGCGGCGTGATCCAGATCGTCCAACTCCTCCGCTTCCGACACGCCCTGCTCGTCGATGAAGACCTCGCGGCGCAGCGCGTGGCAGGTGGCCAGATCGCGGGTCAGTTCGACCCTCATGCGAAATATCTTTCCAGGATCCGGCGATAGATGGCCTGCAGCGCGCGCACCTCCTGCGCCGGGACCCGCTCATCGACCTGGTGCATCAGCCTTCCCACCAGGCCGAACTCCACCACCGGGCAGTGATCCTTGACAAAGCGCGCATCCGAGGTGCCGCCGGAGGTGGACAGCTCCGGGCGCAGCCCGGTCTCGGCCTCGACCACCTCGCGCACCAGATCGACAAAGGGGCCCGGCTCGGTCAGGAAGCTTTCGCCGCTGACATGGGGCGTGAGCAGCAACGCCACGCCGGATTCGCCGCTGATCTTCGCCGCGCGCCGCTGGATCTCCGCATCAAGACTGTCGGGCGTGTGCAGATCGTTGAAGCGGATGTTGAACGTGGCCGTCGCCATTTCGGGCACCACGTTCACCGCCTCGTTGCCGCAATCCACGGTCGTGACTTGAAGGCTGGAGGGCTGGAAATGGTCCGACCCTTCGTCTAGCGGGGTCGAGGCCAGCCCGTCCAGAAACCAGCACAGCGCGTGAAGCGGGTTGCGCACCAGATGCGGATAGGCGGCATGACCCTGCACGCCACGCGCCGTCACCCGATACGTCACCGAACCGCGCCGGCCGATCTTCATCATGTCGCCGAGTTGTTCGGGACAGGACGGCTCGCCTACGAGGCAGACCGACATTTGCTCGCCCTGTTCCGCCATCCAGTCGAGCAGCGCGATGGTTCCGTCCCGGCCCGGCCCTTCCTCATCGGCGGTGATGGCAAGAATGATCGCGCCATCCGGCGGTGTCGCGGTCACGAAGTCGATGGCCGCCGCCGCGAAGGCCGCCACGCCCGATTTCATGTCCGTCGCGCCACGGCCCCAAATGATCCCATCGGAGTCGATCAGCCCGGAAAACGGCGGATGCGTCCAGCTTGCCAGATCGCCCGGCGGCACGACATCGACGTGACCGTTGAAGCCGAAGCTGTGTTCGGCATCCTTGGCACCCCAGCGGGCGAAGAGGTTGGGCGTACCGTTCCGGTCGACCCGCGTGCAGTCGAACCCGGCATCCGTCAGCAGATCCTCAAGCAGGGTCAGCGCCCCCGCCTCCTGCGGTGTCACCGAAGGGCAGCGGATCAGTTGCGCGGTCAGTTCAGCGGCGTCGGTCACGATCGGCTCTCCCACAGATGACACAGGCCTAGCCTCAGCACGCGAGGATTTCCAGACCGCGCCGCACGAGGTTCAGCCCCGTCAGCACCAGAAGCACCAGCGTCCAGCGGCGGAACTGGTCCACGTCCAGCCGGTCATGCACCCATAACCCGGCCAGCATCCCGGCCAGCCCCGGCAGCACCAGAATGGCCGAGAGCGGCAACGTGCTGGCGTTGAGCACGCCGGAAAACAGATGCGCCACGAACAGCACCACCGCGCCAAGCAGGAAGACGACGCCCTGCACCCGCATCTGCTCGGTCTTGCTGACGCCGATGGACAGCAGATAGACGATCAGCGGCGGGCCCCAGATGCCCGAGATCCCGCCATAGAGCCCGCCGATGATCCCGGACCAGATCTCCGCGCGGCGGGTACGGCCGATCGGCAACCGCAGCGGCCGTCCTGACAATTGCCAGACGGCGAAGGCAATGATCGGCACGCCCAGCGTCAGATACATCAGGCTTTGCGGCACCGACCGGACGAACAGCGCCGAGACCACGATGAATATGCAGACCATCGCGATATGCCAGCGGAAGCGCCGGATCGAGCCGCTTGCCGCCCCGACGCCCTGCCGCCCGGCCTGGACGATATTCGTCACCAGCGTCGGCAGGATCAGGGCCGCCAGCGCAAGCTGTGGCGACATCACCGAGGCAAAGGCCGACATCATGATCATCGGCATGGCAAAGCCGACTGCGCCTTTCACGAAACCGGCGATCCCGGTCACGGCGAAGACGAACCAAAACAGCGCAGGATCAAGGCCGAGCATGAGGCGACAGTAGCGGCGGCGGGACCGGCCGCAACTGCAATCGCCGCTTTCAGCGTGGCTTGCGGGCAACAGAGTTGCCCATAAGTGTCACCTGCTGCGCTGTGAAAGCATCGCTGCGGGCCGCGGCCGGTTTCCGGCCAGCACGTTGATAATCCATGCGGCAAGCCGATTTCGGGCCCCGAAATCGTTGCATTGCCGCCTCTTGGCTGACATTTCAGTGAGTTGACCCTTGAACAAGGCGGTGCAATTCCGGCTTCAATGACCTTGATTCGTTAATATCGGAGACGCCGCATGTTCCGCCAACTGACTGCAGCCGCGCTTGCCACCGTTGCGCTCGCCGCCTGCGAACCGACCGCCACCGCGACCCCGGACGAACCCTACTCCACCATTCCGACCGGCGATTACGTCCTGTTCAATATCGGCGGCGACGTGCTGAGCGTCCGTCATACCACCATGACCATCACGCCGACCCAGATCAGCGGCCGCACCGGATGCAGCAGCTTCGCGGCGCCGATCACCGGCACGCCGCCGGAAATCGCAGTGGGCGAGATCCAGACCGCCGGCCAGCCCTGTCGCTGGAGCGCGCAGGAGACCGCGTTCTTCAACGCGCTGCGCGTGGCCAACCGCATCAGCTACGAAGACGGCGTGATGCGCATTTCCGGCGGGCCCAATACGCTGACCTTCGAGTATGGCCGGCTGGCCTCTCGCGAGGGCGTGATCGGCCGCAACCTGAACCCGAACGCGCAGCCCGCCGCGCCGGAGGAGCCTGTCGCGGCCGCCATGCCGGTCAGCGCGGCGGCCGCCTCGCCGGTGGAATCGGCCGTCCAGTAGATCGCATCAAAGCTGCAGGGCCGTGGTTTCCGCCACGGTCCTGAGCGCGAAGGACGAATGCATCTGTGCCACGCCGGGCAGGCGAGCCAGATATTGGCGATGGATGCGCGCGAAATCCTCGGTATCGCGGACCACGAGCTTCAGCAGGTAATCCGCCGTTCCCGCCATCAGGTGACATTCCAGCATGTCGGGTATCGCACGGACCGCACGCTCGAACCCCTCCAGCAGTTCCGTCGCCTGGCCGGACAGGGTGATCTCCACGAACACCGTGGTCGGGCGCCCCAGGCTGCGGCGATCCAGCATCGCGGCATAGCCGGTGATGACCCCCAGCTGTTCCAGCCGCTGCACCCGCCGATGGCAGGCAGAGGCGGACAGGTTCACCCGCTGCGCCAGCTCGGCATTGGTGATTCGGCCGTTCTTCTGCAGGATCGTCAGAATCCGGTGATCTGTGGCGTCGGTTTCGGTCAAGGCAACGATTTCTCCCGTGGAACGCGTGATCTGCGCAATATTCTCCCCCGCTCGAAATCTCGCAAGCCCGAGTTTCGCAGAATCTTCATCCCGGTCTGTGGCAGGATTCGCGCAAGGCCGCACGCGGCCATGACTTGCAGGAGGACAAGATGCTGATTGGATGCCCGACCGAAATCAAGCCGCAGGAATTTCGCGTGGGGCTGCGCCCCGATGCCGCCCGCGAGGCGATCCTGCGCGGCCACAAGGTGCTGGTCCAGACCGGGGCCGGGCTGGGCGCGGGATATACCGACGAGGACTACGTCGAGGCCGGGGCCGAGATCGCGCCCGACGCCAGGACGGTGTTCGACCGCGCCGACATGATCGTGAAGGTGAAGGAGCCGCAGGCGCCGGAACGCGCCATGCTGCGGCAGGGCCAGATCCTGTTCACCTATCTGCACCTGGCCCCGGATCCCGATCAGACCCGCGACCTGCTGGACTCCGGCGTCACCTCGATCGCCTATGAAACCGTGACCGATGCGCGCGGCGGGCTGCCGCTGCTGGCGCCGATGTCGGAAGTCGCGGGCCGTCTCGCCCCGCAGGCCGGATCATGGGCGCTGCAAAAGGCCAATGGCGGCGAAGGCGTGCTGCTGGGGGGCGTGCCGGGGGTCCGGCCGGCCAATGTCGTCATCATCGGCGGCGGCGTGGTCGGCACCGCGGCGGCACGGGTCGCGGTCGGGATGGGGGCGAATGTCACGATCATGGACCGCTCGATCCCGCGCCTGTCCTATCTGGACGACGTGTTCCTCGGCCAGTTGACCACGCAATTCGCCACCGCGGCCGCCACGGCGGAACTGCTGCCCACCGCCGACATGGTGATCGGCGCGGTGCTGGTGCCGGGGGCCGCGGCGCCCAAGCTGGTGACGCGCGAGCAGCTTTCGATCATGAAGCCCGGTGCGGTGCTGGTCGATGTGGCCATCGATCAGGGCGGCTGTTTCGAGACCTCGCGCCCGACCACGCATCAGGATCCGATCTACGAGGTGGACGGGATCGTGCATTATTGCGTCGCCAACATGCCCGGCGCCGTGCCGCGCACCTCGACCCAGGCGCTCGGCAATGCCACGATGCCCTTCCTTCTGGCCCTGGCCGACAAGGGCTGGCAGCAGGCGATCCGGGACGACGCACATCTGCGCGCGGGGCTTTCGACCCATGAGGGCAAGCTGACCTCCGCGCCGGTCGGCGCCGCCCTCGGCATTGACAGCATCGCTGCGGACAGCCTGCTCTGACGGCATGAAAAAAGCCGGGAGGGCCGACCCTCCCGGCAAGTTCTAGTCGATCCGCAAGCGGGATCAGACCTGCGGACGGGCGCGCAGCTCGTCGCGGATCTGGGCCAGCAGCTCTTCCGAGCTCGGGCCGGCCACGGCTTCCTCTTCCTTCTCCGCCACGGCCGCATCCTTGATCCGGTTCACGGCCTTGACCAGCAGGAAGACCACGAAGGCAATGATCAGGAAGTTGATCACGGCCGAGAAGAAGGCGCCATAGGCGAACACGTTCGCGCCCGCGTCGCGCGCGGCCTGAAGCGAGGCGTTTTCAGGCGCAGGGCCCGACAGCACCCAGTACTTGTCGGAAAAATCCGTGCCGCCGGTAATCAGACCGATGATCGGGTTGATCAGATCGGACACCAGCGAGGTGACGATAGCCGTGAAGGCGGCA
Source organism: Paracoccus isoporae (assembly GCF_900101865.1). Lineage (GTDB taxonomy): Bacteria > Pseudomonadota > Alphaproteobacteria > Rhodobacterales > Rhodobacteraceae > Paracoccus > Paracoccus isoporae. The sequence continues at coordinate 61,480 of NZ_FNAH01000006.1, forward strand.
CCGATGATGATACCGACGGCCATGTCCATGACATTGCCCTTGGCAATAAAGTCCTTGAATTCCTTGATCATGCGATTCTGTCTCCTCGTTCGCGCATGGTTGCGGGCGCTTATAGCATTTATGACATAAATCAAGTGTGACGTAGCATCACGACGCCCTTGCCTTATCCGGGGCAATCCGCAGCTTTTCAGCAAAAACATGCCCTTGCGCAAATTGGCGCAACTCGGGCGTGGCTGTCCACCAACTTATGTCAGAAACGGTCGATCAGCCGGTCCAGGTAATCGCGCTCGTCCTGCGGGCGGCTGCGCTCGCCCAGGCGGCGCCGGATTTCGGCCTGCAGATCGCGGGCCCGGTCATCGCCGGTTTCGGGGCTTGCCATCTCCTCGTCGGTAGAGATGCCGCCGCCCGTGCCCTGCATCGCCCGGCCCAGCGGGTCGCGGCGCGGCGCGGACAACCCGCGTTGCCCCTGCCCCTGCTGACCGCCGCGACGCTGCTGATCCAGCGTGCCCTGACCCTGGCCCTGCTGGCCCTGCTGCTGCCCGTCGGCCCGCTGCTGGCCCTGATCGAGCGCCCTGATCCCGTCGCGCAGCGCCTCGATCGCTTCGGCCTGCCTGTCGAGCGCGCCCGCCATGTCGCCGTTTTCCAGCGCCTCCTCGGCCCGCTGCATGGCGCGTCCAGCCCGATCCATCGCCTCGCCGGCCGCGTCGCCCTCGGCCGTGCCGCGCTCGGGCAGCAATCCGCGTTGCAGACCCAGATCGTCGCGAAGCTGGCGTTGCCGCTCGGCGAGGCTCTGCGGGTTCTCGCCCTCGCCTGCGCCCTCGCCTTCTCCCGCCGCGCCGGGCTGGGTCGGGCTTTCGCCGTCGAGACCCATCCATTCGTCCTGCAAATCGCGATAGGCCTCATCCGCCAGATCCTGCTGTTCGCGCAGCGTCTCCGCCATCCGGCCGGAGGAGCCGCGACGCTCCCCCTCTCCCTGCCCCTCGCCCTGCCGGACCTGCATGTTTTCCATCATCCGGTTGAACTGCTCCAGCAGGGCCTGCGCCTCGGCCATCCGGCCCTCATTCATCAGGCGCTGGATTTCGTCCATCATCTGCTGGATCTGGTCGCCGCTCATCATCTGGGCGGGGGACTGATCGAAGCGGTCTGCGGGATTGCCGCCCTGCTCGGCCAGCCGGTCCAGATAATCGTCCGTGGCACGGCGCAGCTCGTCCATCAGCTCGCGGATTTCGTCCGGCGAGGCCCCCCGGCGCATGGCCTGGGCCAGCCGATCCTGTGCCCGCCGCATCCGCTCTAGCGCATCGGCCAGCCCGCCATCCTCGAACTCCACCGCCACGCGCCACAATGCCTCGGCCAGGGCATCGCGCTGCGCGTCGGTCAGATCCTCGGTTTCCAGCCCGGCTATGATGGCGCGAAGCTCCCCGATCATCGGGCGGCGGATGAAGTCATCGGGCTGCCAGATGATCGCCCGCAGCAGCCGGCCCGCGTCCGGCGCATTCTCGCGCGACCACATGATGTCGCGGCGCAGCTCAATCAGCGCGGCCGCCATCGGGTCGAAGAACCTGCGGCCGGGCAGATCCATCGCCAGCACCTCGGATTGCGCGGTCTGTCCGATTCCGTCCTGCACGTTCAGCCGGATCTCGACCGGCAGGTTGGCCCAGGCATGTTTCTTCAGATCGGCATCGAGCTGGCCCTCGAACTGCGCGCGCGCGCCACGAATGGGCAGCGCGAGGCGCAGGGGCGGGCGTGTTTCCGGCGCGGCTTCGAGGCCGTGACGGCGGTCCACGCGGGCCAGATCGAGCGTGATCTCCGCCTTCCCCTCGGTCAGGCCGAAATCATCCTGCGCCGAGAAGCTCTGGATCAGCCGTCCGTCTGCGCGCCGCTCCGCCGGCGGGCCGAGCGCAATCTGCGGCGCGTCGTCGGGGCGCACGGCGATCTGGATCTGCCGATCACCGATGCTGAGCATGCCATCCTGCTCGACCCGGAATTGCGGGGCACGCGCATCACCGCCGGGCTCTGCCTGTCCGACATCCTGCGTCACCTCCGTGTGGTCGCCATACAGACGCAGGCTGATGCGGCTGCCTTCGGGCAGGTCCAGCACCGTGCCGTCCGGGTGGCGGTTGAGATAGATGGTCGGCTTGCGGGTGTAGGCGGGCGGCTCGGCCCAGCCTTCCCAGCCGAGCCCGTCGGGCACGGCCTGAAGCGGCGTCTCCGCCGCGGGCCGCGACGGGGCCAGTGCCGCCAAGCCCTGCCCGATCTGGGCAGCACTGCCGAACAGCAGCGCCATCGCCACCGCCGTCAGCCCGGCCAGGCGAAAGGCGAAGGGGTCACGGCGGGAAAGCTGCGCATCCGCCGACACCCGCCGCGCGCCGCGCGCGCGCTGAACCATCTGCGCGCGATGCGCCTGCCACAACGCCCCGTCGCCACCGATGGCGGGATTGTCTCGCAGCGCCGAAAGCGGCCGCCCCGGCAGGCTGCGATCCAGCCGCCGCTCCGCCGCGTCGCGGGTGGGCTGGCGGAAGCGAAAGCCGTTCCAGATCAGCACCGCCAGAATCGCGACCAGCACTGCGATCCCTGCAGTGGGCCGCATCGCATCGGGAATGGCCTGCGCCGCGCCGAAGCTCAACCCGGCGATCAGCAGCAGGATCAGCGTCACCAGCGGCCAGAATGCGCGCGCCAACGCCTCCCACCACAGCCCGGCGCGCGTCAGGCGCAGGGCGCGGGTCAGTCCGGGCAGGCGAGGATCATCGGGGATGCGCGGGTCCATCAGGCTTATCCTGATGCCCCGGGGCCGGCGCGGCAAGCGATTCCTGCGGCTCAGAGCCACTCCGGCAGGGCTTCGCGCGCAAGGATCTCCTCCAGGGAGGGGCGCGGCCGGATGACCGCGAACTGATCGCCGTGAACCAGAACTTCGGGGATCAGCGGCCTCGTATTGTATTCCGACGCCATGACCGCACCGTAAGCCCCGGCCGATCGGAACGCGACAAGCTGGCCGGGCCCCAACGGCGGCAGGGCTGCGCCCTTTTCGAAGATGTCCCCCGTCTCGCAGACCGGACCGACCACGTCATAGGCGGCGCGGTCGGCACCGGGCGCCGCCTCGATCACTGGGACAAGATCGTGATGCGCACCATACATGGCCGGGCGGATCAGGTCATTCATCGCCGCATCGAGGATCAGGAAATCGCGATCACCGCCGCGTTTCACGTAGATCACGGAACTGAGCAGCACACCGGAATTCCCGGCGATGTTGCGGCCGGGTTCGATATCGATCTCGCAACCCAAATCGCCCACCGCCTCGCGGATGACCTGACCGTATTCGATGGGCAATGGCGGGGCGTTGTTGTCGCGGCGATAGGGAATGCCTAGCCCGCCGCCCATGTCGAGCCTGCGGATGTCATGGCCGTCATCGCGCAGCGCCCGCGTCAGCGTCGCCATCTTCGCATAGGCCTGACGGTAGGGGTCGAGATCGGTGAGCTGGCTGCCGATATGCATGTCGATGCCGCATATCTCGATCCCGCTCAGCGCGGCCGCCCCGGCATAGACCTCTCGGGCGCGGGCGATCGGGATGCCGAACTTGTTCTCGGATTTGCCGGTGGCGATCTTCTCATGTGTCTTTGCATCGACATCCGGGTTGACCCGAAGTGCCACCGGCGCCCGCAGGTTCAAGCTCGTCGCGACCTCCGACAGGGCCAGCAGTTCCGGTTCTGATTCGACATTGAACTGGCGGATGCCGCCCTCCAGCGCCAGCCGCATTTCCTCGCGCGTCTTGCCGACGCCCGAGAACACGATCCGCTCGCCGGGCACGCCGGCCGCGCGGGCCCGCGCATATTCCCCGATGGAGACGACATCCATCCCGGCGCCCAGATCGCCCAGAAGCTTGAGCACCGCGATGTTGGAATTCGCTTTCACCGCATAGCAGATCAGATGATCCGTCCAGGACAGCGCCTCTTGGAACACCTTGAAATGCCGCGTCAGCGTCGCGGTGGAGTAGACATAGACCGGAGTTCCGACATCCGCCGCGATCAGGCTCAGCGGAACCTCCTCGGCGCACAGAACGCCGGCGCGATAGGTGAAATGATCCATCAGGCGATCCTTCGCGAGCGGAGAAAGAGATAGAGCGGCAGGGCGCAGCCGATCCCCAGCAGCATCGCCGGCAGGGTCACGAGCGCCATCCAGTTTCGGCGCACCATGGTTTCGACCAGGCACCAGATGCCCAAAGCCGCCATCGCCACCAGCTCCGACCCGGCAACGCCATTCGTGCGCAGGCCGACAGCGGCGCCTATCAGCGCCAGCACCAGCCAGCAGATGCGCAGCGGGGTCAGATCAGACATCATCGGCGCGGAGACCGACCGAGGCCTGACCCGAGGTTGCAACACCTGCGGGCGGTTCGGGACGTTCCGGCACGCCATCGACGCCGCAGGCCCCCATCGCCAGCACGGCGCAGAGCAGCATCACCTTCATAGCAGGGCCTTCCATCTGGCGATCTGGGCGCGGACCTGATCCGGGGCGGTTCCGCCATAGCTCTGGCGCGACGCGACGGAGTTGTGCACGCCCAGCACGTTGAACACGTCATCGGAGATGGCATCATGGACCGACTGCATGTCCTTGAGCGACAGATCCGGCAGATCCACATCCCGTTCCTCAGCCATTGCCACGAGCGAGCCGGTCACGTGATGCGCGTCGCGGAAAGGCAGCCCGGCCTCGCGTACCAGCCAGTCGGCCAGGTCCGTCGCGGTTGAAAAACCGGCGGAAGCCGCATCTTCCATCTTCTCGCGATGGGCGGTCAGATCGGCCAGCATCCCGGCCATTGCCGCCAGCGCGAGCATCAGGTGATCGGCGGCGTCAAAGACCTGCTCCTTGTCCTCCTGCATGTCCTTGGAATAGGCCAGCGGCAGCCCCTTCATCACCGTGAACAGCGCCACGTTCGCGCCGAGAATGCGCCCGATCTTGGCACGGATCAGTTCGGCCGCGTCGGGGTTGCGCTTCTGCGGCATGATGCTGGAGCCGGTGGACCATTTGTCCGACATGGACACGAAGCGGAACTGCGCCGAGGACCAGATCACCAGCTCCTCCGCCAGACGCGACAGATGCACGGCGCAGATGCTGGCCGCAGACAGGAACTCCAGCGCGAAATCCCGGTCGGACACGGCGTCTAAGCTGTTGGCCATCGGGCGGTCGAAACCCAGAGCCGCCGCGGTAGCGTCGCGGTCGATCGGGTATCCCGTCCCTGCCAGAGCCGCAGCCCCGAGCGGGGACTCGTTCATTCGCTTTCGCGCATCCTGAAACCGCGACAGATCGCGGCCAAACATCTCGACATAGGCCATCATGTGATGGCCCCAGGTGACCGGCTGCGCGGTCTGCAGATGGGTGAAGCCCGGCATCACCCAGTCCGCCCCCGCCTCGGCCTGACCGAGTGCCGCGCCGATCAGCCCGCGCAGCCCGTCAATCGCCGCATCGCATTGATCCCGCACCCAGAGCCGGAAATCCGTCGCCACCTGGTCGTTGCGCGACCGGCCGGTATGCAGCCGTCCGGCCGGCTCGCCGATCAGATCCTTCAGCCGCGCCTCGACATTCATGTGAATATCCTCGAGCGCCTCGCTGAACGGGAAATTCCCGCCCTCGATCTCTGACAAAACGGTGAGCAGACCTTCCCGGATCGCCTCGGCATCTTTAGAGGTGATGATGCCCCGAGCCGCCAGCATCGCGGCGTGGGCCCGGCTGCCCCGGATGTCCTGGGCGTAAAGCCGCCGGTCGAACCCGATCGAGGCGTTGATCGCCGTCATGATCGCATCGGGACCAGCGGCAAAGCGCCCGCCCCACATGGCATTGGCTGTGTCGTCGGGCGTCTTGGCGTCGGTCATCTGATCTGGTCCGAAAGGTTGAACATGCTGCGTTGGGTGATCCTTTATACGGCGCTTGCTGCCGGTGCAAATATGGCATTCGCCGGTGAAATCGATCTCGACGCGGCCCGCGCCGGCGGGATCGAACTGGTCGCGGGCGACGGCGCGGCCGTCACCGATCTGACCTTCACCGATCCCGACGGTGGCGAGCGCAGCCTGGCGGATTATCGCGGCCAGGCGGTGCTGCTGAATTTCTGGGCCACCTGGTGCGCCCCCTGCCGGGAGGAGATGCCAGCGCTGAACACGCTGCAAAAGGAGTTTGGCGGCGCGGATTTCCAGGTCGTGACCATCGCCTCGGGCCGCAACCCGATGCCCGCCATCCGCAAACTCTACGACGAGGCGTCGCTTGACGCGCTGCCGGTCCTGCTGGACCCGCGCCAGCGGCTGGCGCGCGAATTCGGCGTGGTTGCCATGCCCGCGACGATCCTGATCGACCGTGAGGGGCAGGAGGTCGCGCGGCTGATGGGCCCGGCCGACTGGGCGTCGGACGCCGCCCGCCAGATCGTCACGGAGATGACATCGCCCTGACAGGCGCATGACGGTGGCAGCAGGTCAGGTGGTCATTCACCATTCCCACCGCCTGCATGAAGGCATAGCAGATCACCGGCCCGCAGAAATTGAACCCGCGCTTCTTCAGCGCCTTCGACATCGCCTCCGATTCCGGGGTCGCGCCCGGAACCTCGGCCAGCGTCGCGAAGCGGTTCTGTCTCGGCGCCCCGCCGACGAACCCCCAGAGCCAGGGCGAGAATCCTTCGGCCGATTCGATCTCCAGGAACAGCCGCGCCCCGCGCACCGTGCTTTCGATCTTGCCACGGTGGCGGATGATGCCGGGATTTTGCAGCGCATTTTCGACATCTTTTTCGCTCCAGGCCGCGACGCGCTCCGGGTCGAACCCCTCGAACACCTCGCGGAACATGTCGCGTTTGCGCAGGATGGTGATCCAGCTCAGCCCGGCCTGGAACCCGTCCAGCACCAGCTTTTCCCACAATGCGCGGGGATCGAAGTCCGGCACGCCCCATTCCGTGTCGTGATAGGCCACGTAAAGCGGGTCATCACCGCACCAGCCGCAACGCTCGGTCATCCGGTTAATCCTTAATCCAGTCTCGGCCGCGACTTCAGCGGTTCTTAGGACATCATCCCCATCATGGCCTCGAACAGCAAGGATGCAGGCATGCAGGATGACGGGCAAAGCAAGGGCGAACAGGCGGTCTCGGCGCTGGATTACGTGATCCGCAAGAAGATGCAGGACACGATGGCGGTGGTCGAACGCGCTGCCGCGCGCGGCGACGTTGTGCTGGCCTACCAGCCGATCGTGCAGGCCGACCGCCCCAGCCGGGCGGCGTTTCACGAAGGGCTGTTCCGGGTGATCGACGATACCGGGCGTTTCGTGCCACTGCGCGACTTCATGCCGATGGCGGAGACGACGGAGCTGGGCCGGCGCATCGACTGCCTGTCGCTCTGCATGGGGCTGGACGCGCTGCAGCATGATTCCGGGATGCGGCTGTCGATCAACATGTCTGCCCGGTCGATCGGAAACCCGGTCTGGATGGAGACGCTGCGCCGCGGACTGGCCCGCGACGAGCATATCGCGGAGCGTCTCGTGCTCGAGGTGACGGAAAGCTCGGCCATGGACATGCCGGAACTCGTCGTGCCGTTCATGCGCGATCTGCAGGGACGCGGCACCAGCTTTGCGCTGGATGATTTCGGCGCCGGCCACACCTCGTTCCGCTATCTCCGCGAATTCAGCTTCGACATGATAAAGATCGACGGCCAGTTCATCCGCAAGATCTGCGAACAGCCCGACAATCAGGTGCTGACCGGTGCGCTGCAAGCCATCGCACATCATTTCGACATGTTTACCGTCGCCGAATCGGTGGAGACGGCGGATGACGCCGCCTATCTGATCGAGATGGGGATCGACTGCCTTCAGGGGTTCTATTTCGGCGCACCGACCATCACCCCGCCATGGAAGTCCCCGCGCGCCGCCTCCGGCTGACGCGAAACCGCACCCCAGCATATGTCTGTTTTGCCTAGCATCTGCTGGCCATGCCCGCCGTGCCGGAAAAGCGGCGCCGTGACATGAAACTGTTCGATCAGCGTGATTAACCTTTTTCTGCTCCGCGGCCGGACGGACCGGCCCGTGTTTGCCTTGTTGCGCCCGTCGGTGGATCGGCTTGACGCTGGGTCTCACTTCGGCATGTTGAACGGGACGGCACTCAGCCCGCGAAGCTCGCATGTTTGAAAGGATCTACCGATGACCAACGCTGTAATCGTTTCTGCCGCCCGGACCCCCGTGGGCAGCTTCCTGGGCGCCTTCGCCAATGTCCCCGCCCATGATCTGGGTGCCGCCGTGCTGGCCGAGGTCGTCAAGCGCGCCGGCGTCGATCCGGCCGAGGTCAGCGAGACCATTCTCGGGCAGGTGCTGACCGCCGGCCAGGGCCAGAACCCCGCGCGTCAGGCGCATATCAATGCCGGTCTGCCCAAGGAATCCGCCGCCTGGCTGCTGAACCAGGTTTGCGGCTCCGGGCTGCGCGCCGTGGCTCTCGCGGCCCAGCAGGTCATCCTGGGCGATGCGCAGGTGGTGCTTGCGGGCGGGCAGGAATCGATGTCGCTGTCCACCCATGCCGCCTATCTGCGGGCCGGGCAGAAGATGGGCGACATGAAGATGGTCGACACCATGATCCGCGACGGGCTGTGGGATGCGTTCAACAATTACCACATGGGCCAGACCGCGGAGAACGTGGCCGATCAGTGGGACATTTCGCGCGAGATGCAGGACGAATTCGCCGTCGGCAGCCAGAACAAGGCTGAAGCCGCGCAGAAGGATGGCAAGTTCAAGGACGAGATCGTCGCCTATACGGTAAAGGGCCGCAAGGGCGACACGGTGGTGGAAGATGACGAATATATCCGCCACGGCGCAACGATCGAGGCGATGCAGAAGCTGCGCCCGGCCTTTACCAAGGACGGCTCGGTGACCGCGGCGAATGCCTCGGGCCTGAATGATGGCGCGGCCGCCGTCATGGTGATGACCGAGGAAGAGGCGAACCGCCGCGGGCTGACCCCGCTGGCCCGCATCGCCTCCTACGCCACGGCAGGCCTAGATCCGGCGATCATGGGCACCGGCCCGATCCCGTCCAGCCGCAAGGCGCTGGAAAAGGCCGGCTGGCAGGTCGGCGATCTGGACCTCGTCGAAGCCAATGAGGCCTTCGCGGCGCAGGCCTGCGCGGTCAACAAGGACATGGGCTGGGATCCGTCCATCGTGAACGTCAATGGCGGTGCGATTGCCATCGGCCATCCGATCGGTGCGTCCGGGGCGCGGATCCTGAACACGCTGCTGTTCGAAATGGCCCGCCGCGATGCGAAAAAGGGTCTGGCGACGCTCTGCATCGGGGGTGGTATGGGCGTCGCCATGTGCCTGGAGCGCTGAATCATTGGTCGCAGGCCGAAGATGTTGCGCAATTCCGTTGCGCAACATCCCGACAGCTTGCAATGATATTCCAAGGAAAACCAGTTGAGGGGAGAGATCATGTCTAAAGCAGCCATTGTGACCGGCGGCACCCGCGGAATCGGCGCGGCCATCTCGAAAGCGCTCAAGGAGGCGGGATACGAGGTCGCGGCGAATTACGCCGGCAATGACGATGCCGCCAAGGCCTTCACCGATGACACCGGCATCAAGGCCTTCAAATGGTCGGTCGCGGATTACGATGCCTGCGCGGAGGGCGTGAAGCAGGTCCAGCAGGAGCTGGGCGACGTGGCCGTACTGGTCAACAATGCCGGCATCACCCGCGACGCCATGTTCCACAAGATGACCCCGCAGCAGTGGAAAGAGGTGATCGACACCAACCTGACGGGGCTGTTCAACATGACCCACGCCGTCTGGGGCGGGATGCGTGACCGGAAATTCGGCCGCGTCATCAATATCAGCTCGGTCAACGGCCAGAAGGGTCAGGCGGGCCAGGCGAACTACTCTGCCGCGAAGGCCGGCGATATCGGATTCACCCGCGCACTGGCGCAGGAAGGTGCGCGCGCCGGGATCACCGTGAATGCCATCGCGCCCGGCTATATCGGCACGGAGATGGTCCGCGCCATCGACGCAAAAGTGCTGAACGAGCGCATCATTCCGCAGATCCCGGTCGGCCGTCTGGGCGAGCCGGAGGAGATCGCCCGCTGCGTCGCCTTCCTCGCCTCCGAGGATTCGGGCTTTATCTCCGGCTCGACCATCTCGGCCAACGGAGCGCAGTTCTTCAGCTAGGCCGTTCGTCCGCGCGACGGACATCCGGCCCGATTGCGGCGCGTTCTTCCCGATCATCGGAAGAACGCGCCGCTTTTTTATCTGAAGGCTTATTCTGCCCATGAGGCCGCGTCACAGCGCATGGCGGCATCCCGCCCGGCTCGCGGGCCCCTGTGATGAAGGGCGGCGGCGTGATCGGGAGAACAGATCGTCGCCCCGACCGCCACCACCCGAACTGTGTAACAGAAACGAGAAAGGCCCGCGCCGGGCGCGGGCCTTATGGATCATCTGGACTTGGTCAGTGATTCAACCTTGTGATCTCCTCCTTGAGACGCAGTTTTTCCTTTTTCATCTCAGAAATCTCGAAATCGGTCGTGCCGGGCGCGCGCTGCGCCTGCTCAACCGCCTTCGAAAGCGACTCGTGCTTCTCACGGAGTTTCTCGATATGGGAATCGACCGACATTATCGTCCTCCTACTGGCTTGCCGAATATGACAATTGCATCACAGAAGTTCGATTCTGTCACGACCTAACCCGGTTCATTCGTTGAGTTTCCCGCCATGGCGCAAAACCGCCTGCGCCTCTGCCGTCAGATCCTCCTGATCCCCCCGATGGCGGTCGGCGTCATGCATCACGAAAGGCGACATCAGCCGCAGCCGGCCGCGCGCGCCCTTGCGCGCGGTCAGGATCAGCCGACCGGCCTCCCGGCCGGCGCGCGCGGCGATCGGGCGGATGGTGATGTCGCCGGCCCGGCCGGTCAATCCTGCCAGCAGCACCTCCAGCCGCGCGGGCTGGTGTATGACGGTCACTTTCCCGCCCGGACGCAGACGGCGCAGCGCCGCGTCGAGCCAGACGGGAAGCGGTGTGACCTCATGTCGCGGCCCGGCGCGGAGCCGGTTTTCCGACGCGGTGCCATGGTCGAAATAGGGCGGATTCATCATCACGTGATCGAACGAGATCGCCCGCAACTCCGCGGGCAGCGACGCGAGATCCGCCTCCACCACTGACAGCTTCAGCCGGTTGCGTGCCGCGTTGTCCCGCGCCAGCCCTGCAAATACTGCATCGCGTTCCAGCCCGGTCACGTCCAGCCCGGCCACCCGCGTCATCAGGCACAGCGCCGCGACCCCCGCCCCGCAGCCCAGTTCCAGCACCGACTGCCCGGACTTCGCGGGACAGGCGGCGGCCAGCATCACCGCATCTGCCCCCGCGCGATAACCGCGCACCGGCTGCGCGATCTGCAGCCGCCCGCCCAGGAACGCGTCGATCCGCGTGGCGTCACTCATCCAGACCGTGTTCGCGCAGGATTGCACTGGCCATGAAGTGATCCCGGTCGGCCACCATCAGCCGTCGCGGCAGAATGCCTAGCGATCCTTCCAGAACGCTCATATGCTGGTCGAGCGCATAGGTCTCGATCCCGTCCGAACGGAGCACGTCCTGGGCACGGACAAGGCGAAGCGGATCGGTGGTGCGCAGCAGTTCTTTCACGCGTGAAGGGTACAGGGCGGTTGCACCACTGTCCATCGCGTGGCAATTGCAGGCAAGGAAAGGTAAAGGCCATGGACGCAGCCGTAGCGCAGACCCCGACAGACCGCCTGATGGACGCGCTCGCGCCCGAGATGGCGGCCGTCAACGCGTTGATCCGCGCGCGTATGCAGTCGCAACACGCGCCGCGCATTCCCGAGGTGACCGCGCATCTTGTCGAGGCCGGCGGAAAACGCCTGCGCCCGCTGCTCACGCTCGCCGCGGCAAAGCTGTGCGGCTATGACGGCCCCTATCACATCCATCTGGCCGCGACGGTGGAATTCATCCACACCGCGACGCTGCTGCATGACGATGTGGTCGATGAAAGTCAGCAGCGCCGCGGCCGGCCGACAGCGAATTTACTTTGGGACAACAAGTCCAGCGTTCTGGTGGGCGACTATCTGCTGGCGCGGGCATTTCAATTGATGACCGATACCGGGGTGATGCGGGTGCTGACGATCCTGTCCAATGCCTCGGCCACGATTTCGGAAGGCGAGGTGCTGCAACTCACGGCGGCGCAGGATCTCGGCACGGATGAACCTGTCTATCTTCAGATCATCCGGGGCAAGACGGCGGCGCTGTTTTCCGCTGCCACCGAGGTGGGCGGCGTGATTGCCAATGCCCCGGAAGATCAGGTGCGGGCACTGTTCGATTATGGCGACGCGCTCGGCATTGCGTTCCAGATCGCCGATGATCTGCTGGATTACGGCGGCAGCAGCGCGGTGATCGGCAAGAATACTGGCGACGACTTCCGCGAACGCAAGCTGACCCTGCCGGTCATCAAGGCGGTCGCACGGGCAGACGACGCAGAACGCGCCTTCTGGCGGCGCACGTTTGAAAAGGGCGATCAGCGCGCTGGCGATCTAGAACAGGCTTTCGCATTGCTGACACGACACGGCGCGATGGACGACGCGCGGGCCGATGCGCTCGCTTGGTCGGAAAAGGCCCGCGCCGCGCTGAAAGGCCTGCCCGCGGGCGAGATCCGCGACATCCTGGACGAGCTTGCGGATTTCGTCGTTGCCCGGATCGCCTGAGCGTCGCGCAGCCCGCGCAAAGAACCGGATCGCATCGCGCCTGCGTGCGGCGCGAAGGTTGGCCTGCCTCGCAGCGGTCCTCTTTGCGGCGCTCTCGATGGCCACCGCCACGATGACGCGCCAGGGGCCGGATCGGCAGGACATGTTCGTCGAGGCCTACATGCTGTCAGGCGGCGCACTCGCTGATCTGTGTTCGGACAGCAGCGCCCCGACGCATCACGGGGCCGACTGCTCGCTATGCTATCTGGCATCCGCCGCGGCATTGCCCGGCCATGCGCCATCACTGATCGCCACGGAGATCGCGTTTACGGCCAGAATCGTCACGCCGCGTGTGCGGCGCGCCGCCGGGCGGGCACGCGACCCGGCCACACCGGCGCGCGGACCTCCCCTCATCGGCTGAACATCCGGGCAACAGCCCACCTCCGACGGCCGGCGCACCGCGCCGCCGCATCTGCGCTCCCTGCGAGCGCGGTTTTCAAGCATATGGAATATTCTCATCATGGACATATCGTCCCACGCATCCGCGCCGACGCGTCGCGTCGCAACATCCTGGCGCGCTTTCCTGGTCCGGCTGCATTTCTATGCCGGCCTCCTGATCGGCCCGTTCGTCTTCATCGCCGCGCTGACAGGTTTTCTCTACGTCATCACACCGCAGATCGAGGAGCGGCTCTATGCCGACATTCTCACCACAAGCAGCGAGGGACCGCCGCAAAGCCTCGCCGCGCAAGCCTCCGCGGCCCAGGTTTATCTGGACGCAGACCTGGACATCTCGGCAGTCCGCCCCGCCACCGCGCCGGGCAAAACGACCCGGATCATGTTCGCCGACGCCGCGCTGAACCCGTCCGAGAACCGGACAGTCTTTGTCGATCCAGTGACGCTGGATATCACCGGCGATCTCGTCACCTACGGCACCAGTGGCGTGCTGCCGCTGCGCCGGACGATCGACTATCTGCACCGAAACCTGCTGCTCGGCGATGCCGGTCGGATCTACAGCGAGTTGGCCGCATCCTGGATGGGTGTGATCGTTCTTGTTGGGTTGGCGCTGTGGCTGACCGGCCCGCGCCGGCGAAAGCCGCTGGCGCAGATGCCGCCCCCACAGCGACGGCGATGGGTGCATGCGACGTTGGGTGCAGCCCTGTCGGTCATTCTGCTTTTCATCTCCATCACGGGTCTGACCTGGTCGCAAGCGGCCGGCACGCGTATCAACTCGATGCGGCAGGCGCTTGGCTGGACGACGCCCTCCGTCACGCTGGCGCTCGATCACGGGCCCGACGGCGCGCCTCCCGAACAGGCCGGACATGCTGGTCACGGGGCCCCCTCCGCGGCGGAGCGGGAGGATCGCACGGCGGAACTTGACGCCGTTGCCGCAACGGCGCGGCAAGCGGGGTTGGACTCCGCGCTGTTGGAAATCAGGCTGCCGAAACCCGGACAGGCCTGGATGGTCCGGGAATATGACCGCAGCTGGCCGACCCAGGTGGATACGATCACCCTGGACCCGAACGGTTTCGGCGTGACCAGCCGGGCCGATTTCGCCGAATTTGGCCTGATCCCCAAGCTCGTCCGCTGGGGCATTGACGCCCATATGGGGATACTTTTTGGCGTGGCCAACCAGTTCGTGATGGCCTGTGTCGCAATGCTCCTGATGACCTTGATCGTCTATGGCTACCTGATGTGGTGGCAGCGTCGCCCGGTTGCTGCGCCTCCGCTGCTGATGTCGTCCTGGACGGCAATGCGGCGGGGGTCGCGCATATGTTGGGCGGTGGTCGCGCTTGCCGCGGGATGGGCCATGCCGGTCATGGGTCTGAGCCTGCTTCTTTTTCTCGCCATCGACTCTGTTCGCTGGCTGAGAAGAAAACCGATCGCTTGACGGCAGCGGGCCCGGCAATCCGCCGGGCCCGTCAAACTGGCAGCGCAAAGGAAATCAGGTCGCCTCACTATTTCGCCTGAACGAAATCGGGATAGGCCTCCATCCCCATCTCGCTGACATCCAGACCGGTGATCTCTGCCTCCTGATCGACGCGGACGCCGGTGGTGGCTTTCAGCACCAGCCAGACGGCAAGGCTGACGAAAAAGACGAAGGCCCCGATCGCCGCCACGCCAAGCGCCTGCACGCCGAAGCTGGTGGCCTCGTTGGTGATCGGAACGGCCAGCGTGCCCCAGATCCCGGCGAACAGATGGACGGGGATCGCGCCGACCACATCATCGATGCGCAGCCGGTCGAGCACCGGCACCGTGGCCACGGCGATGACGCCGCCTATGGCGCCGATCAGCATGGCGGCCGGAATGGACGGGGTCAGCGGCTCTGCCGTGATCGCGACGAGGCCGGCAAGCGCCCCGTTCAGCACCATGGTCAGGTCGATCTTGCCGAACATCAGTTGCGTGGCGAGGATCGCCGCCACCACTCCGGCCGAGGCCGCGGCATTGGTATTGACGATGATCCGGCCGACATCCGCGGCATCGTTGACGCTGCCTAGCGCGAGCTGGGATGCGCCGTTGAAGCCGAACCAGCCAAGCCACAGGATGAACGTCCCCAGCGTCGCCAGCGCGAGGTTGGAGCCCAGAATCGGCTGCATCCGCCCATCGGCCCGGTATTTACCCAAGCGCGGCCCCAGCACGATCGCACCGGCGAGCGCCGCAAAGCCCCCGGCCGCATGCACCAGCGTCGAGCCGGCGAAATCGGAGAAGCCGAGCTGGTCCAGCCAGCCCGCGCCCCATTCCCAGGACGCCTCGATCGGGTAGATCAGCCCGGTCAGGATCACCGTGAAGATCATGAACGGCCACAGCTTCACCCGCTCTGCCAGCGTGCCGGACACGATCGACGCGGTGGTCGCGCAGAACATGAGCTGGAAGAAGAAGTCCGAGGCGGCGGAGTAGCCGTCGCCCGCCACGCCGGAGCCGACCGGGTCGATGGATTTGGGTAAGAAGAGCTGGCCGATCCAGCCTGCGATACTCCACCCGTCATCGCCGGGATACATCAGGTTGTAGCCGATCAGCCAGTACATCAGCCCGGCGATGGAGAAGAGCGAGATGTTCTTGAAGAGCTGCGTGGTGACATTCTTGGACCGCACCAGCCCGGCTTCCAGCATGGCAAAGCCTGCCGCCATCCACATCACGAGGAAGCCGCCGATCAGGAACAGCAGTGTATTGAAGATATAGGCGACCTCGGCGGTCACGGCGGGCGGCGCCCCTGCCGTCTCCTGCGCGAGCGCCGGGGACGCGGTCACGCTCGCCGCCACGGCTGTAAGAAAAATCGTTCGGATCATGTGTCCACCTCTGTTCGGGCCAGTCTGCCCGCGGCATGTCGCATGACGCGGCACGGGCAATATCCCGCCCACGAGGCCGTTGAACTGCACGATCCTCAAGCATTCCGCGCTGAAATCAGGCATGAAAGCGCGGCCCGCCGTCCATTTGGGCAACCCGGTCACAATCTGCCCGTTCACAAGGCATTTCACATACCGGTCATTTGACTTCGCAACATGCCCGGCCTCGTGTAAGCTGGGTTCAATCAGGCCGGGGGAACCGGTCGCGCAGGAATACAGGCATGGCAAATCCTCCCCGCAAGCGCCGCCCCGTCGTGGCCGAACGTCGCTATTCCAACCCGAAGAAGCCGTCGGGCAATACCCCGCGCGGACGGCGTGGCAGACGTGCGCCGGTTCGGCGCGGCAATATCGTGGCCCGCGGGGTGACGGGATTCTTCTCGCTGGTCTGGAAGGCGTTCTTCCGCACGATCTGGTTCTCGGCGCTTGCCGTTTTCCTGATCATCGGCATGGCGACCTTCTTCTATTTCTCGCAATTGCCGGAGCCATCGGCCCTGTTCGACGGCCGCGCGCGCGGCGGGGTGACGATGCTGGACCGCGAGGGCAAGGTCTTTGCCTGGCGGGGGGAGACCTTCGGCACCGTCAACCCAGACCAGATCGCACCCTCCCTGCGCGATGCCGTTGTGGCGACCGAGGATCGCCGCTTCTACAGCCATCTGGGGATCGATCCGCGCGGCATTGCCAGCGCGGTGAAGATCAACATGGCCGAGGGGCGCGGCCCGCTGGAAGGTCATGGCGGCTCGACGATCACCCAGCAGGTCTCCAAGCTGCTGTGCCTGGGCGAAACCTTCGACCCGACCCGCTGGAAGGACGAAGCCGAATACGAATCGGATTGCCGCACCACGACGCTGTGGCGAAAGGTGAAGGAGGTTCCCTTCTCCTTCGCAATGGAGCTGAAATACTCCAAGGCCGAGATCCTGGGCATCTATATGAACCGCTCCTATCTCGGCGGCGGCGCGCGTGGCTTCGAGGCCGCGGCAGAGCGGTATTTCGGCAAACACGCCAGCGAGGTGTCGGTGGCCGAAGCCGCGATGCTGGCCGGGCTGCTGAAAGCGCCCAGCTATTTCGCGCCGACCTCCAACATCCAGCGGGCGCAGGACCGGGCGGCCGTGGTGTTGCAACTGATGCATGACCAGGACCGGATCTCGGATGCAGAATATGAGCAGGCTCGCGCCAACCCGGCGGTGCTGTCTCAGGCCGCGCAGGCCCGCGCGGGCGGGTATTTCGCGGATTGGCTGATGGAATCGGGTCCGGGCTTCCTGACCACCGAAACCACCGAGGACGTGACGATCCTGACGACGTTCGACCAACGGGTGCAGGCGGCGGCCGAATCGGCGCTGAAAAAAATCTTCGACGAAAAGGTGAAGCCGGGCTCCAAGGCCGAGGCGGCGGTCGTCGTGCTGTCCGCCGACGGCGCGGTGCGGGCCATGATCGGCGGGCGCGACACAGTCGTTCAGGGCGTGTTCAACCGCGCCACGCAGGCAAAGCGACAGACCGGGTCCAGCTTCAAGCCCTTCGTCTTCTCCGCCGCGCTCGATCAGGGGATGAGCCCACAGGACTACATCCATGACGGGCCGCTCACGATCCGCAACTGGTCGCCGCAGAACTATACGCGGCGCTTCTATGGCGACGTGACGCTGACCACCGCGCTGTCACGCTCGCTGAACACAGCGACCATCCGCTTGCAGGAAAAGGCTGGGCGCGATTCGGTGCTGCGCATTGCCGAGGAATTCGGCGTCGGCACCGATCTGCCGAACGTGCCGTCACTGGGTCTGGGCGTGTTCGACTCCACCCTGCTGGAAATGACCGGCGCCTATGCCGGCATCCGCAACGGTGGCCGCGCGGTGCGTCCCTACGGTGTGGTCGAGCTGCGCATCCGGGGCGAGGACAGCCCGATGATCGCGAAATCCGGCGGGATGGGTCAGCGCGTCATCTCTCAGCAGGCGGCGGCCGGGCTGATCTCCATGATGCGCGAGGTGATACAGAACGGCACCGGCGGGCGCGCCAAGCTGGGCGAACGCGATGCGGCGGGCAAGACCGGCACCACCTCCTCCTATCGCGATGCGTGGTTCATCGGCTTCACCGATCAGTTCGTGACCGGGGTCTGGATGGGGTATGACGACAACACCCCGCTCACCGGCGTGACCGGCGGCGGGCTGCCGGCCGAGATCTGGCAGGCGGTGATGTCGGAGATCCACGAAGGCATGCCGTTCGAGCCGCTCGGCCGCTTCGTCGGCGACGAGGGCTCGCGCATCGGCGACGGTGTGGCGCCGTCCGTCCGCGGAGACGATTCGCTGGCCAACGCGCTCAGCGCCGCGCTGAGCGACATGGCGGGTGATTCGCCCGGCGCCCCGGCGGGTCAGCCGATCGTCAGCGGATCCGGCGAGCCGCTGGCGGATGCGCTGTCGCAGGCGCTCGGTCAGCGACAGGCGCAGCAGCCGCAGACGGTCAGTGCCCCGCAGCAGGCCACCGGGTCCGGGAACGGCGCGCGCGGCGTCACCAATGCGCCCGAATCGCAGGACGACGATCCGCTGAGCAATGTGCTGCGTGGCATCGAAGGGCTGAACTGACGCTGAACGGGCGTCGATCCGGTTTTGACGCAAGGGCCGGGCTCAGCCCGTCCGCCCCGGTCGGTCAGGCTCAAGAGCTTCGCCCATCCGGGATCCGCAAGCTCCTGCCGATGACGGCCGCGACGGTCCTGCCGCCATATCCACCGCCATCGTGGGTTGGTACGGGTGAGGGGGAGCCTCACCAAAGCCTGATCCGCCCCGGCGGCCGGGTTCTGTTTCAAGCAATGCGCCTCAGGGCGGGCCTGCCTTGGCGAGCCGGGCAAGTCCTGCTAATGACTGGATTTTATCAGTGCATTGTCGTAACTGTTTGCACCCACTGGGGCAGCAAGCCGCAATCGTCACCCCGCCCGCGCCGCGCCAGATCGCGGACGGGCCAAAGAACGGAAACCCATGGTCCAGCCATATCCTGCCGAACGAGGCTTTGCAGAATTGCGCGCGGCGCGCGGCGGCGCGTTCGGATTGCTGGCGGCGATCGCGATCTTCTCGCTGGCAGTCAACCTGCTGATGCTGACCGGCCCGCTCTTCATGCTCCAGGTCTATGACCGCGTCCTCGGCTCGCGCTCGGTCGAGACGCTGGTGGCGCTGTTCCTGCTGGTGGTCTTTCTCTTTGCCATCATGGGCGTGGTGGATCTGGCGCGCAGCCGCATCATGCAGCGACTGGCGCTGCGCTTCCAGCAGCGGCTGGAGCGGCGGGTGTTTTCCGCCGCCCTGGAAGACGGGATCGCCACCGGCTCGGACGCCGTGTCGCGCGGCGGGATGCGCGATCTGGAGGCGCTGCGCGGGATGATCGCCTCGCCGGTCAGCCTGGCCATCTTCGACATGCCCTTCGTGCCGATCTACATGCTGGCGGTCTATATCTTCCACCCGCTGCTCGGCGTCATCGCGACGGTCGGGGCGGGCGTCCTGGTGGCGGCCACGATCCTCAACCAGGTTCTCAGCAAGCACGCACAGCGCGACAGTGCCACCTCGGCGCAGGCGGCGGAACGCATGTCCGACATGTTCCGCGACGAGGGCGAGCTGATCGGCTCGCTGGGGATGCGCAATGCCACCTTCGACCGCTGGAGCGGCGCGCGCAGGAAGGCCGCGCAATCCGGGCTGGCGGGATCGGATACCAGCCAGCTTTTCACCGTATTCTCGCGCGTGTTCCGCCTGTTCCTGCAAAGCGCGATGCTGGCGGCCGGAGGCTGGCTGGTGCTGCAACAGCAGTTGACGCCCGGTGCGATGATCGCTGCCTCCATCGTCATGGGCCGCGCGCTGCAGCCGGTCGAGGTTCTGGTCGGGCAATGGCCGGTGGTGCAGCGGGCACAGGATGCATGGCGGCGGCTGGGTGCGCTGCTGGCGCGCCGCCCGCAACTGGCCGAGCGCACCGCCCTGCCCCGCCCCGAGGCGCGGCTGGAGATTGCCCAGCTTTCCGTCGTCCCGCCGGGACAGCGCGGCCCGACGCTGCGCGGCGTCAGCTTCGGGCTGAAACCGGGACAGGCGCTCGGCGTGATCGGCCCGTCAGGGGCGGGGAAATCCACGCTGGCCCGCGCGGTGATCGGCGCATGGCCACCCGCGGCGGGCTCGATCCGGCTGGGCGGCGCGACGCTGGACCAGTTTCCAGCCGATGAGCTGGGCCGTCTGGTCGGATATCTGCCCCAGCAGGTGACGCTGTTCGACGGCACGGTGGCCGAAAATATCGCCCGGCTGGAGATGCAGCCGGACCCGGCGCAAGTGGTCAAGGCCGCGCAGAGCGCCGCCGCCCATGACATGATCCTGAACCTGCCGCAGGGCTATGACACGCCGCTTGCCCAGGCGGGCGGCCAATTGTCCGGCGGGCAGATCCAGCGGATCGGGCTGGCCCGCGCGCTCTATACCGATCCGGTGCTGCTGGTGCTGGACGAGCCCAACGCCAATCTCGACAATGAGGGATCGATGGCGCTGAATCTGGCCATCAGGCAGGTCAAGGCGCAGGGCGGCGTGGTCATCATCATGGCGCATCGCCCGGCGGCGATTGCCGAATGCGACCTGCTGCTGATGCTGGAACACGGCATCGCGCGCAGCTTCGGGCCACGCGACGAGGTGCTGAAATCCGTGGTTCAGAACGCCAACGCGATCCAAAGCGCGCGCAGCGCCGGAGGTGTGACATGAGCAGACGTCCCAAAACCCAGGAGGCCTGGCCGGTGCGCGGCCCGATGATCCTGGGCATGACCGCGATCATCATCCTGTTTGCCGGGTTCGGGGCCTGGGCGGTCGGCGCGCGGATTGCCGGCGCGGTCGTGGCCCCCGGCCAGGTCGAGGTCGAGCAGCATCGCCAGGTCGTCCAGCATCTCGATGGCGGTGTGGTCGAATCGATCGACGTGGCCGAGGGCCAGCTTGTCGAGGCCGGCCAGACCTTGATCCGGCTGGACGGCGCGCTGCTGCGCACGGAGCTGACGATTGTCGAGGGCCAGTATTTCGAGATCCTGTCGCGCCGGGGCCGGTTGGAGGCCGAGCGGGACGAGGAGGAGAGCATCACCTTCCCGACCGTTTTGCTCGACGAGCTGGACGCCAACGACAATATCGCCGCTCTCATGCAGGCGCAGCGCAGCCTGTTCGACACGCGGCGCAGCACCTTGCAGCAATCGCTCGACCAGTTGGCGACACAATCCCAGCAGGTCGGCGCGCAGATCCAGGGGATCAGCGCGCAGGCGGCGGCGCTGGATGTGCAGCGCGAGCTGATCGGCCGCGAACTGGCGGATCAGCGTTCTCTGCTGGGCAAGGGCCTCGCCCAAGCCCCGCGGGTCATGGCGCTGGAACGCGAGGCGGCGTCCATCGACGGCCAGATCGGCGAGATGCAGGCCGCCAAGGCGCAGGCCGAAACCCGGCAGAGCGAGATCGACATCAGCATCCTGCAACGCAAGAGCGAGCGGCGCGAGCAGGCGGAGACAGAGCTGCGCGAACTGGGCGACCGCGAGCTTGAACTGGCCGAGCGTCGCCGGGCGCTGATCGAGCAGTTGTCGCGGCTCGACGTGACCGCGCCGGTGTCGGGCATCGTGCATGAATTGCAGGTCACGACGCCGCGTTCGGTCATCCGCCCCGCAGAACCGATCCTGTATCTGATCCCGCAGGACCGGCCGCTGGTGATCGGCGCGCGCGTCGCCCCGATCAATATCGACGAAGTTTCGCCCGGCCAGCAGGTCAAGCTGCGCTTCGCCGCCTTCAACGCCCGGACCACGCCGGAGATCGACGGCGTTCTGACCCGGATCTCGGCCGACGCGCTCGTCGATGAGGCGACGCGCTCCTCCTATTACCAGGCCGAGGTCTCGATCCCGCCCGAGGAGCGGGCGAAGCTGGGCGATCTGGCCCTGGTGCCGGGCATGCCGGTCGATGTCTATATCCAGACCGGCGAACGCAGCCCGGCCGCCTATCTGACCAAGCCGTTTACGGATTACTTCGCGCGGGCGTTCCGCGAGAGCTGATCTAGCGCGGCACGGCCTGAGCAAAATGGGCCCGCGCATGTCGCGGGCCCGTCACGTCTGGCCGTTGGTCAAGGGCGAACGCCCGGGGCTTCACGGACCGGGATTCGTCTCGCCCAGGAAGACCAGGAAGTCTGCCCAACTCCGCTGGTCGGCATCCTCGCGATAGCGGTCCGAGCCGAAGACGGTAAAGGCGTGGGGCGCGCCGGCATAGACCTCGGCCTTGTAGGGGGTGCCGGCCTCCTCCAGTTCGGTCACGAAACTGGCGAAGGTCGCCATGTCGGGTCCGGTATCCGCGCCGCCGTGATAGATGCGGATCGGCGCCTCCGCGGCGCTGTAATCCTGCCCGTCAGGCGTTTCCAGCCCGCCATGGAAGGTCGCATACCCGGCCACCTCGTCGGGTTGCAGCCGCGCAACCTCGAGCGCCACCGCGCCGCCGAAGCAGTATCCCGCGACGACCGGCGCGTTGACCCCCTGCTCTGCCGCCGCGTCCAGCCCGGCCAGCATCAGATCGCGCATGGTTTCGCGGTCGTTATACAGCTTCTCGGTCTCGGCCCGGTTCTCCTCGACGGATGAGGGGCGGACATCCTTGCCGTACAGATCGACGGCGAAGGCGTTGTATCCCTGCTCCGCCAGCATGTCTGCGCGGCGCATTTCGTAATCGGTCAGCCCGTCCCAGTCATGGACCAGCACCACCGATCCGCGCGGCTCCTCGGCGAGCGCGACATATCCCTCGAACTCGCGCTCCCCGGACGTGTAATCGACGGGTTCCCCCGCAATCGCCGCGCCGGCGGCGAGCATGGCTGTGGTTGCAACCAGATATTTCATCTCAAATCCTCCCTTGCGCTGTGCAGGGAAAACGAGAACCGGCGGAGTCAGGTTCCGCCGCCGGACCGGCCACCGCCGATGCGCGGCTCGGTGCCGTTCAGCAGCCGTTCGATATTCGCGCGATGCCGCAAAAAGATCAGCGCCACCATGAACAGCGCGGCCGTCGCGACGCGCGGCTGACCGAGGAGCAGCGCCACGACCGGCGATCCGGCGGCGGCCACGAGCGCGGAGAGCGAGCTGATCCGGCCGAGTGCTGCAACGATGGCCCAGGTCGCACAGGCGGCCAGCCCGACCGGCCAGCTCAGCGCCAGCATCGTGCCCAGGAAGGTCGCAACCCCCTTGCCGCCGCGAAAGCCCAGCCAGACCGGAAAGCAATGGCCGAGAAACGCTGCCGCCCCGGCCAGAAGCGCCGGCCCCTCACCCCCGAATTGCCGCGCGAGAAGCACCGCGATTGCGCCCTTGCCGCTGTCCAGCAGCAGCGTTGCCAGCGCCGCCGGCTTGTTCCCGGTGCGCAGCACATTCGTCGCGCCGATATTGCCCGACCCGATCTGGCGCAGATCGCCCAGACCGAGCGCGCGGGTGATGGTCAGACCGAACGGGATGGAGCCGATCAGATAGCCGAGAATGGTCCAGATTAGCGCCGTCATCCGAACACCCGCGCACCGCCGACCCAGGTTCCGATCACCTTTCCCTGCATCCGCGCCTCATCGAAGGGCGTGTTCTTGGATTTTGATTCCAACTTGAAGCGGTCCATGATGAACGGCGTGTCGGGATCGAACAGCACCAGATCCGCCGGTGCCCCCACCGCCACGCGTCCCTCATCCAGCCCCAGCCGCTGCGCCGGATTGAAAGACATTGCCCTGAACAATTGCGGCAAGGTCAGCCCGCCCTGATGATACAGGCGCAGCGCCGCAGGCAGCAGGGTTTGCAGCCCGACCGCACCGGGCGCGGCCTCGGCAAAGGGCAGCCGCTTGGATTCCTCGTCCTGCGGGGTGTGGAACGACGCGATCACGTCGATCTCGCCATCCGCCACCGCCTGCACCATCGCCAGCCGGTCATCCTCGGCCCGCAAGGGCGGGGTGAAGCGGAAGAAGGTCCGGTAATCGCCCACGTCGAACTCGTTCAGCGTCAGGTGATGGATGGAGATCCCGGCCGTCACATCCATCCCCGCGGCGCGCGCGCGGCGCAGCGGCGGCAGGGCCGCGGCGGTGGTGATCTGATCGGCATGATAGCGCGCCCGCGTCATCTCGACGAGGGCGAGATCGCGTTGCAGCCCCATCAGCTCCGCCAGCGGCGACACATCCGGGATGCCGTAAAGAGAGGCGAATTTGCCCTTGGTCGCGGCGGCCCCGCGCGACAGGACCGGTTCCTGCGGATGGCCCACGATCAGCGCATCCAGACCGCGCGCATAGGTCATGCAGCGCGTCAGCACCCGCGTGTCGGACACGACCCGCACCCCGTCGGTAAACGCCACCGCCCCGGCATCCTGAAGAAACGCCATCTCGACCATCTCGCGCCCCTCGCGGGCCTTGGTCAGCGCCGACATGTGGCGCACGCGGACCGGCGCATCCGCCGCGCGCTTGACCACGAAATCCAGGCTTTCGGGGCTGTCTACCGGCGGCATCGTGTCGGGGCGGATGACCATCGAGGTTACTCCGCCCGCAGCCGCGGCGCGCCCGGCGCTGGCATAGGATTCCTTGTGTCGCTCGCCCGGCTCACCGACCTTCACGCCCCAGTCGACGATCCCCGGCGCCAGGCAGCGCCCGGCGCAGTCGATGATCTCGGCGCCCTCCGGGCTGTCGGCATCGCGGGCGATAATCCGGCCGTCCCGAACCGTCAGCCGTCCCGGCATGTCGCTCCCCGCCTCCGGGTCGATCAGCCGCGCATTGTCGAAGTGAAGGATCATTCTGGCTGCGTCTCCGGGTCTGTCGTCTCGGGTCTGGGGGCGTTGCTGCGCTGTAACTCGCGCAGCAGGCCCAGCACATGCTCGGCCTCGGGGATGAAGCGGAACCCGGCATCGGCGTCCGGGCCGAACAGAATCGAGGGCGGGTCGCCGTCAACCATCTCGACCGGGGTGGCCGCGTCGATCGGATAGCTGATCAGCCGCCGCCCCTGAACCGGCGTGTCCGTCGCGACAATGGCGCGGCGGTCGGTCAGCGTGTACCAGCTTCGCGAGCGGAGATAGGCGGGCAGCAGCAGCGGCTCGACCAGCTTGCGCAGCCCGATCACCAGAAAGATCAGGCCGAACAGCGCGAAAGGCACGCTGCTGCGGGCGGCGTTGTACATCCAGAACAGCGAGAAGGCGACGAAGAACAGGCCCGGCGCCGCCCGGCGCAATTCGCCCACACCGATCCGCAACCGGCGATCCGGCTGGCCCTGCCACAGGATCCGCTCATCACTGGCCAGGATGCCCTGCCAGCCCGGTGCGGACGCCTCAGACATAGACACCCTCTGAGGCGCGGGCCCCACGTTCCGCGCGCAGATTGCGGGCCAGCATGTCCATCGCGGCCATGCGGACCGCCACGCCCATCTCCACCTGGTCCTGGATCACGCTGCGGTTGATGTCATCCGCAATGGTCCCGTCGATCTCGACCCCGCGATTCATCGGGCCGGGATGCATGACGATCGCGTCGGGCTTGGCATGGGACAGCTTCTCCGCATCCAGCCCCCAGCGATGGTAATATTCCCGCTCCGACGGGATAAATCCGCCATCCATCCGCTCTTTCTGAAGGCGCAGCATCATCACCACATCGGCGCCATCCAGCGCCTCGCGCATGTCCTGATAGACCTCGACACCCAGATCGCCGGCACCGGCGGGCATCAAGGTCGCCGGGCCGCAGAGCCGCACGCGGTTCTCCATCTTGCCGAGCAGGATCAGGTTCGAGCGCGCGACCCGGCTATGCACGATATCGCCGCAGATCGCGACTGTCAGCCGGTGCAGCCGGCCCTTGCTGCGGCGGATGGTCAGCGCATCCAGAAGCGCCTGGGTCGGATGCTCATGCCGGCCGTCGCCGGCATTCAGAACGGCGCAATTGACCTTTTCGGCCAGCAGATTGACCGCGCCCGATTGCGGGTGGCGCACGACCAGAAGATCGGGATGCATGGCGTTCAGCGTCAGCGCCGTGTCGATTAGCGTCTCGCCCTTCTTCACGCTGGACTGCGCCATCGCCATGTTCATCACATCCGCGCCCAGCCGTTTTCCGGCCAGCTCGAAACTCGACTGGGTGCGGGTCGAATTCTCGAAGAACATGTTGATCTGGGTCATGCCCTGCAGCGCATCGGCATGTTTGATGGTCCGCCGGTTCAGATCGACATAGCTTTCCGCAAGATCGAGAATCGAGGTGATGTCGGTCGGCGAAAGGGGCTCGATCCCCAGAAGATGGCGGGCGCGGAACGTCATCTGGACCCCATGTTCGGACGTGGGTCTTCTATGGCAAACCGGGGGCGTGCGGGCAAGTGCCGCGCGGCGGCGGCTTGCTGCGACCTGCCCCGCCCCTTACCCTAAGCGCATGGATTCGCAACTGACATGGCGCGGGGTCGAGATCGACGGCTGGACCGCTCTGGCGCTGCTGGAATGGCAGCGCGAGATGGGCGCGGATGAGGCGATCCTTGATGACCCGCTGGACCGGACGGAGCTGCCTGTGACGCGCAGCGCGGCCGCGATCACCGCGCCCGCCGCGCCGGAACCTGCGCCGAAACCCGGCCTGCCCGACGCGGCAGAGGTCACCCGACACGCCGAATCACTGGCGGCGGCGGCAATGACGCTCGACCAGCTTGCCGAGGCGCAGCAAGGTTTTGACGGGCTGGAGCTGAAACGCGGCGCGCGCAATTTCGTGTTCTCCGACGGCAACCCGGCGGCGCGGCTGATGATTATCGGTGAGGCGCCCGGCGAGGAGGAGGACACGCGCGGCCTGCCATTTGTCGGACGCGCCGGACAACTGCTGGACCGGATGCTGGCCGCTATCGGCATGGGGCGGGATCTGCCGGATGCGACGCGGTCGGTCTATATCGCGAATGTGCTGAAATGGCGCCCGCCGGGTAACCGCAAGCCCTCGGCGCAGGAAATCGCGCTCTCCCTGCCCTTCCTGCGCCGCCAGATCGAGCTGGCCGGGCCCGAGATCATCGTGCTGATGGGCAATACGCCCTGCGCCGCGGCGCTGAACCGCGAGGGCATCACCCGGCTGCGTGGCACATGGGTCGAGGCATTCGGTCGCCCCGCCATGCCGATGACCCACCCCGCCTATCTGCTGCGCACACCCATCGCCAAGCGCGAGGCATGGGCCGATCTTCTGGCCATTTCCGAGAAACTGGGACTCTAGCCGTCAGCTTGCCGGGCCGATGCGGCGCGATTGCGGCGCGGATCCACCCGGCGGGTGCGCGCGCAGCACCGGCGCAGGGCTGAAGCGGGGCGCGTCGTCGCGCGGCGATGCCGCCTCGGGGGGCGCAGTCGGCTCAACCGGCTTTTGCTGCGGCGGTTCGTCAGGCCGGACGGCGGCACTCACGCGGCGGAAACCGCCTGCCCCCTGCCGCGCCAGCCGGTCGAGCGCATCGGCGTTCCGTCGCCCGTTGTGGTAAATCCCGATCAGCACCAGCAGCGCGATCACGATTGCCCCGCCGCCCAGCACCGGCAGGCCCGCAAGATCCAGCATGGTGCGCCAGCCCTCGCCCCGCAGCGAATACAGTCGCAGCGCCAACCGCGCCAGCCCGACAAGAAAGCCAAGCCACAGCAGAATTTCGAGAATCTGGATCAGGCGGTACCGCAATGTCGCACTCATGGCGCGATCAATACGAATAGGCGCCGTAGATGCGAGTCAAATCTCCGTGCCATTCGCCGTGATATTTCGCCAGCAGCTCGTCGGCCGGTGCCTGCCCGGTGTCGAGGCTTTCCTTCAGCGCGCCAAGGAAATGCGTCTCATCCGGGATCAGCCCGCCCGCGCCGGGCCGCGCCCGCGCCTTGAGACCGGCTTCGGCAATCTCGACAGCCTGGCGCGCCAGATCATAGAGCTTTACCCCGCCCGCCTCGCCTTGCAGCCCGTCTTTTGCAGCGGCGCGGCGCAACCCCTCGCGTGTATCGGCGTCCAGATCCTTGACCAGATCCCATGCGGCATCGAGGGCGCCGTCATCATAGAGCAGCCCGACCCAGAAGGCCGGCAGCGCACACAGCCGGCGCCACGGCCCGCCATCCGCCCCGCGCATCTCGATGAATTTCTTCACCCGCGCCTCGGGGAAGACGGTGGTCAGGTGGTCGGCCCAATCCGACAGGGTCGGCACCTCGCCGGGCAGCGCCGGCAGTTTTCCGGCCATGAAATCGCGGAAACTCTGGCCGAGCGCGTCGATATATTTCCCGTCGCGATAGACGAAATACATCGGCACATCGAGCACATAGTCCACCCAGGCATCATAGCCGAACCCGTCCTCGAACACGAAGGGCAGCATGCCGGTGCGCGCCGCGTCGAGGTTCTGCCAGATATGGCTGCGCCAGGATTTCATGCCGTTGGGCTTGCCATCGAGAAAGGGAGAATTGGCGAACAGCGCCGTCGCCACCGGCTGCAGCGCGAGAGAGACGCGCAGCTTCTTCACCATATCGGCCTCGGAGCCGAAATCGAGATTCACCTGCACCGTGCAGGTCCGGTACATCATCTGCGTGCCGAGCGTGCCGACCTTTTCCATGTAGGGCGTCATCAGCGCGTAGCGGCCCTTGGGCATCATCGGCATCTGGTCCTGCGACCAGATGGGCGCCGCGCCCAGGCCGATGAACCCGACGCCGATATCGTCTGCAACCGATTTCACCTCGGCCAGGTGCTGATTCACCTCGTCGCAGGTCTGGTGGATATTCTCCAACGCCGCACCGGAGAGTTCCAACTGACCGCCCGGCTCAAGGCTGACATTGGCCCCGTTCCGTTCCAGCCCGATGATGTTGTCGCCCTCGAAGACCGGCTCCCAGCCGAAGCGCGCCCGCAACCCGTTCAGCATCGACTGGATCGAGCGCTCGCCCGCGTAAGGCAGGGGGGCGAGCGTGTCCTTGCAATAGCCGAACTTCTCGTGCTCGGTGCCGATGCGCCACTGATCGCGGGGCTTTTCGCCCGACGCAATATATTCGGCCAGTTGCGCGCGCCGTTCGATCGGGCCGCCGCCCTGTTGGGGTATGGACATCTCGGCCCCTTTTCTAAGTCGTCATCCGACAGGTGACGTTCCGGGCGGTGCAAGTCAACCCGGCGCGGGGCCGGTCCAGACCACGCGCAGGGACGGCCCGTCCGTCTGCGCCATGGCGGCGGTCACGCGCCCCATCTCGATCCCCGGCAGGGTTGCGAAGGCGGCGGCAAGCCCCTCTGCGCCCTTCGCTTCCACCGGGATCAGCAAGGCCTGCCCATCCGCCGATTTCAGCCGCCAGTGGTCATGCCCGTCCAGCCGGATCAGCCGGATCTCGGTCAGATCGCGCAGCGCGATCGTGCCGCCAAGCGCGCGGGCGGCGTAGTATCGGATTTCGCCCTCCACCACCTCGACCAGGCCCGGCGCCGCCACGTCGCGGCGAAAGGCGAGCCGGCGAAAGCTGGTCACCGCCCAGGCGGCGCCGATGGCGAAGACGACAGCGCCGATGGCAAACAGGAACCACCCGCCGCGGCTGGCAAGCCAGCCCCCAATGAGCGCCACCGCGACCGCCGCCAGCAATTCGCGGCGCGGGGCCAGCCATGCCGCAAGCTCCGGCCGGATCAGTCCCATCGCGACAAGGCATCCTCGTCCGAGGATTTCGCCTCCACCCAGTCGCCCGGCCCGTCTGCCCCGATCTCGCGTTTCCAGAACGGCGCGCGGGATTTCAGGTAATCCATCAGGAATTCGGCGGCCGCAAATGCCTCGGCGCGGTGGCGGGCCGCGGTCGCAACCATCATGATCTGCGCGCCCACCTCCAGCCGGCCGAAGCGATGCACCGCGGCAACATCGATGAGGTTCCAACGCTGCTGCGCCTGCCCGGCAATGGCCGACATCGCCCGCTCCGTCATGCCGGGGTAATGTTCCAGTTCCAGCGCGCGCATCCGCCCGGTATCGCCGCGCACCACCCCGGTGAAGGTCACGACGGCTCCCGCGCCGGGGCCGAACCCGCGCAGCAGGCTGGCGGGATCGAACTCCTCCTGCTGGACCCGGACCAGCATCAGCCGCCGGTCATCGGCGGAAAGAATGCGACTTCGCGCACCCCGTCCAGCGAGTGATCCAGATCGGCCAGTTCCTGGTCGACGGCCACGCGGACCGCGGACAGGTCGGACAGGGCGGCCGCATGATTGTCGTCCAGCGCAACCAGTTCCGCCACCAACTCCCGCACCGTCGCGGCCGCAGTCTCGACGCGCTCCTTTGGCGCGCCAATCCGCTCGCGCAGCCAGGCGAAATAGAGCACGTCCAGCGTCATTCCGGCCCCCGCAGATACGGCATCGCCTTGCGGAAGTAATCCCAGCCGGTCCAGCCGGTCAGCGCCGCCGCGATCCAGATCAGTGCCAGTCCGAGCCCCGTCGCCAGGTCCGACCAGGTGGCACTGCCCGGAAGACGCGCCTCTCCGACCAGGGGCGCGCGGCCATGCTCAACAAAGGCCAGCCCGGTACCAAGAAACAGCACCGCGATCGCCACCATCTGCGCCGTGGTCTTCCACTTGGCCACATTAGTCACGGCCAGGTCGGTCGCCCGGTCGCCAAGCGCCTCGCGCAGGCCGGAGACGAACACCTCGCGGAACAGGATCACCGTCGCGGGCAGGATCAGCCACGGATTCATGCCCGAATAGCCGGTGATGACGACGAGCGCGATGACCACCATCGCCTTGTCCGCGATCGGGTCCATCGCCGCGCCGAACCGGCTTTGCTGGTTCCAGGCGCGGGCGAGATAGCCGTCGAACCAATCGGTGATCGCCGCCAGCAGGAACAGGATCAAAGCGGCCCAATCGGCGAAAGGCCGGGAGAAATAGAGAAACATCACCGGGACGCCCGGCGCCGCGAAAAGGCGCAGGATCGTCAGGATATTGGGCAGGGTCCATCTCATGGCGCCAACCTAATCGCTCTGGAACCCGTCTGGAAGGGGGCGCAGCGCAAGTCCGCGCACGCCCGTCATTGCAAGTCTGCGAAGGCCGCGGTCAGGCGGGAGACCGCCTCCTCGACATTGGCGCGGCGGGTGGCAATGTTGAATCGCATGAAGTTTTCGCCGCCCTTCCCGAATGTCTCACCGGCATTCGCCGCGATCTTCGCAGAGTTCGCGACCCTTTGCCGGATTTCCTCGGCGGGTATGCCCGTGCCCGAGAAATCAACCCAGGACAGATAGGTCGCCTCCAGCTTCATGGAGCGCAATCCGGGGATTGCATCAATGCCAGCGTCGAAGATGTTCCGGTTTGCGTCCAGATAGGGGATCAGCGCCTCGAGCCAGGCCGCTCCGCCGGGCGAATAGGCGGCAGCGGCCATGTCGGTGCCGAACATGCCGGTTGACAGGCCGAGGCCCATCATCTTCGCCCGGTATCTCTCGCGCAACGCAGGGTCGGCGATGATCGCATTGCCGACATGCGCGCCCGCGATATTGAAGGTCTTTGTCGCGGCGGTCAGCGTGATGAGCCGGTCAGCGATCTCTGGCGCGACCTTCGCCATGACCTGATGGCGATGACCCGGCATGACCAGATCGTGATGAATCTCGTCGCTCACCAGTATCAGGTCATGGGCCACGCAGAACGCCGCGACCTCGCGCAGCTCATCCGCCGACCAGACCCGTCCGCCAGGATTATGCGGGCTGCACAGGATCAGCATTGTCTCGCGCCCGGTCAGCAGGGCTTCCCATGCGGGCCAGTCGAACACGTAGCGGCCATCCTCCTGCGCCAGCGGAAACTCCGCCACCTCGCGCCCCTGCGCTTTGATGACCCGCGAAAATGCGTGATACACCGGCGTCATCAGGATCACCCGGTCGCCGGGATCGCTGAAGGCGGAGATCGCCAGCGCCGTGCCGTTGACCAGGCCAAGCGCGGTCAGCACCCAGTCGGGCTCGATCTGCCAGCCGTGGCGCTGTTCCATCCACCACCTGATCGCATGCAGGTAATCCGGGTCACGCGCCGGATAGCCATAGATTCCGTGCGCCGCCAGCCGCTCAACCGCGTCCTGCACCGGGGCGGGAGGCCGGAAATCCATATCCGCGACCCACATCGCCAACCCATCCTGCGGCGAGACGCCGTAGACCGCCTCCATCTCGTCCCATTTGTTGCAATTCGTGCCGCGGCGCTCGATGATTTCGTCGAAATCGGGTGTGCTCATTCGGTCCTCCTGTCAGTTCACAGCAATAGGCGGCTTATTGCGCTGCGCCAAGCCTTGGCCTAGATCACGGCCATGACATTGCGCCCGATCCTGATCCATCCCGACCCGCGCCTGAAGAAGGTGTGCGAACCCGTCGCCCGCATCACGCCAGAGATCGAGACGCTGGCCGCCGACATGCTGGCCACCATGTATGATGCGCCCGGCATCGGTCTCGCCGCCCCGCAGATCGGCGTGCTGAGCCGCATCTTCGTCATGGATGCGGAACGCGACCCGGAGGCGGAGCGCCGCCCGATGGTGCTCATCAATCCCGAGATCACCTGGGAGTCCGAGGAGGAGAATGTCTACGAGGAAGGCTGCCTGTCGATCCCCGACCAGTATGCGGATGTCACCCGGCCCGGACAGGTCCGGGTCAGTTGGCTTGGCCTGGACGGCAAGCAGCATGAGGACGAGTTCGACGGTCTCTGGGCGACCTGCGCCCAGCACGAGATCGACCATCTGGACGGGGTGCTGTTCATCGACCATATCAGCGCCATGCGCCGGCAGATGATCACCCGCAAGATGGTCAAGCTGAAGCGCGAACGGGCGCGAGAACAGGCCTGATGCCGGTCCGGCCGTTCCTGCCCTACACCGACCGGCGGCTGCATCTTGCGGCCGCGTCGGTCGATGCGGTGACGGAATCCGTCCGCATGATCTGGGACGACATGATCGACACGATGGAGGCGATGCCGGGCGTGGGGCTCGCGGCACCGCAGATCGGCATCATGCTGCGGCTGGCCGTTGTGGACGCGTCGGAGAAGCGCGGACAGGCGGTGCGCATGGCCAATCCCGAAATCCTGCACGAATCGGTCAAGCTGCGCGACCATGACGAGGCGAGCCCGAACCTGCCCGGCGTGTCTGCGCGCATCACCCGCCCCCGCGCCGTCACCGTGCGGTTCCTCAACGAGATGGGCGAAACCGAGGACCGCGATTTCGTCGGGTTGTGGGCCACCTCGGTCCAGCACCAGATCGATCATCTCAACGGCATCACCTTCGTCGATCACCTCTCGCCGCTGCGCCGCAAGATGCTGGTGGCGAAATCGGCCAAGCTGGCCCGACGCAACTGACCGGGGCCGGGCCGTGCCGGCCCGACTTCACTGACAGGAGAGGCGCAACATGCGGGTCGTGTTCATGGGAACCCCGGATTTCTCTGTCCCGGCGCTGCAGGCGATCGCCGCCGCGCATGATGTCGTGGCCGTCTACTGCCAGCCGCCGCGCCAGGCCGGGCGGGGCCAGAAGCCGCGGCCGACCCCGGTGCAGACAGCGGCAGAGGCGCTGCGGATCGAGGTTCGCCACCCGGTCTCGCTGCGCAGCGACGCCGAGCAGGCGGCGTTCGCGGCGCTGAACGCAGATGTCGCCGTCGTCGTCGCCTATGGGCTGATCCTGCCGCAGCCGATCCTCGATGCGCCCCGGCTCGGCTGCCTGAACATCCACGCCTCGCTATTGCCGCGCTGGCGGGGGGCGGCACCGATCCATCGCGCGATCCTCGAAGGCGACACCCAGACCGGCATTGCGATCATGCAGATGAAGGCGGGGCTGGACACCGGCCCGGTGCTGGCCGAGCGGCGCACCGCAATCACCCCGCACGACACCACCGGCGATCTGCATGACCGGCTGGCCGCAATGGGCGCGACGCTCATTGCGGAGGTGCTGACCAAGCTGCCCCTGCCGGCGACACCGCAACGCCTGGATGGCGTGACCTATGCCAGCAAGATCGACAAGGCCGAGGCGCGGATCGACTGGACGCAGGATGCGGCACAGGTCGATCGCAAGATCCGCGGCCTGTCGCCCTTTCCCGGCGCCTGGTGCGAGATCGGCTGGGAACGGGTGAAGCTGCTTCGTTCCGCCCTGGCCGACGGCAGCGGCGCACCGGGCGAGGTTCTGGAGGAGTTCACCATCGCCTGCGGATCCGGCGCGGTCCGGGTGCTGGAGGCACAGCGCGCCGGCAAACGCCCGATGCTGGCCGAAGACATCCTGCGCGGCATGACCCTGCCGCCGCGACTGGACTGACACCCCGCTTGCGTCGCCCGCATCCTGCCCCTAAAAGGGGTCCGTCGCGGGTGTAGCTCAATGGTAGAGCAGCAGCCTTCCAAGCTGAATACGTGGGTTCGATTCCCATCACCCGCTCCATCACCTCCCCGCCTTGCTCCTGCCGGATCTGATGCCGCGCCATGTATCCAGTGTCTTGGGTGGCGAAGCGCGACGATCCGTTGCGCCCCTATCCGCGTGGCGCCTTTTCGCCCGCCCGGATCTCGAACGGCATGACGTTCTGCGGCGGCGGCAGGGGGCAGACGGCGAATTCGGTGAAGGCGCAGGGCGGGCTGAAGGCCTTGTTGAAATCCAGCACCACGCGCGCGCCCGCCTCCTCGCCGAACAGGAAACGCGCCGCGCCGTAGGTCTCCCGACCCGCCGTCCAGTCGCGGATGACGATCATCGGCTTGCCGGATTTCCAATGGGTGGGGATCAGGCGGATCTCGTGCCCGTCATGGGTGAACCGCGCCTCATGCGTCACGCGCACCTTGTCGCTGGCGCCGGTGACCAGATCGATGCCGAGATCCCGCTCCTCGGGCAGCCTGCGCCACGCGGCCTCGATCCGCCAGCCGGGATCGACCGGGAAATAGTCGAGCCCGGAAAATCCCGTGCGCCGGGGATGAACAATGTCGCGGACACGCAGGGCGAACTGGCTCTCAACCTGTGTCATCTCCAGCAGCAGGGTACCGGTCTTCAGCCGCGGCGGATTGTCGGGAACGGGTGCGAACGGCTCTGGCCCCGCGCCGGCATCCAGTTGTGCGCGTCCATCCGCCGCGAGTTCCAAGACCCCAAGACGCTCAGGTCCGGCCGAAATGACCAGATCGTTTTCGTCAGACCGCCCGACGCTGTAGCGGCCCGGCGCGATCTCCACCCGGTCGGTCAGGTTCAGCCAGCCATCCTCGGCGCCCAGCGCGGCCAGGCGGTCCGCGCGCCACGCATGGATCGAGCTCTCATAGTCTTCGGTCATCGGGCAGTCTCCTGTTCTGGACGGGGCAGGCGCGGCAGGCTGGACAGCAGCATCCGCGTATAGTCATGCTGCGGATCGGACAGGATGTCGGCCGTTGCCCCGGCTTCCACCGCCCGCCCATGTTGCAGCACCACGAGACGCGGGCACAACGCCGCCACGATTGCCACGTCATGCGAGACGAGCACCAGCGTCACCTCTTGCGACAGATCCGATAGCAGGTCGATCACGCGCACCCGCGTGGACAGATCCAGCGCGCTCACCGGCTCATCGGCCAGCAGCACACGCGGCCGGGCAATCAGCGCGCGGGCCACGGCGATCCGCTGACGCTGCCCGCCCGAGAAGGCGCGCGGGCGGCGGGCGGTGCTGTCTTGCGGCAGCCCGACCGCCTGCAAGACGCGGGCAATCTCCTGCCCCACATCGCCGTCCAGACCCAGCGCCGCATGCGGTTCTGCCAAGGCCTTGCCTATCCGCATGCGCGGATCGAGCGAGCTGTAGGGATCCTGAAACACCGGCTGGGCGAAGCGGCGATGGGCCTGCATCCGACGGCGCGAGGTGATGTCGAGCACGCTTCCGTCCGCCTCGATCACGCCATCATCGGGCGCTGCCAGCCCCAGCATCAGCCGCAGCAGCGTGGATTTGCCCGAGCCGCTTTCGCCAAGGATTCCCAGATTCTCGCCCTCTTCCAGCGCCAGCGAGACAGAATGCAGCACCGGCGTGGCCGGATCATAGCCGAAACTCACATCGGACAGTCTGAACAGGCTCATGGCCGCCGCTCCGCATCTTCAAGCGCCGCCTGCAATCGCTGCGCCGCCGCCACCAGCCCGCTTGTGTAGTCGTGGCGCGGCGCGGTGAAGATCTGCATCGCATCGCCCTGCTCGACCGCGCGGCCGTTCTGCATGACGATCACCCGGTCGGCGATGCGCGACACCACCGGCAGGTCGTGGCTGATGAACAAAAGCGCCAGCCGTTCCTCGCGCACCAGCCCGTCCAGCAGGTCCAGCACCTCGGCCTGGGTCGAGACATCGAGCGCGGTGGTCGGCTCATCCGCAATCAGCAGGCGCGGCCCGCAGGCGAGCGCCATGGCGATCGCCACGCGCTGCCGCTGCCCGCCCGACACCTCATGCGGCCAGGCGCGCAGGATGCGCTCCGGGTCGCGGATCGACACCCGGTCGAGCCAGTGCATCTGGCTGTCGCGCAGCGCCGCAGGAGTCAGCCGCCGCCCGTCGCGGGCCGCCCGCCTGCGGATCGGCGCGGCCAGTTGATCCCCCAGCCGCATCAGCGGGTCGAGCGCGCTGCGCGGGTCCTGAAAGATCACCGCCGCCGTCGTCCCGCGCAGCGGCACCATCTGGCGGTCCGGCCGGCCGATCACCTGCTGCCCGTCCAGAAGAACCGATCCGCCCGCGCTCAGACCGGGCGGCAGAAGCCCCATCACCGACATGGCAGTCAGCGATTTCCCGGACCCGCTTTCCCCGACAAGCCCCAGCCGCTGTCCGGCATCCAGATCGAAGCTGACGCCGTGGACCAGTTCCCGGCTGGCCGAATGCACGGTCAGATCACGCAGGCGAAGCAGGCTCATCGCGCTTCCTCCAGATCGACTTCGGCGTCGAGCAGGTCGCGCAGCCCGTCGGCGAGGAAATTGATCCCCAGCACCAGCGAGATCAGCGCCAGCCCCGGCGCGATCACCCCCATCGGGGCGCGGAACACGGTGGATTGCGCCTGCTGAAGCAACTGACCCCAAGAGGCATTGGGCGGCGGCGTGCCAAGCCCCAGGAAGGACAGCGAGGCCTCGGCAATCACCGCCAACCCGAATTGCAGGGCCACGGCGACGAGGACCGTCGGCAGGATATTGGGCAGCACATGACTGACCACGATGCGCCCCCAGCCCAGCCCCGAACAGCGCGCGGCGGTTATGTAGTCCTGCGCCAGCACCCGCTTGGTCAGGATCCGCACCAGCCGGGCGATGATCGCGGACATGGCCAGCCCGATGGCGAGGATCGCGGTGCCGAGGCTGGCGCCCTCGCTGGCTGCCACGACCAGCATCGCCAGCAGCAGCGTGGGAAAGGCGATCAGGATATCCAGCGTCGCCGCCAGCCCGTCATCCGCGCTGCGCCTGGCGAAGGCCGCAAGCACACCCAGGCATGTGCCGATGAGACCGCCCAGAGCCGCCGCCCCGATCCCCACGCTCAGCGCGATGCGTGCGCCAATCATCACCTTGGTCAGATAATCCTGCCCCAGCCGGTCGGTGCCGAACGGATGCGCCCAGCTTGGCGGCTGCAACCGCCCGCCGGCCATCGCCGTCGGATCGTAAGGCAGCCAGAACAGCGTCAGCAGCGCCACGCCCGCGTTCAGCCCGACCAGCAGCAGCCCCACCCATAACGTCCCCCGGCTCATCGCGCCGACCCGCGATTGTCGCGCAGGCGCGGATCGATCATGCGCTGCAGAATATCGGCGGCAAAACCGATCAGCAGGACCAGAAGCGTGGTGATCAGCAGCACGCCCTGCACGCTCGGATAGTCCCGCTGCTCAATGCCCAGAAGCAGCATCGAGCCGAGACCGGGCAGCGAGAACACACGCTCGACCACCACCGCCCCCAGCAGGGTCGAGGCCAGCTCGATCCCCAGGATCGAGATCACCGGCACCGCTCCGTTGCGGATCCCGTGCCGGATCAGCGCGCGCGGAAAACTCTCGCCCAGGGCGCGGGCGTTGCGCAGGTAATCGGCGTCCAGCACGTCCAGCGTGGCCGAGCGGACATAGCGCAGCAGCGACGCGCTCATCACCACGGCGATGGTGATGATCGGCAGGATCAGCGACTGCCCGGCGGCGACCGGATCGGCCCATCCGCGCATCGGAAAGCCCGACGCGGGCAGAAGCCGCCATTCCACCGCCACCAGCCAGACCAGCAGGATGCCGATCCAGAAGACGGGGATCGCCAGCCCAAGCTGCGACAGGCCCGAAATTGCCACCCCGTACCAGCGATCCGCCCTGACCGCCGCAAGGATCCCCAGCGGCACGGCAATCGCGATTGCCAGCAGAAAGGCCGCGACGGTCAGCGGCAGGGTGATGGCCAGACGCTCCATGATCTCGGGCAGGACCGGCTGGTTCGACACGAAGGACACGCCCAGATCGAAGCGGGCCAGATCCGACAGGAAGCGGCCGAACTGCACCCAAATCGGCTGGTCGGAGCCCACCTGTTCGCGCGCCGCGGCGATCTGCGCCTCGTCCGCGCCCACCGACAGAAGTGCTGCGGCCGGATCGCCCGGCAGAAGCCGCAGCAGCACGAACAGCACCAGCCCCGCCACGACAAGCGACAGAGCCAGCACGATTGTCCGGCGCAGCAGATAGCGGGCCATGCGGCCTCTCCCGGCTTATTCGGCTTTCTCGATGTCGCGCAGGAAGAACTGCGCGTTCAGCCCGTTCAGCGGGTAGCCGCTGATCTCGCTGCTGGAAACCACGATCTGAGGATAGAGGAAGAACCAGTTGGTCGCGGCCTCCTCGGCAATGATCCGGTTGGCCTGGCGCAGCTTCTCGGTCTGCTCCTCGACCGTGTCGGATTCCTCGGCCGAGGCGATCAGATCCACCACCTCCGGGTTGTCATAGCCCCAGTAGAAATCGGGGTTGCCATAGAAGACGATGTCGCGATGATTGACGTGCTCCTGCAGCGTCGCCTCGAAATCCTTGGCCTGGTAGACCTTGGTGTACCACTCATTCGCGGTGATGATGTTGATGTTCACCGTCACCCCGACCTTTGCCAGCTCCGATTTCAGGAACTCGGCGGTGATCGGGTGCGGGTCGTAATTCGGCGTCTCCAGCGTGAATTCAAACCCGTCGGGATAGCCCGCCTCGGCCAGCATCTCCCTGGCCGCCTCCGGGTCATACGGGTCCACGCCGGTCAGATCCTCGTACCAGGGATCGGTCGGCGGCACGAAGGAGCCGAGCACCATGCCGCGATCATCCCAGATCGCCTCGAGCAGCTTCTGCTTGTCCACGGCCCGCGCCAGTGCCTTGCGCACGGTCACGTTGTCGAACGGCGCGACGCGGTCGTTATAGGCCATGAGCTGCTTGGTGGTCGAATTCCCCTCCGAGATGGTGAACTCGTCCGTGCCCTCGAACAGCGCCAGCGCATCCGGGCTCTGGACAGATGTTATGACATCGACCGCATTGGTCAGCAGCGCATTGTCGAGCGCCGCGGCCTCGGTGAAGTAATTGAACACCGCGCCGCCATTGGCAGGCGCGTCGCCCCAGTAATCCTCGAACCGCTCCAGCGACAGGGCCGATCCGCGCCGCCAGTCCACCAGCGTATAGGGGCCGGTCCCGTCCTCGCTGGCGGAAATATCGCCGGCGGCGTCGTTCACGATCCAGACATAGGTGAGGTTGTAGGGCAGCGAGATCGACTTCTTCGCCAGCGTCACCACCACCGTCCGCTCGTCCGGTGCCTCGACGCTTTCGATGGTGGAGAGGCTGCTTTTGCGCGACGAGCGAGACTCCTCGGCCATCACCCGTTCGATGGAGTATTTCACGTCCTCGGCGGTCAGCGGATCGCCGGAATGGAAGCTCACCCCGTCCTGCAGGGTGAATCTGTGGGTCAGCCCATCCTCCGAGATGCTGTGATCCGCGGCCAGCACCGGCTCGACGTCACCTTCGTCGGTCAGGCGGAACAGCCCCTCGTAGACATTGTCGTTGAACGCCTCGTTGATGCCCTGCCCGGCGCCTGCGGTGTTGTCGAGATTCTGCGGCTCGTAGAGCGAGCCGATGCGGATGATCGCGTCCGGGTCCGACTGGGCCAGTGCGGGCGATGCGAAAGCCGCCAGGGCGGCGCCAATGGCGAGCGCGAATTGCGGGGCGAATTTCATCGGGATGACCTCTGTCTGTTCCGTTCGGCCCAAACTAGCAACCCGCCACGGCCGTGGCGAGGGCATCGCGTAAATTTCGCCGCCGGATGCAAGCTAGCGGATTTCAGGCGGAATTTACGTCGCGGCAGATTGACTTGGC
This sequence comes from Paracoccus isoporae, assembly GCF_900101865.1. Lineage (GTDB taxonomy): Bacteria > Pseudomonadota > Alphaproteobacteria > Rhodobacterales > Rhodobacteraceae > Paracoccus > Paracoccus isoporae. The sequence goes on from NZ_FNAH01000006.1 coordinate 101,603, forward strand.
GCCAAGGCTGTGATCGTTATCGCCCATCCACAGGGGAGCCGCGTAGTGCCGTGGCTGAGATGGGGGCGCAACCCTCCGGACCCTCGAAGCTGATCTGGGTCATGCCAGCGGAGCAAGGAGGACATCATGCACGCGACCGCACCATTCTGCATTCCAACCGGAGACCGGCGATCCGATACGGGCTGCCCTGTCGCGCGGCGGCAGACCGGCAAGCCCCGCCGACCGGGCGCCGCCGCCAGACCGTGCCCAAGCCGCCACGGCTGAGCCGATGCACAGCCGATACCGCCCGCCGCGCGGCGGGGCGTTGCTGCGTGGCACCCCGGCACTGCTCTCCGTCCTCTGCGCACTTCTGATCTGGGAAGCCTATGTCCGGGTTTCCGGCATCTCGCCTTTGCTTCTTCCGGCCCCGAGCCAGGTTCTCCGGCAGATCTGGTCCAGCCGCGAGATGCTGTGGGCCAATACCGTCCCGACCATCCGCGCCACCCTGCTGGGCTTTGCGCTGTCGGTCAGCGTCGCCTTCATCCTGTCGGTCTTGCTGGACTTCATCCCGCGGCTGCGCCGGGCGCTTTTTCCGGTGTTCATCATCAGCCAGACCCTACCGCTGGTGGCCATCGCGCCGCTCATGGTGCTGTGGTTCGGCTTCGATCTGACGCCGAAGATCCTTCTCGTGGCGCTCGTCACCTTCTTTCCGATGCTGATCGCCCTGGCCGATGGCTACGCCTCCACCGAACCGGAGGTCGAGGAATTGCTGCGATCCATGGGGGCCTCGCGGATGGCGGTCTATCGCATGGCCCGGCTGCCCTCCTCCCTGCCATATTTCTTCGCCGGGCTGCGCATCTCGATCACCTACGCGGTGGTGGCCGCGATTTTCGCGGAATATGCCGGTGCGCGGTCCGGGCTGGGCATCGTCATCCTGAACGCAAAGAACAGCTTCCGCCCCGATCTCGTGCTGGCGGCGGTCGCGGTCAGCTCGGCCATGACGCTGTGCCTCTACGGTGTCGCGGCGCTGTTGCAGCGCCTGATGATCGGGCATCGCTGCACAGGCGGTGCCGCATGACGGCGCTCTCCATCGACAATCTTTCGCTGAAACTGGGCGGAACCCAGGTGCTGGACGACATCAGCCTGCATGTCGCGGAGGGGGAGTTCGTCTCCATCCTCGGCCCGTCGGGCTGCGGGAAGTCCAGCCTGTTCCGGGTGCTGACCGGCGGCGTGGCCGCCGATCGCGGCGAGGTCCGGGTCGATCCGGCGGCCCGCATCGGTGCCGGCAGCGCCTTCGCCTTCATGCCGCAGCGCGATGCGCTGATGCCGTGGCGCCGGATCATCGACAACATCACGCTGGGGCTGGAGGTTCAGGGCATCTCGCGCGCCGACGCCCGCGCCCTGGCCGAACCGATGCTGCCGGAATTCGGGCTGGCGGGTTTCGACCGGCATTATCCGCATGAGCTGTCCGGCGGGATGCGCCAGCGCGCCGCGCTGCTGCGCACCATCCTGCAGGGCCGGCCGATCCAGCTTCTGGACGAGCCGTTCGGCGCGCTCGACGCGCTGACCCGCGCCGGAATGCAGCGCTGGCTGGAACGGCGCTTTCACGCCGCCGGCTGGACGACGATCCTCGTCACCCATGACGTCCGAGAGGCGGTGGCGCTGTCGGACCGCATCTATGTGTTCTCGCCGCGCCCCGCCCGCGTCGTCCGGGAGATCCGCGTCGATGCCCCGCGGCCGCGCCTCGGTCGGCCCATGTCGGACGCGTCGCGCCGCATCGAAGAACAGCTTCTCGACATCTTGCTTGAACAGAGGACCGCCTGACATGAAGAAACTGCTTTGCCTGCTCGCCCTGACCGCCAGCCCGGCCGCCGCGGGCGAGAGTGTGGCCGTCGCGCTCGACTGGACGCCCAACACCAACCATGTCGGTCTCTATGTCGCGCAGGCAAAGGGCTGGTTCGACGAGGCCGGGCTCGATGTCGAGATCCTGCCCTATACCGACACCTCGGCCGGGGCGCTGATGAGCTCGGGCGTGGCGCAGTTCGGCATTCTCAGCTCGGTCGGGTTTCTGTCGCAGCGCGCCGCGGGCGCGGATCTGCAGGTGGTGCTGGGCGTCGTCCAGCACGACACCGGGCGGCTGGTGTTCGACGGCGAACGCGACGACATCCAGAGACCCGCCGATCTGGACGGGATGACCTATGCCGGGTTCGGCTCTGAATGGGAAACCGCGCTGATCAGGACAATGATTCAGTCGGACGGGGGCGCGGGCGAGTTTGAAACCGTCACGCTCGGCACTTCGGCCTATGAGGCCTTGGCCTCGGGCGCAGTCGATTTCACGCTGGAGATCGTGACCTGGGAGGGCGTTCATGCCGATCTTCTGGGCCGCTCGCAACGGGGCTTCGTCTATGCCGACTGGGGCGTGCCGCCGCAGCAGACGACGCTGCTCGGCGCGGATGCGGGCTGGGTCGCGGCCAATGCGGACGCCGCCGGGGCCTTCGTGAAGGCGGTGCAGCGCGGCTATGGCTTCGCGCTCGATCACCCGGCGGAGGCGGCCGAAATCCTGATCGAACAGTCGGGCGGCATGCTGACCGACCCGGACCTCGTCCACGGCTCGATGGAGATGCTGGTTCGCGACGGGTTCCTTAAGGATCCGGGAGAGCCGGTTGGCCATGTCGACGCCGACATGATGGCGCGGCTGGGGCAATTCCTGTTCGACTCGGGCGCCCTGCGCGGCCCCGGTGGCCAGGTATTGGACGAACTGCCGGACCTGACCGGCTGGGTGACGAACGCATTCCTTGCACCGGAGGCGCCAGAGACTTGAGCCGCGTCTTGCGGTGTGCCTTGCCATCGACGCGGCACCTGATAGATTTCGCCGGGCCGATCGCCACCTGTCGCGGCTCGGCGGATGTTGCGGGCGTGGCGGAATGGTAGACGCATGAGACTTAAAATCTCTGGGCCGCAAGGCCGTGCGGGTTCGAGTCCCGCGGCCCGCACCAGCCCTGCCCCCGGAGCTGTCACGTGACGCCGATGCCCGATCCCGTCCTGTTCGGCGGCACCCCGGTGCTGTTCGTTATGGCCGCACCGGCGGAATACGGCCCGGCGCTCAAGGCCCGGTTCACCCCGCTGATGACCGGCATCGGCCCGATCGAGGCGGCGGTGGAGATGGGCATCGCGCTCAGCCGGTTGCAGGCGGCGGAACGGATGCCGCGCCTTGTCGTCTCGCTGGGCTCTGCCGGGTCCGCGAAGCTGGAACAGGGCGCGATCTATCAGGCCGGATCGGTGAGCTGGCGCGACATGGACGCCTCGGCGCTCGGCTTCGAGAAGGGCACGACCCCGCTTCTGGACCTGCCCGCGACCCTGCCTCTGCCGCTGCGCATTCCGGGCATCCCGACAGCCAGCCTGTCCACCGGCGCCAATGTCGTCTCCGGCGCGGCCTATGACGCCATCCCCGAGGAGATGGTGGATATGGAAAGCTTCGCGGTGCTGCGCGCCTGTCAGAAATTCGATCTGCCGCTGATCGTGCTGCGCGGGATCTCGGACGGGGCGGAGGAGCTGTCGCATCTGGAGGACTGGACGCGCTATCTGCATGTGGTGGATGCGGGTCTGGCAGAGGCGGTGGACGCGATGCGCGACGCTTTGTCATCCGGGGCCATCCGGGTTTGACGGTTGCCGCAGCGCGGGGCTGCGCCTAAACCGGGGCGAGCAATCCGAAAGGCACGCATGGCCCGCGCACCGCAAGCCCAGACCGACCGCCCCGCCAGCCGCCAGATCGGCGCGCTGTCTGCGCTGTGGCCCTTTATCCGCCCCTACCGGGCGATGGCCCTCGCGGCCCTTCTGGCGCTGACGCTGACGGCCGCAATCAGCCTGATCCTGCCGCTCGCCGTGCGCCGCGTCGTGGACGGGTTCGACGTAGGTTCCGCCCTGATGGATGAATATTTCGTCGCGTCGCTGCTGATCGTGGCGGCACTCGCCGCCGGGACCGGGTTGCGCTATTACCTGGTGACACGGCTGGGCGAACGTGTTGTCACCGATATCCGCAAGGCGGTGTTCGACCGGGTCATCGGCCTGTCACCGGCGTTTTTCGAGCGTGTCATCACCGGAGAGATCCTGAGCCGCATCACCACCGACACCACCGTGATCCAGTCGGTCGTGGGCTCCTCGGTTTCGGTGGCCTTGCGCAACATGCTGCTGATGATCGGCGGGCTGGTCATGTTGTTTCTGACCTCGGCCAAGCTGACCGGGCTGGTGTTGCTGCTGGTGCCGGTGATCCTGGTTCCGATCATCGGGCTGGGCCGGCGTCTGCGCGTGCTGGCACGGCAGAACCAGGACTGGATCGCCGCCTCCTCGGGCACCGCCTCGGAATCGCTGCTGGCGGCGCAGACCGTGCAGGCTTTCACGCATGAGACGGCCACCCGCGCCGAGTTCGGCCGCATCACCGAGGAAAGCTTCCGCTCCGCCCGCCAGCGGATCCTGACCCGGGCGATGCTGACCGTGATCGTCATCTTCCTGATCCTTGCCGGGGTGATTGGTGTGCTGTGGATCGGGGCGCGCGACGTGGATGCCGGGCTGATGAGCGTGGGCGAGCTGGTCCAGTTCGTCATCTACGCCGTGCTCGTGGCCGGCAGTGTCGGGGCCTTGTCCGAGATCTGGGGCGAGTTGCAGCGCGCCGCCGGGGCGACCGAACGGCTGGCTGAGTTGCTGGCGGCGCAGGATGCGATCAGCGACCCCGCCGATCCGGTGCCGCTGCCCCGGCCGGTGCACGGCGAGATCCGGCTGCATGACGTGACATTTGCCTATCCGTCGCGCCCGGAACGGGCATCTCTCAGCGGCGTCGATCTGGCCATCCGCCCCGGCGAGACGGTCGCGCTTGTCGGCCCGTCCGGGGCCGGCAAGACCACGGTGATCCAGCTCATCCAGCGGTTCTGGGATCCGGCATCCGGCAAGGTCACGCTGGACGGCATCGATCTGCGTGACATGGCCCGCGCCGATTTCCGCGCCGCCCTCGCGCTCGTCCCGCAGGACCCAGTGATCTTCGCCACCTCCGCGCGCGAAAATATCCGCTTCGGCCGCCCGGAGGCGAGCGATGAGGAGGTCGAGGCCGCGGCCCGCGCCGCGAATGCGCATGCGTTCCTGACCGCGCTGCCCGAAGGCTACGATTCGCAAGTGGGTGAGCGCGGCGTGATGCTGTCGGGCGGCCAGCGGCAGCGCATCGCCATCGCCCGCGCCATCCTGCGCGATGCGCCGGTGCTGCTTCTGGACGAGGCCACATCGGCGCTCGACGCGGAATCGGAATATCTCGTGCAGCAGGCGGTGGATGCGTTGTCCAAGGGCCGGACCACGATCATCGTCGCGCATCGGCTCGCCACGGTGAAGAAGGCCGACCGGATCGTGGTGCTGGAAGATGGCCGGATCGTCGCGCAGGGCCGCCATGCCGAGCTGGTGGCGCAGGGGGGGCTGTATGCACGGCTGGCGCGGCTGCAATTCACCGAAGGCGGCGAGGATCCGAGCCTGACCGACCCGGCATCGCCACAGGCAATCCGCGCAGAAGCCTGAGCGGTCCGCGCGGCCATTGCCGCCAACCCGAAGAAACTGCTTGCAGGAATCCGCGAAGATCGTCTATGCCCCGCCTTGGGACACCCCTCCCCAACGAGGGGCTTTTGCCTGGAAGGGTAACATCATGGCGAATACGCAACCGGCTGCGCGACCGGTCAATCCGCGCTTTTCCTCTGGCCCCTGTGCCAAGATCCCCGATTACAATCTGGATATGCTCGCCGACGCGCCGCTCGGCCGCTCACACCGTGCCGCAATCGGCAAGGCCAAGCTCGCGCAGGCGATCGAGACCACGCGCGAAGTGCTCGGCGTGCCGACAGATTACCGCATCGGCATCGTGCCCGCCTCGGATACCGGCGCGGTCGAGATGGCGATGTGGTCCCTGTTGGGTGAGCGCCCGGTCGAGATGCTGGCCTGGGAAAGCTTCGGCGCCGGCTGGGTGACCGATGTCGTCAAGCAGCTCAAGCTCGACGCCAAGGTGCAGACCGCTGATTACGGGCAGATCGTCGATTTCGGATCGGTCGATTTCGACCGCGACGTGGTGTTCACCTGGAACGGCACCACCTCGGGTGTGCGGCTGCCCGATGGCGATGCGATCCCGGCGGATCGGGCCGGGCTGACCATCTGCGATGCGACTTCCGCCGCGTTTGCAATGGAGCTGCCCTTCGACAAGCTGGATGTGGTCACCTTCTCCTGGCAGAAAGTGCTGGGCGGCGAGGGCGGGCACGGGGTGCTGATCCTCAGCCCGCGCGCGGTCGAACGGCTGGAAAATTACACCCCCGCCTGGCCTTTGCCCAAGATCTTCCGCCTGACCAAGGGCGGCAAGCTGATCGAAGGCATCTTCCGCGGTGAGACGATCAACACGCCCTCCATGCTCTGCGTCGAGGATTATCTGGTCGCGCTTGACTGGGCGAAATCGGTGGGCGGGCGTCAGGGCCTGATCGACCGCGCGACAGCCAATGCGCAGGCGGTGTGGGATTTCTGCGAAACCCGCGACTGGATCGCCAATCTGGCAGAAGATCCGGCAACGGCCTCGACCACCTCCGTCTGCCTGAAATTCACCGATGACCGGATCAAGGACGGTGCCGCCTTCGCCAAAGCCGTAGCGAAACGGCTGGAGAAGGAAGGCGTGGGACTCGATATGGGCGCCTATCGCGATGCCCCGCCCGGCCTGCGGATCTGGTGCGGCTCGACTGTGGAGACCGCCGATGTGCAGGCGCTTCTGCCCTGGATCGAATGGGCCTTCCACGAAGAGATCGCCGCACAAGGCTGAGTGATCGGCGCGGGGGCGCCGCCCCCGCAGCCCCGGAATATTCAAATCAGGATGAAACGCGCTGAGGCCGCGCGCCCGCGCATTCGCAAAGGAGCATCACATGCCCAAGGTTCTCGTCTCCGACAAGCTGTCGGAAACCGCCGTCCAGATCTTTCGCGACCGCGGGATCGAGGTCGATTTCATGCCCGATCTGGGCAAGGACAAGGAAAAACTGGCCGGGTTGATCGGCCAGTATGACGGTCTCGCCATCCGCTCGGCCACGAAAGTGACCGAGAAGCTGCTGGAGAGCGCCGATAATCTGAAGGTGATCGGCCGGGCCGGGATCGGTGTCGACAATGTCGATATTCCGGCCGCGTCCAAGAAAGGCGTGATCGTGATGAACACGCCCTTCGGCAACTCCGTCACCACGGCGGAGCACGCCATCGCGCTGATGTTCGCCGTGGCCCGGCAACTGCCCGAAGCCAGCACCTCGACCCATGCCGGGAAATGGGAAAAGAACCGCTTCATGGGGGTGGAGCTGTTCAACAAGACGCTCGGCCTTATCGGGGCGGGCAATATCGGCTCCATCGTGGCGGACCGCGCGCTCGGTCTGAAGATGAAGGTACTGGCCTATGACCCTTTCCTGTCCGAGGAGCGCGCGCAGCAATTGGGCGTGAAGAAGGTCGAGTTGGACGATCTGCTCGGCCGGGCGGATTTCATCACCATGCACGTTCCGCTGACCGACAAGACCCGCAACATCCTGTCGCGCGAGAATATTGCCAAGACGAAGAAAGGCGTGCGCATCGTCAACGCCGCACGCGGCGGGCTGATCGACGAGGAGGCATTGGCCGAGGCGCTGCAATCGGGCCATGTCGCGGGCGCGGCGCTGGATGTGTTCGCGACCGAGCCGGCCACCGACAGCCCGCTCTTCAACCTGCCGAATGTGGTGGTCACGCCCCATCTGGGCGCATCCACCACCGAAGCGCAGGAGAATGTGGCGCTACAGGTGGCCGAGCAGATGTCGGATTACCTGCTGACCGGCGCCGTCTCCAACGCGCTGAACATGCCCTCCGTCACCGCGGAGGAGGCCAAGATCATGGGCCCGTGGATCAAGCTGGCCGGGCATCTGGGTGGCTTCATCGGCCAGATGACGGATGAGCCGATCAAGTCGATCAACGTCACCTATGACGGCGTCGTCTCCGAGATGAATCTGAACGCGCTGAACGCCTCGGTCATCGCAGGGGTGATGAAAGTGTCGAACCCCGAGGTGAACATGGTCTCCGCCCCGGCCATCGCCAAGGATCGCGGCATCCAGCTCGCCACCACGCGGCAGGAAGCGGCCGGGGTCTATGACGGCTATATCAAGGTGACGGTCATCACCGATCAGCGCGAACGCTCCATCGCCGGCACCGTGTTCAGCGACGGCAAGCCGCGCTTCATCCAGATCCGCGGCATCAATGTCGATGCCGAGATCGGGGCGCATATGCTCTATACGCGCAACAAGGACGTGCCCGGCGTCATCGGTGCACTTGGCAGCACTTTGGGCGAGCTGGGCGTGAACATCGCCAATTTCCAGCTTGGCCGCACCAGCTCGGGCGAGGATGCGATTGCCATTCTGTATCTGGACGAACCCATGTCGGACGAGGCGCTCGCGGCCCTCGACAAGACCGGCAAGTTCCTGCAGGCACGCGCCTTGCAATTCGAGGTCTGAGGCGTCAGCCTGCGGCCAGGATCGGGCCCGGCGGTGGATCCGCCGGGCCTTTTTTCATGGTGGTGGCGATGGTGAATGACGACGGACAGCCGCTCTATGCGCTCGGCGATGTGCACGGCCAGCTTGACCTGTTGAAACAGGCCCATGCCCGCGCGGAGCGCGACGGCGGGGAACAGGCACGGATCGTTCATCTGGGCGACCTGATCGATCGCGGCCCGGATTCACGTGGCGTCATCGACTACCTGATGAATGGTCAGGCGCAGGGGCGGGACTGGCCCGTCGTCAAGGGCAACCATGACGAAAAGCTGCCGCGCTTCCTGGAAAACCCTCGCTGGATCGATCCCGGCCCGTCGCGCCCGCAACTGTGGACCGAAGACCTGAAGAATGGCGCAGAGGCGACCTTCGCCTCCTACGGTATTCCGGATTCCGGAAATCTGCCGCTCGATGAGCTGCACGAAAAGGCGATTGCCGCCATTCCTGCCGAACATGCGGCTTGGCTGGACGCGCTGCCGCTCTATCTCAAAGAAGGCGGCGATCTTCTGTTCGTCCATGCCGGCATCAGGCCGGGCATTCCGCTGGAGGATCAGTCGCCCACCGATCTGATGTGGATCCGGCGGCCTTTCCACGACTCCTCGGCCGATCACGGGATGCTGGTGGTGCATGGCCACACGCCGGTCGATCAGGTGACGCATTACGGCAACCGTCTGAACCTCGACACCGGCGCGGCCTATGGCGGCCCGGTCTCCGTGGTCCGGTTCGATGCGGACGAGGTCTGGCTGCTGACCGATGGCGATCCCATCCCGGTGCAGCCCCGCCCGGCGCAGGGCTGAACACCTGTCCCGCTCGCGCAACGATCAACCCGCATCCGGCGTTGGATCACTGAACACCCGACCGCCGCAGAACAGATGACCCGGAGCCCCTGATGAAGACACTCGCTTTCGCCGCCGCCCTGCTCGCAGCCCCCGCCACCGCCGAGGAAGTCGCCCAGATCGGCGTCGACTGGGTCGGCAATGACATCGTGATCGAGGCCATCCACGATCCCGAAGTGCAGGGCGTGACCTGCCATCTCGCCTATTTCTCGCGCTCGGTCATCGACCGTCTCAGCCAGGGCAACTGGTTCGAGGATCCGTCGAACAGTGCCATCGAGTGCAGCCAGACCGGACCGATCACATTGGGCGACATCTCCGGCAGCGATGGTGAGGACGTGTTCTCCGAAGGCCGCTCGCTGGTGTTCAAGTCGCTGCGCGTCAAGCGGATCTATGACGAAGAGAACCAGGTGCTGATCTATCTCGCCCATGCCAATGAGCTGAGCGAGGGGTCCGCCAAGATGTCGATCTCGACGGTGCCAATCCGGCAGGATGCAGGATCAGCTAGCGCGCGCGCTGCTGGCCAGTGACGGCGGCGCTGCGCCGCTTGCGCGGCTTGTCATAGCCGGGGATCAGGGCCAGCACGGTCTTCCACATGATCCAGAGATCCAGCGACAGCGACGAGGTGCGCCGATAGACCAGCTCGATCCGCAGCTTGGTGGGCAGGCAGCGCGCGTAATAGGCGCGGTCGGTCTCCTCCGCCGTCCGGCAGGAGGCCATGATCTTGTCCTCATGCCGGTGATAGATCAGCGTGGCCAGCCCGGTCACGCCGGGCCGGGTCTTCAGCACGGCGGCGTAGAGCGCCGGGAAGCGTTCGACATATTCCGGCAAGGGCGGGCGCGGGCCGACAAAGCTCATGTCACCGCGGATGATGTTCAGAAGCTGGGGCAGCTCGTCCATCCGGGTGCGGCGCAGCATCCGGCCCAGCGGGGTGATCCGCCAATGCTTATGCGCGCCGGTGGCCCCGCCATCCTCGTCCACGCGGACCATGGTGCGGAACTTGTATTGCAGGAAAGGCCGGCCCGGTGCCCGCATCCGCCTGCCGCGATAGATCAGCGGACGGCCCTGGGTGATCAGCAGCAGCGCCGCGACGGCCAGCATCGGCCCGATCAGCACCATCAGCAGGGCGAGCGCGAGAACAATGTCCACCAGACGTTTGCCGAAACGGGCATAGACGCCGTGATCCGCAACTGCGGATTCCGGAATCCACAGCTCCGCCTCAGGCAGCGCGGTGCGGCGCTTGACCGAATCCCAGTTCTGGTAGAGCGTCAAAAGCAGGTCCCCACTTACACACAGATTTGCGTGTTATCTCCTATTAACATACTGCTGAAATGACAGAAACCCGCCATGCAGGCAACCGGGCCAACTGTTGCCGGCATGACGCAAATGCGGCAAATTGCAGACAATTTCCTGCCGAATTCGAGGGGTTGAGCATGCGGAAGTTTTTGGTGGTTCTGGACGAATCACCCGAAAGCCAGAACGCCATCCGCTTTGCGGCGATGCGGGCGTCGCGCACATCGGGCGGTGTCGTGGTGCTGGCCATCATCGGGCCGGATGCCATCCAGCACGGCATCGGCGTGGCCGATCTGATGCGGCAGGAGGCCGAGGACCGGATCACGTCCCAATACCAGATCTTCGCCCGCTGGATGCGTGAAAGCCAAGGCGTCGAGCCGGAATTGGTGATCCGCGAGGGCGATCCAACCACCGAGCTTCTGGCCCAGCTGAACAGCGACCGCGAGATCGGCGTGCTGATCCTGGGCGCCGGGTCGGGCAAGGACGGGCCGGGGCCGATCCTGAGCCGTCTGCTGCGCGACCTGTCCGGCCTGCCCTGCCCGATCACCCTGGTCCCCGGCGACATCTCTCGCGAGCGGCTGGAGGCAATCTCGTAGACCCGGCCGCGGCCCGTGCCGCACCCGGCCCCGGCTTGACCAAACCCCGATGAGCGACCATATCCATCCCCAAAGGAGCGCCGCCATGTTCATCCAGACCGAGACCACGCCCAACCCCGCCACGCTGAAATTCCTGCCCGGCCAGCCGGTGCTGGACGCGGGCACCGCGGATTTCACCACGCAAGACGCCGCCGCGGCCTCGCCGCTTGCAGCGCGGATCTTCGCCGTCAACGGCGTGACCGGCGTGTTCCTGGGCACGGATTTCGTGACCGTGACGAAGTCGGACGAGATCCAGTGGGATCACATCAAGCCCGCGCTTCTCGGCGCGATCATGGAGCATTACCAGTCCGGCGCGCCGGTGATGGAATCCTCGGCTGCAAAGGTCGATCACGCCGAGCATGACGGCGAGGACGGCGCGATCGTCACCCAGATCAAGGATCTGCTGGACACCCGCGTCCGCCCGGCCGTGGCGCAGGATGGTGGTGACATCACCTTTCACGGCTTCGACAAGGGCGTCGTCTACCTGCATATGCAGGGCGCCTGCGCCGGTTGCCCGTCCTCGACCATGACCCTGAAAATGGGGATCGAGAACCTGCTGCGCCACTACATCCCCGAAGTGACCGAGGTGCGCCCGATTGCCTGACGCGCTGACGCTGGGGTTCGACACATCGGCCGCGCATTGCGCGGCCGCTTTGCTGTCCGGCGACCGGCTGATCGCCGCGCAGCAGGAGGAGATGGCGAAGGGTCAGGCCGAACGGCTGATGCCGTTGATCGAAGAGTTGCTGGACCGGGCCGGTTGCGGCTGGCGCGACCTGTCGCTGATCGGCGTCGGCACCGGGCCGGGGAACTTCACGGGCATCCGGATCTCGGTCTCGGCTGCGCGCGGGCTGGCCCTGTCGCTGGCGATCCCGGCCATCGGTGTCGGCGCGGCCGAGGCCCTGGCCCACGGTCTGGCGCGCCCCTGCCGGATCGTCATTCCCGGCCGCCGCGACCTTGTGATCTGGCAGGATTTCGACGCCAGCCGCCCCACCACCCCGCAGCAATCCCCGCAAGACGCCCTGCCCCCCGGCCCGCCCGTGGCCGCGCCGATATTTCCCATCGCGGAGGGGATCGCCCGGCTGGCCCGCGCCCGCGCCGGCACCGAACAGCCGCGCCCGGCCCCGATCTATCTGCGCCCCGCCGATGCCGCCCCGACCCGCGAGCGCGGCCCCGTCATCCTGCCATGACGCCGCAGGACATGGCGGCGATCCACGCCGCCAGCTTCTCCCGCCCCCGCCCGTGGCGCGCGGACGAGTTTGCCGACCTGCTGAGCGATCCGGCGGTGTTCCTGATCGCGGCTGGCAAGGGGTTCATAATCGGCCGCTGCATTCTCGACGAGGCGGAGTTGCTGACCCTCGCCGTAGCGCCGGAGGGGAGACGACAGGGAAGCGGTCGGCACCTGGTCGCGCTGTTTCAGGCCGAAGCCACGCGGCGCGGTGCGGCGACGGCATTTCTGGAGGTGGCGGCAGATAACGGCGCGGCCCGCGCGCTCTACGCGTCTGCCGGATGGGCCGAAGCAGGCCGTCGACGCGACTATTACGGCAGCGGGACCGACGCCATCGTCATGCGCCTGACCCTGTCACCTAGCTGATCCGTCACCCGCAGGTCGCGCGGCTTTGGAAAGCCGCGCCGCTCACCGCCTCAGGCCAGCCGGCCGTGGCAATGCTTGAATTTGGACCCCGAGCCGCAGGGACACGGGTCGTTGCGCGACGGGTTGCCCCAGCTTGCCGGATCATTCTCGTCGAAGCCCGGCGCCTCGGCCGAGGCTTCGCCGCCCGCCGCGCCCTCGTGCTCCGGCGTCATCTGGCTCTGCTGCGCCTGCTGCTGATCCTGGTATTGCCGCATCATCTGCTCGCGCTCCTGATCGGTCAGCGGGCGGATGCGCGAAAGCTGCTGGGTCACGTCCGAGCGCAGGCTGTCCAGCAACCCCTCGAACAGCTGGAAGCTCTCGGTCTTGTATTCGGACAAGGGGTCACGCTGCGCATAGCCGCGGAACCCCACGACAGAGCGCAGATGCTCCAGCGTCAGCAGATGGTCGCGCCATTTCTGGTCGATGGATTGCAGCAGGATCTGCTTTTCGACCTGGCGCATCGTCTCGGCGCCGAAGCCCGACTCCTTCTCGGCCATGTAGCCATCCGTGGCCTCGATCAGCCGGTCGCGCATCGCCGCCTGATCCACGCCATCTTCCGCCGCCCAGTCCTCCAGCGGCAGGTTCATGTTCAGCGTCTCGACCACCGCCTTGTGCAGCCCGGCCGTGTCCCATTGCTCGGCATAGGCGCGCGGCGGCAGATACTGGTCGATCAGGTCATGAATCACCTGATGGCGCATATCGGCGGCGATCTCGCCCACCTCTTCGCTGTCCATGATCTCGCGGCGCTGGCTGAAGATCGCCTTGCGCTGATCGTTCATCACGTCGTCGAATTTCAGAAGCTGCTTGCGGATGTCGAAGTTCCGCCCTTCGACCTTGCCCTGTGCGCGTTCCAGCGACTTGTTCACCCAAGGATGAACGATCGCCTCGCCTTCCTTCATGCCCAGCTTGGACAGCACCGAATCCAGCCGCTCCGAGCCGAAGATCCGCATCAGATCGTCTTCCAGCGACAGGAAGAACAGCGACCGGCCCGGATCGCCCTGACGGCCCGAGCGGCCGCGAAGCTGGTTGTCGATGCGCCGGGATTCGTGGCGTTCGGTCGCCAGAACGAACAGCCCGCCCGCGCCGATCACCTTGTCCTTGTCGGTGGCGTGCTCGGCCTCGATCTTCGCGCGCAGATCGTCGGGGTTGGCCTCGGGATCGGCGGCGAGCGCCTGCATCACCTTCATCTCGACATTGCCGCCAAGCTGGATATCGGTGCCGCGCCCGGCCATGTTGGTGGCGATGGTCACCGCGCCGGGCTTGCCGGCCTCGGCCACGATATAGGCCTCCTGCTCGTGCTGGCGGGCGTTCAGCACATTATGCTTGATCCCGGCCTTGTCGAGCATCTGCGACAGCATCTCGGATTTCTCGATGCTGGTGGTGCCGACAAGGATCGGCTGGCCCTTCTCATGCGCCTCGCGGATCGCCTCGATCACGGCGGCGTATTTCTCGTTGCCGGTGCGATAGACGCGGTCATGCTCATCGACCCGCGCGATGGGCCGGTTGGTCGGCACCTCGACCACGCCCAGCTTGTAGATATCGGCAAATTCCTCGGCCTCGGTCGCGGCCGTGCCGGTCATGCCCGACAGCTTGTCATAGAGCCGGAAATAATTCTGGAACGTCACCGACGCCAGCGTGACGTTCTCCGGCTGGATCGCCACGCCCTCCTTGGCCTCGATCGCCTGGTGCAGACCGTCCGACAGGCGGCGGCCCTTCATCATCCGGCCGGTGAATTCGTCGATCAGCACCACCTCGTCATTCTGGACGATATAGTTCTGATCCCGCTGGAACAGCTTATGCGCGCGCAGCGCCTGGTTGGCGTGATGCACGATGGTGGTGGATTCGGGATCGTACAGCGTCTGCCCTTCCGGCAGCACCCCGGCCTCGGCCAGCAGGGCCTCCAGCTTCTCGTTGCCCTCTTCGGTGAAGGTGGCGTTGCGGGTCTTCTCGTCCAGCTTGAAATCCTCCTCGGCAAGCTGGGGGACGAACTGGTTCAGCGTCTTGTAAAGCTCGCTGCGATCCTGCGAGGGGCCGGAGATGATCAGTGGCGTGCGCGCCTCGTCGATCAGGATGGAGTCGACCTCATCGACGATGGCGAAGAAATGCTCGCGCTGCACCATCTGCTCGACGCTGGCCTTCATGTTGTCGCGCAGATAATCGAAGCCGAGTTCGTTATTCGTCGCATAGGTCACGTCCGACTGGTATGCGGCGCGTTTTTCCTCATCCGGCTGATAGGGATAGACGACGCCGGTGGTCATGCCGAGCTGCGCGAAGACCTTGCCCATCCATTCGGCGTCGCGCTTGGCCAGGTAGTCGTTGACGGTGACGACATGGACGCCCTTGCCCGCAAGCGCATTCAGATAGGCCGGGAAGGTCGCAACCAGCGTCTTGCCCTCGCCGGTCTTCATCTCCGCGATATTGCCCTGATGCAGGAAGATCCCGCCCATGAGCTGGGTGTCGAAGGCCCGCAGCCCGAGTGCGCGGCGCGCGGCTTCGCGGCAATTCGCAAACGCCTCGGGCAGCAGCTCGTCCAGCGTCTCGCCCTTGCCGAACCGATCCTGCAATTCGCGGGTCTTGGCAATCAACTCTTCGTCAGAGCGGGACTGGATATCGGCTTCCAGCGCATTGATCCGCGCCACCAAGGGACGCGCCGATTTCACCCTGCGGTCATTGGGCGTGCCAAAGACCTTCTTCGCAATATTGCCTAGACCCAGCATCGTCACTCCGGCCGTCTCGTTTCGGGAAGGCTGCGGGGATCGGCCCCTTGCCCGGACCGTGCGTCCTGCCGTAACAGTGCAGGGAACTAAACGACGCGGGCGCGCCTTTTCGGTTGCGCCGGATGTAGGCGCGCGTCCGTGAAGTGTCAACGCTCGGCCCCGGTCGCGGTTACGTGGCGAGGCCGGTTTTCAAGGAAGTGTCATGTTCAGACCCACCCTTTCCGCCCTCGCCCTCGTCACCGCATTCGGCACGGCGGCCGCCGCGCAGGATGCCAGCACGGTCGTTGCCACCGTGAACGGCACCGACATCACCCTTGGCCAGATGGCGGCGATGAAGCAGGCGCTGCCCCCGGAAATGGCGCAGCTTCCCGCCGAGGAGAGCTGGGAATTGCTGCTGGACGAGATGATCCGCCAGGCCGCCATCGCCGACACCGTCGCCCAGAATCTCAGCCCGCGCGACGAGGCGGTGCTGGCCAATCAGCGCCGCGACTACCTGGTCCGCTCGGCGATGGAAAGCATCGCCGATTTCGAACCGAGCGAGGACGAGATCCAGGCCGCCTATGACGCCGCCTTCCCGGCTGAGGAGCCGCAAAAGGAATACGACGCCGACCACATCCTGCTGGAGACCGAGGAGGCCGCGAACGCGGTCATCGAGGAGTTGGCGGGCGGCGCGGATTTCGCCACGCTGGCCGAGAAACGCTCCATCGACACGGCCTCCGGCACCAATGGCGGCGATCTGGGCTGGTTCACGCTGGACCGCATGGTTCCGGAATTCAGCGACGCCGTGGCCGCGATGGAGGAAGGTGCGACCTCGGACGCGCCGGTGCAGTCGCAATTCGGCTATCACGTCATCAAGCTGAACGGCACGCGCGACGTGGAGGCCCCGGCGCTCGACGAGATCCGCGAGCCGCTGATCCAGCAGATCCGCCGCGAACGCGTGGCCGCGGAGATCGAGCGCATCGCCTCGGAAGCCGATGTACAAAGAACCGAAGATCTGGACCCCTCCCTGCTTGAGCAGGACATTCTCGGGATGGAATGATGGCCAAGGACGACAAGTCGGACGCGAAGAAGAAAAAGAAGTCCAAGCCGGGCAAGGCCGACAAGGCGCCGAAGCCCGGCAAGGCGGCAAAGCCGGGCAAATCCGGGACATCGGGCAAGACCCCTCAGCCTGGGCTGGGGGCCGAGACCTCGACCATGCCGGGGGCCGGAAAGAAGGCCGCGAAGCTGGCCGCCAGGATGGGCAACGCCTCGGGCAAATCAACCGAGGCGCCATCCGCCGAGGCCGCGCCCGTCTCGCCGCTGGCGCCCGAAGCCTTCCCGGATCTGCCGCCGATCGCGGGCGTCGAATTCGCCTCTGCCGCGGCCGGGTTGAAATATCGCGGCCGGACCGACGTGATGCTGGTCCGGCTGGCCAAGGGCACCGCCATCGCCGGCGCCTTCACGCGCAGCTCGACCCGCGCGGCCTGCGTGCTGGATTGCCAGGCCAAACTGTCATCCCGCCAGGATCTGACCCAGGGTGCGGCGATCATCGTGAATTCCGGCAATGCCAACGCCTTCACCGGCGCGGCCGGCCAACAGGCGGTGGATCGCGTAACCGGCGCCGTGGCCGAAACCTTTTCCATCCCGGCCAGCCGGGTCTTCTCCTCCTCGACCGGGGTGATCGGAGAGCCGCTGCCCTGGGAACGGATCACCGCCGTTCTGGGCGAGGCCCGCGCCGCGCTTGACCAAGGCGGCGCGGCCGCCGCGGCCCGCGCGATCATGACCACCGACACCTTCCCGAAAGGGGCGGCGGCCGAAATCGACGCCGATGGCGGCAAGATCCGCATCAGCGGCATCGCCAAGGGCTCGGGCATGATCGCGCCGGACATGGCGACGATGCTGGTCTATCTGTTCACCGACGCGAAGATCTCGCCCGAGAACCTGCAACGGCTGCTGTCGCGCCAGATGGACAGCACATTCAATGCGATCACCGTGGACAGCGACACCTCCACCTCCGACGCGCTGATCCTGGCGGCGACCGGGACATCGCAGGCGGCCGAAATCACCGATCTGCGCTCGAAGGAGGCGCGGGCCTTCTCCGACGCGCTGCACGGGGTGATGCTGGACCTCGCCCAGCAGGTGGTGAAGGACGGCGAGGGCGCGACGAAGTTCGTCGAGGTGCGGGTCACGGGCGCCGAAACCGCCGAAGACGCCAATAAGGTCGCGATGGCCATTGCCAACTCGCCCTTGGTCAAGACCGCCATCGCGGGCGAGGACGCGAATTGGGGCCGCGTGGTGATGGCGGTGGGCAAATCCGGCGCGACCGCGGATCGCGACCGGCTGACCATCCGCTTCGGGGACATGGTGCTGGCCGAGAACGGCTGGCGCGCGCCGGGCTATGACGAGGCGGACGCCAGCGCCTATATGAAGCGCGATCATCTCGTGCTCGGCGTCGATCTGGGGCTGGGCCGCGCGTCGCGCACGGTCTGGACCTGCGACCTGACCCACCGCTATATCGACATCAACGCCGATTACCGGTCCTGAGCGGGCGCGCGGGCCGCATCCCGGCCCGCCGCCCCGGCTCCGGGCCCGCGCGAAGGGAACAGGAATGAAGATGGTGCTGGTCGCCGCCGTGGCGCTGATCGACACGGATGGGCGCATCCTTCTGGCGCAGCGCCCCGAGGGCAAGTCGATGGCCGGGCTGTGGGAGTTTCCGGGCGGCAAGGTCGAGCCCGGCGAAAGCCCCGAGGCCGCGCTGATCCGCGAGCTGGCCGAGGAGCTGGCCATCGACACCGAGCAATCCTGCCTCGCACCCCTCAGCTTCGCCAGCCATGCCTATGCGGATTTCCACCTTCTGATGCCGCTTTTCGCCTGCCGCCGCTGGCACGGCATCCCCCGCCCGCAGGAAGGCCAGCGGCTGGCCTGGGTGCGCGCGCAGGATCTGCGCCGCTACGAGATGCCGCCCGCGGACCTGCCGCTGATTCCCATGATCCAGTCCTGGTTGTGACCAATATGCAACGAACAACGTTCAAGTTGTTCTGAACCCTGCGGTGTAGGGCAGTTTGTTAACCTTCTTTGCAGTTATTAGACGATGCTGCAGTCTCATGAGGAGGACGCCGGAATGATTCGCACCATCACGATAGGCAGCTACATCTCCGTTCAGGGCATGTTCGAACGTCAGACCGAAGCGGGCGATGTGGTTGTCCGGGTCGGTGATAAGATCTATCAGGGCAAGCCCGTCACCAAGTAATCCCTGTTCGCAGGGCCGTATCCAGATCGACTTCAGGGCGCTGCGACCATGTCGCGGCGCCTTTTCATTTGCCTCGGCGCGCATCGAGGACCCGGCAGACCGGCGAAGATGGGACATGCACCGTTCGGCGCGGTCACAGCCCCGGCGGCAGGCATCACGGGCAATCCCCAGGGTTGTGTTCCCAGCACTTCGTGCGCATGCGCGGCCCGGCTGCCGGATGGCCCGGCGGTGCGATGGCTGCGGCCCCGCCGCGCCTGCCGCGTCACGGCGTCAGTCGTATTTCCGCCGGTCCTCGATCACCAGCCCGTCATTGGGCAGGCTGCCCGGCGGCACCACCTCGATCCGCCCGCGCAGCTTCAGCGTCTCGCCGACAGAGCTGGCATATTCACCGTTCGCCTCGCGCGGGCTTTCCACCTGCACGATCATCGCATCCATGTCGCCCTCGCGCTCGGCGATGACGCGGGCGCGGGTGATCTCGGGATGGCGGGCCACGAAGGAGGCGACCTGTTCGGGGCGCACGAACATGCCCTTGATCTTGGTGGTCTGATCGGCGCGCCCCATCCAGCCCTTGATGCGCATATTGGTCCGGCCGCAGGGCGATGTGCCCGGCAGAACCGCCGACAGATCGCCGGTGGCAAAGCGCACCAGCGGGTAATCCGGGTTCAGCGTCGTGACGACCACCTCGCCCACCTCGCCATCTTCAACCGGATCGCCGGTGCCGGGGCGCACGATCTCCACGATCGCGCCCTCATCCACGATCATCCCGTCCATCGCCTCGGATTCGTAAGCGATATTGCCCAGATCGGCGGTGGCATAGCATTGCCGCGTGGTAATGCCGCGCGCCTCGTATTGCTCGCGCAGCGACGGAAACAGCGCCCCGCCCGCCACCGCGGCGCAGCGAAAGGCCAGTTTCTCGCCCTGGTCGTCGGCGCGCTCCAGGATCACCTTCAGGAAATCCGGCGTCCCGGCATATACCGTCGACCCGATATCCACCGCCGCGCGGACCTGCAATTCGGTCTGCCCGGTTCCCGCCGGCAGCACCGCCGCATCGACCGCCCGCGCGCCGGATTCGAACATCATCCCCGCCGGGGTCAGGTGATAGGCAAAGCAGTTCTGCACGATATCGCCGCGCCCCACGCCGCAGGCATGCAGGAACCGCCCCAGACGCCACCAGTCGCCATCGCGCCGGCCGGGTTCATAGATCGGGCCGGGCGACTGGAAGATATGGTCGAATTCCGAGGCCAGCCGGGTCGCAAACCCTCCGAACGGCGGATTCTTCTTCTGCGCCTCGGTCAGCTCGGCCTTGCGGATCACCGGCAGTGCGGCAAGCGACGCGCGGTCGCGGATCGCGGCCGGATCGACATCGCGCAGCATCCGCGCCAGCGCCGGGGCGGTCTTGGCCCGGCCGATCGCGGCGGGCAGCGCCTCGGCCAGCCATTCGGCCCGCGCCCCGGCATCGCGCGTCTCCAGCTCGTCGTAATATCCGCCCATCGCTTGCCCCCTTTTCGCTTCCGATCCGATGTCCCGACCCAGGCGCCGCCTCAAGCCAGCCAGCGCTTACGCCGGCGATAGCTGCGCACATCGCGGAAACTCTTTCGGCCCTCATCGGACATGCCCAGGTAGAACTCCTTCACATCCGGGTTCTCGCGCAGCTCGGCGGCGTCGCCATCCATCACCACCCGGCCATTCTCCAGGATATAGCCGTAATGGGCGAAGCGCAGCGCCACGTTGGTGTTCTGTTCGGCCAGAAGGAAGGTCACCCCCTCGCCCTCATTGACCGCCTTCACGATCTCGAAGATCTGTTCGACCAGCTGCGGCGCCAGCCCCATGGACGGCTCGTCCAGCAGGATCGTCTCGGGCCGGCTCATCAGCGCGCGCCCCATCGCCACCATCTGCTGCTCGCCGCCCGAGGTATATCCGGCCTGGCTGCGGCGGCGCTCGCGCAGCCGCGGGAAATACTCATAGACCATCTCCAGATCGCGCTTCACCGCGGCGCTGTCACTGCGCGTATAGGCGCCGGTCAGCAGGTTTTCCTCGACCGTCAGATGCTCGAAGCAATGCCGGCCCTCCATCACCTGGATCACGCCCTTCTTGACCAGGGCGGCCGGGTTCAGATCCGCCACCCGCTCGCCGCGATACAGGATCGATCCCTTCGTGACCTCGCCCCGTTCGGAGGCCAGCAGGTTGGAAATCGCCTTCAGCGTCGTGGTCTTGCCCGCACCGTTGCCGCCCAGAAGCGCGGTGATGCGGCCCTTCGGCACCGACAGGCTGACCCCCTTCAGCACGAGGATGACGTGGTTGTAGATCACCTCGATATTATTGACTTCCAGCAGGTTGTCCTGCGTCTGCGTGGCGTCCAGCATGGTCGGTCCTCATTTCCGATTGTCCCGGCGACAACGCGCCGCCGGGACGGGTTTCACGCTCAGCAATCCTTCGGCGTGATGCCGTTCTCTTCCGCGAAGGCGGTGGAGTCGGCCTCGATCAGCGGCTCCAGGATCTCACTGTCCGGCTCGGTGAAGTCGGTGATGAGGGTCCATTGCTGCGCCTCGGCGTCCCATTGCTGGATCCGCGCCTTGCCGTTGCCGCCATGGTTGGAACAGCTCAGCTCGAAGGCCGGGCCGAAATCGGGCAGGCCGATCTCGGCCAGACGCTCCTGCGTCATGTTCAGGTTCTCGAAACCCTCGCGAAGCTGCGGCGCGTCGATGGCCGAGGTTCCGGCCAGTTCCTGCGCCTTGCGGATCGCCTCGGCGATGACCACCGCCGCATACATGCCGCGGGAATAGACGGCCGAACCGATATGTTCGCCGCCCTGGCTGGCCAGCCCCGGCTCGATCACATGGGTCTGGAGATCCTCATAGATCGGGTAATCCGTCCCGACCCCGTTGAAGGTCACCGCCTTGTAGCCGTTCGAGGCCGCCCCGGCGGGCATCACGTCGATCTCCGATCCGGTCCACCAGATGCCGATGAAATTCTCCATCGGGAAACGGATATTCGCGGCTTCCTGGATGGCCACCTGGTTCATCACCCCCCAGCCCCACATCAGCACGTAATCCGGCTGGTCGCGGCGGATCTGGAGCCATTGGGATTTCTGCTCCTGCCCCGGCGCTTCGACCGGGATCTCGGTCAGCTCGAAGCCGTGCTTCTCGCCCAGCTCGGTCAGCGTGCGGATCGGCTCCTTGCCATAGGCCGAGTTGTGATAGACCAGCGCGATCTTCTTGCCGTTCAGATCGCCGCCATTTTCATCCAGCAGATATTTGATGGCGACCGAGGCCCCGTCCCAGTAATTGGCCGGCGCGTTGAACACCCATTCAAAGACCTGACCGTTCTTGGCCGAGGTGCGGCCATAGCCGGGCGTATAGAGCACCTTCTGGTCCACCGAGACCTTCGGGATGAGCTGATAGGTGATGCCGGTGGAGAGCGGGTTGAAGACCAGCGCGCCTTCCTTGGTCGATTCGTAGCATTCGACGCCTTTTTCGGTGTTATAGGCGGTCTCGCATTCCGGCACTTGGATCATCTCGCCGCCAATGCCGCCATCGCGCTCGTTCAGCAGGGTGAAGTAATCGTTGAACCCGTCGGCATATTGCGTGCCGCCCGCGCCGTAGGCACCGGTGCGATAGGACAGGTTGGGCACGATCAGATCGGCCATGGCAGGGGCCGCGGCCATCATCGTCCCGGCGGCCAGTGCTGCTAGTTTCATCTTCATGGTTGTCTCCTCCCAGAGTGTTGTGACGCCGGTTCGACCGGGTTCTGCCAGTTAATGCGGGAACGGCCAGAGCCGCAGTTTTTCCTTCACCAATTGCCACAGCCGGGCCAGTCCGTGCGGCTCGACGATCAGGAAGAAAATGATCAGCGCACCGACGATCATCAGTTCGATATGCGCCGCCAGGTCGGTGGGCCATCCCAGCACACCGACCAGCACGTTCTTCAGGAACACCGGCAGCAGCACCAGAAAGGCCGCGCCCGCGAAACTCCCGAAGATCGACCCCAGCCCGCCGATGATGACCATGAACAGGACCAGGAAACTCTTGTTGATGCCGAAGGCCTCGCCCACCTCGGCCGCGCCCAGATAGACGGCGAACAGCAGCGCGCCCGCGATGCCGACGAAGAACGAGCTGACCCCGAAGGCCGACAGCTTCGCGGTCAGCGGGTTCACCCCGATGATCTCGGCGGCGATGTCCATGTCGCGGATCGCCATCCATTTGCGCCCGATCATGCCGCGCGTCAGATTGCGCGCCACCCAGGCGGCAAAGATCACGAAGGCCAGGCAGACCAGGTATTTCGCCGCCGGGCTGGCCGCAGGCCCGGTCACCGCCCAGCCCAGCACCGTGCGCTCCGGCGCCGTGATCTGGCCCGAGGCGGAGTAGTTGTAGAACCACGGCACCTTGTTGAACAGCCAGACCAGAAAGAACTGCGCCGCCAGCGTCGCCACGGCCAGATAGAACCCCTTGATCCGCAGGCTCGGCAGGCCGAAGGCGATGCCGACCATGGCGGTGATGCCGCCGGCCAGCAGGACATGGATCAGGATCGACAGATCGGGGAAAGCCGTCATCAGCTTGTAGACCGAATAGGCCCCCACCGCCATGAACCCGCCGGTCCCGAGGCTGACCTGCCCGGCATAGCCGGTCAGGATGTTCAGCCCGATCGCGGCGATGGCATAGATCAGGAAGGGCAGCAGCACCGCGCTCGCCCAGTAATCATTGATGACGAAGGGCACCACCATCGCCGCCACGCCCAGGATGACGTAGTATCCCATCCGGTCCAGCTTGATCGGGAAGGTCTGGCCATCGTCGCGATAGCTGGTCTTGAAATTGCCCGCCTCACGGTAAAACATCAGTTCCCCCCCTCATTCGCCGCCATCCGGCGGACGGCGCGCCGCCCCGGCCGCGTGACGCATCGCAACCCTTGCGTTCTTCTTCATCCAAATACCCGGCCAACGCGCAGACATGCTCACACCCGCTCGATGATGCGCTCGCCGAACAGCCCTTGCGGCCGGAAGACGAGGAAGATCAGCGCCAGCACATAGGCGAACCAGTTTTCGGTCGCGCCGCCGACCATGGGGCCGACGAAGAACTCGAACAGCTTCTCGCCCACCCCGATGATCAGCCCGCCCACGATCGCGCCGGGGATGGAGGTGAACCCGCCCAGCATCAGCACCGGCAGCGCCTTGAGTGCGATCAGGCTCAGCGAGAACTGCACCCCCGATTTCGTGCCCCACATGATCCCCGCGACAAGCGCCACGAAACCGGCGATGGACCAGACCATGATCCAGATGAATTGCAGCGAAATCCCGACCGACAGCGCCGCCTGATGATCGTCGGCCACCGCGCGCATGGCCCGGCCCTGCTTGGTGTATTGCGAAAACGCCACCAGCGCCGCGACCAGAAGCGCCGCGATGATCGTGGCCCAGATATCCAGCCGGTCGATGAAGAAGCCGTAACCGAACCAGTTCGCGGTCGCCTGCTCGATCGTGTCGGAAATCCCCTGCGGCAGCCCGACATCCAGCGTCTTGATATCGGCGCCCCACATCACGTCGCCCAGGCCTTCCAGGAAATAGGCCAGCCCGATCGTCGCCATGAACAGGATGATCGGCTCCTGCCCGACCAGATGCTGCAACACCAGCTTCTCGATCACGATGGCCAGCAGCACCATCACTCCCGCGGTCAGCAGGATCGCCACCACCGGCCCGACCGTCCAGCTGAAGTTGCTCAGATGGGTGCCGAAGGTGGCGTTGATGAGATGCGAGAAAGGCACCTGCCCCTCCATGATGCCGACCAGCGTCAGCGCCGCGAACAGCGCCATCACCCCCTGCGCATAGTTGAACACGCCAGAGGCCTTGAAGATCAGCACGAAGCCGAGTGCGACCAGCGAATACATCACCCCGGTCATCAGCCCGTTGATGAACACCTCGGAGGCATAGAAAAGCTGATCCATCAGCGCCGTCCTTTCGCGTTGAGATCCCCAGCGGTCGCGCAATCAGTCATGGGCCACCCCCAGATAGGCATCGATGACCTCCTGGTTGTTGCGCACCTCGTCGGGCGAGCCGTCACCGATCTTGCGGCCGTAATCCATCACCACCACCCGGTCGGACAGATCCATCACCACGCCCATGTCATGTTCGATCAGCACGATGGTGGTGCCGAATTCGTCATTCACGTCGAGGACAAATCGCGACATGTCCTCCTTCTCCTCGACATTCATCCCCGCCATCGGCTCGTCCAGCAGCAGGATCTGCGGCTCGGCGGCCAGCGCACGGGCCAGCTCGACCCGCTTCTTCAGCCCGTAGGGCAGACGCCCCACAGGCGTCTTGCGGATATTCTGGATCTCCAGGAAATCGATGATCCGCTCGACCTGTTCGCGATTGGCGATCTCCTCGCGCTCGGCGGCACCCCACCACAGCGCCTGGCTGAGAAAGCCCGATTTCGTCTTGTTCAGCCGCCCGGTCATGATGTTGTCCAGAACCGTCATGCCGTCGAACAACGCGATGTTCTGGAAGGTCCGCGCGATGCCCAGCCGCGCCACCTCATAGGGGCGCATCGGACCGCGCTTGTAGCCCTTGAACCAGACCTCGCCCTCCTGCGGCACGTAAAAACCAGAGATCACGTTCAGCATCGAGGATTTGCCCGCCCCGTTCGGCCCAATGATCGCCCGGATCTCGCCCTCGCGCACGTCGAAGCTGATATTCTTGATCGCCTCCACCCCGCCGAAGCGCAGGGTGATGTTGCGCAGATCCATCAGCACGCCGCCGATCTGGCGACCATCCGCGGTGACATAGCCCTCGGCGGGCGCCGGCTGACCGGTAAGGGGATTGCTCTCAATATCCGTCATTCCGCCGCCACCTTCTGCGCCTGCGCCTGTCCGAAGACCTGCACGTCCTCGATCCTCAGCGTCGCCTTGATCTTGCCCTTGCGGCCGTCCTCATACGTCACCTCGGTCTCGGTATAGACGCTGTTCGAACCGTCATAGAGCGCGTCCACCAGATCCCCGAACTTGTCACTGATGACCGCGCGCCGGACCTTGCGGGTCCGCGTCATCTCGCCGTCATCGGGGTCCAGCTCCTTGTGCAGCACCAGGAAGCGGTGGATCTGGCAGCCCGCCAGCATCTCGTCCTCGGCGACCGAGGCGTTCACCGCCTCCACATGCTCCTTGATCGTGGCATAGACCTGCGGATGCCCGGCCAGCTCCTGATAGGAGGCATAGGCGATGTTGTTCCGCTCCGCCCAGTTGCCGACCGCGTTCAGGTCGATATTGATCATCGCGGTGCAGTAATCGCGGCCATTTCCGATCACCACCGCCTCGAGGATATTCGGATAGAATTTCAGCTTGTTCTCGACATATTTGGGCGCGAACATGCTGCCATCGGCCATCTTGCCGACATCCTTGGCGCGGTCGATGATGCGCAGATGCCCGCTGGATTCCTCGAAGAACCCGGCATCCCCCGTTGCCACCCAGCCTTCCGCATCCTTGGTCGAGGCGGTGCTTTCGGCGTTCTGGAAATACTCCACGAAAGTACCGGGGCTGCGATAGAACACCTCGCCATTCTCGGCGATCTTCACCTCCACGCCGGGCGAGGGCACGCCCACCGTGTCCGACCGCACCTCGCCGTCGGGCTGCTGGGTGATGAACACCGACGCCTCGGTCTGGCCGTAGAGCTGTTTCAGGTTGATCCCCAGCGAGCGGTAGAAATCGAAGATCTCCGGCCCGATCGCCTCGCCCGCCGTGTATCCGACGCGAATGCGGCTGTAACCCAGCGTGTTTTTCAGTGGCCCATAGACAAAGACCTTGCCCAGCCCGTAAGCCAGCCGGTCCCCGAACCCGACGGATTTCCCGTCCAGCAGCTTCGGCCCGACGCGGTTCGCGACCTTCATGTAACGGTCGAACAGCCATTTCTTGACCCGCCCGGAATCCTCCATGCGGATCATCACATTGGTCAGCTGCCCCTCGAACACCCGCGGCGGGGCAAAGAAATAGGTCGGCCCGATCTCGCGCAGATCGGTCATCATCGTGGCGGCACTTTCCGGGCAGTTCACGGTGAATCCGGTCCACATCGCCTGGCCCATGGAGAAGATGAAATCCCCCACCCAGGCCATCGGCAGATAGGCCAGAACCTCGTCGCGATGGTTCAGCCCGTCGAACTCGGACGTGTTTTTCGCCGTCTCGATGATGTTGCGGTTGGACAGCACGACGCCCTTGGGCTTGCCCGTGGTGCCCGAGGTATACAGCATCACGCAGGTGCTGTCGTAATCGAGGCCCGCGATCAGCCGGTCCAGCTCCTCGCCCAGCCGGGTCTCGGCCGCACGTCCTTCGGCCTGAACATCGGACAGCGCATTCATATGGCTGTGGTCGTATTTCCGCATCCCGCGCTTGTCGGTGTACAGCACCTGTTCGACATTGCGCGGCGCGTCGGGCATCGACTGCACCTCCAGCACCTTGTCGACCTGCTCCTGATCGCCGCAGACCACGAAGCGCGCGCCGCAATGGCCCAGCACATAGGCCATCTCCTCGGCCACAGCGTCCTGATAGAGCGGCACAGGAATCGCCCCGCACATCTGCGCGGCCACCATCGACCAGTAATGCGCCGGCCGGTTGCGCCCGATAATGGCGACATGATCGCCCGGCTTCAGCCCCAGCACCAGCATCCCCAGCGCAAGCGCCCGGATCTCTTCGGCGGCCTCATGCCAGGTCCAGCTTTGCCAGATGCCGAATTCCTTCTCGCGATAGGCCGGACGATTGCCCAGCCGATCGGCGTTCCGCGCCAGCAGCGCGGGGATGGATTGCAGATCCGCATGCGCGGGTGCCGCCAGATGAGCCATGTCTCCTCCCGTCTCCGGTCCGCCTCCACACGAACCGCCGTCGCCGTCGCGCAGTCTCTCGCCCGCGTCCGGCCCCTGCACATTCGCCGCCGAGTCTTACCGGAGTTTTTCCCGAATCTAACGAATTCTAACGCGCTTCCCGAACCGGGTTCCGGGTGCTAACCCGGTTGGGGGAGGAGATGATGATCACCGGAAATTCACGGGCCGAGCTGATGCAGTCGGGGTTGAACCTGATCGGTCAGGCCCTGTCCATCTTCGATGCCGATCTGCGCCTGGCGGTGGCCAACCGCCAGTATCAGGCCATGTTCGCCCTGCCCGACAAGCTGACCCAGCCCGGCACGTTTTTCGAGGACACGATCCGCCACATGGTGCTGCGCGGCGAATACGGCCCCCAGGACGACCCCGACGAGGCCGTGCGCATCCGCGTCGAACAGGCCCGCACCTTCGAGCCGCATTACCTCGAACGGCTGCGCCCGGACGGAAGCTGGATCTCGGTCGAGGGCGCGCCGCTCAGCCAGGGCGGATGGGTCGCCGTCTATACCGACATCACCGAGGTCAAGCGCCAGGAGGCACTGCTGCGCGCCCGGTCGGAGGAGCTGTCCGGCCAGGTGCTGGAAAACGCCGAACGCCTCTCGGCGGCCAATCGCGAACTGGCCTCGACCATCACCGCGCTGCAGGAAGCCAAGCGCGTCGTGACCGAGACCCAGGCCCGGACCCGGCAGGTGACGGAGATGATCCCGGCCCATATCGCCCATATGGACCGCGATTACCGCTACGTGTTCTCCAACCGGCAATTGCCGCGCATCTTCCCCGGCACCCGCCCCGACATTGTCGGCCAGAAGGTCGAAGACGCGCTCGGCCCCGCCACCTGGCCGCTCGTGCGCCCGCATCTGGAACGCGCCCTGGCGGGACGGCACCAGGTGTTCGAGATCACCCACGCCGAATCTGGCCGCCGCATCCGCATCGCGCTGACCCCGGATCGCGGCGGCAACGGCGTCTATGTCCTCTCCACCGATGTCACCGCCGAGGTCGAGGTGCGCGAGGCGCTGACCCATGCCTCCCGCCGCGAGCTGGCCGCCAAGATCACCTCCGGCCTCGCCCATGATTTCGGCAATCTGCTGACCGTCATCCTCGGGCTTCAGGACCGTCTGGCGCGCGGCGATCTGCCCGGCGGGGCGCAGGCCGATGTGCAGGCGACGCTGGCCGCCACCCGGCGCGGGGTGCAGTTGCTGGAACGCATCGGCCAGATCGCCGCCCCGCCCGGCACCCAGCGCGAGCCGGTCGACATCGCCGCCCTGCTGCGCGATCTGTGCGAACTGGCCCGCCCGACTTTGGGCGATGCCGTCACCCTGTCGCTGACGACCGACCTGCCCGCCGACAAGCTGATGCTCGATCCCGGCCATCTTCAGGATTCGCTGCTGAACCTGATCCTGAACGGCCGCGATGCGATGGGTCCGGGCGGCGGCACCATCACCATCACCGCCCGCGCCGCCACACCCTGGCTGGAGATCGAGATCACCGATACCGGCCCCGGCTTCTCGCCCGAGGCGCTGTCGCGCGGCACCGAACCCTTCTTCACCACCAAGCCCGGCCAGGGCTCCGGCCTCGGCCTCGCCATGGTGTTCGACCAGGCCAAGCTCGCCGGCGGCACGCTGCATCTCTTCAACCGCCCCGAAGGCGGCGCGCGGGTGCGGCTGCGCCTGCCGCTGCATGTGGTGCGCCCGGCCATGATCCTTCTGGTCGAGGATGATGACAGCCTGCGCGAGATGCTGCGCCGGATGCTCACCGATCTGGGCCATTCCGTGATCGAGGCCGGATCGCTGCAGGAGGCGCGGCGGCTGGCCGATCTGCCCGGCCTCACGCTGATCCTCTCCGACCTCCAGCTTGGCGACGGGCTGGGCTCCGACCTCGCCGCGCCCTCGGGCCCGCCCCTGGTGCTGATGACGGCCCTGCCCGCCGACGACAAGCTGCGCCGCGCGGCCCCCGGCCCGGTGCTGTCCAAACCCTTCGACGCCGCCTCGCTCTCCGAGGCGCTGAGCCAGGTGATCCATGACTGACGCGCCGCTGATCGCAATCCTCGAAGACGAACCCGAGATCCGCCGGATCATGGCCGACACGCTGGAAGGCGCGGGCTTCCGCACCATGGGATTTGCGCGCGCCACCGAGTTCGAGGCCGCGTTGCGCCGCATCACCCCGGATGCCTGCCTGGTCGATCTGGGCCTGCCCGACCGCGACGGGCTGGCGCTCGTCCACCGGCTGGCCACCGAATCCGGCGCGGCGATCATCATCGTCTCGGGCCGCGCGCAGGTGCAGGACCGCGTGACCGGTCTGGAACTGGGCGCCGACGACTACATCATCAAGCCGTTCGAGCCGGCCGAGCTGCTGGCCCGGCTGCGCGCCCGCCTGCGCCGCCCCGCCGCCCCGTCCCGCGCCGATTCCCGCGCCCAGGCCCGTTTCGCCGGCTGGCAGGCCGATTTCGACCGTTACGTGCTGACCTCCCCGGATGGCGCCGAGACCCCGATGAGCCATGCCGAGGCCGAGGTGCTGCGGATGTTTCTCGACAATCCCCGCCGCCTGATCTCGCGCGGGCAGATGCTCGAAACCCTGGGCGGCTCGGGCGGGGAAAGCTTCGACCGGGCGATGGATGTGCGCATCTCGCGGCTGCGCAGCAAGCTGGGCGAGGATCCCAAGAACCCGCAGCTCATCAAGACCATCTACGGCGCGGGCTATATCTTCCTGGCCGAGGTCGGCTGGGGCTGACGCCGGCCCGGCCATGACGAAGGGGCGGCCGCGGCCGCCCCTCGCGTGTCACGTTCCGGCTGGCGCTGCGGCTCAGGCGTCGCGATCCCATCCGCTGATCGCCTTGGAGTCCATGAACTCCTCGATCCCCCAGACGCCGCCCTCGCGCGCCCGGCCCGACCGGCCGATACCGCCGAAAAACGCCCCCGGCCCCCGGCTCTCGCCATTCATCTCGACCATGCCGGCGCGCAGCTTGCGGGCCATGCGGTTGCGGCGTTCGCCGTCCTGGGTCTGGACGTAATTGGTCAGCCCGTATGCCGTGTCATTGGCGATGCGCACCGCCTCGTCTTCATCCTCGAAGGGGATGATCGACAGGACCGGGCCGAAGATCTCCTGCTGGGCGATGGTCATGTCGTTGCTGACATCGGCGAACACGGTGGGGCGCACGAAATAGCCGCGATTGACGCCCTCGGGCAGGCCCGGCCCGCCCGCGACCAGCCGCGCGCCCTCCTTGATGCCCGCCTCGATCAGACCCTGAATCTGGTCCCACTGCTTCTTCGACACGACCGGCCCGATATGCTGGCCCGAATCGTGCCCGCTGGCGACCGGGGTTTTCTCGGCCACCTCCTTCGCCGTCTCGACCGCCCGGTCATAGATCTCGCGCTGCACCAGCATCCGCGTCGGCGCATTGCAGCTCTGCCCGGAATTATAGAAACAATGCCGCGCCCCGCGGATCACCGCCTTGTCGTCGGCATCGGAAAAGATCACATTCGCGCCCTTGCCGCCCAACTCCAGCGCCACCTTCTTCAGACTGTCGGCGGCGGCCTTGGTAATCGCGACACCCGCGCGGGTCGAGCCGGTGAAGCTGATCATCTCGACATCCGGGTGCACCGACAATTGCGTGCCGACCCCGGCCCCGTCGCCATTGACCAGGTTGAACACCCCCGGCGGCAGCCCGGCCTCGTCCAGGATCTCCGCGAACACCATCGAGGACAGCGGCGCGATCTCGGACGGTTTCAGCACCATCGTATTGCCCGCCAGAAGCGCCGGGATCACCTTCAGCGTCACCTGGTTCATCGGCCAGTTCCACGGCGTGATCAGCCCGACAACCCCGATCGGCTCCCAGGCGATCATCGTCGTGGGCGCGTGATCGCCCAGCGGGCGAACGAACTCGAAATCCCGGAACGCGCGGATGAAGTTCTTCGTATGCCCGACCCCGGCCATGACCTGATCGCCCGCCGACATGTCCGCCGGTGCCCCCATCTCATGGGTGATGGCCCAGGCCATGTCCTTGCCGCGCGCCTGATAGACCTCCAGGATCTTCTCCACATGCGCCAGCCGCTCCTCCTTCGAGGTCGCGGACCAGCCCGGAAACGCCGCCTTCGCCGCCGCCACCGCCGCATCCGTATCGGCCTGCCCGCCCAGCGAGATCACCGCCACCGGCTCCTCGGTAGACGGGTCGATCACCTCCAGATCATCGGCGGCTTTCGGGTCCACCCACTGGCCGTCGATATAGAATTTCCGCTTGTCCAGAAGTTCGCTCATCCGTGAGTCCTCCTATTCGTTGACCGAATGGTCGCATTTACCCATCCCGCGCGCAAGCACCCGCGCCGCGAGAAGGGCAGCCGGGGGGCGGCGCGAAAATCCTTGGAACTTCGCCCGCAGCCCCTATGTTGCCGGGAAGATCAACCGAAAGGATCGGACATGACCCTGCGCATCAACGACACCGCCCCGGATTTCACCGCCAACTCGACCGAGGGCGAGATCAAGCTCCATGACTGGATCGGCGACAGCTACGCGGTGATCTTCTCGCATCCGCGCGACTTCACCCCGGTCTGCACCACCGAATTCGGCGCCGTGGCCCAGCTCGTCCCGGAATTCGAGAAGCGCAACACCAAGGTGCTGGGCGTCTCGGTCGATTCGGTCGATGACCACCAGAAATGGAAATCCGACATCGAGACCGTCGCCGGCACCCCGGCCAATTTCCCGATGATCGACGACAGCGATCTCAGCGTGGCGAAGGCCTTCGACATGCTGCCGGCGGATTACTATCTCCCGCAGGAAGGGCGCACGCCCCAGCACACCGCGACGGTGCGCACCGTCTATATCATCGGGCCGGACAAGAAGGTCCGCATCGCCATGACCTACCCGATGTCGGTGGGCCGCAACTTCGCGGAAATCATCCGCGCACTCGACGCGGTGCAGGAAACCGACGGCCAGCCGCTGGCCACCCCCGCCAACTGGACCCCCGGTCAGGACGTGATCGTGGCGCTCGCCCTCGACGACGCCGCGGCTGAGGAGAAATACGGCAAGCTCGACAAGAAGCTGCCCTATCTGCGCTTCGCCAAGGATCCCAAGCACGGCTGATCCCGGCATCCCGGCATGACCACGGGCCGCGCCTCATCGCGCGGCCCGTTTCCGTCCGGGCGGCGCCCGTCAGTCCATGTTACACAACAGCTTCATGTCGCGGATCGCCTTGGCGACGTTTTCCTGCGCCACGATGACGCTGCCGCGGTAATTTGCGCAGGGATCGCCCGCAGGCTCGGACTGGCTCGCACCGGCCCAGATATCCAGCCCCGTCCCCATGACCTCCGCCGGATTCTTCTTCAGATCGTTGAGGCATTTCGCCCAGCGCCGCTGCTCTTCCATCAGATCGCGCATCTTGTCCTGGAAATTGTCGATGGCGGTGCGGCAGTCATCGCTCATCTCCGCGCCCTTGCGCTCCTGCGTCAGCTCCCAGATGAGCAGCCACATCTCCGACAGATAGGCGATCTCCACCGCCATCAGCGGGCCGGAGCGGGTGGCGGTGAACATCTTCTGCTGATTGCCCGCCACCGCCGACAGAACCCCCGCGATCCCGGTGATCTGCTCTGCCGCGCGCTCATTGCGCAGCATCTCCTTGCCCAGAACCTCCAGCACCACCCCCTTGGGATCTTCGCGGCAGCGCGCCTGGAATTTCTCGGTCGCACCCTCCAGGCGCAGCCCGACCAGGGTGGTGATATAGCTGAGAACGGAACCGGCCATGCGGGATCTCCTGATGTTGGTGGCGTGACACGCGGCAGTTCCATCGAGGATCGGCCAATTTCTTAACAAAATCAACAGATCGGTTCGGTCTCGCAATCTGAAGCTGCGTCCGCTGCGGCCCGCCCCCGGACACCGGGCAAAGAAAAACCGGCCCGGGGCACCCCCCGGACCGGCCATCGTCTCGCCTATGGACCCCGCTTAATCGGCGGTTTCCTCGCGGCTTTCGGTGATCTCCGCGCCGGTCTCCTGATCGACCATCTTCATGCCAAGGCGCACCTTGCCACGGTCGTCAAAGCCCAGCAGCTTGACCTTCACCTCCTGGCCTTCCTTCAGCACGTCCGAGGGGTGACCCAGACGCTTGTTGGCGATCTGGCTGACATGAACCAGCCCGTCGCGCTTGCCGAAGAAATTCACGAAGGCGCCGAAATCGACCAGCTTCACCACCTTGCCGGTGTAGATCTGGCCCTCTTCGGGCTCGGCCACGATCGAGTGGATCATCTCATAGGCCTTCTTGATCGATTCCCCGTTGGCCGAGGCGATCTTGATGATGCCATCATCGTTGATATCGACCTTGGCGCCCGAGACTTCGACGATCTCGCGGATCACTTTGCCGCCCGAGCCGATCACTTCGCGGATCTTGTCGGTCGGGATCTGCATCGTCTCGATGCGCGGCGCGTGTTCGGAGAACTCGCGGCGGCCCTCGGACAGCGCCTTGCCCATCTCGGCCAGGATATGCATCCGGCCATCCTTGGCCTGCGCCAGCGCCTGCTGCATGATCTCGGGCGTGATGCCCGCCACCTTGATGTCCATCTGCAGGCTGGTGATGCCGTTCTCGGTGCCCGCAACCTTGAAATCCATGTCGCCGAGGTGATCCTCGTCGCCCAGAATATCGGTCAGCACCGCATATTGCCCGTCATCCTGCAAGATCAGACCCATCGCGACACCCGCGACCGGCGCTTTCAGCGGCACACCCGCATCCATCATCGACAGCGAGCCACCGCAGACCGACGCCATGGAGCTGGAGCCGTTCGATTCCGTGATCTCCGAGACGACGCGGATCGTATAGGGGAAATCGGTCGCCGCCGGCAGCACCGCCTGCAACGCGCGCCAGGCCAGCTTGCCATGGCCGATCTCGCGACGGCCGGGCGAACCCACGCGGCCCACCTCACCGACCGAATAGGGCGGGAAGTTGTAATGCAGCAGGAAGTTCGAGCGGAAATTGCCGTGCAGCGCGTCGATGATCTGTTCGTCATCGCCGGTGCCCAGCGTGGTCACGACCAGACCCTGCGTCTCACCGCGCGTGAACAGCGCCGAGCCGTGGGTGCGCGGCAGGAAACCCACCTCGCATTCGATCGGACGCACCGTCTTGGTGTCGCGCCCGTCGATCCGCGCCCCGCCCGCGATCACATCGCCGCGCAGAATGTCGGATTCCAGCTTTTTCAGCGCCGAACCCAGATTCGGGTCTTCCAGCTCCTCCTCGGACAACTCGGCCACGATCTTCTCGCGGACCTCCTGGATCGCGTCGCGGCGCTCGCTCTTATCCTTGATCTGATAAGCGGCGCGCATCCCGTCCTCGCCAAGCGATTTCACGCGACCGGCAAGGGTGCTGTAATCGGGCGACTGGAAGTCGAACGGCTCTTTCGCCGCCGCTTCGGCCAGGTCGATAATCAGGTCGATCACCGGCTGCATCTGCTCATGGCCGAATTTCACCGCGCCCAGCATTTCCTCTTCGGTCAGCTCATAGGCTTCCGATTCGACCATCATCACGGCGTCTTTCGTGCCCGCGACGACCAGATCCAGACGCTGCTCGGGATTGTTGCGCAGCTGGTCCATGTCCTGAACCTCGGGGTTCAGCACATAGTCGCCATCGGCAAAACCGACCCGCGCCGCCCCGATCGGCCCCATGAAGGGCACGCCGGAAATCGTCAGCGCGGCCGATGCGGCGATCATGGCGACGATGTCGGGATCGTTGACCAGATCGTGCGACAGCACCGTGCACATCACCAGCACTTCATGCTTGAAACCCGGCGCGAACAGCGGGCGGCAGGGACGGTCGATCAGCCGCGCGGTCAGCGTTTCCTTTTCGGTCGGCCGCGCCTCGCGCTTGAAGAAGCCGCCCGGGATCTTGCCGGCGGCATAGTATTTTTCCTGATAGTGAACCGTCAGCGGGAAAAAGTCCTGACCCGGCTTCGGTTCCTTGGCAAAGGTGACATTGGCCATGACGCTGGTCTCGCCCAGCGTGGCGATGACACTGCCATCGGCCTGACGCGCAACCTTGCCGGTTTCCAGGGTGAGCGTTTCCTGCCCCCACTGGATCGATTTCTTCACTTCATCAAACATGCGGTTTCCTCTCGGGATGCACCGGCCCTCCGGTCATCCCATGTCATGTGGCGGCCCCATTGCCGCCGCCCCCGAATCCTCTGCGTAGCCCCGGGGCGCGGGCCTCACGTCTCAGATTGGGGGGCCTTACAGCAATTCACCGGGTTTTGAAAGCCTGCACGCAGGTCAACCGCGAAAGCTGAGCGACGCCACGCCGATGGCGCGGCGGGCGGGCGAAGCACCCCATGCCCGATCCGAACCGCACGCGCCGCGCCCGCCTATAAGCGCGGACAGATCCCGCCCCGGCGGGCGGGAATATGGCGCCCGCATCGGTGTACGCCCGGTGTACAGGCTGTGCACGGGCGGTGCACGGGATGTGACCCCCTGATCCGGGACCGGACCCGGTGTTTCCCGGCCCGACCGCCCCGACCCCCGCCCCGGTCCCGCACCACGCAACGCGCGCCGTGTTGCGCATAAGAAAAAGCGTCTGCCCCGGCTCCGGGACAGACGCATCACCGATCGGTCGGACGGCGATCAGCCGGTGGTCAGCTCGCGATACTCGCCCCGGTCCTCGGTCATCAGGCTGACCGCGACAATGGCGATCCAGGCAGCGATGAAGCCCGGCACGATCTCATAGATCACCCCGCTCAGCCCGGCCATGATCCAGACACCGACCGTGACCGCGCCGACGACCAGCCCGGCCACCGCACCGGCGCCGTTCATCCGCTTCCAGGTCAGCGACAGGATGACCAGCGGCCCGAACGCCGCGCCGAAGCCTGCCCAGGCATTCGACACCAGCCCCAGCACCTGCGACTCCGGATCACGCGCGATCAGCACCGCGACCAGCCCCACCGCCAGCACCGCGATCCGCCCGATCATCACCAGCTCGCCATCCGTCGCATCGCGCTTGAACAGCGAATGATAGATATCCTCGGTCAGCGAGGACGAGGCGACCAGAAGCTGGCTCGACACGGTGGACATGATCGCCGCGAGCAGCGCTGCATAGAGGAAACCCGTCACCAGCGGATGGAACAGCAGGTTCGACAGCACGATGAAAATCGTCTCCGGATCGGCAATGTCCAGCCCGTTCCGCACCGCATAGGCGCGCCCGAAGATCCCCACCGAGACCGCGCCGATCAGCGACACCGCCATCCAGCCCATGCCGATATTGCGCGCCGCCGGCACCTCCTCGACGCTGCGGATGGCCATGAAGCGCACGATAATATGGGGCTGGCCGAAATAGCCCAGGCCCCAGGCCACCGCCGACAGCCAGCCCGCGAAGGTCAGCCCCGCGGTCAGCGACAGGAAGTTCGGATCGACCTCGCTCCGCAACCGCTCGGCCGCGGCGCCGACCCCGTCGCCCTGCCCGGTGGTCAGGATCACGATCGGCATCACCACCAGCGCCAGCATCATGATGCAGCCCTGCACGAAATCGGTCAGCGACACGGCCAGGAACCCACCCATGACGGTATAAACCAGCACGATCCCCAGCGTCAGCAGCACGCCCGACATGTAACCGCCGTCAAAGGCGCTGACGAACAGCTTGCCGCCCCCGACCAGCCCGGACGCCGTGTAAACCGCGAAAAACACCACGATCACGATCGCCGACACGATCCGCAGCAGCCTAGCCCGGCTGGGAAAGCGATTGCCCAGGAACCCTGGAATGGTCAGGCTGTTATCGTATTGCTCGGTCTGCGCGCGCAGCCGCGGCGCGACCACGATCCAGTTGACAAAGGCGCCGACGAACAGCCCGATCCCGATCCAGCTCTGCGTCAGCCCGGTGGCGAACAGCGCGCCGGGCAGGCCCAGCAGCAGCCAGCCGCTCATGTCGGACGCCCCCGCCGACAGCGCAGCGACCGCAGGCGGCAAGTTGCGCCCGCCGAGCATGTATTCTTCCGAGTTCGATGTCGATTTGCGCCAGGCATAGACGCCGATGCCCAGCATCAGCAGGAAATACGCCGCCAGGCTGATCCAGATTCCGGTTGCCACGAGTCCCTCCGTTTCAAAGCGTTAATTGCGCCGAGTCTGTCACAGTTCTGTGAGGAATCGAAGGGATGGCAGACGTTTTACCCAATAAGCGCTGACATTTGGTCGCTTCGCCTGTTCAGGGCATTTTCGCCAGACATTGACCCGCGCACGGGGCGGATTCGGTCGGATCGACCAGAGACGCCGCGCGGCCCGGCGGGCGCCGCATGGACAGCGCGCAGCCGCCGCGCCACACTCGCCCCGGCAGACTCGGTCGGGGGAAGCATCATGGTCACAGCACAGGTCAGGGCGGATGCCTTCTTCTCCCGGCTCACACACTGGCGCGCGGAATTGCTGGCCCTGCGCGAGATCCTGCGGGGCTGCGATCTGGTCGAGGATTTCAAATGGTCCTCGCCGGTCTACACCCATCAGGGCGGCAATATCGCGATCATCTGGGGCTTCAAGGACCGCGCCGCGCTCGGCTTCTTCAGGGGCGTGCTGCTGAGCGACCCGGACGGATTGCTGGCGGCCCCCGGCCCGAACTCACGTTCCTCCCGGATGCTGAACTTCACCGACGCTGCGCAGATCACTGACCTGCGCCCCGCCATCGAGGCGTTCGTGGCCCAGGCGGTCGAGCTGGAAGCCTCCGGCGCGAAGCCGGATCTGCCCAAGGACGATCTGGACTATCCCGAGGAACTCGTCGCCCGGCTGGACGAAGATGACGCCTTGCGCACCGCCTTCGGGGCGCTCACCCCCGGCCGCCAGCGCGGCTGGGTTCTGCATTTTTCGACCGCCAAGCAGGCCAAGACGCGGCTGGCGCGGATCGAGAAGGCCGCCCCGCGCATCCTCGACGGCAAGGGGATGCATGACCGCTGAGGGGGCCGCGCCGCATCCGGCGCGGCCACGGGCGCGTCAGAACGGATATTCCGGCACCTGCGCATTCACCGTGATCCATTGCCACTGGCTGTATTCATCGGCCATGGACGGCCCGCCAGAGCGCGCGCCATTGCCCGACGCGCCCATGCCCCCGATCGGGCCATAGACCTCGTGGATCACGGTCTGGTCGTTGATATGGACGATGCCGCTCGTTATCCGGTCGGCCAGCCGCGCGGCGCGCGCCAGATCGGCGGTGAAGATCGAACTGGCCAGCCCATACTCGCTGTCATTGGCCAGGGCGACCGCCTCATCTTCGCTGCGGAAGGTCAGGATCGGGGCGACCGGGCCGAATGTCTCCTCACGGAAGACCGGCATCTCCGGCGTCACGCCGCGCAGCACGGCGGGGGTGAAGAACAGCCCGTCCAGCGTGCCCCCGGCAAGCAGTTCGGCCCCCATCTCGACCGAGCGGTCCATGATCGCCTTGGCGCGTTCGGCCTGACGCGCATTGATCATCGGGCCCAGATGCACCGGCCCGCCCGCCGGGTCGCCCACATGAAGGGCGGCGGCCTTTTCGGCCAGCAGCTTGGCATAAGCCTCCGCAATATCCTCGTGCACGATATGGCGGCCGATGGTGAAGCAGATCTGCCCCTGGTGGAAAAACGACCCGAACGCCGCCGCCGAGGCGCACCCCGCCAGATCCGCATCAGGAAACACGATCGCCGCGTTGTTCCCGCCGAGTTCCAGCGACACCCGTTTCAGGCTTTCCCCCGCCGCGGCCCCGACCTTGCGCCCGGTCGCGGTCGAGCCGGTAAACGAGATCATGCCGATGCCCGGATGGCGGCACATCGCCGCGCCGATCTCGGCCCCGCCCGGCACCACCGTGACCAGTCCGGGCGGCGCACCGGCCTCCTCGAACAGCCGCGCGACCAGGTAGCCGCCGCAGACCGGGGTCTGAAGATCCGGCTTGAGCACGCAGCCATTGCCCATCGCCAGCGCGGGCAGGATCACCCGCGCCGCCAGGATGAAGGGCGAATTCCAAGGCGTGATGACCCCGACCACCCCGATCGGCACCCGGCGCGCCTTGCTCTCGCGCGGATGCGCGCTCGACAGCAGATAGCCCTGCGGCTGGCCGGTCAGCCCGGCGGCCTCGATCGCGTCATGGGCCGAGGTCAGCACCTCGAACGGCGCCTTGGGCGGGATGGAGCCGGTCTCGCGGATGATCCAGCGGCCGATCTCGTCCTGGTGTTCATGGCAGAGCCGGGCGAAATTGCGCAGCACCTCGCCGCGCGCGACCGGGCTGCGCGCGGCCCAGTCCCGCTGGGCCTGCGCGGTCGCGGCCACCGCCGCATCCAGATCCGCGGCCGAGGCCAGACCGGCGGTGAAGATGACCGCGCCGCTGGCCTTGTCGGTCACATCCAGCGTGCCACCCTGTGCCGGTTCCGGCCCGGCGAGGATCACCGCCCCCCGATGCGCCGCCCGCAGCAGTTTCGCGTTTTCCATGAGATCCTGCATGACACTCCCCTTCGTCTTGCCGCCCTACCCGCCCGGCGAACCGATACGCATACGCATCAATCCGGCGCTTCGCCGCCGCGACCGGAGCCCGTCAGCGCGGTGTAGGGCCGAAGTGTTAACGAAAGGTTAACGGCCTCTTAACGATTGCCCCCGCAACGAAAAACGCCCGCGGCGGGGCCACGGGCGTCGTCATTGCGATGGGCGCGGCGCCTCAGCGGCGGATACCCAGACGCTTGATGAGGTCGGTATAGCGCGCCTCGTCCTTGCCCTTCAGATAGTCCAGCAGCTTGCGGCGCTGTGCCACCAGCTTCAGAAGGCCACGGCGGGAGTGGTTGTCCTTCTTGTGGGTCTTGAAATGCTCGGTCAGGGTGGAGATGCGCGAGGACAGGATCGCGACCTGGACTTCGGGCGAGCCGGTGTCGCCTTCCTTGGTCGCATATTCCTTCATCAGACGGTTCTTGTCTTCAACGGTGATCGACATCGGGGTCTCCTTTCGGGATCAGGGTTATGGCGCAGGCCGGGATGTCGTCCAGCTCAGGCCCGTGGAGGATCCGCCGCGTTCAGGCAGCGGACGGGGGCCTATAGGCGATTCTGCTCGGAAAGGGAAGCCCCGTCGCGGATCAGCCTGGCGCCGCCGCCTCGTCCTGTGCCGTCACCAGCTCGATCGCCGAGGCCGTCAGACCTTCTGCACCCAGCACACGCGCCACCGCAACTCCGTCCAGCAGGATCACGGCGTCCCCGTCCTCTGCATCGACGCTCAGCAGCGTGTCACCCGCGCCCGCCGCGACCAGGATGCGTTCGCCGGGCGCCAGATCGGTGATATGGGCGATCCCGTCCGGCCCCGGCATGATCTCGAACCGGTCGTCGCCCTCATTGCCGTCCAGCCAGTCGCCCGGCCCGCCGCGCAATATGTCGTCGCCCGCCCCGCCATGCAGGGAATCCGCCCCCGCCCCGCCATCGAGCGTGTCGTTGCCGGACCCGCCCGACAGGTCGTCATCGCCCGCGCCGCCGCGCAGCAGGTCATCGCCGGCATTGCCGGTGATCCAGTCATCGCCGGGCCCGCCCGACAGATCGTCATCGCCATCCCCGCCGAAGATCCGATCATCGCCGCCATCGCCGGTCACCGTGTCATTGCCGCCATTTCCGGCCAGGTAATCCGCCCCCGGCCCGCCCTGCAGCAGATCATGCCCGGCCGCCTCCGCCGCGTCGTCGCCATAGAGCGTGTCATCCCCGGTCAGCCCGCGCAGCGTGTCGTCGCCATCGCCACCGGCCAGATCGTCGTCCCCTGCCCCGCCGGTCAGCAGGTCATGCCCCGCCCCTCCCACCAGCACGCCATCGCCGGTTTCCACGAGGCCCAGCGTCTGCATCCAGTCCGGGTCAGCGGCCTGCAGCGTCAGCTTCGGAGGGGATGGCCCGCGCCCGGTCTCGTCCTCGTCGTCGCGCGCGGTCTCGTCATCGCCCTCGAGCGCCTGCAGCACCGCGCCCGCCGCCAATGCACTCAGAAATCCAGCCAAAAGAAACATGTCACACCTCGCCACCCGAGATGGAACATAGCGCAAACACCGCATCCCGCGGCGCATTATCCTAACAATGGGTTAATCTGCGCCGGCCTCGCGCCACTGGCCGGGTGCGAGCCCGTCGAGCGTCCAGTTGCCCACCTGCCAGCGCACCAGCCTCAGCGTCGGCAGCCCGACCGCCGCCGTCATCCGCCGCACCTGCCGGTTGCGCCCCTCGCTGATGGTCAGACGCAGCCAGTGATCGGGCACGGATTTCCGCACCCGGATCGGCGGATCGCGCGGCCAGAGATCGGGCGCGTCGATTGGCTCGACCCGCGCGGGTCGGGTCGGGCCGTCCTTCAGCGTCACGCCGGTTTGCAGCGCCCGCAGCGCGTCCTGATCGGGGTCGCCCTCGACCTGCACCAGATAGGTTTTCTCCATCTTGTGACGCGGATCGGCGATGCGCGCCTGCAACCGGCCGTCATCGGTCAGCAGCATCAGCCCCTCGCTGTCCATGTCGAGCCGACCGGCGGGATAGACACCCCTGACCGCGACATAATCCGCCAGGGTCGGGCGCGGCGCGGCCGAGTTGTCGGTGAATTGCGGCAAAACGCCGAAGGGTTTGTTGAAAAGAATGAGCATGGGGTGGTTCTGGCAAGGCTCGCGCGCATGGGCAAGCATGCGTTTCGAAGGCTCGCGCACAGGTGCAGCCGACGCCGCCTCGCGTGGCAGAGGGCCAGCGTCCGGCCGCGGGCGGACGCAACCTGTCTCGCCGCAATGCGATTTATCGTTCAATCCCGTCGAACGGCCGTTCTACACGGACCGGCACCGCAGCGTCCGCCCGTGGGGGCGGCCGGACGCTGGCCCGGCGGGGCTGCGCCCCTCTATCCCGGTCCAGGGCGTACCCCGCTGGGCGTATCCGCGCGAATCCCTTGCCTAT
Source organism: Paracoccus isoporae (assembly GCF_900101865.1). Taxonomy (GTDB): domain Bacteria; phylum Pseudomonadota; class Alphaproteobacteria; order Rhodobacterales; family Rhodobacteraceae; genus Paracoccus; species Paracoccus isoporae. The sequence continues at coordinate 144,146 of NZ_FNAH01000006.1, forward strand.
GCAGCGTCGCAGGCGTAACCTCCGCGCCCATGATGCGCTATTTCAACATTCACGACCGCGCCCGCCTGCCGGGCCGCTTCTACGGCGAAAGCCGGTCCGTGACTGCCCGACTGTGATCCGGCCCTGCCCTCGATCACCCTGAAAGCCATTCCCTAATCAAGAGAACAGCCATGACCGGCACCACCAATTCGGGCGCGCCCCGCACGCTCTATGACAAGATCTGGGACGCCCATGTCGTCGATGTCACCGATGACGGCACCACCATCCTCTATATCGACCGCCATCTGGTCCATGAAGTCACTTCGCCGCAGGCCTTTGAGGGACTGCGCATGTCGGGCCGCAAGGTCCGCCGCCCGGATCAGACCATCGCGGTTCCCGACCATAACGTGCCGACTACGCCCGACCGGGTGAACGGCATCGAAAACCCCGAGGGCCGCATCCAGGTGGCCGAGCTGGACAAGAATGCGCGTGAATTCGGCCTGCCGAATTACTACGCGATGAACGATATCCGCCAGGGCATCGTGCATATCGTCGGCCCCGAACAGGGCTGGACCCTGCCCGGCATGACCGTGGTCTGCGGCGACAGCCACACCGCGACCCACGGTGCCTTCGGCGCGCTCGCCCACGGCATCGGCACGTCCGAGGTCGAGCATGTGCTGGCCACCCAGACGCTGATCCAGTCAAAGTCGAAGAACATGAAGGTCGAGATCACCGGCAAGCTGCGCCCCGGTGTGACCGCCAAGGACATTACGCTGGCGGTGATCGGCAAGACCGGCACGGCGGGCGGCAACGGCCATGTCATCGAATATTGCGGCGCGGCGATCCGCGATCTGTCCATGGAAGGCCGCATGACCGTCTGCAACATGGCCATCGAAGGCGGCGCGCGGGCCGGTCTGATCGCGCCCGATGAAAAGACCTTTGAATACGTCAAAGGCCGCCCCCATGCGCCGAAAGGTGCCGCATGGGAGGCCGCGCTGACCTGGTGGAAGACGCTCCACACCGATGAGGGCGCCCATTTCGACAAGGTGGTGACGATCCGCGGCGAAGACATCGCCCCGGTGGTAACCTGGGGCACCTCGCCCGAGGATGTGCTGCCCATCACCGGCACCGTCCCCGCGCCCGAGGATTTCACCGGCGGCAAGGTCGAAGCCGCGCGCCGCTCGCTCGATTATATGGGGCTCAAGCCCGGCACACGGCTGACCGATATCGCCATTGACGCGGTCTTCATCGGCTCCTGCACCAATGGCCGGATCGAGGATCTGCGCGCCGCCGCCGAGATCCTCCGGGGCCAGAAACTGGCCGAGGGCGTGCGCGGCATGGTCGTGCCGGGTTCGGGCCTCGTCCGCGCCCAGGCCGAGGAAGAGGGGCTGGACCGGATCTTCACCGATGCCGGTTTCGAATGGCGGATGGCGGGTTGTTCGATGTGCCTCGGCATGAACCCCGACCAGCTCGCCCCCGAGGAACGCTGTGCCGCCACCTCGAACCGCAATTTCGAGGGGCGTCAGGGCTACAAGGGCCGCACCCATCTGATGAGCCCCGCCATGGCCGCCGCCGCCGCCGTCGCCGGGCATCTCGTCGATGTGCGTGAGGTCATCGGCGCGGTCGAAGCATGAGGCCGCCGCGTATGCCCGCGCGGTGCACGGCCTGTGTACAGGCTGTGTACGCGCGGTGTACGCCTCCCCAGACAGGATTCTAGGATATGGATAAATTCACCACACTCTCCGGCGTCGCCGCCCCCATGCCGCTCGTCAATATCGACACCGACATGATCATCCCGAAACAGTTTCTGAAGACGATCCACCGCTCGGGTCTCGGCAAGAATCTGTTCGACGAGATGCGCTATGACCGCGAGGGCAATGAGATCGCGGATTTCGTGCTGAACCAGCCCGCCTATCGCAGCGCCGAGATCATCGTCGCGGGCGATAATTTCGGCTGCGGATCGTCGCGCGAACATGCCCCCTGGGCGCTGCTGGATTTCGGGATTCGCTGCGTGATTTCGACCAGTTTCGCGGATATTTTCTATAACAACTGCTTCAAGAACGGCATCCTGCCGGTCAAGCTGCCGCAAGAGGCGGTGGATGCGCTGATGGAGGATGCCCGCAACGGCGCCAACGCGAAGCTGACCGTGGATCTGGAGGCGCAGACCGTCACCTCGCCCGACGGTACGGCATACAGTTTCGAGATCGATCCGACCCGAAAGCACAACCTGCTGAACGGGCTCGACGATATCGGCCAGACGCTGGAAAAAAGCGCCGCCATCGACGCGTTCGAAGCCCAGGCCGGCCAGTCCCGCCCTTGGGTCTGAGACGCGGAATTGCGGCGGCGCTTCTGGCGCCGCTGTGTCTGTGCGGCGCGGGGATGGCCGCGACGGTCCGCATCGCCAGCTATGATCCCGGCCTGACCCGCAAGGGGCCGGGGCTTCTGCTTCGTGACATCACGCGGGGCCAGGACAGCCAGATTGCCGCGGCCGCGATGGTGATCGCGCGGACACAGCCGGATATCCTGCTGCTGACCGGATTCGACTGGGACCAGGATCAGGCCGCCCTGCGGGCTTTCGCACAGCTCCTCGGGCGGATGGGGCTGGAATACCCGCATCTGCTCGCCCCGCGCCCCAATCGGGGCCTGCCCAGCATGGCCGATCTGGATGGTGATGGCAGGTTGGGTGAGGCGGAGGACTCGCAAGGCTGGGGCAGTTTCACCGGGCAGAACGGCATGGCGCTGCTGTCGCGCTTTCCGGTGGGCGACGTGACCGATTACAGCGCGATGTTGTGGCAGGACATGCCCGGACACCTCATCGGAGAAGTGCTGACGCCGGAGGCGGCCTCGGTGCAGCGCCTGTCCGGTTCCGGGCATTGGCAAGTGGAGATCCTGACCGATCCGCCCCTGCAATTGCTGGCCTTCGCGGCAACGCCGCCGGTCTTCGACGGGCCGGAGGATCGCAATGGCCGCCGCAATCACGACGAGATCGCCTTCTGGTCAACCCGTTTGCCGGACCCGCCCTTCGTTCTTGCAGGCAACGCCAATCTCGATCCCGTGGATGGCGAGGGCCGGCACGCGGCCATCCGCGCCTTGCTGGCCGATCCGCGGATCCAGGATCCCGGACAACGCAGCGCGGGCGCGCGAGACGCAGCCGATCCCGATCATGCAGGCGATCCGGCGCAGGACACGGTGGACTGGCCGGATGGCGCGCCGGGCAATCTGCGTGTCACCTATGTGCTGCCTTCGGCCGGGCTGGAGGTTGCAGGATCAGGCGTGTTCTGGCCGCCCGAGGGACAGCCGCATCACCGCGCCGCCATCTCGGCCTCGGCACACCGGCTGGTCTGGGCCGATGTCACGCTGGGTGACTGAGATCATTCCGAGACATGTTCCGTTCCGCCGCCCATCTCGATCAGATCGTCGATGATCGGCCGCGCGCGCGGCCCGATCCGGTCGCAGGCGCCGGGATCCTCCAGCATGCGGAAGGCGGGGCCGTAATATTGCTCGTCATAGGTTTCGGGGTCCATCCCGAGCGCCTTGGCCAGCATGTCGCCGGTGCCCACCAGCAATGTCCACTCGCCATCGCTGATGTCGTAATCGGGGCAGTTCGACGTGATGACATTGACCTGCGCGAGCGCGGTGATCAGCTTCTCGGCATCCTCGTCGGACATGCCCGACAGGTTCGGCAATTCCACCATCACCTTCCCCTCCGCCATCGCGGCGGGCAGGGTCAAAGGCATGTTCAGCCCCGCAGCAAGGATCGCAGCGAGAATGCGGGTCATGGAAAGCTCTCCGGTCGAGTCGTGGCGCCCCGGATGAGTCACCATCCGGCGCCGAACCGCAACCCAATTACGCGTGAACTTGACCATGTGTCGCCGCAACGCTACGCCAGCTTCAACCCTGAAAGCACGAGGAAACCATGTCCGATTACTCTCTCCTGATCCTGCCCGGCGACGGGATCGGCCCCGAAGTCATGGCCGAGGTGCGCAAGGTCATCGACTGGTTTCAGGCCAATCGCGGCATGCGATTCACCGTGTCCGAGGATCTCGTTGGCGGCTGCGCCTATGACAAGCACGGCACGCCGCTGGCAGACGAGACGATGGCGAAGGCCCAGCAGGTCGACGCGGTGCTGCTTGGCGCGGTGGGCGGGCCGCAATACGACAATCTCGATTTCAGCGTGAAGCCGGAACGCGGCCTTCTGCGCCTGCGCAAGGAGATGGACCTGTTCGCCAATCTGCGCCCCGCGCAATGTTTCAATGCGCTTGCCGATTTCTCCTCGCTGAAGCGCGACGTGGTCTCGGGCCTGGACATCCTGATCGTGCGGGAGCTGACCTCGGGCGTGTATTTCGGTGAGCCGCGCGGCATCCATCCCGACGACAACAACCCCGAGAACGAAGGTGGCCGTGTGGGCATCAACACCCAGCGTTACACCAGCGGCGAGATCCGCCGCGTGGCCCGCGCCGCGTTCGAGTTGGCCCAGAAACGGGGCAACAGGCTGTGTTCGATGGAAAAGGCCAATGTCATGGAATCGGGCATCCTGTGGCGCGAAGAGGTCCAGTGGGTGCATGATAACGAATTCCCGGAGGTGGAGCTGAGCCACATGTATGCCGATGCCGGCGCCATGCAGCTCACCCGCTGGCCCAAGCAGTTCGACGTGATCGTGACCGACAATCTGTTCGGCGACCTGTTGTCCGATCTGGCGGCGATGCTGACCGGCAGTCTGGGCATGCTGCCATCGGCCAGCCTCGGCGCACCGATGGATAACGGCCGGCCGAAAGCGCTGTATGAGCCGGTCCACGGCTCGGCCCCCGATATTGCCGGACAGGGCAAGGCCAACCCGATCGCCTGCATCCTCAGCTTTGCGATGGCGCTGCGCTATTCCTTCGGCGAGGGCCAGGCCGCCGACGATCTGGAAGCGGCGGTGGAGCGGGTGCTGGCCGAGGGCGTGCGCACCGCGGACCTGATGGGCCCCGAGGGCGGCACCCCGGTCTCGACCTCGGAGATGGGCGACCGGATCATCGCCGCGCTCTCGGCGGGCTGAGATGGGCGGGTCGAGCAACCTGAAGGGGATCGGCTTTGCGCTGATCTCGATGGGGGTCTTCGCGACCCATGATGTCATCATCAAGTTGCTCGGCGCGCATTATCCCTCGCTGCAGGTGCTGTTCTTCTCGTCCCTGCTGTCCTTCCCGCTGGTCTCGCTGATCCTCATGCAGGAGCGCACGCCCGGCACGCTGCGGCCGAACCGGCCGGGTTGGGTCGCGGCACGGGCACTGTGCGGGATGATGGCGGGGATCGGCGGGTTCTACGCCTTTTCCACCCTGCCGCTGGCGCAGGTCTACGCCATCCTGTTCGCGGCCCCGCTGCTGATTACGCTGTTGTCCATCCCGATCCTGGGCGAGCGGGTCGGCATCCATCGCTGGATCGCCGTCGCGCTTGGCTTGTGCGGAGTGCTGATCGTGCTGCGTCCGGGCGGCGGCGACGCGCTCAGCCTCGGCCATCTGGCCGCGCTGCTGGTGGCATTCTGCAGCGCCACCGCCGCGGTCATCACCCGCAAGCTGGGCAGCACCGAGCGCCCGCTTGTGCTGCTGATGTGGCCGATGCTGGGCAATCTGGTGCTGACCGGCGCGAGCCTTGGCCTCGATTACACGCCGATGCAGTTGCCGCATCTCGGCATGGCCGGGCTGATTGCCCTGCTGGGGCTGATGGGCGGCTTCCTGTCGATCCTGGCCTATCGCAATGGCGAGGCCGCGATCGTCGCGCCGATGCAGTATTCGCAGATCATCTGGGCCACCATCTACGGCTGGGTGATCTTTGGCGAGGTGCTGGACCGGCCCACCATGTTGGGTGCTGCCGTCATCATCGCGTCGGGCCTCTATATCGTCTGGCGTGAACGCGCCCGCGGCAGCGAGTCGATCAGCCCCGTGACCGCCGCCCGGCTGCGCGTCGACACCGTCACGACGCCGAAATCCACATTGCTGCAACGCGTGCTGTCCGGCCGCGGAAATTCGCATCACTGAGGCGGTTTATCCCCCACAAGCCCCTTGCATTCCCGCCGCCTGCGCGTTACCTGCCCCTCCTACGGTCGGAGCGTAGCGCAGCCTGGTAGCGCACCTGCTTCGGGAGCAGGGGGTCGGAGGTTCGAATCCTCTCGCTCCGACCATTTTTCCCGTATGTGGCCGCGAAACGGCTGGCTTGCCTCAAAATCCCCGGCAACTATCTTCAGCCCTGTCTCACCATGGCCCTTGGCATGCTCAGAATGCGCGTTGCTGCGAAGATGCGTCCGGGAATTTGTGCACGTCTCTCTGCCCACGGGACCGACCAAGAATGAACCTTACAGCCGAGCCTTCAGGACACTGGCCGGGATCAGCCCTGGGTCAATCTGCGCCAGCGTGACGCAACCGTCACATCGCGATCCGTCACCGGTCTTGGGCGTCCCTCCTCTTTGGCAAGAACCGTGTGCGCACAGGCCGGTTGATCGACGAGAAGCAGTTGATATAGTGAACTTGTGGTGTTGGGTCTGGTGTTTCCGGGGGTTCGGTATGGGCAGGTTGCTCGCGTGTCTGTTGTGTCTTTTCCTGCCTTTCAGCGTTTTTGCCGAACCGGCGATCACGGTTTCTGACGGGCCGTCGGGGATCGCGGTCAGCGTCTCGGGTCTGGATCCGGATCGCACCTATTGGCTGACCATCGTGTCGCCGGATGCCGAGGACGGCGCCTATACCAGCTTCGAGTATCTGAGCGGATCGGATCAGGGCGCGGTTGCGTTTCCCGATCCCGGTCCGGGTCAGCCCATGGAACTGCGGCTGCATGAGAAATCCGCCGGCAACCCGCTTCTGGCCCGCGCCTTGCTGGACGCGCCGGCGGAGGCCGCGATCCCCGTCGCCGACGCGCGCCTGGTGGATTTCGCCCGGATCTACGGGCTTGCCGGGGATTGGCGGGGCGAGATGGCCTGTGCACAGGGCACCGCAGCGTTCGAGGTCACGCTTCGGCCGCATTTCTATGAGAACGGCTATCTGGGCGATCTGCGCCTAACGCTGATCGACGGGCCGGATCAGGGCGCCAGCGGAGAGTGGCCGCTCACCGTGCAGCACAGGCCGGACACCGGCGCGGTTTCACTGGCTGCCGACTCACCGCGCTCGGTGCCGGTCGAAGGCTACGCCATCCCGCAGATCTTCGGCACGACCCTGTCGGAGGACGGGCTGCGTGTCGAAGATGCCAATCTGCAAAGCCAGTCCTGCACGTCGTTCAGCTTTGCGCGGGCACCCCTGCCCGCGCCCGAAAATGCGTTGGCCGAGGCCGAGGCGCTGCGGACGGACGGCTTTCTGGGCCAGTGGCAGGGCAGCTATGATTGCGGCGCGCCCACGGCGCTCGACCTGATCTTCGAGGTCAGCCCGGTCAACGACCTCACCCTCGCCCGCTGGGTGTATCGCGGCACCGGCAAGAACGCCTTCGACGGCGAGGCGCTGTTTCGCGCGCAAGCAGCGGGGCCCGGACAGATCGGGCTGATGCCGCTGAAATGGGTCAAGCAGCCCTATCGCCACCAGGTCGCGCCGGTGACGTTCAGCCTTGCGCCTGATGGGGCGGCCATGCAGGGCGAGTTTGCCGGCTGTGGGCCGGTGCAAGTCACGCGCGTCGGTGGCGAGGCAATGGCCGGCGCCGCCACGCAGGTTATGAGCGATGCCGAGCGTGCCGGGCTGGCCGATCTGGCCGGTCGCTGGTCGGGGCTGACGCCATGCGGCGGCACCGAGCAGTTCATGCAGATCGACCTGCCCGACCTGTCCGCAGGCGAAACCGGGGTCGATCTTCGCTATGCCGCGTCCAAGGGCGTGGATGCCGGCGCGCATCTGGCCCTGGCAGCCCGGCCCGGCGACCCGATCGAGCTGAGCCTGATCGAAAAACGCCAGGCGCCGCTCAACCAGCCGATCTTCCTGCCGCGGGAATTGGCGCGCGCGGATGGCGGGTTGGTCATGCAGTTCGATGAGACGTGCGATGATGTCGCGCTGCGCCGCGACGACCCGCCGCCACGGTTTGCGGCGCTGCCCGGCGCGACGGATCAGCAAGCGCTGCTGGTTCAGGAGAGCGACAAGGCCCTGCGCGTGGCCGCCCCCGCCACGATCTGCCGGACACTTGCGGATTGGGCCGCGGCGCTCAGCCCCGCAGAGGCACGGATGACGCGAGCTGGCACCTGGGTCACGCATCATGGCGGATGGCCGGTGCTGTTCACCGATCCCTATTTCCAGCCGGTGTTCGGGATGGGCTACCCATCGCTCTCCGCCTCGCCGGATGTGGGCGAGGCGCTTCTGGCGCCGCTGCGCACGCAATGCGGCGATCTCGGGGTGGAGGATCTGCAACTGCGCACCGCCCTGACACTGGCCTTCGGGGTCGCGCGCAACAGCGAACTCTTCGGCAGTGAGGCCCAGAGATTCCGCCTCGCCGTGGACCGGGCGCAGGTCGGGCAGGACCGGGCGGCGCGGCTGGCCGAGGACCTCGCCGCCCTGCCCGACACCCCGGATGCGCGCGAGCGTATCGCGGCACTGCGCACGGAACTGGAGACGCTCGCGTTGCTGGACAGCGAGACGGCGCGGCTGACGGCCAGCCTCGACGCGGCCGAGGCCCGGATCGTCGCGGCCGGCGAAGAGGCGTTCCTGACCGCGCTCGCCGCTGTGGAAGAGCCGGCCACGCCCAAAAACCTCGGGCGGGCGGTTGACCTGCTTCAGCAACGCGACCCGGCGGAGCGGTCGCATTGGATCGAACAGCTCGACCGCGCGGCGGGACAACTGGCCGAGCGGATCGACGCCGGCGAGATGCAGCTTGCCGGGATGCAGGATCTGGCAATCCTGCCGCCGATCGCTGCGGCACTGGAAAAGGCCGAGGAGAAACAGCGCCGGGCCGACGCGGCGGCAAAATCGGCCCTGCGTGAGCGGATCGCGGGTCTCGGGAAGGTCACAGAACTGCGTCCGGTGCTGACCGCCATCACCGACGGGGGGAATGATCCGGGTCTGCTGGCGGCATATGACGCGAAGGCGCGCGCGTTGCTGGTGGCCGCCGCAGGTCCAATCCCCGACGCGGAGGCTGCCGAACAGGCAGATCCCGAGCCGGCCCTGTCGGGCGGCGCGCTGTCCGGCCTGCGCCGCAATGCGCTGATCACCGCATTCCTGACAGGCGATCCGCTGGTGCCTTACCGGGCAGATCGGGACAGCACGCTCAGATATCTGCAACGCATGGTGCTGGTGTTCCGCGACTACTGCCCGGCCGCATTGCCGCCCGATCTGCAAACCCGCATTGCCGGGCAGTTCGTCGATGTCGGCGCGCTGACCGGCTCGCGCGACCAGATGGCGGCGATGGGTCTGCAGGCGATCGTCGAGGGGCTGGGGGTGCTGGCCGATCCGGGGAGCGCGATGGCCGGCGCGATCCGTCAGGACGAGATCTTCGCCATGGCCGATGGCGACGCGCAGATCCTGCTGCGCAATCTCGATTGCACCGGCCCGGACATGCGCCGCCTGTTCGAGAATGCGCGGGACTATGTGATCGACCCTGCGAAGAACGTGCCGCAGGATCGTCTCGGAATGGCGGAAATCTGTCTTGTCGCGCTTGATGACGGGATGGTGATGAACGAGACCCGCGCCTATTGCCGCTGCGCGGGCGATCAGCTCGACCGGTCAAGCGCGGAATTGCAGGCCTATCTTCGCGCCGATCCGCGGGGACGGTACCGCCAGATCCCCCTGCTCGACCGTGCGCTCGATCAGGCCCTGCGCGGCTGTCGGCAATAGCAGGCGGGATGTCATGTCCCGGAAGCAAGAGGCGGTACGCGCGGCACCAGGACTCGTCGGGACGGCTGACGGTTCAATCGGCCGACTTGTCAGGTAGGATCTGCTGGTGGCTTTGCGGATGACAGGTTCGGCCCGCAGCGGGTGCCGAAATCCGGTCTGCTCCAGTCCCGGCGCCATCTTCCTGACCAGGTCATCGGCGTTTTACGGCGGCCCCCGGCCCGTGTCAGCCAGCACCTGTCTTGCACGATCAATCAGAGGCTTGTCGACCATCTTGCCATCGACCTGAACGACCGAGCCATCAGCGGCGGATAAGGCGGACAACACCCGGCGCGCCCACGCGACTTCGCCCTCGGAGGGTGTGAACCCGTCATTCGTGAACGCGACCTGCGCGGGATGAATGCAGAGTTTTGCACCAAATCCAAGCCTACGCGACCTGGCCACTTCTTCCGCCAGGACGCCGCCGTCCCTGAGTTCGGTTGTCACGCCATCGACCGGCGGCACCAACCCCGCCAGCCGCGAGGCAAGCACGATTTCAAACCGGGCGGGATCGAGAACCGGACCGGTGCCGGGGATCCGTGTATCCGCGCTGAAATCCAGGTTTCCAAAGGCTAGCCGGGACACTCCGGGGCAGGTGGCCGAGCGGCGCAGTGCCGCGAGACCCTCGGCCGTCTCGATCAGTCCGATCAGCGCGCGGCCAGGCAGCTTTTCCGCCACCGCCGACAGGCTGTCTGGGGTGGCTTTCGGGACCATGACAGCCGAAATGTCGCAACGGGACAATGCCGCCAGATCATCTTGGAACCACGGGGTATCCGCCGCATTGACCCTTACGAGTCCCCTCCCGCCCCTGCCGAACCAGGCCACGACATGGTCCCGCGCTTCGGATTTCGCGCCGGGTCCGACCGCGTCTTCGAGGTCGAGGATGATCGCGTCGGCGCCCGATCCTGTCGCCTTGGCGAACCGTTCTGGCATGATCCCCGGCACAAACAGGTAGCTGCGCGGCGTCCTCATCATGCGTACTCGACCACGGCGGTGGCCTGCATGGCAAGCTCGCCGTCCGGCCCCTTTGCCCAAAGCGGTATCGCGCCGTCCGCCTCTGCCCCGGCTTCCAGCTTGAAGGGGCGGTCCGCAAAAAGCGGCGCCGTGCCACGGAACTCAAAGCGGGTCAGGCGCCCCCTGCTGGTGGACGTGGCAAAGCCCTGAAGCAGGATCGCCGTCAACGGCCCATGCACGACGATATCGCGGTAATCCTCCTCCTCACGGGCATAGGTCCTGTCGTAGTGGATGCGGTGGCCATTCGACGTGAGGGCAGAGAAGCGGAACAGCCGGACAGGATCGGGGGTGAATTCTTCTGAGCGGGTGGCGCCCTTTGGTGCGGGCGAGAGAGCAGGCTTTGCTGCGCCCGGTGCCGCGGCCTCGCGGTAGACGATGTCCTGCTCTTCCTCGATGCAGAGTTTTCCGTCCTGCGACAGTCGGTGTTTGAGCGTGACGAAGACAAGCTGCCCCGCGCGGCCGGATTTCGCCTTGACGGCCATGATCTCACTGACCTTCTCGGCTTCCCGACCGATGGTGAGCGGCGCATGGTGTGTCAGTCGGCCGCCAGCCCACATGCGGCGGGGCAGGTTGACGGCCGGCAGGAAGCCGCCACGCTTGGGATGGCCATCCTGTCCAACATCCCGTTGCCGCACGAACGGGTTGAATTGCAACCAATGCCAGCCGGGCGGCAGTGGATCGCCGTCTGCCGGCGCGTGATCCAGGTCCAGCGTTGCGGCCAGGCCGGTGGCGCGTTCGGCCGAGATCGTCTGGACAAGTCGCTCTGTGCGGCCGATCGCGTCGGAGTATTCATGTTCGGTCAGCATTGTCTGCCTTTCAGTAAATGGCCCCGCTCTCGACTAAAGCGTCGATCCGCGCACGGCCGAGACCAAGAAGTTCGCCGTAAACGTAGTCCTCATCGCCCCCGAGCGCGGGTGTCCCGCGCGTGATGCCCGGTGAGTCGTCCCCGGCGAAACGCGCGGGGCGGCCCACCGCGGCGCGTCGTTTGCCATCTGTTTCGGCGACATCGAGGATCGCGCCGCGGGCCCGCATATGCGGATCCAACACGATGTCAGAAGCGGCCCATGAGATATGCGCGGCAATGCCAGCCGCCTGCAGTGTCTCGGCAGCGGCTTCGCCATTTCGTTCTGCGGTCCATTGGCTGACCGGGCCGTCAAGTTCGCGGCGGTTCGCGTGGCGGTCCGCCTGCGTGGCAAAGCGCGGGTCTTCGGCGAGGTTCGGCTGTTCCATGATCGCCGCAAGCCTCTGCCACTCGGCATCGCTTGACACCGAGACCGACAGCCAGCGATCCTCGTCAGCCGTCGGGAACACACCGTGAGGCGCACGCGCCATGTCGTCATTTCCCATGCGACCGACCGCTACTCCGCCGGAGGCAGCGGTCAGAAAATCGCCGACCAGAGACGACGCGACCTCTCGGGCGGCGACATCCACATGGCAGCCCTTGCCGGTGCGGCGACGGCGATTGAGCGCGGCCAGGGTGGCAAGCGCCGCGTGCATGCCGACCGAGTGGTCCATGACGTGCCGCATCTCGACCGGGGGACCGTCTGCGTGACCCGAGAGATAGCCCAGCCCACCCCAAGCGCCGAACAGCGGCGCATAGCCGGCGAAATGGCTTTCCGGGCCGTCCTGGCCCGACGAGGATACGGAGACCATGACGATATCGCGCTTCACGGCGCGCAAGACATCGTAGCCCAGGCCGAGGCGGCTCATCACGCCCGCACGGAAGCTTTCGGCGGCCACATCGGCGATGCTGACCAGCTTCTTTGCCAGGACAACCCCATCGGCGTGCTTGAGGTTCAGCCGCACCGAAAGCTTGTTCGACGATACCTGATCGAAGGTCGCGGGTCCGTGCCGGCCATAGACGGCGTGGGGCTTGCGAAAGATGTCGGGCCGCAGTGCCGTTTCAATCTTGATGACCTCGGCCCCCATCTGGCTGAGCATATGGGTGCAAAAAGGTCCGGCGGCATGGACGGTGAAATCTGCAATGCGAAGATCTGCGAGAGGCTTCATGCGGTGGCCCTCCGGCCGGCCGGGCAGGACAGAATGGACTGATCCGCGCCAATGCCGGGGAGCGTGTCACTGACCGGCAGCGGGTCCGGCCCGAAACGGAACGGCAGCGCCTGCACCTTTACTGGCCCGTCCGGCGTATCGATCGTCGCAAAGATGCCACGCGCGGTTTCTTGAGTGCCGGACAGAACCTGCTCCGGCGCGTTGTAGCGCGCCATGGGAACGCCGAGTGTCTGAGCCCTAGCGACCATTTCCTCGACCTTGCGGGTGCGCGCCCAGTCCCGGATACGCCGGTTGATCTCGGCGCCGCGCGCGCTGCGACCAACCTCGTCTTTCAGATGGGGGTCTCTTGCCCAATCCTTCGCTCCGAGAAGTTCGATCAGCCCCTGCCACTGACGGTTTTCCAGCGTCAGCAACTCGACGTAGCCATCCGCGCATTCGATCACGCCACCGAACTTGAACGACCGGGTCAGGCGGTGTTCCACCGATCCGTCGCCGAAGCGCTGAACTGCGAACGCGCCGACAGCGACGTTGGCATCCTGGACAGAGGCGTCAACGAACTGGCCCTGTCCGGTCCAAAGCGCCGCCAGTGCCGCCATCGCCGCGGTCGTGCCGCCCTGCATCTCGGCGAAATGCCCGGCGATCTTCAAGGGCGGACGGTCCGGGAAAAGGTCGGCCGTCAGTCCGTTCGGCAGCAGAAATCCCTCGCCGCCAGCGTGAATTAGATTGATTTCGTCGCCCTTCCAATGTGCCTTCGGGCCGAATGCGCCGAACGGCAGGACCGAGAGGTGCACGATATGCGGGTGATCCCCGGCGATGGTTGCCTCATCAAGTCCGAGCCCGGCGCGTTCCGCGACCGGCGTGTCATCGATAAGGATATCGGCCCCTGCCAGCAGCTTGTGCATGTTTCGTCGGAAGTCGGGCGTTGCCGGATCGCAGACCACGCTGCGCTTGCCGAGAGACAGATAGATGAACAGCGCGCTCTGACCATCGGGAAGGAGCGGATGCTCCTCCCTGAGCGGGCTGCCGGTGGAAGGTTCAGCCATGACGACCTCGGCACCCATCTGGCACATCAGCCGACCGGCCTGCGCCGCGGCGACGCCGTTGGCACGTTCGATGACGCGTAGGCCGGACAGAGGCTTGTCAGTCATGGCCGAACGTTCTCGTCAGCGGACGACCGGCAGGTCCAACTCGAGCGTCCCGCAATCGAGAAACACCCGCAGTTCAGGGTCGCGCGACTGAAGCGCAACCGTAGCAATGCCGGGCGTGGTGATTTCGCCGCGCTGATTCTCGCCCCAGATCTCGATGTCCACCAGGGCGTGGCCGTCCTTGATGTATTTCTTCGACACCTTGCCTTTGCACCATGTGCTGTCGCCCATCGTGTTGAAGCGGCGCATTTCGGTGCGGACCCGCTTGAGGAACGCCGCATCGCCCATCCAGTTGGTGACCAGCGATGCCATCCAGGACGAACGCTGCGGACCGTAATCGTAAACACCGGGAACGCCGACCTCCTTGGCCGTGCTTTCGCGATGATGGCCGATACCGGTATATTCGATGCCGCCGCCCGCTTCGGGATTGCGGAAGAAATGGCCCGGATGCTTCATCGCGTTCTGGAAGACGACGCCATGGGTGTGACCACGTCCCGACCCAACCAGGAAGCCCATCGTGTCCATCAGCGACAGCGGCCCGCGCACGATGGTGTCGAGGCTTTCGCCTTCTGTCACGTCCTCCCAGTAGCGCACCTTGGAGCCGCGGATCTTCATCGGCTCATCCATGATGCATGCGTCGAGCGCCTCGAATTCTTCCTGGGTGTATTCGTAGGTGGTGATGTCCTTGTACTTGCCCGCGTCCCGCGCCGCCTTGCGTTCATGGCGCGTACAAGTCCCCAGGGCGCGGGAAAGCATGTCACCATGCTGGTTGAAATAGGTTGCCTCGACATATTGAAGCACGAGCCTGCCCGAAAACTTGCTTTCCTTCACATCGATGCCGATCACGCGTTCGATGGCATTGATCCGGTCGCCAGGACGGATGTGGCGGAAGATCTCCCAGTCGTTCCCGGCGTAGAAGCCATGCACCCCAGGCAGTCCCCAGCGGGTCCGGCCGATCCAGCCGAGCGCCATCGGGAACATCGGATGTCCGAGCTGTGTGCCATAGCGAGACGCCGCGCCATAGCCAGGATCGCGATAGAGCGGGTTCAGGTCGCCGATGCCGTTGCACCAGTTGCGCAGCGTGTCGGCGGTCGCATCCTGGAGGTAGGGGCCCTCGGGACGCAATTGCAGCCCCACCATCTTTTCGGCGGCGGCAATCGCCTCGTTGGTGATTTTTCCTTCGGCGGGCGCGCCGCCCATGCCCTTGGCGTCATCTTCCTTGGCTATCTCTGCGGTGATCACTTTCAGAGTCTCCCTGTCGGTCTGGTGTCAGGTGGGATAGACGCCCCACGCTGGCTCTCTCGTATATATAATGCATTATTTTTCGGACGGTCAAGCAGCGAATTTCAGGTTGATAATGCGCCGACTACAACAAAAACGCGTTGAACGGGCACAATGGCCCGTTATCACTCGCCACTTTAATGCATTAAGAGGCGACTATCAGAAGGTGATGTCTGCCGCGCTCGTCACCTGCGCAAAGCGGCGCAATCCGGACATGGCGTACGCGTGTTCGTCGGCCGTGGCGCCGGCGCAGCAATCTTCCAGTATGACGCATTCGTAATCGCGATCATGCCCTTCCCGCACCGCCGCCGAGACAACACCGTTGGTCGATACGCCGGACAGGACGAGACGCCGAATGCCCTGCGCACGCAGCAGCGGTTCGAGCTTGGTGCCGTAGAACGGGCTGACCCGGTGCTTGACGATCACCGGGTCGTCAGGTTGAGGAGCAAAGCGGTCGAGCACCTCGGTACCCCATTGGCCGAGTCTGAACACGCCATTGTCCCGCGCCTTGGAAAATACCGGAGATCCCGCAGGGCATTCGGCATAGTCAGCGGAAAAGCCGACGCGCACATAGCCGACCATCACGCCCGCGGCCCGTGCATTGCTGATGGCCAACTCGGTCGCGTCAAAGACGCCACGGTCCTGCATGAGCGGAACATAACTTTTGCCGCCCATCCCGTTAGGATGAACCAGGTCATTCAGCATGTCCATGACGAGAAGAATAGTATCAGACGCCATTACGCGATCCTTTCAGGCTTGGGATTGACCCCGTGCCTGAAGGGGCACGGGAGGCTATTCGGAATAGCTGGCCTTGAATTCGTCCCAGGCCGAGCGGATGTGTGATCGCAGGGCCTGCAGGAAGGCAGCCTCGTCGCGGGCGATGATGGCACGCAGCATGTCCCGATGCTCCTGCGAGGCGCGGTCGATGCGGCTCTCCAGCCGGTTGATGAGGTCGAACGGATAGCGCGCCCAGAGTGCACGGACAAACCGCAGCGTTTGCGGCAACTCGGCGGCGATGTAGATCAGTTCGTGGAACCGGTAGTTGATCGTGCGAACCGCATCCTTGTCGCCGCGCGCCGCGGCATCCTCGATCTGGTCCTGCAAAGACCGCAGCTCGTCGATGTCCTGCGAGGTCAGGCGACTGACCGCCTTGAGCCCCAGCTTGCATTCCAGCGTCACCCTGAGATCGGTGATCTCTTCCGTCGCGTTGATGTCGAACGGGGCCACGATCGCGCCACGATGCGACGTGCCGAGAATGAACCCCTCGGCTTCCAGCAGCTTGATCGCCTCCCGAACAGGGGTGATCGACGTCCCGATCATCTCGGCGATCTGCGCCTGCTTGAGCTTGGAACCCCGCGGGAACTGGCCCGAGATGATACCCTCCCGAAGGAAGTCCGCGACATATTCTTCCTTCGTTTGGTGCTTGGCGCGGTGTTCCATCAACAATCAACCCCCGAATGATCTCACATGAGTGCAAAATGCATTCCTTCATGCCCCGATCTCCGGAACCGGGTCAAGTCGGAGGATGCGGCCCTCCATCTCAGGGCTGATCGCCGGATAATGGTTCAGAAGCCTCGGATCATGGGCCGGAAGGACGTGATTGTCGCTGTCAGCCAGTTCGCGGATCCGGTCATGGGCCGCCATCATGTCGGAAATGTTGAAGGCCACGGTAAATGGGATGCCGCGTTCGAACTCCTCGTAATAATGCAACGCATCCGAAGCGAGCACGACCCAGCCACGCTGCGTCCGGATCCGCAGGACTTCCTGTCCCGCGCAGTGCCCGCCGACCCAGTGTGCGCTGATCCCGTCGGCCACGTCGAACTCCCGGCCATGCAGATGCAGCCGTCCGTCGTGCAGCAAATGCACCAGCCGGGCGATCTCGTCCGCCTTGTAGGCATGACGGAAGGTCGGTTTTTCCATCCAGGGTCCGGTGACATACGCCATTTCTTCGGCCTGCATGTAGAACCGGGCCTTCGGCAGCGCATCCAGATAGCCGAGATGATCGTAATGCGCATGTGTCAGCAAAACCGTCGTGACCTGCGCCGGGTCGATGCCAAGCGCCGTCCAGCCTTCCGGCGGGGGCATGATCTGCCTGTGGCCGTTCTTGGCGCCCGTCTCCGGGTCGATCCCGGTATCTACCACGATCACCTCCCGCCCGCACCTGAGCACCCAACAGAAAAAGTCGAGCACCAGCGGTTTCATGGGATCGGGATCCGAGATGAAATTGACACCGCGGGTGCGGGTGTCGTTCGTGGCGTGCCGGATGGCGTAGATTTCCCAAGTCTTCATCGTCGTCTCCTCAGGCAGCCGCCCCGAGATAGGCGTCGATCGCCTGCTGACGGGCGGCTTCGTCCTTGAGGTCTTCGGCGCGGCGATGTCCGACAATCCGGCCGCCGCGCAGGAAATGCAGTTCATCACATAACCGCATCGTCACGGCGAGGTTCTGTTCCACGAGCACGATGGCAAGCTCCGATTCTTCGCGGATCGTGGCCAGCCTGTCGAATACGCGCCGGACCAGCAACGGAGCCAAGCCCAGCGAGGGCTCATCGAGCAGCAAGAGCTTCGGGTCAGCAACCAGGCCGCGTCCGATGGCGAGCATCTGCTGTTCGCCACCCGACAGGCGCCAGGCCTGCCGGTCAACCTTCTCGGCAATCTCGGGAAACAGGTCGAGAACCATGTCGATGCGCCGTTTGCGCTCGGCCGCAGCCTTCTGGTATCCGCCGAGGATGAGGTTTTCGCGCACGGTCAGCTCGCCGACAATCTCGCGCCCCTCGGGCACATAGACGATCCCTTTGGCAACGCGTGCGCGCGCGGGCAGAGCGCCAATGTCCTGGCCATTGAACAGGACCGCACCGGATGACGGCGTCAGGCCCGAGACGGCTTTCATGATCGACGACTTGCCGGCGCCGTTCGCGCCGAGCAGCGCAACCACCGAGCCTTCGCCGACGGTGAAGGAGATCCGGTTCACCGACGGTGCGCCCGATCCATAGGTCACGGACAGGTCTGCAACGCGCAGCAGCTCAGTCATCTTCGTCGCTCCCCAGATAGATCCGAACCACGTCCGGATTGCTGCGCACCTCCTCGGGAGAGCCCGAGGCGACGATTTCCCCGAAGTTGAGCACGTAGATCCGGTCGCAGATCGACATGACCAGGTCCATGTCGTGTTCGACCACGACCATGGCCAGCTCCGTCGAGGCCAGCTTGCGCAGCACTTTCGTCAGGTCGCGGGTTTCGGAGTTGTTGAGCCCCGCGGCTGGTTCATCCAGCAGCAGGACCGACGGCTTGCCGACCACCGCGCGGGCAATCTCGACGAGGCGCTGCATGCCGGGTGGCAGCTCTCCCGGAAATCTCTCTCCGACGTCGAGCAGCCCGAGATCGGCAAGGGCCGCATCTGCCGACCGGGCCATTTCCTCCCGTTCGCGGATCCCCCTTGGCAACGGAAGGAACGCGTCCAGCCAGCCAGACTTTCCGTTGCGTGCGATCCCGACCATGACATTTTCACGTACGGTAAGATCAGGGCAGAGGGCGACATGCTGAAAGCTGCGCACGATCCCTTTATTCGCTCGCGCCGCGGGCGGCAGGCCATTGAGCGCCTCACCCGCATATGATATCGCACCCTGCTGCGGTGAATACGCCCCCGTCAGGCAATTGAAGAGACTGGTTTTCCCTGCGCCATTTGGACCGATAAGGCCGGTGATTTCGCCGGCGCGGAACTCCACGTCCAGACCCTTCAGAACCTTGATCCCGCCAAATGACAGTGCGATCCCCTCGCCGCGCAAAGCGTTTGTCATAAGGTCCATCACGCTGCCTCCGACTTGCGGCTCATCATCTCGCGGATGCGCGGCAGATAGTGCCCCAGAAGGATCATCCCCAGCAACGCAAGGCCATACAACACGGGAATCCACGCACCCGACGCCGAGAGAAGCTGCGGCACCAGCGTGACGAATGCCCCGCCGATCAGAACACGGGTCAGCGACAGCCCGTAGAAGCTGACGACCGATCCGACGAGCAGGAAGATCGCCTGCCAGAAGGTGAAACCGCCGGGCGACACGGTCGAACCCGAAAACGCCAGTGCGGCACCGCATATCGCACCGATCCCACCCGAAATGCCCATGATCGAGAGGCGCGCCCAGACCCGGCGGGTGCCGAAGGCGTCGGCAGCGGCTGCATTCGTCTTTGCCAGAAGCAGCGCCATCCCCTGACGCGACCTGCGCAGGCGTGCAACGGCCAGACAGACCAGCACCAGCAAGAACAGCGCCACATAATAGCGCTGCAGCCCCATTTCGATTCCGGGAATGAACGGGGTGGCAACATAAAGCCCTTCGTAACCTCCGGTGAGCGTATCAAAATTATTGATCATCTCGGGCACGGCCAGAGCGAGCGCCAGCGTGGTCACTGCAAGGTAGATCCCGTGGAGATTGCGGGACGGCCACGCGAAGAGAAGCCCGAACATCACACCCAGCAGCAGCGCCAACGGCACAGAGGCCCACAGCGAAATGCCGTAGCTGGTGTCCAGCACCCCGACGGAATAGGCGCCGAGCGCGGTAAAGAATGTATGCCCGATCGACACCTCTCCGCCATAGCGAACCAGCAGCGAGACGGCGAGAACGCCGATCGAATTTGCAAAGCAGAGGCCCAGCGTGAAGATCCATGATCCGCCAAGCATGACGGGCATGACTATCAGGACCGCCACCAGAATTGCGGTCGTCAGACCAGAGGTGGCCACGCCGGACAGGCGCGACAGGATAACTTGGCCCGGGGCCAAATGGGTCGCGTGATCAGACACGTGAGCCTCCGACTCGTTGCAGGATGCCGTTGGGGAAGATGTTCAGCGCCACCAGGATGACGGCCAGCAGGAATGTCGACGAGTACTCGGGCGAGACATAGAAGGTGAACAGGTTCATCAACACGCCGACCAGAATGCCGCCGACCAATGCGCCAGGCAGGGAGGCGAAGCCGCCGATCACGGCCGCGGCGAAGGCCTGCAACATGAATGTCGCCACGGTGGTGACAGACAGAAAGGTCGTCGGCACGATCAGCAGGGCCCCCACCACACCGAGGATGGACGCCGTGATCCAGGCAAAATAATGCACGGAGCGGAGATTCAGGCCGCAAACCTCGGCAGCGAATGGGTTCTCTGAGATCGCGCGGAAGGCAATCCCCAGCTTGGTGTGGTCGATGACCATGAACAAGGCCCCGATGGTCACCACCGCCACGGCCAGCACGGTGAGATCATAGCCCGTCACCAGCAGCCCGAGGACCGAGACGGCGAAGCGCGGGATCGGCAGGTCGAGCGCAACGATGTCCGCCCCGAAGATCAGCAGCGTCACACCTTGCGCGATAAGACCGAAGCCCAGCGTGGCGATGGTTGAGGTGAGGTCGCTTTCAAAGACCAGCGGAGAGATGATGGAATAGATCAGAAAGGCGATGGCGATGGCTCCCAGCAATGCGACCAGGACGGCCGCGCCCCAGGACAGGGACATGAGCATGCCCGAGGACAGGCCGTATACCAGGAAGGCCGTCAGCCCGGCGACATTGCCGTGGCTGAAGTTGACGACCTTTGAACACTTGAAGATCATCACCAGTCCGAGTGCACCAAGCGCATAGAGGCACCCGGTGATCATGCCCGACCATATCAGCGGAAACAGGTCGTACAGAAGTGAGTCCCAGAAGCTCATCAGATTTTCTCCATGGCATCCGACTCGACCAACTGGATGACCGAGGGAAAATACTTGTCTCCGAACCCGTTCGCGACAGCGGCAGTGTAATAGGCGCGGACTTGGCTGGCTGCGGGAAGAAAGCTGCCGGTCTGCTCAGCCAGATCGAAGACGTAAGATATGTCCTTCAGAACATATTCGGCGGGGAAGGAGTGTGCGGGAAACTCGCGCGGGGCCATTGCCTTCATGCCGTGATTGCGCAGCACAAAGCTGTCGCCCGACCCCTTCGCGACGGCCTCCAGCAGCGTTTCGGCCTGAACACCGGCGCGCTCGCCCAAAACGATCATCTCCGCCAGCGCGACTGTGTTGGCGAAAACCAGCATGTTGTTGACAAGCTTGAGCACCTGACCGGCGCCGACAGCGCCGCCATGGGTCACGTCCGACGCCATGTAGTCGAGCACCGGCCTGATACGGTCAAATAGCTCTGGAGTTGCCCCGACCATAATGCTCAGCCTGCCTTGCTGCGCGGCCTCGCGGGTGCGGGCCACCGGGCAGTCGGCAAAGGCGATCTCTTTCGCGGCCAATATCTGTCCGGCCTCGCGCGCCGCGGCCACGGTCGTGGTGGACAGATCGATAACAACGGACCCGTTGCGGGCCGTCCCCGCGATACTCTCGGCCACTTTCAGAACCTGCGGTCCGCCCGGCAGGGACAAGCAGATAATGTCGGCCTCTTGCGACAGTGCCTCAACACTATCCATCTCCTCGACCTTGGTGTCGGCCAGGGCGGAGCGTGCCGTGTCAGACAGATCAAAGCAGAGAACTCGACCGGCATGCTTGGCTGCGATGTTGCGACACATCGGCCCGCCCATGACGCCCAATCCGATGAATCCGATCGTATCTGTCATTGTCACTCCCTCAGTCCATCAACATGCCGCCGTTCACGTCGAGAACGGTTCCGGTGATCCAGTTCGAGGAAGGCGACGCAAGGAAAACGATTGCCTGGGCGATGTCCTCGGGTTGGCCGTAGCGGCCAAGCGGGACGCTGCCATTGGGCGACGGCGCGGCCCGTTGCGTCACGGTGTCCCACATCGGTGTCTCCACGGGGCCGGGCGCGATCACACTTGCAAAGATGCCCTTGCCGGCGCCGTTCTTTGCAACCCATTTCATCAACCCATGCACCGCGGATTTCGCCGCGACATAAGACGGGCCGGAGGCGACGCCGCCAATCTTGGATGCGATGGAGCCCAGGGCCACAATCTTGCCCCCACCCTGTTCAGCCATCACCGGAAAGACTTCCCGCACCGGATTGACGACACCCATGAGGTTCACGTTCAGGATTGACATCCATTCGTCATCCGTCGAGTCGACCAGGTGATTATGCGATATAGTCCCGGCGCAAAGGATCAAGGCATCAATCGCACCATATGCGGACCTGGTTTCCGCGATGATCGAACGCGTATCGTTATGCGAGGTCACATCGTAACGGCGATAGACGATCTTGTCGGACGTGAACTGGACGTCCTCAGCGATGTCAGTAGCGATGACTGTCGCACCGGCATCCGCGAGCGCTAGGGTTGCCGCGCGGCCGATGCCACCCGCGGCACCGGTGACGAGCGCAACCTTGCCATCAAGGCGAGCCGGCGCGCTGACTGGGATGGTGGGCATGAAAATCCCCAATTGTCTGAACCTGAATCCGGGTGTCACCCGCTTGCGGCAGAGCATGCGGGCGACACGGCCTTTCTTATTCGCCCGTATCGGCGGCGTTGAAGGCAATGTCGGGATAGGGCTGGAAATCTCGGACCAGCACGAAGTCCCCATCCTTGTACTGGATGATACCTTCCTGGCGGGTCCCGCGGTGGTCCTCGGCGCTGAAGGTCACGCCGCGCGCACCTCCGACGGCGGCGTCAGTCATCGTGTTCATCGCCTTGACGAGATTATCCCGCGTGATCTCGTCCTCACTGGCAAGAAGCAGCTCGAAACCCTTGTGAAACAGGGCCGCGTTGCTCCAGCCGTTCAGGCCGAGCACGCCAATGGGGTCATTCGGAAAATGCTCCGCAATGGCATCGCGATAGGCCTTTACCTCCGGCTCTTCGCTCGAGACAGGCAGCAGCCAGGACGAAAAGTACACGCCCTCCAGCAGATCACCGGCCAGTTTCAGCGTCGAGGGGTCGGCCGTGAAGAAAGGCGCGAACCACGCGACATCGGCCCCCTGCAGGTCAGCCGCCTTGAGCGCCGCGGCGAGATTGGCGTTCGACCCGTATAACAGCACCGTTTCCGCATCGGAGTTCTGGATCCGCCGGATATGGGCGCTGAAGCTGGTCGTCTTGACGTCGAATGCAATGGATTCCGCCGGTTCGAGGCCCAGATCGCCCATCACGAGATCGAAACCGCGCTTGGCGGATTTGCCCAGCTCATCGTTTTCCCATAGCAGCGCAATCTTCGTGTGGCCGAGGCCGTTTGCCGCATATTCAGCCGCGGATGCGGCGGACCACCCGTAATCTGGCAATAGCGGAAAGACGGCAGGGACTTCGAAGAACTGGCTGGATCCGCCGACCGGGCCGATGATGGGAACGCCCGCCTCTTTGGCATAGGGTAGAACCGCAACATTGGTCGCTGTGCCGATGGGTGCGGAAAGCGCGAAGATGCCGTCATCCTCGACCAGGCTGCGGGCCACGGCGACGCTGCGCGCCGGATCGTATCCGTCATCCTTGGTCACGTAGTTGAACGTCCAGCCGTCGACTTCAGCGGACTCGTTCAGTCTCTTGAAATAGGCTTCGGCCGCGTGGGTCAGAACCGCGTAGAACGGCACCGGGCCGGTCACGGGTGTGAAAGCCCCGATCGTGACGACCTTGTTGTCCAGATCGATGCCGGTTTCGGCCGTAACCGGCCCGGCAGCAATCGATGCGGTCGTGGCGACGGCCATTGCCGCGCATTTCCAGAACTTCTTGAGCATTTGTCTCCTCCCTGAGACGTCAGTGCTGCGATTTTTTGTTGGCTGCATCCCGGGCTTCGCCTGTCCACAGCATGCCCGCGCGCGGAACGGGCCGTTTTTCACTGTTGGCAGGATCTCCTCTGTCGCTCGCCTGCTTCGAGCCAAGAATGCACTTGACGTCTTTATAATGCATTATGCATTCTTAATTGACAATAATAAATTTGGAATTCGCGGATCGGCGCTGTCCGTCGCCGTTCGACCAGGAGAAAAATGCATGAAAAATGGTGTTATTGCCGGCAAGACCGTGGTCGAGCTGGGCAGCATGATTGCTGCACCCTATGGCGCGCATCTGCTGAACCAGCTCGGCGCAGATGTAATAAAGATCGAACCCCCGACCGGTGATACCACACGGAAACTGGTACGGGGTGGGCCCAGCGGGAGCTTTGTCGCGTTCAACCGGGGCAAGCGGAGCCTCTGCCTCGACATGATGTCCGAGGCCGGAAGTGATGCGTTCCGCACACTCGTAGCCCGCGCGGACATCGTGCTGCATAACCTGTCGCCGTCAGCTGCGCGCAAGCTCGGCGTGACTTTCGCCGGATGCAATACCATCAATCCCGATATCATCTTCTGTCACATCAAGGGCTATGGCGCGGGGCCGCTTCAGGAGCAGGTCGCCTCGAATCCGATCGCGGAGGCCGCAACGGGTGTCATGTACTACAACCGGCCCGATGGGCGACCGGCGCGTCTCGGGCCGTCATATCACGACCAGTTCGCGGGCTGCTACGCTGCCATCGCGATTCTCGCCGCGCTACAGTCGGACCGGTCCGAGGAGCGGCGCAATATCGAAATTGGTCTCTACGAAACCGGTCTGCACATTGCGGCGCGAGACCTGATGGGCGTGCAATTGAAATCGCAACTCCTGGGTCGGCCGGAGCAGGAGCCTTCGGCCGAATTCTCGATTCCGGGCTATGGCGCCTACGAGACGCAGGACGGGCGCTGGATCTACCTTGTCATGTTGACTGACGATCATTGGCGCAAGTTTGGCACCGCTACTGGCCTCTCACCCGAT
This sequence comes from Paracoccus isoporae, assembly GCF_900101865.1. Taxonomy (GTDB): domain Bacteria; phylum Pseudomonadota; class Alphaproteobacteria; order Rhodobacterales; family Rhodobacteraceae; genus Paracoccus; species Paracoccus isoporae. Next base: position 169,033 of record NZ_FNAH01000006.1, read on the forward strand.
CCCGAGCTTGCGACTCTGCGCCAGCGGCGTGCACGGCGCCAAGATGTCGAACAAATCGTCGGTGCGTTGGTGGCTGGTTTCGAGTTCGACATGCTTGTTGAAAAACTCATAGCGGCAGGAGTCGGCCATACCGAAGTGCTGCCGCTTGACCGGGTGCTCGACGCACCGCAGGCACGGGCCGGAGAGAAGTTGTCCGACTTCGACTTTGCCGGGTACCGGTTTCAGACGCCCGAGTTGCCCCTTGGCCCTCTGCTGTGTGACGTGGCGGCCAGCTTACCGCCGCCTCTGCTTGGCGAACACTCGACCCAGATCATGCAAGAGCTTGGCTTTTCGGTCGACCGGATCGCAGAGGTCGTCCATCAGGGCGCGGCCGTCGAAGCTGACCTTGCGGCGCCGCTTTGGGCGAAGCCGCGCAAGGGCAAAGCCGTGCGATGACTTGACTGGAAGCCGCGCAATCAAACCGTATCCAGATACAGCTCGATCGTCTCCTCGTCGGTCAGTTCGGCCATGTAGTGCAGCTCCTGCCGCTTCGTCATCATCAGGTTGTCGATCAGATGCTGCGGGAAGATACGCTTGACCTCGGGGCAGGTGCCGAACGCCTCGATGGCGTCGTTCCAGGTGCCGGGCAACTGGTCCAGGCCCTTGTCGTAAGCATTGCCCTCGAAGGGCGGGGGCGGCTCCTGTCCGTCCTCGATCCCGTTCAGCGCCGCGCCGAGGATGGCGGCGATCATCAGATAGGGGTTCACGTCGCCGCCCGCGACGCGATGCTCGATCCGGCGGGCCTTGGGGCCGGAGGCGGGGATGCGGATGGCGGCGGTGCGGTTCTCATAGGCCCAGCCGATCCCGGTGGGCGCATGGGCGTTGGGCACAAGCCGGTCATAGCTGTTCTCATGCGGCGCGAAGATCAGGGTCGAGCCGGGCATGGCGCGCAGCAGACCGGCCACGGCGTGGCGCAGCGTGTCGGACCCTTTCGGGCCGCCATCGTCGAAGACATTCCGCCCCTCCGCATCCAGGAGCGAGAAATGCATGTGCAGACCGGAGCCGGACCAGACATCATAGGGCTTGGCCATGAAGCTGGCGGCGAAGCCGAATTCCCGCGCGACGCCCTTGGTCAGCATCTTGAACAGCCAGGCGTCATCCGCCGCCTTCAGCGGATCGTCCTGGTGCATCATGTTGATCTCGAACTGGCCGAGGGCGGCCTCCGATATCGCGGTGTCGGCGGGAATATCCATCTCCTCGCAGGCGTCGTAGAGCCGGGTGAAGAACTGGTCGAACGCGTCGAGCGCGCGCAGCGACAGCGTCTCGGCCCCGGTTCGGCGCTTGCCAGAGCGCGGGCTCGGCGGCACGCGCAGCGTCTTGCCGGAATCGTCGATGATGAAGAACTCCATCTCGGTCGCGACCACCGGGGTCAGACCGGCGGCCTTGTAGCGGTCGACGACACGGGCGAGGGCCTGACGCGGATCGCCCTCATAGGGGCGACCATCGGCGTGAAACATCCAGATCGGCAGCAGGGCCGACGGCGCGCCCAGCCAGGGCATCGGCATGAAGCCGCGTTCCGTGGGCATCAGCAGCGCATCGGGATCGCCGGTTTCAAAGACCAGCGGGCTGTCTTCGATATCCTCGCCCCAGATATCCATGTTCAGCACGGAATAGGGGAATTTCGTGCCCTCGGTCAGCAGCTTCTGCGCAAACCGCGCCGGCACCCGCTTGCCGCGCGGCACGCCGTTGAGATCGGCGGCAGCCACGCGAATGGTTCGGACCTCGGGATGTTCGGCAAGCCAGTTCACATGTCACCTGATGAGTTGGGGCCGATAGCGGATTCGGCGGGCGGCGCCGGGAAGATGCCGGTTCAGGCGCCGGTTGACCACCCCGAAGAGCAGGATCAGCAGCAGGGTCAGAAGGATGAAATACCCCGCCACGATGGGATAGGCGACAAAGGGGTTGAAGGTCTTATCGGCAAAGAAACTGCCGTAATAGAGCGCATCTCCCTGTTGCGCATAGGCCGGGAAGCTGGAGAAGAACACCAGCGTCGTGGCATGGAACAGGAAGATCGCCTCGTTGGTATAGGCGGGCCAGGCCAGCCGCATCATGGTGGGCCAGACCACGCGCCGGAATCTGTGCCACCCCGTCAGCCCGTAGGCATCCGCCGCCTCCAGATCGCCTTTCGGGACCGATTGCAGCGCGCCATAGAAGATCTCGGCCGAGTAGGCGGCGGTGTTCAGGATCAGCACGATCAGTGCCCCCGCCCAGGCCTTGGTCAGCCAGCCGGTGGCGACGGTGATGCCGAACAGCTCGATCCCGCTGCGCGGCAGCAGCACGAAAATCTGGTAGGCCAGAAAGAACTGGATGAAGAGCGGGCTGCCGCGGAACACGAAGATGAACGCCTCCGCCGGTTTGCGCAGCAGCGGGTTGGGCGAGGCTTTGGCCAGGGCCAGCCCGTTGGCGATGAAAAAACCGATCAGCAGGGCGAACACCCCGAAATAGACATTCCAGATCAGCCCGGACCCGATCAGGGTGAACTGCGTGCACAGATCAAACTCGGTGCGCGGCAGCAGCCGCTCGCCGATGCCGATGGAGCGCAGGGCGTAATTGGTGATCGCCTCCGCGCAGGTCATGCCCCGGCCTTTCGCAGCGTCTCGCCGCCCATCGTGGCCTGGCCGAGCGACAGGCGCCGCCGGACACGGCTCAGCACCCGCTCGGACGCCCAGGTCATCAGCAGGTAGAAGACGAGGATCGCGAGGAAATAATACAGCCGCCAGTCCGGGTGCGGATAGGTGAAGGCGCTTGTCTTGGAGCCGCCCAGTTCGCGCGCCCAGTACACGATATCCTCGACTCCCAGCAGGAACAGCAGCGGCGTGGCCTTGATGAGGATCATCCACAGATTGGACAGACCCGGCACGGCATAGCTCCACATTTGCGGGATCAGCACGCGACGGTTCACCTGCCGACGCGTCATGCCGTAGGCCTCGGCGGTCTCAAGCTGCGCGCGCGGCACCGCGTTCATCGCGCCGTAGAGCACGTTCGCCGCGAAGGCGCCGAACACGATGGAAAAGGCCAGCACGGCCAGGAACATGCCGTAGGAATCATGCACCCATTCCGGGCTGGCCGCGCGCGGCAGCTTGGCCGCCTCGCAGACGATGAAATCATTGCCCTGCCGGACCGGAACGGATGTGTCGCAAGAGACGCGGGATCGCAGATATTCGAATAGCTGGTCGAGCGCGATGGGCACGAACATGAAGAACACCACATCCGGCACGCCGCGCACCATGGAGGTGTAGATCTTTCCGAACCAGCGAAGCGGAGCGAAGTGGGAACGCGAGGCGAGCGCGCCGCCGAACCCGAACAGCAGCGCGATCGGGGCGGTGACCGCCAGCAGAAACAACACCGTCCCGAAGCTCGCGTAGAACAGAAGATGCGTGCCCGATGTCAGGTAGCATGACAGCCAGGCGAGCCCCTCCAGAGCTTTCGGATCGGCGCAGTATGCAAACATCGCGGGCGTATGGCCCCGCCGCGAAGCCGCGGCGGGGCCTTGTCCTTATTCGACCGGGGTGATCGTGGCGTCAGCCTCGGCCACGGCTTCTCCGTCGGGGCCGAAATACATCGCGCCCTCGGCGAACCATTTCTGGATCAGACCGTTCAGCGTCCCGTCTTCCTTCATCGAGTCGATGGCGGCATCCATCTTCTCGCGCAGCTCGTTGTCGGACTGGCGGATGCCGACGCCGATGCCACCACCAAGCGGCACATCCTCGCCCACCCAGGAAAATTCCCCATTCGATTCGACGACGACCGGCTCCAGGAAGTCCTTGTCGGCAAAGACCGCATCCGCCTCGCCATTGCGCACGGCCGAGACGGTTTCATCCGGGGTCGCGAATTCCAGCAGCGTCGCGCCGGATTCAGCCACATGCGCGGCCTGGATCGTGGCGGTCTGTGCCGCGACGACCGCGCCGTCACCCACATTCGCCTCGGCGTCCATGGCGGCATAGGCGGATGCCGCCGGGGGGAAGTAGTTCTGACTGAACTGGATTTCCTGCTGACGCTCCTCGGTGATCGACATGCCGGCCATGATGGCGTCGTAATTCGAGGATTTCAGGTTCGGCAGGATCGAATCCCAGTCATTCTTGACCCAGACGCATTCCAGCTCGGCACGTTCGCAGATCTCGTTGCCGACATCGATGTCGAACCCGTCCAGCTCGCCGCTGTCATTGACCAGGTTATAGGGAGGATAGGCGCCTTCCGACGCGATCCGCACCGGCGCGGCCGAGGCAATACCAGCCGTCAGCGCAATCGCGGCTGCCACAGTCAGGGTTGTTCTCATCACTTCATCTCCTGTTGGTTGGTCAGCCCACCAGTGTGGCGCTGAGAAACTGGCGCAGCCTGTCGGTGTTCGGCGCGCCAAAGACCTGATCGGGCGGACCTTCTTCTTCGATCCGTCCCTGATGCAGGAATACGACATGATCGCTGACATCGCGGGCCAGCCGCATGTCATGCGTGACCAGGATCATGGTGCGATGCTCGGCGGCAAGATCCTTGATGACCCGCACCACCTCCTGTTGCAATTCCGGGTCGAGCGCGCTTGTCGGCTCATCGAACAGAAGCGCCCGCGGCTCCATGCACAAGGCGCGGGCAATCGCCGCGCGCTGTTGCTGACCGCCGGAAAGCTGGCCCGGCCAGGCTTCGGCCTTGTCCCCGATGCCCACCTTGTCCAGCAGGGCGCGCGCCCGCGCCTCGACCTCGGCTTTCGGCTGGCCCAGCACCGTCACCGGCGCCTCGATCACGTTCTGCAGGATGGTCATGTGCGACCACAGGTTGAACTGCTGGAACACCATGGCAAGCTGGGTGCGCATCTTCGTGACCTGCGCCCGGTCTGCGGGAACGCGGCCCCTGCCCTGCCCCTTCCACCGCACCGGCGCGCCTCCGAACAGGATCTCGCCCTGATGGCTGTTCTCCAGCAGGTTGCAGCAGCGAAGCAGCGTCGATTTCCCCGACCCGGACGATCCGATCAGGCTGACCACATGGCCGCGCGGGGCGGTCAGCGACACGCCCTTGAGGACCTCGAGATCGCCATAGGACTTGTGCAGGTCGCGGATCTCGATAACGGCTGAGCTGGCGAGGTTCTCTGTCATTCTGTCGCGTATCTGGCGCGAAACCATGACCGATTGCAACGACTTCCTGCGCCGCCTAATCTGTCGCTGACCCAACAGAATGGCACCATATGCAGATCGGCATCCTACAATGCGGGCAGGCCCCGGACGCGCTCAAGGACGCGGCGGGCGATTACCCGGACATGTTCATGCGCCTCCTGGCGGGACGCGGGCTGGACTTCACCAACTACCATGTTGAGAACATGGAATTTCCGGACAGCGTCCAGGCGGCGGATGGCTGGCTCATCACCGGATCGCGCCATGGCGCGTATGAGCCGCACCCGTGGATTGCGCCTCTGGAGTCCTTCATCCGGCAGGCTTTCGACGCAGCGGTGCCGATGGTCGGCATCTGCTTCGGTCACCAGATCATCGCCCAGGCCCTTGGCGGCAAGGTCGAGAAATTTTCCGGTGGCTGGTCGGTCGGCGCGCAGGATTACAGATTCGGCGGCGAGACGCTGACGCTGAACGCCTGGCATCAGGACCAGGTGACGCAGCGTCCGCAGGGCGCCGAGCAGGCCGGATACAGCGAGTTCTGCGACAATGCCGCGCTGATCTATCCCGGCCGGGCCTTCACCGTGCAGCCGCATCCCGAATTCGACGACAGTTTCGTGCGCGGTCTGATGGAGACGCGCGCCAAAGGCGTGGTGCCCGACGACTTGCTCGACGCGGCCCGGCAGCGGCTTGGCGGGGCGCGCGACAGCGCCCGCATCGCCGACCGGATCGAGGCGTTCTTCCGCGCCGCCACGGCCGATGAAATGGGGGCGGCGTGACCCCGGACTGGCTGCAGAACGCCCCGCAAGCGGCGCAGGATTATGTCGCCGGCCGGCGGCTCGACGAGGTCGAATGCATCGTGCCGGACATCGCCGGCGTGGCGCGCGGCAAGGCCATGCCCGCGTCGAAATTCGCCCGGCAGGAGAAGTTCTACCTGCCGAATTCGATCTTCCTGCAAACCATCACCGGCGAATGGGCCGACAACCCCTCGGGCGCATTCACCGAACCCGACATGGTGCTGACGCCGGATTACACGACAACCACAGCCGCGCCGTGGACCGCCGACTATACCCTGCAGGTGATCCATGACGTGTCCGACCAGCAGGGGCGCCCGGTGCCCATCGCACCGCGCAACGTGCTCAAGCATGTCGTCGGGCTGTTCGAGGCGAAGGGCTGGCAGCCGGTCGTCGCGCCGGAGATGGAGTTCTTCCTAGTCGCGCGGAATACCGATCCGAATCAGCCGATCATCCCGCCCATGGGTCGCAGCGGGCGACGCGCCGCCGCCAAGCAGGCCTATTCGCTGTCGGCCGTGGATGAATACGGCAAGGTCATCGACGATATTTACGATTTCGCCGAGGCGCAGGGCTTCGAGATCGACGGGATCTTGCAGGAGGGTGGCGCCGGTCAGGTGGAAATCAACCTCGCCCATGGCGATCCGGTCCGACTGGCCGACGAGATCTTCTTCTTCAAGCGGCTGATCCGCGAGGCAGCGCTGCGCCATGACTGCTTCGCCACATTCATGGCCAAGCCGATCGAGGGCGAGCCGGGATCTGCCATGCATATCCACCACTCGATCGTGGACATGGAGACCGGGCGCAACATCTTCTCGGATGAGAAGGGGCGCGAGGCACCGGAATTCCTGCATTTCATCGCCGGGATGCAGACCCATCTGCCCGCGGCCATCGCGCTGCTTGCGCCCTATGTGAACTCCTATCGCCGCTATGTCCCGGATTTCGCGGCACCGATCAATCTGGAATGGGGCCGCGACAATCGCACGACCGGGCTCCGCGTGCCGATTTCAGGGCCCGAGGCGCGGCGCGTAGAAAACCGCCTCGCCGGCATGGATTGCAACCCCTATCTGGGGATCGCGGCGTCGCTGGCCTGCGGCTATCTGGGTCTGACCGAGGCGCAGGATCCGCGTCCCGAATGCATCGGAGACGCCTATATCTCCGAGGACGAGTTGCCGCTGACACTGGGCGACGCGCTTGACCTGATGGCGGACAGCGAGCCGATGCGCGCCGTTCTGGGCGAGGAGTTCGCGGCGGTCTACGAGGCGGTGAAGCGGAACGAATACAAGGAATTCCTGCAGGTCATCAGCCCGTGGGAGCGTGAACATCTGCTGCTGAATGTCTGACGTGACCTGCCAGATCCGAAGGGGATTCGCGTGAACCTGCTGTTCTCGAATGACCGGCGCGGGGAATATCCGCCGTCACTCTATGCCGCGCAGGTGGCGCCGCTCGACCCGTTCCCGCGCCAGTCGGGCGAGATCCGGGCCGAGATCTGCGTGGTGGGCGGCGGCTATACCGGCCTGTCCGCGGCGCTCCATCTGGCGCGGGCGGGCCGCGATGTCGTGCTGCTGGAGGCGCATCGCGTGGGATTCGGCGCATCTGGACGCAATGGCGGTCAGTTAGGATCGGGGCAGCGCCTCGAAAATGACGAGCTGGAGCGGATCGCGGGCCGCGACACGGCGCGGCGGCTTTGGCAGATGGCCGAGGATGCCAAGCGCCTGACCCGCGATCTGGCCACCGAGGCCGGAGTCACGGTCCATGACGGCGTCGCGCACGCTTTTCGCAAAGCTGCCGAACTGGACGAGGCACAGCGCCACATTGAGCACCTGGCGCGCCATTACGGTTACGACCGGATCGAGTCATTCGACACGGCGGCGTTCCGAAAGATCCTGCCGTCTGACGCCTATTGCGGCGGGGTGATCGATCACGGTGCCGGCCATCTGAACCCGCTGGCGCTCGCGCTCGGCATCGCCCGGCTGGCGGCCGAGGCGGGCGCACGCATCCACGAGATGAGCCATGTCCACCAGATCGCGTTCGCACGGGACGCCGCGTCGAAAACGGTTGTGCAGACTGAGACGGGCCGTGTCACCTGCGATCAGGTGATCCTGGCCGGTAACGGCTATCTCGGCGATGTGTCGGGCGCGGTGGCGGCGCGGGTCATGCCGATCAACAATTTCGTGGTGGCGACGGAACCGCTCGGTGATCTGGCCAGCAAGGTGCTGAGCCGCAATATCGCCGTGCATGACACGAAATTCGTGGTGAATTACTGGCGGCTTGACGCGGAGAAACGGCTGATCTTCGGCGGCGGAGAAAATGTCAGCTATCATTTCCCGAATGACATTGCCGCCAAGGTGCGCAAGCCCTTGTCTCAGATCTACCCCGAACTGGCCGAGGTGCCGTTCAGCCATGCCTGGGGCGGCACGCTTGCCATTACCATGAACCGTCTGCCCTGCTTCATGCGCCCTGCCCCGAACGCGCTGTCGGCCAGCGGATTTTCCGGGCATGGCGTGGCGCTCGCCACGCTGGCGGGGCGGCAGATGGCCGATGCCGTCAGCGGCAATTCCTCCGATTTCGATCTGATGGCCGGCCTGCCCTCGCCGGCCTTCCCCGGCGGGCAGTTGCTGCGGTGGCCCCTGCTGGTCGCGGGGATGAGCTGGTTCGCCCTGCGCGACCGGCTGGGGATCTGAGACCGGGCGCGCGCGGGTTCAGTCCAGCCGTGGAAACTCGATCTTCGGACAGCGATCCTGCACCACCAGCTTGCCCGCCGCCTCGGCCTTTCGAGCCGCGTCCTGATGGCTGATGCCAAGCTGCATCCAGACGAATTTGAGGTCCGGCAGCTCACGCAGGGCCTCGTCTACCACGCCGGGCACAGCCTCGGGGCGGCGGAAGATGTCGACCATGTCAACGGCCAGGTCATCCGGGATCGAGGCAAGGTCGGGATACACCGTCTCGCCCAGGATCTGCTGGCCCTCATGGCCCGGATTGACCGGGATCACGCGGTAACCCCGGCCCTGCAGATAGCGCGCCACCCCCCAGCTCGGTCGGTCCTGATCGGGCGACAGGCCCACCACGGCGATCGTCTTCGTCTCGTCCATGATGCGGCGGATGGTCTGCGGATCTGACATATTAACCCCTTTTCGCGCGACCTTTTCACAGAAAAAGCGCCCGGTCCATAAGGCCGGGCGCAAGTCGCGGAACGAGGGACAGTGATCTGGACGCAGCCGTTCCGAGGCAATGCGTCCGTGGCCAAGATATGGGGAGTGATTCGCGAAATCCAAGCCTCGTCGCGGTTTCGTGATTTCGGCAATTCAAGGGCGCAGTTTCACCCACATGTTCTTCGCCTTCATCAGCAGACCGCGCGGTTCGGCCAGCAACCGCTGCTTCCTGTCCGCCGATGCGGTCAGATAGACCCGCTGCCCGATGATGACGAACTGGCGCGGATCGCCTGCCTCGGACCGGCCCTCGGCCAGGCCGACGACGCACAGCCCGTCGAAGCCCGGCACATAGGCGCGCGGATTGGCCTCGAACAATGCGCGGTTGTCTTCGGAGGCGAAGTGATATTCCTTGCCGCGCCAACTGGTCGAGATGTCGCCCCGCCCCGGCACGGCCGCATCCCGCGTCACGTAAGCCACCGGATCGAACCCGTCCAACGCCCAGCCCTGCGCCGCGGCCGGGATCGGCAGCAGCACGGCAAGCGCGATGGCAAAGGATTTGAGATGGGTCAGGATCATGTCACGTCCGGGCTGGTGATCCACAGATGGCATCGCCCCGTGCCCCTGTCCATGATTCGGCATTCCCTCTCAAGCCGTTGTGACATGACGTGCGGCCGCGTAGAGCGCGACGGCGGCGGCGTTGGAGACGTTCAGCGACCCGAACGGCCCGGCGAAAGGGATCTTCGCCAGCAGGTCACAGGTCTCTCGCGTCCGCTCCCGCAGGCCCGGCCCCTCGGCCCCCAGCACAAGGCAGATCGGGCGGCTGCCGGCCTGCGCCAGGGCCTGTTCCAGCGGCGCCTCGGCCTCGCCCGCCAGCCCGATGACCATGAACCCCGCGTCCTTCAGCGTCGTCAGGGCGTCGGCCAGATTGCCGATGCGCAGATAGGGCTGTCGTTCAAGCGCGCCCGATGCGGTTTTCGCCAGGGCGCCGGTTTCGGGGGCCGAATGCCGCGCCGGCGCAATCACCGCTCGGGCCCCGAACACTTCGGCCGAACGCAGGATGGCCCCGACATTATGCGGGTCCGTCACCCGGTCGAGCGCCACCATGATCGGCCGGCCCGCCCCAGAGATGGCGACATCCTGCAAACCGCCCCAGGCCAGCGGCCGCACCTCGAGTGCGCAGCCCTGATGCACGCTGTCCGGCGGCAGCCCGACCGCGCGGTCAAAGACCCGCGCATCCGTCACCTCGGGCGTCATCCCGGCCAGATCGCCAAGCCGGTCCATGGCGTTCTGTGTCACCACCAGCCGCAGCTTCTCGCGCGCCTGATTGGCAAGCGCATCGCGCACCGCATGCAGGCCGAACAGCCAGATGGTCTCGGCAGCCGACGCCTTGCGCGCGCGCTCCTTTTCGATCACCCAGTCGGGCTTCCTGGTCTTCTGGTCGGCCATCATGTCCCCTTTCCCCAGCCCTTCTGCGACATCGGCCCGGCAAGACGCAAGCCCGGAGCGTTTTGCGGCCCATTTCCCGCTTGACGCCCCGCGCCGCCCCCCTTATTCCACCCCCCACGCCGACGGCTCGGCGGGCGACGTGCTGCAAGGTGCGGCAGCGGACTGTAACTCCGCCGGGGAGACCCATGCCTGGTTCGATTCCAGGGTCGCCCACCATCAACTGTCTTTTGCTTTGATTTTTCCGCTCAAAGCGTGACACCCCGGCCCTGCCCGGACACCGGCAGGCTGGAACCGGCCGAAAGCTGCAGCATCCCTTGACCTGAGATTGCCTCCATGACGCGCATTGCCGCGCCTTGCCCGCGCAACGCAACTGCCTGCCCCGGATCAACCGGCCCATGCCTGTCAGGTGCATATCTCGGGTTGGGCGCGATGGTGCCGGCAGAGGGAATCGAACCCCCGACCTTCTGATTACAAATCAGCTGCTCTACCAGCTGAGCTATGCCGGCCCCGGACCGCGCGGGTCGCTTTCGGATAGCGCCAGCGGCGGCGGCGCGCAAGCCCGTCACGGAAAGAGGTTTTCCTTTCGCGGCTGCAGCGTTAGGTTGCAAGCCAGCACAGATCAGCCGGGACAGACATGCAGATTGCCTACCACGTCGGCGTTCATGGCAGCGACCAGGAACGTATCCTGCGGACCCTGCTGAAAAATCGCGAAATGCTGTGGATGCGCGGGGTCGAGGTGCCGGCCCCGAACCGCTATCGCGGCGTGTTCGGGGATGCGATCAACGCACTGCGCGGCGGCGTCGCCACCCAGGACATGCAGGAGATGCTGCTCGACGCGGTGATGGACAGCGACCGCGCCGGGCGCGTCGTGCTGAGCCAGAGCGGTTTTCTGGGGATGCCGCAGCGGGCGATTTCTGCCGAAGGGCTTTATGCCAAGGGACATAACCGTCTGCTCGGCCTGTCGAACCTGTTCCCGGATGCGGTGGTGGAGTTCTTCATCGGGCTTGTGCATCCCGCGCGGCAGGCCTCGGAGATCCTGCGCATGACCGGCGGCGATTATGACGCCGTGTTGGGCGGGGTGAACCCGCGAAACCTGCGTTGGGCGCCGATGCTGCATCGCATCCTGCAGACCGTGCCGGATCGGGACATCGTCATCTGGGCGCAGGAGGATCTGCCCTTCATCTGGCCGGAGGTGCTGCGCCGGATCGCCGGTGTCGGACCGGAGGCGGCGCTGAAGGGAGAGGACGCGCTGCTTGCCGAGCTTCTGCCCGAGGCAGAGGCCGATGCGCTCCAGCAAAAGATCGCGGCGACTGACGGTCTGTCGGTCGAGGCGCGCCGGCAAATGGTCGAGGACGCGCTGACATCGATGCCGGATAGCGGCGCGATGGAGGCCGAGGTGGCGTTGCCGGGCTGGTCACAGGATCTGGTCGATGAATTGTCGGAGATCTACGCCACCGATCTGGCCGAAATCGCCGCCCTGCCCGGCATCGAGTATATTTCTGCCTAGGCCAAGGCGACCCGCGCAGGCGATGGGCCCTGCGCGCTTTATCCCGAAGCGAGCGATCGCGACAATCGCTCAGCCCATGCCGAGCGCCGCCTTGTACATGTCCAGGATCGCCTCTTCTTCGGCCACGTCGTCGCGGTCGCGTTTGCGCAGGGCGATGACCTTCTTCATCACCTTGGTGTCATAGCCACGCGCCTTCGCCTCGGCCATCAACTCTTTCTGGCGTTCGGTCACGTCCTTCTTTTCGGCATCAAGCTGCTCGTATTGCTCGATGAACTGGCGCAGCTCGTCTGCGGCTACGTTATAGGAATGATCGTCCTGCATCTGGTCCCCCGTGGTCTGGGCCGCAGACATAGGCCGTCTTGCCCGGTTCCGCAATCGCGGCTATGCCCGCGTCAGCGAAGGGGGTCCGATGACGATTTTCGACCTGTTGATCTGGTGCGGTGCCGCGCTCACTCTGGCCGGGCTGAGCGGCATTTTCTGGTGTATCTGGACGGTTCAGCGGGCGCGGCGCGCCAGGCTGGACGAGGCTGCGTTCCGGGTCAGAATGCAGCGTGTGGTCACCGTGAACATGGCCGCGCTCGTCGCCTCGGTGCTGGGGCTGATGGCCGTGGTGATCGGGATCATGCTGGGCAGCTAGGGACGGCGCCCGGCGGCGCGGGGCGCCATCCGGCCAAGCGCATTGGAGACGGTCTCGGCCGCCCGATCCAGATCGGACAGATCGTCGAGCGCCACCGACGACATCTCGCGGTCGGCGTATCGGGCACGATGCTTCTCGTAGCGCGGATCATAGTGATCCCGCATCAGCCCTTCCGCCAGTTGCCGCCATTTCCCGTCCTCAGCCATGCGCAGCCATTGCGCGATCCGCTCGGCCGGGTGCAGCGGCGCGAGTTTCTGCAGGATCGCCCGGAGCCGTCCCGCATCCGCCGTCACATCGCGGTAATCCAGGGCCGAATAGGCCGCGCGGGCCGCGACCGGCACGCGCAGCGACAGCCGCGGCGCGTCCTTCACCCCGGCCCAGACCGCCTTGGGAAGTTCCAGATCCCCGATCCGCGAGCTTTCCGCCTCCACGATCACCGGCTGTCCTGGGTCGAGCGCCTCGAGCGCGGCTGCAAGCCGGCCCTCGAACATCTTCTGGCTTGGCTGCGCGCCGCGCGCGCCGAACAGGCTGCCGCGATGATGGGCGAGACCTTCCAGATCGACGATCTGATGACCCATCGCCGCCAGCCGGTGCAGGATCGCGGTCTTGGCGCTGCCGGTATTGCCGTCAAGCACGATGACCGGCGCGGCGAACCCCTGCTCATGCGCCCGCCGGACCACCAGGCTGCGCCAGGATTTATAGCCGCCATCGAGGCGTGACACCCGCCAGCCGACCTGCGCCAGAATCGTCGCGAAGGCACCGGATCTCTGGCCGCCCCGCCAGCAGTAAACCAGCGGCCGCCACGCGCCTTCTCGGTCCCTGAGCGGCCCGGCGATGTGGCGCGCCGCGTTGGCCGCCACAAGCGCCGCGCCGAACTTGCGCGCATCGAAAGGCGAGATCTGCTTGTAGATCTTGCCGACCTGGGCCCGTTCATCATCGCTCAGCACCGGCAGGTTGATCGCGCCGGGCAGGTGGTCCTCGGCGAACTCCGCGGGCGAGCGCACGTCGATGATGTCGTCGAAGCGCCCGGACGCGGCGGTCACCGCGTCGAGCGACACCTCGGCCAGATCAGCCAATCCCCGATCCGTTCAAATCAGTAGACGTAGACGGGCGTGCCGATCGGAACCTGCTCGAACAGGGCCATCACGGCCTCGTTGCGCATGCGGATGCAGCCATTCGACACCGCCCGCCCGATCGAGCCCGGCTGGGTGGTGCCGTGGATGCGGATCGCGGTGTCGTTGCCGTTGGCATCATAGAGATAGAGCGCGCGCGCGCCGAGCGGGTTCTTCGGACCGCCCGGCATCCCGTCGGCATATTGGGCATACTGGTCCGGGCTGCGCTCGATCATCGCCTGGGTCGGCGTCCAGTTGGGCCATTCCACCTTGCGGCCGATCCGGGCCTTGCCCTTCCAGACAAGCTCGGCCTGACCGACCGCCACGCCGTAGCGGACCGCACGACCCGGCGCAATGACGTGATACAGGAAGAAGTCATCCGACACGACAACGATGGAGCCGGTCTCGAACCCCTCGCGGATCGGCACCTCGGTCGGCTGGTAGGGGTCTCTCGTGGTGGCGGCCTGTTCCTGCGACAGCACCAGCGACGGCGCGGCAATCAGCGGCAGGGAAAGCCCGATCATCTGACGGCGGTTCATGAAATTATCCCATCTGCTCGTTTCACCCTGATTTATAGGGATCGCGGCGCGCCGACTCAATCCCGCTTGGGCGAGACCGTCCTTGACGACCCGTCACGGCGCGCCCAAATATCGCGGTATGGAAACTTGCCCGCCCCTTTCTGCGACACGGCAACCCCGCAAGGCTGCGGTCCGCGCGGCACATCTGTGCCGGGGGCGTGGTGATCGTGCATGTCGCTGTCACGTTTCCGCGCGCAGGACGAATTTTCGCCAGATCACGACGGCAAGGCCCAACCTGGCGCGTCGCCATGCGCTTGACCTGTTCACCCCCGTCACTGCGCCCATGCAGGCGCCGATGACCCCGCAGGCCCCGCCTGTCCTGACCTCTGACCCGCATGAAATTGCATTCAGAACAGGACAGAACCATGGACGACATCTCTAACTCCAAGGCTTCCCGCGAAGCCGAACTGACCGTGACCGGTCTAAGCTGCGCCTCCTGCGTGGGCCGGGCCGAGCGCGCGCTTGCCGCCGTTGAAGGCATCACCGACCCGCAGGTCAATCTTGCGACCGGCCGCGCCACGATGCGGCTGCAATCCCCCGCCTCGCTGCGCTCGGCCAGCGAGGCGCTGAGCAAGGCCGGCTATCCCGCCGCGCCAAGCGTGACATCGCTGCGCGTGGACGGGATGAACTGCGCCTCCTGCGTGGGCCGGGTGGAGCGGGCGCTCACCGCGCTCGACGGGGTGGAGCGGGCAGAGGTCAATCTGGCGACCGGCACCGCCACCGTGTCGCATTTCGGCCTGACCCCCGACGCGCTTGCCGATGCGGTCTCAGGGACCGGCTATGATGCCCGGCCGGATCACGGGCAGGACGCGGGACACATGCATCACGACGACGAGGCGGGCGACTTGCGGCGGGCGTTTCTGACCGCGGCGGCACTGACACTCCCCGTCTTCATCGCCGAGATGGGCGGTCATGTCATTCCCGGCTTTCACGAGGCGCTGCTTTCGCTGATCCCTATGCGGATGCTGTGGATGCTGGAGTTTGCCCTGACCGCGATCATCCTGGCCGGGCCGGGGCGCATCTTCTATCGCCACGGTGCGCCGGCGCTGCTGCGCGGCGCGCCGGAAATGAACAGCCTCGTGGTCCTGGGCGCCACCGCGGCATTTCTCTATTCCACCGTCACCACCTTCGCGCCGGCGCTGCTGCCGGACAGCGCGCGGCATGTCTATTTCGAGAGCGCCGCGGTCATCGTCACGCTGATCCTGCTTGGCCGCTGGCTTGAGGCGCGGGCCAAGGGCGAAGCCAGCCAGGCGATCCGTCGGCTGATGTACCTGACCCCCGACACCGCCTTTGTCGAGCGAAACGGCGAGACGGTGGAGCTTGCGGTGGAGAAGATCGTGCCGGGCGACATTATCCGGTTGCGGCCGGGTGAACGCGTCGCGGTTGATGGCGAGGTGCTGGAGGGAACTGGCAGCGTCGATGAATCCATGCTGACCGGCGAGCCCCTGCCGGCCGAGAAGGCGGCGGGCGATCCGCTGACCGGCGGCACGGTGAACGGCAATGCCGCGCTACGCTACCGCGTGACCGCAACCGGCTCGGAGACACGGCTGGCCAGCATCGTGCGGCTTGTCGAACAGGCGCAGGCCGGCAAGCTGCCGGTGCAGGCGCTTGTTGACCGGATCACGATGGTCTTCGTGCCGATCGTCATCGCCCTGTCAGTGATGGCTTTCGCGGCCTGGATGATCTTTGCGCCCGAGCCTGCCCTGGCGGGTGCGGTGGTCGCGGCGATCTCGGTGCTCATCATCGCCTGCCCATGTGCGATGGGGCTTGCGGTTCCGGTCTCGATCCTGGTCGGCACCGGGCGCGGTGCCCAGCTTGGCATCCTGTTCCGGCGCGGCGACGCGTTGCAGCGCCTGGCAGAGGCGAGCTCCGTCGCCTTCGACAAGACCGGCACGCTGACCGAGGGCAAGCCCGCCGTCACCGCAATCGAGACGGCCGGCCTGGACCGCAATGAGGCGCTGCGCCTGGCCGCGGGCGTCGAGGCCGGGTCCAGCCATCCGCTGGCCCATGCCATCATGGCAGCGGCAGCGCAGGCAGGGGTGGACACACCGCAGGCCAGCGGGTCCGAGGCCATGCCGGGTCAGGGCGCCATGGCCCGGATCGACGGCAAACAGGTCTTGATCGGCAATGAGGCGGCGCTGCGCAACGCAGGCATCACGCCGGAGCCGGATCTGGCGCGCCGCGCCGCCGACTCTGCGCATGAGGCGCAGACCCCGGTTCACCTGGCCGTCGATGGCCGGCATCAGGCGCTGTTCCTGATCGCCGATCAGATCCGGCCCGAATCGCGCGACGCGGTGCAATCGCTGCGCGATCTGGGGCTGCGCACGGCGCTGATCTCGGGCGATGTGCAGGCAGCGGCGGATGCGGTGGGCGACAGCCTGTGCATTGACGAGGCGATCGGCGGCGCCACCCCGGAAAGCAAGCTGTCCCGGCTGGAGCAATCCGGCAAGGGCACGGTCTTCGTCGGGGACGGCATCAACGACGCCCCGGTTCTGGCCGGCGCGGATACCGGCATCGCCATGGGAACCGGCACCGACATCGCGATCGAGGCGGCGGAGGTGGTGCTGATGCGCGCCGATCCGGGCGCCGTGCCGACCGCGATCCGCCTGTCGCGCGCCGTGATGCGCAATATCCGGCAGAACCTGTTCTGGGCCTTCGCCTATAACGCGCTTCTGATCCCGGTCGCGATGGGCGTTCTGGTGCCGTTTGGCGGTCCGCAATTGTCGCCGATGCTGGCGGCGGCGGCGATGGCCATGTCGTCGGTCTTCGTGGTCACGAATGCGCTGCGGCTGCGCCGCTTTTCGTGACGACGCGGCGCAGGAACCGCCGGGTCAACGGCTGGCCTTGGCGGTTCACTGCGTATATATCTGCGCCTGCCCCGCCGATTGCGGGGCGGGCGTACAGGAAGCAGCATGGCCGACATTCAGTTGACGAACCAACCGCATCGCAGCGCGAAGGCCCGGCACCCTCAGCGCCCAGCCCGCACGCGGGGCGAGCGCATCACGCGGACACTGATCCTGGCCTCGTTCTTGATGATCGTAATCGCCCCCACTGCTGTCTGGGCATGGTATCTCTGGGCGCGCGCGCAGGATCAGTATGTTTCAACCGTCTCCTTTTCCGTCCGCAAGGAGGAATCCGACCCGACGCTCAACCTTCTGGGCGGGCTGACCCAGTTGACCGGCAGCACGAGCGCGTCGGACCCGGATATCCTTTATGATTTCCTGCACAGCCAAGACATCGTGGCGACGATCAATGCCGATCTCGACCTCGTCTCGCGGTTTTCGCGCTTCCATGAGATCGACCCGGTCTTTTCCTATGACGCCAGCGGCTCGCTGGAGGATCTGACGGATTACTGGCGCGAGCAGGTGGATGTCGATTACGATTCCTCCAGCAAGCTCATCACACTGAGCGTCATGGCGTTTTCACCCGAGGATGCCCGCGACATCGCGCAGGCCGCGTTCGACGAAAGCAGCCGGACCATCAACCGGCTGTCCGACATCGCCCGCGACGATGCCACCCGGTTCTCGCGCGGGGAGTTGCAGAAGGCGCAGGAGCGGCTGACGCGGGCGCGGCAGGAGATGACCAGTTTCCGGATGCGCACCCAGATCGTCGATCCCGAGGCCGATCTTGCAGGCCAGATGGAGGTTCTCAGCGGGCTCCAGTCACAGCTGGTCGAGGCGATGGTGGCGCAGGACACGCTGCGCGAAACCGCACGCGAGGACGATCCCCGCGTGGCGCAGGGCCAACGGCGCATCAATGCCATCCAGGCGCAGATCGCGGCGGAGCGGGCGAAATTCGGCGAATCCGACCAGGGGCCCAATGGCGAAAGCTATGCCCAGCTCGTCGCGGAGTACGAGGAACTGGCCACCGATCTGGAATTCGCCGAAACGACCTATCGCGCCGCACAGGCCTCCTACGAATCGGCGCTTGCCGAGGGGCAGCGCCAGTCGCGCTATCTCGCCGCGCATATCGCGCCGCGCACGGCGGAATCCTCGGTGCTGCCCGACCGTCCCATGCTGGTGCTGAAAGCCTTCGGCATGCTGTTGCTCGGATGGGGTGTGCTGCTGCTGTGCTATTACAGCATCCGCGAGCGCCGCTGAGGACGACCGGACCGGACCACCCCGCCCTCGCCGGGCGGCCGGCCGCCTGGCTCAGTCGTCGTCGATGTCACCCGCCTGCACATTGCGGTGATGCGCGTCGATCGCCTCTTCCAGGTCGTCGTAATAGGTAATCCGCCCGCGTTCCAGCACCGCACCGGCGGTGCACATGCGCCGCACGAGCGCCATTGAATGGCTGATGAAGATCGCGCCGGATTCCTGCATCCGTTCGTTGAACAGCGCCTCGCTTTTCTCGCGGAACTGGGCGTCGCCCACGGCGGACACCTCGTCCACCAGATAGGTGTCGAATTTCAGCCCCATATTGATTCCGAACATCAGCCGTGCCCGCATCCCTGACGAGTAGGTGCGGATGGGCAGGTAGAATTTCTCCCCCAACTCGGCGAAATCCTCGACGAAATGCTTGAGCTGGTTGGTGTCTGCGCCGTAGATCCGCGCGATGAACTTGGTGTTCTGCGATCCGCTCATATGCTGGTGCAGCGAGTTGGCCAGGCCGATGGGAAAGGAAATGTTCCCGTCGCTGAGCACCCGCCCCGAATTCGGAATGAGCGAGCCCGCCATCACCTGAAGCAGCGTGGATTTCCCTGCCCCGTTGCGTCCCAGCAGCGCAACCGAGGTTCGGCTGGGAAACACCGCGTTCAGATCGCGGAAAACCACGTTCTTCACATGGCGCGAGTAGAAGATCTTCGTGACATTCTCGAGGACGATCATTTGCGGTCGCGTATTCCATAGAACAGAAGCAGCAGAATGACCCAGAGCACGAAACTGCCGACCGCCACCAGAAGCAGGCTCGGCAGGAATTCGGGGAACACCTCGATCGACGCCATGGAACCGCCGGTCACGCTGGACAGGAACACCTTCGTCGATTGCAGCTCCTGCTGATAGCGGATGATCGCCAGCTCCGACATGCGCAGCGACATGCCCGACAGTTCGGCCTCGGTCAGCAGCGGCTGATATTCCGCGATCAGCGCCGTGACCTCGTCGGCAGAGACGATCTCGCCCTGAATGGAATCGGGGTTGTCCAGATAGGCATTGATCGCCGCCATGCGATCCTGCGACCGGCGCACCAGCTCGCGTTGCTGGGACACGGATGCTTCGGCTTCAGCGATGCGGATCTCTTCCTCAGCCTGCATGGCGCGCAGGAAATTGATGAACTCTGCATTCAGCATCGCCAGCACCATCGGGTCGATGGCGCGGTTGCGCAGGCGGAATTCCTTCAGCCGCTGGCGGTCATCGGCGTTCTTCTCACGCAGCTCCTCCAGCCGGGCCGTGGCCTCTTTGATCGCGGCAGAGAGCGTCGCGGATCGCGCGACATTCAACCGGCGCTCGGCCTCGATGCGGATTGCCTGCAGCAGCCGCTCGGCCGATTGCTGGTCAAAGGCGCTGACCCGCAGCCGGATGATCTGGTCGCGCGAGCCGATATTCACCTCGACCATGTTGCGCCAGAAATCGTGCCGCCGTTCGGCCTTGTCGTCGGGATCGTAGCGGGTCGGCAGATAGGGCACGCGCCGCTCCGTCGGCCAGATCTGTGTCAGGTCAAGCTGCGCCTCGATGGTGCGGAAGAAATCCTCGCTATGGACCAGCTGACGAATGATGGCGGTCTCCTCGCCGCCCGATCCCTTGAATGCGGACTGGACGGCGGCGCTGTCATCGGTGTTGCCGAACGCCCCCAGCGAATGTTCCTGCACCGTCACCGATGCGGTCACCTGCCGCAGCGTTCCTGCAAAATTCCAGGACAGATAGGCGGTGAGCACCGAAGGCAGGATCACCATCACCACGAATGCGGCAATGAGGAAGTAATGGCGCAGCTTCAGACGCGCCGGGCCGACATCGCCGAAGCTGTGCATCTGCTGCGCCTGAGGCCCCTGCGCTGTCGCCGCCGCGTCGGTCATCTGTCCAGCAACTCGCGGGTGAACAGCCGGATCCCTGCCATCCCGATAAAGGCCGAAATGAGGGCAAGTTCCAGCGGGAAGGTCAGATCGGTGTAGCTGCCGACATAATCCACATAGAGCGCCTCGCGCGAGCGTCCGACGATATGCACCAGCGGATTCCACAACAGCCATTCGCTGTAGGGCCGCGGCAGCGATTCAACCAGGATGATGACACCGGAGAGCAGGACCATCGGCCGCTCCACGAAGGACCACAGCACCTCCCAGAGCGGGAACTTGGTCTTGATGGCGCAGTTCATCAGCCCGATTCCGCCTCCGAGCAGCGCGGCGGTGGTGAAGGATTGCAGGATCTGCTTGATGTGAAACGTGGTGTCAGTCTCGAAGATGTTCAGGATAAAGGCATAGACCAGCACCGATACGGCCGCCTGGGTCAGCACGGCCATCAGGAATTTCGACATCACCACGTCGAACAGCGTGACGCGGGGAAAGTTCAGCAGGTTGCGCGACGCGCGGATCGAATGCTCGACCCGGGCGCAGACACTGCGGAACATGAAATAGGGCAGCATCCCTGAGGCGTAGAAAATGGCGAAATTGTCACCCAGCGGCGGGTTTCTGAACCCCGCAGAGAAGATGAGCGCCAGCACCATGATCCCGATCACCGGCGAGAACACCGACCAGAGGTAACCGCCCGCCGTGTCGCCATTGGAGGTGGTCAGTTCGCGCAGCGACAGCGCCACCACCGTGCGCAGCGTCGAAAAGCGCGGCAGAACCCTGCCGTTCACGGTCGCCTGCACGGGACGCAGTTGCGCCTCGGTCTCCATCAGCCCTGCAGCCCCGTGACCCTGTCCCGAACACGCGGCCTGTTCGCCGCGGCACCTTCTGCCTTCGCGTCTGTCATTATCCTGCCGCATTGCCGCGACCGCGCACGCCGTGCCCCGTCGCTTCGTTGTTCAGAGACCACATGCACGATTTGGCGCAGGCGGCCGGAAGTTGCCGGAATTTAGTCGCTCGTCCGCCCGGCGTCGAGGGGCAGGCGGCCACCGCGCGGAAAAATGACGTGAAGCTGTAAAGAATGTGTCGCTGCGTTGCTAGATTCCCCGCCGGGCGCGCGTTAGAAGGCTCGAAACCCGATCCAGATGCGAAGATGGGAATGTCCGACGAAAACCCGCATTCTGCGGCCAAGGCAGGAAAACCGGCCGCGGCGCCGGACCAGGCAGGTTTCATGATCCTCGCGCAGGCGCGGTCGGGGTCAACCTTTCTGCGCGAGGCACTGAACGATCAGCCCGAGATCGTGTGCCATGGCGAGGTGTTCAGCCGTGTCTGGATCAGCCGCATGGAACCACAGGCAGGCGCCGAACCGGCCCCGGCCGAGGAGATCCGCCGGATCATGCCGGAGCGGGATGCCGATCCCCTGCGCTTTCTGCAGGATCACATCTACGCATTTCCCGGGCAGATCACCGGTTTCAAGGTGATCTACGAGGATTTCTTCCATGACGGGCTGTCCGAGATCCTGGCGGATCATGCCCGGACGCGCGGCCTGCGCATCTATCACCTGCGCCGCCTCAACCCGGTGGCGGCGCTGGCATCGCGGATGCGCATGGCGCGCTACCAGCTCAGCCACAGCGACGCGCCGGGCGCGCAGCAGGATCCAAATACTGTCGGCAAGCTGAAGATGGAGCCCGCCGCACTCGCGCGCTACACCTCCTGGCAGAATGATCTTGCCAGCCGGGTGGACGCCCTGTTCCCGGATGCGATGCAGATCCGCTACGAGACGCTGGCGCAGGATTTTCCGCGGATCCTGGCCGATCTGGGTTTGCCCGATCGCCGCGCCTTCGGCTCCGCCCTGCGCAAGATGACCCCGCAGAACCTCGAAGACGCGATCGAGAATTACGGCGATGTCGCGGCCTATGACCATCCTGCTCAACCGATCTGGAACTGACCTCATGTCCGACGCAATCAGCGTGATCCCGCGCGGTTCGATCCTGCTGGTGCTCGGGATGCATCGCAGCGGCACCTCGTTCTTGGCGCATTGCACCGAGATCCTTGGGCTGAACCTGCCGCGCGACCGCGGCGGTCCGGCGGACGACAATCCGAAAGGCCATTTCGAGCCGCTGGCGGTGGTCGAGCTGAACGACCGGGTGATGGCGCGGACGGGCGCGGCCTGGAGCCGGATCGGCGCGTTGCCGGACGGGCCGGACCCGGCCGAGATGGAGGCCGCGCTCACGGCCAGTTTCGCGGACGACCGGAACATCGTCGTGAAAGACCCGCGCATGAGCCTGCTGATGCCGGGCTGGGCTGCGCATCTGGACCGGGCCGGGACAGTGTCGGCGCTGATCGCGCTGCGCCACCCCGCCGAGATCGCGGCATCGCTGCAGCGTCGTGACGGGCTCGCGGCCGATCTGGTCTATCTGAGCTGGATCGCGCACACGCTGGCCGCACTGGATGCCACGACGCAAATGCCGCGCGACCTGATCCTTTTCCCGGACTGGATGGGTGACGTCGATGCCACGCTGACCCGGATTGCTGCGCTCTGCGACCGGGAGGTGCCGAAGGATGCTGCGGAGCAGGTGCGCGCGCGCTTTGACGACAATGCCGTGCATGGCGGGCGTCAGATCACTGCCGCCACGCCGGAAATTGACACGCTCGGCCGGGACTTGTTCGACCTGCTTGCAGGTCATGCCCGCGCAGGAACGCTGCCCGCGTCGGCTGATCTGGCCCCCTACCGGACCCGCTTCGATGCGCTGTCCGCATCCGCGCGCGCCACCGAGGAGGGCAATGCCTTTCATATCCGCCGCCTGGCTTCCGATGTGGATCACCTGAGCGGCGAAATGGCGCGATACAAGTCCGAGGCGGCAAGCTTCGCCGCGGACGGTGCCGCGCTTCAGGCACAGGTCGCCGGGCTGGAGACCCAGCTTGTTGCCGCGGCTGATGAGCGCACCAGCCTCCAGGACCAGCTT
Organism: Paracoccus isoporae; assembly: GCF_900101865.1. Taxonomy (GTDB): domain Bacteria; phylum Pseudomonadota; class Alphaproteobacteria; order Rhodobacterales; family Rhodobacteraceae; genus Paracoccus; species Paracoccus isoporae. The sequence goes on from NZ_FNAH01000006.1 coordinate 192,349, forward strand.
CAGGCGAGCGAACAGCAGCGCGTGGTGCTCGGCGACGCCCTGGCCACGCAGAATGAACAGTTGAGCCACCTCACAAGGCTGCTGGAGATGGAACGCATGACGATACTCAAACCGATCTATCGCCGGCTGCATCGTCAGGGCGGCCATGTGCTGCGCCGGCTGCTGCCGCAATCCGCCTTCGACCGGCTGAAACGCGCCCTGCCCTATCCGGGCGGCGTGCCGGCCTATCTGGCCTATGCGCCCGGCCAGGCGCCGCAAGGCGTCGCCCGGCAGTTCGACAAGATCGCGCCCGCCGAGACGGGCCGGCCGGATATTTTCGTGATGTCGATCATCAACTGGGATTTCCGCACCCAACGCCCCCAGCATCTTGCCGCCGAACTCGCAGCACTTGGGCATCGCGTGTTCTTCATCGAGATGGAGGGAGATGACAGCGGCGGCGCGCTGCGCGAGGTGGCACCGAATGTCTATGTGGTGCGGCTGTCGGCGCGGGGCCTGCGCGCCGTGAAACCCTATTCCGGCCAGGTTCCTGATGCGGCGATCAGGGCCTGGATCGACCATTTCCATTCCCTGTCCGATCAGGTCGGGGTGACGCCGCGGGCGCATGTCGTCGTCGAACACCCCTATTGGTGGAACTTCGTGCGCCACCTGTCCCGGCAATACCAGATCACCTTCGACTGCATGGATGAAATCGCCGGCTTCTCCAACACCGAGCAGGCCATCCTCGATCTCGAAGCCGACATGATCGAACGCGCCGACCGGATGATCGTGTCCTCGCAATATCTGTTCGACAAATACGGCCAGACCCGCGACGTGGCGCTGATCCGCAATGGCACGGATGTCAGCCATTTTATTCGTGAGGGCGATTCGTCCGAGGTCGGCCCGCCCGACTTCCTGAAGGGGAAGCTGCGCGACGGGGCGATCCGCGTCGGCTATGTCGGCGCGATCGCGGAGTGGTTTCACACCGAGTTGCTGGAGGAGGTGGCGCGGGACAATCCCGATTTCGACATCCATCTCTGCGGCTCGGTCACGGCCGAGGCGCCGGTGCGGCTGAACGATCTCGACAATGTCACCATGCATGGCGAAATCCGCTATGCTGACGTGCCGGGTTTTCTGGAGGCGATGGACGTTCTCATCATCCCGTTCCAGCTTCTGCCGATCATCAAGGCCTGCGACCCGGTCAAATTCTACGAATATTCCGCCGTCCGCAAACCCACCGTCTCGACCGCCCTGCCGGAACTGGAGCGGGCGGGCGATCTGGTGGTCACGGCCGGAACCGCCGCAGAGTTTGCCGATGGCATCCGGCAATCGTCAGCGAAGGCGGATGATCCGGCCCACGGCGATGCGCTGCGGTCATATGCGCTCGAAAATGCCTGGGCCTATCGCGCCGCCGACATGCTGGCCGAGATGGAGCGGGCGCCGTTGCTCTCTGTAGTGGTGCTGGCCTATGGCGCGGCCGATCTGACACTCGCCTGCCTCGAATCGCTGCTCGACGGCGGCCCGACTTACCCCGAGATGGAGGTGATCGTCGTCGATAATGGATCGCCCGCCGAGGAACGCGCGCGTCTGCGCGAAGCGGCGGAGCGTGCGCCGCAGATCCGGCTGATCGAGAACGGCGAGAATCTCGGCTTCGCCCGCGGCAATAATGTCGGGATCGAGGCGGCGGGCGGCGAATATGTCCTGCTGCTGAACAACGACACCGTCGTGCCGCCCGGCGCGCTCAGCGCGATGGTCGCGCATCTCGAACGCGATGCGCAGATCGGCATTGTCGGGCCGATGACCAACAATATCGGCAACGAGGCGCGGATCGAGGTCGCCTATGGCGACATGGACGCGATGCGACTGGTGGCGCGCGATCTCGTGACCGGCTATCGCGGCGTGTCGACGCCGATCCCCGTCGCGGCCTATTTCTGCGCCATGTTCCGCAAGGCCGATCTGGACCGGATCGGTCACCTGCCCACGGATTACGGGCGCGGCATGTTCGAGGATGACGACCACTGCGCCAGTTTCCGCGCCGCCGGGATGGAGATCGCCCTGGCCGAGGATGCCTTCGTGCATCACCATCTGTCGGCCACTTTCGGCGCGCTGCCCTCCGAGGAGAAACAGGCGCTGTTCGACGCCAACAAGGCGATCTTCGAGCGCAAATGGGGCGAATGGATCCCCCATCGCTATCGCGACTCGCGCCCGGACCCCAGCCTGCCGGACCGGGCATGAGAACGGTCATCGTCCACTACCATATCTACAAGAACTCGGGCACGTCGTTCGAGCAGGTGCTTGATGCGAGTTTCGGAGACCGGCATGAACGCTTCGACGGGCCCTATCCGTTTTTTACCATAGACCAGGACCGGCTGGACCAGATCATCACCCGGCGGGCGGATGCGGTGGCGTTTTCCTCGCACCAGACGCTTTTGCCGGTTCCCACGTCTCTGGATTACCATGTCCTCGCCGCCACCTTCCTGCGCCACCCGATCCTGCGGCTCGGCTCGATTTACCGCTTCAAGCGGGGCGCGGCAGACGGGACGGTGACCGCGCAACTGGCGACGCGGCATGATTTCGCCGGCTGGGTCGAGGCCAGCTTCGAGATCCGCAACGAGCTCACCCATGTCTCCAACCCGCAGACCCGCTATCTCGCCGGGGTCTATGGCCGCCACGCAATCGTGCGCGAGGAACATAGTCAGTTGCGCTATGACCTTGCGACGGCACGGCGCAATCTGGCGCAGGTCGAGATGCTGGGCCGGACCGAAAGCTTCGACGCGGATCTGCGGCGTTTCGTCGGCATTGCCGCGTCCCACGGTCTGACACTGCGCATCCCGGAGGAGACCCGATTCAACGTCACCGAGGAACCGGCCGGGTCGGTCGAGGACCGGGTGGAGGCGCTTCTGGCGCAGCTTCCCCCGGCACTGCGGTCCCGGCTGCTGAAGGCGAATGCACAGGACCTGACGCTCTACGCGGATGCGACACGGCTGATCGAGGGCTGAGGCAAGGCCGCCCGGCTACAGCAGGATTTGCGGCGGCGCACTCAGATCGATGCCGGGGAAGATCACCCGCTCCACGTCGGACGCCTTCACCCCGAACAGGCCTGAAATCGCCGCCCCGGCATAGTTGCGCACATCTGCGGTCGGCATGAGGTCGCGTCCGGCATAAAGATCCCCCTCCCCCATACCCGGCCACTGCCCCATCACCTGCCGTCCCCGCACCGCACCGCCAGCCATCACCATCAGCCCGCCCGTGCCGTGATCGGTGCCGCCCGTCCCGTTCTCTCGCACTGTGCGGCCGAACTCGGTCATCGCCATCACCACGGTGTTGTCCCAGTTCCGGCCAAGCTGATCCTTCAGCACCGTCAGCGCCGTCGCCAACTCGGTCAGGGGCCGGTCCAGCGTGTTGAACTGCCGCTGATGGGTGTCCCAGCCCGTGAGCGAGAACGCCGCGATCCGGGTTTCCTCGTTCAGCCGGGCGGCAGCGAAGCTGGCAAGGGCTGCGGCATTCTTCAGCTTCTGCCCGCCATTCATGTCATCCGCCCCGGCGGTCGCGGCACTGATCTCGATCGCGGCCTCGGCGGCGCTGTGGAACGGCGCATCGCTCTCATACAGCGCCTCGAGCAGCAGTTGCGCCTGCGGGCTCAGCTTGAGCCGGGTTTTCGGTGCCCAGGAGGCGTTGACGAACTCGCCCCGCAGGATCGCCAGTTCCTCGGTGCCGATGGCATAGGCGGTCTCGAACACGGCGCCGTCGATCATCGGCAGCAGCCGGTTCAGCCAGCCACCGCCGGGATCTTCCGGACCATGACGCCCGGAGATGCCGGCCTCGAGGATGTCCTGCCCGTCGAAATGGCTGCGCTTGTCGCGATAGGGCGTCGAGACGGCATGGGCGAAGCCCAGTTCGCCCGCCCGCCACATCGGCATCAGCGGATCGAGTGCGGGATGCAGCGCGAAAAACCCGTCGAGATCATGCGCGCCCGCCTCCGGTCCCAGCGACAGCCGCCGGCGCAGCTTGCGCAGGAACGGATCGCCATAGGGCTGTACCACGTCCAGCCCGTCCATCGCCCCGCGCAGCACGATCGCCACAAAGCGCTTCTCGCCGGGGGCGGAGGCGAAGCTCATCGGGGTGAAGGCCGGCATGGCGGCGGCCGAGCAGGCCCCGGCCAGGGCCGTATTCAGGAACCGGCGTCGATCCATCTGCATCATCTCACCTGCGATTGAACTGCGGAGAGGCCAGAACGATCCCGATCCCGTCCGACTGCGACTCGGCGCGCGCGGCATAGACCCCGACGGTCTCCGCCTGCGCTGCCGCCAATGTGCTGCGGACAAAATTGCGCGGATCGGGCAGGTTGTCGCGCATCCGCCCCGGCCACCGCATCGCCCAGTCGATCCGCGCCGCCAGAAGCTGCGGGGTCAGCCAGGCGCTTGCCGCCTCCGGCCAGCCCTCGGGCTGGGGCGCGCCCAGGACATGCTGTCCCATCTGCCGCATCGGCTGGATGGCATGGGCGTGCAGGGATTTCGTCGACCATGACATCACCTCGGCCCCGCTGACAGACAACGCGCGCAGCCCGGCGATCACCAGATCGCGCGGCTGGCGGACCTTCTCGCCAAAGCTCAGCCTCGCCTCTTCATGGCCCGCCATCACCTCGTAGACCGCCATCAGATCGCCGCGGGTCTGGCGAAACCGCGCAGTCATGTCGGCCACCAGCCGTTCCGGCGGGGAGTCGGCGCAGAAATGCGTGGCCAGCTTGCGCGAGATATGGGCCGCGGTTTGAGGATGGGTGGCGATATCGTCAAGGAAGGCGTCGAACTCTGACAGGCGCGGTGGACGGCCGCCGCCATATTCGATGCCCATCACCGTCTCGGCACCCGGTTCGGCGCGTTTCGCATCGAAGGTGAAGGCCCGGTTCTCGCCGAGCCGCAGCCCGGTCATCAGCTCTGCCAGCTCGCGCACATCCGCCTGGCCATACCCGCCATCGATCCCGATGCTATGCAGTTCGAGCAGTTCGCGGGCATGGTTCTCGTTCAGCCCGAAATTGCCGCGCTTGAGGTTGCGCACGGCGAAGGTCGATGTCGGACCGACAGAGTTCTGCTGATCCAGATAGATCAGCATCGCCGGATGCAACGTCGCGGCGCGCAGCAGCGTGCCGAAACTGCCGGTCAGATGCGGCTTCAGCGCGTCTTCGTGAAACGCGGCCAGCATGGCGCGCAGATGCGGCCCCCCGGCACGGATGCTGAAATGGCTCGACCAGAATTGCAGCAATCGCTCGGGGAAGCCCGTCGGATGCTCGACGGCGCGCGCGAGCCTCGCGCGGTGGGCGGCGTTGATCTCCTCCACCAGAACGGTCTTGGCGTTCTCGCGCCGCGTGTCTGCCCCCGCCTGGCCTTCGCGCTGCGCCCGACCCGCCGCGTCGAACTCCGCCAGCAGCGCCCCCGCCCGCACCGTCGACAGGCCAGGGTAACGCGGCGTGGCATCGGGATCGGAGAGGGTTTCCAGCAGCGCATCTGCATCGGGTGGACCCATGATGCCCGGCGCCAGCCCCGATCCGAAGCGGATCAGCGAAAATTCGGCATAGTTCATAGCTTTGCGTCCATCACATCCCAACGCCTGCGCCGTGGTCAGGGTCGCACGATTCCCGCACCGACCCAATCACATCTGCGTAAGGATGCGGGCAAGGCGGTGACCCGCCCTGCCCGCGCCGCTCAGTGGTCCATGCCGGAGCCATGCGCCGCGGCCGTGTCGGCGCCGCTCATCCGCGCGTTGTCGACAGGGGCCACCGTCTCGACCGTGCCGCATGTGCCGAAGTCGAGCGTCAGCGCCACCTCGTCGCCCTCAGCGAGCGGTTCGGCCAGCCCCATCAGCATGATGTGGTCGCCACCGCGCGCCAGCATATGGTCGGCACCCGCTGCTATGGTGATTCCGTCCTCCAGCGGCACCATCTGCATCAGGCCGTCCGCGTCCTCGCGGCTGGTATGCAGCTCTGCGTTGTCCGTGATCGGCGTGGTGACGGCGCTGAGCGTGCAGGCCTCCGGCCCGGCATTGTGGATGGTCAGATAAGCGGCCCCGGTGCGGGGGTTGGAACTGCGCGCGAAGCTGTCGGTGATCTGGAGGTCGCCGGCCTGCGCCAGTGCCGCCGTTGGCAGCGCAAGCGCCATTAGCGCGGTCAGGATCTTCGTGGTCATGTCATCGTCCTTGTTCGATTGGGTGTCGTTTCAAGTCAGCCTGACATGATCGGGGGTCCGCGCGCCTGCGCGGGCGGGGTGTCGCGCCCCGATGTGGTAAAAGGAACCGCCACGGCGGGCTCCCGCATGGTCTGCCGCATCGGTGCCACCGGCACACCGGGATCCGCCACCACCGCGGAGATCACGTTCAGCGCCAGGTCGGCGCAGAGCACCAGCCGGCGCACCGGCTTGCCATCCGCGCCGATCAGCATCTGCACGGCGGCGCCACCAAGGCACAGGACCTGCTGTTCTGCCACACGCGGCTGACCGCGAGCCGCCGCCAGACCGTGGGAGGTCAGCAGCAGGCACAGGATCAGGCAGGCGCGGAACGCGGTCATCATGCCAACCCCTTAGCCATTCCGGTCGCGCGGCGCCAGCTTGCCGAGGGGGGTGCGACAAAGCGAAACGCCCCGCCGGATCATCCGGCAGGGCGCTGCAAAATTCGGAATGTGGAGGCGCTCAGGTCTCGAGATTTGCCGCCGTGTCGCTCGACTTCGAGATTTCCTTCTTGATCTTCAGCGCACGCGCGGACAGATCCGCGTCCTTTGCCTTGGCCAGGAACTCGTCCAGCCCGCCGCGGTGATCGACCGAGCGCAGCGCCGCGGCCGAGATGCGCAGCGAGTAGCTGCGGCCGGTCTTTTCCGAGGTCAGGGTGACGTCGTTCAGGTTCGGCAGGAACCGGCGACGGGTCTTGTTGTTGGCGTGGCTGACATTGTTCCCGCTCATCGGGCCCTTGCCGGTCAGTTCGCAGACGCGCGACATGGTGTTATCCTCGTTTGACGTTCGCGGGACGGCGAAGTCCCAATGTGAAAGGGCGCCGCGACGCAGCGCCCGAAAATCCGTTCGCGGGTGAATATACCTGCCGACCCGTGGCGTCAAGCCGATTCGGGCGACGCGTAACCCCGCTCGACCGCGATCAGCTTTTCCTTGCGCCACAGCCCGCCGGCATAGCCGGTCAGTGACCCGTCCGCGCCGATCACCCGGTGGCAGGGGATCACGATGGCGATGCCATTGGTGGCGTTGGCGCGCGCCACGGCGCGGGTCGCGGTCGGCTGGCCGATGGCCTGCGCGACCTCGGCATAGCTGCGGGTCTCGCCTGCCGGGATACGGATCAGCGCGTCCCAGACCCGGCGCTGAAACGTCGTGCCATGCGGCGAGAGCGTCAGATCGAACCGCGCGCGATCACCGGCGAAGAACCCGGCCAGTTGCCGCGCCGTCTCGCGCGTCATCTCGGACTGGCCCAGCCCGATCCGCCCGCCCGCATCCTTCGAGAGTTTCGCGAGTTGCCCCTTCAGCGCCTTGCGGTCGGTGAACTCCAGCAGATGCAGCGCGGCATCGTCGGCCACCGCGATCATTCCGCCAAGCGGGGTGTCGATCCAGTCCGCCACAAGCCCGCCGCCGCCCCGCATCGCGGCCGGGGGATGGCCGAACAACCGCGCGAAGGCCTGCCGGAACCCGGAGGCCGAATCGAAACCCGCATCAAGCTGCGCCTCGATCACCGCATCGCCACCGGCCATGCGGCGCGCCCCTTCGCGCAGCCGCGCCTCACGCGCCATCTGCAGGAAGGTCATGCCGAAATGGCGTCGAAAGGCGCGCCTGATGGTCGAGGGGTCCATGCCCATCTCCGCCACATCCGCCTCGCTCCAGCGGCGGGCGGGATCGGCTTCGATCGCCGCGCGCAGCCGCGTGACATCCGCATCGCCCTCCGCCGTCGCACCTGCGGGGTGGCAGCGCTTGCAGGGCCGGAACCCCGCCGCTTGCGCCGCATTGGCCGAGGTGAACCAGCGGCAATTCTGAGGCTTCGGCTTGCGCGCCGGGCAGGTCAGGCGGCAGAAGATCCCGGTCGAGGTGACACCCACGAAGGCCCGCCCCTCATAGGCCGGGTCGCGATTCGACAACGCGGCGTAAAGCCGGTCTTCGGACAGATCCAACATGGTCGCTCTCCTTGTCATCTGATCCGATCCTAAGGCGCTTCCCCGCCCCGCGCGGCGCGGTTTCGGGCGTTTCATTGAAATCACTGTTGAACCTCACCGGCATGGTGGGCTGCGGCATCGCCAAAGGCAATGCCGGCCGCCGCGTCCGGGTTGCAATCGGCCGCGACGGGCACCTATCCTGCCGGAGTTCTCACCACAGCGAGGCCGAGCCGATGATGCGGTTGCAGATCCTGTCCCTGCTCGCGACGCTGATCGCAAGCTCTGTCGGCCTCGCCGTCCTCGCCGGCACCTCGCAGGTCGCGCCGGTTCAATTGCTGATGGTGCGGCAGGAAGGCTGCCTCTACTGCGCGCAGTGGGAGCGGGAGATCGGACCCGACTATGGCAGCCGCGCCGAAGGCGTCGCCGCGCCGCTGATGCGGGTCCATCTGCGCGGTCCCTGGCCGGACGGGCTGGCGCTCGACAGCAATCCGGGCGTGACGCCGACCTTCATCCTGATCCGCGACGGGCTGGAGACCGGCCGGATCGAAGGCTATGCCGGAGAGGCACAGTTCTGGGATCAGCTCAATACCCTACTGGATCGGGCCGGGATCGCAACGGCGCGGTGACGCGCTCTGCGGCCAACGCGCGTATTTCATTCTGCCGCGCCATCCGCTAACAGGCTGACGACCCAGCAGACAGGTTCCGCCATGCACGACATCCGCACCATCCGCGACAACCCGGACGCCTTCGATGCCGCCCTGCGCCGCCGCGGGGCAGATCCCGTTTCGGCCGCGATCCTGTCCTTGGACGAGACCCGCCGGGCCCGGATCAGGGACGCCGAGGAGGCGCAGGCCGAACAGAACCGCGCCAGCAAGCAGGTCGGCGCGGCGAAGGCCAAAGGCGACGAGGCCGAGTTCGAGCGGTTGCGCGCCCACGTGGCGGACAGCAAGGCGCAGCTTGCCGCGATGCAGGCCGAGGCGGCCGATCTGGACCGGCAGTTGCGCGACCTGCTGATGACGATTCCGAACCTGCCTTTGGCTGAGGTGCCCGATGGTAAGGATGATAGCGACAATGTCGAGATCAGACGCTGGGGCACCCCGCGCGAGATGAATTTCACGCCGGTCGAGCATTTCGAGCTGCCCGGCGTGCAGCCGGGGATGGATTTCGGCACGGCGGCCAAGCTGTCCGGGGCGCGGTTCGTGGTGCTGCAGGGCGCGGTGGCCCGCATCCACCGCGCGCTTGCGCAATACATGATCGACCTGCATGTGGACCGCCACGGCCTGACCGAGACCTGGGCGCCGGTTCTTGTCCTGCCAGAGATGATGGAGGGCACCGGGCAATTGCCAAAATTCGGCGAGGACAGCTACCAGACCAGCGAAGGATGGTGGCTCATCCCCACCGCCGAGGTCACGCTGACCAACACCGTGAACGGCGAAATCGTCGATGCCGCGACGCTGCCGCGCCGCATGGTGGCGCATTCGCAATGTTTCCGCTCCGAAGCCGGCAGTGCCGGCCGCGACACAGCGGGGATGCTGCGCCAGCACCAGTTCGAGAAGGTCGAGATGGTGTCAATCACCGCCCCGGATGAGGGTCTGGCGGAACATGCCCGCATGACCGGCTGCGCCGAGGCGGTGCTGGAAGGGCTGGAACTGCCTTTTCGCACGGTGGTGCTCTGCACGGGCGATATGGGGTTTGGCGCACGCATCACCCATGACATCGAGGTCTGGCTGCCCGGACAGCGGAGCTATCGCGAGATCAGCTCGGTCAGCTATTGCGGCGACTTCCAGGCGCGGCGGATGAATGCGCGCTTCCGCCCGGAAGGCGGTGGCAAGCCCGAATTCCTGCATACGCTGAACGGATCGGGTCTGGCTGTCGGACGGTGCCTGATCGCGGTCTTGGAAAACGGCCAGCAGGCCGATGGTACGGTCCGTCTGCCTGCGGCGCTGCACCCCTATCTGGGTGGAAAATCGGTGCTCGGCGCGGATGGCGCATTGGGCTAGGATTTGATCCGGTCGGGGGAGATGGGCAAAATAGGGCGAAACCTGCGTCAGGTCCGGACGTTGAGCGTGATGCATCGCAACGCCACATTGCTTATGTGCTCCTCCGCGCTGATCTTCGTCATCAGCAGCGTCCTGCTGTCCTTCGCGCAGATCGATCTGGACATCACACAGGTCTATCTGGACGGTAGGCAGGTGAGTTCGGGTCCAAACCTACTGGCCGCGGTTCTGCTGAACCCCACCGAGCCCGCCACCTGGCTGCTGCTGATCGCGGTCTGGGTGGTGGTGCTATTCCTCGTGGTCCAGACCTTCCGGGAAATCGGCACGGCGCGGGCCTATCCGGTGGCCGACATGCTGCTGCTGGCGGCTGCCTTCATGGCCGGCGCAATCTGGCCCTGGGTGGCGCAGAGCTTTCCTCTGCTGGGGTTCATGATCTGCGTGATGATGCTGCTGGCGATGATTTCGGCCAGCAGTCGCCGCTTCTCCGATGGTCGCCTGGGTCGGAACCCGGCAATCGGTATCTTCACCGGCTGGGTCAGCATCCTGACCTTCACCGCGTTTTCGTCCTTCGTGGATGACGTGACGCCGATCCCGCCGGAACTCGCCTCGCTCGTCGGGGCCGTGCTGGCCTGCATCGCGGCCATCGCAATACAGATGCGGATCCCCGAAAACGCCTATTACACGATCACGGTGATGTTTGCCTTCCTGGCCATCGCCGCAACCATGATCGAGGCCGCGCCGCTGATCGCGGTGATCTCGGTGCTGTCCATCGCCGCGCTGACATTCCTGCTGGTACGGGTGACGACCTAGCTGCCCTTGGGCTTCTGCCGGTTCTTGTGCTTGGACAGCGCACCAGACTGGCTGATCTTCTCGGCCTTGTGGCGATAGGGGTTGGCCTTGCCCTGATCGCGGAAGAAAATGCGGATTGGCGTGCCCGGCATGTCGAAATCCATCCGCAGCCCGTTGACCAGATAGCGGTGATAGCTGTCCGGGATCTTGTCGGTATGGGTGGATTTCACCACGAAGGCCGGCGGACGGGTCTTGACCTGGGTCATGTAGCGCAGCCGGATGCGCCGGCCGCCCGGCGCGGGGGGCGGATGGGCCTCGGTCATCGCTTCGAGCCACTGGTTCAGCTTCGAGGTCGAGACCCGGCGGTTCCACACCGCATAGGCCTGCATGATCGCGTTGTGCAGCCGGTCCAGCCCCTTGCCGGTCCGCGCCGACACCGTTACCAGCGGTGCCCCCTTCAACTGTGGCAAAAGCCGCTCGAAGGATTGCCGCAGCTCCTTCAGCTTTTCGGGCTTGTCCTCTTCCAGATCCCATTTATTCGCCGCAACCACGACGGCCCGCCCCTCGGTCTCGGCCAGATCGGCGATGCGCAGATCCTGCTGCTCGAACGGGATCGCGACATCCAAGAGGACCACAACGACCTCGGCAAAGCGGACCGCGCGCAGCCCGTCCGCGACCGACAGCTTCTCCAGCTTGTCGACCACCCGGCCGCGCTTGCGCATCCCGGCCGTGTCGAAAATCCGCATCGGCGTGCCCATGAACTCGGCCCGGACCGAGATCGCGTCGCGGGTGATCCCCGCCTCCGGGCCGGTCAGAAGCCGGTCCTCGCCCAGGATCTTGTTGATGAGCGTCGATTTGCCCGCATTCGGTCGCCCGATCACCGCCAGTTGCAGCGGTCTCGCATCTGTCGGCATCCAGTCGGGCGCGGAGTCCTCGTCGAACTCCGCATCCTCGGGCAGATCCACATCCACCGCCGGCTCGTGGACCGCATTCTGTGCCGACAGCTCCGCCGCAAGCGGCTTCAGCGCGGCATAGATATCCTCCATCCCCTCGCCATGTTCGGCAGAGATGCGCAGCGGCTCGCCCAGGCCCAGCGAATATGCCTCCATCGCCCCGGCCTCCCCGGCGCGGCCTTCGGATTTGTTGGCGGCCAGGATGACGTGCTTGGCCCGCCTGCGCAGGATATCAGCGAAATACTCATCCGCCGCCGTCACCCCGGCGCGCGCGTCGATCACGAACAGCGCCACATCGGCCTCGTCCACCGCGCGCTCGGTCAGGCGGCGCATCCGGCCCTGCAGGCTGTCATCCTCGGCCATCTCCAGCCCGGCGGAATCCACCACGATGAAACGCAGATCGCCCAGACGTCCCTGCCCTTCGCGCAGGTCGCGCGTCACCCCCGGCTGGTCATCGACAAGCGCCAGACGCTTGCCGACCAGCCGGTTGAACAGGGTCGACTTGCCGACATTGGGCCGGCCCACAATGGCGAGGGTGAAGCTCATCGGAACGCGTAAAGCCGGCCGTCTTGCCCGGTGACATAGAGCACCCCGCCGGCCACCACCGGGGCGGTGGCGGCCCCGCCCGGGATCGCCGCCTGCCCGACCAACTGGCCGGAGGCCGGATCGAAGGCACGCAGCAGCCCGTCAGACGAGGCCACGAACAGCCGCCCGCCGGCCAGGATCGGTCCGTAATGGGCATAGATCCGGTCCTGCTTGCGGATGCGCTCATCCTCGTACCACGGCAGGTTGCGGCCCCAGACCACGGCGCCGCTCGCGGCGTCCAGCCGGATGAGCTGGTTTTGGTCGTTCACGGCAAAGATCGCATTTCCGGCGACGACGACCGGCGACATCGCGCCCTGCCGGGCCGACCACAGCTCGGCCCCGGTCATCCGGTCGAAGGCGGCAATCCGGCCCGAGGAGGTGCCGGCATAGACCACCTCGCCCGCGATGACCGGCTCTCCGGTCACGTCGCGGATATAGGCGGCGGCGCGGCCGGTCCGGTTGCCGGCGACCTGCGCCGACCACCGCTCGGCCCCGGTTTCGCGGTCCGCCGCGAGAAGCTGGCCGGAGGAGAACGGGAAGATCACCAGATCCCCCTGCACGGCCGGCGCGGCCACGCCGATAATGGCAGTCGGCTGCGGGATGCCCGCCACCTGCCACAGCAGCTTGCCGTCCGAGGCCCGGATGGCGAAGCCCTCGGCGCTGCGGGTGGTGACATAGACCACGCCGTTCTCGACGGTCGGCGAGCCTGCAACCGGCGCGCCGGTCCGTTGACGCCACAACACGCCCCCGCTCGCAGCATCGAGCGCCACCACCTCGCTGTTGCCGGTGGTCACGAAAACCCGTCCCGCCTCATAGGCGATGCCGCCGCCCGAGACGCTGGCGGCGCGCCCGCCGGTCGGGGTCAGATCGGTTGACCAGGCCCGGCCACCCGACAGCGCCGTCGCCGTCACGCCGGTCTGGCTGTCGAGGGTGAAGATCCGCCCGCCTGCCACGATCGGATCGGCCGTGATCCGGTGACGCTTGCCACCCGGCAGTCCGATCGGCACCGCGAAGACCTGCTGCAGGCCAGAACCAAGCGCGACATGGCCGCTGAGATGCGCGGCGTTGCCGGCGCGATGGGTCCATTCCGTATTCCCCCGCACCGCGGGCAGGCGCAATGCCCCCGATACGGTCATGGGCTGCTCCACCGCCGGTCCGTCGGGCGAGGTCACGGCGCGCGGATCCAGCCGCGGTCCGGGCAGCGGCACCTCGCGCTCGCTGCATCCGGCCAGGATCAGCCCGGTCAGCAGCGCGGCGCAGCCGGGGCGCAGCAGGGAACGGGGCAGCAGGGCGGCTCGGGTCTGAAACGTCATCTTCGGCTCACTCCGGGTCTTGGGTCACGCCTGCGGGGGCGGCTGCGGCCGGCTGGGTGTCGGCGCCCTGGGGCACCGCCGCGGCATTGGCAACGGCGGGCGGCATGGCCGGATCGACGCCGGGCTCGCCGCCTAGGGTAATCATCAGCTCGGTCAACCGCTGGTTTAGCGCCTGGCTGACGCCTTCTTCGGCCTGGATCTCGCGGATCAGGACTAGCGCATCCTGCGACCTTTCGGCGGCGGCAAGCGCCACGGCCTTCTGCTCCAATGCCAGCAAGCGGAACGGTGCGCCGGGTTTCGACAGTTCCGACAGCGCCGCGTCACGGGCGGCAGGATCCATCTGATCGCCCTGTGCCAGCACCGCCTTCAGCCGCGCCAGATCACGCAGCACCGGATCCTCCGCCGCCGAGACCGCCGCCTCGAGCCGCGCCGCTGCCACCTCCTGATCGCCGCCTTCAACCGCCGCGCCAGCCGCCAGCAGATCGCCAAGCGCAGCCCGGTCGGGGTTTCCGCCCGCATCGAGGGCCGCAAGCTGTGCCACCGTGTCCTCGGATTGCTGCGCCGCAAGCACCGCATCGCCCCAGGCCTGCGCCTGCGCACGGTCGCGCGACGCGTCATATTCCCGCCACGCCGCGCCGCCCACGATCACCGCGATCACCAGCATCCCGATCCAGCCATAGCGGCGGAACAGCGCAAACAACCGGTCGCGCCGGACCTCTTCGGTCACTTCATCGATGAAACTGTCGCTCTCGTGGCTCATGTCGTCCCGCCTTGTGCTCGCCGCCCCTTATAGCCCAGACACCGCACGGGACAAGCCGAACGGCATGCGGCGCGAACCGGGCCGTGGGTCGCCGGGCGGCGCGCCCGCCCACTTGACCTTCGCAGCCGGGACGGGTTTGGAAAGACCCGGACCAGAAGGAGCCTCGAGATGCGCCTTACCGCAGACCAGATCACCCCGCTTTTCACGCGCGACGGTGCCTATCTTTGCGCGCGATGGGGACGTCCCGTGGCGCCGGTGATCTTCGGACTGGCCGACGAGTCACTCGACGTCTTCCGCGCCGCGATCCGCGCGGTCTATGCCCATGCCGGGCAGGAACTGGCCGAGACCGATCCCGAATCCGGCGCGAACCTGATGATGTTCTTCTGCCGCGATTGGCCCGAGCTTGACGGCATCCCCGATCTCGACCGGCTGACCGGACAGCCCGGCATGATCGCTCGGCTGACCGACGCCGGGGCCGAGCATTACCAGATGTTCCGCTTCGACGCCCACGGCGCCATCCGCGCCTGTTTCAGCTTCGTGCGCATGGATGGCGCTCTGGCGGATGCGCATCCCGCCGCCTTGGCAGAGACGCTTGCCGTGCGCTCCACCCTGACATTTGCGCATGAGGTGACGGCGTCGGAGCAGCTCGCCCGGCTGATCCGTGCCGCCTATGATCCGGTCATGCCGCCCGTCGCGCGCGATCCCAGCCATGCGCTGCGCCTCGCCGCCCGGCTGGCCTAGTCGCTTTCCAGCCGGTCGCGCAGCGCGCGCAGCACCGGCAGGGCGGCCCGCACCCGCTCCGCCCCGATATCGGCCACCACGTCGGACATGGCCGGCAGGATCGCCGCAAGCGCGGCATCCCGCGCCCGCCGCCCGGCCGGGCTGATCGAGACGAATTTGCGCCGCGCATCGTCCCAGTCGGGCCGGATATGGACATGCCCGGCCCATTCCAGACGGGCCAGCGTGTTGGTCATCGCCCCGCGGGTGACGTGAAACGCCTCGGCCAGTTGCGCGGGCGTGCGCTCTTCCGAGACATGGGCCAGCAGGTTCAGCACAGAGAAATGCGAGATCTGCATCCCGTTGGGCAAGGTCCGCCCGATCATCGCCCGCGCCAGTTGCTCCACCACCAGAACCTCGGCAAACAGACTCGCCGCGACAGAGGCGCGGGCAGTGTCGTCAGCGGCGGCGGTCAGGTCGGTCACGGAAGCAAGAATTCCTGTTCGGCGTGGATGGCGGGAATGCGCGAACGTGCCTTGTCAACCTCCTCCAAGTCAAGCGAAACGACGCGGCTGCCGACAACTTCCCCTGCGTCCACAAGCACTTCACCCCAGGGCGCGACCGCAAGGCTGTGGCCATGGCTGCGCCGCGCCCGCTGCCCGGAGCCGTGTTCCGCCGCATGGGTTCCGCATTGGGCAGGGGCCAGGACGAAACATCCCGTCTCGATCGCGCGGGCCCGCAACAGCACCTCCCAATGCGCGGCACCCGTGGTGTCGTTGAAGGCTGCGGGAACCGTCAGCACGGCAGCGCCCGCCCGGCCGAGCGCACGGTAAAGCTGTGGGAAGCGCAGATCATAGCAGACGCTTAGCCCGATCGGCACCGGCCCCGCCGCCATCACCGCCCTGCTGCCCGGCCGATACGCCTTCGATTCGCGGTAGCTCTCGGTCTCGGAGATGGTGACGTCGAACATGTGGATCTTGTCATATCGCGCCGCGATCCTGCCATCCGGCGCAATCAGGAAACTGCGATTGACGAAGCGCGTCTCGTCCGCATCGTCGGATTTCAGCGCCAGCGAGCCGATCAGCAGCCATATGCCCAGATCCGCCGCTTGCGCGCGCAGCGCGGCCAGCGTGGGGTCCGCCCCTTCCGGCCGCAGCACCTCCTGCTGCCAGCGGCGATGCGACGAGCTGATGTTGGTGCATTCGGGCGTCAGAACCAGCGACGCGCCCTGCCCCGCGGCCTCGGCGATCAGGGACATCGTGTCCGGCAGGTTCGCGGCCGGGTCATCCCCGACCGAAAGCTGCACGAGACCTGCCACCAGCCGCGCGGTCATGGCTCAGGCAGCCAGCAGCGTGTCGAGCTTGCCGGATTTGTCGAGCTCGAAGAGATCATCCGCGCCCCCGATCCCCTGGCCGTCGATGAAGATCTGCGGCACGGTCCGGCGGCCCCCGGCGCGCTCGGTCATGGCATCGCGCAAGTCGGGATCGCGGCTGACATCGACCTCGCGAAAGCTGACCGATTTCTCGTTCAGCAGCCGCTTGGCGGCGTGGCAATAGGGGCAGGTCGGGGTGGTGTAGATTTCTACGCTGGCCATGATGATCCTCGATATGTGTTGACCCGCTATCTAGGTCGGCGCGGCCATGATTTCCAGCATTCGGGGGCGTTTTGTCTGAACATTTGGGCGGGCGGTCCGTTCCTACTCCTTCACCGCCCGCGCCAGCACCGCGGCCAGAACCGGCCCGGATGCGGCGTCCCGCAACGCCTCCGCCGCAGCGCTCATCGTCGCGCCGGAAGCCATCACGTCATCGACCACCAGGATCGGCCGGCCGGCAATCTGGTCGCGATAGCGCGCCGACACGGCCAGGGCGCCGCGCAGATTCTCAAACCGCTCCTCCGCCGTGCGGTGATCCTGCGCCACGGTCGGCCTGCTGCGCACCAGCAATCCGGGACAATTCTGGACCGAATGCCGACGCGCCAGTTGCGCGGACAGCAGCCCCGCCTGGTTGTATTTCCGCAACAGCAGGCGGCGCGGATGTAGCGGGACCGGGGCGACGATCAGTCCGGGCCGGATCAGCGGCGTCACCACGCGCGCCAGCCACTGGCCGAGCGGCGCCGCCAGATCCGGCCGGTCGCCATGTTTCAGCGCCAGCACCAGGCTGCGCCCGACCCCGCGATAGGTGATGGCCGCGCGCCCCTGCTCCCAGGGCCGCGCCGCCGACAGGCAGTCATCGCAGCGCAAATCCGCCTCACCCTCGTCCTCGCCCGGCAGCGGCACGCCGCAGATGTGGCAGGCGCAGCCGGTGATGAACTCGCAATCGCGCCAGCATTCCGGGCAGAGCGCGCCGTCCTGATCCACCCCCACGGAGCAGGACAGGCATTGCGGCGGATAGACGAGCCGCAATGCGCCTTTTATCGCCGCGGGAAGATAATTAAGACTTGGCCCCATGATCTCCGCATCCCGACCCCCAAACCCAGCAGGGCGGCCGAACCGGCTGACCGACCCGGCCGCACTGGCACGCAACCGGCTGCGGGCGCTCAGGCTCGGCCCGGCCGAACCGCTGCACCGGATCGCGGCTGACGAGCTGCATGATAGGCTCCAGGAGGTTAACAGAAGCTTTCGGAGCATCGCCGTCGTCACACCCTGGCCGGAGTTGTGGGCAGGCTATGTCCCGGACGCGCAGATTCGGCCCGATACCGAGCGGCTGGACCTTCCCGGCGATCTCGATCTGGTCATCCACGCCATGGGGCTTCACTGGGCCGACGACCCCGTGGGACAGATCGTGCAATGCGCCCGTGCGCTGAAGCCGGACGGGCTGTTCATCGCGGTGTGTCCGGGCGGCGACACGCTCAGGGAGTTGCGCGAGGTCCTGATGCAGGCCGAGATCGCGGTGACGGGCGGTCTCTCGCCGCGGGTGCTGCCGATGGGCGAGATCCGGGATCTGGGCGGGCTGCTGTCGCGGGCCGGGCTGGCCCTGCCGGTGGCCGATCACGTCACGATCCCGGCCAGCTATCGCGACCTGTTCCACCTGGCCGCCGATCTGCGCGCGATGGGAGAGACGAACGCGCTTGCCGACCGGCTGCGTGTTCCGACACGGCGCGAGGTCTTTGCGCGGGCCGCCGCCGATTACGCCGTCACCCATCCCGACCCGGACGATTCGTCGCGGATCATCGCCACATTCGATCTGGTATTCCTGACCGGCTGGGCCCCGGATGCCGGTCAGCAGAAACCGCTCCGGCCCGGCTCGGCCAAGATGCCGCTTGCCGCGGCGCTGAATGCGAGGAAGACATGACATCCCAGCACCTGCCCGCCGACCACCCGAAGATTGCCCCGGCCAGAACCGGCATCCTGATTGCCAATCTGGGCACGCCGGATGGCTATGATTACTGGTCGATGCGGCGCTATCTGAACGAATTCCTCTCCGACCGTCGCGTGATCGACCTGCCCCGCTGGAAATGGCAGCCGATCCTGCAGGGCATCATCCTGACCAAGCGCCCCTTTTCTTCGGGCGAAAACTACAAGCTGATCTGGAACGAGGAGAAAGGCGAAAGCCCGCTGATGACCATCACCCGCAGCCAGACCGAGGCGCTGCGCGCCCGCGCCGAGGCGGAATGGGGCGACAAGATGATGGTCGAATTCTGCATGCGCTACGGCAACCCCTCCACCCGCGAGGTGGTGCAGCGGATGGTCGAGGCCGGGTGTCGCCGGATCGTGTTCCTGCCGCTTTACCCGCAATATGCCGGGCCAACCTCCGCCACCGCCAACGACCAGCTTTTCCGCGCGCTGATGGATCAGACCTGGCAGCCGGCGCTGCGCACGGTCGAGCCGTATTTCGACCGGCCCGACTATATCCGCGCGCTTGCCCAATCGGTGCGCCGCGCCCTGGATGGCCGGATGCCCGCCCGGCTGGTGGCGTCCTATCACGGGATGCCGAAACGCTACCTGATGGAGGGCGACCCCTATCACTGCCAGTGCCAGAAGACCTCGCGCCTGCTGCAACAGGAGCTCGGCTGGCCGGACGGGGTGATCGACACGACCTTCCAGTCCGTCTTCGGCCGCGAGGAGTGGCTGCGGCCCTACACGGTGGAGCATGTGGCCGATCTGGCCCGCGCCGGCGTGACCGACATCGCCGTGATCTCGCCCGCCTTCGCCGCCGATTGCATTGAGACGCTGGAAGAGATCAACGGCGAGATCCGCGAGAGTTTCGAGGCCGCGGGGGGCACGGATTTCACCTATATCCCCTGCCTGAACGACGATCCGGCCCATATCGAGGTGATGCTGGACGTGGTGCGCGAGAATATCTCGGGCTGGGTCTGACCCCCGGCCCGAGTTCGCGCGACGGCGGCGTTCCGCGATCCGTTGCAGCCAAACCGCCGCCAGCCGCGTTGGACCAGATGAACGATGACAGGAGGATCACATGGCCGATCAGAAACTCGCCGATCGCAATTGCACGTCAGAGGCCGCTGCCCTGGAAGACGGCGCAGCGCGGTCGATGCTGCAAGACCTGAATGAGTGGGAGATCACCGGGGACGGAGAGGCGATCGAGCGCCGCTTCACCTTCAAGGGCTTCCTGAAGGCGGTCGAGATGGCGAACCTGGCCGCATGGCTCGGCAACAAGCAGGATCACCATCCCGATATCCGCTTCGGTTTCGGCTATTGCGAGGTGCGCTTCACCACCCATGACGCGGGCGGGTTGAGCGAGAACGATTTCATCTGCGCAGCAAAACTCGACGCGCTCGTCGCCTGATACGAACGGGGGCCATGACGGCCCATCGGTCATGTCGCCATCGCCGCCGAGGCTAGATCAGCAGAACCTGTGTGCCGATCTTGGTCAGATCGTACATCTCCTTGATATGCTCATTATACAGACCGATGCAGCCATTCGAGGATTTGCGGCCGATCTTGCGCGTATCATGGGTGCCGTGCAGGCGGTAATACTGCCAGCTAAACCACAGCGCATGGGTGCCCAGCGGATTATCCGGTCCCGGCGGTACGAAATCGGGCCATTCGGGATTGCGCTTTTTCATCTCCGGCGTCGGAGCCCAGCTCGGGCCGACGACCTTCTTGATGATTTCGGTCCGGCCCTTGCGGGTCAGATCCTCGCTCACCGGGATCGAGGACGGGTAGAGGCGATAGATGCTCTCATCCTCGGACCAGAAATGCACCGCGCGCGAAGTCAGGTCGCACAGGATCGCTCCATTGGTCAGGGTTTGGAAATAAGGCCGCCAGTCCTGGGCGCGAAAGCTGGAAATATTGCGGCGCTGATCGGCCGCGGCCTCATATTGCACCCGCCCGGCATCCGGGGTCTGGGCAAGCGCCGGCGCAGCCAGCCCGCCCATGCCGAGCGCCATGGCCGAGGTCACGAAACTGCGGCGGCTGAAGCCGCCCTGTCTGGATCTGGTCATCTGTCTCTCCTGCTCGGGCCGTCTTGTGCGGCCTTGCAACTCATCGCTCAGCGATACGCCCGGCGGGATGTTCCGGGCAACTCAAACCGACGTCATCGCCCCAATTCCCCGGAGAAATGTGGTCAAAATCACGCATAATTGGCTTTGACGTGGCCCCGCCGCGCGGTAGATGGGGCGCAAACGACATGCAGATCGAGTTGAGGGCAGTATGAAGCGGATCATCCTGAGTCTGGCGGTTGGTGCGACGCTGGCGGGCTGCGCGCCGCGCACGCCAGGGGCGCAGATCGGCGCTGACGGGGCGGCGATCCCAGTGGCCTACACGATCGGCGCCGCCGAAGCCGAGGCCATCCCGGGCCGCGTCGCCCAGCAGGTCAATCTGCTGCGTCAGGGATCGAACGCGCCGCCGCTGACGCTGGACCCGGCGCTGAACGCCGCCGCCGCGGCGCATTCCCGTGACATGGCCGCACAGAACCGGGCCTGGCATTTCGGCTCCGATGGCTCCTCGCCGCTCGACCGGGCGCAGCGGGCCGGGTTCTCGGGCGAGTTGGTGGGCGAGAATATCAGCGAAAGCTACGAAAACGACATCGCCACGCTGCAGGCCTGGATGGAGACCCGCGACACGCGAGATGTCATCATGGACCCTAATGCCAAGAGCCTCGGCGTGGCGTGGTATCAGGAGCCGTCAAAGAAGATCTGGTGGACGCTTCTGACCGGAAAGTAGGCCCGACCGGACCGTCAGAACAGCAGATCGAACGGCGCGATGCCGACCCCGCCAAGTTCGATGAGATGATCGGCCCGGCCGTTTCCGCTCAGGTCGATCATCAGTTGATTGCCGGATGGGGCCACGGCAAGCCGTGCCTCGACCCGCCCCGTCGCGGTGAATGCGGCCATCTCCATCCAGACCAGATCGGGTGACATTGCGGACAGGTCGATCAGATCCTGTCCGGGATCGAAATCGGTGATCCGGTCGCGCTCGATCCCGCTGCCGGCCTTGGCGGGCGCGAAGACAAAGACATCCGCACCCGACCCGCCGCTGAGGTGATCGTCGCCGCCGCCGCCTGCGATCCGGTCATCGCCGCCGCCGCCCGAGATCGTATCGTCACCCTCCCCCCCGTCCAGGCTGTCATCTCCCTGCCCGCCGGAGATCAGGTCGTCGCCATCCCCGCCCGAGACGTGATCGTCATCCGATCCGCCGTGGAGCGAATCGTTCCCGCTCCCCCCCGTCAGCGTGTCGTGACCGCCCTGCCCGTAGATCAGGTCGTCGCCGCTCTCTCCGCGCAGGTCATCGCCATCTGCGCCGCCCAGCAACTTGTCATTTCCCGGCCCGCCGATCAGCGTGTCGCGCCCGTCGCCGCCGCGCAGGGAGTCGTTGCCAGCCTGGCCGCTGACCAGATCGTCTCCCTTCACACCCCAGAGCAGGTCATCGCCATTTCCGCCGAACAGGCTGTCATCGCCGTCATGGCCGACGAGGTGATCGTTCCCGTTATTGCCGAGGATCTTGTCGTCTCCCTTGTCCCCGTTGATGAAGTCATCGCCGCCCCGTCCGAAGGCGATGTCGTTTCCACCCCCCAGCAGGATGAAATCCGCGCCCATGCCGCCATAGACGCTGTCGCTGCCTTCCATCCCGTGGATCACGTTGCCGATGCCGAAGGCCCGGATCAGGTCATTGCCCGGCCCGCCCACGATCTTGGTGTTGTTGCCGCCTCCGATCAGAATGTCATGGCCCGGCCCGCCATCGATCGTGTCCGGCCCGTCGATGCCGAGGATGCGGTCATGGCCCGGCCCGCCGCGCAGCACATCGCCTCCGGCACCGCCGAAGATCACGTCATTGCCGCCCTGCCCGTAGATCGTGTCGGCCTGCGCGCCGCCCCAGATCCGGTCATCCCCCGGCCCGCCGAAGATGACGTCGTAGCCCTCGCCGCCGTAAAGCCGGTCATGTCCGTCGCCCCCGTCGATGGAATCATTGCCGGCGCCGCCATCGATGAAATCGGAATGCCCGGCACCGAACAGCGTGTCATTGCCGTCGAACCCCATGAGATTGTCCTGACCGGCCCCGCCGAGGGCCAGGTCATGTCCGGCATAGGCAAACACCGTCACCCCGCTCGGCCCGCCGGTGAAGCGATCATCGCCGCGCGTGCCGATCATCGGCTTGACGGGGCGGGTCAGCGGCGGCAGCGGGGCCGGCCCCTCATACCCGCCCGAACTGGTCTCTCGGCCGGGGCGGGTGGCAGACGTCCCCGGATCGGGCGTGATCGGCGTGACGAAGCGGGAATAGTCGATATCGTTGAGGTAATGCGCCAGCCGGAACATGCTGTCATCGAAATCGGACGCCATCATCGTCGTGCCGCCGCTCGTGCGCAGATCGACGATGGCCGGACCGGCTTTCAGCATCGCACCGCGCGCCGTCGGCACGATGCGAAGCTGCGCCAGGCTGCGCACGAAGGCAAGTTCCGACAGGTCGAGACTGTCCTCAGTCGGGTTGAAATCATGGATCGTCACCATCTCGGCGCCATATCCGGGCACGAAGGTATCCGCACCCGGCCCGCCCTTCAGATCGACCCGACCCTTGCGCGCGATCAGCACGTCGTCCCCGGCACCGCCCGTGACCACAGAACTGGAGCCGGTCCCGATCAGGATATCACCCTTGCCCGTCCCCTCCACCCGGCCGGAGGCGGCTCTCGACACCCCGATCTCGCCGGGCGAAAACCGGAGTTGGGTGATCCCGGTCTCGGTCCCGCTGGCCGCGAACACGGCCACGCCCGCCCCGAAAGGGCGCGCGGCCAATGCCGTGACATCCGCGAGCGCCATCTCCGCCGTGTCGATGATCGTGTCGAGAAGGATCAGGCGGCCTTCGCGGTCCAGCGTCATGACCGAGATCCCGTCATCCGCCCCGCCCAGGAACAGAAAGGCGCGGCCCGCCATCTCGACAACAGCCATGGCGGTGACGGACTGGAACCGCGTGCCAAGCGAATCGACCACGTGATCAGTCGGCGTCAGCCCACCCTTGCCATCCACGCGGAAGACGGTGATCGAGTTGCTGCCGCCCCCGCCCGCGACCAGGTAAGTGGCGCCACCCGAACGCAGCGTCTCCACCAGCCGGGGCGCAGACAGGCCGATCTCGTTATCGCCCCCGATCTCGCCGACCAGGTCCAGCCCGGCCGCGCCCGCTCGGTAGGTGACGATCCGGTTGCCCTGCGCGGAGGCCGCGAATGCGAAGCTCTTGCCGGCGATCTGCGCCACGGCGATGTCGGTGTATTCGCTGTCCACGGCGGCCTTGGATGCGGGCGCGGCCGTGCCGATGTCGTGCAATTGCCGGTCCGCACCGAGACGGTAGAGCGTCAGCGACAATCGCCCGTCCTGGCCCGCCAGAAGATGCGGCACCCCACCGAGGTCCAGCGTTTCGAGCGCGACGACATCCCCCGGAATCTGCTTGGCGGGCAGCATCGGGCTGAATTTGCCCAGCTTGCCGTCCGCCGACACGTCAAGCCCCTGGTGCACGCTGCCCTGCTGTCCGGTGAGGCCGATCTGGCGCTGCCCGTCCCGGTCCAGTTCGAACAGTTTCGGCGCGGCGTAATACATGCCGTAACTGGCCGGCGGATTGACATCGACAAGCTGCGCCGCCTCCGCGGCCGAGCTGACGTTATAGGCGCTGAGCCCCGCCCCCTTGTTCGCGGTGGACAGCAGCAGGATCGCCTCGCCCGTGTCGACGAGCCGCAGATCCGTGATGTTGGTACTGAATTTGGCTTTGCGGGCGACATGCGTCGCCACGTGGACAAACACCACCATTTAAACACCCCACGCGCACCCCTGCGCCCATTCAGAGTGCCAGAGCTGCGGGCAAAAATCTCGCCCGGCCATGCCGCGCGGGCCCTGATTTTGCGGCGAATTTGATGAAAGCTGGACATGTTGCCGGATTTCCGACGCTTGCCGCTTGCCCCCAACCCGGTGGCCGTGAAAAAGAGGGGGCTGAGCGAATATCTGGGCGTCCCTGCCAATGAAACCGAGCGATCACCTGATCAACGCCGTCCGTCAGATCGACCGGGCCATCCGGGTGCGGGGGCTGCGCCACACGCTCGGGCTGGCCCTGCGGGTCATCGCCACGGAGGGGCCGTCCGGCATCAGGCGGCGGCTGGAGGCGCTCGGTCCCGCGCTGCGCAGCGCGAAGCCGCGCGGCCCCGGCGCGGCGCTGATCCTGACCGTGCCCCACACGCTGCATTTCGCGAGGCGGCTGCAATCGGTGCTGCAGCAGGCGGGGATCGAGGCGGCGCTGTCCGATAACGACCGGATCGCCTCGGATTACGACACGGTCTTCACCTTCGCCCTGCAGAATTTTCCATCGGTCCCGGCGGATCGCTGCATCGCCTTCCAGGTCGAGCAATCGGTGCTGCCGCATCGCTGGACCGAGGCCTATCTGACGCGGCTCGCCTCCTGCCGGGCGGTGTTCGAGTATTCGCAGACCAATATCGCGGCGCTTCAGGATCGCCTGCCGCTGGCGCGTCTGTTCCATGTCCCGCTTGCTCCGCCCTCGGGGATTGCGGCGATCGACAAGCCCGCCAGCCCGACCGTGCTGTTCTACGGCGACACCACCCCGCCGCGCCGCGCCGCCTTGCTGTCACGCATCGCGGCGGAAATCCCGGAACTTCAGATCGAAACCAACCTGTTCGGCCCGCGCATGGAGGCGCGTCTTTCGCAGGCGCATGTCGTGCTGAACCTTCACGCGACGCAGGGCGGGTTGCTGGAGGTCGCGCGGATTTCAGAGGCGATTGCGCATGGCTGCGTCGTGGTCAGCGAAACCGCCATCGACCAGCAGGAACATCCCGACCTGTCGGCGCGGGTGATCTATGCCCCGGAAGGCGACGGCGATGCGCTGATCGCGGCGCTGCGCGCGCTTCTGGATGACGCGGCCCTGCTGTTGCGCAGCCAGACCGCGCTGACCGAGGCCGCGCCCGACAGGTTCCGGCTGGGTGTA
Organism: Paracoccus isoporae; assembly: GCF_900101865.1. Classification (GTDB taxonomy): domain Bacteria; phylum Pseudomonadota; class Alphaproteobacteria; order Rhodobacterales; family Rhodobacteraceae; genus Paracoccus; species Paracoccus isoporae. The sequence goes on from NZ_FNAH01000006.1 coordinate 217,942, forward strand.
CTGCGCGGCTTGCAGGGCCTGGGGATAATCGCGCCCGCCACGTTCGCGCGGCTGGCGACAGATTACCCGAAACCTTATGATCCGAGCCATGACGGTCTGCTGCGGACCTGCCTGACTCTGCCCGAAACACCTGATCGCACAGCATCGTTCCTGACCCATAATGCCGGGGATTACCTGATCTGGCCCGGACTCAAGGCCGCGCCGGGATGGCGCGGGGCGGCGCTCAGCTATCGTCACATGATGCGGGCGTTTCGCGCGGCCGGGATAGTTGAGGCGCTTGTGGTGGAGGATGACGTGCTGCTGCCCGCGGATTTCGAGGCGCGGCTGACCACCATTCGCGGCTATATGGACGACTGCGACGCCGATCTGTTCTCCGGTCTGATCGTCGATCTGCACCGGGAGGCGCGGGTTCTGGGGGTGGAGCGCCGCGACGGGCTGTGCCTTGTCCAGCTCGACCGGGCAGTGATGATGATCTGCAATCTCTATCGCCGCCGGATGATCGAGCATCTCGCCCAATGGGACGACGGCGATGACAACGCCTTTTCCAACACCATCGACCGCTACATGGAGCGCGCCACCCATCTGCGCGTGGTAACGACGCTGCCCTTCACCGCATCTTATGGCGCGTCGCTGAAATCCACTCTGCGCGATGCAGACAACCACAAGTTCGACGCGCTGCTGGCGCGTTCCGAGAAGATGCTGGCCGAGAAGGTCGCGGCGTTCGAAGCAGGCCGGGCAACTTGACCCCGGCACTTGCCATGCGGTGACCCCTGTGGCACTCCAACAACCATTGAAAAACAAAGGCGAAGTGATGCAGATCGAGACGACCCCCCTGCCTGGCGTCTTGTTGCTGACCCCGCGTCGGCACGGCGATGCGCGCGGGTTCTTCAGCGAAAGCTGGAACCGCAAGACCCTGGAAGAGGCCGGGGTGGCATTGCCCGAATTCGTTCAGGACAACCACTCCATGTCGCGCGCGGTCGGCACGCTGCGGGGGCTGCATTACCAGTCACCGCCGATGGCGCAGGGCAAGCTGGTGCGCTGCGGGCGCGGCGCGCTCTACGATGTGGCGGTGGACGGCCGGCGGGGCAGCCCGACCTATGGCCGCTGGTTCGGCGCCGAGCTGAGCTTCGAGAATGGCCGCCAGCTCTGGGTGCCGGCGGGCTTCCTGCATGGCTTCGTCACCCGCGAACCCGACACCGAGATCGTCTATAAATGCACCGCGCATTACTCCCAGCCGCATGACGGGGCGGTTCGCTGGGATTCCGTCGGCATCGACTGGGGCATTGATGACCCGATCCTGTCGGACAAGGACCGCGACGCGACCGCCTTCGTGAACTGGGATTCGCCCTTCGCATATGAGGGCGATGCATGAAGATCCTGATTACCGGCGGAGCCGGCTTCATCGGCTCGGCCGTGGTCAGGCAGGCGATCCGCGACGGCCATGAGGTCGTCAATCTCGACGCGCTGACCTATGCCGCCAACCTGGAGAATGTCGCGAGCGTATCGAACGCCGCCGGCTATGCCTTCGAGCAGGCCGATATCCGCGACCGCGCCGCGCTCGACCGGATCTTCTCGGCCCATCTCCCCGACGCGGTGATGCATCTGGCCGCCGAAAGCCATGTCGATCGCTCCATCGACGGGCCGGGCGACTTCATCGAGACCAATATCACCGGCACCTACAACCTGCTGGAAGCCGCGCGGGCGCATTGGGCCGCGCAGGGAAAACCAGAAGGCTTCCGTTTTCACCACATCTCGACGGATGAGGTGTTCGGCTCACTGGGGGATGACGGGCAGTTCACCGAAACCACGCCTTACGATCCGCGCAGCCCCTATTCCGCCTCGAAGGCCGCGAGCGACCATCTCGTCCGGGCCTGGCACGAGACCTATGGCCTGCCCGTTGTGCTGAGCAATTGCTCCAACAATTACGGCCCGTTTCATTTCCCCGAAAAGCTGGTGCCGGTCGTCATCCTCAAGGCGCTGCATGGCCAGCCGATCCCGGTCTATGGCGATGGCGGCAATGTGCGCGACTGGCTATATGTCGAAGACCACGCCGACGCGCTGCTGACCGTGCTGACCCGCGGCGAGATCGGCCGCAGCTACAATATCGGCGGCGAGAACGAGGCGCGGAATATCGACCTCGTGCGCACCATCTGCGCGCATATGGACGAGTTGCGCCCGGCAGGGGCGCCGCATGCGGATCTGATCAGCTTCGTGCCCGACCGGCCCGGCCATGACCGCCGCTATGCCATCGACCCGACGCGCATCCGAGACGAACTCGGCTGGCGGCCTTCTGTCACGGTGGAGGAGGGTCTGCGCCGCACCGTCGAATGGTATCTGGCCAATGAAGATTGGTGGCGGCCTCTGCTGGGCCGCGAGGGCGTGGGACAACGGCTGGGGACGGGATGATGGACGGGCTTCTGGTGTTTGGCAAAACCGGGCAGGTCGCGCGCGAAATCGAGCGGATCGTCCCTGATGCCGTGTTTGCGGGACGGGACGAGGCCGATCTGACCCGGCCCGCCGATTGCGCCGAACTGATCCGGTCCACCCGGCCCGCCGCCGTCATCAACGCCGCCGCCTACACCGCCGTGGACAAGGCCGAAACCGATCAGGAAACGGCCCGGCTGGTGAATGCCGATGCGCCTGCCGAGATGGCCCGGACCTGCGCGGAGCTGGGGATCCCCTTCCTTCACATCTCCACCGACTACGTGTTCGACGGCTCGGGCGACATGCCACGAGCCGAGGATGCGGAGACCGGCCCGCTCGGCGTTTACGGGCAGACCAAGCTTTCGGGCGAACGCGGCGTCGCGGCGGCGGGCGGGCAATTCGCCATTCTGCGGACAAGCTGGGTGTTTTCCGCCCATGGGAATAATTTCGTCAAGACCATGCGCCGTCTCGGGGCAGAGCGGGACCGGCTGACCATCGTGGATGACCAGATCGGCGGGCCGACCGCGGCGGCGGACATCGCGGCGGCGGCGGTCACGATGATCGCGGCGATGACCCGCGACCCATCGCGCGGCGGGCTCTATCACTTCGCAGGCCATCCCGACACAAGCTGGGCGGGCTTCGCGCAGGAGATCTTCGCCCTGTCCGGGCTGTCGCCCGAGGTGGTGGGCATTCCGACCGAGGATTACCCCACCCCGGCCCGCCGCCCGCTGAATTCCCGGCTGCACTGCGCCGCCATCACCCATGATTTCGGCATCGACCGACCCGACTGGCGGGCCTCGCTCGAACGGGTCATCAAGGAACTGGACGAATGACACAGCGCAAGGGCATCATCCTGGCCGGCGGCTCGGGCACGCGGCTTTATCCGATCACCATGGGCGTGTCGAAACAGCTTCTGCCGATCTACGACAAGCCGATGATCTACTACCCGATCTCGGTGCTGATGCTGGCCGGGATCCGCGAGATCGCCATCATCACCACGCCCGAGGATCAGGACCAGTTCCGCCGCCTTCTGAGCGATGGCAGCCAGTGGGGGCTGGACTTCACCTTCATCACCCAGCCATCGCCGGACGGGCTGGCGCAGGCCTACCTGCTGGCGCGCGATTTCCTCGACGGGCGCGGCTCGACAATGGTGCTGGGCGACAACATCTTCTTCGGTCAGGGGCTGCCACAACTGCTGTCGGCCGCGGATGCTAGGGCCGAGGGTGGCACCGTCTTTGGCTACCGCGTCAGCGACCCGGAACGCTACGGCGTGGTCGATTTCGATCCGACCGGCCGGGTCCGCGCCATCGTCGAGAAACCTGAGATCCCGCCATCGCATTTCGCCGTGACCGGGCTCTACGTGCTGGACGGCACCGCGCCGGAACGCGCGGCCGCCGTGCGCCCCTCGGCCCGCGGCGAGCTGGAGATCACCTCGCTTCTGGAAACCTATCTCCACGACCGGCAACTGACGGTGGAGCGGATGGGGCGCGGCTACGCCTGGCTCGACACCGGCACACATGCCAGCCTGCTCGACGCCGGAAACTTCGTGCGCACGCTGGAGCGGCGGCAGGGGTTGCAGACCGGCTGCCCCGAAGAGATCGCCTTTGAGCAGGGCTGGATCGACGCCGAGCAACTTGAACGCCGCGCCCGGCTGTTCGCCAAGAATGAATATGGCCGCTATCTTTCCAGCCTGCTGAAATAGTCAGAGCAGGTCCAGCAGGCCGGGCAGTTCCGCGAAATCCGAAAACATCGCGTGATGCGGCAGGGTCTCGGCCGCGGCGCTGCGATAGCCTTCGGTGAACATAAGGAACGGCAAACCGGCCGCCCTGGCCGACTCCGCATCGACCTCGCTGTCTCCGACATAGGCCGCCGTCCCGCCGCCGAGCCGCGCCAGCGTGTCCAGAAGCGGCGCCGGGTCCGGCTTGCGCGGCAGGCCGGAATCGCCGCCCGCGACCGCATCGAAATACTGGTCCAGCCCCAGATGCCGCAGCACGGCCATCGCCGGTGCCAGCGGTTTGTTGGTGCAGACACCCAGCACGTCGCCCCGCCCGCGCAGATGCTTCAGTACTGCGCCAACGCCCGGATAAGGCGCCGTCAGCCCCACCGCGCCCTCGTATCGGGCCACGAGATTGGCGGTCATGCGTTCGGCGCGGACCGGATCGGCGATGCCATGCGCACCCAGCAGCCGGTCCACCAGATGCGGCACGCCGCGGCCCACGAATCCCCGCACCGTCGCCAGGTCGAGCTGCCCCAGACCCTCATCGGCCAGCACCGCATTGGCGGTGGCGTGGATATCCGGCGCGCTGTCGATCAGCGTCCCGTCCAGATCGAAGATGACGATCATCGCTCAGCCGGCTCTGGCGTTTTCAGCCGCGTCGCGAATGGCCCGGATATTCCCGCCGTAGATCTCCGCCTGCGCGACCGAGCCGCCCCGGAACACGGCCGAGCCCGCCACCAGCACATCGGCCCCGGCCTTCGCCACCAGCGGGGCGGTGTTCGCATCGACGCCGCCATCCACCTGGATGTGGATCGGCCGGTCGCCGATCATGCCGCGGAGCCGGGCGATCTTGTCGACCTGGCTGTGAATGAATTTCTGACCGCCAAATCCGGGATTGACCGACATCACCAGCACCAGGTCGCAGAGATCCAGCACATATTCGACCGCCTCGAGCGACGTGCCGGGATTGAGCGCCACCCCAGCCTTCTTCCCGGTCGCCCGGATCGCCTGCAAGGTCCGGTGGACATGCGGGCCGGCCTCGACATGGGCGGTAATCAGATCGGCCCCGGCCTCGGCATAGGCCTCGATATAGGGATCGACCGGCGCGATCATCAGATGCACATCCATGACGCCTTTGACATGCGGGCGGAACGCCTTCACCGCCGGCGGGCCGAAGGTCAGGTTTGGCACGAAATGCCCGTCCATCACGTCGACATGAACCCAGTCCGCGCCTTGCTCCTCAACCGCGCGGATCTCGCGGCCGAAATCGGCGAAATCGGCCGAGAGGATGGACGGGGCGATCTTGATGCGGCGGTCGAAACTCATGCGGATCCTCGTGGCGCGGAAAACTTCAGGCTGGAATTGGACCGAAAGCCGCCACGGGTCAACTGCCTCGATCGGGTGGAGGGCTGACGCGCCAACCGGCGGCGCGACGCGCAGCCGGCATCAGTCCCCTGTCTTGCGCAACCGCCCGCTCAGCGCCGCCGCATAAAGCGCCGCCGTGCCAGCAGGGGTCTGGCGGCGGATCCCGAGCCGCGCAAACTCCGCCGCCATCCGCCAGCCCGGACGCGTCAGCGCCCTGTCGAAGCGCGCCAGGATGTCGCGGTTCTCTGCGCTGAGCAGACCGGCCTCTTGTCGCAGCGCAAGGTTGTTGGCTTGCAGCCATTTGCCGAAATTACCGTCGAAAAGCTGCCCCAGCCGCGCGCGCATCGCGCCGAATGTGTCATTGCGCCCTTTCAGATTGCCGCCATGCTGGCGATACAAAAGCACCTCCGCATCGTCGCGCAGCACCGCCATCCCGGCCCCCGAGACGAGTTGATAAAGCCACCAGTCATGGGCCTCGATCCCGGCTGCTGCGGCGGCCGGCGCCGCCCGCTTGGCCAATTGCGCCGCGTCCGGCGTCAGCAGGCATGTATTGCCGCCCGTCACCGCCTGGACGAGCGCATTGCGGAACCCGAACGGCCCGGCGAAACGTTGCGAGCCGGTGATCGGGTTCAGATCTGCGTCGCAGATCGTGGTCCGCGCCGAATACAGCCCCGTCTGCGGGGCATCGCGCAGTGCGGCCAGCCCCATATCCAGCTTGCTGGGGAGCCAGACATCGTCCTGATCCGCAAAGGCCATATGCTCGCCATCGCGGAGCTGGCCGATCAGGGACAGGAAATTCCGCGTCGATCCGGCCCGCGGCCCGTCCACCAGTGTCACCTGCCCCGGCGCAAAGCCAGATGCAAATTTCCGCAGCTTCTCCGGCCCGTCATCGCGCGAGCCGTCATCGGAGACGACGAGCCGCCAGTCCCGGAATGACTGCGCGGCAATACTGTCGAGCTGTGCCTCGATATGGCGCCCGCCCTGATAGAGCGCCAGTCCGATATAGATGCGCGGCACGACATCCCCCGTCAAAGATTCCGCCTCGGCACAGAGTGCCGACCATCGGCGTTGTGCGGCGCGACCGCCCCCTTGCGCAACCCTTTATCGGCAATGCGGCAAAGCTGACCCGGCCTGGACGGAATGGCGGGGCGTGGTCGCTGACATGCACGGATGACCGGGCTGGCAGCCGCCGATCAGACCCGCAAGGACATGACGCCTCACGCCGGTTCCTGCCGGACGAGATCGCCGATCAGCACATCGGTGACGCGGCCTTCGCTCGCCTCGCGCGCGGTGCCCAGCAAGCTGCGATGCAGGCGCCGCATCCGCGGCTCGGTGGTGAAATTGCCATCGAACCCGCCGGTGTTGGCGTGGATCAGAAGCGCGCGCAGCATCGCATCGCGCAGGCGGAACTCTCGCGCATAGACCGCCTCGCTGTCGCTGCTTTCCATCTCGACGCTCAGAGTCAGGACCATGATCCCGTCCAGCCGGTCGCCACGCATCACCGGCACGAAGAACTGGTCGGGAAACTCGAAATAGCTCGGATTGACGGGCCTGGCTGGCAACTCCTCATCGGGCGCAGTCGCGACGGCATCGCTTGGCGCAAGGCTGGCGCCGGGCTCCGCCGCCCCGGTTTCCGCCGCCCCGGTTTCCGCCGCCCCGGTTTCCGCCGCCTCGGAGCCGCCCACCGGACGCAGCCGCTGGCCCGCGGCATAACCGCCGGCCATGCAGGCCAGGATCAGCAGGGCGGCACACAGTTTGCGCAGCATCATCGTCGCTCAATAGGGCAGGACGATATCGGCCAGTTGCTGGCCGTATCGGGGTTGCTGCACATCCATGATCTGCCCGCGCCCGCCATAGGAGATGCGCGCCCCCGCGATCCGGTCATAGGCCACCTCGTTGCTGCGGCCGATATCCTCGGGCCGCACGAAGCCGGAGACCGTCAGCTCGCGCATCTCGAAATTCACCCGCACCTCCTGGCTGCCCTGGATATGCAGGGTGCCGTTGGGCAGCCGGTCGATGACCGTGGCCGCGACCCGCAGCGTCAGCTTGTCACGCCGGGTGATCCGGCCGTCCCCGCGATAGCTGGAGCCGGCACTGGCATCGACCAGACTGGCCATGCTGGCATCACCCGCCAGCCTGCGGTCCAGCCGTTGCGGCAATCCGGCGAATTGCGGCAGCGCCACATCATCGGACGCGGCGCGGGAACGGTTGGAGCTGTTCGAGATCTCGGCCCGGTCGTCGATCTCGATCACCACGGTCAGGATGTCGCCGCGCGTGCCGGCCCGGCGGTCGCGCACCAGCGAGTTATGCGATCCGGCCCAGAGGGACGCGCCGAATTCCGGGCGCTGCGGGGATTCGGGCAGGAACAGCTCCGGCTCGGTCATGGCGATGAATTCCGGGGTGCTTTCGGAGACCGACATGCTGGGCGGACGGCCAAGGTGATCGACGCGCGCGCAGGCGGACAGCCACAGCAGTATTGCCAGAACGGACAGGGATGCGCGGATCACGGGTCAGCTCCTTCTTGGTGAGAGGGCACGATCAGCGCCCCGTCCGGGGCGATGCGTGCGGTGACGGTATTGCGCGAAGACAGGTTCATCGCACGCACCCATTCCCCGGCGGATCCTTCCGCCAGGGCGCGTCCCGCCGTCTCGATCTGCAGCCCGCCGGTGCTGAAGATAAGCCGCACATCCTGGTTGCGCGCCACCAGCACCGGGTCGCGCAGCGCACCGGCGGCGACCGGGCGGCCGGCATAGATCGCAATCCGGGTCTGCCGCCCGATGGCCGCCGCGGCCTCGGCAACCCCTTCGGTGGCCATTTCGTCCGCCAGCAGATCCTCCGCGGCAATGAGCGTGCCGGCGGGCAGGTTGCGCGCGGCGACCATCCCCGCCGTGGCCGAAACGGGCGCAAATGCGGCCAGCACCATGATCAGCCAGGCCCGCATCAGCGCAGCTGCACCGTCGCGCCCAGCATCTGGTCCGCGGCGGTGATGACCTTGGCGTTGAGTTCATATCCGCGCTGCGCCTTGATGAGCTCGGTGATCTCGCGCACCGGATCGACGGCGCTGTCTTCCAGATAGCCTTGTCGCAGCGTCCCGAGCCCGTCTTGGCCCGGTGCGGCGGTCAAGGCCGGACCGGAGGCGTTGGTTTCCAGGAACAGGTTGGAGCCGATCGCCTCCAGCCCCTTTTCATTGGTGAACCCGGCCAGGTCGAACCGGCCCAGCAATTCCGGCGCGACCCGGTCGTCGAAATAGGCATAGAGCTCACCATCGCCGTTGATGGTCAGGCTGCGGGTGCCATCTGGAATGGTGATTTCCGGTGCGACGGGATAGCCGTCCGAGGTCACGATCAGCCCGTCGGGCGAGCGTTTCAGCGCGCCGTCGCGGGTATAGGCCGGCAGGCCGGATGGCAGCGTCACCTCGATATAGCCCGGCCCGTCAATCGCCAGGTCCAGATCGCCGCCCGTTGCGCTCAGCGCGCCCTGCGCCAGGCTGATGCTGACCGCGGTCGGTCGCGCGCCCAGGCCGATCTGGATCCCGGCCGGCACAACGGTGCCGTCGGTCGCGGTGATCGTGCCCGGCCGCGTTGCCTGCTGGTAATGAAGATCGGCGAACTCGGCGCGGCGGGCATTGTAGCCGGTGGTCGACATGTTCGCGAGGTTGTTGGAAATCACCTCGACGCGGGTCTGCTGGGCGCTCATGCCGGTCGCGGCAATCTGAAGGGCTTTCATGCGGGGTCTCCGTCAGCGGGTCATGGCGTTGATGGTGTCGCGGATGCGCCGGTCCTCGCGGTCCAGCAGGGTCTGGCCCAGCTCATAGGCGCGCTGAACCTCGATCATGCGGCTGATCTCGGCGATGGGATCGACGTTCGAGTCTTCCAGGAACCCCTGCTGGATCCGGGTCGCCCATGCAGAGTCCAGCGGGTCCGGGCCGGGGTCGAACAGGGTCCCGCCCTGGCGCAGCATCGCAGCGGGGTCGCGCGGCGCGAAGATGCCGATCTCCGCCACCGGCGCGCCGCCTGCGCTGAGCGTGCCGTCCGGCGCAATCGCGACATCCGTGGCGCCGGGCGGGATCTGCACCGGGACCAGCCCGCTATCCAGCAGGCGGTGACCGTCCGCCGTCATCAGTTCGCCCTCGGCGGACGGGATGAACGCGCCGGCGCGTGTCAGGCGCGTGCCATGCGGGGTTTCGACGGCGAAGAATCCATCTCCCTCCAGCCCCAGATCGAAGGCGCCCCCCGTCCGGGTCAGCCCGGCCTGGGTCAGGTCTAGCACCCGGCCCCGCGCATCGGCCATGGACAGCCCGTTTCCGTCTGGACCTGTGCGGGAGAGATATTCCGCGAAGATCACGCCTTCGCGGCGGAAGCCGGTGGTCTGCGCATTGGCGATGTTGTTGGCAATGACGCGCATCTCGCGCATCAGCCCGGATTGCCGCGTCAGCGAGGCGTAGATGGCGTTGTCCATTCATCCGCCCCCGGCAATCAGCGGCAACAGACCGTCGGTGAAGAACCCGGCCAGAACCGATGTCATGAAGCTCATCGAGACCCAGAACACCGCCAGCATCAGTCCGATTTTCGGCACGAAGGTCAGCGTCATCTCCTGAACCGAGGTCAGCGCCTGGAACAGCCCGATCAGCACCCCGGCCAGAAGCGCCGCCGCCAGCAGCGGCGCCGACATCCGCACCGCGATCCAGAGCGACTGGCGGACCAGGTCGAAGATCAGGTTCTCGCCCATCAGACCGGCATCCGCAGAATGTCCTGATAGGCTTCGACCACCTTGTCGCGGATCGCCACGGCGGCATCGAGCGCGAACTCCGCCTCGGTCAGCGATTGGACGAGCGCCGTTGTGTCCGCCTGCCCCGCCATCGCGGAGATCGAGCTCCGGTCCGCCTCGGTCATCAGCCGCTCGAACTGGGCCGCGGCCAGGCTGAGCCGGTCCTGCGGCGGCGATCCGCCGGTCCGCGCGGCATCGGCGGCGCGGTGATAGGCGGCGGCGGCATGGGCGGGATGGATCATCTTATGTCCTTTCAGCGGCGCAGCAGGTCGAGCAGCGCCGACGACATTTGCCGCGATTGCTCGAAGATGCGCAGATTGGCCTCGTAACTCCGGCCGGCTTCCCGCGCATCGGCGATTTCGGTGACGAGATCGACATTCGAGCCGCGATAGAACCCGTTCGCATCGGCGAGCGGATGGGCCGGATCGAAGATCTGCGCGGGCTCGGTCGGGTCGAGAAACGGGGCGGAGGCCCGGATCAGTCCGGTGCTGCGTCCGCCCTGCATCACCGCATCGAAGCTGACAAGCTTGCGGCGATAGCCCGGCGTATCGGCATTGGCGATATTCTCCGACACGTGGCGCAACCGGTCGGACTGGGCGCGCATGGCCTGGGCGGCGATGCGGCTGGCGCTGTGTTGCACCTCCATGGTCAGCGCCGTTTTCCGATGGCGGATTGCAGCAGATCGAGCGACGAGCGGTAAACTGCCAGAGAGACCTCGTGCTGCCGCCGGATCTCGGCGCTGCGGAACATCTCCTCCTCCAGCGACACCGAGTTGCCGTTGGGCGACTGCGCGCCCGGCGCGTCGAGCGGCCGGAGATCGGTGCCGCGCCGGTCGCTGCCATCCAGATGGCCGGGCCGGGTCGCGCGCATCGGGTTCGCGGCCGCATTGCGATAGCTGGCGGCGAATGGGCGCATATCCTGCGCGCGATAGCCGGGCGTATCGGCATTGGCGACATTCGCCGCCGCGACCCTGTTTCGTGCGGCCGCGTGCTGTCCCATCGCCTGCGCCATGCGGATCGTTTCGATCTGGTCGAACATAGAGGCTTCTCCCCTTCTGCGATAAACCCGGATTTAACCGGCAGAGATTTAGAAACCGTTTCACCGAGGCGATATTCGCGTGGGGTGGCGGAGATGAATCCCGATAAACTTGAATCGATTGCCGGTCGGATCCGGCGGCTGCGGGCGACACGGCATTTCGGCAGCGTCACCGAAATCAACGCCGGGCTGGTGCGGATTACCGGGCTGCACGCGGTCGCCGCCATCGGCGACAGGGTGCGGCTTGGCACTGCGCCGGGCATTTGTGGCGAAATCATCTCGCTCGGCCCCGGATCGGCCAGGGTGCTGCCGGAGGAGCCCGCCAACGGCCTGTCCATCGGCATGGAGGCGGAGTTTCTCGGCCCGCCGCGGCTGTACCCCGGACCGGACTGGGTCGGGCGCGTCCTGGACCCGCTCGGCCGGCCGCTGGATGGCCGTCCCTTGCCGCCCGGCCCGCGTGAGCGCGGCTTCACCGGCCCGCCCCCCGCCGCGGTGACGCGCAGACCGCTCGGGCCGCGGCTGGCGACCGGGCTGGCCGTTTTCGACACGCTGCTGCCGCTCGTGCGGGGGCAGCGGATCGGGTTGTTCGCGGGGTCCGGTGTCGGCAAGTCCCGACTGCTGTCGGATCTGGCGACGGGGGTGGCAGCGGATGTCAGCGTCATCGCCCTGATCGGCGAGCGCGGGCGGGAGCTGCGCGAGTTTGTCGAGCAGACTCTGGGGCCCGAAGGCATGGCGCGCGCGGTCATCATTGCCGGCACTTCCGATCAGTCCCCGCTGATCCGGCGGCGCTGCGCATGGGCGGCGATGGCGGTGGCGGAGTTCTTTCGCGACCGGGGGCAGCATGTGCTGCTTCTGGCGGATTCCGTGACCCGCTTCGCCGAGGCGCATCGCGAAATTGCCCTGTCAGCCGGCGAGGCGGCCTCCGATCGCGGCTTTCCGCCCTCCACCGCGCATCTCATCATGTCGCTGGCCGAACGCGCCGGGCCGGGGGCGCAGGGCGCAGGCGACATCACTGCCATTTTCAGCGTGCTCGTCGCCGGATCGGATATGGAGGAGCCGGTCGCGGACATCCTGCGCGGCGTGCTGGACGGGCATGTGGTTCTGGAACGGGCCATCGCGGAGCGGGGGCGGTTTCCGGCCATCGACGTGCTGCGCTCGGTCTCGCGCGCTTTGCCCCGCGCGGCCAGCGAGCGCGAGAATGCGCTGATCGGGCGCGCGCGCGGGCTGCTCGGCGCCTATGCAGAATCAGAACTGATGGTGAAATCGGGGCTGTACGCGGCAGGCAGCGATCCGTTTCTGGACGAGGCCGTCAGGCTCTACCCGGCGCTCGACCGCTTCATCGCACAGAGCGGCGCGGGTGACTGCGCGGCCAGTTTCACCGCCCTGTCTGACATCCTGGACAGCCGCTCAGCAGGCATCGGCAAGAGTTAGCGCAGGAACCGGTTCGGCTTAACCATTGTTATCCTGCATCTGCATTGCGCCAGAAAGGTGTTTTATGCATTTTCGCCTGAAATTGCTTAGGAATTGCCGTGGCCCTTTCTGACTACTTCATACGCTTCCTTGAACGTCGCGATAAACTCTCGGATGAGGAGCGCGCGCGGCTCGCGGACATCACCACGGAAAGGAAAAGCTTCGCCTCCGGCGATGTCATCGTTGCCCGAGAAGTGGTGGCGGAGCGCAGCTGCCTGATGCTCAGCGGCATGTCGGCACGGATCCATGTCCTGCCGCGCAGCAAGGATCGGGTCATCACGGCGCTGCATGTGCCGGGCGATTTCGTCGATCTGCATGGTTTCGTGCTGGCCGGGCTGGCCCATACGGTCATCGCCATGGGCCCGGCGGAAGTCGAGTTCGTGTCGCATGACCAGCTTCGCGAGCTGACCAATGAATGGCCGCATCTCACCCGGCTGCTGTGGATGTCCACCACCATCGACGCGGCGGTGCACCGGCAATGGCTGGTCGCGGCGGCCTCGCTGCGCTCCAGTGCGCATCTCGCGCATCTTCTGTGCGAGCTCTACACCCGGCTCAACTCGGTGGGCGCGGCGCAGGATCACCGCTATATCCTGCCGCTTCTGCAGCGGGATCTGGCCAATATCCTCGGCTACTCTCCCATCCACATCAATCGCGCGGTGCGCGACCTGCGCGAGCGTGGTCTGATCCGCTGGTCGGGGACGGAGGTGCAGATCCTCGACTGGCCGGGCATCACCGCCCTGGCCCAGTTCCGGCCCGATTATCTGGATCTGGAACAGCTCAATCGCTGAGCGGCGGCGCTATTCGCATAGCCGCCAGCCGCCCGCCCGCATTGCAATGTCAAAATGCAGATGATCGTCATGGGCGGCGTTCGATCCCGGTCCCAGGACGGTGGTGAAATACAGGCATCCCCCGTGCCGGATCGCCTTTTGCACCGCTTCTTCGGCCGATCCGCTGCCATCGCGCGGCGCGATCATCATCTCGCTGCCATTGGCAAATCCCAGCCCCATGACGTCGAAGGCATTGCCGAGCGCGTGCTCCGACAGCTTCTCGCTGCTGCCGCCCACCCGCGCGCGGCATTGATAGGCGGAGCCGGGGCGGATCTCGGTCAATGCCGCCGCGGATGGCAGCAGCCGCAGCGCCGGAGTCAATTCATGGCGAACCCAGAGCGCCAGCCGCATCGCCGTGGCGCAGCGCATCTCCGCCCCGCCCGGAAGGCTGATCCCCGGCTGGATCTCGGTCACGCGCAGGGGTCTGGCGATGCCGCAATCCCGGTCTTCGGGCGAGGTGATCGGCGCCAGTTCCTCAAAGCGGATGCCGAGCAGCGTGGCGCTCATCAGGCAGGCATGATGGGCGAGCGGGGGTTCCGCCAGAAGCTGCCAGGCGGTCGGCCCCTCAGCCTCGCTTGCCAAAGCGTCAGCCGCAGGCGCGGGATCGGCGCTGCGGGCTTCGCCACCGCGGCCCGACGGATCGTCCATTTGCGCCGGTGCGAAGCTGTCGGACGGTGTCGGCTCCGCGGCCGCATCGGGCCGCGCGGGCGGGCGCAGAACCCCGTCGGGCGAGCTGTCCGGCCCGGCGGGAAGTGATGGCGCGTCGCCTGTTGCGCTTTGCTGGCCAGCCGCGTCATCCGTCTGCGCCGCAATCGGCAGCGCTACACAAACGAAGCCGAGCAGGGCAAGAAAAGCGCGCGCCTGCACCGCCTCAGTCCTGCCTCGTCAATCCGCCCTGCGGCGTCGCCTGCGGCAGCGGGTCGGCGGGTGTGTCGCTGGGCTGCGGCGATTGCGGCTCTCTATCAACTATCGGATTGGTCACATCCACGTCCGGCGCATCGGAGGTCGCTTCCTCCACCGCTGCGGTCAGCGGATCGAGGGGCGGTTGCTGGCCCGCCCCCGGTTGTGTCGGGTCCGAGCCCGTCAGAGCAGGCGTTCCATCCGCCCCAAGCTCCGCCACCGAGGGCAGCCCCCCATCCGGCGCCGGGGTCATCCGCGCCGCACCCGTGGCCGTGGGTTCCGGCGCTGTGACGGCGGCTGCCGCGGCACTCACCCCGTCTGTCACACCAGCGGGCGTCGCCGCTTCCGGCACGGCTGCGGCGGTTCCGCTCAATCCGACCGGACGCCGCAGCGGCGCGGTGGACGACGCCAGGCTCAGCGCACCCGCCGCCGCTGGCGCCGCCACCTCTGTGGCCGCCGCCGTGGCAGTGCGGATGGCGTCGCTCTCGTCGAACATATCGGCCAGGGTCACGCCCGGCTCCAGGAATTCCACCGTGGTGATGCCGGGCTGAACCATATGGGCCAGCTCCTCCGCGTCCCAATTCGTCAGCCGGACGCAGCCATAGGATTCATTCACGAACAGACGCGACGGGGTGGCGGTGCCGTGCAGCCCGTAGGTGGGTTTGCTCAGCGCGATCCACACCGTGCCCACCGGACCGTTCGGTCCCGGCGGCAGGGTCAGGACGGAACGGTTCTCGCCCTGGGTGAAGTTGATCGCGGGATTGTAGGTGTATTCGGGGTTCAGCGCGACGGTGCGGACCTTGTGCGTCCCGCTTGGTGAGGGAGTGGCGGCCGAGCCGATCGTGGCCGGGTAATTCACCACCATATGGCCGGTCGCGTCGAAACCGGCGACGCGGTTGGTGCCTTTCTCGATCAGGATCCGCACCAGCTTGGCGCGCAGCGGTTTCGACGGCGCGACGACCTTGATCCGGCTGCCCGCGACGAGCGGCACGCCGGGGTTCAGCACCGCGATGAAATCGTCGTCCATGTGAAAACGCTCGCCCAGCTTCTCTGCCACGCTGGTGAAGCCGAGCGTCGTCATGTTGGCCTTCTCCAGATAATCGTCGGGGATATAGCGCGTCAGCTCCGTCTCATCCGCCGCGGTGATGGTGTAGTCGGTGATGATCGGCTCGCCCGCATAGGTCTGTAGCGCGGCCCAGACCCGCGCATCCATCACCCCGTCCGCCGGCAGGCCGCTGCGCCGCTCGAACGCGGCGATGGCGCTGCGGCTCATTCCGCCCTTGATCCCGTCGATCACGCCGGGCGACACGCCCGCGCGATCCAGCAGCACCTGCACCTTCGCGGTCAGCGCCGCCTGCCCCTGCGGCAATGTCCCGCCCGCATAGGTGGCGGATTCGACGGCATCCGCCGTGACCGGCGCGGCCGCGGCGGGCGCGCCCAGCGATGCGAGGAGAAACGCCGGAATCAGGGCGAAGCGAAAGGCGGCGGTCATGTGATCTGCTCCTGCGTCTGTCCGAATCAACCGGGGCCATGCGGCGGCGGTTCCCGAAGATCAGCGCATGAAACCGACGCGATGTCCCGGCGGATAGACCCGACGCGAATATGACAGCGCCCGGCCGTCGGACCACAGACTGCGATCCAGCGTCAGCACCGGCAAGCCCTTTTGCGCGCAAAGATCCTCTGCACACTCATCTGTGAGGCGTGTCGCCAGGATCTCCAGCTTGCCGGACAGCGACCCCAGATGCTCGCGCATCCATTCGACCGGCTCGCATCCGCTTTCGAGCGCCAGATCCAGCCCGTCCGCGCCATCCGCGACCAGGTAACCCACCTCGCTGCAATAGGGCTCCGCGTCGGCGGAGATGAGCGCGCGATAGCGGATCACCGGCTGGCGCGCGCCGACATGCAGTGCCGCCGCAACATGCTCGGGCGGATCGACCGCGTCCTGTGCCACAAGGCGATAGCCGAACACCGCCCCCATTGCCTCGACTTCGGCGCGGATCGGCGTGGCCTCGGCACTGGCGACGGCAGCCGCATTCTCGGCGATGCGCGTGCCGACCCGCCGGCGCCGCTGCACGATGCCGTCATCGGCAAGCTGCGTCAGGGCCCGGTTCACCGTCGCGCGGGCGCAGCCCATTTCCTCGGCCAGTTGAAACTCGGTCGGGATCAGGTCACCGAGCGTCCACTCGCCCGTGCGGATCCGGCGCAGGATCTCGTTCTGCACGGATTGCCACGTGTTATAGCTCTGCCGACCCACGGGACGGATGCCGCCATAGACGGGTAGAGAATCCGGTTTTACAATCAGCATGACCTTGACCTGAAATCGAACGATCCGCACAGATAGTTGAGTGACGTCGCGTAATGAAAGCTGTCGAAATCGTCACACCACTGACATCCCGAACCGCGGGCCGGAGCCGTGATGAACCTGAGTCGCGCCACCATCTTAATCCACGACCATCAGGAGTTCCTAGCCGCGACAAGTTCACAACGATATATAATCGCATGGTTTCAAGACGTTCCAGTTCAGAATGAGGCATCGGCAAGAAACAGCCCATGGCCGGGCCCGCGCGCCCCGCAGCTTTCCGACTTATGCCCATGAGCTGGATGCACGGCGGGGCGGCTTCGGGCGGATCGCGGGCGTTGATGAGGTCGGGCGCGGCCCGCTGGCCGGGCCGGTGACGGCGGCGGCGGTGGTGCTGGACCCTGCGCGCCTGCCGGTCGGGCTGAACGACTCCAAGATGCTCGGCCCGGCACAGCGCGACCGGCTCGCGGCGGAGATCCGGGAAAGCTGCGACTGCTGCGTGGTGCACGTCCCGCCCGCCGAGATTGACGCGATCAACATCTACCACGCCGCCCATCTGGCCATGTGCCGTGCGGTGGCGGGGCTGCGGCACCGGCCGGAGATGGTGCTGGTGGATGGCAACGCCCTGCCCCGCGCGCTCAACCATCCCGCGCGCGCCATCGTGAAGGGGGATGCGCAGTCGCTCAGCATCGCGGCGGCCTCAATTCTGGCCAAGACGGCGCGCGATGCGCTGATGGTGGATTTGGCGCAACAGTTTCCCGGTTATGGCTGGGAGCGGAACGCAGGATACCCGACTCCCGATCACAAACGGGCGCTGATCGAGCTGGGCCCGACCCCACATCATCGGCGCAGCTTTCGGCCTGTCCACAATATCTTGTGTAAAGACACAACCCCAATAGCTTGATTCAAATAAATAAATTGACGCCGAATCCGCGGTGACTCATCATTCTGCGTAGATCAGACCGGACCAATCCGGCATCACGAGAGGCAGAGATGACCGAACCGAAAACCGCGTCCGCGCGCCCGTTGCCGCTGAACCAGATCCTGGCCGGTGACTGCATCGAGGTGATGAACGCGCTGCCCGAAGGCAGTGTCGATCTGATCTTTGCCGACCCGCCCTATAACCTGCAGTTGCGCGGTGACCTGCACCGGCCCGACAATTCGCGCGTCGATGCCGTGGACGATCACTGGGACCAGTTCGCCAGCTTCGCCGTCTATGACCAGTTCACCCGCGAATGGCTGGCCGCCGCGCGCCGCCTGCTGAAACCCGACGGCGCGATCTGGGTCATCGGCAGCTATCACAACATCTTCCGCGTCGGGGCCGAGTTGCAGAACCAGGGGTACTGGATCCTCAACGACGTGGTCTGGCGCAAATCGAACCCGATGCCGAATTTCCGCGGCAAGCGGCTGACCAACGCCCATGAGACGCTGATCTGGGCCTCGAAATCGGAAAACGCGAAATACACCTTCAATTACGAGGCGCTGAAATCGCTGAATGAAGGCGTGCAGATGCGCTCCGACTGGGTGCTGCCGATCTGCAATGGCGGCGAGCGGCTGAAGGACGATCAGGGCAACAAGGCCCATCCGACCCAGAAGCCGGAATCGCTGCTGCATCGCGTGCTGATCGGAACCACCAATCCCGGCGATGTCGTGCTCGACCCGTTTTTCGGCACCGGCACCACCGGCGCTGTCGCCAAGATGCTTGGCCGCAACTTCATCGGGATCGAGCGCGAGACCGGCTATCGCGACGCCGCGTTGAAGCGCATGAACCGCATCCGCCGCCTCCATGCCGAGGCGCTCGCCACCTCTACCGGCAAGCGCGCCGAGCCCCGCGTTCCCTTCGGCCAGCTGGTCGAGCGCGGCATGCTGCGCCCGGGCGAAGAGCTCTATTCCATCGGCAACCGCCACAAGGCGCGCGTCCGCGCCGATGGCAGCCTCGCCGGCGGCGATGTGAAGGGCTCCATCCACCAGGTCGGCGCCAAGCTGGAGGGCGCGCCCTCCTGCAACGGCTGGACCTACTGGCATTTCAAGCGAGAAGGCAAGCTGCTGCCGATCGACGCGCTGCGCCAGCAGATCCGCGACGAAATGGACGAGCGCCCCCACTAGCCCGCCTGATCCACGGTTTCGCCATGTCCGGCTGCCTCGCTCGTTCGGCACGGACAAACTTGCCCCGCCATCCCGTGATGGCGGGGTTTTTTCTGACCGTGCGCGCTGCCGCTCGAACGCCCTTCGCCGGCCATACCCGCCGTCAGACACCCACCCGCTCAGGGGATGGGCAGCCCCGCCTCGCGCATCATCAGCTTCAGTTTCCGTCGCTGCATCAGCGGTCCGAATTCCTCCAGAAACGACCTGAACCCATCCGCCCCCAGATGCTCCTGTAGCGCGGCGATAACCGGTCCACCAACTGATGGGAGACGCCACAGCTTGCCGAAGACATGGTAATGCGCAATCGCGCAGCCCCCCGGCACAGGTGCGCCCCAGCCCATGACATTGTAGTTCAGCCGGTTGGAAAGGGTCACGCTGGCCACCTCGTCTCTGGCACCAAGGACTGACAGGGTGATCTGGTCGATATTCTCGTGCAACTCATCGACACGGAATCCATGATCGAGAGACAGCGCCATCTCCAGCCATGCCTGGCCGAAGGACGCCGCAAGCCCGGCGGGCCGGTTCCGGCAAATGATCATCCCGGCGTTGAAATAGGGCGGATAATCCATGCCGGGACGCTTCAGGGTGCCGGGGCGGTCCTGGGGCATGGGGGTTTTGAAGTGGTCGTAGATCGGCTGCCAGGCGGCGCTGTCGGGCAGGGCGGCGCGGTAGTCGGACAGCACGGCGGCCATGTCGGCGGGACCGAGTGTGGCGATGAAATCGACCGGGGCGTGGAACACGGTGTCGGTGT
The DNA here is from genome assembly GCF_900101865.1 of Paracoccus isoporae. Taxonomy (GTDB): domain Bacteria; phylum Pseudomonadota; class Alphaproteobacteria; order Rhodobacterales; family Rhodobacteraceae; genus Paracoccus; species Paracoccus isoporae. The sequence goes on from NZ_FNAH01000006.1 coordinate 237,642, forward strand.
CGAGAAACACCGAGATCTCGCCGCCGCGATCGTCGCCCATCGCCAGGATCTTGTTGCCGATCGGGTAGGGTCTGCTCCACGGATCGGGGTCCAGGCCGGGGATGACGCGGCGCGTCACGCGGGCCTTTTCGAACAGCAATTGCAGGGTTTCGGGCAGCGGATCCTCGCGGCGGGAATAGGCGAAGACCCGGCATGTCCCGGCCATATGCGTCAGGATCGAGGCGGTCAGAAGATGCGCCTGCGCGGTCAGCTTGGGGCCGTCGACGATGAAGAACAGATCGGGGATCATGGCGGTTCGGGGCCCTTTCGCGGCGGCGTGTTCGGGCCGCAGCCTAGCCCGCCCCGCGGCGGAATGCACCCGGATTTCAGGCGCTTCCGCCCGCCCCGCCCGGCCGCGTCGCGCCCCTGCACAGCGCGCGCACCGCCCGTGCACCATGCGTACACCGCGCGTACACCGGCAACGCGCGCAGCCTTAACCCGTCCCGCCCCCGATCCGGGCAGGATGGGCGCGATCAGCACGGAGGCGCAGATGACGACACGGGCAGAGGCGGCGCGGCGGGCGAATTACCACTACATGGCCGATGCGATGCGGCGGCTGGAATGGGATCTGCACCAGACCATCCTGACCGAGGGCCGCATCCCCGAGAGCTGGCACGAGATCGCCGCCGAGCGCGACGAGACCGGCAAGACCCGCGTGACCATCCGGCTCGACGCGGATGTGGTGAAGTTCTTCCGCCAGATGGGGCCGGGCTGGCAGCCGCGCGCGAACGCGGTGCTGCGCGGCTTCATGCATGCACGTCTGGCCGGGCTTCTGCGCGGGGCGGAGACGATGGATTACCTCAAGCGCCGCGAGGAGGCGGGGCTGGACGGCCGCAAACCCGGCTGGGGCGGGGTGCAGGCGGAATATGAGGAGGCGTTGGGCGCGGACGGCGCGCGGATGATGAGCGAGGAGGACGGCGTGCCGATGGGGGAGGAACGTCGGTCGGCGCGGGAGGATCTGATGGCTTGGATGCGGGTGAGGGGTGGGTAGGGCGATGTGGCGACCAAATCACTATCGGCGCCGCCATCGCCGTTACGTTGTAGACGCGAAGCGCATGCACAAGAACTCGCGTTATAAGAGTTAGCGTAGGTATCTGCCGCATGGTCAGGGAACAAGGATCGGCGCTCGACGAAGTGAATGCAGCAAGAATGTCCGAACCAGTCAAACTTCAGCGTGTCGCTTGAAGTGTTCCGGCAATCTTTTCATAGTGGATTGTTGACTGCGAGTAATTGCTCCCTGATCTGCCATGGTCGAGTAAAGTTGATGTGCTTTGATGATGTGACCGCCCCCCGACGGCATCTGATGTGCCAAGGTGGGTCTTCAACGATCCACAAATGGGAGCGGTCATGTCGGAGATTATCACGGT
>NZ_FNAH01000013.1 GCF_900101865.1 Paracoccus isoporae
GACCGAAACCCTAGTGAGCCGATATGCAAGAAAATCCAGTCGAATACCGACCAAACCGCCCGCATATCTCTTCAAGTATGCATAACAATGTCAAACAGCAGACTTCAAAACCGAAAAACCATCCGAGGCGCCAATCGCTTAGCGCTTCATCCAGCCGCCGGTTCCGAAGTGTCCCGAACCGCGTTGCCGCCGTTCGGTGAGGGGGTATTTAGGTCCGGGCGCCGGGGCTTGCAAGCGGAAATTTCTGCGCTGCGCCAAAAAACTTGCAACACATTGTTTTTACGTCGTTTTTATACCACATGCATGGCAGGCGGCGCAGGGCGTGCCGGGCGCTGATCCGAATCTCGCACGGAATCGCGACAGGGATATGACGGAAACCGGGCGATCCCGGCGCTGTGGCTGCGCGCCCCGCCGCTGATCCCGCCTCCGGCGCGGCGGGTTCCGTCGCCCTGCCGCACAACCGCACACGCTTGTCCCGGTCCCCGCAGGCCGGGCAGACCCGCGCAGCAGGGGCGCGACCGAAAAAGGGGCGGGAAGATCCCGCCCCTGACTGGACACATAGCATCGCGTGGGGCGCGACTCCCGACCGCCTCCCGACCGCCTCCCGCGCCCGCCCGGCCCGGCTCAGCTCGACGAGATCTTCATCAGGATGATCCCGCCGATAATCATCACCGCCGCCCCGATCCGCGCCGGCGAGGCGGTCTCCCCCAGCAGGGTCAGCCCCAGCACGAAGGCCCCGACCGAGCCGATCCCGGTCCAGATCACATAGGCGGTGCCCAGCGGCAGCACTGCCATGGCGCGGGCCAGGAGCCAGAAGCTGGCGATCATGGCGAGGATGGTGACGATGCTGTAGCCGGTGCGGCTGAACCCGTCGGATTGTTTCATGGTGAAGGCCCAGACGACTTCCAGCAGGCCGGCGATGACAAGTTGTGCCCAGATCATGGCAACCTCTCTCAACCGGGCCGTCCCGCATGTGTGCCGATCTGGCCGGGGCCGTCCCCGTTGCAACGATATCTAGCGCGCCTGCGCAGCAGGGCAAGTGCCCGATGGCGTGGCACGAAGTGATCGCGGCCGATGGCGGCAAAACGGCAACCATCCCCGCCCCCTGCCCCGTCACATGCCCCGTCACATGCCTCGCGGCGCGGGATGACGACTCCCCCGCGCCGCGCGGATATGCGATGGCGGGGCAGCGGATCGGTTTGCCGGGGGGGCGGGAATGCAGGATCACAATGACACCGGGCGCATCCTGATCGGGATCGGGTGGATGATCGCCTCGCTGAGCTGTTTCATCTCCATGGCCGTCGCCTCGCGCGAGCTTTCGGCCAATCTCTCGACCTTCCAGATCCTGTTCTTCCGTTCGGTGGTGGGTGTCGTGGTGGTGGCGCTGTTCGGCCTCCACCTGCTGGCAGAGCTGCGCCGCCGGGCGAGCCTGAAGCTCAACCTCCTGCGCAATGCGGTGCATTTCACCGGGCAGTATTGCTGGACGCTGGCCATCGCGCTGATGCCGCTGGCCGAGGTGATCGCGCTGGAATTCACCATGCCGGTCTGGGTGGCGATCTTCGCCGCCGTGCTGTTGGGCGAGCGCATCACGCGGCCGCGCGCCTGGGCGATCCTGGCCAGCTTTGTGGGCGTGCTGGTGATCCTGCGCCCCGGCATCGCGGTGTTCGACCCGGCCGCGCTGATCGTGCTGATGGCGGCGGTCAGCTACGGGCTGTCGAATGTGCTGGTCAAGCTGCTGACGCGGACATGCTCGCCTGCCGTGATCGTGGTCTGGATGGTGGTGATGCAACTGCCGATGGGGCTGATGCTGGCGGTCTTCGACTGGCGGCCGGTGGTGGCGGGCAACCTGCCCTGGATCGTGCTGGCCGGGCTCAGCGGGCTGGGCGCGCATTACGCGATGGCACGGGCCTTCCTGCATCTGGACGCCTCGGTGGCGATCCCGATCGACTTCCTGCGGGTGCCGCTGACCGCGCTGGTGGGCTATCTGCTTTACGGCGAGACGGTCAGCGCCGTGCTGTTCGCGGGCGCGGCGATCATCCTGATGGCGAACTACACCGCCTTCCGGGCCGAGCGGACCCGCGCGCGTCTGGCGCGCAGCCTGGGCGGGCCGGGCTGACCGCAAGGCGGCGCCAACCCGCACCCCTCCGGGACGGACAACGAAAAACGCGGCCCCGAGGGACCGCGTCTGACAGTGCATACCAGTTGCGGCGGATCAGCGCTTCGAGAACTGGAAGCTGCGGCGGGCTTTCGCCTTGCCGTATTTCTTCCGTTCGACCACGCGGCTGTCGCGGGTCAGGAACCCGGCCGCCTTCAGTGCCGCGCGCAGGCTCGGCTCGTGGAGCTGCAGCGCCTTGGAGATGCCGTGCTTGACCGCACCGGCCTGGCCCGACAGCCCCCCGCCCTTGACGGTCGCAACCACGTCATACTGACCGGCCACACCGGCCACGTCGAAGGGCTGGCGCAGGATCATCTGCAGCACGGGACGCGCGAAATATTCGTTCATCTCCTTGCCGTTGACCGAGATCTTGCCCGACCCGGCCTTGACCCAGACCCGGGCCACGGCGTCCTTGCGCTTGCCGGTGGCATAGGCGCGGCCCGCGGCGTCGCGCACCGGCTCGCGCGGGGCGGCGGTTTCGGTGATTGTGTCGGTGTCGGCGCCCGCGGGTGCGGCGGTATCCGTCACCACGTCCTTGAGCTGGTCAAGGGATTTGATGTCTTCAGCCATGATCACGCGCTCCGGGTGTTCTTCTTGTTCAACGTCTTGACGTCCAGCACTTCGGGCTGCTGCGCCTCGTGCGGATGCTCGGTGCCGGCATAGACGCGCAGATTGCCCATCTGCTTCTTGCCCAGCTTGTTGCGCGAGATCATGCGCTCGACCGCCTTGATGACGACGCGCTCGGGATGCGCGCCTTCCAGGATCTGGCGCGCCGTGCGGTGCTTGATGCCGCCCGGATGGCCGGTATGCCAATAATAGGTCTTGTCATCGCGCTTGGCGCCGGTCATCTGCACCTTGTCGGCGTTGATGATGATGACGTTGTCGCCCATGTCCATATGGGGGGTGAAGCTCGGCTTGTGCTTGCCGCGCAGGCGCATGGCGACGATCGAGGCGAGACGGCCCAGAACGACGCCCTCGGCGTCGATCAGGATCCACTTCTTCTCGATCTCCGCCGGTTTTGCGGTGTAGGTCTTCATGTCGCTGCCCTTTTGGGGGTTCAAATTCGAGATGGCGGTATATCGGCGATTGCGCCGGTTGCGTCAAGATCGTTTGACTTTATTTTATCGTTTAAAAACAATGTTATATCAAATAGGTAAAATAATACCCCAATATCGGCCCTTGCATTTTGTGACAGATCCATGACAAACACGCCGCTTGTGTGTTGAACAGTCCGGCCGCCCCGACGGCGCGCCGCGGTCACGAAGGCAGCCTCGCCATGCACCCCGATCTCCCCGACAGAACCCGCACCAGCCGCCCCGCGCGCCGCGAGGCGCAGCCGGACCGCCGGCTCCGCGCCCAGACCGCCCCGATCGTCGCGGGCATGGTCGCGGCGCTGGTGGCGGTGATCGTCTATCTCGGCGCGCTGCGCGGAAGCTGGAGCTTCGGCGAGGTGCTGCGCGACCCGGCGGCGGAATTCGGCCACCCGATCTATGCCGGCTTCGTCTCCTATCTCGGCATCGCGGGCTGGCTGATCGCGGCGACGGTGACGGCGCTGGCTGTGGCCGTGCGCCCCGGCACGGCGCGGCGGCTCGGCCCGGTCTGCCTGCTGTCGGTGGTGCTGCTGCTCGATGACGTGCTGCTGCTGCATGACGCCGTGCTGCCCCGCTTCGGCATCCCCGAGATGGTGGTGCTGGCCGCCATCGCTGCGCTGGCGGTGGCGGCGATGCGCCCCTTCCTGCCCGATCTGCGCGCCGGCCGCCTGCCGGGGCTGCTCTGCGCGCTCCTGCTGCTGGTGGCCTCGCTCGGCGTCGACACGCTGCTGCCCTCGGGCGACGGCGCGGCGCTGTTTGTCGAGGACATGCTGAAATTCGCCGGCATCGCGCTCTGGGCGGGGTTCTGGGCGCAGCACGTCACCTGGCTGCTGCGCGCGCGCTGATCCGGCTCAGCGCGGCGGGATGGCATAGGTCATCGAGCTGCGCGCCACCGGCGCCTCCACCCCGTCCGAGCGGATCAGCACATCGCCCACCGCCAGGCTGCGCCCCAGCTTCAGCAGCCGGCATTCCCCCAGCAGATCGACCCCGGCAGCGGGCTTGCGCATGAAATCGATGCTGGCACTGGTCGTCACCGCCAGCGCCACCGGCCCGATCCGCGACAGGATCGCGCAATAGATCGCCAGATCGGCCAGCGCGAACATGCTGGGCCCCGACACCGTGCCGCCGGGCCGCAGATGCGTCCCGCCCACCGCCAGCCGCAGCACCACCCCCTCGGGCCCGACCTCGGTCACGCTGAAATCGGGTGCGACCTGCGGAAATTCCGCCGTCAGAAACGCGTTCAGCGCCGCCGCATCCATCTTCAGTTCCATGATTTGCCCCCCGTTCTGCTTTGTGCCTATGCTGCGCCGAGCGAGCAGAGGAAATCAACGATGTCCGATCTGATCTTACGCGAGGATAACGGCCATGTGGCGCGTCTGATTCTCAACAGCCCCGGAAATTACAACGCGCTCTCGGCCGAGATGATCGCGACGCTCTACACCACGCTGGCCATGATCGGCACGGAGGAGGAGGTGCGCGTCATCATCCTCGCCGCCAATGGCAAGGCGTTCTGCGCCGGCCACGATCTGCGCCAGATGCAGGCGGCGCGCGCCAATCCCGATGGCGGCCGGGCCGGTTACACGGCGCTGTTCGATGCCTGCGCCCAGCTCATGCAGCTCATCTCCACCCTGCCCCAGCCGGTGATTGCCGAGGTGGCGGGCGTGGCCACCGCCGCAGGCTGCCAGCTCGTCGCCTCCTGCGATCTGGCGCTGGCGTCGAAATCCGCGAAATTCGGCGTGAACGGGGTGGATCTGGGCCTGTTCTGCTCCACCCCCGCCGTGGCGCTGTCGCGCGCCGTGCCGCGCAAGGCCGCCTTCGAGATGCTGGCGACCGGCCGCTTCCTCGACGCAGAGGAGGCGGCGGCGCTCGGCCTCATCAACCGCGCCGTGGCCGCCAACCGCCTGAAGGCCGAAACCCGCGCCCTCGCCGCCCGGATCGCGGAGAAGCTGCCCGCCGCCATCGCGATGGGCAAGCGCGGCTTCTATGAACAGCTCGCGCATGAAACCGCCGACGCCTATGAGGCCGCGGGCGACACGATGTGCGCCAACATGATGCTCTCCGACACCGCCGAAGGCATCCAGGCGTTTCTGGAGAAGCGCAAGCCGGGCTGGGCGGCGGAATAGCGCCCGCCCGCCACGCGGCGGACCTGCCCCGTTCCGGCCCGGCGCGGCGGATCTCCGGTCCGGCGCGGTGCCGAACCGAAAAGCGTCGCTTTCTACGTCGGATAAAATTCGCCATATCAGCGGATTATATCACGATCTTCATGCAAGTCTGGTCCAGCCGCCTGCCCCCGCGCCCTACGACGATTCCAGATCATCGGCCAGCTTGCTGGCATCGCCCATCTGGAACAGCTTCCACTCCCGCCAGGCATTCAGCGTGGGCTTGATGGCAAAGACGATCGAGCCGAAAATGAACATCCATGTCGAGACCGTCCCGGTCGATGGCCAGAAAGCCATGGCCGAGCCGATGAGGAACATGATCGCGGCAATGAAATTCGCCAGCGTATAGGCGAACTCGACCTTGGCATAGAACTGCTTTGCCTCCTCGGACCGCGCATTGAGATCGGGACGGAAGGCCTGGTTCCAGAATGTCATCGTAACTCTCCACTCTCTCAAAAGAATTTGGACCGGGATCTTTCCCCCAGCGGGAGTTCCGGCATGCGCCCCCGCACGCGCCCGGCCTGCACAGTCATGCCCTCAGGCTTTCCGGCGCGCAACCAGTGTACATCCTGTGTACGCGCTGTGCACGCTTGGTGCACCGTCTGTGCGACCGATTTCTCAGCAATTGCTGGCCCCGCGCGGGCAGGGTCGCGAAATGTGCAACGCGCCCCGCACGTTGCCCGTTGCCTCGGGTCAGACGGGAGTTTCGGACGCCGTCGCTACCGACGCCGGATCATCGCGACCGCCCGCTGCCACCCGCCGGGGACCAGCACGAAACACAGCAGGAAGCCCACGCCGAACCCGGCAATATCTGCGATCCAGCCATAGCCCGCGCCCCCGAACAGCAGCCCGAAGACAAGTTGGAACAGCAGCAGCGCCCCGATCAGCGTGAAGGCCCGCAGCCGGTTGGCGTTCTCCACCCCCAGCCGCACCCAGAGCAGGAAGGTGAACCCGCCAACCAGCCCGTACACCGCCGGATACCCGCCGATCAGCGGCCCCAGATCCAGCCCGGTCAACAGCCCGAAACCCGTGTAAATGCTGGCTCCGCCGACCGATGCACCAAAGAACAGCGCGATCAGCGCCCAGGGCCGGAACTGCTCGGCCACCATCTTGCCGAGCGCCAGCGTGAAGACGATCACGAACAGCGCATGGGTCACCGATCCATGCACGAAAGGATAGGTCAGGATCCGCGCCGCCGAGCGCAGATCGAAGATCCCCAACTGCCACATCCTGACCGGAAGCTGCGGGAAATAGGCCGCCATCTCCATCGCGTTCAGCCGGAGCCCGATCCCCTGCGCCCCGCCAATGAACCCGATCGCGCCCAGCCCGAACACCACCTCGGCGGCGATCATCGGCAAAGCCAGCGCCCAGACCGCCGCCGGCAGGGCATTGATGGGCGATTCGTCGTAACCGGGCCGCATGGCACCTCCTTTGCCGGGACAGTTGCGCCCCGTCCCGCGCAGGGTTAAGCCAGCCCCACGGATTTTCCAAGCAGGCATGACATGACCGACGCGACGACCCCCCGCATCTTCTCCGGCATCCAGCCCTCGGGCCATCTCACGCTCGGCAATTACCTGGGCGCGCTGCGCCGCTTCGTCGAGCGGCAGGAGGAGGGGATTGCGACGGTGTACTGCCTCGTCGATCTGCATGCCATCACCGTCTGGCAGGACCCCGAGGCCCTGCGCAGCCAGACCCGCGAAGCCGCCGCCGCCTTCATGGCCGCAGGCATCGACCCGGCGCGCTCCATCCTGTTCAACCAGAGCCAGGTCCCCGCCCATGCCGAGCTGGGATGGCTTTTGAACTGCGTGGCCCGGATGGGCTGGATGAACCGCATGACCCAGTTCAAGGAAAAGGGCGGCAAGAACGCCGAGAAGGTCAGCCTCGGCCTCTATGCCTATCCCGCGCTGATGGCCGCCGATATTCTGGCCTATCACACCACCCATGTGCCGGTGGGCGAGGATCAGAAACAGCATGTGGAGCTGACCCGCGACATCGCCGCCAAGTTCAACCATGATTACGGCGTGGAGTTCTTCCCGCTGCCGGAACCGGTCATCGAGGGCCCCGCCACGCGGGTCATGTCGCTGCGCGACGGCACCAAGAAAATGTCGAAATCCGACCCCTCGGATATGAGCCGGATCAACCTCACCGACGACGCCGACACCATCGCGCAGAAATTCCGCAAGGCGCGCACCGACGCAGAACCCCTGCCCGGCAGCATGGCGGCGCTCACCGACCGGCCCGAAGCGCGCAACCTGGTCAATATCTACGCGGCGCTGTCCGGCGAGACGCAGGACGCGGTTCTGTCGCGCTTCGAGGGCAAGGGGTTCGGCGATTTCAAACCCGCGCTCGCAGACGTGGCCGTGGCCACGCTGGCGCCGATCTCCGCCCGGATGAGCGAGTTTCTGGCCGACCCCGCGGAGATCGACCGGATCCTCGGTCAGGGCGCTGCGCGCGCGGAACAGATCTCCGCCCCGATCGTCGCCCGCACCCGCGAGATCATGGGCATGATCCTGTCACGCTGAACCGCGAGACCACGCATCCGCGACTGAACGGCCGTCCGGCACCCATGCCGGGCGGCCGTTTCCCTGATCCGCGGACCCTGACTCGAACCTCGCTTATCAGCGGATGATAACGGGCAGAAACGCCCTCAAACGGGACGGTGCGCGCAGCTCTGCCGGAGCAATTTGATCGAATGTGGAGAAGTGGCGGACCCGGAGCGATTCGAACGCCCGACCCCCAGATTCGTAGTCTGGTGCTCTATCCAGCTGAGCTACGGGTCCGCTTACCGGGCAAGGCCGTTGGCCGACCCGGTAGGGCGGCTATCTAGGCCCGGTGGCATGGGGATGCAAGGGCAAAATCGTCATTCCGGGAGGATATTTTCGATCAGCGCCCCGCGCGGCAGGACGAGGCGGAATTCGGTCCCGCTCTCGTCGCTGCGCAGCAATTCCAGCCGCCCGCCATGGCCGCGGATCAGGTCGGCGGCGATGGCCAGACCCAACCCGGTGCCGCCCTTGCGCGTGCCGCCGGTGAAGGGCTGGAACAGGTAATCCCGCGCCTTTTTCGGCAGCCCCGGCCCGGTATCGCCCACAAGGATGATCCAGTCCTGCTCGGTCTCGCTGGCCGCGATCTCGATGGTGCCGGGACGGCCCGACGCCTCGATCGCCTGTCTGGCGTTGCGCAGCAGGTTCGACAGCACCCGGTGCAATTGCTCCTGATCGCCGCGGATCACCAGGTTCGGGCTGATATCGGTGACGAAATCCACCAGCCTGCCATTGCCGCTGCTCTCCGACAGAAGCAGCTCTGCCTCGGTGATCTCGTCCACCAGCCCGCGCAGGGCAAAGCGCGACAGCGTCGGCGCGGGCTCCTCGGCCTTGCCGAAGGCTAGGGTCGTCTCGCACAGATTCACCGCGCGCGAGATCGAGTTGACCAGCTTCGGCGCGGCACGCCGCACCGCCGGGTCGTCGCTGTCCTCCAGCCGGTCGGCGAAAATCTGGGTGGTGGTCAGGATATTGCGCAGATCATGGGCGATCTTGGCGACGGCCTGTCCCAGCCCGGCCAGCCTCTCCTTCTGCTTCAGCGAGTGGGTCAGCGTCGTCTGCATCGAGGCAAGCGCCGCCTCCGCCTCGCGCAGCTCGGCGATCCGCGCGTCGGGCCGGATGATCGAGCGCGTGTCCTCCGGCGCGGCCGCATAGCTTGCCATATGCGAGACCACCCGCCGGATCGGCTTCAGGATCAGCCGCTGCGCGGCCAGGAACAAAAGCGCCGCGGTCAGCCCCACCAGCACCGCCGAACCGATCAGCACCTGCAAGCCGTAATCCAGCAGCGCCCGGCGCAGCGGGCCGGTCGGCAGGGTGATCTCGATCAACTGGCCGGCCTGGTTGACCGGCGCGCCGATCACCCGGATCACCTCGTCATCGCGGTCGGTGAGCTGACGCAGCGCGTCGACGCCGCCCATGACCAGCGAGGTCTCGCGCAGATCAAAGGTCTCGGCGATCGGACCCGGCAGGGGCGAGGACAGGACAAGCTGTCGCACGTCATTGCGCCGCAGCACCACGTTGTAGACCCCGGCATTGGCCAGCAATTCCGATTCCAGCTCGGCCGCGATGGTCTCGTCCTCATCCGTGGCCAGCAGCGACAGCGAGGCGATCTGGGCCTTTTCCAGCCGCGTCTGCAGGTAGTCGATGCGAAAGCTCGACAGGGACGGGACCAGCACGAAGACTTCAGCCAGCGCCACGAACAGCAGCGTCAGCGCAACGAAGCGGCCAGTCAATGTGTCGATCGACATAGATACCAGAACCAGATACGGCGGTCCCGCAGGACCGTTCGGCGCCACAGTTAACCCTGCGCCGCCACGAGTTCAAACATTTGTGCGCGAGACGTCACGGGGCTGGCGTTTTTCGGGGACGGGCCGCGATTGCGGCGTTGACTCAGCCCCGCGCTTGCCCTATTGCGCGGGCTTCGAATTAGCCGACGCGGTCGCGTGGGGCGGGTTTTTCTGACCCGGTCGCCCAGACCTTCCGCGCACGAGAGAGTGGAGTGAAGAAATGTCGAAGCGCACCTTCCAGCCGTCGAACCTGGTCCGCACCCGCCGCCACGGGTTCCGCGCCCGCATGGCCACCAAGGCCGGCCGCGCCGTGCTGAACCGCCGCCGCGCCAAGGGCCGCAAGCGCCTGTCGGCCTGATCCGCACGGACCAGCCCGGCGTGCCCGCGCACGCCCTACAGGATCATCAGATGCCGCCGCATCCGCCCGCACATGCCGAACACGCGCAGGTCGGGACCGATGCGGCGGCTTTCGTCGTGGCGCCACCCGCCATATCGGTGCTGCGCCAGAGGGCCGATTTCCTGCGCGCATCGAAGGCGCGGCGGGCGGGAACGCCCGGGTTTCTGCTGCAGGCCCGCAAGCGCGGCGCGCAGGAACCCGCCGAGACCCCGCTCCGCGTCGGCTTCACCTGCTCGAAAAAGATCGGCAACGCGGTGATGCGCAACCGGGCCAAGCGGCGTTTGCGCGCGGTGGCGCGCGAAGTGCTGCCGGATCTCGGCCGGGCGGGGTGGGATTACGTTCTGGTCGGCCGGCCCGACGCCACCGTGTCGCGCGACTATCAGAGCCTCGTTGCGGATCTTCGCGCGGCGCTGTCGCGTATCCACGCCGGTGGGTCGAAAGCGTGACCCCGCTGGCGCATATCGTGGCGCTGCCGGTGCGCGCCTATCGCCTGGTCTTCAGCCCCTGGGTCGGGCATGGCTGCCGCTTTCAGCCCACCTGCTCGGCCTATGCGATGGAGGCTCTGGAACGTCACGGCGCGCTGCGCGGAAGCCTGCTGGCCGGGCGCCGCATCCTGCGCTGCCATCCCTGGGGCGGCGATGGCTACGACCCGGTGCCCGATCCCCGCGACGCAAGCGGCTGAGCGCCGCCGCGCCCCCGACCTCGAGACAGCAATGCGCCCCCGACACGGAGAGCCAAGCATGACCCAGCAGACCGAATTGGACCGCCCCGAGAGTTCCGACGACGCGGCGGGCGAGATCCATCCGCTGTTTCGCGGCGCGCCCGACACCACGGCATTCCGCAAGCTGCGCAAGCGTCTGGTGCGCGACACCCGTGCCGCGATCGAGGATTTCGGCATGGTGACACCCGGTGACCGCTGGCTTGTCTGCCTGTCGGGCGGCAAGGACAGCTATACGCTGCTGGCGATCCTGCATGAGCTGAAATGGCGCGGTCTGCTGCCGGTCGAACTGCTGGCCTGCAATCTGGATCAGGGCCAGCCCGGATTTCCCGCAACCGTGCTGCCGGAATTTCTCAGCGACCGGCAGGTCGAACACCGGATCGAGTATCAGGACACCTATTCCATCGTCACCGACAAGATCGCGCCGGGCGGGACGATGTGCAGCCTGTGTTCGCGGCTGCGGCGCGGCAATCTCTACCGCATCGCGCGGGAAGAGGGCTGCTCGGCGGTGGTTCTGGGCCATCACCGCGACGACATGCTCGAGACGTTCTTCATGAACCTGTTCCATGGCGGGCGGCTGGCGACCATGCCGCCCAAGCTTCTGAACGAGGAAGGCGATCTGCTGGTGCTGCGCCCGCTCGCCTATGTGGCCGAGGCGGATTGCGAGAAATTCGCCCGCGACATGGCCTATCCGATCATCCCCTGCGATCTCTGCGGCTCGCAGGAGGGGTTGCAGCGCGCGCAGGTCAAGAAACTGCTGGACGAGTGGGAGACGCGCGCGCCCGGACGGCGGCAGGTGATGTTCCGCGCGCTGATGAACACGCGCCCGTCCCATCTCCTCGACCCGAATTTGTTTGATTTCGCCTCGCTCCGGCCTAAGCTCGAGGAGAAAAACTGAACCAGCCGCACCGGATCTGAGTGAACTTTAACCGAACATCAAGATCTCCCCGGTCATGCTGCGCCCCCAGACGGTATGCGAATCGGGGCGCGAGATGGGGGTTTTCGGATTGTTGCGCTTGATCTTCGGCTGGCTGCGCCAGGCCCGCACGGGATCGGCCACATCACGCGCCGCCCCTGCCGCGGCAGCGCCGAGGGCGGTGCCGGTTGCCCGCGCAGAGGGTGCAAGACGGCCTGCAGCGCCGTGGAATGACAGGGCATTCCCGCGGTTCCGCCCCCAGATTTGCTGCGACACCGGGGAAGTCTCCTCGGTGCTGATCCTGCCGCCCGCTCACCTGGCTGGCGATCCCTATGAAAGCCTGCGGCTGGGGCTGATGCAGATGCGGCTGTGGTCGGCCGATGCCATTTCCGTGCCACCGCTGAGTGTCGATCTGCTCCGCACAACCGCCGAATGTGCCGAACTGGCCGCTCCGCTGCTGGGTGAAATCGCGCGGCAGGGGTTCTCGCCCGCACAGGTCATGTTCAGCGCCGCCGACCCGGACGGGCATGGGCGCGCACTGGCCGGCCTGTCCCGGCTCGCCGCAGCGGGATGCGGGATCGAGCTGTGCTGCATGGACGAGGCGGTGCCGCGGCTGCTCGCCCGGTCGCCCACAGGCTCGGTCCGGCTGCGCCTGCCGCCGCCGCTGCTGCGCGGCTGCGGCATCGACCCGGATTGCGGGCGGATGATCCTCGCCCAGCTTGCCGTGGCAGAGCGTCACGGCGCGCGCAGCTTTGCCGGGCAGGTGGATACGCGCAGGGAATACGGCTTCCTCGCCCAGATCGGCTGCGACGTGGTGCAGGGCGATGCCGTGGCCCCAGAACTGGACGCGAACGCGATGGGCCATTACCTGCGCCAGAGCGCCGCCATCCCGCCCACGCGCGGCGCGATCCCGCGCCCCGCCGCCTGAACGCCACCCGGCGTTCCGCCCGCATGGGCGGGAATCGCCTTGACCTTTGCCTGCCCCTTCTGTTGAACCCTCCCCTGACAACAGAGGGCGCGACACCGCATGGAAGACAACAACCGCAATCTCATCCTCGCCATGGTGCTGTCCATGCTGGTGGTGCTGGTCTGGTTCACCTTCTTTGCCCCCGAACCGCCCCCGCCCCCGGCGGACACCGACGCAGCAACGCAGGCCGAACCGGGCGCGCCCGCAGCCCCTTCGGCGTCCGGCGCGACGGCCACCGCCCCCGGTGCCGCGGCAGACGGGCCGCAGGACGCATCGGGCAGCGCCGCGCGCGTCAGCATCGACAGCCCGTCGCTGGAAGGCTCCATCTCGCTCGCCGGCGGCCGCATCGACGATCTGCTGCTGACCGGCTACCGCGAGACGCTGGACGAGGACTCGCCCTTCGTGCGGCTGCTCACCCCGACCGATGCCGCCCATCTGCGCGCGGAGAGCACCGGCAGCCCGGTGGCGCCAGGTGGCGATCCTGAAGCGATCATTCAGAAACCCTATTACGCCGTCTATGGCTGGAGCCCGGCGGCCGGGACCGATCCCGCCTCGGTGCCGAATGCCAGCACGGTCTGGGAGCTCGAATCCGGCGAGACGCTGGGGCCCGACAGCCCGGTCACGCTGCGCTGGGAAAACGGGCAGGGCCAGATCTTCCGCCGCAGCTTCGCGCTCGACGACAAATATCTGTTCACCGTGACCCAGTCGGTCGAGAACACCACCGACACGCCCTTCGCCGCCGCCCCCTACGGCATCATCGCGCGCCATGGCGAGCCGGACACGCAGAACTTCTTCGTGCTGCATGAAGGCGCCGTGGCGATGACCGATGGCGAGCTGATGGAGGCCGATTACGGCGATCTGACCGATCTGGACCCGGTCGCCCGCGAGGGTCGGGCCGACATCATCGACGTGGCGGAGAACGGCTGGGTCGGCTTCACCGACAAATACTGGATGACGACGCTGGCCCCCGCGCCGGGCCAGCCCTTCACGGCGGTGGTGAAATACGCCGAGGGCGCCGATATCTATCAGGCCGAGACCCGCTTCCCGGTCGTCACCGTCCCCGCCGGCGGCAGCGCGTCGAGCGAATCCTATCTGTTCGCCGGCGCGAAGGAATGGGAGACGATCCGCGGCTACGAGGAAAGCCCCGGCATCCAGCGTTTCGTCGACTCGATCGACTGGGGCTGGTTCTATTTCCTGACCAAGCCGATCTTCCGCGTGCTGCATTGGCTGAACGGGCTGATCGGCAATATGGGCTGGGCGATCATCGCGCTGACCTTCATCCTCAAGGCCATCGTCTTCCCGCTGGCGCGGAAATCCTATGTCTCCATGGCGCGGATGCGCGAATTGCAGCCGCAGATGGAGGCGATCAAGGAACGCGTCGGCGATGACCGCCAGAAGATGCAGCAGGAGATGATGGCGCTCTACAAGAGCGAGAAGGTCAACCCGGCCGCGGGCTGTCTGCCGATCCTGATCCAGATCCCGATCTTCTTCAGCCTCTACAAGGTGATCTTCGTCACGCTGGAGCTGCGCCAGGCGCCCTGGATCGGCTGGATCCGCGATCTGTCGGCACCCGATCCGTCCTCGATCATCAACCTGTTCGGGCTGCTGCCCTATGCGGCACCTGACCGGGACAGCATCATCGGCATCGTCTCGCTGTCGATCATGGCGATCATCCTGGGCCTGTCGATGTGGTTGCAGCAGAAGCTGAACCCGGCGCCGACCGATCCGACCCAGAAGATGATCTTTGCCTGGATGCCCTGGGTGTTCATGTTCATGCTGGGCGGCTTCGCGTCCGGGCTGGTGCTCTACTGGATCACCAACAACGTCATCACCATCTTCCAGCAATACACCATCATGTCGATGCACGGGCAGCCGCCGAACCTGTTCGGCAATATCCGCTCCAGCATCCCGTCCCGAAAGAAGAAGTGATGGCACGGCTCGCGCAGATCTGGCGATACCCCGTCAAGGCGATCGGGCGCGAGCGGCTGAAACAGGTCCGGCTGGAGGCGGGGGCCACCCTGCCCCGCGACCGGAATTGGGCGGTGCTGCATTCCAATTCGGTCGAGCGGCTGGGTGACGGCGCGACGCTGTCGGACTGGCTGCCGAAATCGGCGTTTCTGCGCGGCGCGGCCGGGCCGGCATTGCAGGCGGTCAGCGGCGGTCTGGTCGATGACGGCAAGCTGGCCTTCAGCCACCCGGATTGCGAGGACATCGTGATCGACCCTGCCGACGAGGCGGATCAGGAGCGGCTGATCGCCTGGCTGGCACCGCTTTGGCCCGAGCGGCGCGGTGCGCCGGAGCGGCTGGTGACCGGACCTGTGGCATTGACGGATTCGCCGGAACCCTTCGTCTCGATCAATTCGCTGGACAGTCTCAGCGTGCTGGAATCGAAAGTGGGCGAGCGGCTCGGCGTCGAACGCTGGCGCGGCAATCTGTGGATCGAGGGCGCGGAGGCCTTTGCCGAGCAGGATTGGATCGGCCGCGAGATCCATATCGGCGCGGCGCGGCTGGTGATCCGCGAGCCGATCGGCCGCTGTGCCGCCACCGCCGTCGACACAGAGACCGGCGAGCCGGACCGCGACATGGTCCGCGCCCTCAGCGACGCGTTCGGGCACAGCAATTTCGGGGTCTATGCCGAGGTTCTGGACGGCGCCGAGATCGGCGAGCTGGACGAGGTGACAGTGATGGACGCCCCCGCGGATGAAGGCGGCGACGACGCCGCGGCGGCGGGCACGGGTGACGACGCATGAAGGTCGCCTTTCCGCTGGCCGGTGAGCCGGAACCGCAGGCGGCCGAGGCAGCGCGGCTGCTGTTCGCGGGGCCCGTCGATTTCATCAAGGGCGTGGTCGCGATGGACGGGCTGCCGCCCGCCGACCGGCCGGAGATCTGCTTTGCCGGTCGCTCCAATGTCGGCAAGTCGAGCCTCATCAACGCGCTCACCGGCCGCAAGGGGCTGGCGCGGGCGTCGAACACCCCCGGCCGCACGCAGGAGATCAATTATTTCGGGCTGGGCGAGCGCGCCTATCTGGTCGATCTGCCGGGATACGGCTTCGCCAAGGCGCCGCTGCCGGTGGTGAAGCGCTGGCAGGAGCTGCTGAAGGCCTATCTCGCCGGTCGGCCCACATTGCGCCGGGCCTTCTGCCTGATCGACTCGCGCCACGGCATCAAGCCGGTGGATCACGAGATCATGACGCTTCTGGACCGCTCTGCCGTGCCGTTCCAGGTGGTGATGACCAAGGCCGACAAGCTGGGCCCGAACGCGATCCGCCCGGTGCTCGATCAGGTCGAGGAAGAATTGCAGAAACACCCGGCCGCCTATCCTGAACTGGTCGTGACCTCCTCCGACAAGGGCCAGGGCATCGCCACGCTGCGCGCGATCATCGCCGGGCTGGACTGAGCCGGGCCGGCGGCGCAGGCGACTATGGACGCCACGTGCCGCCGCGCTTAACCTGCCGCCAGCCACAGGGAATCCATGATGAGACAGCAGGACATGACCCGAGATTTCGCCGCCGCCGCCACGACCCTGTCCGAAGCCCTGCCCTATATGCAGCGCTATTCCGACGCGGTGGTGGTGGTGAAATTCGGCGGCAACGCCATGGGCGACGAGGCCGAGATGGCGAAATTCGCGTCCGACATCGTGCTGATGAAACAGGTCGGCATCCATCCGGTCGTGGTGCATGGCGGCGGGCCGATGATCAATGACCTGCTGGGACGTCTGGGCATCGAGAGCCGCTTCGTGCGCGGCAAGCGCGTGACCACCAAGCAGACCGTCGAAGTGGTCGAGATGGTGCTGTCCGGGCTGGTGAACAAGCGCATCGTGCAGGCGATCAACGATGCCGGCGGGCGGGCGGTCGGGATTTCCGGCAAGGATGACGACATGATGGTCTGCGAGGCCGACGACCCGGAGCTGGAATTCGTCGGCCGCCCGATCGAGATGAATGTCCAGATCATCCGCGATCTCTACCAGGCCGGGCTGATCCCGGTGATCGCCCCTGTGGCCACCGGCATGGCGGATAACGAGACTTTCAACGTCAATGGCGACACGGCGGCAGGCGCGATTGCCGGTGCGCTGCAGGCGGACCGGCTGCTGCTGTTGACCGATGTGTCCGGGGTCAAGGACGCTTCCGGCGAGGTTATCACCCAGATGACGCCCGAGCATGTCACCGCCATGATCCAGGATGGCACGATTGCCGGCGGCATGATCCCCAAGACCGAAACCGCGCTGAAAGCGATCGAGGAAGGGGTCCGCGCCGTGGTGATCCTGGACGGCCGCGTGCCCAATGCCTGCCTGCTGGAGCTGTTCACCGAACATGGCGCGGGCAGCCTGATCCGATCGACCGAGCCGCGCGTCAAGCCGCGCGGTTTGCGCCAGGGCGACAGCGGGTTGTGACCCGGCCGGGGCGGGCCCGCGCGGCCCGCCCGCATCGCCTTGAATGCACCTTCATTTTTCCTCTGCGCAGGGCCAGTCTGGCGCTTGCCCTGCCCGCGCGACCTGTGGCAGGCTTCGTTAACTTTCGCGCGGTTGAGAGGCCCATCGCACATGACCCCTTCCGGATATCGACGCCTGATCCTGACCCGACACGCCAAATCCGCCTGGGACGATCCGACGCTTGAGGATTTCGACCGACCGCTGAATCCGCGCGGCCGGCGGTCGGCGCTGCTGCTGGGTGATTTCCTGGCCTCGCGCGGATACGAGCCCGAGGAGGTGATCTGCTCCCCGTCCGTGCGGACGCGCGAGACCTGGCAGCGGATCTCGGATGCGACGCTGGAAGTGCGCCCGGAGCTGCGCTTCGAGGACCGGCTGTTTCACGCGCGCCCCGAGGTGATGCTGGAGGTGCTGAAAACCGCGACCCAGCAGACGGTGATGATGATCGGCCATAATCCCGGCATCGCCGATTTCGCCGCCAGCCTGCCCGCGCGGGCTCCGGTCGATCCCGATTTCCGCCGCTTTCCGACCGCTGCGACGCTGGTGGTGGATTTCCAGATCGATGACTGGTCCGAGGTCGAGCCCGGCCAGGGCAGCGTGATGGATTTCGTGCGGATCGACGGGCGCTGACCCCGACCCGCGACCGCCCCGGCACCTGTCACGCGGCAATTGCCCTGCCGCGCCCGATAGAAGCTTCCCCGGCTGACCGGGCCGCACCGCCGCCGTCACGATGGCGCTATTCGTCCGAATACAGCCCCTCGTAGATCGGGCCCAGCGTATCCAGCTCGAACAGCGAGCTGACCGAAGTGCCGTTCCAGATGTTGATGATGGCCTGGGCGAACATCGGCGCGGTCGGCACAATGCGGATATTGGAGCAGGCCTTCACCGGATCGGGCTGGTTGATGGAATCGGTGATGACCAGCGACTTCATCACCGATTTCTGCACCCGCTCCACCGCCGGACCGGACAGCACGCCATGAGTGATATAGGCATGCACCTCGCTCGCGCCGTGATCGGTCAGAAGCTGCGCTGCTTTGCACAGCGTTCCGGCCGTGTCGCAGATGTCGTCCACGATGATGCAGGTCTTGCCCGCGACGTCGCCGATCACGGTCATGTCGGCGACCTCGCCTGCCTTTTCGCGGCGCTTGTCCACGATGGCCATCGGCACATGGATGCGCTGCGCGATTTCCCGCGCGCGGGCAACCCCGCCCACATCGGGCGAGACCACCATCAGATCGTCGATCCGGCCGCGGAAATTATGCTTGATGTCGAGCGCGAAGATCGGCGCGGCGTAGAGATTGTCCACGGGAATGTCGAAGAAGCCCTGGATCTGCGTCGCGTGCAGATCCAGCGTCAGCACCCGGTCCACCCCGGCCTTGGACAGCATGTTGGCGACCAGCTTGGCCGAGATCGGCGTGCGCGCCTTGGCCCGGCGATCCTGCCTCGCATAGCCGAAATAGGGAATGACGGCGGTGATCCGGTTGGCCGATGACCGCTTGAGCGCATCGGTCATGATCAGCAGCTCCATCAAATTGTCATTGGCCGGGTTCGAGGTGGACTGGATGATATACATATCCTCGCCCCGGACATTGTCGAACACCTCGACGAAAATCTCCTGATCGTTGAACCGCTCGACCCGTGCATCGACAAGCGCGACATTCATCCCGCGATGCATCGACATGCGCCGCGCGATGGATTGCGCCAGCGGCTTGTTGGCGTTCCCGGAAATGAGTTTCGGCTCGGTCATCGCGGGCATGAATTCGGTCCTTCGCATGCTGGATTAGGGCGATTGCAGCGGGCTTATCACCGCGCTAGCCTTCCCGCAAACCTCAACCTTTCGGCAAGGAGGGCAAATGGCACATATCGACTATTATCTCGGCACGATCAGCCCGTGGTGTTACCTCGCTGGCGACCGGCTGGAGCGCATTGCGCAGGAGCATGGTGCGACGATCACCTACAAGCCGCTCGACCTGATGCAGCTGTTTCCGCGCACCGGCGGTCAGACGCCGGGCGAGCGCCATCAGAGCCGCAAGGATTACCGCATGCAGGAGCTGGCGCGGTGGCGCGACCGGCTCGGGGTGGAGATGACGCTGCAGCCCGCGCATTTCCCGGTGAACATGGCGCCGTCCTCCTACGCGATCATCGCCGCGCAGCAGGACGGATCCGGCGACACGGGCGGGCTGGTGCAGGGATTCCTGCGCGCCGTCTGGGCCGAAGACCGCGACATTTCCGACGACGCGGTGATCCGCGAGATCCTGACCGCTGCGGGGTTCGATCCGGCCATCGCGGACAAGGGGCTGTTCGCAGGCGCCGAACAATACGGGCGCAACCTGGAGGACGCCGTCGCGGCGGGGGTGTTCGGGGCGCCGTTCTACGTGGTGCGGGACAGCGGGCAGACATTCTGGGGCCAGGACAGGCTGGATTTCCTGGCCGAGCACCTGGCCGCCGGATGACGCTTTACGCGCGCCAATATCCGGGCGACCCGGACCGCCCGGCGATCGGGCTGCACTGCATGATGGGCAGCAGCGCGCTGTTCGGCCCGCTGGCGGAGCATCTGGATGGCGCGGTGGATCTCTATGCGTTCGATTTTCCGGGCCATGGCCGCAGCCCCGCCTGGCTGCCCGAGGACGGGGTCGATCTGCATACATTCGTCACCCGTCACGCGGCGCGCATGATCGAACGGCCGGTCGATCTGATCGGCCACAGCTTCGGCGCGACGGTGGCGCTGCGCATTGCCGTCGGCGTGCCGGAGGCGGTCCGGTCGCTGACCCTGGTCGAGCCGGTGCTGTTCGCCGCCGCCCCGACGCCATCGCGCGAGGCAGTGCAGGAGCGGCTGGCGCCGTTCGAGGCGGCGGGGGACTGGGACGGAATGCTGCGCCGCTTTCTGGGTGACTGGGGCGCGCCGGGCGAGATCCCGACCGACGGGCCGCGGGCCGAGCGGCTGCGGATGCAGATGGCGATGGTGCTGGACACCAATGCCGCGCTGATGGCTGACCGCGCCCAGATCCTGCGCGAGGGCGGGCTGGAATCGGTCGACGCGCCGGTGATGCTGATCTCGGGTGCGGAATCGCCGCCGATCGTGCACGAGATCGCCGATGCGCTGTCCGCGCGGCTGCCCGATGTGGGACGCGCGACGGTGCCGGGGGCCGGGCATATGCTGCCGCTGACCCATCCAAGCCAATTCGCCGATCTGACCCGGATGAATCTGGAACGCGCCTAGCCGCGCAGCGCCGCGATCAGCGCCTCGACCTCGTCAGGTGTCGTGTTCCAGCTGCACACGAAGCGCACGGTCAGCGCGTCCTCGGCATCCTCCCCCAGCGAGGCCCATTTGTTATAAACCGCCCCCGCCGCGCGGGCGCGGTCATCGGCATCCACGGGCAGCACCGCAAAAACCTGGCTCGATTCGACCGGCTGCGCCAGGCGCGCGCCCTCAACCTGGCCCAGCCCATCGGCCAGCATCGCGGCCATCTGGTTCGCATTGCGCGCCAGTTCCAGCCACAGCCCGTCATCCAGCAGCGCGTAGAACTGTGCCGAAAGATAGCGATGCTTGGACAGAAGATGGCCGCCGCGCTTGCGCAGATAGGCCATGCGGTCGGCCAGGTCGGGGTCGAAGGCCACGATCGCCTCGGCCCCGATGGCGCCGTTCTTGGTGCCGCCGAAGGACAGCACATCGACCCCGGCGCGGTGGGTGATGGCGGAGGGATCGGCGCCGCTGCCGATCACCGCATTGGCGAACCGCGCCCCGTCCATGTGCAGGGCCAGCTTGTGCTGTTTGGCGATGGCTGCAATCTCGGCGACGGTCTCGGGCTGCCAGACCCGGCCCCATTCGGTGGTGTTGGTGATCGAGATGGCGCCGGGCTGGCCGCCGCCAATCCCCTCGCCCGCCCAGAAACTGGCCGCGTGATCCAGGGCATCCGCGTCGATCAGCCCGCCCTCGCCGCCAATCAGCGTCAGCTTCGCCCCGCCGGTGAACAGCTCCGGTGCGCCGCATTCCGAGGTCTCGATATGCGCATCCTCATGGCAGAAGATGCGCTGCCAGGGCGCAGAGATCCCGCCGAGCGAGATGGCGTTGGCTGCTGTGCCGGTGGCGACGAACAGGATCTCCGCCTCAGGCGCGTCCAGAACCTCGCGGATGCGGTCGCGCGCGGCCAGGCTCAGCCCGTCATTGCCGTAGGACGCGACATTGCCGGCATTCGCCGCCGCAAGCGCCTCCATCACCGCGGGATGCGCCCCGGCGCAGTTGTCGGATGCGAAATTCATGACAGATCCTCGATGATATGGTCTTCCCAGTCCTCTTCCGGCACCGCGGCCTCGGACACGGTCCAGCCCCGCACCGAGACCCCGGCCCGATGCACCGAATCGCGGTCGCCGCTGATGAGGTAATGCCAGTCAAAGAGCGGCTTTTTCTCGTGCCGTAGCCGATAGGCGCAGGTCGCAGGCAGCCAATAGCTGATCGCGGCGATTTTCGCCGGTGTCAGCGACACGCATTCCGGCACATATTGATGCCGGGTCTCGTAATGCGCGCAGCGGCAGGTCTGACCGTCCAGCAGGCGGCAGGCGACGCGGGTGAAGGCAAGTTCGTCGGTGTCCTCGAATTCCAGCTTGTTCAGGCAGCATTTTCCGCAGCCATCGCACAGCGCCTCCCATTCCTTCGGGTCCAGCTCGGACAGGGGCAGTTCCCAGAAGCGCGCGCGCATCACAGCGCCGCCAGGATGGTTCGGGCGGCGGCCGCGTCGCGGTCCATCTGGGCGATGAGCGCGTCGAGCCCGTCAAACTTCATCTCGGGGCGCAGGTAGTCGACAAGCGCGACCGACAGATGCTCGCCATACAGATCGCCTTCAAAATCAAATAGATAGGTTTCCAGGTTGGGCTGGTTCTGCCCGAACATGGGGCGCACGCCGAGGCTCGCCACACCCGGCCAGCGACCGCGATGCGGCCCGCCGAGCACATCGACCATCACCGCATAGACGCCGAGCCGGGGCAGATGCAGCCCCTCCAGCGACATGTTCGCCGTCGGATAGCCAAGCGTCCGGCCGCGCTTCTCTCCGTGCAGCACCTCGCCCTCGATCCGGTGCCAGTGACCCAGCATCCGTTCTGCATCGTCGGGCCGGCCGTCGCTCAGCGCCTGGCGGATGGCGGTGGAGGAGAACTCCTCGCCGTCCTCGCCGATCAGCGGCGCAACGGTGACGCCGAAACCAAGCGTCCGGCCCAGATCCGCAAGCGTCGCCGCATCGCCCGCGCGGCCCTTGCCGAAGCGGAAATCCTGCCCGACCGTGACATGCGCCACGCCGAGCCCGTCCGCCAGCACCTCTCGCGCGAAAGCCTCGGGCGTCAGCCCCGCCAGCTCGTCGGCGAAGGGCAGTTCATAGAGATGATCGACACCGATGCGGCGCAGCCGGTTGGCGCGGGATTCGGCGTTCATCAGCCGGAATGGCGGCGCATCGGGGGCGAAATATTCGCGCGGATGCGGCTCGAAGGTGATGACGCCAAGCGGCGCATCCGCCGCCGCCCGCGCTGCATCGATGACCGCGCGATGTCCCCGGTGCACGCCGTCGAAATTGCCCATCGCCACGGTGCTGCCGCGCGCCGCCTCCGGCAATCCGGTCCAGTGGTGATGGATGTGCAACTCGCCCCCTTCCGGGTCGGGCCCGGCACGGTAAATCCCACGGCGATGCCGCGTTTCCTGCATATCGCGCAGCAGACAGGCGGTTGCAAGCGTCAGCCCCGGCGCCAGGCGGCGGGGATCGCGGAGAGCAGCGCAAGCGCCTCGGCCCGGCGGTCGCGGTCGGGCAGCGGGTCTGGCTCGGCTTCAATTGCGGCCAACCGTGCGATCCAGGCATCCGGCAGCGCGAGTTGCCGCGCGCCGGCCAGTACCAGGTCCAGATACCAGTCGAACACCGGCAGGCCGGGCTGGCGGAATCGCGGGCCGGCCTGATATGTGAAGGCCAGATGCACCCTTGGGCCCTGCGTCACCTCAAGTTCGATCCGGTCGTAACCCAGCCCCACCCCCTCGAAGAGATCGAGCGCCTCGATATCCCGTGCGTCAAGCTGATAGAGCCCGCCACGCACCGTGCCCCCCGCCCAGCCCATCAAGGTGGCCTTGCCGGACCCGTCCAGCCCGATCTTGTCGAAGGCAATGTCATGGCCGGCGCAACTGGCCGCCCCGATCAGCCGGGCGGAGGGGCAGCGGGCGCGCAGCCGGGGCTCGAGCATGTTCGAGCCATAGGCGAAATACAGCGCCAACTCAGCGCAGCCGCCCCATGGCGTAGCTGGGTTGCAACATCTGCGGCGACAGCCAGTCGGTCAGCAGCCGGTGATCCGGGTTCTCGACATCCGCGCCCATATGTTCCGCGGCCAGACCGCCGGTAATGAAGATGGAATCCAGCCCCTCGCCCTGCGCGCCGGCAATATCGGTCTTGATCCCGTCCCCGATAACCAGCACGCGCGCATCCGGCTTCAGCGACAGCCGCCGGCGGGCGAGGTCGTAAATGGGCGGATGCGGCTTGCCGAAATAAAGCGATTCGCCGCCGAGCTGCTGATAGAACTCGGCTATCGCCCCGGCGCAATAGATCCGCCGCTCGCCCAGATCGACGACGATATCGGGGTTGGCGCAGAGCAGCTTCAGCCCCATCTCGCGGGCGATCATCAGCGAGGCGCGGTAATCCTCGGGCGCCTCCTCGTCCTCGTTGAACGGGCCGGTGCAGACGATGCCTTCGGCATCTTCCAGCTCCACCCGCGCGATCGGGTCGGCATCGGCCCATTCCGGCGGGGGATCGAAAAACGCGTCATCCTTGGCCGGTCCGAGATGCCAGACCCGCCGCCCGACCGCACCGGCGAACAGCGCGTCCTGTGCCGCATCGCCGGAGGTGACGATGGTGTCATAGGCGTCTGCCGGGATGCCCAGCCGGTCGAAGCTGGATTCGACCTGCGGGGCCGGGCGCGGTGCATTGGTCATCAGGCACACCTGCCCGCCCCCCCGGCGGAACCGCTGCAGCGCCGCCACGGCAGCCGGGTAGGCCTCGATGCCGTTATGCACGCAGCCCCAGAGGTCGCAGAACAGAACGTCGTAATTCGCGCCGATCTCGTCGAGCGCACCGATGATGCGGGTCATCTTGTCATCCTGCTTGGAATTTGGCTGCGGCCGGAGGCGGCGCCCCCGGGCCGAGGCAACCGGGATCAGAACTTCAGAACCGGAATGATCTGCTTCTTGCGCGACATCACGCCGGGCAGCACCACCGTGTCACCGCTGACCGTGGTCTCGAAGGAAGCTTCGGCGATCCGCTTGACGTGGTCATTAGGCACCAGCAGCGTGGCCTCTTCCTTCAGGATATCGACGATGAACAGCAGCACCTCGTCCACCTTGTCGGCGCTCGCCACGCCGGGCATGGCGGCGATCAGCGCGTCCTTGCGGTCCAGCAGGACTTGCGGCGCGGTGGTTTCCAGCACCGAGACCCGCAGCTTGGTGTCGTCCAGATCGAATTCCTTGCTGTCCATGCGCAGCAGGTCTTCGTCGGAATAGGCAGAGACGTCGGATTTCGCCTCGAACATCTCATTGGCGTAGTCGCCGATAGTGATCCCCAGCTCACCGGCCAGCTTCTCTGCCACGGCGCGGTCGTGATCGGTGGTGGTCGGGCTGCGGAATTCCAGCGTGTCGGACAGGATGCAGGTCAGCATGACGCCCTTCACCCAATCGGGGGCCTGGCCCATATCCTCGCCGATCAGATCGTGCATGATCGTCGCGGTGCAGGCCAGCGGGCGGATGGTGATGTTGATCGGTGCACGGGTCTTCAGACCGCCGAACAGCATGTGGTGGTCGATGATCTCGATGATCTCGGCCTCGTTGATCGTCTCGGGCAGTTCCGCCGGGTTATTGGTGTCGCAGATCACCACCCGGTCGCCCGCGCCCAGATCGGTGACGATCTTGGGCATCTCCTGCTCCCACCGCGTCAGCATCCAGGCGGCCTCGGTGTTGGTGGTGCCCTGGATGATCGCCCGCGCCGGGGTCTTGCGGATCTCGTTGAGGTACCAAGCCCAGATGATGGGCGAGCCGGTGGCGTCGGTGTCGGGCGATTTATGGGCAAGCACGGTGATCATCGCGGGCTCCTGTGCGGAAAGGGTTCGAGAATTTGCCGATCTCCTAACCTGAGCGCCCCGCAAAGTCCATCATCGCCCGGCGCTTTCGCCGGTGGCGGGATGCGTGCGCCGACGGTCAGAGCGGAAGCCGTTCAATGGCCCAGCCCTCCCGCTCCAGCAGGCGCAGAACGCCGTTTTCGCCGGGCAGATGCAGCGCACCGAACGCGGCGACGACCGCGCGTCCATCAGCGGCGGCATCTTGCGCAGCATCGGTCAGCGGCGCGATCCAGTTGCGGTTGCGGCGGTCCATCAGCACGTCCTGCGCCTCTGCCGTCATCGCGTCCACTTCCGCCCGCGTCAGCCCGGAGTTGCGATAGGCGTCGAGGCGCACGAACTCCCAGACCGACCAGACATCCTGATCGGCATAGGCGTCGGCCATCGTCACGGCGTAGTCATCGGCATGGGCGGCCGAGGGCAGCGAGTAGCGGATCAGGTCGATCTCCTCCTGCGGTGTCAGCCCGCCGAAGATGGTCAGCACGGTATCCCACGGCTCCAGGGCGCGCAGCGCGACATTCTCTCGTTGCGCCACATCCATCAACTGCCGGTCGAGCCCGCCCTCCGCATCCGGTTCCGCCATCTGGCGCATCATGCAGGGCGCCAGTGACAAGATCGTCGCGGCATACCAGGGCCGCATCCGTGACGCCATCACCGCAGGCACGCCGCGCGCCTCGAGCGCCTCGGACAGCGCCTGCCAATCCTCCTGTGACAGCCGCTCGGGCAGGGTCGGCCCGTCGAGCGAGACCAGCAGACCCGGATCCGCCTCCATCCGCGCCTTCATCCGGGCCTCTTCCTCCGGACCCATCTCGACCAGCAAAGTCTCTGCCTCCGCGATCACGGGCGTCAATGCCGCGACAATGGCGTCATGGCCGGGATCATCAAAATGGAAGGTGCCGATCATGGTGATCTGCGCCGCGCCCTTCCTCGCCCGCCAGTAGAGGCCGCGATGATAGGGCATGGCTGCGCTGCGCTGCGCAATTTCGGCCCGCTGCGCCTCGGGCAGCGCCGCGATCAGATTCTGTCCGACGCATTGCGCCGCCGCCGGCAGGGCCGCGGCGGACAGGGCCAGGACAAAAGCGATCATCGCGGATTTCATGGCGCACCCCCTGTTTTTGTCGTCACGGTTTCACAGCCCCGCCGCGATGGCCAGAGCGAGGTAAGATTTTACATGAGCTTACCGTTGACAGGGGCGTGAGCGCCGCCTAGATCAGCGGCATTGGCACTCACACCAACAGAGTGCCAACAACAGACACTGCAACCTGAAACACCGGAGTGTTAGCATGGCATTCAAACCGTTGCACGACCGAGTCCTGGTCAAGCGCGTCGAATCCGACGAAAAAACCAAGGGCGGTCTGATCATCCCCGACAGCGCCAAGGAAAAACCCGCCGAGGGTGAAGTCGTCGCCGTCGGCGAAGGCGCGCGCAAGGATTCGGGCGAGCTGATCGCGCCCTCCGTCAAGGCTGGCGACCGCGTCCTGTTCGGCAAATGGTCGGGCACCGAGGTCACGCTGGATGGCGACGAGCTGCTGATCATGAAGGAAAGCGACATCATGGGCATCATCGGCTGATCGCCGGGATATCTCTGACAGACGCTTCAATTCAAAAGATTTTCCAGGAGAACAAACATGGCTGGTAAGGACGTCAAGTTCAACACCGACGCGCGCGACCGTATGCTGAAAGGCGTGAACATCCTCGCTGACGCAGTGAAAGTCACGCTGGGCCCGAAAGGCCGCAACGTCGTCATCGACAAATCCTTCGGCGCGCCGCGCATCACCAAGGACGGTGTGACGGTTGCCAAGGAAATCGAGCTGTCCGACAAGTTCGAGAACATGGGCGCGCAGATGGTCCGCGAAGTCGCGTCGCGCACCAATGACGAGGCCGGCGACGGCACCACCACCGCGACGGTTCTGGCCCAGGCCATCGTCAAGGAAGGCATGAAGGCGGTTGCCGCCGGCATGAACCCGATGGATCTGAAGCGCGGCATCGATCTGGCGACCTCGAAAGTGGTCGAATCGATCAAATCCGCCTCGCGCCCGGTCAACGATTCCTCCGAAGTCGCCCAGGTCGGCACGATCTCGGCCAATGGCGAGGAGTCGATCGGCAAGCAGATCGCCGACGCCATGCAGAAAGTCGGCAATGACGGCGTGATCACCGTCGAAGAAAACAAGGGCATGGAGACCGAGGTCGAAGTCGTCGAAGGCATGCAGTTCGACCGGGGCTATCTGTCGCCCTACTTCGTGACCAACCCCGACAAGATGGTCGCCGAGCTGGAAGACGCCTATATCCTGCTGCACGAGAAGAAGCTCTCCTCGCTGCAGCCGATGGTGCCGCTGCTGGAATCGGTGATCCAGTCGGGCAAGCCGCTGCTGATCGTGGCCGAAGACGTGGAAGGCGAGGCTCTGGCCACGCTGGTCGTCAACAAGCTGCGCGGCGGTCTGAAGATCGCGGCCGTCAAAGCGCCGGGCTTCGGCGATCGCCGCAAGGCCATGCTGCAGGACATCGCCATCCTGACCGGCGGTCAGGTCATCAGCGAAGATCTGGGCATGAAGCTGGAGAATGTCACCATCGACATGCTCGGCACTGCGAAGAAGGTCTCGATCAACAAGGACAACACCACCATCGTTGATGGCGCCGGTGACAAGCCCGAGATCGAAGCCCGCGTTGCCCAGATCCGTCAGCAGATCGAGGAAACCACCTCGGATTACGACAAGGAAAAACTGCAGGAACGCGTGGCCAAGCTGGCCGGCGGTGTTGCCGTGATCCGCGTCGGCGGCATGACCGAGATCGAAGTGAAAGAGCGCAAGGACCGCGTCGATGACGCGCTGAACGCAACCCGTGCGGCGGTTCAGGAAGGCGTTGTCGTGGGCGGCGGTGTTGCTCTGGTCCAGGGTGCCAAGGCGCTCGAAGGTCTGACCGGTGCCAACTCCGATCAGGATGCCGGCATCTCGCTGGTGCGCCGCGCGCTCGAAGCGCCGATGCGTCAGATCGCCGAGAACGCCGGTGTTGACGGCGCTGTCGTGGCGGGCAAGATCCGCGAATCCGATGACAAGGCCTTCGGCTTCAACGCGCAGACCGAAGAATATGGCGACATGTTCAAGTTCGGCGTCATCGACCCGGCCAAGGTCGTCCGCACCGCTCTGGAAGACGCGGCCTCGGTGGCCGGGCTGCTGATCACCACCGAAGCCATGGTGGCCGAGAAGCCCGAGCCGAAAGGCGCCGGCGGCGGCGCGCCCGATATGGGCGGCATGGGTGGCATGGGCGGTATGGGGATGATGTAATTCCCTGCCCCGGTCACTTTGACTGGAACGGAAAAGGGCGCCTTCGGGCGCCCTTTTTCATTTGCTAGAACCGCGTCGCAGAAGTCCTGCTCGCGCACCGGCGGCCGGGGCCGCCAGTGCTTCGCCGTCAGGTAAAGATGAAATAGGTCGACACCACGATCAGCACGATCACCGCGCCCATTGGCTTGACCAGTGGCCAGGGCGTCATGTCCACCGCGTTGCTGTCGCGCGCGACATAGGCCGGCTGCATCGGGCGCGTCTTGCCGATCCACAGCATGATGACCACGTTCAGCACGAACAGGATCGCCATGACATGCAGGTAGTGCGGATAGTTCTCGGCCCCGAACACGAAGGGTTTTAGGACGAACTGGCTCAGGATATACAGCCCCACCCCCGACGCCAGGCCGATTTTCGCGGCAATCGGCGGCACATGCTTGGTGAAGATGCCGACCAGAATGATGGTCAGGATCGGGATCGAATAGCAGCCGTTGACCTCTTGCAGGTAGCCGAACAGCCCCTGCGGCGCGTTGGCGATGAAGGGCGCGATGGTCATCGAGGCCGCGGCCAGCACCACGCCGAATTTCTTGCCTGCGCCCACGACCTGCCCATCCGTCGCATCCGGCTTGACATATTGCTTGTAGATATCCACCCCGAACAGCGTCACCGAGCTGTTCAGCGCCGAGTTGAACGAGCTGAGAATCGCGCCGAACAGCACTGCCGCGAAGAAGCCGCGCAGCGGGAAGGGCAGCACCTCGGTCACCAGCCGCGGGTAAGCGGCGTCGGCCACGTCAAGGCCACCCTGAAACAGATGCCAGGCGATGATGCCGGGCAGAACGACGATGATCGGGCCGAGGATCTTCAGGAAGGCGGCGATGATGAGGCCCTTCTGCCCCTCGCGCAGATCCTTCGCACCGAGCGCCCGCTGGATGATCGCCTGGTTCGTGCCCCAGTAGAACAACTGTACCAGCATCATGCCGGTGAAGATCGTGGCGAAGGGCACAGAGGCATCCTGACCGCCGATGGCCTCGAATTTCTCCGGGTTCTCGACCCAGAGCACGCGCAGCCCCTCGAAGATGCTGCCGCCGCCGATCGCCATCAGGCCAAAGACCGGCACCAGCAACCCGCCCAGGAACAGCCCGACCGCGTTGATCGTGTCGGACACGGCGACTGCCTTCAACCCGCCGAAAATCGCGTAGATCGAGCCGACAATGCCGATGGCCCAGACCGTGATCCACAAGGCGGCGGTGTCGCTGACGCCCAGCACCTCGGGCACGTTGAACATGGTCGAGAGCGCCAATGCCCCGGAATAGAGCACGATCGGCAGCAGCACGATGACGTAGCCCGAAAGGAACAGCAGCGAGGTCGCGGTCTTGGTCTGCTCGTCATAGCGTTCGCGCAGGAAGCCCGGAATGGTGGACACGCCCGAACGCAGATAGCGCGGCAGCAACAGGATCGCCGCAACCACGATGGAAATCGCCGCCAGCGTCTCCCAGGCCATGACCAGCACGCCCTCGGTATAGGCCTGTCCGGTCAGCCCGACGATCTGTTCGGTCGAGAGGTTTGTGAGCAGCAGCGAGCCCGCGATGACCGGCGCGGTCAGCGAGCGCCCGCCGAGGAAATACCCGTCGGAGTGATGCTCGTCCGTGCCGCGTGTCCATTTATAGGACAGCCAGGCGACAAGCGCCGTGAAGCCGAGAAATATGATGAAATTGAACGCGCCCATGGGACCCCCTCCCGCAACGAATGGCGTTAACTCGAAACCTGTTGGCACAACTCTAGGTCGGGCCGGAGACGGCGTCCATATCGGCTGTTACCGCGAACATCGCGGCCTATGGCAAAGTGGCGCGTTTCCGCCACATCCCGCTTGCGGCTGCAGCGACGCGGCATCCGCGCGCGAGATCTGAAGGCGAGAAAGGTGGGGCGGCCCGGCGGCGGCGCTCAGCTTTTCACGACCGGCTCGACGCCCATCGCCTTGCAAAGCGATTCGAAGCGCGATTCCGCGACCTCACCGAACAGGGCGCGGCCGGTCTTGGTCAGGGTCAGCTCCAGCGTCTGCTTTTTCTGCGACAGGCTCAGCGAGCCCGCCTCGCCCGGATCCTTGACCGAGAACATCGCCCCGAACCGCATGGCCTTGCCCAACACCTCGGCGGCCAGCAACTCGTCATCCGAGAGCATCGCGAACAGCGGCGCCATGGGCGAGCCGGAGCGCGAGTTCTTGTAGCGATGCAGCAGGGCCACGCCGAGAAACACCCGCTCGGGATGCGACAGCGCGGCCATATTGGCGCGGGTCACATTGTCGAAACAGGCATCGGCGCGGTAATCGGGATGGGTGCGCCAGGCGGTGTCATGCAGCAGGCAGGCCGCCCGGATCAGCCGGATCCGCTTCGGCGGCGCATCCTCGAAAAGCGGCAGCAGGAACTGATACAGCTTCTTGCCGAAACCCGGCATCCGCGCCATCTGCCGTTCCGTGAACTTGGCCGATTCCAGCAGCGGATCTCGGGCGCGCAGGCTGGACGACATATGTTCGTAAAGCAGCCCCTCGCGGATGCCATAGGACGACACGGCCAGTTCCTTGGGCTGGAACGTCTCGACCAGTTGGCGCAGCACCAGGCTGGCGAGCGGCACCAGTTCCATGCGTGAATTCGAGACGCCGACGCGAGACCGCAGGGCCTGAAGATCGCTCTTGTTGATCCAGTCGACGGTCTGTTCCACCGCCTGCGGGCTCATCACATATTCATGCAGCACGGTCATGGGATAGGCCGTCCGCTCCATGTCCAGCCGGGCGATCGCGCGCCAGGATCCGCCGACCAGATAGATCCGGTCGTGATCCGTGCCGACCTTCTGGGCCAGCTCCTCCATGGTCTTTCGGATATGCTTGCGCAGCCCGTCCTCGCCGCCCTTCACCTGCTGCAGCCGGAACGGGCCGAGCTGCGAGGTGGCGCGGCGTCCGACATTGGCCTTGCCGTCCAGCACTGCGAGTTCCATGGAGTTGCCGCCAATATCGCAGACCAGACCCTGCGCATCCGGCCATCCCAGCAGCACGCCCTGCGCGGACAGCCTCGCCTCCTCCTCGCCGTCGATGACGTTCAGCTTCAGCCCGGTGTCCTTCTCGACCCGCTTGCGGAAATCCGACCCGTCCTTGGCGTCGCGCACCGCGGCGGTCGCCACCACGGTCATCGGGCGCACCTTCATCCCGTCAGCGATGGCGGCGAAGCGATCAAGCGCGACATGGGCGCGCTCGATGCCTTCGGGGTTCAGCCGCCCGGTGGAGGACATGTCCTTGCCCAGACCCGCCATGACCTTCTCGTTGTAGAAATAGGCCGGAGAGCGCGCCGCGCCGTCGAAGATCACCATGCGGATGGAGTTCGAGCCGACATCCACCACGCCCACGCGGGACAGGGCGCGGGCCGAGGCATCCTCGAACAGCCCCTCGAACGGATCGTCGTATTTCGCCTTTCCGTTCATCAGACCACTCCTGATTTCGGTCGCGTGGTGCTCGTTCAAGTCGCTTCTTCCTTAATCGGGGCTCTGGGTCAAGGCGGCCACATCGCCGGCACCGGCGCGTCCGCGACCCGACAGCGAGGGGTTCTCCATGAAAAACTGGTGACAATCAAAAAGATCATCCCGACCGGCCGGCAGGTGGCGCAGATAGCGGCCATCGGGTTGCAGGATCCAGCTTTGCGCCTCGTCGGCCATGTTGGCGGCCATGATCTGGCTGACGATCTGTGCCTTCACCGTGTCGTTCTTGCACTCCACCAGCGTTTCCACCCGGCGGTTGAGGTTGCGGCCCATCCAGTCGGCGGAGCTGATGAACACCCGCGCCTTGCGCGACGGCAGCCCGTGCCCGGCCCCGAAACAGACGATGCGCGAATGTTCTAGGAACCGGCCGACGATGGATTTGACGCGAATATTGTCCGACAACCCCTTGATGCCCGGACGCAATCCGCAAATGCCGCGAATGACCAGATCCACCTTCACCCCGGCCTGTGAGGCGGCATAAAGCGCGTCGATCACATCGGGTTCCACCAGCGAGTTCATCTTGGCCCAGATCGCCGCCGGGCGTCCTAGACGCGCCAGTTCCGCTTCATGGGCGATCATCTCGATCAGGCGCTCCTTCATCCGGATGGGAGAGATCGACAGGTTTTCCAGCCCTTCCGGCTGCACATAGCCGGAGAGGTAGTTGAACACCTTGGTCGCGTCGCGCCCGAGCGCCGCGTCGCAGGTGAACAGCGACAGGTCGGTATAGATCCGCGCCGTGATCGGATGGTAATTCCCGGTGCCGTAATGGGTATAGGTGACAAGCACGTCGCCCTCTCGCCGGACGACGGTCGAGATCTTGGCGTGGGTCTTGTAGTTGATGAACCCATAGACGACATGCGCGCCGGACCGCTCCAGCCGCCGCGACTGGCGGATATTGGCGGCCTCGTCGAAACGCGCCTTCAGCTCGATCAGCGCGGTGACGGATTTGCCCGCCTCGGTCGCCTCGCACAAAGCCTCCACGATCGGGCTGTCGCGGCTGGTGCGATAGAGCGTCTGCTTGATCGCCAGCACATCGGGGTCGCGGGCGGCCTGGGTCAGGAAGCGCACCACCATGTCGAATGTCTCATAGGGGTGATGCAGCAGCATGTCCTTCTGGCGGATCGCGGCAAACATGTCGCCGCCATGATCCTGCACGCGTTCAGGCACGCGCGGGGTGAAGGACGGCCATTGCAGATCACGGCGTTCTTCCAGCACCAGTTCCTTCAGATCGGCCACGCCGATCAGCCCGGCCACCTCGATCACCTCGTCGGGATGGACCTGCAATTCCTCCATGATGATGCGGCGCAGGGAGTCGGGCGCGCCCTCGGTCAGCTTCAGCCGCACGACCGTCCCGCGCCGGCGGCGTTTCAGGGCGGTCTCAAATTCGCGGACCAGATCCTCGGCCTCTTCCTCGACCTCCAGATCGCTGTCACGCAGCACCCGGAAGGCGCAATCTCCGATGGCACGGTAGCCGGGGAACAGGCTGTGCAGGTTCATCAGCAGCAGATCCTCCAGCCGCAGGAAGCGCGTGCCGCCCGGCAGCCGGATGAAGCGGGCAAGCTGCGCGGGGATCGGCAGCAGCGCCTTCATGCGCCGCCCGTCGGATTCCCGCGCCAGTTCGAGCGCCAGTGAAAAGCCCGAATTGGGGATGAAGGGAAAGGGATGCGCCGGATCGATCGCCAGCGGCGACAGGACCGGCAGCACATGCGACAGGAAATACGCGCCAAGATACTCGGCATCGGCCTGCGAGATCCGGTCGCGCGACAGGATCACGATGCCTTCGGCCTCCAACTCCTGCCGCAGCCCGTTCCACACCGCTTGCTGGGCCCGCATCAGCCGCCGCGCATCTGCGTTGATGAGGTGAAGCTGCTCGCCCGGCGTGCGCCCGTCATGGGAGGTGCTGGTGTTCCCCTCGCGCTGCAATTCGCGCAGCCCGGCGACGCGGACGGTATAGAACTCGTCCAGATTGGCCGCCGAGATGGCCAGGAAGCGCAGCCGTTCCAGCAGCGGCACGCGGGCGTTGCGCGATTCGTCCAGCACCCGCCAGTTGAAGCTGAGCCAGCTCAGCTCGCGGTTGAAATAGCGATCCGGGCCGGTGGGCACCCCGCCCTCCGCCTCGAAGGACGGCGGCGCCGGGTGCTTCAGGAAATCGGCTTTGGTCATGTCGGGTTGGTCCGGGGCTAAAACGTCACTCACAACATCCGTTGCAGGACATCGATTTTTCCACTTATCGTTAATTTGTTCAATGGGTTAACAGTATTCAAATTCAACTTTTCTTGTGCAGACCACATCCCGACCGATGCCCGCGCCCGGCTTTCGGGTCGCACGGAATCATGCGCGCGCCAAATTCTGAGTGTTTGCGCAGAAATCCGGTCAGTTTTCGGAAAGACGATGCAGGATGTCGGCCGCCATCTGCCGGGTCGGGGCCTTTCCCGCCGCCAACGCCGCCATGTCCAACGCGCCGACGAGCCTCCGGGCCAGGCCGAGATCGCGGTCCATGCGCGGCACCAGCCAGGAGATCAGCCCCGACGATGCGCTGATCTGCCGGTCGGCGAACAGCTTGACCAGCACCGCCGCCAGCAGCGCCTCGTCCGGCGCCTCGATCCGGGTCAGCGGCAGGGCGGCCATCCGGCTTTGCAGATCGGGCAGCGACAGCGCCCAGTCCCGCGCCGGTCCCCGCGCCGTCAGCAGCAAGCGGCAGCCCCGCGCGGCGCAGAGATTCCACAGATGGAACAGCGCCGCTTCGGCCGCCGGCACGCCCGCGACACGATGCGCATCCTCGACGATCACGGCACCGCCCGCCCGCGCCAGCGGATCGGCCTCATCAGCGGTCAGCGCGGCGGCATCGACATGCGCCGCGCCATGATCCGCCGCCCAGATCGCGGCCAGATGGGTCTTGCCCGACCCTTCCGGCCCGATCAGCAGCATCCGTCCTTGCGGCCACAGATCGGGCGCATCCAGCGTCGCCACCGCGGTCCGGTTGGCGTCGGTGACCAGGAAATCATCCCGGCCGAGCGCCGTCTCATGCGGCAGATCCAGCGTCAGTTGCCGGGCCACGGCTCAGCGCATCTTTCCGTGATCGGCCTGCGGCCCGGTCTCGTCCCCGTCGCGGCGGCGCAGCGCGTCGCGGGTGCCGTCCGGCACGAGTTCGACCAGAACCGGCAAAGGCTGCTCCGCCTCGCGCTGACGACCGGTATAGAGGGGGCTTTCCACGTATTGCTCGGTCATGAAGCGCACCAGCACGCCAAGCGCGGCGGCCAGCGGAACGGCCACCATCATCCCGACAAAGCCGAAGAGCGAGCCGAACACGGACAGCGCCAGAAGCAGCCAGACCGGATGCAGCCCGAC
The DNA here is from genome assembly GCF_900101865.1 of Paracoccus isoporae. Classification (GTDB taxonomy): domain Bacteria; phylum Pseudomonadota; class Alphaproteobacteria; order Rhodobacterales; family Rhodobacteraceae; genus Paracoccus; species Paracoccus isoporae. The sequence goes on from NZ_FNAH01000013.1 coordinate 35,429, forward strand.
ATGATTGCCGACGATCTTGGGCTGAAGATAGTTCCCCTCGACCACCTGCCCGATGACGAAGATGGCGATCACCGCGCCGATCCACACCGGCTCGCCCCAGAAATGGAACAGCGCCACGCCGATCGCCGTGGCCCCGCCAATCAGCACCCCGACATAGGGGATGAAGGACAGCATCGCCGCACCGATGCCGATCGCCATGCCGTAAGGCAGCCCGACCAGCATAAGCCCGAGGGAATAGAAAACGCCGAGGATCAGGATCACCGTGCCCTGCCCGCGCAGGAACCCCGACAGGGTCTGGTCGATCTCGCGGGCCAGCCTTCGGATGGTGGGCGCGTGCTGGCGGGGCAGCAGCTCATCGACATGCGCCACCAGCCGGTCCCAGTCGAGCAGCAGGTAGAAGGCCACCACCGGCACGATCACCAGCAATGCGATCACGCTGACCATCCCGGCCACCGAGCCGAGAACCGAACCGATGATCTCTCCGCCCCGCTCGCCAATCGCGGCGGCCAGGTTGTTCAGCCCGGCACGGATCGTGCCGCCCTCCGGCAGCAGGCCGGGGAAACGCTGGATCATGAAATCCTGGAACTGCTCGATCATGCCGGGCGCGGCATTCACCAACTGGGTGGCCTGCCGGACGATCATCGGGGCGAGGAACAGCACGAATCCGACGAAGGCCATGACCGCCACCAGTGTAATCAGCACGACCGAGGCGGTGCGGCTCAGCCCGGCGCGTTCCAGCCGGTCGGCCAGCGGATCCAGCAGATAGGCCACGCCCGCGCCGATGATGAAGGGCAGGATCGCCTGCCCCAGAAGCCACAGCGTCAACAGCAGCGCCGCCATCGCCGCGCCCCACCAGATCACCTGCGACCGAGTTGACATCTGCTTCATGTGCCCCTTGCCCCTGCATGCCGGCCCTCTATATCGGGAACATGGCCAAGCACGTCAATCTGATGAAACTCTGCGTCGGTGCCGAAGGCCCGGACGAGCTTGAGGCGTGGCAGCAGCGCCGCTATGGCGACGCGCCCGCGCAGCATGTCACCCGGATGTGGCCGAAGCGCGAGGACGCGTTGCTGGCCGGCGGCTCCATCTACTGGGTGTTCAAGGGCACGATGCTGGCGCGGCAGCGCCTGATCGGGCTGGAGGAGCGCATCGGTGCGGACGGGATCCGGCGCTGCGCGCTGATGCTGGAACGCGACCTGGTGCGTGTCGCCGCCGTGCCCCGCCGCCCGTTTCAGGGCTGGCGCTATCTCGAACCCGGCGACGCACCGCCCGACCTCCCCAAGGACCGCGCCCATGACGACGCGCTCCCGGCAAGGCTGGCCGCCGAACTTGCCGAAATGGGACTGCGCTGAGACTTGACGCCGCCCGGCCCGTGAGATACCGCAAACGCCACGCGGGTGTAGCTCAATGGCAGAGCAGAAGCTTCCCAAGCTTACGACGAGGGTTCGATTCCCTTCACCCGCTCCAATCCAGAACATATCCGGACAGACGCGGGCCTCACGGTTGAAAGACGCTTGCGGAGTTGTCGCAAAGGCAGGGATGCCGGAAGTCTGGCCACCCGCGCGCCGGCCCGGTTGCGCAAACATGATCGGGGCGGTGTCCGGACCAGACGGCGGGTTTCCGCTGCGTCAAATCAGCCGAACACATTGACGGAACGTCATATTCGACGGGATGACAGGTTGAAGAGGGCGCTTTCCGCCAGCCATCAACCCTGTTGACAGGCCGCGCCGCAGCCGATGTTATCAGCCCAGATTTCGCAGGGGGGCGCATGATCCGCATAATCGACGGGCTGAGCGAGGCGGTGGGCAGGGTGGTGTCCCTGCTGTCGGGGGTGTTTGCCGCCATCATCATCTACGATGTGTTCATGCGCTACGTCATGCGCGCGCCGACGCCCTGGGCCTTCGATCTGACCAAGATGATCTTCGGCTTCTACTTCATCATGCTGGGCGGCTATGCGCTGCGCCATCAGGCCCATGTCAAGGTGGATCTGCTGACCTCGGTGATGGCGCCGAGAACCCGCCGCTGGACCGAGATCCTGGGCTATCTCATCTTTTTCCTGCCGTTCAGCTTCGTGTTCATGCTGTATAGCTGGCAGTTCGGTCTGCGCTCGCTGGCGCAGGGCGAGGTGACCTACGGGGCGGTGCAACTGCCGGTCTATCCGCTGAAACTGGCCATGGGCGTGGCCGCCTGCCTGCTGTTCCTGCAGGGCATCGCCGAAATGCTGAAGCTGATCGTCGGTCACGAGGATCGCCGCCACGCAGACGAGGTCGCCTGATGCTGAACGAGATCGTGAATGGCGGGATCTCGGTCCTGAACAATCTGCTGGGCTGGATGGCCATCCCCGGCATCGGCGGAGAGGCGATCGCGCTCATCATGGCGGGGCTGCTGGTGCTCGGCCTGTTCATGGGCCATCCGCTGGCCTTTGTGCTGGGCGGCACGGCGGTGCTGGGGGCGTTCATTGCCGGCAAGCCGATGGTGCTGGGGATCACCATCAACCGCATCTTCGGCGATGTGCTGGACAATTTCACCCTGATCGCCATCCCGCTTTTCGTGCTGATGGCGCGGTTCCTGTCGGATAGCGGCGTCACCGACAAGATGTTCGAGGCGCTGCGGCATCTGATGGCGCGGGTCACGGGCGGGCTGGGGCTGGCAGTCGTGTTCATCTCGATCCTGCTGGCCGCGACCACAGGCATCATCGGCGCCTCGATCACCGTGATGGGCGTGATGGCGCTGAAACCGATGCTGCAATACGGCTATGACAAGCGGCTGACCACCGGGCTGATCGGGGCGTCGGGCTGTCTCGGCATCCTCATCCCGCCCTCGATCATGCTGATCCTGATGGCGTCCTATGCGCCCGGCCTGTCGGTGGGCGAGCTGTTTGCGGGGGCGATGCTGCCCGGCGTGTTGCTGGGGCTGATGTATGGGCTCTACGTCTTCGCGGTGGCGCTGATCCGCCCGGACCTCGCCCCGAAAGTGGCAGAGGAGGAGCAGATCAGCCGGGGCGCGCTGTGGCGGATGCTGGCGGTCGAGGCCGTGCCGCCGCTGGTGCTGATCCTGGGGATTCTCGGTTCCATGCTGTTCGGGATCGCAACGGCGACCGAGGCGTCCGCGATCGGCGCGGCCCTGGCCCTGCTGATCGTCATCTTCCGGGGCCGGTTCACCTTGGCCAATTTCTACAGCGCGTTCCTGGAAACCGGCCGCACCTCTGCGATGATCCTGTTCATCGTGGTCGGCGCGACCGCCTTCACCGGCGTGTTCAACATCACCGGCGGTCTGAGCGCGACGCAATCGCTGATCCGCGGGCTGGCAGAGGATCCCAACACGCTGCTGGTGGTGATGCTGGCCACGGTGTTCGTGCTGGGGATGTTCCTGGACTGGACCGGGATCGTGCTGCTGTGCTTTCCGATCTTCCTGCCGATCGTGTCGGAGATGGGGATCGAGCCGCTGTGGTTCGTGGTGCTGATGGCAGTTGTGCTGCAGACCAGCTTCCTGTCGCCGCCCTTCGGCTATGCGCTGTTCTACATGCGCGCCATCGCGCCGCCCGACATCACCACCGGCGATATCATCCGTGGCGTGCTGCCATTCATCGTCATGGTGCTGATCATGTGCGGGTTGATCGTCTATTTCCCCGGTCTGATCACCTGGCTGCCGGATCAGCTCTACAAGGGTTAACCCATAACAAGGAGGAGTAAGCTATGAAAACGACCTATCTCGCGGGGGTTGCCGCGGCGGCGCTGATGGCCGCCCCGGCCATGGCCGAGAACTGGACCATGACCTCGACCTGGCCGTCATCGCTGGAGCTGATCGAGATCGACCGCAAATTCGTCGAGCTCGCCAATGCCATGATCCCGGACGAGGATCTGACCATCGAGTTCTTCGAGGGCGGCGCGCTCGTCCCGGCGGGCGAGGTGTTCGGCGCGGTCGAATCGGGCACCATCCAGGCCGGCGCGGACTGGCCGGGCTACTGGGCCGGGCGCGACGCGGCGTTTTCGCCGCTGGCCACGACGGCCAGCCTGTTCAACGCGGTGGATTACGTCAACTGGATCAAGGGCTGGGGCGGGGCCGAGCTGTATAGCGAGATCTACGGCCAGTTCGGCATGGTCTACCTGCCCTACGGCGTGACCAACAACGAATCCGGCTTCCGCACCGTGGACAAGCCGATCCGCACCACCGACGATCTTCAGGGCATGCGGCTGCGGCTGTCGGGCCTGGAACAGGGGCGGCTGCTGGAAAAACTCGGCGGCAGCCAGGTCAGCATGGCCGGCGGCGAGATCTACCAGTCGCTGGAACGCGGCGTGATCGACGGGGCGGAGTTCTCGACACCAAACGTGGATCTGTCGGGCGGTTTCGATCAGGTGACGCAATACTGGTCCACGCCGGGCTGGCATCAGTCCTCCTCGGTCTTCGGGGTGATGATCAACCAGGCGGCCTGGGATGCGCTGAGCCCCGAGACGCAGGAGATGCTGCGCATCGCGGCGGATGCCACCATGCTGTGGTCGCTGGCCAACACTGAAAAACGCGCGACCGAAGCCTATCAGGCCTTCCAGGATGCCGGGATCGAGATCACCCGGCTGGATGACGCGACGCTGGAAAACATCCAGAACATGGCCAATGAAACCATTGTCGAGGTGGCCTGCGAAAATCCGAACTCGGCCAAGGTCTATGCCTCGATGCTGACCTATCTCCAGGATTACGGCAAATGGCGCGATGCGTCAGCACCGTTCAACCTGGGCCGCACCCCGGCCGGGCCGGATCTGGCCGCGATCGAGGAATGCGCGCAGTAAGATATGTCGCCATATCGGGGCCCGCGGCCGCGCGCCAGCGGGCCCCGACACGGCGCTGACACACAGGACGACGCCCGCAACTGCATGTTGCGGGCGTTCTGCATGTCGTGAAGCGGTGACCGCCTCGCTGCCACCGGACTGATGCGGTCGCGAAAGGGGCTAGTTTGACGCGATGTCGGATCAGGTCAGGCGCTCGGCCTCGTCGCGGAGCAGGTCGATGAACTGACGCTGAACGGCGGTAGGCTCCCAGCCCGAGCGGGTGGTGATCCCGATGGGTCGGCAGGATTCCGGGACATCGAGGGGCAGGATGTCCATGGAGCCGGCTTCGGCCTCGGCAAGGGCCTGAAGCCGCGACAGCGCGCCCAGGTGATCGGATTTCCGCAAGGTCTCGCGCATCAGGATCAGCGAAGAAGTGACGATGGCGCCGGTGATGCGCTCCTCCGGCAGCAGGTCTTCGACCGCCGCGCGGATCGGCGTGCCCGGCGGCGAGACGACCCAGGGATATTGCGCCAGATCGGCAAGCGTCGGCTCGGGCAGCGACAGGGCCGGATGTCCGGGCCGCGCGACGAGCGCCACCTGGTCGTCCAGCAACCGTTCCTGTTCGACATCACCCACCGGCGCGGGATCGCGCAGCGCGCCGATCAGGAAGTCGATCTCGCCCCGGCGCAGCGCGCTGAGCAATTCGTCGTAGCGGCCATCGACCACCTCGATGGGCAGGCCGGGACGCAGCTCGCGGAAGCGCAGCATGGCCGCCGGCAACAGGCTGGAGCGCGACAGGGGCAGCGCGCCGATGACGATCCGCCCCGCCTCGCGCCCGGCAAGCGCGGCCAGCTCTGCCTCGGCCTGGTCCATCTCGGCAAAGGCCAGCCGCGCGGCCTGCGCCAGTTGCCGCGCCAGCCTTGTGGCGATCAGCCCGTGCGCCGTGCGTTCAAAAAGCTGCACCCCCGCCGATTGCTCCAGCATCGAGGCGGAGCGGTGCACGGTCGGCTGGGCCAGGCCAAGCTGCCGCGCGGCCAGGGTGAAATTCTCGTATTCCGTCACCGCGATCAGCGCGGCAAGCTGCGGGCGCGTGGCCTGGAATCGCACCGCGCGGGCCATGTCGGCCATGGCGGCATCCAGATAGGCCAGGGCCCGTGCCGCGCGCCGCGACATGGCTTCGCCCGCCGGGGTCGGAAAGATCCCCTGGGAACTGCGGCGGAACAGGGGTTGGCCGGCATCGCGTTCCAGCTTGTTCATCGCCTGGGTGACGGCCGGCTGGGAGACGTGACACAGCTCGGCGGTGCGCGTGACAGAATGCGTCATCGCCAGGGTGTGAAACATTCTCAGATGCCTGATACTCGGCTGCATCGATTCCTCCAAGTCGCGCCACACTAGCGCCAACTGCGTTCCCGCGCTATGCGTATTTAGGCTATCCTATGGAAAAATAGAAATTAATTCGGCTTAGGTAAGTTAATGAACTGTAATTTGTAATGCCTGTTTACTTCGTGCGGTGAACTTTCAGGGTTTCCCCTCCGCAACCGGGGGCAGGATGGCGCAGCCGGCGGAATATGCAATCACATGGGTTTCACGGATCGAACGCAGACGAAATTGACGCATCGCGCCCTGCCCGCGCGGCATTTCCGTGGCGTTACCGTGTGCCACTCGCAAGAGCGGCCTGCGTCCCGGCGATCGCGCGAATAGTCTTATCAAGTTTACAATTTATTGAAATTTTATCGGCGGAATATCGCGTCGACCGATGCGGCTTAGCTGAATTTCATGCAATTCCAAGCCAATATCATCTCCTGAACGCTGTTCTGAAAGCTTATGCCGGGGGGTGAAGCGCCGCGCCTGCCGGTGTTCTGCGCCGCGTCGGGGTGTGACAGTTACGATCCCGCGTGATCCGCATCGGGATGGCGGGGCGTCATTGCCGTCGTCCCCGGGCCACCTGATTCTCCCCCTCGCGAACGCCGACCGCTCGATGACGTGCATCACCCGCTGCACGGCCCCCCGCCACCAGGCGGATCTTGTGGCACAGCCGCAGCCACCCACCAGATGCGCCAAGGGCCGCATGGCGGACTGGGATGACGGGCTGCCGGGGGGCGGCTCGAATTGACTCCGAACCGGCAGGAACGCTAGAACAAATCAGGAACATCTGACCCCGCCAAAATGCATGACCCCACGCATCCCCTCTGCCAACTCCCCCGCCGCTGCGCCCGACCCGGCGCGCAGCGCAGAGCTGTTTGCAGCCGGAGACGGGGCGTTTGCGGGATTCGTCATGGCGCATCTGGACGGGCCGGTGCTGTGGCTTCAGGACCGGCAGAGCGCGCGCGACACGGGGCGGCCATGGCTGGCCCCGTCGCGCCAGCCCGTGCTGCTGATGCGCCCATCCCATCCGCGCGACGTTCTGGAAGCGGCGGAAGAAGGGCTGGCCTGCCACGCGCTCTCGGCGGTGGTGGCAGAGATCCACGGCAACCCGACCGTGCTGAGTTTCACCGCCACACGCCGCCTCGCGCTGCGTGCCGAATCCCATGGCGTCCGGCTCTGGCTGATCCGCCATGCCGCCCATGCCGAACCGAGCGCGCTGCGCGACCGCTGGCGGGTCACGGCCCTGCCCTCGGCCCGCAACCCGGACGACGCCGCGGCCCCCGGCGTGGCGCTGTGGCGGGTGGAATTGCTGCGCTCACGCGACAAGCGACCGGGTGCATGGGTGGTCAGCCATGAGGCCGGGCGCAAAGACACGGCGCATCGCCTGCATTTCGCTGCCGCATTTCCCGATGGAGCGGCGGCTGCGGCAGATGGCACGAAACACCCCCGCCTCGTCCATGGACAGGGCGGACGCGCCGCAGGCTGAGCCGCCTTTCGCCTTGTGGATCGAGGGCGGGCACGGCCCGGTCATCCATGCGGTCAGCGACGCGGCCGCGGCGGCGGGGGTGCAGGTGGGCGCGCGGCTGGCCGATATGCGCGCCATCTGCCCTGCCCTGCGCACCGCCCCCGCCGACCCGGCCGGAGATGCACGGACCTTGGCGCGGCTGGCGCTGTGGGCGCGGCGGTTCTGCCCGTGGACGGCGGTTGATGCCTCTGGGCCGGGACCGGCCGGGCTGGTCATGGACATCACCGGCACGGCGCATCTCTGGGGGGGCGAGGGGGCGATGCTGCGCGCCATGCAGGCGCAGCTTGCCGCGGTCGGATATGGCAGCCGTCCGGCCATCGCCGCGACATGGGGCGCGGCCTGGGCGCTGTCGCGCTTCGGGGCGGCGCGCGCGATGGCACGCGATGACACTGCACTGCACCCGTTGCCCGTCGCGGCACTGCGCCTGCCGGGCGATGCGGTGCTGCTGCTGCGCCGCCTGGGGCTGAAAACCGTGGGCGATCTGGCGGCGATGCCGCGCGTGGCCCTGGCCCGCCGTTTCGCGCGGACCGAGGCGGCGGCCAACCCGCTCATCCGGCTGGATCAGGCGACAGGCCGGCTGGCCGAGCCGATCAGCCCCTCGACCCCGCCGGCCCGGTTCCGGCGCGAGGCCCGGCTGGCCGAGCCGGTGCTGGACCCGACCCACCATCTGCCCGGTCTCTGCGCTGCGCTGTGCGAAGACCTCGCGGCGGCGGCGCAGGGGGCCAGGCGGCTGCGGCTGACGGTCTGGCGCAGCGATGGCGAAATGCGCTGGATCTCGGCAGGCGCGGCTTCGCCGACCCGAGACCCCGACCATATGGTATTCCTGTTCCGCGACCGGCTGGAGCGCATCGATCCCGGCTTCGGCATCGACCTGATCGAACTCGCCGCCCCGCAGACCGAAAGCCTCGCCCCCGCGCAGCGACATCTGGCGGGCGAGGCTGATGACGCAAGCGACCTGTCCCGGCTGATCGACCGGCTGGCCGCGCGGTTCGGGCCGGGCCGGCTGATGCAGCCGGAGCCGCGCGACAGCCATATTCCCGAACGCAGCATGGCCGAAGCGCCCGCCACGGCTGCCCCGCCACAGCCGCGCGATGCTGCCCCCGCCCCCCGCGACCGCCCGGCCCGGATGCTGGACCCGGCCGAGGAGGTGCGCGTGCTCTATGCCGTGCCCGAAGGCCCGCCCGCGCAATTCCTGTGGCGCGGCCGCCCGGCCCGCGTGGCCCGCTGGCAGGGGCCGGAACGCATCGCCCCGGAATGGTGGATCGACCGCCCCGGCACGCGGCTGCGCGATTACTACAAGGTCGAGGATTCCGGCGGCCGCAGGCTGTGGCTCTATCGCGAAGGGCTGATCGGCGACGGGCGCGGCGGCGCGCCCCGCTGGTTCGTGCACGGGGTCTTTGCCTGATGCCGCAGAATGACAGCCCCGCCCGGCGCGAGATCAGCGGCGATTTCACACCCAACCCCCGCGCCGATTTCGTCGAGCTGGGCATCACCACCCCGTTCTCATTCCTGCGCGGGGCCAGCCAGGCCGATGAGCTGGTGCTGAGCGCCTGGTTCCTGGGATACGACGCGATCGGGGTGGCGGATCTCAACAGCCTCGCCGGGGTGGTGCGGCTGCATACGGCCGCGATCAAGGCGCAGATGCGGCCGGTGATCGGGGCGCGGATCGTGCTGGCGGACGGCACCGCGTTTCTGGCCTATCCGCGCGACCGGGATGCGTATGGGCGGCTGTCCTCGCTGATTTCCAAGGGGCGGCGGCATGATCTGGCCGGGAACTGGCAGGCAAAGGCGGCCTGTGATCTGAGCCTTGCCGATCTGGCCGCCCATGCCGAGGGGCTGCAGCTGATCTGGATTCCGCCGGAGCAGGCAGACGGCGCGGGGCTTGCCGCCTTGCCGGATCTGGCGGAGCGATTGCCGGGGCTGGGGCATGTCGCGGCGTCTTACCTGTATCGCGGCGATGATGTGGCGCGGATCAACCGGCTGGACCGGGCGGCGAAGGCGGCGGGGCTGTCGATCCTGGCCACCAACGATGTCCATTACCACGCGGCCGAGCGCCGCCCCTTGCAGGATGTCATGACCTGCATCCGCGAGGCCACCAGCATCGACCGCGCCGGGCGGCTGCTCAACCCCAATGCCGAGCGGCATCTGAAATCCCCCGCCGAAATGGCCCGCCTGTTCCACCGCTGGCCGCATGGCTTGTCGGCGGCGCGGCAGGTGGCGGATGGCTGCGATTTCCGGCTGACCGACCTGGCCTATGAATATCCGCGCGAGACGGTGCCGGACGGGCTGACGCCCGAGGCGCATCTGGCGGTGCTGAGTTGGCGGGGCGCGGACGCGCGTTACCCGGACGGGGTGCCGGAGAAGGTGCGCGACAGCATCGCCCGCGAGCTTGAGCTGATCGCGCGCAAGCGGATCGCGCGCTATTTCCTGACCGTGCATGACATCGTGGAATTCGCCCGCGCGCAGGGGATTCTCTGCCAGGGGCGCGGATCGGCGGCCAACAGTGCGGTGTGCTTCGTCCTCAGCATCACCCCGGTGGACCCGGCCACGACCGAATTGCTGTTCGAGCGTTTCATCAGCGAATCCCGCGACGAGCCGCCCGATATCGACGTGGATTTCGAACATGAGCGGCGCGAGGAGGTCATCCAGCATATCTACGACAAATACGGCCGCGACCGCGCCGGGCTGTGCGCAACCGTGATCCATTACCGCCCGCGCAGCGCCATCCGCGAGGTCGGCAAGGCGATGGGGCTGTCCGACGACGTGACCGGCGCGCTTGCCAACACCGTCTGGGGAAGCTGGGGCGACGATCTGGGCCGGGCCCATGAAACCGGGCTGAACCTGACCGACAAGCGGCTGGCGATGACGATCCGGCTGGCCGAGCAGATGATCGGCATGCCGCGCCACCTGTCCCAGCATGTCGGCGGCTTCATCCTGACCGAAGGCCCGCTCGGCGCGACCGTGCCCATCGGCAACGGCGCCATGCCGGAGCGCAGCTTCATCGAGTGGGACAAGGACGATATCGACGCGCTCGGCATTCTCAAGGTCGATGTGCTGGCGCTCGGCATGCTGACCTGCATCCGCAAATGCTTCGACCTGATCCGGGCCCATGAGGGGCGCGATCTGACGCTGGCCAATCTGCCCAAGGAAGACCCGGCGGTCTATGACATGCTGTCGCGCGGCGACAGCGTGGGGGTGTTCCAGGTCGAAAGCCGGGCGCAGATGAACATGCTGCCCCGGATGCGGCCGGCCTGCTACTACGATCTGGTGATCGAGGTGGCCATCGTCCGCCCCGGCCCGATCCAGGGCGATATGGTCCATCCCTATCTGCGCCGCCGCAACGGCAAGGAGCCGGTGGAGTACCCTGCCCCCGCCGGCGGCGACCCGGATGAGCTGCGCCGGATCCTGTCGCGCACGCTTGGCGTGCCGATCTTCCAGGAACAGGCGATGAAGATCGCCATGGTCGCGGCCGAGTTCGACGATCAGGAAGCCAACGAGTTGCGCAAGGCCATGGCGACGTTCCGGTCGCGCGGCACGATCGGGGCCTTGCAGGACAAGATGGTCGGCCGGATGGTGACGCGCGGCTATGACCGGGATTTCGCACAGCGCTGCTTCGACCAGATCAAGGGGTTCGGGGAATATGGCTTCCCTGAAAGCCATGCGGCGGCCTTCGCCCATCTGGTCTATGTCTCGTCCTGGCTGAAGCTGCATTACCCCGCGGCCTTTGCCTGCGCATTGCTGAACAGCCAGCCGATGGGGTTCTACGCCCCCGCCCAGATCGTGCGCGATGCCCGCGAACATGGCGTGACGGTGCTGGCGGCGGATGTGAACTTCTCGGACTGGGACAATCTTCTGGTCCCGGATGGGCGCGCGCGATTTGCGCTGCGGCTCGGCCTGCGCCAGATCGACGGGATGCGCGAGGATGACGCGGCACGGCTGAGCGGGGCGCGCGACACGCCCTATCACTCGCCCGAGGATGTGCAGCGCCGCGCCCGGCTGAACCTCGCCGCCATCCGACGCCTGGCAGAGGCCGACGCCTTCCGCTCCACCGGGCGCGACCGCAGGGCGGCGCTGTGGGATGCCCGCGCTCTGAAGGACGCGCCCGCCCTGCCCCTGTTCACCGCCGGGGATGAGGGCGCAGAGCCTGCCGTCGCCCTGCCCGCCATGCCTGTCTGCGAACAGGTCGTGGCCGATTACCAGACCATGCGCCTGTCGCTGAAGGCCCATCCGATGCGCTTCCTGCGCGCCAGCCTGCGCGCGCAGGGCTATGACACCGCCGCCGGGCTGGCCCGGCGCGGCAACGGGGCGCGGGTGAAGCTGGCCGGTCTGGTGCTGATCCGGCAGCGTCCGGGCTCGGCCAAGGGGGTCTGCTTCATCACCGTCGAGGACGAGACCGGTAGCGCCAATCTGGTGCTCTGGCCGAAGATCTTCGAGGCGTTCCGCAAACCCGCCATGACCGCCCGCGTGCTGGCCGTGGAGGGCCGCCTCCAGCGGGGTGAAGGCGTCACCCATCTGGTCGTGGACAGGCTGACCGACCGCAGCGATGTGCTGTCCCGGCTGGCGGGGCTGGCGGGGCCTGGACCGGGCCCCGGCGCAGGCGGGCTGAAACATCCCCGCGATGTCCGGGTGCTGCCCGGCTCGCGCGATTTCCACTGATCGCGCGCGGCCCGTTTCCATCTCGCCTCAGCCCCGCTAAAGGGAACCATGCTGCGCGATTTCTTTTCGTATTATCGTCCGCATATGCGGCTTTTCTGGGTGGATTTCGGCTGCGCGGTGCTGGCCGGGCTGCTGGAGCTGTCCTTTCCGCTGGCGATCACCGGCTTCATCGACCATCTGCTGCCGCGCGGCGACTGGGGGCTGACACTGGCGGCGGCGGCGGGTCTGCTGGCGCTTTATGCCGTCAATGCCGGGCTGCTGACGGTGGTGATCTATTGGGGCCACCGGCTGGGCATCAATATCGAGACCGAGATGCGCGCCCGTGCCTTCGAGCATCTGACCCGTCTGTCCTGGCGGTGGTATGACCGCGCCCGCACCGGCAAGCTGGTCGCCCGCGTGACCCGCGATCTCGAGGAGATCGGAGAGGTCGCCCATCACGGGCCGGAGGATGCCTTCATCGCGGTGATGACCTTTGCGGGCGCCTTTGCGCTGATGTTCTGGATCAACCCGCAGCTCGCACTGATCGTGGCGCTGATCGTGCCGGCCATGCTGGCGCTCGTCATCTTCTATGGCGGGCGGATGACGCGGACCTGGCAGGCGATCTATGCCCGCGTCGGCGATTTCAACGTCCGGCTGGAGGAGGCGCTTGGCGGGGTGCGTGTCGTGCAGGCCTTCGGCAACGAGGCCCATGAAAGCCATCTTTTCGCCGCGGACAATGCCCGCTACCGGCAGGCCAAGCTGGAGGCTTACCGGGTCATGGCGGCCTCGTCGGCCCTGCAATATATGGGGCTGCGGCTGGTGCAGGTGCTGGTCATGGTGATCGGCGCCGGCTTCGTGCTGAAGGGCAGCCTGAGCACGGGCGGGTTCGTCGGCTTTCTGTTGCTGGTCAATGTCTTCTACCGCCCGCTGGAGAAGATCGCCGCGGTGATCGAGACCTATCCGCGCGGCATCGCGGGGTTCCGCCGCTATCAGGAATTGCTGGCGACCGACCCGGAAATCTCGGACGCGCCCGATGCGCGCGAAGCGCCCGCCCTGCGCGGCGAGATCCGGTTCGAGGGGGTGGATTTCGCCTATGCTGATGCGCGTTCCGTGCTGTCGGGGATCGAGCTTACGCTGAAGGCTGGCGAAACCGTGGCTTTTGTCGGCCCGTCCGGGGCGGGCAAGACCACGCTGCTGGCGCTGCTGCCGCGCTTCTACGAGCCGACCGCAGGACAGATCAGCATTGACGGCATCCCGCTGGACGCGATGACGCTGAATTCGCTGCGCCGCCAGATCGGGCTGGTCAGCCAGGATGTCTATCTGTTCGGCGGCACGCTGCGCGAGAATATCGCCTATGGCCGACTCGGCGCGAGCGATGCCGAGGTTGCCGAGGCCGCGCGGCAGGCCCAGCTTGGCCCGATGATCGCCGCCCTGCCCGACGGGCTCGACACGGTGGTGGGCGAGCGAGGCGTCATGCTGTCGGGCGGGCAGAAGCAGCGCGTGGCGATTGCCCGCGCCTTCCTGAAGAATCCTCCGATCCTGATCCTCGACGAGGCGACATCGGCGCTCGACACCGCCACCGAGCGCGAGATCCAGGCCGCGCTCGACCGGCTGGCCGTGGGCCGCACGACGCTGGTGATCGCGCATCGGCTGGGCACCATCCGCCATGCCGACCGGATCGTGGTGATGGATGAGGGGCGCATCGTCGAAAGCGGCACGGATGACGCGCTGCGCGCCCGAGGCGGGATCTATGCGAGCCTGTCAGGCTGAGCGCGGCGCGCTCCAATAGGCGGCCAGATGGGTCATCGTCTTGGGAAGATGCGCCAGCACGGCCTGTTTCAGCGGTTGCAGCCGCGCCTTCTCGGTCGCGATCCAGACCCGCTCCGCGCCGGGCCAGTCCTGTTGCAGTCGGGCTGAAAGCGCGGCCTCGCCCGACGGCGTGTGGCTGAGGGTCAGGCCGGGATGGCGGGGGAAAGGGTAATCCGCCCCGGCGCCGAACAGATGGCAGTCGATCCGCGATTCCGGAGCCTGCGCCGCGATGATCCGGCCAAGCGCCGGATAGGCCGTCTCGTCGCCACCGATCAGCAGGCGGCCCGCCATAGGGATGCCGCCGCCGCCCGGTCCGGTCAGCCCCAGTTCCGTGCCCACCGCCGCGCGCGCGGCAAAGGCGCAGATCCGCCCGCCATCATGGATGAAGATATCCGTGTCGAGCCAGCCGGCGGCCGCGTCGATCGCGGCCACGGTATAGGCGGGGCGGTGCAGCTCTTGCGGCCACTGGGTCTGGCCGGTTGCGGTCAGGCGCGGCCATTGGGTCGGCGCGTCGGGATGCGGCGGGATCAGGCGGAAATGGATCATGTCGCGATCGAGCCGCTCCAGCCGGTCCCCCTCCAGCCGCAGGCGCAGGAAATTCCGGCCAATGCACCGGACGGAGCGGATGCGGGCAAGGCTGAAATTCGGCGGGTGCTGCCCGGCCTGTTCCGGCCCCGACCATTGCAGCGGAATCTCCGCCGCGCCGAAATTCTCCTCGACATGGTAGGCGACGGCTTCCTTCAGCGTGTGCAGCCAATCCGGGCTTTCCGCACGGGCATAGACGATGCTGGCCTCACCGCTGCGGCGCGCACCGAATTCGCCCGCACCCAGCTTTACCCAGGTCGAGCGACCATGCCCGTCATGCCATTCCAACCCGTATTCGCCCGCATGAGACCGCAGGAAGGCGTCGAGCTGCGCAAAGCCGATCCCGACCGGGGCTTCGGCCTGAAACGGGGGCAAGGGATCATGGCGCATGTCTGGACCTGCTCGGGCGGGTTGGGTTGCGGGCGGGCGCGGATGCCCGGTTATCGAAGGGTGATCACCATCGGCTGGGTGAACGAGGCCGACTGACCGTTCGGCGGCGCCGGCATGCGCGGCAGCCGCGCGGCCTGACGCGCAAGCGCCGAATCCGCGCGCGCATTTCCGGTCGAACTGGCCAGCCGGGCCGAGGCCGCGCCATTCGCGGATATCGTCACCGAGACCTGGATCTGGACCCGGCCGCCGCGCGCACCGCCAATGCGGGTGCGCGACATGTGCCGGGTGATGCGCGAGCCCACCTGGGACGACCAGTTCGCCATCTGCTGCCGGCTGGCGCCGGTCTGCCCGCCCGATTGCTGGCGGCTGTTGCCGCCACCGCCCCCTGCGGCCTGCTGCTGGCGCTGCGGCTGAGGCTGCGCGCGCGCCGGTTGCGGCTGGCGCTGCTGTTCGGCCTGACGCTGCTGTTGTGGTTGCGCCTGACGCGGCGTCTCCCGGCGCGTCACCTGTGGCTGCGGTTCGGGCTCGGGCGCGCGCCGCACCGGGCGCTGCACCGGCCGTTCCGACGCGGAAAGCACCAGGGCGGAGTCGGGCAGAAGCTCCGCGAAATCCGTCACCGGCGGCAATTCCGTCATCGGCGGCGCCTCGAAATCCGGCACCGGCGCGGGCGGGGGCACCAGATCGGCGAAGTCCTCCACAGGCGGCAATTCGGTCATGTCAGGCGGGATGAAATCCGGCGCGGCCTGCTGCGGCGCGCTTTCGGCGACCTCCTCAGGCGCGGGGTCCGATTGCGGGGGGCTGGCGGTCTGGGGTGCCGCTTCCGCTCCCGGCGCGGCGGCAGGGGCCAGCGGTTCGGGTGACGGGGCCAGATCGACGAAGACAGGTGGCGGCGGTTGCAGCGCCTCGCTGCGCTGCGCGGTCTGGATCAGCCAGATCCCCGCCGCGAGATGGGCGGCCAGCACGGCCGCCCCGGTCAGGCCCCATCGGGCAACCGCGCCGACCGGGCCGCGCCCGGTCATTGTCCGGCACCCGCCGACGTCGAAGCGCCGGGCGCGGCGGCGGAACCGGCCTGGCCTGCCTCCGGCGCCGCCGCCCCGGCCGTCGCGGCGGCGGCTGCGTTGCCATCCAGCCCGACAAGGGCAATTTTCGTATAGGCAGTGTCGCGCAGCCGGTTCATCACCGCCATCACATCGCCATAGCTGACCGATTTGTCGGCGCGCAGATAGATCCGCGTCTCGCGATCCCCTCCGGTCAGGGCGTCGAGCGCCTGCGCAAGCCCGCCCTCCGGCACCGCATCCTGACCGAGCGTCAGCGACAGGTCCGGCGCCACGGTCAGCCAGACCGGCTGGTCGGGGCGCTGCGCGGCCGACCCCCGCGATGCCGGCAGATCGACATTGATGTCCACCGTCGCCAGCGGAGCCGCGACCATGAAAATAATCAGCAGCACCAGCATGACGTCGATGAAGGGCGTCACGTTGATCTCGTGATTTTCCTCCAGCGAATCGCCGTCGTGGAACCGTCCGGCCATCTCACATCCCCCGGCCGTTGCGGAAATCCAGATCGCGGCTGACCAGACGTTCCACCCCGGCCGCGGCCTCGGACAGGCGCAGGCGATACCCCGTGATCTGCCGGGCGAAGAAGTTGTAGATCACCACCGCCGGGATCGCCGCCACGAGGCCGAGCGCGGTGGCCAGCAGGGCCTCGGCGATGCCCGGTGCGACCACGGCGAGATTGGTGGTCTGCGACTCCGAGATCCCGATGAAGCTGTTCATGATCCCCCAGACCGTGCCGAACAGCCCCACGAAGGGCGCGGTGGAGCCGATCGTGGCCAGCACTCCGGTGCCGATTCCGGCCCGGCGTCCGGAAAATGCCACGATGCTGGACAGGAACGACGCAACGCGCTCCTTCAGCCCGTCGACCCCGGCGCTGTCGAGGACCGGGCCCGAGCGTTCAAGCTCCGCCGCCGCGGCGCGCAGCATCCGGCTGGCGGGGTCACGGCGGCTCTGGCTGGACGAGACCGCCTCGCGCAGATCAGGCGCCCGCGCGATCAGCTCTGCGCTGCGGCGGGCGTTGCGGTTGGCGGCGGCGATCTCGAACAGTTTCACGATCAGGATCGTCCAGGTCACGACCGAGGCGAAGGCCAGCCCGATCATCACCGCCTTCACGACGATATCGGCATTGAGGAACATGCCCCAGGGGGACAGATCATGCGGCAGCGCATCGCGGCCGATCCCGAAGCTGTCCATCAGCCCCGATTCCGCCGCTGGTGCGGGGGTGATCGGATCGATGGCGATCTGCGGCGCGGCTGCAGGCTCGGACGCAGTTGCCGGATCGGCCGGCGCGGCGGCAGGCTCGGGCGCGGAGAGCGCGTCGGTCTGGGTGGCCACCGTGGTGTCCTGTGGCGCGGTCTGGGCCGTCTGCGCCGCCGCCATGCCGGTGCCGCAGAGCGCCAGGACCAGCGTGGCAGAGGCGAGGAGAGGGCGAAGAGAGGGCTGCTGCATGGTGAACTCGCTGACCGAAAGTGACCGGCGGCAGCGCCGGTTCAGTTGCGCGTATTTCAAATCCGACTATTCCTGTCAACATCGTCGGCTCGCCGCGCAGTCCGACGCGGCGGGAGCCGCGCGACCAACCGCCAGCCCCTCCGCCCCGGCTCCGGCGGCCCCGCCGCACGACATCCTGTCCCGGTCGGTTCAGGCGGATAACCGAACTGATGGGGCGCGGCCAGCTATTCCTGCGTAGAATTCCGCCCAAACCGGCCGGGTCTGTCGCGGTTTCTTGCCGTCCTCCCGGCGATGACATAACAGGCAGGTGACTCCACCCAATCCGGATCAGATCGAGTGAAACGACGTTCTTTCATTGGCAGCATGTCTGCCGCCATGGCCATGACTCAGGCCGCGCGCGTGCAGGCGCAGGCGGCGCCGCAGGACGAGGACGCAGCCAGCGCGCCCGAGCCGGCCGATCCGTTCGGCTTCGAGAGCGTGGCCGCCATCGCGGCAGGCTGGGCCTCGCGCGAATGGGAATCGCCGGCGCGCGAATTGTCCGGCCCCTTCGCGGATATCGACTACGACGCCTATCGCGCGATCCGGTTTCGCCGCGATGCCGATCCCTGGCGCGACATTCCGGGCTTCGGCCTCGACCTGCTGTCGCCGGGGATGATCTTCTACGAGCCGGTGCGGGTGAACCTCGTCACGGATGGCGTCCCGCAGCCCATGCCCTTCGATCCGTCGGTCTTCGATTTCGATCCGAACTTCTTTCCCGAGGATGCGGCGTCGGCCACGCCGGACGAGATGGGCTGGTCGGGCTTCCGCATCCGCAGTGCGCTGAACCGCCCCGACATCCTGGACGAGCTGGCGGTTTTCCAGGGCGCCTCCTATTTCCGCGTGCTGGGGCGCGGAAACACTTACGGGCTGTCCGCGCGCGGTCTGGCCATCCGCACCGGCAGTGCAGAGGGCGAGGAGTTCCCGGTCTTCCGCGAGTTCTGGATCCACCGCCCCAACCCGGAAAACGGCCGGGTCACGATCCAGGCACTTCTGGACAGCCGCTCGGTCTCTGGGGCGTATGAATTCGTCATCATGCCCGGCGCGGTATCGGTGCTGAACACGCGCGTGGCGCTGTTTCCGCGGGTGGAGCTGGAAGGCGTGGGCATCGCGCCGCTGACCTCGATGTACTGGTTCGGCCCGGCCGATGGCGCCACTTTCGACGATTACCGCCCGGCCGTGCATGACAGCAATGGTCTGCAGATGGTGACCGGCAGCGGGCAAAGGCTGTGGCGCGCGCTCAGCAACCCGACGAAGCTGCAGATCTCGGCATTCGTGGATCAGGATCCGCGCGGTTTCGGCCTGATCCAGAGGCCACGCGACTTCGCGGATTACCAGGATGCCGAGGCGAAATATGAAAGCCGCCCGT
This sequence comes from Paracoccus isoporae, assembly GCF_900101865.1. Lineage (GTDB taxonomy): Bacteria > Pseudomonadota > Alphaproteobacteria > Rhodobacterales > Rhodobacteraceae > Paracoccus > Paracoccus isoporae. The sequence continues at coordinate 54,407 of NZ_FNAH01000013.1, forward strand.
CTGCCTGGATCCGCCCCACCGGCGATTGGGGTAAGGGCACGGTGTCGCTGATCGAGATCCCGGTGGAGAGCGAGTTCCACGATAACATCGTCAGCTTCTGGCAGCCTTCCGAGCCGCTGGCGGCTGGCACCCGCGCCGATTACGGCTATCGGCTGAGCTTCGGCGAAGAGGTGGTCGATCCGGGCACCCAGGCCAAGGTGATCGCCACGCGCTCCGGTCGGTCGGTCAACCGCAAGGGGGTGCACAGCTTCGTCATCGATTTCGACCTGGCCCCGTTCATCGGCCGCGACGATCCTTCCGCGCGGGTCAATGCCGCCAAGGGCCAGATCGAGCATCCCTATCTCCTGCGGCTGGAACAGGAGGGGCTGCTGCGCCTGTCCTTCGAATATCTGGCCGACGGGGCCGAGGTCGCCGATCTGAGCGCGGTTCTGGAGGGCAGCGAGGGGCTGAACCTCTCGGAGACCTGGCTGTATCGCTGGTCCGAGGGCTGAGGCGGTGGACAGGCTGTCGCATCGCGGCCGGACGGACCCGCGCGATCTCCGGACCGCCCTGCCCCCGGACTCGCCGCGTCACATGCCGGTGCAGGATTTCCGTGCCGCGCCGCCGCCCGGCCCGCAGGAAGTCACTACGGCCCCGGAAGTGCGGGCCGCGCGCCTCATCGCTTTTGGCGGAGCCGCGCTCATCGCGGTGCTCGGCGCGTGGCAGATGTGGTCGGCCTTCGGCGCCAATATCCAGCCGATGCAATATGTGCTGCTGGCGCTGTTCGCCGTGACCTTCGCCTGGATCGGGTTCAGCTTCTGCTCGATGCTGGCCGGTCTGACCGGGCGGCAGCACGAAACCCCGGCCGAGGACGGGGATGCACGGATCGCCATCGTCATGCCGGTCTATCACGAGGATCCGACCGAATCGCTGGGATTGCTGGCGGCGCTCGCCCAGGAGGTTGCAGCCGAGGGCATGGCAGATCGGGCCGAGATCTTCGTTCTGTCCGACAGCCGCGACCCCGATCTGCTGGCGGCGGAGGCGATGGCGGCCGAGCGGCTGCGCGCGCTCTCCCCGATCCCGGTCTGGTATCGCCGCCGCACCGACAATACCGGGCGCAAGGCCGGCAATATCGCCGATTTCATCCGGCGGTGGGGCGGGCGCTATGAGCAGATGCTGGTACTGGATGCCGACAGCGTCGTCTCGGGCGACGTGGTGCGGCAGATGTCGGCGCGGATGTCGGCGGACCCGGCGCTCGGGCTGATCCAGACCATACCGATGCTGGTCCACGGCCAGACCATCTTTGCCCGGATCATCCAGTTCGCCGGACGGATCTATGGCCCCGCCATCGCCCGCGGCGTGGCGGCCTGGTCGGGCGATAACGGCAATTTCTGGGGCCATAACGCCCTGATCCGCATCAGCGCCTTCGCCGAATGCTGCGGGCTGCCGGAACTGCCCGGCAAGGCGCCCTGGGGCGGCACCATCCTGTCGCATGATTTCGTCGAGGCCGCGCTGCTGCGCCGGGCCGGCTGGAAGGTGCGGCTGGACTGGGATCTGCGCGCCTCCTACGAAGGCAGCCCGCCCACCCTGCTGGACATGGCGGTGCGCGAGCGGCGTTGGGCGCAGGGCAATCTGCAGCATCTGCGCCTGATCGGCGCGCGCGGCTTCACCGCCATCACGCGGGTGCATTTCCTGATCGGCGTGCTGGGCTTCCTGATGAGCCCGATCTGGCTGGCGCTGATTCTGTCCGGCCTGATCCTGACCGCCAATGTCATTCTGTCGAGCCCGGAATATTTCCCCTCGACCTATCAGCTCTTCCCCGACTGGCCGACCTTCGATGCCCGCCGGATGATCTGGCTTCTGGCCGCATCTGCCGCGCTGCTGCTGGTGCCGAAATTCATCGCCATCGGCCGCGCCTGGCGTCGTCCGCTGGCCGAGGGCGCCGGTGGTCGGCCGCATATCCTGCTGAGCGCGATCTTCGAGATCGTCATGTCGGCGCTGATTGCCCCGGTGCAGATGCTGATCCAGACCCGCCAGATTGCCGAGATCCTGCTGGGCCGCAATTCCGGCTGGGAAAGCCAGGTCCGCAAGGGCTCCATGCCGCCCTGGAGGGTGGTGATCCGCCGCCACTGGATGCATGTCGCGGCCGGTGTGGCGACCACCGTCGCGATCTTCTATCTCTCGCCCGCCCAGCTCATCTGGCTGTCGCCGATCCTGGCGGGGCTGATCCTCGCCCCGCTGACTTCCCGCTGGAGCGCCTCGCCGGTGCTCGGCCGATGGGCACGGGCCGCCGGTCTGCTGGTGACACCCGAAGAGCGCGGGATCCCGCCGGTCATGGCCGAATCCGTCAACCAGGCGCGGCAGTTGCGCGGACCGTCGAACCCGACGCTGCGGCTGGCGCGCGACGCCGAGGCGCGCGCCGCCTATGTCGCGATGCTGCCGCCCCTGCCGGACCGCCCGGTCCAGGACCGGCTGGCCGACATCTCGGCCGAGGCGAAGATCGCCGCCGCGCACAGCCAGTCACAAGCGCTCGGGTTTCTGAACCCGGAGGAGCGTGGCGCGTTGCTGAATTCTCCGACGCTGCTCGAACGCTGGTCCCGCCTGCCGGAATGACATGAACGCCAAGAACCGAATCATCGCCCTCGACATGCTGCGCGGCTACGCACTCGTGGTCATCATGGTCGATCACATGCCCATCGGCGTGCTTCGCGGCTATACGCTGGGACGCTTCGCGGTGTTCGATGCCGCGGAGTTGTTCGTGCTGCTGTCGGGATTCCTGGTCGGGCTTGTCTGGCTGAATGTCGAGCGCAGCCAGGGCCGCCGCGCCGCCCAGATCCGGTTCCTGCGCCGCGCAGTGCAGGTCTGGCTGGCACTGGTGGTCGGCAGCGTGCTGATGGCGCTGCTGTCGCGCGGACTGTTCGAGGCCGGCATGAACCACACCGCAATCTGGTCGCAATATGCCCGCTGGGTGGTGGAATATCCCATCGGCTACCTGGTCACCATCGGCACGCTGTGGATGCAGCCCAACCTGATCGACGTGCTGGCGCTCTATGTCGTGATGCTGGTCCTCACCCCGCTGAGCGTGCCGCTGATGCTGCGCAACCCCTGGATCTTCGCCGCCGGATCGGTCGCGCTTTGGGCGGTGTCAGTGCCGCTGAACGAGATGATCCCCAATCACCGGTCCGAGGGCGGGATGCTGTTCAATCCCTTCGCCTGGCAAATGCTGTTCCATTCGGGCGTGGCGATGGGGCTGTTCCGCACGCGCTTCATGCCGGTCCTGCGCCGCCACGCGACGCCGATCACCGTCGTGATGCTGGCGATCGGCCTGTCGATGGCGGTGCTGAGCCAGCTCTGGCGCTTCGGGCCGGACGGGCAGGTCTTGATGGAACAGATCAAGGAGGCCATCGGGCCGGTCGATAAGTGGTCGCTCGACAGCATCCGCTACATCTCCATCATTGCCGCCGCCTGGCTCGTGGCCGTGCCCTTTGCCCGGCCGATGGAGTGGCTGGCCGGCACCTGGCTGGGCCGGTCGCTGGCCGTGATCGGCCGCGGCGGGCTGATCTCCTTCGTCGCCTGCGTCATGCTGTCGGTGCTGGGCGATGCGCTGATGATGATGGATGGGGCCAGCCAGTTCAGCTATCGGCTGTCGGTCGACATCTGGACGGTCGTGGCGCTGTGGCTGGTGGCCGAGATCGCCGCACGGCAGAGCCGGAAGCGGCGCGTGGCTCAACCGGGCTGAGCTGTCCCGGCGCGCGACCCGCTGACAGCCGGGAACCTTGCGGCAAACCGCCGCGCAGTGCCGGTCCGGGCCATTGCAAGCCGGTGCGGTTTTCACTTAGACAGCGCCTATCCGCCTTGTCGGATGAAATGTGGTGACCGGGCCCCTCTGGCGAATGTGGCGGCACATTCGTGATGTCGGCACTTTCCCGTTTCGCGCCGCGACGGACTGCATGAATGCAAAGCAGCAGCACTAATGGGCCCTCACGGGGCGTCCTCGATTATTTCAAATGGGCCTTCATCGTCACCGCGGCCGGGCTGGCGCTCGGGGCGGTTCTGGGCTGGCAGATGACCCAGACCCTTGGCGGGACGCTGACCATCTTCTTCATCTGCGCGGTCCTGGCCGTGCTGGAGATCTCGCTCAGCTTCGACAATGCCATCGTCAACGCCAACAAGCTGAAGGACATGACCCCGGTCTGGCAGCGCCGGTTCCTGACCTGGGGGATCCTGATCGCGGTGTTCGGGATGCGGATCGTCTTTCCGCTGCTGATCGTGGTGATTGCGGCAAAGATCGGCCCGTGGGAGGCGATGGTGCTGGCCGCCGCGGAACCGGCGCGCTACGCCGAGATCATGCACGATGCCCATCTGCCCATCGCGGCTTTTGGCGGCACCTTCCTGATGATGGTCGGGCTGAGCTTCTTCTTCGATCAGAGCAAGGACGTGCACTGGGTCCGCTGGCTGGAAGCCACGATGCAGCGCTACGCCACGATCCGCGGGATCGAGGTCGCCATCGTGCTCGTCACCGTGCTGATCTTCTCGCGCCTGCTCGAACCGGGCGAGTCGCAGATCTTCTTCCGGTCAGCGATCTGGGGGCTGCTGACCTTCCTGCTGGTCGAGGTGCTCGGCGGGCTTCTGGACAGCACCCAGGAGATGATGGAGGCAGGCGCAAAGGGCGGGCTCGGCGCGTTTCTGTATCTGGAGGTGCTGGACGCGTCATTCAGCTTCGACGGGGTCATCGGGGCATTCGCGCTGACCCAGAACCTGTTCGTCATCGCCATCGGCCTTGGGATCGGGGCGATGTATGTGCGCTCCATGACGATCATGCTGGTCGAGAAGGGCACGCTGACGGCGTATCGCTATCTCGAACATGGCGCCTTCTACGCGATCATTGCGCTGTCGGTCATCATGTTCCTGCAATCGCTGATCGAGATCCCCGAGGTCATCACCGGGCTTGGCGGCGCGGGGCTGATCGGGCTGTCGCTGTGGTCGTCGATCCGCTGGAACCGGGTCAACGCGGACATGGCGGCAGAGGGCTGATCGCGGCCCGCGCGGCGGTCAGCCTTCCTGCGAAAGCCCGGCACGGCGCAAACGCTGCAACCGGGCGAACTGGGCGCGTTCCATATGCCGGCGCATGGCCGCTTCGGCCGCGCTGCCGTCGCGCGCCAGCAGCGCATCCAGCACCTCGCGATGCTCGGCCACGGCCTGCCGCGCCCGGTCCGGGATCTGCATGGACGAGGTGCCGAGGATCAGCAGCGTGTTCTCGACCGACGCCATCGCGCGCAGCAGGAACCGGTTGCGGGCGGCATCGAGCAGCCGGCGATGAAACTGCCGGTTCAACTGCACCAGAAGGTCGGGCTGGCCCTCTGCCTGCTGCATCTCGGCATTGATCGCCTCCAACTCCTCGATCTCCACCGGCGAGGCGCTGCGCGTGGCGAGGCGGGCGGCGGTGCCCTCCAGCACGGTGCGCATCTCGTAGAGCTCCATCAACTCGGGATAGTCGAGCTTGCGCACCACCGCGCCGCTGCGCGGCAGGTGGATCACCAGCCCCTCGGCCTCCAGCCGCCGGATCGCCTCGCGCACGGGCGTCCGGCTGACCGAGAGCCGCGTGGCGATCTCGGTCTCGCGCAGCCGGCTGCCCGGCGGCAGCACGCCGGAGCGGATGTCATCGCAGAGCCGCTCATAGGTGCTTTCGCCATGCAGCGCGCGCGGGGCCTGCGTGTCTTCTGGATCTTTGCCGGTTTCCTTCATCGCAACTTTGGTATACGGCTGGATACAAATTGGTCAAGACCCGTGATGACACAACTCACCCCGCTTGTCAGACGCACCGGAACGCTCGCCCTCGCAGGGCTGGGCACGGCGGTATTCGCCCTCGCGAATATCCCCCTGCCCTTCCTGTTCGGGCCGATGTTCGCCTGCCTTGTCGCGGCGCTGATCGGGGCACCGCTTTTGGGGGTGAAGCGGGTTTCGGATGCCGCGCGGACGATCCTTGGCGTCGCGGTGGGGGCCTCGATCACGCCAGAGGTGATCCACCAGATCCCGCAAATGCTGGGATCGGTGGCCTTCGTGCCGTTCTATATCGCGGCCATCGGGCTTGTCGGCGTGCCGTATTTCCACAAGGTCTGCGGGTTTGATCTGGCGACATCCTATTTCGCCTCCATGCCGGGCGGGTTGCAGGACATGGTGCTGTTCGGACAGGAAGCGGGCGGCGATGTGCGGGCGCTGTCGCTGATCCATGCGACCCGCGTGCTGGTAATCGTGACCATCGTGCCGGCCGTGCTGCTGCATGTGTTCGACCGGACGCTGAGCCAGCCCATCGGCGCGCCGGCCGCCGATCTTCCACTGGCAGAATTGCTTCTGATGGCCGGTGCGGCGGTCGGCGGCTGGAAGATCGGCGCCCGGCTGGGGCTGTTCGGCGCGCCGATTCTCGGCCCGATGATCGTGACCGCCGCCCTGTCCCTGACCGGGCTGATCGAACACCGCCCCCCGCGCGAGGCGATCCTGGGGGCGCAGTTCTTCATCGGCATGGGAATCGGCGTGGGCTATGTCGGAGTCACCCTGATCGAGCTGCGCCGCGTGGTGCTGGCGGGGATGGTGTTTGTCGTGATCCTCGCCCTGCTGGCCTTCCTTGTCACCGAGGCGGTCGTGCTGCTCGGCCTCGCCTCGCCGATCGAGGGGTTCCTGTCCTTCGCGCCCGGCGGACAGGCGGAGATGACCGTTCTGGCCATCGTGGCGGGCGCGGATCTGGGGTTCATCGTCGTCCACCATCTGCTGCGGCTGACCCTGGTCATCCTGGGCGCGCCGATCTTCGCGGCGGTGCTCGGGCTGAGGGGCCGCGGGGGCGGGTCGGGCTGATGCCGCATGCGGAGCCGTCACGATGGAGCTGATCCTGCTGATCCTGCCAGAGGGGATGAGCCCGCCCGTGCTGTATTTGCTGCTCGCCGTCAGCTTCGCGGCGTCCTTCATCACCGTGGCATTCGGCATTGGCGGCGGCGGCATCCTGCTGGCGGCCATGGCCACGCTGGTGCCGCCCGCAGCACTTATTCCAACGCATGGCGTGATCCAGATCGGCTCGAATCTCGGCCGCGTGATGCTGACCTTCCGGCATATCTTCTGGCCGGCCCTGCCGGGCTTTGCCGCGGGATCTGTGATCGGCGCCGCGATCGGCGGTTCGGTCGCCGTCAACCTGCCGCCGGAATGGGTCCAACTGGGGGTGGGCGGGTTCATCCTGTGGTCGGTGCTGGGCCGCGCGCCTCGCGCGGTGCGCGACTGGCCGCTGACGGTCGGCGTGATCTCCAGCGTCCTGACGATGTTTTTCGGGGCATCCGGCCTGTTCGTCGCGGTGTTCACCAAGGCCCAGACCCTGCCCCGACATGCCCATGTCGCCACCCATGCCGCGCTGATGACGCTGCAACACGCCATCAAGACGGTCACGTTCGGGATGCTCGGCTTTGCCTTTGCCGGCTGGCTGCCGTTTCTGGCGGCGATGATCGTCGCGGGTTTCGCCGGGACGCTGGCCGGAAAGACGCTGCTCAACCGGATCGACGACCGGCGCTTCAAACTGGCGCTCGATGTGATCCTGATCCTGCTGTCGCTGCGGCTGACCTATGCCGGGATGCGCGACCTGCTGCGCTGAGAGAGGCGCGGCGCCGGGAGGGGCGGCTTTGCGATGGCGCATCCGGCAGCTCCCGCCTATCGTCGCGGCCATGACCCTGCGCGCCCCCGCCCTGAAGATCACCGCGACCATCCTGATCCTCTGGTGCGCCGGTCTTGGCGCGGCGGGGCAGTTCTCCAAGATCGGCGTGCCCTTTGCCGAGCTGCAGGCGCTCTTTCCGCAATCCGGCGCGGCGGTGGGGCTACTGCTGTCGCTGGTCAGCCTGGTCGGCGCGCTGTTCGGGCTGGTTGCCGGGGCGATGGCGCTGCGGATCGGGCTGAGACGCGGATTGATCGGCGCGCTGATCCTCGGCGGGGCCATCTCGCTCATCCAGGCGCAGATGACCACGCTCGGCCCGCTGCTCGTCAGCCGGATCTTCGAGGGGATCTCGCATCTGATGATCGTCATCGCCGCGCCGACCCTGATCGCGCAGATCACGCCGGAACGATTCCGCGGCCTGACCATGACCCTGTGGGCGACATTCTTCGGCGTCGCCTATGCCGCGACGGCGTGGTTCGGCACGGGGCTGGCGCAGAATGACGGGCTGGCGGCGCTGTTCCGTCTGCACGGGGCCTGGCTGATCGCGGTCGCCGCGATGCTGTGGTTCCTGCTGCCAACGGTCGCGCCGGGTCGCGGCCGCGCCGAAGCGCCGGTCGATCTCATCGGCGACATCCGCCGCGCGGTCCACTCACCACGCATCGCGGCGCCGGGACTGGGCTGGCTGTTCTACACGCTCACCTTCGTGTCGCTGCTGGCGATCCTGCCGGGGCTGATCCCGGCCCCGCGCCGCGCCGAGATGATCGGGACGCTGCCGCTCATCAGCATCCTGTCCAGCCTCGCCATTGTGCCGGTGCTGCTGCGCCGCCTCTCGGCGGTGCAGGTGATCCAGATCGGGTTTCTGGGCGCGGCGGTCTCTGCGGCGCTCATGGCTGTGACACCGGATCCGAGCCTGCCCGCGATGAGCCTGTTCACCGCGCTTGGCGTGATCCAGGGGGCCAGCTTCGCGGCCGTGCCGGAGCTGAACCGCACGATCGAGGATCGGGCCCTGTCCAACGGCTTGCTGGCGCAGATGGGCAATCTGGGCAATCTGCTCGGCACGCCGCTGCTTCTGCTGATGCTGGGCCGCACCGGTCCCGGCGGGTTGGTGGGCGGGATCGTTCTGGCCTATCTTCTGGCCATGATCTGTCACGGCTGGATGGCGCGACGCCGCGCGCGCGGCGCAGGGTAAAGCCGCTCGCGGGGCTTCGCGCGACTTGGCGGCGAGGTGACCACCCTGACAAGCCAGCGATCGGCGAAGGTCGCAGCCGGACGGCGCGTGCAGATTTCCAATCCGACTGATTTGCCGGAATGCAGTCGAAGGGATCCGGCCCTCCGACCTGCCATTTTGGACAGGTCGGCGGATTTTTGCTTGTCACAGCACCGCCCCGGATCAACAATCGTGCCGTGTCGTTGTTTAACTCGTGTTGGTTTGATGTCTCGTTACCTGAAATTCACTGCCCTCGTGGCAGTTGTCGCCTCCCTGACATTCTGCTTCGGATTCTACTCGGCGCTTCGCAAGAACGTCGTCTTCGACAGCATCGTGAAGACGGTCCGCTATCTGAAGCCCGCCGTGGCGGACGCCTCCGCCCCGGAACTTCGTCTGGACATGTCGGACCGGACGCTGCTCGACACCACATTGCTGCCCTTTCACCGGATGGACGTCACGGTCACGGACGAGGATGGCGGGGTGCTGCCCATCGTGGCGGTGGTCGCCGATCAGCGTGACGAGGCCGTCGCACTTGGCGATGATGGCTCGCTGCTCAGGGTCGAGACGGAAAGCTGCGTTGATTCGGGCTGTGCGCGCAATATCGGCCGGCTGACCCGCCCGGACGGAACCCGGATTGACGATATCTACGACATGATGCGGATCGAGGTGGACGGGCGGCCGGAATGGTATGTCTCCTACGGACAGCTTGACCGCACCGGCTATTCGAAATCGCTGGTCATCAGCCGGGTGGATCTGAGCACCGATGCCGATTCCGATGCGCTGATCCGGGTCGAGCCACCGGTTTTCCAGGCCCGTCCCTTTTCACTGCAGAACGGTCATGCCAAGCGGGCGGCCGGCGGCGCCATCGCCTATGACCCGCGCGACGACAGCATTGTGGTGACGGTCGGTGATTACAGCCTGAACGGAATCGCCAACGACTTCCCCGGCGATGTCCCGCCCCCGCAATCGCCCGACAGCGATCTGGGCAAAGTGCTGCGCGTGGACCGCAAGACCGGGGAAAGCCGGATCATCTCCTCCGGTCACCGCAACCCGCAGGGCCTCTCCATCTCCGCGACCGGAGAAATCATCTCCACCGAACACGCGCCCAAGGGCGGCGACGAGATCAACCTGATCCGCGACGGGCAGAATTACGGCTGGCCCAACGTGTCGATGGGCACGGTCTACGGCACCTATGAGTTTCCGCAGAAACCGCTGGTCGAAGGAACGGAACATGGCGGCTACACCCCGCCCATTTCCGCCTTCCTGCCCAGCCCCGGCATCGGCGCCATCATTCATGCCGAGGGTTTCAACAAGGCGTGGGACGGCGACCTGATCGCCGCGACGCTGAAGGCACGCTCGCTGTTCAGGGTCCGACGCTGGGAGAATGGAAGCTATACCGAGCAGGTCTATATCGGCGACCGGATCCGCGATCTGGACATTGCCGGCGGCAATCTGGTGCTGGGCACGGATGGCGGCAAAATCATCATCCTGTCCCCGGTGGAAAATGTCGAAATGGCCCGCACCGAGATCGGCCTGCATACCAATCTCAACGCGCTGTCCAATTGCGGCTCCTGCCACAATCTGAACTACCCCGCATCCACCCCCGGCGCACCGCATCTGCGCAACCTGCTGGGCCGAAACATTGCCTCGGCCAGCGATTATGACGGCTATAGCGATGCGCTGAAATCGCGCGGCGACGAGGTCTGGACGGAGGACAGGCTGGAGGCCTTCCTGCGCGACCCGCAGAGCTTCGCGTCGGGCACGGCGATGCCAGATCTGGACCTGTCGGACGCCGATATCAGCGAGTTGATGACCCAGATCAAGCTGCTCCGCTGAGAGGAGCGATTTGAGGCCGCTTCGCAACAACAGCGAGGCGGCCGCGCGTCGTTCAACGCAGCAGGCGAGCGGGAGATCGGACGGCGAAATCTGGCGCACCTTGAAGGAGAAAGTTCGAACTCCTTCTTCTCCGATCTGGAAGACTGGGAAGCCCAGCTCAAGCCGCACGAAGCCTTGCTGCCGGAGATGGAACCATGAGCCATGGTAATCCTCCCCTTTTTAACGGGGCGTGGCTGTAGAATTCACGCGGCCATTTTCAGCTTCATGGCGGGTGTGATCCCGCCGTTGCCCATGTTGGGACGTTCGTTGTTATAGGTCCAGAGCCATTTGGTGGCGGTCC
>NZ_FNAH01000028.1 GCF_900101865.1 Paracoccus isoporae
GGACCGCCACCAAATGGCTCTGGACCTATAACAACGAACGTCCCAACATGGGCAACGGCGGGATCACACCCGCCATGAAGCTGAAAATGGCCGCGTGAATTCTACAGCCACGCCCCGTTAAAAAGGGGAGGATTACCGTTTTCCGGATCGGGAGCGTCGGGTCGCGGCATGGCGCCCGTGAACCCAAAAAATCGCCCCGCAACCCCGATTTTTCCCTTTTTTTGGCGGTTATCCACATGTTTGGACCTGTGGATAAACGCCCCGACGCTTCGGACTGTCTCACGATGATCTACAATAGTCTCATGACCGGCCAACATACCGGATCGCACAGCAGTAACCGCCGAAGATCACCTTCGCGCGGAACAGGAGAGAACTGTCTTTGGCTCAGGCAAGACAACATCGCGCAATGCGCAAGCGTGAGATCGGGGCAAACGCCCCGCTCGCGCCTGTTGTCACCACCGATCCAAAGGACCGCGCTGCCTGGCTTGATCTCATCCGGGCTCTTGCGCGCGCCGCCGCCCGCGCCGATCATGGAGCCGAGCGCGATCAAGCCGCGCGCTGAGATTTCCTGCCCTCCCCTGAGGAGACCCTGACATGACCAAACCGCTCCGCGCCGCGCTTTACGCGCGTTATTCGACCGATATGCAACGCAAGGCCTCGATCGACGATCAGATCCGAACCTGCCGGGACTATGCAGCGCGTCAGGGTTTCGAGGTCGTAGAAACATATTCAGACAGCGCGATATCCGGCGCCAGCATGATGCGCGGCGGTATCCAGAAGCTTATGCGCCATGCCCAGTCGTGCCGCTTCGATGTGGTCGTCGCCGAAGGGCTCGACCGCCTCAGCCGCAACCAGGCCGATATAGCCGGCATATTCCAGAACCTGCGCTTCCTGAACATCTCGATCTGGACGATCAGAGAGAATGAGGTGAACGACATTTACGTCGGCCTCGTTGGCGCCATGAACGCCAGGGCCATACAGGACATTTCCCAAAAAACCCGCCGTGGGCTTCACGGGCGCGCCAAGCTGGGCAAGAGTGCCGGTGGCCTGACTTACGGTTATCGGTCGGTCATAAAATACAACGACGACGGCGAACAGATACGGGGCGATCGGGTGATCGACGAGAATCATGCCAAGATCGTGCGTCGGATCTATCAGGACTATGCAAAGGGGATCTCGCCCAAGAAGATCGCCGAGCAGTTGAACAATGAAGACATCCCCGGCCCGTCAGGCGCGCATTGGAACACATCCACGATTCACGGCAACCGGGATCGTGGCACCGGTATCATCAATAACGAGCTCTATATCGGCCGACAGATCTGGAACCGGCTCACCTATGTCAAAAACCCGCAGACCGGCAAGCGGGTCTCCCGGCTGAACCCCGAGGAGCAATGGGTCATCGCCAATGTCCCGGAACTCAGGATCATCGACGAGGATCTCTGGGAGGCCGTCCGCGCGCGGCAAGGCAAACAGAAAGTCAAGAACACCCAGACCCAGGTCTGGGATCGTCGGCGGCCAAAATTCCTGTTTTCCGGGCTGATGGAATGCAGTTGCTGCGGTTCGGGGTTTTCCAAGATCAGCCAGCACTATTTCGGCTGCTCGGCGGCGCGCAAGAAAGGCCCGGCGGTTTGCACGAACATGCGCTCGATCAAGCGCGAGGATCTCGATGACCGCGTGCTGACCGCTCTTGCTAACAACCTGATGGACCCGGAGGTCGTCCAGATCTTCTATGAAGAATACGCCGCCGAGCGCAACCGACTGATGGCCGAAGCCAATGCCGGACGCACCGAGTTGGAGAAGGAACTTCGCCGGGTGACGGGCGATCACAAGAAACTGGTCGATGCAATCATCGCCGGCGTGCCGGCAGAACAGGTCAAGGACCGGATGATCGAGCTGGACGGCCGCCGCAAGGAGATCGAGAAGCTGCTCGCAACCGCCGCCGCGCCCGACAAGCTGCGGATCCATCCGTCGATGGCCAAGACCTATCGCGACCGGGTCGGCCAGCTGATCCGCGGCCTCACCGATGCCGAGGACATGGAGGAGGCGAAGGAAGCACTGCGCGCGCTCGTCGATAAGATCGTTCTGACGCCAGATCCTGACGGCGATGGACTGCTGATCGATCTGCATGGCGCATTGGCGAGCCTGCTGCGTCTGGCGACCGGTCAGCCGCTGCAGCAGGTCATGCGGCGGGCGAACAGCAACGCGGCACCGGGCGCGAGCGGCGGAGGCGTTGATAAGATTGGAGAATTAGTGTTGGTTGCGGGGGTAGGATTTGAACCTACGACCTTCAGGTTATGAGCCTGACGAGCTACCGGGCTGCTCTACCCCGCGCCGGTTGCGCTTGGTGCGCTGTTGCACCGATCTTTTGGATGGTGCGGGTTGTTTGTGATCGTTTCGAGAGATTGCGTTTCTTTTCAGATCTGG
>NZ_FNAH01000003.1 GCF_900101865.1 Paracoccus isoporae
CCGCAACAGAGGCCGGATACATGTCAGCACCCGGTGACGCGCCAGCAGCAGCTCCGAAATTACCTCTTGCGCAAGGGGCGGTTATACATGTTGCAACAGTGATCATCGTGTAACTTTTTAGTCATGCATCTGTGCAATGGTGCTCTTTGATACTACTTTTTCTTGGCGCTTCGTCCTACGTGAGACAGAGGCGACATCTTTGCTTGGGGGTAAAAATGTCTAAACATATCCGATCGAAAGCTTTTTGGCAGGGCTTCCGACAGGGTCTGGCAAGCCCTTACGAAGTATTTTATGGCTCGCGCTGGCATCCCACTGTGAAGCCGCGAGGTACTTTGTTGCACTCGTGGATGAAGACCGGATACGCTCTACGCTGTGCTATTGATGACGCAAGAGAAGAGTTGAATGAAGCCCAACCAGTCGCGCCCGTCAAGAGAACTGAAGAAAGACGAGAACTCTGCGCCTCCTGAAGGTGAAGCTTCTCTCAAGCCTCCCTTCGATATGGAGCATCTTGAGGCAGAAATTGCTAAGCAAGTTGGCGATTTAATTCCGCGCAAGTCGCGAGAGGAAGTCGTCAGTCGCGTGACGGCCCTGATGATCAGAGAATCCTTTTCTGGGCCCCTGCCTCACCCTCGGCATCTTGCTCAGTACGAAAGTGTTTCCCCTGGCTCCGGTGATCGCATCATCGCGATGGCAGAGAAGCAGCAGGAGCACCTCATGGCCTTGGATAACATAGGGCTGAGCGCCGAAATTGCGGATAGGAAACTCGGAATGAAGGCCGCCGTTGGCTCGCTCTCCTTGCTCGTCGTAAGCGGCCTAATTGCCGGTGTGTGGACTGGCTCGCCCGGTATGGCTGCCGTTTTCCTGGGTACCGCGGCGCTCGGGGCCGTTGGAGCGTTTATTCGGGGCCGAAACGGCCGTTGATGGGTTCTGCATCGGTTGCTTCGACTTCTTTGTTTCCGGCAGACTTCGTAGCAGGCGCCATCATCTTGCCCACGAGGGCAGCACCGATGCCAAATCTCGGTTAGCTCTCAGGTATCGACATTCGTCTCTTCAGAGTGCTGACGATTTTACCAATTCGATTTTGAGCTTACCCAAATATCTGCGCAGCGACGCTCGCTAAGACACTCTACGAAGCTGGAATCACTCGTAGAACTCGTTAGACACCGACGAGAATACCGTCCGCCAGATCAGCATAAGCAATCTGCTTAGAGCTTCGTTAGATTCAGCAGCACCTCAGCACCGCACCGTTTTCGCTCAAATGCATCTAAGCCTGCAAACTCCGCACCCCAACTTCCCCATCCCCCCGCGACCTGATCGCCGCGACCGCGGCAATACTCCCCGCCGCCGTCGTGTAATACGGGATCTTGTCGTAGAGCGCGACGGCGCGGATCTCTCGGCTGTCGGCGATGGCCTGGGCGCCCTCGGTGGTGTTCAGCACCATGGCGATCTCGCCGTTTTTCAGGCGGTCGACGATGTTGGGGCGGCCCTCATAGACCTTGTTGACGCGGCTCGCCGCGATGCCGTTTTCGGCCAGGAATTCGGCCGTGCCGCTGGTGGCGATGATGGAGAACCCCATCTCGGTCAGGTCGCGCGCGGCCTGGGCCATCGCCTCGGTCTTGTCCGCGTCGCGGATGGAGATGAAGACCGCGCCCTCATGCGGCAATTGCGTGCCCGCCCCCATCTGGGATTTCAGGAAGGCGCGGGGGAAGTTGCGGTCCCAGCCCATCACCTCGCCGGTCGAGCGCATCTCGGGGCCGAGCAGCGTGTCGACGCCGGGGAAGCGGGCGAAGGGCAGCACCGCCTCCTTGACCGAGAACCAGGGCGTGAGCGGGTCGGCCAGCGTCAGCGGGTCGGCGAAGGGCAGGTCATCCTCCGGCGCCACCCCGTCGGGATAGGGGTCGCGGGCGGGGAAGGCGGACATCTTTTCGCCGGCCATGAGGCGCGCGGCGATGGAGGCGATGGCGCTGTCAGTGGCCTTGGCGACGAAGGGCACGGTGCGCGAGGCGCGGGGATTGACCTCCAGCACGTAGATCGCGCCGTCCTTGATGGCGAATTGCACATTCATCAGCCCGATCACGCCGAGTTTCCTGGCCATCGCCTCGGTCTGGCGCTTGAGTTCGTCGATCGTGGCGGCGCCCAGCGTATGGGGCGGAAGCGAGCAGGCGCTGTCGCCGGAATGGACGCCGGCCTCCTCGATATGTTCCATGATGCCGGCGACATGGACCGTGTCACCGTCGCTGAGCGCATCGACATCGACCTCGATCGCGCCGGAGAGATAGCTGTCGAGCAGGACCGGGTTCTTGCCCGAGACATCCACGGCATGGGTGATGTAGCGGTTGAGATGGTCCATATCCCGCACGATCTCCATCGCGCGGCCGCCGAGCACGTAGCTGGGGCGGATGACCAGCGGGAAGCCCACGCGGGCGGCGATCTCGCGCGCCTCGGCGTCGCTATGGGCGATGCCGTTGACGGGTTGTTTCAGGCCGAGTTCGTTGAGCATCTGCTGGAAGCGCTCGCGGTCCTCGGCCAGGTCGATGGCGTCGGGTGAGGTGCCGAGGATGGGGATGCCGGCAGCCTCCAGATCATTGGCGAGCTTCAGGGGCGTCTGGCCGCCGAACTGGACGATGACGCCGTGCAGCGTGCCGTTTTCCTGCTCGATGGAGAGGATTTCGAGGACATGTTCCAGCGTCAGCGGCTCGAAATAGAGCCGGTCGGAGGTGTCGTAATCGGTGCTGACCGTCTCGGGGTTGCAGTTGACCATGATGGTTTCATAGCCGGCATCGGTCAGCGCGAAACAGGCGTGGCAGCAGCAGTAATCGAACTCGATCCCCTGCCCGATCCGGTTCGGGCCGCCGCCGAGAATGACGACCTTCTTGCGGTCTGACGGGCGCGCCTCGTTCTCGACCTCGCCCATGGCGGGGGATTCATAGGTCGAATACATATAGGGGGTCTGCGCCTCGAACTCGGCGGCGCAGGTGTCGATGCGCTTGAAGACCGGGGTGATGCCGTGGTCGTGGCGGGTGCGGCGGATCTCGGCCTCGTCCCGGCCGGTGAGCCTGGCCAGGCGGGCGTCGGAGAAGCCCAGCATCTTGAGCGCCCGCAGCCCCTCCGCATCGGGCAGGCCGGTGTCCCGGATGCGGGTTTCGGCCTCGATGATTTCGCGGATGCGGGCGAGGAACCAGGGCTCAAACGCGGTGACGGCGTGGATTTCATCATCCGACAGCCCGTGGCGCATGGCCTGGGCGATGACGCGGATGCGGTCCGGCGTCTGGTTGGAGAGCGCGCGGATGATGGCGGGCTTGCCCTCGTCTTCCGCGCCGGGAATGGCGATCTCGTCGAGGCCGGTCAGCCCGTTCTCCATCGAGGCGAGCGCCTTTTGCAGCGATTCGTGGAAGCTGCGGCCGATGGCCATCACCTCGCCCACGGATTTCATCGCCGTGGTCAGTTCGGGCTTCGATCCGGGGAATTTCTCGAAGGCGAAGCGCGGGATCTTGGTGACGACATAGTCGATGCTGGGCTCGAAGCTGGCGGGCGTGACCTTGGTGATGTCGTTGTCGAGTTCGTCCAGAGTGTAGCCGACGGCCAGTTTCGCGGCGATCTTGGCAATCGGGAAGCCGGTGGCTTTGGACGCCAGCGCCGAGGAGCGGCTGACGCGCGGGTTCATCTCGATCACCACCATGCGGCCGTCATCGGGGTTGATGGCCCATTGGACGTTTGAGCCGCCGGTCTCCACCCCGATCTCGCGCAGCACGGCGATGGAGCCGTTGCGCATCCGCTGATATTCGCGGTCGGTGAGCGTCAGCGCGGGCGCGACGGTGATGGAATCGCCAGTATGCACCCCCATCGGGTCGACGTTTTCGATGGAACAGACGATGATGGCGTTGTCGGCGTGATCGCGCACCACCTCCATCTCGTATTCCTTCCAGCCGAGCAGCGATTCATCGACCAGAATCTGGCCCACCGGCGAGGCATCCATGCCGGAGCGGCAGTAATGGATGTAATCCTCGCGGTTGTAGGCGACGCCGCCGCCCGTGCCGCCCAGCGTGAAGGCGGGGCGGATGATGGCGGGCAGGCCGATCTCGTCCAGCGCGTCGAGCGCGGTCTGCACCCCGGCCTCCAGATCGAACTTGCCGCGCGCATCCTTGGGCGCGGTGACGATGGTGGCCTTGGGGTTTTCCAGCCCGATCCGGTCCATCGCCTCGCGGAACAGCTTGCGGTCCTCGGCCATCTCGATGGCGGCGCGCTGTGCGCCGATCAGCTCCACCCCGTATTTGTTCAGCACGCCCGCATCGGCGAGCGCGAGCGCCGTGTTGAGCGCGGTCTGCCCGCCCATGGTCGGCAGGAGCGCATCGGGGCGTTCGGCGGCGATGATCTTTTCGACCATGTCCGGCGTGATCGGCTCGATATAGGTGGCGTCGGCCATTTCCGGGTCGGTCATGATGGTGGCCGGGTTGGAGTTCACCAGAATGACGCGGTAGCCTTCTTCGCGCAGCGCCTTGCAGGCCTGGGCACCGGAATAGTCGAATTCGCAGGCCTGGCCGATGACGATGGGTCCGGCACCGATGATGAGGATGGACTTGATGTCGGTTCTCTTCGGCATGGCGGACCCCTGGGCGGTTGACTGGCGGCAAATCGACCGGGGTTATAGTGAAGCCGCGCGAGGACGCAAGGGGAAGTGGCTGGAAATGCGCGGGGTTGCGGGCGCGCGCAGGCGCTTGGGACGGCGGGGAAATTCGGGATTTCCGCGGTTTTGCGGCACTGGGGGCACGCCCTTTTTTCGGCGCGGGCGGGGTGGGGCCGGCGCGATGTCCGGCGGGGCGTCGCAGCCCTTGAGGGCAGTGTCGCTGGTGCGGGTGGTGGTGCAGATGCGGGTGGTGGTGCAGGTGCAGGTGGTCTTGCCGGTGATGCTGCGGGTCGCGGTTTCGATGCAACACAAGGTTCTCGCAAGGCCGCGCTGCGCCGCGGGGTCAGTTCAGGGTCGCGAGGCGCCGCAAGGTCAGTGCGGGGCGCCGCCGCGCAGCAGGGTCAGCGCGACCGAGAACCTGCCCTGATCGGCGGTGGCGCGCAGCGAGTCGCGCATCAGGAAATGCCGGGTCAGGGTCTCGACCTTCCCGGGGTCGGTGAACTGGGCGATGTCGGGCCTGCCCAGCATCCGCTCCGCCGCGTCGGCATAGTCGCGAAGCTGGCGGTCGATCGGCAGGCGGCCGTGGGCGGGACCGAAGCCGAAGGCGGTCTGGAACAATTCGCGCAGCGGCGGGTCGCCCAGGACGGCGAACCATTTCGTCCGCGCGCTGCTGTCGCGCGCCGCCAGATCCGGCAGCGTGCGCCGCGCGCTCAGCGCCAGGCGCAGCGATGGCTCGGCGGCGCCGACACGGGTTTCAAGCTCCGCCTCGACATAATCGGCGACGACGCGGTCGGCAAAACCGTCCTGCGCCGTCCGGCCCGCCCCGCCAACCCCGAAGCCGAACCGCTCCGCCAGCCGCAGGTAGCGCGAGTCGGAGAGGCGGTTGGCCAGGCTGCGGTCATCCGCCAGATCGCTCTCCAGCACCTGGCGGATGAAGGCGCGGTTGCCGATATCCGCGCCCAACCCGAAGGCGCGCAGCGTGACGTCCAGCAAACGGTAATCATCCATCAGCGCATCCGCCGAGCGGACCGCGCCGATCCGCTCGCGGTAATGCTGCGCGGCCATGCGCACCGGGCCGTCATTGGCAACCAGCGCGCGCTGCCGCGCGATGCTGCGGGTCAGGAGCGCCCAGCCGGGAATGCCGCTGCCGGTCTGGATGGCGACGGTCATGGTCCCGACCCTGCCGCGCGCGGCGCCGTGATGCGGTCGCGCCGCATGTCTGATCCTGATCGGCAGGCGCGTGCCACGCGCGAACGCGATTTGCAGATCGCCGGGCTTTTGGCTCGCTTGTTGTTGGCGCGCGACCTTGCGGCGCGGGACGCGCCTGCGCGCCGCCTGCATGCGGCGGAACATGCCGCGCCGCGGCTGTGTTGCCAGGACGCGGTCACGGCGCGCGCCCCATCAGCCGGGCCTCTCGCGGCAGCAGGTCGCGCAGCGCCCGCATGGTGCGGTAGTAATTCGCATCCAGCACCCCGCTGGTCGCCTCGGCCAGCAGGTTGCGACTGTCACGGTCGTCGAAAACCTGGGTGAGCTGTTCGATGGCCAGCAGCATGCCCGCTCGTGCCGCTTCGGGATCGCGATCGCCGCTGAGCACCAGCTGCGCCTCGTAGCAGGCGCGGCGCACCGGGGTGTTCGCCTCCTCGGGATGGATGGCGTCGCGCAGGCGCAGCACGTTCGCATTCGGCGTCTTGATGGTAATTCTCGTGCGGCGCGGGCCGTTCTCGATCACCACGCCGTTGATCAGCACACGTTCATTCGGTGCGAGTTTCAGCACCAGCCCCGTCATTCCGCCCCCGTCACGCCGGAGAGGCCGCGAATGACGGCCCGGTTGATGTCGATCAGCGGCTGCGGCTCGCCCTCGCCGCGGCGCAGCGCCGCGCTGTGGCCGAGCACGAAACCCGCCAGCGAGATCAGCCCCGCGCGCAGCGTCTCGGGCAGGCGGTTGCCATCGCCCGCCAGATCGGCCGCGATCTGGGACCAGAAGCGGTCATTGTCATGCAGAGCCTGCATGAATTCGGCCTGGTCGCGCACCGGGCGGGCGGTGGCGCGCGCGAGGTTCGCGGTCAGCCGGGCCAGCAGCCGCGCTTCGGCCTGCCGCGCATCCTCGACCTGGGAAATGGCGGTCTGATACCCGCCAAGGGCTAGTACACTCATCACGTGGTCTCCTGTTCACCGTCGTTCCGTCTGCATCACCGCCGGGCGCGGGCCCGGTTGGGTTGCGGGGCGTCCGGGGACGCCCCGCGCGCGGTTAGCGGAACAGCGACAGGAGCGCCTGCGGCGCCTGGTTGGCGATCGACAGCGATTGCGTAGCAAGCTGCTGCTGGACCTGCAGCGCCTGGAGCCGGGCCGAGGCCTCCTCCATATCGGCATCCACCAACGCCCCGATGCCGGAGCGCATGGAATCGGTGAGCTTCCCGATGAAGTCGCGCTGCGTCTCGATCCGGCCCTGCGACGAGCCGAAGGCCGCGGTGGCGTTGACCGTCACCTTGATCAGATCCTCGATCTCGGTCAGCGCGGCGGCCGGGCCCCCGTCGGCCGTGACATCGAGTGTCTCCAGCCCCGCCAGCGCGCCGCCTCCGGGCGCGACCGACCGGGTCGTGCTCATCACCACGGCCATGTTGCCGTTGCCCGTGCCGGCATCGAAGGTCAGCGTGCCGGAGGCGCTTGCCAGCGTTCCGCCGATCCCTGCCGTGGTCTTGGCCGTGTTCAGCCCGGAAGTGATCTCGGTCAGCGTGTCGCCGTCCTGGACGGTATAGGTGATCTCGCTGCCTTCGATGGACAGGGTGATCACGTCGCCGGCCAGCAGCTCGGTTCCGTCCGTCGGATCGGCGGTGGCATCGCTGGCGGCGATCGCACCGGCGCCGCCCTGGAAGCTCAGCGTCGGGCTGATCGCCAGCGCGCCGCCGCCATCGAGCGCCGAGCCGCTGAAGCCCGGCCCGTTCACCGTCGTCGCGGCGCCAGTGCCGGTCAGGCTGAGATTGAAGGTCTTCACATCAATGGTCGAGGCACTGACCGATCCATCCGAGGCGCGATCCAGCGACGAGTTGACCTGCATCGGATCGACCGATGTGCCATTGATCAGATTCTTGCCGTTGAACTGCGCCGAGCCGATCACCGTGGCGATCTGGTCCTTGAGCGCATCGATCTCGGTCTGGATCATGGCCCGG
The DNA here is from genome assembly GCF_900101865.1 of Paracoccus isoporae. Lineage (GTDB taxonomy): Bacteria > Pseudomonadota > Alphaproteobacteria > Rhodobacterales > Rhodobacteraceae > Paracoccus > Paracoccus isoporae. The sequence goes on from NZ_FNAH01000003.1 coordinate 7,792, forward strand.
TCATTTGCCGACGTCCCGGCTTCCTGCGCGGCGATGATCTTGGTCTTGATCTTGCCCAGCAGATCCGTCACCGCCTCGGTCGCGGCGCGGGCGGTGGCGACGGTGGATTCCCCGATGGCGAGCGTCTGGTCGAGGGCCTTGAAAGAGGCGACATCGGAATCCATGGTCTTGGAAATGGCCCAGATGGCCGCGTTGTCCTTGGCGTTCGCGACGGATTTTCCGGTCGAGATCTCGCTTTGCGTGCGCGCCAGGTCGGAGTTGATACCCTTCAGGGTCTGCAACGCGACCATCGCACCGATATTGGTCAGAATACTGGACATGACGTCCTCCTACAAAATGGCAATCTGCCGATACATGAGAGGCCATTCTGACCGCGGGATTTCCCTTGTGCCGTTCCGCACGAGGCCGTTTCTACCCAGCCGGATTTAACAATCCCTTAACGCACGCAAATCCGCCAGAGATCAATACCGAGGGGTTTATTCAAAACCGTCCCAGTTGAGTCGCGGGGCCGCGATGGATCGTCTTTTCCCCCGCCTCGTCATAGGTCCCGGCGTCCTGCACCGCCTGACGCGCCGCGACGAGGATGGCGCGCGCATCCGCCACGCCCGTCACCGCCGCCTCGGCCAGTTCGCGCAGATGTGCCAACCGCTCCGCCAGCCCGGGCGCGGCCGGACCTGCCAGCCCGATCACCCGTTCCAGTTCGGAGAGCCGCTGCAGCGCCCTGCCGGGATCCCCGTCGGCCAGGGCTTCTGCCACGCCGTCGAGAAGCGCGCCCATATCAGCCATCGCGCCCCGCCTGCAAGCCGAGATCGACGCGGGCGGCAAGGGCTGCGGCGTATTCCCGCCGCAGGAAAGAGGCGAAGGCGCTTTCGCCGGTGCCGGATGCCAGCGCACCCCCCGCCTTGGGCATCATATGGGTCAGCATTTCCTCGAGAAATACCTGCTCCAGCCTGGGGGATTTGGGCGCGGGGGGTGATGGCAGTCCTGTCTGGGTGTCGATCCGCATGGGCTCTCCTGTCGGCCGGTCCGGGGCACGATAGGCGTGCGGCCGTAAATATTTGGTAATCGCGCATTGCTATCGAGGGGTCATGGAGATGCGAATCAACCTTGCCGATCCGGGCAGGCCCCGTGAATCTGGCCCCTCCTCGCCCGGCTCGGGGGCACAGGCCGTGCCCGGGTTCGAGGCGTATCTGGCCGAACGGATTTTGCCGTCCCCGGCGGGCGGGGCTGCGTCTTGCGCGCCGCGGGGGGCGGTTTCTGACGATGGAAACCGGCCGTGTGGCGGGGCTGCGGCGAATGGTGCGGACACGGGGCCGGCCGCCGACGACCAGACGACCGGGGACAGCTCGGCGCCTGCCCCCCCGGGGGGGGATACGTCGGATCAGCTCGCGTCGCCTGCAAGTGCCGCGATCCACCCGGCGGATCCGCGTCCGGCGGGCATGGCCGCGGCTGCGACCATGGCGTCAGGGCCTGTTCCTGGCCTGCCGGACAGCCTCGGCGGGGCGGCGACGGGCAGGCCGGAGCCTCAACGCGTTGCAGCGCCTCTGGTGGATGCCGGTGGGGCGGCCAGGCGACCGACCAGCCAGTCCGGGGATCTGGCGGGACCGGGGTTGCAGAGTGAAGCATCCGGTCAGGGAGCCGGACAAGCGGTGCATGCGATGGACGTCACCGCACAGCCGCAATCGGCTTACGCAGACGCCGATTCAGGTGCACATATACCTGCGCCGGAGCCATTGCGCCCCCGCAACTGGCAGCGGCCCGCTCGCGAGGCAGACCGTGAGCCGGGTCCCAAGCCGATCACAATTGCCGGGGAGATGCGCGCGCCGTCAGATGCCAGGGATGAGGTCGGCCAGGTGCCGCCCGACGATCGAGGCGATGATGCGAAAATTGCGTCAAATCCGCCGAAACGTCCCTGGCCCGTCGCCCGACCCGCCATCCCCGAACAGCCTGCCAATTGCGGTGACACCCGGATTGCCGGCCCGCCCGCCGCCGCGTGGCAGACAGAGGCGCGATCGCAGGTCGATCCGGCTCTCGGACGTCAACCGGGATCAGCGCCTTCGACCGGCGCCGCGCCGCAGAGCCCGGCGGCGCATGGCAGCCAGATGGCCCATGCCTCCCCGACGCCCGACACAGCCCCCGGCACCGGCATCGCTTTTCCCGCTCCGCCCCCGACGACCACGGTCGCAGCCGTGACGGATGCAGACCGCGCGCAGGACCACGCGGGCGCTGCACCCGGCGCGGCAACCGGTCCCGATCCGCGTGACCAAGCCGACACGCCCGCGCCGGTCATCCCGCGCGATCCCGTTCTCGCCCGCGCAGCTAGCGCAGGAACCCCGGCGAAGGGAAAAGAGACCGGCCTCCCCGGTCTGGCCGCGGGCGACGCGGCTTCGGCCCATCCGCGCGAGGATGTTCCGACCGCTCCCCATCAGGGCAGCGCCGGTTCGGCCATGAGGCCGGCGGATGCTGCCCATACTCTGAACGCAGGCCCTTCGGATGCCGCGTCACCGTCAGGCCATCCCCTTCAATCCCGGAACTGGCCGGACCGGACATCGACCGCATCCCCGCCTCAGGAGACCCTGACGGACACCACCATCCCGAGCCGCGCCGAACCTCCCCCTGGCCTCGCCCAGACCGACCACGCGCGCGCGGCACCACCCAACCCGGCCACTGTCCAGAAGGCGCCGCCGCCCGCCGAGCAACTGGCGGAGATGATCCTGCGCGCGTCCTCCGCCGGGGGCGAGACCGAGCTTCTTCTGGCCCCGGAGGAGCTCGGCCGCCTGCGATTCGCGATCCAGCAGGTCGACGGCGCGCTGACGATATCCATCTCGGCGGAACGGCCGGAGACATTGGCGCTGCTGCGGCGGCAATCCGATCTGCTGCAATCCGAACTCATCCGCTCGGGGCTGGAGGATACGACGCTGGATTTCCGCGAAGATCGCGGGAACCGGCCCTCGCAGCACCACCCGGATGACATGGCCCGACCCGCCGCAGGGGAGGGCGGCGCGACCGATGCCGCGCCACCGACGCCGGCCATCGAGCATCCACCCGCCACCCCGCATGGCCCGCGGCTGAACCTTCGGGTCTGAGCCCGGTTTCACAACGAAAGGAATGCCACATGGTTGAAGCCACAGGCGCGGCCCCTGCCACCTCATCGTCGCCCCGCACCGCCAGGCAGACCGGGCAGGCAGAGGTCAAGGGGGGCTTCGCCAACAGCGATTTCGAGACCTTCCTGAAGATGCTGACCACGCAGATCCGCAACCAGGACCCGCTCAACCCGATGGAGGGGTCGGAATTCGCGGTCCAGCTGGCCACCTTCTCCGGCGTCGAGCAGCAGGTGCAGACCAACACGCTGCTCAGGGAGATGCTGGGCACGCAGGCCGGTGGCGCGCTCGCGCGGTACGGCGACTGGATCGGCCGGCAGGTGCGCACCACCGGGCCGGTCCATTTCGGCGATGCCCCGATCGAGATGGCGCTCACGCCCAGGACCGGCGCCGACGACGCCATCCTCGTGGCGATGGACGCTGCGGGACGGCGCGTGGCGGAAGACCGAGTCGGCGCCGGCGCCGGGCGTGTCGACTGGTTCGGCCGGGACGACGCCGGCAACAGGCTGCCGGCGGGAATCTACAGCTTCACGCTGGAAAGCCTGCGTGGCGGCGAGGTGATCGGCAGCACCCCGGTCGCCAGCTACGCCGTGGTCGAGGAGGTGCAGAGCGATGCGGACGGGATCAGCCTGATCCTGCAGGGCGGCGTGCGCGCGACGCCGGACCAGATCGAGGGGCTCGCCGCGCGGTGATCGGGGGTCTTTTACCCATGCCAGACGGGTATTTGCGGCCCGATCCGCTGCATCCGCACGTGATTGAAGGGGCGGCGCAGTTCGGACCAGCAGGGCCGCGCCGCCTGTTGCCGCGAGCGCCCGCCCGGAACTGTTTTGCGCGCAAACACGAGCATGCGTCTCAGTATGCGTTCTGACCATTTGGGGGGTGCGCGCATGTCCGTCGGCGCGCCCGACAAGAATCCGTGGCGTCGTTCGTTCAATCGGACCAGCCTCAGCGCCGGGCGGGCAGGATATCGGCAGGCATCTCCAAGACACCTTGGTCGCGTGTCCTGCTGCAGCCTTGCGTAGTCAATCACTCGCCCTCCCCTCAGCCAGAGCTGGTCTGTGCCTGCGAGCGCGCGGGCTGTCGGCGCACCGGCGACGGCGCAGGGCCTGCACCTCCGCAACCCATGCGCCGCGTTCCCTGTGGATCCGCACGGCGATGCCGCGAGGGCGGCGCGACGGGAGGCGCGGCGCCATGATGGCCGGACCGACCGTGCGGCCCCCGCTCAGCCACGCTCCGCGGCCAGGATCGCTGCCAGCCCGCTGCGATAATCCGGGTGGCGCAAGCGGTACCCGAGGATCTGCGTCAGGCGGTCATTCCGCACCCGTTTGCTGTCACGGTAGAAGCTGCGGGCCATCTCGGTCATCCGGGCGGTCGCGAAATCCTCGCGCGGCGGGGGCTGCATGTGCAGCATGGCGGCGGCGGCGGCGATCACCTCCTGCGGCGGACATGGGGCGTCGTCGCACAGATTGACGATCAGCGGCGTCTCCGCAGGGGCCTCGCGGCTGGCCGCGCGGGACAGGCCGGCCGAATGCGCGGCGTCGGGGCGCGCGGGGGCCGCGTCGGGGCGGGGCGGGACATGCCAGTTCAGCGCGGCGATGACCGCCCCGGCAATATCGTCCACATGAATGCGGGAAAATACCTGGCCCGGCTTCTCGATCATCCGCGCCCGGCCCTGCCGCAGCTTGGCGAAGGGGCCGCGGCCGGGGCCGTAGATCCCGGCCAGGCGGAAGATGGTCAGCGCCCAGCCAGACTGCGCGGCAAGATCGGCCCAGCCCTGTTCCGCCGCCACGCGGGCGCGGCCACGGTGCGACGTTGGCGCGGGCGGTGTCGTCTCGTCGACCCAGGCGCCGCCATGATCGCCATAGACATTGGTCGAGGACAGGTAGCCGACCCAGCGGGCAGAACTGATCCGAAGCGCGTCCGAGAGTTCGGCCAGCACCGGGTCAGTCGCGACCGGGCCGGGAGTGCCAGCCGGGTCGGTTGCGTCGCCCGGCTGTGCGGTTCCGGTCGTGACCGGCGCGACGCAGCTCAGGATCGCGTCGGCGCGGGCAATTTCCTCTCGCATCCGGGCCGCATCGCCCGGCCAGATCAGCGGCTCTGCCCCGCTCTCGGCGACGCGGGCGGGGTCGCTGCGTGTCGTGCCGGTCACCGTCCAGCCGGCCGCGATGAGGCGCGGGGTCAGTGCGGCGGCAGTATAGCCATGTCCCAAGATCAGCATATGCATGGGCAACAACTGGCCGCTCAACGTTCGGCGGTCAAGACGCCGGACGCGCGCAATGCGGGGTGGCGTTCCGAAGGGGCTACGCCGCCCCGGCCGTCGCGCCCGGCTGCATGTCGTCCAGCACCTCGGCGGCCAGCCGGTAGGAGGTCTGGCGCGCCTCCGGGTCGTGGATCTGCCCGGTGATGATGAGTTCGTCCGGGCGATAGCGCTCGACAAGCTGCGAGAGCTGCTGGCGGACCGTCGCCTTGCTGCCCACGGCGCTGATCCTCAGGGCCTGATCGACCATGCGCTGCAAGGGCGGGGTGATCTCGGCCAGGTCGCGCGTTGGCGCGGGCAGCTTGCCGGGTGTGCCGCCGCGAAGCCGCGCGAAGGCCAGTTTCTGGCTGGATTGCAGGAACCGCGCCTCGTCGTCGCTCTCGGCGGCGATGACATTTACCGCGAGCATGAAATGCGGCCCCTCCTCGGCCTCGGCCCGGCCCGACGGCTCGAAGCGCTCCCGATAGAGCGGCAGCGCCTCGTCGAGCGCGCCGGGGGCGAAATGCGACGCAAACGCATAGGGCAGGCCCAGCATCGCGGCGAGTTGCGCGCCGAACAGCGATGAGCCCAGCATCCAGACCGGCACATGCGTGCCCTGCCCCGGATGGGCAATGACCGGCGCGCCCGGTCGGGCATCGCCCAGATATTCCATCAGTTCGATGACATCCTGCGGGAAGTTCTCGGCCATGTCGGGGGACTTGCGCAGCGCGCGGAACACCGCCCCGTCGCCGCCCGGCGCGCGCCCGAGTCCCAGATCGATCCGGTCGCCATGGATCGTGGCCAGCGTGCCGAATTGTTCGGCAATCGACAGCGGCGAGTGGTTCGGCAGCATGATCCCGCCGGCACCCACCCGGATGCGCGATGTGGCCGACGCGATATGCCCGATCATGACCGAGGTCGCGGCCGAGGCAATGCCGACCATATTGTGATGCTCTGCCAGCCAGTAGCGGTGGTAATTCAGCCCGTCCGCCATCTGCGCGAGCGCGACGCTGTTGGCGATGGCATCGGCGGTGGTGCTGCCTTCGGGAACGGGTGCAAGGTCGAGAATGGAATAGCGCATGACGAACGGCTTTCGGTAACAGACGGGTTCGGACCCGATCTAGGTATCCCCGCGCTGTCTTGCCAGTGTCGCCTCACGCTGGCAGTGTCGTTCGAAACGCGAGGCACCTGATGCATGACGATTTTCTGCCGCTGGAAACCCCCGATGCGGTCGAGCGGGAATATTTCTCCGACCCGGCGGAGGCGGTCGCCCGGCTGCGCGCGCTTTATGACGCCGCGTCGGGATTTCTGACCGAGCGCTTCGTGGCCTGCCTGGGCGGCGAGAAGCCGCGCGCCCGGTTCCGCGCCTATTACCCGGAGGTGCGGCTGACCACGACCAGCCATTCCAAGACCGACTCGCGGCTGTCCTTCGGCCATGTGACCACGCCGGGCAGCTATACCGCGACGATCACACGGCCCGAGCTGTTCGCGAATTACCTTGAGGAGCAGCTCGCCCTGCTGATGCGCAACCATGCCACACCGATCGGGATCGGCTACAGCGACACCCCGATGCCGGTGCATTTCGCCGTGGCCACCCGCACCGATCTGAACGTCCCGCAGGAAGGCGTGCTGGATTTCAGCCTGCGCGACGTGTTCGACGTGCCGGATCTGAATACGGTGAATGACGACATCGTCAACGGCATGGCCGAGCCACATCCCGACGGCGCCGAGGATCTTGCGCCCTTCACCGCGCAGCGGGTGGATTACTCGCTGGCGCGGCTGGCGCATTACACCGCCACCGACCCGGCGCATTTCCAGAATTTCGTGCTGTTCACCAACTACCAGTTTTACGTGGACGAGTTCGAGGCATTTGCGCGCAGCGTGCTGGGCGATGCCGAGAGCGGCTATACCGAGTTCGTGGCGCCCGGCAACCAGGTGATCGACGCGCCCGACGGCAAGATCCAACCGTTGGCGAAGATGCCGCAAATGCCCAGCTATCACCTGAAACGCCCCGGCAGCCAGGGGATCACGCTGGTCAATATCGGCGTCGGCCCCTCCAACGCCAAGACCGCGACCGACCATATCGCGGTGCTGCGCCCCCACGCCTGGCTGATGGTCGGCCATTGCGCCGGGCTGCGCAACAGCCAGAGCCTTGGCGACTTCGTGCTGGCCCATGCCTATCTGCGCGAGGATCACGTGCTGGACGACGACCTGCCGGTCTGGGTGCCGATCCCGGCCCTGGCCGAAGTGCAGGTGGCGTTGCAGGAGGCCGTGGCCGAGGTCACCGATCTGGATGGCTACGAGTTGAAGCGGATCATGCGCACCGGGACGGTGGCGACGATCGACAATCGCAACTGGGAGTTGCGCGACCAGTCCGGGCCCATTCATCGCCTGTCGCTGAGCCGGGCGATCGCGCTCGACATGGAGAGCGCCACCATCGCCGCGAACGGGTTCCGCTTCCGGGTGCCGTATGGCACGCTGCTCTGCGTCTCGGACAAGCCGCTGCACGGAGAGCTGAAGCTGCCGGGCATGGCGACCGATTTCTACCGCACCCAGGTCGCCAACCATCTGCTGATCGGGGTGCGCGCGATGGAGAAGCTGCGGGCCATGCCGCTGGAGCGCATTCACTCGCGCAAGTTGCGTTCCTTCAGCGAGACCGCCTTCCTATAGCCCCGGATTTCCGCGCGTTTACGTAGCGTCACCGAAGCCGGATTCGGCCGAATCCGCTGTTTCATGGCAGTTCAGGGGGTTGAGCGGCGAAAAACGGTTGAAATATGCGGCGAAACCTTGTGTAGCAGGTTCTATGCCGTGCGTTACGGTGTTGGAATTCCCCAACAGGGGCAACGAGGAGACAATTTAATGGCTCAAGCCGTCAAGCCGATGACCAAGACCCAGTTCGTCGCCACTCTGGCCGAAGAGATGGGCACCGACAAGAAAACTGCCACTGCCGCCCTGGACGCGATCGCTGCGGTCGTGACCCGCGAGGTGTCGAATGGTGGTGCAGTGACTCTGCCGGGCATCGGCAAGGTTGCCTGCCGCGCACGTCCCGAGCGTCAGGTCCGCAACCCGCAGACCCAGGAGATGATGACCAAGCCGGCCGACAAGCAGGTGAAAGTGACCGTCGCCAAGGCGCTGAAGGACAGCGTCAACGCCTGACCGGCGCCAGAACCGCGATCCGGGCCGCCTTTCGGGGCGGCCTTTCTTTTTGTCCCGCCCGCACCGCATGGTCTGGTCACCGGCGCGGCCCGCCCCTAGTGTCGCGGCGAATGGCGGGGTGCGGAGATGGATCTGAAATCGGTTGCGATGGGGCTGGGCTTTGCCTTCATGTGGGCCTCCGCCTTCACCTCGACGCGGGTGATCGTGACGGCGGCACCGCCGCTGACCGCGCTTGTGATCCGCTTCGCGCTGTCGGCCATCATCGGCATCGCCATCGCCCGCGCCATGGGGCAAAGCTGGCGGCTGACCCGCAATGAATGGCGGGTGCTGATCATTTTCGGTGTCGCGCAGAACGCGCTGTATCTGGGGCTGAACTGGATCGCCATGCAGACCGTCCAGGCCTCGGCCGCGGCGATCATCGCCTCGATGATGCCGCTTCTGGTCGCGTTCTTCGGCTGGGCCTGGATGGGCGAGCGGCTGCGGCCGGTCGCGGTGGCCGGGCTGATCCTCGGCGTGATCGGGGTGGCCATCGTAATGGGAGTGCGACTGCAACACGGGCTGGATCCGTTCGGCGTCGTGCTGTGCCTGGTCGCGGTGGTCGCGCTGACCGTCGCCACCCTGGTCGCGCGCGGGGCCGGGGGCAGCCGCAACATGCTGATGATCGTCGGATTGCAGATGGCGGTGGGCGCGGCGGTGCTGACCCTGCCCGCCATCGCGATGGAATGGGGCCGCGAGATCGAATGGAGCTGGACGCTGGTTCTGGCCTTTCTCTACACCGTGGCGGCGCCGGGGCTGGCGGCGACCTTCATCTGGTTTCTGCTGGTCAACCGGATCGGCGCGGTGCGCGCCGCCACGTTCCATTTCCTGTCCCCGATCTTCGGCGTCACCATTGCCGCGATCTTCCTTGGCGAACGGTTCGGGCTGTCGGACATCATCGGTGCCTGCATCGTGGCGGCGGGCATCCTGATGGTGCAGATGGCCCGCCTGCCTGACGCAACCGCTCAGCCCCCCGCGACCGCGCGGACGGAGTCGCGATCCTGACAGCGCGCGACCCAGTCGCTTATCGCCGGTGTCAGGGTCATCTTGTCGCCGAACAGGGCGAACGGGCCGGCCGCCAGCAGATCGGCGGCGCTGTAATCCGCGCCCAGCAGATAGGGCTGATGCGACAGCACCTCGTCGAGCCGCTTGAGCGCCGTGTCGTGATCGCGCAGGGAGTCGCGGATCATCGGGTGATCGACCCCGGCCCAGCTCAGGATCATCACCGGTTCCAGAACCCCCTGATACCAGGCCAGCCAGGAAAGATAGCGCCCGCGCTGCGGATCGCCCACCGGCCGGCCCAGACCCGCGGCCGGGAAACGGTCCGTCAGATACAGGAAGATCGCCGCCCGCTCGCGCACGAAATCCGCGCCGTCGGTCAGATACGGCACCTTTCCCTCGGGATGCGGATTTGTCGGGTCGCGCCCGCCACTGCCGTCGGGGCGCGGGATGGTGACGTTCTCGACCCGGACCGCATCGGTGGCGCCCAGTTCATGGAGCAGTTGCAGCACCGCGGTGGAGCGGGAATCAGGGGCGTGGTAGAGTGTGAGCATGATGGACTCCTGTCATTCGATGCGCCATCTATGACGCCCCGCCCCTGACAGATCGTGACAGCATGGCACGCACCGACCGGCTGATGAGACTGATGGACGCGCTGCGCCGCCTGCCCGCCCCGGTCACCGCCGCGCGGCTGGCGGAGGAAACCGGCGTCAGCCCGCGCCAGCTTTACCGCGACATCGCGACATTGCGGGCGGGCGGCGCGCTGATCGACGGCGAGGCGGGGCTGGGTTACCGGCTGATCGAGGATGGCGCGCTGCCGCCGCAAAGCTTTTCACGGCTGGAGATCGAGGCGTTGCAACTGGCCGTGGGCGCCCTGCCCCGGATCGGGGATGCCGCCCTGATCGAGGCCGCCAACACCGCGCTTTCACGGATCGCCGCTACCCTGCCCGAGCCGCAGGTCCAGCACCTCATGCATTCGGTGATGCGCAGCTTCGGGCCGCAAAGCACGCGCGCGGAGCCGTCCGTCGACATGGCGCTGATCCGCCGCGCCTGCTGGGCGGAGGATGAGTTGTCGATCCGCTATCGCGACCTGCAGGACCGGGACACAGAGCGGGTGATCCGCCCGCTCGGCCTGTCGCTGTCCGAGCATTCCATGATGTTGCTGGGTTGGTGCCTGCTGCGCGAGGATTTCCGGATCTTTCACTGCAACCGGATCCTATCTGTCGAATGCACCGGGCAGAGTTTCCGTCCGCATCGCGTCCGCCTGCTGCGCGATTACGTGGCGGCGCGGCGCGAATGCGACGCCGCACCGCCGATGTGAAACGGGGCCGCGCGATCGCTCGCACGGCCCCGCGAAATCACCGATCGGCAGATCAGAACTGGTAGTTCACGCCCAGCTTGATCTGGTGCCAGTCGGGCGTCGCTTCGGTGGTGCGGTCATTCACGTCGCTCAGCGTCTTCTTGTCGTAACGCTGGTATTCCCACTCGCCCGTCATCGACCATTTGTCGCTGAATCGCCGCTCGACGCCGAGGCCGACGATGAAACCGTTCGTGGTCTCGCCGTCATCCTTGATCGACACCGCGCCCGCGGCACCCGCAGTTCCGGTGACGGCATAGTCGAAATCGGCGCGCGCGATGCCGGAGATGCCGTAAAACAGCGTATTCCCGGCCTGGTTCAGCAGACCGGTCTTGAAGCGCAGCGCGAGGACGCTGTTCATCTCCACATCAGCGGTATAGCCGCCGGAGCTGAGCTTGTCGCTGACCGATCCGGCGTCATACCCCAGCTCGGCCCCGATCACCCAGTTGCGCTCGCCCCATAGCTGCTGGGTGCGATAGCCCGCGCGCAGCCCGTAATTCGCACCGCTGAGCTTCATCTTGCCGAGCGAGGTATAGAGACGGGTCTGGCCCTGGCTGATGCCGACCACGTCATCGCCGCTGAAGCCGTAACCGAGCGTGGCACCGCCATAGGCACCTGACCAGTCAAAGCCCGCATTCACGTCGTCAACGACCACCACCTCGGGGGCGGCACCCCCGACCGGAGCGGTATAGCCGCCGGCACAGACCGAAGTCGCAGCACAGATCCCTGCTGCCGCGGCCAGATTCACAAACGTCATTTTCATGCACAACTCCACAAGCAGAAGGGAAATTCCCCCGGTGAACATTCCCGTACAGAATATCGAGCCGGCGACACCGCGACAATCTATCTTAACGATAGGTTAAAGAGTTCAGTGCATTAGCGCCGGCAGTGAGGCAGGATTACCACAGAATTTCGTCCACAGGTTGAACTTTTCTGCAAAATTCGCGCATGATGGAAAGGCCAGGATCAGTTTCAATAGTTAACTTTTTGCATCATGAGCCGCCGCGTCCGCCCGCGTGATCCGGCCGCACAGCGAGGCCCTGCTGGGTGACAGGGCAGTGATCTCCCCATGCCGCGGCCGGTCAGATATCCAGGTTCTCGACGCTCAGCGCGTTCAACTGAATGAATTCGCGCCGCGGCTCGACGAGATCGCCCATCAGCTTGGTGAAGATATCCTCGGCATCCGAGACATCGTCGATCTTCACCTGGAACATCGTGCGTGCCTGCGGGTCCAGCGTGGTTTCCCAGAGCTGTTCGGGATTCATCTCGCCCAGACCCTTGTAACGCTGCAGGGACAGCCCCTTTTCGCCTTCCAGGAAAATCGCGGCCAGCAGGCTGAGCGGGCCGAAGATCGGGATCTCGCGATCCTTGCGGATCAGTGCGGCCGGCCGGGAATAGACCTCCTGCAACAGCTCCGTCATCGCGCCGAGGCGCCGGGATTCGGCCGAGCGCAGCATCGGGCCGTCGAGCGTCCGCCCCTCTTCCACGCCGCGCAGGAAGCGCGACAGCCTTATGCCGCCATCCTGCGTGGGCCGGCCGGTCCAGCCACGCTCATATTCCTCCGCCACGTCGTCCAGGCGTTTCGCCACCGCCTCCGCCGCGCCGGCCGCATCCTGATCGACACGGCCTTCGATAAGTGCCCCGGCAATCGCGGCCTGTTCGGTGATATGCGGCGGGTAATGTGTCGGATAGGCCCGCAGGATGCGGCGCGCCGTGCGGGCCTCCTCGATCACGCGCAAGAGATCATTGCCGGTCAGGGTCTCGCCCGTTGCCAGGCGCAGCGTCGCCCCCTCAACTCCCTGCTGGATCAGGTAATCTTCTAGCGCAGCCTCGTTCTTCAGATACACCTCCGAGCGTCCGCGCCCGACCTTGTAGAGCGGCGGCTGCGCGATATAGAGATGGCCGTGCTCGATCAGCTCCGGCATCTGGCGGAAGAAGAAGGTCAGGAGCAGCGTGCGGATATGCGCGCCGTCCACATCGGCATCGGTCATGATGACGATCTTGTGGTAGCGCAGCTTGGACAGGTCGAACTCGTCACGCCCGATCCCGGTGCCAAGCGCGGTAATCAGCGTGCCGACGGTTTCAGACGACAGCATCCGGTCGAAGCGCGCGCGTTCGACATTCAGGATCTTGCCGCGGAGCGGCAGCACCGCCTGGTTCTTGCGCGAGCGGCCCTGCTTGGCCGATCCCCCGGCCGAGTCGCCCTCGACGATGAACAGCTCGGACAGGGCCGGATCCTTCTCCTGGCAGTCGGCCAGCTTGCCGGGCAGGCTCGCCACATCCATCGCGGTCTTGCGGCGGGTCAGTTCGCGGGCCTTGCGCGCCGCTTCGCGGGCCAGTGCCGCCTCCATGATCTTGCCGACGATCTGCTTGGCCTCGACCGGGTTTTCCTCGAACCATTCGGCCAGTTTTTCGCCGACCAGACCTTCGACCGCCGGCCGTACTTCGGACGACACCAGCTTGTCCTTGGTCTGGGAGGAGAATTTCGGGTCCGGCACCTTCACAGACAACACGCAGGTCAGCCCTTCGCGCGCGTCGTCGCCGGTGAAGTCCACCTTCTCACGCCGCGCGATCCCGCTGTCCTGTGCGTAGCGCGAGATCACCCGCGTCAACGCGCCACGAAAGCCAGCCAGATGGGTGCCGCCATCGCGCTGCGGGATGTTGTTGGTAAAGGGCAGCACGGTTTCGTGGTAGCTGTCATTCCACCACATCGCCACCTCGACGCCGATGCCGTTGCGCTCGCCCTCGATGAAGATCGGCTCGGGCATGACGGGGGTTTTCGAGCGGTCGATGAATTTCACGAACTCGCGCACGCCGCCATCGTAGTAAAGCTCGGTCCTGAGCGGTTCTGCCGGGCGCTCGTCTTCCAGAATGATGCGCACGCCGGAATTCAGAAAGGCCAGTTCCCGTAGCCGGTTCTCCAGCGTCTTGAAGCTGTATTCGAGATTGGAGAAGGTGCCGCTCTCGCCATTCTCCTTTGAGGAGGCAAGGAACCGCACCTCGGTCCCCTTCTGGTCCGGCGCGTCGCCCACGACCTTCAGATGCTCGACGGTTTCTCCCTTCTCGAACCGGGCGACATGTTCCTGACCGTTGCGCCAGATGCGCAGTTCCAGCCAGTCCGAGAGCGCGTTGACAACCGACACGCCCACCCCGTGCAGACCGCCCGAGACCTTGTAGCTGTTCTGGTCGAACTTCCCGCCGGCATGGAGCTGGGTCATGATGACCTCGGCCGCCGAGACGCCTTCGCTCTTGTGCATTTCCACCGGGATGCCCCGGCCATTATCGCGGACAGACACCGAGCTGTCGGCGTGGATTTTCACATGCACGAAGTCGGCATGGCCCGCCAGAGCCTCGTCGATGCCGTTATCGACGACCTCATAGACCATGTGATGCAGCCCGCTGCCGTCATCGGTGTCGCCGATATACATGCCCGGACGTTTCCGGACGGCCTCCAACCCCTTGAGAACCTTGATGGAATCGGCGCCGTATTCGGCGGACTGCGGAGCGGTGTCTGACATGCCTGATTTTTCCCGTTACTCTGCGCAATATATAGTCGTCTGACGCGGTAAAGTCACGGCAAAGACACAGTATTTCGTGGCTCTGCCGTGCAGGGCGTCATGCGGTTGCGCAGGGTCAGCGCGGCGCGGCAGAGTAGCGGTGTCACTGGTGGGAAACATTGATGTCCTGGCTGCGCCTCTTGCTCGTCCTGATCCTCGCGGTGCTGCTGCTGTGGCTCCTGGGGCGGTGGCTCTTTCCCATATCCTCGACCGAGGGGCGCGGGGCGGAGACATCCATCCCCTTCGATGAAAGCACCACGCTGGGTCCGCGCGCGGCACAGGCCTTCGCGGAACATCCCGGCCGGACCGGCGTGATCCCGCTTTCCGACGGCAACCAGGCCCTTCAGAGCCGGATCGCGCTCGCCCAGGGCGCGGAGCGGTCGCTCGACGTGATGTATTACATCTGGCACACGGACGAATCCGGTCTGCTGCTGCTGGATGCGCTGCGCGATGCCGCCGAACGCGGCGTGCGGGTGCGGCTGCTGCTGGATGATAACGGCATCAGCGGCATGGACGCGATGCTGGCCGGGCTGGACGCATTGCCGAATTTCTCGGTGCGGCTGTTCAACCCTTCGCCGATCCGCCGCCCGAAAATGGCGGGTTTCGCGCTCTACCCGCTGCGGATGAACCGGCGCATGCACAACAAGGCGTTTCTGGTCGATGGCGCGGTCGCCATTGTCGGCGGGCGCAATATCGGCAACGAATATTTCTCGGTCGGGGATGCGCCGGCCTATCTGGATCTGGACGTGCTGGCGACCGGGCAGGTGGTGAACGACACGGCCGCCATCTTCGATGAATACTGGAACAGCCGGCCGGTTCTGGAACTGGACCGGGTCATCACGCGAGGCGGCGATCTGTCCGGGTTCGATGACGCGGTCGCGGCCGCGGAACGCTCGGACGCAGGGCAGAAGATAACCCGGCAGATCGGCACCGAGGCGGGCGCGATGGCGGCGGGCGAAGCGCCGCCGATGGAATGGACCGATGTGCGCGTCGTGGCCGACGATCCCGCGAAGGGCATGGGCGAGGCCTCGCGCGAGGAGCTGATGATTACGCGGCTGACCGATATTCTGGGCGAGGTGGAGCGCAATCTGGACCTCGTGTCGGCGTATTTCGTTCCCGGCAGGCAGGGCAGCCGCTTCTTCGCCGGGCTGGCCTCAGCGGGGGCGCGCATCCGGGTGCTGACCAATTCCTGGCGGGCGACGGATGTGCCGATGGTCCATGCAGGATATGTCAAATACCGGCGCGAATTGCTGGAAGCCGGGGTCGATCTCTTCGAGCTCAAACCCGGCGAGGAGGCGCCGAGCGGCAAGGCCGAGCTGGGGCCGGTCGGCGCGTCGGGCGCGTCGCTGCACGCCAAGACCTTCTCGGTCGATGATGCGCGGCTGTTCATCGGATCGTTCAATTTCGATCCGCGTTCGGCCCTGCTGAATTGCGAGATGGGATTCCTGATCGAAAGCCCCGGCATGGCGCAGGCAGGGGCCGATGCGATGACCGACCGGCTGATCGGCCGCAGCTATCAGCCGCTGCTGACCGAGGGTGGCAAGATGGTCTGGCGCGACCCGCGCGACGATGGCGGGGCGCGGCTGATCGAGCATGAGCCGGGGCTGGGTCCGCTTGATCGCGTGCTGGTCTATGTGCTGAATGTGCTGCCGATCGAGTGGCTGCTGTAATCAGTCCGCCTCGCGGATTTCGGATGCGGTATCCGGGCGCGCGACGGCGAAGCGGCGGGCGCGGCCGGCAAATTCTGCAAACAATTCCGGCCCGGTGCCGGTCAGAAAGCTTTGCGCGCCAAGCGCCGTGATCTGGTCATAGAGCGCATCCCGGCGATCCGCGTCCAGATGGGCGGCGACCTCGTCGAGCAGCAGAAGCACCGGTTGATCCGACAAGGCGCGGGCATTGGCGAGGATCAGCGACAGCAGCAGCGCCTTTTGCTCACCGGTCGAGGACAGCGCCGCAGGCATGTCCTGCGCCCCCCAGCTTGCACCCAGATCGGCGCGATGCGGCCCGGTCAGGCTGCGCCCCGCCGCCAGATCGCGCGGCCGCATTGCGGCCAGCCGTCCGGCGATATCCGCTTCGCTTGGATCGTCGGCAAACCCCTCCCCCGCCATGAGCCGCAGCCGCGCGGCCGGAAAGCCGGTGGACTCGTCCTGCGCGGCCGTGATCGCGTCGAGCGCCGCCAGCCGGTTGGCCGTCAGCCGCGCACCGGCGGACGCCATCTGCGATTCCAGCGCGCGATACCAGCCCGGATCGGTGACCTGGTCGCGCAGCAGCCGGTTGCGCTCGCGCATCGCCTTGTCATAGCCGAGCGACGCCTCGGCGTGATCGGGATGAAAGCTGAGCGTGATCCGGTCCAGAAACCGCCGCCGCCCCTCCGGTGCCTCGGTCCACAGCCGGTCCATCGCCGGGGTCAGCCAGATCACCCGCATCAGCGCCCCGAGCGCGGTCTGCGGCGCAGGCTTGCCGTTCATCGCCACCTCGCGCCTTGCTGCGGGCGGGGCGGTGGTCTCTACCTCGTCCTCGCCGATGCGGGCGCGGATCCGCCAGCCGGCACCTACGCCCTGCCTTGCCTGATCGGCGGGCGGGGCGCCGCGCATCCCGCGGCCGGGCGACAGCATCGAGATCGCCTCCAGCACATTGGTCTTGCCCGACCCGTTCGGCCCGTAAAGCGCGACCGGCCGCGCATCGAGGTCGAGAGCGAGGCGCGGCCAGGAACGGAACTGGGCAAGTGACAGGTGAGAGAGAATCACACGCGCATCGGCATGACGACATAGACCGCCGAGGGATCGGTGCCCTCGCGGATCAGCGCGGCATCGCCCGAGCCGTTGAACATGAACACCGCGTTCTCGCGGTCGATCTGGGCGGCGATTTCCTGCAGATATTTGGCGTTGAAGCCGATCTCCAGCGGATCGTCGCCGTAAGCCACCGCCAGTTCCTCATCGGCGGTGCCGGAATCGGGGGCATTCACCGACAGCACCACGCTGTCCATCTCCAGCGCCAGCTTCACCGCGCGGGAGCGTTCGCTGCTGACTGTCGCCACCCGATCGACGGCGCGGGCGAAATCATTCGCGTCCACCTCCATCTTGCGGGCATTGCCCATCGGGATGACGCGCGTGTAATCGGGGAAGGTGCCGTCGATGACCTTGGAGGTCAGGGTGATGTTCGGGGTCGCGAAGCGCACCTTGGTCTCGCTGACCGAGACGGCGATCTGCGCCTCGTCATCCTCCAGCAGCTTGCGCAGTTCCGCCACGGTCTTTTTGGGCACGATGACACCGGGCATCTCGGCGGCGCCATCCGGCAAGGGTGCGTCGATCCGCGCCAGACGGTGCCCGTCCGTGGCGACGCAGCGCAGCACCTGACCCTCCTCCGATTCGGTCACATGCATGTATACCCCGTTGAGGTAGTAGCGCGTCTCCTCGTTGGAGATGGCGAATTTCGACTTGTCGAACAGGCGGCGCAACACCTGCGCCGAGGCGGCGAAATTCGCCGTGTATTCGGCATTGGCCATCACCGGGAAATCCTCGGTGGGCAGCGTCGCGAGCGTGAAGTTCGACCGGCCCGCCTGCACGGTCAGCCGCTCATTCGCGCCGTCCACCGCAATCGTCACGAGCGCGCCGTCGGGCAGTTTGCGCGAGATTTCATTGAGCATCTGCGCCGAGACGGTGGTGGCGCCGGGGCGTTCCACATGGGCCGGCGCGCGGTCCACAACTTCCGTGTCGAGGTCGGTCGCGCGGAAGCTGACCCCGTCCGGCACGGCCTCGATCTGCACATTGGCCAGGATCGGGATCGTGTGCCGCCGCTCCACCACCGATTGCGCCTGTGCCACGGCCTTCACCAGATCGGCCCGTTCGATCGAGAATTTCATTGTCTGCCCTCTGTCTCGCGCGCCGGATCGCACGCCTGGACCGGCCAGATCGCCGGTCCGTGGAATGTCGATGGAAAT
The DNA here is from genome assembly GCF_900101865.1 of Paracoccus isoporae. Classification (GTDB taxonomy): domain Bacteria; phylum Pseudomonadota; class Alphaproteobacteria; order Rhodobacterales; family Rhodobacteraceae; genus Paracoccus; species Paracoccus isoporae. The sequence goes on from NZ_FNAH01000003.1 coordinate 26,174, forward strand.
GCGACCGGAATCAAGCCTCGAGGGCGCGGCGCAGCAACTGCACGTCCTCGGCCAGCCCGTGATCCTCGCAGCAGAGTTCCTCGATCTTGCGCACGCCGTGCATGATGGTGGTGTGATCGCGCCCGCCGAAACGCCGCCCGATCTCGGGCAGGCTGCGGGTGGTCATCTGCTTGGCCAGATACATCGCCACCTGGCGCGGGCGGGCGATGGTGCGCACCCGCTTCTGCCCGACCATGTCCGAGAGCCTGATGTTATAATGCTCGGCCACCTTCCGCTGGATGTCTTCGATCGACAATTTGCGGTCGGAGGAGCGCAGGATGTCGGCCAGGCAATCCTGCGTCAGTTCCATGTCGATTTCCCGGCCCACCAGCGAGGCGAAGGCGAACAGGCGCTGCAGCGCCCCTTCCAGCACGCGGACATTCGAGGTGATGCGATGGGCCAGAAACTCCAGCACGCCCGGCGCGATCTGAAGCCCAGAATACTGGGCCCGAAACGCGTCGGCCTTGGATTGCAGGATTCCCAGGCGCAGCTCGTAATCGGTCGGGTGCAGATCGACCACCAGCCCGCATTGCAGACGCGACTTGATCCGATCCTCCATATCCTTGATCTCGCCCGGGGCGCGGTCGGCGGAAATCACGATCTGCTTGCCCTGATCGACAAGCGCGTTGAAGGTGTGGAAGAACTCCTCCTGCGTCGATTCCTTGCCGGCGATGAACTGCACGTCATCGACCATCAGCACCTCGACATTGCGGAACATCTCCTTGAAATCCATGATCGTGCGTTCGCGCAGGGCCTGGACGAAGCGATACATGAACTGTTCGGCCGAGAGATAGAGCACCCGCGATTCCGGGCGGCGGGCGCGGATCTCGCGCGCGATGGCGTGCATCAGATGGGTCTTGCCCAGCCCGACCCCGCCATAGAGGAACAGGGGATTGAACGTCACCGGCCCGCCTTCGGCCACGCGGCGCGCGGCAGCATGGGCCAGCTCGTTCGGCTTGCCGACCACGAAATTCTCGAAGGTGAAGCGCGCATCCAGCGGGGCGGACATCTCGGGATCCGCGCCACGCGCGGACTCCGCCGCCGCATCAGCCGCGTCACGTTTCGCCCCGGCGCGGGGCGCGGTGGGTTTCGGGCGGGCAGAGGCGACCTGAAAGCTCAGCCGGGCGACATCGGCGCCAGCCTTGACGAGCGCATCGCGGATCGCATCGGCGTAATGGCGCTGCACCCAGTCCGAGATGAAGCGCGTGGGCGTCGAGATCTGCGCCTCGCCCGATTCGATACCGGTCAGGCCGAGCGGCGCGATCCATGCGGTGTGGTTGTTGCTGCCGATCCTGTCCCGAAGTGCGTCACTGGCCCGATCCCATATCTCGTTCATTCTTGTCTTCTCGTTCGTCTTTTTCCCCGGTTCCGGCCCTGTCGCATGCCGGGCGGCTCAACGCGCGATGGGGGCAGGACACAGACGGACGCTGCGACAATCGCGGTCGCATGGTCCGTCGGGACCGAACTGAATACACCGATCTCGCAGAAGGGATGGCAGCCCTTCCACATGGTCAGTGTCTGACCGGATGTCGGTCTATCAAAAACTGCGTGTCCGAGTTTCGGTGGCAGACCGAGCCGCACGCAATTTCCCCCAAGGCGACGTGAATCGCAGGAACGAAGCTAGCCGCTTGCCACTGCGTCCCGCAACCGATCTTCGCGCTTGACAGAAACTTCGCTGGAACGAATCCGGGACGCCAGTCACAAACCCGTCGTAAATCCAAAGGCTTGCTAAAAATTATTGGAAATTCAGAAGTTTGTGCTGCTGCACATGCAAAAGGGCGCATCCGGGATGCGCCCTAGCGTCAACTTGGCAGGCCGGATTTCCAGCCTGCGCTGAACGGAATTCACTTCGCTTCGACAGCCTTCACGCGGGCAGCCAGGCGCGAGATTTTCCGCGCCGCGGTGTTCTTGTGATACACGCCCTTGGTGACGCCGCGCATAATTTCAGGCTGGGCCGACTGGAGGGCGGATTTCGCCGCCGCAGCATCGCCTGAAGCAATCGCTTCCTCGACCTTGCGCAGATAGGTGCGGATGCGCGAGCGGCGGGCCTTGTTGATTTCGGTGCGGCGCACGACCTGACGGGCGCGCTTCTTGGACTGGGCGGTGTTGGCCATGGGTTCGGTCCTGTGTGTTCTTCCAAATGTCGATCACGCAAAAGACCCATGGCGCCGTTCATCGTCGAACGGACATGATTCTTGCCTAAGCGGGCCCACGCGCATGTAAGCCCGGCCCTATACAGGCGACGGGCGGGAAAGCCAAGCGAAAATCACTTGTCGCGGAATTGCGGCTCGCGCTTCTCCAGGAAGGCGGCCATGCCTTCCTTCTGATCCTCGGTCGCGAACAGCGCGTGGAACAGGCGGCGTTCGTATTGCAGCCCCTCCTGCAGCGTCGTCTCGTAGCTGCGGTTCACGGCTTCCTTCGCCGCCTTCACCGCGATCTGCGAGCGTTCTGCGATCTTCTTGGCGGCACTCATCGCCTCGGGGATCAGCTTCGCGGCCGGCACCACACGGCTGACCAGGCCGGACCGCTCGGCCTCTTCGGCATCCATGAACCGGCCGGTCAGGTTCATGTCCATCGCCTTTGACTTTCCGACAAAGCGGGTCAGGCGCTGCGTGCCGCCGATCCCGGCGATGACGCCCAGGTTGATCTCGGGCTGGCCGAATTTCGCATTCTCGGCGCAGATGATGAAGTCGCAGGCCATGGCCAACTCACACCCGCCGCCAAGCGCATAGCCCGACACGGCCGCGATGATCGGCTTGCGGATCTCGGAAATCTCTGCCGCGGGCGCGGCAAACAGGTTGTCGTGATAAACCTCGACGAAGCCCTTCTGCGACATTTCCTTGATGTCGGCCCCCGCGGCAAAGGCCTTGTCGCTGCCGGTGATGACGATGCAGCGCACCTTGTCATTGCCGTCCGCATCGGCGAGCGCGGCGGTCAACTCTTCCAGCAGCTTGCTGTTCAGCGCGTTCAGCGCGTCGGGCCGGTTCAGGCGGATCAGCGCCACATTGTCGCTGATCTCGACATTGATGTTCTGGTAAGCCATTCGGGCATCCCTTCGCGATTGCGGTCCGCAAACACCTAACAAAGCCGTGAGGGACTGGCCAGTGCCGTCATCGCTGGCAGGCGCGGCACCAGAAGCTGGACCTGCCTGACTGCACGACGCGCCGGATGACGCCTCGGCATCCCGGACGCGGGCAGGGTTCGCCTGCACGATCATAGACGCGGAAACTGTGCTGGAAATAGCCCAGCTCTCCGCTGGCCTGCCGGTGATCGCGCAGCGAAGAGCCGCCCGCGGCAATCGCCTCGGTCAGCACATCCTTGATGTGCAGCGCCAGGGCGTCGAGCCGCGTCCGCCCGATCCGCCCGGCCGCCCGGCGCGGGTCGATCCCGGCGCGATGCAGCGATTCGGAGACATAGATATTGCCCAGCCCCGCCACGACGCGCTGATCGAGCAGCAGTGCCTTCACCGGCGCACGCCGTCCGGCAAAAGCGGCGGCCAGCGTGGCGCCGGTGAACGACGCCCCCAAAGGCTCCGGCCCCAGATGGTCGAGCAGCGGCGAGCGGTCGTCGCGGATCAGGTCCACCATGCCGAAGCGCCTTGCGTCGTTCAGCGTGATCCGCGTGCCGGCATCGGTGTCGATCACGACATGGTCATGCTGCGGCAGGATGGCCGGATCGCGGTGGAACTGGCCCAGCCCCGCGCCTTCGATCACCAGCCGGCCGGACATGCCCAGATGGATCAGCAGCGCCGCATCACGATCCAGATCGGCGAGGATATATTTGGACCGGCGGCGCAGCCCGGTCACCATCGCCCCCGTGGCGATCTGGGTCAGCTCGGGCGGGAATTTCCAGCGCAGGCCGTCACGGTTCAGCAGCAGCCGGTCGATGCGCCGCCCCTCCAGATGGGGAAGAAGTCCACGTCGGACGGTCTCGACTTCGGGCAGTTCTGGCATTCCGCAATCTTTCGTCGCATTGTGTCGGCCAATCTGCGGTCTTAACTGGCCCCCAGAGACAGCAACGGCAAGAGCATGACGAGCGAGAAACAGACCCATTTCGGCTTCCGCAGCGTGGCCGAGGACGAAAAGGCCGGCATGGTGCATGGCGTGTTCTCGCGCGTGGCCTCGCGCTACGACGTGATGAACGACCTGATGAGTGCAGGGATTCACCGCATCTGGAAGAACGCGATGATGGACTGGCTGGCCCCGCAGAACGGTCAGGACTTGCTGGATGTCGCGGGCGGCACGGGGGACATCGCGTTCCGCTTTCTGGATCGCGCCCCGCAGGCGCGGGCCACGGTCTGCGACATGACCGAATCGATGCTGGTCGAGGGCCGCAAGCGCGCCGAGGCGGAACGGCTGGCCGACCGGCTCGGCTGGGTGACGGGCGACGCGATGGCGCTGCCCTTCGCGGATCACAGCTTCGACCGCTACACGATCAGCTTCGGCATCCGCAATGTCACCCGCATCCCCGACGCGCTGTCCGAAGCGTTTCGCGTGCTGCGCCCCGGCGGGCGGCTGATGGTGCTGGAGTTCAGCCAGTTGCCGGTGCCGGCGGTGCAATGGGCCTATGACCGATACAGCTTCAATGTCATCCCGGCGATGGGGCAGCTCGTCGCGAATGACCGCGACAGCTATCAATATCTGGTCGAATCGATCCGCCGCTTCCCCGATCAGGAGGCATTCGCGCAGATGATCCGCGATGCCGGGTTCGAGCGCGTGCAGTATCGCAACCTGTCCATGGGCATTGCCGCGCTGCATTCGGGCTGGAAGCTGTAACATGCGCGGCCCGCATAATATCTGGCGCCTGATCCGCACCGGCGCCACGTTCGAGCGCACGGGCGCGATGGGCGTGGCGCTCGATGCCATGCAGGCGCCGCGCAATGTCCGCGCCGCCGCGCGTGTGCTGGGCTGGCCGTTCCGATGGCTCGGCTATCGCGGCGATCCGTCTTTGCCGCCGGTGACGCGCGCCATCACCGCACTTGGCCCGGCCTATATCAAGTTCGGGCAGATTCTCTCCACCCGGCCCGATGTGGTGGGGGTCGAGCTGGCCAACCAGCTCAGCTATCTGCAGGACAAGCTGCCGCCCTTCCCGACCGATCAGGCGCGCCAGATGATCGAGGCCGATCTGGGCCGCCCGGTTGCCGGGTTGTTCAGCGAATTTTCCGATCCCGTCGCCGCCGCCTCGATCGCGCAGGTCCACCGGGCGCGGCTGGCAGATGGCGGGCGCGACGTGGCGGTGAAGGTGCTGCGTCCCGGCATCAACGCGGCCTTTGCGCGCGACATCGATGCGTTCCATTTCGGCGCGAACATGATCGAGATGCTGTCGCCCGCCACCCGCCGTCTGCGGCCCCGCGACGTGGTGGCGCATTTCGAGGGGGTGGTGAATGGCGAGCTGGACCTGCGGCTGGAAGCGGCCTCGGCCTCGCTGTTTGCCGAAAACACGCGCGAGGATGCGCGGTTCCAGGTCCCTGCCCCGCAGTGGAACCTGTGTTCGCGCCGCGTGCTCACCTCCGACTGGGCCGAGGGCATCCCGCTTGGCAATGTCGCGGCGATCCGGGCCGCCGGGCATGACACCGAGGCGCTTGCGGAACGCATTTTGCAGCTTTTCCTGTCCCATGCGCTGCGCGACGGGTTCTTTCACGGCGACATGCATCAGGGCAATCTGAAGGTCGCGCCGAATGGCGACCTGATCGCCTATGATTTCGGCATCATGGGCGAGATCGACGAATATACCCGCCGGATCTATGCCGAGATCCTGATGGGGTTCATCCGCCGCGATTACGACATGCTGGCCAAGGTGCATTTCGAGGCGGGCTATGTGCCGCGCGACCGCGATCCCGCCGCCTTCGCCCGCGCCCTGCGCGCGGTGGGAGAGCCGATCTTCGGCGCCGATGCAAGCCAGATCTCCATGGCCAATCTGCTGGGCTATCTGTTCGAGGTGACGGAGCGGTTTGGGATGCAGACCCGGACCGAGCTCATCCTTCTGCAACGCACCATGGTCGTGGTCGAGGGCGTGGCGCGGTCGCTGGATCCGAACCTGAATATCTGGAAGGCGGCGCGGCCTGTGGTCGAGGATTACATCAAGGCCAATCTGGGGCCGCGCGCGCTGATCTCGGACGGCCAGCAGATCGCGCGGACCTTGCAGCGGGCCATGCCGCTGATGCCGCGCCTGCTGGAAGACGCCATCTGGCGGGCGCGGCACGGATCGGCCCAAGTCGAGCGGCCGCAGCGGGACCGGTTCAGTTGGCGCTCAGCCGCAATCGGGGCAGCGGCGACGGCCGCGCTGTCGCTGGCACTGACCGCCTTGGGCTGATCTTGCGCGCGGATCAGGGGCCGGCGGGCCGCGCGATCCAGCAACATCCGGTCGACAGGCGCGGCGTTTCGCCATCGCGGACAACTATCGCGTCCAGCCCGTAGCGCATGTCCGACATGCCATCATTGCAGGCGGCATTGGTGATCGAGGCGGTCAGCCTGCCCTCCGGTCCCGAGGCCAGCAACGCACGGCGCGGGCTGCGGAACACGCCCGTATCCAGCACGGTCAGATCGTCATAAAACATCTCGCCTTCGGGGGTCCACCACATCAGACCGCCATCGCGCGGCTCGATCATCCAGAACGGCTCGTTGCCGCCGCAGCGCAGCCCGGCCGGCACGGCATCATCCTGCCAGACATCGGTGCGATAGCGCAGATAGCGCATCGAGACCCAGCCGGTCCGCTCATTCGTGTTGAGCAGGCCCCAATTGCCTTCGGTCTCGATGATCTCGATCCCCGTGGCGTCGGGGGCGAGGCTGCCGATGATCGGCGATCCCGCATCGGGACGCTCGCGGATGTTCAGCACGTCATCCGCAGCCACCCCATGCACATCGAAGAGTGTCGGCAGGATATATTCCTGCGTGGCCCAGGCGGGTAACGCGACGGCGGTCAGCAGGCACAGCAGCACAGCCTTCAGCATCGGCCCTATCCCATGGTTACGCCGAAGACGCGCCCGATCAGCGCGGTCACGGCCATTGCGAAGCTCCCCCAGAATAGCACACGCAGCACCGCCTTGCCTATCGGCGCGCCACCGGTCCGCGCCCCAATTGCCCCAAGCGTCGCCAGCGCGATCAGCGTGGCGATCCAGACCACGGGGATCAGGCTGCTGCCCTGCGACAGCGCGGCGCCGGTCAGCGGCACCGCACCGGCCAGCAGAAAGGTCAGCGCCGACGTCACCGCCGCCTGGATCGGGTTGGCCGCATGGACATCGGAGAGGCCTAACTCGTCGCGGATATGCGCACCGAGCGCGTCATGCTCGGTCAACTCGGTTGCAACCAGCAGCGCGGTGTCCGGTGCCAGCCCGCGCTGTTCGTAGATCGCGGCAAGCTCTTCCAACTCCACATGCGGGTTCTCGTCAAGCGCCTGGGTCTCGCGCAGGATGTCGGCCCGTTCGATATCCGACTGGCTGGAGACGGAAACATATTCACCCGCCGCCATCGACAGCGCCCCGGCGGACAGGCCGGCCAGCCCGGCCAGCATGATCTCCGCATGTCCCGCGCCAGACGCCGCGACGCCGACCAGAAGCGAGGCGACCGAGACGATCCCGTCATTCGCCCCCAGCACCGCCGCGCGCAGCCAGCCCGAGCGGGAGACGTAATGCGGATCGTCGGGGTGGGCGTCCGGGTGTGTGTGACGTGTCATGCGGTGGGCCCGTCCCCTATCGCCACGCTAGGCCCGCGCGGTCATCCGCGCGATGCCCAGCACCTCCAGCACCTTCGCCTCGATATCGGGCGCGTTCATCGCGGCATCGGCATACATCGCCGCCGGGCTGTTCTGGTCGATGAATGTGTCCGGCAGCACCATGGAGCGGAATTTCAGCCCGCGATCAAACACCGCTTCCTCGGCCAGAAGCTGCGCGACATGGCTGCCGAATCCGCCGATTGCACCCTCCTCGATGGTGATGAGCGCCTCGTGTCCGGCGGCGAGACGCAGGATCAGGTCCCGGTCGAGCGGCTTGGAGAAGCGCGCATCCGCCACGGTCGGCGTGATGCCGCGCGCCATGAGCGCCTCGCGCGCGGCCATCACCTCGGAGAGCCGCGTGCCGAAGGACAGGATCGCCACCCGTCCGCCCTCGGCGACCACGCGGCCCTTGCCGATCTCCAGCGGGCGGCCGCGCTCCGGCATCTCGACGCCGGTGCCCTCTCCGCGCGGGAAGCGGAAGGCGATGGGGCCATCATCATGGGCGGCGGCGGTGGCGACCATATGGACCAGCTCGGCCTCGTCGGCGGCCGCCATCACTACCATGCCGGGCAGGCTGGACAGGAAACCAATGTCGAACGCACCGGCATGGGTCGCGCCATCCGCGCCGACAAGCCCGGCGCGGTCGATGGCAAAGCGCACCGGCAAACGCTGGATCGCGACGTCATGGACGACCTGATCATAGCCGCGCTGCAGGAAGGTCGAATAGATGGCGCAGAACGGCCGAAGCCCGCCCGCCGCCAGACCTGCCGAGAAGGTCACCGCGTGTTGCTCGGCAATCCCCACATCGAAGCAGCGGCGCGGGAACCGCTCGGCAAACAGGTTCAGCCCGGTGCCGTCCGGCATGGCGGCGGTCACCGCGACGATGCGATCATCGGATTCCGCCATCCTCGTGAGCGAGCGGGCAAACACGCTGGTATAGCTGGGGGCGTTCGACTTGGCCTTGGCCTGCTCTCCGGTCAGCACGTCGAACTTGGCGCGCGCATGGCCGCGATCCGCCGCGTCCTCGGCCGGGGCGTACCCCTTGCCCTTGCGGGTGATCGCATGGATCAGCACCGGCCCGGTCGCCCGCGACTTGAGCGTACGCAGCAGCGCCAGAAGCTGGTCCAGATCATGCCCGTCCACCGGGCCGATATAGGAAAACCCGAGCTCCTCGAACATGGTGCCGCCAATCGCCATGCCCTTGAGCATCTCCTTGGCCCGGCGCGCACCCTCCTGCAACGGCTCGGGCAGGAAGCCGACCGCGCCCTTGGCAATGGATTTCAGCTCATGGAACGGGCCTTCGGTGTAAAGCCGCGTGAGATAGCTGGACAATGCGCCGGTGGGCGGGGCGATGGACATCTCGTTGTCATTCAGGATCACGAACAGCCGCTTTCCCAGGTGCCCGGCATTGTTCAGCGCCTCGAAGGCCATCCCCGCCGACATCGCGCCGTCCCCGATCACCGCCACCGCATCGCCCGGATCGCCGCCCAGCTCGCGCGCCATGGCGAAGCCGAGCGCGGCACTGATCGAGGTGGAGCTGTGGCCGGCCCCGAACGGGTCATAGGGGCTTTCGGACCGCTTGGTGAAGCCCGACAGCCCGCCCGCCGCGCGCAGCGTGCGGATCCGGTCGCGGCGTCCCGTCAGGATCTTGTGGGGGTAGCATTGATGGCCGACATCCCAGATGATCTTGTCGCGCGGCGCGTCAAACACCGCGTGCAGCGCCACGGTCAGTTCCACCACGCCCAGCCCGGCACCCAGATGACCGCCGGTCTCGCTGACCGCGCTGATCGTTTCGGCGCGCAGTTCTGCGGCGAGCTGGGACAGTTCCCTGTCGTTCAGCGCCTTCATGTCGGACGGCAGATTGACCCGGTCGAGCACGGGTGTCTTGGGGCGGTCTTGGCTCATCTGTGGCGGCCCTTTCCGGGGCTTCAGCTTTGGCGGTCGATAACGAAACGCGCCAAATCGCGCAAGTTATCCGCCTGCTCACCATATGGTGAGAGGGCGGCAATCGCCCGCTCGGTCAACTCGGCGGCGTGCGACCGCGCCCCGTCCAGCCCCATCAGCGAAACAAAGGTGGCTTTTCCGGCCCGGGCATCCTTGCCGACACGCTTTCCGATGGTCTCTTCGTCGCCGGTCACATCCAGCACGTCGTCATGGATCTGGAAGGCCAGGCCGAGATTGTCGGCATAGTCGCGCAGCGCGGCAGGATCCGCATTCGCGATCAGCGCGCCGGCCTCGGCGGCGAAGATGATCAGCGCCCCGGTCTTGGCGGCCTGCATCCGCTTGATGCCGTCGAGATCCAGCGGCGTGGTTGCCTGTTCGGCCGCGATATCAAGCATCTGGCCATTCACCATGCCGCGCGCCCCGACAGCGTCGGCAAAGCGCGCGATCAGCCGCATCCGGGTTTCGGCCGCCCCGATGACCGGATCGGACAGCAGCGCAAAGGCCAGGCTCTGCAGCGCGTCACCGGCCAGGATCGCGGTGGCCTCGGACCACTGGACATGCACGGTCGGCATGCCGCGCCGCAGATCGTCGTCATCCATCGCCGGCAGATCGTCATGGACCAGGCTATAGGCATGCAGCGCCTCCACCGCGGCAGCAACCGGCAGCGCCGCCGCCTCCGGCACGTCGTGCAGCCGCGCCGATTCCATCACCAGGAACGCCCGCAGCTTCTTGCCGCCCACGCAGGCATAGCGCATCGCGTCGGACAGCTCGCCGCCAGGCAGCGCCGACATGGCGGAATCGAGCGCAGATTCCACCTGCTGCTTTACCGCCTCCAGCCTGTCAGACATCAGAGCCCCTCGGCCTTGGTCGTGCCGGTGGGTTGTCCCTGCGCCAGGGTGATCTTCTCGACCCGCTCCTCGGCCGCGCGCAGCCTTGCCTCGCAATGGGCGCGCAGCGCCGCCCCGCGCTCATACAGCTTGATCGAATCCTCCAGCGTCGCATTGCCGCTTTCCAGCCGCGACACGACCTGTTCCAGTTCCTTCATCGCGTCCTCGAAGGACATATCCGCGATTTCACTCATCCGGCGCGCCTCATCAGTGTGTCCACATGCGCCCGCACCGAAGCCCCGAGCGCCGCAAGGTTGTAGCCCCCTTCGAGGCAAGAGACCACCTTTGCATCGCTGTTTCGCGCCCTGTACAGAATGGCGCCGGTCAGCGCGGCAAAATCCTGCGTCTGCCAGTTCAATCCGGCCAGCGGATCGTCCGTGTGGGCATCGAACCCGGCGGAGATGATGACCAGCTCCGGCCCGAAGGCGGCGACACGGCCGAGAATTTCATCCCAGGCCGCTCGCGCCGTGGACCCGTCCGATCCCGGCGGCAGGGGCGCATTGATGATCTGCCCGTGCGCCCCGGTCTCCTGCGCCGCGCCGGTGCCGGGCCAGAGCGGCATCTGATGGCTGGAGGCGAAGATCACGCCCGGCTCGTCCCAGAGCAGCGCCTGCGTGCCGTTGCCGTGATGCACGTCGAAATCCAGCACCGCCACGCGGGACAGGCCACGCTTATGCAGCGCGTGCTTCGCGGCGATCGCCGCATTGCCGAAGATGCAGAACCCCATCGGCGTCTCGGCCTCGGCATGGTGGCCGGGCGGGCGCATGGCAACGAATGCAGTGTCGTCAGATCCGTCCAGCACCGCATCCACCGCCGCCACCGCGCCACCCGCAGCCCGCCGCGCGGGCTCCAGCGAGCCGGGTGACAGATAGGTGTCGGCGTCCAGCATCGCGCAGCCCGCATCCGGCACGGCCGAGGCGATCCGGTCCAGGTAACGCTGCGGATGGCAGAGCAGCAGGGACGCATCCGTCGCCAGCGGTGCCTCCCTGCGGTCCAGATCCAGATCCGCCAGGGCCTCAATCACCGCGTCATAGCGCGCGACCTGCTCGGGGTGACCCGGCGGCGACGCATGCGACAGCGCGCTCGGATCGGCGAACAGCAGGGTCACGGCAGCGCCCCTTGCGGCTCAGACCTGATGTTGCAGATCATCTTCTTCATATTCCGGCGAGATCCCGAGCGCCTCCATCCCCGCTTCCAGCAGATCGGCCAGGCGAGGCTCGCCCATCAGGTAATCCTCCGTGGGCGCGGTCTGCTTTGTCCGGGCGGTGGCCATGGCCTCGTCCAGCTCGCTCGCGTCGAAGCTGTCGCGGCCGATCCACATGATCGCGGTCAGCGCCGCCTGCTCGTCCTCGTTCAGATTGGCGATGAACTCGTGCAGCTCGCTGCGCACGCCGGTGCCCTTGCGCTGCCCGCTATGCGCCCAGGCGTTGATGCCGCTGTCATATTCGCGGGCGCGAATGATGATGAAGGCGAGCTTGTCGGCGGTGATCTCTAGCATGTCCGTCCCTCCGCGGGGTCAGTGTCGCGCCATTCCGCGGACCGCGTCAATCCTTGCGACCGAAGAGCCGCTCGATATCGGACAAGGACAGCCGCACCCAGGTCGGCCGACCGTGATTGCACTGCCCGGAGCGCGGCGTCTGCTCCATTTCGCGCAGAAGCGCGTTCATCTCGGCCGCGGTCATGCGTCGGCCCGACCGGACCGATCCGTGGCACGCCATCGAGGAGAGCACCGCATCGACCCGCGCCTGCAGCCGGTCGGACGACCCCTGATCGGCCAGATCATCGGCAATGTCACGAATCAGCGCCGTCGCGTCGAGCCGCCCGAACAGGGCCGGGATCTCGCGGACGGCAATCGCGCCGCCGCCGAAGGGCTCGACCGTCAGGCCCAGATCCGCAAGCGCGTCGCGAATCGAGAGAATGCGCGCGGCGTCATCCTCGGGCAATTCCACGATCTCGGGGATCAGCAAGGCCTGCGCGGCAATGCCGTTCTCCGCTGCCAGCCGCTTCAGCCGCTCATACACAAGCCGTTCATGGGCGGCGTGCTGATCGACAAGGATCATCCCGTCGGCGGTCTGCGCGACGATGTAGTTCTCATGGATCTGCGCCCGCGCCGCGCCGAGCGGGGCATCCACCGGACCGTCACCCTCGCCGATCTCCTCGAACCGCGCGGAGGGCGCGTCGGCGAACCCGTCGAAGGCCGGGGCCTGTGCGTCATGGGCGGCCCGGATGGCGGCGCGAGACGGAGAGGTCGGGCGATACTCCATCTGATACCGCGCGACCGGCGGCTGATCCGATACCGGATCGGCCCGGAACGCCGCCAGCGTGGCCGCGCCGACCGTGTCAGAGGCGCGCCGCGATTCGCCGGCCAGCCGATGGCGCAGCGTCGCGACCACGAGACCGCGCACCGCGGCGGGATCACGAAACCGCACCTCCGCCTTGGCCGGATGGACATTCACATCCACAAGCTGCGGATCGCAATCAATGAACAGCGCGGCCGCCGGATGCCGACCAGAGGGCAGGACATCGAAATAACCGGCCCGCAGCGCCCCGGTCAGCAGCTTGTCGCGCACCGGGCGGGTGTTGACGAACAGATGCTGCGCCACCGCCGCGCCGCGGGAATAGGTGGGCAGCGCAGCGAAGCCGGACAGCCGAACCCCGTCGCGCTCTGCCTCGATCCGAACCGCGTTGTCGATGAAATCGCGCCCCATGATCCGGCTAAGGCGCGCATGCAGCGCGTCGAACAGATCGCCCTGCTCCGCATCGGCGCGCAGAATCACCCGGTCCTCCTCCGACAGGGTGAAGGAAATCGAGGGTTCCGCCATCGCCAGGCGGCGCACCACTTCCGCGATCGCCTGGGTTTCCGCCCGCTCGCTGCGCAGGAATTTCAGCCGCGCCGGGGTGGCAAAGAACAGGTCGCGCAGCTCGACCGTGGTGCCGCGATTGGACGCTGCCGGCCGGACCGGCTCGATCCGGCCGCCGGTCACGCGGATTTCCGCGCCGTCGGCCTCGGCACGAGAGGTAATGGTCAGCCGCCCGACCGCGCCAAGCGATGGCAGCGCCTCACCGCGAAAACCGAAGCTGCGAATCGCCAGAAGATCGCTGCCATCGATCTTGGAGGTGGCGTGGCGCGACATGGCCAGCGGCAAATCCTCGGCCGACATGCCACAGCCGTCATCGGACACGCGGATCAGCGCCTTGCCGCCCTGCGAGATGGTCACATCGATGCGCCCTGCGCCTGCGTCGATGGCGTTCTCGACCAATTCCTTGACCGCCGAGGCCGGACGCTCGACCACCTCGCCCGCGGCGATCCGGTTGGCGACGCTGTCATCGAGCTGCCGGATTACCGGGCGGATATGGGGGTGCTGAGCGTTCATAACGCAATATCTAGCAAATCTGAACGGCGCGGGAAATGATTCTCCGGCTCAAACCGGCTGGCAGGGAAACCGGCCTGTGTCGCCGGGCGTTAATGATCCAGCGGAATGACTTCCGTCCTAATTAGGGAGAGTTGAGATGAAAAGAATTGCAGCCCTCGTGATCTGCGGATCGGTTCTCGCAGTCGCCGCCTGCGGCGAAAACGCCGCCACACGCGCCACCACCGGCGCGGCGACGGGTGCCGTTGTCGGCGGTCCGGCGGGCGCGGTGGCCGGTGCGGCGCTCGGTGGCTCGGGCGCGGTCCGGGTCGAATAAATCAATTGAAACGATACGAGGCCGCCGCGCAGCCCGGCCGGGCTGCGCGGCGTCTTTCTTGCCTTCAGTCCGTCGGCCGTGATGCCTCATCAACCCCTTCGGGCCGGCCCACGAGAACGAAGAACAACTCCTCCGGGTCAAGCCACTGCTGCGCGACGCGGGCGACGTCATCCGATGTGACCGCCTCGACCAGATCATTGCGCCGGTCGGGATAGTCGATCGGCAATCCCATGAGTTGCATCCCGGTCAGGATTGACGAGATCTTGGCGTTGCCGTCCCAGCGAAGCGGATATTCGCCGGTCAGATAGGTCTTGGCATCGGCAAGTTCCCGATCGCTCACCCCGTCTGCCATGCGCGCCCATTCCTGCCGGACCAGATCCACCGCCTCTTCGACCGAGGCGTTGGAACTCGACATGCCGCCCTGCCAGGTCGGGGCATAGGCGCCGTTCACCAGCGAGGTATAGACGCCATAGGTCAGGCCGCGCTCCTCGCGGATCTCCTCCATCAGCCGCGACGAGAACCCGCCGCCGCCGAGGATGTGATTGGCGACATAGGCCGCGAAATAATCCGGATCGTCCATCTCCGGGGCAGGCTGCACGAAGCCCACGACGGTCTGCGGGCTGTTCCAGTCGATCACCTGTTCGCCGCCCTCGGCCAGGAACTCGGCCTCCGACGGCAGCGGCGCGGTGCCGGTTTCGGGAATGCCGCCCAGCACCTCGTCGATCAGTTGGCCAAGCTCTTCGGGACTGATATCGCCCGCCGCACCGATCACGACGCGGTCGCGCGCCACCACCCGGTTCAGCGCCTCCACCATATCCTGCGGTCCCAGCGGCGCCACCGATTCCGCCGTGCCGTTGATCGAACTGCCATAGGGATGCGCCCCGAAGGCCGCCTCTGCCGCGGCCTTGCGCGCGATGGTCTGCGGATCGGTGTCCTCGGAGCGGATGATCGCCATCACCTGCCCCTTCACCCGCGCCACCGCGTCCTCGTCGAAACGCGGCGCGCTCAGCGCGTCGGACAGCAGCTCCGCCGTCGCGTCGCGGTTCTGGGTCAGGAACCGGGTCGAGACGGTCAGCGCGTCGTCGCCAACATCGAAGCTGATGCCCGCCCCAAGCTCCTCGACCGCGGCGGCAAATTCGGTCGCGTCCATCTCTGCCGCGCCTTCCTCGAGCGTGTGCGTCATCAGGTTGATCGCCCCGCGCTTGCCGGGCGGATCGAGGCTGGCGCCGCCCCGAAAGGCGAAATCGACCGCCGCGAAGGGGATGCTGTCATCCTCGACCAGCCAGGCCGTGAGACCGCCAGGGGAGGTCACCTCCTGGATCTCGATGGCGCGTGCCGGCGCGGCGGTGGCGAGGGGCGCGGCGCACAGCACCGCGGCGAAAAAGACCTTCCGCATGATCGTCATTCTCCCGCCTCCGTCTCGCTCTCCGCGTTGTCCGGCTGCCCGTCGGCCCGGCCTGCGTCCGCGCCGGACGCGGCTTCGCCGGCGCCGTCGGCAGACGGGGCGATGTCATCCGGCTTTGCGACCGGCGGATCGACGGCAGATGATTGCGCGTCGTCCGCCTCCTCCGGCAGCAGCCAGCCGGTCACGCTGGCCGTGCTGTTCAGCACCAGATCGGCCGCTTCCATCACATCCGCCTCCGTCACATCGGCCAGCAGATCGGGCCAGGCATTCACATCCTCGATGCTCAGCGTCGTGGCGAGACCCTGACCATATTGATAGGCCCGCCCATGCGCGGAATCCTGTTCATAGATCTTCGCGGCGCGGATCGTGGTCTTGACCCGCTCAAGCTGCTCGGGGTCCGGGCCTTCTTCCAGAAACCGCGCCAGAACCGCGTCCAGGGCCGCCTCGGCCTCCTGCGGCGACTGCCCATCGACCGGCGCCATCGAGATGTAGAAATTGGTCGGATCGACGGCGAGGCCCTCATACCCTGCCCCGGCATATAGCGCCTGCCCGGTCAGCACCAGTTCGCGACCCAGAACAGAGGTCTGCGGCGATCCGCCCAGCAACTCGGCCAGCACGCTCAGCGCCGCGGCCATGTCCTGATCGCCCGGGTTGCGCTCCGGCACCAGCACGGTGCGGACCATGGAGGGTTGCGGGACACGGGGATCGCGCATCTCCATCCGGCGGGGCGCGCGCTGCGTCGGCTCCTGCGGGCGCGCGGCACGGTCCACCCCCTCCTTGGCCGGGATGGGTCCGTAATATTCCTCGGCCAGTTCGCGCGCGCGCTCAGGCGTCACGTCGCCCGCCAGCACCAGGATCGCATTGTTCGGCGCGTAATAGCGGTCATACCAGTCAAGCGCGTCAGACCGCGTCAGATCCGTCATCTCGGCCCGCCAGCCGATCACCGGGCGGCCGTAGGGATGGTTCAGATACTGCGCCGCGCTGCGTTCTTCTGCGAACAGGGCCGAGGGGTCGCTGTCGGTGCGCTGCGCGCGTTCTTCCAGCACCACCTGACGCTCCGCCTGCCAGTCCTCCTCGCCGATGCGCAGATTCTCCATCCGGTCGGCCTCCATCTCCATGATCATCGGCAGCCGGTCCGAGGCGATCCGCTGGAAATAGGTGGTGAAGTCATAGCTGGTGAACGCGTTGTCCCGCCCGCCATTGGCCGTCACCGTGCGCGAGAACTCGCCCGGTTCGACCTGCTCCGTGCCCTTGAACATCAGATGCTCGAGATAATGCGCGAGGCCGGTCTTGCCCGGCACCTCATCTGCCGAACCGATCTTGTACCAGAGCATCTGCACGACGACCGGGGCGCGATGATCCTCGATCACCACGGCTTCGAGGCCGTTATCCAGCGTGAAATGGCTGACACCGGGGGGCATCTCGGCAAAGGCCGGCGTGGCCATGAGTGCGGCCAGGAAAAATGCGCGCATCGTCGCTCCTTTCGCGGGGGCTGAGGCAGCGCGAAAATGGCGCTGCGGATCCGGGCGGACAAATCACGTCCGGGTGACCGCTCCCGCCGAGCGGCGGCAGACGCGCGGACGCGGGATCACTCTTCCAGCAGCGGCGGCGCGGACGGGGTGCGGGCGCCGGCGCGCTGCCAGCGATCCTGCTCGGCCCAGCTATCCAGCGTCATTGGCTCATAGGCGCGGTAATAGACATCCGTGCGCGCCAGGTTCTCCAGCAGGCGGCGCGAGTGATTCGACCGCCAGGCGAGGTCTTCCTGCGCGAGCTGCTGACGGATCCCCGCGGTCACGCCAAGCCGCGAGGCGTAGGTCACGAGCGCACCGTCCGCCGCACCGATCCCGGTCGGGGCCAAACGCTCCGGATTGCCGCCAAGAGCCGCCACCGCGTCGCCTTTCGGGTTCGGATCGGTGATATTGGCACCGCCCGGTGTCGGCTGCGGAAGCTGGTTCAGATCCGGTGGCATGGACAGGGGCCGCGTGGGCACGATGGAGAACTCGTCCGGCGTGTCCTGCCCGGCCGTCAGGTTATGGAGCTGCGGATCGCTGGAACATGAGGCCAAAGCCCCCGCCCCGATCAGTGCCCAGATTAGCCGCATTCCGGTCCCCCGTTTCTCATTGCAGCACTTCTAGCCTTATTTGGCAGGCGCGTCACGGGTCTTGTCCGCGCCCGGCCGATTGGACTGGGGCGGTTGCAGGATCAGCCCGAACGCGCCTGCGAAGATCGCGATATCGGCGACGTTGAAGCTGTAGGGGTTGCGCCAGTTGGGCAGCGACATGTTCAGGAAATCGGCCACTGCCCCGTAGAGCAGCCGGTCGATCACGTTCCCGATCGCCCCGCCGATCAACAGCCCCGCGGCCAGCTGGGTGAAGCGGCCCGGCCGGGTGCGGCGCACCCAGATGATCACCCACAGGCACACGGCGATGGCGATGGCGATCAGCACCCATCGCATCGGGTCGTTTGAGGAGCTGAAAAGTCCGAAATTCACCCCCTGGTTCCACGCCATGCGCAGATTGATCCAGGGCGGCAACACGTCGATCTCACGCAGCCGGTCCAGCCGGAGCACATGGACGACATAGTATTTGCTGATCTGGTCGATCAGAATGATCGCCGCCGCCACCCATGCCAGGGTGTGCAGCGAATTTGGCTCCGGCGGCGGTGGTGCGGATGCCTTCTTGCGGCGCGGCTTGGCCGCGCCCTTCCCGGCATCGGATCCGGTCCTGGCCTTCTGCGGGACCGCTGTCTTTTTGGACTCGCCCGACATCAGTGCCGGAAATGACGCTGGCCGGTGAAGACCATGGTGATGCCGCGCGCATCCGCCGCCGCGATCACCTCGGCGTCGCGGACCGAGCCGCCGGGCTGGATCACCGCCTCGGCCCCGGCATCGGCCAGGGCCTCGACCCCGTCGGCAAAGGGAAAGAACGCATCCGAGGCCACCGCCGCACCGGAGGTCAGCGGCAGCGGCAGCGACAGCGCCTCGGCCATGTCCTGCGCCTTGCTGCGCCCGATCCGGGTGGAATCGATCCGGCTCATCTGCCCGGCCCCGATGCCGACCGTGGCCAGATCCTTGGCGTACACGATGGCGTTCGATTTCACATGCTTGGCCACCGACCAGGCGAACATCAGATCGGCCAGTTCGGCCTCGCTCGGCTGGCGCTTCGTGACCACCTTCAGCTCCGGCGGTGCCACGCGCCCATTGTCGCGCGATTGCACGAGGAAGCCCCCCGCCACCTGCCGGAACGCGGTGCCGCCAGCGGCCGGGTCGGGCAGGCCGCCGGTGGTCAGAAGCCGCAGATTCTTGCGACCTGCAAACACCTCGCGCGCTTCGTCGGTGGCGTCGGGGGCGATGACGACCTCGGTGAAGATCTCGGTGATGGCGCGCGCGGTCTCGCCATCCAGCGTCTGGTTCAGCGCGATGATCCCGCCGAAGGCCGATGTGCGGTCGCAGTCGAAGGCACGGCGATAGGCCTCGGCCGCCGTATCCGCACGCGCCACACCGCAGGGATTGGCGTGCTTGATGATCGCGCAGGCGGGACCGTCCGCCGGGTCGAACTCCGCCACCAGCTCGAAGGCCGCATCGGTGTCGTTGATGTTGTTATAGGACAGCTCCTTGCCCTGCCATTGCCGCGCCGTGGCCACGCCCGGCCGTGCCTCTCCGGTGGTGTAGAAGGCCGCGCGCTGATGCGGGTTTTCGCCATAGCGAAGCCCCTGCGCCAGGGTGCCCGCGAAGGCGCGGCGGCGCGGCGTCTCCACCCCGATCGCGCCGGCCATCCAGTTCGACACCGCCGCATCATAGGCCGCGGTGCGGGCATAGGCGGTCTGCGCCAGGCGCTGCCGCGTGGCCAGGTCCAGCCCACCCGACGCGCGAAGCTGATCCAGCACCTCGTCGTAATCCTGCACATCGACCACCACCCCCACATAGGCGTGGTTCTTGGCCGCCGCGCGGATCATCGCCGGGCCGCCAATGTCGATATTCTCCACGCAGTCGGCATAATCGCCGCCGCGCGCCACCGTCTCCTCGAACGGGTAGAGATTGACCACCAGCAGATCGATCATGCCGATTCCGTGATCCTCCGCGGCCTTCTGATGCGCCGCATCGTCGCGCAGCGCCAGCAATCCGCCATGCACGGCCGGATGCAGCGTCTTGACCCTGCCGTCCATCATCTCCGGGAAGCCGGTCACATCCGCCACGTCCGACACCGCCAGCCCGGCCTCACGCAGCGCCTTCGCCGTGCCGCCGGTCGACAGGATCTCGACCCCTTCGGCGTCGAGCGCGCGGGCGAACTCGACCAGCCCGGTCTTGTCGGAGACCGAGATCAGGGCACGTTTCAACGGGATGATTTCTTGCGGCATTTTGTCCTGAGTCGTCGCGGTTCGGGAATTGCCGCCTAGCTAGCGCCTGCGCGGATGAAGGTCCAGCCGATCTGGACTGCCGGTTCGGTCAGGCTGTGCCCCAGCACGATCTGGGTCGCCGCCAGCGGCTCCGGCTGACCGGCCTCCAGATAGGCGGTGGGCTCCAGCCGCAACGCGGCCACGCCGTCATGGCGGAAACACCAGGTCTCGCCGGGCAGATGCAGCGTCACCGCGTCGCCCTCCGTTCTTACCGTCACATCGGGATGCAGATGAAAGCGGATCTCGAAGCCGACGCCGCCCTGCGCGGCAAGGATGCGGTCCAGGATCGCCCGCGACTTCTCGTCCAGGGCGGCCAGCATATCCTCGCCCCGCAGCGCGTCGCCATCGGGTGACAGGACAAGCTCGCGCAGATGGCTCAGCCCGTGACTGCCCTGCCAGCCGTCGTGGCCGGCCAGGACCGTCTGCGGCAGGCGCGGCGGCGGGGTGTCGGGCGGCAGCAGATTGCCCTCTTCGTCGCAGGCACCGGCCCAGACCCGCTGTGGCAGCAGGGTCAGACGCTCATTTCCCGCGCTGTCGGGGGGCAGAAGCCTGGCAGAGCTTTGCCCCGACAGGCACAGCGTCGAATGGCAGGCCGTCGCACGGCTGGCGCGCGCCCAGTCCGGCCCGAACATCCGGCCGGGTCCGCAACTGATCACCACCGGGTGCCGGGCCGAGGTGAACTCCATACCCAGTGTCGAGGCATGGGCGTGGGTCGCGGCGGGCCCGGCGGGGGGTGGCGCGGCGTCCAGCATGACCGTCGCCCGCGCCCGCGCCAGCCGCGCGAATCCCATGATCTGCCCGGTTGCCGTCGCGGCCGGGCCGGTGGCGGCGCGCAGCCCGTAATCCAGCCTGCCCGCCACGCCCCGCCCGCCGCCATGAAACCGCGGCAGACCGCCATCGGCATGACGCAGCGCCCGCAGCATCGGGGCGATCTCCTCGATCATCCGAGAGATCTCTGCGGGCAGGTCGTGGCCGGTGTCCCCGGCCGCATCCTTCACCCAGCCGAGCAGCGTCAGACAGGCCGACAGCTCCTCCGGGCACCGGCTGCGCATCACGGGGCCCGCGATGCTGCTTGCCGCGTCGCCTGACAGCCGGTCAAGGGCGGGGGCCACCGCCGCCTCCGCGCCGCGGAGCCGCATCGCCGCGATCGCCTGTGCGCTCAGCGCCTCGATCCGCGCCCGGCCCGCAGGGGCCTCGACCCGCGCCAGGAAGGCGAGTTGCGCGTGAAGGCTGTCGAACACCGGCTGCGCGGCGGCGCGATCCAGTCCGGGCAGGATCTGCCCGGCGTGAAAGATCCAGCGCAGCACACGCCGACCGCACGTATCGGCCCGCCAGACAGCGCCATCCGGCTCCTGCGGCGGGGTTGGATGGGCCGCAATCCAGCCGAGCACCCAGCCCTGCGCCAGCTCACGCGCCCTTGGCTGCCCGACAGCGGCCAGATCGTCCAGCCAGCCGAACCCGTGCAGTTCCGCCGCATGATGGGCGTCGCGCGCCGGTTCGGCGAAGGGATCGCCGGCCGGATCCCCGCCGGTCGGACCAAGCCGTCCGGCCATGATCTCCTGCCCGCGGATCGCGGAGCCGAGGCTGCGCGACTCCATCCGCGTGGTAAATCCGTGGGGCCGGTTGCTATCATCCATGACCGGAGCCTAGCGGGCGGTTTCCGGCTTGCGCAAGCGGGCGATGAAGAACCCGTCCATGCCACCCAGATCCGGCCAGTAATCGGGACGCAGCCGCAACCCGCCCCGCGCCGTGATCCAGTCCGGCGAAATCCCCTCAACGTCGGGCGGTTCCACGACCACAGCCGGATGCCGCGCAAGCGCCGCGGCGAGCTGATCCTCGCCCTCCGCGGGCAGCAGAGAACAGGTGGCGAAAACCAGCCGACCGCCGGGACGCAGCATCTCGAGCGCCCGGTCGATCAGCCGCGCCTGCAGCTCGCACAGCCCCGCAATGGCCGATCCGTCGCGGATCAGCGGCAGATCAGGATGGCGGCGGATCGTGCCGGTGGCCGAGCAGGGCGCATCCAGAAGGACCGCGTCAGGCGCCGTCGCCGGGGTCCAATGCAGCGCATCCGCCGCAACGATTCCGGCCGTCAATCCGCACCGATCGAGGTTCTCGCGCAGACGCTCCAGCCGCGGGGCGGAGATATCCACGGCCGTCACCGCGGCACCGGCGGCGGCGAGTTGGAGCGTCTTGCCACCCGGCGCGGCGCAGAGATCGACGATCAACTCGTCCGGCTTCGGATCGAGCATCCGCACCGCCAGGGCCGCAGCCGCATCCTGCACCCACCAGTTGCCTTCAGCGTAGCCGGGCAGACGGCTGATCTGGCCCGCCTCGCGCAGGCGGAAGGAGCCGGTCGGCAGCCTCTCTCCGGGCGCGGATTGGCCGGGCTTGACGCTCAGATCTGGCAGCGCGCCCTGCTGATGCGCGGCCTCGATGTTCAGGGCCACCCCCGCACCCCACTTCGCGATGACCGGGTCGCGCAGCCAGCCCGGCATTTCCTCCGGCCGCAGGCTGGCCCAGTCGGTCTGCTGGACCGAAATCTTGCGCAGCACCGCATTCACCATCCCGGCGGCGGCCCGGCCCTTCGGCCCGGCATTGCGCACCAGGCCGACCGCGGCATTGACCACCCCATGCGGTGCTTCGCCATGTTCCAGCAACTCCACAGTGCCGAGCCGCAGGATGTTCAGCACATCCGGGCGCGGCTTGCGCGACAGATGGGTGACCAGCAAGCTATCGGCCCGGTCGATGTTGCGCAGCACGCTCAGCGCCAGCCGCTGCGCCCGCGCCTTGTCCTGCGGGGCCAGCCGCGCAATCGCGCCCGCCTGTTCCGCGAGGGACTGCCCCTCCAACACCCCGCCGATCAGCCGCAGCGCGCCCTTGCGCGCCGGATCCTGCGGCGATCGGGTCGTCTTTGCCTTGTCCAATCCCGGCCCCTTCCCTAGATACCGTCCTGTTACCGCAATGAAAGGCAAGCTGCCATGACCGAGACGCGCGACCTGCCCCAAGCCGCGCTGCGCGCCCTAGCCGAAGCGGAAGAGCGCCGCCGCCTTGCCGCCGAGAAACCGGTCCTTCCGATCGAACTGGGCGGTCGCGACGGGCCGGAGCCGGTGCGCTACGGGGATTACGAGAAAAAGGGCATCTGCGTCGATTTCTGAGCGTCGCAGCGGTCCGCTTGGAGGAAGCCCTGTCAGCCGGTCAGACCTGCCGGATCGGGCAGATCATTCGCCCGGCAACAGGCGGTCAGCGTGTTGGCCAGCAGGCAGGCGATCGTCATCGGGCCGACCCCGCCCGGCACCGGCGTTACTGCCGCGGCGATCTCGACGGCCGAAGCATAATCCACGTCGCCCACCAGCCCGGCCTCTGTGCGGTTGATCCCCACATCGATGACGACCGCGCCGGGCTTGAGCCAATCACCCTTCACCATCTCGGGGCGGCCCACCGCCGCCACGACGATATCGGCGCGGCGCACCACCTCGGGCAGATCCTTCGTGCGTGAATGGGCGACGGTCACCGTGGCATTGTCTCCCAGAAGCAGCGACGCCATCGGCTTGCCGACGATGTTCGACCGGCCGATCACCACCGCCTCCTTGCCCGAAAGATCGCCCATCTGATCGCGCAGCAGCATCAGGCACCCCAGCGGCGTGCAGGGCACCATTGCCCGCTGACCCGTCGCCAGCCGCCCGGAATTGGCCACGGTAAACCCGTCCACATCCTTTTTCACCGCAATTGCGTTGATGACCTCGGATTCGTTGATATGGCCCGGCAGCGGAAGCTGGACCAGAATGCCATGCACCTCCGCATCCGCGTTCAGCCGGCCGATCAGCGCCAGCAGCTCCGCCTGCGTCGCATCCGCCGGCAGGCGATGCTCGAAGCTCTTCATCCCGGCCTCGACGGTCTGCTTGCCCTTGGAGGCGACATAGACCTGGCTTGCGGGATCCTCACCGACCAGCACGACGGCCAGCCCCGGAACCAGATCATGCGCCTGCTTCAGCTCCGCGACCTGTTCCGCGATCCGTGCCCGCAATCGGGCCGCATGGGCCTTGCCGTCTATCCGCGTCGCCGTCATTCATCTTCCCCGAGACAACCCTGTCCCGCGACGGCCTAGTCCATCGCCACCGGAAATTCCACTGCAAGTTTGGGTCCGTCCCGGTGTCAGGGACGGCCCAGCTGTGACTCTTCCTGGGCGATGAAATGCTCCATCATCCGGCGCCACAGCGCCTCGGCCAGATCCGGGTCCAGCCCGGCCTCGCGGGCACGACTGCGGGCCAGCATCGCCACCTCCTCGACGCGGGACTCGATTCGCGCGGGCAGGTTCTCTCGCGCCTTGATCTCGGCGGCGCGGTCGATCAGACGGCTGCGCTGCGCCAGAAGCGCGATCAACTGCTCATCCAGCGCGTCGATCTGGCTGCGCAGGGTCGTCATGTCGTGAATCTCGTTGGTCCGCATGGGCTTCCTGTAAACCGCGCGCCGGCCCGGCCGCAACCCTGGCGTTGCAAACATGCCGCAGTGCAGAATCAGGGCTGGAGAATCGGAACTGCCACCGGATTGCCGCGTTTTGTCACATAATGCAGCATGAGGCTGCGACGAAAGGATACGCCATGGACAGAATTGGCGTGATTATCAACCTGGGTTTCGCGCTTGCGCTTGTGGTCGGTGTTTCCGTCCTGATGGTTTTGTAGCGGAAGTTCCGGCATTGCCAATGTAAACTGAAAAACGACACTCCCCCCGGTCCGTCGACCGGGGGAACAGGCTTGTGTCAGATGTCCAATGTCACGATTGCGGCACCGGCTCCGATGCGCCCGAGCCCGGCGCGCGTCCGGCCTTCGGGACGGAGGCCACCTGCGGGATGCCCGAGGACGGCGTGTCGTCATCGCCGCCAAGCGCCTCGCCGCGGATGACCTTGCCGATCTCTTCGCCGGTCAGCGTCTCGTATTCCAGAAGCCCCTGCGCCAGCCGCTCGAATTCCTCTTCCTTGTCGATGAGGATCCGCCGCGCCTCCTGGTAGCCTTCCTCGATCAGCTCACGCACTTCCTGCTCGATCAGCTCTTTCGTCGCCGCCGAGACCGAGAACCCGCCAGTATTGCCGGAATAGCCTTCATGCGCCTCGGCGTAGTCGATATTGCCGACCTTGTCGGACATGCCCCAGCGCATCACCATCGCGCGGGCAAGCTGGCTGGCCTGCTGGATGTCTCCAGCGGGACCGTTCGAGACGCCATCCTCGCCGTATTTGATGATCTCAGCCGCTTTACCGGCCATGGTCATCGCCAGCTTCTGCTTGACCTCGTCCTTGTGGAAATTCAGCCGATCCATCTCGGGCAGCGACACCACCATGCCGAGCGCACCGCCGCGCGGGATGATCGTCGCCTTGTAGACCGGATCGCATTTCGGCAGCGAGAGACCCACGATGGCGTGGCCGGCCTCGTGATAGGCGGTCTTTTCCTTCTGCTCGGGCGTCAGCACCATGCTTCGGCGCTCGACACCCAGCATGACCTTGTCCTTGGCGTTCTCGAAATCCTCCATGGTCACGAAGCGCCGCCCGATCCGCGCCGCGGTCAGCGCCGCTTCGTTGACCAGGTTCATCAGATCCGCGCCGGAGAATCCGGGCGTCCCGCGCGCGATGATGCGCAGATCGACATCGGGTCCCTGCGGCACCTTCTTGGCATGCACGCCAAGGATCTTCTCGCGCCCCTTGATGTCGGGATTGGGCACATGGATGTTGCGGTCAAACCGGCCCGGACGCAGCAGCGCCGGGTCCAGAACGTCCTTGCGGTTGGTCGCGGCGATGATGATGACGCCATCATTGGCGTCGAACCCGTCCATCTCGACAAGCAACTGGTTCAGCGTCTGCTCGCGCTCGTCATTGCCGCCGCCGATGCCGACGCCGCGGGCGCGGCCGACCGCGTCGATCTCGTCGATGAAGACGATGCAGGGGGCGGATTTCTTGGCCTGTTCGAACATGTCGCGGACGCGGCTGGCACCGACACCCACGAACATCTCCACGAAGTCGGAACCAGAGATGGTGAAGAACGGCACCCCGGCCTCGCCCGCGATGGCACGCGCCAGCAGCGTCTTACCCGTGCCCGGCGGGCCCACCAGCAACGCCCCTTTCGGGATCTTGCCGCCCAGACGGCTGAATTTCTGCGGGTTGCGCAGGAATTCGACGATCTCCTCAAGCTCTTCCTTGGCCTCGTCGATCCCCGCCACGTCGTCGAAGGTGACCCGTCCATGTTTCTCGGTCAGCAGCTTGGCGCGCGATTTGCCGAAGCCCATCGCCCCGCCTTTGCCGCCGCCCTGCATCCGGTTCATGAAGAAGATCCACACCCCGATCAGCAGGATGAAGGGCAGCCACACGCCCAGGAACGACATGAAGCCGGATTGCTGCTGCGGTTCGACACGCACCTCGACATTCTTGGCGATCAGGTCATTGGCGATCTCCTCGCCCTGCGGACGCACCGTGGTGAACTGGCCGCCGTCATTTGTTGTCAGGTAGATATCTTCACCGTCGATGGTCACGGTCGAGACCTGATCGCCCTCCACCCGCTGGATGAAATCGGAATAGCTGATCTGGCGGCTGTTCATCTGGGATGCCCCGTCGCTGAACAGGTTGAACAGCATAAGGATCATGAGGAACAGGACGACCCAGAAGGCGATGTTGCGTGCGTTACCCAAAGGGCTCTCCTCCGGCGGGACAGGGAAAAAGGCTTTGCCGTGAAAATAGGGATTCGCCTGCGCTGTTCAATGCCCAAGCAGAATCCGTCGGAAATCCAGCATATCACGGATCGGCGTGGCAGACAGCCCGTCACCTGCCTCCCGCAGCGGCAGGATGATCCGGCCATCGCGGACCACCACCGGCAGGGCCTGCGCCTCCAGATGGGTGGTGCCGAGCGTCCGCCAGTCCAAATTCGCGACCCCGTCGCCAAGGGCTGCGACCCGGTCGCCCTTGCGCAACCCGATGATTTTCCACCTGTTATCCCAGCGATCCGCATCAAGCGCCGCGCGCGTCGCCGCGGCCGGCTCGCGATGCACCAGAAGCCGGTCGCCCGACGGGTCCAGAACCACGCCGTCCAGCGTCACGCGCGTCCCCGCCTCCAGCGATTG
Source organism: Paracoccus isoporae (assembly GCF_900101865.1). Taxonomy (GTDB): domain Bacteria; phylum Pseudomonadota; class Alphaproteobacteria; order Rhodobacterales; family Rhodobacteraceae; genus Paracoccus; species Paracoccus isoporae. The sequence continues at coordinate 53,339 of NZ_FNAH01000003.1, forward strand.
CAGCGCGTGATCCACCCCGGAACGGCGCGGCGGATAATCGCCCCCGGTGACGAATCGGGTCGCTGCGACAACGAGCCGCCGTCGCAATTCGGCCGGCGCGGCCGCAAAGCGCGGGCGGTTCAGCACGAGTGCCGCCAGACGTGCTTCGGCATCCTCGATCAGCGGCAACATGGCCGCGTTCAGCGCCGCGCGTGCTTCGGCAATGTTGGCGGCGGAGAGCGCCAGCATGGCCGGGTCCAGCCCCATCTCTGCCATCACCCGCCGGATCCGGGCGCGGTCGAAGCTCTCGTCCTCATTGGTCGGGTCTTCGATCCAGCTTGCGTCAGTTTGCCGCAGCCAGTCGCGCAGTTCCTGCCGCCCGACATCCAGCAGCGGGCGCAGCCACTCCACGCCATGCGAGGCGCGCCGTTCGGTCATCGCCGAGAGGCCGTCAATCCCCGCCCCGCGTCCCAGCCGCATCAGCAGCGTCTCGGCAACATCGTCCCGCGTGTGACCCAGCAGCACCGCCCCCAGACCGCGCGCCCCGGCCCAGTCGGACAGAAGCCGCAGCCGCGCCGCGCGGGCGCGGGCCATCAGATTGCCGCGCCCGTCCCCCGCGTCCCAGCGAATCGTCTGATGCGGAAAGCCCAGCCGAGCCGCTCCGCGGGCCACCCCGCAGGCCTCCCCTGCCGAGGCGGCGCGCAGCCCGTGATCGACCGTGGCCACTGAAACGGCATGGCGCGAACGCCCCGGCCAGCGGCTGACGAGCTGCATCAGCGCCACCGAATCGCCCCCGCCCGACACGGCCAGGCCAAGCCCCGACACCCCATCCGTCAACCGGTCGAGCGCAACGAAGGCGCGCCTTTCCAGCTCTTTCGGATCAGTCGGCACCGTCCCCCTCCGGCGCGGCTTGGTCAGCGCAGGCTGCGGCGGCAGGGTGTTCGGTCCCGGCGGCCGCTTCCGCGGAATCGGGGAAGCGACGGCGCAGCTCCTCCAGAAACGGACAGGCATCGCCCGGCTCGCCCATCTCTCCCAGCACCTCGGACAGCGCCAGCAGGCTGGCCGCGGCGCGCGCGCCGTCCGGCGCGGCCGAAAACGCCATCAGCCAAGATTTCGCCGCCGCCTCCGGCATCTCGCCCGCGTTCTGCGCCAGCCCGAGCAGATACAGCGAATCCGCCGTCAGCGGCCCTCCGGCATGCGCGCTGACCAGGTGGTCGAGCTGGGTCATGGCCTCCTGCCAGCGGCCCGCCTCCACCGCGCGACGCGCGGCGGCGAATTCGCGGTGCTCCTCCTCGGTGGGCGGGGCAATATCGACCGGCGTGTCTGCCGGCGGCGGCAGCACCACCGCGCTGATGTCGGATGGCGGCGCGGACGCGGGCGGCGCGCCCGGCGGCGCAGCCGCGCCGGATCCGAGCTGTTCAGACATCAGTGCGCCCAGATCGCAGTTCGGATCCAGCTCGCAGAGGCGGAATTCCAGATCGCCGATCCGATTGCCGGTCTCCGCGACCACGCGGCGGATGGTGTTCGACAGTTTTTCCGTGCGCGCGGTCAGATCCGCGATCCTGCTTTCCATCGCGTTCATGCGGTCAATGGCAGAATCTCCGCCCGCCGCCGCGAAGCCCTGCGCACCGGAGGCGAGCAGCTCTGCCCGCAAGCCCTGGAGATCGGCGGAAATGGTGCGCAGATCGGCCTGCATGTCGGCCAGCGTGTCCGGGTCCATCTCCGCGGCCGCTCCCGCGCTCACGGGGTCCTGCTCGACCGCCTCGCTGCCCTGCTGCGGCAGCGCCTCCAGACCTTCGACAAGGGCCGGGTCATCGAGCGCAATGGCACCGCCCATCGGCGCGATGTCCTGCCCGGCCGCCGGCAGAGCCGCGCCGCAGACCAGAAACAGCAGCGACAGGCGCGCGCCGCGCATCAGACCCCGGCCTGGCTCTGGCTGACCTGGGTGACGGCCCGGCGATTGCGCTCAAGGCAACTCGGCTCCGCGCCGCAGATCGAGGCCGGGCGTTCCTTGCCGTAGGACAGCGTGCGGATGCGGCCCGGCGCCACCCCGTTCGCCACCAGGTATTCCCGCACCGAGGTTGCCCGCCGTGCCCCGAGCGCCAGGTTGAATTCCCGCGTGCCGGGCTCATCCGCATGGCCCTCGATGACCGCGGCATAGGCGCTGTTCTGGGTCAGCCACGCGGCCTGGCGGGTCAGCGTCCTGCGCGCCTCATCGGAGAGATCCGCAGCAGATTCCCCGAAATAGACCGTCGTCCCGACCGCGGCGAATTCCGTCCCCGGCGCGGGTGCGGCGGGCGCGGCGTCGCCCGGCAGGCGGGTTCCGGGCATGTTCACATCGCCCTGATAGACCGCGACCCCGCCCGGCCCGGTGACATAAGGATCGGCGGCGGGGGCAGACACGATCTGCCTGTCATCCGGGATGCCGCAGGCAGACAGGGCCAGAGCGGCGCTCAGCAGGATCAGGGTCAGACGCATGAACAGGTACCTCGGCAGCGATCAGGGCAGCAGCGGCCCCCAAGCTGGGTCGGAGGCCGCATCATTCAGCGACACTGCTCGCATGTTTCGGCCCGTGATGTCCACCGAATGCAGATGCGGCACGCCGTCATCGCCATTCGATCGTGTGAAGATCAACACACGCCCGTTCGGGGCCCAGCTTGGCCCGCTATCGGCCGGGCCGTCCGACAGCAGGGTCTCGCCGGACCCGTCGGGCCGCATCACGCCGATGGCGGAGCCCGCGCCGTCATGGCGGGTATAGGCAATGCGGTCACCGCGGGGCGACCATTGCGGCTCGCCATACCGGGCGCCGTCCTCACCGAAGGAGATCCGCTCCGGCGCGCTGCCATCGGCGCGCATAACGTAAAGCTGGGAACTGCCCGAGCGGTTGCTCTCGAACACGATCCGCTGGCCATCGGGCGACCAGGACGGCGCGGTGTCGATCGACGGACCCTGGGTCAGACGCTGTGCGAAACCGGGATTCGACACCCGCATGATCCAGATATCGGTGTTTCCGTCCTTTTCGCGTGAAAACGCCACCCACTGCCCGCCCGGCGAATAGCGCGGCGCGAAGCTCATCGCCGTGGCATCGCGGGTCAGGGCAGAGCTGGTGACCGTCTCGACATCTATGGCCATGATCTGCGGCAGGCCGCCCGCATAGCTGGTGTAGAGCACGGTCCGCCCATCCGGGGAAAAGCGCGGCGAAAGCACCAGATCCTCGCCAGAGGTCAGCCATTTCAGCCCGGCCCCGTCGTAATCCATCACCCCCACCCGCTTGACGCGGGCCGTCGCCGGGCCGCTTTCCCCGATGAAGGCCACGCGGCTGTCGAAATACGGCTCCTCTCCGGTCAGCCGCGCATAGATCTGGTCGGACAGCTTGTGCGCGGCGCGCCGCCACCCCTCGCGGGGGGCATCGAACTGCATCCCGTCGCCAAGCGGCTGGCCCGCGAAGATGTCGAACAGCCGGAACCGCAGCGACATCTCCTCGGCATCGGCGGTGATCTCCGCGGTGACGAGCGCCTCGATCTCCGTCGCCTTCCAGCTCACATAATCCACCGCCTGATCGAAGCGCACCGGCGGCGCATCCTTGGGCGAGACGATCTCGAACAGCCCGGTGCCCGCCAGATCGGCGGAGACCACAGCCGCGATCTCGGCCGCCAATCCGCCTTCATCCTGATCCGCGCCATCCCCGGCCCCCGCGACGCGCAACGCCAGCGGCATCGGCCGGCTGACACCTTCGGTGATCTCGATGCGCAGCGGCGAATCCTGCGCGGCCACCAGACCGGGCAGCAGCGCCAGAAGCCCCGCAAGCCACAGGATCGCGACCCTCATTGCAGACCCTCGATCCCGTTGGGGGTGAAGGTCATCTCGACATCGTCCCATTCATAGAACTTGTCGTCCGGCAGGTCATAGCCGCCGGCCGCGCAGCGCAGCACGGCGCGGCGGGCCGCCTCGAAGGCCTGCTGGCGGGCGGGATCGGGATCCGGGTCATCGACGATGCGGAAACTGTCGGGATCGGGCACCCCGTCGCGATCCATCTGGAACCCCACCACCACGCGGGTCTCGGCCGCCTCCAGCGACAGGGTCGAAAGGTTCCAGCAGCTTTGCACCGCGTCCCGGAATGCATCTCGTTCCTCCAGCGTCATCGGCACAGAGGCGATGTCCACCGCCTCGCTGAGGTCGCGCTCCGACAGGCGGGTTTCGCCCATCGCATCGGCAAGCGCGTCGTCCAGCAGGTCGGCATTGATCGCGGCTGCACCGGCATCGTTCAGCGCATCGGTCAGCACGTCCGAGCCGCCGCCCTCGCCGGTCCCCTTCGGCGCGTTGCCGTCCACCGGGCTCGGCGTGGCCTCCTGCGCGTTCAGCGCCTCCTGTTGCAGGCGCTCCTGCTCGGCCAGACGCTGCGCGAGGTCGCGTTGCCGGGCAAGCTCTGCCTCGGCGCGGGCGCGGGCCGCCTCGGCGGCCTGTTGGCGGGCCTCGCGCGCGATCCGCGCGGCTTCCTCGCGCTCTGCGGCCTCGGCGGCGCGGCGCTCTTCTTCGGCCCGGCGCTGTTCTTCCAGTCGCCGCTCTTCCTCGGCCCGCCGCTGTTCTTCCAGGCGCCGCTGTTCTTCGGCCCGCCGCTGCTCTTCCGCTTCGCGGCGACGCTGTTCCTCGGCTTGGCGCGCCTCTTCGGCCAGGCGCTCCTGTTCGGCACGCTCCGCCTCCAGCCGCGCAGCCTCGGCCTGCTGGCGCGCCGCTTCCTCCGCTGCCCGCGCCGCTTCTTCCTGCCGGGCGCGTTCGGCCTCCGCCTCGCGTGCCGCCGCCTCCTGCGCCAGTCGTTCCTGTTCCTGCCGCTCGGCCTCCGCCTCGGCCTGGCGCTGCTGCTCCGCCTCGCGCGCCGCCTCTGCTGCCGCCAGCCGCTCGGCCTCTGCCGCTGCGGCCGCTTCGGCCGCCGCCTCCGCCTCTGCCGCCTGACGCGCCGCCAGGACCGCCTCGCGAAGCCCTTCCGGCCGGTCCGGCGGCGGGCGCGAGCTGCTCAGCGCCAGTTCGGAGACCGGCGGTGCCGCAGGCTGTTCGGGTGCCACGGGTGCATCCGGCCGTTGCGGGGCCGCCGTCTCGGGCGCAGCGTCGGGAGATGGCGTCTCGGGCGCGACCTCGATGGCGGGTTCCGGCGGGGCGGGCGCAGGCGCAAGCGTCGCCACCTCGACCGGCGGCGTCATGGTTTCGACATCGCTCAGATCCGGCGCGGCTTCCGCCGTGGTCGCGGGCTCCGGCAAGATCGTCGCGCTGCTGTCGGGCTGCGGGGTATCCAGCGCCAGATCCGGGCCCTCGGGCGCGGTGGTGTCGCCGGGCGCTTCGGGCTGGACCGGCGCTTCGCCATCGGCCTGCCCCACCGGCCCGGCCCCGCGGGACCGCGCCGCCAGCTCCTCGAATTCCTGCGCAGAGATCGTCACCACCTCGGTCAACTGTGGCGGCGGATTCTCGCGGGCGGAAAACAACGCACCCCCGACCACGGCCCACAAAACCAGCCCGGTATGGGCGAGGCCAGAGATCCACAGACCGAAGCGCTCGGCCCGGTCCCGACCCTGTCCCTGTTCGATCTCGACCGGATCCAGCATCGGATCAGCCGTCCATCCGCGGCCCGCCGGTTTCCGTCACCAGCACGATATTGTTGAACCCGGCGGCGTTCAGCGCCCCCATCACCTGCACCACGCGGGCATAGGGGATCGTGCCGTCGGCGCGCAGGAAGATCTTCGACGACTGGCGCTGCTCGGCAACCTCGCGCAGCCGGGTGACCAGCTGCGCTTCCTCGACGCTGTCATCCATCAGCACCAGCGGACCTTCGGCGGGCACCGAGATGGTCAGCGGCTCCTCCGGTTCCGCCGCCACCGCATTCGCGGCGGTATCGGGCAGTTGCAGCGGCACGCCCACGGTCAGCAGCGGGGCCGCCACCATGAAGATCACCAGCAGCACCAGCATCACGTCCACGAAGGGCGTCACGTTGATCTCGGCCATGGGCTGACGGCGGGACCGCCCCCTGCGCGCCGGCCGGTTGCGGGACTGGACCTGCATCGGTCAGCCCTCGTTCAACTGGCGCGAGAGGATGGTCGAGAACTCGTCCGAGAAATTCTCGTAATTCGCGCCCAGCCGGTCCGCGTCCGCCGTGAACTTGTTATAGAAGATTACCGCCGGAATCGCCGCCAGCAGGCCGAGCGCGGTGGCCAGCAGCGCCTCGGCAATGCCCGGCGCCACCACGGCCAGCGATGTGTCCTGCGCAATCGCGATCTGCTCGAAGGCGGTCTTGATCCCCCAGACCGTCCCGAACAGCCCGATGAAGGGCGAGGTGGAGCCGATTGTCGCAAGGAAGGACAGCCCCCGCGTCAGCCGCACCTCCTCGCGCCCGATGGCGACATTCATCGCCCGGTCGATGCGCTGCTGCGTGCCGGGGATCATGCCGCCGGTGTCATCCTGCGACTTGCGCCATTCACCCATGCCGGCCGCGAAGATCCGCTCCGCAGCCCCGCGCGGCTTGTCGCCCAGCCGGTCATAAAGATCGTCCAGAGGCTCGCCCGACCAGAAGGCGCGGTCGAATTTCGCCGCCTCCCCCCGCGCGGCGGAAAACTTCATCAGCTTCTGGATGATGAGCGCCCAGGACCAGAAGGATGCAAGGATCAAGAGCACCATCACGATCTTCACGATCAGCGAGGCACGCATGAACAATGCGATCAGCGAAAAGTCAAGTTGTTCCATGATCTGCCCGTTATGCCAGCCATTTTCGGCCTTTGCCGGGTGTTCTAGCAGATCCGGCGCGCGACGACCAACGAATTGGCGTTCAACTTCCCATGATGTGCGCTAGATCGCCAGGCAGCCGCCGCGGCCGCATATCCGCGCCCAGACAGGCCAGCACCACCCGCGCTGCAAACAGGACATGGTCGCCGCGCAGAACGGTCTGCGCAAGCTCGATCCGGGCGGGGGTGATGCGGACCGCTTCGGTCGTGACGCTCAGCGCATCATCGAAGACGGCGGGCGACAGGTAATCCGCCTCCACCCGCCGGACGGCGAAGACGAGACCCTGCTCCGCCTTCAGCCGCGCCTGATCCACCCCGAGCGCGCGGATCCATTCGGTCCGGGCGCGCTCGATATATTTCAGGTAATTGGCGTAATAGACGATCCCGGCCAGGTCGGTGTCCTCGTAATAGACCCGGACCGGCCAGCGATGCATCAGTCCCAGCTCCGGATCTGCGTGGCGAGTTCGGGGAAAAGCTGCGGGTTGGCGCAGACAATGTTACCGGCATCGACCACCGGCCCCTCGCCCCTTATCGCCTCGACGAACCCGCCGGCCTCCTTGACCAGCAAGATCCCCGCCGCGACGTCCCAGGAATGGATGCCGCGCTCCCAGTAGCCGTCATAGCGGCCTGCCGCGACATAGGCGAGATCCAGCGACGCCGCCCCGAAGCGGCGCACCCCTGCGGTCAGCGGCATCAGCCGGGCCAGATCCTTCAGCGTCGCCGGCAGCGTGTTGCGCCCGCCGAACGGAACCCCGGTGGCGAAGATCGATTCGATCATCTGGCGCCGGCCCGAGACCCTGAGCCGCTGCCCGTTCATCCAGGCCCCACCCCCCTTTTCGGCGGTGTAAAGCTCGTCCTTGGCGGCGTCGAAAATCACCGCCGCGACGATCTCACTCTTATGCTCAAGCGCGATGGAGACCGCCCAATGCGGCAGGCCGTGCAGAAAATTGGTGGTGCCATCCAGCGGATCGACGATCCAGCGGCGGGTCGGATCCTCTCCCGGCTCCTCGCCGGTCTCCTCGCCGATCCAGCCGTAATTCGGCCGCGCGCCGCGCAGCTCTTCCTTGATGATCTTCTCGGCCTCGCGATCGGCGCGGCTGACGAAATCGCCCGCCCCCTTCACGCTGACCTGAAGGTTCTCGACCTCGCGGAAATCCTTGACCAGGCTGCGGCCCGCCTTGCGGGCGGCCTTGATCATCACGTTCATATTGGCGCTCGGCATGGCGCGGCTCCTGAATCCCGGTTTGGCGGGGGTTTAGGGGCAATGGCGCGCAAAGGGAAGCCATTGCCTGCGCGCCGCGCCGCGCGCGCCCCGCCGCGCCTCAGGCCAGCGGACGCCGGTTCCTGGCCCCTTCCAGCTTCGCCAGCCGCAGGAAATGCTGCATATAGGGCTGCTGCAATTCCAACCCCCGCACCGCGGCGTGCACGGTGCGGGTCACGCCGGCCTCTCCCAGCCGCAGAAACGCCAGCTCGGGATTGTCGGCATGACGGCGCAGCACCCAGTCGGGCATCACCGCCACGCCGCGCCCGGCCGCCACCAGCATCAGCGTCACATCGGTCAGCTCGATCTGGCGGACCTCGCGCGGCTCGACCTTGGCGGGGCCGAGAAACTCCGAGAACACGTCCAGGCGCTCGCGATACATCGGATAGACGATCAGGGTTTCGGGCGCCAAATCCTCGGGCCTGACCCATCCGCGTCCGGCCAGCGCGTGCATGGCGGACACGACAAGCGTGGGCGAGTAGTCGAACAGCGGCTCGAAATGGATCTCCGGCAGGTCGTCGGGATCCATCGAAATGACCAGATCGACCTCCTCGCGCTGCAGTGCGGGCAGCGCGGTAAAGGCCAGACGCTGGCGGATGTCCAGATCGACCTCGGGGAAGCCGCGCCGGAACTGGTCGAGCGCGGGCAGGATCCAGTCGAAACAGGCATGGCATTCCAGCGCGACATGCAGCCGCCCGACCCGCCCTGCCTCGACCCCCTTCAGCTCGGCCTCCGCCGCCTCGACCTGCGGCAGCACCTGTTCGGCCAGACGCAGCAGGCGCAGCCCCGCCGCGGACAGGCGCATCGGCCGGGCGCGGCGCACGAACAGCTCCACGCCCACCTGCTCCTCCAGCGCCTTGACCTGGTGCGACAGCGCCGACTGGGTGATGTTCAGCGTCTCGGCGGCACGGGCCAGCCCGCCCTGGTCGTGAATGGCGCGCACCGTGCGGAGATGACGAAGTTCGAGATGCATGTGTTTCATAAAAAACTTGTGGATTATGAATTTGTCTCACGCCGCCGGGAATGGCACAAGGGGGCAAGCTTCAAGGATATTGTTCATGCCCACGCCGAATGTCAGTTTTGAGTTTTTCCCGCCGCGCAATCTGGACGCCTCGTTCCGGCTCTGGGAAACGGCGGGCGCGTTGGCGCCGCTGGCGCCGGAATTTGTGTCCGTGACTTACGGGGCGGGCGGCACGACCCGGCAGTTGACGCATGAGGCGGTGACGGCGCTGTCCGATCATTATGGGCTGAACGTGGCGGCGCATCTGACCTGCGTGAATGCCAGCCGCGAGGAAACGCTGCAGATCGTCGATGAATACGCGGCCTCGGGCGTGCGCGAGATCGTGGCGCTGCGCGGCGATGCCCCGAAGGGAGAGGACCGCTGGACAGCGCATCCCGACGGGTTCGCCTCCTCCGTCGAGCTGATCGAGGCGATTGCGGCGCGCGGCGACATCACCATCCGCGCCGGGGCCTATCCCGAACCGCATCCCGATTCGGGCGGCTCCAGCAATGCCGATGTGGCGTTTCTGAAGCGCAAGATGGATGCCGGGGCCAGTTCGGCCATCACCCAGTTCTTCTTCGATGCCGACACGTTCTTCCGCTTCCGCGACGCCTGTGTCGCGGCGGGGATCGACGCGCCGGTCCTGCCCGGCATCCTGCCGATCCAGAGCTGGACCGGCGCGCGCAAATTCGCCGAGCGCTGCGGCACCTCGGTGCCCGGCTGGGCGGTCGAGGCGTTCGAGCGCGCGGGCAAGGAGGGCGAGGCCGCCCTGGCGCGGAATCTGTGCGTGACGCTGTGCCGCGACCTGCTGGATGGCGGGGTCGAGCATCTGCATTTCTACACGCTGAACAGGCCGGAGCTGACCCTTGCCGTGTGTGAGGATCTGGGCGTGGAGCGCACGGGTCTCGCCGCCTGAAAACCCAGCAAATCAGGGCCGGCAACGGCTCAGTGATGCCAGTTTCCGGCGCGGCGCAGATGGCGTTGGCGGCGGCGGGCGCGGCGGCCGGTGTGGTCTTCCGCGAAGGGCGCGAGATGGCCAGTCAGCACCGCCGGGCCGCCATAAGGTCGGGCGACCGATCCATGCAGATCCTCGCTGGCGTCATGGCCGGCGAGGCGCGGCGCGCGGGCCAGGAACGCCTTGCCCCAGCCGCGCCAGTTCCCGACCGGCGGCGCGTCGGCGTCGCCGCGGAACCGGGCGCGCCAGCCATCCGGCAGCCTCATGCCCGCGGCCTCGGCCTGGTCCAGCATCCAGACCAGCGGAATATTGGCCAATGGCCGCGAGTCCTCCGCCCCCCAGAGCTGGCCGCCGATATCGGAATGATAGCCGCGGAACCACATCTGGCGCACCGCGCCCGGCGGGTGGTCGGCGCTGCGCCACAGGATCGGCTGGTAGGCTTTGCGGGTTTCGTTCAGCGCCAGGGCCTGCGCCGCGCGCTGCACATTGCCGCCGAGTTGCTGGTCGTGGAAGCGATAGCGCGGCTCGGTCAGCATCCACAGCATCGGCAGGCGGATCCCGAGCGCCATCACCGTGTCGAACACCCCGAGAAACGCGATGGGAACCCCATCATGACACAGCCTGCGCCGCAATTCGGCGCGCGCTGCATCATCGGTTCCGGTGCGGTAGTTCCGCCATAAGCTGCGTATATTCCGTGTCGTCGCCTCCTGGGCGCGCAGAAGCCCGACCTGGCCAATCATACCGGCGAGAGACCTAATGGCGAAGGCTCCGCGCGAATAACCCAGCAGGATGATCCGGTCGCCGGGGCGATAAGCTGTGGCAAGCCAGCCATAGGCATCGCGGATGCGGCTGCCCATGCCGTGGCCCATCGCGATTCCGATCAGGCTCCCCCAGTCTTCCCATTGCTGTCCGGCGGCGTAGCGGACGCGCAGATCCACCCCGCGCAAGGGGCGAAGGAGCCTGTAAATCCGGCCGATATTGGAGTGCCGCCCCGCCATCAGCGAGGCGAAGGTGCCGTCGATCAGAACGACATGGGTGACGGGCGGGCGACTCATGGCTCGAACCTAGCAGCAATTCCTTCCGGGAACATGGACCGATGCATCCCGCTTATTGTCCGCCCGGCGCAAGGCGGCGTGCACGGCGCGTACACAGGCTGTACACCGGATGTACACCGGACGTGCAGACACGCGATGCCGCGGCCCCGATGACCGGCGGCGGGGGGCGCTCCGCCGCGGAGCGCTATTTGCGGTGCGGGGCTTCCGGGGCTAGCGGTGGCGACGGGCGCGATCCGGATATCTCATCGGCGCGACCATGCGCTTGAGGAGAGGCCGCTGATCCGGCGGGTCGGGCGTGTGATCCCCAGCACCTGCCCCGGCCTCTGGCCCGGCGCCGGTGCCGAGCCCGGCTCAGCCCAGCCGGTGGGCCGTGGCGCGTTCCATCTCGCCAAAGCCGTTGAAGCGGGTATTGGTCACAACCGAATAGGCGCCGCAGCCGTGGAAGATCAGGTAGTCGCCCTCCTCCACCGCGCCGGGCAGGGTCAGCTCTCCGGGCAGGCGATCGACCGAATCGCAGGTCGGCCCGAAGATGACCCGGCCCGATTCGTCGCCGCCGCGCGGGGTGCCGTCGGGACCCAGCAACTCGATCCGGTCGATATTGCCGACTACGGGCAGTTCGGCCAACCCGCCATAGACGCCGTCATTCAGGAAGACATGGGTGCCGTCGCGCACTGCCTTGACCCGCGTGATGAGCGAGAAGGCGTCGGCGCAGATCCCCCGGCCCGGCTCGCAGACCAGACCCGGCGCGTCGTCCCCGAACACCTCCGCGGTAACGCGGCCGATGAGATCGAAGATGTCCTCCAGCGCCGGTTCGACGCCGTTCACCCGGTGCGAGGGGAAGCCGCCGCCGACATTCAGCCGCCGCGCCCGCACACCGGCCATGTCGCAGATGTCGCGCGCGGTGCGGATGTAATGTTCCCAGGCGCCGGGATCGGTGCATTGCGTGCCGGGATGGAAGGTGAGCGACGGGATGAAGCCCGCATCCGCGACCCGGCGCAGCAATTGCGCGGCCAGGTCCGGCGTGGCCCCGAACTTGGAGCCGAAATCATAGATCGCCCCCGCCACCGGCAGCTTGAAGCGCGGCGAGATCTCGCAATTCTCGGTTGGCACGGCGTCGATCAGCTTGGCCAGTTCCGATTCGCTGTCCACGGACCAGGCCTTGACGCCTGCCTCGACCGCCTGGGCGATTTCGTCGCGGGAGCGCACCGGGTTGTGGTAATGGCGCGCCGCGCCGGGCGCCATGCGGCCGATCAGCGCGATCTCGGCGGGCGAGGCCACGTCGAAGCCGGTGATCCCGGAATCGACCAGTTCGGCGATGACCTGCTCGTCCGGGTTGGACTTGACCGCATAGGTCACGAGCCCCGGAAACCCGTCCAGGAACCGCTGCGCCGTGGCGCGCAGCACCGAGGGCGCGAACACCATGACCGGGTTTTCGGGTTGCAGATCGCGGATGATCGCGGCGGGGTTGTCCCAGACAGTGTTCGACTTTGTCATCGCAGCTTCCGTTTTCGCGTGGTGACAGAGGGCCAGTGGCATCTGCCGGAAATAATGCAGTTTCCCCGCCGGTTCAAACGGGAACGCCCCGGACGGTGCCGGGGCGTTCGGAATGTCGAAGGGCGGCGCGATCAGTCGTCGTCGCGGATTTCCTCGGCCAGCTCCTCGCGCTGTTCCAGCGCCTCCTGGCTGAGTGCAGAGACCACGGCGATCCGGTCATCGGTCACGACGATGGACATCTCGCCCGGTTCCAGCATGACTTCCTTTTCGCCCAGGCCCAGGAAACCGCCGATCTCGGCAATGGCGCCGACGATCTCGCCATTGGCGTTCAGGACCAGGTCTTCCAGCTCGCCGATCTGCTCCCATTCGGCGTCGATCTCGGTATAGGCGACGCTGTCGTCCCAGTCGGTTTCGCCGGTGATGTCGACCGAGTAGATCTCGGCGCCGTCGAGCGCCTCGGCGCGCAGAAGCCCGGTCTGCATTGCGGCACCCGGATCGGCGGCGGCGGCGTCGGCGGCTGGCGCTTCGGCCGCGGCCTGGGCGGCGTCGGTTTCCATCGCCGTGTCCTCGGTGGCGGTCTGGGCGAAGGCCGCGCCGCCGAGCGAGAGGAGAAGGGCGGAGGTGAGATAGAGATGTTTCATGGTCGTTGTCCTTTCCATGTCTTTCCGCCGCACCAACTCGCGGCGGGGCGGATGCGTTGCGCGGGATCACGGAAATATGGGGTGGTGTTAGCAAAGATCAGGTGGGGGGCGGAACGGCTCGCCCCGGGCGCGCTGTTCAGACATGAATGGCGGCACAGGGCGCGCGTCCGACCGCGGGCTGACGCGTCCGGCCTCGGGGCCATGCGCCTTATCGCGCATCCCCGTCGAGCGACGGACCGGCGCGGACCGGCGACGAAGCGTCCGCCCGTGGGGCGGTCGGACGCTCGCCCGGCGGGGCTTTCGTCCCTTGTACCGGGCGGGGAGTGATTTCGGGGTTATGCCCCGTCAAAGGCGCGTCTGATCGCGTCGCCGTCCAGCTTTTTCATGGTCAGCATGGCGGCGGCGGCGCGGCCCGCGGCCTCGCGGTCATCGGCGGCCATCAGCTCCAGCATTCCCGGCGGAATGATCTGCCAGTTCAGCCCGAACCGGTCCTGAAGCCAGCCGCATTCCATGGTCTGCCCGCCCTCGGATAATGCCGTCCAGAGCCGGTCAACCTCATCCTGGCTGTCGCATTCGATCATCAGCGACAGCGCCAGATTGAACCGGTCCGGTCCGGGGGCCGCAAAGGCATAGAGCCGCGTGCCGGCGACGGTGAACTCCACCGTGCGGACGCTGCCCGCCGCACCTGCAGGGCTTTCGGCATTCTGATCGGAGATCCGCTCCACCCGGCTGTCGGGAATTGTCGCGGCATAGAATTGCGCCGCCTCGACGGCATTCTCGTGATACCACAGGCAGGGGGTCAGTCGGGTCATGGGGGTGTCTCCAGTCTGAACAGATCGATGAATTTCTGCGCCGCCTCCAGATCACCGCTGGCGCTGGCAGCGCCCTGCGAGATCATCTCGGTCAGCGTCGCGGGGCCGTAGACGGTGAAGGCCAGCGTGTTGCCGGTGCCCGACAGAATGAAGGGCGCGTCGGGGGTGCGCACCGCGCGTGTCGCCAAGTCGCCGTCGGAGAGCTGCATCTCGAAGGCCTCGGCCCCGAAATCGAAGCCGGCGCGCAGGTCCATGCCCGCCGCCGCATCCGCGCGCAGATTGACGCCCATCGAGATCATCAGCGCCGACGGGCTGATGAATCGCGTCGGATCATGGCCGGGCATTTTCATCGCCCAGACGCAGAGCGCCTCGAGCACCGGCAGCAGATCCTGCCCGGCTTGGGTCAGCGCATAGATCCCCAGCGACGCGTCATGGCTGACCACGCCGGCCTGTTCAAGCTGGACGAGCCGCTGGGACAGCACGCTGGGGGTGATGCCGGGCAGGCCCTTGCGGATCATCTGGAACCGCTTCGGCGCGAAGATGAGCTCGCGCACCACCAGAAGCGCCCAGCGATCCCCGATCAGGTTCAGCGCATGCGAGGCCAGGCAGCCTTCGTCATATCGCAGTCGCATGGAGTCGCTATGTTTGGTCATGTTTTCATACTAACAGTTGTTTTTTACTACTGCAACTGCCATGCTGTGATTCGACGAGTTCAGCTAAAGGAGACGGGACATGGCCTATTACACGGGGATGGTCGCCGCGGTGCCCACCGCGAACAAGCACCGCTACACCGAGCACGCGGCGGCATCCTGGCCGCTGTTTCGCAAGCATGGCGCGGTGCGGATGACCGAGAGCTGGGGCGTGGACACCCCGCCCGGCAAGGTCACCGATTTCCAGCGCGCCGTGGCGGCGAAGGAAGACGAGACCATCGTCTTCACCTGGATCGAGTGGCCCGACCGCGCGGCGGCCGATGCCGCCTGGCAGAAGATGGAAACCGATCCGGACATGGAAGCGATGGGCGAGATGCCGTTCGATGGCAGCCGGATGATCTATGGCGGCTTCACACCGGTCGTGGCCCATGGCCAGCTCGACGGTGCGGCGTATTACCAGGGCTTTCTGCTGGCGGTGCCGGAGGACCAGAAGGACGCCTTCATCAAGATGGCCGATGCAAGCTGGCCGGAATTCGAGAAACAGGGTGCGCTGGGCCTGGCCGAGAACTGGGGGGTCGATGTGCCCCACGGCAAGCAGACGGATTTCTATCGCGCCACCAAGGCCCAGGATGGCGAGGCGGTGCTGTTCAGCTGGATCGCCTGGCCGGACCGCGCGACCTGCGACGCGGCCGCGAAAAAGATGGAGGCCGAGATGGCCGGGCAGGAGATGCCGGACATGCCGTTTGACGGCATGCGCATGATGTGGGGCGGGTTCGAGACCATCTTCGATTCGGCCAAAAGCTGAGGACGCAGCGCGCCGCGGTCCGGCCCGGATCGGTGATGGTCCGGCCGGTGCCCGGCGCGGGTGAGCGGGACGCGCGACGATCGCGACGCAGGCGGCGGCGATCGAACCGGGAGAGGGTATTTTCATGAAAGAGAACGGGCTGACGCTGTACACCTATGGCTGGGTGCCGGAATTCGCGCGGGCTTTCGTGCGCGACTTCCGCATCCGCTGGCTGCTGGAAGAGATCGGGCGCGACTACCGCATCGCGGCATTTCCGGTGTTGGAGAAATCCCCCGCGCATCTGGCTATCCAGCCCTTCGGGCAGGTGCCGGTGCTGCGGGACGGCGATCTTGTGCTGTTCGAATCCGGCGCGATCGCGTTGCATCTGGCGGAGGCGACCGATCTGATGCCCGAGGGCCGGCGCGCCGAGGTGACGCAATGGGTGCTGGCTGCGCTCAACACGGTGGAGCTGGCGTCGGGCGGCTGGATGAACATGGTGCTGGCGGCACGGATGCCGGAGGCGTTCGGCCCGGCCTCGACGCCGGAGGCGCAGGAATTTGCCCGGCAACTCATGCGCCAGCGGCTGGATGCGCTGGAAAGCATCCTCGCCGTGCGCGACTGGCTGCTGGGCGATTTCACCGTCGCGGATATCGTGATGGTGGATGTGCTGCGCTTCGTCGCGGCCGAGGGCGCGCTTGGCGATCATCCGGCGCTGACCGGATATGTCGCCCGCGCCACCGCGCGCCCCGCCTTTGGCCGGGCGATGGAGGATCATATGGCGCATTGGGATGGGTCCGATGCGGAACAGGCGGCGGGATGAGCGCCGCATAACGAGGAGACGAAAGATGAGTTTTCATGGCAATCCCTGCTGGTATGAGTTGACCACCACCCAGGGCAAGCTGGACGAGGCGGGCGCATTTTACGGCCGCATCTTCGGCTGGAATGTCGTCGATTCCGGCATGGAGGAGTTCAGCTATCATCTCGCCACGATCGACAGGGTGCCTGTTGCCGGGCTTATGAATATGCCCGACGACGTGTCCGGCATGCCGCCCTGCTGGATGATCTATTTCGCCGTCGATGATTGCGACGCGTTCTGCCGGGACGCGACCGCGAAAGGCGCCAGCGTGCATCGCCCGCCCAGCGATATCGAGGGCACCGGGCGCTTCGCCATCCTCGCCGATCCGCAGGGTGCGGCCTTTGGCGTGTTGCAGCCGGATATGAGCCAAATGAGCGCGGAAGAGATCGCGCGGGCACGGGAGGGGGGCGGTGCGTTCAACCAGAGCCGCGCCGGGTTCGGCAACTGGAACGAGCTGATGAGCAGCGATCCCGAAGCCGCCTGGGATTTCTATGCGCCGCTGCTGGGATGGCGGAAAGGCGATGCGATGGATATGGGCGAGATGGGCACATACCAGCTTTTCCGCCGCGATGAGGCCGATATCGGCGCGATGATGGGCTTGGCCGATTCGCCGGTGCCGTCATGGCTGGCCTATTTCGGCGTGGATGGCAGCGTGGCGGCCAAGGTGGAGGAGATCACCGCGGCGGGCGGGGCCGTGCTGCATGGCCCGATCGAGGTGCCCGGCCCGGCCTGGGTTGCGGTGGCCACCGACCCGCAGGGCGCGGCCTTCGCCGTGGTCGGGCCGGAGAAATAACCCGTAACACGCTGCGCGGCCGGATCATGGCCGCGCGGGTCAATGCCTGGCGGTGGCTTGCCGCTCCGGTTCCGGTCCTTTGCCGGGGCCGGTGCCGCCCTGCCCTTGCCGCACGAATGCCGGGGGCAGGGGCGGATCACGACGCGCGGCGGGGGTGGGCGACAGCGCGGGTCCGAAGGTGACGCCGTGCCGGGCCGGATCGGACTGGGAGGAAAGACGATGGATGAACGTGACGCGATACAGGCCGTGCTGGATCGGCAGGCAGAGGCCCATGCGGCGGGCGATGCGGCTTCGGTGATGGACGCCTATGCCGAAGCGCCGGTGCTGTTCGATCTGCCGCCGCCGATGCAGGTGGAGGCCGACGCGGCCGGCTTGCAGGACTGGATCGATGGCTGGGACAGCCCGCCGCGCATAAGCTATCGCGATGTGGAGATCGCGGTGGCCGGTGATCTGGCGATGGCCTGGGGGTTCGTGCGCACCGATACGCGCCGCGACGGGCAGGAGGGCGGGTTCTGGACCCGCAGCACATGGGGGTTCCGGCGCGGTGCAGCGGGCTGGAAGATCTGCCATCAGCATAATTCGGTGCCGTTCTACATGGATGAAGATCAGCGCGCGGCGCTGGATCTGGAACCCGGCACGGGGACGGCCCGCATCTCGGAGGGAGACGGATGATGAAAGCGATGGCGGCGATGTGTCTGCCGCGCGCGGCGGGCGCGGACAGCGTGACGGCGGGCGGACACGAGGTGTATTGCGAGGTTCACGGCGAGTTTGCGGCGGAGGGGTCTCGCGATGGCTGAGACGAAGGTGGAAGGCAGCGGCGATTGCGGCAACTCACCCAAGAACCGGCTCGCGCAGGAAATTGCGGTGGGGCTGGAGACGGGCGGGCTGTCCCGCGATCTGCTGGCCGAGGATGTGGTCTGGCAGCGGGCGGACGGCCGTGAGATTGCCGGGGCCGAGGCGGTGCTGGCGGCGTTGTCCGAGGTGCAGGCGCCCCGGCGGGTCGTGGTCGATCACGCGATTTCGCATGGCAAGGTCGGCGCGGCGAACGGGATCAGCACCGGGCGGGACGGCAAAGCGCGGGGGTTTGCGCATGTGATCGGGTGGAGCTCGACCAGTGCGAAGAAGGTTGCGGTTGTTCGGAGTTATGGGGTGGGGTGAAGGTGTAGTGGCGGCTAAGCGGACGGAGCTGAAATTGCCAGCTTAGGGTCAGATGCCCGAGCTCATGGTCTGCTCCCTATTTCAGCGAATTCACTCTGCCGCTTTCCGCTTTGACCGGTCTGCAGCCCAGATGTCGTCGATGGATTCAACCTTAAGGACATCCTTTATCTTCTGGACCGCCTGCGGCGAGTATCGAGCGTGCGTCACACGGCCGACCTTGATTTCCTTGAAGCAGTCGGCGTCCGCACGAAGGTCAAGGTGATCGACCACAGCGCGGGATTTCGGCGGCGTCAGCCCAACCTTTTTGGCGAGTTGCGCCGCACCGAGGCTGTAAAAATCCAGCTCGTTTACGCGCCGCACAGCGACAACAGCCCCTGTCCCCTCTCCCTCTTTCAGCAGTTGGACAGGCGTTCCTTCATTCTTCGTCAGGCGAAGGCTGAGAGATGGGCCATCTCCTTCTGCCGTGATGTTGATCGAAGCCACGCCGGGGAAGACTGATGACCATGCCTCGCCACCCGCGAGGCGGGTGCAGACTTTGTCAAGCTCGCGGTCGCTTGGTTGCTCGTAATCGCCATTCACCGCACTCTCCAGCACGGCAAGGCTGCGTGCCTTGGCGACAGCATCCATCCTCTTTCGGGTGCCCGGAGCCAAGAGGCCCTTTATCTCCTCGATCTCCTTGTCAAAGAGTGCCGCCAAATCCCTTGGCGCTGTTGTCGATATTGGAAGGACGCGCTCGGGCAGTTCAAGTAACAGCTTCTGGTCAAAGATTTCGTCGTGAATATCACGAAATAGCGTTACGCCCGCTTGTGCATAGAAGTACAACTGATGCTCTGACATATCGACTAGGTAGTGCTGGGCTGCGTCCCGCTGCCCATTGATCGTTTGCAAAGTAAGCGCCTGCTCATCGGTCAGAAATTTCACGCTCGCATCGGTCAGCCCTCTCCGGACGCAAGCATCAAAGCCGATAGTCTGCTTCTCGCGCGCCTTCCTGATCTTCCCGCCCCTATGCCGAATTGCCGATTTGAGAAGCATCTCAAAGGAATGGTCCAGCAAGATGAGAACAGCCTCCGCTCTGCCGCGATCCCAAGGGCGGTTGAAGTGGTCAATAGAAAGGACAAGCGCGTTGATCGCCTTTTCGCGAAGCTGTCGAACTTCCTTCTTCATGCGCTTCCCAGTGACCTCTTAAATCCACGGCGGCTTATCTCTAACTTAATGCCCCGCGTCGCTCGGCGAATTGAATTACCCAACATCTCTGGAAGCAGCCGGTCGTGCAAGATATAGCATTGGTCAATTCGGGCTCAAACCCGACATTCCCTCCAACCCACCCCGCCCGGAACGGCCGCGTCAGCGGCCCGGGCAAGCGCCTGCCCGTCCGGGCGGGCTGGCGCTCTGGTGCCGTCAGACCTGCGGCTCAGCGAAGAGATGCGGGTTGCGCGATAAAGCGCGCAGCTCGGACCGATGCGGCGCCACCCCACGGGCAGGCGCGCGCCCTCGGTTGGGGTTAAACCGGGGACATCGGAGCCGAACCCTCAGACCCCCGCCGCCCGGCGCTTGTTGATCGCCACGCGGCGCAGGAAGGCGGCGACGAAGATCGCCGTCAGCACCAGCACGATGGTCGCGGCGGGCGCGCTGTCGAGATAGAAGCTCGCATAGGTGCCGAGCAGCATGCCTGCGATGTTCACCGCCACCGCGACGATCAGCATCCGCCCGAAGCTGCGCACCACGAGGAAGGCGATGGCGCCCGGCGCGATCAGCAGGCCCACGGCGAGGATCAGCCCGGTCGCGCTCAGCGTGGCGACGATGGTCAGCGACAGGATGGTCAGCAGCCCGTAATGCAGCAGATCGACCGGCAGGCCCGAGGCGCGGGCCTGGGCCGGGTCGAAGGCGTGCAGCATCAGATCCTTCCATTTCACCAGCAGCGCCACGCAGACCACGGCCGAGATCCAGCCGGCATTGATCAGGTCGGCCGCGCCGATGCCCAGCATGTTGCCGAACAGGATATGGTCCAGATCGACATTGGTGCGGATCGCCACCACCATGACGATGCCCAGCCCGAACATGCCGGAAAACACCACCCCCATCACGGTGTCCTGCTTCACGCGGCTGTTCTCGGCCAGATATCCGGTGGCAAGCGAGGTGACCATCCCCGCGGCGAAGGCCCCGACGATCAGCGGCAGGCCCAGCATATAGGCCAGCACGATGCCCGGCAGCACCGCATGGCTGACCGCGTCGCCCATCAGCGCCCAGCCCTTGAGCACCAGAAAGCAGCTCAGCAGCGCGGTGGGGGGTGCCACCAGCAGGCAGATCAGGAAGGCGCGGTCCATGAAGGGGAAGGCGAAGGGGTGCAGCAGCGTCTCGGTCATGGGGCCGGCTCCAGCGCCGCGGCGGCGCGGCGGCGCGCGGCCAGCAGCCCGTGTTTCGGGGCCCAGATGAAGGCGGCGAGGAAGATCAGCGTCTGCATCACCACGATGATCCCGCCGGTCGCGCCGTTCAGGAAGAAGCTGACATAGGCGCCGACGAAGCAGGTGACGGCACCGATCGCGACCGAGGTCAGGATCAGCCGCGGGAAACGGTCGCAGATCAGATAGGCAGTGGCACCCGGCGTCACCACCAGTGCGATGACCAGAAACGCGCCCACCGTCTGCATGGCCGCCACGATGCAGGCCGACAGCAGGGTGAAGAAGACCAGCTTCAGCAGCCCGGCGCGCAGCCCGATGGAGCGGGCATGGCTTTCATCGAAGAACACCACCATCAGATCCTTCCATTTCACCGCCAGCACTGCGAGCGACCCCAGCCCGATGATCGCAAGCTGGCGCGTCTCGCCCGGCGTGACGGCCAGGATGTTGCCCATGGTGATGGCCTGCAGATCGACCGCAATCGGGTTGATCGAGACGAGGAACAGGCCGAGGCCGAAAAACGCGGTGAAGATCAGCCCGATCACCACATCGACCTTCAGCCCGGAACGGTCCGACAGGAACAGCATCGCGCCCGCCGCCAGCCCCCCCGACAGAAACGCGCCGAAGGCCAGCGGAAAGCCCAGGAGATAGGCTCCCGCCACGCCGGGCACCACGGAATGCGACAGCGCATCCCCGATCAGTGACCAGCCCTTGAGCATCAGATAGGCCGACAGGAAGGCGCAGACCGCCCCGACCAGCGCCGAGACCAGCATGGCGCTGAGCATGAAGCCATAGGTGAAGGGATCGAGAAGCAGGCTCATGCGCCCTCCCCGTCGCGGCTGGCGGCGCGGCGCGCATCCTCGCGGCGCTGCATCTGTTCGCCGTAATGCACCAGCGGGCGTTCATCGTCGGAATAGATCGTCACCGCGCGGGCGTCGTCATCGTCATGCAGCGTTTCGCCGCCGAGCGTGAAATGCCGCAGCACGCCGCCGAAGGCCCGTTCGAGATTGGCGCGGGTGAAGGTCGTCTCGGTCGGGCCGTACGCCAGCACCGTGCCCTTGACCAGCACCACCCGGTCGCAGAATTCCGGCACGGAGCCGAGATTATGGGTGGAGACCAGCATCACCCGCCCCTCGGCGCGCAATTCGCCCAGCAGGCTGATGATCCGCTCCTCGGTTTTCACATCGACGCCGGTGAAGGGCTCGTCCAGCAGAATGACCTGCCCGTCCTGCGCCAGCGCACGGGCCAGGAAGACCCGCTTCTTCTGGCCGCCCGATAGCTCGCCGATCTGGCGGTGGCGGTAATCGGACATGCCCACCCGCTCCAGCGCCGCGCCCACCGCCGCGTGATCGGCGCGGGACGGGATGCGCAGCAGGCCCATCTTGCCGTAGCGGCCCATCATCACCACGTCCTCGACCAGCACCGGGAACGACCAGTCCACCTCCTCGGATTGCGGGACATAGGCCACGAGATTGCGCCTGAGCGCCTCGCGCACCGACAGGCCGAGAAGACGGATCTCTCCGGCGGCTTCGGGGACGAAGCCCATGATCGCCTTGAACAGCGTCGATTTCCCGGCCCCGTTCACGCCGACCAGCGCCGTCACCGTGCCGCGCGGAATGGCGAAACTGGCATGGCGCAGCGCGGTATGGCCGTTGCGATAGGTGACGGTCACGTCGCGGGCCAAGATCCCGCCATCTGGGGCGGTGCCGGGTTCGGTCATCTGCTGTTTCCTTCCTCGAGCCCGGCGGCGATGGTCTCGGCGGTGACGCGCAGCAAATCGAGATAGCTGGGCACCGGGCCACCCGCATCGGACAGGCTGTCCACGTAAAGTTCGCCGCCGTAATGCACGCCGGTCTCGCGCGCGATCTGGCGGGCGGGGGCGGTGTTGACGGTGCTTTCGCAGAACACCGTCGGGATGTCGTTCTGCCGCACCCCGTCGATCACGCCGCGGATCTGTTGGGGCGTGCCCATGCGGTCGGCATTCATCGGCCAGAGATACAGCTCCTCAAGCCCGAAATCCCGCGCCAGATAGGAGAACGCGCCTTCGCAGCTTACCAGCCAGCGGCGCGATTCGGGCAGCGCCGCGATGCGGTCGCGGATGGGCGAGATCGCGTCGCGGATCTGCTGCTGATAGGCGGCGGCATTCGCGCGGTACTGCGCCGCATTGGCCGGATCATGTTCCGCGAAGGCTGTGGCGATATTGTCGATATAGGCCATCGCCGTATCCAGCCCTATCCAGGCATGGGGGTTGGGGTTGCCCTCATACGCGCCCTGCGCGACCGCGATGGGGGTGATCCCCTCGGTCAGGGTGACGGAGGGCAGATCGCCCAGATTGGCCAGGAACTGCTCGAACCAGATTTCCAGGTTCATGCCGTTGCGCAGGATCAGATCGGCGCCTTCGGCGCGGACGAAATCGCGCGGTGTCGGCTGGTAGCCGTGGATCTCCGATCCGGGCTTGGTGATCGAGACGACCTCGGCCGCATCGCCCGCCACCTGCCGGGCCATGTCGGCCAGCACGGTGAAGGTGGTGACGACCTTCATGCGCTGCGGCGCGGGGTCCGGTGCGCCGCCCTGCTGCGCGGCAACCGGCGAGACGGAGAGCGCCGCCGCCAGCGCGATGGATCCTGTCAGGCTGCGCATGTCCCGTTCCCTGCTGCCAACTCGCTTTCTGTAAATGCAATTCATTCGCATTAGTCAAGCGCAAATGCGACGCGTTCGCAATTCCTTGTCAAGCCGCAACGATGGGTCTAGACCGGAGACAGGCAGCGACGGGGCGGGGCATGAGCGCAGAGACCACGGATTTCGCCACCGCGCTCCGCGAGGCCGGGCTGCGGGTGACGCAGCAGCGCATGGTGCTGCTGTCCATCCTGATGGAGGCCGCCGATCATCCCAATGCCGACGAATTGCTGAGCCGGGCGCGCGAGATGGACGATTCGGTCTCGCTGGCCACCGTGTATCGCACCATCTCGACGCTGGAGGAGGCGGGGCTGATCCGCAAGCTGTCGCTGGAGAACGAGCCGGCGCGCTATGAGCTGGCGCAGGCGGCGGAGCATGACCATCTGGTCGATATCGACAGCGGCGAGGTGATCGAGCTGGCCAGCGCCGAGATCAACCGCCTGCGGGCGGAGCTGGCGGCGCGGCTGGGATATGAGATCGTCAGCCAGCACACGCTGATCCGCGCGCGCAAGACCCGCGACCGTCAGCCGGGGTAAAGATCGCGAAACCTGCCGAGCGCCTCGTCGAAGGCGCCGCGCAATGCCGGATCGGGCCGGATCTCCGCCCCGATCCGGGGCGGGGTGCAAACCTGCGCCGGATCGGCACTGCTTTCGGCCATCAGCCCCAGCCGCGCCGCGCCGAAGGCGGCGCCGAAATCGCCGCTTTCCGGCACCAGCACCGGCAGGTCCAGCGCCGTGGCAATGACGCGCAGCCAGTAATCCGACCGCGCCCCCCCGCCCAGCGCCAGCAGCGCGGCAGGATCCGATCCGGCGGCACGCAGGGCGGCCAGGTTATCCGCGAAGGCGAAAGCCACGCCTTCCAGCACCGCCTGGGTCATGGCGGCGCGGTCGCTGCGCGCCGACAGACCTGCGAATCCCGCGCGGACCGAGGCGCTGTTATGCGGCGTCCGGTCGCCCGACAGATAGGGCAGGAAGCTCACCTCTCCGGGCGGGCGCAGCGCGGTGCCAAGCTCCGCCGTCAGATCGGCGGCGGGTCGGCCGACGATCCCGCTGAGCCATTCCAGCGCGCCCGAAGCAGACAGGATCACCCCCATCTGGTGCCACATGCCGGGCAGCGCGTGGCAGAACGCATGCACGGCGCTGTCCGGGCGCGGCAGGTAGCGGTCGGTGGCGGCAAACAGCACACCCGACGTGCCGAGCGAGACGAAGCCCTGCCCTTCGGCCACCGTGCCGGCCCCGATCGCGGTGGCGGCATTGTCGCCCGCCCCGCCGGCCACGGGAATGCCTTGTGCCAGCCCGAACTCGGATGCGACCTCGCCGCGCAACCCGCCGGAGACCGCGCTGCCCTCGATCAGACGGGCCATCTGGTCGCGCCGCATCCCCGAGGCCGCAAGCAGCCTGTCGGACCAGGCGCGCGCGCCGGTGTCCAGCCAGCTTGTGCCCGCCGCGTCCGACATCTCGGCCACGCGCTCGCCGGTCAGCCAGAGCCGCAGGTAATCCTTGGGCAGCAGCACGCAATCGACCTGCGCGAAAAGCTGCGGCTCCTCCTCGGCCATCCAGAGCAGTTTCGGCGCGGTGAAGCCGGCGAAGACGATATTGCCGGAGATCTCGCGGAACTCTGGCATCGCATCGAGCCGCGCGGCCTGGGACTGGCTGCGCGAATCGTTCCACAGAATGGCCGGGCGGATCACATGGTCGGCGCGGTCCAGCGTCACCGCGCCATGCATCTGGCCCGACAGCCCGATCCCTTTAACCGCCGAGAGATCCTGTCCCGCCGCAAGCTCCCGCAGGGCGTCGCGCGTGGCCTCGATCCAGTCGGAGGGCGCCTGTTCGGACCAGCCGGGATGGGGGCGCGACACGGTCAGCGGGGCAGTCGCGGAGGCCAGCACCTGCTGCGCATCGTCCATCAGCAGCGCCTTCACGCCCGAGGTGCCCAGATCGATTCCAAGATACATGTGTTACCCCACCAAGATCAGGCGTCAGCCATCATCCTGCGCAGAGTGTCGGGCAAATCGGACGCCGCCGCAATCACCGCATCCGGGTTCAGCGGCGTGACCTGCCCGGCCAGCCCGGCCGGTCCGGCATGGCTGCCGCCAAGGAACGCTACCACCCGCATCCCGGCCGCCTGCGCAGCCCGGATCCCGGCCGGGCTGTCCTCGATCACGATGCAATCGCGGGGCACCACGCCGAGCCGGTCGGCCACGAAGAGAAACAGATCCGGGGCGGGCTTGCCCTGCGCGACCTGGGCTGCCGAATAGACATGCGGCGCGAAATCGTTCTGCAAGCCGCACAGCCTCAGCGTATGGGCCAGACGCGCCGGGGTGGAGGACGACGCCACCGCCTTCGGCGCGGCGGGCAGGGCGCGCAGCGCCGCCGCGATCCCCTCGATCGGGCGCAGCTCGGCGTCGAACCGCGCGGCCAGCCGGGTGCGGTATTCGGGCAGCAGCACCGTGGCATCCGCGCCCTGTTCGCGG
This sequence comes from Paracoccus isoporae, assembly GCF_900101865.1. GTDB lineage: Bacteria > Pseudomonadota > Alphaproteobacteria > Rhodobacterales > Rhodobacteraceae > Paracoccus > Paracoccus isoporae. The sequence continues at coordinate 79,086 of NZ_FNAH01000003.1, forward strand.
GCAACGATCCCGACGATCTCGGCCACCGAGCGGCCGATCATTCGTTCGTAGATCCGGGCGTTGGAGATCTCTGCCCCGGCCCAGCGCAGCGTCCGGCCCAACTCGGCCACCGAAATCGGTTCGCTGTCGATCAGAACGCCGTCGCAATCGAAGATGAAGGCGGTCATGTCCGGCCCAGATAGCTCTCCAGCGTGGCTTTGGTGCCGCGATCCCACAGCAGGGTCAGCCAATGGGCGAAACGGTCCTGAAAGCCCGGATTCCGGCCGACCTCGCCATAGATCTCGGCCATCTCCAGCCATGCGGCGGGGCGGTCGCGGGCGGCGCGGGCGGTGTCGGACAGGCGGTCCCAGTTCGGATCGTTCGGCGCGATCTCGGCACCCGAATCGGTGGTTCCGGCGCAGTAGCGGCACCAGAGCGCGGATTCCAGCGCCAGCCCGTCGATGGACTGGCCCGAGGCGAGGCGGTCGGCAATGGTCGGGATGATGAATTTCGGCTGCCGGTTGGAGCCGTCGAGGCACAGCCGCCGCACCGTATCCCCGATCTTGGGATTGGCGCAGCGTTCCTTGACCTTGGCGAAATAGGCCTGAAGATCGGTGTTCGGGACGGGCGGTACGGCGGGAATGATCTCCTCCTGCTCGATCTTGTCGAGAAAGCCGCGCACGAGGTCGTTCTCCATCGCTTCATGGACGAAGTGAATATCCATCAGCCCGGCCGGATAGGCGATGACGGCATGGCCGCCATTGAGGATGCGGATCTTCATCAGCTCGTATGGGGTGACATCCGCGACGAACTCCACCCCGACCTCTTCCAGCGCCGGGCGGCCGGCGGGGAAGTCATCCTCCAGCACCCACTGGATGAAATCCTCGCAGAAGACCGGGCTGTCATCCTCCACCCCCATCTCGCGGATCAGGGCGCGCTCACGATCCGAAGTGGCGGGGGTGATGCGGTCCACCATGCCGTTGGGAAAGGCCACCTGCGCCGCGATCCACTCCGCCAGATCGGGGTCGAAGAGGCGCGCGGTTTCCACCACCGCCTCGCGCGCGATGACGCCGTTATGGGGGATGTTGTCACAGGACATGACGGTGAAGGGCTGTTGCCCGGCCTCGCGCCGCGCCCGCAGCCCGGCGACCAGCAGGCCGAACACGGTTTGCGGCGCATCCGGGTTCTGCCCGTCTTCGGCGATGGCGGGATGGGCGGGGTCGAAATGCCCGGTCTCGGCATTGATGAAATAGCCGCCTTCGGTGATGGTCAGGCTGGCGATTTTCGTGGCCGGGTCGGCCAGACGCGCAATGACCGCGGCGGGATTTCCGGGGGCGAGATAGTCGATCATCGCCCCGATTACCTGCGGATCGGACGCATCGGCGGATTGCTCGACCACGGTATACAGGAAATCCTGCGCCGCCAGCACCTCGCGCATCCGCGCGTCGGACGGCATGACGCCGGCACCGACAATGGCGAAATCATGGCCCCGCCCGACATTCATCAGCCGGTCGAGATAGACGGCCTGATGGGCGCGGTGGAAATTGCCCAGGCCGAAATGGACGATCCCGCCGGTCAGCGCCGCGCGGTCATAGGACGGCGTGGCGATCGGCAGGTCGGGCAGGTTCGCGGTGTTCAGCTTCATTTCAGCTCATCCAGTTGCCGCCGTCCACGTTGAAGCATTGGGCGACGATGTAATCGGCTTCGGGCGTGGCGAGGAAGACTGCCATGCCGGTGAGGTCTTCGGCGCGGCCCATCCGGCCATAGGGGACGGCGTCGCCGACCTCGCGCTTCTTATGGCCGCGCGGCTTGTTTTCATAGGCGGCGAACTTGGCATCCACGCCGTCCCAGTGGTCGCCATCGACGACGCCGGGGGCGATGGCGTTGACGTTGATCCCATGGGCGATGAGGTTCAGTCCGGCGGACTGGGTCAGGCTGATGACGGCGGCCTTGGTCGCGCAGTAGACCGCGACCAGAGGCTCGCCGCGCCGCCCGGCCTGGCTGGCCATGTTGATGATCGTGCCGCGGCGGCCGGTGTCGATCATGTGCCGCGCGACCGCCTGCATGGTGAACAGCGTGCCCGCGACGTTGATCGAGAACAGCCGGTCGTAGCTGTCGCGGGTGATGTCGGTGATCGGGGCCAGATCGAACAGCGCCGCGTTGTTGATGAGGATGTCGATCCCGCCCATCTGCATGGCCGCCTCGGCCACCCCAGCGTCGATGCTGGTCTGGTCCGCGACATCCATGACGATCGGGATCGCGCCGATCTCGCTTGCGGTGTCGCGCACCGCTTCGGCGTCGATATCGGCGATGGCGACCACGGCCCCCTCGCGCAGATAGGCCTGCGCGAAAGCCCGGCCGATGCCGCGCGCGGCCCCGGTGATGAGTGCGGTCTTGCCGGGCAGCCGGGTTCCGGCGACGCTCACGCCGCCAGCCCGTCTTCCCGGAACTTGTAGACCCGGCCATCCTGCGGGGTCAGCCAGATCTTGTCGCCGTGATGGACGGGAAACTCGCCCTCGGCCCGCGCGATCACGTTCTCGCCGCTGTCCAGCTCGACATGCAGCAGCGTGTCGGAGCCCAGATGTTCCGCCACGCCGACCGTGCCGGGAAACGCGCCTTCGGTGGTCGACATGCGCCAGTGTTCGGGGCGCACGCCGATGGAATGTGCGCCCATGCGCCGCGCCGCCTCGCCCTCGATGAAATTCATGTTGGGCGAGCCGATGAACCCGCCGACGAAGCGGTTTGCCGGGCTGTTATAGAGATCCAGCGGGCTGCCGACCTGCTCGATGCGTCCGGCGCGCAGCACCACGATCTTGTCGGCCATGGTCATCGCCTCGACCTGATCGTGGGTGACGTAGATCATCGTGGTCTTGAGCTTGTTGTGCAGATCGCTGATCTCGACCCGCATGTTCACCCTGAGCGCCGCGTCGAGATTGGACAGCGGCTCGTCGAACAGGAAGGCCGCCGGTTCGCGCACGATGGCCCGCCCGATGGCGACACGCTGGCGCTGACCGCCGGAAAGCTGGCCGGGCCGGCGGTCCAGATAGCTGTCGAGGTTGAGGATCTTCGCCGCGCGGTCCACCCGCGCCTTCTGCTCTGCCTCGGGCATCTTGGCCATCTTCAGCGGAAAGGCGATGTTCTTGCGCACCGACATATGCGGGTAAAGCGCGTAGGACTGGAACACCATCGCCAGCCCGCGCTTGGCGGGTCCGGCATCGGTCACGTCCTGCCCGTCGATCAGGATCCTGCCAGAGGTCACGTCCTCAAGCCCCGCGATCAGGCGCAGCAGCGTGGATTTGCCGCAGCCCGACGGGCCGACGAAGACGACAAACTCGCCCTCGTTGATCTCCAGATCGACGCCGGGGATCACCTCCACGTCACCGAAGCTCTTGCGGACATTCTGAAGCGTAATCGCGCCCATGTTCTCAGTCCCTTCTTATTTCACCGCGCCGAAGGTCAGGCCGCGGACAAGTTGTTTCTGGCTGAACCAGCCCATGATCAGGATCGGCGCAATCGCCATGGTCGAGGCCGCCGACAGCTTCGCCCAGAACAGGCCCTGCGGGCTGGAGAAGGACGCGATGAAGGCCGAAAGCGGTGCAGCGTTGGTGGTGGTGAGCTGGATGGTCCAGAACGCCTCGTTCCAGGCCAGGATGATGTTCAGAAGCAGCGTCGAGGCAATCCCCGGCACCGCCATCGGCGTCAGCACATGGACGATTTCCTGCCCCAGCGTCGCCCCGTCCATCCGTGCCGCTTCCAGGATCTCGCCCGGAATCTCGCGGAAATAGGTATAGAGCATCCACACCACGATCGGCAGGTTCATCAGCATCAGGATGATGACCAGCCCGATCCGCGTGTCCATGAGACCCGTATTGAGGAAGATCAGATAGATCGGCACCAGCACGGCAACGGCGGGCATCATCTTGGTGGACAGCATCCACATCAGGATGTTCTTGGTCTGCTTTGTCGGGGCGAAGGCCATCGCCCAGGCGGCGGGAATGGCCACGATCAGCGCCAGGATGGTCGAGCCGACGGCGATGATGACGGAGTTGGTGAACGGCCGAATATAGTCGTTCTGGGTCTGCACCTCCCCATAGCTTTGCAGGGTGAAGGACGGGATCAGGTCGAAGCCCGCAATCGCCTCCTGCTCGGTCTTGAAGCTGGTGATGACGGTGTAGAGGATCGGGAAGAAGATCAGCAGGGCCACGACCCATGCGGCGATGGTCCAGCCGATCTTGGTCTGCGTCGAGACTGCGCGTGCCATGGTGTCCTCCTCAGTCCAGGTTCTTGCCGACGGCGCGCATCAGGAAGATGGCGACGATATTGGCCAGCACGACCGCGATGATCCCGCCTGCCGCGGCCCCGCCAATGTCGAAGTTCAGCCGCGCGGCGCGATAGATCAGATAGGTCAGGTTGGTCGAGGCATTGCCCGGCCCGCCATTCGTCGTCACCAGGATTTCGGCATAGATGCTGAGCAGGAAAATGGTCTGGATCAGGATCACCACCGTAATTGCCCGCGACATATGCGGCAGGGTCAGATAGATGAACCGGCTCAGCGCCGAGGCGCCGTCCATCTCGGCCGCCTCCATCTGCTCGCCATCCAGAGATTGCAGCGCGGTCAGCAGGATCAGCGTGGCGAAAGGCAGCCATTGCCAGGCCACGATCAGGATGATCGAGAACAGCGGATATTGCGCGAACCAGTCCACCGGCGCCATGCCGAGGAACTGCGCCACATCGGCAAAGACGCCGTAGGACGGGTGCATGATCATATTCTTCCAGATCAGCGCGGCCACAGGCGGCATGACGAAGAAGGGCGAGATCACCAGGATCCGCACGATGCCCTGCCCGAAGATCGGCTTGTCGATCAGCAGCGCGATCAGGATGCCGCCGACGACCGTGATGCACAACACGCCCAGCACCAGGATCAGCGTGTTCCAGATCGAATCCCAGAAGGCCGGATCGGTGTAGAAATACTGGTAGTTGAACCAGCCGGCCCAGCTCGTCTGGGTGGGGTTCAGCAGGTTGTAGTTCAGGAAGGAGTAATACAGCGTCATGCCGAGCGGCACGATCATCCAGATCAGCAGCAGGATGATGGCGGGTGCCCGCATGATCTTCGCGAGGCTCTGGGTCTGGCGTGTCGCCATGGCGTAGCTCTCCGGGTGGAAACGATGCGGGGGCGACGGCGCGCGCCGTCAGCCTGGCCGGCCTGACCCCGCCCGGATGATCCTATCCGGGCAGGGTCGCGCGGTTCGGGTCAGCGGCTGATATAGCCCGCGCGGGTCATTTCGCGCGTCACGTTGGACTGGGCGCCCGCCAGCGCATCCTCGGCCGACATCTGCCCGGCCAGTGCGGCCGAGAATTGCTGCCCGACCGAGGTGCCGATGCCCTGGAATTCCGGGATCGCCACGAATTGGCCGCCGGTATAGGGAATGTCCTGCACCGAGGCCTTCTGGGTGTTCGCGCTTTCGATGGCGTTCAGCGTCATCTCGGCGAAGGGCGCGGCTTCCTGGTATTCGGCATTCTCATAGAGCGAGGCGCGCGTGCCCGCGGGCGCGTTGCGCCAGCCATCGGCCTCGGCCACGGCTTCGGTATAGGCCTTGCTGGTCGCCCAGGCGACGAAGGTCTTGGCGGCTTCCGGCGCGTCCGAGGTGGCCGGGATGGCCAGGCTCCACGACCACAGCCAGTTTCCGTGATTGTCGACGCCTTCCTTGTTCGGGAATTGCGCGAAGCCGACACTGTCCGCGACGGTCGAGTTCTCCGGGTCGGTCACGAAGCTGGCGGCGATGGTGGCGTCGATCCAGATGCCGCATTTGCCCTGCTGGAACAGCGACAGGTTCTCGTTGAACCCGTTGGAGGATGCGCCGGGCGGGCCGTAACTGGTCATCATGTCGAGATAGTCGGTCAGCGTGGCGTTCCATTCCTCGCTGTCGAATTGCGGCTGCCAGTCGGGATCGAACCAGCGCGCGCCATAGCTGTTGGCCATGGCGGTCAGGAAGGCCATGTTCTCACCCCAGCCCGGCTTACCGCGCAGGCAGATGCCATAGACTTCCTCGTCCTTGTTGGTCATCGCCTCGGCGGCGGCGCGGATCTCGGCCCAGGTCGGGCTGTCGGAGATGGTGACGCCTGCGGCCTCTGCCAGATCGGTGCGATACATGACCATCGCCGATTCCGCGTAGAACGGCACGGCATAGAGCGTGCCGTCCACCGACAGCGCGTCGCGCACCGGCGGCAGCAGATCCTCGCTGTCGTAATCGGGCAGGTCCGACAGCGGCAGCAGCCAGTCCTGGTTGGCCCAGATCGGAACCTCGTAATTGCCGATGGTCAGCACGTCATACTGGCCGCCGCGGGTGGCGATGTCGGTGGTGACGCGCTCGCGCAGGATGTTCTCCTCCAGCGTCACCCAGTCGAGTTCGATATCCGGGTTTGCTTCGGTGAAAGGCGCGGTCATGCGTTGCATGCGGATCATGTCGCCGTTGTTGACGGTGGCGATGGTCAGGGTCTCGGCCAGGGCCGGGACCGACAGCGCGGTCACGGCACAGGCCCCCGCGAGGGCGCGAGTGATATGGGCCATAATTCCTCCTCCATGCGCGACAAATGCTCGCGTTATGGGCAAATGCTCACAGCTTTCGCTATACTTGTCAAACCGAAACTCGCTATGACCGGGAAGCAGGCGCCGCAGAACGCGGCGGAAGAGGGCGGAATGACGCGGGAAAACAACAGGCTGGATCAGGCGGCGCGGGCGGCATGGATGTCATGGGTCGGCGGCATGACGCAGGACGAGATCGCCCGCGAGCTGGGCGTGTCGCGCCAGACGGCGCAACGGCTGGCGGCGCAGGCCATGGCGGCGGGCATCGTCAAGGTGCGAATCGATCACCCGCTGACGGAGTGTCTGGAACTGGCCGGGCGGTTGCGCAGCCGCTTCGGTCTGCGCCAGGCCGAGGTCTCGCCCGAGGAGGCGGGGCTGTCCGGCGTGGCGATGCTGACGGCCGAGTTCATCGAGTCCCAGCTTGGCCGGGCAGAGCCGATCACGCTCGCCATCGGGACCGGCCGCACGCTGCGCGCCGGGGTCGCCCAGATGCGGCGCATGGACTGCGCGCAGCACCGCATCGTCTCGCTGACCGGCAATATCGCGCAGGACGGCTCCGCCGCCTATTACAACGTGCTGTTCGCGCTGTCCGACCTGGTGACGGCGCACAGCTATCCGCTGATGGTCCCGGTCATTGCCGCCACCGCAGAGGAGCGCGAGGCGCTGCACCGCCAGCCCGGCAACCGGCGGGTGATGGATATGGCGGCGAATGCCGATGTGGCGCTGATCGGTCTGGGCGATTTCGGGCCGCGCGCACCGTTGCAACAGGACCGGTTCCTGACCGGCGCCGAGGTGCGTGCCCTGGCCGATCAGGGTGCGGTGGGCGAGATCCTGGGCCATGCCTATGACGCCAGGGGCCAGATGCTGCCGCGCGACGAACGTGTGGCCTCGGCCCCCCTGCCCGACCCGGCCCGCGCGCTGATCGTCGCCGCGGCCCGCGGGCCGGACAAGCACGCCGCCCTGCTCGGCGCGCTGCGCAGCGGGCTGATCAACGGGGCGATCTGCGATGCGGGGACCGCCCGCTGGGTGCTGGACCAGCCGTCGCGGGACGACTGACCGGATCGGTTTTCCCTTTCGCCGCGCCCCTCCGGTCCCTATATCCGCCGCGCAAGCAACGGAGTTTTTTTGATGGGCTACAAGATCACCGTCGCCGGTGCCACGAGCAATCTCGGCCGTGAAATCCTGAACATCCTGGCCGAGCGGAAATTCCCGGCCGAGGAGGTGGTGGCGCTGTCGCCGCGCCGCTCCCTCGGCACCGAGGTCAGCTATGGCGAGCGCACGCTGAAGACGCGCGACATCGACAGCTTCGATTTCGACGGCACGGATATGGCGCTGTTCGCGCTCGACGCCGACGACGCGCGCAAATATGCGCCGCGTGCGGCGGAGAGCGGCTGCGTGGTGATCGACGGCTCCGACGCGTTCCGCATGGACCCGTCCGTGCCGCTGATCGTGCCCGAGGTGAACGCCGCCGGGATCGAGAGCTATCGCGAGCGCATGGTCATCGCCTGCCCCGACGCGGCGACATCGGCGCTCGTCGCGGCGCTGAAGCCGCTCCATGACCGCGCGCGGATCCGCCGGGTGGTGGTCTCGACCTACCAGGCCGTCTCCGGCGCCGGGAACGAGCAGATGGACGAGCTGTGGAACCAGACCAAGGGCATGTATGTCCCCGGCCAGGAGGTGGAGCCGAACCACCTGCCCCGCCAGATCGCCTTCAACGTGATTCCGCAGGTCGGCGCGTTCATGGAGGACGGGGCGAGCCGCGCGGAATGGCAGATCGTGACCGAAACCAAGAAGATCCTCGACCCTTCGATCCGCATCGCCGCGACCTGCGTGCGGGTGCCGGTCTTCGTGGGCGACGCGGAATCGGTGAATGTCGAGTTCGCGGATTTCCTGGATGAGGACGAGGCCCGCGACATTCTGCGCGAGGCGCCCGGCCTTCTGGTCGTCGACAAGCAAGAGGATGGCGGCTATGTCACCCCGGTCGAGACGGTGGGCGATTTCGCGACATTCGTCTCGCGCATCCGGCAGGATCCGACGGTCGAAAACGGGCTGAATCTGTGGCTGGTGGCCGATAATCTGCGCAAGGGCGCGGCGCTGAACCAGGTCCAGATCGCCGAGATCCTCGGCCGGGAATATCTGCAGAAAGGATAGGCGCGGGGGCCGAGCTGCACCGCGCTTCGCCTTCAGCCAGTGCCGCTCTCTCCGCGCTGCGCTTCTGCGGTGGGCTGCTCCCCGCCCGGTGTGACCCCGGCGTCCGGCGCGGCCTCCGGCGCGTCTTCTGCCTCCGCCCGGACGGTCTCGCCATCCGATTTCGCCAGCATCCGCATCGTGGCGCGGAAATGATCCGCCGGCATGGTCGCCAGCGTCACCGCGTCCTCGTCGGGATTGCGCTCCAGGAACGCGGCCAGAAGCCGATGCCCGAGCCCGTAGCCAGTCCAGCGGCGGATGGTCTTGCTGCCGCCCAGGAACCATGCGGCGTGGTCATAGCCGAGCTGCGACCATTCATTCATCGCCCGTCGCGTCAGGCCGGGGGCCGGTGTGACGGCATCCCACGGATCGGGCTTGCCGCCCAGCACCTGGCGCACGAAATGCCCGGCCAGCCCCTCCGTCACCAACGCCTCGCCCAGCGAACTGCCATAGCCCGGCCCGTCCCAGCGGATCACGTGATGGATCTCGTGGATCAGCGTGCGTTGCAACGCGGCCGCATCGAATCGCGGCGGGTCGATGGTAATCTGCACCTCGCCGGGCGCAGGCGCGTATCCGGCCACGCCCCAGCCGGTGATGACCCGCTCGCCCGACCGGATCACCACATCGAAATCCGGCAGATCGGCGTGTTCGGCGGCGATGTCCACCGCCTCGCGCACGGCAGCGCGGATGTCGGACATGATGAGCGTCAGATCGAGACGCGCATTCAGGAAATGCAGATTCGTGACAGGCATCGGTTTCGCGATCAGGGATCCTGGGCGCACCCTAATCGCTCCGGCCAGAAGGTGCCAGCGGCGCGCGGGGTCGGGGCTGCAGATGGGCGGAAAACCCGCCGCCGCCCCGGTCAGATTTCCGGGACCAGAACCTCGCGCTTGCCGACATGGTTGGCGCTGCTGACCACGCCCTGATCCTCCATCATCTCGACGATGCGGGCGGCCTTGTTATAGCCGATGGCCAGTTTGCGCTGGATATAGCTGGTGGAGCATTTGCGGTCCTTGGCGACGATCATCACCGCCTGGTCGTAAAGCTGATCATCGCCATCGGCGGAGTTGCCAAGCCCCAGAACCGCATCGATATCGCCCGCCACCTCGTCCTCGGGGCCATCCACCACGCCGGATTTATATTCCGGCGGGCCGAAGGATTTGAGATGGTTCACCACCTCCTCGACCTCTTCATCCGACACGAAGGGACCGTGGACACGCGTGATGCGCGAGCCGCCCGCCATATACAGCATGTCGCCCTGCCCCAGCAGCTGCTCGGCCCCCTGCTCGCCCAGAATGGTGCGGCTGTCGATCTTCGAGGTGACCTGAAAGGAAATCCGGGTCGGGAAGTTCGCCTTGATCGTGCCGGTGATGACATCGACCGAAGGCCGCTGCGTCGCCATGATGAGATGGATGCCGGATGCCCGCGCCATCTGCGCCAGACGCTGGATGCAGGCCTCGATCTCCTTGCCCGCGACCATCATCAGGTCGGCCATCTCGTCGACGATGACGACGATATAGGGGAAGGTCTCGGGCTGGAATTCCTCGGTCTCGAAGATCGGCTCGCCGGTATCCTCGTCAAAGCCGGTCTGGACGGTGCGCTTGAACATCTCGTCGCGGGCCTGCGCCTCGCGGACGCGGCCGTTATAGCCCTCGATGTTGCGCACGCCCATCTTGGACATCTTGCGATACCGCTCCTCCATCTCGGCGACGACCCATTTCAGCGCCACCACGGCCTTTTTCGGATCGGTCACGACGGGTGAAAGAAGATGCGGAATGCCGTCATAGACGCTGAGTTCCAGCATCTTCGGGTCGATCATGATGAGCCGGCATTCCGCCGGGGTCAGCTTGTAGAGCAGCGACAGGATCATGGTGTTGATCGCCACCGATTTCCCCGACCCGGTGGTTCCCGCGATCAGCAGATGCGGCATCTTCGCAAGGTTGGACACAACCGGGCCGCCGCCGATATCCTTGCCCAGCGCCAGCGGCAGCGGATAGGACGCATCGCCATAGGATTTCGCCGACAGGATCTCGCGCAGCAGCACCTTCTCGCGCCGCGCATTGGGCAGTTCGATCCCGATCACACTGCGCCCCGGCACGGTGGAGACGCGCGCCGACAGCGCCGACATGGAACGCGCGATGTCGTCGGCCAACCCGATCACGCGGGACGCCTTCAGCCCCGGTGCGGGTTCGAGTTCGTAAAGCGTGACCACCGGGCCGGGATGGACGGCGGTGATCTGGCCTTTCACCCCGTAATCGTCCAGCACCGCCTCCAGCATCCGCGCATTCTCGGCCAGCGCCTCTTCGGAGAGCTGCAGCCGCTCGATGGTCGCGGCGGCGGTCAGCAGGGACAAAGGCGGCTTCTCGTAGCCGCTGCCGGTTTCGTCGAAGCGCAGCGAGGGCTGCGCCTCGTCCCGCGCCTGGCGCGACGGCGCGGCGGCCTTGCGCGATGCGACCACGACGCGCGCCGTCTCGGCCCCGAACGGGTGCGGCTCGGCGGGCTCGACCGGGGGGTTCTCTGCCGCGTCATCATCCAGCGCGACCTCCTGCCGGCCGGCATTCAGCCGCTGGGTGACCGAGCTGAGCAGATTGCTGCTGCGCTTGGAGATCGCGTCGGTGATCCGCGCGTTCACCTCGTCCTCGGAAGGGGCGGAGGCATCATGCGCCTGCGGCTCGACCAGTTCGCTGTCGCCGTCATCCCAGTCGCTGTCCTCACGGCGGCGTGCGAACAGGCCGCGCCGCTTCTCTCGGACGGTGTCGTCCTGATCCTCGGTCTCCGCGCGGCGCCCGGCCTGTCGCGCCTTGATGCCGCGTGCCGCCCCGACCGCGCCTGCCGCGCCACGGCCCAGCAGGCGCAGCACCATGTCATAGGCCGTCACCAGCCCCGTGCCCAGCCAGCGCAGCAGCCGCCGCGCCTCGGCCATATCAAAGCCCAGCACGAAGCCGTAGAACAGCACCGCCGCGACCGCCATCATGGCGGCCGCCAGCTTCAGCGAGGCCGCGATGCCAAAGGGCAGCAGCGTCATCAGCCCGCCCATGATCATGTCCCCGAAATGGCCACCCAGCCCGAAGCTTTCCTGCCAGCCCGCAGGCGGCACCAGCGAGGCGCAATAGACCGATCCCACTGCCACGGCGATGGGCAGGAACACCGCGCGCATCACCCGCTCCTCGCCCTTGTGCAGCATCATCCGCAGCCCCCAGACCAACGCGCCCAGCACCAGCCCCCAGGCCCCGTAGCCCGCGATCATCATCAGCGGCGCGGCAATATAGGCGCCAAACCGGCCCAGCAGGTTCACCGGCGGCTGATCGGTTGCAGCAAGGAAGCTGGGATCGTCGGGCGACCAGCTATACAGGATCATCGCCAGCACCGCCGCCAGAACGACCAGCGCGGCGCCGACCAGCTCCTTGCCGCGCCGTTCCAGCGCAGCCTGGGTATTCTGATCAAACAGAGGATCGCGGTGTTTCGCCTGCCAGCTCGCCATGCTTCCTGTCCCTACTCGTAGATCGTTTGCTTCAGGCATTCGAGCGCCTGTTCGGTCTCCGCCTCGTCCGCCACCAGCGCGACGCGGATGTAATTCTGGCCGGGATTTAACCCATCCACCTCGCGCGACAGATAGGCCCCCGGCAAGACCTGGATCCCCGCCTCGCGCCACAGCTTGCGGGCCGCCGCCTCGCCGTCATCGACCTGCAGCCACAGAAAGAACCCGCCATCCGGCGCGCGGTATCCCGGCACATGGCCGAGCACCCGGTCGGCCACGGCATATTTGCGGTGATAGAGCGCGCGGTTCTCGACCGCGTGGCTTTCATCGTTCCAGGCGGCGGTGCTGACCGCCTGCGCCGAAAGTGGCAGCGGCGCGCCGGAATAGCTGCGCAGCCGCCGGATCTGGCCGATCGCATCCGCACCGCCCGCCGCGAAGCCGGAGCGCAGCCCCGGCAGGTTCGAGCGTTTCGAGAGCGAATTGAACATCACCACCCGGTCGGCCAGCCCCATCCGCGTGGCCATCGCCAGCGCACCGGGCGGCGGGTCGTCGCGGTAGATCTCCGAATAGCATTCATCGGCAAAGACCAGGAAATCATGCCGGTCGGCCAGCGCGATCAGATTCTCCAAATACTCCCCATCGGCGATCGACCCCTGCGGGTTGGCCGGAGAGCAGATATAGGCGATGGCGGTCCGGTCCAGCGTGCCGGCGTCCAAAGCCGCGAAATCGGGCAGAAACCCGTTCTCGGCCACGGCCGGCACAAAGACCGGCGCGGCACCCACGGCAGCCGCCGCCACCGCATAGACCTGATAGAACGGGTTCGGGATCAGGATGGCCGGCTGGGCGCCATTCTTCTGCTCGGGGCACAGCGCCAGCGCGGCATTGAACAGCCCCTCGCGGGTGCCGTTCAGGCTGGTGATCCGGTCCGGCGCGATCTCGATGCCGTGGCGGCGCGAGATCCAGCCCGAAATCGCGTCGAGCAACTCCGGCGTGCCTTCGTTGGGCGGATACTTCCCGAAAAGCGCAATGTTTTCCGCCATGATCGGGGCGACGAAATCCGGCATCGGGTGGCGCGGCTCGCCAATGGTCATGACCACGGGCGCGCCGCCGGGCTCGATGCCCGACAACAGCTTGCGCAAGCGCGGAAACGCGTATTCCGGCAGGTTCGAAAACCGCTCGGGTTGTGCCATGACTGCCTCTCTCGTCGGGATCGTCGCGCCCCGTTACCGTCTCAGGTTACAAAAACCCGCGCGTGCAGTCCAGCGAATCTAGGCGTCGAGCGCGGTTTGAATGGCCTGGGCGACGCGAAGCAGACGGCGATCCCCGCCCCGCGCGCCCATCGCCATGATGCCGCAGGCCGGCCGCGCCGTGGGCAGGGTCATGGCCGGAAGCCCCATGAGATTGCCGATCCGCGTGTTGCGCAGCGTCAGCAGGTTTTGCGAGGCAAAGAACGCCGCATCCGTCAGCAGCCGCTCGCGATCCGGGGGCAGGATGGCCACACTGGGCAGGATCACCGCGTCGAATCCGGCCACGGCCTCGGCCCATTGCGCGCGCAGCCGGTCAAGCGCCGCCCAGGCCGCCACGTAGTCCGGCGCGGAGACCGCCTTGCCGGCCCGGAACCGCTCCAGCACCGGCGGATACATCGCCTCTGGCGCCTCCTCGATATGCGCCGACCAGATGCCGTAAGCTTCCGGCGCGAACAGGAGCGGCGACAGCGGCATCGCCTCGGCCACGCATCTCGGGGCGGCGCGGGCGATACCCGCCCCGGCGCGCGCCAGCGCCTCCACCGCCTCCTCGAAGGCGGCAACCGGGGCCTCGTCGGCCTCCTCGAAGGGTGCGCCGTCCAGCACCATCAGCCGCAGCCGCGCCGGGTCGGCACCGGCCAGATCGACCGGCGGCGCGGCGGCGATCGCGCTAAACAGCGCGGCGCAATCCTCGACCGTGCGGGCCAGAGGTCCGGCCACGTCGAAGCGCGGGCAGAGCGGCACCACACCGCGCGAAGGCACCGCGTCATTGGTCGGCTTGAAGCCCACCAGCCCGTTCCATGCGGCCGGCGCGCGGATCGAGCCGCCCGTGTCCGACCCGATCGTGGCCGCCGCCAGCCCCAGCGCGACCGACACCGCCGAACCGGAGCTGGACCCGCCCGGCGCCAGCGCCGGGTCGAGCGCGTTGGGCGGCGTTGCGGTGATCGGGTTCACCCCCAGCCCGCTGAAGGCCAGTTCCGTCATATGGGTCTTGCCGAGGCAGACCAGCCCGGCCGCATCGGCATTTCGAAGGATGTCGGCATCGCGCCGGGGCACCCGTCCCTTCAGCAGCGCCGAGCCGGCCTCTGTCGCGACCCCCGCCGTGTCGATATTGTCCTTCCAACTGATCGGCACCCCGTCGAGCAGGCCCAGCCGCTGCTCGGCCTTGGCCCGGTCATGGGCGGCAATCGCCTCGGATCGCGCCCGCTCCGGGGTCAGCCGGGCAAAGATCAGGTCGCGGTCGGGATGGTGTTCGGTCGCATCGAGATAAGCGTCCGTCAGATCCACGGGCGAGACCAGCCCCGCCATGATCGCACGCCCCTGTTCGCAGGCCGGTTTGGTAAGCCAGTCCATATGTCCTCCGCCGCTTGCCTGCGAAGGCTACTGCCCGAGGCGCGGCCCGTCCATGAGTTTTGGCCGATGGACCTTGCCGGGACGCGGCCCTAGACTCGCGGCATGAAAAACGAATTCGACGTGGTGATTGCCGGGGGCGGGCTGAACGGGCCCGCACTGGGTCTGGCGCTGGCGCAGGCCGGGTTGCAGGTCGCGGTGGTCGATGCGGCGCCGGAACGGGCGCGGGCGGACCAAGGGTTTGACGGGCGCGCCTATGCGCTGGCGCTGGCCTCGGTGCGGCTGTTGCGTGCCATCGGCATCTGGGACGAACTGGACGGCCAGTCCCAGCCGATCACCCGCGTTGTGGCCCGGCAGGGGCGATCCGGCCCGGCCGATCCGCTGGGGCTGTTCTTCGACGCCGCCGAGATCGAAGAGGGCGTGCTGGGCCATATGCTGGAGGATCGGTTCCTCTATCGCGCGCTCATGGACGCGATGAACGGCCGGCTGAGCCATCTGGCCGCCACCGAGGTGACCGGGCAGCAGGCCGATCCCGGCGGCATCGACGTGACGCTGTCGGATGGCAGGGTGCTGCGCGCCCGGCTGCTGGTCGGGGCGGATGGGCGGCATTCGGGCGTGGCGGCGCGCGCCGGGATCAGCCGGACGGGCTGGGATTACGGCCAGACCGCGCTCGTCGCCGCGCTGAACCAGTCGCGCCCCCATGACGGCGCAGCGCATCAGGTCTTTCTGCCCACCGGCCCGCTGGCGGTGCTGCCGCTCACCGGGGCGCGGTCGTCGATCGTCTGGTCGCTGGACCAGCCGGTGGCCCATGCGATCGCCGGGCTGGATGACGCGGACTTCCTGGCGGCGCTGTCGCCGCATATCCGCGATATTGCGGGCGAGATCTCGCTCGCCGGGCCGCGATTCTCCTATCCGCTGTCGCTGTCGCTGGCAGAGCGCTACGTGGCTGACCGTGTGGCGCTTGTGGGCGATGCGGCGCACGGGGTGCATCCCATCGCCGGCCAGGGCCTCAATCTGGGGCTGCGCGATGTCGCCGCGCTGGCCGAGGCGGTGGTGGATGCCGCCCGCAACGGCGAGGATATCGGCTTTGCCACCACGCTGGAGCGGTATCAGGGCTGGCGGCGGTTCAACGCGACCGCGATGGCGCTCGGCATGGATGGGGTGAACAGCCTGTTTTCCAACGACCGCCCGCTGCTGCGGCTGGCGCGCGGCATGGGGATGGGGGCGGTCAACGCGGTGCCCGCCTTGCGCCGGGGCTTCATGCGGCAGGCGGCCGGGCTGAGCCTGGACCCGATGCCGCGCCTGCTGGCCGGAAAGCCGCTGTGAGCGTCGCGATCAGTCGGCCTTGATCTGCCGCGCCTCGTCGATCAGCATGATCGGGATGCCGGCGCGGATCGGAAAGGCCAGCCCGGCCGCGCGCGAGACCAGCTCCTGCCTCTCGGCATCATAGATCAGTGCCGAATGGGTCGCGGGACAGACAAGCGCCTCCAGCATGTGCCGGTCGAATCCGGGTTCCGCCATCGGCCCCTCGGCCGGGCCTGCGGCGTCCTGGACACTGTCATCGCTCATTGCATCACCTCGTCATTCTCGCCGTTGCGAAGCTGGTATTCCAGCAGCCCTTCCAGCAATGCGCGCCGCGCCGCCAGCGTCTCCGCCTCCAGCAGCGCCTGCTTGTCCTGCACCTCCAGCGGCAGGGCCATGGCCAGCGAGTTGACCAGCAACTCGCCATCGGCGTCGTCGGCGGCCTCCCAGTCGGTCGACAGCTCGTTCGCATCCATGTAGCGCCGCATCAGCGACAGGAACCCGTCGCGGTCCCAGTCCGGGTCATCCTCGCTGTCGAGATGGTCGTCGTCATAGCCCTGCCAATCGACATGCCCGGTCGGGTAAGGCTGGAACCCCTGCTCCACCCGGTCGAGATGGAAGCGCGAGATCTGGCCGAGCGAGATCAGGTAGCGACCGTCCTCCTGCTCGGAGAAGCCCACGATCCGCCCGGCCGAGCCGACGCCCGCCAGCGTCTCGCCCGACTCGTCCAGCGGCTGGATCATGCCGATCAGCCGGTGCGGCGTCTTCAGCGCGTCCTCCACCATCTGCAGATAGCGCGGCTCGAAAATGTCCAGCGGCAGCCTTGTGCGCGGCATCAGCACCGCGCCGGGCAGGATGAACAGGGGGAGTGTATCGGGAAGGTCGATTTCGCGCCGGGTCATGCGAAGATCAGGCTGGACAGCCGGCGCCGCCCCTTCTGCGCCACCGGATCGGTCGGCTTCAGCGCATCGAAAATGGTGATGAGCTGCGCCTTCGCGGCACCGTCATTCCAGTCGCGGTCGCGGCGAAAGGATTCCAGAAGCTGATCGACGGCTTCCTCGACATCGCCGCCGGCATGAAGCGCCGTCGCATAGTCGAACCGGGCCTGATGATCGGCGGGATCGGCCTCGACCTTTTGGCGCAGATCATCCAGCGGGCCGGCGCTCGCCGCCTGCTGGGCCAGTTGCAACTGCGCCCGCGCGGCCTCGACCGGGGAGGATGCGCTGATGGCGGCAGGCACCTGTTCCAGCGCCTGCGCGGCCTCGGCCTGTTTGCCGCCCGCCAGATGGGCGCGGATCAGACCGCCCCAGGCCTCGGCATTCTCCGGCTCCTCGCCGATGATGGCGGCAAAGGTTTCGGCGGCGTCGCCATGGGCGCCCTCGGCCAGCATGGTCTCGGCCGCCTCCAGCGCCTCGCCCAGCCCGCCATCATCGCCGGAGAGCTGGGTCAGCTTGTCGATGAATTTCTTCAGCTCGCTCTGCGACAGCGCGCCCTGAAAGGCAACGACCGGCTGACCCTGCCAGAACGCGTAGACGGTCGGAATCGACTGGACGCGAAGCTGACCGGCGATCATCTGGTTTTCATCGACATTGACCTTGGCCATGACCACCCGGCCCTTGGCCTTGGCCACCTCTGCCTCCAGCGCCGGACCCAGCGTCTTGCACGGGCCGCACCACGGCGCCCAGAAATCGACGATGACCGGCACCTGCATGGATTTCTCGACGACTTCCTGCATGAAGTCGGCCTCGGTCACATCCTTGATGATCTCGCCCGTCTGGGGCGCGGCGGTGTCGTCTCCGGAAAGCAGTTCAGCCATTTCAACCTCGATTTCGTGTTTGGCGCCAATATGGGGCGCGACCGGGCGGGGTGAAAGGGGCCTCAGAGATCAAAGCTGGCGAATACCGGCACATGATCGGACGGGCTGTCCCAGCCGCGCACAGGCCGCAACACGCGGCTGCCATGCCCGGCATTGCTGATATCCGGCGTGGCCCAGATATGATCCAGCCTGCGCCCGCGATCCGAGGCGTCCCAGTCGCGGTTGCGGTACGACCACCAACTGTAAAGCTGTCCCTCGGGGATGTCCTGCCGGGTGATGTCCACCCAGCGTCCGGCGTCTTGCGCCTCGGACAGATGCGCGACCTCGATCGGGGTGTGGCTGACCACCTTCAGCAATTGCTTATGCGACCACACGTCGTCCTCGCGCGGGGCGATGTTGAAGTCACCCACCATGATAGAGCGGGCGGGCCGGTCCTCGTGGAACACGTCGCGCATCTCGGTCAGGAAATCGAGCTTCTGGCCGAATTTCTCGTTGACCTCGCGGTCGGGAATGTCGCCGCCTGCCGGAATGTAGAAGTTATGGATCACAACGCCGTTTTCCAGCCGCGCCGCGACATGGCGGGCATGGCCCAGCCGGGCATAGTCGCGGTCGCCTGCATCCTCGACCGGCAGGCGCGACAGGATGGCGACGCCGTTATAGCCCTTCTGGCCACGCGCCACGATGTGATCGTATCCGAGCGCACGGAACCCCTCGGTCGGGATCTTCTCGACCGGCGATTTGCACTCCTGCAGGCACAATATGTCAGGTGCCTCCTCGCGCAGCAGCCGTTCGACCAGCCCGGCGCGCAGCCGGACGGAGTTGATGTTCCAGGTGGCGATGGTGAACATGGACTATCCTTCCGTCAGGGCGCAGACCCTAGCGAGCCTGTCCCTGACTGTCGAGACCGGCGAAAATTCCCTTTGCCCGCCCCGGCTTGGCCGATACAAGGCGCATGCAGAAAGCAGGAACGGAACCGGATGAAGATCACGATTGACGAGGCGCTGTCGCGCGGCGGCGCAGGTATTTTCCAGAAGCGGCTGCTGCTGATTTTCGGGCTGGTCTGGGCGGCGGACGCGATGCAGGTCATCGCGGTCGGCTTCGCCGCGCCATCCGTCGCGGTGACATTCGGGCTGGAGCGGGCGATGGCGCTTCAGATCGGCACCATGTTCTTCCTGGGCATGTTCGTCGGGGCCTTCGTCTTCGGCCGCGTCGCCGACGTGATGGGCCGGCGCAACGTGCTGCTGCTGACCGTGGCGGCGGATGCGGTGTTCGGGCTCGCCTCGGTCTTTGCGGGCGATTTCACGTTGCTGCTGTTCCTGCGCTTCCTGACCGGGATCGCGGTGGGCGGCACGCTGCCGGTCGATTACGCGATGATGGCCGAATTCCTGCCGCCCAAGAATCGCGGCCGCTGGCTGGTGCTGCTGGAAGGGTTCTGGGCCATCGGCACCATCGTCGTGGCGCTGACGGCATGGATCGCCTCCGCCTACGGGGCCGAGGCGCCCTGGCGGTGGATCTTCCTGGTCGCCGCCCTGCCCGCGCTGATCGGCATCTTCCTGCGGATCTGGGTGCCCGAATCGCCGATGTATCTGCTGCGCAAGGGGCGGCAGGACGATGCGCGCCGGGTGGTGAACCGGGTTCTGGCAACGAACGGGGCCGAGAAACTGCCCCATGACACCGAGCTGACCCTGACTGCCCCGCCCGAAGGCGCGCCCGGCTCGATCTTTTCGGGCAGCCTGCTGATGCGGACGACCGGGATCATGGCGGTCTGGTTCCTGGTATCGCTGTCCTATTATGGCGTGTTTATCTGGGTGCCCGGCTGGCTGGCGGCCGAGGGCATGGGCTGGGTGCGAGGCTACGGATTCCTGGTCATCCTCGCCCTGGCGCAGATCCCCGGCTATGCGCTGGCGGCGTACGGGGTCGAACGCTGGGGCCGGCGGGCAACGCTGATGGGGTTCCTGCTGGCTTCGGCCGCTGGCTGTTTCCTGTTCACCCTGTCGCTCAACCCCGCGCTCGTCGCGCTGTCGCTGATCCTGATGAGCTTCGCGCTGCTGGGAAGCTGGGGTGCGCTTTACGCCTTCACGCCAGAGCTTTACCCGACCAATCTGCGCGGCACCGGGATGGGCACGGCCTCGGCCATCGCCCGGCTGGGCGGGCTGTTCGCGCCGACACTGCTGACCTTCGCCTTCGCGCGTGGCTTCGGCTTCGCCATCGGGGTATTCGCGATCCTGCTGGTGCTGGGGGCGGCCGCGCTGCTGCTGGTGCGCACCGAGACCCGCGACCGCGCCATCGGCTGACGCGGCCGGCATCGTCCAGGTCGACCCATGAAAAAAGGCCCCGGCTTGCGCCGGGGCCAGTCCGAGACAGGGAGGGTGTGGCCGTATCCCCGAACCACTGGGCTTCGCGGCTACAACCCTAAGCCGCAGAGCCGGTTCCGCCCCCGCCCTGATTTTTCACGCCACCAGCCGGTAGCCGCCGCTTTCCGTGACCAGAAGCCGCGCGTTCGAGGGATCCGGCTCGATCTTCTGGCGCAGGCGATAGATATGCGTCTCCAGCGTGTGGGTGGTGACGCCGGCGTTATAGCCCCAGACCTCGTGCAGCAGCACGTCCCGCGCAACGACCCCATCCTGTGCGCGATAAAGGAATTTCAGGATATTCGTCTCCTTCTCGGTCAGGCGGATCTTCCGGTCCTTTTCATCGACCAGCATCTTCATCGCCGGCTTGAACGTGTAGGGGCCAAGCTGAAAGATCGCGTCTTCGGACTGTTCATGGGTGCGAAGCTGCGCACGCAGCCGCGCCAGCAGCACCGGAAACTTGAACGGCTTGGTGATGTAGTCATTCGCCCCGCTGTCCAGCCCCAGGATGGTGTCGGCATCGGTGTCATGCCCGGTCAGCATGACGATCGGGCATTTCACGCCCTGCTTGCGCAGCCGCTTGCACAGCTCGCGCCCGTCCGTGTCGGGCAGGCCCACATCCAGCACGACGAGATCGAAGATGGCCCCCTTGGTCTTTTCGACCGCCTCGGCCCCCGTGCCCGCCTCGAACACGTCGAACTCCTCGGTCGCGACCATCTGCTCGGCCAGGGCCTCGCGCAGATCTTCCTCATCGTCCACCAGCAAAATCTTCTTCAAACCGGCCATGCTCTTGCCTCCTTTGGCGTTGTCCCGCAGAAGCTGGCTTGCGCGCGCCGCCCCGTCCAGCGATGTTGCAAATTCCTCACGCGCTGTTGTCGCGGGAGCCAGAAATGTTTCAGTTTGTTTCAACAATGAGCCTGCTGCCGACCCTGTCCGAACGAATTTCCCGCGCCCGCGCCGAGCTGCGCATGGGGCTGGCCATCGGCATGGATGGATGGCTGGTGGCGGCGATCGAGACGCTGCGCCCCGACCGTCTGGCAGCGCTGCGCGCGGCGGGGGAAGTGGCCGTCACCCTGACCGCGCGCCGGGCCGAGACGCTGAAGATCCGGGTCTATGACGGCGATCTGGCACGGATCGAGATGCCGGGCGCGGCGGATCTTCCCTGGCTGCGCGCCGTGGCCGATCCCTCCGCCGATCTGATGACGCCGATGAAGGGCCCGTTCAGCAGCCTGCGGGGAGGCGATACCACCCCGCATCTGGCCGCGATCCTGCTGGCCAAGTCGGCCCAGCTTCTGCCCGCACTCGTCATGGTCCGCGCCGACGTGCCTGCGGAGCTCTCGCGCCTGTCCGCCCGGCCAGTGATCGACGCACTCGCGCAGGAGGCGCTGCTGCACCCGGTCGCCGCCGCCCGTCTGCCGCTGGAGGCTTCGGAACAGTCGCGCCTGCACATTTTCCGCCCCGAAGACGGCGCGGCCGAGCATTACGCGGTCGAGATCGGTCAGCCCCGGCGAGACGGGACCCCGCTGGTCCGGCTGCATTCCGCCTGTTTCACCGGCGACGTTCTGGGCAGCCTGAAATGCGATTGCGGGCCGCAGCTTCATGCCGCGCTTGCCGGCATGGGTGCGCTTGGCGAAGGCGTGCTGCTCTATCTCAACCAGGAAGGGCGCGGCATCGGGCTGGCCAACAAGATGCGCGCTTACGGTCTGCAGAATCAGGGCTTCGACACGGTAGAGGCCAATCACCGGCTGGGATTCGAGGATGACGAGCGCGACTTCCGCATCGGCGCCGCGCTGCTGCGCGAAATGGGATTCTCCCGCGTCCGGCTGATGACCAACAATCCGCGCAAGGTGGCGATGCTGCAATCACACGGCATCGAGGTGGTCGAGCGTGTCCCGCTGATCCTGCCCGCAAACCGGTTCAATCGCGCCTACCTGGCCACGAAGGCCGAGAAATCGGGCCATCTGCTGTGAGCCCGGCCGACATCGTGCTGACGCCCGCGGGGCTGCGATTCCTTGGCCGGCACCTGCCCTGCAGCATCGGGCGCGGCGGCGTGACAAAGGCCAAGGCAGAAGGCGACGGTGCCACGCCTTCGGGCATCCACGCCGTGACCGCCTGCTGGTACCGGCCCGACCGGATCGCCCGGCCCGCGCCCTGGGCCGTGCCCATCGGACCGGTTGACCTGTGGTGCGATGCCTCGGGCCACCCGGACTATAACCGCCATGTGCGCGCGCCCTTCGCGGCCAGCCACGAAACCCTGCGCCGCGCCGATCCGCTCTACGACATCGTGCTGACGACCGACTGGAACTGGCCCGCCGCCGTACCGGGCATGGGATCGGCGATCTTCCTGCATCAATGGCGCAGACCGGGCTATGCCACGGCAGGCTGCATCGCGATGGCGCGCCGGGATCTGGTCTGGCTGGCCGCGCGCGCGGCCCCCGGCACGCGGATCATCGTGCCGGATGCGATCCCGAAACATGACGGCCCGCGCGGTGCGGCGGCCGACACACGCGTCTAGCCCTTGGCGGAATAATCCCGCGCGCCGAAAATGGCGCTGCCCACCCGGATATGCGTCGCCCCCTCGGCAATGGCGGATTCGAAATCCGCGCTCATCCCCATCGACAGGCCCGGCAGACCCTCACTCTCGGCCAGCCGACGCAGCAGGCGGAAATGCGGCGTCGAGTCCCCGGATTCGGGCGGGATGCACATGAGGCCCTGCGGATTCAGGCCGAGTGCGCGGATCTGTTCCAGAAACCCGGCCAGCTCATCCGGCAGGATCCCCGCCTTCTGCGGCTCATCGCCGGTATTGATTTGCACGAACAGCTCCGGCGCCGTGCCATGCGCCTCGATCGCCGCGACCAGCTTGCGGGCCAGCGACATGCGATCCAGCGTGTGGATGGCGTCGAACAGCCCGACCGCGGCCTTGGCCTTGTTCGATTGCAGCGGTCCGATCATGTGCAGCCTGACGCCGGGATGCCTGCCCTTCCAGCCCGGCCATTTGCCCTGCGCCTCCTGCACGTAATTCTCGCCGAAGACGCGATGGCCCGCCGCCAGCACCGCCTCGACGCGCGCATCGGGCTGGACCTTGCTCACCGCGATCAGCTCCACCGCGCCCTCGGCCCGTCCGGCCGCCTGTTCCGCCGCCCGGACGCGGTCGATGATCTCGTTCAATCCCATGCCGGGACCGTCCCAAAAGAAAAGAGCGGGCGCAAGGCCCGCTCTTTCCGAATATTCGTTCGATCGTGGGATCAGAAGTTGAACTTGATGCCCATGTCCGAACGGATGTTCTCGTTGTAGCCACGCTCGATCGAGCCGGCCAGGATGGCGCCGCCCAGGTCGTACTTGGCACCGATACCGAACGCGTTGTCGGTGGCGTTGCCCGGCGCGTCGTTGTTGGCGATGTAGGCCGACAGGGTGGTCATCGGCGCAACTTCGTAGTCGCCGTACAGCACGACGGTCTGGCTGTCGAACGCGGTCGGGCCGTTGTCCAGCCAGTTCAGACCGATGCCGTTCGAGGTGCCCGGCATGGTGTAGTAGGCGCCGACGAAGTACTGATCGTTGTTGTCGATGCCAGCGCCGTTCTGAACGGCAGCAGCGGACAGCTGGATCTGGTTCCATTCGTAGTCGATCGAGATGCCGACTTCTTCCGACGAACCGATCGGCGAACCCGCGGTCTGGTCGGGATCGACATAGGACAGACGACCGGTGAAGCCACCGACGCTGTACTCGGCTGCAACGCCCATGCGGTCATTCTCGACGCCGTAGCCGCCGGTGCTGAACGCGTAGAACGAACCCTGAGTGTTGCCGTAGGAACGGCTGATCAGGCCGACTTCCGATTCGTACAGCAGGCCGACCGAGTCGAACGCGGTGCCGACGTTACCCATGGAGACGGTCAGACCGCCCGAGGTCACGTAGACATAGCCCGGCGAGGTGGTCGAGTTCGAGTTGCCGTCGTCGTACTGCAGACGAACGCGGGCACCGAAATCAACGCCCTGATCGGTGGTGGTCGAACCATCGATGTTGAAGCGGACGCGGGTGTCGATCTGCGCTTCTTCGGTACGACCTTCCTGATAGTCGATCGCGGCGCGGCCGTAGCCCGAAATGGTGACGTCAGCGGCGGCGACGCCAGCCGACATGACCAGAGCGGTGGTCGCGAACAGAGTCTTTTTCATGGTGTTCCCTCTTGTCTCTCGGTGTTCCCCCCAGAACCGCGTTTCTGCGGCTTGGGTATGGGGAAGGTGTCGCCCTTTCGTCCCGTCAATGCAATTAAAAGGCCTTTCACATTACGGGATTGCCCGATTTGTGGTGCACATTGGTCACACTGAACGCGGGGGTTCTGCACGGGCGGAACTGCGGGAAAAGCTTGTCCGTGGCGGCTGTTCCGGGCTAATGAGCGGCAAGACCTTCGGGCATCACCAGTATAAGGACTCCGCCATGATCCGTTTTGCGCTCCGTGCCACCGCGACCCTCGCGATGACCCTGTCGCTGGCGGCATGCGGCGGCGGCGGACTGTTCGGGGGTGGCGACCGCAGCGGGCCGCAGGCCCTGCAGCGCGAGGACCCGGGCGAGACCACGATCTGGGATGTGTTCGGCAATCGCAGCAACGCCAACACCGCCGTCGCGGTGAACAAATATCTGTGGAATGCCAGCCTCGACGTGCTGAACTTCCTGCCGATCCAGTCGGTCGACCCCTTTACCGGGGTGATCGTCACCGGCTACGGCACCCCGCCCGGCGGCGGGCGCAGCTATCGCGCCACGATCCAGGTCACCGATCCGGCGCTCGACGCGCGCTCGCTGAAACTGTCGCTGCAGGGCGCGGGCGGGGCGGCCATCGCGCCGGGCACGGTGCGCGCGGTGGAGGACGCCATCCTGACCCGCGCCCGCCAGCTTCGCGTGGCCGACGGGCGGCTGTAACTAGGGACTTACTTCTCGGACAGGCCAGCGTTAAACCCTTCGGGCAATACCATGCCCGGAGTCACCATGTCCTACCACCCCGCAACCAGCGAACCGCATTGGCAGCAGGCCTGGGCCGATGCCGAGAGCTTCAGGGCCGTGCGGGACGAACGCCCGAAATACTACGTGCTGGAGATGTTCCCCTATCCGTCCGGGCGCATCCATATGGGCCATGTGCGCAACTACACCATGGGCGACGTGGTGGCGCGGTTCAAACGCGCGCAGGGGTTTTCGGTGCTGCATCCGATGGGATGGGATGCGTTCGGGATGCCGGCCGAAAACGCCGCGATGGAACAGGGCGGCCATCCGCGCGACTGGACCTATGGCAACATCGCGACCATGCGCGATCAGTTGAAACCGCTGGGCCTGTCGATCGACTGGAGCCGCGAATTTGCCACCTGCGACGACGATTATGTCGCGCAGCAGCAGGCGCTGTTTCTGGATTTCCTCGACGCCGGGCTGATCACCCGCAAATCGGCGCAGGTGAACTGGGACCCGGTCGACATGACCGTGCTGGCCAATGAGCAGGTCATCGACGGCAAGGGCTGGCGCTCCGGCGCGCCGGTAGAGCGCAAGGAGCTGACGCAGTGGTTCTTTCGCATCTCGGATTACTCGGACGAGCTGCTGTCAGCGATTGACGGGCTCGACGGCTGGCCGGAAAAGGTCCGGCTGATGCAACAGAACTGGATCGGCAAGTCGCGCGGCTTGCAGTTCCGTTTCCAAACCGTGGACGCGCCCGACGGGTTCGATGAGATCGAGGTCTACACCACCCGCCCCGATACGCTGATGGGGGCGAGTTTCGTGGCCCTGTCGCCCGATCATCCGATGGTCAAGCAGCTGGCCGCGGGCAATGCCGAAATCGCCGCTTTCATCGAGGAATGCCGCCGCATCGGCACCACCGAGGAAGCCATCGAAACCGCCCCGAAAATGGGCTTCGACACCGGGCTGAGCGTCACCCATCCGCTCGATCCCGACTGGAAGCTGCCGATCTGGATCGCGAATTTCGTGCTGATGGATTACGGCACCGGCGCGATTTTCGGCTCCCCGGCCCATGACGAGCGCGACCACGAATTCGCCACCAAATACGGCCTGCCGATTCGCGCGACCTTCGGTGAAAAGGGGATGGACCTTGCCGCCGCCGACGGGATGGTGGCAAAGGCACCCTATGTGCCGCTGAAATCCGAAACGGTCAGCTATGTGCGCGGCTTCTCCGGCCAGCCGGAGCAGAGCGGCGAGGCCGCCGTGACCGCCGCCATCGCCCATGCCGAGGAGCAGGGTTACGGCGAGGGCGTGACGAAATATCGCTTGCGGGACTGGGGCATCTCGCGCCAGCGCTACTGGGGCTGCCCGATCCCGGTCGTGCATTGCGATAGCTGCGGCACCGTGCCCGAGGCGAAGGAGAATCTGCCGGTGCTGCTGCCGCAGGATGTCAGCTTCGACCAGCCCGGCAACCCGCTGGACCGGCACCCGTCCTGGCGGCAGGCGAGCTGCCCCGAATGCGGCGGTGCGGCCACGCGCGAGACCGACACGATGGACACCTTCGTCGATTCGTCGTGGTATTACGCCCGCTTCACCTCGCCCCACGCGGCGACGCCCACCGACCGGGCGGATGCCGATTACTGGATGAATGTGGACCAGTATATCGGCGGGATCGAACATGCGATCCTGCATCTGCTCTATTCCCGATTCTTCGCCCGCGCGATGGTGAAAACCGGCCATCTGCCCGAACAGGCCAAGGAACCTTTCGATGCGCTGTTCACCCAGGGCATGGTCACGCATGAGATTTACATGACCCGCGACGCGCGCGGCCGGCCGGTCTATCACCTGCCAGAGGATGTGACCGACGGCACTCTCGCGGATGGCACGGCGGTCGAGGTGATTCCCTCGGCCAAGATGTCGAAATCCAAGAAAAACGTCGTGGACCCGGTCAATATCGTCGCCAGTTTCGGCGCCGACACCGCCCGCTGGTTCATGCTGTCCGACAGCCCGCCTGAACGTGACGTGGAATGGACCTCCGCCGGGGCCGAGGCGGCGTATAAATTCCTCTCCCGCCTCTGGCGCCTGGCCGATGACGCGCCCGAAGGCGGCGACGATCCCGAGCTGACCCGAAGCGCCCATCGCGCCATCGCCGATGTCACGAAATCCATCGAAAGCTTCGCCTTCAACAAGGCGGTCGCGAAGCTCTATGAACTCGCCAACGCCGTCGGCAAATCGAAGGCGGGCGGCGAGGCGCGGCGCGAGGTGCTGCGGATCACCGCGCAGCTTCTGGCGCCCATGGTGCCGCATCTGGCCGAGGAGATATGGGCCAAATCCGGCGGCATCGGGCTGGTGGTGGATGCTGGCTGGCCCAAGGCCGATCCGGCATTGCTGGTCGATGACACCGTGACCCTGCCCATCCAGATCAACGGCAAGCGGCGCGCGGAGATCAGCGTCGCCAAAGACATGCCCAAGGACGAGATCGAATCGCTCGTCCTTGCCGACGAGACGGTGCAGAAATTCCTGGACGGCGCCGCGCCGAAAAAGCTGATCGTGGTGACGGGGCGGATCGTCAATGTCGTGGCGTAGCCCCCTGCCCCGCCGCGCGGCCATCGCCGGGCTGGCGGCACTGGCCCTCGCCGGGTGTGACCTGACCCCGGCCTACGGCCCCGGCGGCACCGGCACGGCCCTGCAGGGCAAGGTGGCGCTGCGCGACCCCGACAGCATCGACAGCTTCGCGTTGAACCGGCGGCTGAGCGAGCGGCTCGGCCCGGAACAGGCGGCGCTCTACAGCCTGGATTACCGGCTGACCATCGCCGCGGTGTCACAGGCGATCACCCCCTCCGAGGTGGCGACCCGCTATTCGCTGAACGGCACTGCCGATTTCGCGCTGACCGACAACGCCACCGGCGCCCCCATCGTGCAGGGCCGGGTGTCCAGCTTCACCTCCTATTCCGCGACCGGCACGACCATCGCCACCACCACGGCCGAGCGTGACGCGCATGAGCGGCTGATGGTGATGCTGGCCGACCAGATCGTGACGCGGCTGCTGGCCACGGGTCCGCGGCCGGGATGATCCTGAAGGGCGCAGAGATCAACCGCTATCTCGCCCGGCCCGATCCGACCCGGCCGGCGCTGCTGATCTATGGCCAGGACGCCATGCGGGTGGCGCTGAAGCGCGCCGAGGCGGTGGCCGCACTGACCGGCCCCAACGCCGACGAGGAAATGCGCCTGACCCGGATCCCCGGCGCCGATCTGCGCAAGGACGCGACGCTGGTGGTCGATGCCATCAAGGAGGTCGGCTTCTTCCCCGGTCAGCGCGTGGTGCTGGTCGAGGACACCCCCGACGCCGCAGCCCCCGCCCTCGCCACCGCGATCGGGGAATGGGCGCATGGCGACGCGGCGATCGTGGTCACGGCGGGCGGGCTGACCAAATCATCCGCGCTGCGCAAGCTGTTCGAGCCGCATGCATCCGCCGTGACCGCCCCGATCTATGACGATCCGCCCGGCGAGGAAGAGATCCATCGCTGGCTGGCCGAGGCCGGGCTGACGGATGTGCCGCAACCCGCCATGCGCGACCTCTTGGCGTTGTCGCGCGCGCTCGATCCCGGAGATTTCCGCCAGACGGTGGAAAAGATCGGGCTTTATAAACACGGCGACGACAGCGCGCTCTCGCCCGAGGAGATCGCGCTGATGGCCCCCTCCACCATCGATGCCGAGGTCGATGAGCTGATCGACGCGGTGGCCGAGGGCAAGTCGGACCGGTTCGGCCAGCTCATGCGCCGCATCGAGGGTCAGGGCATCGCGCCCGTGACCATCTGCATTGCCGCGCTGCGCCATTTCCGTGCGCTGCACGCCGCCAGCGCCGATCCGGGCGGGGCGCAGGCCGGGCTGTCGCGGCTGCGCCCGCCGGTCTTCGGGCCACGCCGCGACCGCATGGCACGGCAGGTGCAGGGCTGGGGGATGCGCAACCTGGAAGAGGCGATCCACCATCTTCTCGACACCGATCTGCAACTGCGCAGCGCCTCGCGCGCGCCGCAAATGGCGCTGATCGAGCGGGCGCTGATCCGGCTTTCCATGATGCCGCGCGGCGCGCGATGACCCCGCCCGCCCGCGCCGCGCAATGAGCACCGCCCTCGTCATTGGCGGCGGCCCGGCCGGGCTGATGGCCGCCGAGGAGCTGGCGCGCGCGGGCCATCCGGTGATCCTCGCCGAGGCGATGCCGACACCGGCGCGCAAATTCCTGATGGCGGGGAAATCGGGGCTGAACCTGACCCGTAACGAGCCGCTGCCGCAATTCATGCAGAATCTCAGCTTTGGCGCACAGGACGATCCGCCCCCCTGCCTGGCCGATCCCGACGCCGTCTTCGGCCCCGAAGACGCGATGAGCTGGGCCAGCGGGCTGGGGATCGAATTGTTCACCGGCTCCACCGGCCGGGTGTTTCCGGTCGGCATGAAGGCCTCGCCGCTGCTGCGCGCCTGGCTGGCCCGGCTGCGCGGAGCGGGGGTCGAGATCCGCACCAGATGGCGCTGGCAGGGTTGGGACGATGGCGGCTTCGCCTTCGACACGCCGCAGGGCAGGCAGGCGATCCGGCCCGGCGTCGCGGTGCTGG
This sequence comes from Paracoccus isoporae, assembly GCF_900101865.1. Lineage (GTDB taxonomy): Bacteria > Pseudomonadota > Alphaproteobacteria > Rhodobacterales > Rhodobacteraceae > Paracoccus > Paracoccus isoporae. The sequence continues at coordinate 108,915 of NZ_FNAH01000003.1, forward strand.
CGCTTGGCGGGGCAAGCTGGCCCCGGCTGGGCGCGGACGGCTCATGGCAGCCTGATCTGGCCGCGCAAGGCGTGCAGGTCGCGCCGTTTCGCCCGGCCAATATGGGGCTGCGCGTGGCGTGGTCAGCGCCGATGCGGCGGCATTTTGGCCAGCCGGTCAAGGCCACCGCGATCCGGGCGGGCGACACGGTTAGCCGAGGCGAATGGGTGATCTCGCGCCACGGGATGGAGGGCGGCGGAATCTACGCCGTCTCGGCCGCGATCCGCGACGGGGCACCCGCGACCCTCGACCTCGCGCCGGATCTCTCCCACGCAGCCCTGAGCGCGCGCTTCGCCGGGACGCGCGGAAAAATCTCCATCGGCAACTGGCTGCGCCGCGTGCTGGGCGATCCGGTCCGCGCCGCGCTGATGCTGGAATGGGGCCGCCCCTTCCCCGACACGGCCGAGGGCTGGGCCGCGCTGGCGAAAACCCTGCCCATCCGCCATGACGGCCCGATGGGGCTCGACCGCGCCATCTCCTCGGCAGGGGGCATCCGCTTCGCCGCGCTGAGCCCGTCGCTCGGACTGCGCGCCCTGCCGGGCGTGTTCGCCGCCGGAGAGATGCTCGACTGGGAGGCGCCGACCGGCGGCTATCTGCTGACCCATTGCCTCGGCACGGGCCGACAGGCCGGGCGCGCCGCCGCGCGCTACCTGTCCGAGGTGCGCCGGTAGGCCGGGCGGGCATGCATGCGTGCCTCGTATTCCTCCAGCCAGGCCTCTCCGATCGGGAACCGCGCCGCCCGCGCCCAGATCAGGCAATGGGTCAGGATGATGTCGGGCACGGTGATCTCCTCGCCCATCAGGAAAGGCCCCTCCGCCGCCCGCCGGCTCAATGTCTTCTGGCTCTGCTGGAACTCCCAGCGCAGCGATTGCTTGATCCCGGTCACGCGCAGCTCTTCGGGCAGCACGAAGGTATGACGCGCGGCCGTCCACAGGATCGCGTCGAACTCGTCCAGCAAAAACTGCGTCAGGCTGTCCTGCCGCGCCCGCGCCCGCGTCCCGGCCGGGTGGGTCAGCGCGCCATGCCGGTCGGCCAGATATTGCAGGATCGCGGTCGAATCGCTGATCGGCACCCCGTCATCGACCAGCACCGGCACCTTGCCCGAGGGGTTCAGCTCCACCACCTCGTCGGATCGGGGCGGGGCCGGGTGATGCTCGAAGGGCTGGTCCAGCTCCTCCAGCATCCACAACACGCGGAACGCGCGGGTCGAGGCGGGTCCGATCACTTGATACATCTGCAACGCTGCTCCTTTGCCGGTTCTGGCACCCGCGCAGGCTAGGCCGATGCGCCGGGCGCGGCAAGCAGGCTCCGCCGCCGCTTGACCCTGACCTGCGACTGCGCCAATGCTGCCTTGAGGCCCGGAGAGCGCGCTATGTCCACCCCGTCATCGAAACTGTTCACGCCGATCCTGATCGGCGGCTGCATCATCCTGCTGATCAACTTCGCGCTGCGCGCCAGCTTCGGGGTGTTCCAGATCCCGGTGCAGGAGAGCTATGGCTGGCTGCGGTCGGATTTCTCGCTGGCCATCGCCATCCAGAACCTGGCCTGGGGGATCGGCCAGCCGCTGTTCGGGGCGCTTGCCGAACGCTGGGGGGATCGCTGGGCGGTGATCCTGGGCTCGCTGCTCTACGCGCTTGGCCTGGCGATGTCGGCCGTGGTGACCACCCCCGCCGCGATGCAGATGTGGGAGATCGCGGTGGGTTTCGGCATCGCCGGCACCGGGTTCGGCGTCATCCTGGCGGTGGTCGGCCGCGCCGCCAGCGACGAGAACCGCTCCCTCGCGCTCGGCATCGCCACCGCCGCCGGATCGGCCGGGCAGGTCTTCGGCGCGCCATTGGCCGAGGGGCTGCTGGCGTTTCTGCCGTGGCAGGGCGTGTTCCTGACCTTCGCGGCGCTGTCGCTGACCATGATGCTGTTCCTGCCGCTTCTGGGGCCGGGCAAACCCGCCGCACCGAGCGAGTTGGAGGAAAGCCTCGGTTCGGTCCTCAAGCGCGCCTTCCGTGACCCGTCCTATCTGATGATCTTCGCCGGGTTCTTTTCCTGCGGCTATCAGCTTGCCTTCGTCACCGCACATTTTCCTGCACTGGTGACCGAGATGTGCGGCCCGATCGCGCCGGGCAGCCTGCTGCACTCCATCGGCATCACCACCACCTCGTCGCTGGGGGCGTGGTCGATCTCGCTGATCGGGCTGGCGAATATGGCGGGGACTATCTTCGCGGGCTGGCTGGGCAATCGCTACAGCCGCAAATATCTGCTGGCCGGGATCTATACGCTGCGCACGCTGATCGCGGCGGCCTTCATCCTGACCCCGATCACACCCGGCACGGTGATCCTGTTCAGCGTGGGCATGGGCGCGCTGTGGCTGGCGACCGTGCCGCTGACCTCGGGGCTCGTCGCCTATATCTACGGGCTGCGCTACATGGGCACGCTGTATGGATTCGTGTTCCTGTCGCATCAGCTCGGCTCCTTCCTGGGCGTCTGGCTAGGCGGCACGCTCTATGACGCGACCGGCGGCTATACGATGGTCTGGTGGGTGGGCGTGGGCGTCGGCGCCTTCTCGGCGCTGATCCATCTGCCGGTGCGCGAGGCCCCGTCGCGCCTGCCCGCCGCCGCCTGATGGCGACAGAATCGCAGCTCGCCTCTCGCGCATGTGACGCAACCCAACCGGTTATCAGCTTGTTAAGCCGCATGAATAACAGCGCGTTGCAGGGAGTGACCGCCATGATGAAACAAGTTGCCGCGGCTTCGGCCGCCTTGATGATGATCGCTTTGCCCGTGTCCGCCGATCCGGGCAATGGCAATGGCAAGCCTGCCAAGGTCAAGCAGATGCAAAAGCAGGGTGGCGGGGCGGGCCGCGCCGCCTATGCCAGCGACTGCCCGCCCGGACTGGCCAGGAAAACCCCGTCCTGCATCCCGCCCGGACAGGCGAAGAAGCGGGGCAATTACGGGCGCAATGTCGGCGACATCCTGCGGGTTGGCGATTATGTCATCATCCGCGACCCGGCCCGCTATGACCTCGAACGGCGGGATGGCTGGCGCTATTATCGCGGGGCCGATGACCGGGTCTATCGCGTGGACCGCGACAGCAACAAGGTGCTGGCGGTGCTGAACCTGATCGACGCCTTCACGAACTGAGCGCGTCGCGGCAATCGGCAGGCGCAGCGCGCCCAGCCTGACCGCAACCGCCCCGGCTTCAGCCCTTTGCCGCGGCAGGCTCCTTCCATGTCAGCGTCATCTGGGTCTGCGTCACCCGCGCCGCCACCTTTCCGTCGCCGCGCGTGACCACCACCTCCCAGATCTGCGTGGTGGACCCGATATGAACCGGCGTCGCCGTCGCCCGCGCCACGTCGCCTATGCGGATCGGGCGCAGGAAATTCACCTTCGATTCCAGCGTCGTCGTGTTCTCGCCTTCCTTGAGGTTCAGCGTCGCGCCGGTCCCGGCGATATTGTCGGTCAGCCCCAGGATCGCGCCGCCATGCATCACGCCGTTGCGGTTTGACAGCGCCTCCGTCACCGCCAGCTCCATCACCACCCGGTCGCGCCCCGCCTCGATCAGCGTCATGCCGAGCGTATGGGCGAATTCCGGCTGCGCGCGGGCAACGTCCTGAAGGCGGGCGGGATCGGTCATGTCGGCTCCTGTCTCTGGCGGTGTCGCCGCGGATCTTCCCGCGCGCCGGGGTGAATGACAAGCCACGCCGCACCCCCTCGCCAAGCGCGCCGGGTCGCGTTAATCCTCGGCCCATGATCTGGGACGCCATCGCCAATATTCCGACCGCGCAGCTTGTGACCTTCGTCACCGGCGGGCTGCTGCTCAACCTCGCGCCGGGGCAGGACGTGCTGTTCGCCTCGGCTTGCGGGATCAAGGGCGGGCCGCGCGCGGGCGCGGTGGCAGGGCTTGGCGTGGGCATCGGGGTGCTGTTCCACCTGACGCTGGCCACGATCGGTCTGGGCGCGGTGGTGGCCGCCCATCCGGGCCTGTTGCGGCTGATCAAATATGCGGGCGCGGCCTATCTGCTGTTCCTGGCCTGGCAAAGCTGGCACGCCACCCCGCACGGCCCGGCCCGCCCGGCACCGGAAAGCCTGTGGCGCATCCTGCGGCGCGGCGCGCTTTCCAACATGCTCAACCCCAAGCCGGTGCTGTTCCTGCTGGCCTTCCTGCCGCAATTCACCCATGTCTCCTACGGCCCGATCTGGCAGCAGATCCTGGGGCTGGGGCTGATCTTCGCCGCCACCGGCACGCTGGTGACCATCGGCTACGGCGTCGTCGCGGGCTGGCTGGGTCTGCGGCTGGGGCGGCATCTGGGCATGATGAACAAGCTGGCGGCGGTGATCTTTGCCGGGCTGGCCGTCCGCATGGTCGCGAAGTGAGGCTGACCCCCTACGCACCGCCCCCGGACCCCCCCGAGATCCTGCACCACGACCACGAGATCCTGGTGGTGAACAAGCAGGCCGGGCTGCTCTCCGTCCCCGGCCGCAGCGCCGAGAAGGCCGATTGCCTCATCCACCGGCTGCGCGGCCCGTTTCCCACCGTGCTTCTGGTGCACCGGCTGGACATGGACACCTCCGGGGTGATGGTCTTTGCGCTGACGCCGCATGCGCAGCGCCACCTGTCGAAGCAGTTCGAGGAGCGGCGGGTGAAGAAAGCCTATCTCGCCCGGCTCTCGGGCCGCGTGGCCGAGAAAACCGGCACCGTCGATCTGCCGCTGACCGTCGACTGGCCCAACCGCCCGCGCCAGAAGGTCGACCCCGAGCACGGCCGCCCCGCGCGCACCGACTGGCGCGTGATCCGCGCAAGCGAGGCCGAGACCCGCATCCGGCTCTTCCCGCTCACCGGGCGCAGCCACCAGCTCCGCGTCCACATGTCAGAGACCGGCCACCCGATCCTGGGCGATCCGCTCTATGCCACCGGCGCGGCGGCGGATCACCCGCGTCTGATGCTCCACGCCGAATCGCTGCGCATCCGCCATCCCGACAGCGGCGTGCAGATCGGCTTCTCGGCCCCCGCACCGTTCTGACCCCGATCCCGAAGGCGCAGGGTTCCGCCCATCGCGCGGCACGCGGGACACAGGGCGTGGCCTTTCCTCACGCATCGGTGAATAGTTGACAACCAGAGCACCCGGCGGACCAGCGGCCGGGCGCGGGACCGGGCCGGGGCGACATCACCGCGCCGCATCACGGTTCAGGGTGCGGGTTGAACGGTATGACGGGGGTTTCGGATGTATGCATTGCTGCGCAGCTTTCTCGGGAAATTTGTCAAAACCGGCCATCTGACGGTGATCGACCACAGCGGCGCGCGCCATGATTACGGCGACGGCACCGGTCCCCGCCTGGTGGTCCGTCTGCACAGCAAGGCCGCGGAACGCGCCATCGCCACCAACCCGGCGCTGAAATTCGGTGAAGCCTATATGGAGGGCGAGATCGACCTGCTCGAAGGCACGGTCTATGACCTCATCATGCTCGGCTATGCCAATGCCGGTCGCGCGCTGATGCCCGCCGCCTGGATGCAGGCCTTCGAGCGGATGCGCATCGTCACCCGCCGCTTCCAGCAGATCAACACAAGGCTGCGGGCGCGCGGCAATGTGCAGCGCCATTACGACCTGTCAGCCCGGCTCTACCGAATGTTTCTCGACCCCGACATGCAGTATTCCTGCGCCTATTACCCCGGCCCCGATCTGCCGCTGGACGAGGCGCAATTGCTGAAAAAGCGCCACATCGCCGCCAAGCTGATGATCGAGGACGGCATGGAGCTGCTCGATATCGGCTGCGGCTGGGGCGGCCTGGGCCTCTATCTGGCGCGGGTGGCAGGCGCACGGGTGGACGGGGTGACGCTGTCGGACGAACAGCTTGCCGTCGCCCGCCGCCGCGTGGTGCGGGAGGATCTGGCCGGCCAGGTGGATTTCCGCATCCAGGATTACCGCGAGATTGACCGCGATTTCGACCGCATCGTCTCGGTCGGCATGTTCGAGCATGTCGGCATCAACCATTTCGACGCCTATTTCCGCAAATGCGCCGCCATGCTGCGCCCCGGCGGGGTGATGCTGCTGCACACGATCGGGCGCGCCAACCCGCCCGGCGCCACCAACCCGTTCCTGCGCCGCTATATCTTCCCCGGCGGCTATATCCCGGCCATGTCCGAGATCCTGCAATCGGTGGAACGCTCCGGGCTGATCGTGACCGATACCGAGGTGCTGCGGCTGCATTACGCCGAAACCCTCAAGGCCTGGCGCGCGGCCTTCATGGCGCGGCGCGACGAGGCGAAGGCGCTCTATGACGAGGCGTTCTGCCGGATGTGGGAGTTCTACCTGGCCGGCAGCGAGGCGGCGTTTCGCGAAGGCGGCATGGTGGTGTTCCAGATCCAGCTTGCCCACCGCGTCGATTCGGTCCCTGTCACCCGCGACTACATCCCCGCCGCCGAGGAACGGCTGGCGCGCTGCGAAGCACAGCGCGGCATCCCCGCCCCCGCCTGGCCCGAGGACTGGCCCGCCGACTGGTCCGGCCGGATCACCGCCGCGGCGCGCTCCGATCTCGACCGCGCCGCTTCCGCGCGGCGCAACGCAACGTCACGACGGCCCGGCTGATCGCGTCGCCGCGCGCTGCGCTATGCTGGCAAACAGCACCGCTTGGGAAGGGGGCCGGGGCCATGATGCCAGCACGCAGCGATCTCGCGACGCATGAGGTGACAAACCAGCCGCCCCCGCCGGGCGACCGCGATCTCTGGGCCGATGATCCGCTGCTTCGGGCATTCCTGACCGGCAGCGACGCACGGACCGATCAGATCGCCCCCTATGCGCGCAGCTTGGGCACGCAGGCGCTGCGCGACGCCGCACGGCAGGCCAATGACCACCCGCCCGAGGCGGTGATCTTCGACACGGGCGGGCGCAGGCTGGACGAGGTGCGGTTTCACCCCGCCTATCACCAGCTCATGCAGCTCTCGACCGAAGCAGGCTATGCCGCGATCGCGTGGGAGGATGCGCCGTGCGGGCATCTGTCCCATGCGGCGATGGTCTATCTGGCCAGCCAGGTCGAGCCGGGGCATTGCTGTCCGCTGACCATGACCTATGCCGCAGCCCCGGTCCTGCGCCGGATGCCGGGGCTAGAGGACTGGACCCGCGCCATCGCCTCGCGCCGCTACGATCCCGCGATCCGGCCCGTTGCCGAGAAACACGGCGCCACGATCGGCATGGCGATGACAGAAAAGCAGGGCGGCTCGGATCTGCGCGCCAACACCACGCAGGCGCAGCCGGATGGCGATCTGTGGCGGCTCTCAGGGCATAAATGGTTCTGCTCTGCCCCGATGTCGGACGGGTTCCTGAAGCTGGCGCAGACCGCCCAGGGGCTGAGCTGCTTCCTCGTCCCCCGCTGGCTGGAGACCGGCCGCAACGCCATCGAAATTCAGCGGCTGAAAAAAAAGCTCGGCAACCGCGCCAATGCCTCGGCGGAAATCGAGTATCGCGGCGCGCAGGCGCATCTTCTGGGCGCGGACGGGGACGGGGTGCGCGTGATCCTCGACATGGTCCACCACACCCGGCTGGATACCGCGTTGGCCCCCGCCGGGCTGATGCGCGCCGCCCTGACCGAGGCGCATCGCTGGGCCAGCCATCGCCGCGTGTTCCAGAAGACGCTGATCGACCAGCCCCTGATGCAGGCGGTGCTGGCGGATCTGACGCTGGACTGGCTGGGCAGCCTGGCGCTGTCGCTGCATGTCGCGCGCAGCTTCGACGGTGCCGGGCCACAGGACCGCGCCTTCGCCCGGATCGGCGTCGCCATCGCCAAATACCTGTCGAACAAGCTCTGCCCCTTGGTCGTGGCCGAGGCGATGGAGGCGCTTGGCGGCATCGGCTATATCGAGGACGGCCCCCTGCCGCTTCTGTATCGCGAGGCACCGCTGAACGGGATCTGGGAAGGATCGGGCAATGTCATCTGCCTCGACGTGCTGCGCAGCCTCGCCCGCGCGCCCGGCGCAGCGGAGATGCTGGATCAGGAACTTGATGCCGCGCGCGGCCTCGATGCTGGGTTCGACCGCGCGCTTGCGTCCTATCGCCACGACTGGCGGGCGCAACCTGCCGAGGCGGAGGCGCGGCAATTCGTCGAACGGACCGGGCTTCTGCTCAGCGCCGCGATCCTCATCCGCCATGCGCAGGACGGGCGGATCGACCACGCCCTGCCCGCCGCCTTCATCGCGACAAGGCTCGGCGGCCCGCGCGGCCGCTTCGCCGGGGCGGCTGCGGTGCCGGACCCGGCCCGGCTGCTGGCGCTGTGTTTCGCGCCAACCGCCTGACTCCCCGCCGCTATGCGCCCGCATCCCGCGCCCGCATCCGGGCAGTTCGCTTGACTTTCGCCCCCCCCGGCACCATTCAGCCCGGAGACGAAAATCCGAAGGAATGCCGATGGCGCGCAGCGAAAAGAAGGAAGGTCTCTGGGAAACGGTCAAGACCGTGTTCTGGGCGCTCGTCATCGCGGGGATCTTCCGCACCCTGTTCTTCCAGCCCTTCTGGATCCCCTCGGGCAGCATGAAGGACACGCTGCTGATCGGGGATTTCCTGTTCGTCAACAAGATGGCCTACGGCTACTCGGCTGTCTCCTGCCCCTTCTCCATGTGCCCGATCGAGGGCCGCATCCTCGAATCCCAGCCCGAGCGCGGCGACGTGGCCGTGTTCCGCCACCCGACCCGCGGCGTCGATTTCATCAAGCGCGTCATCGGCCTGCCGGGCGACCGGGTGCAGATGCGCGAGGGGCGGCTGTTCATCAACGAAAACCCGGTCAGCTACGAGGAAGAACCCGATTTCATCGAGGAAAAGGCCCCGCAGGGCTCGCACCGGCTGACCCCGCGCTGCAGCAATGACCCGGTCCCCGAAGGCGGCGCCTGCGTCAAGGAGCGGCTGACCGAGAACCTGCCCGACGGGCGCAGCCACAGCGTGCTGAACATCACCGATGGCTGGATCGCCGACAACACCCCGGTCTTCACCGTGCCGGAGGGGCATTATTTCTTCATGGGCGACAACCGCGACAACTCCGAGGATTCGCGCTTCCCGGCCGTGACCGGCGGGCTGGGCTTCGTGCCGGCGGAATATCTGATCGGTCGGGCCGACCGGATCATGTTCTCCTCGGCCGGGCGCTCGATGCTGTTCTTCTGGACCTGGCGCCCCGACCGCTTCTTCAAGGCGGTGAATTGAAGGTCTCGGCCGAGCTGCGCGGCTTCATGGCCCGGCTGGGCCACGACTTCGCGCGCCCCGAACTGCTGATCCAGGCGCTGACCCACGGCTCCGTCGCCTCGCCGACGCGGCCGCACAACCAGCGGCTCGAATTCCTGGGTGACCGGGTGCTGGGCCTGACCGTGGCCGAGGCGCTGTTCGCCGCCGACCGCAGCGCCACCGAAGGCCAGTTGGCGCCGCGCTACAACACGCTGGTGCGCGGCGAGACCTGCGCCGAGATCGCCCGCGAGATCGGGCTGGGCGAGGTGCTGAAGCTCGGCCGTTCCGAGATGATGTCCGGCGGCCGCCGCAAGGAGGCGTTGCTGGCCGACGCGATGGAGGCGGTGCTGGCCGCCATCTATCTCGATGCCGGGTTCGATGCGGCGCAGACCGTGATCCTGACCCTGTGGGCCGGGCGGCTCGACAATGTCGAAGACGACGCCCGCGACGCCAAGACCGCGCTTCAGGAATGGGCGCAGGCCAACGGGATGAGCCCGCCGCAATACAGCGTCACCGATCGAAGCGGCCCCGACCACGCCCCGGAATTCGAGATCACCGTGGCGCTGGAAAACGGCCGCCGCGCCGTCGCCCGCGGCAAGGGCACCAAGCGCAGCATCGAACAGCAAGCCGCCCGGACGATGCTGGCGGAGATCGGGGCGTGAGCGGCGATCTGCACGGCCCGCACGCGATCTGCCGACCGCCCATGCGTGGCGACGCACCGCCCCGGCCCGCCGCCCCGTTTCCCCCAAGCCGCCCCCTGTCGCGGCGCCACCTCCATCACCGGACCCCAACCCATGACCGATGACCACACCCAGACCCGCGCCGGCTTCATCGCCCTGATCGGCGAACCCAATGCCGGGAAATCCACCCTGCTGAACCAGATGGTCGGCGCCAAGGTCTCCATCGTCACCCACAAGGTCCAGACCACCCGCGCCCGCATCCGCGGCATCGCGATGGAGGGCGCGGCGCAGCTTGTCTTTGTCGACACGCCCGGCATTTTCCGCCCGCGCCGCCGGCTCGACCGCTCGATGGTCGCCGCCGCATGGGGCGGGGTGTCGGATGCCGATGTGATCGTCCTGCTGATCGAGGCGCATCGCGGCCTGACCGACGGGGTCCAGCAGATCCTCGACAATCTGCGCGAAACGGCGGGCGACCGCCCCGCGGCGCTGGCGATCAACAAGATCGACCGGGTGAACCCCGAAATCCTGCTGTCCCTGACCCAGCAGATGAATGAGGCCTATCCCTTCGCCCAGACCTTCATGATCTCGGCCCAGAAAGGCCGCGGCACCGACGCGCTGCGCAAATACCTGGCCGAAACCGTCCCCGAAGGCCCGTGGCTCTACCCCGAGGATCAACTGGCCGATCTGCCCATGCGCATGATCGCCGCCGAGATCACCCGCGAGAAGCTGACCCTGCGCCTGCACGAAGAACTGCCCTATCAGCTCACCGTCGAAACCGAGGCGTGGGAGGACCGCAAGGACGGCAGCGCCCGCATCGATCAGATCGTCTATGTCGCCCGCGCCGGTCACAAGGGCATCGTGCTGGGCCATAAGGGCGAAACCATCCGCGCCGTCGGCAAGGCCGCCCGCGAGGAGCTGACCGATTTTCTCGGCCGCCCCGTCCATCTGTTCCTGACCGTCAAGCTGCGCGAGAACTGGCTGAACGAGGCGGAGCGATTCACCGAAATGGGTCTCGATTTCAACGATGGCTGAACGGCTGGCGGCGCATGTCTGGGTCGGGGCCTATCTGACCCGGCTGGGTCTGGCCAATCTCCCCGCCTATGTGCTGCGCCACGGCGACGACACGGCGGGCGCGGTGCTGGTCAAATGCGCCACGCTGGACGGGCAGGCGACGCTCTGGCGGCGCGAATGGAATTTCGAGAGCGACACCCGGCCCTGGACCCGCATCAGCGCCGGTCCCGAGGCCGAGATCGACGCCGCGATCAACCGCGAAGCAGGTTTCGACCCCGATCTCTGGGTGATCGAGATCGAAAGCCGCGACGGCCGCACCCTGCTGGACGAGGACGGGCTGGGATAGCGCGCGCCTTGACATGCCGCCCGCCCGCACCCTAACCCCGGCCACGGCAGAACGACGCCGAAAACCATCAACCGCATGATGCCGACTGCTCCGGCATCTGCGCCGGAAAGCACCATGCCCAACCCAGATCGACGCCCCGCGACAACCGCCTCCGCCCTGCCCGGCATCGCCGCGATGAGCCTGGCGATGTTTCTGCTGCCCGCGGGCGACGCGCTGACCAAATCGCTGACCAGCATCATGGACCCGATCCAGATTGCCGCGATCCGGGCGGTTATCCAGGTGGCGCTGCTGTGGCTGGCGCTACCGCTGCTGCGCGGTTTCGCGGGCGGGCCTTCCCTGTCGGGATGGTCGATCCTGTCGGGCGTGCTGACGGCGGTGGTGGCGCTGTCGCTCATCACCGCGTTCCAGACCATGCCCATCGCCACCACCATCGCGATCTTCTTTGTCGAGCCGCTGCTGCTGATGCTGCTGGCAGGGGTGTTTCTGGGCGAAACCCCCGGCCCGCGCCGCTATGCGGCGGCGGCGGTGGGGCTCTGCGGCACGCTGATTATCCTGCGGCCGAACCTGGCGGAGTTCGGCGCGGCGGTGATCCTGCCGCTGATCGCCGCCCTGGCCTTCGCGCTGAACATGATCGTCACCCGCAAGGGCACGCGCCATGTCTCGCCCTTCAGCTTCCAGCTCGGCGCGTCGGTGCTTGGCATGATCGTGCTGGTGGCGGCGGCGCTGATCCGCACAGCCCTCGGCGGGGCATCGCCCGTCTCGCTGACCGGGCTGCCGGTCTGGGCGCTTGTCTTCCTGCTGGCCTCCGGCGCGATGATCGCGCTGACCTTCCTGCTCATCACCTTCGCCTTCAAGCACAGCGAGGCGAGCGTGCTGGCGCCGTTCCAGTATCTCGAGATCCTCGGCGCGGTGATCGTCGGCTACCTGGCCTTTGGCGAGGTGCTGGACCCGCTGACCCTGCTGGGCACGGTGATCGTGCTGGGTTCCGGGCTCTACGTGCTGCACCGAGAGGCGCGCGCCGGAAAGCCCGCCCCGCCCGCGCCGGGGCTGCGGGGTGGCGATTAGGGTTCGGGGCCGACTTCTGCCCGCTCCGAACCCCGCGCGCCCCCAGGCACCGCCGGAAACCTGACAGGCCCGGCGACGCCGTGGTGGGAGGTTGGGCGCGACTTATTCCGCCGGCACCTGCTCACCGGCCTGCACCACCAGCGAGGCAAGCTGGCCGCACAGCGCCGCCTCGTCCGCGCCCTGCTGGGATGCCGCATCGGCCAGCGACTGCTCGACGCCCATGGCGCTGACCATGCCGTCCTGCCCCTTGGCATAGGCCTCCTCGGCTGCGGCCTCGTCGCTGGCGGCGGGCATCATCGCCAGCAGCTCGGTCTGCGTCTCGATGGCCGCACCGTCGATGTGCCCCTGCGCCTGGCAATATTCCAGCACGCCCAACTGATTGCGCGCGGCGGACACCGCCATATCGGGATCCTGCGCGGCGCCATCCTGCGCATGGGCCAGGCCAGCAGTCAGGGCGAGACCCAGGGCGAGAGCGGTTGTCTTGAACATATCAAACCTCAACATTGATGCGGCTTGCGTGCCGCCGCGGTCAATCTGCGCATCCCGCCCGCAACATCAACCGCACCCGCCGGGGATGAGTGCCGAACCGCCGAAACCCGCCCCGCGCATCGGCAAGACTCCCCCTGCCCATTCCGATCCGGCCACGGTAACAACAGCGTCATGGAACCCGCGCCGCAGCCCGCTGATTCGCCGAAAGGCTTTCTCTTCGCCCTTGGCGCCTACGGGCTCTGGGGGGTGCTGCCGCTCTACATGAAGGCGCTCGCCCATATCCCGCCGCAGGAGGTGATCGCCCATCGCGTCATCTGGTCGCTGCCCATCGCCGGGGCGGTGCTGCTCGCGCAGCGCCGCACCGATGACATCCGCGCCGCCATCGCAAGGCCGCGCCTGCTGCTGATGGCCGGGCTGACGGCGGTGCTCATCACCGTGAACTGGCTGATCTATGTCTGGTCCATCGCCAATGACCGCGCCATCGAGGCGGCGTTGGGGTATTATATCAACCCGCTCTTCTCGGTGACGCTGGCCGCACTTCTGCTGGGCGAGCGGCTGACCCGGATGCAGATCGGCGCGGTGCTGCTGGCGGCGGCGGCGGTGGCCATCCTGACGGTGGAGACCGGCAGCCTGCCCGCCGTGGCCGTCGGGCTGACCTTCTCCTGGGGGTTCTATGCGTTCTTCAAGCGGTCCCTGCCGCTCGGCCCCAACCAGGGCTTCACGCTGGAGGTGATGCTGCTCTTCCTGCCCGCGCTTGCCTATCTGATCTGGTTGCAGATGCAGGGGGCGGGGCATTTCGGGCGCAACTGGCAGGACACGCTGCTGCTGATCGGCTGCGGCCCGGTCACGGCCATCCCGCTGATGTTCTACGCCAACGGCGCCAAGCTGCTGCGCCTCTCGACCATCGGGATCATGCAGTATCTCACCCCGACCATGGTGTTCTTCATCGCCGTGCTGATGTTCGGAGAGCCCTTCGACGGCGCCAAGCTGATCGCCTTCCCGATGATCTGGCTGGCACTGGCAATCTATTCATGGTCGCTGCTGCAATCCGCCCGCGCCCGGCGTCGCGCCGCGCGGATGAAGACCGCCCTGCGCCCGGAGTGAGCCTGCCGGTCTCGCGCCACGATATATGCGTCGCGCAGGCGGCCTGACGGATCAGCCCGCGCTCGCCACCCACCAGGTCGTTCCGGACGGATCGCGGAACCCGCCCCGCCGGTCGCCATCCTTCTGCGGCTCCAGCGGCTGCACCGCCTCCGCCCCGGCCGAGAGCGCCCGCGCATAGACCGCCTCGGGATCGTCGAGATAGAGATGCAGATGCGCGCCGCCGCCAAGATCGGCCTGCCCGACCATCACCACGCTGTCGCCGATCCGGGTCTCGGCATGGATGACCTCGCCATCCTCGCCACGCTGCACGCGCAGCGCCTCGGCACCGAAGACGCTCTGCGCGAACTCCAGCACCGCACCGGCATCGCTGACGATCAGGTAAGGGGACAGATCGGGATAGCTGGCAGGCTTGTACATCGTTCATTCCGGTAACTGCGGCGGTGTCGCTCAACGTCGCGGAGCCGCCGTATGTTCCGTGTCGGCAGCGTGTGCCGTTCGGGGCGCGTTAACCTGTCGGTGTACATCCGGTGTACAGCCTGTGTACGCGCGGTGTACGCGCTGTGCGGGCGGTTTTTCAGCCGGATTTCGGCAGCGCCTCGATCAGCACGAAGGCCTGCGCCCAGGGGTGATCGTCGGTCAGCGTGACGTGAACCACCGCCTCATGGTCAGTTGGTGTCATCTTGTCCAGCCGCTCCGCCGCCCATCCGGTCAGATGCATCACCGGCTGGCCGCTGCGCAGGTTGGAGACCGACATATCGCGCCAGCTTATGCCCATTGCCAGCCCGGTCCCAAGCGCCTTGGAACAGGCTTCCTTGGCTGCCCACCGCTTCGCCAGCGTGCCGGCCTCGTCCTTGCGGCGCGCGGCCTTGGCCAGTTCGCGCTCGGTAAAGACACGGTTGCGGAACCGGTCGCCGTGGCGGTCCAGCACGCCCCGGATCCGCTCGATATTGGCCAGATCCGTGCCGATTCCCAGAATCATCGCGCGCCCGCCGGGAACGCAGCGGCACAGGCCCGGCGGCGCTTACGCACCGCGCGCCTCGTCCATGCGGCGGCGCATCTCCTGCACCGCGGCGGGCAGGCCGATGAACAGCGATTCCGCGATCAGGAAATGGCCGATATTCAGCTCCTTCACCTGCGGAATCGCGGCGATGGGGCCGACCGTGTCGAAGGTCAGCCCGTGGCCCGCATGGACCTCCAGCCCCAGCGAGTCCGCCAGCGCCGCGCCCTCGCGCAGCCCGTCGAGTTCCGCATCGCGCTCCGCAATCCGGCCCTCCGTGTCGAAATCGCAATAGGCGCCGGTATGCAGTTCCACCACCGCCGCCCCGATCCGCGCGGCGGCCCGGATCTGGGCCGGCTCATGGCCGATGAACAGCGAGACCCGACAGCCCGCCGACCGCAACGGCTCGATGTAATGGCCAAGCGCATTCTCGTTGCCCGCCACGTCCAGCCCGCCCTCGGTAGTGCGCTCCTCGCGCTTTTCGGGCACCAGGCAGACCGCATGCGGCGTGTGGCGCAGCGCGATGGTCTGCATCTCCGCCGTCGCCGCCATTTCCAGGTTCAAGGGCAGGCGCAGCCCCGCCATCAGCGCATCAATATCGGCGTCGCTGATATGGCGACGATCCTCGCGCAGATGGGCGGTGATGCCGTCCGCGCCCGCTTCTTCCGCCAGTTGCGCGGCCCTGAGCGGGTCCGGCCAGGGCGTGCCGCGCGCATTGCGCACCGTCGCCACATGATCGATATTCACGCCGAGTCTCAGCATCGCGGCACCTCCTGCCCGCAGGTTAGACCGGCTGCGGCGGCGGCGCGAGTCCCGTTGCCGTCACCCACCAGTTTTCATGCGCCGCACCAATGCGATAGGCGGCCAGCCCCGCCGCGCTTGCATCGGTGAAAATCCCGAAACAGGTCGCGCCAGAGCCGGACATCCGCGCCAGCAGCGCACCCGCGTCGCGCAATTCCCGCAGCACCGTGGCGATCTGGGGGCAGAGCGTGATCGCCGGCGCCTCCAGATCGTTGCGGCAGGTCTGAAGATAGGCAACGAGTGCGGGCAGGTCGAAGCGGTCGGGCATTGCGGGCAAGGGCGCATTGTCCTTGCGCTGCAAGGCGCTGAAGACTTGCGGGGTGGGCATCTCGACGCGCGGATTGACCAGCACCAGCCGCAGATCCGGCATCTCCGGCACGGGCTCGATGATCTCGCCCACGCCGCGCATCCGGGCCGGGCGCGCGGCCAGGCAGACCGGCAGATCCGCCCCCAGCCGCTCGGTGGCGTCCGGGATCGGCACGCCCATCCGCGCCAGCCCGCGCAGCACCGCCGCCGCATCCGCCGAGCCGCCGCCGATCCCGGCGGCGACGGGCAGGGTCTTGGTCAGCCGGATCGCCGCCTGTCCGCCCGCCAGCCGCGCAGCCTTCAGGCAAAGATTGTCGTCCTCGTCCAATCCGCTGGCAAAGGGGCCGTCCACCGACAGGCTCAGCGGCCCCGCATCCAGCGTCAGCTTATCCCCCGCCGCCGCAAACACCACCAGCGAGTCGAGCAGGTGATACCCGTCCGGCCTCTGCCCGGTGACATGCAGCGCCAAATTCAGCTTGGCCGGCGCGACTTCCGTGACGCTCATTCGGTCGCGGAACGCTCGGCCGCGCCTGGCTCCGACGGCAAACGCCCCCCATTCGCCGCCTCCTCCGCCAGCACCGCATCCAGCCCACGCTGCAATTTCGCCCGGATTCGCTGCGAATCTTCCTCGGTTTCGGGGCCGAAACTCAGCGCCCGGCTCCACTGGATTTCCGCCTCGCGCTTGCGGCCGACCTGCCAGTAGATATCGCCCAGATGGTCATTCACCAGCGAATCGTTGCTCATCAGCGCGACGGCGCGTTCCTGCGGCTCCACCGCCTCGCGGTAGCGGCCAAGCCGGTACAGCGCCCAGCCGAGCGAATCGAGGATATAGCCGTCATCCGGCGAGAGCCGCACGGCGCGTTCGATCAACTCCAAGGCCTCATCGAGATTCTCGCCCCGATCGACATAGGAATAGCCCAGGTAATTCAGCATCTGCGCGTTGTTCGGCTGGATTGCCAGCGCCGCGCGCAGATCGGCTTCGGCGCGCGGAAAATCCCCCAGCCGCTCCAGGGCGATGGCGCGGGCATAGCGCGGGAACCACAGCGCATCGGTGTCGGCCGGGTCGATCAGCGCCACGGCCTTGTCATAGGCCGGAACCGCCTGGGCCCATTTTTCCTGCTGCCGCATCAGATCGCCAAGCGCGATCCAGCCCTCGGGCAACTCGGGATGGGCCGCGGTCAGCGCCAACGCCGCCTTTTCCGCATCGCCCATCCGATCCGCACGGGCAAGCGCGTCGATCCGCACCAGCTCGGCAGTGGGGCGCATCTGGTCCTGTTCGCGCAGCTTGTCGAACTGCGCCTCGGCGGCATCGAACTGGCCCACCGATTGCAGCATCTGCGCCACCATCAGCCGGGCATCGGCCATGTCGGGCGCGACATAGCTGGCCATGCGGGCATGGATCAGCGCCAGCGGGTTCGGATCGACGTCATTGGCCAGCAGCGTGGCGAAGGTCAGATAGACCTGGGCCACGCCGTCGCGCGGGTTCTGCACCACGTCGAAGGCCACCGGCTCGCCCTGCCGGAGCCGGTCGGCCAGATCCTCCGCCACGCCGTCGATTGCGATCCCGGCCACATCGTCCAGCTTCTGCAGCGCCTCGTCCCGCCGGTCGATCTGGGCCAGCACCTGCGCCTCGACCACGGCGGACATGATGTTCTGATCGGGCGCGTCGCTCTCCAGCAGGGCCGCGGCGGATTCGAAGTCACCGACCAGAGCCTTTGCCAGCGCCATGTTGTAATCGACCAGCTCGCCCGTGCCGGGGATCGCCCGCACACGCTCGAACGCGGCATCGGCATCGGCGGCGCGGCCCAGGCCCAGCAGGGCCCAGCCCCGCAACATCCCGTCGAGCAGCACTTCGGGGCCCTGCGGATCACCCGGCCCGGTTGCGTCCAGGGCCGCGAGCAGCCCCTCCCAATCCTCGTCCTGCGCCGCCCGCGCACGCGTGACAAGCTCGACGAGGCGCGACGAGATCCCCGCCCCGCCCGCATCTATCCGCTCGTCGATCAGGCCGAAGGCGCGGTCGATCTGGCCCGAGGCAAGCAGCGTCACGAGCGCGCTGTCATTGAGATAGCTGGAGGACGGATCCTGCGCCAACGCACGGAGGTAATACTCAGCCGCAGCCTCGAAATCATTCTCCATCGCCGCCGTGCGCGCCGCCAGATACGGCCCGACGAGATCGCGGGTCAGGGGCGCGGATGTATCCGGTGGCGCCTCTGCCTCGGCGGGCTCCGTCGCGGCATCCTGGGTCGTGTCCCGGTCGGGGCGCGGTGGCGGCGGGGTCGAATCCTGCGCCCAGGCCGGCATGGATGTCGGCAGCGCGGCCGGCGCCGCGGCCAGACATGCAAGGGCGAGAAGGTGCAGAAGCTTCATCAGGTCCGATCCGGTATTCCGTGTCGGCACGACCCTATCCCCGCCACCGCGGACACGCAACGCCGGGACCGGGCGCCGTGTCGCCCGCCGCCATCACATATTCGGGTAGTTCGGCCCGTCCGCACCCTGTGGTGTTGTCCAGACGATGTTCTGCGACGGGTCCTTGATGTCGCAGGTCTTGCAATGGACGCAGTTCTGGAAATTGATCTGGAACCGGGCCTCGTCGCCCTCGCCCACCACCTCATAGACGCCTGCCGGGCAATAGCGCTGCGCAGGCTCGGCATATTCGGGCAGGTTGATCTCGATCGGGACGGAGGGATCCTTCAGCTTCAGATGCGAGGGCTGGCTTTCCTCGTGATTGGTGAAGCTGAAACTGACATTGGTCAGCCGGTCGAAGCTGAGCTTGCCGTCGGGTTTGGGATAGTCGATCTTCGGGTAATCCGCCGCCTTGCCGGTGGCCTGCGCGTCGGTCTTGCAGTGTTTCCACGACCCGAGGGGATTCCAGCCGGTCAGGTTGGCCACCCACATGTCGAACCCGCCAAGCGCGAGGCTGGCCCAAAGCCCCATGCGCGACCAGATCGGCTTGACGTTGCGCACCTTCTTGAGATCCGCCGCGACCGGACCGGAGCGGATATCGTCTTCGTAAGCGGTCAGCTCGTCGCCCTCGCGCCCCTCTGCGATGGCAGCGGCCGCAGCGTTTGCGGCGGCGATGCCCGACAGCATGGCGTTGTGATTGCCCTTGATGCGCGGCACGTTCACCATCCCCGCCGAACAGCCCAGAAGGACGCCGCCGGGGAAACTCAGCTTCGGCAGCGACTGCCAGCCGCCTTCGGTGATGGCCCGCGCGCCATAGGCGACGCGCTTGCCGCCCTCCAGCAGTTCGGCCACCATCGGGTGATGCTTGAACCGCTGGAACTCCATATAGGGATAGAGATAGGGGTTGGCGTAGTTCAGGTGTACGACGAAGCCGACCAACACCTGATTGTTCTCGAAATGATAGATGAAGCTGCCGCCGCCGGCATTCTTGCCGAGCGGCCAGCCCATCGTGTGGGTGACGGTGCCGGGCTTGAACTTCTCCGGGTCGATTTCCCAGATCTCCTTCATGCCGAGCCCGAATTTCTGCGGCTCATGCCCGTCCGAGAGGTTGTATCTGGCGATCACCTCCTTGGAGAGCGAGCCGCGCACCCCCTCGGCCAGCATCACGTATTTCCCGCGCAGCTCCATGCCGGGTTCATATTGCGCGCCGGGCGTGCCGTCGGCATTCAGCCCCATCTCGCCCGCGACGACCCCGGCCACGCGCTCGCCATCCAGCACGAGCGCGGAACAGGCCATGCCGGGAAAGATTTCCACGCCCATCGCCTCGGCCTGCTCGGCCAGCCAGCGGGTGACGTTGCCCATCGAGACGATGTAATTGCCGTGATTGTTCATCAGAGGCGGCATCGGCCAGTTCGGCACCCGCATCTGGCCGGACTCCCCGAGAATGTAGAAATTATCCTCCGTGACCTCCTGCGTCACCGGGGCGCCCTTGTCGCGCCAGTCGGGGATCAGCGCATCCAGACCCGACGGGTCCAGCACCGCGCCGGACAGGATATGCGCCCCGATCTCGGAGCCTTTTTCCAGCACGACCACGTTCAGATCTTCGTTGATCTGCTTGAGCCGGATCGCCGCGGAAAGCCCCGCAGGTCCGCCCCCCACGATCACAACGTCGAAATCCATCGACTCGCGTTCGACTGCGTTGTCCTGCTCGGTCATCTGGCTTGCCTCCGCTCGCATTTGCTTCCGCATTTCTAGACCCTGAGACCCCGCCCGGCAATGATTACGCGGCGCTGCAGCAAGACGTTAGCGCAATCTTCGTAAACATGGCGGCGGGATCGGGTGCGGAAAGCATCAAGATTCGGCGGCGGGACGCGCACACCGGACTGTTTCCCTTGCATTGCCCGCGCGGATGATGGAACGCTGGGGGACAACGGAACCCCGCGCCCCTGCCATTTGTTTGGCGGGGGCGTTGTCCTAGACCACGCCGCGTGCCGCCGTTGGCGGGGCGGCGGCAGACGCAGCAGAAGCAGGAAAGACGATGGAAAAGATCCCCATGACGCGCGCCGGATATGAACAGCTCGACGGCGAACTGCGCGATCTCAAGGGCACCGAGCGGCCGGCGATCATCGCGGCCATTGCCGAGGCGCGGTCGCATGGCGATCTGTCGGAAAATGCCGAATATCATTCCGCCCGCGAGAAGCAGAGCTTCATCGAGGGCCGCATCAAGGAGCTGGAGCAGGTGCTGTCGCGCGCCGAGGTGATCGACCCCTCGAAGCTGTCGGGCAGCATCAAGTTCGGCGCCAAGGTGGTCCTGCTGGACGAGGATACCGAGGAAGAGAAGACCTACCAGATCGTCGGTGAGCACGAGGCCAGCCTGGAAAAAGGGCTGCTGAACATGCGCTCGCCGTTGGCACGGGCGCTGATCGGCAAGGAAGAGGGCGACAGCGTCGATGTGCAGACGCCCGGCGGGCTGCGCAGCTACGAGATCCTGTCGGTCCGGTTCGCGTGATGCCGGACTGGCGCGGCGGACGGGACAAGGCCGGGCGGGCCACCATCATCGGTGCGGCGCTGACGGCGCTGTGGCTGGTGATGCTGCTGCTGTTCTGGCTGACCTCGGGCGGTGCCGGAGACGGGCCGGGCCGCTGGGTGTCCATTGTCGCGGCGCTGATGCCGGTGGCGCTGATCTGGGTCGCCGTGCGGCTCGCCCATTCCGTGCAGGCACTCGGTGACGAGGCGCAGGACTTGCGCGCGTCGCTGGAGCATCACCTCCTGCGCCGTGAGCCGCCGCGCGGCGGGGCGGAAGCTGCGGCGCCCGAGACGGCAACGCCAAGGCTTGCCGCGCCCCCGCCGCGCCCTGCGCCGCCTGCCGCCACCCGCGAGCGTGCGGCGGCGCCTCCGCCCGTCCGCCGCGAGGAACCGCGCCAGTCCAGCCTCGGCTTCGATGCGCCGGAGCCGGTGGATCTGCCCGCCGAGACGGTCCTGCGCGCGCTGAACTTTCCCGACGGCCCGGATGATGCCGCGGCCATCGCGGCGCTGCGCGATGCGCTGCGCGATCCCGACCATGCGCGGCTGATCCGCAGCGCGCAGGACGTGGTGACACTGCTGGCCGATCGCGGCATCTATACCGACGATCTGGAGCCGGCCCCGGCCGATGCTGCCGCCTGGCGCCGGTTTGCCGAGGGGCAGCGGGGTCAGGCCGTCTCCGGCGTCGGCGCGGTTCACGACCCGCAAATGCTGGAGGCCGCGGTGGTCGCCATGCGCAGCGATGACGTGTTCCGCGATGCGGTGCATCATTTCCTGCGGCTGTTCGACCGCGGCGCGACCGCGCTGCTGCCGCGCCTCTCGGATGACGAGATCGTCTGGCTGGCAGAGACCCGCTCGGCGCGGGCCTTCATGCTGATGGCGCGGGCGGCGGGGTTGTTCGGGCAGGAGGAGGGATGAGCCGAGCCGAACCCGGCGCATCGGCTTGCGCCTGATCGCGACGCCGATATGGTTGCCTCCTGACCCCTGACCCAGTGAACGTCATGCCGATACCGACACCCGCCCTTTCGCGCAGGGACCGCGCACAGGAACAGGCCCGCAGCCGCGCCCTGTCGCGCACACCCATGCAGAGCCTGCGGCACGGCGCGTTGCAATCGCTGCCCTTCTTGCTGGTGATCGCGCCGTTCGGGCTGCTGTTCGGGGTGGTGGCGACCGCGGCAGGGTTCGACCTGGCCGAGACGATGGGCTTCACCATCCTGGTCTTCGCCGGCGCATCGCAATTCACCGCAGTGCAGTTGATGACCGATCAGGCCCCGGTCTGGCTGGTCATCCTGTCATCGCTGGCAGTCAACCTGCGCATGGCGATGTATTCGGCCTCCATGGTGCCGTGGCTGGGCACCGCCTCGCAACCGACCCGCGCAGCCATTGCCTATGCGCTGATCGATCAGACCTATGTCCTGTCGATCGATTACTATCAGAACGCGCCGCGGCTGAGCCTGCCGCAGAGGCTCGGCTATTTCGCGGGCACCTCGCTGGTGATGTGCGGGGCCTGGGTCTCGTGCAGCCTCGCGGGCGCGGTGTTCGGCCGCGCGATCCCGGACAGCATTCCGCTGGATTTCGCCGTGCCGATCACCTTCCTCGCGATGATCGCGCCGGCGCTGCGGACGCCCGCCCATGTGGCGGCGGCCAGCGTGGCCGTGATCGTCTCGCTGTTGCTGGTGGGGCTGCCTGCGGGCGTCGGGCCGATGATCGCCGCGCTGCTGGCGATGCTGACCGGCGCCGGGGTGGAGACCATGATGATCCGCAGAAGGGACAGCGCGTGATGCCCGGCTATGGCAGTTTCGAGATCTGGCTGATCATCCTGTCGGTGGCCATCGGCACGTTCTTCCTGCGCTACAGCTTTCTGGGCGCGATCGGCAATCGTCCGATGCCGGAATGGGTGCTGAGGATGCTGCGCTACACCGCCGTCGCGGTGCTGCCCGCCTTGGCCGCGCCGCTGGTGCTCTGGCCGGCGGCAACGGAAGGCCAGACCGACCCGGCCCGCCTGGCCGCGGCAATCGTCACGGTGATCACCGGCCTCGTTGCGCGCAATGCGCTTGCCGCCATCATCGCCGGCGCAGTCACGCTGGCGATCGGGCTTTACCTGTCATAGGCCTCGATCGAGCCGTCCTTCATCTGCAGCAGATCGCCGTGAACCAGCCGCGGATCGTCGTCGAGGAACTGGGTGGACTGAACGCCCGGCAGGGTCAGGAACCAGTCGCGCAGGCGCAGCGGGCTGAACCCGCTTGGCGCGCCCTCGAAGCCCGGTGTGGATCGCAGCACGGCTGAGCTGCCCACCGCGCAGAACGCCTTGCCGACCGGGCCATTGCCCTGCGCCGCGCGCAGGGCGCTCTCGGCCACCTCGGCCGTGACCGGCACGGTGTCCAGCGTCACGTAGTAACGCTCTCGCGGCAGGTTCCGGGCATGGTAGTCGATATAGACATTCCGCATCTCCGGCGTGATGCCATAGAGAACGTCATGGCGTTCGGGCGCGCGCGGATGGACGAAGCTGCCGGCGGGGTCGAAGATCACCCGCTGGCTGGCATTGATCATCAGCGCCGAATGGCCGCCCTCGCCCCGCGCCAGCCCGATCACCGTGATGAGCGAGATCGACGGCTGTTCGTCCGAACGGTACTGCACCGCACGCACGGCCTCGTCGCTGGCCCATTTGTTGTCGGCACCGCAGGCGGCCAGAAACAATGGCAGCGCCAGGGCGATCAGAACGCGCCGCAGCATCAGGCGTTCGTCAGCGCCAGAAACACCAGGACCCCGAGCGACAACACGGCGGACCAGGTGGCGAATTTCACGAAGCCGGCGAACATCTTTTCATGCTCGCGAATATCCATCGTGCCGTGTTCGTGCTCGGTTGCGTCATTCTGTGCCATGGCCTGTGTCCCTCACGCCGTTATTCGCGCCTTGCATAGACGATTGTCCGTCGGCTGTCACGCCGCTGCGCGCCACAGCACGCCACCGTGATCGTCCGTCCCTGCACGGGTGATGCGCCCCTCCTGCGCCAGCCGGTTCAGATGCCCGACCGATTCGACGAGCGCCAGGCCGAACTCCCCCGCGCCGATCGGCCGCTTGAACAGTGCCGGAAAGCAGCCCACCGCGGTCAGCCTCTGCTCAGACAGGGCGCGATGCACGCGGTCGAGCGCCGAGACGTGATTCTCGCGCATCTGGTTCAGCCGCAGGGGCAGGCCGGTGAAGGCCAGCTTGTGGCCGGGAAGGACGAGATGGCGATCTTCTGCCATGGCGGCGAAGCGGTCGCAGCTTTCCAGCCATTCGCCCACCGGATCGGCCTCCGGCTCGGTCGGATAGACGCCGAGATTGGGCGAAATCCCGGGCAGAAGCTGGTCGCCGCCGATCACCAGATCGTCGCCAAGCGACCAGAAGGTGGCATGTTCGGGCGCATGACCATCGCCGGTCGCCACGCGCCAGTCGCGCCCGCCGAACCTGACGGTCTGCCCATCGCAGATGCGGCGATAGCCCAGCGGAATCGGATGAACGCAGTCGGAGAAATTGAACGGACGCTCGCCCGCGCGCTGTGCCAGCATCTCCGGCGGCATGCCGGCGGCGCGCCAGAAGGCCAGCGATTGCGGCGGCGGCGCGTCCTGCTCGTCCAGCACCAGCATCCGCGCGGTCAGCCAGGCGGTGCGGGTCGCCCAGATCTCGGCGCCGTGATCCGCGAACCAGCCGGCCAGGCCGACATGGTCCGGGTGGTGATGGGTGACGATGACCCGCCGCACCGGCTGGCCGTGAAGCGGGCCGTCCAGCAAGGTCTGCCAGATCGCCCGGTTCTTCGCCGTGTCGAAGCCGGTATCCACCAGCGTCCAGCCATCGCCCTCGTCAAGCGCGTAGACATTCACGTGATCCAGCTTCATCGGAAGCGGCAGGCGCATCCACACCACGCCCGGCGCGACCTCGATGGCTTCGCCGGGGCCGGGCGGCTCGGCCCAGGGATGCCGGATCTCTGCGCTCACGCCAGGCCCAGGGCCTTGTCGCTGACCGCGTCCAGATCCGCGACCCCGGCCTCCACCCCGGCCAGATCGGCAGCGAAATGCGGCAGGACACGGTCCACATAGATGCGGGCGAGCGCCTTTTCATCCTCGCCCCCGGCCACCGCGGCCTTCAGATGGTAATAGGCGCCAAGCACGCGGGAGAAGGCCTGCAGATAGGGCATGGCTGCCGCGAAGCGGTCCTCCATCTTCATCTCGACCAGCTTGCCGGTGACTTCGGACAGGGTTTGCGCGGCGGTCCAGATCTCTTCGACCCGGCGTGGCCAGAGCTGGCTGTTGGCGCGCGCGAAATCCTGGACCTCGTCCAGGAGCGACTGCGCCGCGCTGCCGCCATCGGCCATCTTGCGGCCGACCAGATCCATCGCCTGGATGCCGTTCGTGCCCTCGTAGATGGGCGTGATGCGGACATCGCGCCAATACTGCGCCGCGCCCGTCTCCTCGATATAGCCCATGCCGCCATGCACCTGAATCGCGGTGTCGGCCACGCGGCAGCCTACATCGGTGCCGTAGGTCTTGGCCACCGGCGTCAGCAACGCGGCGCGCGCCGCCCAGTCGGCATCCCCGGTGGCGCGGGCCAGATCGAGCGCGGTCGCGCAGGCCAGGCAGATCGCGCGGGCGGCGAACACCTCGGCCCGCGACACGGCCAGCATCCGGCGCACATCGGCATGGCGGATGATCGGACCGAACTGCTCACGCTCCGCCGCGTATTCGGCGGCCTTCTGCAACGCCGCCTCGGCCACGCCCACGCCCTGCACCCCGACGCCGAGACGGGCCGCGTTCATCATCGTGAACATGGCCGCCATGCCGCCATTTTCCCTCCCGATCAGCCAGCCCGTCGCGCCCTCATAGCTCATGACGCAGGTGGGAGAGCCGTGAATGCCCATTTTCTCCTCAAGGCTGACGACCTTCAGGCTGTTGGCCTTGCCCGGATTGCCGTTTTCGTCGGGCAGGTATTTGGGCACCATGAACAGGCTGATCCCCTTGGTTCCCGCAGCCCCGTCCGGAAGCCGCGCCAGCACCGCGTGACAGACATTTTCGGTCACGTCGCTGTCGCCCCAGGTGATAAAGATCTTCTGCCCGGTGATGGTATAGCTGCCATCGCCATTCGGCTCGGCCTTCGTCTTCAGCGCACCGACATCGGAGCCGGCCTGCGGCTCGGTCAGGTTCATCGTACCGCTCCATTCGCCGGAGGTCAGCTTGGGCAAATAAAGCGCCTTCATCTCGTCACTGGCATGATGTTCGAGCGCCTCGATCTGGCCCTGGGTCAGAAGCGGGTTGAGTTGCAGCGCCAGGCAGGCGCCGGACATCATCTCCGAGAC
This sequence comes from Paracoccus isoporae, assembly GCF_900101865.1. Classification (GTDB taxonomy): domain Bacteria; phylum Pseudomonadota; class Alphaproteobacteria; order Rhodobacterales; family Rhodobacteraceae; genus Paracoccus; species Paracoccus isoporae. The sequence continues at coordinate 135,202 of NZ_FNAH01000003.1, forward strand.
CGACATGTTCAGCGTCTGCGGCAATCCCGCCCCGCCATGGTCGGGATCGGCCGACAGCCCGATCCAGCCGCCTTCGGCAATGGCGCGGAACCCCTTGTCGAAGCCGGGAGAGGATCGCACGACGCCGTTTTCCAGCCGCGCCGGATGCGCGTCGCCCGCAGGGTTCAGCGGTGCCAGCACTTCCGCGCTCATCCGCCCGGCCTCGGTCAGAATGGCGTCGACAAGGTCGGGGGTGGCTTCGGAAAACCGCTCGGTCCCGGCCACTTCGGCAAAGGGCACGACGTGGTTGAGGATGAAGCGGATCTGATCGACAGGGGCGCGGTAAGCCATCGGAACTCCCTCGCCGGCTTGCCGGTTAGGCGCACGGCGTCTATGCAATGTTTCAGTCAGACCAGATTACAAGCGCCGACCGGTCCGGCAAGACATGCACCGATAAAACCCTGCGTAACGACAGCTTTGACCCCTCATGCAAGCCGAAACCCGCCGCCTGACGCCCGAGTCCGAACAAATCGCCTATGCCGCGATGCTGCTCGCGCAGGGACGTCTGGTGGCGATGCCGACCGAGACGGTCTACGGGCTGGCGGCGGACGCCACGAATGCGCAGGCGGTGGCAGAGATCTACGCAGCGAAGGGTCGGCCGAGTTTCAATCCGCTGATCGTCCACGCCCCGGACCTGGAGACGGCGGCGCGGTTCGGGCGCTTGGACGCAGAGGCAAGGCGGCTGACGGAGGCGTTCTGGCCCGGCGCATTGACGCTTGTTGTTCCGTTGCGCCCGGATGCGGGACTGGCCTCGCTGGTGACGGCGGGACTCGACACGGTGGCGCTGCGCGTGCCGGCGCATCCGGTGGCACAAGACCTGCTGCACGCCTTTGGCGGGGTCGTCGCTGCGCCATCGGCCAATCCGTCGGGACGGATCAGCGCGACGACGGCGGGGCATGTGCTGGACGGGCTGCAGGGCCGGCTGGCGGCGGTGATCGATGCCGGGCCGTGCGAGGTCGGTGTCGAATCGACCATCATCGGCTGGCAGCAGGGCATCCCGGTCCTGCTGCGGCCGGGCGGATTGCCGCCCGAGGTGATTTCCGACTGCCTGGGCACGCGGCTTCTGCCACCGACGCCCGATCCGGGGCGCCCCGCAGCGCCAGGAATGCTCTCAAGCCACTATGCACCCGCGGCCTCTGTCCGGCTTGATGCCGCGACCGCGGCAGCGGGTGAGTTCCATATCGGCTTCGGGGCGGTCTCGGGAGATGTCTCGCTGTCGAAATCGGGTGATCTGGTCGAGGCGGCGTCGAAGCTGTTCGATCTGCTCCACCGGGCCGATGCCAGCGGAAAGCCGATCGCGGTGGCGCCCATTCCGGCACATGGGCTGGGTGCGGCGATCAATGACCGGCTGCGCCGCGCCGCCGCGCCGCGCTGATCCATCGCGTCAGGCCCGCCCGGCGGCACCCGACAGAAGCAGCGGATCGACACCCAGCGATTGAAGCGCACGCAGCCAGACCTCGCCCGGATCGCCGAACGCGTGATCATGATCCATTTCCGCGGTCAGCCAGCCATTGGCACGGATCTCGCTGTCCAACTGCCCCGGCCCCCATCCGGCATAGCCAAGCGCGAGGATGGCCCGTTCTGGGCCGCGCCCCTCGGCCAGTTCGACGAGCATGTCGCGCGTGGTCGTCAATTCGAGGCCGGAGCCGACAGCCATCGTGCCCTCATGCTCCGCGCCGGTCGCAGGGTGCAGCAGGAACCCCCGCACCGGCTCGACCGGGCCGCCGATCCGGACCGGCAGGTCCGGTACAGCCCCGCCTGTCTCGATCCCCAGCATCTCCAAGAGCTTGGCGAAGCGCATCTGCTCCATCGGCTTGTTCAGCACGATCCCCATCGCGCCGTCATTGCCGTGCGCGCAGACCAGCACGACCGAGTGGGCGAATCGCGGATCGGTCATCTCGGGCATGGCGATCAGGACCTTGCCGGTCAGGTCGCTGTCGGGGTCAATAGGGTGAGGGTTCGTCTGCTCGGGCGTCATGCGGGGCCTCCTGCCCTGATAGATCGGGTCTGGCACCCGCATCCGCAACCCTGTCCCGAAAAGGTGATTTCAGCCCGGATCGCCGGCGCGGTAGACCGTGGCCCATGAAATACGCGCTTGTCCTGACCCTGCTGACCGCCCTGCCCGCCACGGCCCAGACCCTGCCCGAGGGGCTGCGATCCGCCGGTTTTCTGCCCGGCTGGACGGATGCGGCGGGCAACCGGATCGCGGCGCTGGAACTGGTTCTGGAGCCGGGCTGGAAAACCTATTGGCGCAGCCCGGGCGATGCCGGGCTTCCGCCCGAATTCGACTGGATGGGCAGCAATATCGCAGAGGTGGCGTTTCACTGGCCTGCGCCAGAGATCATCGACTCGGACGGGCTGCGCACGCTCGGCTATCACGACCGGCTGGTTCTGCCCTTCACCGTCACGCCACAGGACCCGGACCGGCCGGTCGGGATCTCGGCCCAGGTCACGTTCGGTCTGTGCGAGAATATCTGCATCCCGGCGCAACTGACGCTCAGCGCCGCGGGCCCAGGCGATCGACCTGACCGCGACATCCTCGCGGCCATGGACGCGGCCCCGGCTCAGCGCGAGATTCGCCCGGCCTGTGCCATCGGCGCGATCGAGGACGGCATGACCGTAACCCTGTCCCTGCCGGAACCGGGCCGCGATCTGGCGGTGGAGTATCTGGCCGATCCCTCAGTCTGGGTGTCGGCGCCGGAACTCAGCCCCGATGGCGGCGAGGCCACCGTGGATCTGGTGGCCCCTTCCGGGCAGCCTTTCGCGGTTGCCGCGGACGGCATCGTGATGACCCTGCTGGGCGAGGACGGTGCCAGCGAATTTCGGGGCTGCGCCGCGGCCTGACGCGTCAAACACCGAGACACCACCGCATGATCGCCTTCTGGGCATGAAGCCGGTTCTCCGCCTCGTCGAAGATCACCGAATGCGGCCCGTCCATCACCGCGCTCGTCGCCTCGTCATTGCGATGGGCGGGCAGGCAATGCATGAACAGCGCATCGGGCTTTGCCTTCGCCATCAGCTCTTCGTTCACCTGATAGCCGCGCAGCTGGTTATGCCGCCGCTCCTTGGCCGATTCGGGATCATGCATGCTGACCCAGGTGTCAGTGACGACCAGATCGGCGCCCTCGACGGCCTTGTGCGGATCCCGCTCGATCTCGGCCCGGACGCCCTGTTGCCGGGCGAAGTCGAGCCATTCGCGTTCGGGGTCGAGCGTCTGCGGCCCCGTGAAGGTCAGATCGAAGCCGAATTGCCCGGCCGCGTGCACGAAGCTGGCGCAGACATTGTTGCCATCGCCCGACCAGACCACCTTTTTGCCCGCGATCGGGCCGCGATGCTCCTCATAGGTGAGAATATCGGCCATGATCTGGCAGGGATGGGTGCGGTTGGTCAGCCCGTTGATGACCGGCACGGTGGCATATTCGGCCATCTCCTGAAGCGTCGCCTCCTCGAAGGTGCGGATCATGATGAGATCGACATAGCGCGACAGGACGCGGGCCGTGTCTGCGATGGTCTCGCCATGGCCGAGCTGCATTTCCCTGCCCGACAGGACCATCGTCTGCCCGCCCATCTGGCGCACGCCGACATCGAAGCTGACGCGGGTGCGGGTCGAGGGTTTCTCGAAGATCAGCGCCACCATGCGCCCCGCCAGCGGCGCCTCGTCGTCCGGCGTGCCCTTGGGGCGGCCGTCCCTAGCCGTTTTCATGGCGCGGGCGCTGTCGATGATGGCGCGGAGATCGTCTTTCGAGGTGGTGTGGATGTCGAGAAAATGCGTCATGTCGGTTCTGTCTTTCGGATATCGGCTCAGCAAGCCCGCTTGTCGGGCCCGGGTCAAGGGGGCGCTGCCCCCGCCGCGCGTGCCGCGCGGCCTCCCGGGGTATTGTCATGAAGAAGAAAGGTCTCGTCGCCGGGTCATCACCCGGACCGGCCTGCCCTCGCCATCCTCGCGGATCGCGTCGCCGCGAAACCCGGCCTTTTCATAGGCGCGTATGGCGCGCAGATTGTCCGTAGCGGGGTCAATGGCCAGCGTCGAGACATTGGCCAGAAGCTGATCGCCAAGCGCGCGGAGCCAGGCCCCGCCATGACCGCGGCCTTGCGGCGCGCCGAACACGTCGATGGCCAGGCTGTCGGCCGGCAGGCCGGCGAAATGCGGAGCAGGCCAGTGATGGGCCGGATAATATTGCGCATAGCCTAAATCGAGGTCGTCGCGGCTGGCGATCACCTGGTGCATGACCGGGTTGTCCAGATCCTCGCTGACAAGCGCGATCTGGCGGTCCGGGCCGGGCCACCATTCCGCCACAGGCGGCTGGCGCAGCCATTCGGCCAGCATGGGCAGATCGGCCTCCGTTACAGGTCTGAACCGGTACTCAGCCATTCAGTGACGCCGCCGCCCGGTCGAGCCGGTCCACCGCCTCCGCAATCTCGTCATCCGTGATGTTCAGCGGCGGCAGCAGGCGCAGCGTGTCGTCGGCGGCGGCGACGGTCAGGATCTGCTGGTCGTAGCCGGCCTTGACCATCTCGCCCGGCGCGATCCGGCATTTCAGGCCCAGCATCAGCCCTTGCCCGCGCACCGCCTCGAAGATGTCGGGATGGGCGGCCACCAGCCCTTCCAGCTTCTGACGCAGAAGCCCGCCCTTGCGGTTGACCTCTGACAGGAAGGCCGGCTCCGCGACGATCTCCATCACCCTGGCGCCGACCGCGCAGGCCAGCGGGTTGCCGCCATAAGTCGAGCCATGCGTGCCCGCGATCATCCCCGCCGCGGCGTCTTGCGTGGCCAGAACGGCGCCGAGCGGAAAGCCTCCGCCGATCCCCTTCGCCACCATCATGATATCGGGCGTGATCCCGGCATATTCATGCGCGAAGAGCCGACCGGTCCGGCCCATGCCGCATTGCACCTCGTCCAGGATCAGCAGCGTGCCGGTTTCGTCGCAGAGCTGCCGGATCTCCTTCAGATCCGCGTCATCCAGGGGGCGGATGCCGCCCTCGCCCTGGATCGGCTCCAGCATCACCGCGCAGCTCTGATCCGAGAGAGCCGCCTTCAGCGCCGCCAGATCGCCCCAGGGCAGTTGGCGGAACCCCGGCATCAGCGGGCCAAAGCCCTTGACCATCTTCTCGGACCCGGCCGCGGCGATGGCGCCAGTGGAGCGTCCGTGGAATGCGCCCTCGAAGGTCAGGATCTCGACCCGTTCGGGCTGTCCGGTCTGGTGGAAATATTTTCGCGCCATCTTGATCGCCAGCTCCGCCGCCTCGGTGCCGGAATTGGTGAAGAATACGGTGTCGGCAAAGCTGTGCGCGACCAGCAGATCCGCCAGCCGCTCCTGCTCCGGGATCCGGTAGAGATTGGAGACGTGCCAGATCCGGCTGGCCTGCTCGGTCAGCGTGGCGACCAGGTCGGGATGGGCGTGACCCAGCACGTTCACGGCGATGCCCGCACCCAGGTCCAGATAGCGCGTGCCATCCCCGATGATTGCCCATGCCCCCTCGCCACGCGCGAAGGAGAGGGGCGCGCGGTTATAGGTCGGCAGGACATGCGGAAATTCGGACATGGGAAGGCTCCTTCAACTGGCCTTGATCGGATAAGCAGGTGGAATCGCCCGTGTAACCGCCGGACATGCGGGATCGCGCCTCAGCGGCGTCGGGGACGGGCGATATATGCGGTCCGGTCGATCATGGGTGATTGAATGCGGCAAATCCGGCGTTTCAGCAAGCGCTAATTTCGCCGGGGAAGGTGCCATGTGTGGTCCGCAGCAGCGCGAAACATGGTGATGAGACCATACCTGGGCAGGATCAGCTTCGTCCTAGCATGCGGGCTCACGGCTTCATCCGGTAGCCGCTGCGCAGCAGATAGAGCGCCAGCCCGCAGACCGCGAGCACTGCGCCCGCGCAGACCGCGCCGCCCAGAACTGGGCTCGAATCGCTGACGCCAGTGAAGCCATAGCGCGCCCCGTCGATCAGGTAGAAGATCGGGTTGGCATGGCTGATCGCACGGAACACCGGCGGCAACGCCTCGATCGAATAGAACGTGCCGGAGAGGAAGCTGAGCGGGGTGACGATGAAATTGGTGATCGCCGCCATCTGGTCGAATTTCTGCGCCAGGATGCCCCCGATCAGCCCCAGCCCGCCCATCAGCAGCGCACCCAGCACGATGAACAGCGCCGCGATCAGCGGATGAACCGGGAACTGCCCGATCACCAGTGCCATGCCGATCCCGATCACCAGCGAGACCAGCCCGGCGCGCGCCACGGCGCCGGTCAGATAACCGGTCAGGATCTCTCCGGCCGAGAGCGGTGGCATCAGCGTGTCCACGATATTGCCCTGCATCTTCGAGGCGATGATGCTGGAAGACGTGTTGGCAAAGCTGTTCTGGATCACCGTCATCATCAGGATGCCCGGCCCCAGGAACACCAGATAAGGCAGGCCCATCACCTCGCGATCGCCGCGGCCGAGTGCGACGGAGAACACCACGACGAACAGCCCCGCCGTCATCAGCGGCGCGAAGATCGTCTGTTGCCAGACCGCCATGAAGCGGCGGATCTCGCGTCCGGCCAGGGTTTGCAGCCCCAGCCAGTTCACGCGGCCAAAGCGGCGGGCGCCCATCGGGCGGCGGACGATCTGTTCGGTCTGGGGCATGAGGCCTTCTTGAATTGGCGGGCGCGGCGGGATATTTCTCGGTATTCCCGGTGTGACCGGGCATGTCTGAAATTGCAAGATGGGCGGGGGACCGCCGGAAAGGCTGAGATGTCCTGGACCGACGAGCGCGTCGAAACCCTGAAGCGGATGTGGTCTGAGGGCCAGTCGGCCAGCCAGATCGCGAAGGAGCTTGGCGCGGTGACCCGGAATGCCGTGATCGGCAAGGTCCACCGGCTCGGCCTATCGAACCGCAACGAAGGCGAGGGCGACGCGGCGGCGAATGCGGCCCCCGCCGCCGCGCCGAAGGCGGAGCCCAAGGCGAAGGCCGCGGCCAAGGCGAAATCCAAGGCGAAATCCGAGCCGCCCAAGGCCGAGGCCGCCGCGACGCCCGAGCCTGCTACTGAGGCAGCCGTGTCGCCCGCGCAGCCCGCCTTCCCGTCGCGCCGGCCCATCGTCCCCGCCGGCCAGCCCTTGCCGCCGCAGCCGTCGGCCAACGAGATCAGCCCCGAGGCGCTCGCCAATGTCCGCGAGGTCGAGAAAAAGGCCCGCAAGCTGTCGCTAATGGAATTGACCGAGCGCACCTGCAAATGGCCGATCGGTGATCCGGCGACCGAGAAATTCTGGTTCTGCGGCCTGCCCGCGCAGCAGGGCAAACCTTATTGCGAGGCCCATGTCGGCGTGGCGTTTCAGCCGATGAGCTCGCGCCGCGATCGTCGGCGCTGATGCTGGGCTGGCTCGATCACGCAGAGACGGGCGGCGGGGCCGCGGCCCATGCGCTGATGCGGGATCAGGCGGTCAGGCTGGCGGCGGCCGGGATCGCGGTGCGCGGCGCGTTGCAGACCAGCGATGCCGCCGCCGATGAATGCCACTGCGCGATGACCCTGCGGATTCTGGGCGATGACGGGCCGGATGTGATGATCTCGCAGGATCTGGGCCGCGAATCGCGCGGGTGCCGGCTGGATACGGGCGCGCTCGAATCCGCCGCGCAGCGCGTGCTGGAGACGCTGCCTGAGGCGGAGCTGCTGATCCTCAACAAGTTCGGCAAGCAGGAAATCCTCGGCCGCGGCATGGTGTCGGTCATCGCCGCCGCGATGGAGCGCGGGCTTCCGGTGCTGATCTCGGTCGCGCCGCAGCAGCAGGCGGAATTCGCAGAGTTCGCAGGCGGGCTTGCAACGAAGGTGAAGCCGGCGGATCTGGATGCGTGGTGCGACCGTGCGACCCGTCTCCGCGCGGCATGACGGTGCAGCCGTGACCGAGATCGACGCGCGCGGATTGCTCTGCCCGCTGCCCGTGCTGCGGCTGCGCAAGGCCCTGACTGGACTGCCCGAAGGCGCGCGTGTCACCTTGCTGGCCACCGACCGCATGGCCGCCATCGATGTGCCGCATTTCTGCGCAGAAGCAGGCCACAGACTGATCGCCACCGAGACCCAGCCCGATGGCGCGATGCGCTTCGAGGTGCGGCGCGGCGCCGCCTTTGACTGCCGCGCGGATGGCGGCTAGCGCACCTGCCCGAGCCGCCCGGCCGCGATCGCGGCCATGTTCAGAATGTCGTTCACCGTGGACGAGGTCGAGCAGATCTGGATCGGCTGCGGCACACCGGTCAGGATCGGACCGATCACGGTCGCACCCGCCATTTCCTGCATCAGCTTGACCGAGATCGACGCGGAGTGGCGGGCAGGCACCACCAGCATGTTGGCCGGGCCGGAGAGCCGCGAGAACGGGTATTTCGCCGCCTGATCCATGTTCAGCGCGACATCCACGGTCATCTCGCCCTCATACTCGAAATCGACCCGGCGGGCATCGAGCACCTTCGTGGCCTCGGCCATTTTCTCGGCCCGTTCGCTGACCGGGTATCCGAAATTCGAGAAGGAGAGGAAGGCCACCCGCGGATCGAGGCCGAGGCCGCGGGCCACATGCGCGCCGCGCGTGGCGATGTCGGCCAGATCCTCGGCCTCGGGCCACTCATGGACCAGCGTATCCCCGATCAGCACGATCCGGCCCTTGTGCAGCACGGCCGTGATGCCCACCGCGCCATCCTGCGGCCGCACATCGAAGACCTGCCCGATCTGGGAGAGCACATGCGCGTTCTTGCGCGTGGCACCCGTCACCAGCCCGTCGCCATGACCATGCGCCAGCATCAGCGCCGCGAAGACGTGCCGGTCGCGATTGACCTGCTTGTCTGCATCCTCCCGATCAACCCCCTTGCGCTGCAACCGCGCATAGAGAAACTCGTGATAGGCGTCGAGATGGCGGGTCGAGCCGGCATTGACCACGGTCAGCTCGCGCACGGCATCGCCCAGCCCGGCCTCTTCCAGCTTGCGGTGCACATCGTCCTCGCGTCCCACCACCGTCGCCGGTCCCATGCCGCCGCGTTGCCAGGCCACCGCGGCGCGCAGCACGCGCGGATCGTCGCCTTCGGCAAAGATCATCCTTGCCTGATGCTGGCGGGCGCGGGCGTGGATGCCCTGCAGGATCGCCGCTGTCGGGTCCATCCGCGCCTGAAGCGCGTCGCGATAGGCCTCCATGTCGATGATCGGGCGGCGCGCCACGCCGGTGTCCATTCCGGCCTTGGCCACGGCGGGCGGCACGACATGGATCAGCCGGGGATCGAAGGGCGTCGGGATGATGTAATCGCGCCCGAATTGCAGCTTGCGCCCGTAAGCCACGGCGACCTCGTCCGGCACATCCTCGCGCGCCAGCTCGGCCAGGGCCTGCGCGCAGGCGATCTTCATCTCGTCATTGATGGCGCGGGCATGAATGTCGAGCGCGCCGCGAAACAGATAGGGGAACCCCAGCACATTGTTGACCTGGTTGGGATAGTCGCTGCGCCCCGTCGCCACGATGGCATCGGCGCGCACGGCGTGGGCATCTTCCGGCGTGATCTCGGGGTCGGGATTGGCCATGGCGAAGATCACCGGGTTATCGGCCATGCTCTCGACCATTGCCTGCGTCACCGCGCCCTTGGCCGAGACACCCAGGAACACATCCGCGCCCGTCATCGCCTCTTCCAGCGTGCGGGCCTCGGTGGCGACGGCATGGGCGGATTTCCATTGGTTCATGCCCTCGGTCCGGCCCTGCCAGATGACACCCTTGGTGTCGCACATGATGCAGTTCTCGTGCCGCGCGCCCATTGCCTTCAGCAGCTCAAGGCAAGCGATCCCGGCGGCCCCCGCGCCGTTGAGCACGATGCGCACATCCTCGATCCGCTTGCCCGACAATTCGAGCGCGTTGATGAGCCCTGCCGCGCAGATCACCGCCGTGCCGTGCTGATCGTCGTGAAACACCGGAATGTCCATCAACTCCTTCAGCCGGCTCTCGATGATGAAGCATTCCGGGGCCTTGATGTCTTCCAGATTGATGCCCCCGAAGGTCGGCCCCATCAGCCGGACGGCGTTGACGATCTCGTCGGGGTCTTCGGTATCAAGCTCGATATCAATGGCGTTGACGTCGGCGAAGCGCTTGAACAGCACCGCCTTGCCCTCCATCACCGGCTTGGAGGCCAACGCGCCCAGGTTGCCAAGGCCGAGGATCGCCGTGCCGTTGGAGATCACGGCGACCATATTTCCCTTGGTGGTGTAGTCATAGGCCGTCTCGGGACGCTCCGCGATGGCTTGGACCGGCACCGCCACGCCCGGCGAATAGGCCAGCGACAGATCGCGCTGCGTGGCCATCGGTGTCGAGGGCACCACGTCGAATTTCCCCGGCCGGGGCTCCATGTGATAGGACAGCGCCTCCTCGGGCGTGGTGCGGGCGGTGCGGGGTCTGGTCTCGTTCATCGGTCCTCCGGCCTTCTCGTGACGCCTGTCTACGCCGCGCGGCCGGGACGCTCAATCAGGTCGCGCCATTGCGGCCAGGCGGTTTCACCCCGTAGACCACGCAATACAGCGCCGGGACGAAGAGCAGCGTGATGAGCGTGCCGACGATGATCCCGCCCATCATCGAGAACGCCATCGGCCCCCAGAACACCTGACGCGAGATCGGGATCAGGGCCAGGCTGGCCGCGGCGGCGGTCAGCAGGATCGGGCGGGCCCGGCTGTCCGAGGCGTGATAGACCGCATCCCATCGATCCTGCCCTTTCTGGATCAGGTTCTCGACCTCATGGACCAGGATGATGGAGTTGCGGATCAGGATCCCCGCAAGGGCCAGGATCCCCAGGATCGCGACAAACCCCATCGGCACGCCGAATCCGACCAGCACGATCACCACCCCGATCAGACCCAGCGGGGCGGCGGCGAACACGATGGCCGACAGCCGGAAACTCTGCATCTGCGCCATGATGAGGAACGCCATGCTCAGAAGCATGAGCGGGACCACGGCGGCGATGGGTTCCTGGCTTTCGGTCGAGCTTTCGACCGTGCCGCCGACCTCGATGCGGATGGTGGATGGCAGGCTGTCCTTGAATTCCGCAATCGACGGGGCGAGATCCGCAACCAGCGTTGCGGGCTGATCGGCCGAGGCGATGGCGGCCTTCACCGTCACCGTCGGCAGCCCGTTCCGCTGCATAATGAGCGGCTGCTCGGTCGCATATTCCAGCTTGGCCAGGCTGGCCAGCGGGATGGGCGTGCCGCTATCCGTGGCGAATTGCAGGTTGCGCAGCGTGTCGATGGAGCTGCGCTCTTCCGCCGAGGCGCGGCTGATGACGTCGATCAGGAACTCGCCGTCGCGAAGCTGGGTCACGGTGCGTCCCGAGAACATCATCGCCAGGGCTTCCGCGATATCCGCCGAACTCACCCCCAGCCTGCGCGCCTGATCCTGCCGCACGCGCAACCGCAACACCCGCGCCGGTTCGTCCCAGTCGAGGGCGATATCGCTCAGCCGCGTATCCTGTGACATCAGCGCCGCCAGATCGCGGGCGGCGTCGCGCGTCGCCCCGATCTCCGGGCCGGAAACGCGATACTGCACCGGCTTGCCCACCGGCGGGCCGACCTCCAGCAGCTTCACATAGATGTTTTCGTCAACAAACGCGGTCTCGGCCAGCCGATCCAGGCGCGCCTTGACGCGGTCGCGCGCCGCGAGCCCGGTGGTCTGGATCACCACCTGCCCCATATGCGGCCCCGCGGTCGGCACGTCGAGCGCCAGGACAAATCGCGGCGCACCCATCCCGATGTACGTTGTCCAGTATTCCACGTCCGGGTCGTCGCGCAGATGGGTTTCCAGCCGGTCCATCGTATCGCGCGTCGCCCGGATCGAGGCGTTCTGGCGCAGTTCCACATCCACGACCAACTCGGTGCGGTCGGTGGTGGGAAAGAACTGCTGCTCGACGAATTGCATGCCCCAGATCGAGACCAGGAAGGCGATCAGCGTCACGCCGACCGTGATCCATTTGAACCGCATTGCCGCGCGGAGCAGGCGATGGAAGATGCGCCGCAGCCAGCCGGGATTGCCGTCGTGGTGCTTCATCTTCCGCGGCAGGAAGGTGATGCCCAGGATCGGCGCGAACAGCACCGCGACGATCCAGCTCACCACCAGCGAGACCGCGATGACCACGAAGAGCGAAAAGGTGAACTCGCCCGCATCCGAATTGTTCAGGCCGATGGGAATGAACCCCGCCACCGTGACCAATGTGCCGGAGAGCATCGGGAAGGCAATGGATGTCCAGGCATAGGAGGCCGCATCGGTCAGCGTCTCGCCGATTTCCAGCCGCGAGATCATCGTCTCGATGGCGATCATCGCATCGTCCACCAGCAGACCGAGCGCGATGATAAGCGCGCCGAGCGACACGCGTTGCAGCGTGATGCCGTAGTAATCCATGAAGACGAAGGTGATGGCCAGAACCAGCGGGATCGACATGGTGACCACCATCCCGGCCCGGAAGCCGAGGCTGATGAAGCTGACCACCAGCACGATGGCCACGGCCTCCATCAGGGCTGTGACGAAATGGCCGACCGCCTCCTCGACGACCTGGGGCTGATCGGCGAACTTGGCCATCTCGATCCCGATCGGCAGGTCGGCGGCGACATCCGCCATCAGCGCGTCGACCTGCGCGCCGAAATCCAGGATGTTCTGCCCCTCTTTCATGCCGATCTGCAGGCCGATGGCGGGTTGGCCGTTATAGCGGAACAGGTTCTCCGGCGGGTCCTGGTAGCCGCGCCGGACGGTGACGATATCGGCGAGGTTGAAGAACCGGTCGCCGATCCGGAAATTCACATCCGAAATGGCGTTCGCGTCACCGAACTCCCCGTCCACGCGCACCAGGATCCGCTCCGGCCCGGATTCGATCACCCCGGACGGCGCAATCACGTTCTGGCTGTAGACGGTATTGAGCACCTGATCCTGGTTCAGCCCCAACGCCGCGAGGCGCGAGGGCGAGAATTCCAGATAGATCTCCTCGTCTTGCACGCCCAGCAACTCGACCTTGCCGGCCAGCGGCAGCGCCTGCACCTGATCGCGGATCGCATCGACGCGGTCACGCAGTTCGCGCGGGGTGAAGCCGTCCGCGGTGAAGGCATAGATATTGCCGTAGACATCGCCGAAATTGTCGTTGAAGCGGAACCCGGCGAACTCTTCGGGGAAGTCCGGCCGGATATCGGCCATCATGTTGCGCACGCGCTTCCAGATTTCCGGCACCTGGTCGCCTTTCACCTCCGGCGACAGCTCGACATAGACCACCGCCTGACCCGGCATGGTGACGGAGCGGGTGAATTTCAGCTCGTCCAGCTCCTCCATCTTCTTCTCGATCCGCTTGGTCACCTGGTCCAGCGTCTCGTCGATGGAGGCCCCCGGCAAGGCTGCAGCGATCACCATGACCTTGATGGTGAAGTTGGGATCCTCCTCCCGCCCCAGATTGACGTAGGACATGCCGCCCGCCAGCATGGAGACGATCAGCAGGAACCACACGAAGCTGCGATGCTTCAGCGCCCAGTCGGACAGGTTGAACCGCCGCGCCGGCATCAGGGCCTCACCCGCCGGCCCACCGGCTGGCCGTCCTGCAGGGAGTTGACGCCGCGGATCACCACCTCCTCGCCGACGCTCAGCCCAGACAGGATCTGCACCTGCCCGGCGAAACGCTCGCCGGTCTCTACCGGGCGATGCTCGACCTGGGCCGCGCCGTCCTGGCGGTGGATCACCCAGACCGCCACCGCGTCCCCCGTCCCGGTCAGCGCCGGTTCGGGCACCGACAGGGCAGATCCGGCATCCCCCGCACGCTGCGCGCGGATCAGCGAGTTGAGCCGGAAACTGGTCGAATCATCCATCGCCACATGCACGCGCCGGGTCCGGGTCGCGGCGTCGGCCAAGGGCTCCACCCGTTCGATCTGGCCGGAGACCCGCGTGTCGGGATCGGCTTCCAGCCAGATCGTCATATCCGTGCCGACCGGCATGGTGCTCAGCGCAACCTCCGGCAAATCGATCATCGCCTCGCGCGTGGATTCGTCCGACAGGGTCAGCACGGGCGTGCCCGCACCCACCACCGCGCCCGGATTCTCGAACACCGCCGACACCACCCCGTCGAAGGGCGCCATCAGCCGCGCGAAACCTTCGGCATCCTCGGCCCGCGCGAGTTCGGACCGCGCCTGCCGCAGACCCGCTTCCGCCGATTTCAGCTCGCGCTCCGCCTGTTCCAGCCGCGCGGTGGAGGCGACGTTGCGCCGGGCCAGGCCGCGCACCCGTTCGGCGGTCAGGCTCGCGGTTTCCTGCGTGACCTCCGCGGTCTCCACCGCCGCACGGGCCGCGCGCACATTGTCCTGCAAATCGTCGGGCGCGAGTTCGGCCAGCAATGCCCCCGTCTTCACCGTCTCGCCCACATCTACCGGGCGGGCGGACAGCCGGCCAAGGGTCTGAAAACCAAGCTGCACCTCGGTCGCGGCGGCCACCACGCCCGCGAAACTGCGGCGCTGCGACGGGTGATCGGCCACGACGATGGAGACGACGGGCCGGATGACCGGCGCTGTCGCCGTCGCCTCCTCGCCCCCCGACCAGGGCAGCTCGATCGCCTGCGCCGCCGGGGCGGCAAGCGCCGCCATGACAAAAAGCGCGGCGCGGATCACGGGTCGATCTCCGCGGCGACGACCTGCCGCCCGGGATAGAGCCGCTGTGACCCCGCGCCGACGATCACATCGCCCGCCGCGACCCCGCTTTCCAGCAGGACGAACCCGTTTTCGAAACTCTCGATCGCCACCTCGCGCAGTTCCGCGCGCCCGCCCTCGCCGACCAGCCAGACCGCCGGGGCCCCGGCGTCGGAGCTGAGCGCGGTCCACGGGATCCGCACGGCGCTGCCTTCGCTGATCCGGATGGTGCCGCTGACCGCGGCACCCAGCAGCGAGACATCGTCGGGCGCGTCCGCCACCTCGGCCCGCAGCCTGACCGACCCGGTCGAAGCCTCGACAAGCGGCGCGATCTCGGTGACGCGCGCCGTCATCGGTGCGGCGGAGACATCGAGCGTGCGCAGCGCGACGGGCTGGCCCATCGCATCGTCCAGCATCGCCATGTCCGGGGTCAGGAAGACAGCCTCGATTCCCGACATCGCGGCCAGCGACAACACCGACTGCGCGGCGCCCACGACCTGCCCGGGCTCGCCCTGCCGCGCCGTGACGACGCCATCGAACGGCGCGGTCAAATCGGTGTCCTCCACCGTCCGCCTGGCCTGGTCGAGCGCGCTCTGCGCCTGCTTGGTCTGGGTTTCGGCGGCGCTCAGCGCCTGGCGCGCCGTGTCGCGCGCCGCGCGCGTGCCGACGCCGCGTTCCAGCATCGCGGCGGCACGTTCCGCGGCAAGCCGGGCCTGCTGTTCGGCCGCCTCGGCCGCCGCGAAGCTGGCCTGGGCGGCGTTCAGCGACTGTTCGGATTGCTGCGGGTCGATCCGGGCCAGCACCTCGCCGCGGGCGAAATGGTCGCCTTCGAGCACCAGCACCTCGGTGATGCGGCCGCCCCGGCGAAAGCCCAGGTCAACGGACTCGCGGGCCTCGAGCGTTCCGGTCAGGCTGAGATCGACGCCGACATCGTCCTGGCGCAGCTCGATCAGCTCGACGCCGATCGCGTCCGCTGCCCGCACCTCGCCCGGCAGGGTTGCCTGGCCAGCCGCAAACGCCGCGGCACCAATCGTTAAGACATATCTCGGCTGGATCAAGCGGGGCCTCCATCCACCGGGTTTTGATGCCCCAATTCGGTCAGCTTGAAAAGACACGCCTGCGGCATCTACCGCTGCGTCACATGCGATTTGATCTGGCCAGCACAAGCTGCAATTATAAGCGTTCGGTGTCGACCGACCTGCGTGTCACCCGAATGTCGCCGGCCTGTGATAGGGTCACGCAATCTTTTGGAACCAGGGACGATCCCGGACTCTTTGCCTGATGATACTGGAGTTCTATATTATTCACCCAGCCAGACGGTGTGTCGAGTAGTTGCAGATGTTGCGAGTGAATGATGACATTTCCATTGAGGAGTGGGAGCTTGTCGAAAGCTTCACCCGCGCGCAGGGGCCGGGGGGGCAAAACGTCAACAAGGTCTCCACCGCGGTCGAGCTGCGTTTCGAGGCCGAACGGTCGCCGAGCCTGCCTGACGCGGTCAAGCGCCGGCTGCGGCGGCTGGCGGGGCGTCGCTGGACGCAGGACGGCGCGGTCATCATCCTGGCCCAGGAAACCCGCAGCCAGTCGCGCAATCGCGACCTGGCCCGCGACCGGCTGGCAGATCTAATCCGGCGCGCCGCGCAGGCGCCCAAGCGGCGCATCCCGACCCGCCCGACCCTGGGCAGCCAGCGCCGCCGCTTGCAGGCAAAGGCGCAGCGCGGCACGGTCAAGGCGCTGCGCGGCCGGGTGGAGCCGGGACATGACTAACGCGTTCCGCCTGGCTCTGGGTCGGATCCTGGGCAGCCGACCCCCGGCGCTTCAGGTCGGCGCGCTCTGCGTGCATCGCGTCACGGGTCAGGTTCTGCTCATCACCAGCCGCGATACCGGCCGCTGGATCATCCCCAAGGGCTGGCCGATGAACGGACACAGCGTCGGAGACGCCGCCCTGCGCGAGGCGTGGGAGGAGGCCGGGGTCCGGGGCGCGGTCTCTCGCGAAGCGTTCGGCCATTATGGCTACATGAAGCGGCTCGGGGATGGTCTGTCGACGCCGATCCGCGTGCAGGTTCATCTGGTCGAGGTGGATGATCTGGCCACCGAGTTTCCCGAGAGCGCCGAACGTGACCGGCAATGGTTCGCTCCGGCCGACGCGGCGAGCCGCGTGGAGGAGGCGGAGCTGAAATCCCTTTTTCATAAGCTCAAAGCATAAACTGATCAAAATTTCTGTCGGTTTTACTTGCCGCTAACCCGCCGCGCCCTATGCTCTGGCCGATGTTGAAAGACCGCGAATATCACGTTCTGGACAAGGATCTGTCAAAGCTCGGCCATGCCGAAGGGGCGGGCCGCGTCGCCGGCCGCCCGCTGCGCCGCTTCGGGCTGATTCTCTGGGTCGTCGGCCTGCTGGCCCTGCTGGCCGCCTTCGCCGGGGCCGACGTGCCCAGCCAGGGGACGATGATCGCGGGGCTGGCGGTGGCCATGTATCTCGGCCTCAACATGGGGGCGAACGACGTCGCGAACTCGGCCGGGGCGGCCATTGGTGCGCGCGCCCTGCCCATCGGCCTCGGCCTGGCGGCGGTGGCCGCGGCGGAGCTGTGCGGCGCGCTTCTGGCCGGCAGCGCCGTGACCCGCACCATCGCGGAGGAGATCATTGCGCCGGCACAGGGCACGGGTGCCGGGCGCGAACTGGCCAGCGTGATGGCCTGCGCGCTTGTCGGCGCCGGTCTGTGGATCACCCTGGCGAACTGGGCGCGGGCGCCCGTCTCCACCACCCACAGCATCGTCGGCGCGGTGGCCGGGGCCGGCATGGCCGCGATGGGTGTTACGGCGGTGAACTGGGCGATGATCGGCCAGATTGCGCTCGGCTGGGTGTTCGCGCCGCTTGCAGCGGCGCTCATGGCGGCCGGCATCCTTGGATTTCTTCGCTGGCGCGTGCATTTCGCCGAAGACAGCGTGAAGGCCGCGCGGCTCTGGTTGCCGCTGCTGATCGCGGTGACCGTGACGGTGTTTGCGCTTTATGTCGCCAGGCTTGCAAATCGCGGCGGGCTCACGCCGGCCTGGCTGGGCCTGTGCGTGACGCTGGGCATTGTCTCGCATCTCCTGTCGCGATGGCATCTCGACCGGCAGCTCATCCGGCACCGCAACCGGTCCGTTGCGCTGAAGAACATCCTTGCCGGTCCGCTGGTGGTGACGGTGCTGCTGTCCGGCTTCGCCCACGGCGCCAACGATGTCGGAAACGTCGCCGGTCCGTTGACCGTGCTGCTCGCCGGGACCGAGGCAGAGGACATGCCACGCTGGATCATCGGGATGGCGGGGATAAGCGTCGCGGCGGGGTCGCTGATCTTCGGGCGTCGGCTGGTGCGCATGGTGGGCAGTTCCATCACCCGGCTGAACCCGGTGCGGGCCTTCTGCGCGGCCCTGGCCGGTGCGGCGACGGTGTTGGGCTGCTCTGCGCTCGGCCTGCCGGTTTCGACCACCCATTGCGCGGTGGGCGGGATCTTCGGCGTCGGGTTTTATCGCGAATGGGAGGACCGCCTGCGCCGCAAGACCCGCAAGGCTCTGCCGGTGGAGGAGATGCATCGCCGCCGGCTGGTGCGGCGCAGCCATGTCTGGACCACGCTGGCAGCCTGGGCGGTCACCGTGCCGGGTGCGGGGATGATGGCGGCAGGTGTGTTCGGCCTTCTGTCGATGGTAAGATGACGCATTGTTGCTGGCGAGAATCCGCCGAATATGCTATCCCTCCGGCAAAGAGCGCGGTCAAAAGCGTGACGAGGCAGTGATGATTCGAGCGATCCGGGCCGTTCTGGCCATGGCTTTCCTGGCAGTTCTGACCGCTTGCGGCGGCGACAGCGCCCCGGTCAGCAGCGCGACGACACCGCGCTTCCTGGCCTATCAGGGCCCGCCGGTGACGCAGGTGGTGGTCAACAAGTCGGACCGGCTGATGTTCCTGCTGTCGGACCGGACCGTGCTGAAGGCCTACAAGATCCATCTCGGCAATGAACCTGTCGGCAGCAAGCAGTTCGAGGGTGACGGCAAGACGCCCGAGGGCATCTTCTTCGTTGACCGCTTCAACCCGCGCAGCGCCTATCACCTCTCGGTCGGGATCGACTACCCCCGCCCCCAGGACGAGGCGCGCGCCGCGATGTATGGACGCAAGCCGGGCGGCGACATCTTTTTCCATGGGCGGGGGCCGGACGGGCGAAAGGCGTTCCAGGACGGCAAGGATGACTGGACCGCCGGCTGCATCGCGGTCGAGGATGCCGAGATCGAGGAGATCTATGCCATGCTGCGCAAGGGCACGCAGGTGGTCATCAATCCCTGATCCACGCGCTGCTGTCCCGTCTGCTTAGCGGGGTTGCCGGGGCGCGCATGACAGTAATCAAGCCACTGGCGGGCGGGATGGCCGCCCCCCTCCGCGCTCTCGGCGCGGAACGGATGAGTTAGAGCAGCACGCTTGCTGCCGCGAGGCAAACCTGACCGGTGCCATCCGGCGCAGATTTCCCGGTAAGCGAGCGCCGCGAATGGCTCCGCCCCGCAGCCGGGTCGCGAAACCGCCTGGATGGAAGGCAGCGCCGCCCGCTCTGGCGCGACGCGTCAGGTTCCGGTCATCCCGTCCCAGAAATTCCGCACCTTGTTGAAGAACCCGGAGGATTGCGGCGAATTGTCGGCCTTGATCTCGTCAAACTCTCGCAGCAACTCCCGCTGCCGCGCGGTCAGGTTGACCGGCGTCTCCACCACCAGTTCGATCAGCATGTCGCCCGGCTCGCCGCGCATGCCGGCGCCGTGCCGCAAGGGCGGCATGCCCTTGCCGCGCAGCCGCATCTGCCGGCCGGACTGGCTGCCGGCGGGCACCTTGACCCGTGACCTGCCGCCATCAATGGTCGGCACCTCGACCTCGCCGCCAAGTGCCGCGGTGGCCATGCTGACCGGAACCTGACAGGCCAGCATCTTGCCGTCGCGCAGAAAGATCTCGTGCTCCTCGACGGTGACGAAAATATACAGATCACCCGCCGGTCCGCCGCGCAGCCCGGCCTCGCCCTCTCCGGCCAGCCGGATACGGGTGCCGGTCTCGACGCCTGCAGGGATATTGACCTGCAAGGCGCGGCGCGTCTCGACCCGGCCCTCGCCGTGACAGGCGGGACAGGGATTCTTGACCATCTGCCCGGCGCCGTTGCAGCTTGGGCAGGTCCGCTCGACGGTGAAGAAGCCCTGGCTGGCCCGCACCTTCCCCATGCCAGAGCAGGTCGGGCAGGTCACTGGCTCCACAGCACCTTCCGCCCCGGTCCCCTCGCATTCCGAGCAACTGACCGAGCCGGGCACGTTGATGGTTTTCTGCGCCCCCTCATAGGCCTCTTCCAGCCCGACCGAGAGATTATAGCGCAAATCCTGGCCGCGCGTGGCCCGCTGCCGGCCGCCGCCCGCGCGCGCGCCCATGAAATCCCCGAACAGATCGTCGAACACATCGGCGAACGCCGTGCCGAAATCGCCCTGCCCCGCAGCACCGCCGCGCCCGAAGCCGCCAAACCCGCCCGAGCCGTCAAAGGCGCTGTGACCGAAGCGATCATAGGCCGCCTTCTTCTGCGGATCCTTCAGGCAGTCATAGGCTTCGTTGACTTCCTTGAACTTCGCTTCGGAGGTCGGGTCGGAGCCGTTGCGGTCGGGGTGAAGCTCCTTCGCCTTGCGGCGATAGGCTTTCTTGATTTCGTCGCCCTGCGCGCCTTTCGACAGGCCGAGCGTCTCGTAGTAGCAGCGTTTCGCCATTCCGTGCCCCTTACGCGAGAGCCGGCCCGGACAGAATGCCCGAACCGGCCCCCAAGGTCATTCGCGCTTACTTGCGCTTGTTTTCGTCCAGATCCTCGAAATCGGCATCGACGATATCGTCATCCACGTCACGCGGCGCGTCGGGGTCGGGCTGGGCCTCGCCCTCATCCGATTGCGCCTTGTAGATCGCTTCGCCGAGCTTCATCGACGCATCCATGACATTCTGGATGCCGCCCTTGATCTTGCCGGCATCCTCGGTCTTGAGGGCCTCTTCAAGTGCGTTGACGGCCAGTTCGATCGCCTCGACGGTCGAGCCATCGACCTTGTCGCCGTGCTCCTCCAGCGATTTCCTGGTCGAATGGATCAGGCTTTCGGCCTGGTTGCGGACCTCGACCAGTTCGCGGCGGCCCTTGTCGGCCTCGGCGTTTTCCTCGGCGTCCTTGACCATGCGTTCGATGTCCTCGTCGGACAGACCGCCCGAGGCCTGGATGGTGATCTTCTGTTCCTTTCCGGTGCCCTTGTCTTTCGCACTGACATTCACGATGCCGTTCGCGTCGATATCGAAGGTCACCTCGATCTGGGGCATGCCGCGCGGGGCGGGCGGGATGTTCTCCAGATTGAACTGGCCGAGCAGCTTGTTATCCGCCGCCATCTCGCGTTCGCCCTGGAAGACCCGGATCGTCACCGCGCCCTGATTGTCCTCGGCGGTCGAGAAGATCTGCGATTTCTTGGTCGGGATGGTGGTGTTGCGGTCGATCAGCCGGGTGAACACGCCGCCAAGCGTTTCGATCCCCAGTGACAGCGGCGTCACATCCAGCAGCACCACATCCTTGACGTCACCCTGCAGCACGCCGCCCTGAATCGCGGCACCAAGCGCCACCACCTCATCGGGGTTCACGCCCTTATGGGGTTCCTTGTCGAAGAACTTGGTCACTTCCTCGATCACCAGCGGCATGCGGGTCTGACCGCCGACCAGGATCACCTCGTCGATCTCGCCCTTCGAGACGCCTGCATCCTTCAGCGCCGCCTTGACCGGATCCATGGTCTTGCGAACCAGGTCGCCCACCAGGCTGTCCAGCTTGGCGCGGGTCAGCTTGACGACCATGTGCAGCGGCGTGCCGGTGTCCTTGTCCATCGAGATGAACGGCTGGTTGATCTCGGTCTGAGTCGAGGAGGACAGCTCGATCTTGGCCTTTTCCGCCGCCTCTTTCAGACGCTGCAGCGCCATCTTGTCCTTGGTCAGATCGACGCCGTGTTCCTTTTTGAACTCGTCAGCGAGGTAGTTCACGATCCGCATGTCGAAATCTTCACCGCCGAGGAACGTGTCCCCGTTGGTCGATTTCACCTCGAACAGGCCATCGTCGATTTCCAGGATGGTGATGTCGAACGTGCCGCCGCCAAGGTCATAGACCGCGATGGTCTTGCTGTCCTTCTTGTCCAGACCGTAAGCCAGCGCGGCCGCGGTCGGTTCGTTGATGATGCGCAGAACCTCAAGCCCCGCGATCTTGCCCGCATCCTTGGTGGCCTGACGCTGGGCGTCGTTGAAATAGGCCGGCACGGTGATGACCGCCTGGGTCACATCCTCACCCAGATAGGATTCGGCGGTTTCCTTCATCTTGCCAAGGATCATGGCGCTGATCTGGGCGGGGGAATATTTCTCGCCCCGCGCCTCCACCCAGGCGTCGCCGTTGCCGCCATCGACGATGTCGTAGGGCACCAGCTTCTTGTCCTTCTCGACCGCCTCGTCACCGATGCGACGGCCGATCAGGCGCTTGACGGCGAAAATCGTGTTGGTCGGATTCGTCACGGCCTGGCGCTTGGCGGATTGTCCCACCAGGCGCTCGCTCTCCGTGAAGGCAACGATCGACGGGGTGGTGCGCGCACCTTCACTGTTCTCGACCACTTTCGGCTGGCTGCCGTCCATGATGGCAATACAGCTATTGGTCGTGCCCAGGTCGATCCCGATGACTTTTGACATGTTCAAACCTCTCTTCCGGCGATGTCGGCGGCCTGCGGGTCCAAAGCTGGCCCCCGAAGACCTGATCCCATTGTTTGACGTGCCGGCCCGCTGGCCGACTTCGTTGGGCTATATAGGAAGGGGCAATTCTGGCTGCAAGAACCACTGCGCGCGCGGACGGCGCTGATTTTCCGCCTTCTTCAGAACGGGATCGGAGAGCGGTGGCGGATCAGCGCCCGGCAGACCAGCTCAGCGACACCTTGTCGCGATTCACGAAATCGCCCATCAGCCCCAGCATCATCAGCACCAGCCCCGCATAGATCGGATAGGTCAGGCTGGAATTATGCGGCGTGTAGTTCACGAAGGCATAGCCGCGGGTCTGATCGATGACGTGGAACAGCGGATTCCAGTCGAACATGTTCAGCATCATCGGCGGCAGCGTGTTGGCCACCACCATCTTGCCCGAGGTAATCATGTTCAGCCGCCGGTAAAGCTGACTGATCATCGCCACGCCTTTCGGCCACCAGGGCTGCAGCGCCCGGAACAACAGCCCGATGCAGCACCCGGTGAACCAGGCCAGAATGAACATGCCGATGCAGGGCACGAGATATTCGATATTGAGCGGCTCGATAAACGTATTCGCCATCAGCAGCAGAACCGCGGCGGCGAGAAACTGGTTGTAAAGGACCGAAAACGCGGCGGCCAGCAGCGCGATGATCGTGTTCATCGGCGCGTGCTTCATCAGCGGCGAGACCGGGCCCTCGGCCGTCATGATCTGCTGGATCGCCATGTTGTGGGACATAAACATGAAGATCCCACTCATGATATAGACGATCATGCTGCCGCGGATGGGAGAACTTCGGATTCCGATCACGAAGAAGATCAGGTAAAACACAGAGACCATGATCAAGCCGCGCAGCACGACCATCATCAACCCGGCCACGGCATTGCGTTCGCCCCTGCGAAGCTTGTAGACAGTCATGTGGTAGATCAGCGCGATGGTGGTCAGGCCGGCCTGACGGAAGTTTTTGGTCTGTCGCTGCTCGAACATGATCGCTCTCCGTCATGGCGTATCTTGCCCTGACCCCGGCTCCGCATCATAAGGGGCTGAAACTGCCTGCACAATCGTTCAGTCAATGTTAAGTGAATCGAGATACGGGTGACGACATGGATTTTGACAAGCTCACCAGCGTGATGCGGCAACTGGCGCTCGGGGCCGGCGACCGGATCATGGAGATCTACAACGCCGATGATTTCGAGGTTCGGGCCAAATCCGACGCCTCCCCCGTGACCGAGGCGGATGAGGCCGCCGACGCGCTGATCGCGGATGGCCTGCGCGAGGCCTTTCCCGACATCACCCTCGTCACCGAAGAGCAGGCGGAAACCCACAGCCAGAATGCCCGCACATTCCTGATCGTGGACCCGCTGGACGGCACCAAGGAATTCGTGAAGCGCCGGGGCGATTTCACCGTGAACATCGCCTATGTGGAAAATGGCGTGCCGATCCGCGGCGTGGTCTATGCGCCCGCCAAGCAGCGGCTGTTCTACACCACTGCCGATGGTCGCTCGGTGGAGGAGACCGGTCCGTTCGGTGAGGTTGTGGGAGAGACCCATCCGATCGGCGTCAACCCGATGCCGGACAATCGCGGGCTGATGGTGGTCGCGTCGAAATCCCACCGGGACGAGGCGACCGATGCCTATATCGCGCGCTACAAGACCCGTGACATGACCTCTGCCGGGTCGTCGCTGAAATTCTGCCTCGTGGCGACGGGCGAGGCGGATCTCTATCCGCGCCTTGGCCGGACGATGGAATGGGATACCGCGGCGGGCGACGCCGTGCTGCGCGGCTCCGGCGGCGAGGTCGTGCGCTTCGACGACCACACCCAGCTGGCCTATGGCAAGCCCGGTTTCGAGAATCCGTTCTTCATCGCCTACGCCCCCGGTGTGCTGCTCGTCAAAGACGAGGCGTGATGTCGGTTGTCATCGTCATTCCGGCACGGTTCGCCTCGTCGCGCTATCCCGGCAAGCCGCTGGCGATGCTGCGCGGCGCGACGGGCCGCACCGCCTCGCTGATAGAGCGAAGCTGGAATGCGGCGCAAGCCGTGGCCGGGGTGGACCGGGTCGTGGTCGCGACGGATGATCGCCGGATCAGCGACGCGGCCGGGGCTTTCGGTGCCGAGGTGGTGATGACCTCGCCCGACTGCCGCAACGGCACGGAGCGTTGCGCCGAGGCGGTGGCCCATCTGGGCATCGCTCCCGAGATCGTGGTGAACCTGCAGGGAGACGCGCCGCTCACCCCCGCCTGGTTCATCGAGGATCTGGTCGCCGGACTGCGCAAGACGCCCGAGGCGGAGCTGGCAACGCCGGTTCTGCGCTGCTCAGGCCGGATGCGCGCGGATCTGCTCGCCGATCGCGTCGCCGGGCGTGTCGGCGGCACGACGGCCGTGTTCGGCGCAGCCATGCAGGGGCTCTATTTCTCCAAGGAGGTGATCCCCTACGCCGCGCGCGACTACGCCCCGGACGAGCCGACACCGGTCTTTCACCATGTCGGCGTCTATGCCTACCGGCCCGAGGCACTTCAGGCCTATCCCGGCTGGCCGGAGGGCAGGCTGGAAATGCTGGAAGGGCTGGAACAACTGCGCTTCCTGGAAAATGGCCGACATGTGCTCTGCGTCGAGGTCGAGGCGCGCGGCCGTCAATTCTGGGAGTTGAACAACCCGGAGGATATTCCGCGGATCGAGGCGATGCTGGCGGAGATGGGCGAGGCGTGACCCCGCCCCGGACGAGCGTCGTCATCGTGTCCCGCGGGCGGGCGGCTCATCTGCGGCGCTGCCTACTGGCCCTGCGCCTGCAACATCACCCCGATTTCGAGATCGTCCTGGTCGCGGATGCGGCGGGTCTCCCGGAGTGTCCCGAACTGGACATCAAGCGGATCGCCTTTGACGAGCCGAATATTTCTGCGGCGCGCAATCTCGGGATCGGCGCCGCCGCGGGCGGGGTGATTGCGTTCATCGACGACGATTCCATCGCGGAGCCGTGCTGGCTGTTCCGGCTGACCGCGCCGTTTTGCGACCCGCAGGTCATTGCGGCCACCGGCTGGACGCGGAACCGCGACGGATTTTCTTGGCAGGCGCGCAGCCATTTGATCGGACCGGATGGGCTGACACGCACGTTTCCATCAGCGCCGGGCATCAGTCTGCATCCGCCCTGCGACGGGGCGGCTGTCAGCACGCTGGGGACGAACTGCGCCTTTCGCGCCGACGCGGTGCGGGCGATCGGGGGATTCGACCCGGCCTTCGCCTATCACCTCGACGAATCGGACGTTAATCTCCGGCTGGCCGCGGCCTTCCCGCACGGGCTTACCGCCATCGTGCCGGATGCGCAGGTGATCCACGAACAGGCCGCAAGCGCACATCGCAGCGCGGCCCTGGCCGCGCGGGACCTGACCGCCAAGGGGCGCTCGACGGCGATCTTCGCGCGCCGTCATGGTGCGGACATCCCGACCGAGCGCCTCGTCTCGCGCCATCGGCGGCAGCTTTTGCGGCAGATGCTGGACGGTCGGCTGGACCCGTTCAAGGTCGCGCCGATCCTGAAGACGCTGCGCCGCGGGATTGCGGAAGGCCGGGACGCGGAGGCAACGGACCCGCCATCGCCGCGCCAGGATGCGCCCCCCGATTTCCGCGCACTCGCCCCTGCAGCGGATGACCCGCTGACCCTTACCGGATGGCACTGGCAGGCCACCGCTCTACGCCGCCGTGCGGCCCGTGACACAGCGGCCGGTCGGATCGTGACGCTGATCCTGTTGAGCCCGAGTTTTCTGCCCCATCGCGTCACCCTGACCGAAGGCGGCTGGTTCGAGCAGATGGGCGGGCTCTGGGGCGCATCGGAGCCGGATGATCCGCCCGTGCGGGCGTGGACGATGACCAGGCGATCCCGCCGGGAGCGCGATTTGGCGGAGGCCCGCCGGAACTTGTCACTTTATGCAGGCGTTTGCGCAGCGCGCTTGTGGACTGCAAGACGTTCAAAGTAAAAGAGAGCCACATTGCGCCCTCTGAAATCAAAAGGAAAATTCACCATGAGTCGGAAAGTAACGAAAGCTATTTTTCCTGTCGCCGGCCTGGGTACGCGCTTCCTCCCCGCCACGAAGTCGATTCCGAAGGAAATCATGACGCTCGTCGATCGGCCGCTGATCCAGTACGCCATTGACGAGGCCCGCGCCGCCGGGATCGAGGAATTCATCTTCGTGACCTCGCGCGGGAAGGGCGCGCTGGAAGATTATTTCGATCATGCGCATGAGCTTGAAGCCAATCTCAAGCGCGCCAACAAGACCGAGTTGCTGGACATCCTGCGCGCCACCAACATGGATTCCGGGGCCATCGCCTATGTGCGCCAGCACAAGGCCATGGGGCTGGGTCACGCCGTCTGGTGCGCCCGCCGGCTGGTGCCGAATGACGAACCCGTCGCGGTCATCCTGACCGACGACGTCATCATGGGCGAGCCGCCCTGCCTGCAGCAGATGATCGAGGCGCATGCCGAAACCGGCGGCACCATGGTCGCGACCATGGAAGTGCCGATGGAAAAGACGAAATCCTACGGCGTGCTCGATATTGCCGAAGATATGGGGGCCATCGTGAAAGCCAAGGGGCTGGTGGAAAAGCCCAAGGAAAACGCCCCGTCCAACCTCGCGGTGATCGGGCGCTACATCCTCGCCCCGACCGTTCTGCAGAACCTGAACCGGCTGCGCGAAGGTGCGGGCGGCGAGATCCAGCTCACCGACGCGATTGCCGACGAGATCGTGGACGGGCGTGACGTGTACGGTCTGCGCTTCCGGGGCGAGCGTTACGATTGCGGCTCCAAGGCCGGCTTCCTGCAGGCGACGGTGGCCTACGGGCTGGAGCGCGACGATCTGCGCGAGGAGTTCCTGCAATATCTCAACGAAGTCATGTCGCTGCAGCGCGCGGCCGAATGATGCCTGACCATGTTCTGGTGACCGGCGGCGCCGGGTATATCGGCTCGCATGCATGCAAGGCGCTCAAGGCGGCGGGGTTCGTGCCCGTCACCTATGACAGCCTGCTGACCGGCTGGCGCGAGGCGGTGAAGTTCGGCCCGTTCGAGCAGGGCGAGCTGATGGACCGGGCGCGGCTGGATGAGGTTTTCGCCAAGTACAAGCCCGTCGCCGTCATGCATTTCGCCGCGCTGAGCCAGGTCGGCGAGGCGATGGCGGAGCCCGGCAGATACTGGCGCGGCAATGTCTGCGCCTCGCTGAACCTGATCGAGGCGACGGTCGCAGCCGGGGTGACGGATTTCGTGTTCTCTTCGACCTGCGCGACCTATGGCGACCATGACGGGGTGGTGCTGGACGAGACCACGCCGCAACTGCCGCTCAACGCCTATGGCGCCTCGAAACGCGCCATCGAGGACATGCTGAAGGATTTCGGCGCGGCGCATGGGCTGAACAGCGTCATTTTCCGCTATTTCAACGTGGCCGGTGCGGACCCGGATGGCGAGGTGGGCGAGTTCCACCGGCCCGAAACCCATCTTGTCCCGCTGATCCTCGACGCCGTCGATGGCCGCCGCCCGGCGCTGACCATCCACGGCACGGATTACCCGACAGAAGATGGCACCTGCATCCGCGACTATGTCCATGTGATGGACCTGGTCGATGCGCATGTGCAGGGGCTGAACTGGATGCGGGCCGGAAATGGCCCCCGATCCGGCGGAACGGAAGTGTTCTGCCTGGGCACGGGCGACGGGTTTTCGGTCCGAGAGGTGGTGTCCTCCGCCGGCAGCGTGACCAACCGGCCGGTGCCGATGGAGGACGGGCCGCGCCGCGCGGGTGACGCGGTCAAGCTGGTGTCCGGCAGCAAGAAGGCCGGCGAAGTGCTTGGGTGGTCGCCCGACCGCTCGACCATGCCGCAGATGATCCGCGATGCCTGGCGATGGCATCAGAATGGCGGGTATGACGGCTGAACCACCTGTCATGCTGGACGTGTCGCGGCTGGTGTCCCGGATCGGCACCGGCCCGCTGACCGGCATTGACAGGGTCGAGGCTGCCTGGCTGCGCCATCTGGCCGGGCGGGCGCATCTGCTTTTGTGCCGGATCGGTCGCGGGCAGGCCCTGCTTCCGGCGGAAGACGGTCCGCGCATCCTCAAATGGATCGGAGGCGATCTGAGCACCCTGCCCGCCCGCGCCGGCTGGCGCGACGCGGCGGGAGGTCGCGGATCGGCATCGGCGCGGGCCCGCACGGCATTGCGGCGCAGCGCCCTTGCCGTGACCCGGCCCTCGGGGCGCGGCCTGATCCGTCATGTCCGGCATCACCTGCCGGGCTGCGTGGCCTATCTGAATCTCGGCCACAGCAATCTCCACCGCGATCTTCTGAACAATCTGAACGGCCTCCGGCGGGTGGTCATGATCCACGACACGATCCCGCTGGATCACCCCGAATTCACCCGCGACGGTCAGAGCGAGAAGTTCCGCGCGCGCTTCGTCTCGGCGCTGTCGCTGGCCGATCTGATCGTCGCCATCTCGGATGCCACGGCGGATTGCATCGCGCATTGGCAGAAACGGCTGGCCATCCCGCGCCAGCCGGAGGTCATCGTGGCGCGGATCGGGACCGATCTTGCCGCGCCCGACGAGGGCCAGCTCCCGGCCGGTCTGGATGTCACCACGCCATTCTTCGTGACCATCGGCACGATCGAGCCGCGCAAGAACCATGCGGTTCTGCTGGATGCCTGGGAAATTCTGGCACAGCGCCTGCCTGCGGATCGGATGCCGCGCCTTTTCATCATCGGGCGGCGCGGCTGGAGCAACGAGGCGCTGTTCGCGCGGCTCGACCGCCTGCCGTCGGACAGCGCGGTCATGGAATGCGCCGGGCTGTCCGACGCGGCGGTGGCCAGCCTGCTTTCGCGCTGCAACGGGCTGCTGATGCCCTCGCGGGCCGAGGGGTTCGGTCTGCCCCTGACCGAGGCGGCAGGGCGCGGCGTGCCGATCCTGTGCACGGACCTGCCCTCGTCACGCGAGCTGCTTGGTCCCTATCCGACCTATCTGTCACCGGACCGGCCCGCGCAATGGGCTGACTCAGTTGCAACACTTTGCGGGATTCAACCCTCTCGCGCACAATCTCTTGCTATTCCGGACTGGAAACTGCATTTCAAATCAATTGATAATGCGCTGAGTTAATCGGAATTTCCGAAAAACAGTCAAGCGGGACGATTAGTGGCAATTCGGATCGGCTCCACCCTGAATGCGCTGCGCCTGCGCGCGACGAGACAATGGTATCTCGGCCGCGCCCTGCGGCGGCGCAAACAGGTGCAGCCGGTCCGGGTGCTGATGAAGACCGTGCCGCGTGACGCGATCCTGTGCTTTGTCACGCAGCGCAACGAAGCCGTCCGGCTGCCGTTCTTCCTGGATTATTACCGCAATCTCGGGGTGGGGCATTTCCTGTTCGTTGACAATAATTCCGACGACGGCAGCGCCGATTTTCTGCTGAAGCAGAAGGATGTCTCGCTGTGGCGCACCACGACCAGCTACAAGGCGGCGCGGTTCGGGATGGACTGGATCAACTGGCTCTTGTTCCGCTACGGCACCGGGCATTGGTGCCTGACGGTGGACCCGGACGAGTTCCTGGTGTTCCCGCATTGCGACACCCGCTCGCTTCAGGCGCTGACCCACTGGATGTCCACCTCGGCGATCAAGTCCTTCCCGGCGATGCTGCTGGATATGTATCCAGACGGCCGGATCGGCGATCAGCCCTACCGCGCCGGCCAGAACCCGATGGAGATCGCGCGCTATTTCGACCCGGCGAATTACATGGTCCACAAGAACGGGCGCTACGGCAATCTCTGGATCCAGGGCGGGCCGCGGGCGCGCAGCTTCTTCGGCCGGACGCCGGAGCGTGCGCCGGCGCTGAACAAGATCCCGCTCATCCGGTGGAAGCGCAACTACGCCTATATCTCCTCGACCCATATGGCGCTGCCGCGCGCGCTCAACATCGTCTATGACGAGGATGGCGGCGAGCGGATCTCGGGGGTGCTGCTGCACGCGAAGTTCCTGTCCAGCTTCATCGAGAAATCCAGCGAGGAGATGGAGCGGGGCGAGCATTACGCCGACAGCCAGGAATACCAGGCCTACAGCGCCGCACTACAGGACGACATGACCCTGCTGACCGGGGAATCGCGCGAGTTCGAGGATTGGCGCCAGCTTGAACATCTGGGGCTGATTTCATCGGGGAACTGGGCATGACGGCGCCGACCCGCCTTGGCGTGGTGTTCTTGTGCCATGACGAGCTGGCGGTGGCGTCGTCCATGGTGCGGATCTGGCATGATGGCGGCGCGGCGGTCGCGATCCATGTCGACCGGCGCACCCGCGGCAAGCGGTACAACGCGATGTGCCAGTCACTGGCGGATCTCGACAACGTGGAATGGGCGGATCGGCGCGAATGCGACTGGGGCATGTTCTCGATGGTCGAGGCCACGCAATCCGCCGCCGCGATCCTGCTGGAAAACTACCCGGACGTGACCCATGTGATCGTCGCGTCGGGCAGTTGCCTGCCGCTGCGCCCGGTCCGCGAGTTGTGCGACTACCTTGCCCGCCATCCCGGTGTCGATTTCATCGAGAGCGTGACCGCCATGGATGTCGGCTGGACGGTCGGCGGCCTGAATATCGAGCGCTTCGAGCGGTATTATCCCGTGTCCTGGCGCAAGCGCCGCATGTTGTTCGACTGGCTGGTGCAGGCACAGCGCCGGATCGGATTGCGTCGCCGGATCCCGCGCGGACTGGTGCCGCATCTCGGTTCGCAATGGTGGTGCCTGACCCGCGAGACGCTGAGCGCCATCCTGACCGATCCGCGTCGCGGCGAGTTCGACCGCTATTTCCGCTGGAGCTGGATCCCCGATGAAAGCTATTTCCAGACCCTCGCCCGCCGCCACTCCACACGCATCGAGAGCCGCTCGCTGACGCTGGCCAATTTCGACGACCAGGGCAAACCCTATATCCTCTATGGCGATCACGCCGAGATGCTGGCGCTGTCGCGCTGTTTCGTGGCGCGGAAATTCTGGCCCGGCGCGACCGAGCTGCTCGCCCGCTTTCCCGAAGATGCCGGGCCGGCGCACGCGCAGGACGAACCCGACCCGGCCCATATTGAGCGGATCATCGGGGCCGCGGTGATGCGCCGCCGCCTCGGCCGGCCGGGTCTCTACATGCAGAGCCGGTTTCCGAAGAAGGACCGCGAAAACGGCAAGACCGCCGGTTCCTACGCCGTGCTTCAGGGCTTTACCGATCTGTTTCCGGATTTCGAGCACTGGCTGCAGGCCCGCGTCGATGCGGATGTGCATGGACATCTATTCGCCCCCGACGCGGTCGAATTCGCCGGCCGTCCGGAGATCGGACCGGGCGGGCTGTCCAGCCACCCGGAAACCCGCGACTACGATCCGTTCGGCTTCCTGACCAGCCTGATCCGCATCACCGATCGCAGCCAGGTGTTCCAGTATGCGCCGCGCGATGCGCAGGATCTGTCCTGGTTCATGGTGACCGACCCGAACGCCACGATCCGTGTTGTCACCGGCGCCTGGATCGTGCCGCTGATGCATTCCGACATGCCCTTCGACGATGTGCGCCGTATCGCCGCCAAGCTGCAACGGATCGAGCTGGGGCAGCTCGACATCCTGCGCTCGGTCTGGGTCAAGGCCGATGTCGAGGTCTGGGAGCTGGCCGATTTCGTTTCCCGCCCCGCCGCGATCCTGCAACGCATCGTGCGCGACCTGACGCCGGGAAGCTGGCCGCTCTACGATCAGCCGCCGGTGCTGCGCGATCTCGATCAGGTCGGCCGCTTCCTGCAACGGCTGCGCAATGCCGGGCTGCAGCCGCGGCTGATGGGCGATTTCCCGGCCACCAGATCGGAGCAGGACTGGCATGTCTGATTTTCGCAGTTTCGTCATCTTCGCCGAGATGCGGACCGGGTCCAACCTGCTTGAAGCCACGCTGAATTCGGTCAAGCACGTCACCTGCTTCGGCGAGGCGTTCAACCCCTATATGCTGGGCTGGCCGGAAACCGACCAGATCCGCGGCGTGACCAAGGCCGAGCGGGAAAACGACCCGCTGCATCTGCTGGCGGCGATCTGCAACCGCGAAGGGCATCTGTCGGGCTTCCGCTATTTCCACGACCACGACCTGCGCGTGTTCGACACCGTCATCGGCGACCGGCGCTGCGCGAAGATCGTGCTGACCCGCAACCCGCTCGACAGCTATGTCTCGACGCAGCTCGCCTGGCAGACCAACCAGTGGAAGCTGAACGAGACAGAAACCCCGATCCCGGCCGCGATCAACTATGACGGCGCCGCCTTCCGCGAGGGGCTCGACCGGGTGCAGGGCTTCCAGGCGCGGGTGCTGCGCGGCTTACAGGTCAGCGGCCAGAGCGCGTTCTGGCTGAATTACGACGATCTGCGCGATGCCGAGATCATGACCGGGCTGCTGCACTGGCTCGGCCGGACCGATCTGGAGCGGGTGCAGCCCGCCTCCGACCAGGTGCCGCAAAATCCGCGTGACATGGCCGAGAAGGTCGCCAATTTCGACGCGATGCAGGACGATCTGGCGCGGCTCGACCCGTTCCAGACCTCGCGCATCCCGACTTTCGAGCCGCGCCGTGGTCCCGCCGTGCCCAGCTTCGTCGCAAGCGGCGCGGGCGGCGGCATGCTGTTCATGCCGGTGCGCGGCGGCCCGGTCGAGACGGTAGAGGCGTGGATGGAGAGCGGCGCCGAACTGCAGCGCGACTTCAACCAGCAAACCCTGCGTGCCTGGCTGAAGAACCACCCGAGGCACCGCAGCTTTACCGTGCTGCGCCATCCGCTGCGCCGCGCATGGTCAGCTTTCACCCAGCTTCTGGAGGCCGCCCCGGCCGAGCTGCGCCAGCAGATGCGCGAGACCCACCGCGTCTCCCTGCCCGATGATGCAGAGCTGTCCGGTCTGGACGCGGGGCAGCAGGTGCAGATCTTTGCCGAGTTCCTGGACTTCCTGCGCCGCAACCTGAACGGTCAGACCAGTCTTCAGGTGTTTCCGCATTGGGCCAGCCAGACCGAGATCCTGGCCGGATTTTCCCGCTTTCTCACGCCGGACATGGTGCTGCGCGAAGACGACCTGGAGCGCGGGCTCGGCTGGCTCGCGGAGGCCTGCGGGCAGGTTGCGCCGCCCGTGTCGGCGCCCGCGCAGATGCCTGACTTCCTCGATGACAAGGCGCTGCAGAAAGCCGCGCGCGCCGCCTATACGCGCGACTACATCCAGTTCGGGTTCAGCAACCGGCCATAATCCGCGCGGCGGCCGATGGCATTGCGCGTTGCCTGCCCCCGGTGATTATTCTGCTCGCCTCACGGCACGGCGGGCGCCCGCATCGGCCCGCGCCGCGAGCGCCTTCAGCACCTGCACCCGCCCGAATTCGCGCCGTGCCGCGCCGCGCGCGGCGTCGAAGCCCGGACGGATGCGCTGCACCTCTGCATCCAGGCGCAGCAACTCCCGCGCCGCCTGCTGCGCCGCGAAATTTGCCAGCCGGGCCTCCGCCAGCGAAAACGCCTGCGGCGTGACCCCGCATCGCAGCCGGTCCTGTGCCTGGTCGCGCCTCTGCTGCAATGCCTCGACATGCAGGCGAAAGGCGGCGAAGCGTTTTAATTCGGCATCGGCGCGCAACTGCGCCAGTTGCGCCAGCCGGTCAAGCTTGTCTCGCGCAGGTCGTGCCATTTACCAGCCGCGCCGCGCCTTCTCGCGCATCCGCTCGGCAAAGCGGATCGCGGCGGCGACGGCGGCGAAATGCGCCGGCGCAATTTCCTCGCCGATCTCCACGGTCGCATGCATGGCGCGCGCACAGGCCGGATCGGGCCAGATCGGCACTTCATGCGCGGCGGCGCGTTCGCGGATGCGCAGGGCCACCGCATCCACCCCTTTTGCCAGGCAGACCGGTGCCCGGCCGCTGCCGCGTTTCCATTCCAGTGCGACGGCGTAATGCGTCGGGTTCACGACCACCACATCGGCCTTTTCGACATCCGCCAGCATCGCATTCAGCACGATGGCCACCGATCTCTCCCGCCGCGCCGCCTTCATATGCGGGTCGCCTTCGCTCTCCTTGATCTCGTCGCGCATCTCCTGCATCGACATGCGGTTGCGGCGCCAGAACTCGGCATGTTTCGCGACCAGATCGGCGACGGCGAAGAGCGCGGAAAGCAGCAAAGCCAACGCAAGCGCGCGCATCACCACCGGGCCGATGCCCGCGACCCAGCCGGTCTCCGCACCGCCGGCCGTCATTACCGGAATGAGCGCGCGAAACAGCAGCCAGCCACCGAAGCCGACCGCGAAGGTCTTCGACGTGTTCAGCGCGAAGCTCACCAGCCCGGATCGGCCGAATTTCTGCCCGGCATTCTGGACCGGGTTGATCCGTGCAGGCTTGATGCCGAGTTTCGACGGCACGAAGACGAGGCCGCGCTGCACGATCAGCCCGCACAGCATGATCGCGGCCGGGATCGACAGCAGCGCCAGCGTCCAGATCGCGCTTCCCCGCCAGACGCGCATGGTGCTGCCCTCTGTTCCGTGCGCAGCAAAGCTTCCCGCGTGGCCTGCCGCCGTCCCGGACATCTCCGACCAGAGTTGCGCCACTGCCGTCAGCCAGGCCGGCACGATCAAGTTCAGTGCCAAGAACGCGGCGATCAGCGCCCCGGCATATGCAAGGGCGGCATTGACCTCGGTGGAGCGCGGGACATCGCCTTTCTGCCGGGCCTTGCGCAATTTCTGCTCGGTCGCCTCGAACTGCTTGTCGGGAGCATCGGAGTCACTCATCCCGCCACCTGACAAGTTGCGGGATGCGTTCCCGGCTCATCGCAGCCCCGCCCGCAGCACCGCCTCGGCCCAGATGGCCAGGATGGAGGGGGACAGCGCCGCAAGCACGATCAGCGCCAGCCCGATGATGATGGGCGCGCCGATGAACACCACCGGCAGGGCGGGCATGACCCGGTTCACGATCCCTGCGAGCATTTGATAGAGCAGCCCGCCCAGAATGAAGGGCGAGGCCATGGTCATGGCCAGCATGAAGGATGTCGCAAACAGCCCGATCAGCCCCGGCAGCAACTGTACGGGATCGACGCCCCGCCCGGCCGGGAAGATCGCATATCCCTGCGCCACCAGATCCAGCAGCATCAGCGGCAGGCTCATCGCCATCAGCAGCGCCATCCCGGCGAGGTGGTAGACCTGGCCGATCGGATGCGGCGCGGCCTCCATCCCGGTGCCAATCAGCTGTGACAGCGACGCGGTCGCGGCAATGGCGGTGCTGGCCATGTGCAGTGCGAATGCGATGATCCGCGCCGGAGCGGCGATGAGCCCGCCGATCAGCAATTCCGCCAGGCAGCGCAGCAGGACCGTGCCAATTGCGCCCACCTCCGCGGAGGGCAATTGCGGGCCACCCGCGAGTTCCGCGGAAAGCGGCGCCAACGCCATCGCGGCGGCGATGCGGACCCGCTGCGGCACCACGCGGTCGGAGAAGGCGGGGAGCACCAGAAGAACGCCCTGGACACGGAAATAGCCGAGGATGATCGGCTCGATCAGCCCGGTCAGATCCGCTGGCGAGCTGATGGTCAGCATCCCCCGCGCTCGATCACCGCAACCAGGCTGACATTCGCCGCCGGATCGATATCCGACAAAGCCAGGACCGGAAGGTCCATCTCATAGGCCCGCAGGATATCCCGCACCTGCCGGCGCCGGTGATCCGCGACGGCCAGCACCGGGGCGCGGCTCATGTCCAGCTCCGGCAGGGCTGCGCGTAGCTGTTGAAGAAGCTGCCGGTTCAACTCGGCCACCGGCAGCGCGGCGGATTGGGGGCGGTTGGCCTGCTCCTCGGCCATGACGAACGCGGCCTCCCAGTCGGGATGCAGCTGCAGGACGGCCAGCTCGCCCGTGCGCCCGGCAAACGCCTGGGTGATCTGTCCGCGCAGCCGGGGCCGGATGGCTTCGTAGACCTGCGCGGGAGAACCGGCCTCGCGGCACTCATGCACCGCATCGACGATCAGCGGCAGGTTGCGGATCGAGATCCGCTCCGCCAGCATCTGCCGCAGCACGCCGATCAGCAATTCGGGCGACAGCTTGTCAGGCAGCATCGCCTCGAAATAGCTGCGATAGCCGCGTGCGCGATCGGGTTCGGACACATCCTTCAGCTCGGAGATCAGCCGCTGCATGGCATTCATGGTCAGCAGCTCCGGCAAATAGGCCTGCACCACCTCAAGCAGATGCGTCGACAGAACCTCCATCGGCGTCACGATGGTCGCCCCGGTGATCGCCACCTCCTCGCGCTGCTCCGCCGGGAACCATTTTGCGGGGGTGCCGAAGACGGGCTCCTTCACCGTGTCGCCGTCCACCTGCCCGAGCAGCGCCTCCTCCGCGAGGGCAAGCAACTGACCGGATTGCAGCGCACCGCGGCCCCGCACCACCCCGTGCACGCGGATCAGATAGGCAAGCGGGGGGACGGCCGGGTCATCGGTGATGCGGATCTCGGGCAGGATGATGCCGAAGCTGCGCGCGACATGCAGGCGCATATTGGCGATCCGCGCGGCCAGGCCGCGCGCGGGATCGAGCGCCTCGGTGACCAGATCCGGTCCGATCTCGACGATGATCTCGTCCATGTCCAACTCGTCCCCGATCCGGGGGGCGGGCGGCGCGGCCTCATCCTGCGGGGTGTCTGGCGCAATGGCAGCATGCTGACGGCGGCGGAGATGCCACGAGATGCCGCCAAGCGCCGCGGCCAGTGCCAGAAACAGCAGCGGTGGCATGCCTGGCACCACAGACATCAGGCACATCGTCGCCGCAACCACCGCCGGCACGCGCCAGTCCGACGCCGCCTGGCCCAGCACCATCTCGGACGTATCCTGTTGCGCGCCGCCCCGCGACAGAAGCAGCGCCGCCGCCATGGAGGTGATCAGCGACGGCACCTGGCTGACCAACCCGTCACCGATGGTCAACTGCGCATAGTTCTGCAGTGCCGCACCCAGAGACAGCCCGTGCACCGCGACGCCCGTCGCGATTCCCACCAATAGGTTGATCAGGATAATGACAATGCCGGCGATGGCATCGCCCTTGACGAATTTCGACGCCCCGTCGAGCGAGCCGAAGAAGGCGATCTCGCGCTGCTCGTGTTCGCGGCGTCGCTTGGCCTCTTCATGGTCGATGGCGCCGCAATTCAGATCGCCGTCGATCGCCAGTTGCCGGCCCGGCAGGCTGTCCAGGGCAAACCGCGCCGACACCTCGGCCATCCGGCCCGCCCCTTTGGTGATGACGATGAAATTCACCGCGGAGATCACGGCGAAGATGGTCAGCCCGGTCAGCACCGACCCGCCGGCGACAAACTCCGAAAATCCGCTGATCACATGGCCCGCGGCGCCGGGGCCGGTCTGGCCCTCGGTCAGGATGAGCCGGGTCGAGGACACGTTCAGCGACAGCCGGATCACCAGGGATACCAGCAGCATCACCGGAAAAGCCTGGAAGTCCGTGGGACGCGCAACGGTCGAGGCCATCACCAGGATCATCGTGGCCGTGGCGATCGAGATGGCGATGCCGAAATCCATCAGGACGGGCGGAATCGGCACGACCATGGTCATCACCACCAGCACCAGCCCCCCGGTCATGGCGGCGCTGCGCAGCCCGGTCTGATCCCATGATCGACGGACCGCCTCAGTCTGCATTGTCTGTGTCCGAAATCGGATGGGCTGGCGCGGGCGGCGCGGCCGGGGCGGCGACACCCATCAAAAGCCGTTCGAGCGGCATCTCTGCCCCGGTCAGCAAGCCGGAGCGTCGCAGATAGATGACGGCCAGAAACCGGTCCGAGGCCCGGTCCAGACGATCCAGGTCGAGCAGCAGCGCGCGCGGCATGGCGCGTCCCGACAAAAGGATGCGGTCCACCTCGCTCGTGAAGTCGTGCAAGCTCGGGCGCGCAGGCGCATCGGAGATCGCCGCGGACAGAAGCATCGCCATCAGCATCAGGCCGCCCTTTTCAGTTCGCGCAGCGCGTTTTCGAGGGCAAGGAAACTCGGCCTGATCTGTTCGGGCGAGGATTGGCGGCCGACCTCCACGCACAGATTGGTGGCGTGATGATGCAGCCCCGCAACAAGGACGGATTTGATCACGTCATAGAACGACATGTCGTGTTTCTTGACCGCTGCGAGCCGATGCGCCAGCGGCGCCACCAGCCCATAGGCCAGGAACACGCCCAGAAACGTGCCGACGAGCGCCGAGCCGATCATCTTGCCCAGCACCTCCGGCGGCTGATCGATGGAACCCATCGTCTTGATGACGCCCAGCACGGCCGCGACGATCCCAAGTGCCGGCAAGGCATCCGCCGTCGCGCCAAGCGCATGCGGCACATGCATCTGCTCGTCCTTGATGAGTGTGATGCGCTTCGACAGCATCTCCTCCACCTGGTAGGGATCGTCGTAATTCAGGCTGGCCGATCGCAGCGTGTCGGAGATGATCGATACAGCCTCCCGATCCGCGAGAATCCGCGGATAGGCCCGGAAGATCTCGCTCTGCTCCGGGGTCTCGACATGCTCCTCCAGCTCGACGGGATTGCTGCGCGCGAGACGCAGAAGCTGGAACATCAGGCACAACAGATCTTCGTGATCCTGCCCGTGCCATCGCGGTCCGCGGAAGGCCTGGATCATCGTGGGCAGGGTCGCCTTCAGCACATCGCCGCTGTTCGACAGGATATAGGAACCGAGCGCCGCGCCGCCGATGATCATTATCTCGAACGGCAGCGCCTCCAGGATCACGTCCATATGTCCGCCGGCCAGCGTGTAGCCGCCGAACACCATCGCGAAGGTCAACAGGATGCCGATTGCGCCGAACATCACCTCTCCCGCGCGTTGCCGGCGCTGCGCGCGCCCATATAGGTTGTCAGCACCGCCGCCTTTTCCGGTGCGATGGCCGCCACGATCCGGGCCCCCGAGTCCGGGTGGATCCTGATCAGCAATTCGGCGGCGAATTCCTCTGGCAGGCTGGAAATGACCGCCGCCGCGTCGCGCGGTTTCATCGCCTGGTAGAGCGCGACGATGCGGTCCGCATCTGCCGCGACCTCCTGCTGATCGCGGGTTCTCGACAACGATTGCCGCTCGCGGGCCGCGCTCAGCCGGTCAAGCTCAGCCTTCAGCGCGGCGCGCGCAGTTTCGATCTCGGCGCGGCGATCATCGAGATTTTGCAAGGCCTTGGCCATCCGGTCCCGGCGGATCTGCAAGTTTTCGACGAGCGCGACCACCTCGGGCACGTCCCCGCACCCCGCCAGCAGTCCCGCGGCAGGATCGTCGGGATCGCGCGGGGCAGCCCTCTCTTGCAGGGCAAGCGCCGTCATGGGCAATGCCGCCGCGATGATCAGGCCCAGCATCATCCTAGGCATCCGCCTGCTCCGTGACCGTGGCGCGCCGCCGCAAGCGACGCGCGGGGGGCCTTGCGGATTGCGTCAGTTCCGATTGCAACGCCCAATAGGCGCGCTCGCCCCGCGCCTTTTCCACCGCCTTCAGCAGCTCTTCACCGGCGGATGTCGCCTCGGCCCTTGCTTCCCTGATCGCGCGGTCGAGCCGCGAAATCTCCGTGGTCATCACGGCGATGGCCCCGCCCAAGCCCGTCTCGAGGTTGTTCAGCCGGCGGAGACGACGCGACAGAAGCCAGCAATAGAAGGCGAGCGGCAGCATGAGGATGGCCGGGATCAGCGGCAGGATCACCGTCATCGTCATCGGATGCTGAACTCCGTTATCAACACGGCATCAATCGGGGTGTCTTGCGCGGTTTCGGCCGCGCGCCGTTCGAGTTCGAGGCGGATGATTTCCAGCACGCCCCGCCGGTCAAACGCCGCCGGGGCGATGCCGGACAGAAAGCTGTTGAAGCTGTCCGACAGGCGCGGGATCTGCGCCGCGACTGCCGAGGTCGAGCTCGCATCCGTCTCCAGCACGATGCGCAGGACCAGTTCTCCGCCGTCGCGGCCGAGCGGCACGGTGATGCGCGGCATCTCGACATAGGCGACCGAGTCCGCATCTCCGCCGCCCCTGAGTGATGACAAGACTCGCGGGACGTCGGTCATGTCGCGGTACCCGGCGGTAAACGCGGCCAGCCCGCCCGCCAATGCGGCGACCGGCAGACCCATCCTGCCGAATGTCATGCGTGTTCGGGGCGGCGTTGCCGTTTCGGCCATCGTGATTCTCCTCTGTCGAGTCGAGGGAATAGCAGCGCCGGACTAACCAATAATTAAACGCCGCCATGCCACCAAGACAGCGAGTTCAGGGCGAATCGCGGGGCGGATCTTGCGGGATATCAGGGAATTCTGGGGTGGGCGAAACCTTCGGCAGCGTCAGGCGATCATCGCCGGGTTCGCGTTTGGGCTTCTGGCAGTGTTGGCCGTGATCGCCATGGCCGGGCGGACGGATATGGCGCTTCTCTATTCCGGTCTGGACGATATGCAGGCCGCCCCCGTGGTCGCGCAGCTTGACGCAAATGGCACGCCATACGACATCCGCAACGGCTCGATCTGGGTGGCAGCAGCGCAGCGCGACCGGATCCGGATGGAACTGGCGGCGAAAAACCTGCCGCAAATGACCGGCGCGGGCTACGAGATCCTCGACGACATGTCCGGCTTCAGCACCACCTCGCAGATGTTCGACGCGGCCTATTGGCGCGCCAAGGAAGGGGAGCTGGCGCGGACGATCCTCGCCCTGCCGGATATCCGCTCGGCGCGGGTTCATCTCAGCGTGCCGCAAGCGCGGGGCTATCGTGACCGCGACGCAGGTGCAGCGTCGGTGACCGTCGTGACCGGTGGCACAGCACTCGCCCCGGCGCAGGCCGACGCGATGCGCCATCTGGTCGCCTCCGCGGTTCCTCGGCTCGACCCCGGCGACGTGGCCGTGATCGACAGCCGGCACGGGGTGATCCAGCCTGCGACGGATCTCGGGGCGCAGGATCACGAGTCGCGGATGCGCGAGAATGTGGAGCGGATCCTCGCCGCGCAGGTCGGTCCCGGCAATGCGGTCGTCGAATTGAGTGTCGAGCTGGTGACCGAATCCGAGCAGCTTGTGGAGCGGCAATTCGATCCGGCGCAGCGGACGCTGATCTCGGAGGAGAACGAGGAGCTGATCGACGAAAGCAGCCAGGCCGGCGGCGCGGCCGTGACTGCGGCCTCCAACCTGCCGGATCGCGCGCAGCAGGACGGTGACCGGCAGAGCGCGCAGCGCGCCGAAACCCGCAGCCGGGCGAATTACGAGGTCGGCAGTGTCACCCGGCAGGTCGACCGGCAGCCCGGCGCGATCCGCCGGCTGAGCGTCGCGGTCCTGCTGAACGGTCTTGCGCGCGTCGATGCCAATGGCGAAACCGAGATCCTGCCCCGAAGCGAGCAGGACATGGCCGGGATCGAGGCGCTCGTGGCCGCCGCGGTCGGGTTCGACCCCGCGCGGGGCGACAGGATCACCGTCAGATCGATGCCCTTCGCGTCCCCCGATCCGGTCGGGACCAATGCGGTGGGCGCAACGCCGCTGACGGAGCGGTTGCCGCTGGATTGGCTGGCCCGCATGGCCTTGCTTGGGGTGCTGGCGATCATTGCACTCGCCGTGGTTCTGCGTCGCCTGGGCCGGACAGGGGGCGAGGGGAAATCCGCGGCCCAGCCGGACCTGGCGCTTCCGATGGCCCCTGGTCCGGTCGTGGCGGACGAGACGGCATCGCAGCAAGACACCGGTTCGGCGGCGGAACTCCCGATGATCTCCATGACCGCAGCGGAGTTCGATTTTGACAATTCGTCCGCGACCACGGGGGATCCGGTCGCCCGGCTCAGGGCCTTGATGCAGGAACGCCAGGAGGAAACCGTGCTGCTGCTCGATGGCTGGATCAGGAATGACGAAAGATCGCGCGCATGAGCACGGCGCAGAGATTCGAAGATTTCTCCGCCGCGCCTGACGCGCCTGCGCCGGTCTTCGGCGCAAGTCAGATGGCAGAGGCATATCGCCGCGGGGTCGCGGATGGAGAGGCCAGAGCGAATGCGACATTGCGGGCGGATCTGCTTCGGGCCTTGCAGGACGCGGCGCGGCAGGCGCAGGCAACGGAGGAGTTGCGCCAATCCGTCCGCCGCGAAACGCTGGACACGATTTATCCGGTTCTGTCCGCGGTCACCGATTTGCTGGCCGCGGAAGGGACCGCGCGGCTCCTGTCGCTGCTGCGCTCGGAAATCGACCGGGTGGTTCTTTCGGGCGCCACACCGATCTGCCGGATCGACGCGCCTGACGCGTTCATCGCGCTGCTCGGGCAGGAGCTGGAACGCGCCGGTCTGGACGATGTGCAGCTTCACCCTCATGACCGCACCGAGATCCGCTTCCATGCCGGCCGGATCGAGATCGACCAGCCCGCCCTTGTCGCCGGGGTCCGGGCCATCCTGTCTGAACTGCATGACGCGGAGGAAAGCTGATGGACCAGGCCTCGATCATCGCGACCGAGCAGATTCCCGTGGAAGTGACGATCCGCATCGGACGGCGACGCATGACGGTGGCGGAAATCGCCGCGCTGCGGGAGAGCGATGTCATCCCGCTCGAGCAGACACTGGCCGAACAGGTCGAGCTCTGCGTCGGCGATCACGTCATCGCCACGGCGGAGCTTGTCGCGGGCGAGGATGAGGAGGCACCGCTGATGCTGCGCATCTCCGACGCAAAGGGTGCCGAAGCGGGATGAGGCGCGCCTTGCAGGCACACCGGCCGGATGCGCGGCGGTCGGCCGGACGCGCGTTTGGCCGTCGCGGAATGCGGCGGAAAGATATCTGCGCGTGGACCGGCCGACACGGCGCGTTGACGTGCCTGGCCCCCGCGGCGGTCGCCGCCACGATCGTGGCGCTTCTGCTGGCCGGTGGCGTCACGGCGCAGGAGGTTCAGTCAACGGCCCCGGCCGGTGATTTCGGCCCCCTGCCCGATGCGGAGACCATGATGTCCCGTACCGCCGACGCGATGAGGAACATCGCGGACACCGATGGCGAGGGCTCCGGCAAGGGCGTCGGACAGAGCGCGATCCTGCTGTTTCTCGGCCTGACCATCCTGTCGCTGGCCCCGGCCATCGCCATCACCGTGACCTGCTTTCCCTTCATGGTCACGATCCTGTCGATCCTGCGGCAATCGCTTGGCCTGCAGCAATCCCCGCCCAACATGCTCATCGTCAGCCTGTCCGTCTTCCTGACGTGGTTCGTCATGGACCCGGTGCTGACAGAGGCCTGGTCACTCGCCGCCCCGCCGCTTTCGGCGGGCGAGATCGGCGTGATGGAGGCATTGGGCCGCGCCATCGGGCCGTTCGAGCGGTTTATGGCGGCCCGCGTCGATCCTAGCGTCATCGACCATCTGCGCGACCTGGCCCCGCCGGATGCCGGCGGCGATGGGCTGAAACTGCTGATCCCGTCCTTCATGCTGTCGGAGCTGCAGCGCGCCTTCGAGATCGGCTTCCTGATTGCGCTGCCCTTCCTGATCATCGACCTGGTGGTCGCGGCGGTGCTGATGGCCATGGGGATGATGATGGTGCCGCCCGCGGTGGTCGCGCTGCCCTTCAAGCTGGCCTTCTTCGTGGTGGTGGATGGCTGGACCCTGATCTCCGCTGCCCTGGTGCGGGGGTATCAGTAGGGATCTGGTCGGCTCATCGCGCACGCCCCGCGCCCGCCGCCCCTTGGGATCGCGGCGTGTTGCCCTATATTGGGCGGGACGCGCGCCGTCGCGGCGCCAGATATTCGAAGGATCATCATGTCGAAGATCAATCAGCTCGCCTGGGACGACACGGTCCTGCCGTTCCAGCTCGACCGCTCCTCGATTCGCGGGCGTGTGGCCCGGCTGGACGGGGTTCTGGACCATGTTCTCACCCGCCATGACTATCCCGCGCCGGTCGCGGCGGCGGTGGCCGAGGTCGCGCTGCTGACCGCGCTGATCGGCCCGACCATCAAGCTGCGCTGGAAGCTGTCGATCCAGGTCCGCGGCACCGGCCCGATCCGCACCATCGCGGCGGATTACTATGCCCCGGAAACCG
The DNA here is from genome assembly GCF_900101865.1 of Paracoccus isoporae. GTDB lineage: Bacteria > Pseudomonadota > Alphaproteobacteria > Rhodobacterales > Rhodobacteraceae > Paracoccus > Paracoccus isoporae. The sequence continues at coordinate 179,615 of NZ_FNAH01000003.1, forward strand.
ATGACGGCCCGGCCCGCATCCGGGCCTGGGCCAGCTTCGATGCCGACCGGCTGGACGAAGCGGCGGGACATTTCTACCAGATCGGGGACGGGTATTTCGCAATCCTGATCGACCAGGGCAGCGGCACCCAGCCCTATCAGGGCATCACGCCGCTCGCGGGCGGATCGCTCGCGGCCTGCGCGGGCACGTATTTTGCCCAGTCAGAGCAGCTTCCGACCAGCTTTTCGCTGTCCTACGGCCAGTCGATGCTGCCCGGCCAGGGCACGCAGTGGCGGGCCGGCGGCATCATGCTGCAGACGCTTCCCGCCGAGCCGGTCCGGGAGGCCGAAGGCGGCAGCGGCGAGGCCGGGCTGATCGAGGCCGCCGATATCCTGCAAGGCGCGGAATCGGAAGACTGGAACCGGGCCAACCACCTGCTGTCCACGGTCGAGGAGATGGAGCTGATCGGCCCGACGCTCGCCCCCACCGATCTCCTCATCCGGCTGTTCCACGAAGAACAGCCGCGCGTCTTCGACCCGCAGCGCGTCGAGTTCGGCTGCTCCTGCAGCGAGGAGAAGGTGCGCGATACGCTGTCCATCTACTCGCAGAAGGACATCGCGCATATGACGACCGAGGCGGGGATCGTGACCGCGGATTGCCAGTTCTGCGGCGCGCATTACGAGTTCGATCCGAAATCGCTGGGGTTCGAGGCCGAAATCGACGTGGACGGCAAGACGCTGCCGCCGCCAGCCGCCGCGGAATGAGCCGAGGCGCCGATCTCTCGCCGCTGGCCCGCCGGGCGCCGGACAGGACCGGGACGCCGGACCCGGCCCGTCCGGTCGGGTTCGGCGGCGGGATTTCGGGCGCGGACCTGTCGGCGCGGCTCACCGCGGCGCTGCGTCACGACACGCCGCCAAGTTCGGATTTCGAGCCGGACAGCCGGCTGAAACCGCCGGAGGATCAGCTCCGCGCGGCCGGGGTGCTGCTGGCGTTTCACGAAGCCGACGGACGGCTGTTTCTGACCAAACGCGCCGCCACGATGCGCCACCATCCGGGCCAGATTTCCCTGCCCGGCGGCAAGGTCGATCCGGGCGACGCGGATGCGCGCGCGGCCGCGCTGCGCGAAGCGCATGAAGAAATCGGCCTCGATCCGGCGCAGCTTCGGATCATCGGCACGCTGCCGCCGCACCGCACGGTCACCCTGTTCCGCATCACCCCGCTGGTCGCCGTCATTCGCGGCCCGTTCGCGCCCCGCCCCGAGCCCGGCGAGGTGGCGGAGGCATTCACACTGCCCTTCGCCCATATTGCAGATCCGGCGAATTACCGGCGCGAGGGCCGGGTGTGGCGGGGCCAGTGGCGGCCCTATCTCGTCGCGCCTTACGGGCCTTACTACCTCTGGGGTGCGACGGCGCGGATCCTGTTCGGCCTCGCCCAGAGACTCGCGCAATGAGGCTGGAGGCGGCCTTTCTGTCCGACGCGGCGCTGCGCCGCGTCTTCGCGCTGATGGAGGCGGGTGGGCATCGGGCCTATGTCGTTGGCGGCGCGGTGCGCAACGCGCTGATGGGACGCGTGGTCAGCGATGTCGATCTGGCGACAGATGCGCCCCCCGGACGCGTCGTCGAACTGGCGCGGGCAAGCGGCATCAAGGCCGTCCCGACGGGGATCGAGCACGGGACCGTCACCCTGATCGTGGACGGAACCGCGTTCGAGATCACCACATTTCGCCGCGATGTCGAGACCGATGGCCGCCGCGCCGTCGTCGCCTTTTCCGCCAGCGTCGCGGATGATGCCGCACGGCGCGATTTCACCATGAACGCGCTCTACGCCGATGCCGCGGGCGACTTGCTGGACCCGGTGGGCGGCCTGGCCGATCTGCGCCACCGGGAGATCCGCTTTGTCGGCACCCCCATCGACCGCATCCGCGAGGATTATCTGCGCATCCTGCGCTTTTTCCGCTTCCTGGCCTGGTATGGCGAGACGAGCGCACCGGAAGCGCTCGACGCCATTCGCGCGAGCGTGGCGGGGCTGGCGCGGGTCTCGGCGGAACGGATCGGGGCGGAGCTGCGCAAGTTGCTGGCCGCCCCCGATCCCGCCCCCGCCGTCACGCTGATGGAGGAGACCGGCGTGTTGCAGCAGATCCTGCCGGGCGCCGATGCGGGCAGGCTGGCGCGGCTGGCGGAGGTCGAGGCGGAACATGGCGCAACCGCCGACTGGCGGCGCCGGCTCGCCGCACTCGGCGCGGCGGATGCCGGCGACCGGCTGCGGCTGTCGCGGGCCGAGGCAGGCTATCTGCGCGACATCGCGGCGGCATCGGAGATGGATGCTGGCGAGGCGGCATATCGCCTCGGCACCGAGGTGGCGCGGGACATGGCGCTGATCCGACTGGCGCATGGCGCGGCACTGCCCGCGGACTGGACGGCGCAAATCCGCCGCGCGGCGGAGGCGCCCCTGCCGGTGCAGGCGCGCGACCTGATGCCCGCGCTTACCGGCCCGGCGCTTGGCCGTGGGCTGAAACTGGCCGAGACGCTGTGGATCGAAACCGGGTTCACGGCGTCGAAACCGGCCCTGATCGACGCGGCGCTTCTGGCGGCGGAGGAGCCGTGATGAACCTGCATGCCCCCTTCGCCCGCCAGATCGACGCGTTCCGGCCCGCCGACGGACCGCCCCCGCAAAGCCTGCTGCGTTTTATCGGCTGGGCGCTGAAGGGTTCGGGCAAGGGGCTGGGCATCGCCGGGGCGAGCTCTGCCGCCAGCGGGGCGGCGGATGTCATTTCCGCCACGCTGCTCGGCGCGGTGATCGATTCCGTCACCACTGCCGATCCGCAGAATGTCTGGGCCGAAAGCGGGGCGGTGATCGCCGGATTCGTGCTGTTCTTCCTGGTCATCCGCCCGCTGATCCTCGGGCTGTCGACGGCGTCGTCCAATGTCATCATCGGGCCCAATGTGCTGCCGTTGGTGCTGTCGCGGCTGCATCGCTGGACGATGGGTCAGGCGGTGAGTTTCTTCGACAATGATTTCGCCGGGCGTCTGGCGCAGAAACAGATGCAGACCGCCCGCGCGATCACCGATTTCGCGTCGGAAATGGTCAATGTGGTGGCCTTCGCCCTTGCCGCGATCATTGGCTCCGCCGCGTTTCTCTTGTCCGTCGATGTGTGGGGCGCCGTGGCGCTGATCGCCTGGCTGGCCAGTTATGCGCTGCTGATCCGCTTCTTCCTGCCCCGCATCCGCGCGCGCTCGGCGGCGCGGGCCTCGGCGCGGGCGGCGGTGACCGGCCAGGTGGTCGATACGATCACCAATATCAAGACGGTCAAGCTGTTTGCCCATGCCGCGCACGAGGATCGCGCCGCGCTGTCTGCCATGGCCGGGTTTCGCGAACGGGCGCTTGATTTCGGCATCGTCTCGACCTGGTTCCGCCTGTCGCTGATGACGCTGGCGGGCATCCTGCCGGTGATCCTGATCGGCGGCGCCATCCTGCTGTGGCAGCAGGGTCAGGCGACGGCGGGCGACATCGCAGCCTCCGGGGCGATTGCGCTGCGCCTGTCGCAGATGTCCGGCTGGGTCAGCATGGCGCTGATGAGCATCTGGGGTTCGATCGGGGAGATCGAGGACGGGATGCAGACATTGGCCCCGCGTCACACGCTGACCGATGCCCCCGATGCCGTCACGCTGGACCAGGTGGACGGGCTGATCCGCTTTGACAGGGTCAGCTTCAACTATGGGCGCGAGGACGGCAAGGGCGGTGTGCAGGGGATCGATCTGACCATCCGGCCGGGCGAGCGGGTCGGGCTGGTCGGTGCCTCCGGCGCGGGGAAATCGACCCTCGTGGCGCTGCTGCTGCGGCTCTATGATGTCGAGGCGGGACGGGTGCTGATCGACGGGCGCGACGTGCGCGACGTCACCCAGGAAAGCCTGCGCCGCCAGATCGGCATGGTCACGCAGGAAACCGCCATGTTCAACCGCTCGGCCCGCGACAATATCCGCTATGGCAGCCCGGATGCGAGCGACGGCGCCATCGCCGAGGCAGCGGCCGCCGCCGAGGCCGATCAGTTCATCGCCGACATGCAGGACCATACCGGCCGGCGGGGCTATGACGCGTTTCTGGGCGAGCGCGGCGTGAAGCTCTCGGGCGGTCAGCGTCAGCGCATCGCGCTCGCCCGCGCCTTCCTGAAGAACGCGCCGATCCTGATCCTCGACGAGGCGACATCGGCGCTCGACAGCGAGGTGGAGGCGGCGATCCAAGATTCGCTCGACCGGGTGATGACCGGCAAGACCGTGCTGGCCATCGCGCATCGCCTGTCCACCATCGCGGAGATGGACCGGATCGTGGTGCTGGAGGAGGGGCGGATCGTGGAACAGGGCAGCCACGCCGAATTGCTGGCGCAGGGCGGCACCTATGCCCGCTACTGGAGCCGGCAATCCGGCGGATTCCTGGGTGTCGACGAGGCGGACGGGGTGACAAGCGCCACCGCAACCGCCTAGACAGCACCGAGATGCCACGCAAGGAAGCTGCCATGCTGCCCCGCCTGATCGCCTTTGCCGCGCTGCTCGCCCTCGCCGCCTGCGCCAGCACGCCCGAGCGCCGGGCCCTCGACGATTTCAACAGCACGGTCGGCACCGCCAACCAGACCGTCTCCAATATCCGCCTGATCCGGTCGCTGGTTGACTGACGCCGCCACGACGGAATGGCGCGTCGATCGGCTGGGCCGGCGCGGCGATGGCATCCTGTCCGGCCCGGATGGGCGCAGCGCCTTGGCGGGCCGGGTCCTGCCGGGCGAGATCATCACCGGCACACCGGACGATACAGGCCGGGTCATGGACCCCCGAATCGTCACCCCCTCCGCCCATCGCATCACCCCACCCTGCCCGCATTACGCGCAATGCGGAAGCTGCAGCCTCATGCATGCCACGGACGGGTTCGTCGCGGGATGGAAGGCCGGAATGGTCCGCGCGGCGCTTTCGGCGCACGGCATCGAGGCGGAGATTGCGGGTGTGGCGACCTCTCCGCCCGCATCGCGCCGCCGGGCGGTGCTGTCGGGTCGGCGGACAAAGAAGGGCGCGCGGCTGGGGTTTCACGGCCGGGCTTCGGACCAGATCGTCGATCTGGGGGAATGCCGGGTGCTGCGCCCTGCCATCGTCGCCACCCTTCCGGTGTTGCGCGACATTGTCGCGGTCGGCGCCTCGCGCGGGGCCGAACTGGCGCTGACCGTGACCGAGACCGGCAGCGGCCTCGACGTGGCGGTCCAGGGCGGCAAGCCCCTCGATCCGAGTACGAGCGACCGGCTGCTGCGGCTGGCGGATGAGGGCGATCTGGCGAGGCTGGACTGGGACGGCACCGCCTTCACCCGCCGCGTGCCGGTTCTGCGGATGGGCCGGTCTGCGGTCACGCCGCCACCCGGCGCGTTCCTGCAGGCCACGGCAGAGGGAGAGGCGGCACTGCTCAGCGTCGTGCGCAAGGCGCTGAGCGGCGCGCGGCGGATCGTCGATCTTTTCGCCGGATGCGGCACGTTCACGCTGCCGCTCGCCACTCAGGCCGAAATCCATGCGGTCGAGGGCCTGTCCGCGCCCCTCGACGCGCTCGACACCGCATGGCGGGCCAGCACCGGGCTGCGCCGCGTGACCACCGAAACGCGCGATCTGGCGGCCCGGCCGCTTCTGCCCGATGAGCTGGCGGAATACGACGCCGCCATTATCGACCCGCCGCGCAGCGGCGCATCTGCGCAAGCCGAACAGCTTGCCGCCTCGACGCTGGAACGCGTCGCCTGGGTCAGTTGCGATCCGGTCAGCTTCGCCCGCGATGCCGCGACCATGGCCGGCGCGGGCTGGCGGATGGGGCCGGTCTATGTGGTGGACCAGTTCCGCTGGTCGCCCCATGTCGAGACGGTGACCGGTTTCACCCGCGACTGAATGGTGCCGCCAAGCCCCGGCCCTTCACCTGTCGCCACGCCAGCGGTGAATGGCGACGCGAGCTGAAGGACATGCGCCAGATGGATTTCGAGCGGGTCCCGGCGCGCACGGCGCAGGGGGAGCCGGTGCAGGATCAGACGAACACCTCGACCCGCTCCTGAGCACCCACGCCGAAGACCCGCTTGTAACGCGCAATCTCGTCCGCCGGACCCATTGCCTTGGCCGGATTGTCCGACAGCTTGACCGTCGGCCGGTCCTCCGCCTCCACCGCCTTGCAGACGAGGCTGAGCGGGTCGAGCCCGTCGCCCTCGACAAAACCGCGGAAATCATTGGTCAGCAGCGTGCCCCAGCCGAAGCTGACCTTCACCCGTCCGTCGAACTGGTTGTACAGCTCCTCGATCTTCTCCTCGTCGAGACCGTCGGAGAAGATCACGAGCTTCTGCGTCGGATCCTCGCCGCGATCCTTCCACCACTGGATCGCCACCTCGGCATTCTCGGCCGGATCGCCGCTGTCGACGCGAATGCCGGTCCAGCCGGCCAGCCAGTCCGGCGCACCATCCAGAAACCCCTTCGTGCCGTACGTATCTGGCAGGATGATGCGCAGATTGCCGTCATGCTCCTCGTGCCAGTCGGCCAGCACGCGATACGGGGCCTGCTGCAATTCCTCGTCCGTCTCGGCGAGTGCGGCAAAGACCATCGGCAACTCATGCGCATTGGTGCCGATCGCCTCCAGATCCCGGCGCATCGCAATCAGGCAATTTGACGTGCCGATGAACTTGCCGCCCGGCGCATTGCCCAGCCCCTCGCCCATCGCCTGCACGCACCAATCCTGCCACAGATAGGAATGCCGCCGCCGCGTGCCGAAATCCGCAATGCGCAGCTCCGGCAGCTTGTCCAGCTCGGTGATCTTTTCCCAGACTCGGGTCATGGCGCGGGCATAGAGCACCTGCAACTCGAACCGGCCCATATCCTTGGTGACGGCGCGGGACCGCAATTCCATGATGATGGCGAGCGCCGGGATCTCCCACAGCATGACCTCGGGCCATTTGCCCTCGAAGCGGAGCTCATACTGGCCGTCGCGCTTGGTCAGCTCGTATTCCGGCAGTTGCACATTCTCCAGCCATTCCATGAAATCCGGCCGGAACATCTGCCGCTTGCCGTAAAAGGTGTTGCCGCGCAGCCAGGTCGATTCCCCGCGCGTCAGCCTGAGCGCGCGGACCTGGTCGAGCTGTTCGCGCAACTCGCCCTCATCGACCATATCCGCCAGCCGCACGGAGGTCGTGCGGTTGATGAGCTGAAAGGTGACATTCGTGTCCGGCTTGTTGCGGAACACCGACTGGCACATCAGCAGCTTGTAGAAATCCGTATCCAGCAGGGACCGCACGATCGGGTCGATCTTCCAGCGGTGGTTATAGACGCGCGCGGCAATATCGACATTCGGCATCATATCAGCGTCACCCCTGCTGCTCGCATCTTCTCCTGCGCCGCGGCGCGCGACCCGTCGAGGTCGATGGCGCGGGTGGCCTCCTCGATCACGCGCACCGCGAAGCCCAGCTTCGCCGCGTCCATGGCACTCCATGCGACGCAGAAATCATGGGCCAGCCCGACGAAATCCAGCGCCGTCACCCCGCGCTCGCGCAGATAGCCTTCCAGCCCGGTGCGGGTCTGGTGGTCATTCTCGAAAAAGGCGGAGTAGCTGTCGATCTCGGGGCGAAACCCCTTGCGGATCACCAGATCGGCCACATCCACCGCGAGCGCGGGATGAAACTCCGCGCCGGGCGAACCGATGACGCAATGCCGCGGCCACAGCACCTGCGGGCCATAGGGCATCTCCACCGTCGAGAAGGGGGCGGCCTCCGCATGGTTGTCGGCAAAGCTGGAATGATCGTCCGGGTGCCAGTCCTGGGTCAGAACGACGGCATCGTAATCCGCCATCAGGTCGTTGATCGGGGCGATGATCTCGTCGCCGCCCTCGACGGCCAGCCTGCCGCCGGGACAGAAATCCACCTGCGCATCAATCACGATCAGGGCACTCGGCATGGCTCACTCCTCCGTTAAGCTTTGGTAACAGTTGCGGGGCGGGCGTCAATGCCACGCCATGCGCCGCAATTCGCCGCCCCGCCCTGATCCCTCTTGTGGCGGTTTCGCAGAACTGCGCAAGCTGATCCGGTGGCACGTATTTCAAGGGGGGATTTTATGACTGACAATGATCGGCCAGAGGGAACAGGCGGTCCCGGCCAATATCCGGAAGATCTTCACCAGCAGGGCCGTTTCGACGAATACGAATCCGGCTCGGGCCGCTCGCCCGTGATGCTGTGGGGGTTGCGCGCCGCCGGACTGATCGCGGCGCTGATCGTCTGGCTGATCCTTGGCGGCTCCGAGGGGTTGTCCCCCGATGCGCGCAATGTTGCCGCCATCGGCACGCTCATGGCGATCTGGTGGATGTCCGAGGCGATCCCGCTCTCGGCCACCTCGCTTCTGCCCATCGTGTTGATCCCCATGTTCACCGAACGCACGGTCAGCGAGGCGACGGCGCCCTATGCCAGCTCGATCGTGTTCCTGTTTCTCGGCGGGTTCCTGATCGCCATCGCGATGGAGAAATGGCATCTGCACCGTCGCATCGCGCTTCTGACGCTGCGCCGGGTGGGGGTGCAGCCCAAGCGGATCATCCTGGGCATGATGATCGCCACCGGCTTTCTGTCGATGTGGGTGTCCAACACCGCCACGACGCTGATGATGCTGCCCATCGGGCTGTCGGTGCTGACGCTGGTGATCGAACGCAGCCAGCATACCGATCAGGGCGCCGAGGTGGGCGAGGAACTCGCCGCGGGCGGCACGATCAGCGAGGTGGTGGACGACCCCAACATCAAGGCATTCGGCATCTGCCTGGTGCTGTCGATTGCATGGGCGGCGACGATTGGCGGTCTTGGCACGCTGCTCGGCAGCCCGCCCAACGCCATTGTCGCGGGCTATGTTTCCGATGAGCTGGGCGGTGATATCGGTTTCCTGCAATGGATGCTGATCGGCCTGCCGCTGGCGGCGGTGTTCATCCTCATCGCCTGGGTGCTGATGACGAACGTGCTCTACCGCTTCAATCTGGACGAGGTGCCGGGCGGCCGGCAGATGATCGACGAGCAGATCGCCTCGCTCGGCCCGGTCGGCCAGGGCGAGCGGATGGTGATGATCGTCTTTGCCTCCGCGGCGTTTCTCTGGGTGGTGCCGGGGCTTCTGACCAGCCTGACCGGATCGGATCTGGGCTTCCTCGGGCTGCTGGACGACACCGCCATCGCCATTGCGGCGGGTATTGCGCTGTTCCTGCTGCCGGGGCGCGGGCGCACCACCATGGTGCTGGAATGGAAGGATGCCGAAAACGGCCTGCCCTGGGGGGTGCTGCTGCTTTTCGGCGGCGGGCTGAGCCTGGCGGGTGCGGTGGCGGCGAGCGGGCTCGATCAGTGGTTCGGCCAGCAGGTGCAGGGGCTTGGATCGCTGACCCCGATCATGCTGGTGGCGGCGGTCGTCACGCTGATCCTGTTCCTGACCGAGATCACCTCGAACACCGCCACGGCCGCGACCTTCATCCCGATCCTGGGCGGGGTCGCCGTGGGCATCGGCGTCGATCCGATGGCGCTGTTGATCCCGGCGGCGTTTGCGGCGACCTGCGCCTTCATGCTGCCGGTGGGTACGCCGCCCAATGCCATCGTCTTCGGCACCGGCGCGGTGACGATCGGGCAGATGGCGCGGGGGGGATTCGTGCTGAACGTGGTGGGGATCGTGCTCATCACAATGTTCATCTATCTGCTCGGCGGCTTCGCGCTCGGCATCACCTTCGGATCGGGCGGCTGATCCGGGATTTGACGACTCGGGGCGCGGCGATTAAGGGCAGCAGATGCTGACCGTCGCCGCGCTTTACCATTTCACCCGCTTCCCCGAGCCCGAGGCGCTCAAGGCCCCGCTGGCGAAAACCGCCTGCGCGAACGGGGTGCGCGGCACGCTTCTGCTCGCGCCCGAGGGGATCAACGGCACCATCGCCGGCACGCGTCAGGGGATCGATGCGGTGCTGGATCATATCCGAACCCTGCCCGGCTGCGCTGATCTCGACTGGAAGGAAAGCGCCGCGGCCGAGATGCCTTTCGGCCGGATGAAGGTCCGGTTAAAGCGCGAGATCGTGACCATGGGCCAGCCAGCGGTGGACCCGACCGCCGCTGTCGGCCGCTATGTCGCGCCCGCCGAGTGGAACGCACTGATCGAGGCCGAGGATGTGGCGGTGATCGACACCCGCAATGATTACGAGGTCGGCATCGGCACGTTCGAGGGCGCGGTCAATCCCGAAACGAAGTCCTTCCGTGAATTTCCCGAATGGTGGGCGCAAAACGCGGATCGCTTCAAGGGTAAGCGCGTCGCCATGTTCTGCACCGGCGGGATCCGCTGCGAAAAATCGACGAATTACCTGATCTCGCAGGGCGTTGAGGAGGTGTTCCACCTGCAAGGCGGGATCCTGAAATATCTCGAAGAGGTGCCGGAGGAAGACAGCCGCTGGCAAGGCGAATGCTTCGTCTTCGATCAGCGGGTGAGCCTCGGCCATGGGCTAAGGCCGGGCAGTTACGATCTGTGTCACGCCTGCCGCCGCCCGCTGGCGGATGCCGACAAGGCCCGGCCGGAATATGAGGACGGCGTCTCCTGCCATCGCTGCATCGGGGAATATTCCGATGCCGACCGGGCGCGGTTCCGAGAGCGCCAGAAACAGGTCGAGCTGGCTGCGACGCGTGGCGAGGCGCATATCGGCGCGGATCACGGCAAAAGCGGCGGCTGAGTTGCCAGATCGCGAAACAGAGGTCCAGCGTCCCACCGCGGGCTGACGCCGTCATCGCCCCCGCATCGCGCTTTATCTCGCATCCCCGCTGAACGACCGTCCTGCTCGGTCCGGCGAAGAAGCGTCCGCCCGGGGGGCGGTCGGACGCTGGCCCGACGGGGCATGCGCCCCTTGTTCCGGGCCGGGCCTGCTGCGGTCACGAGAGTTGGCGCGTTCGGTATCGGACACAGGGCAGCGGACGCCCGTGCGGGCGGTCGTCCGCTGCCCGGCGGGGCTGCGCCCCTTGATTCCGGGCGGGTCTCCTACGGAGCCTTTGGCCTGCGTGTTGCGATCCTGCTGCGCCTGGGGCGGCCCACCCGCCCCGCGCCCCGTCTTGCAACTCCAAGCCCCGGATGGTCTTGTCGCCCTGTCACGGCCCGCAGCCAGCAGGACATGAACATGCTGCCGATCTTCTTCAAGACGCTGCCCTTCTTCCTGCTGATCGGGCTTGGCTGGGCGGCCGCGCGGACCCGGTTCTTCCCGCCCGAGGCCGCCGCCTGGCTGACCAAATTCGTCTTCTACTTCCCGCTTTCCGCGATGCTCTTCCGCTTCGCCGCGACGCTGGAGATCGGGCAGATCTGGGATCCGCGCTTTGCCGCGGCCTATCTGGCCGGCTCGCTGGTGATCTGGGGAATCGGGGTGGCCGCCGCGCGCGCCCGCGGCCTCAGCCTGGGCGATGCGGTGATGGAGGCGCATTGCTGCGTCATCGGAAATACCGGCTTTCTCGGCGTGCCGATGCTGGTCGTGCTGATGGGCGATGCCGCCGCCGGGCCGGTGCTGATGATCCTCATCATCGACCTGGTGGTGTTTTCTACCCTCATCACCCTCATCATCACCGCCGCGCGGCAAGGCCGTCTGCGCCTGTCGATGACCGGCACACTGTTGAAGGGGCTGGTGGCCAACCCGATGATCGTCTCGATGCTGGCGGGGCTGATCTGGTCGGGCGCGTCCCTGCCCATCCCCGGCCCGGCGATGGAGTTCCTGACGCTGCTGTCAGCCGCCGCAACCCCCGGCGCGCTGTTTGCCATCGGCGCGAGCCTGGTCGGCCGCCGGGCCGAGCGCCCCGCCATCGCCGTCTGGCTCAGCAGCGCAAAGCTGGTACTGCACCCGCTGGCGGTGGGGATCGCCGCCTGGGCGCTCGGCGTTGCGGCCTTCCCGGCGGCGGTGATGATCGCCGCCGCCGCCCTGCCCGTGGCGGGCAATGTCTACATGCTGGCGCAGTATTTCGGCATCGCCGTGCAGCGCGTGTCCTCGGCGATCCTGATCTCGACCGCGGCCAGCGTGTTCACCATCCCTGTCGTGATGCATCTGATCGAGAAAGGCTGATCCGCATGTCCCGCATCTCCGAACTGAAACTCGAACATACCCTGCTGGATCTGGACGAGGACGGCATTGCCACGGTGACGCTGAACCGCCCGGCAAAGCGCAACGCGCTCAACGCCGCCACCATCGACGAGCTGACAGAGATCTTCCGCAGCCTCCCCCGCGCCGGGGCGAGGGCCTGCGTGCTGCGCGGCGCGGGTGATCATTTCTGCGCCGGGCTGGACCTGGTCGAGCATCACGCCGAAGACCGCGCGCCCGAAGATTTCATGCATCTCTGCCTGCATTGGCACGAGGCGTTCAACAAGATGGAATATGGCGGCGTGCCGATCATCGCCGCACTCCACGGCGCGGTGGTGGGCGGCGGGCTGGAACTGGCCGCGGCCGCACATCTGCGGGTGATCGACGAGACCGCCTATTTCGGCCTGCCCGAGGGGCAGCGGGGCCTGTTCACCGGCGGCGGGGCCACGATCCGGGTCGCCGATCTGATCGGCAAGTCGCGCATGATCGACATGATGCTGACCGGCCGTCTCTATCGCGGCGAGGAGGCGGTGACGGTCGGGCTGGCGAACTACATCGCCGCCGACAGCGCCGCGAAAGCGCAGGAGATCGCGCGCCGCTGCGCCGAGAACCTGCCCTTGTCGAATTTCGCCATCTGCTCGGCGATCAGCCATATGCAGAACATGTCGCCGCTGGATGCAGCCTATGCCGAATCGGTGGTCGCAGGCGTGGTGAACACCCAGCAGGCGGCGCGGGACCGGCTGGCGGCCTTTCGCGATGGCAGCGGGCCGCGGATCAAACCGACGCAGGGTTGAGCCTATACAGCCGCGCCCGGCGCACCTAATCTTCCCCCGAACCATTGGGGGAGTTTCACATGTGCGAGTCCGATATCGTCATCCTGTCCGGCGCGCGCACCGCCATCGGCACGTTCGGCGGCAGCCTGGCCACGGTGCCGCCCATCGACCTGGCCGCGACCGTCACCCGCGCCGCGATGGAACGCGCCGGGGTCGCGCCCGATCAGATCGGCACGGTCGTGTTCGGCCATGTCATCAACACCGAGCCGCGCGACATGTATCTGTCGCGCGTGGCCATGCTGGATGCGGGTATTCCCGACACCACACCGGCGATGAACGTGAACCGGCTCTGCGGGTCGGGCGCGCAGGCCATCGTCTCGGCGGTGCAGTCCCTGATGCTGGGCGATGCCGATTTCGCCGTGGCGGGCGGGGCGGAATCCATGTCGCGCGCGCCTTACGCGGTGCCGAAGGCGCGGTTCGGCTCCAAGATGGGGGACGCCAAGATGCTCGACATGATGACCGGCGCGCTGACCTGTCCGATGGGGACCGGGCATATGGGCGTGACGGCGGAGAATGTCGCCGATGAACATGGCATCAGCCGGGCGGATCAGGACGCGTTCGCCCTGCAATCGCAGGAGCGCGCGGCGGCGGCGATTGCCGAGGGGCGCTTTGCCGAGCAGATCGTGCCGGTGGAGATTTCCAGCCGCAAGGGCCCGGTCACCTTCGAGGTGGACGAGCATCCCAAGCAGACATCGGCCGAGAAGCTGGCCGGGCTGAGGCCGGTGTTCCGCAAGGAAGGCAGCGTCACGGCGGGCAACGCCTCGGGCATCAATGACGGCGCGGCGGCGCTGATCCTGGCCCGCGCGGAGGCCGCGAAATCCGCCGGTCTGACCCCGCGTTTCCGCGTCCTGGGCTATGCCCATGCCGGCGTCCGGCCCGAGGTGATGGGCATCGGCCCGGTGCCCGCGGTCCAGCAATTGCTGGAGAAAACCGGGCTTTCGGCAGGCGATTTCGACGTCATCGAATCGAACGAGGCCTTTGCCGCGCAGGCTTTGGCGGTCAACAAGGAGCTGGGTCTGGACCCCGCGAAGGTGAACCCGAATGGCGGGGCGATCGCGCTCGGCCACCCGGTCGGCGCGACCGGGGCGATCATCACCATCAAGACGATGTACGAGCTGGAGCGGACCGGCGGCAGGCGCGGGCTCATCACCATGTGCATCGGCGGCGGCCAGGGGATCGCACTGGCCATCGAGCGGCTCTGACCGCGCGCAACGGGGGGCGCGCGCAGGGTGTTGCGCGGCGGCGGGCGCGGAGGCGATCCGGGCCAGCAAATGCTGGGATTTGCGCCCGCACCGCACGTACACCGGGCGTACACCGGAGATGGCGGGTCCGGCCCCGGGCGCGGCGACGGGCGGCGCGGGTCCGGTGATCCGGGGGCGCGGAGGTTCGTGAGGTGGTCGGTGCCGGGAGAAGAGGCGGGTCGGCGGTGCCGGTTGGATGAGGTCTGAGGCGCGGCGCGGCAGAGGGCAGCGGACGACCGTAGGGGTCCGCTGCCTGGCTTTGTGGCCGGGCGGTTTATGGGGACGGATCGCTTTGTGGCTGGTCGGTGTGGAGGGGTGACGAAGCGGACGTGCTAGTTTTGGACTTCCACATAAGTGTGGATGTGATCCCGCCAAAATTCCAACCGTAGATTGCCAATTTTTCGCAATTATCATATACCCCTTTCTCAAGGCCAAAAATGACGAAAGAAAATTCAGGATCATATACTTTTACAATAGATGGCGATGGTGAGGTCCCCCATGGTTGGTCTGGTGTCCTTACCTACCCAGAAGTGAAATCTGCAAGTGTTCAGTTTAAGCTTTTTAGCAATAACAATTTCGGATTTGTAAAACCATTCCGCCTGTTGGGCGCTCATGACAAGTATGTTGTGCATGGTTGGTTGAATTCCTGTCGTCCTGTCACGCTTTTAGAGCCTTTTTATAACTCCAACGGCGGTGGAGTACTGGCATATGGATTTCGGCAATCAACATATTTATCTGGCTATGTAGGCAGTTTGGTTGAGGGGGCGCATTTAGATAGCGACAATGAGTCCGCCATTTCGGAGGTTGGATTTTGGTCTGAGTCTCTGGTTACAATTGCTCAAATGCAAGCATGCCAGAATAAGGCCATAGCGTGCCGGGAAGGCACGCCTGAAGCAGAAACGTTGTTATCTGAGACGGATGTGGCTGATCTTGGTAAGCTTAACTTTACGATTACCTACCGCTTTGATGAAAATTCCCGCAAGCAAGTTTCTCGGGCATATACCCGCCTGAAAACTAAACGCGGAATTGACATCTGGACTGCACAAAGCTGGGCGAGGTTTCATCTGCACTTTATTGACTTTATAGTCGGTGCGTCGGCAGGGGACTTTCGTACTTCAGTATTTATTGATGAGCCTGATAGTTCTGACTATAGACTTGATAATCACTTGAGGTTGGCTGTTTATCCAAGGCAGAAGGCAGACCACTTAAGGAACATCAGCATTATCTTGACAAACCCGATTGACGCTATCCCAGAGGCTTTGGCGAATGCGTGGATCGACGATAGTATCAAGGAACGTGTTCTCGCAGCAGCCACCTTGCGGTCTGCAAAGCTAGGTATCTTTGAGCGCTTCATACGAACGATTACCTTTCTCGAGCAATGGCTGCATGTGAGGTACCCAGACTGCTCTGAGAGGCAAGATCGGTTCAGTTCCTACGTAAATGACTACAATGCGCACCTGAGGACGGCATCGAAAGAAGTAAAGAGCTTTGCAGAAGAATTTGCCCGACCTCGGTATCCAAAGAAAAATAGTCTAAAAGAACTCTTAGTGAAAGCTTTCAGTGAGTGCCGGCCTTTTGGCTTGGCTTGCGATAACCAGCAAGCGCAAATCATGGCGGATCGTCGAAACGACTTAGCGCATGGGAAAGAACCTACTGCTAGAGATCAAATACATGAGTTACTCATTGGGTCCGACCTCGGTTTGGCAGTTATTGAGTTGTTGACGTTGAAAGATATAGGGCTTGACCCAGCAAATAATTTTAGGCCGCGGTATGGCCGCTATGGAACTCAACACGGAATCTATACCTTAGAAGCCAGAGGTGATGACTAGCTTGTGCTTTGCAAGGTCTGTTTACGGCGTAGAGCGGCCCTCTGTGCGCAGTGCGGCTCACCGCCCCCCCCTCAAACCCGCCCATTCCGCGCCGCCAGCAGCTTCAACCGCAACGCATTCAACCGGATGAACCCCGCCGCATCCTTCTGATCATACGCCCCGGCGTCGTCCTCGAACGTCACATGCGCCTCTGAATAAAGCGAATGCTCGGACCAGCGGCCGACCGTGTGCACTGACCCCTTGTAGAGCTTCAGCCGCACCGTGCCGGTGACGTGTTCCTGGGACTTGTCGATGGCGGCCTGCAGCATCTCGCGCTCGGGCGAGAACCAGAAGCCGTTATAGATCAGCTCGGCATAGCGGGGCATGAGCGAATCCTTCAGATGGCCCGCGCCCGCGTCCAGCGTGATCTGTTCGATGCCGCGATGGGCCTCGAGCAGGATGGTGCCGCCGGGGGTCTCATAGATGCCGCGGGATTTCATGCCGACGAAGCGGTTCTCGACGAAATCCAGCCGGCCGATGCCGTGTTTGCGGCCGTACTCGTTCAGCGCGGTCAGGATGGTGGCGGGCGACATCTCCTGCCCGTTGATGGCGGTGGCGTCGCCGCGTGTGAAGGTGATCTCGATATGCTCGGGCTGATCGGGCGCGTCCTCGGGGTTGGCGGTGCGCTGATAGACGTAATCGGGGGCCTCGACGGCGGGATCTTCGAGCGCCTTGCCCTCGGAGGAGGTGTGCAGGAGGTTGGCGTCCACGCTGAACGGGGCCTCGCCGCGCTTGTCCCTGGCGATGGGGATCTGGTGCTGCTCGGCGAATTCGATCAGCTTCGTGCGGCTGGAGAGATCCCATTCCCGCCAGGGCGCGATCACGCGGATATTGGGGTCGAGCGCGTAGCAGGAGAGCTCGAACCGGACCTGGTCATTGCCCTTGCCGGTGGCGCCGTGGGCGACCGCATCGGCGCCGTGTTCGCGGGCGATCTCTACCAGGCGCTTGGAGATGAGCGGGCGGGCGATGGAGGTGCCGAGGAGGTAGAGGCCTTCGTAGAGCGCGTTGGCGCGGAACATGGGAAAGACGAAATCGCGCACGAATTCCTCGCGCAGATCGTCGATATGGATGTTCTCGGGTTTGATGCCCAGAAGTTCCGCCTTCTGGCGCGCCGGTTCGAGTTCCTCGCCCTGGCCGAGATCGGCGGTGAAGGTGATGACCTCGCAGCCATATTCGGTCTGCAGCCATTTCAGGATGATCGAGGTGTCGAGCCCCCCGGAATAGGCGAGGACGACTTTCTTCGGCGCGGTCATGGGCGGTCCTTTCGTATTTCGCCCCCGATTAGGCGGTTTTTTGGGGTCTCACAAGGGTCCGGGCGCCGTTAACGCGGCATTAGAGCGGCATTGCTAGGCTGGATCGAACGGGACGATTCGGGCGCGGCGATGATTGACTGGAACCGGGTTGAGGCATTGCGGGAGGAGTTGGGAGAGGCGGATTTCGCCCCGGTGGCGGAGCTGTTCCTGGACGAGATCGAAAGCACGGTGATGCGGATCTGCCAGGGCGATGCGGCGCAGATGGAAACGGATTTCCATTTCCTGAAGGGCTGCGCGGCCAATCTGGGATTCAGCAGCTTCGCGGAGATCTGCCAGCAGGGTGAGGCCGCCTTGCGCGCGGGCGGCGGCGGGGGCGTGGCGCTGGAGCCGCTGCTGGAGTGCTATGCGGCCACGAAGCGCGAATTCATCGCCGGTCAGGCGCAGCGGCGCAGCGGCGTTGCGTGAGCCTGCGGGATCGGCTGCGGTGCCGATCGCGCGGGGGCAGCCAGCCAGCGGGCGGCGCGGAACGGGGGGATGTGCCGCGTTCCCCCCCGCGGCGGGGCGCTTGCGGGCCCGGCCCGGACGCTGCCGCCGGATCGGCGCCCGGTTCAGATCAGGAACTGGGCCAGCAACTCGTCGCGGGTGATGTCCTGATAGGTGAAGCCGCTCTCGTCCAGACGTGCCATCAGCGTGGTCAGGTTCTGCGGATCTCTGGTCTCGATCCCGATCAGCACCGAGCCGAAATTGCGCGCCGATTTCTTCAGATATTCGAACCGCGCAATATCGTCCTGCGGACCCAGAAGCTGCAGGAAATCACGCAGCGCGCCGGGGCGCTGCGGCATGCGCAGGATGAAGTATTTCTTCAGTCCGGCGTAGCGCTGTGCGCGCTCTTTGACCTCGGGCAGCCGCTCGAAATCGAAATTCCCGCCGGAAACGATGCAGACCACGCGCCGCCCAGACAGGGCGCCCGCCGCATGCAGATCGCGCAGCGCGTCCAGCGACAGCGCGCCGGCGGGCTCCAGCACGATGCCCTCGACATTCAGCATCTCCAGCATGGTGATGCAGAGCCGGTCCTCGGGCGCGGCCAGCACATGGCCGGGCGAAACACCGCGCAGCCAGGCGAAGGGCAGATCGCCGATCCGTGCCACCGCCGCGCCATCGACGAAACTGTCCACCTTCGGCAGCGTGACCTGACGCCCGGCCTCCAGCGCCGCCATCAGGCTGGCCCCGCCTTCCGGTTCGACGAAGCGGATCCCGGTCTGCGCGGATTCCGCCCGCAGATAGGTGGTCACCCCCGCCGACAGCCCGCCGCCGCCCACCGGCATGACCACCAGATCGGGCGGCGCGGGCAGTTGGGCGAGCATCTCGCGCGCGACCGTCGCCTGTCCCTCGATCACATCGGCCGAATCGAAGGGCGACAGGAAGGCCGCGCCATGTTCAGCCGCAAATTGCTGGGCCGCGGCCAGGGTCTGGTCGAAATAATCGCCGGTCAGCACGATCTCGACCTGCGCGCCGCCGAAGATCCGGGTCTTGTCGATCTTCTGCTGCGGCGTGGTGACGGGCATGAAAATCGTGCCCTGCGCGGCGAAATGCCGGCAGGCGAAGGCCACGCCCTGCGCATGATTTCCGGCGCTCGCGCAGACGAAATGCCGGGTGCTGCCTGCCGCGATGGCCTTGCGCATGGCGTTGAACGCGCCGCGCAGCTTGTAGCTGCGCACCGGCGTCAGATCCTCTCGCTTCAGCCAGATCTCGGCCCCGTAGCGGGCGGAGAGATGGTCGTTCAGTTGCAGCGGCGTGGCCGGGAAGAGATCGCGCAGCGCGGTCTCGGCGGCCGCGACATCGGCGGTGAAGTCGTCCATTTGGGCCTCGGTATCATCCGGCGTCCAGCCTTTGCCCGAGCCGGGGGGCGGGGTCAATGCGTGTCGCCGCGCCGCTGGCGGCGGTGGAACCCGGCCTGCGCGACGGATCGCGGCAAGATCGCGGCGGCGGGTACGGCAAGGCCGAGCGGGGGCGTTCTGCCAGCCAACGGATCGCGGCCTGCCGTGCCTGTCACCGTCTCGGGTCCGGTTGCGGCGGTATGCCCCCGGCGCGAATGACGGCGCACTGCCTGCGTGCGCAGGGCTTTTTTGCCGTGCGGGCCCGGTGCCCGGCTGACCGGTCAGACCCCGCGCCTGCGCCGAGATCGGGTCTGCCTGCGATGGCGCGGCAGGCATCAGCGGCGTGGGGCGCTCAGGTTGCGGGGGCAATCGGGATGCCCGGACGGACGGCGCGGACGGTGCCGCAGATCGTTGAGAGGAAGAAAGGATCAGTCGCGATCCGTGTCCTGCGCGACAAGGGCGGCCTGGCGCTCTGCGATCTCGCGGCGGATCTCGCGGCGCGCCTCGGCGGCTTTCCAGCGGCGGCGGCTGTGGACATCGTCGAGCTCCAGCGGCGGCACCGGCACGGGCTGGCCGCGCTCATCCACCGCG
Source organism: Paracoccus isoporae (assembly GCF_900101865.1). Lineage (GTDB taxonomy): Bacteria > Pseudomonadota > Alphaproteobacteria > Rhodobacterales > Rhodobacteraceae > Paracoccus > Paracoccus isoporae. The sequence continues at coordinate 199,350 of NZ_FNAH01000003.1, forward strand.
ACCATGGTGAAATAGCAGGAATTCGTGTGACGCCGCGTGGCGCGGCGGATGTTTTCGGCCTCGACCCGGATGCCGACCTCCATCGAGGTGCGCCCGGTGTGGTTGATATGGGCGCGGAAGGTCACCAGCTCGCCCACATGGATCGGTTCCTTGAAGGTGACCTGATCGACCGAAAGCGTGACGGTGTATTCGCCGGAAAACCGCGACGCGCAGGAAAACGCCACCCGGTCGAGCAGCGCCAGCAGCGCGCCGCCATGCACCTTGCCGCTGAAATTCGCCATGTCCGGCGTCATCAGCACCGTCATTTCCAGCCCGCGCTTGTCCATCCCGGATCCTTTCGTCGCTGTCCCCGCCCCAGTCTGCCGGATTTGGGGCGAAGGGGAAGCGCGGATTGCGCGCGGGACGGTGCGCGCCGCCCTGTCGCGGCGCACACCCAGGGTGCGAGGCCGGTGGCGGGTGGCGGATCACCCGGCCAGCAGGTCGCGCGCCTGGCGCAGATCGGCGGCGAATTCGCGCTGCGCGGCCCCCGCCTCGGCCCCGGTCAGGCGCAATATGCGGCTGGGATGCCAGGTGATGAGGACCGGGCCGCGGTCCATTGCGGCCTCGATTCGGCCCCGGCGCGGGGTCAGCGCGCTGCGGTCGCCGGTCAGCGCAAAGGCCGCGCTGGCGCCCATCGCCACGGTCAGGCGCGGGGCGACGAAGCGGCGCTCCAGCCCCAGCCACCAGCGGCAATGGCTGATCTCGCCCGCATTCGGGTTCTGGTGCAGCCGCCGCTTGCCGCGTGCGGCGAATTTGAAATGCTTGACCGCGTTGGTCAGCCAGGCCCGGTCCGGGGAAAGGCCCACGCGATCCATCGTCTCGCGCAGCAACTGCCCGGCCGGGCCGACAAAGGGGCGGCCCTGCAGATCCTCGTGATCGCCCGGCGCTTCGCCCACGATCATCAGATCGGCGGCCGGATCGCCCGCGCCCCACACTGTCTGAGTGGCATGCTGGCAGAGATCGCAGCGCGTGCACCGCCCGGCCTGGGCGCGGGCGTCGGCCATCGTCGCAGGCGGGCGGTCATCGGGGGCGTGGCGGATCCGGGCGGTGACGCGGGGCGCAAAGGCGGGCGCGGTGCTGGCACCGGCGTCCTGCATGGCGCGGACCCGGCGGGGCGCGTCGTTCAGCATCTCCGGGATCAGCGCGGTCTCTGGCAGGTTCTTCCAGTATTTGCGCGGCATTTCCGACCGCATGGCCTGGGTCTTGATCCGCGCCGGGTTGAAGATATTGGCGAAATAGGTCTGCCAGAGATCATGGCTCGCATCCTCGGGCAGATCCGGGCGCGGGACCGGATCGCCGAGATGCAGCCTGCCGTCGAAGCGCGCGGTGCCCTGCGGGGTGGCGATCAGCCAGTCCATATCCGCGAAGCGCTTGACGAAGAACGGGATGGCGGGTTCGAGGATCGGGTGATCGGGCTCGAACCAGGCGGCGAAGGAGCGGCGCGGCCCGGCGGCGGGCAATTCGTGGAAGCGCAGGAAGGCATGCATCTTGTGGATGTCGCGGCGCACGGATTTCGCGAGCTTCCCGAACCGCGCCGCCATCGGATCGGCGGGGTTGGCCAGATAGCCCGGATCATCCTGCAGCCGCAGCAGCCCGGCATAGAGCCAGGCCCAACGCTGCGCATCCGCATGCGTGGAGACCTGCCGGGCCAGCGACAGAAAGGCGCGGCTGGCGCGCACCGGCTGCGGACCGGGGGGCGGCAGGTCCTGCGCCGCGAACAGCTCGGGCGCGGCGTCATCGCCGGTCCAGGCAATGTCGGCGGCGGGGACACCGGCACTGGCCAGTTGCCGCGCGGCGTCGCGCCATGCGTCGAAGCTGCCAAAGCGCGGAAGCGCGATGCGGATCATCCGAAGAGCGAGAGCTGTTCCGGCGGCGGCGCAAACCGGCTGCGCAGATCGACGCTGTCGGTCAGCGATCCGGGCCGCCAGTCGGGCAGGCTGATGAACGCCTTGGCCTTCGACATCACCGCCCCCATGCGCAGCAGATCGCCGTAACGCACCGGGCCGCAGCGCCGCGCGGCCAGGATGCGCTGCACGGTCTTGACCCCGAAGCCGGGTACGCGCAGCAGCGTCTCGCGCCCGGCGCGGGCGATGTCGACCGGGAAGAGGCTGCGGTTCGCCAGCGCCCATGCCAGTTTCGGGTCCAGATCCAGGTCCAGATTGCCATCCGGCCGGGCCGCCCCGATCTCGTCAGCGTCAAAGCCGTAAAACCGCATCAGCCAGTCCGCCTGATACAGCCGATGCTCGCGCGAGAGCGGCGGCCGGATCAGCGGCAGCGCGGCGGAGGCATCGGGGATCGGGCTGAAGGCCGAGTAATAGACCCGTTTCAGGTCATATCCCGCATAGAGATTGGAGGAGGTGCGCAGGATCTCGCGATCCGTCGTCGCATCGGCGCCGATCACCATCTGGGTGGATTGCCCGGCCGGCACGAAGGCGGGCGGGCGCTTGCCGGTGAAGCTGCGCTCCTTCGCGGCGGCGCGGGACATGCGCATGTCAGCCATCGCGCCGCGGATGGTTTCGGGGCGTTTTTCGGGGGCGAGTTCGCGCAGGCTCTGATCCTTCGGCAGCTCGATATTCACCGACATGCGATCGGCATAAAGCCCGGCCTCCGCCACCAGTTCCGGCGCGGCATCAGGGATCGCCTTGAGGTGGATATAGCCCTTGAAGCCATGATCCTGCCGCAGCATCCGCGCGATGCGGACCATATCGGTCATGGTCTGATCGGGGCTGCGGATGATGCCGGAGGACAGGAACAGCCCCTCGATCATGTTGCGGCGGTAGAATTCCAGCGTCAGCGTCACCACCTCCTCGGGCGAGAAGCGGGCGCGTTCGACATTGCTGCTGACCCGGTTCACGCAGAAGGCGCAGTCATAGATGCAGAAATTCGTCATCAGGATCTTCAGCAGGCTGACGCAGCGCCCGTCCGGGGTATAGGCGTGGCAGATGCCGCTGCCGCCGGCCGAGCCGATCCCGCCCTTGCGCGAATCGCGCCGCGTGGTGCCGCTGGACGCGCAGGAGGCGTCGTATTTCGCGGCATCCGAAAGGATCGCCAGTTTCTGCTGTAAACTTTTCCGGGCCATGCCGCCAGCTTATGTTCGCCTAATGTTCCGGTCAACCGATTCGCCCCCCCCGGACGGTCGGGAAACCCGTTCATCGCGGATTTGTGTAGCCGGTCATTTCCAGATAGCCGCGCCCGTGCGCCGTGCCCTCGAACGCGACCGGGCCTTCCCAATAGGGGATGCGCGTGGCCATGTAGGCGTCGGGGTTGAGCGCGGTGATCGTCACGTCCAGATCGTGCCCCGGCAGGCGCAGCCGCCAGCGTGTCGGCGGGCCGCCCTCGCGTGCCGCCGGATCCAGCAGGATGTCGCCATCGCCCAGCGGAACCGCCTTGCCATCCGCGCCGATCAATGTGCCGGACTTATAGTCCTGCGCGCCGCGCAGCCGGAAGGCCATGAGCCGCCGCCCGTCATCGAGATTGAGCGAGAACCAGTCCCAGCCGCTCTGATCTTCGGCCAGCGGCTGGCTGGACCATTCCCGGTCGAGCCAGCCCGCGCCGCTGACCGCACGCGGCCCATCGCCCAGATCGACCGTGCCCGCCGCGTCATAGAAGGGCTGCGAGTAGTAATAGCTCGCCTGCCCGGCCTGCGACTTGACGGAATAGCCCCCCTGCCCGTGCCGGATGAGCGGTCCCTGCGCGCGCAGTCGCAGCGAATAGCGGAAATCCGGCCCGGCGGCTGACAGGGTCAGATCGGCGGGCGTTGCGCCTTGCATCTGCCATTCGTCGATCCAGGCGGCGAAGGGCGCGGCCGTGGCACCCGCCTGCCCGGTCCCACCGCGCGCATAGCGTTCGGAGACGACATGAAGGTCCGCCGTAGTCACCGCGGCATGGCCCAGCCATGCCTGCGGCGGCGCGCCGCCCGGCCCGGCCGGCTCGGGCGAGAGGGCGGAGCGGAACAGCGTCCACTGGATGCCCAGCTCGGTGCCGTCCTCAAAGCTGAGCGGCGCGGTCAGATACCACCATTCGATCCGATAGCGCGGATGCGGCGCGTGATCCTGCGGAAACCGGATTGGGCGGGCGGGATCGGGCATGGCGTAACCGGCGGACTCGGTTCCCAGCCCGGCGAAGCCCTGGGCGCGGGCCTGCGATGCGGCGAGGGCCGAGAGGATCAGGGCGCGTCTATTGATCAAGGCTCTGCACCTCCGACAGCGCGCGGGGCGAGATCCGGGACAGTCGCCAGGCCGGCCACAGCGCCGCCAGCACAGCGGCCAGGCAGCCCAGCCCCATCAGCAGCAGCCAGGCGCCGGGATCGGCGCGGAAGGGCAGCCGCCAGCCGAACGCCTCGACATTGACCACCGTGAGCAGCAGCCAGCACAGCGCCAGCCCCACCGGCAGGGCGAGCATCGCGGTCAGCGCGGCGCTGAGCGTGACGCGGACCAGTTCGAGCCGCGCGAGATGCCGCCGGTCCAGCCCCATCGACCACAGCGGCGCGAGGCGGGGCAGGCGCGAATCGGCAATGGTCAGCAGCGAGGTCAGCACCGCGAACCCGGCAACGGCCAGCGTCAGCGTGTTCAGCGCCGCGGTCACCGCGAAGGTCCGCTCGAAGATGCGGAGCGAGACCGATTTCAGCTCGGCCTGAAGGGCGATCCGGTCGGCCGGGATTCCGCCTGCGATCAGATCATCGCGCAGCGCCTGCGGCCGGTCGGTTCGGATGGCGATGCGGGCCGGAACGGCGCCGGGCGCGATCCGGTCCAGACGGGGCTGCGACACCAAGAGCTTGCCCAAGGGGTTGCCGTAATCGGCGATGATGCCCACGATCTCGGCCGGGCCGTCGGGCAGCGTCACCATGTCGCCGGGGCCGAGCCCGCTGCGATAGTGAAGCTGTTCGTTGATGATCGTGGCCCGGCCCGCGTAGAGCCGGTCCCAGGCATCGGGCGCGCCCGTGAGCAGCGGCCAGTCCTCGCGATAGGTCGGGTCATCGACGACGGCATAGATCTCTGACGGCTGCCCGGCGATCTCGGCATCCGCCCAGGTGATCGGCAGGGGGCGCGCATCGTCCCCCAGCAGCGCGGAGAGTGCCGCCCCGCCATCGGGGGTGGCGACATAGAGCTCCGCGGCAAGCCGCTGGTCGATGAAATCGGAGAAGCTGCGGCGGAAGCTGTCGACCATGGTGCCGACGCCGATATTGGCCGACAGCGCCATCAGAAGCGCGGTCATGGCCAGCGACATTTGCGGGATCTGGGCGCGGGTCTCGGCCAGCGTCCATTGCGCGACCGGGCCGCGCGCGAGCGGCGCGGCGGCGCGCAGCAGCAGCGACAGGCCGGACGGCGTCAGCGCCGCCGCGCCGAGCAGCAGCGCGGCCATGGCGGCGAACCCGGCGGTGAGGCTGCCACCCAGAACCGCCAGGGCGGCGCTGAGTGCCAGCAGCGCCAGCCCGGCCGCCACCGGCAGCCAGCCCGGACGCGCGCGGGCGGGCGCGGCGATCACCGGGCCGCGCGCGGTGCGCAGGAGCGGGCCTGCGGCACTGGCGAGCGTGCCCAGCACCGCGATGGCCAGCCCGCCCAGCCACCAGACCGGACGCAGCGCCACCGCGCTGCCGATCCGGGCGCCGTAGATCCCGTCCAGCGTCAGCGACACGCCCGGCATCAGCGCCGTTGCCAGCAAGTAGCCCAGCACCACGCCGAGCAGCCCCGCGCAGGCCGCGATCAGCGCCAGCTCGGCCAGCATCAGCGCGCCGACAAGCCGCAGCGGAACGCCGAGGGCGCGCAGCACGCCCACCGTGCGGCGGCGCTGCGCCATCGCCAGCCCGACCGTGGCGCGGACGATGAACAGGCCGACGATGAAACACAGCGCCCCGAAGGCGGTGAGGTTCAGCCGGAAGCTCTGGGTCAGATCGGCGGGGTCGGTGTCCGCCGCGGCCGCCACCTGCACCAGCCCCGGCAGCACTGCCTGCGGATCGGGGGCACCCAGCGGCTGCGGCGGGGTCAGGATCAGCGCGTCGAACCCGTCCCGGCCCAGCTCGCGCTGCGCGATCCCGATATCCGCGATCGCCTGGCCTTCGGGCACGGCGGGATGGTTCGCCTGGCCCGGCCCGGCGGCGACATCCGGGGGCAGGAAGATCCGGCTGGCGGCGGCGGGATCGGCAGTGGCGTCCGCCTGTGGCCACAGCCCCGCCGGCGCGGTCAGCGGGTCGATGCCGGTCAGGGTCAGCGTGGTGCCGGGCCGGGGCTGGAACGGGCCGGAGAGGACCGGCGCGACCAGCACCCCCGCCCGGCGCAGCGCCACGAAATCCTCGACCGTGATCTCGCCGCCGTCGCGCCGTTCCAGCCGCGGCATCTCGGCGGCGATGGCGCTGCGCGCCGCTGCTTCGAGCCCGGCGCGGGCCTCGGCATTGATCGCCTGCACGCCGGTCCACAGCGCGGTGGCGAGCGCGATGCCCAGCACAAGCGTGGCAAGCTGGACCCGGTTGCGCCGCCAATGCGACCAGAACACGCCCAGCACCGCGCGGATCATCGCGGCCCCACCCGGCCATGGCTGAGATGCAGCCGCCGCCCCATCTGCGCCGCGATGCGTTCCGAATGCGTCACCAGCAGCAGGGCGCAGCCGATCTCCGCCACCAGCCCGGTCATCGCGGCGATCACCTGCTGGGCGGTGTCCTCGTCCAGATTGCCGGTCGGCTCGTCGGCGAGCAGCAGATCGGGGCGCAGCGCCATGGCCCGGCCGATGGCGACACGCTGGCGCTGCCCGCCGGAGATCTGGTCGGGCAGGCGCGCGCCCAGCCCGGACAGCCCCAGCCGCGCGGTCAGCGCCGCAATCCATGCCGGATCATGGCGCCCGGCCAGCCTGGCGTGGAAGGACAGATTGTCCGCCACCGACAGGCTGGGGATCAGGTTGAACTGCTGGAAGATCAGCGCCAGACGATGCCGGCGCAGCCGCGCCAGCCCGCGCTCGCCCAGCCCGGTGATGTCCTGCCCCACAAGGCGGATCTGGCCTGCGTCGGGCCGGTCGAGCCCGGCCACGAGATGGAGAAGCGTGGTCTTGCCCGACCCGCTTTCGCCGGTCAGCGCCATGGTCTCGCCGAAATCCAGCGTGAACGACACGTCCGACAGCACCGGCACCGCCGAATCCGCGCGGCCATAGCTTTTGCGCAGGTGCTCCACCTGGAGCGCGCGGGGCGGGGCCGCGCCCTGCGGCGTCGTCTTCGCGGCGCGCATCCGGTCGGGGTGGTTCACCGCGCCAGCCACCCGCCATCGACATTCAGCACCGCGCCGGTCACGTAGCGCGCGGCGGGCGAACACAGAAACGCCGCCGTGCCGCCGATATCCTCGGGCTTGCCCCAACGCCCGGCCGGGATGCGTTCGAGGATCTGGCGCGACCGCTCGGGGTCGTCGCGCAGCGCCTCGGTGTTGTTGGTGGCGATATAGCCCGGCGCGATGGCGTTCACGGTGATGCCATGCGGCGCCCATTCATTGGCCAGCAGTTTCGTCAGCCCGGCCACGCCATGCTTGCTGGCGGTATAGCCCGGCACGCGGATTCCGCCCTGAAAGGACAGCAGCGAGGCGATGTTCACGACCGCCCCCTGCTGCCCCGTCGCGATCAGTTCCTTGCCGAATGCCTGGCAGGTGAAGAACACCGCCTTCAGGTTCACGTCGATCACCGCGTCCCAGTCGGCTTCGGAATGGCTGACCGCATCCTCGCGCCGGATGATGCCGGCATTGTTGACCAGCAGGGTGTAGCCTTCGCCTGCGAAGTTGTCCGTCGCGGCCATGGGGTCGGCGAAATCGATCTGCAGCTCGTCGGCCTCGCCCCCGGCGTCGGTGATCGCCTCCACCGTCTCGGCGCAGGAGCGGCGCCCGGCGCAGGTGACGCGCGCACCCTGCCCGGCCAGCGTCTCGGCAATCGCCCGTCCGATGCCGGTATTCGCGCCGGTGACGAGCGCGCGCTGCCCGCCCAGTGAAAAAAGCCCTGCCATGTCCTGATCCCTTCCGCGTCGGTGAATGCTCCGGCGGCGAGCCTAGCGCCCCGCGCCCGCCAGATGAAGCCGCTACGACCGGATGCCCCGCCCTCAGCCGCGCCGGTTCCGCTGGTGCCGCACCCAGAGAAACAGCCCCGCCGCGACGAGCGCGCCGCCGACCATGATATGGCGCGAGGTGATCCCCAGCCGCGCCTGCGCGCTGTGGCGATAGCGCGGGTCGAGAAAGCGCGTATCGGCAAACAGCCGGTCCAGCGGGCCTTCGCGGCGCGGCTGAACCGGGCGCAGCCCGCGGCCGCGCGCGGGGTCGTTCAGCGCGTCGATGGCGGCGATCAGCCCGCCGCTCCGCTCGAGTTCTTCGGCCAGCCGCTCCGGCGCGCAGCCCAGATGTTCGGCCAGAAGCCGGTCGCGGATCTGGCGCACCTTTTCGCGGTCCTGCGGCCGGTCGGCCATGATCGCCACGTCGCTTTCGGTGTCGAACCCCATCGAGCGGCGGTCCAGATTGGCCGAGCCCACCCGCAGCATCCGGTCGTCGATGATGGTCACCTTGGCGTGGACATAGATCGCGGCACCGTCGTCATTGACCGGATAGAGAATGCGGAACCGCCCATGCGGATCGGCCGCCTGCAACCGGCGCATCATCCGGCCGCGCGTGACATGCATGGCCTTGTCTTCCAGCTCTGTCTGCGCGCCCTCGGGATTGATGACCACGATTTCCGGGCCGTCGGGATCCTGCATGCGCTGCATCACTGCATCGGTGATGCTGTCAGAGGCGAAATACTGGGATTCGAGATAGATGTAATCCTGCGCCGCGGCGATGGAATCTTGAAAGAGCTGCTCGATCTCGGCCGTGATGGGGCGGTCGGATTCGGGCGGCTCGGTGCGGGCGATGGCCACGTCGATCTCGGTGAAATCCACCGCGAGCCCGTCCGGCCAGCGGCTTTCGCCGGGGCGGAATTCCTCCTCCATCGAGTCGTCATTGGCGCGTTCCCAGCGATGGCGGCACAGCTCGCTGATCGCGGCGGCGGCCCGGCCGGTCATGATCGTGGTCACGTCATGCCAGGGCTGCAATACCTCGCCCTCGCGCGAGAGCCGATTGGGGTTGTCCGAGGCATGTTCGGAGGTGTCCCAACGCCCGGCGGTCACGTCGATCCCGCCGCAGAAGGCGACGGAATCATCGACCGAGACCAGCTTCTGGTGGTGGCAGGCGCCGATCGGGTGGCGGCCGTCGAAGGCCAGGTGGATCTGGTCGGGCGACATGAACTTGATCTGCAGCGACGGCATGATGCCGCCCGGCGCGATCAGCGCGCCGCCGCTCCATTTCAGCAGATAGACATCCAGCCCGCTGCGGCGTTCGACGAGCGCGTCGAGAAACCGGCCGATCCGGTTGGGCAGACCGTCGGGCGCGTTGCCGTCTTCATCGCTTTCGCCGGGCAGCATCTCCATCTCGAAATCGAAATCCCAGCCGACCAGGATGATGAGCCGCTCGGCCTTGGCGAGCACCTCGCGCAGCAGCCGGAAGTAATCCGCCCCGTCCACGATCACCGAAAACCGCTCGGCGGGTTCCACCTGCCAGCAATTCTCGCCGGGCTCGAATTTGAGATGATCCATGGCGTCCTTCGGGGGCAGAGTTCGGAATAACGGCCCGGACCGGCGATCTGCCGATCCGGGTCTGGGCGTCAGGCAAGATCGCGCAGCTTCGGCTCGCGGTCCCAGTAGCGCAGCTTCGCCGCCTCGAGGAGGCCGGCGATGTCGGTCACGCCATCATCCTTCTCCACACCCGCCTTGTCGAGCAGCGCCTGCGCGCCTTCGCTGGCGCCGATGGCCTTGAGATGGGCGTATGCATCCGACACGAAGCCGATCGCGGCGCTGTTCTTGGCCAGCTTCTGCGCCGCGTCGCCGGTCAGCACCAACGCCACCGCGTCGAACAGCACCGAGGGCGAACCGGCAAGCTGCCCGTCCGCGGTCATCTCGCCCTGGTCGAGCGGGATGCCACCGACCTTCGGCGCGACCAGCATGGCCGTGCCCCCGGCGGATTCGACGGCGCTTTTCAGCGACTCGATCTCGGACTTGCTGGAGCCTTCGTCGAACAGGATCGCGATCTGGCGACCCTCCAGCGTGGCGGGCCAGTTCTTCTGGATCGATAGCGCGTCGGAGACATCAAGGTCAATCGGCGCCTTCGCCGGTTCGGCCGCTTCCGGCAACTCGATGCCCAGCCCGTCCGCGACGCGGCGGCCCAGATCCTCGTGCAGCACCCGCAGATGCGACAGCACCCGCTCGCGCACGTGATCCAGCGACACCTTGGACAGCTCGAAGGTGATGGCCGAGGCGATATGGGCGCGTTCGTTGTCCGTCACCGAGTTCCAGTAGAGCCGCGGCTGGCTGTAGTGATCCGCGAAGCTCTCCGGCCGGATGCGCAGCTTCTTGCCCTCGACGCGCTGTTCGGCGGTGTGGAACCCGGCCTCGACCGGACGGGGGCCGGGATCTTCGCCCGCGTCGTTCAGGCTGTTGGGCTCGTAATTCGCCCGGCCCTTGAAGATCATGGTCTGCATCATCCCGTCGCGCTGCATGTTGGCGAAGGGGCATTTCGGTGCATTGACCGGGATCTGGTGGAAATTCGTCGTGCCGAGCCGCGATTTCTGCGTGTCGAGATAAGAGAATAGCCGCCCCTGCAGAAGCGGGTCGTCGGTGAAGTCGATCCCCGGCACCACGTTGGAGGGCAGGAAGGCCGACTGCTCGGTCTCCGCGAAGAAATTATCCGGGTTGCGGTCCAGCACCATGCGGCCGACGACGCGCAGCGGCACCACCTCCTCGGGGATGATCTTGGTGGCGTCGAGCACGTCATAGGGCAGCGAGTCCGCCAGATCCTGATCGAAGATCTGCAGCGCCAGCTCCCATTCCGGGTAATCGCCGCGCTCGATCGCCTCCCACAGGTCGCGGCGGTGGAAATCGTTATCCGCACCCTGCGCCTTGGCCGATTCGTCCCAGATGAAGGACTGGGTGCCCAGCTTCGGGCGCCAGTGGAACTTGCAGAACTGCTCCTCGCCCTGCGCATTCACCAGCTTGAAGGTGTGGACGCCGAACCCCTCCATCATCCGCAGGCTGCGCGGGATGCCGCGGTCGGACATCGCCCAGATCAGCGTGTGCAGGGTTTCGGGCATCAGCGAGACGAAATCCCAGAACGTGTCATGGGCGGATCCGGCCTGCGGATAGGCGCGGTCGGCCTCCATCTTCACGGAGTGGATCAGATCGGGGAACTTGATCGCGTCCTGGATGAAAAAGACCGGAATATTGTTGCCGACCAGATCCCAGTTGCCTTCATCAGTGTAGAACTTGACCGCGAAGCCCCGCACGTCGCGCGGCGTATCGACCGAGCCCGCGCCACCGGCCACGGTCGAGAAGCGGGTAAAGACGGGGGTTTTCTTGCCCTTCTCGGCGAACAGGCTGGCGCGGCTGATCTCGGGGATCGGGTCGGTGCATTCGAAATAGCCATGCGCGGCCGAGCCGCGGGCGTGGACGATCCGCTCGGGGATGCGCTCGTGGTCGAAATGGAAGATCTTCTCGCGCAGCACGAAATCTTCCAGCAGGGTCGGGCCGCGCGCGCCCGCCTTCAGGCTGTTCTGGTTGTCGGAGATCGGGACGCCGAAATTCGTCGTCATCGCCTGCGTGTCGCCGGTGGCCAACTGGTGGCGTTCACCCGCATTTCCGCGTTCGGTCTTGTAGCTTTTATCGTCTGCCATCGCTCCTGCCTTCCGGTGAGGTGGGTCCGCGGCGCGCCGCGCATGGGGCGCCATGCCGACGCAACTTGCCCCGGCTCGGAGGGGTTCCACGGATTAACCAATCTGAACCGTCACGATGTTGCGCGGGCCGGGTGCCCGGCGTGGCGGTGCGGCGCGGGGGTCAGTCGCCGATCACCTCGTCCGGGCCAAGGGGGCGGCCATCAATGCGCGCCACCACCTCGCCGCCGGGCGCGCGTGTGACCTCGATCCTGCGCGCTTTGCCGCCGATCTCCATCGTCGCGGCAAAGCCCGGCCAGCCATCGGGCAGGCGCGCATCGATGCCGATCCCGCCAGGGCGGCGGGTGATGCCCAGGATCCCCTCCACCGCCGCGCGGAACATCCAGCCGGCAGAGCCGGTATACCAGGTCCAGCCGCCGCGGCCGGTCTTGCCGCGCCCGCCATAGATATCGGCGGCCACCACATAGGGTTCGACCCGGTAGATCTCGGCCGAGCGGGGGTCGAGCGAATGGCTGACCGGGTTCAGCGCATCGAACAGCCGGTGCGCGCGGGTGACATCGCCGCCCCGCGCCAGCGCATAGATCATCCAAGCGGCGGCATGGGTATATTGTCCGCCATTCTCGCGCACGCCGGGCGGGTAGGATTTGATATAGCCCGGCTCCTGCACCGTGTCGTGGAAGGCCGGCGTGAACAGCCGCAGGATCTGCGCGTCGCGGTCGAAGAGCTGGTCGAGCGCCGCCTTTACCCCGCGCCGCGCCCGGTCCGGCCGACCGGCGCCAGAGATCAACGCCCAGCTTTGCGCGATGCTGTCGATGCGGCATTCGGCGCTGTCGGCCGATCCCAGCGGCGTGCCGTCGTCGAAATAGCCGCGGCGATACCACGCCCCGTCCCAGCCGGACTGATCCAGCGCCTCGGCCACGCGGTCGCGATGGGCCTGCCAGGCCTTCGCGCGCGCCGCATCGCCGCGCTGCGTGGCGATGGGGATGAAGGCATCCAGCGTCGCGCACAGGAACCAGCCCAGCCAGACGCTTTCGCCGCGCCCCGCCTCGCCCACGCGGTTCATGCCGTCATTCCAGTCTCCGCCGAGAATGAGCGGCAGCCCGTTTTCGCCGGTCCGCGCCATCGCCAGATCCAGCGCGCGGGCGCAGTGATCGTAAAGCGGCGCGACTTCGCCCGATTTGCGCGGCGCATAGAAGCGGTCATGCTCGCCCGGCTCCAGCGCCTCGCCTTCGATATATTCGATCGGCTCGTCCAGGATCCCCGCATCGCCGGTGGAGTTGATGTAATGCGCGGTGATATGGCCCAGCCAGACCACGTCGTCGGAAATCATCGTGCGCACCCCGGCCCCGCCGCGCGGCAGCCACCAGTGCTGGACATCGCCTTCGGGAAACTGCCGCGAGGCGGCGTTCAGGATCTGCCGGCGGCAGAGCGACGGGTCTTGCAGGATCAGCGCCGCGGTGTCCTGCAACTGGTCGCGGAACCCGTAAGCGCCCGACGCCTGGTAGAAGGCCGTGCGCGCCCGGATCCGGCAGGACAGCGCCTGATAGGGCAGCCAGGCATTGACCATCAGGTTCAGCCGCTCATCCGGGGTTTCGACCTGAAGCCGCCTCAGCGTCGCGTCCCAGCCATTCCGCTGGGCGGTCAGGGCGCGGTCCACCGCGCCGTCGCTGCGGGCGGCATCCAGCAACGCGGGCAGTTCGTCCTGCGTGGCATTGGCCAGAATCAGCGTGGTCTCGGCCGTCCCGCCGGGTGCCAGGTCCATGTGCCAGCGGATCGCGGCGCAGGGATCGCCCTCGGCGTCGATGCCCGGCACCGGGGTGCCGCCCAAGTCCAGCGCATCGGCCAGCGCTGTGCCCTGCGGCCAGTCCGCCAGCGCCGCCGGGTGGGGCAGGTCACCGTCACGGCCCAGAAACGCGGTCCGGCTGCCGCAGAATCCACTGACCTGCCGGTCGCAGGACAACAGCGTGATGCGATCCGCGAATTCGCCGGAATAGAGGTTCTGCGCGAGGATCGCGCCCAGCCCGGTATCGAAGCGGGTCTGGACCATCGGGGCGTTGCGCGCCCGGTCATTGCCAAGCACCAGCTCGGCATAGGCGACCCCGTCCAGCCGCAGCACGCGGCCGGTCCGGTTCGTCACCTTCAGCGCGGTCAGCCGCGCCGGGCCGGTCTCTGCCAGCGTCATCACCGCCTCGACCGACACCCAGCCGTAATCGGCGGAAAAGCGGGAATATCCCAGACCATGCGCCGATTCGAACACCGCGTCGGGATCGTCGGCCACGCCAAGAAACGGTGTCGCCACCCGGCCGGTGGCCTGATCGCGGATATAGATCGCCTCGCCGGGGCGGTTGCGGACCGGATCATTCGACCAGGGCGTGATCTGGTAGTCGCGCGAATTGACCGCCCAGCTATAGGGCGCGCCCTCGCCCGAGACGTGGAAGCCGAAATCCTCGCGGGCGATGACGTTGATCCAGGGATGCGGGGTCGGGCGGTCATGCGCCAGCCGCATCACATATTCCCGGCCATCCGGCGCGAAGCCGCCAAACCCGTTCCAGAAGCTCAGCGGCGAGCGGGACGGGGCATCGGGGGCGGGATCGCGCTGCGCGGCACGGTGCGGGGCGCGGTCGGACGCGTGGTCGTCGCGGGCCTCGCGCAGCCGGTCGAGCTGTTCGGCAAGCTGGCCGTTGCGGGTGTGCAGCATGATCCGCGCGGCAGAGACCAGCGTGTCGAAGCTGTCCTTGCTGATCTGGTCGCGGCGGACCGCATGGACATGGCGCGGGGCGTCCTCGGCGTCGCTGTGATGGGCGGCATCGACCATCGACTGAATCGCGGATTGCAGATCCTGCACATAGCTGGTGGCGCGTTCGTTCAGGATCACCACGTCATGGGCCACGCCGCGCGCGCGCAGGAAGCCGTGCATCTTCAGCGCGTTGCGGATAATGGGCAGATCGGCCTCGTCATCGGTGCGCAAGAGCAGGATCGGGTTGTCGCCCGAAATCCCCATCGGCCAGAGACCGGATTGCGGGCCCAGCTCGGTGCGGCGCTTCGGCGTCGCGGCCAGCCGCAGATCGGGCCAGATCAACAGCGCAGCGAAGCTGCGGAACAGCTTGGCCTCGTCCAGCGTGACGTTGAGATGCCGAAGCTGCACCTGCGAATAGGTCCAGGACAGGCGCAGCTCGTGGTCGAACACGGCCGGACGCATGTAATGCGCGGCCAGCCGGTCGCGATCAGCCTCGCTGTCGGCGATCAGCGTCCAGAAGGTCAGAGAGACGGATTTGCCCGCCGGCAGCCGCACCCGGCGCCGGATCGCGAAGATCGGGTCCAGCGTGTGGCCCGCATTCCCCGCCAGCGTGGCACCGCGCTCGAACGCGGCGGCGTTCGACAGCGCCCGGCCCCGGCCCAGAAAGGCGCGCCGGTCGGTCTCGGCCTCGAAATCCGGCATCAGCGCGCCTTCCGGCCCGGCGATCAGATGCGCCATGTAATTGGACTTGCCGCGCGGGTCGCGCGGCCGCCGCTCTGCCACGATCAGCCCCCCGCGCTCGCGGATCTCCGTCTCCACGAACATTTTCGAGAAGGCCGGGTGCGCCCGGTCGGAAGCCGGGTGATCCAGCACGATCTCTCCGTAAGAGGTCACTTCGATGGTCTTGTCCGAGCCGGAGCGGTTGCGCATGGTCAGCCGCCGCCCATCGGCATTGCCCTCGGTCGCGGCGATCACCTCCATCCGGCTTTCGATGGCGTTGGCGGTCTTGAAGAACTCCGCCTTGTGGTCCGAGAACACCACGGAGCTGCGCTCGTCCCGGCCGCTGCACGGGGCATGGGTGGCCGACCACCATTCGCCCGACTGCACGTCGCGCAGCAGCAGATGGATGCCGCCATCGTCGATGGTCGGATCGGGCGACCAGCGGTTCAGCGCGACCGGGCCAAGGCTCGACTGCCCCGCCCCGGTCGAGGAGATCAGGGTGGAGAAGGCGCCGTTGGTGATCAGGCAGACCTCGCGTTCGGACCGGCCGGGTTCGCTGATGACGGTCTGGGTATCGCCGGCGGTCAGCATGTTCCCGCGCCCCGGCCCGTCGGCAGAGGGCGCGCGGGTGACCGGGGTGATGTCGCGCGGGGATTTTTCCTGGAGCAGCAATTCCGACGCTCGGACCACCGGGTCGGCATGGAATCGCTCGCGATGGATGCCGTCCATCACGGCGTTGGCGACGGCCAGGATCGACATGCCGTGATGATGCGCCATCACGTTGCGGACCACGGCGAATTTCGCGCCGTCCCGCAGACGGCCGGGGGCGTAATCCACCGCGTCGTAGAAGCCGTACGGCCCCTCCGCCCCGATCTCGCGCAGCCGCGCGAGGTTCCTGACCGCCGCCGCCGGCCGGATCTGCGCAGCCATCAGCGAGGCATAGGGGGCGACCACGTAATCGCCGCCGCTGCGCTTCAGCGCCAGCGTCGGCACGCCGAACGCATAATACTGGTAATTCATGTCCCGGTCGCGGGCGTTGAAGGCGCTTTCCGAGATCCCCCAGGGCAAGCCATGTGCAGCACCCCATTCCATCTGCACATCCACCGCCATGCTGTTGGAGTGGTTCAGGATGCCGCCCTGCCGCTCCTTCAGCATCAGGGGCGGCATCAGATATTCGAACATGCAGCCCGACCATGACAGCAGCACACCCTGGTGGCGGACCGTCGCAAAGGGGCGGCCGAGCTGGGCCCAGTGTTCCTTGCGGATATCGCCCTTGGCGATGGCCAGGAAGCTGGTCAGCCGCGCCTCGGACGCCAGCAGGTCATAGGAGCTGTCGTCCAGCTCGCCCTCGTTCGGGCGATAGCCGATGGAGAGCAGCATCCTGTCGCGATGGACGAACAACCCGAAATCCATCGCGAAGGCCAGGGCGCGGGCGCGTTCCGCCAGAACGCTGACCCGCAGCGCGAACCGGTCCAGATCCTCGCGCGATTCCTTCGATTCGATCACCACGTCGCGGCAGTCCCGGTCGAGTGCCGCGGCCCAGATCACCACCTCTGCGGCGCTGTCATCTCCGGTGGCGCTGTCGAGTTCGCGGGCGAGCCGCAGGATCTCGCCACTGCGCGTGGTGAGTTGCTGGGCCAGGATCGGGTCCGAAAGCGGCCCGCCGGTGGTGTCGGCAAGGGCCGCGGCAAAGCCGGAGACCGCCTGATCCAGCACCCCGCGCAGATCCTCCAGCCGCCGCTGGCCACGCGGCATCCGCCCCAGTTCCGCCCGCAGCAGGTTGAGCGCATCGGCCAGCCCGCCGGTCCGCCTGCGCCGCACCGAGGGCGCGTTCCCCGCCCAGCCCTGCAACCCGGCCGAGAGGGTAATCAGCAGCCCGGCCAGGTTGCCGCTGTCGACGGATGACACGTAGGGCGCCGGCAGCACCGCCAGCGTGCGCGTGTCATACCAGTTGAAGAAATGTCCGCGATAGCGCCCCATCCGCTCCATCGTGGTCAGCGTCGCATCGATCCGTGCCAGCGCATTGTCCAGGCTGATCCAGCCGAAATCATGCGCCGACATGGCCGACATCAGGTAAAGCCCGATATTGGTGGGCGAGGTGCGCTCGGCCAATTTCGGTTCCGGCAGCGCCTGCCAGTTGTCGGGCGGCAGGTGATTGCTCTCCGGGGTGACGAAATCCTCGAAATAGCGCCAGGTGCGGCGGGCAATCGCGCGCAACTCCTGCGCGTCCTCCTCCGAGACCGCCAGCCGGTCCTCGGTCGAAAGCGGGCGTGAGGCGCGATGCATGATCCAGGGCGCGGCAATCCACACCGCGCCGAAGATCAGCGCCACAGGCAGGGCGGACGGGTTCAGCGCGGCCACCGCCGCGATGGCAGCCGCCCCGATCAGCGGCGAGGCGATCATCCGGCGATAGGCATCCTCGACGGAGCTGTCCGCGCGCCCCGCCGCCCGCGCCGTCGTCCATTCCAGCAGGTTCCGGCGCGACACGAACATCCGCCAGACACTGCGCGCGATGGCGTCGGCCGCGCTCCAGGCGCGGAAGGCGGCGGTGGTCAGCCGCAGGCCAAGCTGGGTGACGTAACCGAGCGCATCGCGCGCCATACCGCGCAGGTGGTATTCCCAGGACACGCCGTATTGGGGGCGGAAAATGCTCAGATCGACCTGCAAAATCGCCACCAGCGCGCTGAGCAGGATCAGCGCCACCTGCCAGATCGCCGCCTGCGCTCCGTCCAGCACCAGCCAGCCCAGGATCGACGCGCCCACCCAGCCCGGCGCGACCAGCGAGCGGCGCAGATTGTCCAGCATCTTGAATCGCGCCAGCCCGGTCAGCCCGTTCCCCGGATCGAGGATCATCGGCAGAAGCTGCCAGTCCCCGCGCATCCAGCGATGCTGTCGGCTGGCCTCGGTCGCGTAGCGGATCGGGAAATCCTCGACCACCTCGACATCGGAGGCCAGCCCCGCCCGCGCCAGGCTGCCTTCCAGCAGGTCATGCGACAGGATCGCGTTTTCCTTCAGCCGCCCTTGCGTCGCCGCCTCCACCGCGTCGATGTCATAGATCCCCTTGCCGGTGAAGGAGCCTGCGTCGAACAGATCCTGATACAGGTCCGAGACGGTAAACACGTATGGGTCAAGCCCACGATTGGCCGAGAAGATCCGCTGGAAGACCGAGGCATCCGCGCCCGTGGTCAGCGACGGCGTGACGCGCGGCTGGATGATGCCGTGCCCGGCCACGACGAGACCATCCGCGTCCAGCACCGGACGGTTCACCGGATGCGCCATCTTGCCCGCCAGCGCCGCGACCGAATCGCGCGGCAGCCGGGTGTCGCTGTCCAGCGTAACCACGAACCGGACCCCTTCGGGCGGCGTCGGCCCGGTCTGCATGAAGCTGGTCTCCCGGTCGCCACGCAGCAGCCGGTTCAGCTCGGTCAGCTTGCCGCGCTTGCGCTCCCACCCCATCCAGACCCCTTCGGAGGGGTTCCATTGCCGCCGACGATGCAGCAGGAAAAAGCGCCGCCGCCCGCCGTGGTCATAGCGCTCCGCGAGCGCCTCGATCCGGTCGCGGGCGTGATCCAGCAGGCGCTGATCGTCCGGCATCTGCTCGGTCTCGGCGTCGCGCCAGTCGGTCAGCAGCGCAAAGGAAATATCGCCGGCCGGGTTGGCGAGGTAATGCGATTCCAGCATCTCCGCCAGCTCATCCACCTCGTCGAGGCTGGTGATCATGCCCGGAATGACGACCAGCGTGCGCGCCTCGGGCGGGACTCCGTTGCGGAAATCCAGCGCCGGCAGACGCCGCGGCGCCACGGCGCGCGCGGTCAGGAACCCCATCGCCTGCATCGCAGTGTCGGCCGCCGGAAACGCGGTCAGGACCAGCAGCAGCGCGCTTTGCCACAGCGGCAGATCCTCGGGCAGAACCCAGCGCATCGCCAGCAGCAGAAGCAGCGTCAGCACCACCAGCGGAAGGATCAGCGCCCAGACCCGCATGTCGCGGATCGCCCCGCCGATCCGCTCGCGCAGGTTCGGGCGATAGTTCAGCGTCTCGCGCAGCGCGGTCCGGTCCGGCCCGACCAGCAGATGCCCGACATCGACCCGTTCGCCGCCGCCACGCTCCCACCCGGGCAGCTCCTGTCCCGCCTCCACCCGGCCCCGCGCGGCCTCCGCGATCGTGCGGCGCGCAACTTCGGTCTCCGGCCGCTCCGTGCGCCGCGCGATGCGCTCGATCTCGTCGCGATAGCTGGTGCGGGTGGCCTGGTCCAGCCGGTCGAACTCGGTCGATCCGGCGAGAAGCTGATCGACATGGCTCACCCCCTCGAACCAGTCCAGCCAGTCGATCTCTCCCATCCGGCGCAGGCTGCGGATGATGTTGCCGACGGTGACATTGCCGCTGGACTGCACGGCATATTCGGTCTGCACCGCGCGCTCGCCGGCCGAGGCGCCGCCCATCTGGCGTTCCAGCGCGGCCAGGGCCGCCTGCGCGTCCGGCCCGCCGTCACGCAGCCGATAGAGAAGCTGCGCGGCGACGGTGTTGTCGGTCACCAGCGACGCATGCTGATGGATGATCTCCGCCGCCGCACCGGGCCGCCCCGCCTCGGCCAGCCGGTCCGCGATCAGGTTCGCCGCATCGCGCCGCGCGCGGGCGGAGGCCACGCGATCCGACAAGCGGCGCAGATTCTCGATCAGCACGTAACGGATGAAGCTGGGCACCGCCCAGAGTTCCGCGATGTCCAGCGTCGCGACCTGCTGATAGCCGCGCAGGAACTCCGTCAGCTCGGGTGCGGAGACATCGGAATTGGTCAGCGCCACATAGTACCAGGCGATGACCAGGCTGCGCGGCGCCGTGCCGCCCCCGGCCAGGCTGACCCGGCGCAGGCGGTGCATGAAATTGCGGTTGAAGCCCTGCCGGACCTGGCGCAGGTGCTCCTCGACCATGTGGTGATTGTCGATCAGCCATTCGGCGGCAGGGGTGATGAGCGCGCCCGCCTCCGCCGCCGCGACCGTGTCGAGATAGTTCTGCCGGATCGCCGCGCGGTTCTCCTCCAGCCTGCGCACGGGCCGGTGCGGCGCATCGGCAAGCTCCGGCCGCCGCGTCTCGGCCAGCTCGCGCCCCGCCTCGGCCAGCGAGCGGCCGGCCCAGAGATCGAACCGGATCGGCGGCGGATGATCGGGCCATGCGCGGGGCATCTCACCGCCTTGATCCATCCGCCGTCGGGGGAGCGTATCGCGCAGCCTGTCGGTAAATCTCTGATCGGCCATGCTGGTCCCGCACTCGCTACCGCCGGAACATCCCGGCCCTGTTTACAAATCCGGAATACGGCGCCGGGTTCCGGTCCGTTTAAGGTCAAGTGCTGGTTACAACTATTGAGCCGCGGGTTGCCGTCAGTCAGGTTCGCTGTGGAATGCATCTTCTCTGCGGACCGGCCACAACTCAGAATCCCATGAAGCAGCCCTCAGGTTACCAACTGATATTCCTCCGATGAGCTGCCCTTCGTGCCGTCTCGGCTCCCTTGGAGTTGACGTCAAAAATGTCCAAATCCCACGCCTCACGCACAAAGCGTTGATCAGCGTCAAATCCGACGCATGCCTATGATCCACAACTCGACGCGACAGACACTAAGCGCAGTACATCACCATTGCATTCGTATGCAGCGAGTCTATAGTCGCCCGCAGCGATTTCATCCCGATACGGATCAGAGGAGGATCCCGATGGCTGTCGATGACAAGAAACCCAGCGATGACGGAAAGGCGCGCGACGCCGGACGCGCCCCGGCCAAGGCGGCCGATGCAGTGCTCCAGGTGGAGCGGCGCGACTTCGTCGATCTGGTGCCGGAGGATCGCAAGCGCGCGCATCCGATGGAGGGGTTCGACGACATCTATACCGACATTGTCGACTACATCATCCGCTGCACCCATCGCATCTGGGACGAACGCGATATCGGGCTGATCTACACGCATTACACCCATAACTGCGTGCTCTACGGCACCATGGGCACGCTCTACGACCGCGAGGAGGTGGTGCGCGACACCATCCAACGCCTTGTCAGCCTGCCAGAGCGGCGCGGCATGGCCACGCAGGTCATCTGGAACGGCGACGATCAGAACGGTTTCTATACCTCGCATCTGGTGACCGGATCGGGGCGCCACACGCAATACGGCCATTACGGACCGCCGACCGGCCGGACCTTCGTGTCGCGCACGATTGCCGACTGCATGATCCACGCCAACAAGATCTACCGCGAATGGGTGGTGGCCGATCAGATGGCCATCATCAAGCAGCTCGGCCTGAACCCGCAGGACTTCGCGCGCAAGATCTCGGAGCGGCTGTTCGACAAGGGGCTGGTATCGATCGACATCGGCGAGAACCGGCGGATGCTGGGACAGTATCCCCCGGACGCAAAGGCTGATCTGAGCATCGCCAACAACGACATCGAGCGCGAGACGCTGGAATGGCTGCACGCGGTGTGGAACCAGCGGATGCTGGGCCGGATCAAGGATGTCTACGCGCCGACCTGCCAGTATCACGGCCCGCTGATGGCTGAACTTTACGGCATCGCGGCGGTCACGCATCAGACGCTGGGCGTGCTGGGCTCGCTGCCCGATGCGGCCTTCATGCCGCAGCATATCTGCTCCACCCCGTCAGAGGAGGGCGGCACCAAGGTCGCGGTCCGCTGGATCCTGGAGGGGCACCATCTCGGCTACGGGCTGCTGCAGGAGTTGGGAGAGCCGACCGGCAAGCGCGTGCAGGTCATGGGGATGAGCCATTTCCACTACAAGGACGGAAAGATCGTGGATGAATGGCGCGTCTACGATCAGCTCTCCATGCTGGTGCAGGTCCAGTTGGCGCAGCTCGCCGACCGCCCGGCGGCCACGGCGCTTCTGGACGACTAAGCTTTGGCAGGCCGCCACCCGTCAGGTGGCGGCCCACTCAGTGCCGACCCGGTCGGCGAATCTGGCTCTGCAACCGGGCCAGCACATCGACGCCCATCTGGTTGAGCAGATCCAGCATGTCGAGCGGCACCCAGTTCTCGCGGATCAGCCCCTCGTGATGCAGGTAGAAATCCATCACCCGCATGGTCACAGGACGTCCGGTCGGGGCGAGCCCCAGGAACCCGCCCCCCTGATGCATCGCAAAGACGCTGGGCCAGCCGGCCGTGACCGAATACGCCCCCTCTCCGACGCGGATATAGTGGCCGCCGCCATGCTCGGCCTTCATCGCCGCGATCTCGTCCCATTGCCCGCCACCCTTGCGGTTCGGGAAGGCGCTGCGGAAGGGCAACTGGTGGCAGTCCACGAACCCGGCCAGCCCGCGCGCCGTGCCGATGCCGCTGGGGCCGTACCACATCATGCGCGGATGCCAGTGCTGTTTCTGCGGCATGTTCAGCAGACCGTCGCGCCCCTCGGCAGCCTCGTCGTCATAGGCGCCCAGCGTGGCATGCATCGCCAGCGTCTGCGACAGATTGCGCGCGCCCTCGGCCGGATCCTGTGGTGTCAGGATGATTCCATCGGCGGTGATCGGGCCCGGCCACATGCCTTCGGCCCCCATGCTGGGCGCGATCGGCCAGAACCCGGCCTGTCGGATCAGGTCCAGCACATCCCAGAGGCAACTGGACTGCACGATCCGGCCATCCTCTATCTGGTGCACCTCTCCGTACCGCAGATAGGCCGGCAGGCCGGTCGCCGGGATCCCCAGCCAGTCGCGGGCGAATGTGCCGCAGAAATGCCCCATCGCGGCAATGTAATCGCGCCCCTCGAAGCGGCCGCCCATGAAGATCAGATCGCGCCGTTCCAGATCGGGAAAGGCGCGCTGCAGCGGCGACCAGACAAGCTCGGCAATCGCGTCCCGCCCGCACATCTCGTTGAGCGGGTGCGATCCCCGCCATTGCGCATCCGCCGCATAGAGCCCCTCCAGCGCGGCACGCAGGTCGCGCGGCTCCGATTCGGCCAGTCGGGACAGCCGCGCATGGATCTGTTTCCGATCATCGAAAAGCGTCATTCCGCCAACTCCTCCAAGCCTCTGAACATCGACGCAAGAATCCTCTTGCATTCGTATGCATGACTCGCTACCGTCCTTTTTGCAACAGGTTCTTTCATGGCCTGACGCCAACAAGAAATAATGTTTCGACTGGCTGAACTTCATCTGCGGCCGCACGGATTGCCGAAGGCGAAAGCCGCTCTCAACGGGAGATGGATCATGAACAAGTTTCTGATGGCCTCGGTGGCCACGGCCGCGCTGATCGGCGGCCCCGGCGCCGCGATGGCCGAATGCGGGATCGAACAGGGGTCCGTCCGCATCCTGTCGAATGACTTCGCGGCGCTGCGCGTCGTCGCCGATGCCGCGCAAAGCTGCGCCAGCGATACGGTGACGGTGACCAAGAACCAGACCTCCGAGCACAAGAACATCCAGGTGCCGGCGCTGACGACGAACCCCGCGAACTACACTGTCGCGATGATCGCCACCAACTCGGTCACCCCGCTTCTGACCGGCGGGCTGGTGCGTCCGCTTGACGAATATGTCGAGAAATGGGGCCAGGATCTGCAGGAAAGCCAGTTGATCCGCGTGGACGGCCAGATCATGGCCATCGCCTTCATGGCCAATGCGGAACATCTGTTCTACCGCGAGGACGTGCTGGCCGAAAACGACATCGCAGTGCCGACCTCCTACGAGGAGGTGCTGGCCGCCGCGCAGAAGCTGCGCGATGAGGGCGTGATAGAAAACCCGCTCGCCGTCGCCTACCAGTCCGGCTGGTATATCGCCGCGGCTTTCGTGAACACCTATCTCGGCACCGGCGCCGAGTTGTTCAAGCCGGGCACGGCCGAGCCGGACATCCAGAACGAGAACGCCATCAAGACGCTGGAGACCATGAAGGAACTCAGCAGCTTCATGACGACCGATTTCATCACGCTGGACACGAACTCGCTGCGCCCGATGTGGGAAGCGGGCGACACCGCGATGCAGATCTCCTGGGGCTCGACCACCGGTGAATACATCTCGGAGAGCAGCTCCGTGCCGGATGTCGCCCGCGCCACGAAATTCGCCGCAGCGCCCACGATCGACGGTAACTCGATCCCCTCCGCCGCGCTGTGGTGGGACGGCTTCGTCATCGCCAAGAACATCTCGGACGAGGATGCCGAGGCGTCGTTCCGCGCCATGATGGTCGGCATATCGCCCGACACAGTGCAGGAGAACCCCGAAGCCGCCGTCTGGCTGGTCAAGGGCTACGAGACGACGCCCGCCGCAGTGGGGGTCGCGGCCAATCTGGAAGGCGGCGCGCGCCCCTATCCGATGCTGCCCTATATGGGGCTGCTGCACACGGCGCTCGGCGACAACCTGGCGGAATTCATGCAGGGCCAGGAAAGCGCCGAGCAGGCGCTGGCGGATGCGACCGCCGCCTATATGGTCGCGGCCCGCGAATCCGGCTTCATAGACTGATCGCGCGGGCGGGGCGGCCGATCCGCCCTGCCTCGCGTCGCAACAGCTCTTTCCTGCCGCCGGGCCGGCCGTCCGGTCCCGCACCCGCCCCGCCCTTCCTGCCGGAGTGAACCATGCCGCACAGGACATTTCTGGCCTTCATCTGGCCGTCACTGCTGGCGATGATCCTGTTCATCGCCGTTCCCATCGTCTCGGTCGCCTACCAGTCCTTCTTCGTCGAGCATCAACAGGTGATGACCGAGGTGGAATCCTGCGGCCCGTTCGGCTGCAAGTCGGAAATGCGCGTCGATGCTGCCGCCATGGCCGAGCTGCGCAGCGAAAGCCCGATGGGACGGTTCAACGGGCTGGGCACCTATACCAACGCAAGCCACCTGGCCTTTGACGAGGTCGGCGCGGCCTGGCGCGGCAGCGACAGCCTTGGCGAGTTCATCCGGCAGGTGATGAACCTGCCCTTCTACAAGGCGCTGATCTTCACGCTCAGCTATACCTTCATCGTCACGCCGCTGGTGATCGTGCTGGGCTTTTTCATCGCCATCGCCGTCAACACCGTCTCGGCGCGGCTGAAGGGGCCGGTGATCTTCTTCTCGCTTCTGCCGATGATCGTCACGCCGCTGATCGGCGCGCTCGTGCTGTTCTGGATGATCGACGCGCGCGGGGTGATCGGCGCCACGCTGCAGGCGGTGTTCAACGACCCGCAACTGTCGCTGAAAGCCTCACCAACCCTGACCTGGGTGACGCTGTTCGTCTATGGCGTCTGGCACAGCGCGCCCTTTGCATTCGTGGTGTTCTATGCCGGGCTGCAAACCGTGCCGCAGGACACGCTGGAAAGCGCCATGGTCGACGGCGCCAGCCGGTGGGAGCGGATCCGGTTCGTCACCATTCCCTATCTGATGCCGCTGGCGACCTTCATCGCGCTGATGCAGCTCATGGACAATTTCCGGGTGTTCGAGCCGATCATCGGGTTTTCGGCCGAGGCGAATGCCAGCTCGCTCAGCCACATGATCTACACCGATCTGCGCTCCGGCGACTTCCCGCTCTTCGGCTCGGCCGCGGCCAGTTCCATGCTGACCATTCTCGGCGTCATCATCCTGCTTTTCCCGGTGCTGATCCGCACCTGGCGCGATTTCGGCAGAAAGGCCTGACCCATGGCGAACAGCATCCATCAACGCTCCTGGCCGCTCGTCGCGCTGTCCACCGGCTTCGTGCTGCTGTGGCTGTTTCTCGCGGCCTTCCCGTTCATCTGGACCGCCTGGGGCTCGTTCAAGGTCGAGGCGGATTTCTTCTCCCGCGCCGACTGGATGAACGCCTTCTTCGGCCCCGCCACCGAGGCGCAGACCGGCAGCCCCTTCACCGGCAGCGGCTATTACGGTGCCTGGATCGAGCAGGATTTCTGGAAGGCGGTGCTGAATACCGCCATCGTCGTGATCGCCACCGTCACCATCTCGCTGACCGTCGGCACGCTGGGCGGCTACGCGCTGGCACGATCCGGGTTCCGCTATACCTTCTGGCTGCTGATCGCGGCGCTGATCTTCCGCGCCATGCCGCATGTCACGCTGGTCTCGGGCTATCTGCTGCCGTTTTTCGAGCTGAACATCTGGGGCTATCTGATCACCACCATCATCGTGCTGGTGGCGATCAACCAGCCGTTCACCCTGTGGATGCTGCACAGCTTCTTTCTGACCATTCCGAAGGATTTCGACGAAAGCGCGATGGTGGATGGCTGCACCCGGTTCCAGGCGTTCCGGCTGGCGGTGATCCCGGTCATGTGGCCCGGCGTCGTCACCACCGGGCTGTTCAGCTTCCTGCTGGCCTATAACGACTTCACCGTGACCTCGATGCTTCTCAGTCAGGACAACCACACCATGGTTCCCAAGATCAACAGCTTCCTCGGCTCCACCCAGCAGGAGGGCAAGGTCATGTATGCCGTGGCCGCCGCCGTCTCGGCGATGGCGCCGCTCTTCGTTCTCGTCATGGTGTTCCAGCGCCAGATCGTCAGCGGCCTGACCGCCGGCGCCGTGAAAGGATAAGGTGATCCAATGGCTGAAATGCGGCTCAAGAATATCACGAAACGCTGGGGAAATTTCATCGGCGTCGATGATTTCGACCTGCACATCAAGGATCAGGAATTCATCGTGCTGCTGGGTCCGTCCGGCTGCGGCAAGTCGACCACCATGCGGATGATCGCCGGGCTGGAGGACGTGACCGACGGCGAGATCTGGATCGGCGACCGGATGGTCAACAAGCTGGAGCCGAAGGACCGCGACATCGCCATGGTGTTCCAGTCCTACGGCCTTTACCCGCAGCTTTCGGTCTATGAGAACATCCGTTTCCCGCTGAAGGTCCGCAAGACCCCCAAGGACGAACATCACGACCGGGTCATGCGCGCGGCCGAAATGGTCGAGCTGACCGAGTTGCTGGAACGCCGTCCCGCCGCGCTGTCGGGCGGTCAGCGTCAGCGCGTGGCGCTTGGCCGGGCCATCGTGCGCAAGCCGACCGTGTTCCTGATGGACGAACCGCTGTCGAACCTGGACGCCAAGCTGCGCGTTTCGACCCGCGCCCAGATCAAGAACCTCCAGCACAAGCTGAAAACGACCACCATCTACGTCACCCATGACCAGATCGAGGCGATGACCCTGGCCGATCGGGTGGTGGTGATGAACAAGGGCCGCATCCAGCAGGTCGGCACGCCGACCGACATCTACGACTATCCGGCCAATACCTTCGTCGCCAGCTTCATCGGCAGCCCGGCAATGAACCTGGTGCAGGGCCGGCTGGTGGACGGGGTGTTCGAATCCGAGTCGATCCGCGTGCCCGGTCTCGACACCAGACATTCCGGGCCGGTCACGCTGGGCTTCCGGGCAGAGGACGTGTCGCTCGCCCCGGAGGGCGAGGGCGAATTGCGTGCCCCGGTCTACTCGGTCGAACTGCTGGGCGAGGCGTCGATGATCTCCTACCGCATCGGCGAGTCGCTGGTCTCGATCAAGGCGCCCAAGGATTACCGCGTCGAGATCGGAGAGGAGGTCGGGACCCAGATCCCCGCGGCGATGTGCCATCTCTTCGACAGCGAAACCGGCGAACGCATCGACGGGCGCCACCGCTAGACAGGCCGCGCCGGCCCGTGTCCGGGCCGCGACGGAACCGAAGGACGCGGCGCCGCGACGCGCCCCATGAAGGAACTGCAACATGGCAATTGAACATCTCAAATCCGGCAAACCGGCCGACGCCCGCGCCGAGGACGATGCGAAGGTGCGCGCCACGGTCGAATCCACGCTCAAGGACATCGAAACCCGCGGCGATGCGGCGGTGCGCGAGCTGTCCGAGAAATTCGACCGCTACGCACCCGACAGCTTCCGCCTCTCCGCCTCCGAAATCGAGGCCGCCATGCAGCAGGTCAGCCCGCGCGACATGGCCGATATCCGCTTCGCGCAGGACCAGATCCGCCGCTTTGCCGAGGCGCAGCGCGCCTCGATGACGGATATCGAGATCGAGACCATGCCGGGCGTGATCCTCGGGCACCGCAGTATTCCGGTGCAGTCGGTCGGCTGCTATGTTCCGGGCGGCAAGTTCCCGATGGTGGCCTCGGCGCATATGTCGGTGCTGACCGCATCGGTGGCGGGCGTGCCGCGCATCGTCGCCTCGGCCCCGCCGGTGGGCGGCGCGCCGCACCCGGCCATCGTCGCCGCGATGCATCTTGGCGGCGCGCATGAGATCTACGTGATGGGCGGCATCCAGGCGGTGGGCGCAATGGCGCTCGGCACCGAAACCATCGATCCCGTGCACATGCTGGTCGGCCCCGGCAACGCCTTCGTGGCCGAAGCCAAGCGCCAGCTTTACGGACGCGTCGGCATCGACCTGTTTGCCGGTCCGACCGAAACCATGGTGATCGCGGACGAGACCGTCGATGCCGAGATGATCGCGACGGATCTTCTGGGCCAGGCCGAGCACGGCTACAACTCGCCCGCCTGCCTCATCACCAATTCCCGCAAGCTGGCCGAGGCGACGATGGCGGAAATCGACCGCCTGCTGCCGATGCTGCCCACCCGCGAGACGGCCGAGGCGTCCTGGAAGGATTACGGCGACATCTATCTGTGCGGCAGCCATGACGAGATGCTGGGCCTCGCCAACGATCTTGCCTATGAGCATGTCCAGGTGATGACCGACCGCGACGACTGGTATCTGGAGAAGATGCACAGCTACGGCGCGCTGTTCCTCGGCCCGCGCACCAATGTCGCCAATGGCGACAAGGTGATCGGCACCAACCACACCCTGCCGACCAAGAAGGCAGGCCGCTATACCGGCGGTCTCTGGGTCGGCAAGTTCCTCAAGACCCACAGCTATCAGAAAGTCACCAGCGACGAGGCCGCGACGCTGATCGGCGAATACGGCTCGCGGCTCTGCATGCTCGAAGGCTTTGTCGGCCATGCCGAGCAGTGCAATATCCGGGTGCGGCGCTATGGCGGGATCAACGTGCCCTACGGCGAACCCGCCCCGCACCGCGAAGCGGCGGAGTAAGGCGATGGCCCTGCCCCGCACCCCGTCCTTCCGCCTCGATGGTCGCCGGGCGCTCGTTACCGGCGCGTCCTCCGGCATCGGGGCGGCCTGCGCAGCGGCGCTGGCGGAACAGGGCGCGCATGTGGTCTGCGCGGCGCGCGGCGCCGACCGTCTGGCGGAGGTGGTGGAAGAGATCACCCGCCGCGGCGAAGACGCCGAGGCACTGCCGCTCGACATGGCCGATCTCGACGCGCTTACCGTCGCCCTGGATGCGCAGCCCGCCTTCGACGTGGTGGTGAACTCCGCCGGCATGGCGCGCCACTCCCCGGCACTGGACACCACGCCCGAGGATTTCGACGCGGTGATGTCGCTCAACCTGCGCGCCGCCTATTTCCTGTCGGCTGGCGCCGCGCGCGGCATGATCGCGGCGGGCAGGCGCGGCTCGATCATCCATGTCTCCAGCCAGATGGGCCATGTCGGCGGCATCGACCGCGCCGTCTATTGCGCCAGCAAGCACGCCATCGAGGGGATGGTGAAATCCATGGCGCTGGAATGGGGCCGCAGCGGCATCCGCATCAACACGGTCTGCCCGACCTTCATCCGCACGCCGCTGACCGAAGCCACCTTCGCGGACCCCGACCGCGTCCGCTGGATCGAGGAGAAGATCAAGCTTGGCCGGATCGGCGAGGTCGAGGATATCATGGGGGCGGTGATCTATCTGGCCTCCGACGCATCCTCGCTGGTGACCGGCACGGCGATGATGGTCGATGGAGGATGGACGGCGGACTGATGACGGACAAGGTGACTTCTCAGGATGTGGCGCGGCTGGCCGGGGTCAGCCAGTCGGCGGTCAGCCGGGTGTTCACCCCCGGCGCCTCGGTCTCGGCGGCGATGTCGCGCAAGGTCCGCGACGCGGCCGAGACCCTGGGCTACCGCCCCAACGTGCTGGCGCGCTCGCTCATCACCGGGCGCTCGCGCATCATCGGACTGGTCGTCGCCTATCTGGAAAACCAGTTCTACCCGGTGGCGATCGAACATCTGTCCCGCGCGCTCCAGGCCGAGGGCTACCACATCCTGATCTTCATGGCCGGCAACTCCGACGCGCAGATCGAGGAGGTGATGCAGGAGCTGATCGACTACCAGGTGGACGGCATCATCACCGCATCGGTCGGCATGACCAACAACCTGACCGAACGCTGCGAGGCCGCGGGCATCCCGGTGGTGCTGTTCAACCGCGCCCAGGACGGCACCGCCCATTCCGCGGTGACTTCGGCCAACCGCGCCGGGGGCGCCAAGGTGGCGGAGTTCCTGATCGCTGCCGGGCACCGGCGCATCGCCCATATCTCGGGCTGGCTCGGCTCCTCCACCGGGCGCGACCGCCATGACGGGTTCCTGGACGCGCTGAAGGCGGCCGGACACGCACCGGCGGCGGTGCTGGAGGGGATGTATACCCGCGAAGACGCCGCCGACGCCGCCCGTCAGATGATGGCCATGGACGACCCGCCCGACGCCATTTTCGTCGGCAATGACCACATGGCCTTCGCGGTGATGGACGTGCTGCGGATCGAGCTGGGTCTGCGCATCCCCGATGACGTGGCGGTGGTCGGCTATGACGACGTGCCGCTGGCCGCCTGGCCGGCCTTCGATCTGACCACCGTGCGCCAGCCGGTCAATCGCATGGTCTCCGCCACGGTGGACACGATGCTGGCCAAGATCGGCGACCGCGCCCGCCCCGCCGCGCGGATCGAGATCGACGGCCCGCTGATCCTGCGCGGCTCCACCCGCAACCCCGACGAGGCCAGCCGATGACCGCCTATGACAGATGGCAGGATTTCCCCGACTACATCATCGGGATCACCCGCGAGATCTGGGAAGAGCGCGGCATCGAGACGCTGAACCGCTACTACGCGCCGGACATGCCGATCCGCACGCCGATGGGCGTCACAAGCGGCAATCGTGGCGTGATGGCGGCCACCATGGCCACGCTGCATGAATTCCCCGACCGCCAGCTTCTGGCCGAGGACGTGATCTGGTCGGACGACCCCGAATACGGGCATCTCTCCTCGCACCGGATCATCACCACCGCGACGCATCTCAATGACGGGCAGTTCGGCCCCGCGACCGGCCGGCGCTTCACCATCCGGGTGATTGCGGATTGCGCCGCCAGGGGTGATACCATCCATGATGAATGGCTGGTGCGCGACTATGGCGGCATCGTCCGGCAGCTCGGGATGGACCCGCAGGACTATGCGCGCGACCTGATCGCGGCCGAGGGTGGGGTCGAGTTTGCCACCGAGCCGTTCTGCCCGTCGCGGGATGTCGATGGCCCGTATCGCGGCACCGGCAACGAAAATGAATGGGGGCTGCGCTACGCCGACGACCTGACCCGGATCATGGAGATGGATTTCGCCCATATCCTGACCGATTACGACCGCGCCGCGATCGGTCACTATCCCGGCGGGCAGCAGGCCATCGGCCGCGAGGCGGTGTCGGCCTTCTGGCTCGGGCTGCGATCGGCCTTTCCCTCGGCCGAGTTCCGCATCCATCACCGGATCGGCATGGATGGCGGCATGCTCTCGCCCCGCGCCGCGATCCGCTGGAGCCTCGATGGCACCCATGACGGCTGGGGAATTTTCGGACGCCCGACCGGGGCGCGCGTTCATGTGTTCGGCATGTCCCACGCCGAATACGGGCCCTGGGGTCTGCGCCGCGAAACCGCGCTGTATGACGAGATTGCCATCTGGAAACAGATCCTGTTGCAGACAGGTGAGGCATGACCGAGCCCGGACGCCCTGCGCCTCCCCGCTACACCGACCCGGACAGCTATATCCTGGGCATCACACAGGAGATCTGGGAGAATCGCGGCATCGCGCTGCTGGAAACCGCCTATGGCGCCGGGATGATCATGCGCAATGCCGGCGGCATGAAGATCGGCAACGGCTCGGTCATCGACGACACGCTGGCCAAGATGGCGGCGTTTCCCGATCTCGAAATTCTGGGCGAGGACGTGATCTGGGCCGGCGATCCGGCCGGGCGCTACCTGTCCTCGCATCGCAGCGTCATCACCGGCACCCATACCGGCCACGGCATCTGGGGCCCGCCCATCGGCCGGCGCTTCACCGTGCGCTGCATCGCCGATTGCGCGGTGCTGGACGAGGTGATCGACGATGAATGGCTGGCCTATGACACCGGCGACCAGGCCCGCCAACTGGGCCATGACCCGGCCGAGTTCGCCCGCGCCCGGATCGTGGCCGAGGGCGGGCCCGATCAGGCGATCCGCCCATTCACCCCCGATCAGGACCGGCCCGGACCCTATACCGCGCGCGGCAATGACAGCGAATGGGGCCAGCGACTGGCCGAGATCCTCACCCGGATCATGGGCAAGGACATCTCGGTCATCCGCGCCGAATATGACCGCGCCCTGCGCATCGAACATGCCGGCGGCATCGGCGGCTGGGGCTGGCAGAACGCCGAGGCGATCTGGATGCGCCTCCGCTCTGCCTTCCCGTCCGCCACCTTCCGCATCCATCACGCCATGGGCCGGTCGGACCCGCACCAGCCGCACCGCGCCGCGCTGAGATGGAGCCTGGACGGGCGGCATGACGGCTTCGGCCGTTTCGGCGACCCGACCGGCGCGCCGGTCCATGTCATGGGCTTCACCCATGCCGAATTCGGCCCGCGCGGGCTGCGCCGCGAATTCACCCTGTTCGACGAGGTGGCGATCTGGAAACAGATCCACCTGCATACGGGGTCGGTCTGATGCTGCGCGACGACGCCGATCTGCGCCGCTTCCATGTCTGGCGCCAGGCGCTCCGCTCGCGCCGCCTCAATCCGCATTACCCCGGCCCCGATGCGCATCCGCATCACGCCCGAACCCAAATCATTCTTCACGGATCACCGACATGACACCCCAGGAAATGGATTCCCGCATCGTCCGCTATGGCGAGCTGCAACCCTGCAAGACCGCCTTCATCGACGCCCACACCCCCGGCTCGAACCAGAAGGAGAACTTCACCATCATCGGCGGCGGGGTCAGCGAAAGCCCCGATCAGCACGTCCATATCTCGATCCCGCACGGCTTCAATATCGGCGCGGCCGGTCAGCCGCCGAACTGCCGCAACTCGCTGCATTCCCACCGCACCGCCGAGGTGTTCTTCGTGCTCAAGGGCCGCTGGCGCTTCTTCTGGGGCCGCCACGGCGATGCCGGCGAGGTGGTGCTGGAGGAGGGCGACATCTTCAACATCCCCACCGGCATCTTCCGCGGATTCGAGAATATCGGCACCGATTACGGCATGATCATGGCGATCCTGGGCGGCGACGATGCCGGCGGCGGCGTGATCTGGGCCCCGCAGGTGATCGAGGATGCGCGCGACCACGGGCTGATCCTGTCTCAGAAGGGCAAGCTCTATGACAGCAAGAAGGGCCAGTCCCTGCCCGACGGCGAACAGCCGATGCCGCTGCTCAGCGACGAGGAGCTGAAGGCCTTCCCCGAACCGACCACGGCCGAGGTGGTGCCGAACTATGTCGCCCGCTACTGGGATCTGGTGGCGCTTGCCGACCGCCAGCCCGCGCGGGTGATCGGCGCCGACGCGAAACTGCGCGACAAGCCCGGATTCGAGGTCGATTTCATCACCCAGAGCACGAAGCTGGATGGCCGCCAGCGCCACGACAACCCGGCAGTGCTGATGCCGGTGCGCGGGCACTGGAAGGTGACATGGGATGGCGGCGCGGCCACGCTCGCCCCCGGCGACACGATGAGCGTGCCGGAAAACACCGCCTACGGCATCGCGCCCGCCATGACCGGCGAGGCGGCGCTCTATCGCACCGTCGGCACCGGGGATCCGGCCGGCGCCACCTGGAAAGGACACTAAAATGGCGTTGAGTTATTTTGAAGAAGGCGACGAAGTCTATATGCGCGCCCAGCAAATCTGGCAGATACTGACCGGCTGGGTAAAGCTTGAATGTCAGGACGGAAACTTGCCGGTCGGTCTGATCAGCTATGAGTCGCTTGGCAAATACATGCAATATAGTCACCGGAGTTTGGGTAGGCCCTTAGGCATCATCGCACTTCTTTGCCGAAACGACGAACTGCCTAGCCTCAATACCGTCGTCGTTCGCAAGGACAGTCAAAAGCCCGGCGATGGGGTGATATTCAGTGGCGAGTTGACTGAGGATCAAACTGCAGTTCTGAAGTACAACTGGTTTCAGATCGCGACTCCCGGATGGCAAGTTCTGGCATATATTCATGAATCGCGTGATGGGCCGCTGGTATGACCGGAATTCTCACCACCCATGTCGGCAGCCTTCCGCGCACGCAGGAGGTCGTCGATTTCATCTTCGCCCGCGAACGCGGCGAGCCCTACGATTCCGGCGCATTCGACGCCGCCATGACCCGCGCCGTCTCCGAAACGGTGCGCTGGCAGGTCGCGGCCGGGGTCGATATCGTCTCGGACGGCGAGACGTCGAAGATCAGCTATGCGACCTATGTGAAGGACCGCTATACCGGCTTCGACGGCGACAGCCCGCGCAACGCCCCCGCCGATCTCAAGCGGTTCCCCGGCTTTCTCAAGCGCATCGCGGAGTCCGGCGGCACCCCGCAATATGCCCGCCCGATGTGCGTGGGAGAGGTGAAATCCAAGGGTCAGGGAGAGCTGGAAAAGGACATCGCCAACCTGAAAGCGGCGATGGCGGAACACGGCGCGACACGCGGCTTCATGAACGCCGCCTCGCCCGGCGTCATCTCGCTGTTCCTACAAAACGACCACTACCCGACGCGCGACGCCTATCTGGCCGCGCTGGCAGATGCGATGAAGGCGGAATACGAAACCATCGTCGCCGCCGGGCTGGATCTGCAACTCGACTGCCCCGATCTGGCCTTGTCGCGGCATATGCTGTTCAGCGATCTGTCGGACGCCGAATTCGTGAAGATCGCCGCCAGCCATGTCGAGGCGCTCAACCACGCGCTCTCCGGCCTCCCGCCCGAGAAGCTGCGCATCCATATCTGCTGGGGCAATTACGAAGGCCCGCATATCTGCGACATTCCCATGGCGCAGATGTTCGACACGCTGATGCAGGCCCGCCCGCGCCATGTGCTGTTCGAGACCTCGAATCCCCGTCACGGCCATGAATGGACGGTGTTCCGCGACCGCCGCGCCGACATCCCGGACGACAAGATCCTGGTGCCTGGGGTGGTCGATACCACGACCAATTTCGTCGAACATCCCGATCTGGTCGCCGAACGCCTGTCGCGCTTTGCCGGCATCGTCGGCGCCGACCGGGTCATCGCCGGATCGGATTGCGGCTTCGGCACCTTCGCCGGATTCGGCGCGGTCGATCCCGACATCGCCTATGCCAAGCTCGGCGCCATAGCCGAAGGCGCGGCGCGCGCCTCGGCGGGCGGGGCAGCGGCGGCATCGTGATCCCGCTGGTTCTGCTGCCGGGGATGATGTGCGACGCCCGGCTCTTCGGCCCCCAGATCGCGGCGCTGGGGACTGATCGCGCGCTGCATCTTCCCCCGATCGGCCAGCACGACACGATGCAGGCCATCGCCGCCAGCGTGCTGGCCCATGCCCCGCCCCGCTTCGCCCTGGCCGGGCTGTCGATGGGCGGCATCGTCGCAATGGAGATGCTGGCCCAGGCGCCCGAGCGGATCGAGCGGCTGGCGCTGTTGGACACCAATCCCCGCGCCGAGCTGCCAGAGGTTCAGGCAAACCGCGCGCCCCAGATCGCCGCGGTCGAGGCCGGGCGGCTGCGCGCGGTCATGCGCGACGAGATGAAGCCGAACTATCTCGCGGATGGTCCCGGCAAGCAGGCGGTGCTGGATCTGTGCATGGAGATGGCGACGGATCTCGGCCCGCAGGTCTTCGTCAACCAGTCCCGCGCGCTGCGCGACCGCCCCGACCGGCAGGACGTGCTGCGCGGCGCGACCGTGCCGACCCTGATCCTGTGCGGGCGCGAGGACCGGCTCTGCCCGGTCGAACGCCATGAGCTGATGCACCGGCTGATCCCCGGATCGGTGCTGCGCATCATCGAGGGCGCGGGCCATCTGCCCGTGCTGGAACAACCAGGCGAAACAACTGCCGCGCTGCGGCACTGGCTGGAGGCATGACAATGGACCCCGATCTTCTGGATCTGCTGCGCCGGGTGGACACGCCCACGGTCTGCAACGCCATCGAGGTGGCGCAGGGACGGCGCGGCTTCGATGGATTTACCCGCGGCACGGTGATCTGCACCGAACCCGATGCCGGGGCCATCGTGGGCTATGCCCGCACCGCCAGCCTCTCCGCCATCGCGCCGCCGACCGAACCGGCCGAGGTGATCCGGGCCCGGCGCATGGACTATTACCGCCACATGGCCGAGGCCCCAAAACCCGCCGTCGCGGTGGTCGAGGATCTGGATTATCCCAACGCCATCGGCGCCTATTGGGGCGAGATCAACACCACCATCCACAAGGGCTTCGGCCTGTCCGGCACGCTGACCAACGGCGTCGTGCGCGATCTGGGCGACCTGCCGTCGGGCTATCCGGTGATCGCGGGCTCGGTCGGGCCCAGCCACGGCTTCGTGCATCTGCGCAGCGTGGGCGAACCGGTCCGGGTGTTCGGGATGCAGGTCGCGGATGGCGATCTGATCCATGCCGACCGGCACGGCGCGCTCGTGGTGCCAGCCGAGGTGGTCCCGGTGCTGGGCGACGCGATCCGCAAACTGCTGGAGACAGAGCGGCTGGTGCTCGATCCGGCCCGCGCCGAGGGCTTCGATTTCGCCGCTTTCGAGGCCGCCTGGACCGCCTTCGAGAAGGCCCGGACCTGAGATGGCGCGCCGCGAGGACGGCGACGCCGCCGCAACCGGCACCGAAGATGACCGCGCCCGGTTCGAGGCGGCGCTCCACGCCGATGGGATCGTTCTGGACGACCGCGACACGACCGCCGCGCTGCGCGTCTATACCGGGCTGCGCCGCGCCGCCGAGCTGCTTCTGGCCGATGAGCTGACGAGAGACGATGAACCCCGCTGACCTGCCCCTGAGCGAGCTGGCCCCGATGCTCCGCGCGGGAGATCTGACCGCGCGCGAGCTGATCGAGGCGCATCTGTCCCGGATCGAGGCACGGGACGGGCTGATCCGCGCCTTCGTCCATCTCGACGCCGATGGCGCCAGACGCGCCGCCGACCAGGCCGACCGGGCGCGGGCGAGCGGTGCGACAACCGGCCCGCTCCATGGCATCCCTTTCGCCGTCAAGGATCTGCTGGAGATGGTGGGCGGCGAAAACCGCTGCGGCAGTCGCCAGCAGGCCGCGCGCGGGACGCAGGATGCCGCCGTGATCGCCCGGCTGCGCCGCGCCGGGGCGATCCCGCTGGGCCGGGTCGCCACCTATGAATTCGCGCTGACCGGGCCGGGCGGCGACACCGCCTATCCGCCCGCCCGCAACCCCTGGCATCCCGACCGGATCACCGGCGGATCGTCGTCAGGCTCCGCCGCGGCGGTGGCGGCGGGGATGGTGCGCATCGCCATCGGCACCGACACCGGCGGATCGGTCCGCAGCCCGGCCGCCTATTGCGGCATCGTCGGGCTGAAACCCAGCCGCGACCTGCTGCCCATGGCCGGGGTCCATCCGCTCTCGCCCAGCCTCGACCATCTGGGTCCGCTGGCCGCCAGCGTCGGTGACGCGGCGCTGATGCTCGACGCCATGGCCGGGCGGGCCGTGGCCATGCCGGGCATCGGCCGCGACATTGCCGGGCTGCGCATCGCCTATGCCCGCGACTGGTTCGCGGATGATCCCGACGCCGATCCGGCACTGATCCAGGCGATGGACGACGCCGCCTCCACCCTGTCGATGCTGGGGGCGCGGATTTCGCTCACGCCCATGCCCGATTACGCCCTGGCCGAATCCGCCGCTGCCCTGATCCTGCATGACGAGTCGTTCCGCCATCACCGCGCCATGCTGCGCGCCACGCCCGAACGCTATGGCCGCCAGGCGAGGCAGGCGCTCGCGGGCGGGATCGGCATCACCCCCGATGCCGTCGCCCGCGCCCGCCGCGCGGGGCAGCGCATCACCGCCCGGATGGATGCGCTGCTCTACGGCTGCGACGCGATCATCGCGCCGACGACGCTGGCCGCCGCACCCCCGGTCTCGGCCTTCGCGGGAGAGGAGACCGTGTGGACGGCCATGCGCACCATTCCCTTCAACCTGACCGGCCACCCGGCACTGTCGCTGCCGGTCGGGTTCTCGAGCGGGTTGCCGCTGGGAATGCAGATCATCGCCGCGCACGGGGCCGAGGCGATGATCTGCCGGATCGGGGCGGCGTTCGAGGCCGCCACCGATGTCTCCGCTCAGTCGCCGGCGTTCTGAAGCCGGTCGAGCCGAAGCTGCGCGGCCCGGCGATGCCCCTCCAGCCCCTCGCTGGCGCTCTGGCGCACCGCCGGCGGTGCGACCTGCGCGACCCCCTCCGGCGTCAGCCATTGATGGGTGACGACCTTCACATAGGCCCCGACCCACAGCCCGCCGGTATACCGCCCCGCCGCCATGGTCGGCAGGGTGTGGTTGGTCCCGGCGCATTTGTCGGAATAGACCACGCTGGCCAGCGGGCCGATGAACAGCGAGCCATAGCTGCGCAGCTTCGCCGCCGTCGCATGCGGGTCCAGCGTGTGGATCTGCAGATGCTCCGCCGCGATGACATCGGAATAGGCGATCATCGCCGCCTCATCCGCGCAGATCGCGATCTCGCCGTAATCGCGCCAGGCCGCCCCTGCGGTCTCGGCAGTCGACAGCGACGCAAGCTGGCGCGCAACCTCGTCCAGCACCGCCTGTGCCAGCTCGACATCGGTGGTGATCAGCCCGACCCGCGTGCGCACGTCATGCTCGGCCTGCGCCAGCAGATCGGTGGCGATCATCTCCGCATCGCCGCTCTCATCGGCGAGGATATAGATCTCCGACGGCCCGGCGAGCTGGTCGATCCCCACCGGGCCGAAGACCTGCCGCTTGGCCTCGTTCACGAAGGCATTGCCCGGCCCCACGATCTTGTCCACGCGCGGCACGGTTTCGGTGCCGAACGCCATCGCCGCGATGGCCTGCGCGCCGCCGATGCGGAAGATCCGGTCCGCGCCCGACAGATGACAACCCGCGATCATCGCCTCATGCGCGTTCGGCGGCAGGCAGGCGATCACCTCCTCCACCCCGGCCACCTTCGCGGGCACGATGGTCATGATCGGCGCCGACAGAAGCGGATAGCGCCCGCCCGGCACATAGCAGCCGACCCGTTCCAGCGGGATCACCCGGTGCCCCAGATGCACGCCGGGGCGCGGCTGGACATCCTCCAGCCCGCCAATCGTGGCGAATTGCGCCTCGGCAAAGCGGCGCACATTGGCGATGGCGAATTCCGTATCCGCCCGTGTCTGCGGATCCAGCCCGTCCACCGCCGCCGCGCGGTCCGCGGCGCTGACCTCGAACGCGGCCAGATCGGCCTTGTCGAAGCGGTTGGAATAATCGCGCACCGCCGCATCGCCCTCGCGGCGCACCCGCGCCAGCACCTCGGCCACCGTCTCGGCCACCGGCGCGTTGTCCGATGCCGCGTCGCGCGACGGCGCCTTGAGATGGCGCACGCCCTTGAAACCCGTCACATCGCCCATGAAATCCCCTCCTGATCTGCCGCATCGCATGGCGGCGCGGCGGCCATTCTAGCCATGGCCGGGTCGCCGCATAGCCACCCGGCCGGGCGCGGACAGAATACTTGCCAACAAGTCACAACCCATGCGATCAATTCAGCATATGCAGCCGCAGAGATGGACAATATCATGGCCAGAATAGGCAAGGCCCTGACCGATCTGCGCCAGCGACGCCAGCTCAGCATGCGCGAACTGGCGCTGCGCTCCGGCGTGTCCCACACCACCATCTCGATGATCGAGCGCGACCGGATCAGCCCGACCATCGACACGCTGCAGGCGATCCTCGACGCGCTCGGCAGCCGGCTGGCGGAATTTCTGGGCGGGGTGCGCGACGGCGGCGGCAGCCCGTTCTACACGGCGGCGGATCTGCCCGAGATCGGCAATCCCGACACCATCTCCTACCGGCTGATCGGTCTGAACCACCCCTATCGCAGCTTTCAGTTCCTCAAGGAGAGCTACGCCGTCGGCGCCGATACCGGCGAGATGCTGTCCCATGTCGCGCAGGAGGCGGGCTATGTCGTCTCCGGCCGCGTCGAAGTGACGGTGGGCCGGCAGACCCGCGAATTGCAGGCCGGGGACGGCTATTACTTCGACAGCCGCGAACCGCATCGCTTCCGCAACACGGGCACGGCACGGGCAGAAATCGTCAGCGCCATCTCGCCCGCCTCGTATTGACGGGACGGGCGCGCGCCACCCCGCCCGGTCAAAGTTCCGAGGAGAAATGCGTTTTCAGATAGGTCAGGATGACCTGCTTCGTCTCCGCATCGGGCTCATACATCCCCTGCTCCTCGACCATCCACTGCCACAGATCGTCCCAGCGGGCGTCGGTGATGCGCTGCTGCTTGATGATCTCGGTCGAGTGGCAGGCGACGCATTGGTAATAGGTGTCCTCGGCCCCCGGCGCGTCGGGCAGACCGCCGAACTCCTCGCTGGCCGCAGGGCCGTCGCCCTCGCCCGGATCGGGGGTGCGCAGCGCCTGCATCGGGTCATCGGGCGACGGTGCCGCGCCCGGCATGGCCGACATACGCATCGGATCGGGGCGCGATTGCGCCAGAACCGGCATCAGCCCGGCGGCAAGGCCCAGCCCGGCCAGCAGGGCGATCTTGGCAATTCCACGCATGATCCCCCCTCACACCGCGATCAGCGCAATGCGGTGCTGCATGTTGTTGCCGTAGCCGCGCGGGTTCCAGCCCGGCGTGGTGGCCGGCTGGCTGACGCCGTTTGCATCGGTGGCCCGCGCCCAGACCTCGTAATACCCGGCCTCGGGCAGCGTCACCTCGGCACGCCAGCGTTGCCAGGCAAAGCGGTTGGGCGGCGGCTCCAGCGTGGCCTCCTGCCAGGTCTGGCCGAAATCGGTCGAGACATGCATCGCCGCGACATCGCCATTGCCGGCCCAGGCATGGCCGCGGATCTCGGCCGCCTCGCCGGTCGCGACCTCGGTGCCGGTGCGCGGAAAGGTGACCAGCGATTTCACCGGCATCTCGGTCATCACCACCATGTCGGATTCCGGCACCTCGGTCCCCGGCGCCACGGGATAGGCCGGCAGGCGATAGGAATAGCCGGTCATCTTCGCGCCGTCATGTTCCTGGTCGCGGATCGTGATCCGGTTGAGATATTTCTGGCTGACCGATCCCGGATAGCCCGGGATCACCAGCCGCAGCGGGAAGCCGTGCAGTGCGGGAATATCCGCCCCGTTCATCGCCCAGGCGATCAGCGCATCCTCCTGCATCGCCTTGTCGATCGGCACCCCGCGCGAGATCACCTCCTTCTCGGGATCGCCCGACAGATGCACGTCATTGCCGTAATGCGCCGTGTAGACCGCGCTGTCCCTGACGCCCGCCTCGGCCAGCACATCGGCCAGCCGCACCCCGGTCCATTCCGGGCAGCCCACCGCGCCGGTCGTCCACTGGTTGCCCGAGGCGCCGGGGTTGAAGAAAGCCCGGCCATTGCCGCCGCATTCCAGCACCATCGCGCGGGTGACAGTCTCGAAACGCGATTTCAGATCGTCGATGCTCAACTCCAGCGGGTTGTCCACCTCTCCGTCAATGGTCAGCATCCAGCCCGAGGCATCGGAGTCGAGCGCATTCTGCGGCACCAGCCCGTTCATGCGAATGAACATGTGCTCGTAAGGGGTGATGTCGTCATCCAGCAGATGCGCCGGGGTCTCGGCATTCAGCGGCCGGTCGCCCAGCACGATCAGCCCGTCCTTCTCGGCCATCATCGCCTGCCCGGTGTCCTGCGCGAGCGCCACCGGGATCAGCCCGGCGGGCAGGTTGCGCTGAAACGGGATGGTCATGCCCAGCATCGCGCCAAAGGCCGAGGCCCCGGTGGAGCGCAGAAACGCCCGCCGCGCCGGGTCGGTCCCCGTCCCCGTCCCCGTGCCGGTCCCGGTTGCGCCCGTGTCACCCGCCCCGGACTCTACCGCCTTGATGCCCTCATTCTGTTCCCTGTCCGCTTGGTCCGACATGCCATTCCCCTCCTGCTGCGTGTCGCCTGGCTTCGCCATGTATCGCCCCGATCATCGCACAGAATTCCGCCATTCCAAAACCCGCTCTTCTCCGCCGCGCCGCGCCCGACCCGGCGCCAGCGAAACCGGCGCCGCACGAGAACGGTGCACGAACGGTGTACGCCCGGTGCACGGGGGGTGGACGGGCCGTGCGGCCCGGTTTGGTCAGCCGCCATAGCCCCTGCTTATCCGAACCCCCGCAACATCGCAACATCATGTATTTGTTACATTTAATACATCGCCCCGTCGCATTCCGCGATTACTCGCAGAACAGGATGACGACGCGAAGATGGAGACAGGCGTGAATCGCTCGGTGCAGCATGCTCAGCTCACCGCGCCGCAGCCCGTCGGGGCCACGGCGCCGGTCCTGTCCATCGTCATCCCGATGCGGGACGAGGCCGCCTCCGTCGCACCCCTGCTGAACCGCTGCGTCGCCGCCATGGCCGGGATCGGCCCGTTCGAGATCTGCGTGACCGATGACGGCTCGCGCGACGGCACGGCAGAGGCGCTGCGCGACTACGCGGCGCGGCACCAGACCACCGCGCTGACCGTCGTGACGCTCACCCGCTCCGCCGGGCAATCCGCCGCGCTGCACGAAGCGGTGCTGCACTCCCGCGCCCCGATCATCTGCACGCTGGACGGCGACGGCCAGAACCCGCCGGAGGAGATCGGCCGGGTCATCGCCCCGCTGATCGCGCCCGGCGCATCCACAGGGCTGGGTCTGGTCGCCGGGCAGCGGCGCAAGCGGCGCGACAGCGCGTCGAAGCGCCTGGCCTCCGCCATCGCCAACCGGATCCGCAGCGCGGTGCTGCGGGACGGCACACGGGACACGGGCTGCGGGCTCAAGGCGTTCCGCCGCGAGGCCTATCTGGCCCTGCCCTATTTCGATCACATGCACCGCTTCCTGCCGGCGCTGTTCCGCCGCGACGGCTGGGAGGTGGCGCTTGTCGATGTCGCCCATGCGCCGCGCCTGTCGGGCCGGTCGAAATACAGCAATCTCCAGCGTGCGCTCGTCGGCGTCACCGATCTGATCGGCGTGGCCTGGCTGATCCGCCGCCGCAAGCGCATCGCGCCGCCCGGCCGCAGCGTGACCCGCAGCGACGCGGCCCCGCGATGAAGGAGATGCTCTTCGCCCTGCTCCATATCGACGGCTGGAGCGAGTTCGCCTGGGTGGTGACCGGGCTTGCGGCGCAGATGGCCTTCGCCTCGCGTTTCCTGGTGCAATGGATCGCCTCCGAACGTGCCGGCCGGTCGCATATCCCCATCGCCTTCTGGTATCTCTCGATCGTCGGCGGCACGCTTCTCTTGGCCTACGCGCTGTATCGCCGCGACGTGGTGTTCATCCTGGGCCAGTCCACCGGGCTGATCGTCTATCTGCGCAATCTGGTGCTGATCCACCGCGAGGCACGCCAGCCCGTGCCGTTGGCCGATCCCCCGGCCGGATAGGGCGATGCGCGCTGCGCCCCATATCCCCGCCGTGCCGCGCCTGCGCCTGAACCGCACGGGCATCACGGCCTGCGCCGCGTTGTTGCTGGTCAGCCTGCTGGCGCTGATGCCGGGCATCGCAAGCCTGCCCGTGACCGACCGGGACGAGGCGCGTTTCGCCCAGGCCAGCCGCCAGATGGCCGTGTCGGGCGACTGGGTCGACATCAGGCTGCAGGACGCGCCGCGCTACAAGAAGCCCGTCGGGATCTACTGGTTGCAGGCCACGGCGGTGACGCTGTCCGGGCAAGGCGCGCAATCAGCGATCTGGCTGCACCGCCTGCCCTCGCTGCTGTCGGCGGCCCTGGCCTGCGTCGCGCTGTCCTGGGCGGGGCGGCCGGTCGTCGGGCCACGCGCGGCGGCGATGGCCGGGCTGATGCTGTCCGCCACGCTGATCGTGC
The DNA here is from genome assembly GCF_900101865.1 of Paracoccus isoporae. Lineage (GTDB taxonomy): Bacteria > Pseudomonadota > Alphaproteobacteria > Rhodobacterales > Rhodobacteraceae > Paracoccus > Paracoccus isoporae. The sequence continues at coordinate 243,510 of NZ_FNAH01000003.1, forward strand.
AGGTCGAGGCACGGCTCGCCACCACGGACGCCGCGCTGCTCCTGGCCAGCGTGGTGGCGATGGGGGCGTTGTTCCGCGCCGTGCTGGGACAGGCCGGGATCGGGGTGGCGGCGGCGTTCTGGCTGGCCGTCTCGGCCGGGCTGCTGCTCAAAGGGCCGGTGATCCTGCTGCCGGTGGCGGGATTGCTGCTGTGGCTGGGCCTGATGCAGCGCGGGATGCCGCGGATCACCGGACTCTACCCGCGGCACGGCCTCGCCCTGACGGCGGCTCTGGTGCTGCCCTGGTTCCTGGCGATCATCTGGCGCAGCGAGGGCGCCTTTCTGACCGAGTCCCTGCTGGGCGATTTCGGGGCCAAGCTGACCTCCGGCCAAGAAAGCCACGGCGCCCCGCCGGGCAGCTATCTGCTGGGTGTCCTGCTCAGCTTCTGGCCCTGGACGCTGTTTGCACCGCTGGCCGCCGCCTCTCTGTGGCAACGCCGTGCAGAGATCGAGGCGCGGCTGCTGGCCGGATGGGTCGTGCCTGCCTGGATCGTGCTGGAACTGGTGCCGACCAAGCTGATCCATTACCCGATGAATCTCTATCCCGCGCTGTTGCTGGCCGTGGCCGCCTGCGTCTGTGCCGTGGCAGACGGCGACAGGCGGTTCCGCGGCTGGCTGGCCGGGGCCGGAACGGCCGCGTTCCTGCTGGTGCTGACCGGCCTCGCGGTGCTGATGCTACTTGGCCCGATCCGGCTTGGGGAGGGTGTGGCGCCCCTTGCCGCGTTGGGCAGCGGAGCGGCGCTGCTGGCTGGATGCTGGGCCGTGGTGGCGCTGTGGCGCGGCGGCATGGCGGTCGGGATCGGGATGCTGTGGCTCTGCGGGACGCTGATGCTCGGCACCGCGGCGGGCAGCGCCCTGCCCGCGATGCGCGATCTGTGGATCTCGGAGCGGCTGGCGGCGGCGGGGGCCGGCCATCTGTGTGGCGGGCCGGTGGCGCTTGCCGGGTTCCACGAGCCGAGCGCGGTGTTCCTGCTCGGCCGCGACACGGTGCTGACCGACGCTGAGACCGCCGAAACCCTGCTCTCGGACGGGCGCATCGCCGGGGCCTGGATCGCGGTGCCGCCGGGGGCCGCGCCTACGCCCGGCGCCGCCGCACAGATCACCGGTCTCAACTACGCCAACGGCCGGACACAGCGCCTTGAGCTGGTCCTGCCGGACCGGAATCCGCAAGAAAGCTGCGAGGCCCGCCGATGACGATCACCCGGACCACCGGATCGCTGATGTTCCTGTCCCTGCTCGCGCTGAGTTTCCTGCTGGACGGGGCGGCTATGCGGCAGGTGGCGATGCTGCCGGAGTGGGTCGTCACAATCGCCGGCGAGGCAACGGTGATCGGCAACAGCGCCTGGCTGGGCATCACCCTGCCGCTGATCGCAATCAGCGCCGCCGTGACCATGCAAAGCCGCGCCAGCGAGGCCGCGCGCGGGCGGGCATCGCTGGTGCTGAAGCTCTGCGTCGCGATCTTTCTCAGCGTGCTGCTGAGCGGTGTCGCGGTGCAGATCCTCAAGCACGGTTTCGGCCGCGCCCGCCCGGAATGGTTCGGCGAACTGGGCGCCTTTGCCTGGCGGCCCTATGCGTTCGATTTCTCCTTCAACAGCTTCCCCTCCGGCCATGCCACCACGCTCGGCGCGGTCGGGTTCTTCCTGCTGCGGCTGTTCCCCCGGCAGTGGCGGCTGATCGCGGCGTTCGGCGTTCTGGGCGGCGCGACGCGGATCGTCACGCAGCAGCACTACCCCTCTGACGTGGTGGCCGGGCTGGGGCTGGGGCTGGCGACAAGCTGGGCGCTGTGCCGCGCGCTCGCCCTGCGCGGACAGCTTCCCGTGCTGGACGGCAGAACCGTCGCACCGCTCGCCGCGCGGGCCCGGCTGGGCTGGCGTCGCATGACGCAGCGCAGGCCCGGCACCAGACGCCCGCGGGTGGACGGGCTCTACCTGTCGCTGCTGATCGGCACGCTGATCGCGCTGAACGCCGCCATCATGCTGTTTCTGGCCGCGCCGCGCATCGATCTTGCAGTGTCCGGCCTGTTCCATGACGGACGCGCCGCCTTCCCAATGGCACAAAGCGAGGCGCTGAACGCGGTCCGGCATGTGTTCATGCGCGGCACCCAGCTTGTCGCGCTCGGGTCGTTGATCCTCTATCTGGGCTGGCTGCGGCTGGGATCGCGGCTGCAGATTCCCAGAGCCGTGCCGTTCTATGCAACCGCCTGTTTCGCCCTGGGTCCGGCGCTGCTCGTGAACGGGGTGTTCAAATCCTACTGGGGCCGTGCGCGCCCCGACGCGGTGGAGCAGTTCGGCGGGATGCAGCGTTTCACCCTGCCCTTCGAGCGGGCCGATCAATGCCTGTCCAACTGCTCCTTCCCGTCGGGCGAGGGGGCGGGCATCGCCATGCTCGCCATCCTGGCCGCAACCCTGTGCTGGCCCTGGCTGCGGGGGCGCAAGCGCGTGATGGCGGCGGGTGCGGGGCTGGCCTTGTTCGGCATCGGTTTGCGCGTCGCCATGGGCCGCCATTTCCTGAGCGACTCGGTCTTCTCGGTCCTGCTCATGGCGCTGACGGCCCTGCTGATCTGGCGCATCTGCGACATGGGACGACACCGCCCCGCCCTGCGCATGGCGGCGATCCGCCATGACAGCGATGTCGTTCGCAACTATCTTTCCGGGCCTGCCCGCGATGGCGCCAGCCTGTCCGGCGATGCCCGCACCGTGACGGCCGCCTGCTGGCATGTCCTGCGCATCGCCGGCAGCCAGTTGCGCGCGTTGGCATCGGCATTGGATCTCGGTTCGGCGGGCCTCCTGCCGCCGCGGAACCGGCCGCTGCGCATGGGAAGCCAGCCGTAACCGGCGCCGCTCGGCCAGCGATATGGCCGGGGGCGGGCGATGCCTGCGTGTGACGGGCGAGGCAACTTTTCCGCAGTCTCGGACGTAGACCACGGAAGTGAGTTCAGCCCGCGGGAGCGCCCCATGCAGATCGTCATTCTTTACATCTCCACCCTGGTCATTTTCCTGGCCATCGACGTGGTCGGCATCAGCCAGATCATCCGCCCGGTTTTCGAGCGCCATGTCGGCGACCTCTTGGCAGAGCCGTTCCGCATGGTGCCCGCGGCCGCTTTCTATTCGGCCTATATCGTCGGGGTGCTGTATTTCGTCTCGGTCCCGGCCCTGGCCGAGGATCGCGCGCTCAAGGCGTTGTTCGCGGGCGCGCTGATCGGGCTGATGTGCTATGGCACCTATGAGTTCACCAATTACGCCACGCTGCGGGACTGGTCGATGCAGCAGGTCGTCACCGACACGATCTGGGGCGGTTTCCTGACCGGCTTCTCGGCCTGGGCCGGCGTGGTCATGACCCGCTGGCTGACGTGAGCGCGCTTGTCATCGGTGACAGCGGCGGGATCGGCGCGGCAGTGGCGGCCCGGCTGCGCGAGCAGGGGCAGGATGTCACCGGGCTGTCGCGCCGGGACGGGCTGGAACTGACCGACCAACAGAGCGTGGCCGAGGCCGCCGAGGGGCTGGAGGGGCAGTCCTTCGATCTGATCTTCAACGCCACCGGCGCGCTTGTCATTGACGGCTACGCGCCCGAAAAGACCATCCGCGCCATCGACGCCGAAGGGATGGCCGCCCAATTCGCGCTGAACGCCATCGGGGTGGCGCTGCTGCTGCGGTATTTCTCGCCGCTGCTCGCCCAGGACAGGCGGGCCGTCTTCGCCTCGCTCTCGGCCCGTGTCGGCTCCATCGGGGATAACGGGTTTGGCGGCTGGATCAGCTATCGCGCCGCCAAGGCCGCGCAGAACCAGATCATCCGCACCGCCGCCATCGAGATCGCCCGCAAGAACGACCAGGCCATCGTTGTCGCCCTGCATCCCGGCACGGTGGAAACCCGGCTGACCGCCAAATACGCCGAAAACTACCCGACCATCACGGCCGAGACATCGGCCGAGGCGCTGCTGGGTGTGATCGACGGGCTGACCCCCGACGACACTGGCAGTTTCCGGGACTGGAAGGGCAAGCCGGTCGAATGGTGAAGATGCGCCGCAAGGGCGATCTGCCGACCAAGATCTGCGTCACCTGCGGGCGGAGCTTTGCGTGGCGGCGCAAATTCGCGAAGGATTGGGCGGCGGTGAAATACTGCTCCGAACGCTGCCGTCGCAGCAGGCCGCGCTCTCAGCCCTCATAGGGCGTCAGCGCCGCCATGTGATCCGCCGCCGCCTTGCGCAGCGCCTTTTGGTCCCTGGCGGATTTCTTCTTCCAGCTTGCCACCACCATCCGCATCCGGTGGTTGCGCGCGAACCGGTCCTGATGCCGTGCGATGAAATCCCAGTAGAGCGCATTCCAGGGGCAGGCCCCCTCGCCCGTCTTTGCCTTCGGATCATAGGCGCAATCGCCGCAGTAATCCGACATGCGGTCGATATAGCTGGCGCTCGCCGCATAGGGTTTCGTCGCCAGCAGCCCGCCATCTGCGTGCTGCGACATGCCGATCGTGTTGGGCAGCTCGACCCATTCATAGGCGTCCGCATAGACGCCGAGATACCAGCGATGCACCGCCTGCGGATCGGCCCCGATCAGCAGCGCGTAGGTGCCGGTGATCATCAGCCGCTGGATATGGTGGGCATAGGCGGTCTCGATGGTCTGCCCGATCGCCTGCGACAGGCAATGCATCTCTGTCTCGCCGGTCCAGTAGAAATCCGGCAGCGGGCGGTCCGCGCCGAGATCGTTGACCTGCGCATAGTCGGGCATTTCCCGCCAGTACAGGCCGCGCACATATTCGCGCCAGCCGATGATCTGCCGTATGAAGCCCTCTACCGCGTTCAGGGGCGCGCGGCCGGCGCGATATTCGGCCTCTGCCCGCTCGCACAGATCCAGCGGCTCGAGCAGCCCGCGATTGAGATAGGCCGAGAGCACCGCGTGATACATATAGGGCCGGTCCGTCAGCATCGCGTCCTGATAACGGCCGAATTCCGGCAGTGCCTCCTGCATGAAGCGGTCCCGCGCGGCCTCGGCGCCCTTGCGGGTCACCTGCCAGCTGAACGGATGCAGCTTGCCGAAATTCTCGGGAAAACGGTCTTCCACCATCGCCAGCACGTCCTGCGTGATCTGGTCATCCGCCCCCTCGGGCGGATCGGGCAGGAACAGATCGTCCCTGGCCGGTTTGCGGTTCTCGGCGTCGTAATTCCACGTGCCGCCTTCCGGTTCGTCGCCATCCATCAGCAGCCCGGTGCGCTTGCGCATCTCGCGGTAGAAATGCTCCATCAGCATGGTCTTGCGGCCATCGGCCCAGTCCGCGAAGTCCTGATGCGAGCACAGGAAGCGGTCATCCTCGCGGATCATCACCGGCAGGCCGAGCGCCTCCTCCCAGCCCTGCATCCGGTCCCACAGCCGGTATTCGCCCGGCTCGGTGACGACCAGCATCTCCGGCTTCTTGGCGGCGATGGCGTCCCTGGCGGCGGTCTGAAGGTCTGCCACATCCTCCGTCAGCTCGCGGTAGATCACCGTCCAGCCCGCATCCTGCAATTCCTGGGCAAAATGGCGCATCGCCGCAAACACCAGGGCCAGCTTCTGCTTATGGTGGTCAGCATAGCCCGCCTCCTCCGCCACCTCGGCCATGAGGATCACGTCCCTCGCCTTCTCGCCGCCCTTCAAAGCGGAGATCTGGCGCGAGAGCTGATCGCCCAGGATCAGGACCAGCCGGCGCGTCATACCGGCAGTCCGATGAAGGACCGCGACCAATGCAGGCGCAGATCGACCGCCACGGTGGCCCCGCGCCGGAGGTCGTGCCGCATCACTTCACCAGCCGCCTGGTCAGCCGCATCGCCAGCGGATAGGGCAATGTCCGCAGCAGCTTCAGCGAGCGGGTCAGGCGTCGCGGGAAATGCAGCTCGAACCCGCCACCGTCCAGCCCCTTGACGATGGCGTCGGCCGCGTCGCCGGGCTGCATCAGCGCGGGCATCTCGAAATCGTTCTTCTCGGTCAGCCGCGTGTCCACGAAACCGGGCGAGATCAGCCGCACATCGACATCGGGCGCGAGTTCGGCGCGCATCGTCTCGGCCAGGTTGATCACACCGGCCTTGGTGGCGGAATAGATCTGGCCCTGCGGCAGCCCGACATAGCCCGCCACCGAGCCGGTCAGCGCAAGCTGCCCGCCCTTGCGCAGCAGCGGCACGGCGGCGCGGGCAAAGTTGAAGCAGCCGGTCAGGTTGACGCTGACAATCTGCGCGGCGCGGTCGGGGTCGATCTCCATCACCTTGCCCGGATCGTACAGCGCGGCCAAGGTGACGGCGCGATCCAGCTTGCCGCCCGCCGCGATGTCCTGCGCCGCGCGGGCAAGGCTGTCGCGGTCGGTAACGTCGCAGGGAACCACCTGGGCGCCGCCGATCTCCGCCGCCAACTCCTCCAGCCGGTCCTGTGAGCGGGCAGACAGGATCAGCTTCGCCCCGCGCTGAGCCCAGGCCCGCGCCAGTGCCGCGCCGATCCCGTCCGACGCCCCCATGATCCAGATCCGATCGGTCATCGCAGAATTCCTTTCTCCGCTGCGCCACGCCTCCTGCCAGAGGCGGTGCCGCTGCGGGCCACGGCGAACAAAGCGTCACGCATGAGCCAGCCGGTATTGCTGCACATCCGTCCGCCCGACCGCGAAGGAGGCGATGCAGGCCGACAGGTAAAAGCGCCAGACCCGGATGAAGGCCTCGTCAAACCCCATCTCCCGCACCTCGTCGCGGCGCGCGTCGAACCGGGCGAGCCAGTGCGTGAGCGTGCGGGCATAGTCGCGCCCGAAGGCAAAGCTGTCCTCGACGCGCAGCCCGGCTCGCTCGGCCTCGGCGCGGAACCGGCCGGGCGAGGGCAGCATCCCGCCGGGAAAGATGAAGCTGCGGATCATGTCGCCGGTCTTGCGGTAGCGGTCGAAATAGCGGTCTGCGACGGTGATCGTCTGGATCATCGCCCGGCCCTGACGGCTCAGCACCTGTCCCAGCTTGGCGAAATAGACCGGCCAGAACCGCTCGCCCACCGCCTCGAACATCTCGATGGAGACGAGGTGATCGTAGCGCTGGCGTTCGTCGCGATAATCCTGAAGCGCGATCTCGGCGGCGCTGCCCAGCCGGGCGCTTGCATAGGCCGCCTGTTCGGCCGACAGGGTCAGTCCGCGCGGGGCGAAATCGCCGCGTTGCAGGGCTCGCTCGGCAAAGCCGCCCCAACCACAGCCGATTTCCAGCAACCGGCCCGAGCGACCCGAAAGCCCGTCGATGATGCGGTCGTATTTGCGCTGTTGGGCCGTGACCAGATCGTCGCCATCCTCGAACAGCGCGGCGGAATAGGTCATCGTCTCATCCAGCCAGAGGCCGTAAAACGCATTGCCCAGGTCGTAATGCGCGGCGATGTTGCGCCGCGATCCGGCGCGGGTGTTGCGGTTGAACAGATAGAGGAACCGCATGGCGAGCGCATGGCCCGGCCTGCCATAGATATAGGGGTCCATCACCTGTTCGTTCATCAGCGCCAGCGTCAGCAGCGCGGTCAGGTCGGGCGTGTCGCACCAGCCGTCGCGATAGGCCTCGGTCAGCCCAATATCGGCCTTGGCCGCCACCGCCGGCACCATCCGCCAGTCTTGGATGGCCAGCGACGCATCGGGTCCGGGATCGGGTCCCTCGAAGACGCGCGTCTCGCCGCCCGGCGTCGTCAGCGTCAGGCGACCGCAGCGAAGCCCGTCAAGCGTGCGCAGGAATTCCGAGCGGATCCGCTGTTCAAACATTCTTCCTCTCTGTCTCGATGGCTTCCGACCGGGTCCGGTCGAGCTGCGGCGGCTTTGCCCTGTAACGAATGCCGCGTGAAAACAGTTTCGCCGCCTGCCAATGGATCAGCCCGGTCACGCGCAGGGGCTGGAACGGGTGGCGCAGCGCGGCACGGCGCAGGCTGGCGCGGGTCAGTGGCCGCGCCGGGCCGGCCATGGAGGTGCTCAGCCGGACCTCTCCGTCCGCGCCGATCCAGTCCACCCAGGCCCCGAACCGTCCCGGGCCTGTATCGAAGCGGAACACATAGCGCCCGTCCCTCGGCAGGAAAGGCGAGACATGGAACAGCTTGTCCCCGCCAAGACGATCGCTGCGCTCGATCACCCGGTTGTCGGGGTGACGGCACAGGTAGAGATGGGATTCACCATAGGTATTCGAGACCTCGGCCAGCACGGCCCGCAACCCGGCCGTGTCGCGCGCCAGCCAGAAGCTGACCGGGTTGAACCCGTGCAGCAGCCCGCGCGGCATCGTCACCAGCGTCGTCACGCAATCCGCCAGCCCGGCCTCGGCAAGCTGGCCGCGGATGAAGCCCGTCAGCGCCGAGCCATCCCGCGCCCCGTGATCGCGCCGACGCAGGCGCCACAGCCCGGCCCGGTCCGGCCGGATCGGCAGGGCATCCGCCTCCAGAGCCTCCACAGGCAGGGCGACATAGCGGGTCCGGTAACGGAATTCCCGCGCCACATCCCCCGCGCGGGCGTGCCATATCTCGGCATCGATCAACGCGCCGTCCCACAGATCGACGCTCATGCCGCCACCTCGGCCGGTGCGGCCCAGGGATCAGCGCCGAGCGGCCAGCCGATGCCGAGGGACTGCGCGACACGCAGCGCCGACAGCAGCCCGTCCTCGTGAAACCCGTAGCGCGTCCACGCCCCGGCATAGTGGATGCCGCCGCGTCCCTGGATCTCAACCAGCCTGCCCTGCGCCGCAATCGCGGCGGCATCGAATTGCGGGTGGGCGAAGACGGCCTCGTCATGGATCTGGTCCGGCTCGGTCTCGGGGTTGAGCGTGACGATAAGCGGTCGTTTCGTATGGAGATTCTGCAGCCGGTTCATCCAGTAAGACAGGCTGATCGGGCGGTCGGTGGGGGGTGTCTTGCCCGCCGTGACGTAGTTCCAGGACGCCCAGGCCGAGCGCCGCCGCGGCATCAGCCCCGTGTCGGAATGCAGCACCATCCGGTTGTCCTGCGTGCGCAGGGCGCCGAGGATGGCCTGTTCGTCCCGATCGGGCCGGTCCAGCATGGACAAAGCTTGCGGCGCATGGTTGGCGAAGATCACCTTGTCGAACCGCTCCTCGCCGCGCGGCGAGGACAGGGTGATCCCGTCCGCCTGCCGATACACCTGCCGCACCGGGCAATTCAGCCGCAGCTCGCCCTGAAACTGGCGCAGCAGCGCATCGACATAGACATGCGACCCGCCGCTGACCGTCAGCCATTGCGGCTGATCGCTGACCGAAAGCAGCCCGTGATTGTCGAAGAAGCGGACGAAGGCACTGGCGGGGAACTCCATCATCTCCCGCGTCGGGGTGGACCAGATCGCGCCGGAGATCGGCAGCAGGAACCGGTCGCGGAACGCATCCCCCAGCCGAAGCTCTCGGATCAGATCGCCGATGCTGCCCTGATGGGCGTGATGCGCAGGCGCCAGGCGATAGAAGCGCAGCACGTCGCGGATCAGGCGCCAATGACCGGCATCCACGAGGTGTCCCGGTTGCGCGAACAGCGCCCGGGCCGAGCGCGTGCCGTATTCGTAGCGCCCGCCGTCGAAACTGGCCGAGAAGGACATGTCACTGTCCTCTAGCGCCACACCCAGATGCTCCAGCAGCGGCACGAACAGCGGATAGGTGCGCCGGTTGCAGACGATGAAGCCGGTATCGACCGCGACCCCCTCGGCCTGCACCGTGCGGGAATGGCCGCCCGCGCGCGGCTCCTTCTCGAACAGGGTGACGTCGTGATGCGGGCCCAGCATCCATGCCGCACCCAGGCCGGAAATGCCGCTGCCGATGACGGCGATGCGAAGACGTTCAGGCAGTTTCACGCGTGACCCCGGACAGCGGACCCCTCAGACAACGAACGTCCGGGCGCAGCAATCTGACGCCCGGACAAATTGTGACGTTGCGGCACTTACATCGCCGGCAGAAGAACCCCGTCGATGACATGGACCACGCCGTTGCCGGCCTCGAGATCCGCCGTCGTGACCGTGACGGTGTCATTGATCTTCACCATGTCGCCATCGAGCGTCAGGTTCAGTTCACAATTGCCCATGGTGGTGACCGGGTGGCTGCCGCCATCATCCTCGATCATCTGCACGACATCGGCGGCGAGCGCGCGCGTCTCGACCACGTGGCAGCCGAGGATCTGGACGAGCCGGTCACGGTTTTCCGGCATCAGCGCCTCTTCAAGCGCGCCGTCGGGCAGCGCCTCGAACGCCGCGTCGGTGGGAGCGAAGACCGTGAACGGCCCTTCTCCCATCAGCGCCTCGCCCATCTCGGCTTCGACAACGGCCGTTTCCAGCGTCGTATGGTCCTCCGACTCCATCACGATATCCGCGACGGTGGCCGGCATCTCCTCCGCAGCGTCCTGCGCGAAGGCCGCAGTTCCAAGCACGCAAAGCGCGGCGGGGATAGCAAAACTGGTGAACTTCATCTCTCACTCCTCACTATGGACTCACAGATACGGCGCCGGGATGCCGCGAGGTTGCGCCGCTCACGGCTTCGTGAGAACAGCAGGCGGGTTGCGGCTCAACCGCCGGTCGGGCATGCTCGCCCCAGTCCAGCCGGGGCCGGTGATGAGTTCGGATGTCGCAGAGTTGCAGGAACTGCTGGCGCAGGTCGCCCTGCGCGACCGTGCCGCGTTTCAGGAGCTTTACCGGCGCAGCTCCCCGAAACTCTTCGCGATCTGCCTGCGTATCCTGAAGGATCAGCAGGAGGCAGAGGATGCCTTGCAGGAGGTCTTCGTCAAGATCTGGCATAATGCGGACCGGTATGCCGCGCCGCTGGCGAGCCCGCAGGCCTGGATGAATGCGGTGACGCGCAACCTGGCGATCGACATGCTGCGCCGGCGCAGGCCCGGCGGTGGAGAGATGGACGCGGCCGAACGCCTTGCCGATGACCGGCCCGGGCCGGAAGAGGCGGCGGTGATGAGGTCCGAAGGCCGCCGGATCGAGGCCTGCCTGGCCCAGCTGGACCCCGACCGCGCCGAGGCGGTGCGCCTCGCCTATGTCGAGGGCGCGAGCTATGTGGAGTTGGCCGAGCGGTTCGACGTGCCGCTGAACACCATGCGCAGTTGGCTGCGGCGCAGTCTCATCAAGCTGAGGGAGTGTCTGACACGATGATCGACGATACTTCCCGCCAAGACCCACCCGAACTCGACCCGCGCGACATCGCCACGGCGGGCGAATATGTCCTGGGCACCTTGCCTCTTGCAGAGCGCGAGGCGTTTCGCCGCCGCCTGCTGGCGGAACCGGCCCTGGCGGCCGAGGTGACGCGATGGGAGTCGCATTTCGACCCGATCGCAGACGAGGTGCGCCCGGTCGGCCCGCCGCCGACCGCATGGCCAAAGGTCGAACGCCGCCTGTTCGCCGCACCGTCTGACCGGATCGCCGCCGGGGCGGCACGGCTGTGGAAGCTGCTGGCCCTCGGCTCGGCGCTTGCTGCGGCCGTGCTGGTGGCGCTGCTGTGGCTTGGCCAGCCAGATCGCACAGAAGAGCCGCTGCTTTGGGTATCGGATATGGTCTCTGCCGACAGCTCCGTCCGCCTCACCGCGCTGTATGACGAGACCGACGGGGATATGCGGGTCTCGGTCGCGGGCACACCGCCTTCACCGGGCCGGGATTTCGAGCTTTGGCTGATCCAGGGGGATCTGGCGCCGATCTCGCTCGGCGTGATGCCGCATGAGGGCCACACCCAGATGCCGGTCCCGCCGGATCTGCAGACGCTTGTCGCGAACGCCACGCTTGCGATCACCGATGAACCCAGCGGCGGCGCGCCCGGCGGGGTGGCAACCGGCCCCATCGTCGCGCAGGCCGAGATGCGGCGGATCTGAGCGCACCGGCGAGGTGTCCTGTGGCCAACCGCAAGCGATGCTGGCCATAAGAGATCTCGGGTTTCCAGCCGGGCGTCCTGCGGCCGCAGAGGCGATCCGGACCGTCAGCGCGTGACGGCCACGCTGATCCCGCAGCTTGCTTTTGCGCCGCGCTGCGCCTAGGTCTCCGGCGATGAGCCAGAACCCGCCAGTCCTTCGCCCCGATCTCGCCCGCGCGACCGTTCCCGACGGTCCGCGCCGCGCGGATCAGCCGACCATCGGCATGGTCAGCCTGGGATGCCCCAAGGCGCTCGTGGACAGCGAACGCATCCTGACCCGGCTGCGGGCCGAGGGCTATGCGATCAGCCCAGATTATTCCGGCGCCGATGCGGTGATCGTGAATACCTGCGGCTTTCTGGACAGCGCCAAGGCGGAATCGCTGGACGCCATTGGCGAGGCGCTGAGCGCGAATGGCCGCGTCATCGTCACCGGCTGTCTGGGGGCCGAGCCGGATTACATCACCGGCGCGCATCCGAAGGTCCTCGCGGTGACCGGCCCGCATCAATATGAACAGGTGCTCGACGCGGTGCATGGCGCGGTGCCGCCCGCGCCCGATCCTTTCGTCGATCTGCTGCCCGCCAGCAGCGTCAGCCTGACCCCGCGCCATTACAGCTATCTCAAGATTTCCGAGGGCTGTAACCACAAATGCAAGTTCTGCATCATCCCCGACATGCGCGGCCGGCTGGCCAGCCGCCCGGCCCATGCCGTGATGCGCGAGGCGGAAAAGCTGGTCGAGGCCGGGGTCCGCGAGTTGCTGGTCATCTCGCAGGACACATCTGCCTATGGGGTCGATCTGAAACATGAAGAGGCGCGCGGCCACCGCGCCCATATCACCGATCTGGCCCGCGATCTGGGCGGGCTCGGTGCCTGGGTGCGGCTGCATTACGTCTATCCCTATCCCCATGTGCGCCAGTTGATCCCGCTGATGGCCGAAGGTCTGGTGCTGCCCTATCTGGACATCCCGTTCCAGCACGCCCATCCGGACACGCTCAAACGCATGGCCCGCCCGGCGGCGGCAGCGAAAACGCTGGATGAAATCACCGCCTGGCGCGCCGATTGCCCCGAGATCACGCTCCGCTCGACCTTTATCGTGGGCTACCCAGGCGAAACCGAGGCCGAGTTTCAGACGCTTCTCGACTGGCTGGATGAGGCGCAGCTCGACCGGGTCGGTGCGTTCCAGTATGAAAACGTCGCCGGAGCGCGGGCCAATGACCTGCCCGACCATGTGCCGGACGAGGTCAAGCAGGACCGTTTCGACCGTTTCATGCGGAAGGCGCAGGCGATCAGCGAAGCGAAGCTGGTGGCGAAACTCGGCCAGCGGATCGAGGTGATCGTGGACGAGGTGGACGCGGATGGCGCCACCTGCCGGACCAGGGCCGATGCGCCCGAAATCGACGGCAACCTGTTCATCGACGAGGGGTTCGAGGGGCTGAAACCCGGCGATATCGTCAGCGTGACGGTGGACGAGGCCGGAGAATATGATCTGTGGGGACGGCTCTGAAGCGCGGCGGCGATCCTCATCCGCCCGCAATCACCCGCTTCCCCCTTTGCCCGGCTTGGGCTAAGCATTCAGAATGACGACAGAAATCGCATTCTGACCGAACCGCATGGCTTTCGACCCCGACCGCAAGCTGGCGCCGCAGATCCGCATCGTGGAAAACGCGCTGATCGTGCCTTCGGCAGATGGCGATTTTCGCGGTCTGTTTCGCAAGGCGGGCGTCTATGACGGCGATGGCCATTATCTGCCGCTGGCCGAATGTCTGCGCTCGCCCGGTCTGCCGATCACGATGCGGCCCGGAACCCCGCCGCCCGAGGCTCAGGACCACCTGAAGGGCTGCTGGCTTTACGGCGGCATGCTTTTTTCGCATTTCGGACATTTCCTGCTGCAAAGCACCTCGCGTCTCTGGGCGGCGGAGCATGTAGACGACAAGCTCGACGGCACGATCTTCCTGACCCGGCAAAGAATGACCTGGCCTGCCCGCTATGTGCGCCCGCTGGTGCCGAGACTGCGGCATTTCGGTCCGGGCACGGAAAACCCGGTCGGGGTGGTCAAGCCGGTGCGGGTCGAACGGCTGGTCGTCGCACCTCAGGGCTTCGGCGGCGGACCGGCGATCGCAGGCTGCCCGGAGTTCCGTGACTACATCCACCGGCATTTCGGCCGCGACGTGCCCGCCGAGGGGGCCGAGAAGATCTATATCTCGCGCACGAAGCTGTTCACCAAGCGCAGCCGCTACCTCGCCGAGCCGCGCATCGAGGCGCTGCTGGAGAAGGAAGGCTATCGGATCTTTCACCCGCAGACCCTGCCCTTCGAGGAGCAGATCGCGCAGTACAAGGCCGCGCGGCGCATCATTTCCTGCGATTCGTCTGCGCTGCATCTGGCGGCACTGCTGGCCGGGCCGGATACGCAGGTGGCCATGACCCTGCGCCGGAGCGAGGATATGGCTCCGGAATTCATTGACCAGTTCCGGTATCTCTGCGGCGTCTCGCCCGTGGTGATCGACACAATCACCAAGCAATATCAGCGCCGCCTCAGCGACGGGGTCATCCAGCCGGGCGGAACATTTTCGGAAATCGATTTCGCCAAGATGGGCCGCGAACTGCACGCGGCCGGATTTATCGGGGACAGATCGGGATGGACCGCCCCGCCGCCCGAGATGCTGGCCGCCGAGCGCCGCGCGATCGAGGAAAGCAACGGGGTCGAACTGGTCGAGAAGCCGGTGGACTGATCCCGGCCGGGCCTTCGGATCACGCTTCACCTTCCCGCCTCGATCGCCTACACAGCCCGCAAAACGCCCTTTTTCGACAGGAGCGCCCGATGGCAGCCTATGAATTCGTCTATCACATGGACGGCGTGTCCAAGACCTATCCCGGCGGCAAGAAGGTCTTTGAAAATATCCGCCTGAACTTCCTGCCCGGCGTCAAGATCGGCGTGGTCGGCGTGAACGGCGCGGGTAAATCGACACTGCTCAAGATCATGGCCGGGCTCGACAAGGATTTCTCGGGCGAAGCCTGGGCCGCGAAAGGCGCCAAGGTCGGCTATCTGCCGCAGGAGCCGCAGCTCGATGAATCGCTCAATGTCCGTGAGAACGTCATGCTGGGCGTGGCCGAGAAAAAGGCCAAGCTGGACCGGTTCAACGAACTGGCGATGAACTACTCGGATGAAACCGCCGAGGAGATGGCCAAGCTTCAGGACGAAATCGACGCCGAAAACCTCTGGGACCTCGACAGCCAGATCGACGTTGCGATGGAGGCACTGCGCTGCCCGCCCGACGATGCCGATGTCTCCACGCTTTCGGGCGGTGAACGCCGCCGCGTGGCACTGTGCAAGCTGCTGCTGGAAGCGCCTGACATGCTGCTGCTCGACGAACCGACCAACCACCTCGACGCCGAAACCATCGCCTGGCTGCAAAAGCACCTGATCGAATATCCCGGCACGATCCTGGTGGTCACCCATGATCGCTATTTCCTCGACGACATCACCGGCTGGATTCTGGAACTCGACCGCGGCCGCGGCATCCCCTATGAGGGCAATTACTCAAGCTGGCTGGAGCAGAAATCCAAGCGCATGGCGCAGGAGGCCCGCGAGGACAAGGCGCGGCAGAAACAGCTTGACCGCGAACTGGAGTGGATCCGCGCCGGTGCGAAAGCCCGTCAGGCCAAGCAGAAGGCCCGGATCAACGCCTATAACGAAATGGCGTCCAAATCCGAGCGCGAGAAGCTGTCGCGCGCCCAGATCATCATCCCGAATGGCGAACGCCTCGGCAACAAGGTGATCGAGGTCGAGGGGCTGAAAAAGGCCATGGGCGACAAGCTGCTGATCGAGGATCTGTCGTTTTCGCTGCCGCCCGGCGGCATTGTCGGCGTGATCGGCCCGAACGGGGCGGGGAAATCCACCCTGTTCCGCATGCTGACCGGCCAGGAGCAGCCCGATCAGGGCGAGATCAGCTACGGCGACACGGTGGAGCTGTCCTATGTCGATCAGTCCCGCGACGCGCTCGGCGGCGACAAGACGGTGTGGGAGGAAATCTCCGGCGGGGCCGAGCAGATCGAGCTGGGCGATGTGCAGATGAACTCCCGCGCCTATGCGAGTGCGTTCAACTTCAAGGGCGGCGACCAGCAGAAGAAGGTCGGCCAGCTTTCGGGGGGTGAGCGGAACCGCGTGCATATGGCCAAGCTCTTGAAATCGGGCGGCAATGTGCTGCTGCTCGACGAACCGACCAACGATCTGGATGTGGAAACCCTGCAGGCGCTTGAGGCCGCCCTGGACGATTTCGCCGGCTGCGCGGTCATCATCAGCCACGACCGTTTCTTCCTCGACCGGCTCTGCACCCATATCCTGGCCTTCGAGGGCGACGCCCATGTCGAATGGTTCGAGGGCAATTTCGAGGATTACGAGGCCGACAAGATCAAGCGCCTCGGCCCCGATGCGGTGGAGCCCAAGCGGGTCAAATACAAGAAATTCACCCGCTGAGCGCAAATGTGGCTGGCGGGATGCGCTGCGGCGCATCCCTGCCTGAGCGTCCGGCTTTCTTTCACGCATTGCGGTAGACTCGGCGCCGGATGCGACCCCAGGATCACTTGCGGCACTTGCTGCGGATCACTGAGCAGCACGATAGTCGGGGCGGGTCGGGCCATCGCAGCATGTCGGCCAATCCGGGCTGGCCCGTCGCATCGTTGGACAGCGAGTTGACTGCCGTGCCCTGCTGGCCAAGAATTCGCATGCGATCTGTGCTGCATCGACGGTCAATGTTTCAGTATGACCCAAAACCTGCGCGAGAGGACCGAAGTCTGTAGCCGCGCCGATTTGCATTCCATATCATGGCATTAAACAGGCAGGGGCCCCCATGACAGAGATGCTGACATTCGACGCGCTCAAGCAGAAACAGCGTGCCATACGCGCCGGGTTTCCCGAAACCATGGGGCTGCGTGTCCACCGCGCGATCAGTTGGATCGGCCGGTCCGAGGCCTGCGCGGGCGACGACGATGCACGTTTCATCTTTCTCTGGATCGCCTTCAACGCCGCCTATGCGGATGAGCGCGAATTCCAGTCCGGGCCGCAAGATTCACGCGCGACGTTTCTCAGGTTCTTCCGACAATTGACGCAGCTTGATGCCGATTGCCGGATCTATAACGCCGTCTGGCTGCGCTTCGCCGGACCTGTGCGGGTGCTGCTGAAGAACCATTACGTGTTCAACCCGTTCTGGCAGCATCACAACGGCATCGAAGGCTACGCGAACTGGGAAGAGCGATTCAATGCGTCGAGCCATGCCTTCGGGGCGGCGTTCCAGTCGGGCGAAACGGCGAGCGTGCTGAGCTTCGTGTTCGATCGCCTCTATGTCCTGCGCAACCAACTCGTGCATGGCGGCGCGACATGGAACAGCAGTATCAACCGCGCGCAGGTCCGCGACGGCGCCGCCATTCTGGGCGTGCTGATGCCGCTGTTTGTTGACCTGATGATGGATCATCCCGACGCGGATTGGGGCCGGCCCTTCTATCCGGTTGTCTCCTGAGAGAGCGGGACGCTGTCTCCGCGCGGCGTGGGTCGTGAATGCTGTATCTGACACAGCCCGACAGCGACGCATCAACCGCCCCCAAAAGGAAACCTGTTTGTTTTCATATTCTTGCGCATGACACCCCGTCGGCTCTGCATCATCATCCGCGCCATGACCTGTCGCATTAACATACGCGCCATAACTGGCTGAGGCTCCGGCAATCTCCGGGGTCCTTCTCGCGTCTCGTTCAGCAATCCGCCGCACCGACTTCAGCCACGGCCGGCAAGGTTAAGTTCCATGTTTACGACCCACATTAGTGCACGGCAGCGGGCAGAACTCCGCTCTAGACGTTTGGTGACGCAGAACCCCGTGCGCCAGAACGCCGATGGTTCAGACCTGTTGAACGTGCTGCGAACCGGGCCGGACCTTCTGTTCAAGACTCCAGGGCGGGGCATAATGAGAGCCGGTCCCAAGCCTGAGGCTGGATGAACCGCAGAGGCAAGAGACCCGCCTGCGCCGATCTCACTCACCTGACGCGTGGGGAACATCGCACCTCCACCCTCGCGCGACTGAGAAACCGCCGGACCGGATCCGGTCCGGCGGATCGCTGAAACCAACCAGATACCGAAACATGATCGGAGATACGGATGAAGATCCGCCGGGACGTGAAAACCTACGCCGCCGCCCTGCTGCTGAAGCGGAACGGCAACCTTGCAGAGTTGCGGGGCGACCTGGACCTGACGCCGCAACTATTGCGGATCCAATGGCAGATCCGGCGCGATCTGGCCTGCCGCGCCGCGCATTGTGCCGGGCATCGCTATGCGCTCGCGCATGCATTGTCACTGCATGATTTCATCTGGCTAAGCGACTCCTTCGCGCATCACGATCTGGCTCAGGTGCAGCAGGTGATGGCTGCGCACCGTAGCAGCAAAGACAATGCATCGCGGTCCGCAGGGCGCGAGCGGCGCCGGAATCTGCTTACGTCAATGCGGCAGATGGGTCTTGCCGGTCTTACACCGAAACGCGTCGAAGCCAGAGCAAACCTCATCGACCGCGCCTGCAGCGACTATCGGGCCGGGATCCCTCTTGACCAGCATTTGCGCAGCGAAGCAGATCGCGAATTCCCGCTCCACCCGGCCGAAAGCGACTCGACGATTGGCGCGGTGCCCGCACGGCAGCCTGCGACCGAGCCGGCGTGGTCCCTGAACCATGGCAGCGTTCACGTCATGCTGTCGGAGCCACAGTTGAAACCCCGCGACGAGATGGGCGACATCGTCGCAGGGCTGCGGGGCCGCAAGCGCCTCGCTGGCGCGGCCGATCCCGATGCGATCGATATGCTCTACGCCGATCTCTACGAGGGGAGTCCCTGGCTGCAGCCGGTCATCGAGTGGATGTGGCGGGCGCATCGCGACCTGCTGGCTGAACCGCCGGCCTATTTCCGGCTGCCGCCTTTCCTGCTGATCGGCCCGCCGGGATGCGGGAAAACCCATCTGTTGGAGCGGGTGGCCGATCTGTCCGGCGTCACGCGGCGGCGGATCGACATGTCGGCCCTGTCCTCGTCCTTCGCGATCACCGGGACGGAGCGGGGCTGGTCATCCTCGCGCCCCGGTGAGCCCGTCTGTGCGATTGCCGAAGGCGAGGTGGCAAACCCGATGATCGTGCTTGACGAGATCGAGAAGTCCCGCGCCAATTCCGGGGCCGCCGATCCGCTCCTGGCGCTTCTGCCTCTGTTGCAGCGCGACAGTGCGGCGCGGTTTCGCTGCCCGTCGCTGCGGGCCGATCTGGATCTGTCCCATGTGACCTGGGCGATGAGCGGCAACGAAATCGGCCGCCTGTCCGCGCCGTTCCGCGACCGGATCACGGTGTTTCGCTGTGACGCCCCGCGCGGGGTGCATCTGCGCCACCACGTGCAGCGCCGCCTTGGCGCGGACGCCGCGGCGCAATCAGTGGTGGATGATGTCGTCCGGGAGATCGAGCGCGGCAGGCTGAGCCTGCGCGGCCTCGGCCGCATCGAGAAGGAATTCAGGCGCATCAGGCGCGGCGGACCCCTGCTCCACTGAGCCGTTCTCGTTCGCCTGCCTCATGTTCGATGTTGACAATGACAGCGTTCCCGGGCATGACAGCCGCGTCCTTGAACTGAAGGTTTTTGATCCGCATCCCGGCGTCTCTCGCCAGGGCATGGCGGCTTGTAACCTTCGAAAGGACCATCATGCGACGCAATTTCATCGACAGCCCGCGTCTGGCCAGTGCCATCACCCAGCAGCTTTCGCTGACCCCTCCATGCCTCCAGCCCCATCTCGACACGCTGCGGCGGCTTCTCACCCGGTATCTCCCGGAGATGGAACTTGGCGAGCGGGCCCTGCCCGAGCCGGACGATCCGGGATGGGCGCAGGAGAAGGCCGAGCAGGGCGCTATTCTGTTCAGGCTGGGACCTGAAGGAGAGATCCGGGCGCGCCAGGTCATCGCTGAGTTTCTCTTGTTCTTCGAGAGCCTGGTCCAGATCTCCGAGGATCGGAATCATCCCTATCGGGAAAGAGCCATGCGCCACCTGCGTGGCGGCCCCCACTGGAAGCCGCAGACGGAAGACGGTTGCCGGGACGGCAGACTCAGTGACTATCTGCAGCTCGAAAGCTTCCTCGGTCGGGCCTATGAAGCGAAACGGAAGTCACGGCAATATCGGCCGTTTGCTCGCCCTGCCACGATTGCCACGGACGACCTCGTAGGCACGCGCGCGACCACCATCGCCGAGATCATCTCGATCGGTCGTGAAGCCGACAACTGCCTCTCCAGCCATTGGATGGCCAAGCAGATCATGCGGAAAGGTCACGATGTCTGGATGATCAAGGCAGGTGGCGAGGTTGTCGCGGTGATCGAGTTGGATGTCACCGGACGAATTCACGAAATGAGTGCGCCGGGAAACGGCCACTCCTTCAGTGGTCGCGGGTTTGAATTGATCGCCTGGTGCCGAAAGGCGGGGTTCTGTGCGAGGTCTGACGTAGGAATTCCGGTTAAAGATTTTCTTCCTATTGGGTCAGCTCTGCAGGCGGATGACGACTGGATGCGTCGCCCACGCATTAGGGGAGACGAAGATTTGGAACCGAATGAAGAGGCAGCAAGGGAGTTTTTCGCGGCCATGGCGCGCATCGGTGCCTGGCCCGAAGGGGAAAACCCGATGGGCCGCAATCCTGTCGGCCCATCGAACTCTTGAACTGGCCTGCGGCCCGTTCAGACGATCCCGCCACCACCGCCCGCGGCCTTAGGGCGCCTGGCCGCAACCTGCGCACGGTAACCTGCGGCGCGGTAGGTGGCGACCGGGTCGATCGCGGCACCGGCGCGCCGGCGCGCTTCGGCCAGGATCGGCTCGACATCGGTGCGAAACGCCGCGCGCAGGGTTGCGGCAGCCATCAGCGCGTCATTTTCCTGCCGGTAACCTTCCAACGCAGCGCGATCCACAAGGCTCGCCTGCACATAGGCACGCTGGATCTCTCCGGCCGAGACGATCAGGCTTTCGATCGGATCGGTGACGTTGTGGCTTTGGTCGATCATATGGGCGAGGTTCAGCCCCGGCGTATCCTCCAGCTCGACCAGTTCGTTGAAGACGAGGAACAGGCGGAACGGCTCGATCGTGCCGCTGTCCAGGTCGTCATCGCCATATTTGCTGTCGTTGAAGTGGAACCCGCCCAGCTTGCCGGCGCGGATCAGCCGCGCGACGATCATCTCGATATTCACATTCGGCGCATGATGGCCCAGATCCACCAGGCATTGTGCCTGATCGCCCAATTCCTGCGCGATCATCAGGCTGGTGCCCCAATCCTGCACCACGGTGGAATAGAAAGCCGGCTCATAGATCTTGTGTTCGCTGAAGATCCGCCAGTCTCCGGGCAGCCTGGCATAGATCCGCTTCATCGATTCGAGATAGCGGTCGAACTGCCGCGACAGCGATGTCTGACCGGGGAAGTTCGATCCGTCGCCGATCCAGACCGTCAGCGCCTTGGATCCGATCTTCTCGCCGATCTCGATACATTCGATATTATGCTCGATCGCCTGCTGCCGCGTGGCTATGTCGACATGAGACAGCGAGCCGTATTTGTAGCTCAGCGGATGACCCTCGTGATTCTGGAACGTGTTCGAGTTCATCGCATCGAAGCCGAGGCCCAGCTCTTCGGCCTTGGCCATCAGATCGGCGGGATCGGCCTTGTCCCACGGAATATGCAGGCTAACGCGCGGCGTGGCGTCGGTGAGTTGCTGGATCACCCCACAATCATCCAGCTTGTCCATGATCCCGTTCGGCTCGCCCTCTCCCGGAAACCGGGCAAACCGCGTGCCGCCGGTGCCGGTGCCCCAGCTCGGGATGGCGACGCCGAACCCCGTGGCGCGTCGGGTCAGCGCCTCGATCTCGACGCCGTTGCGCGCCAGCCGCGCGCCGAGCGCATCGTAATCCTGTGCCAGCCCGGCCTGGCGCCTGGCGTTCTCCGCCTCGATGATGCTTGTCTCGATCATGGTCGTCACCGCGTGAAGGCCTGGACGTTGCCGGCGTCCACATTGATGATATTGCCCGTCGATTTGGCCGACAGCTCGCTGGCGAAGAAATAGATCCCCTCGGCAATGTCCTCGGGCAGCACGGATCGCTTCAGCAAGGATCGCTGGCGATACATCTCCTCCAGCCCGTCCTTGTCGGTGCCGTAGGTCGAGGCGCGCTGATCCAGCCAGTCCCCCTCCCAGATCTTCGAGCCGCGCAGCACCGCGTCAGGGTTCACGACGTTCACGCGGATGCCGGCTTCGGCCCCTTCCAGCGCCAGGCAGCGGGCCAGGTGGATCTCGGCCGCCTTGGCGGTGCAATAGGCCGAGGCATTGGGGCTGGCGGCAAGCCCGTTCTTCGATGCCACGAACACCACCGATCCGCCAATATCCTGCGCCCGCAACATGCGGAACGCCTCGCGGCTGACCAGGAAGTAGCCGGTCGAGAGGATGTCCATGTTCCTGTTCCACAGCGCCAGCGTGGTCTCCTCGACCGGAGAGGAGGACGCGATCCCGGCATTGGACACCAGAATGTCGACACCCCCGAACGCCAGTGCCGTCTCCGCGAAGGCGCGCGCCACCTGCGCCTCGTCGGTGACGTTCATCTTCACCCCGCACACCCGGTCGGCCCCGTGACGTGCGGCGAACCCTGCCGTCACCTCGTCAAGCGCTGCGGCGTCGATATCGGCCAGCATGACACAGGCGCCCTCGCGCAGCATCCGCTCGGCCGTGGCGGCTCCGATCCCGCCCGCGCCGCCGGTGACAAGCGCGATCCGCCCCGCAAGCGCCTTGGGTTTCGGCATGCGTTGCAGCTTGGCCTCCTCAAGCAGCCAGTATTCGATATCGAAGGCCTCCTGTTCGGGCAGCCCCTGATAGCGGGACACCCCAGAGGCCCCGCGCATCACGTTGATCGCGTTGACGTAGAACTCGCCCGAGATGCGCGCCGTCGCCTTGTCGCGCGCGAAGGTGATCATGCCCACGCCGGGGACCAGGTAAACCACCGCGTTGGGATCGCGCATCGCCGGGCTGCCCGGCTGCTTGCAGCGGTCGTAATAGGCCGCGTAATCGTCGCGATAGGCGGCGACCGCGTCAGGCAGGCTGGCGATCGTGGCGTCCAGATCAGGGTTGGCGGGATCGAAATCAACAACCAGCGGTCGGATCTTGGTGCGCAGGAAATGATCGGGGCAGGACGTCCCGAGCGGGGCCAGTTCCTCGAACATGGCGGAACCTAGAAACTCAAGCACGGCCTGCTGGTCGTCGAAATGGCCGACCATGTGGCGATCCGCAGAGATCAGGCCGCGGATGACCGGCATCAGCCGCGCGGCGATCCCCTGCCGCTGCGTGGCGGGCAGGGTCGGGCGCGCTTCGCCGCCAAAGGCAGGCTTGCCCGACATGCGCGCGTCCAGCCAGGCGGCGGCCTGATTGATGACATCCAGCGTCGTCTGATAGCACGCCTCCGCCGTGTCGCCCCAGGTGAACAGGCCGTGGCTTTCCAGCACGCAGCCCCTGGCATCCGGGTTCTCGGTCGCAAATTTTTCCAGCCACAGGCCAAGCTCGTAGCCCGGCTTTTTCCACGGCAGCCAGCCAATATCCTCACCGAAAATCTCAGCCGTCAACTCGCGCGATTTGACGGATGCGGCGATGGCGATGATGGCGTCGGAATGGACGTGATCGACATGCTTGCGGGGCACATAGGCGTGCAGCGGCGTGTCGATGCTGGCCGCGCGCGGGTTCAGGCCAAAGGTGCAGTGCGGCAGGTAGCCCACCATCTCGTCCTCGAATGCCACGCCGCGATACTTGCCTTTCAGAGCCTGCAGCCTGTCCATGTAGAGCGTTGCAAACCCGTCCTTCGTCATGGAGCCGATATCGCCGCCCGACCCCTTGACCCAGAGCACTTCCACCTCCTCGCCGGTCAGGGGATCGGTTTCCATAATCTTGGCCGAGGTGTTGCCGCCGCCGTAATTCGTGACGCGCTTGTCGGAGCCCAGCAGGTTGGAGCGATAGAGCAGCTTGTCCGATTCGCTCATCGACGCGGCCTTGGCGTCGTCCCAGAGATTGTGCAGCCGGCTGGCGGCAGCGATCTTGTCCATGAAAAGCTCCTCCGGCGGCGGCGTGCCGCAATGTTCTGCTGAAATCTAACCGCGGTGCGGCGGTTCGGTCAATCAGTTTCGATCAATTGCAATCATCAATGGCGAATGCATGCAATTTTATGACTGAAAATGATTGACAGTGAGCGGCGACGATGAAAATGTGACGAGAGGGAGGACGCCATGCTGGAAACGGAACGCCATCGGATCATCTTGTCCGCCGTGCAGGAGCGCCCGGTGGTGACGGTGGCCGATATCTGTGCGCTGACCGGCGCGTCCGAAGCGACGGTGCGGCGCGACATCGCCACGCTGCACATGGCCAAGAAGCTGCGCCGGGTGCGCGGCGGGGCCGAGGCGATCGCACCCTCGCAATTCGTCGGCATCAACGCCCGTCCCTTCGCGGTCAACCAGACGGTCAATATCGCGCAGAAACGCGCAATCGCGCAGGCAGCCGTCGAGCTTTGCGAGGATGGCGATGCGATCATCATCAATGGCGGCACGACGACTTTCCAGATGGTTCACCCGCTGACCACCAAGCGGTTGCAGGTGTTTACCAACAGTTTCCCGATTGCCGAACATCTGCTGAAACAGTCGAAGAACACGGTGCTGCTGCCCGCCGGCGCGATCTACCGCGAACAGAATATCATCCTGTCGCCCTTCGATGCCGATGGTAGCAATCACTTCTACGCAAAGCGCATGTTCATGGGGTGCCGCGCGCTCGGCCCGCTGGGTCTGATGGAGGGCGACCCGCTGCTGGTGCAGGCCGAGCAGAAGCTGATCGGTCAGGCCGATGAATTGATCGTCCTGGCCGACAGCTCGAAATTCCGCCAGCGGTCGAGCCTGCTGCTTTGCCCGCTGAGCCGCATCCATTGCGTCATCACCGATGACGGGATCGACGACCGTGCCGCGCAGATGCTCGCCGCCGCCGAGGTGCGGCTGATCGTGGCAAGCGCAGCCGGGCAGCGCAGCGAGGCGACGCCATGACCGGGCGGATCATCGCGGTCCGGCACCTGGCCGTGGCGATTTCCGGGAACAACATTCACCGGATGGCCGGACAGGACCATCCGATCCAAGGGAGGAAGACATGAAACTGCTCAAGACACTGATGACCGGGGCCGCCGCCCTGTCGCTGATGGCGACGACCGCCTCGGCCGAGGAGATGCGCATCGCACTGGTGGTCAAGGCGCTCGGCATCGGCTTTTTCGAGGCCGCCAACAAGGGCGCGCAAGAAGCGGCGGAGGAGCTGGGCGATGTGGAGATCATCTATACCGGCCCGACCGACACGACCGCGGAAGGCCAGATCGAGGTCATCAACAGCCTGATCGCGCAGCGCGTCGATGCCATCGCGATCAGCGCCAACGACACCGACGCGCTCGTCCCGACGCTGAAAAAGGCGATGGATCGCGGCATCACCGTCATCAGCTGGGATTCCGGCGTCGCACCCGAGGGGCGGCAGATGCAGCTCAACCCGTCCTCCAGCCCGCTCATCGGCAACATGATCATCAAGCTGGCCGCGGATCACCTGCCCGATGGCGGTGACGTGGCGGTGCTGTCGGCAACGACGACCTCGACAAACCAGAATGTCTGGATCGAGGAGATGAACAAGGTCGCCGGGGACTATCCCAACGTCAATGTCGTGGCGACCGTCTATGGCGACGACCTCGCGGATAAATCCTATCGCGAGGCGCAGGGGCTGATGCAGACCTATCCCGACCTCAAGGCGATCATCGCCCCGACCAGCGTCGGCATCGTCGCCGCCGCGCAGGCCGTGACCGATGCGGGCAAGATCGGTGAGGTGAACGTGACCGGGCTGGGACTGCCCTCGGAAATGGCCGGGCATGTCGAATCGGGCGCCTCGGAATCCTTCGCGATCTGGAACCCGATCGACCTGGGTTATTCCGCGACGATGATCGCCTATCACCTGGCCAAGGGCGATGCGACCGCCGAGCCCGGCGCGACGATCCCCATCGGGCGCATGGGCGAGGTGACGCTGGACGAGAACAGCGAGGCCGCCATGGCCGATCCCTTCGTCTATGATGCGAGCAACGTCGAAGAGTTCAGCTCGATCTTCTGATCGGGTTCCGGGTCCGGCACACGCAGCCGGACCCTCGCATTCGCAAGGACATTCCCATGCTGGCTGAAACCGATGCGCCGGTGCTGTCGCTGCGCGGCATCGTCAAGACATTCCCCGGCGTGCGCGCCCTCGACGGTGTGCGGCTGGATCTCTATCCGGGTCAGGTCACCGCGCTAATCGGCGAAAACGGGGCCGGCAAGTCGACCATCGTGAAGACGCTGACCGGCATCTATCAGCCGGATGAGGGGCAGATCATCGTCGATGGCGTCGAGACGCGCTTTCCTACGGCCCAGGCCGCCGGTGACGCGGGCGTGACCGCGATCCATCAGGAAACGGTCCTGTTCGACGAAATGACCGTGGCCGAGAATATCTTCATCGGTCACGCGCCGCGCGGGCGGTTCGGGCTGATCGACCGGGCCGAGATGACGCGGCGCGCGCGCGACATCCTGACCAGCATCGGCGCCGATCTGAACCCGAGCGTCAAGCTGCTGGATCTCGGCATCGCCTCGAAACACCTGGTCGCGATTGCCCGCGCGCTGTCCATCGATGCCCGCGTGGTCATCATGGACGAGCCCACCGCGGCGCTGTCGCACAAGGAGATCGCGGAGCTCTATGAGCTGGTCGAGAAGCTGAAGCGTCAGGGCAAGGCAATCCTGTTCATCAGCCATAAATTCGACGAGATCTTCCGCATCGCCGACCGCTGGACGGTGTTTCGCGACGGGCAGTTCGTGGGTGAAGGCGTGATGGCGGGCACGCGCGAGGCGGAGCTGGTGCGCCTGATGGTCGGCCGCAATGTCGATCAGATCTATCCCAAGCGCCCGGCCCGGATCGGCAAGCCCGCCCTGACCGTCGCGGGATATTGCCACCCAACGGAGTTCGACGGGATCAGCTTTACCCTGCACGAGGGCGAGATCCTCGGCTTCTACGGCTTGGTCGGCGCCGGCCGGTCTGAGGTGATGCAGGCGCTGTTCGGCATCACCCAGCCCTCGAAAGGCGCCGTCCGCATCGGCGAGGATGTGCGCGTCATCCGCAGCACGGCACAGGCCGTTCGGGCCGGCATTGTCTATGTCCCCGAGGATCGCGGCCGGCAGGGCGCGGTCAAGGGTCTGCCGATCTTTCAGAACGTCACCTTGCCCTCGCTGAAGGACACAAGCCGCAACGGGTTCCTGCGCCTGGCCGAGGAATTCGCCCTGACCCGGACATACACGCAACGGCTGGACCTGCGCGCCGCGTCGCTGGATCAGGATGTCGCGCTGCTCTCGGGCGGCAATCAGCAGAAAGTCGTCATCGCGAAATGGCTGGCCACGCGGCCGCGGGTCATCATCCTGGACGAGCCGACCAAGGGCATCGATATCGGCTCCAAGGCAGCAGTGCATGATTTCATGTCCGAGCTGGCGGCCGAAGGGCTCGCCGTCATCATGGTCAGCAGCGAGATCCCGGAGATCCTGGGCATGTCGGACCGTGTGATCGTGATGCGCGAGGGCCGCATCGCCGCGGAGTTCGAGGGCGACGAGATGACCCCCGAAAACCTCGTCCGCGCCGCCGTCGGGATCGAGGGAGAGGCGGCATGAGCCTGTTGAAGTCGCGTGAGGCGATCCTCGCCCTGGCCATGCTTCTGCTGCTGGCGGTCATCGCCTCGCGCTTTCCCGGCTTCGTGGCGCCGCGCAACCTGGCCGGCGTGTTCACCGACACCTCGCCGCTGATCCTGCTGGCGCTTGGCCAGATGGTCGTCATCCTGACCAAGTGCATCGATCTGTCGGTCGCGGCCAACCTGGCGCTGTGCGGGATGATCGCGGCGCTGATGGACGGGATGGGCGTGCCGCTGCCGCTGATCCTGCTGGCGGTGCTCGCGCTCGGCGCGGCGCTCGGCGCGGCAAACGGCGCGTTGGTCTGGCTGTTGGGGATCCCGTCCATCGTCGTGACGCTCGGCACCATGACCATCTATCGCGGCACGATCTTCCTGCTGACCGGCGGGGCCTGGATCAATGCGCATCAGATGAGCGCCAGCTTCAAGGCCTTTCCGCGCGCGGTGTTCCTCGGATTGCCGGTGATGGCCTGGATCGCGATTGCCGTGGTCGCGGTGATGGCGGTGGTGATGACACGCACCCCGCTCGGCCGTGCCTTCTATGCGGTGGGCGGCAATCCGCACGCGGCGGTCTATACCGGCATCTCGGTCGGGCGCACGCAATTCGCGGCTTTCGTGATCGCCGGGGCGCTCGCGGGGCTGACCGGCTATCTCTGGGTGGCCCGCTACGCTGTCGCCTATGTCGATATCGCCGGGGGGTTCGAGCTGGACGTGGTCGCGGCCTGCGTCATCGGCGGGATTGCCATCGCGGGCGGGGCCGGAACGGTGGCGGGCTGCGTCATGGGGGCGCTGTTTCTCGGCATCATCAAGAACGCCCTGCCGGTGGTCGGCATCTCGCCCTTCTGGCAGATGGCGATCTCCGGCAGCGCCATCCTGATCGCCATCGCCTTCAACGCTCGCAAGCGTGATCCGGGCCGGATCATCCTGAAACAGGCGGAGCACCGGACATGAGCGACACAACCCCCGACCGCACGACGCGTCACATCCCCGACCGCCTGCAAAGCCCGCTGAGCCGTGCGCTGAAAAGCTGGGAGATGCTGCTGCTGATCGTCGCGGTCGGGATCTTCATCCTGAACGCGCTGGCATCGCCCTATTTCCTCGATCCGTGGAATCTCAGCGACGCGACGTTCAATTTCACCGAGAAGGCGATGATCGCCTTTGCCATGGCGCTGCTCATCATCTCGGGCGAGATCGACCTGTCGGTCGGCGCGATCATCGCGCTGTGTTCCACCGCGATCGGGCTGGCGATGACCGCAGGGGCACAAGCGCCGGTGCTGGTGCTCGTCGGGCTCGGCACCGGGCTCGCCTGCGGCGCGTTCAACGGGGTGCTGGTGGCGCGGTTCGGGCTGCCCTCGATCGTTGTCACCATCGGCACGATGAGCCTGTTCCGCGGCATCTCCTATATCGTCCTGGGGGACAGCGCCTTCACCGGCTACCCGGCCGGCTTTGCATGGTTCGGGCAGGGCTATGTCTGGTGGGTCATCACCGTCGAGCTGGTGATCTTCGCCCTCGCGGCGCTGATCTTCTGGCTGGTGCTTCACCGCAGCAATTTCGGGCGCATGGTCTATGCCATCGGCAACAATGCCACGGCGGCACGGTTCAGCGGCATCCGGGTCGAGAGGGTCAAGTTCATTCTGTTCCTGCTGACCGGGCTGATGAGCGGGATTGCCGCCATCTGCCTGACCTCGCGCCTCGGCTCGACCCGGCCAAGCATCGCGGCGGGGTTCGAACTGGAGGTCGTGACCATCGTGGTCCTGGGCGGGGTCAGCATCCTGGGCGGGTCCGGCTCCATCCCCGGCGTCGTGATCGCGGCCCTGGTCATGGGGCTGGTCACATTCGGCCTGGGCCTGATGAACGTGCCCGGCATTGTCATGTCGATCATCATGGGGCTGTTGCTGATCGGGGTCATCGCCCTGCCGCGGCTGTGGACCATGCTGCGGAGGAGATGATGCAGAAATACGCCTTTCGCATGCAGTTGCATCCGGGCTGCGCAGAGGAATACCGCCGACGCCACGACGCGATCTGGCCCGAACTGGCGGATCTGCTGAAGGATGCGGGAATCAGCGATTACTCGATCCATCTCGACCCTGACACACACGCCCTGTTCGCGGTGCTCTGGCGCGCGGAGGATCACGGTATGGACGACCTGCCGCACCACCCGGTCATGCAGAAGTGGTGGGCGCATATGGCCGATCTGATGGATACCGGCCCCGACAATGCGCCGCTGGCTGTCCCGCTGATCCCGATGTTCCATCTGCCATGAGCCATGTGGCCGTGATCGATATCGGCAAGACCAATGCCAAGCTGGCCTTGGTCAATGCAGACACACTGGCCGAGATGGCGGTGGTCACGCGTCCCAACCTGCCGCTGCCCGGCCCGCCCTGGCCGCATGTCGATCTGGACGGGCATTGGCAATTCTTCCTGCAGCACCTCGCCGCGTTTCATTCCGAATACGGCATAGACGCGATCTCCGTCACCACTCACGGTGCGGCGGCGGTGCTGTTGGATGCGGCGGGCGATGTCGCGGTGCCGATGCTGGATTACGAACATCCCGGCCCCGATGCACTGCGCGGCAGCTATGACGCGCTGCGCCCGGATTTCGCACAAACCGGATCGCCGCCCTTGCCGGCGGGACTGAATCTCGGCGCGCAATTGCATTGGCTGCTGGCCACCCATCCCGATCTCGCGAGCCGCATCGCGCAGATCGTCACCTATCCGCAATATTGGGGCCTGCGCCTGACCGGCGAACGGGCCAGCGACGTCACCTCGCTTGGCTGCCACACCGATCTGTGGGATCCGTGGCAGGGCAGGTTCTCGGATCTGGTCGCGCGGCTCAGTCTTGCGGGCAAGATCGCCCCGGCGCGCCGCGCGGACGAGGTGCTGGGTCTGTTGCGGCCAGAGATCGCGGCCATGACCGGCCTGCCCGTCGCCACGCCGGTGGCGGTCGGCATCCATGACAGCAACGCCTCGCTCTATCCCCATCTCCTCGGTCGCCAGGCCCCCTTCTCGGTCGTCTCGACCGGAACCTGGGTGGTCGCAATGGCCATCGGCGGCGACCCGGTTAGCCTGGACCCGGCGCGGGATGTTCTGGTCAATGTGAACGCGTTCGGCCAGCCGGTGCCCTCGGCCCGGTTCATGGGCGGGCGCGAATTCGAGATCATCCGCGCCGGCGGCGAGCTGCATCCAACCGAGGATGACCGCGCTTGCGTGCTGGAATCCGGGCTGATGATCCTGCCGGCAGTCGAGCCGGGATCGGGCCCGTTTCGGGGGCAGCAGATGCGTTGGACCGCGCCGATCGCCGGTGACGGCCAGCGGATGCTCGCCCTGTCCTGGTATCTGGCGCTGATGACCGATGCCTGCCTGCGCCTGATCGGCGCGCGCGGCCCGGCCATCGTCGAGGGGCCGTTCGCCCGCAACCGGGATTATGTCGATATGCTCTCGGTGCTGCGCGGCGAGGGCGTGGAGATCGCGGAGTCTGCCACCGGCACCTCGGCCGGGGCGGCGCTGCTTTGCGTGGACTACGCCGATCCGCCGCGGACGCGGACGGCAGGGCGACCCCAGGATGCGGATGCGTTGGCCCGCTAT
This sequence comes from Paracoccus isoporae, assembly GCF_900101865.1. GTDB lineage: Bacteria > Pseudomonadota > Alphaproteobacteria > Rhodobacterales > Rhodobacteraceae > Paracoccus > Paracoccus isoporae. The sequence continues at coordinate 274,729 of NZ_FNAH01000003.1, forward strand.
GCAGCCGCGTGGCGCGACGCGGCAGGTTGAGGCCGTTTCCGCGATTGACGCAGGCGGGTCCGGGCCTTGCCGTTTCCCTCTGCCGTCATTCGCTCCGTGAATTGGCGCGCGCGGACAAGGCTCGCTACAGCTTGGAGGCGACGAAGCCCAGATGGTCGCGCACGGCCGCGCCGGCCTCCTCGGGTTCGCTCCTGGCAATGGCGTCGAAGATGCGCTGATGCTGCTGACCGAGTTCCGCGAGCACTTCGGGCACATTGGTTTCCGCACGTCGCTCGCGCCAGCCCTCGTCGCGGCGAAACTCCCGGATCAGCTCGTAGATTTCCAGGAACAGCGCGTTCTGCGACAGTTCCGCAATCCGGTAATGGAACACCGCATCGGCAAGATCGTAATCGCGCGGGCGCGTGGCGTCGCGGGTCTTCTGCATAAGCAGGCCAAGCGTCTGCTTCTCGGCCTCGCTGCAATGGATTGCAGCCAGTTCCGCCAGGCGCGGCTCGACCTGATAGCGCACATCCATGAGCTGGTTCAGCGTCAGCCGTCCGGCCAGCAGACGGTGGCGGCTGCGGTCGGGATGGGGCGGCGGCACGACGAACGTGCCGCGCCCGTGACGCCGGAACACCACGCCCGATTGCTGCAACGCATCGAGCGCCATGCGCAACTGGCGGCGCGGAATGCCAAGTCGTTCGGCCAGGCTGCGTTCCGGCGGCAGCCGCCCCCCCTCGCGCAGCGCCGCCGACAAGAGCGGGCGCAGCGCCTCGATCACCGATTGTAGATCGTCCTTGTCCGAGGCCTGCATCATCTCAGCCGCTGAACAGATCGACGAACATGCGCAGCGCGGTCAGCAGCAGGAACGCCCCGAAAGCCAGCCTGAGCGCGCGGCGCGGGATGGAATGGGCCAGCTTCACGCCGAGCTGCGAGAAGGTCGTGGTCAGCGGGATGATGACCACCGCCGCCAGCAAATTGACATAGCCGATGGAGAAAGGCGGCAGCCCGGCCTGCCCCTGCCCGGTCGCGGCATAGATCAGCGCACCCGGAAGACCGATGATGAAACCGATTGCAGCCGAGGTGCCGACCGCGCGGCGGATGTCGTAGCCGAGGAAGTTCAGCAGCGGCACCCCGATGGTGCCGCCGCCGATCCCCATCATCGCGCTGATCGTGCCGGTGAAGACACCGAACAGAGCCCAGACCGGGCGCGAGAACCCCTTCGGCTCGGGATCGGCGCGCCCCTTGCGCAGGATCATGTCGGCGGAGACGGCAAGCGCCACGGTCGCGAACACGGCGATCAGCACGTTGCCCGACACATAGCCGCCCAGCAGACTGCCTGCCACGACGCCCAGCAGGATCCAGGGCGCCCAGAGTTTCAGCAGATCGGTGTCGATGGCGCCCCGCCGGTGATGGCCAAGACCGGAGGCGAGCGAGGTGAACACGATCGTCGCAAGCGAGGTGCCGACCGCGACCTTCATCGTCAGCTCCGGGTCCATCCCGGCGAGTGTCAGCGCGAAATACAGCGCCGGGACGATGACGATCCCGCCCCCCACTCCCAACAGCCCGGCCAGAATACCACCGGCCACGCCCGCGCCGATGGCGACCGCGGCCAGCTCGATCAGCGCGGCGGTGGTGATGCCCTCCATCCGCTCAGCCCTTCGAGGTCGCGCGCGACTGGCTGGGGCGGTTCTCGGCCTTGCGTTGCGCCTGATCCTCGGCCACGCGGCGCTCGATCTCGGCGCGTTCGGGATTGCCGCTGAAGGCGGCGGCGGTGGGCAGAAGCTCGTAGAAATGCAGATATTGCTCGGAGGCCACATCCAGCAGCCGGCGCAGCTCGGCCAGCGGATCGGCATCGTCATCGACGCGCAGATCCAGCCAGGGATGCGCCTCGCCACGATGGATCCGCAGACCCGCCGCCTGCCGGCCGCGCTTGTCGCCGCCCGCGGCCTCGCCCGCATCCATCGCGGTCAGCAGCCGCTCGGCAAAGCCCAGATCGCGGCGCTTTGCGAACACCCGCGCCGTCTCCTCGACCACCGCAGGGCCTTCCAGCATATTACCCGCAACCGTGAACCCTTCGCCCGCGACATGGCCCGCCCAGTCGATGCAGTCCGCGCCGGTATGGACGGCAAAGCGCCCGTCCCGGTCCATCAGGTGCGCCTGACGATGGCTGGCGCCTTCATCGCGCGAGATCAGATCGTCCAGCACGGCCTGAGCGGATTCCCCTGCTTCCAGCCGGCGCAAGCCTTCGCTGCCCCAGACCGGGTTCACGAAAGCCTGCGTCGCGATTGCCGCCGACGGACCGATAAACGGCACAAGCGCGCCGCAGGCGAAGAACCGGCTGGCCACGGCGATGCCGATGGCCCCGGTATTCGTGTCGCGTGCCACAATGGAATATGTCATCTCTCAGCGCCCCACCGCATATGCCTGCATCAATCTTGGCGTTGCCACCGCCGTCATAACCCCATCCGCATCGCGCCGCGCGGCGGTCAGCCGCCCGATGCTCCACGGCTCGGCCACGCTGATCTCATGGCCGCGCGTGCGCAGATCGTCGATGACCGCCTCTCCGAACTCCGGTTCGATCATCAGCGAGCCGGGCCGGGCCTCGCGCGGATAGAAGCTGGACTGGAAATGCTCGGTATGGAACAGCGGCGCGTCCATGCCCTGCTGCATGCCGAACCCGTGATGGACATGGCGCAGGAACCAGATGAGCTGCCACTGATCCTGCTGATCGCCGCCCGGCGTGCCGAAGGCGATCCGTGTGCCGTCTTTTTCTGCCAGCGACGGGGTCAGCGTGGTGCGCGGCCGGGCGCCGGGCTTTAGCGACGAGGGCAGGCCGTCGCGCAGCCAGAACATCTGCGCCCGGCTGTTGAGCGGGAAGCCGAGGCCGGGGATCACCGGGCTGGATTGCAGCCAGCCGCCCGACGGGGTCGAGCTGACCATGTTGCCCCACTGGTCGATCACGTCGAGATGCACCGTATCGCCCCGGCGCTCGGTCAGATGCGACATGGTCGGCTCGCCCGCGCTTGCGCCGCGGGCGGCGTTGAAATCGGTTTCAGCGCGCGTCACCGCATCCTCGGCCAGATGCTCCAGCCCGGCGATCCGGCCGGGGCGCTGCTCCCAGTTGGCGCGCGGGCCGATCAGCGACGCACGCTCGGCGGCGTAGTCGTCGGACAGCAATCGCTCCAGCGGAATGTCGAAATGGTCGGGGTCGCCGTAATACGCCTCCCGGTCGGCATAGGCGAGCTTCATCGCCTCGATCACCGTGTGGACGAACTCCGCGCCGAGCGGGTCCATCGCGGCAAGGTTGAACTGCTTGAGGATCTGCAGCGTCTGCAACAGCACCGGGCCTTGCGACCAGGGCGCGGTCTTGTGCACCGTCCAGCCGTGATAGTCGATGGAGACCGGATCCTCCCATGTCGCCTGCCAGCCGGCCAGATCATCGCGCGACAGCACTGCGCGATGTGCGCTGCCGGACACATCCATCACCTCCGCGCGGTCCAGATAGTCGCAGATCGCATCGGCCACGAAACCCGTTGACCAGGCCGCGCGGGCGGAATCGATGCGGGCTTCTCGGGTCTCGCCCGCCGCCTCATCGGCAACACGCTGATAGCAGGCGGCCAGATCAGGGTTGCGGAACAGCGCCCACGGCGCGGGCGGGGTGTCGCCGGGCAGGAATGTCGCAGCGCTTGTCGGCCATTCCGTGCGGAAGAAATCGGCCAGCCCGGCAATCGTGTTGGCCACACGCGGCAGCACCGGATGGCCGTCGCGCGCATAGGCGGTGGCGGGGGCCATGACCTCGGCCAGGTCCATGCTGCCATGGTCGCGCAGCATCAGCATCCAGCCGTCAAACGCCCCCGGCACGACCGTCGCCAGCAGGCCGGAGCCGGGGATCAGACCCTGCCCGAAATGGCTGCGGTAATGATCCATCGTCGCGCCCTGCGGCGCCACGCCCTGGGCACAGAGGACGCGCGTCTCGCTGGTCTCTGCCAGATGAATGAGGGCGGGCATGTCACCGCCCGGCCCGTTCAGATGCGGCTCGACCACCTGCAGCACGAGCGCGGTTGCGACCGCCGCGTCAAAGGCATTTCCGCCCTTCTCCAGAATGCCCATCCCGGCCGCCGAGGCGAGCCAATGGGTCGAGCTGACGGTGCCGAACGTGCCGCGAATATCGGGGCGGGTGGTAAAATCAGTCATATCCTGTCCTGTTCATCAGTCTTCGCGCGGGTCAAGCGCATCGCGCAGCCCGTCGCCCAGCAGGTTGAAGCCAAGTACGACCAGAAAGATCGCGATGCCCGGCCAGACGGCCATCCAGGGGGCCTGCGCCATGAACCCCTTCGCGACATTGAGCATCGCCCCCCAGCTTGGCGCGGGCGGTTGCTGGCCAAGCCCGAGAAAGGAGAGCGACGCCTCGGCGATGATGGCGCTCGCCACGGTCAGCGTCGCCTGCACCAGCACCGGCGGCAGCACGTTCGGAAAGATATAGCGGCGCAGGATCACCGGGGTCGACAGCCCGATGGCGTGCGCGCTCTCGACGTAATCCTCGGCGGTGACATTGATCGCCTGGCCGCGCGTCAGCCGGATGAAGACCGGGGTGGCGGCAATGCCGATGGCGATCATCGCGTTGGTCAGGGACGGCCCCAGAAACGCGGCGAGCGCGATGGCCAGGATCAGGAACGGCATGGCCAGCAGCGCCTCGGTGCAGCGCGAGATGATCGCATCGGTCCAGCCGCCGAAATAGCCGGCGATCACCCCCAGCGGCACGCCGATGGCGATCGCGATGGCAACCGACACCACCCCCGCCATCAGCGAGGCGCGCGCGCCCCAGATCATCCGCGAAAGCTGGTCGCGGCCCAACTCGTCCGTGCCGAACCAATGCGCGGCCGAGGGCGGCTGACGGATCGCCGCCCAGTCGGCGGCAGCGGGATCGGCCAGCGGCAGGATCGGGGCGGCGAGCGCCAGCAGGATGAAGACGCTGACAAGTGCTGCGCCGAACATGGCGCTGCGATGGGCCAGCAACTTGCCCCAGACCCGGCTGCGCGGCTTGCGGATCGGGGCGGCGGCGGTGGCGTTATGGGTTGCAGCCTCTGTCATCAGCCTGCCTTCAACCGGGGGTTCAGCATGACATAGGCGGCGTCCGCGACGAGGTTCATCAGGATGAAGCCCATTGCCGTGACCAGCACGACGCCCTGCACCACCGCATAATCGCGATTGAACACGGCATCGACCACCATCTTGCCGAATCCGGGAATGGTGAAAATCTGCTCGGTCAGCACCGCGCCCGCGATCAGCTCTCCGAATAGCAGCGCAGCGAGCGTGACCACCGGGGTCAGCGCGTTGCGAAAGGCATGGTGCATGACCACGGTCCGCTCCCCCAGCCCCTTGGCGCGGGCGGTACGGATGTAATCCTGCCGCAACACGCCCAGCATCGACGACCGCGTGTGCCGCATCAGCGAGGCGGCAAGCGCGGTGCCCAGCACGAAGGCCGGCATCAGCATGGTGCGAATGGATTGCAGCGGATCCTCGGTCAGCGGGACGTAACCCGAGGCAGGCAGAAGCTGCCAGCGGACCGACACCAGCAGGATCAGCATGATGCCGAGCCAGAAATTCGGCAGCGACAGCCCCGACAGCGCGACGATATTGGCGACATAATCGGTGATCGTCCCCTTCTTCACCGCCGAGATGATCCCCGCCGGGATGCCGATCAGCGCCGCGAAGATCATCGACATCACCGCCAGTTGGATGGTCACCGGCAGTTTCGAGGCGATCATGTCCGCCACCGGCAGCCCGGTGCGGATCGACTGGCCGAAATCGCCCTGCAGCACGCCCCCGATCCAGCGAAGATACTGCATCCAGATCGGGTCGTTCAGGTGATAGAGCTCGCGCAGCCGGTCGAGCGTCTCGGGGTCGCGATCCTCTCCGGCAAGCGCCAGCACCGGATCGCCGGGCAGAAGCTGCTGCAGCGCAAAGACGAAGATCGACACCAGGATCAGCGTCGGGATCGAGACCAGCAGGCGGCGGGCGATATAGGACAGCATCAATTGCGCCTTCTCGGGTGGGATGGCCCGGCCGCCGGCACGGCGGCACGGGCGCGGTCATGCGGCAGGGACCGGGCGGCGTGCACCGCCCCGGCCCGGTGGCTCATTCGCTCAGCGTCACGCCTTCCAGGCGGATCATCCCGTCCGGGCTGGGGCTGAAGCCTTCGACATCGTTCGAGACGCCGTAGAGCCAGGCATCGTTATACAGGTAGAACAGCGGCAGATCCTCCATCAGGATCTGGTTGGCCTGATGATACAGTTCCTTGCGCTCCTCCAGATCGCTGACGGTGCGCGCTTCGGCAAGGATGCGGTCCACCTCCTCATTCGCGTATTTGCCGTCATTGAACCCGCCGCCGGTGGTGACGAAGCCGTAGATATTGCCGTCGGGGTCGATCCGCCCCGACCAGCCGACCTGACTGGCCTGGAAATCGCCCGCCGCCTGATCCGACAGCATGGTGGCGAATTCCTTTGCGGTCAGGTTGATCTGGATGCCGGCCTCGGCCGCCATGGCCTGGATCATCTGCACCACCTGCTGGCTGACCGGCATGTTCGGGAACTGCATCTCCAGCGACAGCCCGTCCTCGTAGCCCGCCTCGGCCAGCAATGCGCGGGCCTGTTCGACGTCACGTTCCGGCACCGGATAGGCCTCGTCGAAATAGGGGCTGACGGCCGAGGAGAACTGGCTCGCCGGCGCGTTCAGCCCGGCGAACACGACCTGGTTGATCGCATTGCGGTCGATGGTCAGCGACAGGGCCTGGCGCAGGCGCGCGTCCTGCCCGAACGGGTTGTCCGACTTGGCGCCATTACTGGTGTTGAAGGTGATGCCCTGATAGCCCAGACCGTCGGCGCGCTCATAGGTCAGGCTGTCGCTCGATTCGACCGCCTCCACATCGGTCGCCGCCAGCCGGTTGATAAGGTCAAGATCGCCGGATTGCAGATTGGCAAGCCGCACCGTCGAATCCGGGATCGGCAGATAGGTCACGCCGTCGAGCGAGATCTCGTCGGCGTTCCAGTAATCCTCGAATTTCTCCAGCTCGATTCGGTCCTGCGCCACGCGGCTGACGAATTTGAACGGACCCGAGCAGACCGGGTTGGCCGCCACGTCGCTGTCGAAGCTGGCCGGAGAGATCATCATCCCGGACCGGTCGGCCAGTTGCGCCAGCAGCGGCGCATCGGGCGCGGACAGGTTCAGCCTCACGTGATGCGTATCGACCACCTCGACCTCCTCGATAGAGCTGACCTCGGATTTGCGCACGCTCGTGTCCAGCGTCTGAGAGCGTTCGATATTGGCCTTCACCGCCTCGGCGTCGAAGGGGGTGCCGTCATGGAACACCACGCCCTCGCGCAGCATCATGTCCACGCTGCGCCCGTCCTCGCTGACCGTCCACTCCGTCGCGAGCTGGGGGACCAGCTCCAGATCCGGCGTCACGTCGATCAGCTTGTCGCAGAGCGCGGTGAACACGATGCGGCCGACAAAGGTCCGGCTGCGGTCGGGGTCGAGCGCGTCGGGATCGCTTTCCAGACCGATGCGCAAGGTCTGTCCCTGCGCGGCAAGGGCCGTCGAGCCGAGCAGGGCGGCGATGAGGAATGTGCTGCGGAATGTCATGGCTGTTGTCCTTCCTGTTGGTTTTTATCCGTCTTGTCTTTCGCGGCGAGCGCCTGCCGGTAGAGGTGAAATCGTCGCTCTGCGCCCGCGCTGCGTGCCGGGGGAGGCGGCATGTCGTCGCCACCCTCCGCGATCTCGCGCCATCTGAAGCAGGCGATGCTTGTGCCGGAATCGCTCGTTTCCGTGGGCGGGCGCGATCCGGCGCATATCTCGGCGGCATGGGGGCAGCGCGTGCGGAAATGGCATCCCGAAGGCGGGTCCATCGGGCTTGGCGTCTCGCCGGTCAGCGACGCGCCCTGCCCGCCGCCTTCCGGACCCGGAATCGCGGCCAGAAGCGCGCGTGTATAGGGGTGGCGCGGCCGCGTGAAGATCGCGTCGGTCGGGCCACTTTCGACGATGCGGCCCAGATACATCACCGCCACGCGGTCGCTCATCTGCCGGATCACGGCGAGGTCATGGGCGATCACCACCAGCGTCAACCCCAGCTCATCGCGCAGATCGGCCAGCAGATTGACCACCTGCGCCTGCACGCTGACATCGAGCGCGCTGACCGGCTCGTCCCCGATCAGCAGTTTCGGCCCCGAGGCGAGCGCGCGCGCAATCCCGATCCGCTGGCGCTGCCCGCCGCTGAACTCATGCGGGTAGCGGTCCATATGCTCCGGCCGCAGCCCCACCTGCGCCAGCAACCGCGCCACCTCGGCCCGACGCGCCGCGGAGTCCAGTTCGGGCCGATGCGCCTCCAGCGGTTCGCCCACCAGCCGGGCCACGGTCAGCCGCGGATTGAGCGAGGAGAACGGATCCTGGAAGATGAACTGCACATCGCGGCGCAGCGCGCGCAATTCCTGCCCGCTGATCCGGGCGATCTCGTGGCCGGCGACGCGGACCGAGCCGTCGCTGGGTTCGTGCAGCCGCATCAGCAGCCGCGCCAGCGTCGACTTGCCGCAGCCCGATTCGCCGACGATGGCAAATGTCTCTCCCCGCGCGACGGTCAGGTCGACGGCATCCACCGCGTGCAGGTGACGGGGCGCTTTCAGGAACCCGCCCCCGATCTCGAAGGATTTCGACAGCCCGCGCGCCTCGATCATCGCCTCGTTCATGCGGCACCCGCCAGCCGCTCGTCCAGCGGTGCGAAATGACAGGCGACGCTGTGGCCGGGCGCGATTTCGGCCGATGGCGGGGTGTCGGCACAGCGCGGCTGCGCGAAGGGGCAGCGGGTCGCGAACCGGCATCCCGGCGGCATGGTCTCGATCGACGGCACGATACCGGGGACAGAGGCCAGCCGTGTGCGCGGCCCGCGCAGCGCCGGAACCGAGGACATCAGCCCGATCGTATAGGGATGCTGCGGGTCCCCGAAAATGGCCTCGACCGGGCCGCTTTCGACCACGCGGCCGGCATACATCACCGCCACATTGGTCGCCACCTCGGCCACCACGCCGAGATCATGGGTGATAAGCATCACCCCCATCTCGCCGCCCGCCTGCAACGACCCGATCAATTCGAGGATCTGTGCCTGGATGGTCACGTCAAGCGCCGTTGTCGGCTCATCCGCGATCAGCAGGTCGGGACTGTTCACAAGCGCCATGGCGATCATCACCCGCTGGCGCATCCCGCCCGAAAGCTGATGCGGATAGTCGCGCATCCGCCGCTCGGGCGCGGGAATGCCGACGCGGCGCAGCATCTCGACCGCCTGCGCCTGCCCGTCACCGGGATTGTGGCGCCGCCAGGCCTCTGCGATCTGTTCGCCGATGCGGTGCGCCGGGTTGAGGCTGGACATCGGCTCCTGAAAGATCATCCCGACATTGCGGCCGCGCAGCCGCGACAGCCCGCGCTGATCGTCAAGCGCGATGCGGTCGCCGTCGAAGCCGAGTTGCCCTGACACCCCACGCTGCAGCGCAGGCGGCAGCAGGCCGATCAGCGCCAGTGAGGTCAGGCTCTTTCCGCAGCCGGACTCACCGACGACACAGAGCGTCTCGCCGCGGCGGATCGACAAGCCCACGCCGTCCACCAGCGGTCGCTCATATCCGGGAACGCGAATGGTCAGATCGGTCAGAGAGATCAGCTCGTCAGCCCGTGTCACAGCGCGCCCCCATCGCGTGAACCAATTCAGGATTGGTTCAGAATGCATGTTCGCCGACGGATTGCAAGGGGGCGGGACAGGGGATCCGGTCCGGCGGCTGCAGCCCGCAACAGCGGCGTCAGGCCGTCACGCGCGCCAGCCCTTGTCAATCTCCTGAAATCGCACATGTCGCGGCGCTGCACGTCTTGCCGGAATACGCGACACGGCTTGTGCCTAAATTCGCGCGCCCCGCCAGTCCTTCGGCGACGCACCCGTCATTCGCTTGAACGCGCGCGTGAAGGCGCCGGGCTCGGAGTAGCCCAGAAGATCCGAGATCTGCGACAGCCTCAGATCGCTGTGGCGGATATACAGCTTGGCCCTGCCGATCATCACCTCGTCCTGCAGCGCGCTGAAGCTGGCACCCTCCTCGGACAGTCGCCGGCTCAACGTGCGTGCGGTCAGGCCAAGCTGGCCGGCGACCTCCTCCAGCGAGGCGATGGGATCCAGTGCCTGCAACTGCCGCGTCACAAGCTGGGCGATGCTGTCCTTTTTGCGCAGCACCGGCAATTGACGCATGATCGCCATTTCCAGCGACCGGAACATCGCGGCACTGGCGGTGGCCGGCCGATGCATCCAGAAACCCTTCGGCATGCGAAGCTGGTTGCGTTCGCAGCCGAACCGCAGATAGCCGGAGAGACGTTCGGGCAGGCTGCGGTGAATGACGCCGTGATCGTATTGGAACTCCATCGCCAGGGGCGGCGGCGCCTGCGGATAGAAGCCGAAGATGAATCCCAGCGTCGAGGCCATGTCGCGCGCGGCGGAGAACGCGTCGAGCGCCTCGCTGCGTGTTTCGGGGACGAATTCGATGAACTCCTCGTCATCCGTCTCACCGAAGGCCACGCAGCAATTCGACCAGACGAGCTCGGGAAAGCGCAGGAACATCGACAGGCCCTCCAGGCAATTGCCGGCAAATTTCGCCGCATTGCTGATCGGGGCGAACATGCTGATATCTGTGCTGGCGCCGATGGCCAATCCAGCCTCCAGCGGAGTCACATCGCGGTATTCGGTCTGCATCAGCCGTTCCAGGAACCGGCGCTCGACCGTGATGTCGATGAGCATGTCCGGGTCCGACATCACCGCGTCGGGCAGGCCGGAGCCCCGGATCAGCGCCTTGGTGTCGCCGCCCTGGCGGTCAACCTCATGGAGATGCAGCAGGATGCCGAAGGCACGCCGCTTCGGCGTGACCAGGTTCTCGATCCGGATGATCCGCCGCTCCGCCATGCTGCGTTCCCTTGCGTCATAATGGGCAATTCAAGCTAATCTGGCGCGAATTGTCAATTTTTTGTCCGGTTCGATCCTTACCAGAACCGCCGACCGGTGAGAGCCTTGGATCAACAGGGAGGAGTTCACATGGAACATCGCGAGGTCGTCATCATCGGCGCAGGCATTTCCGGCATCGGGGCCGCCTGCAACATCGAACGCAAGTCGAAAGGCACGGATTACGTCATCCTCGAAGGCCGCGAGGCCATTGGCGGGACGTGGGATCTGTTCCGCTATCCCGGCATCCGCTCGGACAGCGACATGCACACGTTCAGCTTCGATTTCCGGCCCTGGCGCAAATCCAAGCGGCTGGCCAGCGGCGAGGATATTCGCAGCTACCTGGCCGATGTGGTCGAGGAATTCGGCCTTCGCCGCAAGATCCGGTTCGGGCATCGCATCGAGTCGGTGGAGTGGAACAGCGAGACGGCGCAATGGACCGTCAGCGGCACACGCAACGGCACCGAGCAATTCACCCTGACCGCCCGTTTCCTGGTCATGGCTACGGGATACTACAATTACGAAAAGGGCTACCGCCCCGATTTCGACGGGATGGAGGATTTCAAGGGCGTCGTTGCCGATCCGCAATTCTGGCCCGAGGATCTGGATTACAGCGGCAAGAAAGTCGCGCTGATCGGCAGCGGGGCGACGGCGGTGACCATCGTGCCGGCCATGGCGGACAAGGCCGCCCATGTGACGATGATCCAGCGTTCGCCCAGCTATGTCTTCAACTGGCCGGTCAATGACAAGACCGCCGGTCTGCTGATCGACTGGCTGCCGGGTCAGCTGGGTGCACGTCTGGTGCGCGGTCGCAACCTGGCGCTGAACAACGTCATCTTCGCACTGTGCCAGCGTTACCCGCAGATGATGCGCCGCTTCTTCTTGCGTCACATGACCGGGCTTCTCGGCGGCGACCGGGCCTATACCGAGCAGCATTTCAACCCGCGCTACAACCCGTGGGAGCAGCGGCTCTGTTCGACCGTGGGCAATGATCTCTTCGGCGCGATCCGCGACGGCAAGGCTTCGGTCAAGACCGACCATATCGACCGGATCACCGAGACCGGCATCCGGCTGAAATCCGGCGAGGAGGTCGAGGCCGATATCATCGTGCCGGCAACCGGGCTGAAGCTGCGCTTCTTCGGGGGCATGAAGATGATCCGCGACGGGGTCGAACTCGCCTCGGGTCAGCTCACCAGCTATCGCGGGCTGATGTTCGCGAACGTGCCGAACCTGGTCTATTTCGTCGGCTATACGAACAACCCCTGGACGGCCAAGGCCGATATGATCGCGCATTACCTGACGCGGGTGCTGAACCATATGCGCCGCACCGGGCAGCGCATCGTGGTGCCGGAGCTGGACGAGAGCCGGGCGGACGCGTTGCCGATGCTGAAACTCACCTCCGGCTATGTGCAGCGCGGCAGCGACCTGCTTCCCAAGATCGCGCAGGACGAGCCGTTCCGGGTCTATCAGAACCCCTACAAGGACTGGTTCTTCATCCGCAATTCGCGGCTGAAGGACGGGGTGCTGCGCTTCTCGAAGAACCTGCCCCGCACCAAGGCAGCGACCCGCCCGGCCGACATCTCGGGCATCGCGGCCGAATAGGCCCTTGGACCTTAACGGGGCGCGCACCCAATACCGGCCGCCCCAAAGAGATCCGGGAGGATCATCATGTTTCTGACAGCCAATAAATTCATGGCAAGAATGGGCGATCTGTCGCTGGGGCTGACGCCCGCCGCCGTCGCGAGATTGCTGGTCACCGGCCGGCGCGCCAAATGGGACGGCAGGCGCGTCGATCCCCGCGCGCAGGTCGCCGGGCGGTTCTTCACCTCGCTGCGCATTCCGGCCACTGAGGCCAGGCTGACCGCGTTCCGCGAGTTCTTCGACGCGCTCGGCACGCGGTCGGGCTTTGCCGATACGGGCGGGGTCGGCACGCGCGACATCGCCATGCCGCTGGCCGATCGCAGCCTGACCGGACGCCTTTATTCGCCTGACGGCGTGGCGGATGGCGGCCCGCTGATCCTGTTCTTCCACGGCGGCGGCTATGTTCTGGGGAGCGTGGCTGGATATGATCCCATCTGCCGCCGGCTGGCCAAGCTCAGCGGCCATCGCCTGCTGTCGGTCGAATACCGGCTCGCGCCGGAGCATCCCTGGCCCGCCCCGGTCGAGGATGCGCGCGACAGCTGGACATGGGTGCAGCAGAATGCGGACCGGCTGGGGATCGACCCGGAACGGGTGACGCTGTCGGGTGACAGCGCGGGCGGCGGGCTGGCCCTGGTGGTCGCCAACCATGCGGCCGCCACGCCGCAGGACAACCAGCCCGCAGCACTGGCGCTCGCCTATCCCGCCGCGCGGGTGACCTTGCAGGACGAGGCGGAACAGGCGCTGGCAGGGATGGAGCTGCTTCTCGGGGTCTCGGTGCTGGAATGGTTCAAGAAAACCTACACCGCCGGGCGGGTGGAGGCGACCGATCCGACCATGTCACCCGCGCTTGACGAGGACGGCCTGCGTCACATGCCGCCGACGCTGATCCTGACCGCGGGGTTCGACCCGCTGCGTCCGGGCGCCGAGTTTCTGCGCGACCGGCTGGCGGCGGGGGGGCGTGCGGTGGAGTTGTATGAATACCCGACGATGATCCACGGATTTGTCAGTCTCGGACGACATTTCACCGAGGCCGATGATGCGATCCGGCGACTCGCGCGTTATGTTCGCACATGCTGCGAAACCGAGCGCGGAGAATCCCGCCAAGCAGCCAGGGGAGGAATAGTCTGATGACCGGCCAAATGATGTATGAACAACTTTCGGTAAACTCGCTGATCGACCACGCCGCGCGATTCCACGGCGCGACCGAGGTGGTCTCGGTGGAAACCACGGGCGAGGTGGCGCGCAGCACTTGGGGCGAGGTGTCGGCCAATGCCCGCCGCCTGGCCTCGGCGCTCGACCGGCTCGGCGTGTCGCCGGGCGCGCGGGTGGGCACGATTGCCTGGAACAACCGCCGCCATCTGGAGATCTATTTCGGCGTGGCGGCTGGCGGGCGCGTGACCCACACCATGAACCCGCGCCTGACCCCGGAACAGGTCGCCTATATCGCCAACCATGCCGGCGACGAGGTGTTGATGTTCGACGCCACGTTCCTGCCGCTTGTCGCGCCGATCCGCGCCCATCTGGACAGCGTGCAACATTTCGTGCTGCTCGGAGCGCGCGACGAGGCGGCGGCGACCAAGCTGGACGGGCTGCTGTTCTATGACGAGTTGCTGGAGACCGGCGATCCCGACCACGCCTGGCCCGAGATCGACGAGCGCGCCGCCGCGGCGATGTGCTATACCTCTGGGACGACCGGAAATCCCAAGGGCGTGCAATATTCCCACCGCGCCATCGTGCTGCATTCCATCGGCGGCAACCAGCCCGACGGGCTGGCGCTGTCGGCGCGCGACACCGTCATGCCGGTGGTGCCGATGTTCCATGTCAATGCCTGGGGGGTGCCCTATATCGCCGCGCAGGCCGGATGCCGGCTGGTGCTGCCGGGCCCGAAGCTCGACGGCGAAAGCCTGGCCCGGCTGATCGACGCCGAGGGGGTGACGATCTCTCTCGGCGTGCCGACGATCTGGATGGGACTGCTCGCCGGGCTGGAAAAGACCGGGGCGACCGCCGCCAGCATGACCCGCACGGTGGTCGGCGGATCGGCCCTGCCGCCGTCGATGATCCCGGCCTTCCGCGACAAATATGGCGTCGATCTGGTCCATGCCTGGGGCATGACCGAGACTTCGCCGCTCGGCACGCTGAACCAGCTTCTGCAGAAGCACGAAGATCTGTCCGAGGAGGAGCAGGCGAAGATCCGCCTTGGCCAGGGCCGCCCGCCCTGGGGCGTCGATCTGCGCATCGTCGACGAGGACGGGCAGGTTCTGCCCCATGACGGCGAAACCCAGGGCGCGCTGCAGATCCGCGGCCACTGGATCGTCGAGGGCTATTACGGCCAGTCCGGGAACGCGCTGACCGAGGATGGCTGGTTCGACACCGGCGACGTGGCGACGATCGACGCGGATGGCTACATGATCATCCGCGACCGCTCCAAGGACATCATCAAGTCGGGCGGCGAATGGATCTCGACGGTGGAGCTGGAAAACATCGCCATCGCCCATCCCGCCATCGCCAATGCCGCCGCCATCGCCGCGGTCCATCCCAAATGGGATCAGCGCCCGGTGCTGATCGCGGTGCGCGCGGCTGAGGCCGAAATCAGCGAGGATGAGCTGATCGGGTTCTATGACGGCAAGGTCGCCAGTTGGCAGGTCCCCGACCGGGTCGTGTTCGTCGACGAACTGCCGCTCGGCGCCACCGGCAAGGTGCTCAAGAACCGGCTGCGCGAGAGCTTCGGCGAGATCCTGCTCGAGAGCGCATAGGCGGGATCGGCGGGTGCGGAGCCGGCTTCAGGCCCGCGCCCAGGAGGCCCGTGACTGGACCACCGTGACGGCTGCGGCGGCAACGATATCCTCGACGCTGCATCCGCGTGAGAGGTCGTTGGCCGGGTCGTGCGTGCGATGCCGAGGATGCGTTCGAGAGGTTTCGCGCCATGCTCTTGCGCGGGTGGCAACGGCTGCGTGCGTTGCAGCCCTCTTATATCTCGTAACCCATTGAAATTACAAAATACGCCTATGCACATGGCGTACACCGCCTGTACACAGGCCGTACACCGGCCGTGCATCCGTCAACGCCTCCGCCAGCGAAAACCTGCGATCTGCCGAGCCTCGCCATCACGCCCGCCCCGCGATCCGGGACCGGCGCGGTTGGACAGGTCGACCCCGCATGTGTCGGAGCGGAAACGCGTCGCCAAGCGACGGATCGGGCACCGTCAGAACGGACAAAGAGATCGTCACCGCATTGCGCGACGACATGAATGCTGAACGGCGCGGTGAATCGCCAGGACGCCCCCCTGCCGCCGTCCGGCCCGTGGATCAGGCCGGCAGCAATTGCAGCGAGTCCGGTGTCCAGTTCAGGGCGACCGTGTCTCCGGGAGCCAGGCTTTCATCCGCATGGGGTGCCGAGACCTGCGCGACGAAGCTGTGCGGGGCGCAATCGATGATGTAGCGATAGGAATTTCCCAGGAAGAAGCGGTTCCTGATCCTGCCCGTCCAGTCAGCCGCACCCGGACCGTCACGGCTCAGCGAGATCTGCTCTGCGCGGATCCCGAGCGCGAGTTTCATTCCCGCGCCGATCCCGTCGGGCTGGCCGATGGCGATGCGGCGTCCCTGGCCGTCTTCGGCGACGAGACCGGCCTCCCCTGCCCTGACGGTGGTGTCGATGATGTTCGTCTCGCCCATGAACTCGGCGATGAAGCGCGTCTTGGGCTGGCGATAGATCTCGTTGGCGGTCCCGAATTGCTGAAGCTTGCCGCCATCGAGCACGGCGATGCGATCCGACAGGGCCAGGGCCTCGTCCTGGTCGTGGGTCACGAAGATCGTTGTGGTGCCGATCATGTCGTGCAGCCGGCGCAGCTCGAATTTCATATGCTCGCGCAGCCGGCGATCGAGCGCCGAGAGGGGTTCGTCGAGCAGCATGACGGACGGCTCGAACACGAGCGCGCGCGCGATGGCGGTGCGCTGCTGCTGCCCGCCCGACAGTTCCGACGGGCGGCGCTTTGCGAATTTGGACAGTTCCACCAGTTCCAGCACCTCGTTCACGCGATGGGCGATCTCGTCGCGCGCCACGCCGCGCATCTTGAGCGGATAGCCGACATTTCCGGCGACGGTCATGTGCGGAAACAGCGCGTAGCTTTGGAACACCAGCCCGATCTCGCGTTTCTCGATGGGCAGCGCCACCACGCTCTTGCCACCGATGCGCATGTCGCCGCCGCTTGGCGTGCCGAGCCCCGCCAGCATCTGCAGCAGCGTCGTCTTGCCGCTGCCCGACGGGCCCAGCAGGGTCACGAACTCGCCGTTGCGGATCGACATGTTCACGTCGTCGAGCGCAACGAAATCGCCATACCGCTTGCTGAGGCCCAGGATTTCAACACCATCGCTCATCGCAATATCTCTTTCTCTCTGTGTTACTGCTGCGCCAGGCGACGCGCCTGAAGCTGCTGCGCGAAATTCGCCAGCACGCCGAACAGGACCACGACCAGGATCATGATCGAGGCGACGACGGTGATCATCGGGCTGGTCGCCTCGCGCATCTGGAGCCACATATAGACCGGCAGGGTCTGGTAGCGGCCGCCCATGAAGAGCGGGATCAGCAGGTTGTCGAAGGCGTTCAGGAAGCTGAACAGCGAGGCGACGATCAGGCTGGGCCAGACGAGGGGGATCACCACATCGACGAAGCCGCGCACCGGGCCGGCGCCGCAGGCGCGCGCGGCATATTCGATATCGACCTTGAGCGAGCGGAACACGGCGGTCATCACCAGCAGGACCAGGGCCGTCGCCGTCACCCCCTGCCCGGCGACGATGGCCGCCGCGGTGCCCGAGACGCCGAAGGCGGATGCGGCGATGTAATAGGCGATGGCCGGCACGATCTCGGGCAGGATCAGCGGCACCAGGGCCAGCGAGATGATGAGCGATTTTCCGGGGAAGCGTCCGCGCACGATGCCGTAGGCCGCGACCGAGCCGATCAGCACCGATACGATCATGGTGACCACCCCGAACTGGACGCTTTGCCGCAGCGCGCGGACCCACGGCTCCTGCTGGAAGAACAGAGCGTACGCCTCGCCGTTGAGCTGGGTGGGCGGCCAGGACAGGTAATCTGGGTCGCCGAAGGAGAGGATGACGATCAGGGCCTCTGGGACGATCAAGAAGACCACCACGGCGAGGGCGACGGCGATGCGCAATCCGGCGCTGGCGGAGGCCGGGACGCGGTCGAGCCATGCCAGGACCGGCGCGGTCAGCCGCTCCATGATCGCGCCCAGGGGCGCAAGGAGGCGCGACAGCAGGCGGGCGATGCGGGAGGGCTTGTCGCCGCGCCCTTCCCCCGACACGTCGCCGAACTGGCCGCCCCGCACGAGACCGTAGATCGGAACGGCCAGAAGGATCAGGAAGATCAGCGACATGGCCGAGGCGAAATTCCAGTCGAGCGAGACCGTCGCGATCAGCACGATGATCTGGCCGAACATCAGGTTGCCGACGCCGCCGAGAAGCTGCGGGATCACGAAGGCACCCAGCGCCATCACGAAGGTCAGCAGCCCGCCCAGCACGATGCCGGGCATGCTGAGCGGAAAGAACACGGTGAAGAAGGCGCGCAGATTGCCGGCGCCGAGGCTTTTCGCCGTCACCATCAGATCCGAATCGATCCGGCCCATGATCGTGTAGATCGCCAGGACCGCGGGCGGCATGAGGATATGGACAAGCCCGATCACCGTTCCGATGGTCGAGTGGCCCAGCAGATAGGGTTCATCCAGGATCCCGGTCGCGACGAGCGCGCCATTGACCGGCCCTTCGAGCCCCAGCACCACCGACCAGGCATAGGTCCGCACCAGAACCGAGGTGAAGAAGGGCAGCAGCACGCAGATCAGCAGGACGGTCCGCCGCCAGCCCTGCGCCAGATGAATCGTCAGCGCCACCGGATAGGCGAGGGCGAGAATCAGCAGATCGACCAGCAGCGCGATCTCGATCGTGTTCCAGATCGAGGTCAGATAGGCGGGCTGGCTGAAGACGTTGCGGATTTCGCGCAGGGTGAACTCCCCAGCGGGCGTCTGGAACGCGTTCAGAAGAAAATAGACGATCGGCAGAAGCGAGGCGATCGAGATGAATATGACGAGGGGAATGACGGGAAGAAGGCCGCGGAAATTCATCTGACATCCGGAGTTCACGTGTGAATTTGCGGCATGGGGCGGGATGCCGCCCCATGCGGGAGGCAGGCGTCAGAGACCGATCCGCCAAGCGGTGAAGGCAGCGATCACGCCGTCCAGATTGGTCTTGCCGGTGTCCGGGTCGATGTCGTTATACCAGGGATCGTCCAGGAAGAAGAATGCGTCATCGGCATATTCGGACGAAAACGGCAGGCTGCCCTGAAGCGCCGGGTCGACCTTTTCGATCACGCTGTCGATGGGCACGATCAGCCCGCCCTTCGTGGCTTCGGCGTAAGCGGCCTGGATCTCGGGCTGTTTCCACCAGGTCAAGAAGATCTGGGCGTTGTCCTGGTTGGCGCCGTTGGCCAGCACCGCGTCACGGGTGCGGTCAACCGCGGTCTGCAACCCCTCGATGGCCATATGGATCGGCTGACCGGCATCGAGGGCGCGGAACACGGACGGGCCGAACGCCCAGTCCATCACAACGTCACCGGCGACAAGCGCCTCGATCCCCTTGGGCGAGGCTTCCCACAGCACGAGATTGTCACGGATGGTCGACAGTTTTTCCAGCGCCCGGTCCACATCCAGCGGATAGAGCGCGTCGGGCGAGACGCCGTCCGCGATCAGCGCGTACTGGACATTCGCCAGGATCCCCGCGCCGCCCGCGGACATGCCGCGATTGCCCGGATATTTCTCCAGATCGAAGAAATCCGCCCAGGAGGTCGGGGGATTATCCGCGAGCGCGTCGCCATAAAGCAGCCACAGCCCCTCGGACGGGCCGGCCGCCCAGTTCGCGCCCAGAAGATCCGCGTCCTGGTAGGCGGCCACCACCTCGGGTGCCCAGCGGGACGTGTCGAGCGGCGCGAACATGCCGTCCTGATCTACCGCCTGGAAATGATCGACAAGCATGCCGAGCGCCACGTCCCATTCGGCATTGCCGGTGCGTTGCTGAAGAACCAGCTTCGGTCCGTAATCTGCATCCCCGACCTCGACCCCGACGACGCTGATCCCGGTGTCTTCGGTGAATTGCGGCAGGAGCGATTCCACCGCGGCGCCGTCGATGCCGCCCCAATGCGCGACGACGACCTCGCCCTCGCCCTTCAACTCCTGCGCAGCGGCGGTTCCGGCCGCGCTCAGCGCGATGCCTGCGGCGCCCAACAAGCCAAATGCGCGCCGGCTCATCCCGGCTTTCGCTTTCAGTTCCATCAATCTTCCCTCCCGTTTCTTGCGCCGTCATGCGGGCCATCTGCCCCGGCGCGACATGCACCAAGCTGGAATAGCACAGATAGAAACAGTATCAAACATTTTCTGTCTTTTTTGTTCTTTTATGTGAATTTGGCAGCGTGTTCTTGCCGAGATCGTGTGGCGAACAGGCGTGCAGCCCTGTCCATGATGCGGGGACGGTTCAGCAAAACCGGCGTGTTTTCAGCCAGGCGGGTCAGGGGAGCGCGGCCGAATCGCGCCCGGCGCCGACCGCTCGCGCCGGTCATTGCGGCGCAGACACAGACGCGCAAGCCCGAACATGATCGCGGGTCGGATGGGTCCGGGTGCCCGCCCTCTCGTCACATGGCAATGAGGCTCTGATCGCGCCGCCGCACGCGGCGTTCCATCAGGTAGGTCACCAGCGCGAGCATGATCCAGAAGGCATGAAAGGCGGCGCCCGCGGCGATCACCAGCTGACCGGAGACCGGACCGATCCTGGCATGGGCGAAGGCGTCCGCCATCGAGGTGGCCGGGGTCGGGTGAATGAAGATTTTGCCGAAATAGGTCAGCGCCTGCATCATGAAGACCCAGATGTAATTCTTGCGCAGACGGCGCCCCACCGCCCGCACATAGCTGATATGAAAGCGCGGCGCGTCGTAATCATCGGCCAGGAGCGCGTTCCAGCGGCCATCCATGCCGCCATGCTGTCCGCGCAGCATCGGCGCGTAGAAATCCGTCTCGAGCAGCCGTGCCCGCGCGCGCCAGACGTTGAAATAGCGATAGCGCCGCGCTTCGAGCAGCAGAAACACCGCGACCAGCGGTCCGACGAGGATCAGCGGCAGCGGCGAGGCACTGGCCGATCCGAACACCGCGGTCAGGGACACGCCGGTCAGCACCACGGTCCAGTTCGTCGTGGTGTCGAGGCGGCTGCGCCACATCGTGCTGCGATAGACCTCGCCACGATAGAGATGCGCAATCGCGCCCATCTCGGCCGCGCTGAACTGCTGCAGATGCGGGTTTTCCGGGAGGCAGTCGCCGTGAATGCCTCGGGAGGACATGGTGTTCATGGTCGTCTCGGGCCGGTCGGCGGCGCGCAGGGTCCACGCGCCGCGCGCCGGGGATCAGGTCATGTAGACGCCGCCGGTGACGTTCACGCCCTGCCCGGTCATGAAGCGGGCCCCGTCCGAGGCGAGGAAGACCACCACATCCGCCACGTCTTCGGGGGTTTCCAGCCGCCCGAGCGGGGTCTGGTCGATATAGGATTGCAGCACCTTCTCGGGCGTGGTGCCCAGAAGCTGGGCCTCCCATTCGATTTCGCGGTCCTGCATCGGCGTGCGCACGAAGCCGGGACAGACCGCGTTGACGCGGATGCCGTCCTTCGCATGTTCGCGCGCGAGCGCCTGCGTCCAGCCGATCACCGCGAATTTCGAGGCGGAGTAATGGGCCAGCAGGGGCGCACCGACCTTCGCCGCCAGGGAGGCGGTGTTGACGATCACCCCCTTGAGGCCGCGATCCAGGAAATGCCGCACCGCAACCTGGTTGGTCAGGAACACGCCCTTGGCATTGATGTCGAAATTGAAGTCCCAGTCGGCCTCGGACAGATCCAGCGCGGGTTTCATGGACGAGACGCCGGCATTGGCATGGACCGTGTCGATGCCGCCGAATTCCTTTCCGCCCGCGTCGAAGGCTGCCTGGATGCTGGCCTTGTCACGCACATCCACGCCGAAGGGCAGCACGTTGCCGCCGAGTTCCGCGGCGCGCTGGCGGCAGAGGGTTTCGTCCAGATCGGTCAGGACGAGATTATAACCGTTGGCTGCGAAGGCGCGCGCGGAGGCGAGGCCGATTCCGTTGGCTGCCCCGGTGATAAGGATTGTTTTGGTCATATATGCCCCCTTGTTTCGCACATATTCGCACAAAATATATCGGGACACAACGCCAGAGACGCAGAAATGTTGTTATTTGGTGGAGTTCTCAGGACGTTATCTTTTGCGCGGCACGGAGCCGCGCCAACCATGGCCCCGATCAGGGCCGGGTGACGACGATCTCCGTTCCGGCCGCCTCAAGCCGTGTCTTCAGCGGACCCGGAGGCTCGGCATCGGTGACGAGAACGTCGATCACGTCGAAGCCGGTGACCCGCACCGCGGAGACCGCGCCGAATTTCGAGCTGTCGGCCAGCAGGATCCGCCGTGACGAGCGCTGGATGAGCGCCTTCTTGATCTCCGCATCCTCGATCGAGTAATCGAAGCTGCCGTCCAGGGTGATCCCCGCGACGCCCAGAAACACCGCATCGAAATGGAAGTTTTGCAGATAGGCTATGGTCTGCGCGCCGCTGATGGACGGCTCCGGTCCGCCGAGCTTGCCGGGCGGCACGAAGATGGTCATCTGGCGTTCGGCCAGATCCTGCTGGACGCGAAGCGAGGTTGACACGACCCGCACGGAGACGTCGTCGATCAGCGCCGTCAGCTCCTGCATGGTGGTCCCGATATCCAGCGCAATCGTCATATGCGGCTCGATATAGCGCCGGGCGGTCCGGGCGATCTTCTGCTTTTCCTCGCGGTGCACGCTGGCGCGGCTGGCCGCGCTCGGCTCGTGACGTTCCAGCGGACGTTCCTGGAAGATCTCCGGCAGATGCGCGCCGCCATGCGTCCGCACGAGCAGATTGTCCTCGGCCAGCAATTCCAGATCGCGGCGCACCGTCATGTCGGAGACGCGCAACTGTTCCGCGATGTCCACGATGGTCACATGGCCGTTGCGCTCAAGCGCGGACATGATCTCCTTGCGCCTGAGCGTCGCCGGGAGTTTTCTGCCGTCATTCACGTTCATCTCGGTAACCGCTCACGCCTCCAATGCAATCAAACTCTGACACTCTGCGACAGAAAGCAACCAGATCGTCGATAAGAGAATCCTAGCCGACAGACCCGCGTCGTTCAGGCGCGGCTGTGATGAGACCGGGCAGCGCGGCGAGGGACGCGATGCAGATATCGGCCTGCGGCAGCTCCGCCCCTAATGCGACCACGCGCATCCCGGCGCGCCGCGCGCTTTCGGCCCCGGTCGCGCTGTCCTCCACCGCCATCGTGGCCTGCGGGGCGAGGTTCATCAGCCGCATCGCGCGCAGATAGGGTTCGGGATCGGGCTTTCCGTTCGCCACGTCGTCGAGGCTGACCGACATCGACAGGATCCCGGAGAGCCTGAGCGCCCGCAGGTTGGTATCGACAATCAGGCGGTTCGAGTTCGAGGCCGCGCCTTGCGGGATGCCCATGTCAGCCAATTGCCGCACCGTCTCGACGGCATGGGCGATGGGCGCGAGATCATGGGCATTGGCGCTGTAATACGCATTCAGTTGCGCAAGCCACCGCTCGAATGCCAGCTCAGCGGGAAACCGATCCGCAAGCGCGCGCCAGACATTCTGCACATTCACGCCGACGAAGTGATCCGGCGGCAGGTCCGAAATTTCCACGCCGTGATGCGCGCAGACATGGTGGAGCGCGCGGAGATGGAGCGGCTCGCTGTCCACCAGCGTGCCGTCGATGTCCCAGATCACGGCCGAAATGCTCATGCCGCCCGCCCGCGCGCGGCAACCATGGCATCATAGGTGGCCCTGAAGCGCCGATAGCCGGAATCGTAGATCGCGGCATTGGCCGGGTCCGGCGCAATCACGTCGCCCTGGCTGATGAAGTTCGACACGCCGGAGAAATCGTCGGTCAGCCCCGCCCCGACCGCCGCCATATAGGCCGCGCCAAGACAGGAACCGGGGTGGCCGTGCAGAAGCTGCACGGGCTGCTGCAATACATCCGCGCAGATCTGCATCCAGAAGCGCGATCTGGCGCCGCCATCCGAGGCCAGGAACCTTGTCGAGGGGTGACCCATGTCGCGGAACACCTCGACATGATGGCGGAAGGCGTAGGCAAACCCCTCCAGCAAGGCACGCCACATATGCCGCAGATCGTGGTTGAGGCTCAGCCCGTGAATGACGCCGCGCGCCTGCGCATCGTGGATCGGGGTCTTCTCACCCAGGAAATAGGGGATGATCTGCACCCCGTCCGCGCCCGCAGGTGTCTGCGCTGCGATCACGTCGAGATGCTGATGCAGCGAGATCCCGGCGGCGTCCGCCCGCGCCGCCTCGCCCTGCGCGAGATGCGCGACGAACCAGTTCAGCGCGGAGCCGCCCGAAGCCATGCAGCCATTGGGCATGAACATGCCCGGCACGAGGTGATAATCGAGGAACATGCGCGCGTCCGGCTGCGGTTTGTCGCTGGCCACCAGAACATCCGCCGCGCCGCCGAATTTCAGCAGGATGTCGCCGGGCCGCGTGACGCCGGCCGCATAGCCCGACGCGATATGGTCGGCCGCGCCGCCGATCACGGCAATCCCCTCGGGCAGGCCGGTCGCGGCGGCGGCCGCCGCGCTGACATGGCCCATGACCTCGTGGGAGGCGCGTTTGACCGGGATGGCGCTGCGCGGGATATGGGCGAGCGCGATCAGATCGTCATCCAGCTCATGGCTGGCGAGGTTGACGAAGCCTGCTTCGAGCGCCCAGTTCTGTTCGACCGCGCGTTCGCCGGTCAGCCGGTAATTGATGTAATCATACGACCCCATCACCGTGGCGATGCGCCCGAACACCTCGGGCTCGTGTTTTTCGATCCAGCGCAGCTTGGTCGCCAGAAGCTGCTGGTTGATGCCGTTGCCCGCGCGGGCCAGAAACTCGTCCTCGTCGATTTCCGCGGCGAGTTCGGCCACCTCGGCGCCCGAGCGCCCGTCGCTTTGCTGGATCGAGGGGCGCAGGACCTGGCCGGTCTCGTCCAGCAGGATCACGGCGGGCAGCATCCCGGCCACGCCGATCCCTTTCACTTCGCTGGCCTTCACCCCGCCCTGGTCCAGCAATTCGGGAATGATCTCGCAGCAATTGCGCCACCACTCTTCGGGGTTTTCCTCGGCCCAGCCCTGTTCGGGCGAGGACAGCGTGACGGGGCGCTGCGCCTGCGCCAACACCCGGTCGGGCAGCGCAATCAGGATGCCGATGGTCGAGGTGGTGCCGATATCAAGGCCAATTACGTAATCTGTCATCAATGGATCGCTTTCCTTCAGATCTCGCCACCCGGCAGTGAACCGGTTCTGGCCAGGGGCGGAGGGGTAAATGCGGGGCTGACGGCACGCTCATAGCCATGCGCGGCCTGCAGCACCGCCAGATCGGCAAGACGCGGCCCGACGATCTGCAACCCGACCGGCAACCCGTCCTGCGTGAAGCCCGCATTCACCGAGGCCGCCGGGTTGTGGAACAGGTTGAAAGGCGAGGAATAGGGCGCCCATTCCATCCAGTCCCAATCCGTCTGCGGATAATCCTCGGGCACGAGCCGGCCGTTCTTCAACGGCTTGCAGGCGACGGTGGGGGTCAGGATGAAATCATACATCTCGAAATAATCGACCAGCCGCTGATAGAGCGGGAACATGCGGATCTTGTCATGCAGGAACGCGCCCGCGCTCTGCGCCTGGGCCTGGCGCGCGCAGGCGACGAGCGCGGGGTCGAACCGGTCGACGTGGTTGCCATTCACCTCCAGCACCAGGGCCGACATGATCGCGCACCAGTTGCGCTTGGCAATCTCCATCACTCCACCGAGATCGAGCCGCGTTTCCTCGACGATCGCGCCCAGATCCTCGAAGCGCAGCGCGGCCATTTCGCAGATATGGCGGATTTCGGGGTCGAGTCGCGTGACGAAGCCCAGATCCGCGCTCCAGGCGATGCGCTTGCCGGTGAGCGGCTTGTCGAGATGGTCCTGGTAGCCCGGCGAGCTCCCTTCGAGCGAATAGAGATCGCGCGGATCGGGGCCGGCGCAGACATCCATCATCAGGGCGGCGTCGCGCACATTGCGGGTCAGCGGGCCGTAATGCGTGTGCTGGTTCACGTTGGGCAGCATGAGCGGGATGCGCCCATGCGACGGTTTCAGCCCGAAAATGCCGCAGAAGGAAGCCGGGATGCGGACCGAGCCCGCCCCATCCGTGCCGGTGGCCAGGGGCGCCATGCCGGTGGCCACCGCCACCGCCGAGCCGCCCGAGCTGCCGCCGGGATTGCGGCTCAGATCCCAGGGGTTGCGCGTCTCGCCGTAAAGCTGCGAATAGGTCAGTCCAATCCACGCCATGTCGGGGGTCGTGGTCTTGCCCAGCGGGATCGCGCCCGCGGCCTCCATCCGCTGGATGATCGGCGAGAATCCGGTGGCGATGCGATCCTTGTGGACCAGGCTACCCAGCGTGGTTTTCTGTCCCGCATAGTCATCCGAATCCTTGATCGCATAGGGAACGCCATGCAGCGGACCCCAGAAATCGCCGGCCATCTGCGCGGTTTCGGCCCGGCGCGCCCAGTCCATCGCGATCTCGAACATCGGAATGCAGAAGGCGTTGAGCGTCGGGTTCAGCGCCTCGATCCGGTCGATGAAGGCGCGCGTCACCTCGACCGGAGACAGGCGTCTGAGCCGGATGTCGCGGGCCAGATCGGCGGCGTCCATCCAGCAGATCTCGGTGGCGGTCATTTCAGCCTGGCCTCGGTTTCGGCATCGAACAGCCGAACCTGACCCGGCGCCGGGCGCAGGCGCAGCACGTCGCCCGGTTTCAGATCGGTGCGCTCGCGCTGGCTCATCTGCACCTCCTGCCCGGCAATGCGGCCGGTGATGATCGTCTCGCTGCCGGTGGGCTCGATCACCTCGACGGTGAAATCTGCGGCATCGGCGGACTCCGCGATCTCCAGATGCTCGGGCCGGATGCCGAACAGGCAGGGCTGGCCGGGCTCTGCGCCGACCTGCGGCGCTTCCATGACCACGCCGTGACCCAGATCGACCGCGCCCGCGCCGTCGCGTTCGACATAACGCCCGGACAGCAGATTGATCGCGGGCGAGCCGATGAAGGTGGCGACGAAGACATTGGCCGGATCGTCATAGAGCTCCAGCGGCGCGCCGACCTGCTCGATCCGGCCCGCGCGCATGACGACGATCTTGTCGGCCATGGTCATCGCCTCGATCTGGTCATGGGTCACATAGACCGAGGTGGCGCCGAGACGCTGATGGAGCGCCTTGATCTCGGTCCGCATCCGCACCCGCAGCTTGGCGTCCAGATTGGACAGCGGCTCGTCGAACAGAAACACCGACGGGCTGCGCACGATGGACCGGCCCATCGCGACGCGCTGACGCTGGCCGCCCGACAACTGGCGGGGATGGCGATCCAGATATTCGGTCAGGTTCAGCGTCGCCGCCGCCTCCGCCACGCGGGCCTTGATCTCGGCCTGCGGCACGCGGGCGAGTTTGAGCGCAAAGCCCATATTCTCCTCGACCGTCATATGCGGATAGAGCGCGTAGGACTGAAACACCATGGCGATGTCGCGATCCTTGGGCGCCACGTCGTTGATGACCCGGTCGTTCAGCCGGATCGTGCCGCCGGTCACATCCTCCAGCCCCGCGATCATGCGCAGAAGCGTGGATTTGCCGCAGCCCGAGGGACCGACAAGCGCGACGAACTCGCCCTCGTCAATGCCGACATCGATGTCGTGGATCACCTGCACGGCGCCGTAGGATTTCTTGAGATTCTGGATTTGAACATGAGCCATCGGATTATCCTTTCACGGCGCCGGCGGTCAGGCCTTTGACCAGGTATTTCTGCAAGAGCAGCACGAGCAGCAATGTCGGCAGCAGCCCCACCAGACAGATCGCCATCATCACGGTGAAGAACACGAAGTGATCGGACACCAGGCCGGCCAGGACGACGGGCACGGTCATGACCTCGGGCTTCGACACGATGATGAGCGGGATCAGCAATTCGTGCCAGGAGATGATGAACATGATCACCCCGCTGGCCGCCAGTGCCGGCTTGCACAAGGGCAGCAGGATGCGGATGAACGCGGTGAAGCGGGTGCAGCCATCCAGCCGCGCGGATTCCTCCAGCTCTTTCGGGAGTTGCTGGAAATAGGGCACGAGGATGATGATGGCGTAGGGTAGCAGCAAGCCGATCTCGGTGATGATGACGCCCGAGAGCGAATTGAGCAGCCCGAAGCCGCGCAGCACCACGAAAAGCGGCACCATCAGCACGATCAGCGGCACCATGCGGCTGATCATGTTGATCTGCATCAGCCAGCCGGTCCAGCGGACATTCAGCCGCGTTACGGTAAAGGCGGTCAGGCTGGCCAGAACCAGAACGCCGACCGTCACCAGGGCACCCACGATCACCGAATTCAGGAAGGCATTGGGGAACCATGTGACCGAGTTGGGCAGATAGCTGATATCCTGAAACAGCGTGCCCTTGTCCGATCCGCCCGACAGGATCAGCCGGAAATTGTCCAGCGTATACTCCACCGGCAGCAACGCATGGACATCTGCCTGCAGGCCGCGCTCGCTCTGGAACGCTCCGAGGATAACGGGAACCAGCGGCAGGATCAGGAAGGCGATGCAGGCCAGATTGGCCAGATTCATCAGGATGCGGGTACGAAGCGTCATCTTGCGCATGGCTTAGTACTCCACCTTCTTGTAGACGAATTTGATGTAGGAGATCGCGATCAGCCCGACGATCAGCGCCAGCACATAGGCAGAGGCAGAGCCCACGCCGATATCGAAGGGCGGCTGGAACGCGGTTTTGTAGGTGTACCAAGCAGCCACCCATGTATCGTCGCCCGGCCCGCCTTGGGTGATAGCGAAGATCTCGTCAAACACCATAAAGGCGAAGGTGGTGCGAAGGATCAGCGTCACCGCCAGAACCGGGCGCAAGAGCGGCAGGGTGATGTGGCGGAATTTCTTCCACGCGCTCGCCCCGTCCAGCTCGGCCGCCTCATAGAGGTGATCGGGAATGCCCTGCAATGCGGCGTGATAAAGCAGGATGTTGAAGGGCGTCGTCCGCCAGACATAGGAGACGACCACGGCCATGAACGCCGTCTCGGTATTGCCGAGCCAGTTCACATATTCGTCGATCGCGCCGAGATTATAGAGAACCCGGTTCAGATAGCCGAACTGCGTGTTGAAGATGAAGGACCACAGAAAGCCGTTGACGATGGGCGGCACCGCCCAGGGCACGAGGATCAGGAATTTCGTCACCTTGGACAGGCGGATGTCGCTGTTGCTGATGACAAGCGCAATGGCGAGGCCGATCACCACCTCCAGCACGACCGACACGAAGACGAAGAGGAACGTCGTGCGCAGCGCCTTCCAGAAGACCGGGTCCGAAAACAGCTTGGCGTAATTGTCGAAACCCGCCCAGGGATATTCGCCAGAGCGCAATTCGCGCACGCCGACATCGTGGAAGGACAGATAGCCCGCGAAGAAGATGGGATAGGCGAGAATGACGGCGAAGATCAGCATCGAGGGCAGGTTCATCCCGAGGGCCAGCCGGCCCTGAGAGGCCTCGGTCCTGAACAATCGCCGGAAGAGCCCGGGCGCGCGCGCGTCGGTGGCTTGGGTGGTCATCGCGAACTCCAGCTCACGGAAGAAGGGAAGCGGGGGGCGGGCGCGTCGCACGCCCGCCCCTGATGCGTCAGGCCTTGGCCTTGTCGATATTGGCGATCATGTTGTCGCAGGCTTCGTCGGGCGTGATCTGGCCGCGCAGACAGGCGGTCAGCTCGACATTCAGCATCTCGTTCCATTGCGGATACCAGGGCTCGTTCACCGCCGGCACCACCTCCGGGTAGGGCACGGCCTTGTCGAAGATGTTGAGCATCGCGTCGACATCCACGCGCTCGGACCACATCTCGCGCAGCTCGGGGCTGTTGAGCACAGATGTGTATCCCGGCGCCAGCATCGAGCTTTTGGCCAGTGCGAGCGCTTGGGTATAGACGCCGTCCTGCGTCTTGCCGCCCAGATATTGCAGCATCTTCCACGCCCATTCCCGGTCGCGCGTCGCCTCGGACAGCATGTAATACCAGGTCACCGCCAGCGTCTTGCCGTCGCCCGGCATGGGGTGGATGCGGCCCTTACCGGCAATCGGGGACTGCGCGGGGTCATTGACCACGTTCATGTAGTAATTATGCAGCGCGCCCAGATAGATGTGGTTGCCGGTGTTGAACACCTTCACCGCGGGCAGGAATTTCAGGTTCAGCGAATCGGGATCGGCGATCTCATGCTTGAGGAAGCTGTCCTGAAAATATTGCAGCGCCTCGCGCGCCACCGATCCCGGCCCGAGTTCCGGGGTCATGTCGGGGGCGAAGATGCGCCCGCCGCGATTGGCGACCTGCGCAAACCAGGTGCCCGGCAGCGGATCGAAGGCCGCGCCCGCGACCCAGAGCAGGGGGTGATTCGAGACGCCATCGGCCTTGGCCTTCAGGCATTGCTCGGTCAGCTCTTCCCAGGTGGTGAAGGGGGTGTCGGCGAAACCGGCCTTTTCCAGCAGCTCGCTGTTATAGATGAAGTTCCAGGCGATCGACAGATAGGGCAGCCCCCAGATCTGGTCGTCGCGCGTGGCAATGCTGCGCGCCAGCGGCGTCATGTCGGCGGCGTATTCTTCCAGCCCCGGCAGCCCGTCCAGAGGTGCGGCAATGCCCTGATCGATATAGCTGGCCATGGTCTGCAGGGGAGAGACCAGAACGTCGATATCCTCGCCCGCCGCATACATCGAGGTCAGCTTGGCGATTTGCGGGTCGATATTCGGCTCGATGATCTTCTCGACCGGAATGCCCCAATCGGCTTCGAATTTCGCGGCGATGTCGTCATAGATATTACCGAACTGCCATACGACGAAATTGATCTGATCCACGTCGGCGTCCGGCCGCATCGCCCATGCTTGATCCTGTGCGAATGCGCCGCGCGGATACAGGCCCGATCCGGCGGCCACGGCAGCGGCCATGGCGCCGAGAAACCGACGGCGCGCCATGATGACGTCTTGCGCTGAGGTTTTCACTTTTGTCACGTTTTCCTCCCAATTTTCTGTCTGACGGCTTGGATCAACCAGCGGTTGCCGACCGTCTGCTCTGCTAGATGTAAACGCAAATCAACATAAACGCAAATATTTATCGCATGAATTCACATACAACACGCGATTTTATCGTTATGCGCGAGTTTTCTGTTGACAAACGCCTCACAAATAACCACATTCGAGAGCATATCAACATAACCGCACAAATCAGGAGCCGCTCCGCATGTTCGACTTTCTCAATGCCGACAAGGCCGTCATTTCCATGTGTCACATCGGCGCCCTTCCCGGCGCTCCGCTCTATGACGCGGATGGCGGGATGGAGAAGCTGATCGAAAATGCCATTTCGGACATTGAGAAGCTGCAGGACGGTGGCGTCGATGCGATCATGTTCGGCAACGAGAATGACCGCCCTTACCTGCTCAAGGCGACGCCGGAATCGATTGCCGCGTACACGGCGGTCATTACCGCCTGCAAACCGCATCTGAAGGTGCCGTTCGGCGTCAACTATCTGTGGGATCCGACGGCCTCGGTCGCGGTCGCCAATGCCACCGGCGCGAAATGGGTCCGCGAGATCTTCACCGGCGTCTTCGCATCCGACATGGGCGTGTGGGCACCTGATGCCGCCACGCCGGCGCGGCTGAAGCGCAATCTGGGCCGGCAGGATCTCAAGCTGTTCTTCAACATCAATGCCGAATTCGCCCATTCGCTGGATCAGCGCCCGATCGAGCTGCGCGCGAAATCCGCGATCTTCTCGTCGCTGGCCGATGCGATTCTCGTCTCCGGCCCGATCACCGGCCAGCCCGCGGACGGCTCCGATCTGCGGAAGGTCGCCGAAGCGGTTGGCGATCTGGTGCCGGTCTTTGCCAATACCGGCGTGAATATCGACAATATCAAGGATGTGTTGTCCGTCGCATCTGGCTGCATCATCGGCACCCATTTCAAGATCGACGGTGACACCTGGAACGCGGTGGACGGCGACCGGGTCAAGCGGTTCATGGATGTCGTGAACTCTGTTCGCTAAGAACGGACGCATCCATGATCTGGGGCTGGCTCTCCTCCGCCAGCCCCATCCACATTGGTCTTGACGGACACAAGATGACGACGCCGAACATTCTCTGGATCACCACCGATCAACAGCGCTACGACACGATCCGCGCCCACGGCAACACGGCAATCAACACGCCCAATCTGGACCGGCTGGCAGCCGAGGGTATGTCGTTCATGAACGCCTATTGCCAGGCGCCGATCTGCACGCCGAGCCGCGCCTCCTTCATGACCGGGCGTTATCCGGCCTCGCATCACGTGCATCGCAACGGCAACGACCATTTCCCGCCGACCGAGCGGATCCTGCCCCGGATCCTGAAGGACAGCACCGCCTACACCACCTGCCTTCTGGGCAAGCATCACCTGTCGCGGTCCGAGGACCGGATCGAGCTGATCCCAGAGGATGGCTATGACCACGCCGAGCTGTGCGATTGCTGGCCCATCGGGCGCGCTTATGACGCGTGGCTGAAGGAAAAGCACGGTGTCGAGGATCCGCTGAAGCTGTATCCCGAATTGCTGCAGGCCTCGCCCCGCGATTACGGGCCGGGCTTTCCGATGGAGATGCAGCAGGCGACGTGGTGGGGCGAACGCGCCACCGCCTTCATCGAACGACAGCATGATGCGCCCTGGTTCATGAACCTCAACGCCGTCGATCCGCACCCGCCCTTCTTTCCGCCGCAGGAATTTCTGGACCGCTACGATCCCGAGGACATGCCCCTGCCGCTCTATCGTGAGAGCGACGTGGCCCGGCAGGAGGGGTTCTGGGACATCGATCAGCAATGGAAGAAGATCCAGGATGTCCGCCATTACGATCCCGCCGAGGATATCGACCAGTCCGAGATCCCGCTGGAGCAGCGCAACCTGTTCGATTTCCCGCCCGACACCTATGACGCGCGCTATGTGAAGGCCTGTTATTACGCGATGATCGAGATGATCGATGATCGCGTCGGCGCGGTGCTGGAGGCACTGGAGCGCACGGGTCAGGCCGAGAACACGATCGTCATCTTCACCTCGGATCATGGCGAGATGATGGGCGATCACGGCATGCTGTACAAAGGCTGCCGCTTCTTCGAGGGGCTGGTTCATGTGCCGCTGATCGTGAAATGGCCGGGCGTGACGAAACCCGGCAGCCGCAGCGACGCATTGGTCGAATTGATCGACATTGCGCCGACCCTGCTGGAGATCGCGGGCACCGAGATTCCCTATAACATGCAGGGCAAGTCTCTTGTCCCGCTGTTGCGTGGCGAGACGGAGACGCACAAGCCCCATGTGGTCTGCGAGTTCAACGAGGCTCTGGCCGGGATGCCCTATCAAAGCCACGGCACGATGGTGTTTGACGGCCGCTACAAGACCTGCATGTACCACAAGGCCGGCAAGGCCGAGATCTTCGATCTGCAGGAAGATCCGGGCGAGTTCGAGTCTCTCTGGGACAAGCCGGGCTTCGAGACAGAGCAGATCCGTCTGCTGAAGCAGCATCTCGACGCGGTGATGGCGACCAGCGATGCCGGGATCGAGCGGACGGGGAATTACTGAGCGCCAGTCATCGCGACCAACGATGCGCGGCGGGGCCCGGCCACCGCCCTAGCGCGGCTTGTGCTGCAACCGGCCGTAGAGCGCGTCCCAGCTATGCTGGTCGAGCGGTTTTTCCCCGCGCACTTCGGGGCGCACATCCGCACTGCGCAGGTTGAAGCCGCTCAGAACCGCGGGGCGCGCCTCCATGCGGTCCAGCCAGCGATCGATGGCAGAGGCATCGAATGGCGTCGGGTACCGGTCACGGAACCCCTTCACGTACGGATAGCAGGCAATGTCCGCAATGGAGTATTCATCGACGATGAACTGACGGCCGGTCAGTTGGGCATTGAGAACCCGGCGCAGGCGATCCGCCTCGTTCCGGTAACGCTCGATCGCGTAGGGGATCTTGTCGCGGGCATAATGGTTGAAATGGTGAAGCTGGCCGAACATCGGCCCGATCCCGCTCATCTGGAACATCAGCCATTGCAGGCAATGATACCGGCGCTGCGGATCGGTGGGCATCAGCAGACCGGTCTTTTCCGCGAGATAGATCAGGATCGCACCCGATTCGAACATGGCGAGCGCACGCCCGCCCGGCCCGTCATGGTCAAGGATCGCCGGCTGCTTGTTGTTGGGGCTGATCTTCAGGAATGCCGGGTCGAACTGATCTCCGTTCAGGATGTCGATGAAGCGGACCCGGTAATCCAGCCCGGTCTCTTCCAGCATGATGGCGATCTTGCGGCCGTTCGAGGTCGGCCCGTAGTAGAAATCGATCATCGTCCCCTGTCCTTTCCTGCGCCGGCATCAGCCTGTCTCGCCACGCCTGCGCCGTGTCACCTGCCAAGCTGATCGACGGCCAGCGAGATACGCTCCCGCAGCGCCGGGGTCGCCACGCTGTGGTTCACCTCATCCGCGGACCGGACCCCGCCGAGCGTGATGTCCCAGGGCAAGACATGCGCACCCAGACAGGCAAGCGGCACCCGCAAGGCCGCCAGCCCACGCCAGCCGCCCAGCGGAGACCCGGAGGCCGCGGCAAGCAGGACGGGCTTGCCCCGCGTGGCATAAGGCCTGATCCGGCTCAGCCAGTCGATCGCGTTCTTGAGCGGACCGGGGGTCGAGAAATTATACTCCGGCGACACGATCAGCAGGCCGTCCGCCGCCAGAATATCCTGCGCGATCTGGCGGATCTCCGCAGGAACGCCGTCCACGCGCTCCCGCAGGTCGGTGTAGAGGGGCAGATCCTCGACCACGGCATAGTCCAGTTCCGACAGGCTGTGGCCGCGATCCGCCAGAACGCCTTCGAGATGCGCGAACAGGGCGCGATTGACCGAATCCGGCCGGGTCGATGCTGCGAATCCGTATAGTCTCATCTCGGTCCCTCCGCGCGCCTCAAATCAAGGCCCGTACATCAGATGCACCAGATAGAGCGACAGGCCCGGGATCAGGATGATCAGCGTGATGCGGATGCAATCGGCAAGCAGGAACGGGGTGACCGCACGGTACAGATCGCGCATTGAAAGGTCCGGCGCCGCGCCCTTCACGACGAACAGATTCATGCCGACGGGCGGAGTGATCAGTCCGATTTCGACGACCGAGAGCAGGAGGATGCCGAACCAGATCGCGTCGATCTCGTAGCTCAATACCACCGGGAAAACGAAGGGCATGGTCAGAAAGATCATCGACACCGAATCCATGAAGCAGCCCAGCACGATATACAGAACCACAATCCCCAGGATCACCTGAACGCGCGAAGGTGCGCTGTCGTGGACCCAGTCCGTCAGGGCCTGGGCAATCTGCGTGGTCTCGATGAAGGAGTTGAACAGCGCCGCGCCGATCAGGATGAAGAAGATCATGCCGGTCAGCGACGCGCTTTCGCGTGCGCTGCGCAGGATCGCGGCGCGGTGCAGGCGGCCGCGCAGAGCGGCAATCAACGTCACGCCGACCACGCCCACCGACGCCGCCTCGGTCGGGGAAAACAGCCCGGCGAACAGCCCGCCCAGGACCACCCCGAACACCACCACGACCGGCCAGGCGCTCAGCGCGAGCTGCAGGCGCTGCACAAGCGGGACGCGGTCCGCGGCGGCAGGAAACAGCGCGGGCTTCAGCCGCGCGGTCGCCCAGATCGCGGACATGTAAAGAACGGTCGCCAGCAATCCGGGGATGATCGCCGCGACGAACAGCCGGCCGATGGATTGCTCTGCCAGGATGGCGTAGATCACCAGAATGATGCTCGGCGGGATCAGCACGCCCAGCGTCCCGCCGGCCGCGACGGTGGCCGCGGAAAGGGCGCTGTCATAGCCCCGGCCGCGCATTTCCCCGATCGAGATCTGCCCCATCGTGGCCGCCGTCGCCAGCGACGAGCCGCAGATGGCGCCGAACCCCGCACATGCCGCAATCGTGCCCATCGACAGCCCGCCGCGACAACTGCCGAAAGCCGCTGAACCGGCATCGTAGAGATTGCGCGACAGGCCCGTATGCAGGGCCAGCGTCCCCATCAGCACGAAGAGCGGCACGACCGACAGCCCATAGGGAAAGGTCGCCGCAAAGGGCAGGTCGCCGACGACAAACAGCGTGGTCGCCCAGCCATTGATCGCCGCGCCGCCGATCAGCCCGACGATCGACATGGCAATCGCAATCGGCACGCGCATGGCCAGCAGCAGAAAGAAAGCCCCGATGCCGGTCAGGCCGATCTCGAACGCGGTCATCTGTCCGCCCCGCCCGGATCGGGATCCCCGGTCTCGGCAAAGATCGCTGACGCGGCGGCCAGCACCGACAGGGCCAGCCCGGTCACGATGGGCACCCAGTAGAAGATCATGGGGATGCGCATGTTCTGCGACACGTCGCCATAGGCCCAGATCAGCCTGGCCTGACCCCAGACCGCGACGCTCAGAACGCCGCAGACGACGGCGCCGGCCAGCCAGCCCAACATGGCGAGCACGCGCGCCACCGAGGCCGGCATCATGTCCGACAACACGGTCACGGCCACATGCGCGCGGCGCGAGAACGCATAGGCGATGCAGGGAAAGACCGTGTACATCATCGCGAGCTGGGTGATGTCGATCATGCCGGGCACGGGGACGCCGACGGTGTTGCGCAGGATGACATCCAGCACGGTCAGCAGCGCAATGCCCGCGAGGCAGGCCGTCGAGACGACCACCAGCACATCGCCGATCCGGTCGGCGCAGCGCAGCATCCCCTGGGTCCGCGCGCCCTGCCCCGCCATCGTCTCGACGCCCGCGCCGGAGTCAGTCATGTTTCGCGATTTCCGCCTTCAGCGCGTCGAGGATCTCCTCGGCATTGTCCACGCCAAGATCCTTGGCCGCCTGCAAAAGCTGATCGGTGACCGGCTGCAATTCGGCCTTGTAGCCTTCGATCTCCTCGGGCGTTGCCGCGACGAACACATCGTCCGGGTCGGCCTTCTCAAGCTCATAACCGACTTGTCCGGCATCGTCCCACAGCGCCCCGAAGGTGGCCACGAGAATGTCGCCCGAGACCTGATCGACGCAGGCCCTGACATCCTCGGGCAGGCCGTCATAGCGGGACTGATTCATCACGAAGAAGAACCCGACCGTATAGAGCGGAACGTCGTAATGATATTTCAGCACTTCGTTCAGCTTGTAGGCGCCGATGCCGGTCCATTCGGTCGCCACGCCGTCCAGCGTGCCTTTTTGCAGATTCTCGTATTGATCGCCGGGCGGCAGGCTGACGGCCTCTGCCCCGTAGAAATTCAGCACCGCGCTCGATGATCCGTTCGGGGTGCGGATGCGCAACCCGTCAAGATCCTGCATGGAGTTCAGCGGTGCGTTGGCGTGCAGCGAGCCGGGATTATGCGCCATCATGGCAAGGATATGCACCCCCGGATATTCCGGCTTCAGATGGGTGCCGGAGAGGGCCCAGAGCGCCTTGGAGTTCGCGCCTGCCGAGCCGGAGACGAAGGGCAGTTCAATCAGCGAGGTCCGCGGAAACCGGCCGAGCGGAAAGCCGGCATGGCCGAACGCCACATCGACGACGCCGGCCTTGGCCTGGTCGTATTGCCGGGCAATATTGCCGAGCGCCGATCCGGCCGTGTGGAATTCGACCTCCACCTTTCCGTCGGTGCAGCTTTTCAGTTCATCCGCCCATCGGGCGATGAACTCGGTGTGCAGAAAGATCGTGGACGGGAAAAAATGGCTGAGCTTCAGCGTGATCTCCTGCGCGGCGGCCGGGGATCCGCCCCAGGCCAGCAGCGCCGCGGCGGCGACAGCCGATCGCAGGGTTGACGGGACGTTCATTTCGGTTTCCTCCCTCAGGTCTTGTCTAGAAGTTCCGGTCCGCAAGCCAGGCGTCGATGATGCCGACAGCGCGCGCCTCATGCTCGGGCTGATCGCGGTAATAATGGGTGGCACCCTCGATCCGGTGATAGATCTTGTCGGTCATGCGGGCGGCGGCGAAGACACGGTGCGGGTGCGAGACGGGCACCGCATCGTCGGCGCTGTTTTCCATCAACAGCAGCGGTTTGGTGATATGGGCCATGCAGCGCTCTGCATCGGCGGCACTGTGGTCGATGGACCATTGCGACAGCCATGCCCGCAGGGTCGAGTAGCGTGCCAGCCCGACCGGCCCGGTATTCGCCGTTTCAGGATTGCCGAGATAGCACCAGCGGGGGCGTCGGTCATTCGGCTCCAGCGCCGGGTCCAGAAAACGCGGGTCGGCCAGCGTCCGGTGCACCAGGAACGGCCGCTCGATCTCGCCGCCGCCGCGCCGTTTGAGCCGGTCCAGCACCTCAAGCACGCGGTCGGTGATGCGCCGGACACGGGCCAGTTGGGCGGCGCGGAACCGGTTGACGAACTGGGCGTCATAGGGCGCGCGCACCAGATCCCCGTAGAGATCCAGTTCAGGGTCACGCCTGTCGGGATCAAGCTCGTCCATCACCGACGGGTCAATCCATTCCGACAGCGTCACGGCGCGGCCGATATGGGCAGCAATGAACATCACCGCATCCGCGGCGGGCATCTCGATCCGGGTCAGGTCATAGGCATCGCCGGCCGGGGTCTCCACCACATCCGGGTGCTCGGCCTGGGACTGGTAGAAGGCGGTCAGGGAACCGCCCCCGCTCCACCCGCACAGCACGATGTTTTTGTATCCAAGAACCTCGCGGGCGTGGCGCATATAGGCCGCCAGATCGGCCGCCACCTTTTCCATGATCAGCGGGGCGTCATTCTTGGCGAAGCGCGACCCGCAGCACAGCACATGCCATCCCGACCGGGCCAGAGCCACCGGCAGCGGCATCAGGTTCAGCGTGGTGGCGGGATGCATGAACACGATGACCGTCTCGCTGTCGCGCCCGACCGGCAGGATGCGCTGACCCTCGAGAAAGACCTTTCCCTGGCTTCCCACGAAGCCATAAACCTCTGTAAAGGCAGGGCTTTCGTCGAAGGAGACGATGACCGGCTCGCGCCTGATGTCAAAGCGTGCTTGCGTCACGGCGATCCCCGGCTTCGACCTGACAGGCCCTTGCGATGCGCGCAGTCATTCCACCCCCCTATTGCAAGCCAGAGACACAGCTTGCCGAGTCAATTATTGCATCCAAAATACACTCCACTAGCTGATACTCAACAATTATGTTGAAAAAATGTATACGAAAATGAAATTACACTTCGAGATAGCGCCGCCGAATCTCCGGCGCGGCGATGAAGGCAGCGGTGCTGTCCTGAAAGACCATCTGCCCATGGACCATGACCAGAACCCGGCTGGCGATCTTCAGGGCGATAGTCAGCTTCTGCTCGACCAGAAGCACGGCACAACCGCGGGCGGCAATTTCCACGATCAGCTCTTTCACCTGTGTCACCATCGCAGGGGCCAACCCCTCGGTCGGCTCGTCGATCAGCATCAGGCGCGGGTTCGACAGCAGGCTCCGGCACATGCTCAGCAATTGCTGTTCGCCGCCGGACAGGGCCCCGGCAGGCACCTTCGCCCGCTCGGCCAGCCTTGGAAACCGGCTCAGCACATCGGGTTTTGTCCAGCCGCCCTCCGCCCTGCCACGCCAGTTTCCCAGATCGAGGTTCTGTTCGACCGTCAGGGTCGGAAAGACCTGCCGGTCCTCGGGCACATAGGCCAGACCCCTGCGGACCACCTGATGCGGGTCAAGCCGATCGATCCGCGCGCCGTCAAGCAGCACGCGGCCGCGCCGCTCGACATCGCCCATCAGCGCCTTGAGCGTGGTCGAGCGACCCACGCCATTGCGGCCGAGAAGGGCAACGATCTCGCCCGGGCCGACCTCGAAATCGACGCCCTGCAGCACATGGCTGTGTCCGTACCAGGCATGCAGACCGGACACGACGAGGGTCATGCGATCTCCTCCTCGGCGCCGAGATAGGCCTCCTGCACGGCCGCATTCCTGCGAATTTCCTCCGGCGTGCCGCTGGCAATGATCCGGCCCGACGCCAGCACGGAGATCCGGTCGGCAATTCCGAACACCACGTCCATATCGTGTTCCACCATGAGAAGCGTGCGCCCTTCGGTCGTGGACAGAATAAGATCGCGTGTCCGCCTGGCCTCGTCGCGGTTCATCCCGGCCGTCGGCTCATCGAGCAGGATGACCCGTGCATCCGACGCCACCGCGACCCCCAGTTCAAGGGCCCGCTGATCCGCATAGGACAGCAGCCCAGACGGGGTGTCGGTGCTGGCGATGCCAAGGTCGCGGGCCATCGCGGCTGCGCGTTCATGCAGGTCGCGGAGCCGGGCGAGCGGTGACCAGAAATCATACCTGACACCGGCGGGCCACAGCATGGCGCTTGTCAGCACCTCGATGGCCGTCAGCCTGGGGAACAGGTTGGTGATCTGAAAGCTGCGCGACAGGCCCTTGCGCGCGATCCTGTGGGGTTTCTGGTTCTGGATCTCCTCTCCGAACAGGCGCACGACGCCGGAGGTCACGTCCAGCCGGCCGCTGATCATGTGAAACAACGTCGATTTCCCGGCACCATTCGGCCCGATCACGGCGTGGCGTGACGATTTTTCGATGACCAGATCGACCCCCTCGATCACGCGCAGCGGACCGAAACTCTTGCTGATCCCCGACAACTCGATCGCGGCGGTCATGCCCGGTCCTCCGGCTTGCGCGCACCCCGGCGGCCCGCCGCAAGCAGCCAGATCCCCGCGGCCAGACAGAGTCCCGGCACGCTCCATGACCATAGGTTGGCCGCATCCAGCGTGATTGCGCCAAACAGGTGCAACTCTGTTCCCCGCGTGCTGACGACCGAGGCGCGATAGGCCAGTTCGATCGCCAGGACAGCGCCCATCACCAGCGGCGCGAGCCGCAGCGCACGACCAGCGACGGCGCGCAGCGCGGCCAGCCGGTTCTGCCCGGTCAGCATCCGCACCGCGCCGACCCATATTCCGGCAAGTCCCCCCGGCGCAAAGACGATCATCGCCACGAAGAAGATGCCGTAATAGAACAGCCAGGCCTCGCTGTGATCGCTCAGGGTCGATTGCAGCCAGGTCACCAGGCTGGCCCCCATCACCGGACCGAAGAAATGCCCGGTCCCGCCGATCACGCTCATCAGCACCACATTCGACGAGATGTTGAGCGACAGCGCCTCGACGGTGACGATCTCGTAGAGCAGGCTCGACAGACCGCCGGCGATGCCCGCGAACACCGAGGCCGCCACATACATCATCAGCCGCACCACATAGGGATCGAATTGCAGGAATCCGGCCCGTTCCGGGTTGTCGCGCACAGCGGTCGCAATGCGTCCCAAGGGCGTCTTCGTCAGGTAATACATCATCCCCAGGCACAGCAGCGCCCAGGCCAGGATCAGGTAGTAGGCCTGCAGATAGGGCCCGAATGTCAGGCCGAACATCTCTGGCCCCTGCGTCCGGTCCGCGGAGATGCCGGATTCGCCGCCGAACGTGCCTTTCAGCGTCTGCGACAGGCTGAAGGCCAACTCGCCCAAGCCCATCGTGATCATGGCGAAGGCGATGCCGCCGCGGCGTGTCGCGACCGATCCCAGCACCAGACCCAGAACCAGCCCGCACAGCCCGCCGGCCGCCGGCAAAAGCGCAATCGGAACCGCCAGCCCGCCGTCGTTCACCATGCGCGTCAGATGCATCACCGTGAAGGCACCCGCACCAAAATACAGGGCGTGACCGAAGGACAGCAGCCCGGTGGTGCCCCACATCAGGTTGAACGAGACCGAGAAGACGGCGGCAATCGCGATCTGGGACATCAGCGTGGCCGTGAAGCTTGACCCTGAGAGCCACGGCACGGCGACACCGCCTGCCAGAGCCAGTGCAATCAGGAAATGGTTCAAATATCTCGACATGGCCTGGCCTAGAGGTCTCTGGTGCCGGCGATGCCGCGCGGACGAAAGATCAGTGTCAGAACCAGCAGCAGATAGGGCAGCAGTGGCGCGATCTGGGCCAGAGACACGCTCCACAACTCGGCCAGCCCGCCCTCGCCGGGGCTGCCGAAGCCGAGCATCGCATAGATCGGCCTGTCGAACCCGATGGCGAGCGTCTGGACCATGCCGATGATCAGGGAGGCCACGAAGGCACCGAACACCGACCCGAGCCCACCGACGACCACGACCACAAAGACGATCGGTCCCAGTTCCCGCGCCATCGCCGGTTCGGTCACCAGAACCGCGCCTCCGATGGCCCCGGCCAGGCCCGCAAGGGCGGAGCCAACCGCAAAGACCTGCGTAAACAGGCGCGGCACGTTATATCCCAGCATGCCGACCATGCGGGGCAGACCAAGCGCGGCCTGCACCAGCAGCCCGACCCGCGTGGTCCGCAGAAAGACGATCACCACGGCCAGCATCCCAAGCGCCACCGCCATCATGAAAATCCGGTAGGTCGGATAGGCGACCCCATCCAGAACGAACATCGGATCGCGCAGGATCTGTGGCAGCACGAAGTTGACGGCAGACCGCCCCCAGACCAGTTGCACCACCTCCTCGATCAGGAAGGCCAGCCCGAAGGTCAGCAGCAGCTCGGCCACATGGCCCTGGGCGTGAACCTTGCGCAGCCCGAACCGCTCGACTGCCGCGCCGATCAGCCCCACCAGGATCGGCGAAATGATGATCGCCACCCAGAAGCCGGTCACGGCGGAGAGCTGAAACCCCAGATAGGCCCCCAGCATGTAGAAGCTCGCATGGGCAAAGTTCAGGACGCCCATCATGCTGAAGATCAGGGTCAGGCCGCTGCTGAGCAGGAACAGCAGAAGCCCGTAAGCCAGCCCGTTCAGCAGCGAAAGGATCAGAAGACTGGACACATTCCTGGCCTTGTCGGTTGATGGCGGCTTCAGCCGGGTCGCTTCATCTGGCAGGTCGTGGGCACGACCGCGCTTTGCGCCGGGAACTCCCGGATCGTCTTGCGGCCGATCCCGGTCCCTTCCAGATCATTCGGCACATCGCGAGACAGCACGGTGACGAATTGTGGCATGATGATCTGGTGATTTTCCGGCTGCATGACGGCCTGCCCCAGCGGCGTGTCATAGCTCATGCCCGACAGCGCCGCGGCAACCTTGGCCGGATCGTCGCCGACTTCGTCGAGGGCTTGTGCCAGCATGCCGAACATGAACTTGACCCGCATGTAGCGCCAGTCATCGCCAAATTCTTCCTTATAGGCCCCGGCAAACGCAGCCAGTTCGGGGTTGTCGATATTCTCGTGCCATTCCGAAAGCTCGTAGACCTTGTTCACGCCGGCATCGCCCATGGCCGTGACCGCGCCGAGCAGGCCCGAATAATAGGTGTACCAGTCTACATCGAGCCCCGCGTCACTGGCCGCCTTGACCAACAGCGTCAGATCAGCGCCGAAATTCCCGGTCAGGACGGCCTGCGCCCCCGATGCCTTGATCTTGGCGATATAGGGCGCGAAATCCTTGATCTTCATCAGCGGGTGATACTCATCCGCGACAATCTCGATATCGGGACGCTTCTCGCCCAGCATGCTGCGCGCCGCATCGCCCACTGCATGACCGAAGGAGTAATCCTGGTTGATGAGATAGATGCGCTTCAGATCCTTGTTGTCTGCGATGAAATCCGTCATCTCCGCGGTCTTCTGGTTCACTTCCGTGTCAAAGCGGAAATGCCACCAGCTGCATTTCTCGTTGGTCAGGGCCGGATCCACGGCGGAGTAATTCAGAAACACCATCGTCTGATCGGGATTGCGGCTGTTGTTCTTCTCGACGGCCTCGATGATGGCGGCCGACACGGATGATCCGTTGCCCTGGCTGACGTAATGGAACCCCTCATCGGCCAGCTTGCGCAGCAGCAAGACGGTTTCCTGCGGGCTCGCCTTGCTGTCGAACGGCACGACTTCCAGCATCCTGCCGCCATCGACCCCGCCATTGCGATTGATCTCGTCCACCGCGAATTGATAGTGGCGCAGACCCAGCTCGCCAGAGCTTGCCAGCGGCCCGGACAGGGGATCGACAAATGCGATCCGGATCGGCTCCTCGGCTTGCGCCATCGGTGCGAAGACAAGTGCTGCGCTGACGGCAACGGTTCCAATCACATGCTTCACGTCAACCTCCCTCATTCACGGTGAATGCCTGTTTCTCATTTTTGTATCCATTTTTGCAGTTTAATCAAGTAAAATTTCCATTAATGTCTTTTTATGCATACATATATGGCGCTTTTAACACCGCTGAGCGGTCCCCTTTATCCTGACAGGAGACCGCACTTGCCGGGCGGGCGGGCATCACCTCGACGGCGATGAATTGGAACTCACCGGCAAGCGATGTCCCGACCGTGTGCTCGGTCCAGGGACAGGTGTTTTCAATCTGACCGGTCAGGCTTCC
Source organism: Paracoccus isoporae (assembly GCF_900101865.1). Lineage (GTDB taxonomy): Bacteria > Pseudomonadota > Alphaproteobacteria > Rhodobacterales > Rhodobacteraceae > Paracoccus > Paracoccus isoporae. The sequence continues at coordinate 318,904 of NZ_FNAH01000003.1, forward strand.
CGAGACTTCGGGGTTAATCACGGACCGGAAACCAGCCGGCTCGGGCCAGTTGGCCGGTGATCTGGTCGGGCACCCGCTCGGCCAGCCAGGCGACAAGCGCCGACAGCCGGTCATGGTCCAGGCCGGTCGCAACGCCCTGCCGGTCGAGCATGTAGTGGACATCCTCGGTGGCGATGTTGCCGGTCGCGCGCGGCGCGAACGGGCAGCCGCCCAGCCCGCCGATGGCGGCGTCGACGATGGTCGCGCCCCGCTCCAGCGCCGCGAACAGGCTGGCATAGCCGGTGCTGCGCGTATTGTGCAGATGCACGCCCCAGGGCACGCCATCCAGAACATCGCGGCAGGCCCTGTCCACGCGCAGAATATCGGCAGGGGCAGCCACTCCTATCGTATCCGCGAACAGGATCTGGTCGGCCCCGGCCGCAATCATCGCATCGGCCAGGGCGGCGACGCGGCGCGCGGACATCTCTCCCTCGAATGGGCAGCCATAGGCGGTGGCGATGATCCCGACGATGCGGCGCCCCGCCTGTTTCACGATCGGCGCGATGGCGGCGAACTGGGCCAGGCTGTCGGCGCTGTCCATGTTCTGATTGCGTCTGCTGAAGCTGTCCGAGGCCAGCACGACAAACCGGATCTCATCGACCCGCGTCGCCAGCGCCCGCTCGACGCCCTTTCGGTTCAGCGCCAGGGCAGAGAGCGTGACGCCCGGCATGTCTGGCAGGGATTCGAGCAACTCCTCCGCTCCGGCCATTTGCGGCACGCGCTGCGGGTTGACCATGCTGACGGCCTCGATGTGGCGCAGACCGGCCGCGACGAGCTCGGTCACGACATGGCGCTTTTCGTCCAGGCTAAAGATCCGCGGCAGGGTTTGCAGCCCGTCACGCGGTCCGACATCGCACAGCGCGATCATCAGATCACGCCCTCGCCCTGAAGCGTCTCGATCTCCGCCGTGGACAGACCGAGCCGTCCATAGATTTCCGCGTTATGCGCACCGATCTTCTGCGGCCCCAGCCACGCAATGTCGCCGGGCGTCTCGGACAGGACCGGAAAAACACCCGGTATGGTGATCTCGCCGAAATCCGGGTCGCGGAACTGGCGCACCATGCCCCGGTCGCGGAAATGCGGATCCTCGACCACATCGGCAATCGAGTTGATCGGACCATAGACGACGCCGAACTCCTCCAGCCTTGCCGTCAGCTCGGCCTTGGTGAGCTGCGCCGACCAGTCGGCCACCATGCGGTTCAGCAGGTCTTCGTGGTCGCCGCGCGCGATATGCGTGGCAAATCGCGGATCATCCGCCAGTTCGGGCTGACCCATGGCTTCGGCCAGACGGGCAAACATCGCATCGACATTGGCGGCGATCACCACATGGCCGCCATCGCTGGTCGGGTAAATGTTGGATGGGACGATCTTGGCGATCCCCGTGCCCGACGGCTTTCGCACGAACCCGGTCTTGGAATATTCCGTCACCGTGCTTTCCAGCATGGCAAAACAGCTTTCGACGATCGTGGCGTCCACCACCTGCCCCTGCCCGCCACGCTGGTCGCGATGATAAAGCGCCATCATCATGCCCTCGAAGGCGAACAGCGCCGTCAGCGTATCGCCAAGCGAGATGCCATAGCGCGGCGGGGGCCGGTCGGGAAATCCGTTGACGTAGCGCAGACCCGACATGGCCTCGCCCACCGATGCGAAGCCGGGACGGGCGGAATAAGGCCCGCTCTGCCCGAAGCCGGAGACGCGCACGATCACCAGCCCCGGATTGAGGCGGTGCAGCTCAGCCGGGCTCATCCCCCATTTTTCCAATGTGCCGGGCTTGAAATTCTCGATCAGCACATCGGCCGTTGCGATAAGCTTGCGGGCCAGATCCTGTCCCCTGGGATCGCGCAGATTCGCCGACACGGCCTTCTTGTTGCGTGACATGATCGGCCACCACAGCGTCTTGCCTTCATGCTGCAGCCTGCCCCAGTTGCGGATCGGATCGCCGCTGCCCGGCGCTTCGATCTTGATCACCTCGGCGCCGAAATCCGCGCAGCGGGAACCGACAAAGGGTCCGGCCAGAAGCTGTCCCATTTCAATCACGGTCAGCCCCGCCAAAGGTCCGAACTTGTCCGGTGACGTGGTCTTCATCCCCTGTTCCCTCTGCGTGCCATAGCTTCCCAACCTGTGCCTAATGGATTTCAGATTTTTTGTATACATAAAATTGATAAATCTGCGATTGATTGCGGAAACCCTAGTATTTGTATACTTTGCATGGGTGATTGCGCTTGATGCACGTTAAGATAACTTTGTCGGATCGGGAGCGCCCCCCGATGGCAGCGGAGAAGGCAGCGGATGCAGGCCGGCAAGACCGAGAACACCACCGAGAATGCGGCCGAGCGTGCCTATCGCGAATTGCGGCAGGCCGTTCTGGAGGGGCGCTTGCCGAAGGACCGCAAGATTACCGAGACCGGCCTCGCGGAATCGCTGGGGATTTCCCGCACCCCGATCCGCGAAGCCGTGAAGCGGCTGCTGCTGGAAGGATTGCTGGAACGCCGCAAGGGGCAGGGCATCCGATGCGCCTTGCCGGATGCCGCGGAGATCCAGGAAGTGTTCGAATTGCGATTGCGCTTGGAATCCTTCGCGGCCAGCCGTGCCGCGATCCGCGCCACGCAGGACCAGATCGATGCCCTGACCCAATCGGCAGAGACCATGAGCCGCCTGGCCCGCACCGATCCCGCAAACGACGCCGTCATCACGCGCATTGACCGCGAGAACGCCCGGTTCCACGCCCTGATCCTGGAGGCCACGCAATCACAGCGCCTGGCCCAGCTGGTCAAGTTCAGCACCGATATTTCCCTGGTGAGCCGCACATTCCGCCGGTTCACCGCCGAACAGCGACGGCGGTCGGCCGCGCATCACGTCGAGATTGCCGCCGCAATCGCCGCGCGCTCGCCGCGTTGGGCCGAGAACATGATGCAGGCGCATATCCTGTCCGCCGCGGATATCTTCGAGATCCCGCTTGACGGACAGGCAACGGCCCGTCGCGGCGAACAGGACTGACGCGACGATCAGAACATCATCTGCACCGTCTTTTCTTCGGTATAGGATTCGATGCCGGCCGGCCCCATCTCGCGGCCCAGACCGCTGCCGCCGCGCCCGCCCCAGGGCGTCGTCATGTCGGGGATGCCGAAGGCGTTGATCCAGACATTTCCGACATTCAGGTCGCGCGCCGTGCGATGCGCGCGATTCAGATCCTCGGTATAGATGATCGCGTTCAGTCCGAAATGCGTGTCATTGGCCAGTTCCAGCACCTCATCGGTGCTGTCGAAGGGCATGATCGTGGCGACCGGGCCGAAGATTTCCTCGCGCGCGATGCGCTGCTGCTGCTGACCGACAAACACCGTGGGCTCGACGAAATAGCCGTCGCGCTCGACCAGATTGCCGCCGGTCAGAAGTTCCGCACCTTCGCTGACGCCCAGTTCCAGATAATCCGCAACGCGCTTGTGCTGGGCCGCGTTGACCAGCGGACCCATGCCGACGGCGTCGTCGAAGGGATCGCCCAGCTTGATGTTGCGGGCATGATCGACCAGCCGGTTTGCGACCTCGTCCACGAGCGAACGATGGACATAGACCCGTGTCCCGGCGGCGCAGACCTGGCCCTGATGCAGGAAGTTGCCGGCGGCAATGAACGGCATCGCCCCGTCGAGATTTGCATCGGCGAAAACGATCTGCGGGTTCTTGCCCCCCAGTTCGAGCGTCACCTTGCGAAACTGTCCGCCGGCGTGGTTGCTCATCAGCGCGCCGACCTCCGGGCTGCCGGTGAAGCTCAGCTTGGCCAGGCCGGGATGCGCCGCCAGTGCCGCACCGGCGGTCTCTCCCAGCCCCGGCACGACGTTGAAGACACCGTCCGGCACCCCGGCCTCCTGCAGGATTTCGGCAAGGCGCAGCAGCGACAGGCTGGCGTCTTCCGGCGGCTTGATGACCATAGAGTTGCCCGCCGCCAGCGCGGGCACGATCTTCCATCCCGCCACGACGATGGGGTTGTTCCACGGCGTGATCGCCCCCACGACGCCGAGCGGTTCGCGCAGCGTGTAGTTCAGCCGGTGCCGCCCGGCATAGTCGGGCAGTTGCACCGTGCTGCCATACAGCTTGTCGGCATATCCGGCATAGTAGCGGAACGTCGCCAGTGTCGCCGGAAGGTCGCCGTAAAGCCCGTCGCGATACAGCTTGCCGACCTCCAGCGTTTCGACCGCCGAGAGATACTCCATCTCGGCCTCGATCAGATCCGCGGCCTTGAACAGGATGCGGCCGCGCGCCGTGCCGCCCATCTCCTTCCAACCGCTCGACGCGAACGCCTCGCTGGCCGTCCGGACGGCAAGATCGACATCATCCGCACCCGCCGCGGCAATCTCGCAAATGGCTGATCCGTCGACGGGATTGCGCGAGGTGAAGCTGGCGCCGTCCTTGGCGTCGCGCCACTTGCCGCCGATGAACAGTTGCCGTGGGGGAAGTTTGGAAGGTGCCTTCATCGCGTTTGTCTCCAGAGATCCGGGCATCGACCGGCGCAAGCCGGCATTGTCCCGACCATCATAGATCAATGTTCGTATTTTGTGAAGACGTGTCCGCTATTCGGACGCGGGTGGATCGGACTGCGCTCCCGACCCGGAAGTGCCTAGGATGTCCTCCAACTCTCTGGCACAGTCCTCGACGGCCTGCCGCATCACCTCGGTTTCGGCACCGGCCAGGGTCACGACGCCGATCGCCGCCGCGACGGCCTTCAGCCCCGGCAGTGACGTGACGATGCCATGCGCGCCGGGAACCAGCGCGCCGACGCTTTCAAAGGTTTCAGAACGCCCCTCGGCTGCGGCCGCGACGGCCCGGCCAAGCGCCCCGAGGCCCGCAGGCGTCCGGCTGCCGACCCGATAGGCGACATGAAATGTCGTGGACGATGGCTCGACCACGGACACGGCAAGCACATCGGGGCCGTCGGCGACGCAGAAATGCGCGGTTGCCGCCGCCCGTTCGGCCAGTTTTTCCAGCGCAGGCCGGGTGCTTTCACGCAATGCGGGCAGGACGTTTTCACCAAGCCGCAACGTCCCCAGCCCGACCGTGTGCAGACCGTCAGAGTCGCGATGCAGCAAGCCGCGATCCACCAGCGTTGTCGCCAGCCGATAGACGATGGTGCGGCTCAGACCCAGATCGGCGGCGATCTGGGTGATGGTGCGTCCCTGCCGGGAGGACGCGAGCAGTTCGAGGACATCCAGCCCGCGATTCAGCGTCTGCGCCGAATCCGGTGCCCGCCCCGCGCTGCTGCGCTTCGACTCTCCTCCAGGCAGGGACCGGCTCATGTGGCGGGCAGATCCGGGCCGCGACCCGACCATGTCCAGGGATAGCTCGGCTCATCACAATCCATCGCGCCCTCGCCCAGTTCGAGCGGGCGGAACGTGTCGACCATGAACGCCATTTCGTTCGGGTGAGTCATGTTAACGGAGTCCAGGTAATTCTGTCGCCGGGGACCGTGGGTGTAGGCGGCAGGGTGCAATGAAACCGAACCGGTCGCAATGCCCGAACCCTTTCGCGCGGCCGTTTCGCCGGCGAAGTAGAACATGACCTCGTCCGAATCCACGTTGGAGTGGTAATAGGGCACCTTCAGCGCCCGCTCGCCATATTCCAGCGGCCGGGGAACGAAATTGCAGACCACGAAGCCTTCGCCCTGGAACGCCTGATAGGTCGGTGGGGGCTGCAGGAACTCGCCCAGCACCGGCGAGTAGTCGCGATAATTCACCGCGTAGGGATAGAGATGGCCGTCCCAGCCCGCGACATCGAACGGATGGTGGTCATAGGTCACCACGGATCCGGCCTGCCCTTGAGAGCTGCGGTGGCGCACATAGACCTCGGTGTCGCGGTCGAGCGCGTCGTCATCGACACAGATCAGCCGCTCCGGCCCCCGAATGTCCCGCTCGTTATACGGCGCACCTTCCAGGAACTGTCCGAAATCGCTCCGGTGCTTGCGCGGCGGCTGGATATGCCCCGCGCCCTCGACGACAAGCGCGCGCAGCGGCCCGGCATCCGGGTCGGGAACCCAGCGATGGATGGTGACACGCGGAATCACCACGTTGTCGCCCTGCCGGATCTCCACCGTGCCGAACACGCTTTCGATCCGGCCGGCCCCGGCCTCGATGAAGACCAGCTCATCGCCGATCCCGTTGCTGTAAAGCGGAGAGGTTTCCGTTGCCACGACATAGCTGAGCCGAACATCGGCATTCGCCAGCAACAACCGGCGATCACGGACCATGTCGGCTGCGCCGGTCCGGGCGAAGAGTTGCGGCGCCCGCAGGTGACGGGGGCGCAGCGGCACGTTCGGCGTCAGGGATTGATCGCCCAGCTCCCAGATCCGCGAATCGACCAGATTGGCCGGCACCCGCTTGTGGTAGATATGCGAGCCCGTGCTCGAAAAGCCTTCCTCCCCGATGAACTCCTCGAAGGTCGGAGTTCCGTCTTCGAGGTCGAACAGCGTGTGGCGTTTCGGGGGAACGGCACCCAGACGGCGATAATAGACCATGATACCTCCATAATGTTCGATTATCGGACGTTATTATCCATTATTAGGACAATTATGCAACGGGCTCTGCCGTTTCGGATGTTTGCTCTGCAGCCCGGATGGTCGTCGGTGGGTCGCGACGGAATTGCTGGCAGTCGGCGACCACACACAGGGGGCGTTCCCGGATCTGCGCGTTGATGCGGACTTCATCTGTCCAACTTCGGTCAGCCGCAGACCGGACCTGCACGCTACCGAGGCGCTGAGCCGGCTCTTGTGCCATCCGGTCCTGCGGAAGAAGTCCTTTCAGCGGCGCGCCAGATCGGGGGACAATTTTCTGATCTGGGCCTGCGCTTCGCCCTCATGCTGTGCCGACGAAGCGCCCATGTGGTTTCTGCCTGCAAAGGTGAACCGGCCCATGCGCTGTCGCCTTTTTGGTCGGCAACACCACAGCTCCGTCGTGACAGACCCGACAGGGTGAGAAGGCGCTCTTTCCGTGAGTCACGGCGACCGCCCTGTGCAGGACTCAATGTCCGCTGCGGCGCGCCTTACCGAGCCAGCTTCCGGGCCTCTTCCTCTGGCGTCATCACACCCGCCGCTCCGATTTCTTCGAGCGCGTCGTCGATTGCACCCGTGCCCGATGCCGGGCGGTAGCTGTCATCGCCCGTTTCGGTCGTCGCGGCGAAGCGCTTTAGCCAGCCATCCTCGGTTTCACAGGCCAGAACGACGCGGACAGCGTCAGACCCGACAACTTCGTATTCCCGACAGAACCCGCCATCCACCGTCAGAAAGGACGCAATCATCACCAGATCACCGCTGTCCCCCAATCGCTGCGTTTCGCCGGACGGCAGGCCGTCAAGCGCCGCGATTTCGGGGCCGGAGAACTCACTCCTCGGATCGTCGAGCCACCACCAGCCAATCCCCACCGCCAGAACGGCCGCAGCAGCCGCGGCAAGCCGGGGTCTGCGGTTCAGGTTGGCGGGGGCTGCGACCGCCACCGGAGCCGATGCCGGGCCGGTCTGTGCTGCGGCGGCACGGATGCGCGCGGCAAGCGGATCCTCGGTTTCAGGTGCGGTGCGCAGCTCTCCCAGCCGCCTCCGCGTTTCCTCGAAACGGTGCAGACGCTGCTGAAGATCGGGATCGGACGCCACGGTCTGGCGGACGGCCGCGGCCCGCGCCGGTTCCAGCTCGCCATCGGCAAGCGCCATCAGGGTTTCGTCATCTAACTGCATGAACCGTTTCCTCGCGGTGACTCATCGCATACGCCCCTGCGCTCATTTTATTCCGAGCTTCTGTGATAGCGCGATCCGGGCGCGTGACAATCGGCTCATCACCGTGCCAATGGGCAAATCGAGGATCTGCGCGGCCTCCGCATAGCTCAGCTCTTCGACGCAGACCAGGTGCAGCACCTCGCGATGATCCTCCGACATCTCCGACATCGCCTCCTGCACGTTGCGCAGCATCAGCCGCGCCTCAAGCGCCGGGCCGGGGTCGGTCGGCAGCGCCTCTGGATGGTCGTGAATATCGATCGGCGTGCCTGACCGCTTCTCGCGGCGCGTCATGTCGATGAAGGCATTCCGCATGATCCTGAACAGCCAGGGCCCCATCTTCTGGCCGCGATCGAAGCTGACGGCATGGGCGATGGCCCGCTCCACCGTGATCTGCACCAGATCGTCGGCCACATCGGGACGGCGCGCGAGCGACAGCGCGAAGCGCCTGAGATTCGGCAGAAAAGCGATCAGAGCTTCGCTGAAGTCCGCATCCATGGTGACTCCGCTGAAAAATTTCCTATTGAATAGGAATAATAAAAATCGGGCGGCGTAAACAACCAGCACCTCAGTCGGGAGAACGCCATGCCATTTCGGCTTACCATGTTCATGCTCGTATCCGCGGCCATGCTCTGTGCGGATTTCAGCCCGGATCGACAGGTCTGGCAGATCGCTGCGGCATGGGCCGACGACGATGACGGCGGCGGCCGCGATAATGACGACGATGACGATGGCGGGAGCCGCAGCCGCAGCAGCGACGACGATGATGATGACAGGGGAACGTCGTTTTCCCGTCCTCGCGTGCAGCAACCGCAACCCCAGCCGCAGCGCCGCGTGCGGGCCGCCCCCGCGCCGGCACCACCGCCCCCGCCGCCGGTGCGCGCGGCGAATGAAGTGATTGCCCGGGGTCTCGGCGATGCGGATCTCGACACGCTGCAGGACGCGGGCTTCGAGCTGCTTCGGGAGGTCGAGCTGAGTTCGGGGCAGGATGTCGTCCGCCTTCGCACGCCTGATGCGCTTGGACTGGACGAGGCAAGGCAGGTCGTGCGCGATCTCGCCTCGACCGAAGCGGCGGATTTCAACCATTTCTATCGGCCCGAGACCGCTGAGACTGTAAGCGAGGACTGCCCCGGCGGGATCTGTCCGGCACGACGGATGATCGCCTGGCCGGCCAGTGTCTCGGGCTGCGGGGATGCACCACGGATCGGGATGGTCGATACCGATCTGAACGCCGAACATGATGCGCTGAAACATGCGCGGGTGACGGTGCGGAAGATCGACAGCGGGCAAGAATTGGCCGCATCCGAACGGCTGCACGGCACGGCGGTCGCGGCACTTTTGGTCGGGCAGCAGGACAGCCGGGCCCCCGGCCTCGTGCCCCATGCCGAACTGGTCGCGGTGGATGCCTTCCACAAGGCCGGATCGGATGAGCGCGCCGACGCCTTCGCGCTGATCGAGGCCCTGGATTACCTGGTCGAAGAAGACGTCGATATTGTGAACATGTCGCTCAGCGGCCCGGACAATCAGGCGCTTGGCGACCAGATCCGGCTGATGGCGGCGCAGGATATGGTGCTGGTCGCGGCGGCTGGGAATGGCGGCCCGAGATCGCAGCCATCCTTTCCGGCGGCCTATGAGGAGGTGATCGCGGTGACGGCCGTGGATCGCGATGCGCGGGTCTATCGCCGGGCAAGCCGGGGCGCCTATATCGACATTGCCGCGCCGGGTGTGGACGTCTGGACGGCCGCCTCGATCAGCGGGCGGCGGGGGAAGACGGGGACGTCCTATGCCGCACCTTTCGTCACCGCCGCGGCGGCGCTGCTGATGCAGGCCCGCCCGGAACTGTCTGCCGGTGAAATCCGTGAGATCATTCAGGGCTCGGCAGAGGATCTCGGGGAAGCGGGCCGCGATGACGTGTTCGGCCACGGCTTGCTGCAACCGTCGCATCCCTGCGATTAACGACAGCCGCAGCCCCGCCTCATCCGGCGGGGCCTGCCGTTGTCGCATCCTCGCCAAGCCCGATCCGCGCCGCGACGCTTTCGGCACAAAGGACAGTGACAGACGCCCCCTTCAGCCAGCGGCCAAGCGCGTTGCAGAGATCCGGTCCCGCCGCCGACATGTCCTGCCCGACCAGCACCAGCCGGGGCCGCGCCATGGCTGCCTGCACGAGGCTGATCGCTGCGCGTTGTTCAGTTGACAGGTTGCGTCCGCCTTCGCTGACCCGCCGGTTCAGGTCACCATCGGGGCACAGCACCCCGCGCAGGCCAAGCCGGTCGATCACGTCGAGAATCCGGTCGTCATCCGGGCGGCTGGACACCGCAAGTGTCAGCATCCGGCGCAGCGATCCGCGCAGCATCGGAACATCCGGCCCGATCCGGCAGATATTGCGGCGCAGCGCCCCCCGGCTGAGCTGCTCAAGCGGGATGCCGGACAGGAACAGCGTCTCCGGCGGCGGCACCTCCAGCCTTTGCAGCAGGGAAAACAGGTGGGAGATCTGCGCCTCGGGCAGGCTCAGCAGACAGCGCGCGCCCGCGTCGCAGGTCATGCTCAGTGGTGGGCTGTCCGCATTGAGCGGCAACCCGGCCATGGAGAGCGTGACCGGACCGGGGGGAAGCCCGCGCCGGCCATAATTCCCGCGCCGTGGCCGGGCCAGGGCCGCGGCGCATTTGTCCCGCGCGGCCCGCCATGCGGCGTAGTGATTCCAGACCCCGGCCAGCTCCCGCATCGGCGTCAGCAGCAGACCGAGCACCGCCAGCGCTGCGGCAATCGTCCCCGTGCCAAGCCCTGTACGCGCCCCGATCAGGATCAAAAGCGCCGCGCAAAGACCGGCGACCAGGTCGGGCAATGCCTTCAGCGCCTCGGCCAGGCGCAGCCGGGCAAGTGCGGCCTGGATCATGCGCTCGCTGCGCTGGCGCAGCCTGCGCATCTCCCCGCTGCGCCGCCCCAGACGGTCAATCTCGGGGGCAAGCGCCATGCGTTCGGTCATCTCTGCAGCGATCCGTCCCCGCCGCGCCCGCAATCGACGTTGCAGTGGCACCAGCATCGGCCCACCCGCGACAATCGCCACAAGCGCCACGGCGACGGGTGGCAGCAGCGCCCACAGCAGCGCGGGCGAGAGCCATGCCAGTATAAGACAGGTCGCCGGGATCAGAATAACGCCCGCGATCAATCGTGGCAGGCCCAGCCTCGCCCAGTTGCGAAACGCCGTCATGTCGCCCACGAAACGCAACCCGACGTAGCCGCTGCGCCGCGCCGCGACATCGCTGGCCGACATGGCGCAGGCATGGTCAAACAGCGCCTCGCGTAGATCGAGCGCGTAGCCCTGCCCCAGCCTTTCGCCGGCAAGCTGCGCCGCGACGCGCACCGTCGCGATCACAGCGCCGGACAGCGCCAGCACGATGAGCGCGGTGGCGGGAAGATCTTCCGGCGCGGTGTCAAGCGCCGCAAACAGGCTTCGGGTCGCGATTGCGGCGGCCCCGGCGGCGGCGGCCTGCAACAGGGTCAGGGCGGCCACGCGGGCAAGCAGCCATCGCCGCCCGACCGCCAGAAGTGGCGGAAGCGGGGTCATGCGGCGCGCCGCCATTGCGCCATGACCTGCGAAGCCAGCGCGTTTGCCTCTGCCGGGTCGGACAGGTCGCGCTTGCGCAGGACCGGTATGCCCGTCGCCGCCAAAGCCTCGGCACTGGCCATGGGCGAGCAACTGACGATCCCGGTCAGCAGATCCGGGCGCAACCCGATCCGCGACAGGGCGCTGACACCGCCCGCAGCCGCCACGGCGTCGCCACAGGCAAAGACCAGACCCGAGATCCGCTGCCGAAACCACCGATCCGCGATGAGTCGCGCGGTTTCCCGCTGAAACAACCCGTCCGCGACCTCCATCACCGCGATTTCGGCACCGCTGCGCTGCCCTTCGCCCAGAAGACGCTCGATCCCGCGGCGAATGCGGGGCAGAGGCTGCTGATACGTCGTGACCATCCCCGCATCGGTGAAATCGCCGACATAATGCGCGCCGATATCGCTGTATTCGTTATAGTCACCGAAGGCGCCGGTTCCGGTGGCCTTGATCGCGGCGGTTTTCCAGCCTGCGCGGCGCAGACCCAGCGCAAGCTGCGCGGTGGCCAGCGTCTTGCCCGAATTCATCGATGTGCCCAGAACCGCGATGACCGGGATATCGGCCGGTCGTTCCGGGTCTGGCAGCGCGAACTGGTCGAGATTGACCGCGCCGCCATGTCCGTCCAGGAGCCGCCCCTTGGGCAGCAGCCTGGTCGCGGGCTTGATCCGTTCGTTGCGCGCGACCATGCGCCCGATACAGCCGCCCCCTGCCAGCATGTCGGCGCCCGCCGGATCGATCTCGGCCAGCCCCTCGAACTGATCGGGCGCATAGCGTGCGCCGCAGGCCAGCACGACCAGATCGCCGGGAAACAGCTGGGACGGGCGGCCGGTGGTCAGTTGCACGCGCCTGTGCTGCCCGATCTCCTCGACCTGCGCCAGGATGAGGTCGCCGGAACGGGCGGCGGCGAAATCGGCGTCCATGCCGGCGATTCGCTCACATGCAACGCGACGCGTCGAAAAACTCCATTTCGCGGCGTCCAGAAGGTGTGTGATGGGGGTGTGCATTCTGTTCTCCGGTTCGGAAAATATTCTCAGGCTGTGATTTTCACGGGGGGTATTTCGGCAGCTGCATTCGCGCAGACCCGACGGGCCAGACCGGCGTGGCGGATGGCCCAGGCGACATCATGCCCGCATCCGGCAAGCTCGTGCAGCGCGACACGCGGGCGCAGACCAGCCGCCTGCGCTGCCTGTTCCAGCGTCGCGGCATAGAGTCGCGCGCGGGCGAGGCGGGTGCGGCCCTGGATACGGTCAAGCTCGGGTGTCTGGCGCAGGGTCTTGTCGCGGTCCGTATCGCGGCTGCCGACATAGATATGAAAGGTCCGGTCCAGAAACGCGGTCAGCCCGGCGCGCGAACGGCGCAGCCAAATGTCGTCCCGGCTGTCCCCGCTTTCCGCCAGACCGCAGGGCCAGGCCATGGAGCGATCGGGCAGACAATACCATCCGGCAGCCGCGAGATGCAGGTCGGCGACCTTTTGCGGATACAGCATGGCAAAGCGATGGGCGAGCTGCGCACCGCCCGAATGGCCGAACAGGCTGACCGGGCCGGCGAATTGCGGATGTTCCAGCGCCACGGCCGACAGCAAGGCCAGCAGCGCATGGTCGGGCCGCGCGGCACGGCCGGGACGCTGGAAGAAGCGCCAGTTCGCGGCATCGAAATGCGGCACAATGACCATGCGGCCGCACGACTCCGCCTCGCTGCGAAACAGGCCGGTCAGTTCCGACGCATTGCGCGAGATTCCATGCAGAACGAGCAGCGGCGGCAATGCTGCGGGCTGAGCCGGGACGATGATATTCGCACCCAGCCGGTTTGTGGTCCCGGCGGCTGTCAGCCTCGTGATGCGCGCGCGGTCGGTCCCGATCTTTTGCAGATACGTCATGTTCGATGCCCCATCCTTGTGTCTGCCGGGATTACGACGGGCCGTGGATTTTCTTCCCGCCAGGATGAAAATTTCTGCAAGGCGCAGATCCATCGGCGAAATCCGGTGATCCGAATGAAAGATCCGTGGCTGCAGCAGCGGCAGCCACGGATCACAAAGCGCGTTCAGCGGACGTTCGTCTCAATCGTCGTCGTCATTCCCACCGCCGCCGCCACGATTGCCGCCGCCGCCCCGGCTGCCGCCATCATCGTCATTGTCATCGCGCGACGATGACCGCCCGCCCCGGCCACTGCGGCCGCCGTCATCGTTATCGTTCCGCGAGGCGCGCGAACCACGGCCATTGTCATCATCATCGTCCCGGCCGGCGCGGGAAGCGCGGCCATTATCGTCGTCGTCATCCCGGCCGGCACGGGACGCGCGGCCGTTGTCATCGTCATCGTCGCGGCGGGTGCCGCGGCCTCTGCCATCGTCATCGTCGTCGTCGCGGCTAAAGCTGCTCTTGCCGCGACGATCGTCGTCGCCTCCCCGGTTCATGCGCGAGACATCTCGCCGCGTCAGGTCATGGCCGCCGCCGCGCGACCAGACCCGATCTGCACCTGCGCGGCCGAAGCTCCGTTCAAGCTCGCTATAGGACAGCACGCCATTGCCGTTGCGATCGATATCCGAGAACCGCACTGATTGCGCAGTGGCGGATGCGCTCGTCATCAGAAGCGCCGACAGGCCGAGTGAGGCGATGGTATGGCTGGGTTTCATGTCTGGTCTCCTTCTATCCTTGCGGATGGGTAAAAAATAAGGCGAGCCGGACGACGAGGATCAGCCCCGCCGCGGCATGCGCCCAGAGATCGGTCGTTGAGCAACATGGCTTGCGGTCTGCCGCGGCGGCCTGGCTCTGACCGCCGCGGCGTCCCGGTCTCTGCCTGCTATGTGCGAGTTCGTCGCATCGTTTCCGTCCTCTGCCGCCCGTCATCGGGCAGTGAATGGATTACGGATGCGTCCTGTCGTTATTCCCGGTTTCGGGAATTTTTATTTTCGCCGGCGATCGGTGCTTTCCTCGCCAGCCGCAGATAAAGGCGCCGCGCACGCGCCAGCAGCGGATAGATCACCGCCGCACGACGCGGCGATGCAAACAGACGGCGTTGCAGCCCGTTCAGCCTGCCATCCGGAGCAGACAGCGTCGCGATGAGCTGCACGGCGTCCGAACCGAAGAATCGCCGCCCCTGCCAGAAAACAACCATGCCCTGATCCAGATCGAGCCCCTCCGCGATGGCCGCCTCAACACGCGGATCCTCCGTGCGGGCATCGACCAGTTCAACCGGCCCGACCGCCTCGCGCAGCCGCATCATCGACACATAAGACGCGCAGAACGGACATTGCCCGTCATAAATGATCGTGATCCCGCCTGTCATCGCGCCCGCCCCCAATCATGTCAGCCTGTCGGGAATAACGTCTCGCATCTGCCGTAATTCCCTTACAGGATGCAGACAGGAGAAGATACATGACCCATCCGGATCGGGCCGCAGTGATGTGGACACGCGCCGCGGCTGGATTGTCGCAGCCCGTCTCCGGCCTGTCGCTTGCAGTTTTCCGCATCGCCCTGGGCGCGCTTCTGCTTTGGGATTGCTGGCGCTTTGTCCGATATGACCGGATCTGGCGCTACTGGATCGCACCGGAGTTCCATTTTACCTATGCGGGCTTCGGATGGGTGACGCCACTGCCCGGACCTTGGCTCTATGCACTCTGGGCGGGAATGGGCGTCTGTGCCTTTCTGGTGATGATCGGGCTGTTTTACCGCGTCGCCATTGTCGCTCTGACTGTGATCTTCACCTATTTCTTCCTGCTGGATAAGGCGGAATACCTGAACCACTTCTATCTGGTCATCCTGTTCCTGATCCTGATGTGCGTCCTGCCTGCGCAGCGCGTGTTGTCCGTGGATGCGCAGCGGCGCGCGTATAGGACGCGCGTGCCCTATGCCGCGGTGTTCATTCTGCGCGCCCAGATGGAAATCATGCTGATCTTCGCCGGCCTGGTCAAACTGACCCCCGACTGGCTGGCCGGAGAGCCGCTTGGCCTGTGGTTGCGGGCGCAGGCCGATGATTTTCCCTTCGGTGTCCTTTTTCAGCAGGACTGGGCGATCATCGCCGCCAGTTGGGGAACCATCGCATTGCACCTGCTGGGCGCGCCGCTGCTGCTGTGGAGGCGGACGCGGCTGGCGACATTCATGATCTACTGCGTCTTTCACAGCGCCAATGCGATGTTCTTCAATATCGGCATCTTCCCCTGGCTCACCATTGCCGCAACAACGATCTTCTTCGCGCCCGACTGGCCGCACCGCGCCGCGCGCTGGCTTCTGGGTCGGTTCGAGAACCTGCCTCCGCTGACGCGCCCGAGCGTGCCGGCGATGCGGCCCCTCTCCGGCGTCACACTCACTGCGATCGTGATCTGGATCGCTGTTCAGATCTTCCTTCCCCTCCGCGCCGGATATTTTCCATCCGAGGTCCGTTGGAGCGGTGACGGGCATCGTTTTTCATGGCGGATGCGTATTTATGACCGCTATGGCGAGGGCCGCTTCATCGTGACCGCCCATGGTCAGGAATGGACCGTCGATCCGGTAGACTACCTGTCCGCGCGTCAGGCCACGAAAATGCTGGTGCGCCCCGACATGATCCATCAATTCGCGCTGTATCTGGAGAGCATCTGGCTGGATCGAGGTTATACCGAGGTCACGGTCCGCGCCGAGATCCGCAAATCCCTGAACGGCCGTCCGCTGCAGACCTATGTCAATCCCAACGTGGATCTGACAGCGGTTTCCGTTCTGCCGATGGCCGCGGATGAATGGGTGCTTCCATCCGAGGTCCCCGTGTGGGGTGTGGCGGATAACTGACCGGCGCGCGATCTGCGAGTGGCTGATAGAATGTGGTTGCGGTGTTGTGTCATCGCCCTGCCTTCCGGCGACCACCCAGCAGCCGAAGTTTTTCGGGGCTCAGACGTGGCATCACGCTGGTCGCAAAATCCGCCATGCCGGGGAGCGTAACGGGCCTGACCTACCCGAGGACTACCGTTGATGCTCCCCCTTTGAAGTGGTCCGCCGCTATGGTTAATAAACGGAGGATAACGGATGGCAAACAAGCGACCGAAGCCAGAAGAGTTTGTGTCGAAGTTGCGGCAGGTTTAGGTTCTGATGGGACAATGCATGTCTCGTCTGGACGCGATCAGGAAGATCGGGGTTTTTGAACAGACCTATTACCGCTGACGAAAACAGTATGGTGGGACGGGTGTGGATCAGTTGAGGGAACTGAAGCGCCTGCAGTTGGAGAACGAACGCCTGCGGCGTGCGGTTTCGGACCTGACGCTGGACAAGCTAATCCTGGCGGAGGCGCCCTGGGGAAACTATTGAACCCCGCTCGGCGCCGGGCCTGCATCGACCATCTTCGTGGTGAGTTGGGCATTTCCGAACGCCGTGGCTGTCAGGTGCTGCGCCAACATCGATCGACACAGCGCAGGCTGCCGAAAGGCCGGGCAGACGAAGGCCGGCAGGTCGCGGACATGTTCGAACTGGCACGCCAATATGGCCGCTATGGCTATCGCCGGATCGCAGCCTCGCTACGCGATGCCGGCTGGCAGGTGAACGACAAGCGCGTCGAGCGGCTGTGGCGACGGGAGGGGCTAAAAGTGCCGGTAAAGCAACCGAAGAAAGGTCGGCTATGGCTGAATGACGGGTTCTGTGTCCGTTTGCGACCGGAATACCGCGACCATGTCTGGTCCTATGATTTCGTGCATTGCCGGACTGATGACGGCAGGGCGTTTCGGGGGTAATCCTCCCCTTTTTAACGGGGCGCGTTCATAGAATTCACGCGGCCATTTTCAGTTTCATGGCGGGTGTGACCCCGCCGTTGCCCATGTTGGGGCGTTCGTTGTTGTAGGTCCATAGCCATTCGGTGGCGATCTCTTGCACCTCCTCGATGGTTTCAAAGATGTAGAGGTCCAGCCATTCGTGCCGGACCGTCCGGTTGTAGCGTTCGACATAGGCGTTCTGCTGTGCTTTCCGGGCTGGATGTAGGTCAGGCCGATACCCTGTCTCTCGGCCCAGTTCATCAGCGTGGACCTGACATATTCGGGGCCGTTGTCGACCCTGATCGCCAAGGGCCTGCCGCGCCATTCGATGATCTGGGTCAGCGCCCGGACGACCCGTTCGGCGGGTAGCAAGAAGTCGACCTCGATGCCCAGGCCTTCGCGGTTGGAGAGTGTCCGGTCTTCTGTGTATGATTGATCCGGTCCATGCTTCACCGAAAGGAAGCATGAATGACCATCTCGAAAGAAATCCTGGACGAACTGCTGAAGGGTGTGGAGCGCCCTGAGGATCTGCTCGGCGATGCCGGGCTGATGAAAGAGCTGAAGATCAAGCTCATGGAGCGGATGCTGGGCGCCGAGCTGACGGCGCATCTTGGCTATGAGGATGGCAGGGAAGCCCCTCCGGGTCAGAGCAACCGCCGGAAAGGCACCTCGACCAAGGTGCTGAAAGGTCAGGACGGAGAGATGCCGGTGGCGGTGCCCCGCGACCGCGAGAGCAGCTTCGAGCCAGAGTTGGTGAAGAAGGGCCAGACCCGGATCGACGGGATGGACGACAAGATCGTCGGGCTCTACGCCGCCGGGCTGACCGTACGGGACATCCAGGCGCATCTGCTCGATCTCTATGGTCTGAAGGTCTCGCCCGACCTGATCAGCCGCGTCACCGATGCCGTGCTGGATGAGGTCCGCGAATGGCAGAGCCGGGCGCTGGAGCGGATGTATCCGATCGTTATCTTCGATGCGCTCAGGGTGAAGATCCGTGACGTCGACAGCCGGACGGTCAAAAACAAGGCCGTCTACGTCGCCCTGGGCGTCACCCGTGATGGGAGCCGCGAGGTTCTGGGCCTGCGGATCGCCGAGAATGAGGGTGCCAAATTCTGGCTCTCGGTGATGAACGAGCTGAAGAACAGGGGCACACAGGACATCCTGGTCGCCGTCGTGGACGGGCTGAAGGGCTTTCCCGAGGCGATCACCGCCGCATTCCCAGACGCCATGGTCCAGACCTGCATCGTGCATCTGGTGCGCCATTCCCTGAACTTCTGCTCCTGGAAGGACCGCAAGGTCGTGGCCGCCGATCTGCGCCGGATTTACTGCGCCCCGACTGCCGATATGGCCGAGGCCGAGCTCGATGCCTTCGAGGAGAAATGGGCCGGGAAATACGCCTCCATCGCCCCAGCCCGGCGCCAGGTGATCCTCCCCCACTGAAGTGGTCCGCCGTTATGATTAGGAAACGGAGGATCAGAGATGGCAAACAAGCGACCGAAGCCGGAAGAGATTGTGTCG
>NZ_FNAH01000020.1 GCF_900101865.1 Paracoccus isoporae
ATGGCGACACGCTCGACATCCTCGTGCAAACCCGCAGGAATGCCAAGGCGGCAAAGCGCTTTCTGGCAAGGCTCATCGCGCGTTTCGGGCGGCCTCGCGTTGTGATCACCGACAAGCTGCGCAGCTATTTTGCGCCGCTCCGGAACCTGGCTCCCGGCGCCGACCATCGGGCGCACAAGGGCCTGAACAACCGCATCGAGGGCTCACACCGACCAACCCGAAAGCGCGAGAAGATAATGGGGCGCTTCAAATCTCAACGACAGGCGCAGAGGTTTCCCGCCGCCCATGACCAGATCAACGCTATCTTCAAACCCCGCCGCTATCGCCTCACCGCCAACTCCTATCGTCATGCAAGGGCAGATGCGTTCAGCCTCTGGGACGACTATGCCCGCGAGATGACCGCGTGACCGGCTTCACACAGACTGCAACACACTAGGGTCAGGACCCATTGATTTCCGTCTAGGGGCGTGATTCAGGGCTCGAAAAACGAGCGGTGAACATGTCTGATCTTTTCTGGTTGAGCGACGCGCAGATGGCACGTCTTGAGCCCTTCTTTCCAAAGTCCCACGGCAAACCCCGCGTCGATGATCGGCGTGTGTTGAGCGGGATTATCTTCATCAACCGCAACGGGTTACGGTGGCGAGATGCCCCTGCTGCCTATGGCCCTCATAAGACGCTTTACAACCGCTGGAAGCGGTGGAGTGACAAGGGTGTCTTCGCCCGGATGATGGCCGGTCTGGCCGCCGAGCACGGCGAAAAGAAGACTGTGATGATCGACGCCACCTACCTGAAGGCCCACCGAACAGCGACCAGCATGGGCGTGAAAAAGGGGGGCGTGGACGCCTGATCGGCCGCACCAAGGGCGGCATGAATACGAAGCTGCACGCCATCTGCGACAGCGAAGGCTGGCCCCTGAACCTGTTCGTCACGGCGGGTCAGGTCAGCGATTACATCGGCGCAAGAGCACTGCTGAGCAGCCTGCCAGATGTCGACTGGCTGCTTGGGGACCGAGGATATGATGCCGACTGGTTCCGGGAAGCATTGAAAGACAAAGGGATACACGCCTGCATCCATGGTCGGAAGCAACGGAAGAAGACCGTCAAATACGACAAGCGCCGCTACAAACGACGCAACCGGATCGAAATCATGTTCGGCAGGCTCAAGGATTGGCGGCGAGTAGCAACACGTTACGACCGATGCCCGAAAGTCTTCCTCTCAGCCATCGCTCTCGCGGCAACCGTCATCTACTGGCTATGAGTCCTGACCCTAATGGAGCACGGTAAGATAAATGTAAGCGGAGCGTTGCGAATTTTGTCGACAACAAGATGGCACACCGCTCGCGCTGTTCTCACTGGCCTCGAACAGCGCGGGATACTCGACTATATCTCAAGTGGGAAAGCGCGAGATGCGCATTCCCATTACAAATTGGCGATCAAAGATGGATGAAAAAGGCAAAGCCCAACTCGACAAGTTCAAGGAAGCAGCCCGCCAGCTAGAGACGGACGACGACGATGAACGATTTGAGGAACGGCTCAAGCAGATCGTGAAGCAGAAGCCGGACGACAAGAAATCGTCCGACTGATCCGGCTTGTCACACAGGTTGATGATGGCCCATGCGGAATGGGTGTGTCAAATGTACAATCGCCTACAAATAGCATGAATATGGCTTCGGTAATCCATCGTGTGAAACAAAAGCGATGATAGTAACGTAACGTCATACTTGGCCGTGGCCGAAGTGCGACGCCCTGTGCGCCAAGGTCAGAAAACAGGCGCTCCTGATACGTCTGGGAATTGCGAACTGAGAAAAACCCGTCCGTGTGCGGCTGAAGTTTTTGGCTGCTCTGGCAGAGCGCCTTTGCGCGAATGCGCTCGTCGCGGCAGAACGGCGTGTCGATGCCTGGATCGTCGGTCGGCTGGACGATGACATGCGAAGGTGGCTCGATGGACTTCTGGCCGAAGATGCGGGCGGCTCGGTCACGCGGTTCGTCTGGCTGCGTCAGCTCGAGATCGGACGCTGCCGCGTGACCTACCTGCGATCTGGGGGGCGGAGTAACCCGAACCCTCGGGCCTCGCCCGCGATCGCGGCGGGGTCAGATCGTGACCATGGCGGACACGGCGGGCGGCAATTCGACCGGCTCGAAGGTAATGTCGGGGGCGGGGCTTTTGCGGGCCAGGGTCGCGCGGGTATAGAGGCTCTCGTAACCATCCAGCATTCTGTCCCGGCTGAACAGGCGGCGGACGCGGTTATGCGGGCGGTGGCGCGAGATCGCCATTGCAGTCAGCAGCGCCCGTGCCAGCCCCTTGGCATCCTCGGGGGCGGCGAATGCGCCGCAATCGCCGATCACCTCTTCGGTCGCGCCGATACGGGTACTGGCGACCGGCAGGCCGCAGGACATCGCCTCGATCGCCACCAGCCCGAAAGGCTCCTGCCATTGCGGCGTGAACAGCATGGCCGAGGCCGCGCCGATCCTGTCTGCCAGATCGTGCCCCGACAGATGACCGCCATAGCGGATGCTCTCGCCCAGCAGCGGGCGCAGCCGGGTTTCGAAATAACCGCGATGTTCGATGGTCCCGAACAGCGTCAGCGGAACGCCCGCGATGCGCGCCGCCTCGGCGGCCAGATGCGGGGCCTTGTTGGGTGTGATCCGCCCGGCCCAGACCGCGCTGCCATCGCCCTCTGCACGAAAGGGCCAGTCGGCCATGTCGATGCCGTTGCCGACCACCGCAGCCTGCGGCGGCGCGCCCTCGGGCCACCACAGCGCCGCCTGCGAGGATGAGCAGACGGTGAACAGGTTCCACGGCGCGACCGAGGCATGGACCGCGCGTTGCAGCGCGCCGAAGGGCGGAACGTGCAGCGAGGTGACCGTGGCCTGCCGCGCCACCTGTGCATATCGCGGGGGATAGCGGTGCAGGCTGTTGTTGTGGACCAGATCGAACCCGCCCTCGCGGATGGCCTCGATACAACCCGCGAAGGCCCGGTCGATGACCGCATTCAGCGCATCCGTGCCATGACAATCGTGCCACGGGTAATCCGCGTCGTAATGGCGCGCGATGATCGGATGGACCGGCAAGCCCGGATCGCTGTCACCCGATGCGAACAGCGTCACGTCATGTCCGCGCGCCATCAGCCCGCGCGTCAGATGCCAGGCATGAGCCTCCATCCCGCCCATGAACGGGGGCGCGATGGGGTGGCGGATATGGGCGATGACGGCGATCCGCATCAGACCGTCTTCGCGACAAGAAATTCCGCCTGCGCCGCCTCGACCTGCAGGCGACGGGCCTCGCCCGACCGCTGCGCAGGGGCGATCGCCTGCAGCCGGTCGATCACCCGACGGGTGTTGGCATAGGGCATGTGGGGTTCCTGCCGGCACAGCGCGAAATCGCGTTCGTCAGGCTCTCGCAACACGATCAGCCCGTCCGGGCCGTTCTCGATCAGGCCCATCAGGCGGAAGGCGTAGAGCCAATGCTCCATCGTGCGATGCCCCCATTCCGAGGCGAAATATTCCGCATTCCGGATCACCGAGGGGATCTGGTGGATCGGCGGCATGCAATGGGGGTGATATTGGTGATAGACCCGCGCGCCCTTCAGCCACCAGATACCGATCCCGCGTTCGGCAAGGGTGCGACCGAAATCCGTATCCTCGCCGCCATAGCCCAGATAACCCTCGTCGAACCCGCCCGAGGCGTTCCAGTCGTCGCGATGGATGGCGAAGTTCAGCGACCAGAAGCAGCGGTAATCCTGACATTCGCGCAGCCCGGATTCGGGCGGGGCCTGCCGGTCCGAATGCCGCACGCCCAGCCTGTCGAAAAGGGCGAAATCCAGCCCCGCCGCCTCGGCCCCGTCGGGCAGATACTGCACCTCGCCCATCAGCAGGCCCCGCCCCGATTGCGCGGCGGCGGCGTAATCCGCGATCAACCGGGGCGCGGGGATGCAATCGACATCCACGGAGACCAGCACATCGCCCAAGGCCGCCCGTGCCGCCGCATTGCGAGCCGCCGAAAGCGGCAGCGCGCCATCTGTGGCATCGATCGGGATCTGGCGCAGCGGGAAGTCGGTTTCGGGCAGGTGCTCGTAGGGCTCGGCCTGCATCACCGCCACGATCAGTTCATCCGGCGGCGTCGCTTGCGCCTGAAACCCGCGAATGACGTTCGCCAGATGGTCGGCGCGCCCTGCGGCAATGGTCAGGGCCGAGATCGTGGACATTAGATGTTCCTTTCCTGCTGTCGGTCGATGGGGTCTGGCCCCAGATGCGGTCGCACAGGCGCGTCAGCCACCGGGCGGTCGCTGGCGCGGCGTCCTCTCCTGCCAATCGCCGCTGGATGGCGGCGTCGTGCGTTCGTTCGGCCTCGGCCAGCGCGGCCTGCCAGGCATGGGCCGAGGCAGGCAGATAGGGCAGATGCAGCGCCGCCCCAGAACGGCCAATCGCCCGCGCCTTGTCCTGCTGTTCGTCGAAATAGCGCCACTCGGGCACGACGATCCAAGGGCGCGCGGCGGCCAGCACCTGATGGCAGGTGGTGTTGCCTGCGGAAGAGACGATCAGATCGGCGGCGGCGATATGCTCGGCCGCGTTGTCGACCCAACCCGCCAGATGCAGATTGGCGGGCAGCGTGGCGTGCCAGTCGCGCTGGATCTTGCCGATAACGATCCAGTCCATATCCGGGAAGGCGCGGGCAGCGACGCCAAAGGCGGCATCGGCCCAGCCATCGCCGCCCCCGCCCGACACCACCACGGCCAGCTTGCGACCCGGCCCGATACCAAGCGCGCGGCGTGCGGCATCGCGGGCGGGGAGCGCCGCATTCACCCCGATGCCCGGCGCGTGAAAGGTCAGCGCGCGCATCCAGTCGGGGCGGTCCGGGTTGTCCAGATCGGCATGGAACGGCGCCAGCAGACCGGCGGCACCGCGGTAGGCGGCCATATGGCCGGGATCGCTGCGGTCGCCATGTTGCAGGATCTTCACATGCGGCACCGAGCACAGCCGCGCCAGTTGCGCAACCTCGGCGCTGACATCGCTGATCATCAGCGCGGGATCGGCCTCGTGAAACCAGCGCGTCATGGTTGCCATCGCCTGACGGATCGTGGGCCAGCCGACCGGCGCGCAATGCATCGTGTCTGGCGTGGCGATCCAGTCGGTCCGGGGCAGCGGTCCCGCGGGCGGTTCGAACAACGACGGGATGATGACGATCTCGACCCCCGGTCCGAGGGGCGGGAAGATGTCGTCGCGGGCGCAGAAGATGGTGACGGGCCGGTCCTGCGGCAGAGCATTGACGATGGCCGCGCAGCGTTCCGCATGGCCCCGTCCCTGATGGTGAACGAAATATCCGATGGGGCGCGGGCTCACCATCCTATTCCGCCGCGATGGGATGGTGGCGGGTCAGGCCGAAGCGTTGCATCCCGTCCAGAACGCCCAAGGCATGATCCTGCGCGCTGCGATAGGCCAGCCGCGCGGGCGCGACCTCGGGCAGCGCATTCGCAGGGACGATCGCGCGACGGAAGGCCGTCAGCATGTCCAGATCGTTGCCGCTGTCGCCCGCTACGACACAGTGATTGTGATCCAGCCCCAGCCTGCGCGCCTCGAACCGGATCGCCGCAGCCTTGCCCGCCCGCGCCGGCAGAATGTCGATCAGCCGGTCATGCGACAGGATCACCTGCGCGGGCAGCGCCGCCTCGGCCAAGGCCTCGCGGATGCGGTGGCGGTCACTGGCCGTGCCGAAATAGCTGAGCTTCCACGGGCGCTGATCGTGACGCGGCTGTGCGGTCAATGCCAGACGGTCAAGCGTCCGCAGGATCGCCGAGCGGTTCCATCCGTCCGAGATGAAATCGGCATAGGCCTTGCAGGGCTGCAGCTGGCCGTGCTCGCCCCACCGCCAGATCTCGCTTCCGACCGAGGCGATGAACAAATCGGGCGCAGGCAGGTTCCACGCCGCAAGAACTTGCCGCGCCTCGGTGACGGACCGTCCGGTGGCGACGGCGAACAGGATATGCGGATCGCGGCTGGCGCTCCATTCCGCGAAACGCTGCGCACCGCGCGCGCAGCCGGTCAGGGTGCCGTCGATATCGCTGGCAAGGATCGTGTGGGAGCGCGACGGTTGCGGGCGGTCACGGCGCAGATCGGCATAGACGGCAGCGACGCCATCGGCCCACCGCGCCCAACTATAGAGACGCCCTGCCCGTTCGGTAGCCTCGGCCACACGGGAATCGCGCTGCGAGTCGTCCAGAATGCTGCGGATCGCATCGGCGATGGCGTGCGTATCGCGCGGATCGACCAGCGCGCCATAGCCCAGACGATCGACGATATCGCCCGGGCCCCCGTTCTGCGTCGCCACCACCGGAACCCCGGCCTGCGCCGCCTCGATCACGGTCAGCCCGAAGGGCTCGTGCAGCGCCGGGTTGACGAAGACCCCACCCCTTGCCGCCAGTGCATAGAGCGAGGCGATATCGGCCTGATCGTGGTGACGCGGCAGCGCGACACGACCCCACAGATCGAAGCGGTCGACCAGATCGAACAGCTCGGCCACTGTCTGTGCTGTCTCGGTCTCGTCAGGGCGCAGACCGTCTCGCAACCCGGCCACGATCACCAGATTTGCGCGGTGCTGCAGATCGGGGTCGTTTGCATAGGCCCGCACCAGTGCCGGAAGGTTCTTCTTGCGGATCGGGCGAGCGATAGCCAGCAGGATGGGCTTTTCGGGATAGCGCAGAAAGGGAGCGATCAGTCGCCGCGCCGGGCGCAGGTCGTCGGTGCGCACCGCAAGGACGCCCGGACCGATGCGATGGGTCCGGCCCTCGGCGGTCGGATCATGGGCGGGGATCTGACGCTCGGCCTCGTCCCGTGATGAGGCGACGATGGCCGTGGCATTTTGGATCGCCCTTTCCTCCCGCGCGATACGCCGCTGCAAGGCCGCGCTTTGCGGGTCCGGGGCCTTGTCCAAGGCCAGAGAATGACTGGAGAAAACCCAAGGAATCCCGAATCGGGCCCGCGCAGCGGCGGCGAGTTCGGCCGCGTCCGAGAAATGCGCGTGGATCACATCCGGAAGGGTGTCACTTCCCGCCAAGAGGTCCAGAAAGGCGTCGTTCAGGGCGGGTATCTCGGCCTCCAGCGCCTCTTTCGACAGATAGGCCAGATTGGCTGTCCTCAGGCGGCGGATGACGCAGCGCGGGGCCACAATTTCGGCAGTCCGGGCGTGGATCGGGTCCAGCCCGTGACCGGAAAAGGCCCGCGTTACGATATCGACCTGATCGACATCCTCGCGCGCCGCCTGAGCCAGCGCCGCGCCCAGAACATAGGCGATATGGCCGCCCGTATCCTCGGTCACGCCATAGCGGACAGGCGGCGCCTTCAGGCAGCCACCCAATGCGACATGCATGATACGCATGGACTTTTCCAATCGGTTTAAAGAGCGTGTGGGAAATGTCTTCCATTTTCGTGATAACGCGCCCATGCCGCATCGCAGTTCCCCGCCGCCCTACTTGATAAAAGCTAACACCGCCGTGAACGCATCCGACACTGCAATCCAACGCTATGTTTTCGTTGGCGGTCTTCACCGTTCCGGCACGTCGCTGACGGCGCGTATGATCGCGGGCCTGCACGATGTGGCGGCCATCAGTGATGCCCCGGTGCCCGAGAACGAAGGCGTCTATCTGCAGGGCGCGATCCCCCACACCGCGCTGCACGGTCGCCCGATGCATTTCGCGACCGATCCCCGACAGCATCTGGCTGAGGGCTGCCGCTGGGACCGGCTGGAGACCCGCCAGCGGATCGAGGCCGACTGGGCCCCCTGGTTCGGCAAGGGCCGCTGGCGGGTCGAGAAATCGCCGGTCAACCTGACCCGGATGCGGCTCTACCAACAGCTTTTCCCGCTGAGCCAGTTCGTCGTGGTGATCCGCCATCCCCAGGCTGTGGCGGCGGCGGTGTCGAAATGGGTGGATGCGCCGCAGGCGGTTCTGATCGATCACTGGATCGCGGCGCACCGGCAGTTGCGCAAGGATCTGGACCGTCTTCATGCGGTGATGGTGCTGCGCTACGAGGATCTCGTCCGCGCCCCGCAAGCCCATCTCTCTGCGCTCGCGGCGTTTCTGGATGTCGAGGACCGCAGCGTTGATTACGATATCCGCGACGGCAATCGCGACTACGCCTATCCCGTGGACCCCAACCCGTCGCAGTTGCAGGCGATGGCTGAGTGGGGATACGGGCCGGGCGGCACCCTGACCGTGCCATCGCGCCTGCTACGACATCCACTGCGACGGGTCGCAGAGCGGGTCGAGGCGGCGTTCTCTCAGGCGACCGGATAGCCCGTCTGACCCTGATGCCGACGCTCATCTTAAGTGGTCCACAACCCGTATTCGTCAAGCATATCCGCTGACGGGCGCGTCAAACGCAGCTAACCATGGAGCAGCTTGTCCGGTTGGTGCGGCTCGGGAAGGGTCTTCTTCAAATGCGCGATCACAACCTCTGCGCCGAACGGCTTGTTGATAAAGACGGCACCATCCCGATGGGAAAGATGTTCTTCAACATTCCTGCCACCTTCGGCGAGTTCGAGACTGACCTCATCCGCACCCGCTAATGTATGGCCATCGCCCGTGCCCAGGGCAAACTCCGGGGAAAGCTGTCGAAACTCGTGGAAAAAAAGAACTGAGTCGGATGGTTACCGTCCTGCGAAGGCGCTATGCCACGGTAGATCGCTTTCGCCACAATCGACAGAAGCACACCCATGGGCAGAACCACGATTGGCGTCAATCGGGGCGGTGGATTTTTCGGATAATCGTCGTCGAACAGCGCGTTGAGCGCGCTGCGCTGAGACCCATCGGTCAGATAGGTCACAACTCCGACTACACCTTCTATCCTACCATTTGCACAATAAAGACAAGACTCGAAATTTTCCAAGGCATGAATGGATTGGTGGTCTCCAGCCTTTTCTCTGGTCGCTGGAACAATCTCGGCGAGTCCCGAGACAAAGAGAAACCTCCCGCACGCCCTGCGGTATAATATGCGCCGTCCGGCTTCGTCATCTCAGCGTGATTGATGACGCGCTTTTTGCTGAGTATTGCCACCGGCGCCTCAGCATGGGCCTCTGGCCATGCGCAGCCCCCGCCCTTTGGCGTGCGCTGACGGTTTGGTTCCGTGCTGCCGCGCGTGGCTCCGGTCCCGGCTGCGCCGCCCTTGGAAATTCACCGACCCGGTTCGCCGCCTGGCAAGGCTTCAGGAGAGGGCGCGCTGCGCGCTTCTCGCCTGAAACCTCCGACCATTATGGGGTTCCTTAGGCTCTGTTTAAGCGTTCGCAGGACATCACGGTCGGCTTAGCTTGACGGTTTGAAGTTCCATGGCAGCAGGTCGTCGATGCGGCTTTGCGGGTGGCCGTTGGCGATGGCTGTCAGGGTTGCCTTGAGATAAGCGAAGGGCTCGATGCGATTGATCTTGCAGGTCTCGATCAGCGAGGCAATGCGGCCTCAGGCGATGCCGCCTTCGTCGTGGCCGG
The DNA here is from genome assembly GCF_900101865.1 of Paracoccus isoporae. GTDB lineage: Bacteria > Pseudomonadota > Alphaproteobacteria > Rhodobacterales > Rhodobacteraceae > Paracoccus > Paracoccus isoporae. The sequence goes on from NZ_FNAH01000020.1 coordinate 9,472, forward strand.
CGAAGAGGGCATTCTTGCGATTGAGGGCAATGGGACGGATCAGGTTCTCGACCCTGTTGGAGTCGATCTCGACACGGCCATCGGTCAGGAAGGTTTGCAGCCCGTCCCAGTGGTTATGGATATAGGCCAGTTTTTTGCCCAAGCGGGATTTGGCGGAGGACTTGCGGCGCTGGGCCTGCAGCCAGTCGCCGAAGGTGGCCACCAGCGGCGCGGTGCGGGCTTGGCGGGCTGAGAGGCGCTGGCCGGAGGAGACGCCGCGGATATCGGCCTCGACGGTATAGAATTCGGCAATGCGGCGCAGGCCCTCGGCGGCGATCGCTGATCCGTCGCGGTCGAAGACCTCCTTCAGTTTGCGGCGCGCATGCGCCCAGCAATGCGCCACGCGAATGGGCGCGCCGCCCTTGCGCGAGGGTTTGGTCAGTCGATTGTAGCCGGTATAGCCGTCGACCTGCAGAATGCCGTCGAAGCCGGTCAGGAAGGTTTCAGCACATTCGCCCGCGCGGCCGGGGGCGTAGAAGTAGACCACGCCGGGCGGGTCCTCGCCGCCCCAGGATCGGTTATCTCGGGCGAGTGCCCAGAGATATCCGGTTTTTGTTGCTCCGCGCCCCGGATCCAGCACCGGGGCGGTGGTTTCATCCATGAACAGCTTGCCGGATCGCTTCAGATTCTCGGCCAACCGGTCGACGACGGGCTTCAGATGGAATGCAGCCTTGCCGACCCAATCGGCCAGCACGGCACGGTGCAGATCAAGCCCCGCCCGCGCCAGGATCTGGCTCTGGCGATACAGTGGCAGGTGATCGGCATATTTGCTGGTCAGGACATGAGCGATGGCACCTTCGGTTGGCAGCCCGCCCGCGATCAGATGTGAGGGTGCCGGGGCCTGCGTCACGCCGTCGGTGCAGGTCCGACAGGCATATTTCGGGCGCACGGTGACGATGACGCGCAACTGGGCCGGCACGATGTCCAGCCGCTCACTGCGGTCTTCACCGATCCGATGCATGACACCGCAGCCGCAGGGGCAGATCAGGCTGTCAGGCTCGATTACCTCTTCAATGCGCGGAAGGGCGGCAGGCAGATTGCCAATGGTGCGCTTGGGCGCGGACTTGGTCGTCCCGCCCCCTGCTTTGGGGGCACGGATTTCCTTTTCCGCCTCAACCTCGGCCAGCGCGATGGACAGATCCTCGAACGCGAGCTGCCGCTCGTCCTCGGACAGCTTTTCCGACCGCTTGCCATGCAAGGCCTGGTTCAATTCGGCGATCAGATGCTCTTGCCGCCGGGTGATATCCTTGAGCGCCGCGACCTCTTCCAACAGCGCTTGCACCGCCGCGCGTTGCGCGGACGGGATGGCGGAAAGATCAAGGATTGCTGCGGTCTGCATGCTCGAGAACTATCAGAAACGCTTGGCAAAAACACGCAAAACCAAGCGGCTGATTCACTCTGCCGCAGCCGGTGGACGGGTTTCCAGCGCTTTGACGCGGCGCCAGTCCAGACCGGAAAACAGCGCCTCGAACTGGGCATGGTTCAGCGCCATCATCCCGTCCTTGATGGCGGGCCAGGTAAAACTCGCATCCTCCAGCCGCTTATAGGCCATCACCAGACCCGTGCCGTCCCAATACAAGAGCTTCAACCTGTCCGCCCGGCGCGAGCGGAACACAAAGACCGTGCCGGTAAACGGATCCTTGCGCAGCACCGATGACACCAGTGCCGCCAAACCATCATGGCCCTTCCTGAAGTCGACGGACTGTGTCGAGACCAGAACCCGCACACGATTGGAGGGAAACATCATGACCGCAATCCGATCGCCAGCATGATCTCGGCAATGCTTGCGGCAGGCGTGGCGCTATCCAGCCGGATGATCATCTCGCCTACAGCAATCTCGATGGCTCCAGTATCTGGCGCTTCGGACTTGCCCGACGGACCTGAAAGAACCGGAACAGGGGGGAAAGGCCCGGGTCAGGCAGCACGATCGGCGCAAAACAAAGGCCGTCATCCTCGTCTGCAGGCAAAACCAAGCGGCCATCCCGCGCCCGACCGCGCCATTCCGACAGATGGTTCGCCCGAAGCCCATATCGCGCCGCGACCGCGTTAACCGTCGCCCCCGGCTTCAAGCTCTCGGCCACGATCCGCGCCTTGATCTCATCCGGCCAGCGCCGCTGCCCGTTCGCTCGGATGTCTACCCCATAGTCCCTGAGAAACTCCACCGTAGTCGCCATCGCGAAACTCCCGCACAATCTCCGTCAGGCGCGAAATCTCAGACCGTGTGAAAACAAGGAAGGTGGGGCACAGGCGCCGCTTACGGCTCTGATGATGTGACCGCCCCCCGACGGCATCTGATGTGCCAAGGTGGGTCTTCAACGATCCACAAATGGGAGCGGTCATGTCGGAGATTATCACGGT
>NZ_FNAH01000002.1 GCF_900101865.1 Paracoccus isoporae
GTGGACAGCTATATCCCGACGCCGGAGCGCGCCGTGGATCAGCCCTTCCTGATGCCGATCGAGGACGTGTTCTCGATCTCGGGCCGCGGCACGGTCGTGACCGGCCGGGTCGAGCGTGGCGCGGTGAATGTGGGTGACGAGCTTGAAATCGTCGGCATCCGCGACACCAAGAAAACCACCTGCACCGGCGTCGAGATGTTCCGCAAGCTGCTCGATCGCGGCGAGGCGGGCGACAATATCGGCGCGCTTCTGCGCGGCATCGAGCGTGACGGCGTGGAGCGCGGTCAGGTTCTGGCCAAGCCCGGTTCCGTGACCCCGCACACCAAGTTCGAGGCCGAGGCCTATATCCTGACCAAGGAAGAGGGCGGCCGCCACACCCCGTTCTTCGCCAATTACCGTCCGCAGTTCTACTTCCGCACCACGGATGTGACCGGCACGGTGAAGCTGCCGGAAGGCACGGAGATGGTGATGCCGGGCGACAACCTGAAATTCGAGGTCGAGCTGATCGCGCCGATCGCGATGGAAGAGAAACTGCGCTTCGCCATCCGCGAAGGCGGCCGCACCGTCGGCGCCGGCGTGGTGGCGAAGATCATCGAGTGATGATCTTCTGAGGGCGGGGCCACCCCCGCCCGCGCGACGAGATCAAGGCCCGCCCCGAAAGGGGCGGGTTTTTTCGTGATGGGGCGGGGGCTTTGGTGGCGGCCCTGCACCGTGCCAGAGTCCGGCGCGGGCTAGAGTTTCATCTCCGAGGCAAGCCGCTCCCCGGCCGGGGTGGCGAGCAGCCGCTTCGCGGTGTCGCGTTGGTGATCGCAGGCCGCCTGGTGCAATTCGCCCAGCACCGGATCGGCGTGCAGATCCCGCTCGATCTCGGCGGCGCGGGGCGGGCGATGCACCTCGCGCGGCGTTCCTATGGAGTGGTTGCGGGTGTTCCAGTATTTCACCGCGTTCCGGATCTGCTTCTCGGTGTCCAGCCCGATCCGGTCGCGGGTGACCGCATCGCCGCGCAGCGACTTGACCAGGAAACTGTCGCGCGAGCGCAGCGAGTGGTGGTTGACATGGGCGAGCGTCGGCCGCTCGGCGAAGGTCCAGGCATTGATCTTGTGGTCGGTGAACTCGACCGGCATCCGCTCCCCCGCGCCGCCGACCCAGATCATGCCGGTCTGCGAGAAATCCGAGATCTTCGGGCGGTGATTGCGGAAATGCGCGCCCCTGATCCGCGGCCGGGACAGGGTCTTCACGGCCATGCCCGCCGGCTCCCACACCGTATCGGCCGAGATGTCGCGCCGCGGCAGGGTAAAGCGGCCCTGCACCCGGCCATCCCCGATCTCCGGGTTCTGGTCGCTGCGATAGCCCAGCACCGGAAAGCTCATCAGATCGAAATGGCAAGCCGAGATCAGCGCATCCAGCGTGCCGTCTCCGGCCGAGATCTCGATGAATTCATCCGCATCCACCGTGCACACCCAGTCGGCATGGCGGAACTCCCAGAAGGACGAGGCGTAGCGGAGCGCCGAAACCTGCCAGTTCGCCAGTTGCGAAAACACCGCCTTGGGGTTGGGCAGATGCCGCAACAGCCCGCGCTCATGCAACCGGTCCAGCATGAGATTGCTGCCGTCCTGGCAATCATTGGAGAACACGATCATGTCGGTGAAGCCGATGGCGCGGTGATGGGCCACCCATTCGAGGATATAGGGCCCCTCATCGCGCATGATCGCGATGAGCAATTTCCGCGAGGAGGTCTCGGACGGCTTCGTGGACATGGCGCGGGCTCCGGCGGTTCGATGGGCTTCCTGTTGCATGACCGCGGTTGGGCTGGAATGCAAGCGTCGGGGAACATGCGGGAAAACGGGGCATGGTGGCGACTGGGTATGCTGAGTTGGTTGAGCGCATTGATGATCTGGAGATGACAGATTGACTTAAGTGCGCCGATTGCAATGGATGAAGATGTGATATTCCATGTCCACGAAGTCGGCCTCACAGCCCGCGCGAAGGTGGCCGAGATCAAAAACCAAAGGGCTGTGATTACTTTGCGCTCTAGCGCAGCACCACCGATAAACTGACCACCACTCAATTGCGGCATCTTCTCAACACAACGTGGGCACACCGTCGCGCTTTTGCTTCAGAGCTTGCCGGCCGTCGCAACATCAGGGATGTTTGCGACGAAAGCTATAGATTAGACAATTGGGAAGACGTGAATGAGTAACATTTGGAGCTCCCTTTCGGAAGCGCAAGCCATTATAATCAACGGTGTTTTGACTGTCTTTGCCGCGGCAGTAGGCGTGCTGCTAGGCCGGTTGCTGTTTAGCGGCAAGGTCAAAAATATAACAGAGGCCATCGAAGCATCACAGCAGGTCGTGGACACTCACTTAAGCAAAATGGATGAAACGCTTGAGAAGATTAACGACAAGGCGAATGGCCTAGACGAAATCCTATCAGCCGTGACTGAACGGCTTAATAAGACCGCTTATGAGGCTGATTTGGGTGACGAAGAGGTAGAGGGCATCTCGGAGCGGGTCAGCGATCTACCGCAAACCCATCTCGCTTCGGTTGTCGATAGCGACAACGGAGCGAGCAGAGATGAAATTAGAAGCCTCTGGCGCGACATCTCCGACTATATCGAGGAAATCGCCAGCAACCCTGCGATCGACGGGCGAACAAGAGCTAAGTATTTTCGCATTGATAGGCGGGCGTACCGTGATCTGATCAACGCGTTACTATACGACGACAGGATCTCAAAGAGTACTGCGGAGGCGGCTGAAGAGGCCTACGCGCTTAGAAACAGTTTTCGACGTCGTGAGCTCGACCCGACAAAGCACGAGCTTGATCGAATGAAACAGCTTAAAGAGGTTGTACTGGCGCAGGAATCTGAGGACGCGTGAACGCTCTTGGAAGTCCTATCCTGCTCGTCAGCGGAAGGAACGGACTCGGTTGCTCCCCCTTGACCCCACCCCACGCCACCCGCTATACGCGCGCATCGCGACCGAATCCGCCCGATCCACAAGGATTCGCTTGCATCTGTCGGGGCCGCCCCCTATAGGGCGGCTTCGCAGTTTTTAGACAGGTCCGATGCTGGCGCCGCGTGGTGTGTCGTCAGCCTCTCGACTGGAACCCTCAAAGCTCCGAGGGATGACGATGCAAAGTCAGAATATCCGCATTCGGCTCAAGGCGTTCGATTACCGCGTGCTGGATGCCAGCACCCAGGAAATCGTGAACACCGCCAAGCGCACGGGTGCCACGGTGCGCGGGCCGATCCCGCTGCCGAACAAGATCGAGAAATTCACCGTTCTGCGCGGTCCGCATATCGACAAGAAGTCGCGCGACCAGTGGGAAATCCGCACGCATAAGCGTCTGCTGGATATCGTCGACCCGACGCCGCAGACCGTCGATGCGCTGATGAAGCTCGACCTCGCCGCCGGCGTGGATGTCGAGATCAAGGTGTAAGGGGGCGGCTATGCGGACAGGTGTAATCGCCAAGAAGCTGGGCATGACCCGGCTGTTCATGGAAGACGGCCGCCAGGTTCCGGTGACGGTGCTTCAGCTCGACAATCTGCAGGTCGTGTCGCAGCGCACGGCGGAGCGTGACGGCTATGTCGCCGTGCAGCTCGGCGCGGGCGAGGCCAAGGCCAAGCGCGTCGCGGCCCCGCTGCGCGGGCATTTTGCAAAGGCCGGTGTCGCGCCCAAGCGCAAGATCGCGGAATTCCGCGTCTCCGAAGACAATCTGGTCGATGTGGGCGAGGAAATCATCGCCGACCATTATTTTGCAGGCCAGTTCGTCGACGTGGCCGGCACCTCGATCGGTAAAGGCTTTGCCGGTGCGATGAAGCGGCATAATTTCGGCGGTCTGCGCGCCTCGCACGGCGTGTCGATCAGCCACCGCTCGCACGGCTCGACCGGTCAGTGCCAGGATCCGGGCAAGGTGTTCAAGGGCAAGAAGATGGCCGGTCACCTGGGCGCGGTCCGCGTGACCACCCAGAACCTGCAGGTCATCAAGACCGACACCGACCGGGGCCTGATCATGGTCAAGGGCTCGGTGCCGGGTTCGAAAGGGGGCTGGGTCATCGTCAAGGACGCGGTCAAGAAGGACGCGCCCGAGAACCTGATCACCCCGGCTGCGACCCGTTCGAAGCTGAAGGAAGCGCAGCGCATCGCCGAGGAAGCCGCCGCCGCCGCGGCCGCCGAGGAAGAAGCCGCCCGCGAGGAGGCCGCACGCCTGGCCGCCGAGCAGGAGGCCGCCGCGCTGAAGGAAGCCGAAGCCTCGATCGAAGCCGACAAGGAAGCGGCCGATCCGAACGCGGATCAGGCTGACGACGCCGCTCCGGAAGGGGAGAACAAGGAATGAAACTCGATGTGATCAAGCTGGACTCCGGTAAGGCCGGGTCCATCGAGCTGGCCGACGAGGTGTTCGGGCTGGAGCCGCGCGGCGACATCCTGCAGCGCGTCGTCCGCTGGCAGCGCGCCAAGGCGCAGGCCGGCACCCATTCGGTGCTGGGCCGGTCCGAGGTCAGCTACTCGACCAAGAAGATCTATCGCCAGAAGGGCACGGGCGGCGCACGCCACGGCTCGCGCAAGGCGCCGATCTTCCGCAAGGGTGGCGTCTACAAGGGTCCGACCCCGCGCAGCCACGCCTTCGATCTGCCGAAGAAGGTCCGCGCGCTTGGTCTCAAGCATGCGCTGTCCGCCAAGGCGACCGCCGGTGAGCTGGTGGTGATCGAGGATCTGAACATCGCCGACGCCAAGACCTCGGCCGTCGCCAAGGCCGTCAAGGAAAACGGCTGGAAGCGCGTGCTGGTCATCGACGGGGCCGACGTGAACGAGGGCTTTGCCCGCGCCGCGCGGAACCTGGACGGTGTCGATGTGCTGCCCTCGATGGGCGCCAATGTCTATGACATCCTCAAGCGTGATACGCTGGTCATCACGCGCGCAGGTGTCGAAGCTCTGGAGGCTCGCCTGAAATGAGCGCGAAAGCAGACCATTACGACGTGATCCGCAAGCCGGTCATCACCGAGAAAGCGACCAACGCGGGCGAATCCAACGCCTTCGTCTTCGAGGTGGCGATCGACGCGAACAAGCCGCAGATCAAGGAAGCTGTGGAGACCCTGTTCGACGTCAAGGTGAAAGCGGTCAACACCACCGTGACCAAAGGCAAGACCAAGCGTTTCCGCGGCCGCCCCGGCGTCCGTTCCGACGTGAAGAAAGCCTATGTCACGCTGGAAGCCGGCAACACGATCGACGTGTCCACCGGACTCTGATCGGGATGAATTGCGGTCTCCGGGCAACCGGGGGCCGCGCGAGTATGTGACGAAACAAAGCAACGGAAGACAGAAAGATGGCACTCAAGTCGTATAAACCGACGACGCCTGGCCAGCGTGGGCTGGTTCTGATCGACCGTTCGGAGCTTTGGAAAGGTCGTCCGGTCAAAACCCTTACCGAGGGTCTGACCAAGAAGGGCGGCCGGAACAACACCGGACGGATCACCATGCGCCGCAAGGGCGGCGGGGCAAAGCGCCTGTATCGCATCGTCGATTTCAAGCGCAACAAGTTCGATGTCACCGGCGTGGTCGAGCGGATCGAATACGATCCCAACCGCACCGCCTTCATCGCGCTGATCAAGTATGAAGACGGCGAGCAGGCCTATATCCTGGCCCCGCAGCGTCTGGCCATTGGCGACAAGGTCGTCGCCGGCAGCCGCGTGGACGTCAAGCCGGGCAACGCCATGCCGTTTTCCGGCATGCCGATCGGCACGATCGTCCATAATGTCGAGCTGAAGCCCGGCAAGGGCGGGCAGGTCGCGCGTTCGGCGGGCACCTATGCCCAGTTCGTGGGCCGCGATGGCGGCTATGCCCAGATCCGCCTGTCCTCGGGTGAGCTGCGCCTGGTCCGCCAGGAATGCATGGCCACCATCGGCGCGGTGTCGAATGCCGATCATTCGAACCAGAATCTCGGCAAGGCCGGCCGCAACCGCCACAAGGGCATCCGCCCGTCGGTGCGCGGTGTCGCCATGAACCCGATCGACCACCCGCATGGTGGTGGTGAGGGCCGGACCTCGGGCGGCCGCACGCCGGTCACGCCCTGGGGCAAGGACACCAAGGGCAAGAAGACCCGCACCAACAAATCGACCGACAAGTATATCCTGCGGTCGCGTCACGCACGCAAGAAGGGGCGCTAATCCATGGCACGTTCTGTTTGGAAAGGGCCTTTTGTCGACGCCTATGTGCTGAAAAAGGCCGAGAAAGCCCGCGAGTCGGGCAAGTCGGATGTCATCAAGATCTGGTCGCGCCGTTCGACCATCCTGCCGCAATTCGTCGGCCTGACCTTCGGTGTCTATAACGGGCACAAGCATATCCCGGTGAACGTCTCCGAGGATATGATCGGTCAGAAATTCGGGGAATATTCGCCGACCCGGACCTATTACGGTCACGCGGCCGACAAGAAAGCGAAAAGGAAGTAAGCCATGGGTAAGGAAAAGAATCCGCGCCGCGTGGCGGATAACGAGGCGATGGCGAAGACGCGCATGCTGCGCAGCTCGCCGCAGAAGCTGAATGTCGTTGCCGGTCTGATCCGCGGCAAGAAGGTTGAAAAGGCGCTTGCCGACCTGACCTTCTCGAAGCGCCGCGTCGCGGGCGACGTCAAGAAATGCCTGCAATCGGCCATCGCCAACGCCGAGAACAACCACAATCTCGACGTCGACAACCTGGTCGTCGCCGAGGCGTGGGTGGGCAAGAACCTGGTGATGAAGCGCGGCCGTCCGCGGGCGCGTGGTCGTTACGGCCGCATCATGAAGCCGTTCTCGGAAATCACCATCAAGCTGCGTGAGGTCGATCCGGCCGCTGCCGCGGCTGCTGCCGAAGCCAAGAAGGCTTCGCGCAAGACCGCCAAGGCAGACACCGCAGAGGAGCAAGCGTAATGGGTCAGAAGGTCAACCCCGTCGGGATGCGCCTCCAGGTCAACCGCACCTGGGACAGCCGCTGGTATGCCGATGACAAGGAATATGGCGATCTGCTGCTCGAGGATCTCAAGATCCGCGACTTCATCAAGAAGGAAGCCAAGCAGGCCGGCATCAGCCGCGTCATCATCGAGCGTCCGCACAAGAAATGCCGCGTGACCATTCACGCCGCGCGTCCGGGCGTCATCATCGGCAAGAAAGGCGCCGATATCGAGGTTCTGAAGAAGAAGCTGGCGCAGTTCACCGACAGCGAACTTCATCTGAACATCGTCGAGGTCCGCAAGCCGGAGCTGGACGCCCAGCTCGTGGCGGAATCCATCGCGCAGCAGCTCGAGCGTCGTGTGTCGTTCCGCCGCGCCATGAAGCGCTCGGTCCAGAATGCCATGCGCATGGGCGCCCAAGGTATCCGGGTCAATGTCGGCGGCCGTCTGGGCGGTGCCGAGATTGCGCGGACCGAATGGTATCGCGAGGGGCGGGTGCCGCTGCACACGCTGCGCGCCGATATCGACTATGCGCTGTCGGAAGCCTCGACCCCCTACGGGATCATCGGGGTGAAGGTGTGGATCTTCAAGGGCGAGATCATGGAACATGATCCGCAGGCCCGCGACCGCCGCGCCGCCGAAGCCCAGGACGGTCCCGCCCCCCGTGGCCCGCGTCGCGACCGCGACGCCCGCTAAGGAGAAAGAAAGATGCTGCAACCGAAACGGACGAAGTTCCGCAAACAGCACAAGGGCCGGATCCACGGCGAAGCCAAGGGTGGTTTCGACATCAATTTCGGCTCCTTCGCGCTGAAGGCCGTTGAGCCCGAGCGTGTCACCGCGCGCCAGATCGAAGCGGCCCGCCGCGCGATCACCCGCCACATGAAGCGTCAGGGCCGGGTCTGGATCCGGGTGTTCCCGGACGTGCCGGTCTCGTCGAAGCCGACCGAAGTGCGGATGGGTAAGGGCAAGGGCTCGGTCGATTACTGGGCCGCCCGCGTCCATCCCGGCCGGATCATGTTCGAGATCGACGGCGTGAACGACAACATCGCGCGCGAGGCGCTGCGCCTCGGGGCGATGAAGCTGCCGGTCCAGACCCGGATCGTGGCCCGCCAGGACTGGTAATCGCGCCAGAGACCTGACGACACAGATCAAGCCCCGCCGAGAGACCGGCGGGGCTTTTTTCATGCGCGGCCGGTCCGGTCGGCCCGCGACGGCTGCCCTTGCCATGCTGATCCGTCTTTGGCCCGTGCGGATGTCGAAGTCCGAAACACCAAAGGTAGAAAAACAGACCTGAGCCGTGTATTAGCAAATGATAGTCTGCCTGTGACATGAAGTGGAACGCGCGCCATGGATCCTTCGATTGCCTTGCTTGCCGGTGGCCTGCTCGCCATGTTGCTGGGCCCCGGACTACTGAATGGCGGCGCCGACGCGGAGGGGGATGATCTTGACGATGGTGAGCCGCCGAACGGTGACGACAATCCCGACATCATCGCCGGAACCGAAGGAGATGACGACATCGATGTGCCAATGGCGATCGGGAAACAGGTTTACGGCCTGGGCGGCAATGATCGCATCACCATGGACTTCGTCACACCCGATGCCAGGAAGCCGGCGATTGCCGAGGGGGGCATCGGCAATGACAGCCTGTCCGGCGTCTCGGCCCAATACGGTCCGCTCGACCCCAGTGAACCGGCCGGGTTGAGCGAGGGGGGCGTGATCTTCGACGGCGGACTCGGGGACGATCACCTGACCCTCACCGCGTCTACCGGGGGCCGGCTTGTCGGCGGGTCTGGCAACGACATCATCAAGATCGACAACCGGATCGCGTCGCGGCCGGCCACGCCGTTTTTCGCGCAAGAGCCTGCCTTCGTCATTGAAGCCGGGGCGGACGATGACGAGATCCATGTCGATAACGGTGCGCTTTACCAGGACCCGCTGACGATCTCGGGCGGTGCGGGCGCCGACAAATTCCAGTTCTCACCCTGGATCGCTGACGAGATTGACGAGGACTCCTACAATTCCAGCATCAACCGGACATTGCTGGAACTGGCGACGATCACGGATTTCGAGCGTGGTGTGGACAGCCTCACCTTCGACGTGAGGGAAAGCGACCACATGACGGTGGGCGATCAGTGGCGCACCGCCGAATTCATCGGGATGAACGTGACCGACGCGGAGGACGACACCCATGTCAGCGCCCTCTACCGCATCGACAATCATCACGTCTCGATGATTCAGGTCAAGCTCATGGGGGTTTCCGAGTTCAGCGACGACGACTACACGCTGAACCTGAAATATGACGACTAGACCCCGGACACTGCGTGCGCGCTTGCACTGATGCCCGACAGAAAAAGCACCCCGCCAGCATGACCGGCGGGGCGCGTGGTTTCCAAACCGGCGGCCGTTGCGATCAGGCGATCACGAACAGCGCGTGGATGACGCCGGGGATGAAGCCCAGGAAGGTCAGCAGCAGGTTGATCCAGAACTGCTTGCCGATCCCGACTTTCAGAAACACCCCCAGCGGCGGCAGGATGACGGCGGCGATGATCTCGATGAGTTTCATGGCGCCCTCCTATGACCAGCGGATTTTGTCGTAATCTTCGGGATGGGCGAAGATCGCGCCCAGGCAGGCCGCGCCTAGCCCGAAGATCAGAGTGATCGCGCTCCAGAAGGCAAAGCTGGACGCGGCGTCGGCGGCCTGCGCGGCGCGCGCCTCGGCCTGCTGGACGGTCTGGTTGACCTCCGCCGTCAGCTCATCGACCGTGCTCCGGTAGCGGGTCACGATCTCGTCGCGGGTCTGCTGGAACTCGGCCAGCCATTCATCGACCTGCTGGCGGGCTTCCTGCTCGGACACGCCGGTGCGCTGTTGCAGGATCTCGGACAACTCCTCCAGCTTCTGATCGCCCAGGGGCGCGTTGGCACCCTCGGTCAGACGGCTGACGGCATTGTCGAGAATTTCCGGGGCGTCCTGCGGATTGCTCAGCACCCGCCGCGCGGTGGTCGCCGCGATCGAGCGGATCTGCTCGCGGTCCTGATCGTCGATCACGTCATTGGCGATCTCGCGCGCTTCCTGGCGGATCTGGGCGGGCGTCGCCCCCTCGCGCTCAAGCTGCTGCTCCAGATCGGTCTGGAGCGACGCGGGCAGGATCTCGTCCACCGAGGGGAAATCCATCTCCGACGGGTCGGGCAGGGCGGCCTGCGCCAACTGCCCGGCGCTGCCGGCGATATTGCCCGCGGCCGATCCAACGGTCTGAACCACCGATCCGGCGACAGAGGCGGCGCGGTTGGTCACCGCACCCGCGACATAGACGCCGATGATCGTCACCAGGGCCCAGACCACCGCGCCATGCAGCACGGCAGAGGGCATGAAGGGCAGACCCGACAGGCGGCCCGCGACCGAGCCACCGGCAAACAGGCACATGATGCCGGTCAGCAGGATGAACAGCCCGGTGCCGAAGCCGAAGCCGGTCATGTCGCCGTCATCGATGATCTCCAGCCCGATCGACAGGGCGAACAGCAGGAACACGATCTGCAGGGCGACCGCGCAGGCGGTCCCGGCGAAGATCGCCCCCCATGAGACGCGGCTGGCCTCCAGCCGGCTTTGCGTTTCGACGCGGGTTTCGGTCATGGCTCTATCCCTCTCTCAAATTGTCACGTAACAGTGAAACTCCAAGCCATAGCGGCGGGCTTGGTTCCAAATCCGGGCGGTAAACTAACAAAGATCCTGTCGGCGGCGCTCCGTGCCGGAAATGGCTTGTCAAAGCCGCCGTCACCCTGTATGGGACGGCCTTCATCACGAAACTCCACCGGAATCAGGGTGGCCCGTGGCAAGCGGGGCTCTCCGGTGATGTTGAAAGGAAGAGGCGCAATGAAAGCGCAGGAACTGAAAGACAAGACGCCCGAGCAGCTCAACGAGCAGCTCGTGTCGCTGAAAAAGGAAGCGTTCAACTTGCGCTTCCAGCAGGCCACCGGCCAGCTCGAATCGACCGCCCGCATGCGCAGCGTCCGTCGCGACGTGGCCCGTGTGAAGACCGTTCTGAACCAGAAAGCGGCCGACGCCGCGTCGTCGAAGTAAGGGGACCGACATGCCCAAACGCATCCTGCAAGGCACCGTGACCTCGGACAAGAACGACCAGACCGTCACCGTGCTGGTGGAACGGCGCTTCAAGCATCCGCTGCTGCACAAGACCGTGCGGTCGTCGAAGAAATACCGCGCCCATGACGCGGAGAACCAGTTCAAGGTCGGGGATACCGTTCGCATCGTCGAATGTGCCCCGGTCTCGAAGACCAAACGCTGGACCGTCCTGACGGAAGACGCAGCCGCGTCGGCCTGAGGTCCGGATAAATTCGAAACCCTGGGGCGACCCGCATCGTCGTCCCCAAAGGTCGGGAGTAAACCATGATCCAGATGCAGACCAATCTGGATGTCGCTGACAATTCCGGTGCCCGGAAAGTTCAGTGCATCAAGGTTCTGGGTGGTTCGCACCGTCGCTATGCGTCGGTGGGCGACATCATTGTCGTATCCGTCAAGGAAGCCATCCCGCGCGGCCGCGTGAAGAAAGGCGATGTCCGCAAGGCCGTCGTCGTGCGCACCGCCAAGGAAGTGAAACGCGAAGACGGCACCTCGATCCGCTTCGACCAGAATGCCGCCGTGATCCTGAACAACCAGGGCGAACCGGTCGGCACCCGTATCTTCGGGCCGGTCGTGCGCGAGCTGCGCGCGAAGAACTTCATGAAGATCATCTCGCTCGCTCCGGAGGTGCTGTGATGGCTGCCAAGCTGAAGAAAGGCGACAAGGTCGTCGTCCTTGCCGGCAAGGACAAGGGCAAGCAGGGTGAGATCACGCAGGTTCTGCCCAAAGAGGGCAAGGCCGTCGTGGACGGCGTGAATATCGCGCTGCGTCACACCCGCCAGTCGCAGACCAGCCAGGGCGGCCGCGTTCCCAAGAACATGCCGATCGACCTGTCGAACCTGGCGCTGTTGGACAAGAACGGCAAAGCGACCCGTGTCGGCTTCCGCGAGGAAGACGGCAAGAAGGTGCGTTTCGCCAAGACCACGGGAGACGTGATCTGATGCTGGACGAATCCAAGTACACGCCGCGTCTGCGCCAGCAGTTCCGCGACAAGATCCGCGCCGCTCTGAAGGAAGAGTTCGGCTACAAGAACGACATGCAGATCCCCAAGCTCGACAAGATCGTGCTGAACATGGGAATCGGCGAGGCCGTCAAGGACACCAAGAAGGTCAAGCAGGGCGCCGAAGAGCTGTCCCTGATCGCGGGCCAGAAGGCAGTCACGACCAAGGCCAAGAAATCCATCGCCGGTTTCCGTGTGCGTGAGGAAATGCCGCTGGGTGCGAAAGTCACGCTGCGCGGCGATCGCATGTATGAATTCCTCGACCGGCTCATCAACATCGCGCTGCCGCGCGTCCGCGACTTCCGCGGCGTGAAGGGCACGGCGTTTGACGGCCGCGGCAACTATGCCATGGGCCTGAAGGAACATATCGTGTTCCCGGAAATCAACTTCGACAAGGTCGACGAAGTTCTGGGGATGGACATCATCATCTGCACCACCGCGAAGACCGACGCGGAAGCGAAGTCGCTGTTGAAGCATTTCAACATGCCCTTCACCAGCTGATCGCGGAGGGAAAGAAGATATGGCTAAGAAATCCATGATTGAGCGCGAGAAGAAGCGCCAGCGCCTGGTCGAGAAATACGCCGCGAAGCGGGCCGAGCTGAACGAGATCATCCACGACCAGGAACGGCCGATGGAAGAGCGGTTCAAGGCGACGCTGAAGCTGGCCGAACTGCCGCGCAACTCCTCGCCCACGCGTCTGCACAACCGGTGCCAGCTCACCGGCCGTCCGCACGCGTATTACCGCAAACTGAAACTCAGCCGGATCATGCTGCGCGAGCTTGGCGCTCAGGGGCATATCCCGGGCCTGGTCAAATCGAGCTGGTAAGGGGGCGACAATGAATATGAACGATCCTCTCGGCGATATGCTGACCCGCATCCGCAACTCGCAGATGCGCGGCAAATCGACCGTCCGCTCGCCCTCTTCCAAGCTGCGCGCCTGGGTTCTGGACGTGCTGCAGTCGGAAGGCTACATCCGCGGCTATGAAGAAGTCACCACCGAGGCCGGCCACAAGGAGCTGGAAATCTCGCTGAAATACTTCGACGGCCAGCCGGTCATCCGCGAATTGTCCCGTGTGTCGAAGCCGGGCCGCCGCGTCTATGCCGGTGCCAAGGAAATCCCGCAGGTCCGCCAGGGTCTGGGCGTTTCCATCGTCTCGACGCCGAAAGGCGTGATGTCGGATGCAAATGCACGCAACGCCAATGTCGGCGGCGAAGTGCTCTGCACCGTATTCTAAGGAGGGCAGCATGTCTCGTATTGGCAAAAGACCGGTCGAACTGCCCAAGGGCGTGACGGCCGAGATCAAAGGACAGACCATCGAGGTGAAGGGGCCGAAAGGCACCCGTTCCTTCACCGCGAATGATGATGTCGAACTGAAACTGGAAGACGGCTCCGTCTCGGTCGTGCCGCGCGGCATGTCCAAGCGCGCCCGCCAGCAATGGGGCATGACCCGCTCGATGGTCGAGAACCTGACCGTCGGCGTGTCGGACGGCTTCAAGAAGGAGCTGGAAATCCAGGGCGTCGGTTATCGTGCGCAGATGCAGGGCAAGACGCTGAAGCTCTCGCTCGGCTACAGCCACGAGGTGAATTTCGAAACGCCCGATGGCGTGACGATCACCGCACCGAAGCAGACCGAAATCGTTGTGGAAGGCATCGACCAGCAGCTCGTTGGTCAGGTTGCCGCCAATATTCGCGAATGGCGCGCGCCGGAGCCCTATAAGGGCAAGGGCATCCGCTACAAGGGCGAATATGTCTTCCGCAAGGAAGGCAAGAAGAAGTAAGGGGCGCGAAAATGGCACTGAAAAAGAGAGATCTGTTCCTCAAGCGCCGCCTGCGCAACCGGAACAAGCTGCGCGCGGAAGGCTCCGGCCGCCCGCGCCTGTCGGTCCACCGCTCGTCCAAGAACATCTCGGTCCAGCTGATCGACGACGCCCAGGGACGGACCCTGGCCGCGGCGTCCACGCTGGAGAAGGATCTGGGCGTCGTGGGCAAGAACAATGTCGACGCGGCGGCCAAAATCGGCGCGGCGATTGCGGAACGGGCCAAGAAGGCCGGTGTGGAAGAAGTCGTGTTCGACCGCGGCGGCTTCCTGTTCCACGGCAAGATCAAGGCGCTTGCCGATGCCGCCCGCGAAGGCGGTCTGAAGTTCTGAGACCTGTGGACGGCGCGGCGGGGGACCGGCGCGCCGTCCCGATGATCCGGGGGCAGGGGGCACATGCCCGCCTGCCCACCTGGATCGAGTTCAACGGCGCCCAAGCGATGCGCGCCACCATGTGAAGGAATGCCGAATGGCAGAACGTGATAACCGCCGGGGCGGCCGCCGCGATCAGCGCGAGGAAACCCCCGAATTCGCCGACCGTCTGGTCGCGATCAACCGTGTCTCGAAAACCGTCAAGGGTGGTAAGCGCTTCGGCTTCGCCGCGCTCGTCGTCGTCGGCGATCAGCGGGGCCGTGTCGGCTTCGGCAAGGGCAAGGCCAAAGAGGTGCCCGAGGCGATCCGCAAGGCCACCGAACAGGCCAAGCGCAACATGATCCGCGTGCCGCTGCGCGACGGCCGCACCCTGCACCACGACACCACCGGCCGCCACGGTGCGGGCCGCGTCGTGATGCGCACCGCCGTTCCGGGGACCGGGATCATCGCCGGTGGTCCGATGCGCGCCGTGTTCGAGATGCTGGGCGTCCAGGACGTCGTGGCGAAATCGCTGGGTTCGCAGAACCCCTATAACATGATCCGCGCCACGCTGGACGGTCTGCAATCCGAGGCCTCGCCGCGCTCGGTCGCGCAGCGCCGCGGCAAGAAGGTGGCCGACATCCTGCCCTCGCAGGACAAGGCACCCGAAGCCGAAGCCGGCACCGACGCGACCGTCACCTCGGCGCAGGCGTAAGGAGAAGGGCATATGGCAAAAACCATCGTCGTCAAGCAGATCGGCTCTCCGATCCGCCGCCCCGCCATCCAGCGTGAAACGCTGAAAGGCCTGGGCCTGAACAAGATGCACCGCACCCGCGAGCTGGAAGACACGCCCGCGATCCGCGGCATGGTGGCGAAGATCCCGCATCTCGCGACCATCATCGAAGAAAAGAACTGAGGATCAGGCCGGGGCGCGACCCCGGCCTTTTCTTTTGGCGCGGCGCGATGGGTCGTGCCGCGCCTCCCGTGCCGCCCGCATCATCGGCCTGCGTCAATCCGGCCACAGCCCGCCGATCGCGCCCGCCAGAGAGCCATCGCGGCAACCAATGCGGCGGCGCGGCGTTTCCTGCCCATGGATCAGAGCCGCATCACCAGCCAGGTCGAACAGGCCGATATCGAGGTCACGATGGAGGCCACGCGCCATCGCGACCACCCGCTTGTCAGGACCATCGGCGCGCTGTCGGAAATCACCGATCAACCCCCCGCCTTCACCGGCGCGGCCCTCGCCGCCCTCGCGGGGCTGCTGCTGAACCGCCCGAAACTGGCCGAGGCCGGGCTGCGCAGCTTCGCGGCCCTGGGCATCGCCACGCTGGTGAAGGGCACGATCAAGTCCTCCGTCACCCGCACCCGGCCCTTCATGCTGCGCGACAAGGGGCATTACGACACCCGCGTCGGCGGCCCCGATGACGGGCCGTGGAACTCCTTTCCCTCCGGCCACACCGCCAATGCGGTCGCCATCGCGCGCGCGGTCAGCCGCGCCTATCCCGACACGGCGCCCGGCGGGGTGGCCTTTGCGGCGGTGGTCGGCGGCATCCAGATCCCGCGCGGCAGCCATTATCCGCTTGACGTTGCGGCGGGGGCGGTCGTCGGGCTGCTGTCCGAGAAGGTGGTGGCGATCCTCTGGCAGCGCGCCCCGGCGGCACAGCCGGGCTGCGCATCGCAGCCACGCGCCGCAGCAGAATGAGATTGCACGCGCGCTGATTTTTCTTTAGACAGCGCCCGCGTGCCAATCGGCACCGACTCGACAACCAAGAAACGCCGTGTTCGCCCCATTCCGCTTCGCGGGGCGTCTCCGGCATCAGGAGAAGCGATATGAAACTGCATGAAATCCGCGACAATGAGGGCGCGAACCGCAAGAAGAAGCGCGTGGCGCGCGGCCCCGGCTCCGGCAAGGGCAAGACCGCCGGGCGCGGCATCAAGGGCCAGACCTCGCGCTCGGGCGTGGCGCTGAACGGCTATGAAGGCGGTCAGATGCCGCTCTATCGCCGCCTGCCGAAGCGCGGCTTCACCGCACCCAACGCCAAGAAATTCGCCGTCGTCAATCTGGGCCAGATCCAGAGCTTCATCGACGCCGGCAAGCTGGACGCCAAGGGCGCCATCACCGAGGACACGCTGGTCGAGGCCGGTGTCGTGCGCCGTAAGCTGGACGGGGTGCGGGTTCTGGGCAAGGGCGAACTCAAGGCCAAGCTGGACCTGACCGTGGCCGGGGCGTCGAAATCCGCCGCCGAGGCGATCGAGAAGGCCGGCGGCAAGCTGACCGTCACCACGCCGGCCCGCGAAGAAACCGCGGCCGAGTGATTGTGCTTGTGAGGGGCGGCAGCGCCCCTTACATACACGACTGAGTTTTCCTTTCGCGCCGCGGGATCTCCATCAGGTCCGGCGGCGCTGACATGATACGACCCGCAATCTGGGGGCACTTACATGGCGTCAGCCGCAGAACAGATGGCCGCGAACCTCTCCTGGGGGGCATTGGGCAAGGCCACGGAACTTCGTCAGCGTATCTGGTTCACCCTCGGACTGCTGATCATCTATCGTCTCGGCACCTATATCCCGGTTCCCGGCATCGACGGCGCGGCGCTGCGCAACTTCATGGAACAGGCGGGGTCCGGCATCGGCGGGATGCTGTCGATGTTCACCGGCGGCGCGTTGGGCCGGATGGGGGTCTTTGCGCTCGGCATCATGCCCTATATCTCGGCCTCGATCATCGTGCAGCTTCTGGCCTCGATGGTTCCCGCGCTCGAACAAATGAAGAAAGAGGGCGAGCAGGGCCGCAAGAAGATCAACCAGTATACCCGCTATGCCACCGTCGCCCTGGCGCTGTTCCAGGCCTACGGGCTGGCGAAATCGCTGGAGGCGGGGGGGCTGGCCCATGATCCGGGCGCCTTCTTCCAGGCCTCGGTGGTCATCACCCTGGTCGGGGGCACCATGTTCCTGATGTGGCTGGGCGAACAGATCACCGCGCGCGGCATCGGCAACGGCATCTCGCTGATCATCTTCGTGGGCATCGTGGCCGAGATCCCGGGCGCATTGGCGCAGTTCTTCAGCCAGGGCCGGTCGGGCGCGATCTCGACGCCGGTCATCATCGGCATCATCCTGATGGTGATCGCGGTCATCACCTTCGTGGTGTTCATGGAGCGCGCGCTGCGCAAGATCACCATCCAGTATCCGCGCCGCCAGGTCGGCATGAAGGTCTATGACGGTCAGTCGAGCCATTTGCCGATCAAGGTCAACCCGGCCGGCGTGATCCCGGCGATCTTCGCCTCCTCGCTGCTGCTGCTGCCGGTGACCATCTCGACCTTCTCGGGCAACCAGACCGGGCCGATCATGTCGCGCGTGCTGGCCTATTTCGGCCCCGGCCAGCCGCTTTACCTGCTGTTCTTCGCTGGGATGATCATCTTCTTCGCCTATTTCTACACCCAGAATGTCGCCTTCAAATCCGACGATGTGGCCGAGAACCTGAAAAACCAGGGCGGCTTCATCCCCGGCATCCGGCCCGGCAAGAAGACGGTGGATTATCTCGACTACGTGGTGAACCGGATCCTGGTCATCGGCTCGGTCTATCTGGCGGCGGTCTGCCTGCTGCCCGAAGTCGTGCGCAGCCAGCTTTCGGTGCCGTTCTATTTCGGCGGCACCTCGGTGCTGATCGTGGTCTCGGTCACGATGGACACGATCAATCAGGTGCAAAGCCACTTGCTCGCCCATCAATATGAGGGTCTGATCGAGAAGTCCCAGCTTCGCGGCAAGCGCAAGCCGGGCGACAAGCCAAGAAAACGCAAGGCACCGGCGCGCCGCTGATCCGCGCCGCATCAAAAGGGAAGAGGGACCCCGCCATGACCGTGAACATCATCCTTCTCGGCCCGCCCGGCGCGGGCAAGGGCACCCAGGCACGCCGGCTGGTGGAGGAGCGCGGGCTGGTCCAGCTGTCCACCGGCGACATGCTGCGCGAGGCGCGCTCCTCGGGGACGGAGATGGGCAAGGTCGTGGCCGAGGTGATGGACAAGGGCCAGTTGGTGACGGACGAGATCGTCGTCGGGCTGATCCGCGAGAAGCTGGAGGGCTCGGACGCGAAGGGCTTCATCTTCGACGGCTTCCCGCGCACGCTGGCGCAGGCCGACGCGCTCGGCGCGCTGTTGGGCGGGCTGGGACAGCAGGTAGACGGGGTGATCGAGATGCAGGTGGACGACGCCGCACTCGTGCGCCGCATCACCGGGCGCTTCACCTGCGGCAATTGCGGCGAGGTCTATCACGACGAGACCAAGCCCACCGCGAAGGACGGCGTCTGCGATGTCTGCGGCTCCACCGATCTGCGCCGCCGTGCCGATGACAATGAAGAGAGCCTGAAGACGCGGCTGCTGGAGTATTACAAGAAGACCTCGCCGCTGATCGGCTATTACTATGCCAAGGGCAATCTGCACCCTGTCAACGGGCTGGCCGAGGTCGAGGCCGTCGCGGCCGATATGGGCCGGGTGCTGGACGGGCTGACTGTCGATTAATCATATAGTTTGCAACTCTTTGGACGAATCAGCGTTTGTGGTACGGAGGACTGGTACAGGAGTTCGGGTACGATGATCTCTGCATTGGCTGCGGCGAAAGAATTTGGAAGACTGTCCGGTTGGGGGCTTTCCAACTTGGAGTTGCAGAAGCTCATTTACATCGCGCACATGATTTACTTGGGGCGGACAGGAAAACCACTCGTTTCGGGACCGTTCCAGGCTTGGGATTACGGCCCCGTCAACCCTACTTTGTACCATAGAGCGAAGGTGTTCGGTCGTGCGCCGGTCGAGGACATATTTGGTTCTCTTCCACCGCTTCCCGAAGGCGCTGAAAAGAGATTTATTCAGGAGGCTTATGAGTCTTTGGGCGCATTGGGTCCGAGCCAGTTGGTCAGTATCACGCATCGGACCGGCGGAGCTTGGGAAGCTAACTACCGGCCAGGTCGACGTTACAGCTTGATTTCGAACGAAGACATCCGGAAAGAGTACGAGAGCCTTGACGTCGACCAAGCTGCCTGAGCAAAGAAGTACGGATTTCAGCGCATTGGCTGAGCGCGCTGTCCCCGATAAGCGCGATCAACAGATTACCGAGCTGCAAGAGGAAATCGCTCAGTTAAGGGATGCGAGGCAAGAAGAACGATTTGCATTCACCGTTGGGCTAATTTTACTGCTTGATGTCTGCTTCTTTACAGTTATGCCGTCGTTTGGTGGGCCGATCGCATTACTAATTCTTGAACTGCTGATACTCATTCCCCTCGCTCGGCAGATGGGGGTCGACGAGATTGTGAAACTTTTGAATAGGGTCCTGGAGAGATTTGTCTCGAAAGGTAACTCAGAAGAGTAGTCCCGATAGAGTTGCGCACTCACCTTCTTGACAATTAACCGAATCCTCACTACCTCACGGCATCCCGCCATGGGAATCACCATCCGGTGACAGAGACGAGGCCCGAAAGCCGTCTTTCGGGCCTTCCGTTGTGAAAAAAGGTTCCGGTGCTACGGAACCGCAACAATGAAAAGGATAACGCGTGGCTCGTATTGCTGGCGTCAACATTCCGACGGGGAAACGTGTCCCCATCGCCCTGACCTATATCCACGGCATCGGCCCGGCCTATGCCAACCAGATCATCGAGGCGGTGGGCATCGACCCGACGCGCCGCGTCAATGAGCTCTCGGATGCCGAAGTTCTGCAGATCCGCGAATATATCGACGGCAATCTGACCGTCGAGGGCGATCTGCGCCGCGAGAACCAGATGAACATCAAGCGTCTGATGGATCTCGGCTCCTATCGCGGGCTGCGCCACCGCCGCGGCCTTCCGGTCCGCGGTCAGCGCACCCACACCAATGCCCGCACCCGCAAGGGCCCGGCGAAACCCATCGCCGGCAAGAAGAAGTAAGGAGGCAGGCATATGGCTCGTGATAAGACCCGCACCCGCCGCAAGGAGCGCAAGAACATCGCGGCTGGCGTCGCGCATGTGAACAGCTCGTTCAACAACACCAAGATCCTGATCTCCGACGTTCAGGGCAACGCGATTGCGTGGTCCTCGGCCGGCACGATGGGCTTCAAGGGTTCGCGCAAATCGACCCCTTACGCCGCCCAGATGGCCGCCGAAGACGCCGGCAAGAAGGCGCAGGAACATGGTGTGCGCACGCTGGAAGTCGAAGTGCAGGGCCCCGGCTCCGGCCGCGAATCGGCACTGCGCGCGCTCGCCGCGGTCGGCTTCAACATCACCGCGATCCGCGACGTGACCCCGATTGCGCATAACGGCGTTCGCCCGCCGAAGCGCCGTCGCGTCTGATCCGCACTGATCGTCCTGCCCGCGCCGCAGCGATGTGGCGCGGGCAGGGTATTTCGCATTTCACCTCGGGCGTTCCGATTGCTGGTCATGGGATCGGAACAGGTATGGAGGCAAACGCATGATCCACAAGAACTGGGCCGAGCTGATCAAGCCCTCGCAGCTTGACATCAAGACCGGCGCCGATGCGACGCGCACCGCCACGGTCACCGCCGAACCGCTGGAGCGGGGCTTCGGCCTGACGCTCGGCAACGCGCTGCGCCGCGTGCTGCTGTCCTCGCTTCAGGGCGCGGCCATCACGTCGGTGCAGATCGACAACGTGCTGCATGAATTCTCCTCCGTCGCCGGTGTGCGCGAGGATGTGACCGACATCGTGCTGAACCTGAAGGGCGTGACCCTGAAGATGGATGTCGAGGGCACCAAGCGTCTCACCCTGTCGGCCAAGGGGCCGGGCGAGGTCAAGGCCGGCGCCATCCAGGAGACCGCCGGTATCACCGTACTGAACCGCGATCACGTCATCTGCCATCTGGATGACGGGGCGGAGCTGAACATGGAGCTGACCGTCACCACTGGCAAGGGTTATGTCGCCGCCGACAAGAACCGCCCCGAGGATGCGCCCATCGGGCTGATCCCGATCGACGCGATCTTCTCGCCGGTCAAGCGTGTCAGCTATGAGGTGACGCCGACCCGCGAAGGTCAGGTGCTCGACTATGACAAGCTGACCATGAAGGTCGAGACCGACGGCTCGCTGACCCCGGAAGACGCCGTGGCCTTCGCCGCGCGCATCCTTCAGGACCAGCTGTCCGTGTTCGTCAACTTCGACGAACCCGAAGCGGCGCGTGCGCAGAGCGACGATGACGGTCTGGAATTCGATCCGCGCCTGCTCAAGAAGGTGGACGAGCTGGAATTGTCGGTGCGTTCGGCCAACTGCCTGAAGAACGACAACATCGTCTATATCGGCGACCTCATCCAGAAGACCGAGGCCGAGATGCTGCGCACGCCGAATTTCGGCCGCAAGTCGCTCAACGAGATCAAGGAAGTGCTCTCGGGCATGGGTCTCCATCTCGGCATGGATGTCGTGGACTGGCCGCCGGAGAATATCGAGGATCTGGCCAAGCGCTTCGACGACCAGTTCTGATCGGAAATACCGGGGGCGTCATACCGCCTGTGTACGTTCTGAGTACGCGCGGTGTACGCATGGTGCCCCCGGAAAAACGGGCAATTCCGCCCCAAGGAGAGCGTCCCGCACGCATGGGCCGCCAGACAAAGCAAAAGACGTTAACGGAGATATATCATGCGTCACGCCCGCGGCTATCGCCGCCTCAACCGCACCCACGAACACCGCAAGGCGCTGTTCGCCAACATGGCCGGCTCGCTGATCGAGCATGAGCAGATCAAGACCACCCTGCCCAAGGCCAAGGAACTGCGTCCGATCGTCGAGAAGCTGATCACGCTCGCCAAGCGCGGCGATCTGCACGCCCGCCGCCAGGCCGCCGCCCAGCTCAAGCAGGATGGCCATGTGGCCAAGCTGTTTGACGAACTCGGTGCCCGCTACAAGGACCGCCAGGGCGGCTATGTCCGCGTGCTGAAGGCGGGCTTCCGCTATGGCGACATGGCACCGATGGCGATTATCGAGCTGGTGGACCGCGATCCCAACGCCAAAGGCGCCGCCGATCGCGCGCGCATCGAGGCAGAGGACGACGCCGAGGACTGATTCGGCTTAAAGACATCTTGACGCCCCGCCGGTGACATGCCCGGCGGGGCGTTTTTCGTTTCGAATCGGTGGATCCGGTCGGATCACCTGTTGGAAACCTGCCCGGAATTGCCATGTTTTGTGGATATTACATCGAATATAGCGGCCGGGCTGGCGCATGACGCAAGATCTTGTGAGTATGCGCCTCAAACAAGCTTCCCTTGCTATCGGAAACACGCCATTGTTGTTTTGCGAGTACTCGAAATCATTTGTGTAATAAGCTGATATGTCTGCCAGAGCCGAAATTTCCGCACTGCTGAGCAAGTTAGGCCCTTTCGCGCCGAAAGGGTATTTCATCGGGCTGCATATCCGATTTGCAGCGCCGATCATGCAGTTTCAGACCTATGACGAGGCGTGGGCGGAGCATTATTCCGCGAAAGCCTATGCGCTGCGCGATCCGACGATTGCCTGGGGGTTCTCGACCAATGGCGCGATCCGCTGGTCGGCGATGCCGGTGCCGGATCCGTTCGACATTCTGGGCGACGCCGCGAAATTCGGCATGAAATACGGTGTCGCGCTGTCCGTCGGCCCGCTGAGTTCCCGCACCATCGCCGGGATGACGCGCGGCGACCGCGAATATAACGATTCAGAGATCGAGGAGATCTCTAAACTGATCCGCCAGCTCCACGAGATTACGGAGCCGCCGGAGAGCCTCACAAGGGCTCAGATCGAGGCCCTTCGATGTATCGCGGAGGGTGATCGCCATGCTGCAGCGGCTGCCAAGCTTGGTATCACGGAAAGCGCTTTCAAGGCCCGGCTCATCTCCGCGCGCGAACGACTGATGGCCCGGACCACTGCGGAGGCGCTGCAGAGAGCCAAGGAATACCGTCTGCTCTAGGCCATCGCCCGTCATCGCATACCCTGGGGCCGACCCCTCAATCCCAGGAGTTAGAACAATGCAGACGACGACGATTTCCTTCACGAACATGCACACGCACGGTGAATTATTTGCCAATATTCTGCGGGCCCGCCGGCAGAGCTTTATCGTGCAGAATAATTGGGACCTTCCCCAGGCGGAAGGGATGGAGTTTGACCAGTATGACACACCGGCGTCGCGTTGGGTGGCGGTTCACGAACGGGGCGAAGTTCTGGCGGGGATCCGCCTGACGCCCACCACCGCGCGTTGCGGCATCTATTCCTACATGATCCGGGACGCACAGCGCGGCATCCTCGGCGGCTCCATCCCGCAGAACCTGCTCTACGAGGATGCGCCGGTCGATGACCATGTCTGGGAATCCAGCCGTGTCTTCGTCAGCCACGCCGTGCCGATGGGGGTGCGCCGCAAGGTCCACGCCCAGCTCATCGACGGGCTGAACCAGTCGGCCCGCGAACTGGGCGCGACGCGGCATATCGGGCTCATCAACTCGAGCTGGCCGCGGTGGTACCGTCGCTGTGGCATGGAGGGGGAAGCGATGGGTCCGGTGCTGAACTTCGATGACGGCGCCTTCCAGGTGGTCGCCACGAATCTGGTCCAGAAACTGCACTGACCCTTTTGCTTCGATGGCGGGCGGCGTAGTCTCCGCCCGTCATGGCCGATCTTTTCGACAGCGCGGCGGGCGGCGACCCGGACGACCGGACCGAAAGATCGGTGCGGGCGGCGCCGCTTGCCGACCGTATCCGGCCGCGCTCGCTGGCGCAGGTCATTGGGCAGGGCAAGGTGCTGGACCGCGACGGCCCGCTCGGCGCGATGCTGGCAGCGGGCAGCCTGTCCTCGCTGATCCTGTGGGGCCCGCCGGGCGTGGGCAAGACCACCATCGCGCGCCTGCTGGCCGATGAGACCGAGCTGAAATTCGTCCAGATCAGCGCGATCTTTTCCGGCGTGCCGGAGCTGCGCAAGGTGTTCGAGGCGGCGAAGCTGCGCCGGCAGCAGGGCGGCGGCACGCTGCTGTTCGTGGATGAGATCCACCGCTTCAACAAGGCGCAGCAGGACAGTTTCCTGCCGCATATGGAGGACGGCACCATCCTTCTGGTCGGCGCCACCACCGAGAATCCCAGCTTCGAGCTGAATGCCGCATTGCTGTCGCGCGCCCAGGTGATCGTGCTGAAACGGCTGAGCCTGGCCGATCTGGAATTGCTGGCACAGCGCGCCGAGAAGGAGTTCGGTCGCGCGCTTCCTCTGACCGGCGCGGCGCGCGAGGCGCTCTTGGAGATGGCCGATGGCGATGGGCGCGCGGCGCTGAACCTGATCGAACAGGTGATGGCCTGGAAGCTGGACACGCCGCTCGACCCCGAGGCGCTGTCGGCGCGGCTGATGAAGCGGGCGGCAAAATACGACAAATCCGGCGACGAGCATTACAACCTGATCTCTGCCCTGCATAAATCGGTGCGCGGCTCCGACCCCGACGCCGCGCTCTACTGGCTGGCGCGGATGCTGGAAGGGGGCGAGGATCCGCGCTATCTCGCCCGCCGCATCACTCGCATGGCGGTCGAGGATATCGGACTGGCCGATCCGGCGGCACAGCGCCACTGCCTGGATGCCTGGGCGCTCTATGAACGTCTCGGCAGCCCGGAGGGCGAGCTGGCGCTCGGGCAGGCGGTGATCTATCTGGCGCTCGCCCCGAAATCCAATGCCGGTTACGTCGCCTATAAGGGCGCACGGGCCGAGGCGAAGAGAACCGGCAGCCTGATGCCGCCCGCCCATATCCTGAACGCACCGACCAGGCTGATGAAGGAGCAGGGCTATGGCAGCGGCTATGCCTATGACCACGACGCCGAGGACGGGTTCAGCGGCCAGAACTACTTTCCCGACGGCATGAAGCGCCCGGTGCTCTATAGCCCGGTCGAGCGCGGTTTCGAGCGCGAGCTGAAAAAGCGCCTCGACTGGTTCGTCGCGCAGCGCCTGAAGCGCGGGGGCTGAGCGCGGGCGATGTGTGGCATTCGCCGCTTTCTGGGACACTGGCACCTGACGCGAGAGATCTCCGGCGGCGGGCGGTTCGACGGCGTGGCGGTGATCGCGCCGGACGGGGCGGGTGGGGCCGTCTATGACGAGGAAGGCGTGCTGTCGCTGCCCGGTCAGCCGCCTTTTCAGGCCACACGGCGCTATCTCTGGCGGCAGGAGGGGGACGGGATCGCGGTATGCTTCGCGGATGGCCGGTTCTTTCACCGCTTCGATCCGGCGATGCCTGCCCCGCAGGCGCGTCATCTCTGCCCGCCGGATCTCTATGACGTGACCTATGATTTCACGGACTGGCCACGATGGTCCGCTCTCTGGCGGGTCGAGGGGCCGCGCAAATCCTACGTCATGCGCTCGGACTACGTCGCGGCCGCGTTGACAGCGCCGGGGCAAGACGCCATGGCTCTGCCATGAACACTTTTCTGCAAGTAGCCATCGGCGGGGCGATCGGCGCGACGGGCCGCTACGCGGTCGGCGTCGCGGCGATGCGCGGCTTCGGGCCGGGCTTCCCGGCCGGCACGCTGATCGTCAACATCGCCGGATCCTTCCTGATGGGGCTTCTGGTCGTCGGGCTGGCGCAGCGCGGCGGCAACCAGTTCGCGCCGCTGTTGCTGACCGGGATGCTGGGTGGCTTCACCACGTTTTCGGCGTTTTCGCTGGACGCGATCAGCCTGTGGGAGCGCGGTCAGGTCGGAACGGCCAGTGTCTATGTGATCGCCTCCGTGCTGCTGTCGCTGCTGGCGGTGGGCGTGGGGCTGGCGCTTGGCCGGGGGATCTGGGCATGAGCGGGGTGCAGATGATCCGGGTCAGCGGTGATGAGGGCGATCAGCGGCTGGATCGCTGGCTAAAGAAGCGCTTTCCGCAGCTCACCCAGGGCGCGGTCGAGAAGATGTGCCGCAAGGGCGAATTGCGCGTCGATGGCGGGCGGGTGAAGGCCAATACCCGTATCGAGACGGGGCAGGAGGTGCGGGTGCCGCCGCTGCCCGATGCGCCCGCACCAAAGGCAGAGGCGCCGCGCATCCCCGACAGCGATGTGCAGATGATCCAGGCGGCGGTGATCTGGAAGGATCAGCACATCATCGCCATCAACAAGCCGCCGGGCCTGCCCTCGCAGGGTGGCTCGGGGCAGGGCAACCGCCATGTGGACGGGCTGACCGAGGCGTTGAAATTCGGCTACAAGGACCGGCCGAAGCTGGTGCACCGGCTGGACAAGGACACGTCGGGCGTGCTGCTTCTGGCGCGCACCGACCGCGTGGCGCGGGGCCTGTCCGAGGCGTTCCGCGCCAAGACCACGCGCAAGATCTACTGGGCGGCGGTGGCGGGCGTGCCCAGCCCGCGCATGGGCACGGTGCGCTACGGGCTGGTCAAGGCCGGCGGGCATGGCCGCGGCGGCGAGGGCGAGAAGATGATCGCCGTCCATCCCCGCGACATCGCCTCGACCGAGGGCGCCAAGCGCGCCACCACCGATTACGCCGTGCTGGACAATCTCGCGCAGCGGGTGAGCTGGTGCGCGCTCGTCCCCATCACCGGGCGCACCCATCAGCTCCGCGCCCATATGGCCGAGCTGGGCCACCCGATCGTGGGCGACGGAAAATATGGCGGCTCGGGACAGGAAAATCTGGGCGATGGCTGGGGCGCGCAGCTTGGCGGAGAGATCAGCCGCAAGCTGCATCTTCACGCCCGCAGCATCTCCTTCACCCATCCCGTGACCCTCGAGCAGATCAGCCTGACCGCGCCCTTGCCCGACCATATGCGGCGCACCTGGAAAACCCTTGGCTGGCATGAAAGCGAGGTGCCGGCCGACCCGTTCGAGGAGATGCCATGAAGCTGGTTGTGTTCGATGTCGATGGCACGCTTATCGATTCCGAGGCGCTGATCGTCGGCGCGATGGAGATGGCGTTCGAGGGCGTCGGCATGTCGCCGCTCGACCGGACGCAGGTCTTGTCCATCGTCGGGCTGTCGCTTCCGGTCGCAGTCGGGCGGCTGGCGCCGGAGGCCCCGCTGACGCAGCAGGACGCCATCGTCGAGGGCTATCGCAACGCCTTCCTGTCACGCCGCATCGACTCCGAGGCGCCGCTTTATGAGGGCGCGCGGGACTGTCTCGACGCGCTGGCGGCGCGGGACGATCTGGTGCTGGGGGTGGCGACGGGAAAGTCGCGGCGCGGGCTGGACGCGATGCTGGATCATCACGGGCTGCGCGGCCATTTCGTGACGTTGCAGACCGCCGATCAGCACCCCTCGAAGCCGCACCCGGACATGTTGCTGAGCGCCTGTCGCGAGGCTGGGCTGGCGCCCGGAGATGCGCTGATGATCGGCGATACCGAGTTCGACATGGAGATGGCCGATGCGGCCGGCTGCGACGCGATTGCGGTGAGTTGGGGCTATCACGCGCCCGACGCGTTGCGCGCCTTGGGCAAACCGCTGGCCGGGGACTACGCCGAACTGCGCCGCATGATCGAGGACTGGGCGGCATGAGCGAATGGGCAGCACGGCGGTTCTGGACCGAGGCCGCATCCGAACCGGCCGAGGGCGGGTATCGGGTCACGCTGGACGGCAAGCCGGTGATGACGCCGGGCAAGAAGCCGATGATCCTGCCCACCGCCGCGCTTGCCGATGCGGTGGCGGCGGAATGGGACGCGCAGCAGGGCGTGATCCGGCCCGAGACCATGCCGCTGACCCGCGCCGCCAATTCCGCCATCGAGAAGGTGGCGCCGCAATTCGACGCGGTGGCGGATATGCTGGCAGATTATGGCGGCACCGACCTGCTCAGCTATCGCGCGACGGAGCCGGAGGCACTGATCGCGCGGCAGGAAGAGGGCTGGGATCCGCTGCTCGACTGGGCGGCGGATCGGCTGGGTGCGCGGCTGGCGGTGACGCAGGGGGTGATGCCGGTGGCGCAGGACACGGCAGCGCTTGCCCGGCTGCGCGCGCGGATCGGCGGGCTGGATGCGTTCCGGCTGACCGCGCTGCATGATCTGGTGACGCTGCCCGGATCGCTGATCCTGGGCCTCGCGGTTCTGGAAGGGCGGCTGAGCGCCGATGACGCGCATGCGCTCTCGCGCATCGACGAAACTTATCAGGCCGAGATCTGGGGCCAGGACGACGAGGCCGACTCCGCCGCGGCGAACCGGCTGGCGGCGATGCGCAATGCCGAAAAACTGCTTGGCTTGTTGTCAGCCTGAGCTGATGGCCGCACGCCGCGCTTGACGGGTGGGGTTCGATCGGCACAATACCGCCTATCGGGTACATGAAGGCCCGGCGACAATGCAGGGCGGAAAGAGCCGCCACAACGGGAAGGGAAACCAATGACAAGATCCGTCTTTATCGGCGCGACCGCGGCCGCCGCCATGCTGGCCGGCGCCGGATACGCGGCCGAGGGCGACACGCTTGCGGATGTGACAGGCCGCGACCAGCTGATCTGCGGGGTGAATGCCGGGCTGGTGGGCTTCGCCTCGCCCGACGCGAATGGCAACTGGACCGGCTTCGACATCGCCGTCTGCAAGGCCATCGCCGCCGCCGTCCTGTCTGACCCCGCCAAGGTGAAATACGTCCCCACCACCGGGCAGACCCGCTTCACCGCGCTCGCCTCGGGCGAGGTGGACGTGCTGGCGCGCAACTCGACCTGGACGTTCTCGCGCGATACCGACCTGACGCTCGATTTCGCCGGCATCAACTATTATGACGGCCAGGGCTTCATGGTGCCGCGATCGCTGGGCGTGTCCTCCGCCAAGGAGCTGGACGGCGCCACGATCTGCGTGCAGACCGGCACCACGACCGAGCTGAACCTGGCGGATTACTTCAACGCCAACAACATGTCCTACCAGCCGGTCAATATCGACAGCAACGCCGAGGGCGAGCAGCAATACATGGCCGGGGCCTGCGATGCCTATACCACCGACGCCTCGGGCCTGGCCGCGACGCGCGCCGCCTTCGCCAGCCCGTCCGACCACATCATCCTGCCCGAGATCATCTCGAAGGAGCCGCTGGGTCCGGTCGTGCGCCACGGCGACAACAACTGGGGCGACATCGTCCGCTGGACGCTCTACGCGCTGATCGCGGCCGAGGAGTACGGTGTGACCTCGGCCAATATCGAAGAGCTGGCCTCGAACTCGGAAAACCCCGAAGTGCAGCGTCTGCTGGGCACCACCGGCGATCTGGGCGCGATGATCGGGCTTGACGCGGAATGGGCCAAGCGCGCCATCAAGGCGGGCGGCAACTATGGCGAGATCTTCGCCAAGACCATCGGCGAGGAAACCCCGATCGGCCTGGCCCGCGGTCTGAACGCGCAGTGGACCCAGGGCGGTCTGATGTACGCCATGCCGTTCCGCTGATCGGCACGCCAAGACAACGGGGCGCGCGGGCGCAGAATACCGCGCGCCCCCGGATTTCCGGGACCAACATGACGGGGTCAACCCGCACCGGACCACAGGGGGAATTGGATGACTGACCGCGCACCGGCTGGCCCTGCCTCGCCGCCGTTCCGGCCGAGCATGCTGATCTATGACCGGCGCTACCGGTCGATGACCTTCCAGGTGATCGTCTTCATCATCGTGATGTCGCTGGTGTGGTGGCTGATCGGAAACACCATCACCAATCTGGAGAATCTGGGCAAGGACATCGATTTCCGGTTCCTGTTCAGCCGCGCGGGTTACGACATCCCGCAACAGCTCATCCCCTATGACAACGATGACAGCCATCTGCGCGCGGCGGTGATCGGGCTGCTCAACACGCTGTTCGTGTCCTTCCTGGGCTGCATCGCCGCGACCTTCCTGGGTGTGGCGGTGGGCGTGCTGCGGCTGTCGAACAACTGGCTGTTCGCGCGGCTGATGACCATCTATGTCGAGATCTTCCGCAACATCCCGCTGCTGCTGTGGATCCTCATCATCTTCGCGATCTTCACCGAGATCTCGCCCGCGCCCCGCGCCTATCGCGGCGAGGATGCGCAGAACCTGTTCCTTGGGCTGATCGCGCCGACCAACCGCTATACCTCCATCCCCGGCATCGTGGCCGAGCATTCGCCGGGCGTGCTGCAGATCGGCCGGATCGCGATTCCGTGGTTGGCGATCCTGTTCCTGGGGCTCCTGGCGCTGGCGGTGGTGCTGCGCCGCTGGATCAATGCCCGTGCGCAACGGGTGCAGAACCGCACCGGACGCCGGCCCACGACCTGGTGGATCAACCTGGCGCTGTTCGTGGTGCCGCCGGTCGCGATCTGGCTGATCTTCGGGCTGCGCCTGACCGTGCCAGAGCTGACCGGGTTCAACTTCTCGGGCGGGATCAACGTGGACAACTCGCTGGTGGCGCTGTGGCTGGCGCTGACGCTTTATACCGGGGCCTTCATCGCCGAGATCGTCCGCGCCGGCATCCTCGCGGTCAGCAAGGGCCAGTCCGAGGCCTCCTTCGCGCTTGGCCTGCGGCCGAACCGCACGATGAATCTGGTGATCCTGCCGCAGGCGCTGCGGGTCATCGTGCCGCCGCTGATCTCGCAATATCTGAACCTGACCAAGAACAGCTCGCTGGCGATCGCGGTGGGCTATATGGACCTGCGCGGCACGCTGGGCGGGACCACGGTCAACCAGACCGGGCGCGAGCTGGAGGGGATCCTGCTGATGATGCTGGTCTATCTGGCGGTCAGCCTGATGATCTCTGGCGTGATGAACATCTATAACAGCCGCGTCAAGCTGAAGGAGCGGTGAGATGAGCGAGATGCACGCCGAATCCGTCGCCTATGTCCGCGACACGATGCTGCCCCCGGCCGCGCCCCCGAACCAGCAGCTCGGCGCGCTGCGCTGGCTCCGGGTGAACCTGTTCTCGGGCTGGTTCAACACGGTGCTGACCCTGCTGGGGCTGGGGATCATCTGGTTCCTGTTCGATCATTTCTGGCCCTGGCTGTCGCATTCGGTCTGGAAGGCCGACAGCGTGCAGGAATGCCGCGAGATCATCGCCGCCCGCTATGGCGAGGGCGCGACAGGCGGCTGTTTCGGGGTGATCCGGGAACGCTGGCATCAATATCTGTTCGGCTTCTATCCCCGCGCGGAATACTGGCGCCCGCTGATGACTCTGGGGCTTCTCTTCATTGCCATCACGCCTGTGCTGTTCTCGGTCAACCCGGCGATCCGTCGCTGGGTGCTGGCCGTAACCGGGCTGATTACCCTGCTGCTGATGGGTGTGGCCGAGGTGCCGGACTGGGCGGTCCTGCTGATGTGGGCGCTGATCGGCACGGCGTTGCTGCTTGGCGAATACGCCCCGCAGCGCCTGCTGATCTTCACGCTGTTCTATCCGGTCGTGGGCGTCTGGTTCCTGTGGGGCGGATCGCTGTGGTTCCCTCTGATGCTGCTGGCCGGGTTCGGCGTCGGCTATCTGGCCACACGGCTGGTGCCGCCGCGCCATGCCGGGCTGGCCCTGCCGGCCGGGATCGCGGCGGCGCTGATCTGGTGGCTTTTCCTGGCCGGGCCGGTGGCGGGTCTGCTGGGCGATCTGGCGCCTGCGCGGCTGCGGGTGATCGATTCCAACGAATTCGGCGGCTTCCTGCTGGCGATGGTGATCGGCGTGTCGGGCATTGCCATGTCGCTGCCGCTCGGCATCGTGCTGGCGCTCGCCCGGCGTTCCGACATGTTCCTGATCCATGTCTTCGCGGTGATCTTCATCGAGTTCATCCGCGGCGTGCCGCTGATCACGCTGCTGTTCGTGGCCTCGCTGCTGCTGAACTACTTCCTGCCGCCGGGGACGAATTTCGACATCATCCTGCGGGTCATCATCATGGTGACGATCTTCGCCGCCGCCTATATGGCCGAGGTGATCCGGGGCGGGCTGGCCGCGCTGCCGCGCGGCCAGTTCGAGGCGGCCGATGCGCTTGGCCTGAATTACTGGCAGGCACAAAGGCTGATCGTGCTGCCGCAGGCGCTGAAGATCTCCATCCCCGGCATCGTCGGCACCTTCATCGGCATGTTCAAGGACACCACGCTGGTGGGGCTGATCGGGCTGTTCGATCCGCTCAAGGGGATCTCGGATTTCGTCCGCTCCAATTTCGCCTGGAAGGGGATCTACTGGGAGCCGTTCATCTTTGTCGGCGCCATCTTCTTCGTCATCTGTTTCTCCATGTCGCGCTATTCGATGTATCTCGAACGCCGGCTGAGCCGCGAACATCGCTGAGGGGGCCATCATGTCCGACCTGACCGCAAGCTACGCCACCGACACCCCGCATCTGCCCGGCATGAGCGACGAGATCGCCATCGAGATCCGGGACATGAACAAGTGGTACGGGGATTTCCACGTGCTGCGCGACATCGACCTGACCGTGCGGCGGGGCGAGCGCATCGTGATCGCCGGCCCGTCGGGCTCGGGCAAATCCACCCTGATCCGCTGCATCAACCGGCTGGAGGAGCATCAGGCCGGCCAGATCGTCGTGGACGGGATCGAGCTGACCTCCGACATCAAGAATATCGACAAGGTGCGCTCCGAAGTCGGCATGGTGTTCCAGCATTTCAACCTGTTTCCGCATCTGACCGTGCTGGAGAACTGCACGCTGGCGCCGATCTGGGTGCGCAAGGTGCCCAAGCGCCAGGCCGAGGACACCGCGATGCAATATCTGGAGAAGGTGCGCATCCCCGAACAGGCCAATAAATATCCCGGCCAGCTTTCCGGCGGGCAGCAGCAGCGCGTGGCGATCGCCCGCTCGCTCTGCATGGAGCCCAAGATCATGCTGTTCGACGAGCCGACCTCGGCGCTCGATCCCGAGATGATCAAGGAGGTGCTGGATACGATGATCGAGCTGGCCGAGACCGGGATGACCATGCTCTGCGTGACCCATGAGATGGGGTTTGCGCAGGCCGTGGCCGACCGGGTGATCTTCATGGATCAGGGCCAAATCGTCGAACAGAACAGCCCGCAGGAATTTTTCAACAATCCCAAATCGGACCGGACCAAGCTGTTCCTGAGCCAGATTCTCGGGCACTGAGCGCGCGGAACAAATGTCCTGACATGGCGGTTGTATCGGCAACCGCAATTGAAAGGGTGACCCCATGTCCGACGATCCGAAAACAGAGTTCCGCGACCGCCTGGAATCCATCCGCACCGGCATGCTGGAGGTGGATGGCCGCTTCCTGCCCATGTCGCACAACGTGATCGAGGGCGATCCGAAGCTGTGGTTCATCACCGCCAGGGAAACCCCGATGGCCAGGGCCGCGGCGCAGGGTGCCCGCGCCCGCTATCTCATCTGCAGCGACGGCAAGGGGCTTTACGCCGATATTGACGGCGTGCTGGCCGTGTCGAACGACGAGGCGAAGCTGGACGAGATTTGGAACATCGTCGCGTCGAGCTGGTTCGAGGATGGCAAGCGCGACCCGGACCTTCTGCTGGTCAGCTATACCCCCGGCGAGGCGGAAACCTGGATGACCGAAGGCGGGGCGCTTGGGTTTCTCTATCAGATCGCGAAAGCGCAGGTCAGCGACGACAAGCCCGATCTCGGCACCCATACGACGCTGAACCTGGCCTGAATGGCGCGGGGGGCCTCACCCCTGATCCCGAAACCCGAGGGGCTGTATTGCCCCTCGGGTGATTTTTTCATCGACCCGGTGCGGCCCGTGGATCGCGCGCTGATTACCCACGGCCATGCGGATCACGCCCGCGCGGGGCACGGCGCGGTCATGGCGACCCGGCAGACGCTGGACATCATGGCGATCCGCTATGGCGCGGATTTCACCGCCACGCGGCAGGAGGCCGGGGGCGAGACGCGGGTGGGCGATGCCACGGTCAGCTTTCACCCGGCGGGGCATGTGCTGGGATCCGCGCAGATCTCGGTCAAGGCGGCGGGGCAGCGGGTGACGGTCTCCGGCGATTACGCGCGGGTGCCCAACGCCTCCTGCGCCGCGTGGGAGCCGGTGCCCTGCGACATCTTCGTGACCGAGGCGACCTTCGGTCTGCCCGTCTTCCGCCATCCCGATCCGCAAACCGAGATGGCCAAGCTGCTGGAATCCGTGCGCGCCTTTCCCGAACGCGCCCATCTGATCGGGGCCTATTCGCTGGGCAAGGCGCAGCGGGTCATCATGCTGCTGCGCGAGGCGGGATGGGACGCGCCGATCTTCATCCACGGCGCGTTGCAGAAACTGTGTGATTATCATCTGGCCGAAGGCATTCCCCTGGGCGATCTGCGCCCGGCCACGACCGACAAGATGAAGAAGGCGGAATTTGCCGGCCAGATCATCATCGCACCGCCCTCGGCCTTCGAGGCGACATGGGCGCAGCGTTTCCCCGACCCGGTGATCGCCTTTGCCAGCGGGTGGATGTCGGTGCGCGCGCGCGCCCGTCAGCGGGGCGTGGAACTGCCGCTGGTGATCTCGGACCATGTGGACTGGCCGGATCTGACCCGCACCATCACCGAACTGGACCCGGCCGAGACCTGGGTGACGCATGGCCGCGAGGATGCGGTGATCCGCTGGTGCGAGTTGCAGGGCCGTGCGGCGATCCCGCTGCATCTGGCGGGTTACGAAGACGAGGCCGAGTGATGCGCGAATTCGCCCATCTGCTCGAACGTCTGGCCTTCACCCCGCAACGCAACGGCAAGCTGCGCCTGCTCGGGCGCTATTTCGGGGCCACGCCCGACCCGGAGCGGGGGCTGGCGCTTGCCGCGCTGACCGGCGATCTGAAGCTGCGGGCGGTGACCTCGTCGATGCTGCGCGGGCTGGCCACGGCGCGGGTGGATGACCAGCTTTTCGCGGCCAGCTATGATTTCGTCGGCGATCTGGCCGAGACCATCGCACTGATCTGGCCCGAGCCGGAGACGCCGCCCAACGACCCGGACCTTCCCTTGCCCATGCTGGTCGAGGAGCTGCGATCCACCGGCAAGGCGGGGCTGCCCGCGCTGATCGCCTCGCGGCTGGATGCGCTGAATCCGTCCGAACGCTACGCCTATCTGAAACTCGCCACCGGGGGGCTGCGCGTCGGGGTCTCGGCCCGGCTGGCGCGGGCGGCGCTTGCGGAGTATGGCGAACTGCCGCTGACCGAGATCGAGGAGATCTGGCACGGGCTGACGCCGCCCTATCTGGAACTCTTCCAATGGGCCGAGGGCGGCGAGAAGCCGGTCTCCGCCGCGCTCGCGCCGTTTCGCCCGGTGATGCTGTCCACCGCCACCGATCTCGACGCGCTGCAATCGCTCGACCCGGCGGATTTTGCCGCGGAGTGGAAATGGGACGGGATCCGGGTGCAGGCGGTCTCGGATCAGGGCACGAGGCGGCTCTATTCCCGCACCGGAGAGGATATTGGCGGCGCTTTCCCCGATCTGCTCGACCGGCTGGATTTCGATGGGGTGATCGACGGCGAATTGCTGGTCCGGCGGGGCGATCTGGTCGGCAGTTTCGGGGATCTGCAACAGCGGCTGAACCGCAAGACCGTCTCGAAGAAGCTGCTGGCGAGCCACCCGGCCGGGCTGCGCGCCTATGATCTGCTGCTCTGGGGCGGGCGCGATCTGCGCCAGATGCCGTTCGAGTCCCGCCGCGCGCGGCTGGAGGCCGCGATCGAGGGGCTGGACGACCGCCGCATCGACGCCTCGCCCCTGCTGCCGTTCGACACGTGGGAGGACCTCGCTGCGTTGCGCGCCGATCCGCCCGATACGGTGATCGAGGGGATCATGCTGAAACGCCGCGACAGCGCCTATCTGGCCGGGCGGATCCGGGGGCCGTGGTTCAAATGGAAGCGCGACCCGATGGTCATCGACGCGGTGCTGATGTATGCCCAACGGGGTCACGGCAAACGCTCGGGTTACTACTCGGACTTCACCTTCGGGGTCTGGGACGGGGATGAACTGGTGCCGGTCGGCAAGGCGTATTTCGGTTTCACGGATGAGGAATTGAAGGATCTGGATCGTTTCGTGCGCAACAATACGGTGGACCGCTTCGGCCCGGTCCGCGCCGTGGCGCAGAAAAAGGTTGTCGAGGTGGCGTTCGAGGGGCTGAACCGCTCGGCCCGGCATAAATCCGGCGTGGCGATGCGCTTTCCCCGCATCAGCCGCATCCGCGACGACAAGCCGGCGGGCGAGGCCGACCGGATCGAAACCCTGCGCGACATGCTGCCGCCCGAACTCGCATGAGCCTGCCCGCCCCGATTGCCGACTGGTTCGCCCGGCAGGGCTGGACCCCGCATCCCCATCAGATCGAGCTGTTCGAGGCGGAGGACGACACGCTGCTGATCGCGCCCACCGGCGGGGGCAAGACGCTGGCCGGGTTCCTGCCGACGCTGGCCGCGCTGATGGCGGATGCGCGGCCGGGGCTGCACACGCTCTATGTCTCGCCCTTGAAGGCGCTGACCCATGACATTGCGCGCAACCTCGCGCGCCCCGTGGCCGATCTGGGGATCGACATCCGCATCGAGGACCGCACCGGCGATACCGCCGCCGCGCGCCGTGCCCGGCAGCGGGTGGACCCGCCGCAGATCCTGCTGACCACGCCGGAAAGCCTCGCGCTGATGCTGTCCTATACCGAAGCGCCGCAGATCTTTGGCGGCGTGCAGCGCGTCGTCATTGACGAGATCCACGCGCTTGCGGAATCCAAGCGGGGTGAGCAGTTGATGCTGGGCCTCGCCCGGCTGCGCAGCCTCGCGCCCGAACTGCGGGTCAGCGCCCTGTCCGCCACGGTCGAGGATCCTGCGGCGCTCGCGGAATATCTGGGCGGGGCGCGGATCGTGCAGGCCGATCCCGGCCCCGCACCCGACATCGCCATGCTGGAGACGACGCACCCGCCGCCCTGGTCCGGCGGCGGCGGGGCCTATGCGGCGCGCGATGTGATGGCGGCGATCGAAGCGGCGCGGCTGACGCTGGTCTTCATCAACACCCGCGCGCAGGCGGAGCTGTTCTTTCAATCCCTCTGGGCGGTCAACGACAACAACCTGCCCATCGGGCTGCATCACGGCAGCCTGTCGCGAGAGGTCCGCGCCAAGGCCGAAGCCGCGATGGCGGCGGGCGAGTTGCGCGCGGTGGTGGCGACGGGCAGCCTCGATCTGGGCATCGACTGGGGCGATGTGGATCTGGTGATCCAGGTCGGCGCGCCGAAGAACGTCAAGCGGCTGGTGCAGCGGATCGGACGGGCCAATCACCGTTATAATGCACCGTCGAAAGCCCGGATCGTGCCCGCGAACCGCTTCGAGATCATCGAATGCGTGGCCGCCCTTCAGGCCGTGGCCGAAGGCGATCTGGATGGCGAAGGGCGCGGGCCGGTCGGTCAATGGGGCGGGCTGGATGTCATTTGCCAGCAGATCCTGCTGACCGCCTGCGCCGGACCGTTCGACGCCGATACGCTCTTTGCCGAGTTCCGCCGCGCCGGGCCTTATACGGCGCTGACACGGGCGCAATTCGACGATTGCCTCGATTTCGTGGCGACGGGCGGTTATGCGCTGCGCGCCTATGATCGCTGGCAAAGGCTGGTGGAGCGGGACGGCAAATGGCATCTGCGCGACCCGCGCGCGGCGCGGATGATCCGCATGAATATCGGCACCATCACCGACACCGAGAAGCTGAAGGTCCGCCGCCGCACCGGCCCGGCCCTGGGCGAGATCGAGGAGGGCTTCGCGGCCAGCCTCGCCCCCGGCGATACGTTCCTGATCGGCGGGCAGACCGTGCGCTATGACCGGCTGCGCGAGATGGTGGTGGAGGTCACGCCGAAACCCTCGCAGAACCCGCGGATCGCGACCTTCGCGGGCACGAAGCTGGCCACCTCGACCGAGCTATCCGCCCGCGTGCTGGCCCTGATCGGCAACCCGGT
Organism: Paracoccus isoporae; assembly: GCF_900101865.1. Classification (GTDB taxonomy): domain Bacteria; phylum Pseudomonadota; class Alphaproteobacteria; order Rhodobacterales; family Rhodobacteraceae; genus Paracoccus; species Paracoccus isoporae. The sequence goes on from NZ_FNAH01000002.1 coordinate 37,918, forward strand.
GGCATGGGGTGCATTGCCCGGTCACACGCAGGACTGGCTGGAGTTGCAGCGCGAGATTTCGGTGCTGCCGCAGCCCGGCACGCTGACCTGCGAAACCTTCCTGCGCGGCCGCGCCTATTTCTGCGCCTACAGCTTCGCGGGGCGCAATGCGAACCAGACGCTCGGGCTGCTGGTGACACGGCGGATGGAGGAGGCGGGGCTCGGCCCACTGGGCTTCGTGGCCACCGATTACGCGATGCTGATCTGGTCGATGGACCCGGTGCGCGATCCCGCGCCGTTCTTCGCGCCCGAGGCGCTGCGCGACGGGCTGGATGACTGGCTGGGCGAGAATGCGGTGATGAAGCGCAGTTTCCGTAACGTCGCCATGATCGCGGGGCTGTTGCAGCGCAACCTGCCGGGGCAGCGCAAATCCGGCAAGCAGGCGACATTCTCCAGCGATATCATCTATGACACGCTGCGCCGTCACGATCCCGATCACCTGCTGATGCGGCTCACGCGGGCCGAGGCGATGCGCGGGCTGGTGGATTTCGGCCGGGTCGAGGAGATGCTGTCCTCGCGCCCCGAGATCGTCCATGCGACCCCGCCCCATGTCACGCCGCTCTCCGCGCCGCTTCTGCTGGAGGTCGGCAAGGTGCCGATCCGTGGCATGGGCGAGGACCGGCTGCTGGAGGAGGAGGCGGCGCGGATGATGTCCGAGGCCGGGCTGGACGGGCAGGCGGCATGAGCGGCTACGCCTTCCACTTTGCCGGGCAGGGCTTCGTGGCCCGCGGCTCCGGCGCATTGTTCTGGCCGGATCAGGACATGCTTGTCCTGTCGGATCTGCATCTGGGGAAATCCGAACGCATGGCGCGGCGCGGCGGGGCGCTGCTGCCGCCCTTCGAGACGCGCGAGACACTTGATCGGCTGGCGGCGGAACTGGCAGCGGTCCGCCCGGCCCGGCTGGCCCTGCTGGGTGATGTCTATGACGACGATGCCGCCGCCGCGGCCTTGCCGGAACCGGAGCGGCGCAGCTTTCGCGAGATGCTGGCCGGGCTGGAGTTGCTGCTGATCGCCGGCAATCACGACGCGGCGACCGGTGTGGACTCGCATGAGATCGCGGGGGTGGCGCTGCGCCATATCGCCGGGACCGGCCCGGATATCTCGGGGCATTATCACCCCAAGGCACAGCTCGCCGGGCGGGCGCGGCCCAGCTTCCTGATCGGGCGCGAGCATCTGATCCTGCCCGCCTTCGGCCATTACACCGGCGGTCTGCGCCATGACTGCGACGTGCTGCGCGATCTGGTGCCGCATGGCATCGCGGTGCTGACCGGGCGCCGGGCACTGCCCTTCCCGGTGCGCCATGTCAGACCGGCACTGTGATCGCCTCAGGCCCGGGGGCGCGGCTCGTCCTCGGCCGGGCGGTCGGCGTAATGTTCCACCAGCCGGCCCAGCAGTTTGAACAGCTTCTCGCGGTCGCGCTGCGGCAGGGGGGCCAGCAGATCCTCGCGCTGCGCGATCATCCGCTCGCGGACCTCGCGCCAGCGGCGCTCGCCCTGCGGGCTGAGCCGAAGCGCGTTGTAGCGCCGGTCGAATTTCGGCTTTTCCCGGATCACGTCGCCGCGCTGTTCCATCTCTGTCAGGATCTTCGTCACGGCCGATTTCTTCAGCACCACCGCGGCGGCGAGGTCGTTCTGCGAAATGCCGGGGTTGAGCCCGATCAGGCTGAGCAGCGCGACGCTGCCGCTCATCACGTCATGCTCGCGGTAAAAATCCGCATTGATCGAGCGCATATGCGCGGTCAGCACACGCGACATGAAGGTCAGGTCGCGGGTCAGGAAGCCGAGCTGAATGCGGCCGTCAACAATGGAGAGGTCATCAATATCATACATGGAATGGCCTGCGCGTTTAATCGAACCAGCCGCGATAGCAGATGAAATTTTGTGCTAGAGAGGTAAGTTCGGAAGTCATTAGCTATCCCCGCAGTTAATGGGTTCCGTCACGCTTTCGTCAATTGGCCAGTTTCAGATCAGCCGTTTTTCGCCAAGCTCGGAAAGGTTGTGGATCTTGCTCCAAAACAGGGGTTTTCAGGTCATTTACCGTTGAATACTGAAATAAACTGCAACTGCAAGACGTAATTATCACTATGCATGCTCGCGTGTGCGCGCGGATTTGCAGACATAAGTAGAATCACTGCAATAAAAGTTGGCAGATAAGGCCATGCGAGGCGGGTCACGCATGGCGGGAAATTTCCGGTTGCCGGTAAGGGTTTGGGGAGGTCAGCGCCGCTGCAGCAGATACAGCAGCGCGGCAATCGCCAGCCCGATGGAATCGGTGATCCAGCCCCCGGCGATCATGCTCAGCCCCGCCAGCAGCAGCCCCGCGCGGACCGCCGGGTTGGCGCGCCCCATGAACCAGCCCTGCACGGCGCAGGACAGCAGATAGACCCCGATCACCGCGGTGGTGGCGACATGGGCGATCTCCGGCCAGCTTCCCTGCAGCAGCATCGCCGGCGAGAAGAAGAACATATAGGGGACTACGAAGGCCGCCAGCCCGATGCGGAAACTCTCCATGCTGGTCTTGACCGGGTCGGACCCGGCCAGGGCCGAGCCGGCATAGGAGGCGAGCGCCACCGGCGGGGTGATGGCCGACATCACCGCGAAATAGAAGATGAACAGATGCGCCACGAGGGGCTGGACGCCCAGGTTGATGACGCCCGGCGCGATGACGCTGGCGGCCACCGCGTAGGCGGCGGTGGTGGGCATCCCCATGCCGAGGATGATCGAGACCACCATCGCGAAGAACAGCGCCAGGATCTGGCTCTGATCGGCGAGCGCCAGCAGCACCGTCGAGAACCGCGAGCCGATCCCGGTCAGGGCGATGACGCCCACGATGATCCCCGCCGTGGCGCAGACCGCCACCAGTTGCAGCACCATGCGCGCGCCATTGTCGAGCGCGTGGAAGAATTGCCGCGGCCCCATCTTGTGCGGGGTCAGCCAGGACACCACCGCGGCCGTCGCCATGGCCAGCGTGCCGCAGCGGATCACCGAATAACCGGCGAACAGCGCATAGATCAGCACCACGATGGGGCTGAACAGATAGATCTGCCTGAGCAGCGCATCCAGTTTCGGCAATTCGTTGCGGGGCAGGCCGGTCATGTTCAGCCGCTGCGCAGCCAGATCGACCATGAAATAGACCGAGATGAAATACAGGATCGCCGGAATGATCGCCGCATAGACGATCTCCATATAGGCGATGCCGGTGATTTCGGCCATGATGAAGGCGCCAGCCCCCATGATCGGCGGCATGATCTGCCCGCCGGTGGAGGCGGCGGCCTCGACCGAGGCGGCGGTTTGCGGGCGATAGCCGACGCGCTTCATCATCGGAATGGTCAGCGCGCCGGTGGCCACGACATTGCCCGCCGAGGTGCCGTTGATCATGCCCATCAGGCCCGAGGCGAAGATCGCCACCTTGGCCGGCCCGCCGCGGCGATGCCCGGCCGCCGCGAAGGCCAGCTTGACGAAATACTCGCCCACGCGGGTGGTTTGCAGGAAGGCGGCGAACACCACGAAGAGGATGATATAGGTCGAGGAGATGGCGATCGGCGCGCTGAGGATGCCGTTATCGGTGTAGATATAGGAAAAGAACCGTTTCGCGTCATAGCCGCGATGGGTGAAGATGCCTGGCAGCCACGGCCCAAGGAACGCATAGGCCACGAAGATCGAGGCGATGATGACAAGCGCCAGCCCCGCCAGCCGCCGGGTCAGCTCCAAGATCAGCATCACCCCGGCCACCGCCGCCCACATATCGGCGGGCAGGGCCATCGGCATCCCGGCCCGAAGCTGCAATTGCGGCGCGAAATGGATCAGATAGGCGGTGGAGGCCACCGCCGCCAGCCCCAGCAGAATGTCCCCCGGCTCGAAGCTGTGACGGGTCCGGTCCGGCCAGATCCAGCCATGCAGGATGGCAAGCGCCGTGCCGAGACACAGCGGGATGCCGAAGGCCCGCATCGCCCAGCCGGGCGGGATCGGCTCGCCCATCACCCGCGCCCCGATCCAGATCGCCGCGACTGAGACCAGCCCGCTGATGATGCCGGAGGCCGCCAGCCCCAGCACCGCCACCGAGAGCGGGCTGCGGCGCGTGTCGCTCGCCCCTTCGCCAAAGCTCGCCGCGCCGTAGAGCAGGAACCCCAGCAGCAGCCCGCCGCCGACATGGATGAGCCGGTAGGTCCAGGTCTCCAGCGGGTAGAGATTCATCACCAGCAGGTGAAACAGCGTGTAGCCCGCGCAGAGACCGGCGATGAGCCAGTGGCGATAGCCGGTGAAATCACGCAGGTTGTCGGCCGCCGGTTCGGCATCGACATGGGCGCGGGCGGTTTCCTCCTCGATCAGCGAGGTGGCGCGATCGCGCGGCACTTCGGCACGCGGGGGCGGCGCGGCGGGATGGGTCATCTGCTCTCGATCTCATGCGGGACGTCGGAAAAGGGATGCGGGCGGGCCGGGGTCCGGCCACGCCCGCGAGGCGTCGCTACGCCAGCCTATTTCAGCTCGTCCGCGATCTCGTGGCCGTTTTCCTCGAACCACCGCACCGCGCCGGGATGGAACGGGATGACCGTGTTCATCCCCACATTCTCCGGCAGGGTTTCCTTGGCGGCGGCGTGGTTCGTCACCATGCGGTCATGGTTCTCCATCGCGAGCGCCGTCAGCGCGTAGGCGAGGCTCTCGGGCATGTCCTGATGCACGATGGCGAAGTTCCACAGCGAGGTGGTCTGAAGATCGTCCGGCTGATCCTCATAGGTGTTGGCCGGAATGGTGAAGGGCGACATGGCCGGCGCGGTTTCCATCATCTGCGCCAGCGTCGCCTCGTCCATCGACAGGAAGCGGACATCGTTTTCCACCGCAAGCTGGGCATAGGCGCTTGTCGGCAGCCCGGCGGCATAGACGAAGGCGTCGATCATGCCGTCCTTGAGCTGGCCCGCCGTGTCCGACCCGCCGGCATAGCTGATCGTGGCGCCGGCATCGGTGTCCTCGAAGAAGCGCTCCCAATAGGTGGCCGACGTGCCGCCCTTCGGCCCGACGCCGATCCGCTTGCCCTTCAGATCCTCGAAGCTTTCAATGTCGGAACTGGCCAGCACCGCCGCCTGAAGCGGGGTCTGATACATCGGGAACAGCGCCCGGATATTCTCATGCGGAACGCCCGGCATCAGCGGGCTTTCCCCCCGCCACGCCTCATCCGCCGGGCCGAGCGTGACGAATCCCAGCTCATGCTCGCCGGTTTCGACCAGGGTGACGTTCTGGACCGGACCGCCGGTGATCTCGGTGCCGACATTGAGGCCCAGATCGGAACTGATCATCGCGCCGAAGCCGCTGCCATAGCCGAAATAGGTGCCGCCCTGGCTGGCGGTGGCGATGTTGATGCTGTCCGGCCAGCCCTCGCGATCCTCCTGCGCGGCGGCGGGCAGGGCGATTGCGGCGCAAAACGCCGCCAGCACGAAGCGGTGATAAGTCATGTGTTCCTCCTCGGTTGTGTGTCGGCAACCCTGCGCGGGGCGGCCGTTATCCCGCCAGCATGCAATGCGACATTCCATCCGACAATTAAAAAACTTCCGCAGCGTCCTATTGCCCGGCGCCGCTGCCCGTGCCGGACCGCGCGCCTTCGACAGGGAATATGCAAAGATGTCATTCGAGGCGCAGCTGCACTTGCATAAACATATCAACTTGGGGCAACCTGTCGTCATTACGGATCCGTGAAATAGCGGACCATCGTCCAACAGGAGTGAGAGAATGAGAAAATTGGTCGCGATCAGCGTGGCAGCAATGCTGATGGGGTCTGCCGCATCGGCCGCCAACCTGGTCTATTGCTCGGAAGGCTCGCCGGAGGGATTCGACCCGGCGCTGTATACCTCGGGCACGACGTTCGATGCCTCGTCCCGCAATGTCTATGACCGCCTGGTGCATTTCGTCCACGGCGAGACAGAAATCGAGCCGGGTCTGGCCGAAAGCTGGGACGTCAGCGAGGACGGGCTGGAATACACGTTCAAGCTGCGTGAAGGCGTGAAATTCCACACCACCGATTATTTCACCCCGACGCGCGACATGAACGCCGATGACGTGATCTTCAGCCTGACCCGCCAGGGCGAGGATGGCGGCGAGTATCACAACATGACCGACGGCGCGAGCTACGAGTATTTCAACTCCATGTCGATGCCGGACCTGATCGAGTCGGTCGAGAAGGTCGATGACCTGACCGTCAAGATCACCCTGACCCGCCCGGAATCGCCCATGCTGGCGAACCTGGCGATGTCCTTCGCCTCCATCGGGTCCAAGGAATATGCCGACAACCTGATCGAGGCCGGCACGCCGGAGCTGTTCAACCAGCAGCCGATCGGCACCGGCCCGTTCAAATTCGTCGCCTATCAGAAGGACGCGGTGATCCGTTACGCCCGCAATGACGAATACTGGCGCGAGCCGGCGGCGATCGAGAACCTTGTGTTCGCGATCACGCCCGACGCCTCGGTCCGCTATCAGAAGCTGCGGGCGGGGGAATGCCATGTCATGCCCTATCCGAACCCGGCCGATCTGGAAGCGATGAAGTCGGACGAGAACATCAACGTGGTCAGCCAGGAAGGGCTGAATGTCGGCTATCTGGCCTACAACACCCAGATGGAGCCGTTCGACGACCCGGCGGTGCGCAAGGCGCTGAACATGGCCATCGACAAGCAGGCCATCGTGGACGGCATCTTCCAGGGCGCGGGCAGCGTGGCGAAGAACCCGATCCCGCCGACCATGTGGTCCTATAACGACGCGATCGAGGATGATCCCTATGATCCCGAGGCGGCGCGTGCGGCGCTTGAGGAGGCCGGGGTCACCGATCTGTCGATGAGCATCTGGGCCATGCCTGTGCAGCGCCCCTATAACCCCAATGCCCGCCGCATGGCCGAGATGATCCAGGCCGATCTTTCGGAAATCGGGGTGGATGCGGATATCGTCTCCTATGAATGGGGCGAGTATCTGGAACGCTCCAAATCCGAGGATCGCGACGGTGCCGTGCTGCTCGGCTGGACCGGCGATAATGGCGACCCGGACAACTTCCTCGCCGTGCTTCTGGGTTGCGACGGGGTGGGCAATGCCAACCGCGCGCAATGGTGCAACGAGGATTTCGAGAACCTGATCCAGCAGGCCAAGGTCGAATCCGATCAGGCCGAACGCACCCGGCTCTATGAAGAGGCGCAGGTCGTCTTCAAGGAGCAGGCGCCCTGGGCCACCATCGCGCATTCGGTGGTCAACGAGCCGATCAGCACCAAGGTGCAGGGCTACAAGATCGATCCCTTCGGCGGTCACGTCTTCTACGGCGTCAGCCTGACCGAATAAGCCCTGAACCAGCTTTACGGCCGGGCGGCGCATCGCTGCCCGGCTGTTTCGTTTTTACGCCAAGCCCGGAACAGATCACCCGATGCTGAGCTTCTTCATTCGTCGCCTAGGGACATTCGTGCCGACATTCATCGGTGTGACCGTCGTGGCCTTCGCCTTTATCCGCCTGCTGCCCGGCGATCCGATCCTGCTTCTGGCGGGCGAGCGCGGCGTCAGCGCCGAGCGCTACGAGATGCTGCAGGAACAGCTCGGCTTCAACCAGCCGATCTGGAAGCAGTATATCGATTACGTCGCCGGCATCTTTCAGGGCGATCTGGGCACCTCCTTCGTGACCAAGCGCCCGGTGCTGGACGAATTCATGGCGCTGTTCCCGGCCACGGTGGAATTGTCGCTCTGCGCGATCATCCTGGCCACGATCATCGGCATTCCGGCCGGTGTCATCGCCGCGGTGAACCGGGGAAAATTCTTCGATCAGGCGCTGATGTCGACGGCGCTTGTGGGGTATTCGATGCCGATCTTCTGGTGGGCGCTGCTGCTGATCATCGTGTTTTCCGGCAATCTCGGCTGGACGCCGGTGTCGGGCCGGATCGGGCTGATGTATTTCTTCGACACGCCGACCGGCTTCATGCTGATCGACAGCCTGCTGTCGGGTCAGCCCGGTGCGTTCCGCTCGGCCGCGGCGCATCTGATCCTGCCCACCGTGGCGCTGGCGACGATCCCGCTGGCCGTGATCGCGCGCCAGACACGTTCCGCCATGCTGGAGGTGCTGGGCGAAGATTACGTCCGCACCGCCCGCGCCAAGGGCATGTCGCCCTTGCGCGTCAACGGCATCCACGCGCTGCGCAATGCCATGATCCCGGTCATCACCGTGATCGGGCTGTCGGTGGGCACGCTGCTGGCCGGCGCCATCCTGACCGAGACGATCTTCTCCTGGCCGGGCATCGGCAAATGGATGGTCGATTCCATCTTCCGCCGCGACTACCAGGTCGTGCAGGGCGGGCTGCTCCTGATCGCGCTCGTGGTGATGATCGTCAATTTGATCGTCGATCTGCTCTACGGTCTCTTCAATCCCAAGATCCGAAAGGGCTGAGCCATGACCGATACTGCCAGCCAATCAGCCAGCCCCGCCACCACCCCGACCGCGCCGCCCTCGCGGCTGCGGGAATTCTGGTCCTCCTTCAAGGAAAACCGCGGCGCGGTGGTCGGGCTGTTCGTGTTCCTGGCCTTCCTGCTGGTCGCGGCTCTCGCCCCGATCCTCGCGCCTTACGCGCCGGATGCGCAGTATCGCGACGCACTGCTGGTGCCGCCCTTCTGGCAGGATGGCGGCTCGACCCGGTTCCTGCTGGGCACCGATGCGCTTGGGCGCGACCTGCTGTCGCGGCTGATCTATGGCGCGCGCTTCTCCTTCTTCATCGGGGTTCTGGTCGTCACCATCGCCACCACCTGCGGCGTGTTGCTGGGCGTGATTGCGGGGTTTGCGCCGCGCATCATCGACACGCTCATCATGCGGCTGATGGATATCGTGCTGTCCTTCCCGAGCCTGCTTCTGGCGCTCGTGCTGGTGGCGATCCTGGGGCCGAGCCTGCTGAACGCGATGATCGCCATCGCCGTCGTGCTGCAACCGCATTTCGTGCGCCTGACCCGCGCGGCTGTCCTGTCCGAGCGGTCGAAGGATTACGTCACCGCCGCGCGCATCGCCGGCGGGCGGCCCTTGCGGATCATGTTCAAGACCGTGCTGCCCAACTGCCTCGCCCCGATCATCGTGCAGGCGGCGCTGTCGTTTTCGACCGCCGTTCTGGACACGGCGGCCCTGGGCTTTCTGGGCATGGGCGCGCAGCCGCCCACGCCGGAATGGGGCACGATGCTGGCCGAGGCGCGGGAGTTCATCCTGCGCGCCTGGTGGGTGGTGACCTTCCCCGGGCTGTGCATCCTGATCACCGTGCTGGCCATCAACCTGATGGGCGACGGTCTGCGCGATGCGCTCGATCCGAAACTGAAGCGGAGCTGATCCCATGTCGCTACTGGAAATCCGCAATCTCAGCGTCGATTTCGCCACCAGCTCGGGCCAGTTCCGAGCAGTGGACGGGGTGGATGTCACCGTCGATGAGGGCGATCTGCTGGCCATCGTGGGCGAATCCGGCTCGGGCAAGTCGGTCTCGATGCTGGCGCTGATGGGGCTGCTGCCCTGGACGGCCACGGTCACCGCCGACAAGATGGAGTTTGACGGCCATGATCTGCGCCGCCTCTCGGGTCGGGCGCGGCGGCGGATCATCGGGCGCGACATCTCGATGATCTTTCAGGAGCCGATGTCGTCGCTGAACCCCGCCTTCACCGTTGGCTGGCAGATCAAGGAAAGCCTGCGCAAACATACCAGCCTGAGCCGCAGCCAGCGGCAGGACCGCGCGGTGGAACTGATGCGGCAGGTCGGCATTCCCGCCCCGGAAAAACGGCTGAGCGCCTATCCTCATCAGCTCTCCGGCGGGATGAGCCAGCGGGCGATGATCGCGATCGCGCTCGCCTGCCGCCCGAAGCTGCTGATCGCGGATGAACCGACAACGGCGCTCGACGTGACCATTCAGGCCCAGATCCTCGAATTGCTGACTGGTTTGCAGGAAGACACCGGCATGGCGATGGTGCTGATCACCCATGACATGGGGGTGGTCGCGGAAACCGTCGAACGGGTGCAGGTGCAATATGCCGGCCAGCGGGTGGAGCTGCAGGAGGTGCAGGGGCTGTTCGACGATCCGCACCACCCCTATACCGCCGCGCTTCTGGCCGCGCTTCCCGAACGCGCGACGGAGCGCAAGCTGCCCACCATTCCCGGCGTCGTGCCGGGTCAGTTCGACCGCCCGGCGGGCTGTCTGTTTTCGCCGCGCTGCCAATTCGCAGATGCGCGCTGCAAGGCCGAGCGCCCGGTCCCGGCCGGGCCCGCCATGGGCCATGCGCTGTGCCATTACCCGCTGTCCCACGGCCATCCCACCGGCAAGGAGACCGCCGCATGAGCGCCCCCGTCCTGACCGCCAGCAATCTGAAACGCCATTACGAGGTCAAGGGCGGCTTCATGCAGCCCGCCGCCACGCTGCGCGCGCTTGACGGGGCGAGCTTCACGCTCACGCCGGGCAAGACGCTGGCCGTGGTGGGCGAATCCGGCTCCGGCAAATCGACGCTGGCGCGCGTCGTGACCATGATCGAGCCGCCGACCGAGGGCGAGCTGGTCATTGGCGGCAAGAAGATCGGGCCAGAGGGGGCGAGCCGCGACCGCGACCTGCGCGCCATGGTTCAGATCGTGTTCCAGGATCCCTACGGCAGCCTGAACCCGCGCCAGACCATCGGTCAGACGCTGATGGAGCCGCTGCTGCTGAACCGCCCCGAGATCGACCGCAAGGAGCGTGACCGCCGCGCCCGTGACATGCTGTCCATGGTCGGACTGCGGCCCGAGCATTTCGACCGCTACCCGCATATGTTCTCGGGCGGGCAGCGGCAGCGCGTGGCGGTCGCCCGCGCGCTGATGCTGGAGCCGAAGATCCTCGTGCTCGACGAACCCGTCTCGGCGCTCGATCTGTCGATTCAAAGCCAGGTGCTGAACCTGCTGATGGATATTCAGGAGCGGATGGATCTGGCCTATCTGTTCATCAGCCATGACCTGTCCGTGGTGCGCCATATCGCCGACGAGGTGATGGTGATCTATCTGGGCGAGCCGGTGGAGATGGGGCCGAAGGATGTGATCTTCGACGCCCCGCGCCACCCCTATACCAAGGCGCTGATGTCGGCGACGCCGATGGCTGATCCCTCGGACCGCAAGGAGCGGATCAAGCTGGAGGGCGAGCTGCCCTCTCCCATGGCGAAACCCGAAGGATGCCCGTTCAACCCGCGCTGCTGGCGCCGCCAGGAGATCTGCCTGAGCGTCGAGCCGGAGTTGCAGGGCGGTAATCCGGCGGGGGGCGGACATTGCTTCGCCTGCCACAACCCGGTGCCGGAGGATGAGACCGCCGCGGCGTGATCAGGCGATGCGCCGCGCCGCCGCATTTCAACGGGCTGGCTTGACGGCCCGGCCCCGGCGCGGCAATCACAAGCCATGATCGATATCCGCCCCGTCGCCCACACCATCGGCCGGATCAGCGTCGCGCTCGGGGCGATGATGCTGTTTCCGGCGGTGATCGACTATAATGCGGGCGATCCGAACTGGATCCGCATGGCGCAGTCATCGGTGCTGGTGGTGGTGCTGAGCTGGCTGGTGGTGGCGGCCACCGCTTCTTCCCGCGGCAATCTGACCATTGAGCAGAGCTTTCTGCTGACCTCGGGGCTGTGGCTGGTGCTGCCGCTGATCGGGGCGGTGCCGCTGATGCTGGGCGCGCCGGGGCTGAATTTCACCGATGCGTTCTTCGAATCCATGTCGGGGCTGACCACCACCGGGACCACGGTGATCCCGAAGCTGGACGACCTGCCGCCGGGCACGAATATGTGGCGCGCGATCCTGCAATGGTCGGGCGGGCTGGGGATCGTCGTGGTGGCGATGGTGTTCCTGCCGGTGATGAAGGTCGGGGGCATGCAGTTCTTCCGCTCCGAAGGCTTCGACACGCTCGGCAAGGTCTTGCCCCGCGCCGGACAGATCGCGGCCGAGATGACCTGGATCTATCTTGGCATCACCGTGATCTGCGCGCTTCTCTATGTCGTGACCGGGATGAGCGCCTATGACGCGGTGCTGCACGCGCTGACCACCTGTTCGACCGGCGGGTTCTCGAATTACGATGCCAGCTTCGGGGCGTTCATCGGCCCGGCGGAGTGGGTCGCGACGCTGTTCATGATCCTGGCCTCGCTGCCCTTCGTGCGCATGTTGCAGGCGATCCGCGGGGATCTGGCGCCGATCTGGCGCGATTCGCAGGTGCGCACCTATATCCGCTGGCTGGCCTATGCGATCGGCGTCATCATCATCTACCGCCTGGCCTATATGCATGATGTCTCGAACCCCTGGGATATTCTGCGCGAGACGGTGTTCAACGTCATCACCGTCTTCTCCGGCACCGGCTTTGCTTCGACCAATGTGTTGCAATGGGGGCATCTGCCCTTTGCCGTGCTGTTCTGCGCCGCGCTGATCGGCGGCTGCACCGGATCGACCGGCTGTTCGGTCAAGATCTTCCGCTACCAGGTGCTGTTCCAGGCCATCCGCGCCCAGATCCGGCGGATGCAGTCGCCGCACCGGCTCTATCCGCTGCGGCTGGCGGGCAAGCGGCTGGAAAAGGACGTGGTCGATTCGGTGATGACCTTCTTCACCATGTTCGTGCTCAGCTTCGGGCTGCTGATCGTCGGGCTGGCGCTGACCGGGCTGCATCCCAAGACCGCGCTGACCGCCGCCTGGACGGCGATTGCCAATGTCGGCCCGGTCTGGGGGCCGGAGATCACCTCGAATGGCAGCATCCAGCGTTTTCCCGATGCCGCGAAATGGCTGATGAGCTTCGGCATGTATCTGGGCCGGCTGGAACTCATCAGCGTGCTGGTGCTGCTGCTGCCGCGCTTCTGGCGGGGATAGGCGGCGCCGGGGCGCGGTCAGCGGCGCATCAAGGTGCGTTGCCGTTCGTCCCCGAGCCGGTCGCGTCCTCTCCATCCGGCATGTCTGCTGCCGGATTGAGCGATCCGGCTGCGCCCGCAGCATCCGCCGCCTCCGGGCTGGCAGGGGGCTGCGCGCGGGTAAAGCTCTGTGCGATTTCGCGCGCCATGCGGGGGGCATTGGCTTCGTCCTCGACCGGCCAGATCAGCACCCAGCCTTCCACGATCCCGTCGCTGACCCGCGATTCCGCGCGACCGATATGGGTGTCGTTGCGCCCCGACAGCACGGCCCGGCCATTGCCGATCTCGCGCGTGGGCGACGGCACCCAGCCAAGCGCGGTGACGAGCCCGGCCAGATCCTCCATCTCCTGCTGACCGCCCGGCTGCGAAAACAGGATCAGCGCCGCGCCGGATTCGTCGCGCGGCCCGTAGATGGACAAAGCGCGTTCGTTGCGGTCATGCGCAAGGCGCTGCATCGGCGCGGTCAGCGACAGCCCGGTATGGGTGTCGAGCAGGGTCTCCAGCCCCAGCTCCGCGCGCCATTCGGCGCGGCGATCGGCCAGATTGGCAAGGGCGGTTGCGGCATCCGGCGTCGCGCGCTGCGCGGCAAGCGCGGCGGCGATGGCCGCGCGAGTCTTGGGACCGGACTGGCCGTCGATTTCGCCGTCGTAGAACCCGGCCCATTTCAGCACCGCCTGCGCCTCGTTCATCGGAGGCATGGCGGGCGGATCGGCAGGGGCAAGCGCCCAGTCGGTGTCCGTTCCCGGCACCGTCTCCGTTCCCATGTCGGCCGCCGTCTCGATCAGGCTGTCTTCGGGGATTGCGCCGCCGGTCTTCAGCGCCTCCAGCCATTGCTGTGCGCCGTCCTCGGAAAACGGGCCGAGCGCGATGGCGAACCAGCCATTCGGCATGGTCCACATCCCGGCCTCGGGCAGGGTCTCGCGCCAGCGGTCAAGCGCGGCATCGGCCTGATCGCGCGCCGCGAAGGCCTCGATGCGCAGATAGCGGTCGGGCGAGGGCGCGGCAGGCGTGATCGGCGCCGGGGCCGGCACCACCCCCGCGGTCGAGGCGCCATCGGCCGCGCGTCCCGCATCCGGCGCGACCTCTTCCACGCCGGGCGCGGCCCCGCCAGACAGCGTCGCGGCGGCGATCCCCTCGGCCGGGGTCAGCAGGCTGTCGGCCGGGATCGCCCCTGCCGCCTTCAGCGCCGCCATGCGCGCCTCTGCCGTCTCGCGGGGCAGGGGGCCAAGGCCGATGGCGGTCCAGCTTGCGCTGATCGGGAATGTCACCACCGGCAGATCTTCGACCCGCGACTGCCAGACAGCTCCGGCGGCCTCGGCGGCCGCCGCGCCGCGCTTGGCCTCGACGCGGATGAACACGTCCTCCGCCGCGGCCAGCCCCGGAAACGCCACGCTCAGCGCCAATACGGCCAGTGGTTTCATGATTTTGCCCGCCATGCTGTCATCCTGCCCTGTGCTGGTCCGTTGACCCTGTGCCACGCCGCGCCTAGAACACGCGCGAGTTCTGGCAGACATACGAAAAAGGATGCCCCGATGACCAGCCCCCGCAGCGACGCCGCGCCGCGATGTTTCCAGGATGTGATCCTGCGCCTGCAAAACCATTGGGCGAAATCGGGCTGCGCGATCCTGCAACCCTATGACATGGAAGTCGGCGCGGGCACGTTCCACCCGGCCACGACGCTGCGCTCGCTGGGGCCGAAACCCTGGGCGGCGGCCTATGTCCAGCCCTCGCGGCGGCCGACCGACGGGCGCTATGGCGAGAACCCGAACCGATTGCAGCATTACTATCAGTATCAGGTCATCATCAAACCCAGCCCGCCGAATTTGCAGGAGCTGTATCTGGACAGCCTGCGCGCCATCGGCCTCGACCCGCTGGTCCATGATGTCCGCTTCGTGGAAGATGACTGGGAAAGCCCGACGCTGGGCGCCTGGGGCCTCGGCTGGGAGGTCTGGTGCGACGGGATGGAGGTCAGCCAGTTCACCTATTTCCAGCAGGTGGCGGGCTATGACTGCGCGCCGGTCTCGGGCGAGCTGACCTACGGGCTGGAACGTCTGGCGATGTATGTGCTGGGCGCCGAGCATGTGATGGAGATGCCGTTCAACGACCCCGACAGCCCGATCCCGCTGCTTTATGGCGACATATTCCGCCAGACCGAGGAGGAATATTCCCGCTGGAATTTCGAGCAGGCCGATACCGGGACGCTGTTCCAGCATTTCCGCGATGCCGAGGCGGAATGCGAGCGCATCGTCACCGCCGCCGAGGAAGACAGCGCCGGACGCCGCATCCTGATGGCCCATCCGGCCTATGATCAGGCCATCAAGGCCAGCCATGTCTTCAACCTTCTGGATGCGCGCGGCGTGATCTCGGTCACCGAACGTGCCGATTATATCCGCCGGGTCCGCGCGCTGACCAGGAAATGCGCCGATCTGTTCATGCAGACCGGGCTGGCGCAGGTGGCGGCGTGACCATCACCGCGGGCAAGCTGATGGCCGGGACGCTGGTGCTGTGCGGCATCGGGGCCGGCATCGGGGTGTGGTATACCCAGAACTATGCCTATTACGACCGCATCGATACGCCGCCGGAGCTGTCTGTGCAGACCGCAGACGGTGCGGTGCCGCTGGCGGTTGGCGATTTTCAGGGCATCACCTCGGACAGCTCGCCCCTGCGGTTTCGCGCCTGCCTGACGGTCGATCCGGGCGCATTCGCCGGGGCCGAACCCTATGCCGCGCCGACACCGCTCAATCCGCCGGGCTGGTTCGACTGTTTCGACAATGCCGCTCTGACCCATGACGTGGAGGACGGCCGCGCCGCGTCCTATCTGATGGAACGCGACATCTCGCCCGGTTTCGACCGCGTCATCGCCGTCTACCCGGACGGGCGCGCCTATATCTGGCATCAGGCGAATGAGACCGCCGAAGAATCAAGGACGCTCGAATAATGCCCGATCTGCTGATTGAACTGTTTTCCGAGGAGATCCCGGCGCGGATGCAGGCGCGGGCGCGGGCGGATCTGAAGAAGCTGGTGACCGACGGGCTGGTCGAGGCCGGGCTGACCTATCGCAGCGCGGGCGCGTTCTCGACCCCGCGGCGGCTGGCGCTGTCGGTCGAGGGCCTGGATGCGGCGTCCAAACCCGTGCGCGAAGAACGCAAGGGTCCGCGCGCGGATGCGCCGGACAAGGCGCTTGAGGGGTTCTTGCGCTCCACCGGGCTGACGAAGGATCAGCTGGAGCTGCGCGACGACAAGAAGGGGCAGGTCTATTTCGCCGTGATCGACCGCCCCGGCCGTCCGGCTGCGGAAATTGTGGGCGAGGTGCTGGCGGCTGCGATCCGCAATTTCCCCTGGCCCAAGTCGATGCGGTGGGGGGATGGCAGCCTGCGATGGGTGCGCCCGCTGCATTTGATCCTGTGCATTCTGTCGGATGAAGCGGGGGCCGAGGTCGTGCCGCTGGAGGTGGACGGGATCGCTGCGGGTGACACTACGCGCGGCCATCGTTTCATGGCGCCGGATGAATTTTCCGTCGTGGATTTTGATGATTACGCGGCGAAGCTGCGGCGCGCGAAGGTTATGCTCGACAGCGCCGAACGCGAGGGGGCGATTGCGCAAGAGGCCGCCAATCTCGCCTTTGCCCGCGGCTGGGAGATCGTCGAGGATCCGGGCCTGCTGGCCGAGGTGGCCGGGCTGGTCGAATGGCCGGTGCCGCTGATGGGCGAGATCGAGGCGCGGTTTCTCGACCTGCCGCCCGAGGTGTTGCAGACCTCGATGAAGGAGCATCAGAAGTTCTTTTCCGCCCGCAATCCCAAGACCGGCCGAATCGAGGGCTTCGTGACCGTCGCCAATATCGAAACCCCGGATGACGGCGCGACCATCCTTGCGGGCAACCAGCGTGTGCTGGCGGCGAGGCTGTCGGATGCGGTGTTCTTCTGGGAGAACGATCTGAGGGTCGCCAAGGCCGGTATGGCGGATTGGGCCGAGGGGCTGAAATCGGTTACATTCCATAATAAATTGGGATCGCAGGCGGATCGCGTGGCCCGGATCGCGGCGCTCGCGCGCGAGATCGCGCCTCTGGTCGGGGCCGAGCCGGATCAGGCCGCGCGAGCGGCGGAGCTGGCCAAGCTGGATCTGCGCAGCGAGATGGTGGGCGAGTTCCCTGAGTTGCAGGGGACGATGGGGCGGTATTATGCGCTCGCGGCGGGTGAGGCTGAGGCGGTGGCCGACGCGGCGCGGGACCATTACTCTCCTCTGGGGCCTGGCGATGCGGTGCCGGACGCGCCGGTCTCCGTGGCCGTGGCGCTTGCCGACAAGATCGACACGCTGACCGGGTTCTGGGCGATTGACGAGAAGCCGACGGGGTCGAAGGATCCGTTTGCGCTGCGCCGGGCGGCGTTGGGAGTTGTTCGGTTGGTGCTGGGGAATGGCATCCGTGGAAATCTGCTGGAAATCATGACTCCGGCTGGGTTGATGCTGACCACGCTACTCAAAACTTCCGGGTATAAGTCCGCACATGCCGACCTTCTTGCCTTCTTCCACGACCGCCTGAAAGTCCATCTCCGCGACCAGGGCATCCGCCATGACATCATCGACGCGGTGCTCGCGCAGCCCGGCAATGACGATCTTGTGCTGGTGGTGAACCGGGCCACGGCGCTGAACGAGATGCTCAGCACGGAGGACGGGCAAAACCTGACGCAAGGCCTCAAGCGGGCGTCGAATATTCTCGCGCAGGCCGAGGAGAAGGACGGTGTCGAATACAGCTTCGGGGCCGATCCGAAATTCGCCGAGACCGGGGCGGAACGTGCGCTGTTCGCCGCGCTCGACGCGGCGGAACCGGCGATCCGCGCGGCCGTGGCGAAGGAAGATTTCCCCGCCGCCATGTCCGCCATTGCCGGGCTGCGCGCGCCCATTGACGCGTTTCTCGACGCGGTTCAGGTCAACACCGAAAACCAGATCGTCCGGCGCAATCGCCTCAACCTTCTGTCGCGCATCCGCGCGGCGGGGCGCGAGATCGCGGATTTCACCCGGATCGAGGGTTGAGCGGGGCGGGTTTCGCGCCCCGCGCTGCAACTTTCGGTGGCGGCCACCCGTTTCCTGACCATGAAACGGATGACAGCATTCGCCACATGCGTGGCGCTTTTGACCGGGGGCGCGATGGCAGCCAGTGTCGAGGAATGGCGGCAGAACAAGGCCGCGCCGCTGGCGGCGGACACCGTCGATCTGGATGCGTTCCGGTGGGAGGCGCGGCCGGTTGTGGTCATGGCGCCTTCGGCCGATGACGCGGACTTCACGCGGCAGATGGAGGTTTTCGCGGAGGCGGCGGCGGAGATTGCCGAGCGCGACATGGTGATCGTCACCGATACCGACCCGCAAGCGGACGGCACGCTGCGCCGCAAACTGTCGCCGCAGGGTTTTGCCGTCTATCTGATCGGCAAGGATGGCGGAGTGAAGTTCTCTGCCGCAGAGCCGGTCGGGATGTCCCGCCTGGCCGAGATCATCGACGCCATGCCCATGCGGCGGCGCGAGATGCGCGACGACGGCTGATCTGTCTTTCTCAAGGCCGGGCGCGGTATTCCCGTCCGCCCCCGGACCTGCTGCCGCGGCAGCGGCAGCGACGCGCCCGTCCCGCCCCAAGGTCGGGCGCGTTTCCTTTTCGCGATCCCCCGGCGCGATGGCGCGATCCGCCTTGCGCGCGCATGTGGACATGGCCCGCGCGCGCAATTACATCGGGGCGACCAGCCTTAGGGAACGCCATGCCAAGCCTGAACGATATCCGCTCGACCTTTCTCGATTACTTCGCGCGCAATGGCCATGAGGTCGTGCCGTCCTCGCCGCTTGTGCCGCGCAACGATCCGACGCTGATGTTCGCCAATTCCGGCATGGTGCAGTTCAAGAACCTGTTCACCGGGGTCGAGAAGCGCGACTATGTGCGCGCGACATCCTCGCAGAAATGCGTGCGGGCGGGCGGCAAGCATAACGATCTGGACAATGTCGGCTATACCGCGCGGCATCACACGTTCTTCGAGATGCTGGGCAATTTCAGCTTCGGCGATTACTTCAAATCCGAGGCGATCCCGTTTGCGTGGGAGCTTCTGACCAAGGATTTCGGCATCCCGAAGGACAAGCTGCTGGTCACGGTCTATCACACCGATGACGAGGCGGCAGAAATCTGGAAGAAGGTGGCGGGGCTTTCCGACGACAGGATCATCCGCATCCCGACCAGCGATAATTTCTGGCAGATGGGACCGACCGGGCCGTGTGGTCCGTGCACCGAGATTTTCTTCGATCATGGCGACCAGATCTGGGGCGGGCCTCCGGGCAGCCCGGAAGAAGACGGCGACCGCTTCATCGAGATCTGGAACCTCGTCTTCATGCAGAATGAGCAGTTCGAGGACGGCTCGATGCGCGAACTCGACATGCAGTCGATTGATACCGGCATGGGGCTGGAACGGATCGGCGCGCTGTTGCAGGGCAAGCACGACAATTACGACACCGACCTGATGCGGGCGCTGATCGAGGCCTCGGCCCATGCGACCAGCTCGGACCCGGACGGGCCGGGCAAGGTGCATCACCGGGTGATCGCGGATCACCTTCGTTCGACCAGCTTCCTGCTGGCCGACGGGGTGATGCCGTCGAATGAAGGACGCGGCTATGTGTTGCGGCGGATCATGCGCCGGGCGATGCGGCACGCGCATATGCTTGGTGTGCAGGAACCGGTGATGCACAAGCTGGTGCCGTCGCTGGTCCGCCAGATGGGGGCGGCCTATCCCGAACTCAGCCGCGCGCAGCCGATGATCGAGGATTCGCTGCGTTCCGAAGAGACGCGCTTCCGCAAGACGCTGGAGCGGGGGCTGCGTCTGCTGGACGATGAGGTCGCGAAACTGCCCGAGGGCAAGGATCTGCCGGGCGAGGCGGCGTTCAAGCTCTATGACACGTATGGTTTCCCGCTGGATCTGACGCAGGATGCGCTGCGCGAGCAGGGGCGGGCGGTCGATATTGCGGGCTTTGACGCGGCGATGGCCGAGCAGAAGGCGCAGGCCCGCGCGGCCTGGGCCGGCAGCGGCGAGACCAAGGATGCCGCGATCTGGTTCGCACTGGGCGAGACACATGGCGCCACGGAATTTCTGGGCTATGACAGCGAGGAGGCCGAGGCGCAGGTGCTGTCGCTCGTCCAGGACGGCGCGGAGGTCGAGACCGCGACACAGGGCGATTCCGTTCAGATCGTGGTGAACCAGTCGCCGTTCTACGCCGAAGCGGGCGGTCAGGTTGGCGATACCGGCACGATCCAGACCGAAAGCGGCATGGTGCGGATCTCCGACAGCAAGAAATCCGGTGGCGTGTTCATCCATATCGGCGAGGTCACGATGGGCCAGATCAGCCGCGGACAGGCCGCGAAGCTGGAGGTGGATCACGCGCGGCGCGGGGCGATCCGCGCCAACCACTCGGCCACCCATCTGCTGCACGAGGCGCTGCGCCGCCATCTGGGCGATCATGTCGCGCAGCGCGGCTCGCTGAACGCGCCGGACCGGCTGCGCTTCGACTTCAGCCATAATCACGCGGTCACGCCGGAGGAGATCGGCAGGATCGAGGCGGAGGTGAACGATTTCATCCGCCAGAACTCCCCCGTCGAGACGCGGATCATGACCCCGGACGATGCGCGCGGGATCGGCGCGCAGGCGCTGTTCGGCGAGAAATACGGCGATGAGGTGCGCGTCGTGTCGATGGGCAAGGCGGCCGAGTCCGGCAAGGGCACGGATCGGCAGACCTATTCGCTGGAACTGTGCGGCGGCACCCATGTCGCGCGCACCGGCGATATCGGCATGTTCGTTCTGCTGGGCGACAGCGCCTCTTCGGCCGGGGTGCGGCGGATCGAGGCGCTGACCGGGCAGGCAGCACTTGAGCAGTTGCGCGGATCGGATACGCAGCTTGGCGAGATTGCCGGGCTGCTGAAGGCGCAATCGGGCGACGTAGTCAACAAGGTCAAAGCGCTGTGGGATGAGCGCCGGGCGCTGGAACGCGAATTGGCGACGCTGAAACGCCAGATGGCCATGGGCGGTGGCGCGGATGACGCGAAAGAGATCGCGGGCGTCAAGTTCATCGGCCGCAAGGTCGAGGGCGTCTCCGGCAAGGAACTGGCCCCGCTGATCGAGGAGATGAAGCAGAAGCTCGGCTCGGGCGCGGTGCTGCTGATGGCTGAAGCGGGGGGCAAGGCGGCGGTGGCGGCGGGTGTGACCGCCGATCTGACCGCGCGTGTGTCGGCTGTATCGCTGGTACAGGCCGCGACCGAGGCGCTTGGCGGCAAGGGCGGCGGCGGCCGCCCCGACCGGGCGCAGGGCGGGGCGCCGTCGCTGGAAGCGGCAGATGCGGCGATTGCGGCGGTGGAAGGCGTGATCGCGGCGGGGTGAGTTTAAAGTGCTGCGCCCGGTCGAGGCGGCAGATTAAGGGGTCGCTCCAAGCCGGACTCGTTTCGCGGCCAGCGAGAGCGGGCTCTGTCGCGAGGGTGGCGGGGCCTGCGCATCTTGGCGGTCCGACAGATCGCACTTGGCAACGATCATCTGGCGCGTAAGCCGGTCCAGACCCGAATGCTGAAGCTGGCAGACCGTTGTCGCTGAATTATAATTTTCCTGACCGCTGACATAAAATTGACACACTGAATACTGGTATCGAATTCTACCGGAAATCCCTTTATTCGTGAGGCGCAATTGCTTCGATCTCCGAATTAACCTGACCTTATTTGCAGCTTGACCAACCGTCAAAAATCCTGAGAGTTTCAGGAAACTGCCGGAGAAGTTTAGATGCAGATCATTAAAGAGACCGAAACACGCGACACCGATGCCGCGATCGGAACGATTTACGAGAGCACTATCTCCAATATGAAGGCGGATCCCAATACGCGGGTCAGTAAACTAGCCGAAAATATCCCGACGACCTCATATTTGCATGCCCAACCACAGTTTTACTGGGATTATGACTATTATCTCGCCAGCTTGGAAAAAGGCGCCAGCTACAGACTTGATATCGAACTTCCCGGGTATATTGCCCCCGAAATCGACAGCTTGGTGACAGTCGGTCCGGTCCGCGTGGATGTATGGTATGACGACCCGAACCGGTCGACCGCCGGTCAGCGCATCATGCATGGCGACAGCGCGTCGCGGGACCGGTTCAACGGCGATTTCGGAAGGACGCTGGAATTCACTGCCGAAAATGCCGGCGATTACTATTTCAAGCTCGGGTCCTATATTGCAATTTCCGTCGAGGATTCTCAGGGGGAATACCAGACCGTCTCCGGCACACATGAATATGGCGTCACATTGGTCAAGACCCGCGAAGCGCTGCCCGATATGTCCGGCCCGGACCGGCTTGTGGGAAATGTGAAGGGCGAAGTTCTGGAAGGCGGCGAGGGCGATGATACCTATATCGTCTCTGCCAGGGGCGTACGTGTGGTCGAAGGGCCTCGCGAAGGCACGGACAGTGTGTTTTCCTCGGTCGACTTCTGGATGGGGTCGTATCTTGACGATCTTAGCCTGACCGGCAGCAAGGCAGTGACGGGCGCGGGCAACGACATGCACAATGTCATCGCGGGCAACCAGATCGGCAATATCCTCAAGGGCAAGGACGGCAATGACACGCTGAAAGGCTGGGGCGGCGATGACCGGCTGGAGGGCGGCAGAGGCGCCGACAAGATGTTTGGCGGCAAAGGCAATGACCGCTATCTCGTCGATGACCTGGACGACAAGGTGATCGAGGCACCGGGCGCCGGCATCGACACGGTGGTCGCCACGACCTATCACCAGCTTGGCGGCCATGTCGAGAACCTGATCCTGCGGGCTGACTGGGGCATCGACGGGGACGGAAATTCTCAGGACAACCGGATCGAGGGCACGTCTGGCGATAACGAACTGCGCGGTGCGCCGGGCGATGACACGCTGATCGGCTGGGGTGGGGACGACCGGTTGCATGGCGGCTGGGGTGCGGACAAGATGTTCGGCGGAAAGGGCGACGACACCTACTTCGTGGATAATGTCGGCGACAAGGTGATCGAGGCACCACATACCGGCGAAGACACGGTCTATTCCCAGGTGAGCTACACGCTCGCGCAGTCGCTCGAACATCTGGGTCTGGAAGGTCTGCGCGAGATCAACGGCACCGGGAATGCCAAGGCGAACCAGATCACCGGCAATGACGTCAGCAACCTGCTCTCGGGGCTGGGCGGAAATGACGAGCTGTGGGGCCATCGGGGTCACGACACGCTGCGCGGCGGCGCGGGCAATGATGAGATCCATGGCGGGGACGGGCGCGACGTGCTGATCGGCGGCCATGGTGCAGATCATCTTGAGGGCGGTGCCGGGGCCGACCGGTTCGTCTTTGCCGGGAATGACGGCCGCGGGAACGACATCTGGGATTTCGAACCCGGGGTGGACAAGATCGTCATCACCAGCGGCGCGCGGAGCTTCGCGGACATCGACACAGTAGGTCGGATGGTCGAGATCGAATCGGCAGCTTGGAATCTGAGCATCAGGATGAGCTACGCCGACGAGGTGGCCAGCAAGGGCTACGAAATGTCAGCCGATGATTTTATCTTCGTCTAGTGGCGGCGCGGGACAAAATATCCTCCCCGTTCACTGCGAGGCCGAGCTTTAAGCATCGCGACGATTAACCGTATATAATCGCGTAATTCTTTGTTATGACATGATAAAGTCGCGTCGCCCCAAAGGAGAGCACCATGACCGTGAACAAGCCGTCCGTGACGCGGTCCTTTTCCAGGGGCCCTGACGCGACCTCTATTATCGTGATGGCCGGGCCAGCGGCCGAACCCGCGATGCAGGGCATGGTGAACCCCGGCATCCGCGTGTCGGAAATGCCCTTTCCGCTACCGCCGTATAAGGCTGCGCCTTCAGATCAGCGTCAGGCAGATATCGCCGACATCAGGCCGATCCTGGTGGCCCATATCAATCCTGAAGCCGTCATGCCACCGCCCGTTGTGCCGGATCACATTATTGCCGGTGACGACGGTCCGAATACTCTGATCGGGGACGGCGCCACCCCGCTGCATGGTGGAAAGGGCGATGATCTCTACATCATCACCGGCCCGGAAAGATTTATGAGCGCGGTGGAATGGGTTGGTGAGGGCATCGATACTGTCATTGCCGAAGTGGACTATGAGATGTCGGGTTACTACGAGATCGAGAACCTGACTCTGGCCGGTCCTGAAGCCGTGACAGGCATCGGAAATAATCTGAATAATGTCATCACCGGAAACCTGAACGACAATGTTCTGCTGGGCAAGCACGGCAAAGACACGCTGAAAGGCTGGGGCGGCGATGACCGTCTGGATGGCGGGCCGGGCCCGGACAAGATGTTCGGCGGCAAGGGCGATGACCTGTATATCGTCGGTCATGCCGGGGACAAGGTGATCGAGGCGGCAGCTTCAGGCACTGACACCGTCATCTCATGGGCCGATTATCAGCTTGGCGGCCATGTCGAAAATCTGATCCTGCGCGGTTTTGGGAAGATCGACGGCACCGGAAATCATCAGGATAACGATATTTCGGGCACTGAAGAAGCCAATATCCTGCGTGGGCTTCCCGGCGACGACACACTGAAAGGCTGGGACGGGGATGACACGCTCGATGGCGGCTGGGGTGCCGACAAGATGTTCGGTGGACAGGGCGATGACCGCTATATGGTGGATGACATCGGCGACCGGGTGATCGAGGCGCCGGGGACTGGCACCGACACGGTGCTATCCTCGGTGAGTTTTCGGCTCTCGGCGTCAGTGGAAAACCTGCATCTGGTCGGGCCGAAGCCGATCAGCGGCTCGGGCAATGCCGCGGGCAATATGATGAGCGGCAATCACGCCGCGAATATCCTGAAAGGCCATGACGGGGCCGACTCGATCAGCGGGCAGGGCGGGTTCGACCGGATCGTCGGCGGCAAGGGCAATGATCTGCTCAATGGCGGGGCCGGGCGCGACACATTCGTGTTCTTCCAGAATGACGGGCGCGACGTGATCCAGGATTTCACCATCGGGGCCGATCTGATCGAGTTCAGGACCGGCGGCGGCCGTTTCGACGATCTGACGATCAGCCAGCAGGGCAATAAGGCGGTGCTGGCCTTCGCCGGCAGTACGGTGGTGCTGAATGCTGTGAATGCCGACGATCTGGACGCGGGCGATTTTCTGTTCTTCTGAAATCCAGCTTGTATCGGCGGCCTGTTTTTTCGCAGGGCAACACCGCGCCGCGTCGCGGATGAGCCTTAATCTCACCGGTTGAGCGGCTGACACATGCCGGATGTCGGTTGTCCGGCTAGAGGCACGCGGCCGCGATCTTCATAAGGCGGGTAACTACCTGTCTTATTATATAATTCAAATTTTTTCCGGTCTGAGGTAAGCCTCTCCCAAAAGTTGTGGAGGGCGGTATGCGCATTATCAAGGAAACTCCGGACGAAGATCTCTACGGCCATCCGGTCCCGCCTGACGGCGAGGAAGCGGTGAAGCTGACTGCGCCCGGCAGCACGCGGCCGCTCGGTCGGCTGACCGAGGGTGAGCTGACCACCGGATATGTCCACGACACCACTTTTAAGGGGCTGAAGAGCTTCGATTATGATACCTTCGTCCTGGATCTGGATGCGGGTGACACCTATCAGATCGAGTACAAGACCGACAATATTGAGCTGCAAAACGTTATCAGGGGATTCTGGCTGCAGGAAAGTAATCCCGCGCCTTTGAGTTTTTTCGCGATAATTATGAATGGCCTTGGCGGCAATTATTCCTACGACGACTTCCTCCCCGTCCCCGGCACGCCGATGCTGACGGAAGAGTTTACCGCGCCGCGCAGTGGCCGGTATGTCCTGCAAGTCAGACAGTTTCCTGTGATTGAGTTAAGCCGAACAGCGGACGACGAATATCCGACACCCTACACGCTCAAGCTGAAAAAAACCAATGACGTGACGCCCTGGTCGGTCAAGAAGACGATCAAGGACGGCGATTATATCGCCACATTATCGGCGGGTGAGCGTATCCTGCCGGCGGGCGTGCCAGTGGAAATCAGCATGACCTTCAACGGGGCCGATATTTCGCTGGACTCGATCTGGCCGCTGCTCGCGGGGTCATTCTCTTCGACAAGCAGTTCAAATAATGGCGATATTACCATCACCGCGAAACTTGTGCCCGAAAAGACCGTCAAGCTGAGCGATGTGCTGGCGGTCAAGATCCTTGCCGATTCGGGTGTCGATCAGATCTACCTTTCCTCGGTGGATATCGGGAACTCGGATTTCCCCGGCTCCGAGCCGGTGGAGGTTCCGTCCGATATGCGTGATCCCGATCAGCGCACTGAGACGCCGGCGGAACCGACTGACGGCGATGACGGGCATCAGGAAGACACGTATCGCGACGACAGTATCGGCGACGCCCATCCGAACACGCTGACCGGTACGACGGCAGGCGAATGGCTGGAAGGCGGCGATGGCGATGACCTCTATAATATCTCGGCCAGGGGCGTTCGCGTTGTTGAGGGAGCCGACGGAGGCGAGGATACGGTCTATTCCTCGGTGAATTTCTGGATGTATGACAATCTCGAGAACCTGTCACTGACCGGTCGGACCGCCGTGACCGGGGCGGGCAACGGATTGGACAACGTGATCGCCGGCAATGATCGCGGCAATATCCTCAAGGGCAAGGCCGGGGATGACACGCTGAAGGGCTGGGGCGGCGATGACCGGCTGGAGGGCGGCGCCGGGGTCGACAAGATGTTCGGCGGCAAGGGCAATGACCGCTACCTGGTGGACCATGCCGGCGACAAGGTGATCGAGGCGCCGGGCGCGGGGATCGACACGGTGGTCGCCTCGACCAATTACCAGCTCGGCGGGCATGTGGAGAATCTGATCCTGCGCAGCCCCGGCCCGGTCAATGGCGCCGGGAACTACCAGGCCAACAAGATCGAGGGCACGGAGGGCGTGAACCTGCTGCGCGGCCTGCCCGGCAACGACACGCTGATCGGCTGGGGCGGGGACGACACGCTCGATGGCGGCTGGGGGGCCGACAAGATGTTCGGCGGCAAGGGCAATGACCGCTATGTCGTGGACAATCTCGGCGACCGCGTGATCGAGGGGCCGCAGACCGGCATCGACACGGTGCTCTCCTCGGTGGATTTCCAGCTCTCGGCGGCGCTGGAAAACCTGCATCTGGTGGGTCCGAACGCGGTCAGCGGCACCGGCAACGCCAAGGCCAACGTGATGAGCGGGAATCATGCGGCCAACCTGATCCGGGGCCATGAGGGTGCGGATGCGATCAGCGGGCAGGGCGGGTTCGACCGGATCGTCGGCGGCAAGGGCAATGATCTGCTGAATGGCGGG
This sequence comes from Paracoccus isoporae, assembly GCF_900101865.1. Lineage (GTDB taxonomy): Bacteria > Pseudomonadota > Alphaproteobacteria > Rhodobacterales > Rhodobacteraceae > Paracoccus > Paracoccus isoporae. The sequence goes on from NZ_FNAH01000002.1 coordinate 65,169, forward strand.
GCCGGGCGCGACACATTCGTCTTCTTCCAGAATGACGGGCGCGACGTGATCCAGGATTTCAAGATCGGCGCCGATCTGATCGAGTTCCGCACCATCGATGGCGGGAATTTCTCCGAACTTGGCATCAGCCAGCAGGGCGGCAAGGCGGTGGTGGCCTTCGGCGGCACGACGGTGGTGCTGAACGGCACAGCCTCGGGGCAGCTCGACGCGGATGATTTCCTGTTCGTCTGACGCGGCCGCGACGGGCTGCTGAAACGGAAAACGGGCGCCGCGCGGCGCCCGTTGTCATGCCGGGTATGGCCGGATTACATCCAGGCGCGGTCGCGGAACACGTATTGCGGGATCTGGTCGCGGCGGATTCCCAGCCGGGCGAGCTCCGCGTCCGATTTGGCGTAGAGCGCCTCGACTTCCTTGCTGCGGGACTGGGCCTCGGCCAGGCGCTCGAAGCTGCGGCCAATGCGGCTGAGCAGGGCGCCGAGCCGGTCGGAGAAGGTGATGGTGACGTTGCTGGTCTGGTCGGTCATGGAAAACCTCTGCATAATCTATGTCGAACGGTTTTCCTCCCTGTGGATGAAGCTAGGGGATGCTGCAGCGCAGCACCACTGCCGATGCTGCATGGCTGGGTTGCAACCCGGGGGATGCCGCGGTCCCGCCGGGTTGCGGCCCGGCCTGCCGGGGCTGCAATGGATTGGCCTTTCCCCCTGATGCGCAGAGGATTATACGGGCCGGGCATTCACGACCGCGGAAGGGAAAAGCATGGCCAATGTGGTGGTTGTCGGCGCGCAATGGGGCGACGAAGGCAAGGGCAAGATCGTCGACTGGCTGTCGGAGCGGGCAGAGATCATCGCGCGTTTCCAGGGCGGGCATAATGCCGGCCATACGCTGGTCATCGGGGACCAGGTTTACAAGCTGTCGCTGCTGCCCTCGGGCATCGTGCGCCAGGGCAAGCTGGCGGTGATCGGCAATGGCGTGGTGCTGGACCCGTGGTCGCTGTTTGCAGAGATCGACAAGCTGGCCGCGCAGGGCGTGCAGATCTCCACCGACAACCTGATCATCGCGGAAAACACGCCGCTGATCCTGCCGCTGCACCAGGATCTGGACCGGCTGCGCGAGGAGGCGGCGGGGGCGGCCAAGATCGGCACCACCGGGCGCGGGATCGGCCCGGCCTATGAGGACAAGGTGGGCCGCCGCGCCATCCGGCTGGCGGATCTGGGCGACGAGCAAACGCTGGATGCGCGTCTGGACCGGCTGCTGGCGCATCACGATGCGCTGCGCCAGGGCCTCGGGGCCGATCCGATCGACCGCGCGGCGCTCAAGGCCAGGCTGATGGAGGTGGCGCCGAAGCTGCTGGGATTCGCCGCCCCGGTCTGGAAGGTGCTGAACGAGGCCCGAAAGGGCGGCAAGCGGATCCTGTTCGAGGGCGCGCAGGGCAGCCTGCTGGATATTGATTTCGGCACTTATCCTTACGTCACCTCCTCCACCACCATGTCGGGGATGGCGGCGTCGGGCACCGGGCTGGGACCGAGCGCCATCGATTTCGTCCTCGGCATCGTCAAGGCCTACACCACCCGCGTCGGTGAAGGTCCGTTCCCGACCGAGCTCAACGATGCGGATGGCCAGAGGCTGGGCGAGCGGGGCCATGAATTCGGCACCGTCACCGGGCGCAAGCGGCGCTGCGGCTGGTTCGACGCGGTGCTGGTGCGCCAGACCTGCGCGATATCCGGTGTGAACGGCATCGCGCTGACCAAGCTGGACGTGCTGGACGGGTTCGAGACGCTGAAGATCTGCGTGGGCTACGAGATCGACGGTGTGAGCTATGACTACCTGCCGACGGCCGCGGCGCTTCAGGCCAAGGTCACGCCCATCTACGAGGAGCTGGAGGGCTGGCAGGAATCCACCGAGGGCGCGCGAAGCTGGGCCGATCTGCCGGCGGCGGCGATCAAATATGTCCGCCGGGTCGAGGAGCTGATCCAGTGCCCGGTGGCGCTTCTGTCCACCAGCCCCGAGCGCGACGATACCATCCTGGTCACCGATCCCTTCGCGGATTGAGACCCGCGCGCGCCACAGGCGGGGCACCGGTCGGGCCGGTGACATTTCCCCGCCAGGCGCTATGCTGTCCGGCGAAAGGATACCCCAATGGATCTCAAGACCCGCAAACGCCTGTCTCTGCTGATCCTGCTTCTGGGTCTGCCGGGCTATATCGTCGTGGCCTGGGTGGCGCTCGCCTGGGTGAATGACCGCTTCGGGCGGCTGCCGATCTGGGCGGAGTTCCTGCTGATCGTGGTGCTGGGCATCATCTGGATCCTGCCCTTCAGACGCGTTTTCACCGGCATCGGCAAGGGCGAGGAGTGAGCGCGACGCTGGCCCGGACGCCGGGCGGGGTGACGCTGATCGGCGGCGGCGCGGTGGCGCGCGCCGATCTGGAACAGGCGCTGCGGCGCGCGCCGTTGCTGGTGGCCGCGGATGGCGGTGCCGATCTGGCGCTGTCCTTCGGGCACATGCCGCAAAAGGCGATCGGGGATTTCGATTCCATCTCGGACGCGGCGCGCGCGGCGCTCGGCGCCGACCGGCTGATCCATGTGGCCGAGCAGGACAGCACCGATTTCGGCAAGGCGCTGAGCCGGATCGAGGCGGGTTTCGTGCTGGCGGTGGGGTTTGCCGGGCGGCGGCTGGATCACACGCTGGCGGCGCTGAACGTGATGGTGCGGCACAGGGCACCGCCCTGCATCATGCTGGCGGGCGAGGATGTCGCCTTTCTGGCTCCGCCGCTGCTGGAACTCCCGCTTGCCGCCGGCACGCGGGTCTCGCTGTTTCCGATGGGTCCGGCCCGCGCGGAAAGCACCGGGCTTCGCTGGCCGGTGGATGGCATCGCATTTGCGCCGGACGGGCGCGTCGGCACCTCGAACGAGGCGACGGGGCCGGTGCGCCTGACCAGCCGGGGGCCGCTCATCGTGATGCTGCCGCAGGATTGCCTGGATCAGGCGCTGACGGCGATCACCGCTCCCATGTCCGCCTGAGCACGTCGATCCAGTTTCGCCAGGCGATCTTCTCAATCAGCTCCGCGCCATAGCCATGCGCGCGCATCGCCTCCAGCAAATTCGGCAGGGCGGCCGCGTCTTGCAGGTCATTCGGCATCAGCGCACCATCGAAATCCGAGCCGAGCGCGACGCCATTTTCGCCCAGTATTTCAATCATATGGTCCAGATGTCTCAGGTAAGGATCGAAGCCGTCAAAGCGCAACCGGCAGCCATCCGGGCGCACGAAACCCGCCGCGAAGTTCAGCCCCACCACGCCGCGGCTGTCGGCGATCAGCCGCAACTGCGCATCGGTCAGATTGCGGGTCGAGGCGCTGACGGCATGAGCGCCGGAATGGGTGGAGACGAGCGGCGCGCCGCTGATCCGGGCCACGTCCTCCACCCCCCTGGCATTCAGATGCGCCAGATCGACCAGGATGCGCAGCCGGTCGCATTCCTCGATCAGCCGCTTGCCGGCATCGGTCAGGCCCGGCCCACGATCGGGATCGGCCGGGAAGGCGAAGGGCACGCCATGCCCATAGGCGTTGATCCGCGACCAGACCGGCCCGAGCGAGCGCAGCCCGATCCGGTGCCACAGATGCAACATGTCGGGATCGGCCACCCCCTCGGCCCCTTCCATATGCAGGATCGCGGCGATGCGGCCGGCCTGCTTGGCGGCGATGATCTCGTCCACGCTGCAGCAGATCGACAGCGCGCCATCCCGCTCCATCGCCACCAGGCGGGCGGCGAGGCGCAGCATATGGGCGGTGGCGGCATCGGGATCAATGGGCTGATCCAGCGGCACCGCGTAGGGCGGGGTTTCCTGCCGCGCATGCCAATCCGTGCCGGAGGGATCGGGCGGCGAGGGCGCCCACAGCGCGAAGAACCCGCCGAACACCCCGCCCCGCCGCAGCCGGGGCAGATCGATATGCCCGCTGCCATCGCCGTCGCGCCAGATTGCCAGCGGATCGGGCCGATCCGCCAGCAGACGTTGCAGAAAGTCGTTATGGCCGTCGAAAACCGGGATCATGGGCGCTCCGTCGCGTTTCGCCGCGATGCTGCGATATCGCGCTGCTGCCCGCAACCCGCTTTGCCGCCCGCATTTTCCGTGGCAGGCTGACCCCAGCCATATCGAGGGAGAGGCACATGCCCCAGATTCGCCATGATTTCGACGGCCAGACCGTCATCACCACCTTCGAGGTCACGCCGGGGACCGCCCATGACCTGCTGGACCGGCTGACCGATGCCTGGGAGCAGGTGATCTCCAAACAGCCCGGATTCGTCGGCGGGGCGGTGCATCTGAACGACGCCCAGACCCGCATCGCCACCTATTCGCAATGGCACACGCGCGGCGATTACCAGGCCATGCTGCGCACCGAGGAGATGCGCGAGCGTAACCGCGTCATCAACCAGCTTTGCCGCAGTTTCGAGCCGGTGATGTATGAGGTGCAGTCGGTGTTCGAGGCATGATTCAGGCGCAAAATCGCCTCGCAAACCCGGCAACGCACCGCTAGGATCGCCCGAAACCAGCAAGGGGGCAGGCATGGCCGGACGCATCATCACCGTCGCGCAGCAGAAAGGCGGCTCCGGCAAGACCACGCTGGCGGCCAATCTGGCCGTCGCGATGCGGGGGCGCGGGCTCAGCGTGGCGCTTGTCGATACCGATCCGCAAGGCAGTCTCGGCCGCTGGTTCATGGAGCGGATGGGGCGGATGGGCGAGGATGACGGGCTGGAATTCTCGACCTCCTCGGCCTGGGGGGCGTCTTACGAAAGCGACAAGCTGAAAAGGCGTTTCGACGTGGTCATCATAGACACCCCGCCCAAGATCGACAGCGACCTGCGCCCGGCCTTGAGGGTCGCGGATCTGGTGGTGGTGCCGGTCGCGTCGAGCCAGGTGGATCTGTGGGCGACCGAAGGGGTGCTGGACCTGGCGCGGCGCGAAAAGGCGCCGGTCATGGTGGTGCTGAACCGGGCGCGGCCCAACACAAGGCTCGGGGCGGAGGTGGCGCAGAACGCCGCTGAGCTGGGAGCGGAGGTGGCGGAGGTCCAGATCGGCAACCGCGTGGCCTATGCCGAGACGCTGGGGCAGGGGCTTTCGGTCGGTGAACGCAGCGATGCACGTCCCGCCCGCGACGAACTCGACCGCCTTACCGAAGAGGTGCTGGCGCAGCTTGGCTGATCGGCGCGGGGAACTTTCCGGTCACGAGATTGCTTCCGGTTATAGTTCGGCCTGCACCGCCATACATGGCGGGGCTGTCGTCGCCGAGTTAGAGGGGGAAGACGCTTATGAGTTTGCTTATGAGGGGCGGAATGGCATTCGCGCCGCTACTGGTGGTCGCCTGCACCGTCACTCCGGGAGAGGATGTCACCGCCACGGAACCGGAGCCGGCGGCCGATGCGAGCGATCCGTGTGGCGCTGCGGCGTATCAGCAATATGTCGGCCAGCAATCTCCGCAGATCACCTTGCCGGCCGGGACGCTGTATCAGCAATATGGGTTCCGGCCTGCCGATAACCCGGATGGCTCGGTCAACGTGCAAACGACCGACCTGAACCCGTCTCGTCTGAATTTCAGATTTGACCGGACGGGCAGGTTGCTGGACGTCACCTGCGGATAGGGGTGGACCGGGCGGGCTGCAAGGACGATGCCCTGAGTTTGGCCTTGATCGGTTATCTTTGGCCTGCCACCGGCGGATCGAAGGGCGCGGTCAGTTCGACAGAGCCGTCCTGTTTGTCATGGATGCAGACGATCCGCTCGCTGCCCTCGTCCGGCAACGGCACTGTCAGGAGCGCAACGCCGTAGCTTTCGGAGCCGAACGGGTTCACCTCGATCTCGGCCTCCTCCCGCAGAGGCGCATCCAGGGCCGACAGGCAGCGTTCCTGCGTCTGCGTACGGAATTCCTCCCATGCGTCGGGGGATGATGCATGCGCCGCGACCGGGAGGGCTGCGGCGGCGAGGGCCAAGGTCAGAAGTGTCGGGTATGTCATGGTGCCTCTCCTTGCGTTCGGGTCTCAACGCGCTCTGCCAATCACGGTGGCATCATATTCGCGGCATCGGCGTTGACCGGATGCGGATGCTGCTGTCTGCTGTCAATGAAAGGATGATCCATCATGCGCAAGCTTGCCCTGATCCTGCCCGTCGCCGCCATGCTGTCGGCTTGTGCGCCACCCGCGCCCGGCAGCGGCCTGCCCGATCGCTGCGGACCCGAATACGACATGCTGCCGGGGCGGAATGTGGGCGAATTTACCTTCCCGCCCGGCCTGCCGCATCGGGTCATCCAGCCCGGCGCCATGGTCACGCAGGATTACAGCCCGGCGCGGCTGAACGTGTATGTCGATGACAAGGGATTTATCGAGCGGGTGAGCTGCGGCTGACGGCAGGGGCGGATCACCGCCGCCGCTTCGAGCGCTTGTTGCCGCCACGCTGCCCGGCACGTCCGGCGGTCGAACGCCCCGATCTGCCCACCGCGGCCTCCGCCGCCTCCTCGATGACCGATTGCCGGGCCAGCGGGTCGTCGGACACGGCCAGATCCACCGCCTCCAGCCGCTTGACCTCGTCGCGCAGCCGCGCGGCCTCCTCGAATTCCAGGTTCTCGGCGGCCTTGCGCATCTGCGCGCGCAGCGCATCCAGATGGGCGGCAAGGTTGGATCCTACCATCGGCTTGTCGATCTTGGTGGTGACGCGGGACTGATCCGTGTCGCCCTGCCACAGCCCGGCCAGCACATCCTCGACATTCTTGCGCACGGTCTGGGGCGTGATGCCGTGTTCCTCGTTATAGGCGATCTGCTTGGCGCGGCGGCGGTCGGTCTCGGCAATGGCGCGTTCCATGCTGCCGGTCATGTTGTCGGTATACATGATGACCCGCCCATCCGCGTTCCGCGCCGCGCGGCCGATGGTCTGGATCAGAGAGGTCTCGGAGCGCAGGAAGCCCTCCTTGTCCGCATCGAGGATCGCGACAAGACCACATTCAGGAATATCAAGACCTTCGCGCAACAAGTTGATGCCCACAAGCACGTCAAACGCGCCGAGCCGCAGGTCGCGCAGGATCTCTATTCGCTCGATCGTGTCGATATCGGAGTGCATATAACGGACCTTGATGCCCTGTTCGTGCAGATATTCGGTCAGATCCTCCGCCATCCGCTTGGTCAGGGTGGTCACCAGCGTGCGCATCCCGGCGGCGGTGACCTTGCGCACCTCGTCCAGCAGATCATCGACCTGCATCTCGACCGGGCGGATCTCGACCTGCGGATCGAGCAGCCCGGTGGGACGGATCACCTGTTCGACGAACACCCCGCCGGTCTGATCCAGCTCCCATTCCTTGGGCGTGGCGGACACGAACACGGACTGGGTGCGCATCGCGTCCCACTCCTCGAATTTCAAGGGCCGGTTGTCCATGCAGGAGGGCAGGCGGAACCCGTGCTCGGCAAGAGTGAACTTCCGCCGGTAGTCGCCGCGATACATGCCCCCGATCTGCGGCACGCTGACATGGGATTCATCCGCGAAAACGATTGCATTATCCGGGATAAACTCGAACAGCGTGGGCGGCGGCTCACCCGGCGCGCGGCCGGTCAGATAGCGGGAATAGTTTTCGATCCCGTTGCAGACGCCGGTGGCCTCCAGCATCTCCAGATCGAAATTCGTCCGCTGCTCCAGCCGCTGCGCCTCTAGCAGCTTGCCCTCATCATTGAGCTGCTCCAGCCGGGTCTTCAGCTCCTGTTTGATGCCCTTGATGGCCTGCTGCATGGTCGGGCGGGGCGTGACATAGTGGCTGTTCGCATAGATGCGGATCTGCTTGAACTCGTCGCTTTTCGCGCCGGTCAGCGGGTCGAATTCGGTGATCTTTTCAAGCTCCGGCCCGAAGAAATCGAACCGCCAGGCCCGGTCCTCCAGGTGGGCCGGCCAGACCTCGACCACATCGCCGCGCACCCGGAACCCGCCGCGCTGAAAGGCGGCGTCGAGGCGGCGATATTGCTGCGCGACGAGCTGGCCGATGAATTCGCGCTGATCGTACATCTGGCCAACAACCATATCCTGCGTCATCGCCGAATAGGTCTCGACCGAGCCGATGCCGTAGATACATGACACCGAGGCCACGATGATCACATCGTCGCGTTCCAGAAGAGCCCGCGTCGCGGAATGGCGCATCCGGTCGATGGCCTCGTTGATCTGGGATTCCTTCTCGATATAGGTGTCCGAGCGCGGCACATAGGCCTCTGGCTGGTAGTAATCGTAGTAGGATACGAAATATTCAACGGCATTATCGGGGAAGAACCCCTTGAATTCGCCGTATAATTGCGCGGCCAGCGTCTTGTTCGGGGCAAGGATGATCGCCGGGCGCTGTGTCTCCTCGATCACCTTGGCCATGGTGTAGGTCTTGCCGGTGCCGGTCGCCCCCAGCAGAACCTGATCGTGGTCGCCGTCCCGCACGCCCTGCGACAGCTCCGCAATCGCCGTCGGCTGATCGCCCGCCGGCTGGAATTCGGTCTGCATGACGAAACGCCGGCCGCCTTCCAGCTTCGGTCGGGTGACCTCCGGGAAGCGGGCGACCGGCGCGTTGGTGTTGTTATGACCCATGAGATCCCCGCGGCGAGAGTTCCGGTGGTGTTCGCATACCAGATCGGGTCTCGCCGCGAAAGTTCAAGCCTCAGCCCGCGGCTTCGGTGACGACCGCGCAGCCGAGCCGCCCGCCGGCATCCCCGCTGGGTTGCGAGCGGTAATCGTCCGAGGCTTCGTGGATCACGAAGGCGGTGCCGTCATCGTCGGCCACCAGATCTTCGGTCAGACCCGGCACGAAATAGGTCAGGCTGATCTCGCCGCTGTCTGGCACGGTGATGTTCGGCATGTCGCCCGGATGCGGCCCGTTCTGAGCCATCACGCCGTGATCCATGTCGCCCGCAAGATGGTCGCCCGCGGAATCGAACGGCGCCTCGCACATGCCGGTCTGGTGGAAATGCACGGCATGTTCACCGGCCGGAACCCCGGTGAATGAGATGTCCACCACGGCGAGACCCGAGGCAGAGAAGGACAGCTCGACCGCGCCGATCTGGGCGCCTTCGGCATCGGAGATGGTGGCGGAGTGGGCCGGGGCGGCGTCGGTCCCCATCCCGGCCGCTGCGCCGCCGGGTTCGGTCTCGGCGGTGTCGGAGCCGCTCATCGCCCCGGAGTCGGCGCCCGTGTCGGAGCCGCTCATCGTCCCAGGGTCGGCGTCGGTGTCGGTGCCGCTCATGCTGCCGGTCGCATCCTGTCCCGCCGCACCGTCACTGTCGGTGGTGACGGACTCCGCTTCGGGCATATCGGATGCCGCCGCCTCGGCGTCCTCGGTCTGGGCGAGGGCGGCCCCGCCGCTCAGCATCGCGGCGGCCAGCAGGCCGCAGATTCCGGTGGTAATGCGCATCTGAATTCCTCCTCCTGCTCGAAATATCGTCAGGCGCGATTGCGGCAGGATCTCGGCAAGCGCGCCGCACCCGACCAACGTGCCGCGGCGGTCTTCGTTCCTCGGCAGTTCCTCCCAGGCTCTTGCGCGCCGCCAGCCAGTATCGGATAACCGGGCAAGATCACGGCACAGGAACCAGCCCATGCGAGTCCGCATCTATCAGCCCGCCCGCAACGCCATGCAGTCCGGCACGGCCCGCAGCCGCAACTGGGTGCTGGAATTTCCCCATGCCGATGCGCGCGACATCGATCCGCTGATGGGCTGGACGAGTTCCGACGACACCCAGTCGCAGGTCAGGTTGCGGTTTTCGACGCGCGACGAGGCCGAGGCTTACGCCAAGGAGAAGGGGCTCGACTATGTCGTGCTCGATCCGCAGAAGCGGGCGCAGAATATCCGTCCCCGCGGATATGGCGAGAATTTCGCCAATGACCGGCGGGCGCCTTGGACGCATTGACAATCGGTCCGGCGGATCCGCTGGACACGCGTCTCGACCTGCTCTTTGCCCGCCACACCGAATTCTGCCACGCCGACACGCCGCCCGAATCCATCCACATGATGGACCGCGCCGCGTTGCGTGCGCCCGGCATCACCTTTCTGGCCGCCTTTGCGGGGCTGCGGGCCATCGGCATGGGGGCGGTGAAGGATCTCGGTGCCGGTCTGGCCGAACTGAAATCCATGCATGTGCTGCAAGAGGCGCGCGGCGGCGGTGCGGCGCGGCAGCTTCTGGCGGCGCTGATCGACACCGCGCGGCAGATGGGCGCCGCGACCCTGGCGCTTGAGACCGGCGCGCAGCCCAGCTTCGCACCCGCGCGGGCGTTCTACCGCCGCAACGGGTTCTGCGATTGCCCGCCTTTCGGCAGCTACGGGCATGACCCGATGAGTGCGTTCATGCGCCGGGATCTGTCCGGCGCCTGATCGCCCGGCGGGTTTCCGCTTGCCTTTCAGGCCAAGCTAACAGCGTTAACTTATGTTTTCTTGCGTGCCTGTCCGGTTCTGGATAGGCCAATCAGACATATTACCTGAACGTGTGGCGACACCGTTCCGTTCAATTTTAGCGCCCCAAGTTGTCCATGGGGCACCGTTTCCAATCGGCCCGCCAGGGCAGACTTTGCGAGTGTATTTTATGGCACGCATTCCCGGCACCAGTGGCAATGACAACCTCTCCGGCGACCAGAACGGAGCTCCCGAGAACGACACGATCGAGGGCTTCGCAGGCAATGACACGCTCCGTGGTCTTGGCGGGGCTGATAGCGTGCTTGGTGGCGATGGCGGCGATTACCTCGAAGGAAACGATGGCAACGACACACTTCGAGGTGGTCTCGGCAACGATCAAATCCGTGGAGGCGAAGGGGCGGATTCGCTGTTCGGCGATGAAGGTAACGACTACCTCATCGGCAATGCTGGCAACGATGTCATCTCTGGTGGAGCAGGTATCGACCTTGTTCTTGGAAACGAGGGAGATGACAATATCGACGGTGGTGCCGGGGTCGACGACATCTATGGCGGCATCGGTAATGATACAATCGCGGGTGGTGCCGATAACGACCTGATCCTCGGCGACGCCGGTAATGACAGCCTGTCGGGCGGTGACGGAAATGACAAGATATCCGGCGGCGGCGACTCGGATCTGATCTATGGCAATGCCGGGTCCGATACGCTTTCAGGAGATGCGGGCAACGACGAAATTTTTGGTGGAGCCGGCGATGACTCTATCAATGGAGGCTCTGGCAACGACCGAACTGGCGGTCAGGAGGGAAACGACTATATCGATGTCGGCGAGGGCGACGACATTGGCTTTGCCAACTCTCAAACAGGATTCCTTTATACCAACAATGGCGGCGAGGGCGACGACACCATGTATGGCCGCGGCGGCAGCGATGTGCTGTCGGGCGATGATGGTGCCGATCAGATCTATGGCGGAGACGGAGACGACTCCGTTCTCGCGGGCGGGCAGGGCTATTACGGCGAATACGGGCTGATCGGCGGGGCCGGGACGGACACGGTGGTGGGCGAGGGCGGAAACGACCTCGTTATCGGCGGCACCGAGGCGGACAGCGTGGATGGCGGGACCGGAAACGATTTCATCGTCGGCGGCTCGTATAATCCCAACGGCTCGGCCAAGAACACCCATGTCGCAGACAGTGCGACCGATACGCTCACCGGCGGCGACGGGTTCGACACGTTCCTAGCCGAGACCGGCGACATCATCACGGATTTCAACAATGCCACCGGCGGAGACGCCAATAACGGCGATATCGCGGCCGGCACCGGGCAGGGCGACAATGATTTCGTCGATCTGAGCGGCTATTACAATCAGGCCAACCTGGAAGAGATCAACGCGCAGCGCGTCGCCGCGGGCCAGTCGCCTTACGGCAACCCGCTGCAATGGATGCGGGCCGACCAGGCCGACGGCACGCTGAATGATCTGACGGCGCTCGGCCAGGATTTCACCTTTACCATCCGCAATGGCGGCAGCGCCGTGCAGGGATCGGAGTTGACCTGGGACAACACCAACGTCATCTGCTTCGCGGCCGACACACGGATTGCCATCGCCAGCGGGCGCGACTGCGCGGCGGTTGATCTTTCCGTGGGCGACATGGTGGTGACGCAGGATTGCGGCTGCCAGCCCGTTCGCTGGGTGGGCAAGCGGCATCTCGACGCGCGGACGCTTGCGGACAACCCCCATCTCGCCCCGATCCGCATCCGCGCCGGTGCGCTCGGCGCCGGGCTGCCGGTCGCGGATCTGATGGTGTCGCCGCAGCACCGGATGCTGGTCCGTTCCAAGATCGCGCAGCGCATGTTCGGCGCGATGGAGGTGCTGGTGGCCGCCAAGCAGCTTTGCCAGGTCGAGGGGATCGATGTGGCGACGGACATGACCGAGGTGACATACGTCCACCTGCTGTTCGACGATCACCAGATCATCACCGCCAACGGCGCGGCCTCGGAATCGCTGCACACCGGCAGGCAGGCCATGCGCTCCGTCGGCGATGCGGCGCTTGACGAGATCCTGACGCTGTTTCCCGAATTGCGAGACGGGGCCGAGCGGCCGACCGCGCGGCTTTGCGCCTCGGGCCGGATGGGTCGCAAGCTGGCGGTGCGCCATGTGCAAAACCGAAAGCCGCTGTTGCAGTAATCTGGATCGGCGCGCGCGGCCTTGCCATTTGAGATTGCGGATCGCGGCGATTTCGGCCATCAACAGCGCCGCGCGGGCTCGTAGCTCAACTGGATAGAGCAGGGACCTTCTAAGTCCAAGGTTGAGGGTTCAAGTCCTTCCGGGCCCGCCATCGTCAAGGAACGGTCTTTCATGGGCACCCCAAGCATCGACGCGGAACCAGCCGCCGGGACCGTCCGTATTGAAACCGCGCCTGCACGTCCCAATTCTGTCGGGCGCATCAACCCGGGAGGCGCCGCATGGCCTGGTGGTCCAGATCCCAACTCCGCTCCACCTGCCGCTCGCTTGCGGCAGCTATGCTGGGCGTGTCGGCCGGAGCAAACGGCGCTGCGGCCGACAATGCGCGGGTCACGCGGGAAAGGGCGATGGTCGACGGGCGCGAGATGCAGGTGTTCCAGTATCGCCCGCAGGGCTGCGCCGCGCCCGCCATCCTGATGATCTTTCACGGCAACAGCCGCACCGCGGAACAATATCTGGAGGCCGCGATCCCCCTGGCCGAGCGCGGCTGTTTCTCGCTCTACGCGCCGCTGTTCGACCGGGACCGGTTTCCGAACTGGTCCTATCACCGCGGCGGGGTGGTGGATGACGGTGCATTGCGGGACGAGGATGACTGGACGGTCGAACTGGTCGATGAGCTGATCGCATGGGCGCGCGCGCAGGAGGGGCGGCCGGATGCGCCCAGCTATCTCTTCGGCCATTCGGCGGGCGGCCAGTTCCTGTCGCGCGCCGCGGCCTATGCCATGCCCAAGGGGGTGGAGCGGATCATTCTGGCCAACCCCTCCACCTATGTCCTGCCCAGCCTGGAGGAGAAGGTGCCCTATGGCTATGGCGGGTTCGACGATCCGGGCGAGGCGGCGGGCTGGATGCGCGACTACCTGGCCGCCCCGATCACCATCTATCTGGGCGATGAGGATACCGGCAGCGAGGATCTGACCATGACGGAGCCCGCCACCCGGCAGGGCGACAACCGCTTCGACCGGGGCGAGACGACATTTCGGCGCGCGCAGCAGGCGGCGGAGGCGCGTGGCTGGCGTTTCAACTGGTCACTGGTGGAGGCGCCGGATGTGGGCCACAGCGCGCGCGGCATGTTGCAGGCCGATGAGATGGTCGAGGCGCTCGGGTTCTGATCCGTCATTGTGCCGGGACTGTCTGGCCAAAGGTCGATCGGCCGCCCGCCATGGAATCACGCAAGTCGCCGCTGGCCCGCATCCGGGTGGTGCGGCACGTATCTGCGGGTTGCCACGATGCGGGAGTGCGGTTGCGCAAATATCGGCAAATATCCGCCGATCCCTGGGCGGGGCGGGCGGAAATCGGCCTGTCTGCCGCGCTGTTGACTGAGAAGACACCGCGTCGACGACTGGTGGACCCAGAAATTTCGGCGGATCGCCTGCGCAGATAAACCGGGCAGTCGATTTTCTCATCCCTGCCACGCCATGTTTTCCACCGTCAAAACCGTCAGAATTTCTTCATCTGGATTTTACGCAATTACGACGTGTTTTCGCAGATGCCGAAAATGCGATTCCGTCTTGTGGCAAGCAGTAATTGAATTGTGCCGCTCAACCGGCTGCAAACAAGTTGCATTTAATGGCCGGTTTTCGCGGGGTGCGAGAATTTCGCGGTTGATCCTATCGGGCTGATTTCAACCCGGAAACTGCGCGTTGCAATCGCGTAATTCCGGTTGTTAACCATAACCATGACGTTGCCGGGGGGATACTCTGGGTGATGGTCTGTAGTTATGGTTCGAGGTTGCATTATGCGTCATGTCGCGGTCAGCAAGGCGCGGATTTCCCGCGCGAAACGTGCATTCAGCACCAGGCGGGTGCCGCGAAAGGCCTACAAGACGCTGCTGCAGGGCGAATTGAGTCCGGCGCCCGGCGATCTGGTCCTGGCGCGGATCGACGAGATCGGAAAACACACCAAGCTGGAACTGACCGACGGCCGCCGTGCGCATATGTTTCCAGGCGATGAAATCATCGTCTGTTTCGGAAACCGTTATGCGCCGGATCAGTACGAGGCGCAGATCGGCCCGGATCTGGCACCCTGCGATCTGGTCGCGGCGGGCGGCATCGCCTCGCTGGAAATCTCGCGCCATCAGCGGATGAAGCCGCCGACCCAGATCACCCCGATTGGCATTCTGGGTGATGCGGCGGGGCGACGGCTCAATCTGCGGCAGTTCGGCGTCGACGCGCCCGAAACCGCGCCCGCGATCCCGGCCGTGCTGTCGCTCGGCACCTCGATGAACGCGGGCAAGACGCTGACCGCCACCTCGCTCGTGCGCGGCTTCAAGCGGCTGGGGTTCCGGGTGGCGGCGCTGAAGATCACCGGCACGGGCGCGGGCGGCGATATGTGGATCGTGCGCGATGCGGGGGCCGATCTGTCGCTGGATTTCACCGATGCGGGCCACGCCAGTACCTATCTTGTCAGCATCCCGGAGATCGAGGACGCGACCTGCCGGCTGATGAACCACGCCGCTGCAGAGGGCTGCGACGTGGCGGTGATCGAGATTGCCGACGGGTTGCAGCAACTCGAAACGGCGCAGCTCATCCATAGCGGGCGCATCATGGAGTTTACCATCGGGACGGTCTTCGCCGCCTATGACGCGATGGGGGCGAAATACGGTTTCGACATGCTGGGGCAGGCCGGCCACGACGTGCTGGGCCTCAGCGGCCGTCTGGGCCGCTCGCCGCTTGGCGTACGCGAGGCGGAGGCGGCCACGGGGCTGCGCGTCTATTCGCCCTGGGAGTTGCAGGAAGGCGCGCTGATGATGGCGATCCGCGACCGCGCCGCGCGGGCGGCGCTGCGCGGCGGGCCCATGCAGCCGGCGCTGCGCAAGATTGCCGATGCGGTGGTGCCGGCGCAGGTCGCGCTAGGCAATCTCGTGCCGATGGGGATGGGCATGGCGGAGGCGAACCGGCTGGGCATGTCCGGCACCGCCATCGCGCGCGAGATCCTTGATCTCGCCGCCCATCACGTGATGGAGGAGGAGGCCGACCGGATCTGCGGCGTCGCTTACCGCGCCCGCGACCGCAAGCGGCGCGACTGGCGCAACGGGTTCCGCCGCCAGGACTGGATGACCGATTTCGGGGTGATCGAGCTGAGCGTGCCACGGCTGAAGCACACGGCCTATATGCCGGGCTTCGTCGAAACCGCCACGGTGCCGGTGGCGGCGGTGCGCGCCGTGCTGGATGCGGGGCTCGAGGATCTGGAGGACGCGACCGGGGCGCTGCTGGCGGCCCTGTCGCGTTCCCGGCGCGGGCGTGGCGACATCTCGGAGCTGGTGGGGCGCATCGCCACCATCCTGTTCGCGGTCCGGATGCAGGGCCGGCCCATGCCGGGTCCGGCGGAACGGCCGGCCTGGCCGCTCTCCTCTCCGATCGAGAATGAGGGGCTGGACGATGACGAATACCTGGACGACGCCACCGGCGCCGCCGGGGGGCTGGAGGGCGATTACGAGGGCGGCGGCATCGGCGCGGCCTTCCAGCGGATCGCGGCGGCGGAATGAGGCGGCAGCGGGTGCTGCGCCGCAAGCGGCCATGAGGCGGGTGCGGCAGGGCAGGCGGCCGGTGTCGCGGGCGGCGTTGCCGGCCTGCCTCCGGCGGCCGGGGGCGGGCTGATGGCCAGGCGGCGGAAAGCCGGGACGGTGTCGCCGATGCAGGCGGCCTGGCGCGCCTCGCGCCCCGGTCTGTGCATGCTTGCGATCTTCACCGCCTGTTTCAACCTGCTGAAATTCGCCATGCCGCTCTACCTGATCCAGGCGCTCGACCGGGTGCCGGCCAGCCGCAGCTTCGAGACCTTGGTGATGCTCACCGTCATGGTGGTGATCGCCGTGTGCTGCGGCATGGCGCTCGACGTGCTGCGGCGGCGGATGCTGGTCCGGTGGGGGGTGTGGATCGAACGGCTCTTCGGCCCACAGATGGTCGGACGCGGGCTGGCCGATGCCAGCAGCCCCGACCAGGCCGCCGAGATCACCGAGTCGCTCGGCTATGTCGGCAAGCTGCGCAGCTTCGTCTCCGGCCCGATGGTGACCTGGCTGGACCTGGTGTTTGCCCCGCTCTTCTTCCTCGGCGTGTTCCTCATCCACCCGCTGCTCGGCCTCATCGCGCTCGGGGCGCTGTTGCTGCTGCTGATCGTCGGCGTGCTGAGCGACATGCTGACCCGCGACGCGCGGCGCGCCTCGGGCAGTGCCTACCGCGAGCAATCGGCGCTCGTGCAGGCCGCGGGGCAGAACAAGGAGAGCGTCGGCGCCTTCTCGATGGGGGCGGCGCTGACCGAACGCTGGCGGCGCACCGCCTCGGCCCGGCTGGACGAAAAACAGCAGATCGACGACCGGCAGATCCTGTTCAAGACGCTGCGCCGCGGGATCGGGCAGTTCCTGCGCATCGCCATGATCGCGGTGGGTGTCTGGCTGGTCGTCATCGGCACGCTGAGCTTCGGCGGCATCTTTGCGGCCCGGATCATGTCGGGCTTCGGCTATTCGCTGGCCAATGACGCGATCAGCAATTACCGCAATCTGCGCGAGACGCGGACCGCCTATGCCGCGGTGAAGAAACGGCTCGCGGACGAGGCGCAGGCGGGCGCCTCGGTCCAGGCCGACACGCGCCGCGCGCCGCTGATCCTCGACCAGATGAGCTTCCGACAGCCCGGAGAGCGGTCCTATCTGTTCAACCGCCTGTCGCTGAGCCTGAAACCGGGCGAGGTGCTGGTCGTCAACGGCACCGCCGGGACCGGCAAGACCACCCTGTCGCGCCTGCTGGTGGGTGTGCTGAGCCCGCGCGAGGGACAGATCCGGCTGGGCGACGTCGAGTTGTCGCGCCTGCCTGCGGCGGAGCGGGCCGGCATCATCGGCTTCATGCCGCAGCATACGGAGCTGTTCGCCGGCACCGTGCGCGAGAACATCGCCCGGATGGACGAGGGCAGCTTCGATGACGTGGTCGATGCGGCCAGGCTGGTCGGCATCCATGACCAGATCGTGCGGCTCCCGGACGGGTATGACACGCTCATCACCGGGACGACCTTCGGCATGTCGGGCAGCGAGCGCAAGCGCATCGCGCTTGCCCGCGCCTTCTACCGGCGGCCGCGCATCATCGTGCTGGACGAGCCGTCGGCCAATCTTGACAGCCCGTCGCGGCGGCTGCTGGAGGCGGCCGTGGCGCAGCTCAAATCCGAGGGGGCGTCGATCATCATCACCCAGTCCATCCACTCTGCCCAGATCGCGCGCATGGCCGACCGCTTCCTGATCCTCGGCGGCCGGCGCGCGCATGAGGTGACGGAGAATACCGGCCGCGACACCCAGATCCGCGCCCGCGATCATCTCAGGAGCGTGACCTGACCATGACCGAGATCGCGCATCCCACCCGACACGCGGCGCAGGACGCACCACCCGGCCCCGCCGATGCGGGCCGCCCCTTTGGCCGCGGCTTCGGGCTGGCGGGTTTTGCGGTGATCGCGGTGTTTGCCGGGACATTCTATGTCTGGGCCGCTGCCGCGCCGCTGGAAGGCGCGGTGGTGGCGCCGGGCGTGGTCAATGTCGACACGAATGTCCGCACCGTCCAGCATCTCGAAGGCGGCATCATCGACCGGATCGAGGTCGAGGAGGGCCAGCAGGTCGCAGCGGGGCAGACCCTCATCCGGTTGCAGAACACCGTCCCCGCCTCGAATCTGAACGAGGTGCAGGCGCAATATTTCGAGGCCCGCGCCACCGAGGCGCGGCTGCTGGCCGAACAGGCGGAGGCCGGGGAGATCGACTTTCCGTCAGAACTGACCGAGAAGATCGGTGACGCCGCCGCGCAGGCCGCGATGGCCGGGCAGGACAGCATCTTCGACAGCCGCCGCACGCTGCTCGCGGACCGGCTGACGATCTTCGGCCGCTCCGTCGCCGGGCTGGAGGCGGAGATCGAGGGGTTGCAGGGGCAGGTCGCAGCCTCGGAGAGCAGTCTGGAACTGCTCGACGAGGAGATCGCCGATGTGCGCGCGCTCTATGACCGCAACCTGACCGACAAGCCGCGCATGCTGCAATTGCAGCGCGACCGGGCGGAGCTGCAGGGCGAGATCGCGAGCTACCGCGCCGCCATCGGCACCGCACGGCAGCGGATCGAGGAAAATGCGCTGCGCCGGTCGGAACTGCTCAACAGCCGCACCACCGAGATCGTCGAGCAATTGCGCGAGACGCGCAGCCGCGCCTATGAGCTGGGCCAGCGTCTCGCCGCCGCCTCCGACGTGATGGGCCGGACCGAGATCCGCTCGCCCGTCGATGGCGTGGTGACCGGGTTGCAGGTGCACACGGTGGGCGGGGTGATTGCGGCCGGACAGCCGCTGATGGACATCGTCCCGGTCAGCGACACGCTGGTCGTGCAGGCCACGATCGACCCGCTGGATATCGACCAGGTCTCGCAGGGCCAGGCGGCGCAGGTCTGGCTGTCGGCGCTGAACCGCCGCAGCCAGCGGCCCATCGACGGGGTGGTGCAGACCATTTCGGCCGACCGGCTGATCGACCCGCAAAGCGGTGCCGCCTACTACGCCGCGCGCATCGAGCTGGCCCGCGAGGATGTGGAGCGCGGGGCCGTGCCGATGCAGCCCGGCATGAGCGCCGAGGTGATGATCCGCACCGGCGCCCGCACGACGCTGGACTATCTGCTCACCCCGATCACCCGCTTCCTGTCGCGCGCCATGCGCGAGGGCTGAGCAGGGCTGACCGGGCCGGCGGGCCGAGACACAGGGAGATGCCGAGATGAAGATCGCCGAACACCAGATGCTCCTGCCGGGCAATGTCCACACCCGCCGCCGGGCGATCCGCCTGACGCTGTCCGGCGCGGAAGGGCTGACCGTCCCCCCCGCGACCGTCGCCAGGCTGCGCGCATGCGGCGACCGGATGCGGCCGGAGATCACGGACTATCCGGCCTGGCGGCGTCTGCTGGCGGCCCGCGGCGATGTGCCGGCCGCAGGCGTGGTCGAGGTGCTGGCGCTGCTGTTTCAGCGCTATTGCAACTGGCCGTTCAAATACGCCGCCTGGCGCGAGACCGCGACGCCCAACCATCCCGAGCTGCCGGGAGAATTGGCAAGGCGCGGGCAGGCGCTGTTCGAGACCGCCTCCGAACGGGTGGGGCTGGCGGCGGGGCGCGCCGCGCTCGATCTGCTGGGGGCGTTGCAGGGCGGGTCCACAGGCGGTGCGCTGTTCGCAAGTTTCGGCGCGGCGCTGAGCGGGATGCTGCGCAAGGTCGATGCCGAAACCCCCTCCGCCGACAGCATGCGCCTGATCGAGGCGGCGGTGTCGCGCGGCCTGCCCTGGTCGGTGGTGGGCCGGTCGCATTACATCCGCATCGGGCAGGGGCGGCATGCGCAATTGCTGAAGGGCACGGAATCGTCGAACACCCGCTCGATCAACCGCGCCATCTCGCGCGACAAGGACGTCACGCATCGCCTGCTTGACCAGGCAGGCCTGCCTGTGGCCCGGCAGCACGTCACCAGCAGCGCGAAAAAGGCGGCGATCTGTGCCGCAGACATCGGCTATCCGGTGGTGGTAAAGCCGCGCGACGGCAATATGGGGCGCGGGGTGTCAGTGGGCGTGCGTGACGCGGCGGAACTGCGCACGGCCTTTCGGCGGGCGCAGGCCGTGTCGCGCCATGTGGTGATCGAGAGCGTGATCGCGGGCACCGAGTACCGGCTGCTGGTGGTGAACGATAGATTCGTGGGGGCCATCCAGCGGCGGCCCGCCCATGTGACGGGCGACGGCGTCTCCACCATCCGCCGGCTGGTCGCGCGCGAGAACCGGCGTCCGGCGCGCGAGCCCTTGTTGCGGGGCAGCATGGCGACGCTGAAGGCACTGAAGCTCGACCGCGACGCGCTGCGCGTGCTGAGGCAGCAGGGGCTGACCCCCGACGACGTGCCGCAGGACGGGGTTGAGGTGGCGCTGCGCATCGAATCCAACGTCTCGCGCGGCGGCGAGCCCTTCGATGTCACCGATCAGGTCCATCCGCAGAATGCCGAGCTTGCCGTGCAGACCGCGCGGCTGATCGGGCTGGATGTGTGCGGGGTGGATTTCATCTCGCCCGACGTGACTGTGCCGTGGCAGGCGAACGGCGCCGCGATCTGCGAGGTGAACAGCCGGCCGGGCCTGCAGATTCACATGCATCCGATGGGAAAACGGGGCCGGGAAATCCCGCGCGCCATTCTGGAGATGCTGTTTCCGAAACGCGCCCCGGCCCGCCCGCCGGTGATCGCCCTGATCGGCCTGCCCCATGAGACGCGCCCGCTGCGCCAGCGGATCGAGGCGGCGGCAGGCCAAGGCGGCCGGGTGCTGGGGCTCTGCGCGCCGGGGGATGGCTCGGCGGCGTTCTCGGGCAGCGCCTGCCGCCTGCTGGACGATCCGGCCGCACTTGACTGGGACAGCCAGATCGACGCGCTGCTGATCGAGATCACCCCCGCCCAGATCGAGGCAGAGGGTCTCGGGGTGGAGCGGCTGGACCTCGCGCTCGCCGCCATGGAGGAGACGCCGGATCAGCCGCAGCGATGGGCTGTGGCGCTGCATCGCGTGGCCCGCGACCGGATCGCTGAAATCGACGCGCCGGACGCGCTCGACCGGGCCTTGTCGGTGCTGGATCTCGCCAAAGCTGCGCCGGATGATGCCGCCTCCCGCCCGGCCGAGGCGGACGATCAGCCGGTGCGCCGCCGCGCACCGCGCGAGGATGAATTCAGCGTGCTGTTCCTCGGCGATATCGGCTTCGGCGAGAGCTACATGAACCATCCGCGCATGACCGAGTTGCAGCCGGTGCTGGGCCGGCACGGACATGGCTACTCGCTGCGCCATCTGCGCGGGATCCTGGCCCTGCCGGACATGACCATCGCCAATCTGGAGGTGCCGCTCTGCGGCCGGACCGACCCGGCGCTGCAGGGGCGCAAGCAGTTTCTGGGCTGGTGCGATGCGCAGCGCACGGCGATCGCGCTGAAACAGGCAGGCATCGACGCGGTGACGCTGGCCAACAACCACGCGCTCGATTGCGGCATGCAGGGCATCGCAGAGACGATGGGCTGGCTCGATCAGCTGGGAATCGCGGGGATCGGCGCCGGGCCGGACGCGGCCACGGCCAGCCATCCGCTGATCCGGCGGTTCCGGGTCGCGGGCCGGGATCGCGCGCTCGTGGTGTTTCCCGGCTTCGAGCACCGGCGCAGCTATGACCGGCGTTTCCGCTGGTATGCGCGCGGCGGGCGGGGCGGCATTGCGATGCTCTCGCCCGAAGCGATGAAAGACCAGATCGCCGCGCTGCGCGAGGTGCTGCCCGATCCGCTCTTCGTGGCCTTCCCGCATTGGGGCCGCGATTACGGAGAGATCACCGACACGCAGCGCGACGGTGCCGCGGCGCTGATGGCGGCAGGGATCGACCTCATCATCGGGCATGGCGCGCATGTCACCCAGCAGGCGGCGCGCATCGACGGGCGGCCGGTGCTGTTCAATATCGGCAATTTCATCTGGAACACGCCGGGCCGGTTCAACCGCCGCGACGTGCTGCCGCTCGGCCTGGCCGTGACGCTGAATTTCGGCGCCGAGGACCGGGCGGGCGACCATCTGCGGATCTATCCGCTGGTCATCGACAATGACGTGACCCGCTACCAGAACCGCCCCGTGAACGAGGCGGAGTTCCGCGGCGCAGCCGATCTGCTGGGCGAGATGCTGGAGGAGGAGTTGCGCGAGCATCACGACGCGGCCGGGCTGTATCTGGAGATGCGCCTGGCCGCGCGATCCGGGGCGACGCAGGACGATGCGGTCGCGGCGGAATAGCGCGGCGGATCCGCCCTCGGCACGGGATCTGACTTGTCATCCGCCTTGCACGCCACCGACCCCGGCGCCGGCATCGCGTGAGTGTGCGGCGCGAAAGCGGTCAGCCTGGCGGAATAGGTCGGCCCCGTTGAAGCGGTCAGACCCACGGGAACTGTCAGCGCAGCGGAAGCTGTCAGCGCGGCGAAAGCCGTCGGGCCCGTGGATTCGGTCAGGCCCGTGGAAGTGGCCGGACGGGCGGTCGCTGGCGGCCCGGCGCAAGCTGTCAGCCCGGCGGCAGGATGTCGTCTGCCAAAGGTCAGCCAGCCGGGTGAGCCGCGACGCCCTCGCCCCGCCTCCCTTCGACACCAGATTGCCACCTGCGCAGCGCAATTGAAGGAGCGCCCGCTTCCTTCTGTAGGGAACAGATCGCGGGTCAGGCCGAGGGCCGAGCCCGAACCGGCGAATATGCGCGCGCTGCTCTGTCGCGTCATTGCGTTGAGTCTGGCGTGATCCGTTCCCACGCGGTCGAGATCGTGGCAGCCTCGCGCCTGACCTGGTCCGTGCCGAGGCTGGTTTCCCCCTGGTTCTCCGCCAGAAGCCCGCACCGACCTGCCGCTCAGTCGTCAGCCCGGTCGCGAAGCCAGATCTCCTCCGCCTGTGCCGCGGTCGCGCCGTGCGCTGCACCGGTGGCCGTCTCGCCTTGACCGAGCGCGTCGCGCACCTGCTGAAGCCGCAGCCGGGAGGCGAGGACCGGCCATGGTTCGATCGCGTCGTCCCGGACCATCTCGGCGCTGCTGGCCATTGCCGTCTCCAGCTCGGTCAGAAGCTGCGTCACCCGGTCGAGCGATTGCAGCAATTGCGGGTTCAGCGATCCGGTTCGCGTCAGATGGGACAGGCCCAGACATTCCGACAGGTGGCGCTGCACCGCCTCCGAATCGCGGCGGGCCGTGCCGAGCAAAAGGGCGGCGTTCTGCAGGAAGCGGCGGACGGGGAGATGATCGGGCTGGGTCACAGTCGGCCAACCACCGCTTCGAGACAGGTTTTCAGCGCGGCGGCATCGAAGGGCTTGCGGATGAAGTTGTTCATCCCCAGCGATTTCCCGTCCTCCACCACCGCCTTGTCGGCCTTGCCGGTGATAAGGATGAAGCCTGTGCCCTTGGTGCTGGGATTGGCGCGGATCTGGCGCAGCAACTCGATCCCGTCCATGCCGGGCATGTTGTAATCCGACAGGACCAGATGGGCGGGCTGCCGGGCCAGAAGCTCGATCGCCTCGGCCCCGCTGGCGGTGTGGCGGATATGGATGATGCCGATGGAGTCCAGGGCCTGCACGATCAGGCCGCGGCTGGTGGACATGTCGTCGACGACAAGGACATGCAGCTTATCCTTCAGGGACATCTCGATCTCCGTGCGGCTGCTCAGCCGGGTTTCTGATAGGCGGTGATGCCGGCCGGTTGCAGCAGGTGATGGCATTCTGCCGGGACACGTTCGGAATGACCGATCAGCAGCCAGCCGCCGGGCCGCAGCACGTCGTGGAATTTCCGCCAGAGCAGGCACTGCGTCTGCGGCGCGAAATAGATCGCCGTGTTGCGGCAGAAGATGACATCGAACTTTTCCGAGATCGGCCATCCGGCATTCAGGTTGATCTGCTGGTAGGTGACCAGATCGCGCAGCTGCGCCCGGATGCGCAGATCGGTGCCGCGCCCGTCCTCCACCGGCTCGAAGAACCGGCTGCGGAAGTCGTCGGAGATGCCGGTCAGCGAGCTGCCGGCATAGATCCCCCGCCGCGCTTTCGCCAGCACGTCCGCATCGATGTCGGAGCCGAGGATCGAGAGCCGCTGAGCCATCTCGGGATGCGCATCCAGCACGCTCATCGCGATGGAATAGGGCTCCTGCCCGCTGCTGCAGCCGGCCGACCAGATCCGGATCGGCCGCGTGGTGTCGCCGAGCGCCGGCAGAATGGCCTCGACCAGGAAGGCGAAATGATGCTTTTCGCGGAAGAAGCTGGTGACATTGGTGGTCAGCGAGGACACGAAGCGTTCGCGCTCGGCCCGGCCCGACACGCCGCTGACGATGTCGAGATACTCGGCCAGCGTGTCCAGCTGCAGGGCCACCAGCCGTTTCTGGAGCCGCGCGCGGATCATGCCACGTTTTTCCGGCCCGATCACGATCCCGGAATAGCGGTGGATCGTCCGGCTGAGCTGGTCGAATTCCCTGTCGGAGATCGACCAGGCCGGCGGGGTGAAGGCCCGCTGGTTCATGCCGCGTCCCGCGCCTCGCGTGGCAGCAGAACGGCCAGGTCCAGCACCCGGATCAGCTTGCCCTCGATCAGCAGCAGCGATTCCACGCAGCGCGCGGAGGGATCGGCGCCAAGCTCCGGCGGGGATTGCAGCTCCTCGCGCGGGACGGTCAGGATGTCGGAAACGGCGTCGACCAGCAGTCCGACCAGCTCGCCGTCGATCTTGACCACGATGATGACGTTGCGGTCTTCGGCATCGATGGGCGGCATGCCGAGCCGGGCGGACAGATCGACCACCGGCAGCACCGTGCCGCGCAGATTGATGACGCCCTTCACATGCGGCGGCGCGTAGGGCAGGGGCGTGGCGTTAGTCCAGCCGCGGATCTCGCGGACCGACATGATGTCCACGCAGTATTCCTGGTCGTCGATGCGGAAGGAGAGAAGTTCGATATCGAGCTCGGGCGAGCTGTTCTGGGGTTCAGACATGGGATTATCCTGCAGCTTTGAGCTCTGGAGTGTGGACATGGCGGCCGCAGCGCGCGAGGTCGGCCGGGTCGAGGATCAGCGCGATCTTACCGTCGCCGAGAATGGTCGCGGCGGCGACGCCGGGGATGTTTCCGTAATTCTGGCCCAGGCCTTTGATGACCACCTGGCGCTGCTCCATGATGGCGTCGACGATCAGCGCCGCGCGGTGGCCATTATCCTGCGCGGTGAGCAGCACGATGCCGGAGCGCGCGGTCTCGCTGCGAGCGCGGAAACCCAACTGGCGGCCCAGGTCGAAAAGCGGCACGAACTCGCCGCGGATCTGCATCATGTCGCCGCTGGCGGAGAGGCGCTGGATATTCGCATCCTCCAGCTTGGCGGTTTCGATGATTGCCGAGAGCGGCACCACGAGGGTCTGATCCGCGGCCTGCACGACCATCCCGTCCAGCACCGCCAGGGTCAGCGGCAGCGAGATGGAGAATTTCGTCCCCGATCCCGGCGCGCTGGCGATGGAGATCCGCCCGCCAAGCGCGGTGATGGCGCTTTTCACCACGTCCATCCCGACCCCGCGGCCCGACAGCGACGAAATTTCGGATGCGGTCGAGAAGCCCGGCAGGAACAGCAGCCCGTCAATCTCGGGCTCGGTGAGCTGCGCATCCGGCGCGATCAGCCCGCGGGAGATGGCGGTGTCGCGCACTTTCGGGCGGTTGATGCCGGCGCCGTCATCCTCGAGCTCGATCAGCACGCGCCCGGCGCGATGGCTGGCGGACAGCCGGATCACGCCTTCGGGCGGCTTGCCGGAGGCCGCACGCTGCGCCGGCGCCTCCAGCCCGTGATCGACGGCGTTGCGGATCATGTGGGTCAGCGGGTCGGCCAGGCGTTCGATGACGGTCTTGTCCACCTCGGTATATTCGCCGTCGGTCTGGAGCCGCACCTCCTTGCCGACGCTGGCCGAGGCTTCGCGGACTATGCGGCCCATGCGCTGGAACAGGGATTTGACCGGCTGGGCGCGGATCATCATCACGCTTTCCTGGATGTCGCGGGTCAGCGTCATGAAGGATTCCAGCCCGTTCATCACGTCCGAATGATGCCCGATCCCGGCTTCCTCGACGCTTTGGGCCAGCATGGCCTGGTTGATGACAAGCTCGCCCACCAGGTTGACCAGCCGGTCGATCTTCTCCAGATCGACGCGGACCGTGGCCGCGGGCTCGGGGACCGGAGGGGCGGAGGCCGCGCGGGATGGGCCGAAGGGCGGATCAGCGGCGTTCGGGGCGGGAAGGCTGTCCGCAACCGGAGGCAGCGGCAGTGTGAGCCGCGCGCGGCTGTCCGCAGGCTGCGTCGCGGAATCAACCGGCTGCGTCGAGGAGGTTTTGCGATGTTCAGGATCACCGCGCGCCGCCTCGACGACGGAGACCATGTCCTGCGTCATCGAGGCGGCCTCGTCCGGGTGCTGCGTGATCTCCAGCACGCAGAGATCGGCGACGAAGTCGAAAAGCTGGGTGATATCGGATTCTTCGATCTCGCCCTGCAGCGCGATGAGCCAGGACAGCCACGGCGTTTCCGCGTTCTCCGGCGTCGGCGCAGGCAGATCCTCCGGGATCAGGCAGGTGATCTGCGCCCGGCCGAGTTGCGAAAGGCTGCGCAGGATATGCAGCGCCTCGTTGCCGCTGGCATAGAGCCCGGCGCCCGGGGTGAATCGGATGCGCCAATGCGTTTCGGCCGGCGGCTCCTCAGGGCCGGGCAGGGCGTCGAGATCCAGCGCCAGCCCGGTAGGGGCGAAATCGGGCGTCTCCTCCTCGCCGGCTGGGCCTGCGTCGCCCAGAAGGGCGGACAGCGCCGCCAGCACGGTGTCAGCGTTCGTTGGAGGGTCGCGCTCGTCCCGCGCGGCGCGGACCTGATCCTGCAGCGTGTCGGCGGCCCGGAAGAACAGCTTGACCGCCGCATCCGTCACCGCGATCCGGCCGCCCCGCAATTCGTCCAGCACGGTTTCGAACTGATGCGCGAAGCCGACGAGCGCATCCAGCCCGAAGGCACCGGCCCCGCCCTTGATGGAATGGACGGCGCGGAACACGGTGTTCACGGTTTCCGGGTCGTCACCCCCCGCATCCATCGCGGTCAGCGCATCCTGCAGCCCCTCCAGCAGCTCTTCGCATTCGACGAAGAACGAGGCGCGGATCTCGGCCATGGGATCATTCGACATCGGCCCGACCCCTTTAACCGGTAATCATTTGCAGCGAGCTGACCAGCTTCTGCGGGTCGAACGGCTTGACGATCCAGCCGGTGGCACCGCAATTGCGTGCCCGCGCCTTCAGCTCCGGCGCGCTTTCGGTGGTCAGCATCAGCACCGGCACGGCGCGCAACCGGTCGATCCGGCGCACCGCCTCGATGAACTGGAACCCGTCCATCCGCGGCATGTTCACATCCGAGATGATCGCGTCGGGCCGCATCTCCTCCAGCACCACAAGCCCGTGGAGGCCGTCATCGGCGGTGGTCACGTCCATGCCCGCTTCGGTCAGGGTGAGGCGCAGCATGTCGCGGATCGTGCGGCTGTCATCGACGGCAAGAATGCTCAGGCTCATGCGGCCTCCTGCGCTGAAATCTCTGCTTGGGCTATGCCGAAAATCGACAGGGCGGCGGCGAATTCGGCCGAGGGCGCGGCGATTGCGAAGCCGCGCGATTGGGCCTTGCAGTGCTGGCGCGCGGCCAGGATGATCTGCAGGCACAGCCCGCCCAGATGGGTGACGGCGGAAGCGTCGAGCAGGATATCGCCCGGCATCTGCGCGATGTCGCGGGCCAGTGGTCGCGCCGCGGTCAGGTCCAGACGCGCCGGAAGGGTCAGCTTACTGGTCATGCCGGGCAGGCCCCCTGCGCCGGTTCGAGATGCAATGCCACATGGCTGGCGTGGTCCCCCTGATCGCCGTGTTCGGCCCGTTCTAGCCAGCCGCATCTTAAGGTTCGGTTGATGCTGCCCGGATTTTACGACAGGACGCGGTGGGGCGGGCAGGGAAAGAAGCTAAAATTGCAGCCTTCCCGGCCGCGCGAGCGGGGCGCTGTGCAAAAGGGCTTGCCAATCCAGCCGGCATCGCATAACAGCCAGCCCACTTCACAGGCAGAGGCGGGCCGGTCGGGGGAGACATCCCGGACAGGTCCACCGGTTGGGGGAGACCCTGAAATCCTCTGCCAAGGCGCAAACCGGAAAGGACATGGACATGGCGCTCCCTGAATTCTCGATGCGTCAGCTTCTGGAAGCTGGCGTTCACTACGGTCACCAGACGCAACGCTGGAACCCGCGCATGGCGGAGTTCATCTATGGCGACCGCAACGGCATCCATATCGTCGATCTGACCCAGACCGTGCCGATGCTGGATCAGGCGCTGCAGGTCGTGCGCGACACGGTCGCCAAGGGCGGCCGGGTGCTGTTCGTCGGCACCAAGCGCCAGGCGCAGAAGCCGGTGGCCGACGCGGCCGAGAAATCGGCGCAGTTCTACATGAACCATCGCTGGCTGGGCGGCACGCTGACCAACTGGAAAACCGTCTCGCAGTCGATCAACCGCCTCAAGCAGATCGACGAGACCATGGCGCAGGGCGCCGAGGGTCTGACCAAGAAAGAACGCCTCCAGCTCGAGCGCGAGCAGGCGAAGCTGCAGGCCTCGCTGGGCGGGATCCGCGAGATGGGCGGCCTGCCGGACCTGCTGTTCGTCATTGACGTGAACAAGGAAGACCTGGCGATTGCCGAGGCGAAGAAGCTGGGCATCCCGGTGGTCGCGGTCGTCGACACCAATTGCTCGCCCGAGGGCGTGGACTACATCATCCCCGGCAATGACGATGCGGCCCGCGCCATCGCGCTCTATTGCGATCTGGTCAGCCGCGCCGCCCTGGACGGGATGACCGCGCAGATGGGTGCCGCCGGTGTCGATCTGGGCGCGCTGTCGGAGGCCCCGGCCGAGGAAGCCGCGACCAGCGAAGAGACCGTCGCCGCCGAATCCGACGCCTGATCTCCGCGTTACCTTATTGTTACCGGGCGGGGCTATGTCCCGTCCGATCCCCATGGAAGGAGAAGCCAAATGGCGATTACCGCTCAGATGGTGAAGGAACTGCGCGAAACCACCGGCGCAGGGATGATGGACGCCAAGAAGGCGCTGACCGAGAATGACGGCAACATGGAGGCGGCCGTGGACTGGCTGCGCACCAAGGGTCTGGCGAAGGCCGCCAAGAAGGCCGACCGGATCGCAGCCGAAGGTCTGGTGGCCGTGGCCGTCGATGGCGGCAAGGGCGTCGCGGTCGAGGTGAACTCGGAAACCGATTTCGTCGCCAAGAATGCCGATTTCCAGAACATGGTCCGGGGCATCGCCCAGACCGCGCTGAATGTCGGCTCGGTCGAGGCGCTGCGCGACGCGGATCTGGGCGGCAAGCCGGTCAGCGAGGTCGTCACCGACGCCGTCGCGAAGATCGGGGAAAAGATGGAACTGCGCCGCATGGCCTCGGTCGAGGGCGACAGCGTGGTCTCCTATGTCCACAATGCCGCCGCCGAAGGCATGGGCAAGATCGGCGTTCTGGTCGCGCTGAAGGGCAACAACCCCGAGATCGGCAAGCAGATCGCGATGCATATCGCCGCCACCAGCCCGGCCTCGCTGTCCGAAGCCGATCTGGACCCGGCGCTCGTCGAGCGCGAGAAGAACGTGCTGACCGAGCAGGCGCGTGAATCCGGCAAGCCGGATGCGGTGATCGAGAAGATGATCACGGGCCGCATGGCGAAATTCTTCGAGGAAGTGACCCTGCTGGGCCAGAAATTCGTCATCAACCCGGACGTCACCGTCGCGCAGGCCGCGAAGGATGCGGGCGTCGAGGTGCTGGGTTTCGTGCGCATGGGCGTGGGCGAAGGCATCGAGAAGAAGGAAGAGGATTTCGCAGCCGAGGTCGCCAAGACGCTTGGCGGCAACTGATCCCGATCCGATCCGATCCAAGACGCCGGTCCCGCGCGGGGCCGGCGTTTTTCATTGCCTGCCCCCCGCCGCGCATGGCACATCCCAGCTAGGGCAACACGAGGTCGCCAGATGCCGTTCACCATCGCCATTGACGGGCCGGCCGCGTCGGGCAAGGGCACGATCGCGCGGGCGCTTTCGCAGCGTTTCGGGTTTCACCATCTCGATACCGGGCTGCTCTATCGTGCCGTGGGGGCGAAGGGCGGGGATCCGCTTTCGGCTGCGCGGGAGTTGCAGCCGGGCGATCTGGAGCGGAGCGATCTGCGCTCGAACGAGGCGGGGCAGGCGGCCAGCCGGGTCGCGGCGATTGCCGAGGTGCGCGCGGCGTTGGTCGAGTTTCAGCGCAGCTTCGCGCGCACCGAGCCGGGGGCGGTGCTGGATGGGCGCGACATCGGCACGGTGATCTGCCCGGCGGCGGAGCTGAAGCTCTATGTGATCGCCTCGGACGAGGTGCGCGCCAGCCGCCGTGCCGCCGAGATCGGGGCAGATGCGGCGGAAACGCTGGCGGCGCTGCGCGAACGCGATGCGCGCGACGCGGCGCGGGCCACGGCACCCCTGCGCCCGGCCGAGGATGCGGTGACGCTGGACACCACGGAGATGTCGATTGACGAGGCCGTCGCTCAGGCGATCCGGCTGGTCGAACAGCGCCAGACACGAAGCTAGCATGACGCAGGGGCAGATCGGCACCCGCTAGATGGCGAAACTTTGCCGGTGGCACCGGGGTTACGCCCTTGTGATCCTGACCGATTCCGCTTATATGCCCGGCCAAGTCAATCGAATGACATGGCCAGAACAGGCCGCTACTGATCGGGTCGGGCGATGCGCCGCGACCCTTTGTCGTTCCGAGAGGCCCCATAAAGACCGGCGGAGCCAACCGTCAGGCCAGCATAGAAACAAAAGGAAACCGAACGCTTATGGCTGAACGCGCAAGCATGGAAGATTTCGAGGCGATGCTCAACGAGAGCCTCGATATTGATACCCCCGACGAGGGTTCTGTCGTCAAGGGCAAGGTCATTGCCATCGAGGCCGGCCAGGCCATCATCGACGTGGGCTACAAGATGGAAGGCCGCGTCGATCTCAAGGAATTTGCAAATCCCGGCGAAGAGTCGCAGCTCACCGTCGGCGACGAGGTCGAGGTCTATCTGGACCGCGTGGAAAATGCCCGCGGCGAAGCCTCGATCAGCCGTGAAAAGGCCCGCCGCGAGGAAGCCTGGGATCGTCTGGAAAAAGCCTATGCCGCCGAAGAGCGCGTTGATGGCGCCATCTTCGGCCGCGTCAAGGGCGGCTTCACCGTCGATCTGGGCGGTGCGGTTGCGTTCCTGCCCGGCTCTCAGGTCGATGTGCGCCCGGTGCGCGATGCCGGCCCGCTGATGGGTCTGAAACAGCCCTTCCAGATCCTGAAAATGGACCGCCGCCGCGGCAATATCGTCGTGTCGCGCCGCGCCATTCTGGAAGAAAGCCGTGCCGAACAGCGCGCCGAGGTCATCGCCAACCTGACCGAAGGCCAGACTGTTGACGGCGTGGTCAAGAACATCACCGAATATGGCGCCTTCGTGGATCTGGGCGGTGTGGACGGGCTGCTGCACGTCACCGACATGGCCTGGCGCCGCGTCAACCACCCCTCGGAAATCCTGTCCATCGGGGAAACCGTCAAGGTTCAGGTCATCAAGATCAACCGCGACAGCCACCGCATCAGCCTGGGCATGAAGCAGCTGCAGGCCGATCCGTGGGACACCGTTGCCGAGAAATTCCCGATCGGTTCGGTTCATGCCGGCCGCGTCACCAACATCACCGATTACGGCGCGTTTGTTGAGCTGGAAGCGGGCATCGAAGGCCTGGTCCATGTCTCGGAGATGAGCTGGACCAAGAAGAACGTCCATCCCGGCAAGATCGTCTCGACCTCTCAGGAAGTCGACGTCATGGTGCTGGAGATCGACGAGGCCAAGCGCCGCGTCAGCCTCGGCCTGAAACAGACCATGCGCAACCCGTGGGAAGTCTTTGCCGAAACCCACCCGGCCGGCACGGTCATCGAGGGCGAGGTCAAGAACATCACCGAGTTCGGTCTGTTCGTCGGTCTCGAGGGCGATATCGACGGCATGGTGCACCTGTCCGACATCTCCTGGGATGTGCGTGGCGAGGATGCCATCCAGGACTTCCGCAAGGGCGATGTGGTCAAGGCGGTGGTCCAGGAGGTCGATACCGACAAGGAGCGCATCTCGCTGTCGATCAAGGCGCTTGAAAACGAAGCCATGGCCGAAGCGGTCGAGGGTGTGAAGCGCGGGGATGTCATCACCGTGGCCGTCACCGCGATCGAGGATGGCGGGATCGAGGTCGAGTATAACGGCGCGAAATCCTTCATTCGCCGCTCGGATCTGGCCCGCGACCGTCAGGACCAGCGTCCCGAGCGCTTCGGCGTCGGCGACAAGGTCGATGTGCGCGTGACCAACGTGGACAGCAAGTCGCGCCGCCTGGGTCTGTCGATCAAGGCCCGCGAGATCGCCGAAGAGAAGGAAGCGGTCGAGCAGTATGGCAGCTCCGATTCGGGCGCCTCGCTGGGCGACATCCTGGGCGCCGCGCTGAAGAGCCGCGACTGAGCGTTAACAGGCCGTTACCGGCTATAATATAACGAAATGGACAGCCCCCGGCTTCTGGCCGGGGGCTTTCTTTCATGCCCAACGGAAGATAAACAAGATTCCGTGCAACTAAATGATAAGTTTCGCGTTTTACCTTCCACAGCCAGGCGGATTTGTCCCGACACCGCCTGGAAACAACGTCCGGGGGTAATAATGATACGTTCAGAACTGATTCAAAAGATTTCGGAAGAGAATCCACATCTTATCCAGCGCGATGTGGACCGGATCGTCTCCACCATCTTCGACGAGATCATCGACGCGATGTCGCGCGGCGAGCGGGTGGAGCTGCGTGGCTTCGGCGCGTTCTCCGTCAAGCGGCGCGACGCACGGATCGGGCGCAACCCGCGCACCGGGGAATCCGTGCCGGTCGAGGAAAAGCACGTGCCGTTCTTCAAGACCGGCAAGCTGCTGCGTGACAGGTTGAACGACGACGCGTGATCTGGCACATCGGGACAGCACCCGATCAGAGGTAACCCATGCGCTTCATCCGCCTGATTTTCGTCGCCCTGCTGGCCATCATCCTGGTGGCCATCGCCCTGGCCAATCGCTCGGCGGTCACGCTGAAGGCGATGCCCGAGGGGCTGGCCAGCTATTTCGGCGTCAGCTGGCAGATCTCGCTGCCGCTCTTCATCGTCATCTTCCTGGCGATCCTGTTCGGCATCGTGATCGGCTTTGTCTGGGAATGGCTGCGCGAGGCGCATATCCGCAGCGAGGCCGCACGGCGCGCGCGCGAGGTCAACAGCCTGGAGCGCGAGGTCCATCAGCTCCGCGACCGCCACAACGCGCCGAAGGATGACGTGCTGGCGATCCTCGACCAGCAACAGCCGCGCCCCGTCGCCTCGCCGGAGCCCGCGGCTGGCACCACCCTGCCGGCCACGCGCTAGGCGCGCCGGGGGCAGGGAGGCCGCGAATTTGGCTCAGGTCAAGATATGCGGGCTGACGCGGCCCGACCATCTGGCCGCCGCGGTGGATGCCGGGGCGGCCTTTGTCGGTTTCGTGTTCTTCGAGAAATCGCCCCGCCATGTCTCGCCCGAGATTGCCGCCGAGCTGGCGGCGGAGGTGCCGGTGGGCGTGGCGCGCGTGGGGCTGTTCGTCGATCCCGACGATGCCACGCTCGATGCCACGCTGGCGCGCGTCCCGCTCGACCTGTTGCAGCTTCACGGGTCCGAGACGCCCGCGCGCGTGGCGGAGATCAAGGCGCGGCATGGCCTGCCGGTGATGAAGGCGGTGGGCGTGGCCGGGCCTGAGGATCTGGAGGCGCTGTGGGATTACGGGCTGGTGGCCGATCTTCTGCTGGTCGATGCCAAGCCGCCCAGGCAGGCGGCACTGCCCGGCGGCAACGGGCTGGCCTTTGACTGGCGCCTGCTGGTCGGGCGCAAATGGCTCACGCCGTGGATGCTGGCGGGCGGGCTGACCCCCGAGAACGTGGCCGAGGCGGTGCGGCTGACCGGGGCGCGCATCGTCGATGTCTCGTCCGGTGTCGAGGCCGCGCCGGGCCAGAAGGATCCCGACCGGATCCGCGCCTTCCTGGCGGCGGCGGGATGATCCGCTTCCGCCCCGGCCTCAGAGCCGATGTTGAGGCGGTGGTGGCGCTGCTGGCGGATGACATTCTGGGGCGAAGCCGCGAACGCGCCGATCTGGCGCATTACCTCGACGCGTTCGACGCCATGCAGGGCGAACCGGGAAATCTGCTTGTCGTGGGTGAGCGGGACGGACATGTCCTGGCCTGCTACCAGTTGACCGTGATCTCCGGCCTGTCCCTGTCCGCCACGCGGCGGGCGCAGATCGAGGGGGTGCGGGTGGCCGCAGAGCTGCGCGGGCAAGGCGTCGGCGCGGCGCTGATCGCGGATGCGGAGGCCCGCGCCCGGCAGGCAGGCGCGACGCTGATGCAATTCACCACCAATGCCGCGCGCGACGATGCGCATCGCTTCTACACGCGCATGGGCTTTGCACCCAGCCATATCGGGTTCAAGAAAACCCTGTGAGCGTCAGGGCCGCAGCGCCACGCCGCCGCTGGCGGAGCGGATCTCGATCCCGCGCAGCCGCGAGAGCTGGATGGTCGAGATCGGCAGGGCCACGGTCAGCACGTCGGCGGCCGGGTTGGCCGGCATCGCGGCCTCGGGGCTGTCGGGCAGGGGCGGATTGCCGATCAGCACCAGCCGCAGGATGCCGTCATCATCGGGGCGAAGCTGGTTGGCCGGCTGTACGCGCTCGGTGACGATTTCCAGATCCCACCACCCCTTGACCGGCGCGAAGGCGCGCACCACCAGCAACTCGCCCTCGTTCAGCGGCTCCATCCCGGCCGACAGGATCTGCGGGACGGGCTGGCGCGCCTCGTCCTGGCGCGCCCAGCCATCTTCCGGCTCCAGCGTGGCGGGGATGCGCGAGCCGCCGCCGAGCCAGCGCAGCGGGTTCAGCCCGCTGTCGCTGCCGAAACGGGAACAGCCGCTGGCCAGCAGAACGGCGCCGAGTGTCAGGGCAAGTGTCGCGATGCGCATGATGTCTCCGGCAATTGTGTCCGCCCCGTGATAGGCGATAGGGGGCCGGGGCGCAAAGCCTCTTTGACCTTGGCGCCGCCGCGCGATAGCAGGGAGCCGCCGCCACAAGGAGGGCGCAGCATGAGCACCGAAGCATTCGAAGACATCGTCGAGACATTCGAGTTCCTGGATGACTGGGAAGAGCGCTATCGCCACCTGATCGAGCTGGGAAAGGCGATGCCCGCCATGGACCCCGCGCTTCAGACCCCGGCCAGCAAGGTCGAGGGCTGCGCCAGCCAGGTCTGGATCATCCCGCGCGTGTCAGAGGGGCGCTTCGATTTCATCGGCGACAGCGACGCGGTGATCGTGCGCGGGCTGATCGCGGTGGTCCATGCGCTTTATTCCGGGCTGCCGGTGGCGCAGGTCGCGGCGGTGGACGCGCAGGCCGAGCTGGGGCGGCTCTCGCTGAACGATCACCTCTCCTCGCAACGCTCGAACGGGTTGCGGGCAATGGTGGCGCGTATCCGCGAACAGGCCGCGACCGCAGCGGCGGGCTAAGCCAGCAGCCGCAGGAAGAAGATCGCCGTGGTGCCGAAGCCGACCACGGCGATCAGGATGCGCAGCGCCGGCATCGGGATGCGCCGCGCGAGGACCGGCCCGATCAGCCCCCCGGCAATCGTGCCCAGCCCCATCACCAGCGTCGGTCCCCAGACGATCTTTCCGCCGACCGTGAAAATCACCAGCGAGATCACCGACAGCGCGAAGCTGAGCCAGCATTTCAGCCCGTTCATCGCGTGCAGATTGGTCATCCCCCACAGCGCGAACAGCGCCAGCAGCACGATGCCCAGCCCGCCATTGAAAAATCCGCCATAGATCGCCACAGGCAGCATTGTCCCGGCGCCATAGGCGGTGACCGCGCCGCGACGCCGCGCTGCCCATTCCCGGATCTGCGCGCCGCGCAAGAACACCAGCGTCGCCGCCAGCAGCAGAAACGGCACAAGGGCCGCGAAGGCCGCGTTGGAGGAGATCAGCAGCAACCCCGAGCCCACGGCGCCGCCCAGCATGGTCCAGCCGGTCAGCCGCAGCAGCAGGCTCCGGTCCATCTCGGCAATGTCGCGGCGAAACCCGATGGCCGAGGACAGATAGCCCGGCATCGCCGCCACCGTGGCCGAGGCATTGGCCGCCACCTCCGGCACGCCGATGAAGACGAGCGCGGGGAAGGTGATGAAGGTGCCGCCCCCCGCCACCGCGTTCAGAATGCCGCCGAGCCATCCCGCGACAAAAACCAGAATCAGATCCGCCATGGCCGGCAAGCTGGCATGGCGGCGCAGGCAGGGGAAGCGTCAAAACACGCGCCGCGCGGCCCGCAACCGGGGCCGCGCGGCGGAGGATCTCACCGGCGCGCCGCCGCGCCGGATCTGGGCCGGATCAGTCGTCCAGAACGAAAGTGACCATCAGGTTGACCCGATAGCGGGTGATGTTGCCGTTCTCGCAATCCACCGTGTGCTCCTTGACCCAGGCGCCCTTGACGTTGCGCAGGGTCTCGTTGGCGCGCTTGATGCCGTTGCGGACTGCATCCTCGAAACCGGTCTCCGAGGTGGACGAGATTTCTGTGACACGTGCGATCGTCATAGTCGTTCCTCCTTGGTTGGGACGGCGGCTCAACGCGCGCCGGGGTGAATTGGTTCGGCCGCTCTGTCGCCGGAGGCGCGGGGGCATCCGGGCGCGCCGTCTCGACAGCCGCCGCCCCGGCAGGCATTTCTGTTGATGCGCGGTCAGTTGCCGCCTGCTATGAAGACGCGGGAGAGTTGCGCGCGCCGATCGGTCGCGGCGCAACGGGGTCGGGCCGCCGGGCTTCGGCCCGGCACGACAGGGCGGTCCCGCACGAGGGGGCGGGACGCAGGGATAAAGGGGATGGCCGCATGGACAGGTCCACGACGAACGAATTCACCACGCAGACCGCAACCGATCCGGTGCCCGCCGCGCGCCGGGCCGAGATGCTGGCCAATCCGGGTTTCGGCAAATATCTGACCGACCACATGGTCACGATCAGCTACTCTGCCGAGCAGGGCTGGCATGACGCGAAGATCGGCCCGCGCAGCGATCTGACGCTGAACCCGTCCACCATGGTGCTGCATTACGCGGGCGAGATCTTCGAGGGGATGAAGGCCTATCCGATGCCCGATGGCGGCGGCGCGCTGTTCCGGCCGCAGGCCAATGCGCGGCGCTTCAACAAATCGGCCGAGCGGCTGGCGATGGCGCAACTGCCCGAAGACAGCTTCGTCGCGGCGGTGCGCGAGCTGGTCCGCATCGACCGCGACTGGATCCCCAGCGGCGGCGAGGCGGCGCTGTATCTGCGGCCCTTCATGATCGGAACCGAGATCGCCATCGGCAACCATCCCTCCGACAGTTTCCAGTTCATCGTCATCGCCTCCCCGGTCGGATCCTATTTCAAGGGCGGCGTGTCGGGTGTGTCGGTCTGGGTGTCGGAGAATTTCACCCGCGCCGCGCCGGGCGGAACCGGGGCCGCGAAATGCGGCGGAAACTATGCCGCAGCCCTTGCCGCGCAGAAGGAAGGTGCGGCGCAAGGATGCGAGCAGGTGCTGTTCCTCGACGCGGTGGAACGCCGCTGGGTCGAGGAGCTGGCCGGGATGAACGTGTTCTTCGTGTTCGAGGACGGCTCGATCCAGACCCCGCCGCTGACCGGCACGATCCTGCCCGGCATCACCCGCGATTCGCTGATAACCCTGGCGCGGGACCGGGGCCGGACCGTGCGCGAGGAACCCTACGCGATCGACCAGTGGCGCGCGGATCTTGAATCGGGCCGGCTGGTCGAGGTGTTCGCCTGCGGGACCGCCGCGGTCGTGGCCCCGATTGCGCAGATCAAGGGCAGGGATTTCGACCTGACCATCGGCTCGGGCGGCATGGGGCCGGTCACGGCGGAGCTGCGCAAGGCGCTGACCGACATCCAGTTCGGCCGCGCCGAGGACCCGCATGGCTGGGTGGATCGGGTGTTCTGAACCTGACCCTTTGGCGCGTCGCCGCGCGGTGATCCACCGCCGCGCGATCCGGCGCGGCTGACCCGACAAGGCAGCAACATGCCGCTCGGCTCCCCGGGACATGCGCACCCCTCTTGCCTCCCGACTGGTATGGAAGTATGCATTCGGCAGAAACGCCGTAAGCTGACCCTGCGGCAAGGGGGGAAGATGGTCGCACAGCCCGAACTCGACTTCGCGGTCTCCACGGCGCAGCAGGTCTATCGCTGGCTGCGCGAGGAAATCCTGCGCGGCAATCTCATCCCCGGTGCGCGGCTGAGCGAATCCGAAATCTCCGGGCGCATCGGCGTCAGCCGCCAGCCGGTGCGCGAGGCCTTTATCCGCCTCGCCGCCGACGGGCTGGCCGAGATCCGCCCGCAGCGCGGCACCTATATCAGCCGGATCTCGGTCTCGGCCGTGATGTGCGCGCGTTTCATCCGCGAGGCGGTCGAGAGCGACCTGTCCCGAAAGGTCGCCGCGCGGGCCGATGCGGAGATGGTGCGGCGCTTCGAGGCCGAGATCGCCGCGCAGCGCCGGGCGCTGTCGCGCGAGGACGCGGTGGAATTCGTCAATCTCGACGACAGGTTTCACCGCCTGCTGGCCGTCGAGGCGGGCGAGGATGCGGTGTGGTCGGTGCTGGAAGGGCTGAAATCCCAGATGAACCGGCTGCGCCACATCACCGTGAAGGCGTTCGACGCCCATAAGCTGATCGACCAGCATGAAGCCATCGTGGATGCGCTGCGCGCCGGCGACGCGGACGCGGCCGAGGCCGCCATGCGCCGGCATCTCTGCGAGGTGCTGCACGATCTGCCCGAAATCCAGAAACGCGCGCCGGATCTGTTCTGCCCGTGACCGCCCGCCGCGTTTCAGCAAGTTCAACAGGAGGAGACCACCATGACCAATCTCAATCGCCGCCAGTTCACCATACTGGCCGGAGCCTCGGTTCTGGCCGCACCCGCCATCAAGGCCCATGCCGCCGAGGTGACGCTGAAGCTGGGCCATCTGGCTAATGAACAGAACAGCTGGCACAAGGCCGCGCTGAAATTCGGCGAGGAGGCCGCGCGGCTGAGCGAGGGCCGGATCGCGGTCGAGGTGTTCCCGAACGAATCGCTCGGCAAGGAAATCGATCTCATCAACGGCATGCAGCTCGGCACGGCCGACATGACCATCACCGGCGAAAGCCTTCAGAACTGGGCGCCGATGGCGGCGCTTCTGGCGGTGCCCTACGCCTATCTGTCGCTGGAGCAGATGGACGAGGTCGCCTCGGGCGAGATCGGCGCGCAGATCGAGGAACAGATCATTTCCAACGCCCAGATCCGCCCGCTGACCTATTTCGCGCGCGGCCCGCGCAACCTGACCTCCAACCGCGAGATCGTGACGCCCGACCAGATCGACGGGCTGAAGCTGCGCGTCCCGAATGTGCCGCTGTTCGTGAACACCTGGCAGGCGCTCGGCGCGCAGCCGACGCCGATGGCATTCAGCGAGGTCTTCACCTCGCTGCAGAACGGCACCATCGATGCGCAGGAAAACCCGCTGGCGCTGATCGAGTCGGCGAATTTCAACGAGGTCCAGCAATTCGTGAACCTGACCGAGCATGTCCGGTCCTGGATCTATTTGACCATTTCCGAGATGAAATGGAGCCAGATGTCCGAGGCCGATCAGGCCGCCCTCACCGAGGCCGCGCAGATCGCGCAGGATTACGAGCGCGAACTGTTCCTCGCCGATGAGGACCGGCTGGTCGAGGCGCTGCAAGAGCGCGGCATGACCTTCGTGGACAGCGACCGGGAGGCCTTTGCAGCCCAAGCCCGCGACGCGGTTCTGGGCAGTGTCGGCGACGAGATCCGCCCGATCGTCGAGGACCTGTTTGCCGCGCAGGGCTGATCCCTGGCGGGCGGACGGTTCCTGACGCTTCGCCCGCCCGTCCCCGATCCATCGGCCACGCCCCGAGTCGGGCGTGCCCCCATTCGCTGTGAGGAGGACAGAGATGAACGCGCTGATCCACTGGGTCCGACTGATCCTGAGGGCGGGCACCGCGCTGTCCTTCCTGGTGCTGATTGCCTCGGTCACCATGCAGGTGGCCGGGCGCACGATGGGCGGCTCTCCGGTCTGGACGGAGGAGCTGACGCGGTTCGCGCTGCTCTATCTGGCCGGATTCGGCACCGGGCTGTCGCTGCTGTCCGGTGATCTGGTCAATGTCGATCTGGTCAGCGAAAGCCTGCCGGGCCGGGTGCCGTGGCTTCTGCGGCTGATTTCGGGGCTGATCGTGATCGGCTTTGGCGCGGTGCTGATCGCACCGGCCTGGCGCTTCACCCAGATCGGCGCGATGCAGACCTCGCCCGCGATGGGCGTGCCGATGAATTTCATTCATGGCAGCGTGCTGCTTTTGCTGGCGACGCTGACGCTGGCGGGGGTGCTGCGCGTGCTGGGGATGGTGACCGGGGTGAGCGACGGCAAGCCCGAGCATCTGGTGGGAGAGACCGAATGAGCCTGGCGATCCTCGGACTGACCTTCCTGCTGGGGCTGATCATCGGGCTGCCGGTGGCGATCACGCTCGGCGTCTCCTCGATTGCCTATCTGCTCTATCAGGGCATGCCGCTCGTCGTGGTGCCGCAGAAGATGTATGCGGGGATCGACGTGTTCGTGCTGCTGTGTATTCCCGGCTTCATCCTGGCCGGGAACCTGATGAACAGCGGCGGCATCACCGAACGGATCATCCGCTTTGCGCAGGCACTTGTCGGCTGGATCCGGGGCGGGCTGGCGCAGACCAATGTGGCCTCCTCGATGCTGTTCGGCGGGATTTCCGGCACGGCGGTCGCGGATGCGGCCTCGATCGGCGGGATGATGATCCCCGGCATGAAGAAAGCGGGCTACCCGGCGGATTTCTCGGCCGCGGTGACGGCGGCGTCGTCGACGGTGGGGCCGATCATTCCGCCATCGGTTCCGATGATCATCGTGGGATCACTGGCCGGGATCTCGGTCGGCAAGATGTTCATCGCGGGCGCACTGCCCGGCATCATGCTGGGCCTCGCGATGATGGTCACGACGTATATCATCGCCGTGCGCCGCGGCTTTCCCCGCCAGCCCTGGCAGGGCTGGGGCGAGCTGGGGGCGTCGTTTCTGGGGGCGTTCTGGGCGCTCGCCATGACCGCGCTGATCGTGGGCGGGATGCTGACCGGCTTCGTCACCCCGACCGAGACCGCCGTGATCGCCTCGATCTACGCGGTGGTGGTCGGCGCCTTCATCTACCGCGAATTGCCGCTGGCGAAGCTGCCGGGCATCCTGATCGACAGCGCCGTCTCCTCGGCCGCGATCCTGGCGCTTGTCGGCATCGCCAATGTGTTCGGCTGGATCCTGGTCAGCGAGCGGATCCCGCAATTCATCGCCGAGTCGGTGCTGTCTGTGACCGATAACAGGATCCTGGTGATCCTGCTCATCAACATCGTGCTGCTGATCGTCGGCATGTTCATGGAGACCATCGCCGCGCTCATCATCCTGTTCGTGCCGCTGCTGACCCTGGCGCAGAGCGTCGGCGTCGATCCGATGCATTTCGCGGTCTTCGCCGTGCTGAACCTGATGATCGGGCTCAGCACCCCGCCGGTCGGGGTCTGCATGTTCATCTGCGCCAATATCGCCCGCGTTCCGCTCGGGCCGGTGATCCGGGCGCTGATTCCCTATCTGATGACCAACATCCTCGTGCTGCTCCTGGTGTCCTATGTGCCGTGGATCAGCACCTGGCTTCCCTCGCTGATGGATTGAGACATGCCACAGGACATTGCCTGCCGCCTTCATGCCGCCCGTGACCTGCGCGTCGAGCCCCTGTCGGAGCCGTTGCGCGCGGCCGATGCGGCGCTGATCCGGGTGCTGCGCGGCGGGATCTGCGGCTCGGATCTGCATTACTACCACGATGGCGGCTTCGGCCCGATCCGCTTGCAGGAGCCGATCATTCTGGGCCATGAGGCCGCCGGGATCGTCGAGGACGCGCCGGAGGGGTCCGGTCTGCGCAAGGGCCAGCTTGTCGCGCTGTCACCATCCCGTCCCTGCGGCACATGCGATTTCTGCCGCGCGGGCGATGAACGTCACTGTGTGGAGATGCGCTTCAACGGCTCGGCCATGCGCGTGCCGCATGAGCAGGGGCTGTTCCGGGATCTGCTGTATCATCCTGCGGCGCAATGCTTTGCACTGCCAGACGGGGCGTCACCACAGGAGGCCGCCGGGGCGGAGCCGCTGGCGGTCTGCCTGCACGCGCTGAACATGGCCCCGCCGCTGACGGATCGGCGGGTGCTGATCACCGGCGCGGGTCCGATCGGCGCGATCTGCACGGCGCTTGCGCGGCTGCGCGGCGCGGCCGAGGTGGTGGTGACGGATGTGCAGGATTTTACGCTCGATGTGGCGCGGCGGATGGGTGCCGACCGGGTGGTGAATGTGGCCAGCGATCCTGACGGGTTGGCCGATCTGGCGCCGGGCAAGGGGCGCGTGGATATCGTGCTGGAATGTTCGGCCAATCCGCATGCCATCGCGCAGGCCATCGCGGTGACGCGCCCGCAGGGCAGCATCATCCAGATCGGGGTCGGCGGCACGCTGCCCCTGCCGCTGAACATGATCGTCAGCAAGGAGTTGCGCCTCTGCGGCACCCATCGCTTCGACGCCGAGTTCGGCGAGGCCGTGCGCATGATCGGCGCAGGAGAGATCGACCTGTCGCCCATGGTGACGCAGGTCATCCCGGCGGCCGACGCGGGGCGCGCCTTCGATCTGGCGGGCGACCGGGCGCAGGCGGTCAAGGTCCAGCTCGCGTTCGGGGGCTGATCCGTGCCGGTGATTGCCGAAATCGAGGATCTGCGCCGGATGCATCGCCGCCGCGTGCCGCGGATGTTCTATGATTACGTCGATGTCGGCTCGTGGAGCGGGTCCACCTATCGCGCCAATCGCGACGATTTCGACCGCATCCTGCTGCGCCAGCGTGTCGCCCGCGATATCGAGCGCCGCAGCCTGGCCAGCCGGATGATGGGCGAGGATGTCTCGATGCCGGTGGCGCTTGCGCCGGTGGGGCTGCTGGGGATGCAGCACGCGGATGGAGAGATCCAGGCCGCCCGCGCGGCCCGCGATGCGGGCGTGCC
Organism: Paracoccus isoporae; assembly: GCF_900101865.1. GTDB lineage: Bacteria > Pseudomonadota > Alphaproteobacteria > Rhodobacterales > Rhodobacteraceae > Paracoccus > Paracoccus isoporae. The sequence goes on from NZ_FNAH01000002.1 coordinate 108,498, forward strand.
CTTCACCCTGTCCACCATGTCGATCTGCTCCATCGAGGATGTGGCGGCGGCGACGCGGGCGCCGTTCTGGTTCCAGCTCTACACGCTGCGCGACGAGGAGTTTCTGGACAATGTGCTCGACCGCGCGCGCCGCGCCGGGGTCGAGATGCTGGTGCTGACGCTCGATCTGCAGATCCAGGGGCAGCGCCACGCGGATCTGCGCAACGCCATGACCGCGCCGCCGCGCCTGACCGTCGCCAATCTGATCGACATGGCCCGCCGCCCGCATTGGTGCGCAGGCATGGCGCGCACGAAGCGGCGGGGTTTCGGCAATATCATCGGCCATGCCAGGGGCGTGACCAATATGGGCGATCTGATGGAATGGACTTCGCGCCAGTTCGATCAGCGGCTGGATTGGGCTCGCGTCGAGCAGATCATCGCGAAGTGGGGCGGCAAGGTGATCCTCAAGGGGATCAACGATCCCGAGGATGCGCAGCGCGCGGTGCAGACCGGGGCCGATGCGATCCTGGTCTCGAACCATGGCGGGCGGCAGCTTGACGGCGCGCCCTCCACCATCCGCATGCTGCCCGCGATCCGCCGGGCGGTGGGGCCGGAGTATCCGCTGTATCTCGATGGCGGCGTCCAGTCGGGGCAGGCGGCGCTGAAAGCCATCGCCAGCGGCGCGGACGGGGTGTTCATCGGCCGGGCCTTCACCTATGGGCTCGGCGCGATGGGGCAGGCGGGGGTGACCCGCGCGATCGAGATCATCCGGCGCGAGATGGACATCACCATGGCGCTGTGCGGCGTCAACGACATTGCCGATTTCGGGCCGCACTGCCTGTGGTCGCCGGAATTGGAACAGACATTCAGGGAAGGGCGCGGATGAGACAGACATGGCGTTGGTTCGGACCGCAGGACCGAGTCTCGGTCGATGACATGCGACAGGCCGGTGTTCAGGGCGTCGTCAGCGCGCTGCATCATTTGCCGACCGGCGCAATCTGGACGCCGGAGGAGATCGCCAAGCGGCAGGAGGCAATCGGCCTGATGCGCGACGGCCAGCCCTCGGGTCTGGCCTGGGAGGTGGTCGAAAGCCTACCGGTCAGCGAGGCCATCAAGACCCAGACCGGCGACTGGCGCGCCCATGTCGAGAATTGGATCACCTCCATGCGGAACCTGCGCGACGCCGGGATCGATGTGATCTGCTATAATTTCATGCCGGTCCTCGACTGGACACGCACCGATCTGGCCTGGCGGCGACCCAGCGGCGCAACCTGCATGCGCTTCGATTTCACCGATTTCGCGGCGTTCGACATTCATATCCTGCAACGCCGCGGCGCAGCCGAGGATTTCCCAGACGACGTGCGCGAGGCGGCCGACAGGCGCATTGCCGAGATGGACGACGCGCAGCGCGAGGCGCTTGCCGGCAATGTCGTCTTCGGGCTGCCCGGCGCGGCGGAGCGCTTCAGCCTTCAGGATGTGCGCGACCTTCTGGACAGCTACGCACCGGTCACCGACGCGGTGCTGCGCCGGAACTTCCATGATTTCCTCGAACAGGTCGCCCCCGCCGCGCAGGAGATCGGCGTGCGGCTGTGCTGCCATCCCGACGATCCGCCGTTCAGCCTGCTCGGCCTGCCACGGATCATGTCGACCGAGGCGGATTACGCCGAACGCATGGCGGCGGTGGATCTGCCCGCCAACGGGATCACGCTCTGCGCGGGCTCGCTCGGCGCGCGGCCCGACAATGATCTGCCCGGCATGATGGCGCGGCTGGGGGATCGGGTGCATTTCCTGCATCTGCGCAATGTGCGGCGCGACGGCGACGCGATCCGCGGCTCGTTCTTCGAGGATGAGCATCTCGGCGGGCAGACCGACATGGTGGCCCTGGTCGATGCGGTTCTGGCCGAGGAGGCGCGGCGCCGCGCCACGGGCCGTGCGGATGCCGAGATCCCGATGCGCCCCGATCACGGGCAGGACATCCTGGATGACATCGGGCGCGGCGGACAGCCCGGCTATCCGGCCATCGGGCGGCTGAAGGGGCTGGCAGAGCTGCGCGGGGTGGAAATGGCGCTGCGTTACCGCGATGCGCTGAAAGAAGGAGGTGCGGCATGACCAGGCGTCTGACCGATTGCACCGATCTGCCGCGCGACGTGCAGCGCCCCGGCTATGACCGCGCGGCGCATGGGATTGGGATCCTCCATCTCGGGCTGGGGGCGTTTCATCGCGCCCATCAGGCGGTCTATACCGATGACGCGCTCGCCGCCGAGGGGGGCGACTGGCGCATCCGCGGCGCCAATCTGCGCAGCCGCGAACTGCCGGAGGCGCTGAACGCGCAGAACGGGCTCTACACGGTGGTGGAGCGGTCCGGGCAGGAGCGGGCGCGGGTGATCGGGGCGCATGGCGCGGCGATCGGCGGCGATCCCGCCGCGGTGCTGCGCGCGGCCTGCGATCCGGCGATCCGCATCCTGTCACTGACCGTCTCGGAAAAGGCCTATGGCATCGACCGCGCGGCGATGGATCTCGATGAGAGCCACGCGGCCGTGGCCGCTGATCTGGCCCGGCCGGATGCGCCCGCCGGGGTGCTGGGGATCGTCACCGCCGCCCTGCGGACCCGCCGGGCCGCGGGGACCGCGCCCTTCACCGCGCTGTGCTGCGACAACCTGCCCGAGAACGGGGCGCTGCTGCGCGCAGGCGTGCTGGGCATGGCCCGGCGGCGCGACCCCGATCTGGAACGCTGGATCGCGGAGAACGTGGCCTTCCCCGCCACCATGGTCGACCGCATCACCCCCGCCGTGACCGACAGGACGCTGGAAGATGCCGCGGCGCTGACCGGCCATCGCGATCTGGCCGCGGTCGAGACCGAGCCGTTCAGCCAATGGGTGATCGAGGATCACTTCCCGCAGGGCCGCCCGGCATGGGAGGCCGGCGGGGCAGAGCTGGTGGGCGATGTCCGCGCGCATGAGGCGATGAAGCTGCGCATGCTCAATGGCAGCCATTCGCTGCTGGCCTATGCCGGGCAGATGCTGGATCTGACCTATGTGCGCGACACGGTGGACGACCCGGATCTGGAGCCGCTGATCCGCCGCCACATGCAGGCCGCCGCCGCCACGCTGCCCAAGGCGGCGGGGATCGAACCTGACGGCTATGCGCGGGCGCTGATGGCGCGTTTCGCCAATCCCGCCATCGCGCATGAGACCCTGCAGATCGCCACGGACGGGACCGAGAAGGTGCCGCTGCGCTGGCTTGCCCCGGCAGCCGACCTGCTGCGGCAGGGCGGGGATGTGCGGGCGTTCCAGTTCGCCGTCGCGGTGTGGCTGGCCTGGCTGTCGGATCTGGCGCAGCGCGGCGAGGCCCCCAACGATCCGCGCGGCGCGGCGCTGCAAGATCTCGCGCGGCAGGCGGGCGACGACGATGCCGCACTGCTGCGCGGGGTGATGGGTCTGCCGGGGTTGATGCCGGCCGGGCTGGCCGGTGACGAAGGCTTTGCGGATGGCGTCATCGACCGGCTGGGTGCGATCCGCCGAAACGGGTTGCGCGCAGTGATGCGGCAGGAGCTGGCGGCATGACGGGACAGAAGATCCTCTCCATCGGCGAGGCGATGGTGGAGCTGTCGCAGGCGCCGCCTGCCGGGGCCGGTGGGGCAGGCGATCTGTGGCGGCTGGGGTTTGCGGGCGACACGCTCAACACCGCCTGGTATCTGCGCCGCCTGCTGGCACCGGACTGGGAGGTTGCGTATCTCACCCGCGTCGGGCTGGGTGGGTTCTCCGACCGGCTGCTGGAATTCATCGCGGCCGAGGGGATCGACACCGCCCATATCGCCCGCGATGCGTGGCGCGAGGTCGGGCTTTATGCAATCTCGCTGAGCGAGGGCGAGCGCAGCTTCTCCTATTGGCGCGACTTTTCTGCGGCGCGGTGGCTGGCCGATGATCCGGCGCTGCTGGCGCGCGCCCTGGACGGTGTGGGTGTGGCCTATCTGTCGGGGATCACGCTGGCGATCCTGCCGGAGCAGGGCCGCGCGAACCTGCTCGCCGCCCTGGCCGCGGCGCGAAGGGCGGGCACACGCATCGTGTTCGATCCCAATCTGCGGCCGCGGCTGTGGCCCGATCTGGACATGATGCGCGCGGTGGTCAGCGAGGCCGCGGCGAGCTGCGATCTGGTCATGCCCAGCTTCGACGATGAGCGCGAGTTCTTCGTGGATGCCGACGCGGATGGCTGCGTCGCGCGTTATCTCGATCTGGGCGCCGCGCAGGTGATCCTCAAGGCCGGGGGCGATCCGGTCCGCTTCGGCGGGGCCGAGGGCGCGGGCGTGGTGGGTGATCTGCCGCGCGAACGCCCGGTGGACACGACCGCGGCCGGGGACAGTTTCAATGCGGGCTATCTCGCGGCGCGGTTGCAGGGGCAGGGGATCGAGACGTCGATCCGTCAGGCGCATGATCTCAGCCGCAAGGTCATCGGCCACCCCGGCGCTTTGGTCCGCGAAGCGGTCGCATCACACGCCGCGGCGGACTGAGCCGCGCAGCGGAGGCCCTGCCGGTCAGGCCACCCCTTCGACCAGCGAGCGGACGGACTCCGTCGCCGGATCGTCGCGCAGCGCGTCGGGTGTGTCGAACTGCACGATCCGCCCGTGATCCATCACCGCGATCCGGTCGGCAAGCGCCCAGGCCTCGGCCCGGTCATGGGTGACCATGATCGCGCCCACCCCGGCCTGTTTCTGCAAGGCCCGCACCTCGCCGCGCAGCGATTGGCGGACCTGCGCGTCAAGCGCGCTGAACGGCTCGTCCATCAGCAGCAATTGCGGGTCGATGGCGAGCGCGCGGGCCATGGCCACGCGCTGCCGCTGCCCGCCGGAGAGCTGCGCCGGGTAGCGGTCGGCCAGATCCGGCAGCTCGACCATCTCCAGCAACTCACCCACCCGCGCGGCAATGCGTTCGCGCGGCGGGCGGCGCGCGCCCTCCATCACCTTCAGACCGAAGGCCACGTTCTGCGCCACTGTCATGTGGCGGAACAGCGCATAGCTCTGGAACACCATGCCGAAGCGGCGCTTTCCGGCGGGCAGGCGGGTGATGTCGCGCCCGTCCAGCACCAGCCGGCCCCGATCGGCATGGGCGAGCCCGGCGATGATGTTCAGCAGCGTCGTCTTGCCCGATCCCGACGGGCCGAGCAGGGCCACGAACTCGCCCGGCGCGACGCTCAGCGACACGCCCTTGAGGATCGGCGTGTCGCCGAAAGATTTGTGAATGTCTAGCGCCTCGAAACTCATGCATGTGCCTCTCTGTTCGGGCCGAAGCGGTTCAGCACGCTGCGCAGCACCAGTGTGACCAGGGCCAGCAGCGTCAGCACCGTCGCCGCGGCGAAGGCACCGGTCGCGTTGTAATCGTTATAGAGCAGCTCGATCTGCAGGGGCAGGGTCATGGTGCGGCCACGGATGGCGCCGGACACGACGCTGACCGCCCCGAATTCGCCCATCGCGCGGGCCATGGTCAGCACCGTGCCGTAAGCCAGCCCCCAGGAGATATTTGGCAGCACCACATGGCGGAACATCTGCCAGCCATTCGCGCCAAGCGTCAGCGCCGCCTTCTCCTCCGCCTCGCCGGTCACCTGCAGCACGGGCAGGATCTCCCGCATCACGAAGGGGCAGGTGACGAAAAGCGAGACCAGCACGATCCCGATCAGGTTGAACATGAGCTGGATGCCGTAAGGCTCAAGCGCCGCGCCGACCGGGCCATACGCGCCGTAGATCAGCAGGAAACACAGCCCCGCCACGATGGGCGACATGGCAAAGGGCAGCTCGATCAGGATCAAGAGCGCCCGGCGTCCCCAGAAGCGGTAGCGCGCGACCAGCCAGGCGGCGGCCACGCCGAAGACGATATTGACCGGAACGACGATCATCGCGGCGATGATGGTCAGCCGGATCGCCGCCAGCGTCTCCGGGTCGCGGATCGCGGCCAGATAGGCACCGGCCCCTTCGGCGAAGGCGCGATCGAAGATCGCCACCACCGGCAGCAGCACCATCGCCGCCAGAAACATGAGCGCGAGCGCGATGAGGATCGGTTTCGCCATCGCTAGCCCTCGCTCCGCAGATAGGATTGCAGCCGGTTCTGCATGACGTTGATCGCCACCAGCAGCACCAGCGACAGCGCCAGCAGCGTGCCGGCCACGGCGGCGGCGGCGGGATAGTCGAACTCATCCAGCCGGATGAGGATCAACAGCGAGGCGATTTCTGTCTCGTAGGGCATGTTGCCGGCGATGAAGATCACCGCGCCGAATTCCCCCAGCGAGCGGACGAAAGACAGCCCGATCCCGGTCAGGATCGACGGCAGCAGCGGACGCAGCAGGACGCGGAAGAACATCTGCCGGCCCGTCGCGCCCAAAGTCAGCGCGGCCTGTTCCTCGTCACGGTCCAGCTCCTCAATGGCGGGCTGGATGGCGCGCACGGCGAAGGGGATGGAGGTGAAGGCCATCGCGATCACGATCCCCCACCATGTATAGGCGATCTGAATGCCCAACGGCTCCAGCAACTGCCCGACCCAGCCGGAGCGGTCATAGAGCGCCACGAGCGCGATCCCGGCCACGGCGGTGGGCAGCGCGAAGGGCAGATCGACAAGCGCATCCATCAGCCCGCGGCCGGGGAAGCGATAGCGGGTCAGCACCCAGGCCAGGATCAGGCCGAACACCCCGTTGATCGCCGTCGCGGCCGCCGCGGCGGTGATCGTCACGCGCAGCGCCGCCAGCACCCGCTCCGAACTCATCACCCGGAGATAGTCGCCGGGGCCGAGCTGTCCCAACTGCCACAGAAGCCCGCTCAGCGGCAGCAGAACGATCAGGCACAGAAACAGCAGGGTTATCCCCATGGACAGGGAAAACCCCGGCAGGATGCGCGGCTGTGGTCGTGCCAGTGCAGTCATGGTTGCGTCCAGTATCGTCCCGCCGGGAAAAACCGAAGCCTCCCGCACGGGTTCCGCGCGGGAGGCGATATGCGATGTCCTGAAATCAGTTCCGGAACACCTGGTCAAGCGTGCCGCCATCGGCGAAATGCGTCTCCTGCGCCTCGGCCCAGCTTCCAAACACGTCCTCCACCGTGATCAGGCGCACCTCGGGGAACTGATCGGCGGTCGCCTCGACCACCTCCGGGTCATGGACGCGGTTGTTGAAGGACGCGATGATCTCCTGCGCCTCGGTCGAGTAGAGAAAGTTCAGATAGGCCTCGGCCACATCGGTGGTGCCGCGCTCCTCGGCCACCTTGCGGACAAGCGCCATCGGGAATTCCGCCAGCAGCGAGACGGAGGGGACGACGCGCTCATAGGCACCTTCATCCTCGGCCGCGCGGATATTTTCGACCTCGGCTTCGAAGGTGATCAGCACGTCACCGATGCCGCGCTCGACAAAGCTGGTGGTGGCCCCGCGCCCGCCCGTGTCGAACACCGCGACATTGCCCAGCATCTTGCCGACGAAGTCCTGCGCTGCCGCGTCATCGCCCTCGAATTTGTCGAGCGCATAGGCATAGGCGGCCAGATAGGTGTAGCGCGCATTGCCGCTGGTTTTCGGGTTCGGGAACACGATCGAGACATCCTCGCGGATCAGGTCGTCCCAGCCCTGGATGTCCTTCGGGTTGCCGCCGCGCACGAGGAAGGCGGGCAGGGAGTAATAGGGCGAGGCGTTGTTCGGCAGGTCCTGCTGCCAGTCCTCGTCCACGAAACCGTTATCGGCCAGCACCTGCACGTCGAGCACCTGATTGAACGTCACCAGATCGGCTTTCAGGCCCTGCAGGATGGCGCGGGCCTGTTTGGACGACCCGGCATGGCTTTGTTCGATGGTCAGCGTCTCGCCGGTCTCCTCGGCCCAGTTCTCGATGAAGACCGGGTTGAGCGCGGCATAAAGTTCGCGCGCGATGTCGTAGGAGACGTTGAGCATGTCGCGCTCCTGCGCCTGCGCGGAGCCGGTGAACCCGGCGAGCGCGATGGCAAGCGCGCCGAGGCTGCGGCGGGCGAAGGGGGCGGGGAATCGTGCGGTCATGGTGCACTCCTGAAGAAATCCGTGTTGCCCGCAAATGGTATGATTGTTCCCCAAATTGCAACATCCGGCGATTTCATAAGGAAATAATTCCGAGAGCATCGCATAGAGCGGACAGGCAGTTCCGAGTGGGGGCAGCGCGGCCAATTCTGTTCACCGCGCTTGCGGCCGCGGGCCGGTCCGTCTGGACGGCGGCGATCCGGCACGAAGACCCCGCTTGCGACAGGGCCGCGAACGCGTCCAGTATTGCGCCATGACGCCGCCCGAGACAGACCCCGCCTATCGCATCCGCATCAGCTTCGGCGCGCGGGGCGTGATCGGCCCCGGCAAGGCCGAATTGCTGGCGCGGATTGCCGAGACCGGCTCCATCGCCGCGGCGGGTCGCGGCATGGGCATGAGCTACAAGCGCGCCTGGCAGTTGGTCGAGGCTATGAACGCCATGTTCTTGGCGCCGGTGGTGGAAACCGCGCGGGGCGGAGCCAAGGGCGGCGGGGCGCGGCTGACCGAGACCGGACAGACCGTGCTGAGCGAATACCGCGCCATCGAGGACCGGGCGCGGCAGGCGGGGGCGCCGCATCTGGCGGCGCTGATCGGACTGATGCGCGATATGCCCGACGGAAAATAACGCTTGATCTCGGCGGCGATCCTTGCGTTATTCCCGGTTAAACATATCGAAATGGCTTGAACCCGCAGATGACCCGACAGCCCGGCAGGACCATCCGAAGCTCCGCGATGCTGGCGGCGCTTGGCGTCGTATCCCTGGCGGGCGGCGCGGCCGGGGCGGAGGAGATCACGGTCTTTGCCGCCGCCAGCCTCGCCAACGCCATGACCGAGATCGAGGCCGGGTTCGAGGCCGAGACCGGCCATGATCTGACGGTGTCGCTCGCCGGGTCTTCCGCGCTCGCCCGGCAGATCCAGCAGGGCGCGCCCGCCGATATCTTCATCTCGGCTAATCCGGGCTGGATGGACGCGCTCCAGGCGGAGGGGCTGATCGAGCCGGGCAGCCGCCTGGACCTGCTGTCCAACCGGCTGGTGCTGATTGCGCATGGGCCCGACGCGGCCCGGATGGAGAGCGGCGCGGATGCCGATCTGGCCGCGCGGATCGGATCGCAGCGCCTGTCGATGGCGCTTGTCGATGCGGTGCCGGCAGGGATCTATGGCAAGGCCGCGCTCGAGACGCTGGGTCTGTGGGACGCGGTTTCCGGACAGGTGGTGCAGACCGACAATGTGCGCGCGGCGCTCGCCCTTGTCGCGTCGGGAGAGGCGGGGTTCGGGATCACCTATGCCACCGACGCGGTGGCAGAGGGCAAGGTCTCGGTGATCTGGCAGTTTCCCGAGGACAGCCACCCCCCGATCGTCTATCCGGTGGCGGATCTGGCCGGGCGCGACCTGCCCGCTGAAACCGATTTCATGGCCTATTTGCGCGGCCAGCAGGCCCGCGCGGCGTTCGAGGCGCAGGGCTTCACCGTGCTGGTGGAGTGAGCGCCGTGACCGGGTGGCTGGGACCGGAGGAATGGCAGGCCGTCGCGCTGTCGCTGAAAGTGTCCTTCTGGGCGACGCTGGCCAGCCTGCCGCCGGGGATCCTTGCCGCGCATGCGCTCGCCCGCTGGCGCTTTCCGGGGCGGCAGCTTCTGAACGGGCTCGTGCATCTGCCGCTGATCCTGCCGCCGGTCGTGACCGGCTATCTTCTGCTGATCGCCTTCGGCACGCGCGGTCCGGTGGGCGGGTTCCTGGAGGATCTGGGCATCGTGTTCGCCTTTCGCTGGACAGGTGCTGCGCTTGCGGCCGCCGTGATGGCGTTCCCGCTGATGGTCCGGGCGATCCGGCTGTCGATCGAGGCGGTGGATGCGCGGCTGGATCAGGCGGGGGCGACGCTGGGGGCCTCGCCGCCCTGGGTGTTCGTGACGGTGACCCTGCCCATGGCTCTGCCGGGGATCGTGGCGGGCGCGATCCTGGGTTTTGCCAAGGCGATGGGAGAGTTCGGCGCGACCATTACCTTCGTGTCGAACATTCCCGGAGAGACCCGGACCGTGCCGATGGCGATCTATGCCTTTTTGCAGGTGCCGGGCGGGACCGAGCCCGCGATGCGGCTGGTGATCGTCTCGGTGGTGATCGCGATGAGCGCGCTGCTTCTGTCGGAATGGCTGGGCCGTGCGGTCGCGGCACGGGTCGGGGGCAGCCATGCTTGAGGTCGCGCTGTCCCATCGCTTTGCCGGGTTCGCGCTGGATGTCGATTTCACCGCGCCGCCGGGCATCACCGCGCTGTTCGGCCGGTCCGGCTCGGGCAAGACCAGCATCATCAATGCCGTGGCGGGGTTGCTGCGGCCGGATGCGGGGCGGATCACGGCCGACGGGCGGGTGCTGTTCGATTCTGCGCAAGGCGCGTTCCTGCCGCCGCATCGCAGGCGGCTTGGATATATCTTTCAGGAGGCGCGGCTGTTTCCGCATCTGACCGTGCGCCGCAACCTGGCCTACGGGGCATGGTTCGCGCCGCGCCACGCCCTGCGCGAGCCGCGGGACCGGGTGATCGAGATGCTGGGCATCGGGCATCTGCTCGACCGGCGCCCGGCCGCCTTGTCGGGGGGCGAGCGGCAGCGCGTGGCGATCGGGCGCGCGGTGCTGTCGGCGCCGCGGCTGATCCTGGCCGATGAGCCGCTGGCCTCGCTCGATGCGGCGCGCAAGGCGGAGATCCTGCCCTATTTCGAGCGGCTGCGCGACGAGCTGTCGGTGCCGATGCTCTATGTCAGCCATTCCGCCGCCGAGGTCGCGCGGCTGGCGACGACGGTGATCGCGATAGAGGCCGGGCGGGTGAGCGCGCAGGGGCAGGCGGCGGATCTGTTCAGCGACCCGGCGATCCTGCCCCTGGGCGCGCGCGAGGCCGGGGCGATCCTGACCGCGCGGGTCGCGCGCCACCATGCCGACGGGCTGACAGAACTGGATGCAGGCGGCCATCCGCTGTTCCTGCCGCGGATCGCCGCCGCGCCGGGTCGGGCGATGCGGATCCGGGTCGCGGCCCATGAGGTGATCCTGTCGCGCCACCGGCCCGAGGGGCTGTCGGCGCTGAACATCCTGCCGGGCCGGGTGCTGACCGTGGCCGAAGGGCAGGGGCCCGGCGCGATGGTGACGCTGGAGACCCCGGCGGGGCGGCTGCTGGCGCGGCTGACAAAGCGGTCGGCGGCGCTCCTGGAGTTGCGCGCCGGTGTCGCGGCGCATGCGATCATCAAGACCGTTTCTGTCGCGCCGGGCGATATCGGGGCAGGGGGCGATACGTCCGAGGCCGCGCGGGCGGATCAGATGCCCAGATAGGCTTCGCGGATGCGCGGATCTGCGATCAACTCGTCTGCCGCGCCGTCCATGGTGATCCGGCCGGTCTCCATGACATAGCCGCGATCCGCGATCTTCAGCGCCCCGAAGGCATTCTGTTCGATCAGCAGCACCGTGACATCGCGCGATTTCAGCGTCGAGATCACGTCGAAGATCTGCTGGACCAGGATCGGGGCCAGGCCCATCGAGGGCTCGTCGAGCAGCAGACAGCTCGGCCGGCCCATCAGCGCCCGCGCGATCGCCAGCATCTGCTGCTGCCCGCCCGACAGCCCGCCGGCGTTCAGATTGCGCTTCTCGCGCAGGATCGGGAACATCTGGAACGCGTCCTCCAGATCGCGGTCCACCCGCGCATCGCCATGGACGAACGCCCCCAGCCGCAGATTCTCCTCCACCGACAGGTTGGTGAAGATCTGGCGCCCCTCCGGGGACTGGGTGATGCCGCGCCCGATCCTGCGATAGGCGGGCAATGCGGTGATGTCGTCGCCACGGAACCGGATTTCGCCCCCCGCGACCGGCTGGGTGCCGGAGATGCAGCGCAGCAGCGTCGTCTTGCCCGCGCCATTGGCGCCGACCACGGTGACGATCTCGCCCGACCGAACCGCCAGGTCGATGCCGTGCAGCACCTCGATCCGGCCATAGCGCGATGTGAGCCCGCTGACCTCAAGCATCCGCCGCCTCCGCCGCCTCGGTGCCCAGATAGGCCGAGATCACCTGCGGATCGCGGCTGACCGTCGCGGGATCGCCCTCGGCGATCTTCTCGCCGTGATCCAGCACCACGATATGGCTGGAGATCCGCATCACCATCTTCATGTCATGCTCGACCAGCAGGATCGCCACGCCGCTTCGCGCCACCTCCGCGATCATCTGGTCGATCTCCTCGGTCTCGACCGCGTTGCAGCCCGCCGCCGGCTCGTCGAGCAAGAGCACCTTGGGATCGAGCGCAAGCGCGCGGGCGATTTCCAGCCGCTTCAGCTTGCCGTAGGACAGGCTCCCGGCCTCGGTCTCTGCGGCCCGGTCCAGCCCGACCCGCGCCAGAAGCGCCATCGCCCCCTCGCGGGCCGCGCGGACGCGGGCGCGGGCGCCGGGCAGGCGGAACAGGTCGGCCAGCAGGCTGCCCGATTCGGTCAGGTGATATCCGGCAATGGCATTGTCCAGCACGGTCATGTTCTGGAAGATCTGAAGGTTCTGGAAGGTCCGGGACAGGCCGCGCCGCGCCAGCAGGTCGGGGCGCATTCCGGTCACGTCATCGCCGTTCAGCACCACCCGCCCGTCGCCCGGCATGTAGATGCCCGAGATCATGTTGAACAGCGTCGTCTTGCCCGCCCCGTTCGGCCCGATCACCGACAGGATCTCGCCCGGCTTGACGCTGAATCCGACCTGGTTGACCGCCCTGAGACCGCCGAAGGATATGCCCAGATTCTCGACCCGCAGAAGATCGCTCATTCGCTCTTCCCCCGGATCAGCCGCATCAGCGAGGGCAGCAGCCCGTCGCGCAGGAAGATCATCACCAGCATCATGATGAGGCCGAGCAGCAGATGCTCGTATTCGGCAAACACCGTCAGCACCTGCGGCAGCATGGTCAGTATGGCCGCGCCGAACACGGCACCCAGCACCGAATGCGCGCCGCCCAAGACCGTCATCGTTACCAGTTCGATGGAGTGCATGTAGCCCGCCACATCCGGGGTGATGAACTTGTTCTGCAATGCCAGCAGCGAGCCCGCGACCGAGGCATAGACCGCCGAGATGACGAAGGCCTGCAGCTTGTAGCGCGCCACGTCCACCCCTACGGTGCGGGCCGCGACCTCGGATCCGTGCAGCGCGCGGAGCGCCCGGCCGGTGGGGCTGTCATACAGGTTCAGTGCCAGCCACGCCCCCGCCAGCAGCACCAGCCCCGACATCCAGTACCAGAATTGCGAATTGGACAGATCCAGCCCGGCCGCCTCGGCCAGGTCGGGCAGGCCGCTATCGGCCACGGTGATCCCGTCCGGCCCGCCGGTCAGTGCTGCCTCATTCATCAGCACCATATAGACGAGAATGCCGAACCCCAGCGTCGCCACGGCCAGGTAATAGCCCTTGAGCCGCAGGATCGGGCGGCCGACCAGCCAGGCCAGCAGGGCCGAGATCGCCGCGCCAAGAAGCGGCGCGAGCAGCGGATGGATCCCCCATTGAACCGGCATGATCGCGCAGCTATAGGCGCCGATGCCGGAAAATCCGGCATGGCCCAGGCTGATCTGCCCGGCATAGCCGATCAGGATCACCATGCCGGTCACCGCCAGCCCGTTCATGAAGATCAGTGAGCCGACCCGGTAGTAAAAATTCGACGGGAACATCAGCGGCGACAGCGCGATCAGCACCGCCAGAACCAGAAGCGTCGTGGCCCGCGGGGACAGCCGCATCAGACCCGCTCCGTCTGCCGGGCACCGAACAGGCCCTGCGGCATGATAAACAGCACCAGCAGAATGACGATAAAGGCGGCGGCGTCCTTGTATTGCGAGGAGAGATACCCGGCGGTCAGCGCCTCGAGAATGCCCAGCAGGATGCCGCCGACAAGCGCACCCTTGGGATTGCCCATCCCGCCCAGCATGGCAGCGGCAAACCCTTTCAGCGCAAGGGCGATCCCCACATCATATGAGGTGTTGGTGATGGGCGTCGCCAGCACGCCTGCAAGCGCGCCGATCGCGGCGGACAGCGCGAAGGACAGCGTCATCACCCAGTTGGTGTTGATGCCCACGAGCTGTGCGGCCAGCCGGTTGTTCGAGGTGGCCAGCACCGCCTTGCCGGTCAGCGTGCGGGTGAAGAACAGCCACAGCGCGATGAACACCGCCACCCCGCCCGCGATCACCCAGAGCGATTGCGGCAGGATGGTGGCGCCGCCGATGCGGAACGGCGCGTCGCCCGAAAAGGCGGGGAAGCGGTGGATCTGCTTGTCGAAGACCAGCGAGGCGACGCCGCGCAGGAAGATCGAGGCCCCGATGGTGATGATGATCAGCGACACGACCGGCGCGCCGCGCGCGGGTTCGATCGCCAGCTTGTTCAGCGCCACCCCGATCACCGCCGTCGCCGCAATGGCAATCCCCGCCGCGAGCAGAAGCGGCAGCCCGGCCGCATGGGCAAAGACCGTGATCATTCCGCCCAGCATGACGAATTCGCCCTGGGCGAAATTCACCACGTCCGAGGCGTTGTAGATGATGGTGAAGCCGAGCGCGACAAGCGCGTAGACCGCGCCCACCGTCAGCCCCGAGAACAGGAATTGCAGCAGTTCCGGCATGACGCCTCCGCAGCTCGGGCGGGCGCGTGACCGCGCCCCGCCCGGTCACGCCGATTATTCGACGATGGTCCAGTTGCCGTCCTTGATTTCCAGCATCTCGAACGCATCCAGCGTCAGGCCGAGATGGTCGTCGCCGGAGAAATTGACCTCGCCCGCCGTGCCCACAAACCCGGATGTCGCCTCGATCGCATCGCGGATCGCCGCAGGCTCTGTGCTGCCCGCGCTTTCGATGGCGGCTTTCAGGATATAGAGCGCATCATAGGCGTGCCCGCCGAAGGTGGACACATCCTCGCCGGTCTCGCTCTCGTAGCCGTCGCGATAGCCGACCACGACCGGCTTTTGCGGATCGTCCTCGGCAAGCTGATCGGCCACCAGCAGCGCGGCGGCGGGCAGGCGGACCCCCTCCGCGGCTTCGCTGCCGGCCAGTTCGATGAACTGCTTGGACGCGACGCCGTGCGACTGGTAAAGGGGCGCGTCGATGGCCAGTTGCGTGTGGTTGCGCGTCACCACCGCCGGACCCTGGCCCATGCCGGAGTTCAGGATCGCCTCGGCCCCGGACCCCTTGATATTGGTCAGCTGCGGCGTCATGTCGGCGTCCTGCGGCCCGTAGACCTCGTCGGCCACGATCTCCACCCCCGACGCCTCGGCCACGTCCTTGCATTGCGCCTGCATGGATTTGCCGAACCCGTCCGAGCCGGAGATCATGCCGATCCGGCTGAAGCCGCGCGCGGCCATGTCCTCGAAGATCTTCTCGCAGGCCATGCGGTCGGTATGCGGGGTCTTGAAGACGAACTCCTTGACCGGCTCGATGATCTCGACCGCGCCGGCCAGGCTGATGAAGGGGATCTCGGCATCCTCGTAGACCGGGACCATCGCCATTGTGGTGCCGGTGGTGGTGCCGCCGATCACCGCGACGACCTCGTCATCCTCGACCAGCCGTGTGGCGAAAGTGCGGGCCTTGTTCGGGTCGCCGCCATCGTCATACATGATGAGGTTGATCGGCTCGCCAATGATGCCGCCCTCGGCATTGATCTTCTCGACCTCCATGCGCAGGGTCTTGGCTTCGGGATCGCCCAGGAAGGCGGCCGGGCCGGTTTCCGAGATCGAGGCGCCGATATTGATGTCGGCAAGCGCCGGGCCTGCCAGAGCGGTCAGGGCGGCGGCGGTGCTCATCAGGGTGCGGATGGTCATTCAGCGTTCCTCCCAGTTGCTGAACCTCGCCGGTTGTCCCGGCGAATTTTGTCCTTTGCGAGTCGGGGGAATGCGGCCAGACTGGCAATGGTCGGCGCTGCGTTTTCGGTTCATGTCGCAGCATCGGCCGGGCGCGAAAGATTCGCCAAGTCCTGCCCCTCCCTTCCTCCCGAATATAATTGACTGACCGTTCGGTCTATGCAACATCTTTTTTGGCATCGGGGAGGATGCATGTGGCGATTGGCGGGGGAGGAGATGGCGGCATGCGCGATCAGGCAATCGGTCTGAGTGATCCGGACCGCAACGTGCTGCGGCTGTGCCTGAACGCCCCGCGCGACAGGCGGCGCGCCCAGCCCGTCACCGCCGATCCGGCACAGCACCCGGCAGCGTTTCGCGGCGCATGAGACGCGCCGCCGACATGACCCCGCAGGAACTGGCCGAGGCTTCGGCCGATGCGATGTGGGCCGCGGACCGCGCCAGCCAGCATCTCGGCATGGTCATCGAGCATATCGCGCCCGGCGCGGCGCGGCTGCGCATGGAGGTGACGCGAACCATGACCAACGGCCATGACAACGGGCATGGCGGCTACATCTTCACCCTGGCAGACAGCGCCTTCGCATTCGCCTGCAACAGCTACAACGCCGTCACCGTCGGCCAGCAGGCCTCGATCACCTATCTCGCCCCGGCCAGGCTGGGCGATCACCTGACCGCCGATGCGCGCGAGGTCTCCCGCGCGGGACGCAGCGGCGTCTATGATGTCGAAGTCACAAATCAGCACGGCACGCGCATCGCCCTGTTCCGCGGCATGTCCCGGACGGTCCGGGGCAGCTACGTGCCCGATTGAGCCAGTGAGGAACAAGTGCCATGGAAGACCTGACCCCGGACCCTACCACGCTCGATCCCGTCGAGACCGCCTCGCGCGACGATATCGCGGCGATCCAGCTCGACCGGCTGAAATGGTCGCTGCGCCACGCCTATGACAACGCGCCCTTCTACAAGGCGCGGTTCGATGCGGCCGGGGTGCATCCCGACGACCTGCGGGAGCTGTCGGATCTGGCGAAATTTCCCTTCACCACCAAGCAGGATCTGCGCGACACATATCCGTTCGGCATGTTCGCCATCCCGCGCGAGGAGCTGGTGCGCATCCATGCCTCGTCCGGGACCACGGGCAAGCCGACGGTGGTGGGCTACACACGCCGCGACATCGACAACTGGGCCGATCTGATCGCGCGCTCGATCCGCGCCTCGGGCGGGCGGCCCGGCGATATCTGCCATGTCTCTTACGGCTACGGGCTGTTCACCGGCGGGCTGGGCGCGCATTACGGGGCCGAACGGCTGGGCTGCACGGTGGTCCCGATCTCCGGCGGGATGACCGAGCGGCAGGTGACGCTGATCGAGGATTTCAAGCCCCGCATCATCATGGTCACGCCGTCCTACATGCTGTCGATCCTGGACGAGTTCCGCAGGCGGGGCATGGACCCGCGCGAGAACTCGCTTCAGGTCGGGATCTTCGGGGCCGAGCCCTGGACCAACCAGATGCGCCAGGAGATCGAGCAGGTCTTCGACATGCACGCGGTGGATATTTACGGCCTCAGCGAGATCATGGGGCCGGGCGTGGCCAATGAATGCGTGGAGACCAAGGACGGGCTGCATATCTGGGAAGATCATTTCCTGCCCGAGATCATCGACCCCGAGACGGGCGAGGTGCTGCCCGATGGCGAGATGGGTGAACTGGTCTTTACCACGCTGACGAAGGAGGGGCTGCCGATGGTGCGCTATCGCACCCGCGACCTGACCCGGCTTCTGCCCGGCACGGCGCGCAGCGTGCGCCGGATGGAAAAGATCACCGGGCGCAGCGACGACATGATCATCCTGCGCGGGGTCAACGTGTTCCCGACCCAGATCGAGGAGCAGATCCTGAAGATCGCCTCGCTCGCCCCGCATTTCCAGATCGAGCTGCAGACCGGCGCGAACCGGATGGACAGCATGACGGTGCATTGCGAATGCCTGCCCGATGCCGCCGATCCCGCCAGCCGGGATGCTGCGGCGAAGGACCTGGCCCATCGCATCAAGTCGGTGGTGGGGGTCAGCTCGACCATCACCATCCACGACCCCGACGGCGTCGCCCGGTCCGAGGGCAAGGCCAGGCGCGTGGTCGATAACCGCCCGAAGGAGCGGTAAGTTTTCCCGCCCGGTCGCGTGACAAGGCCGGGCCGGAAGGGTAAGCCAGCCGGCGGCGCGGACCATCCGCGCGCCGCAAGACAGGAAGACCAATGGCCCGGACCCGCGCCAGCGATTTTGCCGAGAAGCAGCAGGACCTGCTGCGCAGCGCGGCTGCGGTGATTGCCGATCTCGGCATGGACAAGGCCTCCATGGCGCAGATCGCCGACAAGGCGGGCGTGTCCAAGGCGCTGCTCTATCACTACTACCCCGGCAAGGACGCGCTGATCTTTGCGATCATCGAGACCCATCTGCTGGAAATCGACGACGCGGTGGCCGCCGCCGATGACCCGCAGGCGGATGACCGGGACCGGCTGCGCCGTCTGGTCGGCGCGGTGCTGGACATCTATCGCGGCGCGGATAACGAACATGTCGTGCAACTCAACGCGAAACGCGCCCTGTCCGAGGCGCAGCAGCAGAGCCTGGCCGAGATCGAACGGCGCATCGTGCGCCGCTTCTCTGCCGTGATCGGCCGCATCAATCCGCAGCTTCAGGCGGACCGCCCGCTTCTGATGCCGGTGACCATGTCGCTCTTCGGGATGATGAACTGGGTCTATATGTGGTTCCGCGATGGCGGGCCGATCACGCGCGAGGATTACGCCGACATCGCCACCACGCTGATCCTTGAGGGCGTGAAGGCCGTGCGCTGAGCGCCGCCCGGCGCCGTCTCTCGAAAATATGTTCCGATCCGTCTTGGAAGCGCCGCCACGGCGTTCTAGAATTTCCGCGTAAGGCGGGAAGTCCGTCCCGGCCGCGTCTGCGCCGATATGCGACGGCCCCGGCAGCAGCCAGATCGGAGGCAACACATGTCCTATCGCGTCAACATGGCCGTGACCCCCGAGGTCGAGCCGTTTTTCGACGAGGCCAGCAACACGATTTCCTATGTCGTCCGTGATCCCGGCAGCGATGCCTGCGCGGTGATCGATTCGGTGATGGATATCGACTACGCCGCGGGCCGCATCGCCTATGACCATGCCGACCGGATGATCGGCTTCATCCGCGAGAACGGGCTGGATCTCGAATGGCTGATCGAGACCCATGTCCATGCCGATCACCTCTCTGCCGCGCCCTATATCCAGTCCAAGCTGGGCGGCAGGCTGGGCATCGGGCGCAACATCACCCTGGTGCAGGAGACCTTCGGCAAGATCTTCAACGAAGGCACCGAGTTTCAGCGCGACGGCAGCCAGTTCGACCGGCTGTTCGACGATGGCGACCGCTACCGGATCGGCGGGATGGAGTGTTTCGCCATCCACACCCCCGGCCACACACCGGCCTGCATGACCCATGTGATCGGGGACGCGGCCTTTGTGGGCGATACGCTGTTCATGCCCGATGGCGGGTCGGCCCGCGCCGATTTTCCGGGCGGCGATGCGGGTGAGCTGTATGACAGCATCCAGAAACTGCTGGACATGCCGGAGGAGATGCGACTGTTCATGTGCCATGATTACGGCCCGAATGGGCGCGAGATCCGCTGGGAGACCACCGTGGGCGCGGAAAAGGCGCATAACATCCATGTCGGCGGCGGCACCTCGCGCGAGGATTTCGTGAAATTCCGCACCGAACGCGACGCCAGCCTTGCCATGCCCCGTCTGATCCTGCCGTCGCTGCAGGTGAATATGCGGGCAGGCGAGTTGCCACCCGCCGATGAAACGGGCAAACGCTTTCTCAAGGTGCCGCTGAACGAGCTATGAGGAGAGATTGCCGATGATGGATATCAGAAAGATCGACGACCGCATTTCGGTCTCGCCGCAGATCGAGCCGGGCGATGTCGCGGAGCTGGCCGCGCAGGGCTATCGCAGCATCATCTGCAACCGCCCCGATGGCGAGGAGGCGGGCCAGCCGGACCACGCGCAGATCGCCGCCGCCGCGGAAGAGGCCGGTCTGACATTCGTGACGCTGCCGGTCACGCCCGGTCAGATGAATGCCGCGCTCGTCGCGGAATTCGGCGCGGCGATGGAGCAGTTGCCGACGCCGGTGCTGGCCTATTGCCGCAGCGGCACGCGCAGCGCGACCGCCTGGGCGCTGTCGCAATCGGGCCGCAAGGGTCGCGACGAGATCCTTCTGGCGGCGCGTCAGGCGGGTTACGATCTCAGCGGAATCGCCGGCGCGCTGCGGGACCCCGGCTAAGGGGGTCAGATCAGCGTCGCGCTCCAGTCGGCGCGCTCCAGCAGGAATTGCGCGATCCGGTTGACCCGGTCGGTGGCGATGAGCAGCGCGAATATCGCCAACCCGAGCGCCGATCCCTTGCGCAGCAGCCCGGCCGGGCGGGGCAGGGCGGCGGTCAAACTCGCCATGACCACGAAGGGCGTGACCATCCCGGCCGCGTAAAGCGAAAGCAGCGCGGTGCCGGTCAGCGCCTCGCTCCGCGCCAGGGCGATCAGCGCCGACAGGCTAGGCCCCACGCAGGCGGTCCAGCCAAAGCCGAAGGCCAGACCCAGCAGCACCGCCCGGATGATGCCAGACCGTCCGGCCGCGCGGCCTGACGACAGCACCCGAAATGCCGCCACGATCAGCACGGCACCGGCCAGCAGGCGAAGCTCCGCGTGCCATGCGATAAAGATCTGCCCGATCCGCGTGGCTCCCAGGCAGGACAGCAGGAACACCGCGCCGAACCCCGCGCCGAACCCCGCCCCCTGCCAGCCCGGCAGGCCGCGCCCGGCCAGCAGGCACAAAAAGAAGGGCAGCACTGGCAGGACACAGGGCGACAGGAAGGACAACAGCCCGGCCAGATAAGCGTCGATGGCGGCAAGATCGGTCATCGCGCTCCTTCGAGCGCCTGCGGTCCGGGAAGTCAATCCGGTTGAAACACGCGCACGGATCGGTCAACGCTGGCGGATGGAGTCTCTCAGGCTGGACAAGTTCCTGTGGGCAGCGCGGTTCTACAAGACCCGCGCGCTCGCCCAGCAGATGATCGAGGGCGGCAAGGTGCGCATCGACGGCGACCGGGTCAAGCCCGCCCGCGCCGTGCGGCCGGGCCAGATCATCGAACTGCGCCAGGGCCGGACGCGGCGGCGGATCGAGGTGCTGGGTCTGTCCGAGACGCGCGGACCTGCGACGCAGGCGCAGCAGCTCTATCGTGATCTGAGCGCGCCGGAGAAGATCGGGATCTTCGATGAGGAGTAAGGCCCGGCACGGCCGGTCGGATTGGTAGGCCCGGAGGGACTTGAACCCCCAACCAAGGCGTTATGAGCGCCCTGCTCTGACCATTGAGCTACAGGCCCAGCCAGTGATCCCCATCTGACTAGTCAGACGCGGCGGCACGGTCAAGCGCGGGGTTTGGACCTCACGGACCGCATCGCCCGTATTGCCCGTGCGCAGCGCCTGCTGTATCGCACGGGCAGAATTGACGAAAGGAAATCCGATGTCCGAGCGCGAACGCGGTCTGTCCTATGCCGATGCGGGCGTCGATATCGACGCGGGCAATGCCCTGGTCGACCGCATCAAGCCGGCGGCGGCGGCGACGGCGCGGCCGGGCGTGATGGCCGGGCTGGGCGGGTTCGGGGCGCTGTTCGATCTGAAGGCGGCGGGATATGCCGATCCGGTGCTGGTGGCCGCGACCGATGGGGTGGGCACCAAGCTGCGCATCGGGATCGATACCGGCGAACTCGACGGTCTGGGCATCGACCTCGTCGCGATGTGCGTCAATGACCTGGTCTGCCAGGGGGCGGAGCCGCTGTTCTTCCTGGATTACTTCGCGACCGGAAAGCTCTCCGTGGACGAGGCCGCGCGGGTGGTGACGGGGATCGCGGAGGGCTGCGCGCGCTCCGGCGCCGCGCTGATCGGCGGCGAGACGGCCGAGATGCCGGGCATGTATCACGACGGGGATTTCGACCTGGCAGGGTTCGCCGTCGGCGCGATGGAGCGGGGCGCGGAGCTGCCGCAAGGCGTGGCGGCAGGTGACGTGCTGCTCGGGCTCGCCTCGGACGGGGTGCATTCCAACGGGTTTTCGCTGGTGCGCCGGGTGGCCGAAGCGGCCGGGCTGGGCTGGGCCGATGCCGCGCCATTCTCCGACGCCACGCTGGGGCAGGCGCTGCTGACGCCGACGCGGCTGTATGTCCAGCCGGCCCTGGCTGCGATCCGCGCGGGCGGGGTGCATGGGCTCGCCCATATCACCGGCGGCGGGCTGACCGAGAATCTGCCGCGCATCCTGCCCGACGGGCTGGGGGCCGAGATCGACCTGGCCGCGTGGCCGCTTCCGCCGGTCTTCGCCTGGCTGGCCAATGCGGGCGGGATTTCCGAGGCCGAGATGCTCAAGACCTTCAATTGCGGCATCGGCATGGTGCTGGTGGTGGCGGCGGACCGGGCCGATGCCCTGTCCGCCGTGCTGCGCGATGCGGGCGAGACGGTCACGCGGATGGGCCATGTCGCGCCGGGGCAGGGGGTGCAGTATCGCGGCGCGCTGACGTGATCCGCGTCGCCATCCTGATTTCCGGGGGCGGATCGAACATGGTCCGGCTGGTCGAATCGATGACCGGCGACCATCCGGCGCGCCCGGTGATCGTCGGCGCGAATGATCCCGATGCGGGCGGGCTGGAGAAGGCCCGCGCCATGGGTGTCGCCAGCTTTGCCGTCGATCATCGCCCCTTCGGCCGCGACCGCGCCGCGTTCGAGGCGGAACTGGCCCGCCATCTCGACGCGGCCGAGCCGGACATCGTGGCGCTTGCCGGGTTCATGCGCATCCTGACGCCGGAGTTTGTCCGCCGCTATGCCGGTCGGATGCTGAACATCCACCCGTCGCTTCTGCCGAAATATCCCGGCCTGCACACCCATGCCCGCGCGATCGCGGCGGGCGATGCCGAGGCCGGGGCGACGGTGCATGAAGTCACCGCCGATCTGGATGCCGGGCCGATCCTCGGGCAGGCGCGGGTGCCGGTGCGGCCGGGCGATGACGCGGACAGCCTTGCCGCGCGGGTGCTGATCCGCGAACATGCACTCTATCCGGCGGTGCTGCGCCGCTTTGCTTCAGGTGAGAAGTCTCCTCTATATATATGAAGAGAATGGGTAATATCTGCCGGTTGAACGCGGGCGCGAAATCCGGCAGGCTGTGCGGATCAAGCTGAGGACGCCAGATGCCAGCCTCTCCCCAAGTCGGATTATTCGTCACCTGTCTCGTCGATGCGATGCGCCCGCAGATCGGCTTCGCAACGCTGCGATTGCTGGAATCGGCGGGCTGCACGGTCGAGGTGCCGCGCGCCCAGACTTGCTGCGGTCAGCCCGGCGGCAACAGCGGCGACCGGCGCGGTGCGGCCGCCCTCGCGCGGCAGGTCATCGAGGTGTTCGAGGGGTTCGACTATCTCGTCGCGCCGTCGGGATCCTGCGTCGGGCAGATCCGCTCCTACCCGTCGCTGATGGATGATGCAGGCTGGCGGCGGCGCGCGGAAGATCTTGCCTCCAGATCATATGACATCATTGGCTTTCTGCGCGACGTGCTGGGCTGGCAGCCCGATGGGGTGCGGCTGGAGGCGTCGGCCACCTATCACGACAGTTGCTCCGGCCTGCGCGAATTGGGGGTGGAGCGCCAGCCCCGCGAGTTGCTGGCCGGTGTGGCGGGGCTGGAGATGCGCCCGCTGGAGGGTGCCAATATCTGCTGCGGCTTCGGCGGGACGTTCTGCGTGAAATATCCCGAGATCTCCACCGCGATCCTGTCCGAAAAGACCCGCAATATTCGCGACACCGGTGCGGATCTGCTCCTGGCCGGCGATCTGGGCTGCCTGATGAACATGGCGGGGCGCCTGAACCGCGAAGGCGCGGCGACCCGCTGTTTCCACACTGCCGAGGTGCTGGCGGGCATGGCGGACGGCCCCGCCATCGGGGAGGAAGGCTGATGGGCGCGCCGCAGACCGGGCCGGATTTCAAGGCTCGCGCAAGTGCCGCGCTGTCCGACGCGCATCTGAAGGTCGCCATCGATCGCACCACCGGCACCGGCCAGAGCAAACGCGCCGCCGCCGTGGCTGCGTTTCCCGAATTTGAGGCCGCGCGCAGCCGCGCCGCCGCGATCAAGGATCACGTCATCGCGCATCTCGACCACTACCTGGCCGAGTTCGAGCGCAATGCCACGGCCGCCGGGGCGCAGATCCACTGGGCGCGCAACGCCGCCGAAGCCGCCGGGATCGTGACGCGCATCTGCCGTGACGAGGGTGCCAGGATCGTCACCCGCTCCAAATCCATGCTGGGCGAGGAGATCGGCCTGCCCCACGCGCTCGAGGAGGCCGGGATCGAGCGGGTGGAGACCGATCTGGCCGAGCATATCATCCAGCTTGCCGGCGAACGTCCCAGCCATATCATCTGGCCCGCCATGCACCGCACGCGCGAGGACGTGGCCGATCTGTTCCGCGACGGCCACAGCCCGCCGCCCAACGCCGAGGATCCCGAGGCGATGGTGGCCTCGGCCCGGAGGGTGCTGCGCGAGAAATTCCTGGCGGCCGATATCGGCATCTCGGGGGCGAATTTCCTGGTGGCCGAGACCGGCGCGACCTGCACCGTCACCAATGAGGGCAATGCCGAATTGTCCACCACCCCGCCGCGCGTCCATATCGTGACCGCGGGGATCGAGAAGCTGGTGCCCTCTACCGCGCATGCGATGGCGCTGCTGCGGGTGCTGGTGCGCTCGGCCACCGGGGGCGAGGTCACCCAATACACTACCTTCCATTGCGGGCCGAAACGGGCCGGCGATGCGGATGGGCCGGAGGTCATGCATGTAGTGCTGGTCGATAATGGCCGGACGCGGATGCTGGGCGACGAGTTCCGCGAGATGCTGCGCTGCGTGCGCTGCGGGGCCTGCATGAATCACTGCGTGGTCTATCGTCAGATCGGCGGGCACGCCTATGGCGGCACCTATCCCGGCCCGATGGGTGCGGTGCTGACGCCGGTGCTGGACGGGCTGGCGCCCAGCAAGGATCTGCCCTTCGCCTGCACCATGAACGGCCGCTGCGAAGAGGTCTGCCCGGTGAAGATCCCGCTGAAAACCATGCTCAAGGCGTGGCGCGTGCGCAGTTGGGACAGCCAGCAGCAGGCCGGGGCGATGCGGTTCGGGTTGGGGCTGTGGGGTTTTGCGGCGCGGCGGCCCTGGCTCTATCATATCGGCACGTGGCTGGCGCTGCCGGTGATGCGCCTGTTCGGTCGGGGCGGCTGGATCCGCCGCATGCCGCTGGCGGGGGGCTGGACCGGCTCGCGCGATCTGCCGACACCCGCCGCGCGCAGCTTCATGGCGCAGTATCGCAGCGCGCAGCGCCGGGGCCGGGAATGAGCGCGCGCGACGATATTTTCGCGGCCATCGAACGCGGGCTGACAAGCGGCCCGGCCGGCGCGCTGCCGCGCCGGTCGGAAACGGAGATCCGGGCCGAGGCCGCGGCGCTGCTGGCAGCGCCCGGCTCGGTGCGCCCGAAGCTGACCGGCCCGGACCCGGTCTCTGCCTTCATCGAGAAATGCGCCATGCCCGCGCTCGGCGTCACGCTGTCGCATGTGGCGGGCAGATCGGCCTTGCCGCAGGCGGTGGCGCAGTATCTTCAGGAACAAGGACTGCCGCCGGTCGTGGCGGTGACGGGCGATCCGCTTTTGGCCGACCTCTCCGGCGCGGGGATCGAGACCCGCAAGGACTGCGCCCCGGACGAGGCCGCCGCGATCAGCGTCGCGGATTGGGCGATCGGAGAGACCGGCTCGGTGGTGATCCACTCATCGCCCACCCAGCCTGTGCTGCACGCCCTGCTGCCGCGTCACTGGCTGGTCGTGGTCCGCGAAAGCGCGGTGCTGCCGCATCTGGAAGATTACGCAACGCACAGCGTGGCCGCGCCCCGCAACGCGGTGATGATCACCGGCTCCTCCGGCACCACGGATATCGAGGGGTTCTTCGTCCGCGGCGCGCATGGGCCGGGCTTTGTGCATGTGCTGTTGATGAAGGGGTGACATCACCCCATCCGGCGCGGCGTCAGCACGCGCAACGTGACGTGACAATGGGTGGGCCGAGCGCGCTAAAGATACAGGAAGCCCTGGCGGCTGGCCTGCTTGTCGAGCGGATAGGATTGCTCCAGCCGCAGCCAGTTCTGGACCGAGCCCGCTTTCGTCATGCCGGGAATGAAAAGCTGCGTCACCCGCCTTGCGGCAAGGTCGTTCTGATGCGGCATCCTGACATCCGGGCCGCCATCACCGGCAGGGATGACGACCGAATTGGCGAGGCCGGACCAGGCCAGCAGATTTCGGGTGGTGGCGACACGGATCAGCAGGCTTGTATCGCTCCACTCCGGCGGCACGAGGCAGAGCGTGCGCAGGGCCATGCCGACAGACAGCCCCCAGACCTCGCCGAAGCGGATGATCTGATCGAGCGCCTGCCGCTCGATCCACCATGACCCTGCCGCCACACCGGCAATGCCCGCCGCCTGCTTTCCGAAACGGAAGAGCTTGGTTCCAGCGGCAATTTCCCGGCGCTGCGGCGAGATCATGCCGCCGGTCTGCGCGCGGAACAGGACACGGCCCTGCGCGTCGGTGATGGCGGTGCTGGCGCGCAGATCGATCCCCTGGGCGCGCTGAACGCTTTGCGGATCGTCGAAAAAGGACTGGTTCGGGAAGGACATGGCAGCCCCGCTGGCCGGAATCAGATCTCCCCTCCGATTATCGCCAAGCCGTGCCGGTTCGGCAAGTCTCTGATCGGAGGGCGGTTTCCCGCCCGTCATTACAGCGTCACAGAACTGTCTTGCAGCAATGATAAGCGGCGACTACTCATCAGGGCCAGGCGGCGCCTGACCCGGCCCGGATGGCCGGGGATTGCAGTAAGGAAAGGCTTCTCATGCGCATTGCGGTTCTTGGCGGCGACGGATTTGTCGGCTGGCCGACCTCGCTTCATCTGTCCAATCTCGGCCACGAGGTGCATATCCTCGATAACCTGTCGCGCAGATGGATCGACACGGAGCTGGGCGTGCAGTCCCTGACCCCGATGGATTCGATCCAGGAACGCTGCCGGATCTGGAAGCAGGAGACGGGGAACCAGATCCAGTTCCACCTGCTCGATCTGGCCAAGGAATTCGAGCGGCTGAAGACATGGCTGGCCGAGCACAGGCCCGACGCCATCATCCATTTCGCCGAACAGCGCGCCGCGCCCTATTCGATGAAGACCGACCGCCACAAGGTCTACACCGTCGACAACAACGTCAACGCCACCCATAACCTGCTGGCGGCGATGGTCGAGACCGGGATCGACGCGCATCTGGTCCATCTGGGCACGATGGGGGTGTACGGCTATTCCTCGGTCGGTGCGCCGATCCCCGAGGGCTATCTGGATATCGAGATCGACACCCCCACCGGCAAGAAACAGCAGCAGGTGCTGTATCCGACGCGGCCCGGCTCGGTCTATCACATGACCAAGAGCCTCGATCAGATCATGTTCCAGTTCTTCGCCCAGAATGACGGGCTGCGCATCACTGATCTGCATCAGGGCATCGTCTGGGGGACGCATACCGATCAGACACGGCGCCATGAGCAGCTCATCAACCGGTTCGATTATGACGGCGATTACGGCACGGTGCTGAACCGGTTTCTCATTCAGGCGGCGATCGGCTATCCGCTGACGGTGCATGGCACGGGCGGTCAGACGCGGGCTTTCATCCATATTCAGGATTGCGTGCGCTGCATCGAGCTGGCCTTGGCCGATGCGCCCGCGGCGGGCGAGCGGGTGAAGATCTTCAACCAGATGACCGAGACCCACCGGGTCCGCGATCTGGCGGCGATGGTGGCGCGGCTGTCGGGGGCGAAGGTGATGAACCTGCCCAACCCGCGCAAGGAGGCGGCTGAAAACGATCTCATCGTGAAGAACGACCAGTTTCTGGCCTTGGGGCTGAACCCGATCACGCTGGAGGAGGGGTTGTTGTCCGAAGTGGTGGATGTGGCGAAGAAATACCAGCACCGCATCGACCGCTTGCGCGTGCCGGCGGTGTCGGCCTGGACGAAGGAGATCGCGGCCGAGGTCGATCACGACCCCGAGGCGCACGCGCAGGACGCGAAAGCGGCGGAGTAACGGCGGCCGCGCCACGACCCGAGCGGTTACGGGTCGGCGGCGGGCTGCTAATCTGCGGGCCGCGATCTCTGCTCGCGCCAACATCACCGCTCTATCCCCGCCCGGAATCAAGGGGCGCAGCCCCGCCGGGCAGCGTCCGGCCGCCCCCTCGGGCGGACGCTTCTTCGCCGGTCCGCGCCGGACGGCCGTTCAACGGGGATGAGGGATAAAGCGCATTGCTCAAATGCCGCTGCGTCCACCCGGCGGCCGAACGATGCCCTGTGATCGGACTCGGATCACCCCCGCATCCGCGGCGGCCTCGGCTTGTAGACCGGCAGCGACCATCCCCAGATCAGCGTGCCCGCGCGCAGCAGGAACACGCTCAGCCCGCCGCCGCTCAGCGCCACCGGCCGCGGCAGCCCCAGCCAGGCCAGCATCAGCGCCACCACCGCCCCGCCAAAGGCGCAGGTCAGGTAGAGTTCGCTGCCCTTCAGGATCAGCGGCACCTCGTTGCCGACCACGTCGCGCATCAGCCCGCCCATCGTGCCGGTGATGACCCCCGCGATGACCACGATCACCGGCCCGTAGCCGCCCACGAGCGCCACGCCCACCCCCGCCGGCACCGCCACCGCAAGCGCGATCGCGTCCAGCCAGAGCAGCCAGCGATACCGGCTCTCCAGCAGATGCGCGGTCCAGAACACCAGCACCGCGGCGGCAGTCGCGATCCCGATCAGTTCCGGCTGCGCCACCCAGAAGACCGGATCGCGCCCAAGCACCAGATCACGCAGCGTGCCGCCGCCCACCGCGGTCAGCGAGGCCATGAAGATGAACCCGATAATGTCGAGCTGCGCCCGGCTGGCCACGAGCGCACCGGTCAGCGCGAAGACAAGCACCGATCCGTAATCCAGCGCCCAGATATAGGCGCCAAGCGTGTTCAGCATCTCCGGGGTCACCTGGCCCTCCTGTCGCGGCATGACAGTCGCGCCTGTGCCATGAAACGCCGCGGCAGGGAAGGGTGCGGTGGCAGGGTCGCTCATATCGCCGGGCTGACACGTTGTCGGCCGGATGGGTGCACGCCGCGGACGCGGCCCTCCGCCCCCGTAACAGGACACGATTGTTGACGATGGGCGGGACGCGCCGTCGGTAGACGCGCCGCCTGACCCTCAGGTCGTGACGTCGGGCCGGTCGCGGCCGGTGTGGTCGCGGATCTGCGCGATGTCCTCGGCTGCGGCGATGACCGGGGCGAGCGCCTCCTCCACCGGGAGCGACAGATTGCCATCGGCAGGCTGATAACGTTCCAGATAGACCCGCAGCGTCGCGCCCTCGGTGCCGGTGCCGGACAGGCGCATGACGATGCGCGAGCCATCGGTGAAGATGATCCGGATGCCCTGACGCTCGGAGACGGAGTCGTCGATCGGGTCGTGATAGGCGAAATCATTGGCGGCCTCGACCTGCATCCCGGCGAAATCCTGGCCCGGCAGACCGTCCAGAATGCCGCGCAGCCGGTCGATCAGCGCATTCGCCCGATCGGCAGGCACCGCCTCGTAATCATGGCGGGAATAGTAGTTGCGCCCGTATTCCGCCCAGTGATCGCGCATGATCTCCGCGACGGATTGCCGGCGCGCGGCCAGGATGTTCAGCCAGAGCAGCACCGCCCACAGCCCGTCCTTCTCGCGCACATGGTCCGAGCCGGTGCCGGCCGATTCCTCGCCGCACAGCGTCACCCGGCCCGCATCCAGCAGATTGCCGAAGAACTTCCAGCCGGTGGGCGTCTCGTAGCAGTCGATCCCGGCCTTCTCCGCCACCAGATCGGCGGCGCGCGAGGTCGGCATGGAGCGTGCCACCCCCGACAGGCCGGCCGCGTAGCCCGGCGCATGATGCGCATTCGCCGCCAGCACCGCCAGACTGTCGGAGGGCGTGACGTAGATGCCGCGCCCGACGATCATGTTGCGGTCGCCATCGCCGTCCGAGGCGGCGCCGAAATCCGGGGCCTCCGCGCCCATCATCACGGCCATCAGATCATCGGCCCAGACCGGGTTCGGATCGGGATGGCCGCCGCCGAAATCGGGCAGGGGGGTGGCATTGACGACGCTGCCCGGTGCGGCGCCGAGCCGGTTTTCAAGGATCTCGGTCGCATAGGGGCCGGTCACCGCATGCATGGCGTCGAAACGCAGGGTAAAGCCCGCGCCCAGAAGATCGCGGATCGCGGCGAAATCGAAGATCTGGTCCATCAGCTCGGCATAGTCTGCGACCGGATCGACGATCTCGATCTCCATTCCGCCCATCTGGGCGCTGCCCGGCGCGGAAAGATCGGCGTCCTGAGCCACGAAGATGCGGTATTCGGTGATCTCCCTGGTGCGGGCAAAGATCCTGTCGGTCACGGATTCCGGGGCCGGGCCGCCATTGGCGCCGTTGAATTTCAGGCCGAAATCCTCGTCCTCGCCGCCGGGATTATGGCTGGCCGACATGATGAACCCGCCATCCGCGCCGCGCTTGCGGATCAGGTTGGACGCAGCCGGGGTCGACAGCAGCGCATTCTGCCCCACGATCACCTTGGCCGCCCCGTTCGCCGCGCAGATGCGCAGGATGACCTGCGCCGCGCGGTCGTTGAAGAACCGGCCATCCCCGCCCAGCACCAGCGTCTTGCCCTCGACCCCGCCGATGGCGTCGATGATCGACTGGACGAAGTTTTCCAGGAAATGCTCCTGCATGAAGTCGCGGGTCTTCTTGCGCAGGCCGGATGTGCCAGGCTTCTGGCCCTCGATCGGGGTGGTGGTGACGGTGTTAACACTCATGCGGGGTCTCCCTCTGGCATGAACAAGGCAATGGAATCGGCATGGACCAGCACGCTGGCACCCGGTTCGGACCGATCCTGCGTCAGCGGATCGGCGGTGTCGAGGCACCGCAACCAGCCGCGTCCGCGCAATTCGGGCAGCAAGATCTCGACCGGCGCATCGCTGCCGTTCACGGCGATCAAGGCGGTGTCGTCTGCATGCGCGTCGCGATCCGGAAGATCGGCCGCCAGGCGCAGTTCGAGCGCCAGCGTGCGCAGCCCCGGGTTCTGCCAGTCGGCGGGCGACGGCTCCTCCCCGCCCGGCAGCCGCCACACCAGATCGCGCCCGCCGCCGGGGATCTCGGCCGAGTGCAGGAAGCGCCGCTGGCGCAGCACCGGATGGGCGTGGCGCAGCGCGATCAGCCGCGCGGTGAAATCGGCCAGGGCCCGATCGGGATCGTCCCAGTCGATCCAGCCGGTCGGGTTGTCCTGGCAATAGGCGTTGTTGTTGCCGTGCTGACTGTTGGCGATCTCGTCGCCGGCCAACAACATCGGCGTGCCCTGCGACAGAAACAGCGTCGCCAGCAGGTTGCGGCGCCGCTGCGCGCGGGCGGCGTTGATGGACGGATCATCGGTCGGGCCTTCATGGCCCAGATTGTCCGAGCGGTTGTCGTTATGCCCGTCATTATTGCCCTCGTGATTGGGCAGGTTGTGCTTGTGGTCGTAGCTGGTCAGATCGGCCAGGGTGAACCCGTCATGGGCGGTGATGAAATTCACCGTCGCCTGCGGCGCACGCCCGCCCCGGTCGAAGCTGGGGGCGGAGCCGGTGATCCGCTCGGCCAACTCCGCGATCCCGCCATCGCGCCGCCAGAAGCCGCGGGCGGTGTCGCGGAAGCGGTCATTCCATTCCAGGAAGGGCGGGGGAAAGGCACCGAGCTGGTATCCGCCGGGGCCGACATCCCACGGTTCCGCAATAAGCCGCACATTGGCCAGCACCGGATCCTGACGCAGCGCCGACAGGAACCGGCCATCGGGGGCGAACCCCTCCGGCTCGCGGCCCAGCACCGGGGCCAGGTCGAAGCGGAACCCGTCCACCCCCATGATCTCGACCCAGTAGCGCAGCGAATCGAGGATCATGCGGATGACCATCGGATGGGCGCAGTTCACCGTGTTGCCGGTGCCGGTGTCGTTGACGTAGAAGCGCGGATTGTCGGGCATCAGCCGGTAGTAGCTGGCATTGTCCAGACCGCGGAAGGACAGGGTCGGGCCCAGCTCGTTGCCCTCGGCGGTGTGGTTGTAGACCACGTCCAGCACCACCTCGATCCCCGCCGCATGCAGCCGCGTGACCATGTCGCGGAACTCCGCCGGATCGCCCTGCGCGGTATAGCCCGCCTCGGGCGCGAAGAAGGCCAGCGTGTTGTAGCCCCAGTAATTCGACAGCCCCTTGCGGGTCAGGAAGGCCTCGTCGGCATGGGCCTGCACCGGCAGCAGTTCCAGCGTCGTGATGCCCAGCCGGTGCAGATGCTCGATCACCGCATCGCTGGCCAGTCCGGCGAAGCGGCCGCGCTGCGCCTCGGGCACGCCCGGATGGGCGG
Organism: Paracoccus isoporae; assembly: GCF_900101865.1. Lineage (GTDB taxonomy): Bacteria > Pseudomonadota > Alphaproteobacteria > Rhodobacterales > Rhodobacteraceae > Paracoccus > Paracoccus isoporae. The sequence goes on from NZ_FNAH01000002.1 coordinate 140,837, forward strand.
CGGTCAGCCCCTTGGGATGGGCCTCGTAGATCACCACCCGGTCGCGCGGGACGCGCCGCGCGCGGGGCAGGGGGGCAGGGTCGGCGTAGACCATGCATTTCGGCATGAACGGGGCGGAATCGCGGTGATCCGGCGACAGATCGGCCTGGGCTGCCCCCGGAACATATCCCAGCAGCGCCTCATGCTGGATCAGCGGGCCGGAGAGACGCCGCGCATAAGGGTCGATCAGCAGCTTGGCGGGGTTGAACCGGTGCCCCTGCTGCGGTGCGAAGGGGCCATAGGCGCGCAGACCGTAAAGCGCGCCCGCGCCCAGACCGGGCACGAAGCCGTGCCAGATATCGCCCAGCCGGTCGGGCAGGGCCAGTTTCTGGATCTCGCGCTGCCCCTGCGCATCGTAGAGGCAGATCTCGATGCGCTCGGCATGGGCGGAGAACACGGCGAAATTCACCCCGTCGCCCACGGGATGCGCCCCGAGCCGGTCGGCGCTGCCGGCCGAGATCGCGTAGGTCATGTCAGTCATCTGGCTTTCAGCGTGTCATCAGCTTTTCATAGAGCGCCGCGTAGTCGCGGGCCGAGGCGTCCCAGCCGACCGGATGGGCCATCGCCTGGCGCATCATCCGCTGCCAGATCGCGGGCTGATGGTAAAGGGCGGAAACACGGCGCAGCGCCATGGACAGCGCATCGGCGGTGACCGGCGCAAATTGCGCCCCCGTCGCCACGCCGGCGCGGATCGCGGCGTCATTGGCGTCGATCACCGTATCGGCCAGCCCGCCGGTGCGCGCCACTAGCGGGATGGTGCCATATGCCAGCCCGTAGAGTTGGGTCAGCCCGCAGGGCTCGAAGCGGGACGGCACCAGCACCACGTCGCCGCCCGCGAACATGCGGTGCGACAGCGCCTCGTCATAGCCGATGCGCACCCCGACCCGGCCGGGATGGCGCGCGGCGCTGCGCAGGAACCCCTCCTGCAGGTCCGGCTCGCCGCTGCCCAGCACCGCCAACTGGCCGCCCCGCGCCACCAGGCCAGGCAGCGCCTCGAGCAGCAGGTCCAGCCCCTTCTGCCGGGTCAGGCGGCTGACCACGATGAAGAGCGGGCCGCCCTGATCGTCCAGCCCGAACTCCTCGCGCAGCGCGCGGGCCGAGACCTGCTTGCCCGTCATGTCATCGGCGGTGAAATTCGCCGGGATCTGCGGATCGGTGGCCGGGTTCCACACCGTCTCGTCCACCCCGTTCAGAATGCCGGTCAGCGCCTCGCGCCGCGCCCGGATCACCCCCTCCAGCCCGAAGCCGAATTCCGGCGTGGTCAGTTCGGCGGCATAGCTGGGCGACACCGTGCTCAGCGCATCGGCCGCCACCAGCCCGGCCTTCAGCGCGCTGATCTGTCCCCAGTATTCATAGCCTTCCGGGTGAAAATCCTGCGGGGGCAGGCGCAGCGCCTCGACCTGGCGGGCGGGGGCGATGCCCTGGAAGGCGATGTTGTGGATGCTGATGACAGACGGCACCACGCCGCGCACCCAGAGCGGCGCGAACCCGGCCTGCCAGTCATGGGCATGCAGAAGGTCGGGCCGCCAGCCATCGCCCAGCCCGTGCCGCGCAATCTCTGCTGCCGCCCAGCTCAGCGCGGCGAAGCGGGCGGGATTGTCGGTCCAGTCCGCGCCGCTGGCATCGGCGTAGAGCGATCCGTCCCGGTCGAACAGATGCGGCGCATCCAGCAGCAGCATGTCCAGCCCGGCCATCTTGCCGCCCAGCACGCGGGCCGGTCCGCCATAGAGATCGGGGTCCGACCACAGCTCCGTCCCGCCATCCATCTGCGCGCTCAGCCCGCGATAGGCCGGGATCAGCGTGCGCAGATGCCAGCCGAGCGGGGCCATCGCGCCGGGCAGCGCGCCGACCACATCGGCCAGCCCGCCGGTCTTGACCAGGGGCGCGCATTCGGACGCCACCGACAGAACCTGCCCGCCGGTCCGGGCGCCACGCCCTGCCGCGGGACCCGGGCCGGCTGCCGCCTCGGGTGAGGACGCGGACCCAGCCATGCGCGGCTTGCCGCCCTTGGCAGCCTTTCGCGGCGGCGCGGATTTCGCTGATCCCGGTCTCTTCGTCATGCGCCTGCGTCTCTTCTGTCCAGCATGTCCTGGGTGATCAGCGTCACGCCGTTCTCCGTGCGGCGGAACCACCGCGCATCCTCATCCGCATCCTCGCCCACGACCAGGCCTTCGGGGATCCGCGCGCCACGGTCGATCACCACATTGGTCAGCCGCGCATGGCGTCCGATGCCGACATAGGGCATGGCCACCACCGATTTCAGCGAGGCATAGCTGTTGGCCTTCACCCCGGTGAACAGCAGCGAATTGCGCACCTCGGATCCCGAGATGATGCAGCCGCCCGACACCATGGAGCTGACCGCGTGACCCCGCCGATCCTCGTCGTCATGGATGAACTTGGCGGGCGGGGTGATCTCGCCATAGGTCCAGATCGGCCAGTCACGGTCATAAAGATCCAGCTCGGGCGAGAAATCGGTCAGGTCGATATTGGCCTGCCAGAACGCGTCGATCGTGCCGACATCGCGCCAATAGGCCGGCGCATCCGGGGCGGAGCGGACGCAGCTTTCGGTGAAGCGATGCGCGACGGCCTTGGCGTTCTTGACCAGATCCGGGATCAGGTCATGGCCGAAATCATGGCTGGAATTCGGGTTCGCCGCGTCTTTCAGCAACAGCTCGCGCAGGAACTTCCAGTCAAAGACATAGATCCCCATCGAGGCGAGGGTGGAGTTCGGGTCATCCGGCATGCCCGGCGGATCCTTGGGCTTTTCGAGGAAGGAGACGATCCGCCCCTCCGCATCGACATCCATCACCCCGAAGGCCGAGGCCTGGTCGCGCGGCACGGTCAGGCAGCCAACGGTCACATCCGCACCGCTGTCCACATGCTGCTGCAGCATCAGCTCGTAATCCATCTTGTAGATGTGATCGCCGGCCAGAACGAGAAGGTAGTCGACCTGATAGCTGTCGATGATCGCGATGTTCTGGGTCACCGCGTCGGCGGTGCCGCGATACCAGTTCTCCTCGTCCATCTGCTGGCTGGCGGGCAGGATGTCGAGGAATTCGTTGCGCTCCGAGCGGAAGAAGGACCAGCCCCGGTTCAGGTGGCGGATCAGGCTGTGGGCCTTGTACTGCGTGGCCACCGCCATCTTGCGGATGCCGGAATTCAGCGCGTTGGACAGCGCGAAGTCGATGATCCGCGACTTGCCGCCGAAATAGACCGCCGGTTTCGCGCGCCGGTCGGTCAGCTCCTTCAGCCGCGAGCCGCGGCCCCCGGCCAGCACATAGGCCATGGCCCGCGATGACAGGCGATTGGGTCGATACAGTGTCATGGGTCTCCTCCCCAGAGATAATCGTTACGCGGCCTCGTAGATCAGCACCGACAGCGGCGGCAGATCGACGAGCGCGGACTGGTCGTAGCCCTGGTACTCGTCGCCATCGGCGGTGACGATGGCGGGCGCCACCATGCCCGATCCGCCATAGATGCCTGCATCGCTGTTCAGCCTCTGCTCCCATTTCCCGTCGCGCGGCATGCCGATGCGCCAGCCGTGACGCGGCACCGGGGTGAAGTTGCAGACCACCACCACCGGCGCATCGCCCGGCGCGCCATAGCGGGCATAGGCCAGCACCGATTCCGCCGCGGCGCCGCCTTCGATCCAGCCAAACCCCTCGGCCTCCGCGTCGCGGCGATGCAGCGCCGGCAGGTCACGGTAGAGATGGTTCAGATCGCGCAGCAGCGACTGGATGCCGCGATGGCGCGGATCGTCCAGCAGATGCCAGTCCAGCGAGCCGTCATGATTCCATTCCCGCCGCTGCGCGAATTCGCAGCCCATGAACAGCAGCTTCTTGCCGGGATGGGTCCACATGAAGCCGTAATAGGCCCGCAGATTGGCGAATTTCTGCCAGTCATCGCCAGGCATCTTGCTGAGCATGGAGCCCTTGCCATGCACCACCTCGTCATGGCTGATCGGCAGGATGAAATTCTCGGAGAAGGCATAGACCAGCCCGAAGGTGAGCTGGTTGTGATGATGGCTGCGATGAACGGGCTCGTGCCGGATATATTCCAGCGTGTCGTTCATCCATCCCATGTTCCACTTGTAGCCAAAGCCCAACCCGCCCGCATCGACCGGGCGCGACACGCCGGGGAACGAGGTCGATTCCTCGGCCACCGTCATGATCCCGGAAACGGTGCCATAGGCGACGGTATTGACGCCTTGCAGGAACTCGATCGCCTCAAGATTTTCGCGCCCGCCAAGGATATTCGGCACCCATTCGCCGTCCTTGCGCGAATAGTCGCGATAGAGCATCGAGGCCACCGCATCGACGCGCAGCCCGTCGGCGTGAAACTCCTCCAGCCAGTAGAGCGCATTGGCAGTCAGGAAATTCGCCACCTCGCGGCGGCCGTAATTATAGATCAGCGTGTTCCAGTCCTGGTGGAACCCCTCGCGCGGATCGGCATGTTCATACAGCGCCGTGCCGTCGAACCGCGCCAGGCCATGCGCATCGGCCGGGAAATGTCCGGGCACCCAGTCAAGCAGGATGCCGATGCCCGCCGCATGCGCGGCCTCCACCAACTCGCGGAACTCGTCGGGGGTGCCGAACCGGATCGTCGGCGCATAAAGCCCGACCGGCTGATAGCCCCAGGAGCCGTCGAACGGGAATTCCGAGATCGGCAGAAGCTCCAGATGGGTGAAGCCCATCTCCACCGCGTAGCCGACCAGATCCCGCGCCAGTTCCAGATAGGAGAGCGGGCGGTTGCCGTCCTCGACGACGCGCTTCCAGCTTCCCAGATGCACCTCGTAGATCGAGATGGGCGCGCTGACCGATTGCGCCTCGGCGCGCCGCGCCATCCAGTCGCCGTCGCGCCAGTCATGCGCCCCGACCGCGCGCACCACCGAGGCCGTGGCCGGCGGATGCTCGGCCCCGAAACCGACCGGATCGGCCTTTTGCGGGACCGGCTCGCCATGCGCGCCGGTCAACGCGAATTTATAGGCGGTGCCGTCGCCGATATTCGGGATGAAGATCTCCCACACCCCGGTGGAGCCGCGCCGCCGCATGCCGTGGCGCCGCGCGTCCCAGCCGTTGAAATCGCCCAGCACCGCGACGCGCCGCGCATTCGGGGCCCAGACCGCGAAATGCGTGCCGCCGACGCCCTGATGGGTGATGACATGCGCGCCGAGCGCGCGCCAGAGCTGCTGATGCGTCCCCTCTCCGATCAGGTATTCGTCGATCTGGCCCAGCACCGGGCCGAAGCGGTAGGCATCCTCGTATTCCCATTCCTGCCCGCCGGACCGGCCGCGCAGCAGATAGGGAGCGGGGTCGGGCACGGTGCCGGAAAACAGCCCCGGCACGCCCGCCACCGGCGCCATCGGATAGCGTCCGTCGAGCGTGGCGATCGACATCTCCGCCGCGCCGTGATCGATGGCCAGCACCTGCCAGGCGTCGCCGCGCGGATGCGGGCCCAGCCAGGCGAACGGGTCGGGCTCGCGCCCCTCGGCAAGCGCCCGCGCGCGGTCCGGGCCGAGCTGCCGCTCCGCGTCCCGGCGCAGGCCATCGCTGTTATCCCGTGGCGCGTCCTGCGTCTTTCGCGGCGGGTTCATAACTGCCCTCCATCTGCCAAACTCGTTCCATGTAGTCACGCACCGAGCGGTCCGAGGAGAACCAGCCCATCCGCGCCGTGTTCAGCGCAGCCATCCGATTCCACTCCGCCCTGTCCCCGAATGAGGCATCTATTCTGCGCTGAGTCGACAGGTAATCCGCAAAGTCCGAGCAGACGAGATAGCTGTCCCAGTTGGTCAGAATGTCCACCAGCCGTCCGTATCGCGCGGGATCGCCTCCGAATGTGCCGGTGGCGATCAGGCTGATCGCGCGGGACAATTCGGGCGATCCGGCAATGGCCTTGCGGGCATGGTCGGGCAGGGCGCGACGGGCCTCGACCTGTTGCGTCGTCATCCCGAACAGGAAGAAATTCTCAGGGCCCACATGCTCGCGGATCTCGACATTGGCGCCGTCGAGCGTGCCGATGGTCAGCGCGCCGTTCATCGACAGCTTCATGTTGCCGGTGCCGGACGCCTCTTTCCCGGCGGTCGAAATCTGCTCGGACAGATCGGCGGCCGGGATCAGCCGCACCGCCATCGAGACATTGTAGTTCGGCGGATAGACCACCATCAGCCGGCCCTTCATGGCCGGGTCGCTGTTCACCACCTGCGCCACGTCGTTGATGAGATGGATGATCTCCTTGGCCACCGCATAGCCCGGCGCGGCCTTGCCGCCGAAGATCTTGACGCGCGGCTGCCACGCGGCCTCCGGGTTCTGCCGGATCGCATCCCAGAAGGCGATGGTTTCCAGGATGTTGAGAAGCTGGCGCTTATATTCGTGGATGCGCTTGATCTGCACGTCGAACAGCGCGTCGGGATCAGGCGTCAGTCCCATCGTCTTGCCCAGCCAGTTCGACAGCGCCACCTTGCTGGTCCGCTTGGCGGCCGCATAGCGGTCCAGCCAGCCCGGATCCGAGACATGCGGCTCCAGCCCGGCGAGCTGGTCCAGGTGATCGACCCAGCCGGTCCCGCCAAGCGTCTCGGTGATGAGACCCGACAAGGCCGGGTTGGCCGAATACAGCCAGCGGCGCGGCGTGACCCCGTTGGTGACATTCACGATCCGGTCGGGATGCAGCGCGTTCAGATCGTGAAAGACCGAGTCCTTCATCAGGTCGGTATGCAGCGCCGAGACGCCATTGACCTGCCCGGATTGCATGAAGGCCAGATTGCCCATCTGGATCTGGCCGTGATGGATCGCTGACAATTCCCACGGGCGCGACGGGTGGCGGCGCTTGTGGTGGTCGTCGATCCGCTCCACCAGGTCCATGTGGCGGGGCAGGACCTTGCGGAACAACCCCTCGGACCAGGATTCGAGCGCCTCGGGCAGAAGCGTGTGATTGGTGTAGTTCAACACCCGCACCGCCATGTCGGCCGCATCGTCGAAATCCTGCCCGAAATCGTCGATCAACACCCGCACCAGTTCGGCCCCGGAAATGGCGGGATGGGTGTCGTTCATCTGGATCGCCACGCGATCTGGCAGTCGCGCGACCGGCTCGCCGCCTTGCGCGAAGCGGCGCATGATGTCTCGCACCGAGGCGGCGGTGAAGAAATATTCCTGCTTCAGCCGCAATTCCTTGCCGGCCTCGGTCGAATCGTCGGGGTAGAGCACGCGGGTGATGGTGCGGGCGAGCGACTCGGCGGCCGCCGCACCCACATATTCGCCGCGATTGAACCGGGCCAGATCGAACTCCTGCACCGGCTTGCCCGACCACAGGCGCAGCGTGTTGGCCCAACGCCCCCGCCAGCCGATGATCGGGGTGTCATAAGCGGCGGCGATGACGCTTTCGGCGGGATGCCAGATCTTCTTCGGCCCGTCCCCCTCGACCCAGCCGCCGAAGCCGATCTCGTAGGCAGCTTCGGGGCGCTCGAACTCCCACGGGTTGCGGGATTTCAGCCAGCTCTCGGCGGTCTCGACCTGCCGCCCGTGGTCGAAGCGCTGCCGGAACAGCCCGTGCTCGTAGCGCAGGCCGTAGCCATAGGCGGGGCAGCCCACCGTCGCCATGGATTCCATGTAGCACGCTGCCAGACGACCCAGCCCGCCATTGCCGAGTGCGGCCTCCGGCTCGTCGTGGATCACCTCGTCATAATCGACCCCGAAGCCACGCAGCGCCTCGCGCGCGGCGTTGTCCAGACCAAGATTGACAACCGAATCCTCTAGCAGCCGCCCGATCAGGAACTCCATCGACAGGTAATGCACCCGCTTCAGCCGACCGCCATAGGTCGCGCGGGTCGAGGCGAACCACGGCTCCACAATGCGGTCGCGCACCGCCAGCGACAGCGCCATGCGCCAGTCCTGCACGCTGGCATGGGCCGCATCCTTGCCGATGGAATAGGTCAGGTGGTCGGAGATCGACCGACCCAGATCTTTCGGGCTGGTGCTTCGCGGCGCGACTGTCATCATTGCGTTCCGTGGCTCACAGATGTTAGCGGCAACATTAGGCCGCGTCCGCGGCGGGTTCAATGGTCTGATGTGCAGGTGAGGAGCGAATGATGACGGATGAATGGTGGCGCGGCTCGGTGACCTATCAGGTTTATCCGCGATCCTTCCAGGACAGCAACGGCGACGGAATCGGGGATCTGGCCGGGATCACGCAACGACTTCACCATGTTGCCGGATTGGGCGTTGATGCGGTGTGGCTGTCGCCGGTGTTCCGCTCGCCCATGGCGGATATGGGTTACGATGTTTCGGACTATACCGATATCGACCCGCTTTTCGGGTCGCTCGCGGATTTCGACGCGCTTGTCGCGCGTGCGCACGAATTGGGCCTGAAGGTGATCATCGACCAGGTGCTCAGCCATTCCTCGGATCAGCATCCGTTCTTCGTCGAGAGCCGCAAGGGCCGCGACAACCCGAAATCCGACTGGTATGTCTGGGCGGATGCCAGGCCCGACGGGACGCCGCCGAACAACTGGTCGTCGGTCTTTGGCGGGTCGGCCTGGGAATGGGACGGGCATCGCAAGCAGTACTACCTGCATAATTTTCTGACATCGCAGCCGGACTTCAACTTTCACAACACGGAGGTTCAGGACTGGCTGCTGGAGACGATGCGGTTCTGGCTGGAACGCGGCGTGGACGGGTTCCGGCTGGATACGGTGAATTTCTATTTCCACGACGCGAAGCTGCGCAACAACCCGGCCCGCAAGGGCGAGGCGCAGGTGAACCCCTACGAGATGCAGCTTCACAAATTCTCCAAGACGCGGCCGGAGAATCTGGACTTCCTGGCAAGGATGCGGTCGCTCACCGATGAATACGGCGCCGCCATGGTCGGCGAGGTCGGCGATTCGACCCGCGCCGTCGAGATCATGGCCGAATACACCGCGGGCGAGACGCGGCTGCATCAGGCTTACAGCTTCGACATGCTCGGCCCCGAGTTCAGCCCGCGTCATTTCCGCACGCGGATCGAGCGGTTCTTCCGCGATGCGCCCGATGGCTGGCCGTGCTGGGCCTTCTCCAACCATGACGTGATCCGGCATCTGACGCGGTGGGAGGAATACGGTGCCGATCAGGACGCCCTCGCAAAGCTCTGCGCGGCGATGCTGCTCTCCTTCCCCGGCTCGGTCTGTCTCTACCAGGGCGAGGAGCTGGGCCAGACCGAGACCGAGCTCGAATTCCACGAGCTGACCGACCCGCCGGGCATCCGCTTCTGGCCCGATTACAAGGGCCGCGACGGCTGCCGCACGCCGATGGTCTGGGACGGGAACGGCAATACATCGGGCGGGTTCTCCGAAGCCACGCCCTGGCTGCCGGTCAAGCCGCCGCAGCTTGCGCGCAATGTCTCGGCACAGGAGGAGAGCAGTTCGTCGGTGCTGCATTTCTATCGCCGGATTCTCGCGTTCCGCGCGGCCCAGCCGGCGCTGCGCGGGCGGGAGGTGGCGAAATTCTATCGCCGCCCGGACCCGGTCTTGATGTTTCAGCGCGGGGGTCTGATCTGCGTCTTCAACCTGGGGCCCGAGCCGGTGACGACGCGCCTGCCGCCCGGCGAGGCGCAGGCGCTGACCGGCCCGCATCAGGCGGCAGAACTGGCGAGGCGCGACCTCTCGCTTGGCCCGAACGGGTTCGCGTTTGTGCAGACCGGCGAATGAGGCGGCGCTGACGCATAGCGGCTCTTGTCAATAACTCGGCTTGTCAGCCTGCCGCTCAGCCCGCCGGTCGCGCCAGCGGCAGGCACGCGTCCGCCCGCCCCATGGCGGGCGCGTTCCGCGCCCACCCGGTCGGACGCTCACCGCTTAAGACAACCCTTCTCGTTCTTCACCGGTGTCTCGACAGATGCTTTGGCGGAGCGACGTCATCACCTGCAATCGATTGTCTCTCCCGGCTCATGAAAAAGGCGCGCGGAAAATCCGCGCGCCCGTCTTCGCCTGTCAGCCCGATCAGAAGGATTTCGACAGACCCAGCGTCACGGTGCGGCCCGGCGCATAGGCCGGCTCGATCAGGCTCGAGCCGCGCACGCGCTGCACATAGCTGGACCGCTCGTAATAGGTCTCGTCGAACAGGTTATCGACGCCGAGCCGCAGCTTGGTGCCCTCCATCTGCGCCGGGGTCCATTCGGCATAGGCGTTCACCACCGTGTAGCTGTCGTGATCGGCAAACCCCGCCTGCGTCATCTCGTCATCGGACAGCGTGCCGGCCCATTCCACGGTCGCCCCGACCATGAGGTTGTATTGCGGCAATTCCTGATCGACATAGAGCGTCGCCAGATCGCCGACCGGCATGAAGCTGCCGCCCCCGGGCAGGACGACATCGCCATCCATGGTGACATCGGCCTTGGTGTAGGTCGCCCCGATCCGGCCGGTGTTCCAGTCATAGCTGGCGTTCAGCGTCACGCCCTTGCTGCGGCCCTCATCGGCATTCGTCAACAGCCCGGCCTGGGTGTCATACTCCGCCAGACCGTCCAGCCTGGTGTCGAAGAAGGTGATCCCGCCGCGCCAGTTCAGCCCGCTGGCGTTCAGGCCCAGCTTGTAATTTTCGGCTGTTGCGGGCTGGTAATCGGGGTCGGTTGCGAAGGCCGCGTCGCGGGCGTGGAGCAGGCCGTATTCGCCCACGTCGAAGCCCAGCCAGGTGCGCGAGGCGCCGGCGAAGACCTCGAACATGTCGTTGACGCGATAGGACAGGGTCGCGTTGGCGCTCGCGCCGGTGTCGGTGAAGCGCTGGCTGTTCCAGTCGGTCAGGCGGTGACGGTCGAGCCGCATCCCGGTTGACAAATCGAAGCCGTTGGCGAACTCGAAGCGGCCCTGCGCGAAGGCACCGATTTGCAGCGTCGAGAAATTGCGGATACGCGGCTGCGCGGTCGAATGATCGCCGTAATTGTCGATGGCATAGTCGCTGTCGGAGAAGTCGATCCCGGTGGTGATGCTGCCCTGCGCGACGGTGAAGCGGTTCTGGATGACGCCGCCGAATTGATCGCGGTCCAGCACCATGTCTCCGTTGATCCGCCCATCGCCCCCTGCGAGATCGCCGAGCGAGTAATTCGGCCGCCAATACTCGGTGGAGCCGAGATAGAGCTTGGCCTCGGGATCCCAGAGATCGGTGGGATTGGTCGCCGTGTAGGTCAGGCTGAGCGTCTCGTTGTCGATGTCGAGCGGGTAGGTATTGCGGTCCACGGCGCGGGCGGGATCGGTCGAATACAGGTCCATGTTCATCTTGATGACCCGGTCGGCATCGTCCTGCGACCGCTCATAGGCCAGTTCGATCCGGCCGCCCTCGGCCTCGAAGCCCAGCTTGACGAGCGCACCCTGCGCGGCGGGGCTGGTGCCGTCCATGGTCAGCCCGTTCCCGGCCTCGTAATCGTCGCCGTCCTGGCCGTGGATCATCGCGAACCAGTCGAAGCCGCCCTGCGCGCCATAGCCTGCCAGGCTGGCCGAGACGCCGCGGCCATTGCTGCCCCAGGACAGCGCCGCACGTCCGCCGGTGCTGCGCCCGTCCTCCAGCAGATCCCGCGCGCCGAGGGTTTCATAGCGCACCGCGCCCGCCGCGGCGGCGAAGCCGGCATCGGCGGCGGCGGCCCCGGCCTCGACCTCGACGCGGCGGATGAAGGCCGGGTCGATCACGTTGGAGCCGGTATGGTGCCAGCTTTGCGGCCCCTGCGGCACGCCGTCCACGGTCACGGCCAGCTTCGACTGCTCGATCCCGAAGACATGGATGCGCTTGGACGGGCCGGCCCCGCCCGAGGCGGTGACGGCGGATTCGCGGGCGAAAAGTTCCGAGACATCGGCAGGTTGCAGGATCTCCACATCCTCCGCCGTGACCACGGCGCCGCCGGTGGATTCGATGTTCTCGGCCCCGTCCGCGACCAGGGTGATGGTGTTCAGCACGATCGGCGCGGCGGTTTGCGCCCAGCCGGTGCCGAGCAGCGCCAGGGTCGAGACCCCGGCCAGGGGGAGCAGTCTTGTCATCAACATGTCAGACCTCATTCATGGGGTGGTGATGGAGGGCTGCGTAGCTGGGGATAGTTGGCTGCGTTACCTGATTATTTTGGTCGGTTATCGGATGTGGCGGGGGTCAGCAATTGCTATGCGTGGCCTGATGGCGGGGCGATGCAAATCTGCCACAGGCGGCGAAACGGCCCGTCACGGGGCGGACACCGCGCGTACACAGCGCGTACACCGAATGTGCACCGCCGCCGCCTCCGGCGCGGCCGACAATCGCGGCGCAGCCCGGCGATGCGGCGCGAGTTTGCAAATCCGGGCGACGACCGGGGCGGGTGACCACACCGGATGGTCGCTGCGCCGCGTCGATGACGGGCAGGGCGGATCGGGGACAGGGTGCCCCGATCCTTTCCGCCCGGCTGGCGGGCGTGATCCGGTTCGGGGTGCGGCGCTTACGCCGCCAGTTCGCGCATGACCGAGATCAGGTCGGACTTCCCCTCGAACCCGATGCCGGGCAGTTCGGGCATGGTGATATGGCCGTCCTGCACCTCCACCCCGTCGGGGAAGCCGCCATAGGGCTGGAACAGGTCGGGATAGCTTTCATTGCCGCCCAGACCCAGACCGGCGGCGATGTTCAGCGACATCTGGTGGCCGCCATGCGGGATGCAGCGGCGGCGCGACCAGCCGAGCTGGTCCAGCACCTCCAGCGTGCGCAGATATTCGACCAGCCCGTAGGACAGGGCGCAGTCGAATTGCAGCCAGTCGCGATTCGGGCGCATCCCGCCATAGCGCAGCAGGTTGCGGGCGTCCTGATGCGAGAACAGGTTTTCGCCCGTCGCCATCGGGCCGGGATAGAACTCGGCCATCGCGGCCTGCAACTGGTAATCCAGCGGATCGCCGATCTCCTCATACCAGAACAGCGGATAGCCGCGCAGCATCTTGGCATAGGCGATGGCGGTTTCCAGATCGAAGCGGCCATTGGCATCGACGGCCAGTTGCGCCTCGGTGCCGATCTCGTCCAGCACCGCCTCGATGCGGCGCTGATCCTCTTCCAGTGGCGCGCCGCCGATCTTCATCTTCACCACGTTATAGCCGCGGTCGAGATAGGAGCGCATTTCGCGGCGCAGCGCCCCGTCATCCTTGCCGGGATAGTAATACCCGCCCGCTGCGTAGACGAAGACGCGGGGATCGGCCTCCACCCCCTGCCGCTGGGCCAGCAGGCGGAACAGCGGCTGATCCGCGATCTTCGCGATGGCGTCCCAGACCGCCATGTCGATCGTGCCGACCGCGACCGAGCGTTCGCCATGCCCGCCGGGTTTTTCATTCTGCATCATCGCCGCCCAGATCCTGTGGGCGTCGAGATTGCTGCCATCCTCGTTCAGCAGGCTATCGGGATCGGCCTGAAGGATGCGGTCGCGGAAGCGTTCGCGGATCAGCCCGCCCTGGCCGTAGCGGCCGTTTGAGTTGAAGCCGTAGCCGATCACCGGGCGCCCGTCGCGGGTCTGGTCGGTGACGACGGCGACGAGGCTGGCGGTCATTTTCGAGAAGTCGATATAGGCGTTGCGGATGGGCGAGGCGATGGGCTTGGTCACTTCGCGGATGTCGATGATGCGCATGGGTGCGGTCCTTTCTGCGGGGCGCGGCGGATCTGGCGCGACGATAGGCTGCGCGCCCGCGGGTCAGTTCACGGGGTTCCGTCTCTCTCCTCCGACGGCGGCGCGCCTGTCGCGGAGGTCGCGACCGTCTTCCGGCAGCGCCGGATCCATCGCCGCGGGTTCTGGGCTATGCTTAATCTGCGTGGGCGCGGGGCGCAATCAGGGGCACAGCTCCGCCTCGCTGAGCTGGAGGGGACGGGCCGCGTTCTGCACCCGGAGCCTGTCTGCCAGGAGATCGACGAAGACCCGGACCTTGGCAGTGAGATGGTGGCGTTCGGGATAGATGGCGGTGATGTTCGCGGTCTGGAAATGGCCCGGCAGCACTACGCGCAGACGGCCCGCGCGGACATGATGGGCGATGTCCCATTCCGAGCGCAGCATGATGCCGCGCCCGCCCAGCATCCATTCGCGCGCGATCTCTCCGTCATTGGTGCTGAGCGGGCCGCTGACCCGCGCCGAGGGGGCGATCTGGCGGTGGTCGTCGAATCGCCAGATGTCGTAGATGTCGTGTTCCTGGCGCAGCACGATACAGTCATGCCGCGCCAGCTCCTCCAGCGATTGCGGGGTGCCGTGACGGTCCAGATAGTCGGGCGCGGCGCACATGAATCTGCGGTTTCTCTGCAACAGGCGCTGGATCATGTTGCTGGAAGGCGGGTTGCCGAAGCGGATGCTGAGATCGAATCCCTGCTCGATCAGGTTGAGCGGCGCGTCGCTGACCACGAGCTGCACCTGAACGCCGGGATGGGCTTCGCAGAATGCCGAGACGGTGGGGGCGATATAGCCGCGGCTGAAGCCGAACGTGGCGTTGATCCGCAGCAGCCCGGTGGGGTTTTCGCGGCCGGCGCGCAGGCTGCCTTCCAGCTCCTCGATCTCGCCCAGAAGCCTGATCGCCTTGTCGAAATACGCCTCGCCCTCGCCGGTCAGGCTGACCCGGCGGGTGGTGCGGTTGAGCAGGCGCACGCCCAGCCGTTCCTCCAGCCGTGCCAGCCGGCGGCTGACCGCGGAGGCGGTGACGCCGATGTCGCGCGCGGTGTCCACGAAGCTGCCGCGCCGGGCCAGGCGGACGAAGAAGTCGAGATCGCTTTCGCTCATTGATGAATGCAACGCAATAATGATGTTCCGGTTCTGAAATTACGGAGATCGCGGAAATAGTCTAGCCTGCGATTATCTGTCGCCGGGCCGATGGACATTTGCCGGCAGCCCCAACAGGCTGCGCTTGGTCCGGGGGGAGGATGCCGGATCGGCCGCCCTGCGCGGCCGGGCGGGCCCGGCGCCTGCCGGCGCGGGGAGAGCGCCGGGCGAACCAATGAGGAGGAGGACAGCATGAAAGCTGCATTCGTGACGATCACGGCCGGTCTGATGGCCGCCCTGCCGCTGGCGGCGCAATCGGTGGAGGAGTTCCCGACCAAGCCGATGACCTATATCATCCCGTTCAACGCGGGCGGGGAATCCGATGTCTCGGCCCGGTTCCAGCAATCGGAATGGGAAAACGTCACCGGCCAGCAGGTGGTGATCCAGTATCAGCCCGGCGCGGGGGGCGCGCAGGCCTGGTCGCAACTCAACTCCATCGCCGGCGACGGCTATACCGTCATGGGCATCAACCTGCCGCATACGGTGCTGCAACCGCTGGCCGGGTCGGTGGGCTACGCGACCGAGGATCTGACCCCGGTGCATTATTTCCACTATACCCCCGACGCGATCTTCGTGCGCCAGGACAGCGAGTTCGAGACGCTGGAACAGCTTGTCGAATACGCCAAGGAAAATCCGGGCATGGTGACGCTGGCCGGGTCGGGGTCGAACTCGTCGAACGAGCTGGCCAATACCGTGTTCAACCAGGAAGCCGGGGTGACGACCACCTATGTTCCGTTCTCGGGCACCGGGCCGTCGATCACGGCGGTTTTGGGCGGGCAGACCACGGGCGGGTTCAACTATGCCACCTCGGGCATCGCGCAGGGCGACGAGCTGCGGATGCTGGCCGTGGCCGCCGAGGAGCGGATGCCGGCCTTCCCCGATGTGCCGACCTTCACCGAGTTGGGCTACGACATTGTCGGCGGCGCCTATCGCGGCGTGGCGGTGCCCGATTCGACGCCCGAGGAGCTGCGCCAGCGGATCTCCGACATCGTGTCTGAGATCAACGCCCAGCCCGCATTCATCGAGAAGATGGAGGCCGGCGGCTTCGTGCTGGCCGATATCGGCTATGACGAGATGGACGAGTTCGTCGCCGGGAAGGTGGAGGAATACACCGCCGGTGCGCAGGCGCTCGGCATCATCGAGTGAGCGCGATCCTGTAACGCAACGCGAAGGGGGCGGAGATGGAGATCCTGGGCTATCTCATGGACGCGCTGACGCCGTTCAACCTGCTGCTGGCGCTTGTCGGCGTCGTGCTGGGCACGGTGATCGGGGCGCTGCCCGGATTGTCAGCGACAATGGCGGTGGCCGTCCTTGTCCCCTTCACCTTCACCATGGACCCGGCCGCCGGGCTGATCGCGCTTGGCGCGATCTATACCGGGGCGATCTATGGCGGCGCTTACGCGGCCATTCTGGTCAACACGCCCGGCACGCCATCGGCCATCGCCACCACGTTTGACGGGTTCCCGATGGCCAAGCGCGGCGATGGCGGGCTGGCGATTTCGCTGGCCACCATCGCCTCGGTCGTGGGCGGGATCGTCGGCGCGGTGGCGCTGCTGTTGCTGGCGCCGCCGCTGGCCAAGGTGGCTTTGGCCTTCGGGCCGACGGAGTATTTCTGGCTGGCCATGTTCGGGCTGACGCTGATCGCGGCGCTGTCGGTGGGCAACACCGTCAAGGGGCTGATCGGGGCGTGTATCGGGCTGTTTTTGTCGATGATCGGCGTGGCCGTGGTCGGCGGCGATGTGCGCTACACGATGGGGATGCAGCGTTTTCTGGCCGGGATCGACCTGACCTCGGCCATCATCGGGCTTTACTGCGTGCCGGTCATCCTCGATCTGGTTGCCACGCGAGATCCGCATCTGAAACCGTCTGAGACCGGCGGGCTGCGCCTGTCCGAGGGGCTGCGCCTGTCGCTGGCGCGGAAATTCAACGTCATCCGCTCCTCGATCATCGGCACGGTGATCGGGATCCTGCCCGGCGCGGGCGGTTCCATCGCCGGGCTGGTCTCCTATTCCGAGGCGCGGCGCAGTTCCGACACGCCCGACAGCTTCGGCAAGGGCAATCCCGACGGCATCATCGCCACCGAGGCCGCGAACAACGCCACGGTGGGCGGCGGGTTCATTCCGACGCTGGTGCTGGGCATTCCCGGCACGCCGCCCGATGCGATTATTCTGGGCGCGCTCTTGGTGCAGGGGATCAAGATCGGCCCGACGCTGTTCACCACCGACGGCAATATCGTTTACACGTTCATCTGGGGGCTGCTGATCGCGACGCTGCTGATGCTGCCGGTGGGTCTGCTGATCGGGCGCTATGCCTATGGCTCGATCATCAAGGTGCCGAAGGCGGTGCTGGCCCCGACCGTGGCGCTGCTGACCATCATCGGATCCTTCGCCATCCATTCCAACCCCGAGGACGCGCAGCTCATGGTCGGGCTGGGCATCATGGCGTGGTTCCTGAACCGCTATGGCTTCCAGCCGTCGCCCATCGTGCTGGGGCTGGTGCTGGGCGCGATTGCCGAGCAGGGTTTCGTGCAGACATGGCTGATCGGGTCGTCGTCGGGCCGGTTGCCGGAGATGTTCTTCAACCGCCCGATCAGCATCGGCATCATCTGTGCCGCGCTGCTGACCGTGGCCTTCCCGATCTGGGCCGACTGGAAGGCGAAGCGGCGCGCGCAGCTTGCGCGGACGCCTGACCCCGAATCCGATGCCGGGACCGATATTCCGCCCGAGACGAAGATGCGGGATTATCCGGGCATGATGCTGGCCGGGCTGTTCATCCTGCTGGGAGTGGTGGTCTATCTGGGCGGCAATGCCATGTCGCCCCTGGGCGCGGTGTTCCCGAAAACCATCGCGGTGTCGCTGATCGCCTTCTCGGCGCTGCTGATCGCGATGAATCTGCGCCGGCCGGATGGCGGGTTCGACCGCAGCGTGCGCTTCGATGAGGGCGCGTGGCGGCGGCTGGCGCTGGGTGTGGTGATGCTGGCCTGGGTGATGCTGCTGCCCGAGATCGGGTTTCTTGTCACCAGCCTGGCCGCTTTCGTGGCGATCATGGTGATCGCCGATTACGACCGGCCGCCGCTGCGCACCTGGCTGATCTGGATCGCCGCCGGGGTGATGATCTGCGTGGGGTTCTGGTGGCTGATGGCCAATGTGCTGCTGCTGCGGATGCCCGCGGGGCTGCTGTTCTGAAACGGAGAAAGCTATGAGCAAGAAACTGCACAGGATCGCCGCCATTGGCGGGGACGGAATCGGTGTGGAAGTCGTCGATGCCTGCCTGGAGGCGCTGGAGGTGCTGGCCGAGCGCGATGGCGGCTTCGCCTTCGAGGTCGAGAATTTCGACTGGAGCACGGCGCGCTACAAAGAAACCGGCGCCTTCATGCCCGAGGACGGGGCGGATCAGCTGCGCGGCTTCGATGCGATCCTGTTCGGCGCGGTGGGCGCCCCCGATGTGCCCGACCATCTGACGCTGTGGGGGCTGCGGCTGGCGATCTGTCAGCCGCTGGATCAATACGCCAATGTCCGCCCGACGCGGATGCTGCCCGGCATCCAGAGCCCGCTGCGCGGCGTAGACCGGGACGAGCTGGACTGGGTGATCGTGCGCGAAAACTCCGAGGGCGAATATGCCGGGCAGGGCGGCCGCTCCCATCCCGGACTGCCGCTGGAGGTGGCGACGGATGTGTCGATCTTCACCCGCGCCGGGATCGAGCGGATCATGCGCTTCGCCTTCGGCCTGGCGCAGTCGCGGCCGCGCAAGCTGCTGACTGTGGTGACGAAATCTAACGCGCAGCGGCACGGCATGGTGCTGTGGGACGAGATCGCGGCGGAGGTTGCGCAGGAATTCCCGGACGTGACCTGGGACAAGATGCTGGTCGATGCGATGACGGTGCGGATGGTGATGAACCCGCAATCGCTCGACACGATCGTGGCGACGAACCTGCATGCCGATATCCTGTCGGATCTGGCCGCGGCGCTGTCCGGCTCGATCGGGGTGGCGCCGACCGCGAATTTGAACCCGGAGCGCGACACGCCGTCCATGTTCGAGCCGATCCACGGCTCGGCCTTCGACATCACCGGCAAGGGTGTGGCCAATCCGGTCGCGACCTTCTGGACCGCCGCGATGATGCTGGAGCATCTGGGCGAGCAGGCGGCGTCGGACCGGCTGATACAGGCGGTGGAGACGGTGACGGCGAACCCGGATCTGCACACGCCGGATCTGGGCGGGCAGGCGAGCACGCGCCAGGTCACCGATGCGGTGATCGAGGCCATTCGCGGCCGCAACGATTGAAGGGGGGCGCAGATGGCCAGCAACCACATGAAGATCGCCGTCATCGCCGGGGACGGCATCGGCAAGGAGGTCGTGCCCGAGGGGATCCGCGTGCTGGAGGCCGCGGCGAAGCGTCACCAGCTCGATCTGCGCTTCGACGGGTTCGACTTCTCCTCCTGCGATTATTACGCGAAACACGGCCAGATGATGCCCGATGACTGGAAGGCGCAGATCGAGGGCCATGACGCGATCTTCTTCGGCGCGGTGGGCTGGCCGGAGACGGTGCCCGATCACATCTCGCTCTGGGGCTCGCTGTTGCAGTTCCGCCGCCAGTTCGACCAGTATATCAGCCTGCGCCCGGCGCGGCTGATGCCGGGCGTGCCGTCGCCGCTTTCCGGCCGGGCGCCGGGCGATATCGACATGTGGATCGTGCGCGAGAACACCGAGGGCGAATATTCCTCCATCGGCGGCAAGATGTATGAGGGCACCGAGCGCGAGATCGTGATGCAGGAAACCGTGATGAGCCGGCACGGCGTGGACCGGGTGCTGCGCTATGCGTTCGAGCTGGCGCAGACCCGGCCGCGCAAGCGGCTGACCTCGGCCACCAAGTCGAACGGGATTTCCATCACCATGCCCTATTGGGACGAGCGGGTGGAGGAGATGGCGGCATCCTATCCCGAGATCGCGGTGGACAAGTATCACATCGACATTCTGACCGCGCATTTCGTGCTGAACCCGGACCGGTTCGACGTGGTCGTCGCCTCGAACCTGTTCGGGGATATCCTGTCGGATCTGGGGCCGGCCTGCACCGGCACGATCGGCATCGCGCCATCGGGCAATATCAACCCCGAGGGCGCGTTCCCGTCTCTGTTCGAGCCGGTGCATGGCTCGGCCCCGGATATTGCCGGGCAGGGCATCGCCAACCCGGTCGGGCAGATCTGGGCGGGCGCGATGATGCTGGAGCATCTGGGACATGGGCAGGCGGCGGCCGATATCGTCGCGGCCATCGAGACGGTGCTGGCCGAGCCTGCGCTGCGCACCCGCGATCTGGGCGGAACCGCCGACACGGAGAGCTGCGGCAAGGCGATTGCCGATGCGCTGAGCTGAATTGCGGCGCGGCGGGCGGCTCTCGGATCGCGGTGTCGCCCGCCGCGCGTGTCAGTCGCCAGCGCCGTATTCCGCATCGGTGACATGGTCGAGCCATGTCACCACCTCGCCATTTTCGTCGGCCTCGGCAATGGCGATATGGGTCATGGCGCAATCTGGCGCAGCACCATGCCAATGCGTTTCGCCGGGCGGAAACCAGATGATGTCGCCGGGGCGGATCGTCTCGATGGCGCCGCCCTTCTGCTGTGCGCGCCCCTCTCCGGCGGTGACGATCAGGGTCTGACCCAGCGGATGGGTGTGCCAGGCGGTGCGCGCGCCCGGCTCGAATGTCACCGTCGCGCCGGAGAGCCGCGCGGGCGCTTCGGTCGAGAACGGCGCGTCGAGACGCACGCGGCCGGTGAAATATTCGGCCGGGCCGGATTTCGACGCGGTGGCGGCGTTTCGGGTGATCCTCATCAGACAACTCCCTGTGCTGGCCCGGCGCGGTGTGGGGGCGCGGCGGGTGTTGGCAGGCTTGCCACCCGCAGGCTGGCGCTGCGGGCGGCGAAGGTCAATGCGGTGCGGTGGGTCGGCGTCGGGTCACTCCGCCCGGTCCCATTCGTGACGGGGTGGCGCCGAAGGGGCGGGCGCGAGGTCCAGAACCCCGTGCCCGCAATGCGTCTAGATCGCGGGCAATTCCTCCAGCACCTTGTCCAGCGTCAGCGGATAATCGCGGATGCGCAGCCCGGTCGCGTTGTAATGGGCGTTGGCGACGGCGGCGGCGATGCCGCAGAGCCCCAGCTCGCCCACCCCCTTGGCCTTGAGCGGGGTCGAGGCCGGGTCCAGCGTGTCGAGGAACACCACCTCCTGGCTGGCGATGTCGGCATGGACCGGCACCTCGTATCCGGCGAGATCGTGATTGGCGAAGAAGCCGCGCCCGGTGTCGATGGCCAGCTCCTCCATCAGCGCCGCACCGAGACCCATCACCATGCCGCCGATCACCTGGCTGCGGGCCGAAAGCGGGTTCAGGATCCGCCCGGCATCGCAGACCGCCAGCATCCGCCGCACCCGCGTCTCTCCGGTGCCGGCATGGACGGCCAGCTCGACGAAATGCGCCGCGAAGGTGGCCATCAGCACATCGTCCTGGAATTCCCCGAAAGCGACCTTGTCCTCGGCGGTGATCTCGCCATCGGCGGCGATCTCGGCCAGCGATGTGCTGCGGCCCGAGGCGGTGACTCGGCCATCGGCGAAGTCCAGGCTGCCCGCATCGACATTGCCGAGCCGCCTGGCGATCTCCTCGCGCAGCTTGACGCAGGCGGCATAGACCCCGGCGGTGGAACTCGGCGCGCCGAACTGCCCGCCGGAGCCGGAGGAGACCGGGTAGCGGCTGTCGCCCAGCCGGACCTCGACCTGATCGACGCCAAGCCCCAGCATCTCGGCCGCGGTCTGGGCGATGATCGTGTAGGAGCCGGTGCCGATATCGGTCATGTCGGTCTCGACCACCGCCGTGCCGTCGGGGCGCAGCCGCACAAGCGCGCCCGAATTCATGGTCAGCGCGCCGCGATAGGCCCCGGCCATGCCGTGCCCGATCAGCCACATCCCTTCTCGCCGGCCACCCGGCGTGGTGTTGCGGTCCGCCCAGCCGAAGCGGTCCGCGCCTTGGCGCAGGCAGGTGACGAAATTCCGGTCGGAGAAGGGCCGGTCCGGCTGGCCGGGATCGACCTGGGTGTCGTTGAGGATGCGGAATTCGACCGGGTCCATGCCCAGCTTCTCGGCCATCTCGTCCATGGCGATTTCCAGCGCCATCAGGCCCGACGCCTCGCCCGGCGCGCGCATCGCATGGGCCTCGGGCAGATGAAGATCCACCAGCCGGGGCGTGATCAGCCGGTTCGCCCCGGCATAGAAGAACGGGGTCTGGGCGGTGCTGTTCTCGCCATCGCCGCCGGGCTGGGTATGGGACAGCCCGTCATGGGCGATGGCGGTGATGCGCCCGTCGCGATCCGCCCCGATGCGGATGCGCTGGATGGTGCGGGCGCGATGGGTGGTGTTGTTGGCGATGGCCGGGCGGGGCAGGGCGACCTTGACGGGACGCCCGGTCGCGCGCGCGCCGAGCGCTGCCAGCACGCTGTCGGCGCGCATGAACAGCTTGGAGCCGAAGCCGCCGCCGATGAACGGGCTGTCCACCCGGACCTGATCGGGGTCGAGATCGAAGGCGCTGCACAGCCCCTCGACCAGCCAGTTGACCATCTGGGTCGAACTCCACACGGTCAGCCGGCCCTCCTCGTCCCACTGCGCGATGCTGGCATGGGGCTCCATCATCGCATGGGTCTGGCACGGTGTGGTGTAGGTTTCGTCCAGCGTCACCGGCGCCTCGGCAAAGGCCGCGGCGAAATCGCCGACATCCTGATCCGGCTCGGCCTTGCGCGCCATGGCCGTATCGCGATGCGTGGAAAGGTCGTAATCGGCGTGCCCCTCGGCGTCATAGGCGACCCGGACCAGACCGGAAGCCGCCCGCGCCGCCTCGAAGCTCTCCGCCACGACAAGCGCCACGGCCTGGTGGTAATGCCGGATCTCGTCGCCGCCGAAATGCGGCACGACATTCATGCCGTGCTTGCCCAGCACATCCATATCGGTGCTGCGGATTACCGCGACCACGCCCGGCGCGGCCTCGGCCGCGGCGCTGTCGATCCTGGTGATCCGGCCCCGCGCGATGGCGGAGAACACCGGATAGCCGGCAAGCTGATCCTCGGCCACGTCGTGCCGCTCATAGGCAT
Source organism: Paracoccus isoporae (assembly GCF_900101865.1). Lineage (GTDB taxonomy): Bacteria > Pseudomonadota > Alphaproteobacteria > Rhodobacterales > Rhodobacteraceae > Paracoccus > Paracoccus isoporae. Next base: position 163,738 of record NZ_FNAH01000002.1, read on the forward strand.
AGGGCGCGTGGCCGGAGGTTTTCAGCGGCCCGTCGATGCGCGGGGTTGATTTGCCCAGCACCGTGCCGCGGTCGGCCGGGTTGGTGCCGGCGGGTTCGTTGAAATCCATCTCAGTTCCCCTCTGCCTCGGCCAGCATCGCGGCAAGGGTCCGCTCTGCCAGGGTGATCTTGAACGCGTTCTGCGCGGTCGGGCGCGCGCCGTCGAGCAGCCTTGCCATGACGGCCCCCGCCCCGTTGGGCAGTTCGGCATCCGCCGCTGCGCGCCGCCAGGGCTGGGGGGCGACCCCGCCAAGCGCCACCCGCCCGCTGCCATCGGCCTGCCGCACGAGCGCGACAGAGACGAGCGCAAAGGCGTAGGAGGCGCGGTCGCGGACCTTGTGATAGGCCTGATGCCCGCCGATCGGCGCGGGCAGGGTGACGGCGGTGATGATCTCGCCCGGTTCCAGCACCGTCTCACGCTCGGGCGTGTCGCCGGGCAGGAGGTAGAACTCCTCCAGCGGAATGCTGCGGCTGTTACCTGCCGCATCCAGCGTCTCGACCTGCGCATCGAGCAGGCGCATCGCGACGGCCATGTCCGACGGATGGGTGGCGATGCAGTGATCCGAGATGCCGATCACCCCCAAGGGCCGGGTAAAGCCCCCCGAATCAAGCGCCGCACATCCCGCGCCGGGGCTGCGCTTGTTGCAGGCCATGTTGGTGTCGTAGAAATACGGGCAGCGGGTGCGTTGCAGCAGATTGCCGCCGCTCGTCGCCATGTTGCGCAGCTGGCCGGATGCCCCGGCGACAAGCGCGCGGGTCAGCACCCCGTAATCGCGCCGGATCCGGTCATCGGCGGCCAGGTCGGTGTTGCGCACCATCGCGCCGATCCGCAGCCCGCCCGCATCCGTTTGCTCGATCCGGTCGAGCCCGGTGCCGGTCACGTCGATCAGCCGCGACGGCGTCTCGATCTCCAGCTTCATCAGGTCGAGCAGATTGGTGCCGCCGGCGATGAATTTCGCACCCGTGTCGCCTGCGGCGAGTGTCGCGGCCTGCCCGGCATCACCGGCGCGTTCAAAGCTGAACTCTCTCATGGCGCACCTCGCGAGACCTGAAGAATGGCCGTCATCATGTTGGCGTAGGCCCCGCAGCGGCAGATATTGCCGCTCATCCGTTCGCGGATCTCGTCCTCGGTGATCTCGATTCTGGCCGAGAGATCGCCGGTGACATGGCTGGGGATGCCCGCGGCAATCTCGTCCAGCACGGCGCGGGCCGAGCAGATCTGGCCCGGCGTGCAATAGCCGCATTGATAGCCGTCATGTTCGACGAAAGCCGCCTGCATCGGGTCGAGCGCGTCGGGCGCACCGATGCCCTCGATGGTCTCGATCTCGTGGCCGTCCTGCATCACCGCCAGCGTCAGGCAGGAATTGACCCGGCGGCCATTCACTATGACGGTGCAGGCGCCGCATTGCCCGTGATCGCAGCCCTTCTTGGTGCCGGTCAGGCGCAGATGCTCGCGCAGCGCATCCAGAAGCGTGGTGCGGTTGTCGATCTCGATCTCGCGCATCTCGCCATTGACGGTGAAGCGGACCGTGCTGCGCATCTGCGCCGCCCTGTCGCCCGGATCTGCGCCGGGCGCGGATCGCTGGTCTGTCATGTCGGTGGTCATGGGTCGCGTCCCCTGGCTGGTGGCTGGCTGTGCCGCCCGTGGCGGCACGCAGCAAGTGGCGTGGCGGGACCATAACGCGGCGGCCGCCCGTCGCGTTCAGTTGCGATTTGGCAAGATCGTTACGCGAGGCTGTCGGGACCTGGTCCGGGCGAGCGCGCGTTGACGCCGCCCGGCGCCGCCGATAGCGTGGCCGGCGGAAGAGCAACGTCCCCGGTGGGGTGCCCGGATTTCAAATCCGGAGAAAGGCGCGCGGCGTCTTTGGTGGGTTCGACTCCCGCCTCTTCCGCCAGAAATAACCCTATTTTCGGACCTTTGCCTGCAGCGCCAGATCGCGGATTTACCTGCATTTGCCGGGCAAAGCTGCCATGAATGTTGATGGGATTGCGCTTTGCCCGCTGACGGTCGCGTCGCGTGACGAAAGCCAGCGCCTTTGCCTGGTGTCATACGCTAGCAGCGAGCAGCCGGTCTGATGGGGGATTGCACCGTCGGCCCGAGAGAAGAACGACCGCATTGGGGCTGGTTCCACTGCTGGTGTTGCAGCCAGGTCGTCTTCGTTGCAGCACGCCTGCTCAGGCTTAGCCGCCGTCACATGAAAGATGGCTTGTCGCCCTCGATGACGGTCATGCCTGACGTGTCGAGGTCCGACAGCTTCGCGGCTTTGCGCAGGTACAGCGTCGGTCGGATGCGGTCGTTGCCGCCGAGAAAACCGATGACATGGCGCGCGATGGCACCGCTGGCGCCCAGGATGAGAGCGTTTGTCATGTGAAACCTTTCAAGGAAATTTGCGGAACGGTCGGGCGGGGCTGGACCCGCCTGACCGTGTTATTTTCTGCCGCGGGGGGTGAGGTCGAATGCTGGCTTACCCCGCCGCTTTCGCCTGCGCAGCCTCGCCCGCGACGTGCTGCTTCAGGAACGGCACCATCCGATCCATCGCCAGACTGACCGGCTCCTGCTTGTCGTAAAGATCGGAATGAGACCAATCCTCCAGCGACACCAGTTGGCGGTCCCTGGATGCTGTCGCGCGGCCGTATGCCTCCATCCCGTCGCAATAGGCCCCGAAGGCCCCGACCTTCTGGCAGGCCACGGCCTTGATGCGTTTTTCGGTCAGCGCGGCGCTCAGGATATACCCCCCGCCGCCGCAAATCCCGATGCCACCGATGCGGTCGGCATCGACATATGTCAGCGTCACCGCGTAGTCGATGACATGGCTGACATCCTCGACCCGCTGCGTCGGATCCTCGACCCAGCGTGGCTGACCGCCGGACTCGCCCTGATAGCTGGCGTCATATGCGATGACGACGAAACCCTGGTCCGCCAGCCGCTTGCCATAGACCTCGCCCGATGTCTGTTCCTTGCAGCTGCCGAAGGGATGGACGCTGATGATGGTCGGGTATGTCTTCTTCGGGTCGAAATCGGGCGGAGTCAGGATCAGCGCGGCGATATCCCACGCCATATCGTTGTTGCGAAACGTCATCTGTTCCATCTTGGACCTGACGATCGCTCAGATCTGCGGTGAAGGCGCGGACATCTCTGCCCGCGCCCGACGGCTTACTTGCCGCTCAGGTTCTTTTCGAAGAACGGGGCGAGGACGCCGACGGCCTCGGCGATTTCCTTCTCGCCGTCATACATATCCATGTGGTTCGCACCCTCGACGACATGGAACTTCTTGTCCTTGCTGGCGGCGCGCTCGAACAGATCGTCGCTCATCCATTTGCTGCCGGCCTCGCTGCCCGCGATGACCTGCAGCGGCTGGGTCAGGAAGGCTTCGGCCTTGCTGTAGGCGTCGTAGGGGATGATCTGGTCAAGACTGCGCGCGGTCATGTAGCCGGGCGCGGTCGGGTGTTCGGCGCGGGGCGTGTGGTAATATTCCCAGGCCTGGCGCAGTTCCTCGTTCGGCGCGTCTTCTTCCTTCATCGGGGCCAGCGGGAACTGGGCCGGATCTCCGCCCCTGGCATCGGCGGTCCGCGCCTCGGCGCCTTTCTCGATCATCGGCGCAGCATCCGCGTCCTCGACGCTGCCATCCCAGCCATTGCGGAACATCTGGCCGATATTGACGGCGCTGACCGTGCCCACGGCCTTGATGCGCGGATCGTTGATGGCGGCATTGGCGGTATAGCCCGCGCCAGCGCAGATCCCCATCGCGCCGATGCGGTTGTTATCCACGAAATCCAGCGTCGTCAGGTGGTCCAGCACGGCGCTGACATCCTCGGTGCTGACCGACGGGTTTTCCGTCTGGCGCGGCATGCCACCGCTTTCACCCTGATAGGAGCGGTCATAGGCGATGGTCACAAAGCCTTCCTCAGCCAGCTTCCTGGCATAGGTGCCAGCGGTCTGTTCCTTCACACCGCCGCCCGGATGGCTGACGATCACCGCCGGGTAGGTTTTCGATGTGTCGAAGCCCTCGGGGTAGTTGATGACGGCCGACATGTCGATGGTTGGGTTGTTGCTGTTCTTGAAGCTGATCTTGTCCATGACGTTCTCCTTGGAAAACACGACCGACCCGGACGGTCGATCTGGTGATGCATCGTCAATATGGTGCATCCCCGTTTCATGGATTAGACGCTTAAAACTGCATGGCCCTATCATTCAGGTAATAGATGAAACGAGATGAACTGGCCGATCTGACCGTCTTCGTGGCCGTCGCGCAGGAGCAGAGCTTTACCCGCGCGGCGCTCCGGCTGGGCATGTCGCAATCCGCGCTCAGCCAGATCATGCGGCGTCTGGAGGAGCGCGTCGGCCTGCGCCTGCTGTCGCGCACGACCCGGAGCGTTGCGCCCACCGCTGCTGGCGAGGACCTGCTGCGCCGGATCGCGCCGATGCTGGAGGAGATGGATCACAGCCTGACCGCGCTTGGCCGGTTCCGAGACCGCCCCGCAGGCCGTATCCGCATCACCACGGTCGAACATGCCGCCAAGACCATCATCCTGCCCGGCATCCGCGATCTGCTGCACGAAAACCCCGATATCAATATCGAAGTGATGATCGACTACGGCCTGTCGGATATCGTCGCGGACCGCTTCGACGCAGGCGTCAGGCTGGGCGCGCAGGTGGAGAAGGACATGATCGCCGTGCCGATCTCGCCGGATATTCCCATGGCGATTGTCGGGTCGCCGGCCTATCTGAAGGACCGCCCCGCGCCTGCCGGACCCCATGATCTGATCGAGCATCGCTGCATCAACCTGCACCTGCCGAGTTCGGGCACGACTTATGCCTGGCCATTGCTTGGCAGCGACAAGCAGGAACTCACCCGCGTCCGCGTCGAGGGGCCGCTCACATTGAATGCGATCGACCTGATCCTTGATGCCGCACGGGACGGCCACGGCCTCGCCTATCTGCCGCTCGATGTCGTCCATAGCGACATCGGGGAAAGGCGGTTGGTCAGCGTGATGCAGGGCCGCGTTCCAGATTTGCCGGGCTATCACCTGTATTATGCCAACCGCCGCAACGCCTCGCCCGCATTCAGACTGCTGGTCGAGGCGCTGCGCTGGCGTGGCGAGAAAACTTTGAAATCAGCGCGGTAGGGAAAGTCTGAACGCCCTCACTCCCGCAGCCGCTCGGCCGACCGCCTTCGGGCCTGGCCGGAGGGAAATGCCGCGGAGCGCGCCGAAGGCCCAGGTTCGGGGAAGCCGCAACGCAGCGCCGCCAGGGCAAGGTGAACCGCTACATCGAGGGCGACGCCAAGCGCCCGCTCAAGGGCAGCGGCACAAACCCGGCCCCCGAACAGACCGAATACACGGTCGATGGCGAGAGCTACATCGTCACCGGCCTCGCAGGCAGCCGCCCGAATGGCGGCATGGCGGTCGAGGCGCGGCGCGACAGCGACGGGGCGCGCGCGATCCTGATCATCTCGGGCCACGGCGAGAACCAGAAAATCGCCGCGCTGACCGAGCCGGAGGACGGCCCGCGCGACAGCCGGTTCGGAGATGACGCGCCTGTGGTCGCCCAGCTGACGGGCGACGAGCTGGGGCCGCGGGCTGATATCAGGCAGTTGGCGCGGCTTGCGTCCAGCTGGTATCGCAAGAATTTGGTCCGCGACGGCAAACCCATCACGGTCAAAAATCGTGCGACGGGCTGGGAAATCTCGTTCGATAACGCGGGCACGAAAAAGATCGGCGGCCGCAAGGGCGAAGACGTATATAGAGCTGTCGTCGCGCTTCCGGCAATTCTGGAGCATGGCAGGCCGATCGCCTCGGAACCCGACAGAAAAGGGCGTGACCAGATCAAGGCAGTCCATACCTTTGCCGCTACAATCATGCTGGACGGTCGGCGTCTGGCGCTTCTGGCCCATGTCCGCGAGACAACCGACGGTCGGTTCCATTACGATCTCGGGGTGGAAGGCAGCGAGGGCCGGTCAAGGACCGCGTTGAAGACCGACTCTCCAAGAGAGCAGGCCATCAGATCGGCATTCAAGGGCGCCCCCGCCGATCTCAACCTAGCCACTGCTGGCAGCGAAGTCAATTCCAGCGCCATCAGCCCCGCGCAGGCCCGCGCCATCAATGCGGCCGCGAATCAGGCGCTCGCGAAGGTCGGACTGCTGGGCAAGATCGGCCTGAAGGTCGAGGCCGGACGGCTGACCGGCCCCAACGGGCAGTTCTTCCGCGGCGTCGTGTCGATCCTGCGCGACCGGGGCAAGGGCTGGCGCCACACGCTCGACCACGAGATCGTCCATGCGCTGCGCGCGCCCGACCGCTGGGGCGCTCCCTACGGGCTGTTCACCAGGGAGGAATGGCGCGCCCTGCTCCGCGCCGCCCGCGCCGATGACGCGATCTCCGCCCGAGTGCGCCAGCATTACGCCGATGAAAGCGCCGCGGTGCAGGCCGAGGAAATGGTCGCCGAACTCTACGCCGATTGGGCGCAGGGTCGCCGCGACGTGAAGCCCGGCCCGCTGCGCCGCGCGCTCGACACGATCCGCAGCTTCTCATGTCCCATTTCGCCCAGCGTCGGCGCAACGAGATCATGCTGTCGCAGGCGCTGCGCCACGGCTCGACCGATCACCTGGTCCCCCATCCGCGCCAGTTGGAAGGTGATGCGGAGCTGGGCGTCCCGCCGCTGCGATGGAAAAAGGGCGATACGCTGGGTAATATGGCGGCATTGATCGAGACCAGCACCCGGAGCGTCACCCACCATGTTCCCGAAATCGCCCGCGCCCGATACGACGTCGCAACCCGAACCTTCCGAAAGTCTCAAGGCGAACAGATATCTGATGGAATGCTTAAGACTTGGTCTCAGCATCCAAGAATGCGAAAGGCAGGCGGAGGGCACCGAACGATTAAAAGAAGCATTCTCCTGCTCACCCTTCTACGCGAAACGCGCGGCCGAAGACCCGGATTACTGGAACAAGCTCTACGGCAGTCGCGTCAACTGGTAGAGGATGGCGATCTTTCCGCTCGAATTGCCACGCGCCACCATGTGATCGGGGCAGGCTCAGCCGCCGCGCACGATCAGCGTGCCGGGGACGAACACATCCTCGTTCAGCCGCCCCGACAGCACGTCCAGCAGCCGCTCGCACATCGCGGTGATCGGCTGGCGGTAGGTGGTCAGGTGATAGGATGGCGCGGCGGCCAGCGGGATGTCGTCGAAGCCTGTCACCGCGATCCCGGCGGCCGCGCCGCCGCGCGCGCGCAGCGCCTCCTTCGCACCGATGGCGAGGATGTCGTTCTCGCAGACCAGCACATCGGGCAGGGTGCCGGGCAGGGCCGCGTCGAGCACCGCGTTCACCGTGTCGATCGCGGAATGGAAGTCATATCCTGCCGCGTGCCGCGTCGGCACCGCGCCGCCGGTCAGCCCGAGCCAGTGGTCGCGGAAACTGTCCACCCGGTGCAGCTTGGCCGATTGCGTGTCCGGCCCGGCGATGAAGGCGGGGCTGGCATAGCCCCGCGCGAACAGGTGGTCCCCGATCTCGCGCATGGCCAGCCGGTCGTCGCAGGAAATCGTCAGCGTGTTGGGGTTGTTGCTGTAGCGCGCGAACACCACCAGCTTCTTGACCCGCCGCGCCCCCAGGGCGGTGTCCAGCACCCGGTCATCGAAGCGGGTGCCGATCATCACCGCCGCATCGACCCGGCGCTGGCTGGCCGCAAGCAGCGCGGCCGAGGCATCCTCGCTCTCCGACATGTTGACCAGCAGCGTGCCCCAGCCCTGCGACCACAGGATCCGGGTCAGCCGCTCCAGCAGCACCAGCTTGTGGGGGTTGTTGAAATCATTGGTGATGAGCGCCACCAGATGCGAGCGATCCGAGGCGAGAGAGGCGGCCAGCAGATCGGGCGCATATCCCAGCCGTTCGGCCGCCGCCAGCACCTTCTGCCGGGTCTTGGGAGAGATCGCGCCGCGCTTCTTGAAGGCGCGGGCCACCGTCCACCGCGACACGCCCGCCGCCGCGGCCACGTCATCCGCGGTCACGCCGCGGCTCTGATCCGCGTTCTCAGCGATCCGGTCCATCCTCCGACCCTACAGGCAGAATCCCGCCGCGGGAAGAGATTTGCACACGCGAGCAGATTTTTCTTGCACACGCGAGCATGGATGCGCATCTTGCCGCCTAGTCAGCGATTGCTGCGATTCGGGGGGAGGACGCATGATCAAGGTCGCATTGCTGGGGGCCGGGCGGATCGGTCAGGTTCACGCTAGGTCAATCACTGCGAATCCCGATTGCCTGCTGGTCGCCGTGGCCGATGCCAATGCGCAGGCCGCGCGGGCGCTGGCTGATCCGCTAGGCGTCGCGGTCCGCAGCGTGGACGAGATCATCGCCGATCGCGACATCGAGGCGGTGCTGATCGCCACCTCCACCGACACGCATTCCGACCTGATCGAACGCGCCACCGGGGCCGGCAAGGCGGTGCTGTGTGAAAAGCCGGTCGATCTGTCGCTGGACCGGGCGCTGGCGGCGCTGCGCGCGGCCGATGCCACGGCGCAGCCGGTGATGATCGGCTTCAACCGCCGTTTCGATCCGCAATTCGCGACGCTGAAATCCGCCTTTGACCGGGGCGAGATCGGCAAGGGCGAATTGCTCTCGATCACCTCATTCGACCCCGCGCCGCCGCCGGTCAGCTACATCAAGGTCTCGGGCGGGCTGTTCCGCGACATGATGATCCATGATTTCGACATGGCCTGCTGGATCTTCGGCGGCCCGCCCGCGCGCATCAGCGCCACAGGCAGCGCGCTCGTCGATCCCGAGATCGGGGCGGCGGGCGATGTGGACACGGCGGCCGCCACGCTGCAATGGGATGACGGGCGGATCTGCGTCATCAAGAATTCGCGCCGCGCCGGGTATGGCTATGAGCAGCGGATCGAACTTCTGGGGGCGGAGGGGCTGCTCTCGGCCCGGAACATGCTGGAACACACGGTGGAGAAGATCACCGCGGATGGTGCGCTCTCCGCCAAGCCGGTCTATTTCTTCCTCGAACGCTACATGCGCGCCTATGAGATCGAATGGGCGGCCTTTGTCGAGGCGCTGAAATCCCGCGCCCCGATGCCGGTCAGCCTGCGCGACGGGGTGGCCGCACTGGCCTGCGCCGAGGCTGCGACCCGTGCTGCGCGATCCGGCGATACGGTGGATCTCACCCCCGAGATGCTGGGGGCCGCATGATCCGGCAGACCGGCTGCTGCACCTGGATCTTCGGCGGCGAGGATCTCGCCGCCATCGCCGCGCGCGCCCACCGCGCCGGGCTGGACGGGGTGGAACTGCATGGCGATGTGGACGGGATCGACCCTGAACAGGCGGGGCGCGTCTTTGCGGATCACGGGCTTTCGGTGTTTTCGGTCACGCCCGGCGATGCGGATATCTCGCATCCCGATCCGCCGATCCGCGCGGCGGCGCTGACCTATTACGACCGGCTCATCGACTGGGCCGGGCGGCTCGGCCAGCCGGACGGGCTGCCGCGCATCTCCTGTCACGGGCAGGTCGGGCGCATCCGCCCGGTTGCCGACCAGCAGGTCGAGGACGCGCATCTGGCGGACAGCACGCGGCATGTCTGCGCGCTTGCGGCGGATGCCGGTCTGCCGGTGGTGTTCGAGATCCTGAACCGCTACGAATCCCACCAGATCCGCAGCGTGGCAGAGGGGCTGGCGCTGATCGACCGGGTCGGCGCACCCAACCTGTCGCTGCTGCCCGATGCCTATCACATGAATATCGAAGAGGCCGATCCCGCCGCAGCACTGCGTGCCGGGGGCGCGCGGATCGGGCTCTACCACGCAGCCGATTCCCATCGCGGCGCCATCGGGAACGGTCACACGGATTTCGCCGCGCAATTCGCCGCGCTGGATGAAATCGGCTATGATGGCCCCATCATCATAGAACCCGCCGCGCCCGGACCCGATCCGTTCAACACCGACAAGGGCGCGGGGTATCGCGACCGGCTGGAGCAGATCCTGACCCGGTCCGTGCGCGCCATCAGAACGATGGGGCATTGAAGACAGCCGGCGCGCCACGCGCCGGGTGAGCCGGGCGGGAGGAGACGCCCGATCAACCACCAAGGGAGGAAGACCGAAGATGAAACAGCTACTTGCAACCGCCGCGATGAGCCTCGCGCTCGCCGCACCCGGACTGGCGCAGGAGATTGTCGTCGTGGCCCACGGCCAGGCCAATGATCCGTTCTGGTCCGTGGTCAAGAACGGCGCTGCCAAGGCCGGCGAGGATACCGGCGCGAATGTCGATTTCCGCTCGCCCGAGACCTTCGACATGGTCCAGATGAGCCAGCTCATCGATGCCGCCGTAAACCAGGAACCGGACGGGCTGATCGTTTCGATACCCGATGCGGACGCGCTCGGCCCGTCGATCCAGCGCGCGGTCGAGGCTGGGATTCCGGTGATCTCGATGAACTCGGGCGGCGATGTTGCCGCGGATATGGGCGTGCTCTTGCATGTCGGGCAGTCTGAGTACGATGCCGGCGTCGCGGCGGGCGAGGAACTGGCCGAGATGGGCGGCACCAAGGCGATCTGCGTCAACCACGAGGTCGGCAATGTGTCGCTCGACCAGCGTTGCGACGGGTTTGCCGAGGGTTTCGGCAATGTCGTTGAAGTCATCCCGACCCAGATGGACCCGGCCGATGTGCAGTCCAAGGTCCGCGCGGCACTCGAATCCGACCCCGAGATCGACACGATCCTGACTCTAGGCGCCTCGATGGTGGGTGAGCCCGCGGTCGATGCCGTGAAGGCCCTCGATCGCGACGATATCCAGATTGCCAGCTTCGACCTTTCTGCCGGCTTCCTACAGGCCGTCGTCGATGGCGACGCCACATTTGCCATCGACCAGCAGCAGTTCCTGCAAGGGTATCTGCCGGTCTCATTCCTGGCGCTGCAGGCCCAATACGGGCTGATGCCGGGCGGCGATGTGCCCTCGGGGCCGAACCTTGTGACGCAGGACAAGGCCGAACAGGTGGTCGAGCTGTCCGCCCAGGGGATCCGCTGATCCTGTCCACCGGGCGCGCGGGAGAGGTCCCGCGCGCCTGGCGCATGACGAATTCATTTTCAGCGTGGGGGACCACATGACGGATGCCACGGATGGGGCGGACGAACGGATCAAGTCGGAATCCGTCGTCACCCGATTGATGAAACGGCCGGAGCTGGGCGCCATCAGCGGCGTCATCCTGGTCACGATCTTTTTCCTGATCACCGCCGATCGCAGCATGTTCACCCTGTCCGGGATCATGAATTTCATGACCCCCGCCGCGCAGCTGGGCATCCTGGGCATCGCCGCCGCCATGCTGATGATCGGGGGCGAGTTCGACCTGTCCATAGGCTCCATGGTGGCCTTCGCGGGGCTGATCTTCGGGGTGCTGGCGGTGAATATGGGCCTGCCGCTGATCCTCTGCATCCCGCTGACGCTTCTGGCCGCGGCGGGAATGGGGGCCGTCAACGGCACGGTGGTGATCCGCACCGGACTGCCCAGCTTCATCGTGACGCTGGCCTTCCTGTTCATCCTGCGCGGCGCCTCGCTCGTGGGGCTGAAATGGTTCACCGGCGGCTCGACGCAGCTTCGCGGCGTGCGCGACGCGGTGGAGGGCGATTTCCTCACCCCGTTCTTCTCGGGCGACGCTTTTCCCGGCCTGTTTTCCTGGCTGGCCGAGCGCGGCATCATCGACAGCTTCAACTCCGGCGCGCCCAAGGTGCCGGGCATCCCGGTCGAAATCCTGTGGTTCATCGTCATGGCGCTGATCTGCACCTTCGTGCTGCTGCGCACGCCCGCGGGCAACTGGATCTTCGCCACCGGCGGCGATGACAATGCAGCGGCCAATTCCGGCGTGCCGGTCAAGCGCGTCAAGATCGCGCTGTTCATGCTGACCGCCTGCGCGGCGGCGCTTGTCGCCATCATCACCGTGATCGACGCGGGCTCCACCGATGCCCGGCGCGGCTTCATGAAGGAATTCGAGGCGATCATCACCGCGGTGATCGGCGGCTGCCTGCTGACCGGCGGCTACGGCTCGGCCATCGGCGCATTTTTCGGCGCGATCATCTTCGGCATGGTCACGATCGGGCTGACCTATACCGATTTCGACCAGGACTGGTTCCAGGTCTTTCTGGGCGGAATGCTGCTTCTGGCCGTCGTGTTCAACAACGTCATCCGCAAACGCGTGACGGGGGAGCGCTGAGATGTCCGAACCCATCATCCACATGGAAAACATCAAGAAGCATTTCGGCAATGTCATCGCGCTGAACGGCGTGACCTTCGATGTGCGCCCCGGCGAATGCCACTGCCTGCTGGGCGACAACGGCGCGGGGAAATCCACCTTCATCAAGACCATGTCGGGCGTCCACAAACCCACCGCCGGAGAGATCTTCTTCGAAGGCCGCCCGATGAGCTTCGACAGCCCCCGCGACGCGATGGAGGCGGGGATCGCCACCGTCTTCCAGGATCTCGCCATGATCCCGCTGATGAGCGTGACGCGCAATTTCTTCATGGGCCGCGAGCCCAAGAAGGGCGGCATCATCAAGCGCTTCGACATCGACCGCGCCAACCAGATCACCATGGAGGAGATGCGCCGCATGGGCATCAACCTGCGCGCGCCCGATCAGGCGGTCGGCGCGCTCTCGGGCGGCGAACGCCAGACCGTCGCCATTGCGCGCGCGGTCTATTTCGGCGCCAAGGTGCTGATCCTCGACGAACCCACCTCGGCGCTTGGCGTGCGCCAGACCTCCAACGTGCTGGCCACCATCGACCGGGTGCGCAACCAGGGCATCGGTGTCGTGTTCATCAGCCATAACGTGCGCCACGCCATGGCGGTGGGCGACCGTTTCACCGTGCTGAACCGGGGACAGACGCTCGGCACCGCGGTGAAGGGAGAGATCGACGCGGCCCAGCTTCAGGACATGATGGCCGGCGGGCAGGAAATGGCCCAGCTCGAAGGCTCGCTCGGCGGCACGGTCTAGGACAAGCAGCGGGCCGGGCGGATCGCGCCCGTCCGCCATCCCGACAGGAGACGACATGATCCATCCCATGCCGCAAGCCCCGCTCGGCGTTGCCCTGATCGGCACCGGCTTCATGGGCAAATGCCACGCCATGGCCTGGCGCAATGTCGCCACGGTCTTCGGCGGCGCCCATCCGAGGCTGGAGATCCTCTGCGACACCCCCGCCGACCGGGCCGGGGAGATCGCGGCGCAGTTCGGTTTCGCCCGCGCCACGGATGACTGGCAGGTGGCGGTGGCCGACCCGGCCGTCGATGTGGTCTCGATCACCACGCCGAACGGTCTGCACCGCCCCATGGCCGAGGCGGCCTTGCGCGGGGGCAAGCATGTCTGGCTGGAAAAACCCATGGCGCTGACGCTGGCCGATGCGCAATCCATGGCCGATCTGGCCGCTTCCCATCCCGGGCAGGTCACGCTTCTGGGTTACAACTACCTGCGCAACCCGGCCTTTCAGGCGGCCGAACGTCTGGTCGCCGCAGGCGAAATCGGCCGCCCGCTGGCCTTTCGCGGCGTGTATGACGAGGATTACTCGGCCGATCCCGATCTGCCCTGGTCCTGGCGCATGACCCATGCGGGCGGCGGGCTGGGCGTGCTGGGCGATCTCGGCTGTCACCTCGTCAGCCAGATGGTCGCGCTGATGGGCGATGTGGCCGAGGTGACGGCCATGACCCAGATCGCCGTGCCGAGCCGCCTTTCGCCCGACGGACCGCGCGATGTCGAGAACGAGGACAGCGCCATGGCGCTGATCCGCTTTGCCTCCGGCGCGCAGGGCAGTTTCGCCACCTCGCGCGTGGCGCGCGGCCGCAAATGCCGCCTGCAATGGGAGGTTCACGGCAGCGACGGCACGCTGGTCTTCGATCAGGAGAACATGAACGAGCTGTGGCTCCACCGCGCGGGCGAGGCCGGCTTCACCCGCCATCTCAGCGGCCCCGAACAGCCCGATTTCGCCGCATTCTGCCCCGCGCCGGGCCATAATTTCGGCTTCAACGAACAGAAGATCATCGAATGCCGCGACCTGCTACGCGCGATTGCGGGCGGCTCCGCCGCCGCGCCCGATTTCGCCGCCGGTCTGCGGATCGAGCGCGTCATTCACGCCATGGCCGCCTCGAACGGCCAGCCCGTCCGCATCGAGGAGCTTAGCCATGAAGCCGCTTGATCTCATCACCATCGGTCGCAGCAGCGTGGACCTCTATGGCGACCAGATCGGTGGCCGGCTGGAGGATATGGGGTCGTTCAGCAAGTATATCGGCGGCAGCCCGACCAATATCGCCTGCGGGACGGCGCGGCTGGGGCTGAAATCCGCCGTCATCACCGGGGTGGGCGATGAGCATATGGGCCGCTTCATCCGAGAGCAGTTGCAGCGCGAGGGGGTGGATGTGCGCGGGGTTAAGACCGACCCCGCGCGGCTGACCGCCCTGGTTCTCTTGGGCATCCGCGACGAGGACAGCTTTCCACTGATCTTCTATCGCGAGAATTGCGCCGATATGGGTCTGACCGAGGTTGATATCGACGAGGATTTCATCGCCGAGGCGCGGTCAGTGCTGGCCACCGGGACGCATCTGTCGCACCCGCAAACCCGCGCCGCCGTCATCAAGGCGCTGGAACTGGCGCGCAAGCACGGCGCGCGGACGGCGCTCGACATCGATTATCGTCCCAATCTCTGGGGCGTGGCGGGCCATGGCGAGGGCGAGAGCCGCTTCGTCGCAAGCGAGGCGGTCACGGCGGAGCTGCAATCGACGCTTCACCTTTTCGACCTGATCGTGGGCACCGAGGAGGAATTCCACATCGCCGGCGGCAGCACCGACACGATTGCGGCGCTGCGCGCGGTCCGCAAGGTCTCTGACGCCACGCTGGTCTGCAAACGCGGCGCGGCGGGGGCTGTGGCCTTCGAGGGCGACATCCCCGACAGCCTCGATGACGGCCAGACCGGTCCGGGTTTTCCGATCGAGGTCTTCAACGTCCTCGGCGCGGGCGACGGGTTTTTCTCGGGGCTGATGAAAGGCTGGCTGGACGGCGAGGACTGGCCGACGGCGCTGAAATATGCCAATGCCTGCGGCGCCTTCGCGGTCAGCCGCCACGGCTGCACGCCCGCCTATCCCTCGCTGACGGAGCTGGAGTTCTTCCTCAGGCGCGGCGTGACCCAGCCCGATCTGCGCAATGACGCCGAACTGGAACAGATCCACTGGGCCACCAACCGTCAGGGCCGCATGGGCGGCGACTGGTCCGAGATGCGCGTCTTCGCCTTCGACCACCGCGCGCAGCTCGAAGAGATGGACGGCTATACGCCGGACAAGGGCGGGGTGTTCAAGGAGTTGTGCCTGAGCGCCGCGCTTCAGGTGGCAAACGGGCAGAGCGGCTACGGCATCCTCTGCGACAACCGCATCGGGCGTTCGGCGCTGCATGCGGCCAGCGGCAGCGGCCTGTGGATCGGGCGGCCCGCCGAATGGCCCGGCTCCCGCCCTTTGACGCTGGAGCCGGAGCTCGGCCCCGATTGCGGCGGTCTGCAGGAATGGGCGCGCGAGAATATCGTGAAATGCCTCTGCTTCTGCCATCCCGATGACGATGCCGCGATGCGCGAGGATCAGGAGGCCACGATCCGGCGGCTTTACACGGCGGCGCGCCGCAACGATCTGGAGTTCCTGCTGGAGGTGATCCCCTCCAAGGTCGGCCCGGTCGATGACATGACCACCGCGACCCTGATCCGGCAATTCTACGCCATCGGCGTCTATCCCGACTGGTGGAAGCTGGAGCCGATGAAAACCCGCGAGGGCTGGCAGAACGCCATCGACGCCATCGAGGAACATGACAAACACACCCGCGGCATCGTCGTCCTCGGCCTAGACGCGCCCGAAGCCGAGCTGGCCGCCAGCTTTGAGGTCGCGGCGGGTTTCGATCTGGTCAAGGGTTTCGCCGTCGGCCGCACCATCTTCGGTGACGCGGCGCGGGCGTGGATGCAGGGTGAAATCGGCGACGACGACGCGGTCGCGCAAATGGCGGAGCGATATGCGCGGCTTTGCGAGATTTGGGACAGCGCCCGCAGCAAGGCAAAGGCGGCGGCCTGATCCTTGGGTATTTGGATGAAGAAGAAATTGGAGGCGATGTGATGAGCGGCAAGACCATCCGACTGACCGCCGCGCAGGCCATGACCCGCTGGCTGTCGGTGCAGATGAACGAGGACGATCAGCGCTTCATCGAAGGCGTCTGGGCGATCTTCGGTCATGGCAATGTGGCGGGGATCGGCGAGGCGCTCCACGGCATGGGCGAGGCGCTTCCGACATGGCGGGGCCAGAACGAACAGTCGATGGCCCATGCCGCGATTGCCTGGGCCAAGGGCCATGCGCGCCGCCGGGCACAGGCGGTGACGACCTCGATCGGGCCGGGGGCGACCAATGTCGTGACGGCGGCGGCGCTTGCGCATGTGAACCGGCTGCCGCTGCTGGTCATTGCGGGCGATGTGTTTGCGAATCGCCGCCCCGATCCGGTGCTGCAGCAAGTCGAGGATTGGGGCGACGGGACCGTCAGCGCGAATGACTGTTTCCGCCCCGTCAGCCGCTATTTCGACCGTATCACACGGCCCGAACATCTGCTGACGGCCTTGCCCCGCGCCATGGCCGCGATGACCGACCCCGCCGCTTGCGGCCCGGCGGTGCTGAGTTTCTGTCAGGATGTGCAGGCCGAAGCCTATGACTGGCCCGCGGCATTCTTCGAACCCCGCATCTGGCGCATCCGCCGCCCCGAACCCGACCGTCAGGAACTGGCCGAAGTCGCGGACATGATCCGCGCCGCGCGCGCGCCGGTGATCGTGGCGGGCGGGGGCGTGATCTATGCGCAGGCCGAGGACGCGCTGAGCGACTTCGCGACCCGCCACAATATCCCGGTGATCGAGACCCAGGCCGGCAAATCCGCCCTGCCGCAGGATCACAAGATGAATTATGGCGCGGCGGGGGTCGATGGCTCGGGCGCGGCCAATGCCATGGCCGCACAGGCCGATCTGGTGATCGGCATCGGCACGAGGTTGCAGGATTTCACCACCGGCTCGCGGACGCTGTTTCCGGATGCGAGACTGGCCAGCATCAATGTCCAGCCCTATGACGCGGCCAAGCATGGCGGGGTCAGCCTCGTCGCCGATGCCAAAGTGGCGCTTGCGGCACTGACGCAGGCGCTTGGCGAGTACCGCGCCGATGCGGCAAACCCGCAGGCCCGCGCCGATTGGCTGGAGGCCGTCACCGCCCATTGCGCCGCCCCCACCGATACCAACGAACTGCCCACCGACGCGCAGGTGATCGGCGCGGTGCAGCGCGCGACAGGCCCCGACGCCATCGCTATGTGCGCCGCAGGCACCATGCCCGGTGCGTTGAAGCTGCTGTGGCAGGCCAGCCGGCACGGCTATCACATGGAATACGGCTATAGCTGCATGGGATACGAGATCGCGGGCGCCATGGGCCTGAAACTGGCCCGTCCCGACCGCGAGGTGATCTGCTTTGTCGGCGATGGCAGCTATATGATGGCCAATTCGGAACTGGCCACGGCGGTGATGCGGCGCATCCCCTTCACCGTCGTGCTGACCGATAATCGCGGCTATGGCTGCATCAACCGGCTGCAACAGGGCACGGGCGGGGTGCCGTTCAACAATCTCTATGTGAACAGCAATATCGAGACCCAGCCGCAGATCGATTTCGTGGCCCATGCCGCCAGCATGGGGGCGCATGCGGTCAAGGCGGGCGGCATCGCGGAGCTGGAATCAGAGATCGCCGCCGCGCGGTCCCGCGACATTCCCACCGTGATCGTCATCGACACCACCGCCGAGCCCGGCCCCGGCGACGGGCTGGAAGGCGCCGGGCATTTCTGGGACGTGGCCGTGCCGGAGGTGGGCGAGACCCAAAAACTTCGCGCCGCCTATGCCGATTACCTTGCCAATATCGCCCGCCAGAGGCTTGTGAACTGAGGCTGACATGATCCGTTACGGCACCAATCCCATCGCCTGGTCGAATGATGACGACCACTCCATCGGCGCGCATCTTTCGCTCGAGGATTGCCTCACCGATTGCCGCGAGATCGGCTTTGACGGCATCGAGAAGGGCCACAAGATGCCCTCGGACGGTGATGAGCTGAAAGCCGCGCTCGGCGCGTATGGGCTGCAATTCATCGGCGGCTGGCATTCGACGAATATCCTGGCCACCGGCTCGACCCCGCAGGTGGAGCGCGCGGCGATGGATGCGCATATCGCCATGTCGAAAGCGGCGGGCAGCGATCTCATCATCATCTGCGAATGTTCCAACACCGTGCATGGCAAAAGCGAGGTCGCCGCCAATGACCGGCCGATTCTCAGCGATGAGGAATGGGACCGGCTGATGGCGGGCATCAACGATCTGGCCGCCCATGCCGCCGGGCAGGGGATGCGCTTCTGCTATCACCACCATGCCGGCTCCTGCGTCGAAAGCGCCGCGGATATCGACCGCTTCATGGCCGCCGCCGGGCCGGATGTGCATCTGCTGCTGGATACGGGACACGCGCATTTCGGCGGCGCCGATCCGGCGGAGCTGGCGCGCAGATACATGTCCCGCGTGGGCCATATCCATTGCAAGAATATCCGGCAGAAGGTGATGGAGGAGGTGCGCGCCGAGGGGCTTTCCTTCATCGAGGGCGTCCGCCGCGGCGCCTTCACCGTCCCCGGCGACCCCGAAGGCTGCGTGGACTTCGCCCCGGTGCTGCGCATCGCCGCAGAAGCCGGATATGACGGCTGGCTGGTGATCGAAGCCGAGCAGGACAGCGCCAGCCGCGACCCGAAGCATTACCAGTCCATGGGCCTCGACGCGCTGCGCCGCATGGCCCGCGAGGCCGGGCTGGATCGTGATGCGGCGGCATAAGCGCAGGATGGCAGGGGCGCTGCCCCTCCTGGCCTGCGGCCAGTTCACCCCGGGGTATTTTCCTGAGGAGAAGGCGCGAGGCGCGGTGTTCGGTGTACGCGCTGTGTACATGTTGTGGTCGGGCGGTGCACGGCCCGTGCGGCCGTTCGGCCAGCACTTGCAGGGTGTTTCGCGGCCGCAGGGATGACCCGCCGTGCGGCGCAACGCACGGTGCTGTTGCCCCTAACGGCGGCGCCGAGTTTGAGAAAGGACATGCTATGAGCCATCTTCTGCACAAACCCTTCGGCAGCCATGGCGAGGTGCATCGCATCACGCCCGAGGATGCCGGCTGGCGCTATGTCGGCTTCTCCCTGCACCGCCTGCGCGCGGGCGACCGCGCCGGCGATCTGACCGGGGATCGAGAGGTCATTCTGGTGATGGTCGAAGGCAAGGCCCGGATCGAGGCCGCCGGGCGGGACTGGGGCGAATTGGGCGAGCGGATGGATGTGTTCGACAAGACCCCGCCGCATTGCCTCTATGTCCCGAACGGCCAGCAATGGCAGGCCGAAGCGACAACCGATTGCGTCATCGCGGCCTGCTCTGCCCCCGGCCGCGGCGGCCATGAGGCCCGCCGGATCGGGCCCGACGGCATCACCCTGACCGAACGCGGAAAGGGTACCAATACCCGCCATATCAACAATATCGCCATGGAGGATCAGGATTACGCCGACAGCCTGCTGGTGACCGAGGTCTTCACCCCCGCAGGCCACTGGTCCAGCTATCCCAGCCACCGCCATGACGAGGATGATTTCCCCCGCATCACCTATCTGGAGGAGACCTATTACCACCGCCTGAACCCCAGCAATGGCTGGGCGATTCAGCGGGTCTATACCGATGATGGCAGCCTCGATGAGAACATGGCGGTCAAGGACGGCGATGTCGTCTGCGTCCCCCGAGGCCACCACCCCTGCGGCGCTCCTTACGGCTTCGAGATGTACTACCTCAACGTCATGGCAGGACCGCGCCGGAACTGGCGCTTTGTCCCCGCGCCGGAGGTAGAGTGGATCATGGAGAGGGATAAGGGGTAGGGGGGCCGGCCACGCGCGACGCAGCGCGATGCCCTGCCGGTCCGGGCGAGACAGGCTTTGACTTTGCCCCGGCCAGCGGCTAAGGGCGGCGTTTCGGCTGCATGTGGTGGGCGCGGATGGGCCGCGCAGAAACCGGACCGGGCCGATACCCCCCGGCCCGAGGGCCCCATCCTGGCAGACGAGATGACACAGACAGATATTGCCGCCCCGCTGGCCGCGACGCTGGCCGAACGCGGCTATGACCGGCTGACCACCGTGCAGCAGCAGATGCTGGACCCCGACATCGGCGGCCGCGACCTGCTGGTCTCGGCGCAGACCGGCTCCGGCAAGACCGTGGCCTTCGGCATCGCCGCCGCGCCGGAATTGCTGGACGCGGATGACCGCATGCCCGAAACCGGCCAGCCGCTGGCGCTCGCCATCGCGCCCACGCGGGAACTCGCGCTGCAGGTCGCGGCAGAGCTGGGCTGGCTCTATGCCCAGACGGGGGCGCGGATCGCGACCTGCGTGGGCGGGATGGATTACCGGACCGAACGAAGGGCGCTGGCACGCGGCGCGCAGATCGTGGTCGGCACGCCGGGGCGGCTGCGCGACCATCTCGACAAGGGCGCGCTCGATCTCTCCGGGCTGCGCGTGGCGGTGCTGGACGAGGCCGACGAGATGCTTGATCTCGGCTTCCGCGAGGATCTGGAACATATCCTGCAGGCCGCGCCGGACAGCCGCCGCACGCTGATGTTCTCGGCCACCGTGCCGCCGGCCATCGAGAAACTCGCCCGCGATTTTCAGCGCGACAGCCTGCGCGTCGCCGCCACCGGAGAGGCGCGGCAACATGGCGACATCACCTATCACGCGCTCTCCGTCACCGCGCGCGACAAGGAAAACGCCATCTTCAACCTGCTGCGCTTTCACGAGGCGCGGACCGCGATCATCTTCTGCAAGACCCGCGCCAATGTGAACCATCTGCTGGCGCGGATGGGCAATCGCGGCTTCCGCGTGGTGGCGCTGTCGGGCGAGCTGTCCCAGCAGGAGCGGACCCATGCCCTGCAGGCGCTGCGTGACGGTCGCGCACGGGTCTGTATCGCCACCGATGTGGCGGCGCGCGGCATCGACCTGCCGGGGCTGGATCTGGTGATCCATGCCGATCTGCCGACCAATTCCGAAACCCTGCTGCACCGGTCCGGCCGGACCGGGCGGGCCGGGTCCAAGGGGGTCTCGGCGCTGATCGCGACCTCGTCCGAATACAAGAAGGCGCAGCGGCTGTTGCAGGGGGCGAAGGTGACGGCGGAATGGGGCAAGCCGCCCTCGGCTGAGGAGGTCAGCGCCCGCGACGATCTGCGGATGCTGGATCACCCGGCCCTGTCGTCGCCGCTGGAGGACATGACCGTGGCGCGCGATCTGCTGGACCGGGTCGGGCCGGAACAGCTCGCCGCGGCCTTCGTCCAGCTCTGGCGCGAGGGGCGGCCGCCGCCCGAGGAGCTGACCGATGTGCCGCCCGCGCCGGACGCCGCACCGCGCCCGCCGCGCGACTTCGGCGCCTCGGTCTGGTTCAGCATCTCGGTCGGGCATAGCGGCCGGGCGGAGGCCCGCTGGCTGCTTCCCAAGATCTGCGAGGCGGGCGGGATCACCCGCGACGCGATCGGGGCCATCCGGGTGCGCGAGGATGAAACCCTGGTCCAGATCGCCACCGCTGAGGCGCCGCGCTTCGGAGACGAGATCGAGCTGGAGGCAGGACTGCTCATGCGCCGCCTGGCGGGCGAGCCGGCCTTCGATGCGCGCCCCGCGCGCCGCGGCCCGCCGAAGCCTGCGCGCGGGGCCGCGACGCGGGCGGCGAAACCCCGTGATGCTGCCGCGCCGCGCGAGCCGTCCTCTGGCTCCGGGAAAACCGCGCCGGCCTGGTCGCCCGAACCGGATGTCGCGGCGGACGGCCGGGTTGCGAAGCTGAAGAAGAAGGCGCGTTGGAGCGCCGAGAAGAAGGCGGCTGCGGCGTCGAAACCGGCCCATGCTTCTGACGCTGCGACAGCGGAAAAAGGTAAACCCGCGCGGCCACCCCGCCCAGCCGGAAAGGACGGCGCGCCCGCCGGAAAAAAATCCCGCACCGCCGCCACCGATGGCAAGCCTGCCTCTGGCCGCGGCAAGGGCCGGGCGGAGTCCAAGCGCCCCGCGAAGCCCGGATCGAAGCGACCGCGACCGGGCGGCAATACGCCGCCGCGTCGGCCGCGGACGCGCGGCTGATGCGTCACGGCGCGCGCCACGCGAGACGCGCGCCGGTCCCGCCTCCGGCGCTTTTCAGACGCGGGCGCTGAGCGGGCCTACCCACGACTTTGCGCCTGAGCGTTGCGATGGCTGCATGGCGGGTCTTCGCAGCCGGGCATGGCGTGCCACACGCGAAGCTGTTATCGCAAACGGAACCTCCCGAAATCGAGCGGTGCCGCCATGACTGCTGACGCCAGCAAACCCGCCAGCCTGTCGCTGGTGATCCTGTCCCTTGCCCTTGGTGCCTTTGCCATCGGCACGTCCGAATTCGCCGCGATGGGGCTTCTGCCCTGGTTCGCCGCCGATCTGGGCCTCAGCGAGGCCGAGGCCGGGCATGTCATCTCTGCCTATGCGTTCGGTGTGGTGATCGGGGCGCCGATCACCACGCTTCTGGGGGCGCGGCTGCCGCGGCGGCGCTATCTGGCCGCGCTGATCGGCGCTTACGGCGTGCTGAACCTCGCCGCCGCGATCCTGCCGGGCTATTCGACGCTGGTGGGGATGCGCTTCCTGGCCGGGCTGCCGCATGGCGGGTTCCTGGGCGTGGGGATGCTGTTTGCCGCCGATGCCCTGCCGCGCGAGAAGCGGGCCAAGGGGGTGACGCAGGTGATCCTGGGGCTGACCGTGGCCAATATCGTCGGCGTGCCCTTTGCCGGGGTGCTGGGCGATGTTCTGGGCTGGCGCAGCGGCTTCGCGCTGCCCGGCATCTTTGCGCTGATCGCCGCCGCGCTGATCCTGAAATTCGCCCCGCGCGTGGGGGTGGATCCCGATGCGCGGCCGATGGCGGAGCTGAAGGCGCTCAGCAATTCCGCGGTGCTTCTGACCCTGCTGGTCGGCACGATCGGCAGCGGCGGGATGTTCGCGGTCTATGCCTTCATGTCGCAGGCCATGCTGGTCACGGCGAGCCCGCCGGGATGGGCGGTGCCGGCGATGCTGTCGGCCTTCGGCATCGGCAGCACCATCGGCAGCATCATGGCGGCGCGGATGACCATCGCGCTCGGCCCGGTCGCGGCCTGCGCCTGGCTGTTCGTGATGATGATCGGCGCGCAGGGCTTCACCATCTGGTCGGTGGGCACCTGGCAGGCGATGATCGCGGCGGCGCTGCTGCTCGGGCTGACCTCGACCGTGTTCGTGCCGTTGCAGACACGGCTGATGGACATTGCCGGCCAGGCGCAGAGCATGGCCGCCGCGATGAACCACGCGGCCTTCAACGCCGCGAACGGTCTGGGTCCGCTGTTCGCGGGGCTGGCGCTGGATGCGGGGTTCGGCTGGCGGGCGCCGGGCGTGGTCGCCATTGGCTTCTCGCTGGTCGGATTGCTCGGCCTCGCGGTCGTCTGGCGTCACGCGAAGGGGCGGGGCGAGGTGCTGCATCCCGTGCCCGTCCACTCGGCCGTGCACTGAGCGCGGCCCGGCGGGCGGTCACGCCGCGCCGCTGCCGTCGCCCCGCGCCGAGGCGATGCGGTCCGCCACGCTGTCGAGCGCGGCGCGCAGCGCCTGTGTGCCGCCCTGTTCCCCGAACACCCGGAACATCTGCTCGTTGATCCCGCCCGCGGTCGAATGCGCGTCGCGCAGCGCCGGGAAATCCTCTCCCGGATGACGCTCGGCCGTGCGGCCCAGTTCGAGAAACACCTTTCCCATGAATGTCCGCGCGTCGGCGCGGTCGATGCCGCGCGCGGCGAGCCAGTCCGAGATCGTCTCCAGCAGCCCGAAATACAGCCCCATCACCGCGCCGGAGCTGGTGAGCGCGTCGAATTCGTCGAGGCTGCCGGCCTCGATGACCGGGCCGAGCGCGCCGAAGAGCTTGGCGAGTGTGGAATCCGCCGGATGGATCAGCGTCGCGCCCTGCCGGTCCGCCACGGCGGGCAGGGGCACCACCCGCGGGATCGGATCGGTGGTGCGGGTCCAGCCCCGCAGCACCTCGTCCGGGATGGTCGCGATCAGGCTGACGATGCGCTGATCGGCGCGGAAATCGAGCGCGCGCAGCACCTCCCCGGCAATTTGCGGGCGCACCGACAGAAACAGCAGCTCGGCCTGATCGACGACATGCTGGTTGCTGTCGGCGACGCTGACCCGGTCATGCGCCTGCGCCAGCCGGGCCGAGACCGCCTTGCTGCGCGGCGACAGGATCACCTCCTCCACCGGATAATCCGACGCCATCAGCCCGGTCACGATGGCCTGGGTGATCTCGCCTGTGCCGATGAATCCGATCTTCATTGCCCTGTTCCTTTCAGCCCCGATCTCGCGCGCCGTCCCCGCCTGTCACGCAGTCGCGCGGCATGTCCGAGAAGATTTCCGGCCCATCCGCGCGCAGAAACACGATTTCCTCCAGCCTGACACCGAATTTGCCGGGAAGATAGATGCCCGGCTCGATGGAGAAGACATTGCCCTCTGCCAGCGGCTGATCCGATGTGGCGGTGATATAGGGCGGCTCGTGGATGTCCAGCCCGAGCCCGTGGCCGGTGCGGTGCAGGAAATTCGCACCATAACCCGCCGCTGTAATCACATCGCGCGCCGCCTTGTCGACGGCCCGGGCCGGCACGCCCGGCCGGGCCGCCTGCAGCGCCGCCTGCACGGCGCGTTCCACCACCGCAAAGACCTCCAGATATTGCGCATCCGGCGTGCCGAAGAACCCGCAGCGCGTCATGTCGGACGGGTAGCCATCCACCCGGCAGCCGGTGTCGATCAGAACCGCCATGTCCGCCGTCAGCCGTGTGTCGCCGGAATGGTGATGCGGAAAGGCGGCGTTCGGCCCGAAGCAGACGGAGCAGAATTCCGTCACCGCCCCCTCGGCCGTGTGGCGTGCGGTAATCACGGCTTCCAGATCGCGCTCGGTCATGCCCGCGCGGAGCGCCGCGAAGGCCGCGGCCATGACGCGGTCGTTGGTCTGATGGGCGCGCTTGATGGCGGCCTGTTCCTCGGCATCCTTCGCCGCGCGCAGCAGCCCGACCGTGTCCGCGGTAAACCGCCGCCGCGGTGCGTTCAGCGCATCCAGTAGGCGCAGCGCGAAATCCGCCCGCATCGTCTCGTCCAGCACGACCGTCAGGCCGGGCCGGTCGGCATCGCAGGCCGCCAGCAACTCGGCGAGTGCCGCCTGCGGCCCCTCATCGTCGCGCCAGGTATGAAACGGCAGGTCGCTGTCCTTGCGCGCGGCATCGGCGTTCAGCGACGGCATCAGGAAACCGGCGTAATCTCGGCTGACGAGCAGCATCACCGGACGTTCGTCGCCATGCGGGTGCACGCCTGTGGCCCAGCCCATATGGCTGGAGGGACCGAGCGCGACGAGGTCGGTGCCAGTGGCGGCCATCCGGTCGCGCAGCGCGGAGATCCGGCGCGCGGTGCGGGGGAATTTGGACATAGCTTGCCTTCGGGATGGAATGAAAAACGGGCCGCCGGGGGAGGACGGCGGCCCGCGATCGGATCAGTTTTTCTCGACCAGGCGATAGAAAACGAAATCCGATGTCGCACCGTTCACATAGCCGGTGACGTCCTCGTCCATCGCCACCTGGTAGGCAGCCTGGAACATGATGACGATGGGCGAATTTTCCTGCACCTTCTGTTGCAGGTCGCGATACATCTCCAGCCGCGTCTCCGGGTCGGCTTCGGACAGGGCGGCCATGGTTTCGGCATTCATCTCCTCGGGGACGGCCCAGGCGTTGCGCCAGGTGGTCGTCGCGGCATAGTTCTCGTCCGAATTGTCCGAGTTATAGGCGAAGGCCTTGGCGTTGGAATGCGGGTCCATGAAGTCGGGCCCCCAGTAGAGCAGCATCGCCTGATGGCTGCGCTCGCGATACTTGGTGATGACCTGGCTGCCGGTGCCGGGCAGGATCTCGAAATTGATCCCGGCATCGGCGAAGCTGGCCTGAAGCGATTGCGCCATGTCGGTGAACGGGGCCGAGTTTATGACATCCAGCGTCACCGTGATCGGGGTTTCGACCCCGGCATCTTCCAAGATCTGCTTCGCCTTCTCCGGGTCATAGCTGAACGGGGTTTCGTCGTAGGAGCCGGGGAACCCCTTCGGCCAGAACGCCTGGTGCACCTCCATCTGGCCGTTGATGATGCTGTCGGTCATGCCGGTGTAATCGACCAGATAGCGCGCGGCCTCCCACAGCGCGGGATCGGTCAGGCTCTCGGTCTTCTGGTTGAAGGACAGGAAATGGACGGCCGCCTGGGGATAGGTCTCGACCTTGATCTCCTCGCTGTCCATCGAGGCGATCTGGTCCGGCGTCAGGTTGCGGGCCATGTCCACATCGCCCTGTTCCAGCAGCAACTGCTGGGTCGCGGCCTCGGCCACATGGCGGATGATGACGCTGTCGATGGCGGGTGCGCCGTTGAAATAATTCTCGTTCGCGGACATGCGCACCATCTGCGCGGGCTGATAGCGGTCCAGCCTGAACGGGCCGGACCCGGCCGAGTTCTCGTTG
Organism: Paracoccus isoporae; assembly: GCF_900101865.1. Lineage (GTDB taxonomy): Bacteria > Pseudomonadota > Alphaproteobacteria > Rhodobacterales > Rhodobacteraceae > Paracoccus > Paracoccus isoporae. The sequence goes on from NZ_FNAH01000002.1 coordinate 190,379, forward strand.
AGCCAGGCATTGCCCATGTCGCCATCGACCTCGTGCTGCTTGACGAGTTCGCTGTCGAGGATCGAGGCCGAGCGCGAGGCGATGACGTTGAGCACGAAGGCGGGCGAGAACTCGCCCTCATAGCGGATGGTGACGCGGTTGCCATCTGCCGTCACCATCTGATCGACATTCTCCGGCGTCCAGCCAAGCTGGGCCAGGATGAAGGCCGGGGTCAGGTTCAGCTTGATGACGCGGGTCAGCGAATAGACCACGTCCTCGGCCCGGACCGGATTGCCCGAGGCGAAACTTGCGCCGTCGCGCAGGGTGAAGGTGATGGTCTTGCCCTCGGCATCCGTCTCCCATTCCGAGGCGAGGCCCGCGGCCAGCGTGTCGGTGTCGTCCGCATCATACTGCACCAGCCGGTCATAGAGATTGGTGACCAGCTCTCCCGAGGTGAACTCGTAGGCCTGGGCCGGATCGATTGCGACGATGTCGTCGATGTTCTGCGCCACGACAAGCGCGTTGTCCGGCGTGTCGGCACCGGCGGTGAGCGGCAGCGCCACGGCGCTAGCCAGCACGGCGAATCTCAGATATTTCATGGTCTTCTCCCTGTGATCTCGATGATGGTGGTCAGGCGGGGTGGTCCCTGGCGTCGTCATCCGCCGCGCCATCGCGGCGCGAGAATGCCGGCAATCGCACCGCGCCCTTGCGGTTCAGCACGGTGAGCGTTCCGGTCCACAGCATACGGGCCGGGGCGGTGGTCGGGTTGCGCCAGGCATGCGGTGTTTCGCCGCTGTAATGCAGGCTGTCGCCGGCGGTCATGCGAAAAGCCTGGCCGTCCAGCTCCTGCTCGATCTCGCCGTCGAGGATGAAGACCAGCTCCTCCCCCTCGTGGCTGACGGTCTCCGACCGAAACCCTGGCGGAACGGTCAGCACATAGCCGGACAGCTCCGCGCCGGGGAAATCGGAGGCGATATTCTCATAGGTCAGCTCGGAACTCGGCAGCGCGAATTGCGGGCGCTCTCCGGCGCGGGTCAGCCCGTCCGACGGCTTCGGGGCGGCGATGAAGTAATCCAGCGACACGTCGAGCGCATCGGCGATCTGCGCCAGCGTGCCGAGCGTCGGCGTGGCATTGTCGCGCTCCACCTGGCTCAGATAGCCCACGGAGACGCCGGACCGGTCGCAGAGCGCCTGAAGTGTCAGCCGCAACTGCTTGCGCCGCTTGCGAATCGCGGAACCCAGGCGCGGCTCCGGCTTGGCCCTGTCTGCCGGCATGCTCGACATCTCCCCCCTCAGTCACGCGGCGCGCGGCGATTGCTGCGCGCACATCACATTCTGCCAGACGCATCTGGAAAGGCTACAAAAATAATTTTTCCATAACAAAAATGTTTTTGCAATGTTGATGATTTCATCTATGCACGGGAGGCTCGGCGAAGCATGCGGACCGGAGCGGCGCAGGCTGAGCGCCGGGGCGGGCGCGGATTGAGGAGGATGGCGATGGGCGCGGCGGTCCCGGATCGCGGCAGGATCCAAGGTGCGGTGGCATCGGTGGCCGGCTTCGTGCTGCTGACCCTGCTGACCTTCATCGGGCTTCTGGCGATCACGTTTTTCATCGGGCGGGTGATTCCGATCGACCCGGTGCTGTCGGTGGTGGGCGACCGCGCGACACAGGACCAATACGACGCCGCCCGCGCCGCGATGGGTCTGGACCGGCCGATAATCGTGCAGTTCATCGACTATGTGGGCGCGGTGTTTCGCGGCGATCTGGGCCGCTCCATCTCCACCAACCGGCCGGTGGCGCAGGATCTGGCGACAGTGTTCCCGGCCACGCTGGAGATGGCGACGCTGGGCATCCTGATCGGGGTGGGGCTCGGCGTACCGCTTGGGGTCTGGGCGGCGGCGCGCCGGGGAAGCTGGATAGACCAGGTTATCCGGGTCTTCGCGCTGCTCGGCTATTCGGTGCCGGCCTTCTGGCTGGGGCTGGTGGGGCTGGCGGTGTTCTATGCGGGCCTCGGCTGGGTTGCGGGGCCGGGCCGGGTGGACATCTTCTATGAAGGGCTCGTCGACCCGGTGACCGGGCTGATGCTGGTCGATGCCGCCATTGCCCGCGACTGGGAGGTGTTCTGGAACGCGCTCGCCCACCTGCTGCTGCCGGCGGCGATCCTTGGATTCTTCTCGCTTGCCTATATCGCGCGGATGACGCGCAGCTTCATGCTGGATCAGCTTGGCCAGGAATATGTCACCACCGCGCGGGTCAAGGGCGTGGCGGAGTGGCGGGTGATCTGGACCCATGCCTTCCGCCCGATCCGGGTGCCGCTGATTACCGTGATCGGCCTGTCCTATGCGGCGCTGCTGGAAGGGTCGGTGATGATCGAGACGGTGTTCAGCTGGCCCGGCATCGGCAATTACCTGACCGTGGCGCTGCTGAATGCCGACATGAACGCCGTCCTCGGCGCGACGCTGGTGATCGGTGCGGTGTTCATCCTCATCAACCGGGTGTCGGACGTGCTGTATCGCGTCCTCGACCCGCGCAGCCGGTAGGGGGCAAAGACGATGAGCACCACCCGTGACTGGCTTCTGGACGACTCCCCCGCATCGCGGCTGCAGGCGAGCCTCGGGCGGAGCTACAGGATGCTGCTGGCGCTCTCGCGCAACCCGCTGGCGGTGTTGGGTGCGGCGATCCTGCTGATCCTGCTGCTGACCGCCGCGTTCGCGCCGCTGATCGCGCCGCACAGCCCGTTCGGGCAGAACCTCGGCGCGCGGCTGCTGGCGCCCTCCGCCGCGCATTGGATGGGCACGGACGAGCTGGGCCGGAATATTTTCAGCCGGGTGATCTACGGCGCCCGGATCACGCTGATGATCGTGGTGCTGGTGGCGGTGATCTCGGCCCCGCTGGGGCTGCTGATCGGCGCGATCTCCGGCTATTTCGGCGGCTGGATCGACAAGATCCTGATGGGGCTGACCGATGTGTTCCTGTCCATGCCCAAGCTGATCCTGGCCCTCGCCTTCGTTGCGGCCCTTGGCCCCGGCATCGAGAACGCGGTGATCGCCATCGCCATCACCTCCTGGCCGGCCTATGCCCGCATCGCGCGGGCCGAGACGCTGACCTTCCGCAATTCCGAGTTCATTGCCGCGACCCAGCTTCTCGGCGCCTCGCATCTGCGGGTCATCACGCGCCATATCCTGCCGCTCTGCACCTCCTCGATGATCGTGCGGGTGACGCTGGACATGGCCGGGATCATCCTGACCGCGGCGGGGCTTGGTTTCCTGGGCCTCGGCGCACAGCCGCCCTTGCCGGAATGGGGGGCGATGATCTCGCGCGGGCGGACCTTCATCCTTGATCAGTGGTGGGTGGCGACGATGCCGGGCTTCGCGATCATCCTGGTCTCGCTGGGGTTCTGCTTTCTGGGCGACGGGCTGCGCGACGTGCTGGACCCGAAACAGGGGGGCAAGTCATGAACGCGCCGCTGCTGGAGATCGAGGATCTGCGGGTCAGCTTTCCCACGCCGAAGGGCCGGGTCGAGGTGGTCAGGGGCCTGTCGCTGCGCCTCGGGCGCGAGCGACTGGGGATCGTCGGTGAAAGCGGCTCGGGCAAGTCGATGACCGGCCGTGCCATCCTGCGGCTGATCCGCCCGCCGGGACGGCAGCGCGCGGCGCGCATGGTCTTTGACGGGATCGACCTGGACGCGCAATCCGAACGCCAGATGCGGGCGCTGCGCGGGGCGCGGATCTCGATGATCATGCAGGATCCGAAATTCTCGCTGAACCCGGTGATGACGGTGGGCGACCAGATCGCCGAGGCGCTGATCACCCATGAACGGCTGGCGCGGCGCGACGTCCGCGCGCGCGTGATCGAGATGCTGCACGCGGTGCGCATCCATGAACCCGAGCGGGTGCTGCGGCTGTTCCCGCATGAGGTGTCGGGCGGGATGGGGCAGCGCATCATGATCGCGATGATGCTGATCCCGCGCCCGGACCTGCTGATCGCGGACGAGCCGACCTCGGCGCTCGATGTGTCGGTGCAGGCGCAGGTGCTCGACCTGATCGACGAGCTGGTGCGCGATCACGGCATGGGGCTGATCCTCATCAGCCACGATCTGAACCTTGTGGCGCGCTATTGCGACCGGATCATGGTCATGCATGGCGGCGAGGTGGTCGAGAGCTGCAAGGCGCAGGATCTCCACCATGCCAGCCATCCCTATACGCGGGGGCTGCTGGCGGCCGTGCCGCGGATGGAAGAGACCCGCGACACGCTTCCCGTTCTGGACCGCAGCGCATGGGGTGGAACATGAGCGCCATCGTCCTGAAGGACTTGAACATCTCCTACGGCACGACGCGCGTGGTCCATGACGTCACGCTCGACGTGGCCGAGGGCGAGAGCTTCGCGCTTGTCGGGGAAAGCGGATCCGGCAAATCCACCATCCTGAAGGCCATTGCGGGGCTGGCGCCCGACTGGACGGGAGAGATCACCGTGCTGGGTCAGCCGCGCGGCCACCGGGTCGATCGCGGCTTTGCCACCACCTGCCAGATGGTGTTCCAGGACCCCTACGGCTCGCTGCATCCGCGCCGGACGGTCGATGCGGTGCTGTCGGAACCGCTGGAGGTGCATGGCCTCGGCAACCGCGCCGCGCGCGTGGTCGAGATGCTGGCGGCGGTCGGCCTCGATCAGCGCTTCCGCTTTCGCTTTCCGCATCAGCTGTCCGGCGGTCAGCGGCAGCGCGTGGCCATCGCCCGCGCGCTGATGCTGGAACCGAAGGTGATGCTTCTGGATGAACCCACCTCGGCGCTCGATGTCTCTGTTCAGGCCGAGATCCTCAACCTTCTGAAAAAGCTGCGCCGCGAGCAGGGGCTGACCTATCTGATGGTGACGCATAACCTGCCGGTGGTGGGCTTCATGTGCGACCGCATGGCGCTGATGAACAAGGGCCGCGTGGTCGAGATCGCGCCGGCCACCGCGCTGCATGACGGAAGCTTCACCGATCCCTACAGCCGGGCGCTCTACGCGGCGTCCGGCGGCAATCCCGCGCGCGAGGCCCAAGCATGACCGATCACCAGGACGCGCATGGCGCGTTCATCCGCGCCCTGTCGGCCGCCACGACCGAGACGCAGGTCTTTGATGCGCTTTGCGCCCTGGCGCGCGCGCGCGTCGGCGCGAAGCTGTTCACCATTATGACGGTGGACATGCAGGCCATGCTGGCGCGCCGTGCCTACAGCGACGATCCGGTGAATTATCCAGCCTCCGGCACCAAGCCGATCACCATCGATCGCTGGTTCGAACAGGTCCACGGCCGGCATGAGTGCTTCATCGCCAACACGCTGGCGGAGATCGCCACGGTGTTCCCCGATGCCGATCTGATCGGGCGGCTCGGCTGCGCATCGGTGGTCAATCTGCCGGTGATCCGCGCGGGCGAGCTGGTGGCGACGATCAACATGCTGCACGAGGAGGGGTATTACACGCCCGCGCGCGTCGAAACGATCCGCGAGGAACTGACATTGCCGTCGATGGCGGCGATGGCTTTGGCGGACGGTTTCGAGGGCTGAGATGTGCAATCTCTACACCCAGACCACCTCGGCCGAGGCGATGCGCCGGCTTTTCGCGGGGCTCGAGAATGCGGCGGGCAATCTGCCGCCCGGCCGGATCTATCCCGACCGCGCGGCCCCGATCATCCGGCATGGCGCGGACGGGCTGGAACTGGCGGCGGCGCGGTGGGGGATGCCCTCGCCGCCCTCGGTGCTGAAAACCGCGCGGGATCCCGGCGTCACCAATATCCGCAACCTGTCATCGCCCCATTGGCGGCGCTGGCTGTCGCCCGCGCAACGCTGCCTTGTGCCGCTGACCGCCTTTGCCGAGCCGCGCGGCAAGGGGCGCGGCAACCAGTGGTTCGCCCCGGCCGATGACCGTCCGATCTTTTTCGCCGGGATCGAGCTGCGCGGATGGGAATCGGTCCGCAAGGTCAAGGACGGGCCGACCACCGACGATCTGTTTGCCTTCCTGACCTGCCCACCCAATGCCGAGGTCGGCGCGATCCACCCGAAGGCGATGCCGGTGATCCTGCGCGATCCCGAAGATTGGGAGACCTGGCTCTCCGCGCCGATCGACGCGGCGCGCACGCTGCAGCGCCCTCTGCCGGACGGGGATCTGGTGCTGATCGAGGATGACGAGGACTGACATGGGCCGGGGGCTGGGTCGATCCCGGCGAGGCTTGACGGGCCGTGACCGGACGGCGCCAGGCGGAGGCATGCCCGGCAGCGTAGTCCGGCTATATCGTGCCCAGCCCGTCATAGACCGCGCGGCGCAGCCCGATCCGGTGATCGGCACGGTGTTCCGGCGCGTGGGTCAGGAACACCACGATCAGCTCATGCGCGGGATCGACCCAGAAATTCGCGCCGGAGATGCCGGGCCAGAAGAACTCGCCCACACCGCCGGGGATCTCTGCGGTTTTCCGGGTGCGCACCGCCAGCCCGAGGCCGAAGCCCAGGCCGTTCTCCGGCCAGGGCGCGGTGATCCCCAGGGTTTCGGTATACTCGCCATAGGCCACTTCCGGCGGCAGGTGGTTCTGCCGCATCAGGGCAACGGTCTCGGGGTCAAGGATGCGCACCCCGTCGAGCGCGCCGCCGGCGTGCAGCATCCGGGCAAAGCGCATGTAATCGGCCACGCTGGACCACAGACCCGCACCGCCCGACCACCATTTCTGACCCGCGGACAAGGGCGGCGCGAAGGACTGCTGAACCGGCGATGACGGCAGTGCGGCGCGTCCGGCGGGATCGGGCAGGAAGCCGGTGCGCGTCATGCCCAACGGCCCCAGCACCATCCTCTGCAGGGCGGTGTCGAGGGGGTCGCCGGTGATGACCTCGATCACCCGGCCCAGCAGATCGGTGGACATGCCGTATTCAAACACCGTGCCCGGCTGGTGGAGCAGCGGCAGACCGCGCAACCGGATGGCAATCTCGCGGTTATCGGCCGTGAAATCAAAGGCGTTCGCGTCGCGGTAGCGCCGATGGATGGGCTGATCACCAAACGCGCCATAGGTCAGCCCGGATGTGTGGCGCATCAGGTCCGCAATCGTGACCGGCCAGTACAGCGGATCGGTCTCGCCATCGTCACGCAGCACACCGGCATCGCCGAAGCCGGGGATATGGTCCCGGACCTGAGCGGCCAGCGAAAGCTGCCCGGACTCGATGAGCTGCAGGGCCGCGACCGAGACGATCGGCTTGGTCATCGAGGCGATCCAGAAGGCCGTGTCCCGCGTGATCGCAGCGCCCGTGCCGTCGCGACCGTGATGGCCGAAGCTGACATCATGCGCGCGGTGCCCGTTGACTTCGATCTCGAGCGCGCCGGCCTGGAGCCGCCCGGCCTGTCTTTCGCGATCCAGCCAGGCCGCGACCGGGGCCGCGTCGAACTGCTGCGCCCGCATCATTGCATCATCGCCGGCAGAAAGGTGACGATCTGCGGGAAGGCGAAGAACACAAGCACCATCAGCAGGAACGCCGCCACGAAGGGCAGGGTGCCGCCCGAGATCTGGCCCAGCGAGGCCTGTTTGCCCGCGACGCCCGACAGCACATACAGGATCATTCCGACGGGCGGGGTAATCAGCCCGATCTCGACCAGCATCACCAGCACGATCCCGAACCAGAGCGGATCCCACCCTGCGGCGCCGATCACCGGCAGGATGATCGGCAGCGTCATCAGCACCATGCTGATCGGTTCGACGAACATGCCGAGGACCAGATACAGGAGCACGATGGCCAGGAACAGCCCGACATCCGACAGCGACAGCGACTGCACCAGCCGTACGAGGGCCTGGGGCATCGCCAGGAAATCCAGCGCGAACCCCATGACCGACGCGCCGACCGCGATCATCAGCAAAAAGGAGGTGGTCAGCACGGTTTCTTCCAACGCCGCGACGAACTCGGCGAGGGTGAGCGTTCTGCGCGCCAGGCTGATGAGGATCGCGCCCAGAACGCCCACCGCGCCGGCCTCGGTCGGGGTGGCGATCCCGGCATAGAGCGAGCCCAGCACCATGACCATCAGCAGCAGGAACGGCACCACGCCCTTGGTGGCGATCAGCTTCTCGCGCAGGGACGCGCTCTGCCCAGCGGGGGCGGCGGACGGGTCGATCAGCGCCCAGACCATGACCACGAGCGCGAAGGCCGCGATCATCAGCAGGCCGGGCACGATGCCGGCCATGAAAAGCTGCGTCACCGGCACACCGGCCATCGGGCCATAGATGATCATCGCGATGCTGGGCGGGATCAGGATGCCCAGCGTTCCGCCCGCGGCCAGCACGCCGTAAGCCAGGCCGGGCCGGTAGCCCGCGCGCATCATCTCCGGCCCGGCCACGCGGCCCATCGTCGCCGCCGTCGCGAGGCTGGAGCCGGAGACGGCGGCAAAGATGCCCGATGCCAGAATCGAGGCATAGGCGAGGCTGCCGCGCAGCCGGCCCATCGCCATCTGCGCGGCGGTGAACATCTCGGCCGAGGCATTGCTGCGCACCAGGATTGCGCCCATCAGCACGAACATCGGGATCGCAGCCAACTCGAAGGTGTTCACCGAACTCCATGCGCGTTCGCCGATGGATGTCAGGGTGACCGGCGGCAGCCAGACGATCATTGCCAGAATGCCGAGCCCAGCCAGCGTGAACACGACCGGCAGCCCCGCGAAGAGCAAGAAGAACAGCGTGAGGATCAGGGTCAGCGATTGGATGGGCAGGCCGCTCTGCCGGGTCAGGACGAACAGCGCAAGGCCGGGCAGCAGGATCGCGGCGATGACCGCAAGCGTCCGGCCGCCGCCTGCCAGCACGGCCGCGCACAGCACCAGCCCGGCAAAGACGATCACCTGCTGAAGCGGCGACAGCGCGATCACGGACAGGCTTGCGGCGGGGGCGAGTGCCAGGGCCAGGGCGATCAGCGCCGGGATGATCGTCCATCCGCGCCGCCGCGGTTGCAAGCCGAAGATCAGGGTCAGGATCATCCCGGCGAGCCCCAGCAGGACCGCCGATTGCGGGATCCAGAGCGGCGCGTTCAGCAGGCTCCAGCTTCGTGTGTCGCGCTCGAAATTCTCGGCCCAGAAAAAGGCGAAGCGCCACAGCACGATCAGCGCGATCAGGACCGAAATCCATCCGAGCGCCGATTTGATCCGGGCCTGGCGCGCCTCGGTCAGCCGGTTCAGCCACAGATCGACGCGGACATGGCTGTCGCGACCCGCCACGAAGGCAGAGCCGACAAAGGTGATGACGACCACCAGATAGGTCGAGATTTCGGTGACCCAGATCGTGGCGTGACCGAAAAAGCTGCGGCCGATCACCTCGATATTGACGCTGACCAGCATGGCCAGAACCGCCAGGATCCCCAGCCAGCGAGAGAGCGCCGCCGTGATCCCTGCCATCGCCGGGGTCTGATCCGACCCCGGCGTTTCTTCCGCGACAGCTGCCATTACTCTTTCCCGATGGCCGCTTTCGCCGTCTCAAGCACCGCATCGGCATCATGTCCGGCGCGCGCCATATCCTCGCGCCAGGCCTCGATGACCTGCGATTGCAGATCGTCGGCGTTGAACCGCGCGTTTTCCTCGTCGCTCACGACGGTGTAATCGACGCCGGCCTCGGCCCACAGACCCGGCAATTCGCCGGTCCGCTCCCGCCAGCGGGTCTCGAAATCGGCTTCGATCGCCGCGAACTCGGCGGCGATGGTCTCGCGCAGATCTTCGGGCAATTCGTTCCAGGCATCGTTGTTGACCAGCACCGGCGAGGGCACGACCTTGCCCAATTGCCAGTCCGCACCGTGCGTGATGACCGATCCGAAGCCGGCCCCATAGGCCCAGCACGTGTCGGTGATGACGCCGTCGATCACACCGCGTTCCAGTGCCGGCAGAACCTCCGCCGCCGACAGCGACACGGTGATCGCGCCCAGCTCGCCGCCGATCAGGCCGGTGCCGCGATTGTTCACCCGCAGCTTCTTGCCCTCCCACTCCTCGAGTGTGGTGATCGGCGCGGTCGAGAACAGCGTCTGCGGGCAGAATGCCGTCTCCATGATCTCTGTCGCGGTGTAGTCGTCATTGTAGATGGCGCGGACCTGTTCGCCGTAATCCGACTCCGACAGCGCCTTCAGATCGTCATAGCTCTCGGAATAGCCGGGCAGGCTGGGCACGGTGAACATGGGCTGCGAGCCGGTGTAATAGCCGGTCAGCGGCATGCTCATCTGCACCAGCCCGTCGCGCACGCTTTCCAGCAGCCGGTCCCCGGCCACCAGCGACGAATTTGCGGTGATCGTGACGCGGCCATCGGTCGCGGCCGAGATCCGCTCGGGGATCGCCAGCGCGACCTCCTCGTAGATCGTGCCTTTCACCGAAAGATAGGCCAGCGTCCAGTCGAATGTCTCGTCCTGCGCCTGCGCTGCGGTCGCAACCAGCATTGCCGTCCCCATCAGGCTCGCTGCCATCGTGATCTTCATGTCTTCCTCCCTTTCTGGATACGTGGCCGCTCATCATTCAGGTCGAGGGCCCGCTCTGTCACCCGACAAATTGACGCGCATTGACGCGGCTGACTTCTGTTTGGCGCCACGAATTTTTGTGATACCGTCCACCGGCCAACGCAGATTACCCGATGGATCAGAAAACACACCCCCAACTGCCCCTGATCGGCCGATCATCCGACGCGCGCCCCGACAGCGCCGGTGAGCATTGGCGCAGCCTGTTCAGCGGCGTGTGGGGCGCGCTGAACGTGAAGCCCGCCGTCGAGGGCAGCATTTCGGGCAGCCTCTACAGCCGCAAGATCGGCGATCTGACCTTCAACCGGATCGAGTTCGGAAACCAGCAATTCGAGAAATCGCATAGCCGGACACTCTCCGAAGAGCCGTTCTTCTCGCTGAGCTTTCCCGAAAGCGGGGCCGCGCAGTGCCAGATCGGCGACCGGACGGTGCGCCTGCTGCCGCAGAATACATATCTGCTGAACAATGGCATGTCGGCGAAGCTGCGCGTGGAGAAGGACTACTCGACCTTCAATCTGAAGATCCCGGTCAGCGCGCTGGAACACCGGCTCGGCCCCAATTCCGGCATCCTGGCCAGGGCGGTCGTGCAACCCGATGCCATCTATCACATGATGACCCGGCTGATTTTCGAGCTGCTGCAGAATGTCGATGAGGCCGATGACAGGACCGTCGCCTTCATGACCAACCAGATGATGGAGACCGTGGCATTTTTTCTGACCTCGGGCGACAGCATGTCGGAGGACAGCATCGCGGTTCAGGCCGCGCAGGCGCGGGTCCTGGCCTATATTGACGCGTCATTTCGCGACCCCGAGCTGACGCCACAGCGGATCGCCGCCGCCTGTCGCGTCTCGCGCAGCTATCTCTACAAGATCTTCTCCGACGGTCCGTCGGTGATGGAGCGGGTCAGGCAGCGCCGTCTGGAGGCGGCGCGCGGGATGATCCTGCATCTCGGGGATCGTGAATCGCTGACCCGGATCGCGATGACCTGCGGTTTTTCAAGCTCCAGCGAGTTTTCCCGCCTGTTCAAGAAGCAGTTCGGGGTGGCGCCGAGCCGGATGTGAGGATCACGGCGCGCCCGCAGCGGCACAGCCCGGTAATGCCGCTGCCTCGCCTCAGCGGGTCAGACCTGCTGCCGCCGCGCCCTCAGACGAAATCGGACATGTAGAGCGACGAGATATTCGCGATCACCAGATCCTCGCCGAAGCCGTCGAACCGCAACGAATGGTTCGAGTAGCTCCAGCCGTCATCCGACGCGCTGATATATCCGTCGAAATTGCTGTCCAGCCACCACAGATTGATCGCGCTGCCATCCGCGTATTTCGCCCCGCTCATCGCGATCTTGTCCAGGCCCCGCTGGAAATCCTGAATGCTGGCGGTCCCGGTATCTCGACCGGATGTGGTGAAGACAAAGACATCGGAGCCGGACCCGCCATAAAGCAGGTCGTTGCCGCCCCCGCCCTGAAGCCGGTCATTGCCCGCCCCGCCATACAGCGTGTCATTCCCCGCGCCGCCGTCGAGATTGTCATTTCCGGCATCGCCATGCAGCAGGTCATTTCCGCCCAACCCCACGAGGCGGTCATTGCCCGCCCCGCCATACAGCCTGTCATTCCCCGTGCCGCCGTCGAGATTGTCATTTCCACCATCGCCATGCAGCAGGTCATTTCCGCCCAACCCCACGAGACGGTCATTGCCGTCCAGCCCTCGCAGAACGTTGTTGGCATTGTTGCCGCCAAGATGGTCGTTGATCTTCGTGCCGGTCACGTTCTCCACATTCGAGACCCGGTCGGGCATGCCATCGTAATAGGGGGCCTTGTAGATGATCCCGCGTTCCAGATGGGCCTGGATGCCGTATTTATGCGCCATGTAGCCTGACGGGTCATTCATCTGACTGTAATCGATCGTGTCGGTGCCCGCGCCGCCGTCGATGACATCCTTCTCCCACAGCAGATGTTGCAGGATCAGGTCGTTGCCCGAACCGGCAGAGATGCGGTCGTCATTCGATCCGCCGATCAGCCGGTCATGCCCGTCCCCGCCCTCGATCACATCCTTCCCGTCGCCGCCATCCAGGCTGTCATTCCCGGCAGACCCGTAAAGCCGGTCATTGCCGGCGTCGCCGGTCAGCGTGTCATGCCCGCTGCCGCCGTCCAGCGTGTCGTCGCCCGCCAGCCCCCGCAGGACGTTGTTGACCTGGTTGCCGCGAATGTAATCGGCGATCTTCGTGCCGGTCACATTCTCCACATTCGAGACCCGGTCCGGAATGCCGTCGTAATAGGGCGCCTTGTTGATGAACCCGCGATCGAGATAGGCTTGGATGCCGTATTTCTTGGCCATGTAACCTGACGGATCGTTCATCTGGCTGTAATCGATCGTGTCGGTTCCCGTGCCGCCGTCGATGACATCCTTCTCCCACAGCAGATGTTGCAGGATCAGGTCGTTGCCCGCCCCGGCAAAGATCCGGTCGTCATTCGAGCCGGCGATCAGCCGGTCATTGCCGCTCTCGCCGTGCAGAACATCCTTGCCGTCACCGCCGTCCAGATTGTCGTTGCCCGAGCCGCCATACAGCGTGTCATTGCCGGTCCCGCCGAACAGACGGTCATGGCCGTGGCTGCCGTACAGCGTGTCGTTGCCTGTGTCGCCGAAAAGCTGATCATTCCCGGAATGCCCGACGATCTTGTCGTCGCCGTCGAGACCGCGCAGCACGTTATCCAGATGGTTGCCGCCCAGATAATCCGCGATCTTCGTGCCCGTCACGTTCTCGATATTCGACACCGTGTCGCGCATTCCGCCGTAATAGGGGGCCTTGTTGACGTAGCCGCGATCCAGATAGGCCTGGATGCCATATTGCTTCGCCATGTAGCCTGACGGATCATTCAGCCGGCCATAGTCGAGCGTGTCGATGCCCGACCCGCCATCGATGACATCCCTCGCCCACAGCAGATGCTGCAGGATCAGGTCGTCCCCGGCGCCGCCATTGATCCGGTCGTCATTCGCACCGCCGATCAGCCGGTCATCGCCGTCCCCGCCGTCGAGCACATCCTTCCCGTCACCGCCATCCAGCGTGTCGTTGCCTGCATATCCGTAAAGCCGGTCATTGCCGTCATTTGCCGTCAGCGCATTCGCCGCCCGGTTGCCCTTGATGACATCGTCGCCCGCGCCGGTTTTCGCATTCTCGATCAGCGAGCGCGCGTCGTCCTTGTATTGCAAGGCGTTGTAGACATGGCCCTTGGCGTAGACGCCCCTGGCGCTGTCGAGCCTGGCGTTCATGCCATTGCCATCGGCGGTCAGATCGCTCCAGCCGCCGGGCGCCAGGTCAATGGCCTGGTTGCTGTCGAAATTCGAGAAATCATAGGTGTCGACCCCGTTTCCGTCCCAGATGGTGCGGAAGATGATGCCGGTGTCGTTCTTCTGATCTTCCAGCCTGCCATTGACACGCATCTGACCGTTGGAGTCGAAGCTGTAGATGGTGTTCCCGGCGTTGTGATCGAAATTCGCGCCATACATGAATTGCAGCGCCGCGATGTCGGACATCATGTAGGATTGCGGGAAGCTGTTATTCGGGGTGCGCGCCTTCGTTCCCTCATAGGCCAGATGCGTCATCACGGTGTATTCATAGCCGTTATAGACTCCGGCCGTCCCGAACCCGCCATGATTCTGAAACGCGTGCGAGAGGCCAAGCGCGTGGCCGAGTTCGTGCATCGAAACCTTGGACGCCCAGTTCCCGACGATCGGGCCGCGATTGTCGGGGCCCATGAAGATATCGCCGCCGGCCGCGTTATCATGGGGGTAGTAGGCGGAGGCCGAACTGCCGGGCGCCGGTTTTGCGTTGCCGATCCTGATGGTGGCTTCGCGCACGGAAACGGCAGTGTCGCCGCCTGACGTCAATTCCGAGAATGTCAGATTGGTGTAGTCCGAAACCTCATCGATATATTTCGTGAACATCTCCTTCTGACGCGCAGTGGCAGGCTCCACACCCTTCTTCAGTGCATAGGGGTGATACTGGGAAATATCGGTCGGGAAGGCGTAGGTCAGATGCGGCTCGGCCCATTTGACGCCGGACAGGACACCGTCAACGATGCTCGTCCCGGTCTTTTCGGAAAAGCTCTGAGCGCGCGTCCTGCCGTAATCCAGGGCCTGCCCGGCCTGACGTCCCGTGGTTCTCGCTGCGCACATGGCTCACCCCTCGCAATGGCATCCGGTTCAATCGTCGCGGACATGCAATAGGGGGCCGAAATCAAACAATCAAAAGCAATTCAAATAGACAGTTAACGCGGTAAGGATGCTGGGTGGGTGGCGGGTATCAGCGGCCGAAAACGCGTCGTCGTCAGCCTATTGCATAGACGCCGTGCCGCTTTGCTGATGCCCCTTGGAAGGGCTTCATCGAACTGGGATCGCGCGAATGTCTGAATTATTGGTGGAGCCAAGGGGAGTCGAACCCCTGACCTCTTGAATGCCATTCAAGCGCTCTACCAACTGAGCTATGGCCCCACCGGAGGTCTGCTTCGGCGCGCGGCGCCGCTGCGTGGGGGGTCTATATGGGGTCGGGTGGCGGCGCGCAAGCGGAAATTTGGGCGGGCCTCCGAAAAAGAAAAACGGGGCCGTGCGGCCCCGCCTGCGTCCCCGGTCGGACCGCGTTCAGCGGTCGCGGTTCAGCTTCGCGTCCAGGCTCCACGGGCCCGGGCCGGCGAAGACGATATAGAGGAAGATGAAGCAATACAGGATCGCCGCATCACCGCCGTTCAGCGCCGGAACCGGGTGCTGCGGCGCGTGCGCCAGCCAGTAGGCGAAGGCCATCAGCCCCGAGAGCACGAAGGCCACCGGGCGCGAGAATAGCCCGACGATCAGCAGCGCGCCACCGATCAGCTCCAGCATGCCGGCGATCCAGAACCGTGACATGATCTCGGGAAAGGCGCGGTCGCTGGCCGGGATGCCCAGGATCTTCTGGGTGCCGTGGGCCATGAAGATGAGCGCCGAGACGATGCGTAGCACGCTGCGCATCTGGGGCGCGAAACTCTCGAGTCTGGTGTAGGTCAATGAGCGTCTCCCTGCTCTGAACGGTTGGGTCCAGGGCAGGGATAGCGGCGATTGGTTGCAGTTGCAATCAATCTTCGTCTTCGGTGGTCCGGTCCGCGATGTCGTCGAGCGAGACGTCGTCGTCATCGTCGTCATCTTCCAGCAGATCGTCCTCGATGTCGCCGGAGTCGTCGTCATCGATCTCGTCTTCGATCAGATTGTCGTTCTGATCCTCGTCCTTCGCGGCGGTCTTTTCGGAGACCAGCGTGCGGGCGCGGCCCGAGGCCAGGCTCTCCAGCGTCATTTCCGCCCCGCAGGCCGGGCAGGTCATCGGATCGTTCTGCAGGTCGTAAAAACGCGACCCGCAATGCGGGCAGAGGCGTTTCGTGCCCCATTCCTCTTTGGGCATGGTATTCTCCTTACGCCGCGGTTAGGTAAATCCGCGTCCCCCTGCCACAAGCCCATGAGGCTGTAAAGACCTATCCGCATGGCGCGTTCGGAACTGATCAGGATCGACGATATCGCGGTGACGGTGCGGCGCAATGCGCGGGCCCGGCGGATGACGCTGCGCGTGTCGCGCCAGGGCGGCGCGGTGGCGCTGACGCTGCCACGGCAGATGAGCCTGGAGGCGGGGCGGCGCTTCGTCGAATCAAAGTCGGACTGGCTGCGCCGGACGCTGGCCGCGATGCCCGAACCGGCGGTGGTGGTCGAGGGCGCACATCTTCCGGTTGCGGGGCAGGCGCTGCGGCTATGCGCCCTGCCGGTCCGGCGGGTGCAGATGGGTGATGGGGTGCTGGCGGTGCCGCAGGGCAAGCCGATGGGCCCGGTGGTGCAGGCCTGGCTGAAGGCGCGCGCCCATGCCGCATTGCGCGAGGCGGTGGACCGTCATGCCGCGCGTCTCGAAAAGCGGCCGAGCGCGCTGACGCTGCGCGATACGCGCTCTCGATGGGGAAGCTGCACCGCCGACGGAAGGCTGATGTTTTCCTGGCGGCTGGCGATGGCGCCTTACGATGTGCTCGATTACGTGGCCGCGCATGAGGTGGCGCATCTGGCGCATATGGATCACTCGCCGCGGTTCTGGGCGCAGGTCGGGGCGCTGATGCCGGGCTATGAGGTGCCGCGCGGATGGCTCAAGCAGCACGGGGCCGAATTGCAGGCCTGGCGTTTCAAGGATTGACCGCGGCGCGGCTTGTGATCACAAGACCGGCATGAGCGCCGCCCGCCCCACCGATCCCGCCGCCCATGAGCGGCTCTACCGCAATCTGCGCGGCCGGATCCTGGTGGGCGAGTTGCCGCCGGGCCAGGCGCTGACCCTGCGCGGGATTGCCGGGGAATACGGCGTCTCGGTGACACCGGCGCGCGAGGCGGTGCGTAGGCTCGCGGCGGAAGGGGCGCTGACGCTGTCCGCCTCGGGGCGGGTGACGACGCCGGAATTGTCCGTCGAGCGGATCGAGGAGCTGGCGGCCCTGCGCGCGCTGATCGAGCCGGAGCTGGCCTCGCGCGCCCTGCCGCGCGCGCATTTCGCCCTGATCGACCGGCTCAGCGCGATCAATAACGCCATCGCCGAGGCGGTGATGCGCCATGATGCGGTGGGCTATATCCGCAGCAACCTGGATTTCCACCGCACGCTCTACCTGCGCGCCCAGGCCCCGGCGATGCTGGCCATCGTGGAAACCGTCTGGCTGCAGCTTGGCCCCACGATGCGGGCGCTTTACGGGCGGGTGCAGCGCAACGATCCGCCGCGACATCACCGGATGATTATCGCCGCGCTGAAGGCGGGGGACGAGCCGGCGCTGCGCCTGTCGATCCGGGCCGATGTGACCCACGGGCTGCGCCATCTGACGACCGAAACCGCTGCCCGGTAAGCCCGGAGCCGTTGACCTTTGGTGGCGGGCGGGGCTATCGCAGGCGGGAACAAGCGGAAGATGAAGATGAACCTGTTTGCCGAAATTCGCGGCGTCGTTCTGGACGCGCTGAACGCCATGGCCGGGGCCGGAGAGCTGCCCGCCGGGCTGGACCTGAAAAACGTCACAGTCGAGCCGCCGCGCGATCCGGCGCATGGCGACATGGCGACGAATGCGGCGATGGTGCTGGCCAAGCCCGCCGGCGCGAAGCCGCGCGACATTGCCGAGACGCTGGCCCTGCGCCTGACCGCCGATCCGCGCATCACCGCCGCCGACGTGGCCGGGCCGGGTTTCATCAATCTGCGGCTTGACCCGGCGGCGTGGCACGGGGTGGTGAAGGACGCGTTGCGCGCGCCGGACGGCTTCGGGCGCTCAGGCATGGGGCAGGGGGTCAGGGTGAATGTCGAATTCGTCTCGGCCAACCCGACCGGCCCGATGCATGTCGGCCATACCCGCGGCGCGGTGTTCGGCGACGCGCTTGCCAGCCTGCTGGATTTCGCAGGCTACGACGTCACGCGCGAATACTACATCAACGATGGCGGGGCGCAGGTCGATGTTCTGGCCCGCTCTGCCTATGAGCGGTATCGCGAGGCGAATGGCCAGACACCTGTGATCGCGGACGGGCTCTATCCCGGCGACTATCTGAAGCCGGTCGGTGAGGCGCTGAAGGAGAAATACGGCGACAGCCTGCTCGACCGGCCGGAAGAGGACTGGCTGCCCGAATTCCGCGAATTCGCCACCGAGGCCATGCTGCAGATGATCCGCGAGGATCTGGCGCTGCTGAATATCACGATGGACGTCTACTCCTCGGAGAAGGCGCTCTATGGCTCGGGCCGGATCGAGGCCGCGATCGAGCGGTTGCGCGCGGCCGGGCTGATCTATGAAGGCGTGCTGGAGCCGCCAAAGGGCAAGCTGCCCGATGATTGGGAGGCGCGGGAACAGACGCTGTTCCGCTCCACCGATCACGGCGATGACCAGGATCGGGCGGTGATGAAATCGGACGGAAGCTGGACCTATTTCGCGCCCGATATCGCCTATCACTGGGACAAGATCGACCGCGGCTTCGATCAGTTGATCGACGTGTTCGGTGCCGATCACGGCGGCTATGTCAAGCGGATGAACGCGGCGGTCAAGGCGCTGTCGAACGGCCGCGTGCCGCTCGATGTCAAGCTGATCCAGTTGGTGAAGCTGTTCAGGAATGGCGAGCCGTTCAAGATGTCGAAGCGCGCCGGCACCTTCATCACCCTGCGCGATGTGGTCGAACAGGCCGGGCGCGACGTGACCCGCTTCCACATGCTGACGCGCAAGAACGATGCGCCGCTGGATTTCGACTTCGCCAAGGTGCTGGAACAATCGAAGGACAATCCGGTCTGGTATGTCCAATACGCCTCGGCGCGGGTGCATTCTGTGATGAAGCGCGCCGCCGAGATGGGCATCGACCTGTCCGACGCGGCGCTTGCGCAGGCGGATCTGGCACGGCTGGATCACCCGGCCGAGATGGAGCTGATCCGCAAGCTGGCCGAATATCCCCGCCTGATCGAGGCCGCGGCCGCCGCGCATGAGCCGCACCGCGTGGCGTTCTACCTCTATGACCTGGCCGGCAGCCTGCATTCGCTGTGGAATCGCGGCAATGACGATCACGCGCTGCGCTTCATCCAGGACGGAGATGCAGAGGCCACGGCGGCAAAAATTGCGCTGCTGCGTGCCGTTGGCGTTGTCATTTCGTCAGGTCTTGCTATTCTTGGGGTGACTCCGGCCAAGGAAATGCGCTGACAAAAGTGCCTGGCCGGTTTCGGGCAGTAATCAACAGCCGGTCAACCGGCAGGCAGGCATCGTATGGCAGTAACCGATTTCGGCTCGCGCCGGTTCATGGAGTCCGCGCCGCGCCAGGCGCGTGAATACCAGTATCAGCACCAGGCGCAGGCCCAGGACGAGTATGACGAGGAGTATGGCTGGTACGAGGACGACCAGCCCTACCCGGAGGACCATCCCGAAAGCATCGGCGCGCGCCTTGGGCGGTTGACGCATTACCTGGGGGCGCTCGTCTCGGTCGTTCTGCTGATCGGGCTCGTGGTCTGGGGCTACAAGCTGGTGGCGCGCGACGTCTCCGGCGTGCCGGTGATCCGGGCCGTTCAGGGCGATGCCCGCACCGCACCGGACGATCCGGGCGGCGATCTGGCGCGCAATGGCGGGCTGTCGGTGAACGAAGTCGCGGCCGGCGTGAGCGTGCCGCCCAATGCCGAGATTGCCATCGCTCCCGCGCCGACCGGGCTGGAGGAGGACGATGTCGCGATGGGCGAGCTGGCCGATCCGGCGGCACTCGACGCCATGGCCGAACAGGTGCCACTGAGCATGCCCGAAAGGCCGGTGATTGCCGTGGCCGACGCCGAAGCTGCGGCCGGTCTGGCTGCCGGACTGATCGCCGAGGAGCCCACCGATCTTGCCGCGCTCGGCATCGTCGGGGAGGGCGAGGATGCGACGCTGATCGGCGCCGAGATGCAGGACGAGTCGATGGCAGACGCCGCACCGGCGATCTCCGCCCCGCGCCCTGCGCCGCGCCCGGCCAGTGTCGCCGCCCGCGCCCAATCCGCGCCCGCCGCGACCGAGGCCACGCAGACGGCCGAGGCAGAGACCGAAACCCCGGCCGAGCGCCCGGCGATCGAGCAGGCCGTGGCCGAAGCCGTAGCCGAGGCACCGCCGCCTGCGCAGGTCTCCTCCGGCTCGCCGCTGGTTCAGATCGGTGCCTTCGATTCCGACGGCATCGCCAACAGCGAATGGGGCCGGATCTCGGGCCGGTTCTCCTCGCTCTTCTCGGGCAAGTCGCCGGTGGTGCAGACGACCGAGCGCAATGGCCGCACCTTCTACCGGCTGCGCGTCGCGGGCTTCGAATCGCGCGACGACGCGCGCCGGTTCTGCGCCGCGCTTCTGGCCGAAGGCACGGATTGCTACCCCGCCACGGCGCAGTAAATGACCACGGCGGCGATTTTCGGGCTCCTGGGCACCGAACTGACGCGGGCCGAGCGGGATTTCTTTCGCTCGGCCGATCCTTGGGGCTTCATCCTGTTTGCCCGCAACGTGGACAGCCCCGACCAGCTTCGCCGCCTGACCGGCGATCTGCGCGACGCTGTCGGGCGCGAGGCGATCGTCACCATCGACCAGGAGGGCGGCCGGGTGCAGCGGATGCGCGCCCCGCATTGGGCCGAATGGGCCCCGCCGCTGGAGGATGCCCAATTGGGCCCGCAGGCGCTGCGGCTGCGCTCTCACCTGATCGGGCAGGAATTGCGGGCGGTGGGCATTGACAGCAATTGCGCCCCGACGCTCGACATCGCCTCGGACGAGACCCATTCCTTCCTGCAAAACCGCTGCCTCGGCCGGGACGTTGAAACCGTGGTGGCCAATGGCCGCGCGGTGGCGGACGGGTTGCTGGCGGCCGGGGTGGTCCCGATCATGAAGCACATGCCGGGCCATGGCCGCGCGCAAGTGGACAGCCACAAGGAAACCCCCCGCGTCACCGCCACGCGGGAGGCGCTGATGCAAAGCGATTTCGCGACGTTCCGGGCCTTGAATGACCTGCCGATGGGGATGACGGCGCATATCCGCTTCTCCGAGATCGACGACGCGCCGGCCACCGCATCGGCGCGGATGATCGGCGTGATCCGCGACGAGATCGGCTTTGACGGGCTGCTGATGACCGACGACATTTCGATGAACGGGCTGACGGGCAGCATCGCCGCGCGCAGCGCCGCGGCGATCCGGGCCGGCTGCGATCTGGTGCTGCACTGCCACGGCCAGATGGATGAGATGGAGGCGGTCACGGCCGAGGCGGGGCAGATGAGCGACGCCGCACTCCGCCGCGGGGAAGCCGCGCTCAGCGCCCGCCGCACGCCGGAGGAGATCCCGGCCGCGGCGCTTTTGGCCGAATACCGGGCCGCAGGCGGGCGGGTTGACTGGCCGCACGCTTGACACGGGCGCGGGCAGCGCGGATTCTGCGCCCCTGAACCCGAAGAGGCCCGTTTGACCGACAAAGTCACCCCGCTGCGTCCCCGACACCGCACGCCGCCCGCGCCCCTGCCGCTGGAGGTCGCCACGGCCGTCGAGGAGCGGCGCGCGGAGGAGGCGCTGATCGTCGATGTGGACGGGTATGAAGGGCCGCTGGATCTGCTGCTGACGCTGGCGCGGACCCAGAAGGTCGATCTGATGCAGGTCTCGATCCTGCAACTGGCCGAGCAATATCTGGGTTTCGTCGAGGAAGCCCGGCAATTGCGGATCGAGCTGGCCGCAGATTACCTGGTCATGGCGGCCTGGCTGGCCTTTCTGAAATCGCGCCTTCTGCTGCCACCCGACCCGGAGGAGGACGGCCCCTCGGCCGAGGATCTGGCCGCGCATCTGGCCTTTCAGCTCGAACGGCTGGACGCGATGCGCAAGGCTGCGGCCCGGCTGATGGGGCGCGACCGTCTGGGGCAGAGCCGGTTTCTGCGCGGCATGCCCGAACAGATCGCCCGGCGGCGCAGCGTGACCTTCGAGGTCGGGCTGATCGATCTGATGCGCGCCTATGCGCGGCTCAAGACCCGCGACGAGTTCCGGCCCTATGCGTTCGACCGCAAGAATGTGTTCACCATGGAGCAGGCGCTTGAAAGGGTGCGCGGGCTGATCGGCTTTGCCGGGGAGTGGACGGCGCTGTCGGAGTTCCTGCCCGATGGCTGGGGCAGCGGCGAACGCGGCCGCTCCGCCACCGCGGCCACCTTTGCCGCGACGCTGGAACTGGCCCGCGAAGGCAAGCTGGAGATCCGGCAGGACGCCACCTTCGCCCCCATCACGCTGCGCCGCAAGCCGGGGGCGGAATGAGCGAAGAGCCGGATTTCCCGCCGCCGCCGCTGGCGGAACAGGAGCGCATGGTCGAGGCGATGCTGTTCGCCTCGGCCCAGCCGGTCAGCCTGCGCGATCTGGCCGACCGGATGCCGCAGGGGGCCGATCCGGCCGAAGCGGTGGCCAGCCTGCGCCGCCGTTACGCGGGCAGGGGGGTGGAACTGGCCCGCGTGGGCGATTCCTTTGCCTTCCGCACGGCCGCCGATCTGTCCTTCCTGATGCAGACCGAGACCGTGGAAACCCGCCGCCTGTCGCGGGCGGCGACCGAGACGCTGGCGATCATCGCCTATCACCAGCCCGTCACCCGCGCAGAGATCGAGGAGATCCGCGGCGTCGCCACCTCGCGCGGGACGCTGGATCAACTGATCGAGCAGGGCTGGGTGCGCATCGGCCGCAGGCGCATGACGCCGGGCCGCCCGGTGACTTTCGTGGTGACGGAGGGATTTCTGGATCATTTCGGGCTGGAAAGCGCGCGCGATTTGCCGGGATTGTCGGAACTGCGCGCCGCCGGGCTTCTCGACAGCCGCCCGCCCGGCGAGATGAGCGTTCCCCTTGTGCGGGAGGGGGATGAGGACGATAATGGCGACGACACACGACCGGGCGACCTGTTCGGGGAAGAGGATGATTAGACGATGAATCTGAATGGCCTCATCAACATGGTGCTGCGCCGCCTGACCCACCGGGCAACGGATTACGGGATCAACAAGGGCGCGGATTACCTGGCACGGCGCGGCAAGAAGACTGCCGACATGACCGATCTCGAACGCCAGCAGGCGGCGAAATCCAGCAAGGGCACGCGCGATATGGTCAAGCGCGCCCGCCAGGCCGCGCGGATCACCCGGCGGATGCGCTGAACTGCTTGGCCAGTTTCAGGCCCTGACCCTGGTAATTCGACGCGATGTCCTGACCGTAGAGCCGGTCGGGACGCGCCGCCATCCGCTCATAGACGAGCCGCCCGACCACCTGGCCGTGTTCAAGCGCGAAGGGTGCCTCGTGGCAGCGGACCTCCAGCACGCCGCGCGCGCCCTGACCGGCCGCGCCGATCCCGAAGCCGGGATCGAAGAATCCGGCATAATGCACGCGGAACTCGCCCACCATCGCCAGATAGGGGGCCATCTCGGCCGCGTAATCGGGCGGGATCGCCACGGATTCGCGGCTGACCAGGATATAGAACGCACCGGGATCGAGGATCAGCCTGCCGTCGCGGCCATGCAGCCGGTCCCAGAAATCGCGCGGGTCATAGGTGCCGATCCGGTCCAGGTCGATCACCCCGCTATGCGGGCGCGCGCGATACCCGACCAGGTCGCCGGTCTCGGGCCGCAGATCGACGGAAAATCCCAGCCCCTGGTCGATCAGCGCCGGCCCTTCCACCAGCGGCGTGTCCTGGTGCAGCGCGCGCAGCGCCGCATCGTCCAGAACCGCCTGTCCGCGCCGCAGCCGAAGCTGGTTCAGCCGCATTCCCGGCCGCACGAGCACGGAAAAACTGCGCGGGCAGATCTCGGCGTAGAGCGGGCCGTCATAGGCGTCGGGCAGGCGGTCGAACTCGGTCCCCTCATCGGTGATGAGCCGTGTCAGCAGATCCAGCCGCCCGGTGGAGGACTTGGCGTTGGCCACCGCAGACAGCCCCGCGGGCAGCCGCAACCGCTCCACCAGCGGCACGAGGTAGACACAGCCCTTTTCCAGCACCGCGCCCTGTGACAGATCCATCCGGTGCATCTCGAAATCGGCCAGCCGGTCGCTGATGCGCTGCCCCTTGCCGGGCAGGAAGGAGGCGCGCAGCCGCCAGGCCTGCTCACCAAGACGCAGATCGAGACTGGCGGGCTGGATCTGGGCATCGGTGATCGGCTCGGCGGCGGAAATCGCGCCGGATGCGATCAGCGCACGCAAATCGCTGTCAGGCAGAACACCGCTCATCTCGGACCTCCCGATGGACGAACGCCCACCCCGGACGGGATGGGCGGTTCGATGATGGTCGGGCTGGCGAGATTCGAACTCACGACCTTCCGTCCCCCAGACGGACGCGCTAACCAGGCTGCGCCACAGCCCGACGCGGGCCATATAGGGCGAAGCGCGGCGGGGACACAAGGGGCCAAGTGACAAAATTCCGTTTCGGAACCGGTGTCAGGCGGACAGGGTCTGGCGGGCCTGCCGGATATGGTCACGCGCGACCTGCGCCGACCCGGCCGGCAGGTCCGAGACCGCGTGCAGCGCCGCCGAGATCCGCAGCAGACGGCCCAGCCATGCCCCGTCTGCGCCTTCCGGTCCGCCCGTGCGGCGCGTCGCGGGCGCGGGGTGATCCGAACGCTCCGTCGGTGCGGCGGACGGCGAGCCGTCCGTGGCAGCGTCGGCAGTCCTGGCGCCGAGTTCGGGAAAGAGCGGCAGGGAATCGGTCAACTGGTTATCCTTCCTCGGGCGCGGGACGGTCTGGCCCTTGCGCGATACGGGCATTTCGGTGTCTGCCTTGGCGGCGGCCTTCTGCCGGGTCTCAGGCGCGCTGCCCTTACCGGGCTTGCGCATCTTGCCGCTATCGCCGGTCTGCGCCTCCGCCCCGGTGGCGAAATCGCCCCCGAGCCGGGCGGCACCGCGCGCCTTCACCGCGGCACCGCGATCCGTGGCCATCTGGCTTTTGGCGCCGCGGATCGACATCCCGTCCTCACGCAGCAGGGCACAGAGACCTGCGGCCATCCGAATGTCATCGGGGCGGTAATAGCGCCTGCCGTCGCGCCGCTTTACCGGGCTGAACAGCGGGAATTGCGATTCCCAGTAGCGCAGGACATGCGGCGCGACTCCGACCAGTTGCGACACCTCGCCAATGGATCGGAATGCGTCGGCCGCCTTTTTCATGTCAGTCCTTGTTGCCGACCGCCACCCGGTCCTTCATCAGATGGGACGGGCGGAAGCTGAGCACCCGGCGCGGGGTGATCGGAACCTCTTCCCCGGTCTTGGGGTTGCGGCCGATCCGCTCGTTCTTGTCACGCACGGAGAAGGTGCCGAAGGAGGAGATCTTGACCTGCTCCCCCTTCACCAAAGCGTCAGAAATATGCGTCAGGACGCTTTCGACAAGCTGGCCGGATTCGTGGCGGGACAGGCCGACCTCGCGAAAGACCGCTTCGGCCAAATCCATGCGAGTCAGGGTGTTATCGCTCATGTGACACCTCTCAGGCTGGTAGCGAGATTGCGTAATTCGATTTCCCGAGTCAACAAGCGAGCGCCCGTTCCGTTCCGTATGTAACAGAAAAATAAACAGCGTTTTTCACATCTTGGCGGTCCCGCTGCCCCTCCCGGCGGCCGCGCGGGCCGCGAAATTGCGGCTGATGCTGGCGCGCCGGGAACTTCACGTCGCCAGCCCCGTTTCTGCTGCAACGCAATGTGAAGAGGAGTTAACAATGGCCGTCGAACTTCAGAGCCTGACCGACAATGCCCGCAAGACCTCCATCGAAGTGCTCAATGCGCTCGTCGCCGACGGAATTGCCGTCAGCCGGGCGCTGAAACAAGCGCATTGGAACGTGAAGGGGCCGGGTTTCATTGGGTTTCACGAGCTGCTCGATTCGGTCAAGGAGCATGTCGACGCCGGCATCGACGAGATGGCAGAGCGCGTGCAGCAGCTTGACGGCACGGCCATCGGGACGGTGCGGGACGTGGCCAAGGCAACGTCGCTGAAGCCCTATCCGACGGACATGGTGAAGCTGAACGATCACGCCAAGGCGGTCGCGGAACTGCTGCGCGACTATGGCGGCAAGCTGCGCGACGGCATCGACACCACCGACGAGGCGGGCGATCCCAACACCGCCGACATCATCACCGCCGCCTCGAACGAGGTCGACAAGGATACCTGGTTCGTCTCCTCCTATCTCGGCTGAGCGCACCGACAGCGGCAACGGCACGGGGCGCCCCTGGGGCGCCCTTTTCCCGTTTGCGGGTTGCCGCCCGGCAGGATAAATGGCGCGGTCAGGAAAGGACGTTCCCATGACCAGCAACCGCCCCGAATTGCCGCCCGAGATCGCGCGCCGCCGCACCTTCGCGATCATCAGCCACCCGGATGCCGGCAAGACCACGCTGACCGAGAAATTCCTGCTGTTTGGTGGCGCGATCCAGATGGCCGGGCAGGTCCGCGCCAAGGGCGAGGCGCGGCGGACGCGGTCGGATTTCATGAAGATGGAACAGGATCGGGGCATCTCGGTCTCGGCCTCGGCCATGTCCTTCGAATATCGCGATTTCCGCTACAATCTGGTGGACACGCCCGGCCACTCGGACTTTTCCGAGGACACCTATCGCACGCTGACGGCGGTGGATGCGGCGATCATGGTCATCGATGGCGCGAAGGGGGTCGAAAGCCAGACCCGCAAGCTGTTCGAGGTCTGCCGGCTGCGCGATCTGCCGATCCTGACCTTCTGCAACAAGATGGACCGCGAAAGCCGCGACACGTTCGAGATCATCGACGAGATCCAGGAAAACCTGGCCATCGATGTGGCGCCAGCGAGCTGGCCGATCGGCACGGGGCGCGAGTTCATCGGGGCGTATGACCTGCTGCGCGACCGGCTGGAAATCATGGATCGCGCCGACCGCAACAAGGTCGCCGAGACGGTGAAGATCACCGGGATCGACGACCCGAAACTGGCCTATCATATTCCGGCTGAGCAGTTGAACAAGTTGCGCGAAGAAATTGAAATGGCACGGGAATTGCTGCCTGCGTTTGACCGGAAATCGTTTCTGGAGGGGCATCTGACCCCGATCTGGTTCGGCAGCGCGATCAACAGTTTCGGGGTGCGCGAGCTGATGGACGGGATCGGCGATTACGGGCCCGAGCCGCAGCCGCAGAACGCCGCCGAGCGCCAGATCGCGCCGGAGGAGAAGAAGGTCTCGGGCTTTGTCTTCAAGGTGCAGGCCAATATGGACCCCAAGCATCGCGACCGGGTGGCCTTCGTACGGCTCGCCTCGGGGCATTTCGAACGGGGGATGAAACTGCTGCATGTGCGCAGCAAGAAGCCGATGGCGGTGAGCAATCCGGTGCTGTTTCTCGCCGCCGACCGGGAACTGGCCGAAGAGGCCTGGGCGGGTGATATTATCGGCATCCCGAACCACGGGCAGCTGCGGATCGGGGATGCGCTGACCGAGGGCGAGGCGCTGAAATTCACCGGAATCCCGTCATTTGCCCCGGAATTGCTGCAATCGGTGCGGGCCACCGATCCGATGAAGGCCAAGCATCTGGAAAAGGCGCTGATGCAATTCGCCGAAGAAGGTGCGGCCAAGGTGTTCAAGCCGCAAATCGGATCGGGCTTTATCGTGGGTGTCGTCGGCGCGCTGCAATTCGAGGTGCTGGCGAGCCGGATCGAGCTGGAATACGGCATTCCGGTGCGCTTCGAGGCGTCGCAATTTACCAGTGCACGCTGGCTGGCGGGGCCGCGCGACAAGATCGAGGGCTTCGCCAATGCCAACAAGCAGCACATGGCCACGGATCACGACGGGGACCTAGTGTATCTGACCCGTCTGCAATGGGATATCGACCGGGTGGAGCGGGATCATCCCGATCTGAAACTGACCGCGACCAAGGAGATGATGGTCTAGCCCCGGCTTAAGGGCGGGACCCGCGCACAGCGCGTACACCGGATGTACACAGGCTGTACACCGCGCGTATGCCGGGCCGCCGTCGCGCCATCCTGACCGCCGAAGGCGGGCGGGCTTGGCAAGACGCGGCGGGGATGGCTAAGCTGGCAGCGTGTCGAACGCTCCGGCAAGCTGATGAAACATCTGCATATTCACATTGGCTGGCCGAAAACCGGCACCTCCGGCCTGCAATCCTACTGGACGCGGAACGCGGATTACCTGCTCAGCCACGGCCTCGCCTATTACCGCAGCCAGCTCGACTCCATCGGCTCCGTCGCCCGGCAGATCGCACGTGGCGACGACATGACGACGCAGGCGGAGGCGTTCGCCGCATGGACGGCGCGGCAGGAGGCGGGGCAGGTGCTGATCTCGTCCGAGGGGCTGGCCTCGACGCGGATGGAGTCGTTTCGCCAGTTCGTCCGGCCCGAGGCATGGGACCGGATCAGCGTGCTTGCCTATCTGCGGCCGCAGCCGGAATATCTGGAAAGCTGGTACAAGCAGACCGCGAAATGGGGCAGCAAGCAATCGACGCGCAGCATGCTGGTGGCGTCGTCCAAGCCGATGCGCACCAGCCATTACGCCAGCTTGCTGGCGCCGTGGGAGGCGCTGTGTGCCGAACACCGCAAGGGCCGCGTCACGGTGCGGATCTTCGATCCCGGCGAGATGGCGGGCGGTGATGTGATCCGGGATGCGATGGCGGTGCTGGGGATTCCGTATCGGCCGGACGTGGAACTGGCGCGGTCGCGTCAGAATGTCTCGCCCTCGGCTG
This sequence comes from Paracoccus isoporae, assembly GCF_900101865.1. Classification (GTDB taxonomy): domain Bacteria; phylum Pseudomonadota; class Alphaproteobacteria; order Rhodobacterales; family Rhodobacteraceae; genus Paracoccus; species Paracoccus isoporae. The sequence continues at coordinate 218,993 of NZ_FNAH01000002.1, forward strand.
CGCTGATCGGGATGTATCTGAAACTGCCGAAGATCGACCGCCTCCAGCAGATCAACCGGCGCATCGTGGCCTCCGGCCTGCCGGGCGTCACCGGCTCTGCCGATCTGTTCGACCGCGAGACGGTGGCGAAGATCGAGGGCTGGTTCGCCGCGGAAAACGAGCAGCTGCGGGCGCGGTATTTCCCCGAGCGGCCGCGCCTGTTCCGACCGTCCGCGCCGACGCCCCCGCCCGGCGCGGCGGAGCAGGCGGCCTTTCGCGATCTGCTGATCGAGACGATCCGCGAGATGCGCGGTGAGGATGTGGCGGCGCAGGCCCGTGCGGCGCTGCACGCGGCCGCGCAGCCATAAAAAAACCGGGCGGGGAGGCCCCGCCCGGTGATGGTTGCTCAGGCTGGGCTCAGGCCAGCATGCCCATCGGGTTTTCCAGATGCCGCACGATGGCCTCCAGCAATTGCGCGCCGAGCGCGCCGTCAATGACCCGGTGATCGACCGAGAGGGTCATCGACATGACATTGCGGATCACCACCTCTCCGGCCTCGACCACCGGGGTCTGGATGCCGGAGCCTACGGCCAGGATCGCGCCGTGGGGCGGGTTGATGACCGCGTCGAAATTCTCGATCCCGAACATGCCGAGATTGGAGATGGCGAAGCTGCCGCCCTGATATTCATGGGGGGCGAGTTTTTTGGATTTCGCGCGGCTGGCCAGATCCTTCATCTCGGCCGAAAGCGCCGAGAGGGTTTTCTGCTGCGCGTCCTTCAGCACCGGGGTAAACAGCCCGCCTTCGATCGCGACGGCGACCGCCACGTCCGAGGGTTTCAGCTTCAGGATGCGGTCGCCGGCCCAGACGGCATTGGCGTCGGGCACCTCTTGCAGGGCGAGCGCGCAGGCCTTGATGATGAAGTCGTTGACCGACAGCTTGATGCCGCGTTCTTCAAGCTGCTTGTTGAGCTGGCCGCGGAATTTCATCAGCTCGTCCAGCTTGGCCGAGCGGCGCAGATAGAAATGCGGGATGGTCTGCTTCGCCTCGCCCAGACGGGCGGCGATGGTTCGGCGCATCCCGTCGAGCTTGACCTCTTCGGTCTCGCGATCCTCATACATCTTGAGGATGGCATCGGCGGAGGGGCCGGCGGGGGCGGCGGCGGGGGCATCCGCAGCTTTGGCGTCGGCCTTGGGCGCGTCGGCCTTGGCGGGCGGGGCGCCGGGCTTCGCCTCCTCCACATCGGCCTTGACGATGCGGCCATTGGGGCCGGAGCCCTTGATCTGGCTCAGATCCAGCCCCTTGTCGGCCGCGATGCGGCGGGCCAGCGGCGAGGCGAAAACGCGCCCACCATCGCCGGATTTCGGCGCGGGCGGGGCCTTGCTGGCCTCGGCTTTCGGGGCTTCGGCGGTCTCGTCCTTCGGCTCGTCCTTGCCGCCATTCTTGGGCGCGTCAGCCTTGGCGTCGCCGCCGCCCGAGGAGACATCCCCGATATCGTCGGCGCTTTCGCCTTCCTCCAGCAGCACGGCGATGGGGGTGTTGACCTTGACCCCTTCGCTGCCTTCCTCGATTAGGATCTTGCCGATCTTGCCTTCATCGACGGCCTCGAATTCCATCGTCGCCTTGTCGGTCTCGATCTCGGCCAGAATGTCGCCGGAGCTGACCTCGTCGCCTTCCTTGACCAGCCATTTGGCCAGCGTGCCTTCTTCCATCGTCGGAGAAAGCGCGGGCATCAGGATTTCTGTGGGCATCTCGCTTGCTCCTTACTTGTAGGTGACTTTCTTGACCGCCTCGACCACCTCGTCGGAGGTGATCAGCGCATGGCGTTCAAGATTGGCCGCATAAGGCATGGGCACATCCTTGCCCGCGCAGTTGATGACCGGCGCGTCGAGATAATCGAAGGCGTTTTCCATCACATAGGCCGACAGATGGTTGCCGATGGAGCCGACCGGGAAGCCTTCCTCCACCGTCACCATGCGGTTGGTCTTTTTCACCGACTCGATCACCGTGCCGTAATCCAGCGGGCGCAGCGTGCGCAGGTCGATCACCTCGGCCTCGATCCCCTGTTCGGAGAGCTTGTCGGCGGCTTCCAGCGAATGGGCCATGCCGATGCCGAAGCTGACGATGGTCACGTCCTTGCCGTCGCGGGCCACGCGGGCCTTGCCGAAGGGGATGGTGAAATCCTCCAGCTCCGGCACGTCGAAGCTGCGGCCATAGAGGATCTCGTTTTCCAGGAAGATCACCGGGTTCGGGTCGCGGATGGCGGTTTTCAGCAGGCCCTTCGCATCGGCGGCGCTGTAGGGCATCACCACCTTGAGGCCGGGGACGGAGCTGTACCAGGCGGCGTAATCCTGGCTGTGCTGGGCGCCGACGCGGGCGGCAGCCCCGTTCGGGCCGCGGAACACCATCGGCGCGCCCATCTGGCCGCCCGACATATAAAGCGTCTTGGCCGCGGAGTTGATGATCTGGTCCATCGCCTGCATGGCGAAGTTGAAGGTCATGAACTCGACGATGGGGCGCAGCCCGCCAAAGGCCGCGCCGACGCCGATGCCGGTGAAGCCATGTTCCGAGATCGGGGTGTCGACGATGCGGCGCGGGCCGAATTCGTCCAGAAGGCCCTGGCTGATCTTGTAGGCGCCCTGATATTCGCCGACTTCCTCGCCCATCAGGAAGACGGTGTCGTCGCGGCGCATCTCCTCGGCCATGGCGTCGCGCAGCGCCTCGCGCACGGTCTGCGACTTGACCTTGGTGCCTTCCGGCCAGTCGGGGGTGCGGTCCGGGGCAGGGGTCTTGACCTCGGCCACGGCGGAGGGGGTTTCGCCGGTCTCGTCCTTGGAATTCTCGCCCTCGCCCTTCTCGGCGGGCGGTTCGTCGGCGGCCTGCGCCTCGCCGCCACCGCCGGAGGAGGCGGCCTCGATGTCATCGGCGCTTTCGCCTTCCTCGATCATCACCGCGATGGGGGTGTTGACCTTGACCCCTTCGGAGCCTTCCTCGATCAGGATCTTGCCGAGGATGCCCTCATCCACGGCCTCGAATTCCATCGTGGCCTTGTCGGTTTCGATCTCGGCCAGGACATCGCCGGAGGCGACGCTGTCGCCCTCCTTCTTCAGCCATTTGGCGAGCGTCCCTTCCTCCATCGTCGGGGACAGGGCGGGCATGAGGATTTCGGTAGCCATTCTGTCAGCCTCCCTTACGCTTCTTCCTGGGGCGCCACATCGGCGTAGATATCGGTCCACAGCTCTTCATGCGCCGGTTCCGGGCTTTCCTTGGCGAATTCGGCCGACTTGTTGACCACGTCCTTGATCTCCTTGTCGATGGCCTTGAGATCCTCTTCCGAGGCGTGCTTGCCCTGAAGCAGCATGGCGCGGATCCCCTCGATCGGGTCGCGCTCCTCGCGCATCTTCTGGACCTCTTCGCGGGTGCGGTATTTGGCCGGGTCGGACATGGAATGGCCGCGATAGCGATAGGTCATGATTTCGAGGATATAGGGCCCCTTGCCGGCGCGGCAGTGGGCCACGGCCTTCTCGCCCGCCTCCTTGACCGCCAGCACGTCCATGCCGTCCACCTGTTCGCCGGGGATGCCGAAGGCCTCGCCGCGGCCGAACAGCGTGGTCGACTTGGTCGAACGCTTGACCGAGGTGCCCATCGCATACTGGTTGTTCTCGATGACGAAAACCACCGGCAGATCCCAGAGCTCGGCCATGTTGTAGGTCTCGTAGACCTGGCCCTGGTTCGCCGCGCCGTCCCCGAAATAGGTGAAGGTCACGCGCTTGTTGTCCAGGTATTTGTCGGCGAAGGCCAGACCGGCCCCCAGCGGCACCTGGGCCGCCACGATGCCGTGGCCGCCGTAGAAATGCTTCTCCTTCGAGAACATGTGCATCGAGCCGCCCTTGCCCTTGGAATAGCCGCCCTCGCGCCCGGTCAGCTCGGCCATGACGCCGTTGGGGTCCATGCCGCAGGCCAGCATATGGCCGTGATCGCGGTAGGAGGTGATGCGCTTGTCGCCTTCCTCGGCCGCGGCTTCCAGCCCGACCACCACCGCTTCCTGACCGATATAGAGGTGACAGAAGCCCCCGATCAGCCCCATGCCGTAAAGCTGGCCGGCCTTTTCCTCGAATCGGCGGATCAGCAGCATGTCGCGGTAATATTGCAGCAACTCGTCCTTCGAGACGTTCGGCGCGGCGCGCTTGGCCGCCGTGCGCGAACCCGACGACGTTCTGCTGCTGCTCTGGCTGGTGTCGGACTTGGTGGCTGCGGGTTTCCTGGCCATGCGGGTACCTCCTGCAAGCTGGCGGGATAGTTCAGCGTTAAACTATCCGTAGCGCATCGCTGCGGGGGCTGCAATCGGGGAAGTTAACCCGGCCGGATCAGCGGATGATGACCTCGTCGGGGCGCATCAGCCCCAGCACCTCGCGGGCGCGTTCGTCCAGCAGGTCGAGATCGAGATAATCATCCGACAGGCGGTGGGTCAGGTTCTTGATCCGGTCCACCTCGGCCTGCAATTCGTCGCGTTCGGCCCTGAGCGCCTCGGTCTCCGCCTCCAGTTGAATGCGGCGCATCAGCCCGGACGGGCCCTGCACCGCGGCGAAGGCGAAGTAGAGGCTGGCGAGCACGGCCAGCAGAACGATGATGATCGCCGAGAGCGACAGGCGCTGTGACATGGGCTGCCCCGGAGTTTCGGCCTTCTATGGGCCCTTGGCATCCATCTTGCCATGATTATCCGGCCGGGGAAAGCCGGGCCATACGCCCTGTCATGGGCGGATTGCCGCCGATCGCCGCGCGCAATGCCTGCAATCGCAGCAAGAAACTTGCCGGATCGCGCCGCCGCTGGTTTCATTATTCCATGCGGTGAGACGGGGATGGCGCATGCGGGGGGCAACCAGCCGAGAGGACAGGGCACCGGATATCTATATCGCGGCCGCGGCGCTGATGCGGCCCGATGGCGCGACGCTGTTGGTGCGCAAGCGCGGCTCCACCATCTTCATGCAGCCCGGCGGCAAGATCGAACCCGGCGAGGCGCCGCTGGTGGCGCTGTTCCGCGAACTGGGCGAGGAGCTGGGCCTGTCGCCCACCGATGACGGCGCGGTCTATCTGGGCCGGTTCGACGCGCCCGCAGCCCTTGAGGACGGCAACCGCGTCATCGCCGAGCTCTACCGGGTCGAAACCGCCGATGACCTGGCCGCCCATGCCGAGATCGAGGAGATCCGCTGGCTGATGCCGCCGGAGCGCGGCTCGCTGGAGCTGGCCCCGCTGACCCGCGACATCGTGCTGCCGGCGATCTGGAACATGGCCCGCGCGGTCTGAGCGGGCCGCGCCTCGGCCGTCCGTGCGTGCCGGTCAGGCGGTATCGCCCGGCCCCAGCAGATCCGCCAGCACCAGCCCCATCACCCGCGCCGAATCCAGCATGTCGGAGACGCCGATCCATTCATCGGGCTGATGGGCCAGTTCCAGCACGCCCGGCCCGTAGGCGATGCAGTTCTTCAGCTTGCCGATGCGGTCGATATGTTTCTGGTCATAAGTGCCGGGGCTGACGACATAGCCCGCCTCGCGCCCCAGGACGCGCTCGATGGCGGCGGCGGTGGTGCGGACGACCGGGGCGTCGCGGTCGGTCATTGACGGGACGACCTCGAACAGGTCGCGGATCTCGTAGCGGAAATTCGGGCGGCGGGCGCGGATGCGCTCCATCAGCGCGGTGATCTCGGCCTTCACCTCGGCCAGATCCTCCTCGATCAGGAAACGCCGGTCGATGGTGATGCGGCAGCGATCCGGGACGACCGGCGCGGGCAGGCCGGTATAGTCGGGGCCCTGATCGGCCTCGCCGCCATGAATGGCGTTGATGTTGAGGGTCGAGGACCGCGCCCCTTCGGGGATCACCGGCATCTCTGTGCGCTTGCCCGCGAGAAGCGGCCAGAGCGTTTCCTCCATCTCGGCCAGCACCGCGCCCATATGGCGGATGGCGCTGTCGCCGAGGAAGGGCATGGAGCCGTGGGCGATGCGGCCTTGGGTTTCGATCTCGGCCCACCAGACGCCGCGATGGCCCAGACAGATCCGGTCCTTGTGCAGCGGTTCGGGGATGAGGACGTGATCAACGGCGGCGAAGCGCCCCTGCTGGGCGAGGAAGGCGACCCCGCCGAACCCGCCGGTTTCCTCATCCGCGGTGGCGGAGATTTCGATTGTGCCGGCGTGGTCGGGGTGGCTGTCGATAAAGGCCTCCGCCGCGATGATGGAGGCGGCGAGCCCGCCCTTCATGTCGCAGGCGCCGCGGCCGTAGATGCGGTCTTCAGCGGCCACGAATTCGGCGCCGAACGGGTCTCGGGTCCAGCCCTGACCGACCTCGACCACGTCGTGATGAGAGTTGAAATGCACGCAATCGCCGGGGCGGGGGCCGGTGTGGCGGGCGATCAGGTTCCAGCGCGGATACTCCAGGCTGTCGCCGGGCGTGCCGGTGGCGCGGATGAGTTCGCAGGTGAAGCCCTTTGCCGCCAGCCGCGCCTCCAGATATTCGCAGATGTCGCGATAGTGCCGCCCCGGCGGGTTCAGCGTCGGGATGCGGATGAGATCCTGCGTCAGGCGGATCAGGTCGTCGCGGCGGGCAGCGATGGCTTGGCAGAGGTCGTCCATGGGGCTGAGAGTGGCGGGGTTGTGGGGGGCTGTCCAGATGGTTCGGCGTGGGGCATCGATGCGACCGCGCGGCAGAGGTCCAGCGGCCGACCGCGGGGGGACGCCTCCACGATCTGCGCGGTGCACTTTATGGCGCATCCCCGCTGAACTGCCCTTCGACGCGGACCGGCGAAAAAGCGTCCGCCCGGGGGGCGGTCGGACGCTGGCCCGGCGGGGCTGCGCCCCTTGTTCCGGGCCGGGTCTGCGGCGGGCGATGCATGACGGCGCGGGCGGATGGGGGACCCGCGCGCGATCTGACGCTCAGGTAAAGAAACCGCGTATTTGGGCAGGCCACCCTTGTAAGCCGGGCGTTTCGCCCTAAAGTTTTTCTCAACAGCGTCTTCAGGGGATTACCGATGGCATCGCTCGACCAGCAAATGACCGAAACGCAGAAGCAGATCGTGCTGACGCAGGAAAAAATGGCCGAGGTGACAAGCCGGCTCGACCGCGCCGCCGCCGAAACCGGGGCCGAGGCGCCGTCCATCGACATCGCCAATGCCACGCTGGCCGATGTGAACGCCCATACCGAGACGATGAACGCCAATATCGCCGAACTCATCATGGGGCTGGACGATGTAACGGCGGGTTTCTCGAAGGATTTCGAGGAGATGCGGTCGAAGACCGGGTGGGAGAGCTTCGTCGGCATCTTTGCGCGCGGCAAGGCCGAATCGATGCGGCAGGAACGGCTGCGCACGGCCTCGATCGACGACAAGCTGCAGGATCTGATTTCCAAATCCGATGTCATCACGCGGCTGTTGGAGGACCAGCTTGCGCAGTTGAACGACCAGAAGGCCAAGGTCGAGGCCAACCTGACCGGCACGCTGGATGAGCGCGAGGCGACGGTCGATCAGCTTGAATCGCTGCGCGAGCAGATCAAGGCGATGGATCCGAAGCTGATCGAGTTGGAAAACAAGGTCGGTTCCACCACCGATCCGTCCGACCGCACAAGGCTGGAAACGGAACTCGCCAATGCCAACAAGGAGCATAACGCGCTCGTGCAGGACGAGCAGGTGGCGCTGGCGAAATCGCAGACGCTGGAACGCTATATCGAGGCCGGCAAGACCTGGGTGGACAGTTTGCAGAACCAGGCGGCGACGCAGATGGTGCTGATCAACAAGCTGCAGACGGATACGAAACAGCGCGTGGTGCTGTATGACGCGCTGACCAAATCGCTGAAAACCGCGCAGCAGCAGGATGTGGCCCATCGCATCAACGAGATCGGGGTCAAGACCGACCAGGAGGCACAGGCCCAGATGGCGGCGATCGGCACGGCGACGAATGACCGCATGGCCGACATGCTGGAAGCCCATGGCGACCACATGGTCTTTGCCCGCAAGGTGCTGGAGGAAAAAGCCAAGGCGGATGAACGCTTTGCGCGGCGTTTCTCGGAAATCGTCGAGAAGCATGACAAGAATCTCTATGGCGGCTGATGCGGCCAGTTCCGGAAAGCGGCGCGTGCGGGCTGATGCAGGCGTAAAGGTCGAGGCATGAGCACGGATCGCACCGGCACGCTCGACGCCGATCACCGCCAGATCGAGGATGATCTGCTCGCGCGGCGCTATTTCGAGAAGCTGCGGCTGATCGCGCGCACGCTGCCCGCGGTGCTGGCCGAATCCGTGCGCGACGGGTTGTTCAGCCGCTCCGAGACCGAGATCATCGAATCCTATCTGCGCGCCATGCTGAACTCGGTCGAGGCGCTGTCGATGAAATATCTCGTCTCGGGCCGGGTCGAGGGGCCGCTGCGCCGGTTCCTGACCATTGATGTTCATGAATCCGGCTATCCGGTCTGGTTGGAGATCGGCCAGATGGCGGCGGATGCGGCGCAGGCGGAGAACCATCTGGCGCGCAGCCCCGATACCGAGGCGATCAAGGATGACATGATCCGCCAGATCGTCGGTGATCTGACCATCCCGAAGCGGCTGCAATATGCCATGTCGCAGCGGCTTTACTATGAGGCGCTGGCGACGGGCGGGCTGTTCTGGCCGCAAATGCATCCGCAGGGCTACTGGCTGTCGGATGCGCGCAACCGGCGGCGCTGGCTGATCCACTGGGCGGTGTATGACAGCCAGCTGAACATGCCGGTGCTGTATCTGATGGAATGCGACGATAGCGGGCGGCGGCCCTTGGTCGAGGATTCGCGCCGCTGGCCCGAGGTGCAGGCGCATCTGATGGCGCAATCGGTCACGACGCTGCAACTGGTGACCATTGCCCAGGGATTCGACCGCGATTTCGACCGGCTGCATCCGCATCGGCTGCGCCGGGTGCTGCTCGGCCCGATCTATTCGCAGCAATTCACCACCCAGGAAGGCCCGATCAAGGAGGTGCTGGACAATGCCCGCGCGCCCGCGGGCGAGGATTGGGCGGTGGCGCTGACGGTGGAGGATTTGCAGGCCGAGCGGGCAGAGATGGAAAGCTCGGGCTTCTTCGGGGTGACGGAGCGGCAGATCTTCCGGCTCGACCCGCTGGGGCTTGGCGGGGCCGGGCAGGGGGCGAGCGCGGTGGAACGGGCCCTGATCCTGCCGGCGCGCCCCTATCAGTCGCTGGCCGAGCTGGACCCCGAGGGGTTCCGGCGGATGCGGAAATACGTGCCGCTGCCCGATGGCCGCGTGGCGGGCTATCGCTGATGGCGGGCGATCCGCAGATCCTCTGGCGCCGGCTGGACCTGCCCGGCCATGATGCCTGCCGGATCTGGCAGGATTCGAGCGGGCAGGGGCTGGACGGCGTGGCGGTCTGGCTGGATGCGGCGGGGCCGGCGCATCTGTCCTATCTGGTGGTTTGCGACGACGTCTGGCGGACGCGGTCGGCGCGGGTGCAGGGCCGTGTGGGTCAGCGCGAGATCACCCTGTCGATCCAGCGCAGCCCCGAGGGCGACTGGCGGATCGGCGGCGAGGAAATCCCTGACCTGCATGGTTTGCAGGATATTGATCTGGGCTTTACCCCGGCCACCAACACGCTGCCCATCCGCCGGATGCGCGCCAGCGGCAGCGATGGGGGCGATCTGGCCGCGGCGTGGCTGGATGCCGCTGACTGGCGGCTGAAATTGCTGCCGCAGACCTACCGCCTTGCGGGCGATATCTGGCATTACGCCTCGCCCCGCCATGATTTTGCCGCCGATCTGTCGGTCAATACGGATGGGTTCGTGACCGATTATCCGGGGCTGTGGATCGAAGAGGGGGCCGATGGAAAGCCGTAACGAGATGGAGCTGCCCGAGGCCGAGATCCGCGCCCATTACGGCCAGGCCCTGTCGCTGCTGACCGCGTTCGACCATGCGCCGCGACTGGGCAAGCCCGCGGCGGCGCCCGCGGCGGAACGCTCGCCCGGCATCAGGCGGACGACGCGGTTCCGATCGACCACGCCGGGGCTGGCGGGGCGGTCGACCGCGCGGGCCGAGGGGATCCAGCTCATTGACCGGATCGAGGGGGTGGGGGGCGACGATCTGCCCTCGCCCGCCGCCGCCACCGTGGTCCGCGCGCTGCGCCGGGCGCTGGCGATTGCGCTCGCCGTGGTGGACGAGGTCGCGGCGCGCTCCGGTGCCGCCGAGCTGAAACGCGCCAATCTGGAGGGGCGGTTGGCCCCGGACCGGCGGGGGGAGTTCGCGGAATTGCTGGCGGTGGAATCGCTGGCCGCGCTGTCGGTCTTTGCCAGTGCCACCGCGTTTCTTCTGGCCGAACATGCCGGGCCGGAGACGGTGGAGGGGATCACGGCGGATGAGATCCTGACCGACAACCCGACCACCGCCTTGCAGGGGGCGCTGTGGGAGCTGGATCAGAACCTCGCCCGCGCGGCGCAGGACGACAAGACGCTGATCGCCGCCGTGATCGCCTTTGCCGAGGCGGTCTCGGCCGCCGTGCGCGCCCGCGCCGAGACCGCGCCGCGCAGCGCCGCCTTTACCGGCGCAAGCTGGCGTGTGGCGGCGGATGAATTCCCGATTGCCGGGTTTGCGCCGGCCACACGGGCGCGGGGCCAGAAGGTGCAACTGGCCTTCAAGACGCCCGAGGAGGTGGTCGGCAACGCCATCGCCAAGCATCAGATGATGCGGCTGTCGCGGATGCTGGTCGCCTATGATTTCGACCGGCGCATGAATCCCTTCGTGGAGCTGGGCGGGTTCATCCATACGTTTCTGGGCGACGGCAAGCCCGGCACCGGCAAGACCACGCTGATCCAGATGATGGCGGGGCTGATCAATGATTACTGCACCGTCGCGGGCTATCCGTTCCGCTATGCCAATCTCTCCATCGACAATGTGGACAGCTATCAGGGCAAGTCGGGGCAGAATGCGCGGGCCTTTATCGACAGTGTGATCGACCCCGCCGTGATCGGCTTCGGCACCATCGACGATATCGACCAGATCGCCGGCAAGCGCGGCGACAAGCAATCCTCCAGCGGCCAGCAGGAGATCACGGCGGTGCTGATGGAGGCATTTGCCGGCGCGAGCACCATCGTGCGCGGCAATGCGACTTTCGGCATGTTCTCCAACTACGCCGAATCCATCGATGACGCGCTGCGCCAGCGGGCAGGCGCGCGCTTCCTGATCGACGGGCCGCAAAGCCGGGCGGATTACATCGACATTCTCGCCCTGCTTCTGGGCAAGCGGCACGAGATCCCGGTCGGCGATCACGATCTGATGCAGGCGCAGGCGATCCGGTCGGCGGTGGCCGAAAGCCTCGAGCGCCATAACCAACCGCAGGAGGCGGGGCTGGCGCAGGTCTGGGGCGAGGTGACGGCCGAGACCGGGCCGCTCGACACGCTGGCAGAATTCGGCACCTATCTGCACGCCATCTCGCAGGCCGATCCGCGCTTCACCGGCCGCGCGATCAAGAATATCACCGACGCGATCAAGGCCCGCGCGATGGATTTCGACATGCCCGATGCGTGGTTCGAGAGCCCCGAGCCGTTCCTGCACCAGCCCTATGCAAGCAAGCTGGAGATGATCGCGGCGCTGCGCCAGCCGATCACGGCTGAGATGATCGCGCAGGAGATCAACCGCTATGCGGACAGCGAATGGCGCTATGCGGAGAGCAGCGACGAGACGGCGATCGAGGAGGCGGTGCGGAATATGGAGCGGATGGACGAGGCGCAGAGGCGGTATCGGGAAGGAATGAAATGAGCCGCAGATTCGTTATCGAAGCCGAGGGACTGCCCGATCTTGCCGGAATGATGCTGGTGACGGTGGAGGCCCTCCGCTCCATCGGCGGTTCGGCGACGATCCACGAACTCGATGAGCGCGTAGCTGAAATCGAGGGCGTGAGCGAGGAAGAGCAGGCGTTCATGATGACCGGCGACGGTCATCGCCCGAGGCTGAATTATTTCCTGTCATGGGCCAGAACCTATCTGCGCCGTGGCGGAGCGGTGGAAAACTCGGCCCGTGGGGTCTGGGCTTTGACCGAGCGCGGTCAGGGCATCACGACCTATCAGCAGACGCAGGAAATTCGTGCGCAGGTCGCTGAGGAAGAGCGGGAGAAGGCGCGGCAGAAAAGGATGGCGGAAAAGGCTCAGCCGGCTCCGGATGCCGAACTGCCGGAGCCCGACCCATCGGATGATGACGATCTGCACGCGACGGACTGGGAAAATGAGCTGCTGGAGGTCGTCAAGAAAATGACCCCTGACGCCTTCGAACGCCTCGCACAGCGATTGCTCAGGGAATCTGGGTTTATCAAAGTCGAGGTCAGAGGCAAATCCGGCGATGGCGGGATAGATGGCGTCGGCGTTTTGCGCGTCAACCTGATTTCGTTTCAGGTGCTGTTTCAGTGCAAGCGGTGGAAAAGCAGCGTCGGCGCGTCCGAGATCCGCGATTTTCGCGGCGCGTTGCAGGGGCGCGCGGATAAGGGGCTGTTCATCACCACCGGCAGCTTTACCAGCCAGGCGTCCGAAGAGGCGACGCGGGACGGTGCACCGGCGATTGACCTCATCGACGGTGACAGGTTGTGTGAGTTGCTGAAGGATCTTGGACTGGGTGTAAAGACGGAGCTGATTGAGAAGGTCACGGTCGATTCGGGTTGGTTTGAAGGAATCTGATGCAAGGTTTTGCCCACCGCATGCCGCCCGGAATCAAGGCGCGTCAGCGCCGCCGGGCAGCGTCCGGCCGCCCGCTCGGGCGGACGCTTCGCAGCCGGTCCGCGCCGGACGGTCGTTCAGCGGGGATGCGCGATAAAGCGTGGACCAACACCGCCGATGCGTCCGCCCGCGGCCGGACGCTGCCCGGCTCTGCTGCGGTTCACTCGGCACTGCACTCCGATCCATCGCGATGCTAAGGTGACCGCATGAAACGTCTGATCGAAAAAGGCCTGATGTTCGGCAATCTGATCCGGGTGGACAGCCCGGCCTGGGTGGCGCGGTATAACCGGGCGCTGAAGCTGGTGGCGGGGCGGGAGACCGCTCTGAGCGAGTTCCATATCGACCTCGCGGGATACTCGCCCGAGATCGGGGATGAGATCGGGGATATGGATTATCTCAACCCGGCGGGCGCGCATCGCCAGTTCATCCTGCTGACGACGGAACAGAAGACCGCGCCGCTGCTCAATGCCGATCTGTCGGTGCTGCGCGATCTGTTGCAGCTGTTCATTCGCGAGAATGAAAGCCAGCTTTTCAGCCTGACTGCCCGCGATGCGGTGCTGGGCGAGATGGACGACCGGGTCTGGCAGGTGAGCGCGCCCGCCGATCTCCTCCAGATCGGGCGGATCCGGATCAGCGCCGATACGACCGGCAACCATGTCGCGGGCGCCGACAAGCTGACCGCGCTGATCGAGCGGTTCCGCAGCGAGCCGGATGGCTGGTATGACGATGTGCTGATCGCGCGGATGATCGCGCAGGCCAAGGAAACCGGCGATGTGATCCGCAACCCGATCCGGCTGGAGGCGGGGGATTACGAGGTGCCGGATTTCTGGACCTCGCAATTCGGCGGGGTCTATGTGTTCCGCAGCCCGCGCGAGCCGGCGATGATTTTCCGCGATGCCGAGTTGATGGCCTCGGCGCATGACCGCCCCGACCTGTCCGGTGTGAAACTGATCGCGCTCGGTGACACCAACGCCATCGCGATGTGGCTGGCGCGCAACGCCCTGGCCGAGCCGATCGTGACGGCGAAAGGCGCGGATGGCGCGGCGATCCTGCGCCAGAAGATCGATTTCATCCTCGTGGACGCGGCCACGAGGCTGGGGATCGATACGGGAGACGCCACCCGCTCTGCGCTGCGCCGGGCGGCGGCGCGGATGGGCGAGGGGCTGCCGCCGGAGATCCGCGGCCTGTCGGCGCTGTTGCGCTATGCCGAGGAGGGCGGGGCCTGGCCGGTGATCGACAGCGCCGATCCGGCCTATTTCTATGCTATCAGGGCGGCGGCGACGCCGGCACGGGAGCTGGTGAACCAGATGCTGACCGAGCTGGCCCCGCATGATGTGCGCGCCCTGTTCATCCTGAACAAGCCGCTGTTCTACGCCGCGTATCAGGGCTGGGACGAGGCGAAGAAGGACTATGTCGCCAATCACCTGGCGCGCGAATACCAGATCGACAAGCAGGGCACGCGCGACGCGCTGTTCGGGGCCGAGCCGTCGATGAAGGAGCCGCCCCCCATCGCCGGCCCCTGGGGCAAGGCGCGCCGGGGCGGGACGCTGAGCGGGGCGTCTGCGGCCCTCGGCACCGGCCGGACGCCGCGCGATCAGCCGATCCGCGGCCCCTGGGGAGGGTGAGACATGGCGGTTCTGCGGCTTGCGCTGACCCTGTTCATCATCGAGGCGATCTTCTATGTGCTGATCTCGGTCTATCTGCGCTCGACCAAGACCGAGGCGCTGGAAGAGGAATGGGATCGCCGCCATCCGGAGCGCGCCGGGGACAGCCCGGAACGAAGGCTGTTCGTGCGACGTTCGATGGCGGGGTTCCGCAAGACCCTGAAGGCGCGGCTGGTCGCGCTTGTTTTCGTCGTGCCGACGCTCGCCGTGCTGGTGATCGCCTGGTTCGTGAACGTGCAGTAAGGAGGCGCGCCCGATGTATTATGTCAAGGTCACTCTGGGCGTCGTGCTGGGCGTCTTTGTCTTCCTTTTCCTGGATTATGCCCTGCCCAGCAAGGACACGGTGCGGATCACCAACACCTATAACCGCCTGACCGAGATCGGGCGCAACGCGATCTTCTACGCCTCCGACGACACCGGCACGGTGCAGAACGCCTCCGGTCAGCGCGATATCCGCTTCATCGAAACGGTGCGGCCGAGCGAGAAGGTCTTCGTCTACCGCAACGAGGATACCGGGCTGATCTGGCCGCCCTATTTCAAGTATGACAGCTCCAACCTGCATGCCGAGGCGACCAATCTGCGTTCGGATTCGCGCGACCCGATCTGGGTCAGCATCACCTCCTATGGCTGGCGGATCCCGCTGTTCTCGATCTATCCCAACGCGATCTCCGTCAAGCAGGTGGCCGGGCCGTCGGACGCGCCGCTGAACTGGCCGGCCATGCTGATCCTGATCCTGCTGGGCGTGCTGCTGTTCCTGCTGTGGCGGATGTGGAACCAGTTCCGCGAACGCACCATCGATCCGGCCGCGAAGCGCATGGGCGCGGCGGTGGACCGGGCCGATGCGCGCGCCGATGCGGCCATGGACCGGGTCAGCGGCGAGTTCACCGAGGCGCGCGAGGGGTTCACCGGCTGGCTCAACACCTGGAAGGGCAAGCCGCGGAAGTGAGCCGCGCGCGGCGTCGGGGCAGGGTGATCCGCATCGGTTTCAGCCAGTGCAGGATCGCCGGGCCGGTGAGCTGGTAGAACGCCTCCTCGGGGATCGTCTGCGGTGTCGTCTGGATCAGCAGCGGGGTCATGGGATGTGCCTTTCTTTTTCACGGATGGAGATATAACCTGCGGTCCATCCCCGGATAACCGCGGGAATTCGCAAGGTGTGTTTCAAAAATGAAAAACATCGGCTGGGAGGATTTGCAGGTCTTCTTCCATGTCGCGCAAACGGGCGGCCTGTCCGGCGCTGCGCGGGAGCTGGGGCTCAGCGCGGCGACGATCGGGCGCAGGATGCTGGCGCTCGAGCAGAAGACCGGGATGACGCTGTTTGCGCGGTCGCAATCGGGCTATGCGCTGACGCCGGAGGGCACGGCGCTGCTGCACCGGGTCCGCGCCATGCAGGCCGCCGCCCGCCCGGTCGAGCAGCTTCTGTCGCCAGAGGCCAACCGCCCGGTGGTGCGCCTGTCGGCCGGCACCGCCACGGCGCATTTCCTGGCCGGTGAGTTCCGCGAACTGACCCGGCCGGGCGATCCGTTCGTGCTGAATTTCGTCACCACCGAGGCGGTGCTGGACATCGCCCATCGCGAGGTCGATCTGGGCATCCGCAATCGCCCGGCCGAGGCGGGAAACCTCGCCTCGCTCAAGCTCGGCACGCTGCGCTTCGCCCCCTATCGCAGCCGCAGCGTGCCGCGCCCGGATCTGCTGGAATGGGTGTCGATGGATGAGGCCCATGCCCGCCACCCCGCGGCCAGATGGTTGCTGGACGAGGATGTTCCGGTCTCGGTCTGGGCCAACACGGTGGCGACGGTGCAGGAGCTGGTCCGGGCCGGGGCCGGGATCGGCGTCATGCCCTGCATGATCGGGGATCGCGATCCGTCCCTTGCGCGGGCGGGAGATCTGATCGAGGCGCTGACCGAGACGCAATATCTGGTCATGCATGACGATGACCGCCATCAGCCCCATCTCCGCAGCGTGATCTCGCGCCTCTCGGCGGTCTATGCCGCCCATGCCGGGCTGCTGGCGGGGGACCGGCCGCTGCGGAATTGAGCCGCCGCTTGCGCTTGTGGCGCTGACGATCCGGGGCTAGGCTGACCGCCTGACACGACGCGGGAACATCATGGCCGAACACCGAAATCCCGGAACCGAGCTGACAGCGGACTGGTTCGCGGATCTGCGCATCAACACCCCGGCGGTGGAACGCCGCGCGGCGACACTGCCCGTGCGGCGCTCGATCAAGAAGGAATTCCAGGCGGCCTGGCTGCTCAAGGCCATAAGCTGCATCGACCTGACCACGCTGGCGGGCGACGATACCGAGGACCGGGTGGCCCGGCTCTGCGCCAAGGCGCGCCAGCCGATCGCCCCCGAGATGCTGGCCGCAATGGGGGTCGAGGGGCTGACCACCGGCGCGGTCTGCGTCTATCCGACGATGGTGGCGGCGGCGAAGCGCGCGCTCGGCAATTCGGGCGTGCCCGTGGCCAGCGTCGCGACCGGGTTTCCCGCCGGGCTGATGCCGCTGGATCTGCGGCTGGCCGAGATCCGCTATGCGGTCGATCAGGGCGCGGATGAGATCGACATCGTGATTACCCGCGCTCATGTGCTGCAGGGGGACTGGACGGCGCTCTATGACGAGATCCGGGCCATGCGCGAGGCCTGCGGGGCGGCGAAGATGAAGGCGATCCTGGCGACGGGCGACCTGAAATCGCTGGAAAACGTGGCCCGCGCCAGCCATGTCGCCATGCAGGCCGGGTCGGACTGGATCAAGACCTCGACCGGCAAGGAGGGTGTGAACGCCACGCTGCCGGTGTCGCTGGTGATGTGCCGCGCCATCCGGGATTATCACGCGCAGACCGGATACAAGGTCGGGTTCAAACCGGCGGGCGGGCTGAAAACATCGAAGGACGCGCTCGCTTGGCAGGTACTGATGGTCGAGGAGCTGGGCCGCGACTGGGTCCGGCCCGATCTGTTCCGCATTGGGGCCTCGTCCCTGCTGGGCGATCTGGAACGCCAGATCAGCCATTACGTCACCGGCCGCTATGCCGCGGCCCATCGCCTGACCATGGCCTGAGGGATCATATGCCGACTGTGAGCGAGATCATGGAAACGATGGACTACGGCCCCTCGGTCGAGGATTCGGGCGCGGTGCGCGACTGGCTGAAGGATCGCGAGCGGTTCGGCCATTTCATCGATGGCAGCTTTACCGCCGCAGGGCGCGGGTTCGTCACCACCGATCCGGCGACGGGCGACACGCTGGCCCAGATCAGTCAGGGCACTGCGGAGGACATTGCGGCGGCGGTCAAGGCGGCGCGCAAGGCGCAACCGAAATGGGCCGGGCTGAGCGGGCAGGAGCGGGCGCAATATCTCTATGCCATCGCGCGGACCATCCAGAAACGCGAACGCTTCCTGTCGGTGCTGGAAAGCCTCGACAATGGCAAGCCGATCCGCGAAAGCCGCGATGCCGATATTCCGCTGGTGGTGCGCCATTTCTATCATCATGCCGGTTGGGCGGCGCTGATGGCGGAGGAGTTTCCCGACCACAGCGCCATCGGCGTGGCGGGCCAGATCATCCCGTGGAATTTCCCGCTGCTGATGCTGGCCTGGAAAATCGCACCTGCGATTGCGGCGGGCAATACGGTGGTGCTGAAACCGGCTGAATACACCCCGCTGACCGCGCTCGCCTTTGCCGAGATCTGCCAGGAAATCGGGCTGCCGCGCGGCGTGGTCAATATCGTCACCGGGGATGGCGAGACCGGCGCGGCGCTTGTCGAGGCGGATGTGGACAAGATCGCCTTCACCGGCTCGACCGAGGTGGGCCGCGCCATCCGCGCCGCGACGGCCGGGACCGGCAAGCGTCTGACGCTGGAGCTGGGCGGCAAATCCCCCTTCATCGTGATGGATGACGCCGATCTGGACGCGGCGGTGGAAGGGGTCGTCGATTCCATCTGGTTCAACCAGGGGCAGGTCTGTTGCGCTGGCTCGCGGATCCTCGTGGCCGAGGCGGTGGCCGAGCGGTTCGAGACGCGGCTGGCACGGCGGCTGGAGCGGTTGCGGGTGGGCCCACCGCTCGACAAATCCACCGATGTCGGCGCGATCGTGCATCCGTTGCAGAAGGACCGGATCGTCAATCTCTGCCGTCAGGCAGTGACCGCGGGGGCGGATCTGGTGGGCGGTCAGCCGGGCGAGACGTGCTATGTCGCGCCGGGCTATCTGCGCGAGGTTTCGCCCGCAAACCCGGCGTGGAGCGAGGAAATCTTCGGTCCCATCGCCACGCTGACGACCTTCCGCACCGCCGATGAGGCGATCAGCCTGGCCAACAACACCCGCTACGGGCTGGCGGCGATGATCTTTTCCGAAAGCGCCACGGTCGCCACCGACCTGGCCGCGCAGGTGAAATCCGGCGTGGTCTGGATCAATGGCGCGAATATGTTCGATGCTGCCGCGCCCTTCGGCGGGATGCGCGAATCCGGCTTCGGACGCGAGGGCGGGCGCGTGGGGATGCTGGATTACATGTCAGCCCCAACCATCAAGGATATAAAGGAAAAAACGCCCAAGCCGCCCAAGGCGCTGCCCGATGGCAAGGCGGCGGTGGCCGGGATCAACCGGACCGAGAAGCTGTATATTGGCGGGGCGCAGAAGCGGCCCGATGGCGGGGCCAGTTATCGCGCGGCGTCGGGCGATCTGGTGCCGCTCGGCAATCGCAAGGATATCCGCAACGCGGTCGAGGCGGCAAAGAAAGCCGGGAAATCGGCGGCAATGGGCGGGCATGGCCGCGCGCAGGTGCTGTATTTCATCGCCGAGAACCTGTCGCTGCGCCGCGAGGAGCTGGCGGCGAAACACGGGGGCGAGGCGGTCGATCGTGCCGTATCGCGGCTGTTCTACTATGCGGCATGGGCGGACAAGTTCGACGGTCTGAACGTGCAGACCAAGCCGGATTACCTGGTCAACGTGATCCCCCAGCCTTTTGGCGTCATCGGTGTGGTCTGCCCGAACGATGCGCCGTTGCTGGGCTTCGTCAGCCTCGTTGCGCCGGCGATTGCGATGGGCAACAGCGTGGTGGCGATCCCGGCGCAGGATGATCCGGTCGCCGCCTTCGATCTGGCGCAGATCTTCGACACTTCCGATCTGCCCGGCGGGGTGGTCAACATCGTCTCCGGCCCGAAGGATGATCTGGCGGCGGTGCTGGCCGCGCATGACGATGTCGCGGCGCTGTGGTTCTGCGGCAGCAAGGGGGCCGAGGCGGTGGAACGCGCCTCGACCGGCAATCTCAAGCCGGTCTGGTCATTCCCCAATCTCGACTGGTCCGCCGATGCGGCGCAGGGACGCCGCTTCCTGGATCATGCGGTGCAGTGGAAAACCGTGTGGCTGCCCTATGGCGCGCTCCCGGCCGGAACCGGAAGCGTCGCATACTGAGCGGGGCCGGGCGACCTCCGGGAGGCGTCGTCAGGCCGATTTCCGGCGCTGCTCGATCCGGTTGCCGGCCTCGTCCACCTCTTCGGTGATGACGGTGAAATTCAGCAGGCGATGCGCGCCGAAGCTGGAAATCAGCGCCACATCCGTCGCGTCCCGCCCGTATCCGACCGGGATCCGGCCGATCCGGCGCGAGTTGTTGCGCGGATCGAAATTCCACCACCGCCCGGACAGATAGACCTGCACCGAGGCCGCGTAGTCCATCGGGTCGGGCGGCACCGGCACGCCGAAATCACCCAGATGCGCGTTGACATAGCGCGCCGGGATGTTCAGCGCCCGGCACATCGCGATGGCCAGATGCGCGAAGTCGCGGCATACCCCCTTGCCCTGATCGAATGCGTCCTTGGCGGTGCGCGTCGCGTCGGCATCCTGATAGTTGAAGGTGATGTGGTTATGGACCCAGTCCATGATCGCCTGCACCCGGTTCCAGCCCTGCGGCACCTGACCGAACAGATCCCAGGCCTGGGCCAATAACAGATCCGAGTCGCAGTAGCGCGACGGCATCAGGAATTGCAGCACATCATCCGGCAGCGCCTCGATGGGCATTTCCTGAGCCTCGGGAAATTCCGGCTCGGGCAGGCCGCTATCGGTGATGATGGCGGTCTGCTGCATGCGGAACTTGCCGGGGTCGGCGTTCAGCCGTCGGGTGAAATTGCCGAAATCATCGATGAAGGTCGAATAGGGCACGGCGGGATCGGTGGAGAATGCCTCGATCCCGCGCAGGTCCAACTGCCGCTCAGGCCGCACCGACATTTGCAGCAGCATGGAGAGCGGCCCGTCACTTTCTATCGTGATGTCATAGCCATAGCGGATGAGCATCACGCAACCGTCAGGTCGAGGGTGACATCGGCATTCATCAGTTTCGACAGCGGGCAGCCGGTCTTGGCCCCCTCGGCCGCCTTCTCGATGGCCGCGCGGTCGCCGCTGCCCGAGACGCGCGAGGTGAGCGCGGCGGTCTTGATGCTGAACCCGTCGCCATCCTTGTCGAGCGAGATGGCCGAGCTGGTCTCGATGCTGACATCGGTGATCCCGGCCTCGGCCAGCTCCTTGGACAGCGCCATCGAGAAGCAGGCAGCATGCGCGGCGCCGAGCAGCTCCTCGGGATTGGTGCCGTTCTGGTCCTCGAACCGCATGCCGAACCCGTAGGGCTGGGCCGACAGCGCGCCGGACTCGGTCGAGACCTCGCCCTTGCCATCTTTCAGCCCGCCTTGCCATTTCGCTGAACCGGTCTTGGTAACCATCTCGTCCTCCTGTAATCGGAATCGTGACACTGCCACCCAACGCGAAGCCGGGGCGCAGGTTCAACGGATCGACGAAAGAAAAGCGGCGGAAGGTCGGAATTGCCGGTTTATGAGCTTGCGGCGCTAGGTGCCGCGATATGTTGGGCGCTGACCGGGCTGATCGCGGCCCCCGCCTCGGCGCATCTGGGGCCGTTCGCCTTCAATTTCTATCGCCAGAGCCTTGTGGCGCTGATCCTTGGCGTGATCGTCTGGTCGGCCGGGCTGTGGCAGGGCGTCACCGCAGCGCAGCTTGCGGCCCTGGCGGTGTCGGGGGTGATCGGCATCTTTGTCGGTGACACCACGCTGTATCTGGCGATGAACCGGCTGGGGCCGCGCCGGGCCGGGGCGCTGTTTGCGCTGAACGCGCCGATGGCGGCGGTGCTGGGCTGGGGGTTTCTGGGCGAGACGCTGAGTCTGGCCGGCTGGGCCGGGGTGATCCTGTGCGCGGCGGGCGTCACCATCGCGGTGCTGGGACGCGCCGGGCGCGGCGGCAGCCATGCCTACGAGGCGGTGCACGGCAATATCTGGATCGGCATGGGGTTCGGACTGGCCTCCGGGCTGGGTCAGGCGCTCGGCTCGCTGATTGCGCGCCCGGTCATGGCGCAGGGCTTCGATCCGGTCGCGGGCACGCTGATCCGCATCTCCTGCGCCGTTCTGGTGCTGGCGGCGGTGATGGCGTCGCCGCTCAAGGCGGTGCGGCAGCGCGGCCCGGTCACGGGGCCGGTGTTCCTGCGCATCGCCGGGTCGGGAATCATGGCGATGGTGATCGGCATGTCGCTGCTGCTGTTTGCGTTGCAAGGCGGCAAGGTGGGCATCGTCTCGACGCTGTCGGCGCTGTCGCCGGTGGTCATCCTGCCGGCGCTGTGGCTGGTGACCGGGGACCGACCCAGCCCGACAAGCTGGATCGGCTCTCTCATCGCGGTGGCGGGTATGGCGCTAATCTTCCTGCGCTGATCAGCCGCAGATCCGTTCCCATTCCGCCATCGCATAGCGGTCGGTCATGCCCGCTACATAATCCAGCACGATCCGCGCCCGCTCGGTCTGGGATGCGGCGAACGCCTCCGGCCGCCAATGCTCGGGCAGCATTTCGGGGTTGGTCATGTAGAGCGGGAACAGATCGTTCAGCATCGCCGTCACCAGCTTGCGTTCGTCCACGACCGAAGGCGCGCGATACATGCGGGTGAACAGGAAGGACTTGATCGCCTTGAGGTTCTGATAAAGCGGCTTGGAGAACCGGATGATCGGCCCGTCCATCGCCCGGATCTCCTCGACCGAACGGGGCTGCAGCGCGGCCAGACGGTTCTGCGCCACGGCGATCACATCCTCCACCATCACGCCGAAGACCCGCCGCAGCGCCTCGTGGCGGCGACGGCCCCGGTCCAGGCCGGGATGGAGCGCATCGACCTCGGCGAAGGCGGGGCCGACCACCGGCAAATCGGCCAGATCGGCTTCGGTGAACAGCGCGGCGCGCAGCCCGTCATGCAGATCGTGATGGTTATAGGCGATGTCGTCGGCCACCGCCGCGACCTGCGCCTCGGCGCTCGCGTTGCTGGACAGCTCCAGATCCCATTGCCCGTTCACCTCTGCCAGCGCATAGGGCAGGGGCGCGGCCACCGGCCCGTTATGCTTGGCGATCCCCTCCAGCGTCTCCCAGGTCAGGTTCAGCCCGTCGAACCCCGCATAGTGCCGCTCCAGCCGGGTGACGATGCGCAGGGCCTGCGCGTTGTGATCAAAGCCGCCATAGGGCGCCATCAGGGCAGAGAGCGCGTCCTCGCCGGTATGGCCGAAGGGCGGGTGGCCCAGATCATGGGCAAGCGCCACCGCCTCGGCCAGATCGGTGTTCAGCGACAGGGCGCCGGCGATGGTGCGGGCAACCTGCGCCACCTCGATCGTATGGGTCAGCCGGGTGCGGAAGTAATCGCCGCGATAGGCGTCGCCCTCCTGTTCCACGAAGACCTGGGTCTTGTGCTTCAGCCGCCGGAAGGCCGAGGAATGGATGATCCGGTCGCGGTCGCGCTGCCAGGGCGAGCGGAAGCTGGACAGGTTTTCAGGGAGCAGCCTGCCGCGGCTGTCATCGGGCTGGCAGGCATAGGGCGCGGTCATCATCGCTCCTCGCGGCGGGTTTCCTTGCAGCGTTGCGGGGCGGACCCTATATTCCCGGCAGGATAAGTGAAACGGGAACGCCCCATGAACCTGCCCCCTCAAGTCACCGAACGCGCCTTTGCACGGCTGGCCGAGATCAATGACGGCGCGGCGCCACCGCAGGCCCTGCGCGTGGCGGTGGAAGGCGGCGGCTGTTCGGGGTTTCAATATGACATCCGGCTGGACGCCCCGGCCGAGGATGATCTGGTGCTGGAAGGCAATGGTCAACGTGTGCTGGTCGATCCCGTCTCGCTGCCGTTTCTGGCCGGTGCGGTGATCGATTTCGCCGATGAGCTGATCGGGGCGCGCTTCGTGATCGAGAACCCGAATGCGGCGTCCTCCTGCGGGTGCGGGACGTCGTTTTCTATCTGAGGTTTTACGCGCAGATCCTTGACCTGACTGAAAATTTCAGATCCGTCGGATCAAGCGGATCGGGCCCGATCCGGTCTTGCGGCACAGCGCCGGAGTATAGGGCGCGCCGCTCCGCCTCGCTGGGGTCGTCGTCATGTTCGTCGAACAGCCCGTCCTGCCATTGCGCATAGTGGCAGATCACACGTGCTGCGATGCCGGTGACACGCTGCCCTGCGTCGCTGTTCTCGATGGTCAGCACATGGCCGTTCAGGCGGCTGTGACCGGCCATGAACTGCAGGGGCTCCGGCAGTTCGAGCACCGTCGTGTCGGGGCCGAACAGCGCCGCCTCGCCGCGCCAGAGCTGGCCGGAGGCGATGCGGATCCGCCATTCTCCTGGCGGGACGAGGATCCGGAAGAAGGATCCGCCGCGGACATAGCCGGCCAACACCTGCTCGCCGATTTCGGGGTCGATCAGCGTGACGACGTGGTCCGCGCCGCCCTGGCTGCGGATCTGCAAGGGCAGCGTGGCGGGCAGGCCGCTGCGGTTCCACATCAACCCGGCCGGCGGGCGATCCACGTCCTGGGCAAATGCTGGTTGCGACAGCAGGGAGAGAACGGTCAGCACGGCGCAGAACACGCTTGCGAAAAACATCTTCACGGGCAGCTTCCTTTCCCCGTCAGGCTAGCGGCAATCGGTGATCTTGCCAATCGCGATGCCCCGGCACATGATGCCGCCATGAAAATCGCGAGCTTCAACATCAACGGAATCAAGGCGCGGATCGGGGCGCTCGGCGACTGGCTGCAAGCCGCCGCGCCGGACCTGGTGGTGTTGCAGGAAATCAAGACGGTGGACGAGAATTTCCCCGCCGCGCATTTCGAGGATATGGGTTATAACCTCGCCGTGCACGGGCAGAAAAGCTTCAACGGGGTGGCGATCCTGTCGAAACTGCCGCTGGAGGATGTGACCCGCGGTCTGCCAGGTGACGACGCTGACGAACAGGCCCGCTATATCGAGGCGACGGTGGTGGGCGACCACGCGGTGCGGATCGCGGGGCTGTATCTTCCCAACGGCAACCCGGCGCCGGGGCCGAAATACGACTACAAGCTGGCCTGGATGGAGCGGCTGCGGCTCCGCGCGGCGGACTTGCTGGCACTTGAAATGCCGGTGGTGATGCTGGGCGATTTCAACATCATCCCGCAGCCCCGCGATGCCGCGGAACCGGCGGAATGGGTCAAGGACGCGCTGTTTCTGCCCGACAGCCGCGCCGCCTTTCGCCGCATCGCAGCGCAGGGCTGGACCGACGCGCTGCGCGATGCCGATCCGTTCGGGCGGCGCGGCCCGTTCACCTTCTGGGATTTCCAGGGCGGCGCCTGGCGGCGCGACAACGGCATCCGCATCGATCACCTGATGTTGTCGCCGCAAGCCGCTGATCTGGTAACATCATCCGGCGTGGACCGAGAGGTCCGCGCGGGCGAGAAACCGTCGGATCACGTGCCGGTCTGGGTCGATCTCGCCGCCTGAATTCGCATTTCCGTCTTTCTTCTGACAAGGAAGATTTACATATGGAAACGCGGTGCTATGGTCTTTGCAGTCGCAGAAACTTGGGGGCGTCATGCGCAGCATCAGCAAGATACTCGTGGCCAATCGGGGCGAAATCGCGATCCGCATCATGCGGGCAGCCAACGAACTGGGCAAGAAGACCGTGGCGGTCTATGCCGAGGAGGACAAGCTCGGGCTGCACCGATTCAAGGCGGATGAGGCGTATCGCATCGGTGAGGGTCTGGGCCCGGTCGCGGCCTATCTCTCCATCCCCGAGATCATCCGGGTTGCAAAGCAATCCGGCGCCGACGCGATCCATCCGGGCTATGGGCTGCTGTCGGAAAACCCCGAGCTGGTCGATGCCTGCCGCGAGGCCGGGATCATCTTCATCGGTCCCAAGGCGGAAACCATGCGCGCGCTCGGCGACAAGGCCTCCGCCCGCCGCGTGGCGATCGAGGCGGGCGTGCCGGTCATCCCCGCGACAGAGGTTCTGGGCGATGATTTCGATGCCATCAAGGCAGAGGCTGCCGAGATCGGCTATCCCCTGATGCTCAAGGCGTCCTGGGGCGGCGGCGGGCGCGGGATGCGCCCTATCAACGGCGAGGGCGAGCTGGTCGAGAAGGTCCGAGAGGGCCGGCGAGAGGCCGAGGCCGCCTTCGGCAATGGCGAAGGCTATCTGGAAAAGATGATCACCCGCGCCCGCCATGTCGAGGTGCAGTTGCTGGGTGATACCCATGGCGGGCTGTATCATCTCTATGAACGCGACTGCACCGTGCAGCGCCGCAATCAGAAGGTCGTCGAACGCGCCCCTGCGCCTTACCTGACCGAAGCGCAGCGCGAAGAGGTCTGTGCGCTCGCGCTGAAGATCGGGCGGGCGGTCGGTTATCAGGCGGCGGGCACGGTCGAGTTCCTGATGGATATGGAGACCGACGCCTTCTATTTCATCGAGGTCAATCCGCGCGTGCAGGTCGAACACACCGTGACCGAGGAAGTCACCGGCATCGACATCGTACAGGCGCAGATCAGGATCGCCGAGGGCGCGACGCTGGCCGAGGCCACGGGGGTGGCCGCGCAGGACCAGGTCACGCTGTCGGGCCATGCCGTGCAATGCCGGGTGACGACCGAGGATCCGCAGAACAACTTCATCCCCGATTACGGCCGCATCACCGCCTATCGCTCGGCCACCGGCATGGGCATCCGGCTGGATGGCGGCACGGCCTATTCGGGCGGGGTCATCACGCGCTATTACGATTCGCTGCTGGTGAAGGTCACGGCCTGGGCGCAGACACCCGAACAGGCGATCCGCCGCATGGACCGGGCGCTGCGCGAATTCCGGGTGCGCGGTGTCAGCACGAATATCGATTTCGTCATCAACCTGCTGAAACACCCGACCTTTCTGTCGGACGAATACACCACGAAATTCATCGACACGACGCCCGAGCTGTTCGATTTCCGCGAGCGGCAGGACCGGGCGACCAAGATCCTCACCTATCTGGCCGACATCACCGTGAACGGCCATCCCGAAACCGCAGGCCATGCGGCACCGCCCGCCGAGGCGCGCCCGCCCGCCGCCCCGCAGCCCCGCGTCTCGCCCCCGCCCGCCGGCACCAGGCAGATGCTGGAAGAGCAGGGCGCGCAGGCCGTGGCCGACTGGGTGGCCTCGCAGAAACGCCTGCTGCTGACCGACACCGCGATGCGCGACGGGCATCAATCGCTGCTGGCAACCCGGATGCGCTCGATCGACATGATCCGGGTCGCGCCCGCCTATGCGGCGAACCTGCCGCAGCTGTTCAGCGTCGAGTGCTGGGGGGGCGCGACCTTTGACGTGGCTTACCGCTTCCTGCAGGAATGCCCCTGGCAGCGCCTGCGCGACATTCGCGCGGCCATGCCGAACCTGATGACGCAGATGCTGCTGCGCGCCTCGAACGGGGTCGGCTATACGAATTACCCCGATAATGTCGTGCAGTCCTTCGTCAAGCAGGCGGCGGAGACCGGGGTGGATGTGTTCCGCGTCTTCGACAGTTTGAACTGGGTCGAGAATATGCGCGTCGCCATGGACGCGGTGATCGGCACCGGCAAGATCTGCGAGGCGGCGATCTGTTATACCGGCGATATCAACGACCCGGATCGCGCGAAATATGACCTGCAATACTACGTTTCCATGGGGAAAGAGCTGCGTGACGCGGGGGCCCATATCCTCGGGCTGAAGGATATGGCGGGGCTTCTGAAACCCGCCGCCGCCGGCAAGCTGATCCGCGCGCTGAAAGATGAGGTCGGGCTGCCGATCCATTTCCACACGCATGACACCTCCGGCATGGGCGGCGCGTCCTATCTGGCGGCGGCCGCGGCTGGGGTCGATATCGTCGATGGCGCGATGGATGCGCTGTCGGGCAATACCAGCCAGCCGACGCTGGGGTCGGTGGTCGAGGCGATGGCGCGGACCGAACGCGACACCGGGCTGGATATCGGCGCGATCCGCGAGATATCGAATTACTGGGAACGGGTGCGCGAAGATTACGAGGTCTTCGAATCCGGCCTGCAAGCCCCGGCCTCAGAAGTCTATCTGCACGAGATGCCGGGCGGCCAGTTCACCAATCTCAAGGCGCAGGCGCGTTCGCTCGGACTGGAAGATCGCTGGCACGAGGTCGCCAAGACCTATGCCGAGGTCAACCAGATGTTCGGCGATATCGTGAAGGTGACGCCGTCCTCCAAGGTGGTGGGAGACATGGCGCTGATGATGGTCAGCCAGGGGCTGACCCGAGCCCAGGTCGAGGATCCGTCGGTCGATGTGGCCTTCCCGGATTCGGTGGTGGACATGATGCGCGGCAATCTGGGCCAGCCTCCGGGCGGGTGGCCGGAGGCGTTGCAGAAGAAGGTGCTGAAGGGCGAGGCGCCGCTGACCGCGCGGGCAGGCGCGCAGATGGCGCCGGTGGATCTGGAGGCGACGCGGGCCGAACTGGTCGAAAAGCTGGACGGTCAGGCGGTCGATGACGAGGATCTGAACGGCTATCTGATGTATCCCAAGGTGTTCCTCGACTACATGGGCCGGCACCGCACATACGGCCCGGTGCGGACCCTGCCGACGAAGAATTTCTTCTTCGGCATGCAGCCCGGCGAGCAGATCTCCTGCGAGATCGACCCCGGCAAGACGCTGGAGATCCGCCTTCAGGCCATCGGCGAAACCGATGAGAAGGGCGAGGTGAAGGTGTTCTTCGAGCTCAACGGCCAGCCCCGCAATATCCGCGTCCCGAACCGCGCCGAAGGGGCCACGGCCACAGCGCGGCCCAAGGCGGATGCGGGCAATACCGCCCATATCGGCGCGCCGATGCCGGGCGTGGTGGCCACGGTCGCCGCGCAGGGCGGGCAGGGCGTGAAGGCGGGCGATCTGCTGCTGACCATCGAGGCGATGAAGATGGAGACCGCGATCCATGCCGACCGCGAAGGCGTGGTGAAGACCGTCCATGTCGCGCCGGGCCAGCAGATAGACGCCAAGGATCTGCTGATCGAACTGGAGGATTAGGGGCAGGGCGGGGCGTCCCGGCAGAGCCGGACGACGATCCGCTACCCACTCTGGGCCGCGCCTGCGCGTCCGCCGCGCCTCCGGCAGCCCCGGCCCGGAACAAGGGGCGCAGCCCCGCCGGGCCAGCAGATCGACGGAAGGATCTGCTGAGCGTGCTGGAAGAATGGGCGGAGCGCGAGCGCGTCCCGGCGAGCCGAGCAACGGTCCGCGTCGCTGATGCGCCGCGCCTGCCCGTCCGCCGCGCCTCCGGCCGCTCCGGTCCGGAACAAGGGGCGCAGCCCCGCCGGGCCAGCGGCCGACCGCCCCATGGGCGGCCGCTTCTTCGCCGGTCCGTGCCGAACAGTCGTTCGATTTTGCTGCACCATAAAGGCGCTTATTCCAAGCGCCGACAGCGGCCACCCGCGGTCGTCCGCTGGCCTTCTGCCAGTTTTCCGGGTCGGTTGCTGTGAGCGTGTTTTCAGCGGTTGTTCGGCAGGGGACCGGGTATCCGCCTTTAGCCCAATGCATTGCTCAGCGGGGTCGCCCAAGTTTGCGTGCCCCCGCCCGCCTCACAACGATTCCAGCCAGGCGATCAGCGCGGCGCGATCCTCGGGCGGCATGGCGACCACCGCGTCGCGCGCCGCCTGCGCCTCGCCGCCATGCCACAGAATCGCCTCGGTCAGCGAGCGCGCGCGGCCGTCATGGAGATAGTTCTCCACCCCCGTCACCTGACCATTCAGCGAGATCCCCCAGAGCGGCGCGGTGCGCCATTCCCGGCCGGTGGCGCGGGATTCCGGGCGGTGATCGGCCAGCCCCTCGCCCATGTCATGCAGCAGCAGATCGGTATAGGGCCAGATGAGCTGGAAGCTCTGCGGGTCGCGATCCGCCAGCCGGTGGGTGACGAATTTCGGGCGGTGGCAGGACGTGCAACCGGTTTCATAGGCGATCTGCTTGCCGCGCAGCACCTGCGGATCGTCCAGATTGCGGCGTTCCGGCACGGCGAGATTGCGGGAATAGAAGCTGACCAGATCCATGCTCTCGCGATCGACCTCCAGCCCGTCGCGGATGCCGTCCTCCTGCCCGGCGGGCGCGGACCGGCAGGCGGTCTGCGCGGCGCTGCACTCGCCGGACGGGTCCGGGAACAGCGGCGTGGACAGCCCCATATCGCCGGAAAATGCCGACGCCGATTGCTCGAAGATGGTGGCATTGCCGGCCTTGTGGCCGAACCGGCCCAGCATGGGCTGATCGAACTCGCTCGACCAGACGATCTGGGCGCGGCCGGAAATCCCGTCGCCATCGGCGTCATCCGGGTCGGCGGCGGCCAGGATGTCGGCGGCGGGCACCGCCTCCAGCAGACCCAGCCCGATCATCTGCGGGGCGACGCGGGGCGAGATCATCACGTCATCGCGCGGCGCGCCATAGGCGGGATCATCGATGCTGTAATCAGGGGCGCGCAGCGTGACCTCCTCGCCGCCGGAAAGCGTCACCGGGATCTCGCGCCAGCTGACCCCCATGCGCGCCTCGGCCAGATAGCCCGCCAGCGACAGATCCTGCAATTGCCCGCCATAGACCGGCTCGGGGCTGGTGGGGATGTAATCGGGGATGCCCGGCACATCCGCGCCGCCCGGCACGGACAGCCGCAGGAAGGCCGAGACGCGGCTGTCATCCGGGCCGTCGGGCATGTGGCCGCGCCCGTCCTTGATATGGCAGTTCTGGCAGGAGCGCGCGTTGTAAAGCGGCCCCAGCCCGTCGCTGCCCTTGGTCGAGGAGGGCGCGCCGATCCACAGTTTGCGGAAGATGCCGTTGCCGACCTTGAAATCCAGCTCATCCTCGAAGGCCAGGTTTTCCGAGAACTGGGAGAACGCATCTGCCGTCGGGACATAGCGCGTGGTCGCGGCGCCGCCCGGATGTTGCTCGAAAGGTTCCGGCGCGGTGAAATCGGTTGCAGGGGCGGTGACCGCGGCGACGCGATCCGCCTCTGCCGCGCTGCGGGGGATGACCGACAGATGTGGTTCACCCATCCACGCGGCGGGCGCGGTGCCGGGGGGCGGGTCGGCGGGCACGGCGCGCACCGGATCGGCGGGATCATCGGCGTGCAGCGGCAGGGGCAGGGCCGTCAACAGAAGGATCAAACCGATCCGCCGCGCAACACCGCTGGCGGATGACAGCGAGGCGCAGGCGTGGCGGGTCATCATGGCAAAAGCCGGAATTCTGTCTGGTCGGTGGGGGCGCGGGCGGTCCGGCCGCCCGGCCCGTCTGATCATTCGGCGTCGTCGGCCGATTTGGCGTTCAGCAGGCCGAAATTCTGCTGGCCGATCCGGTCATGCAGCTCGATCTGGGTCTCGAGGAAGTCGATATGGCCTTCCTCGTCCTGGATCAGATCCTCGAACAGGTTCTTGCTGACGTAATCCCCGACCGTCTCGCAATGGTCGCGCGCCTCGATATAGAGATTGCGGGCATCATGTTCCCCGGCGAGGTCGCATTCCATCGTTTCCTTGATGGACTGACCGATGCGCAGCGGGTCGAGTTTCTGCAGATTCGGATGACCTTCCAGAAAGATGATCCGCTGGATCAGCCGGTCGGCATGGTGCATTTCCTCGATCGACTCGGCGCGGGACTTGTCGGCGATCTTGCCGTAACCCCAGTCTTCCTGAAGGCGGTAATGCAGCCAGTACTGGCTGACCGCCGTCAGTTCCGATCTCAGCGCTGCGTTCAGGTATTCGATGACCTTTGCGTCGCCCTTCATTCACGTTCCTTTCCTGTCAGCCCGCCACCTTCAGGCGCAGACCCGTCAGCACCGCCGGCACCGGGTGATCCTGCCCGACGGCGAACCCGTCCGCCGCGCGCATTTCGGCGACGAACAACTTCATGCAGCCGCCGCAATCGGCGCGCTTGCCGAGCGCGTGATAGATCTTGCCCGGAGTCACGATCGTATCAGGATCGGCGGCGCGCATCCAGCCGACAGCGGCACGAATATCGCGGTCGGTGATCTGCTGACAGTGACAGACAATCATGACAAAAACCTTTGAATTTAATACCTTACTGAAACACTGCGTTGGGGTCGTCGAGGCTGTCGGAGCCCTCGAAGGCGATCTGGTTGAGGCCGAGCGCGGCCACGGCGCGCTCGATGTCCTGGGTCTGGGCGACGAGCGCATCGACCGCGTCCATGATGATCGCCTCGCCCTCGGCATTGCCCGGCGCGAGCATCTGGTCATAGGCCATCCCGCCCTCGGCCGTGTCGCGCAGCGTGGTCAGCGCCGCCATGCTGGCCTCCAGCCCTTCGGTCAGCGCCGCGTCGACATCCGCATCGGCTGCGGCCACCAGCCCGGACAGGGACGGGCCGGTCACTTCGCTGCCATCGGGGCGGACATATCGGCCCAGATAGACATTCTGAATGCCGAGCCCGTCATAGTAATGGCTCAGATGGGTCTGGTCCGAGAAGCAGTCATGTTCTTCCTCGGGGTCGTTCAGCATCAGCCCCAGCTTCATCCGCTCGCCGGCCTGCTCGCCGTAAGACAGGCTGCCCATGCCGGTCAGCATCGCGTTCAGCCCGGCCTGCGGATCCTGGGTGACGGCCTGCCGCGCCGCGCCGCCATCGGCCCAGTTCGCCACCATCTCCTCCAGATCGGAGATGAGCAGATCGGCGGCGGCGGTCAGATACTGGCCGCGCCGGTCGCAATTCCCGCCGGAGCAGGCGTCGCCGTCCGCGTAGTCGGTCCAGGGCCGTTCGCCCGCACCCGGCCCGGTACCGTTGAGATCCTGCCCCCAGAGCAGGAATTCGATGGCGTGATAGCCGGAGGCGACATTCGCCTCGATCCCGCCCGCCTCGTGCAACTGGCCGGAAATCAGTTCCGGCGTGATCTCGGCCGCGTCGATGGTCTCGCCCGAGAGATCCAGCGACGGGTTTGCGATCACGTTGAGCTGCGCCAGCTCATTATCCTCGGCCGAGGGCGTGTCCTCGGCCACGTAGTCGATCAGCCCCTCATCCAGCGGCCAGGCATTCACCCGGCCCTCCCAGTCATCGACGATCGGATTGCCGAAACGGTAGGCCTCGGTCTGCTGATAGGGGGCGCGGGCGGCGGTATAGGCCTCGCGCGCGGAGGTGAGCGTGGCCTCGGACGGGTTCTCGAGCAGCTCGCCGATGCGCGCGCGCAGCGTCTGCGCGGTGCTGAGGCTGTCGCCATAGGCGGCCTCGGCGATGTCGGCATAGGTCGCCACCACCTCCTCGGGCGTCGCAGCGAGCAATGGCTGGGCCAGAAGGGTCAGCGAGATGGCGGTCATGGTGGTGCGGATCATGGTATCTCCCGGATCGCGACGCGGTGGCATTGGCGGCGCTTTAATTCCCTAGCGTTTTCATCATCTACGCCGGCGCGTGTCAAACTGTTTTTGTCGGAATTGCCGCTTGGTCGGCAGATCCCGCGTCGGAGTGCAGGTTTCATCCCCGTGTTTTCCGCGGCGGACGGGCAAGTATTTCTTGGGGGAAACCGCCTTGACCCCCTGCCGCCCGGCGTCCAGACTCGGGCCCAAATAATTGGGGGAATTGCCATGAAAACCCGTGCCGCCGTCGCAGTGGAAGCCGGAAAGCCGCTCGAGATCATGGAGGTGAATCTCGACGGTCCCAAGCCCGGAGAGGTGCTGGTCGAGGTCAAGGCGACGGGCATCTGCCACACCGATGAATTCACCCTGTCGGGCGGCGATCCCGAGGGGCTGTTTCCGTCGATCCTGGGCCATGAGGGCGCGGGCGTGGTGGTCGAGATAGGCGAGGGCGTGACCAGCGTGAAGCCGGGCGATCATGTGATCCCGCTTTATACGCCCGAATGCCGGCAATGCGCGTCCTGCCTGTCGGGCAAGACCAATCTGTGCACCGCGATCCGGGCCACGCAGGGGCAGGGGATGATGCCGGACGGGACCAGCCGGTTCTCGATGCCCGATGGCACGCCGATCCATCATTACATGGGTTGCTCGACCTTTTCGAATTTCACCGTGCTGCCGGAAATCGCCGTGGCCAAGGTGCGCGAGGACGCGCCGTTCGACAAGATCTGCTATATCGGCTGCGGCGTGACCACCGGGATCGGCGCGGTCATCAACACCGCGAAGGTTGAGATCGGGGCCAAGGCGGTGGTCTTCGGTCTGGGCGGGATCGGGCTGAACGTGATCCAGGGACTGCGCCTGGCCGGGGCCGACATGATCATCGGCGTGGACCTGAATGACGACAAGAAGGCGATGGCCGAGCGGTTCGGCATGACCCATTTCGTAAATCCGAAGAACAGCGAAAATGTCGTGCAAGAGATTGTCGAGATGACCAAAACCCCGTTCGACCAGATCGGCGGGGCGGATTACAGCTTCGACGCCACCGGCAATGTGAAGGTGATGCGCGATGCGCTGGAATGCACGCATCGCGGCTGGGGCGTCTCGGTCATCATCGGCGTGGCTCCGGCCGGGGCGGAGATCGCCACGCGGCCCTTCCAGTTGGTCACCGGCCGGGTCTGGAAGGGCACGGCCTTCGGCGGCGCGCGCGGCCGGACCGATGTGCCGCGCATCGTGGACTGGTACATGGACGGCAAGATCGAGATCGACCCGATGATCACCCACACCATGCCGCTGGATGACATCAACAAGGGGTTCGATCTGATGCATGCCGGGGAATCGATCCGCTCGGTGGTGCTGTATTGAAGGACGCTGCCACCGCCCCGCCGCTGTCCATCCGGGCGGCGGGGGTGCGGGACCACGATGCGATCTGGGCGATCCTGGAGCCGGTCTATCGCGCCGGTGAGACCTATTGCATCCCGCGCGACATCACCCGGGACGCCGCCCTGGAAGACTGGTTCGCCGCCCCCTTCACCGCCTTCGTGGCCGAGCGGGGCGGAGAGGTTCTCGGCACCAGCCATATCGGCGCCAACCGGGCGGGCGGCGGCAGTCACGTCGCCAATGCCAGCTTTGCCACGGCACCCGCCGCGCGCGGGCAGGGGGTGGCGCGCGAGATGGTCACCCATGCGAAGGACTGGGCGCGGGCGCAGGGATTCCGCGCGATGCAGTTCAATTTCGTGGTGGCGACCAATGCGGACGCGGTTCATTCATGGGAGAAGGCCGGGTTCAGCATCGTCGGCCGGCTGCCCGGCGCGTTCGCCCATCCCGCGCAGGGCTACGTCGATGCGCTGGTGATGTATCACGATCTGACAGGAGATTCCGATGACGCTTGAGACGATCAGCGAAAACCGCAGCTTTGGCGGGCGGCAGGGCGTCTATCGCCACGCCTCCAAGGCCACCGGGACCGACATGACCTTTGCCGTCTACCTGCCGCCGCAGGCCGAGACGGCGGAGGTGCCGGTGCTGTGGTATCTCTCCGGTCTGACCTGCACCCATGAAAACGCCATGACCAAGGCCGGGGCGCAGGATCATGCCGCGCGCGAAGGCCTTGCACTGATCTTTCCCGACACCTCGCCGCGCGGCGAGGGCGTGGCCGATGACGAGGCCTTCGATCTGGGGCAGGGGGCGGGGTTCTATCTCAACGCGACGCAGGACCCTTGGGCGAAACATTTCCGCATGTGGGACTATATCGCGCAGGAATTGCCCGATCTGGTCTTTGACGCCTTCCCGCTGGATCGCGCCGCGCAGGGGATCACCGGCCATTCGATGGGCGGGCATGGCGCGCTGACGCTGGCGATGACCCTGCCCGACACATATCGCAGCGTCTCGGCCTTCGCGCCCATCGCCAATCCGAGTGAATCCGACTGGGGCCGCAAGCAATTCGCCGCCTATCTGGGCGAAGATCGCGACGCCTGGGCCGCCCATGACGCGACATTGCTGATGGCGGATCGCGGCTATCCGGGCGAGATCCTGATCGATCAGGGCACGGAGGATCAGTTCCTCGACCTGCTGCGCCCCGAAGCACTGGCGCAGGCGATCGTGGCGCGCCGCCAGCCGGCGATGATCCGCATGCAGCCGGGCTATGATCACAGCTATTTCTTCGTGCAGAGCTTCATGGGCGATCACGTGGCCTGGCACGCGGAACGGCTGTGGGATCCGGTCTGAGGCCGCGCGCAGCGCCGAAATACGCCTTGTATGCAGCGCCCCGATCGGGTGAACTTGCCCGCGCATCCGGCGGCGGGCCGCGACTCGCCGCCGTAACAACAGATCCTTGGGGGGAGAACCGACCATGACCATGACCCGTTTCAGCTTTGCCGCACTCGTCGCCTCGGCGCTCATGTCGGTGGCGGCGCAGGCCGAGACGCTGCGCCTGTCGCATAATGTCGGGGACACGACGACATGGCAGCAGGGGGCCGAACGGTTCGGCGAGCTTTTGAGCGAAAAGACCGACGGCGCATATGACGTGCGGGTGTTCCCGAACGCGCAGCTTTCGGGCGGCGACCAGATGCGGCAGGCCGAGATGGTCGGGCGCGGCGCGCTCGATCTGGTGGTGACATCGGCCATCAACGTCACCCCGCTGGTGCCGGAAATGGCGGTGTTCTCGCTGCCTTACATGTATGAGAATTACGAGCAGGTCGATGCCACCACCCAGGGCGAGGCGGTGGCCCCGCTGGAGGAGATCCTGCTGGAGAAGGGCATCAAGGTGCTGGCCTGGGGCGAGAACGGGTTCCGCGAGCTGACCAACAACACCAAGCCGATCACCAGCCCCGAGGACATGGCCGGGATGAATGTCCGCGTGGCCGGGCCGATGTATATCGATGTGATGAATGCGCTCGGCGCAAACCCGCAGCAGATGCAGTGGTCAGAGACCCTGACCGCGCTTCAGCAGGGCGTGGTGGACGGGCAGGAAAACCCGATCGGCGCGGTCATCATCCCGCAGCAGGTCTATGAGATGCAGAAATACATCACGACCTGGCATTACTCCTACGACCCGCTCTTCCTCGGCATCTCCAACGAGAAATGGGAGAGCCTCGATGCCGAGACGCAAGCCCAGTTCCAGGACGCCGCGACCGAGGCCATGGCCTATCAGCGCGAGATCAGCCGGACCGCCACGGCGGAGGGCGTCGATTTCCTGAAAGAGCAGGGGATGGAGGTCTACGAGCCGTCGGCGGACGAACTCGCCGCCTTCCGCGAAGCGACCCAGCCCGCCTTCGACAGCTGGGCGGAGAAGGTCGGGCCGGACCTGGTGCAATCCTTCCAGGACGCGGTGGCCTCGGTCCAGTAAGGCGCGGCATCTTTGCGGGGCGGGCCGGTTCGGTCCGCCCGGCCATGACGGGGGCGGCATGAGGTTCCTTCTGGACGAGGCGGAAAAGATCATCTGCGCGGTGATTTTTCTGGGCATGACGGCGGTGGGTTTCGCCAATGTCTGCGTGCGCTACCTGACCAATTATTCGCTGGCCGCCTCCGAGGAGTTGTTGACCAACGGCTTTCTTCTGCTGACCGTGTTCGGCGCGGCGATTGCCGCGCGGCGCGGCGAGCATCTGGCGGTGACGCTGTTGACCGAGGCGCTGCCGCGCCCGGCGCGCAGGGCGCTGTTTTTCCTGGCAACCGGGCTGAGCGTGGTGTTGCTGGCGATGTCGGCGTGGTTTTCCTGGGCGGCGCTGACCAATCTGATCGGCAACGGGATGCGCTCCTACGCGCTGCAGATCCCGGCCTGGTATTATCAGGCGGCGGTGCCGTTCGGTTTCGCGCTGATCCTGATCCGCTATCTGCAATATGCGTGGCGCGGGCGGCATGACCCCGGTGACGCGCCGGACGGGGTGGCCGATGTTTGAGGCCCTGGCCGCCATCCCGGCCGGCACCCAGATGGTGCTGGCCTTTTTCCTGCTGATGGCGATCGGCGTCCCGGTGGCATTTTCGCTGGGACTCTCGGCGCTTTACGCGATGTGGCTGATCGGCTTCGGCTTCGATCTGGCCGGCGATCTGATCGCCACCGGCATCGCCAAATACGCGCTGCTGGCGATCCCGTTCTTCATCCTCGCCGGGGCGCTGATGGGCTCGCTTGGCATTGCGGAACGCATGATCCGGTTCTTCCGCGTGCTGATCGGCAGCCTGCCGGGCGGGATGGGCGTCGTCGGCACGGTGGTCTGTCTGTTCTGGGGCGCGGTCTCCGGCTCCGGCCCGGCCTCGGTCGCGGCCATCGGTCCGATGCTGATCCGCGCCATGGAGGAGGACGGCTACAGCCGCGCCTTCGCCGCCGGTCTGGTCAGCACCGGGGCGGCGTTTTCCATCGTCATCCCGCCCTCGATCGGGCTGGTGATCTTTGGGGTCATCGCCGAGACCTCGATCTCGGACCTGTTCATCGCTGCGATCATCCCCGGTGCCTTCATGGGGCTGACCATGCTGGCCGTGCTGCCGCTGGCGCGGCGCGGGGCCGGGCAGGGGCGCGCCGCGCTCGACCGGCTCAGCCCCGATCCTTACGCGGGCGCGCCCTACGCCACGCGGCTCTGGCGCAGCTTTCGCGACAGTTTCTGGGGGCTGCTGACCCCGGTGGTGATCCTGGGCGGGATCTATTCGGGCATCTTCACGCCGACCGAGGCGGCGCTTGTCGCCACGGTCTACGCGCTCGCCGTGGGTGGCATCGTCTATCGCACGCTGACTCTGCGCGGGCTCTATGCCTCGCTGGTCGATGCGGCGTCATCGTCAGCGGTGGTGATGATGGTCGTCGCTTATGCGAGCCTGTTCGGCTGGGTGGTCACGGTCGAGGATCTGGTGGGCAGCTATTCCGAGGCGCTGCTGGGCCTGTCCGAGAACGGCGCGGTCATCCTGGTCGTCATCATGCTGATCCTGCTGGTGGCGGGGATGTTCATGGATGCGGTGACGGTGATGTTCATCTCGCTGCCGATCTTCATGCCGGTGGTGCGCGAGTTGGGTTGGGATCCGGTCTGGTTCGGGGTGCTGACCATGGTGAACCTGGCCATCGGGCTCATCACCCCGCCGGTGGGGATCAATCTCTATGTCGCGGCCAATGTGACAAGGCTGCGGATCGAGCAGGTCGCCCGCGGGGCGCTGCCGTTCCTGCTGGCCAGCCTGGTCGGGCTGGTGGTGGTGGCGATGTTTCCGCAAATCTCCCTGTTCCTTGTCGCGTGGCTGGGAGGTTAGGCTGCACGCAGGGCAGGGCCGACGCCCCGCAATCCAATTCGGGCAACCGCCCGCAACTTACCAACCGAGAGGACATCACCATGACCCATATCCTGACCCGCCGCGCAACGCTGATCCTGACCGCCGCCGCACTCGCCGCCCCGGCCTTCGCGCAGGAGGCCGACTGGCCGAGCGCGCCGGTCCATGTCTATGTCGGTTTTCCGGCCGGATCCTCGCCTGATCTCTTGGCCCGGATCATCACCGAGCCGCTGGCCGAACGTCTGGGCCAGCCCATCGTGATCGAGAACAAGCCCGGCGCGGGCGGCGTGATCGGCATCCAGCAGATGCTGGCCAATGCCGATGACGGCCACGCCATCGGCACATCCATCAACGGCCCGCTGACCACGGCGGCGCGGATGATGGGCGAGACCGGCTTCGATCCGCAGGCCGACATTTCGCCCATCGCGCTGATCGCCACCTCGCCGCTGGTCCTCGCGGTATCGGGCGAGTCCGAGATCGCGGATCTCGCCGGGTTCGTGGAAGCCGCGAAGGCCGAACCGGGTGCCATGTCCTTCGGCTCGGTCGGGCAGGGCTCGGGGGCGCATCTGACGGCCGAGCTGTTCAATTCCGAGGCCGGGATCGAGATGCTGCATGTGCCCTTCACGGCCTATGCCGAAGTCACCACCTCGATCATGGGTGGCGAGATCGATTCGGGCTTCATGGCTCCCTCGGCCGCGCTGCCCCATGTCGAGGCGGGCAACATGAAGATGCTGGGCGTCACCTCGGCCGAGCCGTTCGGCCAGATCCCGGACGTGCCGGTGATTGCGGGCAATGCCGGGCTGCCGGATGATTTCAAGGCCGAGCTGTGGAACGCCTTCATCGCGCCTGCGGACACCGACCCGGCGGTGATCGAACGGCTGAATGCCGAGATCAACGAGATCCTTCAGGATGAGACGGTGCAGCAGAAGCTGCTGGATATGGGCTGGCAGGCCGCCGGCGGCTCGGCCGGGGATCTGACGCAGCGCATTGCCGACGACACCGAGATGTGGGGTGCGGTGATCGACACGGTCGAAGCGCCGCAGTAAGCCCGCAGAATGCAACGGGACTGGGCGGATATCTGGGGCGGTGCGGTGCTGGCCCTGACCGGGCTGGCGGTTGCGTTCTGGGCCGGGACGCGGCTGGAATTCGGCACGCTGCGCGCGATGGGGCCGGGCTTCTTCCCGTCCGTGCTGGGCGCGGGGCTGGCGCTTCTGGGCACGGCCATCGCGCTGCCGGCCTGGCGGCGCGGGGCGGCACCCGTGCCGGTTCGTCCGGGAGATCTGGCCGCGGTCATCGCCGCCATCCTGATCTTCGGCTTCGGCATGGACAGGCTGGGCGTGATGCTGGCCTGTTTCCTGGCGGTGCTGGTCGCCTCCATCCCCGCGCCGCGTTCCGGCTGGGGCTGGCGGCTGGCGCTGTCGGGCATTGTCACCGCCCTGACCGTCGCGGTCTTCGTCTTCGGCCTGAAGATGGGCCTGCCGCTCTGGCCTGATCCATGACGGCGCTGGAAGGCATCGCCTACGGCTTCGGCGTCGCCCTGCAACCGGGGGTGCTGATCTATTGCCTGCTCGGCGTGACGCTGGGCACCTTCATCGGCGTGCTGCCCGGCATCGGGGCGATGGCGGCGATCTCGCTTCTACTGCCGATTACCTATTACATCACGCCGGAGGCGGCGCTGATCATGCTGGCCGGGGTGTATTACGGGGCGCAATATGGCGGCGCGGTGGCCTCGATCCTGCTGCGCCTGCCCGGCACGCCGCAATCGGCGGTCACGACGCTGGACGGCTATCCGCTGGCGCGCCAAGGCCGCGCCGGGGTGGCGCTGTTCGTGTCGATGATCTCGTCGTTTGTCGGCTCGATCCTGGGCATCGTCGTGCTGGTCCTGCTGGCCGGCTGGCTGAGCCGCGCCGCCACCGCCTTCGGGGCGGCGGATTACGCGGCGATGATGATCCTGGGTCTTGTCGCCGCCGCGACCATCGGCAGCGGCAGCCCGGTGAAATCCTTTGCAATGGTCGTGCTGGGCCTGATCCTCGGCTGCGTGGGCACGGATGTGAATTCCGGCGCGCAGCGCTTCACCTTCGGCCAGACCGAGCTTCTGGACGGGATCAACCTGGTTGCCTTGGCGATGGGGCTCTTCGGCGTGGCCGAGGTGGTCGGCAATATCCGCGACGCCGAGCGGCAGGGCAGCCCGGAGAGGGTCAGCTTCCGCCAGATGATGCCCGGCCGGGACGATCTACGGCGGATGCCCGGCCCGATCCTGCGCGGCACGGGGCTGGGGTCGTTTTTCGGGGCGCTGCCGGGGACCGGATCGACGCTGTCATCCTTTCTCAGCTATGCGCTGGAACGCCGCGTCGCGCGGCGGCCGGAGCGGTTCGGCCAAGGCGCGGTCGAAGGCGTCGCCGCGCCGGAGGCCGCGAACAACTCGGCTTCGATTACCGCCTTCGTGCCGACGCTGACGCTGGGGATTCCCGGCGATCCGATCATGGCGCTGATGCTGGGGGCGCTTGTCATTCACGGCATCCAGCCCGGCCCGATGATGCTGGAGGCGCGGCCCGAGATGTTCTGGGGGCTGGTGGTCAGTTTCGGGATCGGCAATATGCTGCTGCTGATCCTGAACCTGCCGCTGATCGGGATCTGGGTGTCGATGCTGCGCATCCCGTTCCGCTATCTCTACCCGGCGATCCTGATCTTCGTCTGCCTCGGCGTCTACTCGGTGCGCGGATCGGCCTTCGATATCGGCGTCGTCGCGGTGGTGGGCGTGGCGGGCTATCTGATGGCGCTCGCCCGGTTCAGCCCGGCGCTGCTGCTGCTGGGCTTCGTGCTCGGACCGCTGATCGAGACCAATCTGCGCCGCGCCCTGCTGATCTCGCGCGGCGATCCGCTGGTGTTTCTGGAACGCCCCATCGCCTGCGGTTTCGTGATCGCCACCGCCGCGCTGATCGCGTTGAGCATCTGGCAGGCGCGGCCGCGCCTCCGCCGCAACACAGGAGAATCCGATGTCTGACCGCGCGCTTCTGCGAGAGTTGTTCGACCGCGCCGTGGCCGTGGCCGATCCGATGCGCTTCATCGGCCCGAACCTGCCCGAGCGCCCTCAGGGCCGGCTGCTGGTGGTGGGCGCGGGCAAGGCGTCGGCGCGGATGGCCGAGGCGGTGGAGGCTGAATGGGGCCCCTGCGACGGGCTGGTCATCACCCGCTATGGCTACGGCCGCCCGACGCGCGGCATCGAGATCGTCGAGGCCGCCCATCCGGTCCCCGATCAGGCCGGGGTCGATGCGACGGCGCGGATGCTGGACCTGCTTGGCGGGCTGAGGGCGGATGATCTGGTGGTGATGCTGATCTCGGGCGGGGCCTCGGCGCTGCTCTGCGCGCCTGCGGGCGAGATGACGCTGGCGGAGAAGCAGGCGGTGAATGCGGCACTGCTGGCCTCGGGCGCGCCGATCGGGCAGATGAACCTGCTGCGCAAGCATCTGAGCCGGGTGAAG
Organism: Paracoccus isoporae; assembly: GCF_900101865.1. Taxonomy (GTDB): domain Bacteria; phylum Pseudomonadota; class Alphaproteobacteria; order Rhodobacterales; family Rhodobacteraceae; genus Paracoccus; species Paracoccus isoporae. The sequence goes on from NZ_FNAH01000002.1 coordinate 261,141, forward strand.
GGCGGGCAGCTTGCCGCCGCAGCCGCGCCTGCGCGGGTCGTGGCGCTGATGATCTCGGACGTGCCGGGCGACGATCCGGCGATGATCGGATCGGGGCCGACGGTGGGGGATGGCTCGACTGACAAGGAGGCGCGCGAGATCGTATCCCGCTGGCAGATCGCGCTGCCGGAGAGCGCGCAGGCGGTGCTGAATGCAGGCAGCGGGGTGATCCCGCCCGGCGACGCGCGGCTGGCGCGGGTGGAGAACCGCGTGGTGGCGGCACCTGCGCAATCGCTCGACGCGGCAGCGGAATTGCTGGCCGCGCGCGGGATCGAAAGCGTGATCCTGGGCGACGATCTGAATGGCGAGGCGCGCGAGGTGGCGCAGGATCACGCGAGGCTGGCGCTGGAAAAACAGGCCGCCCTGTCCGGCGATGAGGTGCTGGTGATCCTGTCGGGCGGCGAGCTGACCGTGACGCGGCGCGGCGACGGGGTGGGCGGACCCAACGCCGAATATGCGCTGGCGCTTGCCGTGGCGCTGAATGGTGCGGAGGGGATTTTGGCGATCGCCTGCGACACGGACGGGGTGGACGGCGCGGCCGAGGTGGCGGGCGCGATCATCACGCCCGACACGCTGGCGCGGGCGCGGGACGCGGGGCTGGACCCGGCGCGGGCGCTCGACCGCAACGACGCGCACAGCTTTTTCGGGGCGCTTGGCGATCAGGTCGTGCCGGGGCCGACCCTGACCAATGTCAACGATTTCCGCGCCATCCTCATTCGCCCGGCATAGGGGCGGGGGCATCCCCCTCGGCCCGGCCCGCCGGGCGCAGCGGGCCGGAGACGCTGCGGATCGCGACATAGAAGCTGGGCACCATGAAGATGCCAATGAAGGTCGCCGCGATCATCCCGCCCATCACCCCGATCCCGATGGAGTTCTGCGCCGCCGCCCCCGCGCCGCTGGCGGTGGCCAGCGGCACCACGCCCAGGATGAAGGCCAACGAGGTCATCAGGATCGGGCGCAGCCGCAGCCGCGCGGCCTCGATGGCGGCGTCGACGGTGCTGCGGCCCTCCAGCTCCAGCACGCGGGCAAACTCGACGATCAGGATGGCGTTTTTGGCGGCCAGCCCGATGGTGGTCAGGATGCCGACCTTGAAATAGACATCGTTCGACTGCCCGAAGATCAGCGCCGCCGCCACCGCGCCCAGCACGCCCACCGGCACGGCCAGGATCACCGCCATCGGCACCGACCAGCTTTCATAGATCGCCGCGAGCGCCAGAAACACCACGAGCGCCGAGAGCGCGTAGAGATAGGGCGCCTGGTTGCCCGATTGCCGTTCCTGATAGCTGAGCTCGGTCCAGGCCACGCCGAACCCGCCGGGCAGCTCGGCCACCAACTCCTCCATCGCGTCGAGCGCCTCGCCCGAGCTGACGCCCGGTGCGGGTTCGCCGGCGATGGAAATCGCGTTCGAGCCCTCGAAGCGTTGCAGGCGGGGGGCCACCGGCTCCCAGCGGTAGGAGCTGAAGGCGCTGAACGGCACCATCTCTCCGGCGCTGTTGCGCGCATACCACGCCTCCAGATCGTCGGGCTGCATCCGGTATTCGGCATCGCCCTGCACGATCACCGGGCGCAGCGTCGCGCCGAGCGCGAAATCATTGACCTCGCGGCCCGAGAAGATGACCGACAGCATCCCGTTCACCTCGTTGAGGTTCAGCCCGAGCGCCTCGGCCCGCTGCGCGTCGATGCTGAGCCGCAAGGCCGCGTCGTCCTCATCCCCGCGGCCGCGGACATTGGCTAGGCGCGGATCGGCCTCACCCGCGGCTTCGAGCGCCGCCGAGGCCTCGCGCAGCCCGTCGATGCCCTGTCCGGTCTGGTCGATCAGGAACATGTCGAAACCCGACTGATTGCCGAGGCCCTGGATCGCAGGGGGCTGCAGGAAGGTGATGCGCCCGGCGCGGTGGCGGCCGAAGCGTTCATTGGCGCGCCGCGCCACCTCGGCCGCGGCAAGATCGGGATCGCCGCGTTCGTCGAAGCTTTTCAGCTTCACGAACAGCATCGCCCGGCTCTGGCTGCTGCCCGAAAACCCCCAGCCGAGCGCGCCGAACAGCGACTCGACGGCCGGTTCCTCGTTGAGCAGGTACTCCTCGATCTCTTCCACCACGGCCAGGGTCTGTTGAGAGGTCGATCCCTCCGACAGCCGGATCTGCGCCATCAGCACGCCCTGATCTTCTGACGGCAGGAAGGTCGAACTCATCCGCGTGAACAGATAGCCCGCCCCGGCCGCAATCATGGCCAGCACCACGAGCGCCAGGAACGGCCGGCGCAGCATCCGCTTGATCGCCGACGCATAGCGATCCGCCATCCGGTCGAAATTGCGGTTGAACCAGCGGGCGGGCGCGAAACCGATCTCGCCCTGATGGGGGCGCAGCAGGCTTGCCGTCTGGGATGGCGTCAGGATCAGGGCCGCCAGCAGAGACAGCCCCATCGCGGTGATGATCGTGACCGAGAACTGGCGATAGACCACCCCCGTCGATCCGGCCATGAAGGCCATTGGCAGAAACACCGCCGACAGCACCGCCGCGATCCCGATCAGCGCGCCCGAGATCTGGCGCATCGATCGCTCCGTCGCCTCGACCGGGCCAACGCCGTCCTCGGCCATGACCCGCTCGACATTCTCGACCACGACGATGGCGTCATCCACCAGCAGACCGATGGCCAGCACCATGGCGAACATGGTCAGCGTATTGATGGAATATCCAAGCGCCGCCAGCACGGTGAACGTCCCCAGCAGGACCACCGGCACGACGATGACCGGAATGATGGTCGCGCGCCAGCGTTGCAGGAAGATCAGGATGACCCCCACGACCAGGCAGATCGCCTCGATCAGCGTGTGATAGACCTTCTCGATGGACAGCTCGACAAAGGGCGAGGTGTCATAGGCCACGCGCAGCTCCACCCCGTCGGGCAGGGCATTGTTCAGATCGTCCAGCACCGCGCGCACGCCCTCGGCGGTATCGACCGCATTGGCGCCGGTTTCCAGGTTCACGCCGAAGCCCGCCGCGTTCAGCCCGTTGAACCGGCTGTCGGAGCCGTAGCGTTCCTTGCCGATCTCGATATCGGCGACATCGCCCAGCCAGACCGTCGCCCCGTCCTCGCCGGTTTTCAGCAGGATGCGGCGGAAATCCTCTTCCCCGGTCAACTGGCTCTGCGCGGTGATGGTGGAGGTGAATTGCTGGCCCGGCGTCACCGGCTGATCGCCGAGCGAGCCGACCGAGACGGTCGAGTTCTGCGACGCCACCGCCGCGGTGATGTCGGTCGGCAGCAGGCTGTATTGCGCCAGCCGGAACGGATCGAGCCAGATCCGCATCGCATAGCCCGAGCCGAAGACATTGACGCCGCCCACGCCCTCGACCCGCTTGACCGGGCCTTCGACGATTTCTTCGAGCATATTTCCCAGCTCGACCGTGGAATAGCGCCCGTCGGTCGAGACGAGCGCGCCGACCATCAGGATCGAGGAGGTGGAGCGCGAGACATTCACCCCGTCCGCCTGCACGGGCGAGGGCAGGCGGCCCTCGACGCTGCGGACCTTGGATTGCACGTCATTGAGCGCATCGGTCGGATCGACGCTGTCATCGAAGGTCAGCTCCAGCGAGGACCGGCCCTGAGAGGAGCTGGATTCGAAATAGATCATCCCGTCAATGCCGGTCAGCGTGTCCTCGATCGGCGTGGTGACGGAGTTCTGCACCGCCTCGGCGGTGGCACCCGAGTAGCTGGCCGAGATGCGGATCGTGGTCGGCGCGATGTCGGGATATTGCGAGACCGGCAGGCCCGTCAGGCTGTAGATCCCGGCCAGCATGGTCACGATGGCCAGCACCCAGGCAAAGACCGGACGGTGGATGAAGAACTGACCCATTTCTCAGCCGCCGTCGCGCCGGGGCGGCGAGGCTTGCGGGGTTGTGCCGACGGCCACCGCGTCCGCCGTGGCATCATCCGCCGTGGCCGATGCGGCGCTGTCCGCATCCGCCCCGCCGTCGGCGGGCGGTGCATCGCGGACCACGCCGTTTTCGTCGATCGTCACGGGCACGGTCGTCACCTCGGCGCCGTTGCGCAGATCGTTGAGCCCGTCGAGGATCAGCGCGTCGCCCGCATCCACCCCTTCGGTCACGATCCAGGCGTTGCGATGCACGCCCTGTTCGATCAGCGCCACCTCCACCGCGCGCCCGTCGCGGGCGAGAAAGGCGGTCAGCTCGCCCCCGGCGGCGCGGCTGGTGGCGCGCTGCGGCACCAGCACGGCGCTGATGCTGCCGATGGTCAGCGTCACGCGCACGAACTGGCCGGGCAGGATCAGCCGGTCGGGGTTGGGAAACTGCACCCGGATCGGGATGGTGCCGGTGGTGGCCGAGACCTGCGCGCCGGGGCTGAGCACGCGGCCGGGCGCGTCGTAATCCATTCCGGTTTCCAGCGTCAGCCGCGCATCGCTGGGCGTGCCGGGCCGCTGCAACAGCCCGGCGGCGACATTGCGCTGATTGCGCAGGATGCGGGCGCGGGATTCAGAGACATCGACATAGATCGGGTCGATCTGGGCCACCTCGGTCAGCGCGTCGGACTGCCCGGCGCTGACGATATCGCCGACGCTGAAGGGCGAGACGGCGACGAGGCCGCGGATCGGGCTGGTGATTTCCGTTCGCCGCAGCGCCAGCCGGGCCAGATCGCGCCGGGCCTCGGCGGCACCAAGCGCGGCCTGGGCCGCGGCAAGCGCCACCTCGGCGGCTTCCAGATCGGCCTGGCTGACCCCCGATCCGCGCAGCTTGCGATAGCGTTCGACCGTGGCGGTCGCGCCTGACAGCGCCGCCTCGGCCGACGCCACGCCCACCTCCTCGGCGGTCAGTTCCGCGGCCAGGGTTTCGTCTTCGAGCTGGAACAGCACCGTGCCCGCCTCGACCTCGGCCCCCGCCTCATAGGGGATGGCGGTGATCTCTCCGCCGACTTTCGGGCGGATGGTGGCGCGCTGAAAGGCCACGGCGCGTCCCGGCAGCTCCACAGTGACCGGCACGTCTTCGCGGCTCAGCTCCATCACGCCGACCTCGCTCGGCCCCTGCGGGCCGCGGCCCGGCATCTGTGCCGCGACAGGGTCCGGCCGGAACGCCGCCATGCTCAGAACCAGCAGCGTGACGAACGCGGCGCGGCGGTGTCGGGTCTGGCGGAAATCGGTGCTGGTCATGCTCGGACGCGGCTGAGGGGTGCGATCACTGTCGGTGAGTGCGCCCGGCAGGGCAAGTCGCAATCGCTTGAGGACGGTATAGCGCGGGCTTTCCCAATGAATGCGAAACGGGCCGGGGCGGGAGCGGATTTCCAGTCCCCGGCTGAAACACCATCAGGCCGCCCGGAAGCAAAGCGGTGTTGCAAATCCCGGCCGGACCATGCCCAACTTCTCCCTGCGTCAAGTCACCGGGTTGCCAAGGGAGAGAGCCATGTCGGACGAAGAAATCAGCAGGGACCGCCGCCAGGAGGCGCTGGATTATCACGAGTTTCCCAAGCCCGGCAAGCTGGAGATCCGGGCCACGAAGCCGATGGATACCGGGCGCGACCTGTCCAACGCCTATTCGCCGGGCGTGGCCGAGGCCTGTCTGGATATCCAGAAAAACCCGCTCGACGCGATGCGCTACACGGCGAAGAGCAATCTCGTCGCGGTGATGTCGAACGGCACGGCGGTGCTGGGTCTGGGCAATATCGGCGCGCAGGCGTCCAAGCCGGTGATGGAGGGCAAGGCGGTTCTGTTCAAGAAATTCGCCGGGGTGGATTGTTTCGATATCGAGGTCGATGAGACCGACCCCGAGAAGCTCGCCGAAATCGTTTGCAAGCTGGAGCCGACCTTCGGCGCGGTCAATCTGGAAGACATCAAGGCGCCGGATTGTTTCCTGGTCGAGCGGATCTGCCGCGAGCGGATGAATATCCCGGTCTTTCACGACGATCAGCACGGCACCGCCATCGTGGCGGCGGCGGCGGCCACGAACGCGCTGCGGATCGCGGATAAGCGCTTCGAGGATCTGCGCGTCGTCGCGCTCGGGGCCGGGGCGGCCGGGATCGCCTGTCTCAAGATGCTGATGGTGATGGGGGTGCAGAAGCAGAACATCACCATGCTGGACAGCAAGGGCGTGGTTCATGCGGGGCGCGACGATCTCAACCCGGAAAAGCAGGAATTCGCCCGCGACACCGAGATGCGCTCGACGCTGGACGCGATGGAGGGGGCGGATCTGTTCCTCGGCGTCTCCGGCCCCGGCCTGCTGACCGCCGAGATGGTGGCGAAGATGGCGGAGCGGCCGATCATCTTCGCGCTCGCCAACCCGACACCGGAGATCATGCCCGAAGAGGCGCGCCGCGCCGCGCCGGATGCGCTGATCGCCACCGGGCGCAGCGACTATCCCAACCAGGTCAATAACGTCCTGTGCTTTCCGTTCATCTTCCGCGGCGCACTCGATGCCGGGGCGACCTCGATCAATGACGAGATGAAGGTGGCCTGTGTCGAGGCCATCGCGGCGCTCGCCCGCGAGACCACCTCGGCCGAGGTCGGGCAGGCTTATCGCGGCGAGACGCTGAGTTTCGGGCCGGATTACCTGATCCCGAAGCCCTTCGATCCGCGGCTGCTGCCGACCATCGCCACCGCCGTCGCCCGCGCGGCCATCGACTCCGGCGTGGCCACCCGCGAGCTGGACCTGGAGGAATATGACCGCCGCCTGCGCGGCCGGGTCTATCGCAGCTACAACATCATGCGCTCGGTCTTCGAGGCGGACCGGATCACGCAACGCCGCATCGTCTTTGCCGAGGGCGAGGATGAGCGCATCCTGCACGCCGCGCGGCAGTTGATCGAGGAAGGCCACGACACCCCGATCCTGATCGGCCGGCCCGAGGTCATCAGCCAGCGGCTGGAGCGCGACGGGATCAAGCTGGATCTCGACGCGATCGAGGTCATCAACCCCGAAAGCGATGCGCGCTACCGCGACTACTGGACCGATTATCACCAGCTCATGCGGCGGCGCGGGGTGACGCCGGATCTGGCCCGCGCGATCCTGCGCACGAACACCACGGTGATCGCCGCGATGATGGTCCATCGCGGCGAGGCCGACAGCATGATCTGCGGCACGTTCGGCGAATATCGCTGGCATCTGCGCTATGTGACGGAGATCCTGGCCCGCGGGGCCGCGCGCCCGGTCGGTGCGCTGTCGCTGATCATCATGGAGAAGGGGCCGCTGTTCCTGGCCGACACCCAGGTGCATCTGAACCCTGACCCGGCTCAGATCGCCGAGACGGTGGTGGGCGCGGCCCGGCATATGCGCCGCTTCGGGGTGGAGCCGCGCATCGCGCTGTGCTCCGCCTCGCAATTCGGCAATCTCGACAGCCCGACCAGCCGGTCGATGCGCGCGGCGATGGAGATCCTCGATTCGATGAAGCTGGATTTCGAGTATGAGGGTGAGATGCCGGCCGATGTGGCGCTCGATCCCGAGCTGCGCGAGCGGCTCTACCCGGATGGGCGGCTGACCGGCAAGGCCAACGGGCTGGTCTATGCCAATGCCGAGATCGCCAATGCGGCGCGCAACATGCTGCGCTCGGTCGCGGGCGGGCTGGAGGTCGGGCCGATCCTGATGGGGATGGAGAACCGCGCCCATATCGTCACGCCGGGCATCACCGTGCGTGGGCTCATCAACATCGCTGCCCTCGCCGGGGCGAATGTGTCGAGTTACAGCTAGGGCTGCCCGCCATACCAAAGGCGCCCGGCGGATCGGGTTTGCGCTTTGCTGCACACCCGGCCCGGAACAAGGGGCGCAGCCCCGCCGGGCCAGCGGCCGACCGCCCGGATGGGCGGCCGCTTCTTCGCCGGTCCGCGCCGGACAGATGTTCGATGTGACTGAGCCATAAAGGCGCATCGCACGACCGCAGGCAGCGGCCACCCGCGGTCGGCCGCTGGCCCTGTACTGCGCGCGGCCTTTAGCACCACTTTCCGGGATTTCTTGAAGCTGTTCGGGGATTTTCGCGCTTACCCGGCGACCTGCCCATCGGATAGCCTGCAAAGACGACAGCGAGGAGACCGCCATGCAGGATTTTGCCATCATCTGGGACTGGATCGGATTCGCGGTGCGGTGGACCCATGTCATCACCGCCATCGCCTGGATCGGGTCGAGCTTCTATTTCGTCGCGCTCGATCTGGGGCTGCGCAAGGTGCCGAACATGCCGGTCGGCGCGCATGGCGAGGAATGGCAGGTGCATGGCGGCGGCTTCTACCATATCCAGAAATATCTCGTCGCGCCGGAAAACATGCCCGATCACCTGATCTGGTTCAAATGGGAGAGCTATTCGACCTGGCTGTCGGGCGCGGCGCTCTTGATGATTGTCTACTGGGTCGGGGGCGAGCTGTATCTGATCGACCGGGCCAAGGCCGACATGGCGCTGTGGCAGGGGATCGTGATCTCGGCCGCCTCGCTGACCATCGGCTGGCTGGTCTATGACCGGCTGTGCAAATCGGGCCTGGGCGAGCGCCCCACAGTGCTGATGCTGCTGCTGTTCGTGCTGCTGGTGGCGATGGGTTACGGCTATAACCAGATCTTCACGGGGCGGGCGACCATGCTGCATTTGGGCGCGTTTACCGCGACCATCATGACGGCGAATGTGTTCTTCATCATCATGCCCAATCAGCGCATCGTGGTGAAGGATCTGCAGGAAGGCCGCAAGCCCGATCCGAAATACGGCAAGATCGCCAAGCTGCGGTCGACCCATAACAACTACCTGACCCTGCCGGTCGTGTTCCTGATGCTGTCGAACCATTACCCGCTGGCCTTTGCCACGGAATTTAACTGGCTGATCGCGGCGCTGATCTTCCTGATGGGCGTGACCATCCGGCATTTCTTCAACACCATGCATGCCACCGGCTCCATGAAGTGGTGGACCTGGGCGGCGACGGCGGTGCTGTTCATCGGGGTGATGTGGCTGTCCACCGCGCCGCTCTGGCAGTCGAGCTACGAGGAGTCCGAGGCCCGCGCGCTGACGCCTCAGCAGCAGAAATTCGCCGCCGCCGACGGGTTCGACGAGGTGATGACCGTCGTGCCGGGACGCTGCGCCATGTGCCATGCCCGCGATCCGGGTTATGAGGGGATCCACCGCGCGCCCAAGGATCTGCTGCTGGAAACGCCCGAGGACATCACCCGCGCGGCGCGCCAGATCTATCTGCAGGCCGGGCTGACGAATGCAATGCCTCCCGCCAATGTCAGCTTCATGGAACCGCAGGAGCGGCAGGCCATCGTGGACTGGTATCGCGCCGCCACCGGCAGCGACCCGGTGCAGCTCGCGAATAAGTAACGGCTTTTCGTGCCGCGTGCCGCGGTATCGCGCAAGCGGCGGGGGCAACCGCTATGGCGCCTGTGCAACAGCCGTGGCAAATACCCGACTATTTTTCTTTGACGTTCATTGACGATCATCCGGCAGGCATGGGAAGCGGGCGCTGATTTCCTTTGTCAGAGAGTGTTTCATGCCCGCCCATCCCCGCCAGATCCTTCTGCTTGCCGGTGTCAGCACCGCCGCACTTGCCGCCGCCGCCGCGGCGCAGGACCCTGCCGTCACCCCCGCCGGGCAAGGCGCGGAGAACCCGGTCTTCGTGCTGGGCACCATCTATCTCGATGCCGAGGACGTGGCCGGCTATGTCGCCAGCGGCGCGCAGGTGGCGAAATCGCTGACCCCGCTGGCCGAGTCGCAGAAATCCGTCTCGGTCGTCACCGAGGCGCAGATCGACGACCAGGGTGCCAGCAATCTGGGCGAATCGCTCGGCTATACGGCCGGGATCTATGGCCAGCCCTTCGGGGCCGATCCGCGCTTCAACGCCCCCACGCTGCGCGGTTTCGAGAGCGACAAGGCGCAATATGTGAACGGGCTGCGCCAGGGCCGGTTCTTCGGCGCGGTGGATTACGAGCTTTACGGCATGCAGCAGGTCGAGGTGCTGCGCGGCCCGTCCTCGTCGCTCTATGGCGCGGGCATGCCGGCGGGGATCATCAACCAGGTGCAGAAACGCGCCCAGACCGGCGATTTCGGCGAAGCCGGGGTCGGCATCGACAGCCATGACGGCAAGCGGGTGTTCTTCGATGTGAACCGCGAGGCCAGCGAAGCCCTGTCCTGGCGGCTGACCGGCATCGGCAAGGACATGCAGACCCAGATCGACGAGCTGGGCAATGAACGCGGCTATCTGGCCGGGGCGGTCAGGTGGAGCCCGGATGCGCTGACCACCATCGACCTGCTGGCCTCCTATACCGCCGATGCCCCGATCTCTCCGGTGGGGATCCCGTTCGGGCTGACCGAACTGGCCGATGGCGAGGATCTGCGCGAGCTCTATGTGGGCCAGACCAACTGGGACGACAGCGACCGCAAGATGTGGAATCTGGGCGTCGAGGTCAGCCACGATCTCGACAGCGGATGGACGCTGAGCCAGGGCTTCCGCTACGAGAAGCTCGATTGGGACTATACCGGCACTTATGTCTCGACCGGCGCGGTGATCGACGCCGATGGCAGTTTCTTCCGCGGCGCCAGCCGGCAGAGCGAGGAGAGCGAGAGCGTCAGCCTCGACACCCGGCTGACCGGCGAGGCGGTGACCGGGCAGGCCACGCATCAGCTTCTGTTCGGCATGGATCTGCGCCGCTACGAGGCCGAGGAATCGAGCCTGATCGAAAGCGACCGGACCCGGTTCGACTGGAACGATCCCGACAATCAGGGCCCGCTGCCGGTGTTTGCGGGCGGGCCGAACAGCGGCGCGGTCACGCTGCGGCAGGTGGGAATCTATGCGCAGGACGAGGTGATGCTGGGCAACTGGCGCATGACCGGCGGTCTGCGCTATGACTGGGCCGAGCAGAGCGGCGTGCAGTACAACGTCCCGGCCGAGTTCGACGAGACCAAGCTGACCGGGCAGGCGAGCCTCGGCTATCAGTTCGGCAACGGGGTGCTGACCTATCTCAGCTACGCCACCTCCTTCGATCCGCAGACCGGCATCAACGAGAACGAGGAGCCGCTGAAGCCGACCGAGGGCGAGCAGTGGGAGCTGGGGCTGAAATACCAGCCGACCGCGTTTGACGGGCTGTTCACCGCGGCGATCTATGATCTCACCCAGACCAATGTGAACCAGTGGGCAGGTAGCAGCGCCAGCGGCGTGAACCTGTATCGACAGATCGGCGAGGTCCGCTCGCGCGGGCTGGAACTGGAAGCCAGTGCGGCACTCAGCGCCGCCTGGGAGATCCGCGCCAGCTATGCCTATAACGACACCGAGCAGCGCGGCGGCACGAATACCGGCCAGCCGATGTGGAATGCCCCGAAACACAGCGCCGGGATCTGGCTGGACCATGATTTCGGCAACGGGCTGCGCAGCGGCGGCGGCATCCGCCACATCGGCAGCCGCATGGATATCAGCAACACGCGCGAGCTGGATTCGGTCACGCTGCTGGACATGGGCGCGAGCTATACGCGCGGAAATCTGGAAGGGTCGCTGAATGTCTCGAACCTGACCGATGAGGTCTATCTGTCCACCTGCGGATGGTTCGGCTGCTATTACGGCGAGGGCCGGACGCTGTCGGCCAAGATGACCTACACGTGGTAGCAGGCGGCGAAGCGCCCGCCCGGCCCGGCCGCCGCCATGTCCTGCGTGTTGCCGGATCGGTGCTGGCGGCGGCGCTTGCCGGGTCCGGCCGGGCTGCGGCGGGGGCCGCCGGGTCGGGGATGCGGCTGGCGGCGATCGACTGGGCGATGCTGGAAACGACATTGGCACTCGGCGCGGTGCCGGTGGCCGGGGCGGAGCTCATCCGCTTCCGGGACGACGCGCCGCCGGGGCTGACGCCGGAGGGGATCGTCGATCTGGGACTGCGCGGCGCGCCGAACTACGAATTGCTGCAATTGTCGCGCCCCGATCTGATCCTGAGTTCGCCGTTCTACAGCCATTACGAGGACCGGCTGCGCCAGATCGCGCCGGTCCTGTCGCTGCCCATTTACACAGACGACGCACCGCCGCTGACGCTGGCGATGGCGGCGCTCGGACATCTGGCCGAGGCGTTGGGCGATCCCGCAGCCGGCAGGGCGGCGCAGCGCCGGGCGGAGGACGCGCTGTCCGCGCAGGCCGCGTCGCTGCGGGCGCATGCGGATCAACCGCTTTGCCTGATCGAGATCGGGGATGCGCGGCATATGCGGGTCTTCGGCCATGACAGCCTCTATGGCAGCACCGCGGCGCGGCTGGGGCTGCGCAATGGCTGGGCAGAGCGCACCGCGTTCAGCTTTCTGGCCCCGGTCCCGCTGGAGGAGTTGGCCAACATGCCTGAGGCACGGCTGGTCATCATCGGTCCGCTGCCACCGCAGGCCCGCCGGGCGCTGTCGCGCAGCGTGTTGTGGCGGGCCTTGCCGCAGGTCTCGGGCGGCCGGGTCTGGCAATTGCCGCGGATGAACGCCTTTGGCGCGGTGCCGAGCGCGCTGCGCTTTGCGCGCGAGCTGGCCGCCGCGTTTCGGGCTGGGCCGGTGGAGGCGCTCGCATGAGCCTGGCGGGGCCGCGAAAGCCGCGCCCGGCGGTCCATGTCTGGCTGCTGGGGCTGTGCGCCGCGCTGCTAGCGCTGATGCTGTGGCAGGATGCGGCGCTGCGATTGCTGCCATGGGGAAACTGGCCCGGCTTTCCGCTGGACCCGGCGCGGATGGGGCTCGACCAGATCCGGCTGGGCTTCGGGCTGATGCCGCGCGGGGTCATCGCGCTCGTCGCGGGCGCGGCGCTCGGGCTGTCGGGCGCGATCCTTCAGGCGGTGCTGCGCAACCCGGTGGCCGATCCCACCACGCTGGGCATCTCGGCCGGGGCGCAATTGGCGCTTGTGCTGGCCACGGTGCTGGCCCCGTCGCTGCTGGAGATCGGCCGCTGGCCGGTCGCGATGACCGGCGCGATGCTGGCGGCGGGGCTGGTGCTGGCGATCGGCGCGCGGCGCGGATTCGCGCCGGTGACGATGGTGATCGTGGGGATGCTGGTGGGGATGACGGCCAGTGCCATAGCCACCGCGGTCACGCTGGCGCAGGGCGAATATCTGCTGTCGCTGGTGATCTGGAATGGTGGCGCCCTGGTCCAGCAGGACTGGTCCGGCGTGCGCGCGCTGTCGCTGGTGCTGATCTGCGGCGCGGCGCTGGCTTCGCTGCTGGCGCGTCCGCTCACCGTGCTGTCGCTGGGGGCGGAGGGGGCGCGCGCCCTGGGCATGAACGTGGCGCTGATCCGGCTCGCGGCGGTGGCGGTCGCGGTGGTGCTGGCGGCGGCGGTTTCGGCCGAGCTGGGGCTGATCGGCTTTGTCGGGCTGGCTGCACCGGCGCTCGCCCGGACGCTGGGCCTGCGCGGGGTGGGGGCGCTGCTGATTGCCTCGCCGCTGATCGGGGCGCTGATCCTGTCGCTTTGCGACGGGGTGGTGCTGGCCGTGGCCGGGGCGAGCGGCGAGATGTTTCCGACCGGCGCGCTGACCGGGCTGATCGGCGGGCCGCTGCTGATCTGGCTGCTGCCGCGGCTGCGCGGCTCCACCCCGCCGGGAACCGAGGCGGCTGAGGGCCCGCCGCCGCGCCGCGCCCGGCCAGGGCGGCTGCTGGCTGGGCTGGCGGTGGCGCTGATGCTGGCCCTGCTGGTGCTGGTCTGGATCGGGCGGGTGCCCGGCGGGTGGGCGGTTCTGGACCGGCACAGCGTGGCGCAGTTCCTGCCCATGCGCCTGCCGCGGCTGATCGCGGCGGCCTCGGCGGGCGCGGCCCTGGCCCTGGCCGGGGCGATCCTGCAACGGCTGACCGCCAACCCGCTGGCCTCGCCCGAGGTGCTGGGCGTCTCTGGCGGGGCGGCGCTTGGCTATGCTGCGGTGGTGTTTGCGGTGGCGGCCCCCGGCGCATTGCTGCTCGGCGCGGGCAGCATGGCGGGCGGGACGCTGGCGCTCGCCCTCGTCGCGGCCTTCACCGGGCGGCGCGACATGCCGCCGGAACGGGTGCTGTTGGCGGGGATCGCGGTCTCAGCGCTGGCATCGGCGGTGCTGGCGGCGATCATGGCGGCGGGGGATGCGCGAAGCTGGCAGATCCTCGGCTGGCTCAGCGGCTCCTCCTCGGCGGTGGGGATGGCGGGGGCGGGGGCCCTGGCCGTGACGGCCGCGCTGCTGCTGGCGATGTCGCTGGTGCTGCGGCGCTGGCTGGCGGTGCTGCCGCTCGGCGATGGGGTGGCGGGCAGCCTGGGCGTGCCGCTGCGACCCGCGCGGCTGGGGCTCATCGCGCTGTCCGGGCTGGCCACCGGGGCTGCGACGGTCCTGGTCGGCCCGCTGAGTTTCGTCGGGCTGATGGCGCCGCATCTGGCAAGGCGGGCCGGGCTGGCGCGGCCCGCCGACCAGATCGTTGGCGCGGCGCTGATCGGGGCGCTGCTGATGCTGGCCGCAGATTTCGGGGCGCGCATGGCCGGGTTTCCATATGAATTGCCGCTCGGGCTGTTCGCCTCGCTGATCGGGGCGCCCCGGCTGCTGGTGCTGATGATGAGGCGCGTGAGATGAGTGATCCCCTGTTCGAGATAGATGCGCTTTGCGTCGATGTGCCGGGACGCAGGCTGCTGCACGGGGTGACGCTGCGGCTCTTGCCGGGGCGGGTGACCGGGCTGATCGGCCATAACGGGTCGGGCAAGTCCACCCTGCTCAGGTCGCTGGCCCGCCAGATCCCGTCGAGGGGCGAGGTGCGGTTCGAGGGGCGGCATCTTTCCCAATGGCCGGCGCGAGACCTGGCGCGGCGCATGGCGTTCCTGCCCCAGTCACCGCCACCGGCAGAGGGGATGAGCGTGCGCGAACTCGCTGCGCTTGGCCGTTACCCGTGGCATGGCGCGCTTGGTCGCTTCGGGCCGCGCGATCACAGGGCGGTGGCCGACGCGATTGCCGAATGCGGGCTCGAGGCGCTGTCGGACAGGCTGGTGGACACGCTGTCGGGCGGCGAGCGGCAGCGGGCCTGGCTGGCTATGATGGTCGCGCAGCAGGCCGGGACGCTTTTGCTGGACGAGCCGATCTCGGCCCTGGACATCGCCCATGCGGTGGAGGTGCTGTCGCTGGTGCGCCGGATGTGCCACGCCCAGGGGCGCAGCGCGGTGGTGGTGCTGCACGACGTGAACATGGCGGCGCGGTTCTGCGACGAGATCGTCGCGCTGCGGCAGGGCCGTCTCATCATGCAGGGCGGCCCGGCCGATCTGATGCGGCCCGGCATGTTGCAGCAGATCTATGGGCTCGAGATGCAGGTGATCGCCCGCGACGATGCCCCGCCGGTCGCTGTTCCCGCCTGAGGCGGCGGATTGCGCGATTGATACCATCGCGCTTGCCGCGTATTCCTGCCTGTGGCCGGGCGCGTGATCCGTTGCGCGCCAGGCAGGCCGCCAACAGACCCGGATGACCTGGAAGACCCATGCCGCGCGACACGCCCAAACTGTTCCCCGTCATCCTCTCCGGCGGCTCCGGCACGCGGCTCTGGCCGCTGTCGCGGAAATCCTATCCCAAGCAATTTGCGCCGCTGATCGGGGACCGGACCCTGTTTCAGGAGGCCGCGCTGCGCTTTGCCGGTGAGGAGGCCGGGATGGCCGCGCCGATCATCGTGACCAATGCGGATTTCCGCTTCGTCGTGACCGAGCAACTGGCGGCGGTCGGGATCGATCCCGGCGCCGTGCTGATCGAGCCCGAGCCGCGCAACACCGCGCCCGCGGTGCTCGTCGCCGCCTTCTACCTGATGGCGCGCGACCCCGATGCGGTGATGCTGGTCGCGCCGTCCGATCATGCCATCCCGGATCGCGCCGCATTTCTCGACGCCGTCACGCGCGGCATGGAGGCCGTGTCGCGCGGACGCATCGTGACCTTCGGCATCACCCCTGACCGGCCCGAGACCGGCTATGGCTATCTGGAACTGGAGACCGCGCCTTCGCCCGACGGCGCGGCGTCGGACCTTTTGCGCTTTGTCGAGAAGCCCGGCGCGGCGGCGGCGCGCGACATGCTGGCATCGGGCAAGTTCCTGTGGAATGCGGGGATCTTCCTGGCCCGCGCGGCGGATATGGTCGAGGCGTTCCGCAAGCACGCGCCCGACGTGATGGCGCCGGTCTCGGCCGCGCTGAAGAATGCGACCGCCGATCTGGGGTTTCTGCGGCTCGCGCCCGGTGATTACGCCAAAGCGCCCTCGATCTCGGTCGATTACGCGGTGATGGAAAAGGCCGGCAACCTCGCCGTGGTGCCGTTTTCCGCCGGCTGGTCCGATCTGGGCGGCTGGGATGCGGTCTGGCGCGAACAGGGGCCGGACGGGGACGGGGTCGCCACCTCCGGCCCGGCCGAGGCGATTGATTGCCGCGACAGCCTGCTTCGCGCCGAGACCGACGGGCAGGTGCTGGTCGGGATCGGGCTGGACAACATCATCGCCGTGGCCATGCCCGACGCGGTGCTGGTGGCGCCGAAGGACCGGGCGCAGGACGTGAAGCTGGCGGTGGCGCGGCTGAAGGCCCATGAGAAGCCGCAGGCCGAGACGCTGCCCCGCGATTACCGCCCCTGGGGCTGGTACGAAACGCTCGTGCTCGGCCCCCGCTTCCAGGTCAAGCGCATCGTCGTCAATCCCGGCGCGGCGCTGAGCCTGCAAAGCCATCATCACCGCGCAGAACACTGGATCGTCGTCGAGGGCACGGCGAAGGTTACGGTGAATTCCGATGTCAGCTTGGTCTCCGAAAACCAGTCCGTCTATGTCCCGCTCGGCGCGGTGCACCGGCTGGAAAATCCCGGCAAGCTGCCGATGGTGCTGATCGAGGTGCAGACCGGGTCATATCTGGGCGAGGACGACATCGTGCGCCATGACGACATCTATGCGCGCGGGCAGGGGGCGCGGGGCTGATGGGGGCGCTGCGCTGTTTCAAGGCCTACGATATTCGCGGCAGGCTGGGCGAGGATCTGGATGCCGGGATCGCATATCGCATCGGGCGCGGATTTGCGCGCGCCCTGGGGGCGCGCCGCGTCGTGCTGGGCCGGGACAACCGCCCGTCAAGCGCGGAACTGGCCGATGCGCTTGCCGCGGCGCTGATCGCCGAAGGGGCAGAGGTGCTGGATCTGGGGCTGTGCGGCACAGAGGAGATATATTTCGCCACCAGCCATTTCGACGCTGATGGCGGGATCGAGGTGACCGCCTCGCACAACCCGATCACCTATAACGGCATGAAGATGGTCGGGCGCGGCTCTGCCCCGCTGGGTGCCGAGACCGGGCTGGCCGGGATCCGCGAACTGGCAGAGGCGGATGATTTCGGCCCGCCCGCCCAATCGGCCGGGCTGCGGCGCGACGTGGCGGCCGAGGCGCGGCAGGCCTATGTCGCCAAAATCGTCAGCTTCGTCGATCCTGCCGCGCTGCGCCCGCTGAAGATCGTGGTGAATTGCGGCAACGGTGCGGCGGGTCCGACCTTCGACGCCATCGCGGAGGTGCTGCGCGGGACCGGCGCGCCGCTGGAGTTCATCCGCCTCAACCACGCGCCGGACGGCAGTTTTCCCAACGGCATTCCGAACCCGCTTCTGCCCGAGAACCAGCCGGTCACGGCCGATGCGGTCCGCAGTGCGGGGGCGGATCTGGGCATCGCCTTCGACGGCGATTTCGACCGCTGCTTCTTCTTCGACGAGACCGGCGGCTTCGTCGACGGCGAATATATGGTCGGCCTGCTGGCGGCGGCGTTCCTGACCCGCGAACCCGGCGCGCGCATTGTCCATGATCCGCGGGTGATCTGGAACACCCGCGACATCGTCGAAGCCCAGGGCGGCACCGCGATCCAGTCCCGCACCGGCCACGCCTTCCTGAAGGCGGCGCTGCGCGACCACGCGGCGGTCTATGGCGGCGAGATGTCGGCGCATCACTATTTCCGCGACTTCGTCCATTGCGACAGCGGCATGATCCCCTGGCTTCTGGTGGCCGAGCTGATGGGACGCTCCGGCCGGAGCCTGTCCGAACTGGTGGCCGAACGCCGCACTGCCTTTCCGTCATCGGGCGAGATCAATTTCGTCGTCATCGATCCCGATGCGGCGCGGGCGCGGGTGGAGGCGGAATTTGCCGCCGAGGCGCAGGGGCGCGACGAGACCGACGGGCTGTCGCTGGACATGGGCAAATGGCGGTTCAACCTGCGCGCCTCCAACACCGAGCCGCTCTTGCGGCTGAATGTCGAAACGCGCGGGGACCGCAAGCTCCTGGCGCGCAAGGTGGGGCGTCTGCGATCGCTGATCGACGAAGGCGCGACGGCGCGGGGGTGAGGCGCGGGCAAGCGCCGCGTTCGCCGCGAGCGCCCTCGACCCTTCCGTGTTCGGCAGGTGAAGGCCGGCGCGGCGACGCCGCGCCGGGCCGGTCGGGGCGGGTGGCCTCGCAGGGGGCTTTACCTCGGCGGCGCGCTGCAGCAGAAGCGGTCCATGCCACATGATCCCGAATTGACAAGGCGCGGCTGACCCGGATGGATGCCGCCCAGCTTCTCGCCGCGCTCCGCAGATTCGCGCCGGTCTATCTCGTCTGTGCGGCGGCGGGCTGGGGCTGCGCGGCGCTCGGCCTGCCCTTGCCCTGGATGATCGGGCCGCTCCTTGCAACGGCGGGGATGGCGCTTTCCGGGCGGCTCTCGGCGCCGATGCCGGTGCACACGCGGCCTTTCGGGCAGGCGGTCGTGGCCTCTACCGTCGGGCTGTCCTTCACCGCCGAGGCGCTCCAGATCATCCTGTCTTCGGCGCCGCTCCTGCTGGTCATGTCGGCCATGACGGCGGTGCTGGCGCTGCTGACCGCGCTTGTCCAGGCGCGGCTGTCGGGGGCGGGGCTGCCGCGCATGGTGCTGGCGACCTTTCCGGTGGCACCGGTCGAGGCCGCGATCATCGCCGAGGAAAGCGGCATTTCGCCCGCGCCGGTGGTCATGGCCCAGACCCTGCGCATCGCGGCGGTGGTCGTCACCATCCCTTTGCTGCTTTACGCCGCGAACGGGGGCGTGCGGGGCGGCTCGGCGCTTGCGGGGCCGGTGGAGAGCAGTTGGCTGGGGCTGGGACCGATGGCGCTTGCGGTGCTGGCGGGGGCGATGCTGTTTCGGGTGATGGGCTGGGCCAACCCGTTCTTCCTGGGACCGCTGGCCATGGTCAGCGCGCTGACCGCCGCCGGGGTCGGGCTGAGCGCCTATCCGCCGGTGATCCTCGGCGCCGGGCAGATCGTGCTGGGGGCGTGGCTCGGCTCCACCTTCCAGCCCACCCTGCTGGGGGGCGCGCGGCGCGAATTGCTGGCGACGGTGCTGGGCACGGTGGCGCTGCTGGCGCTTGTCGGTGCTGGCGCGGTGCTGATCGCGCGCGGCTTCGGCCTGCCCTGGCAGACGGTGATCCTGGGCACGGCGCCGGGCGGGGTCACGGAGATGGCGCTGACCGCGCAATATCTGGATCAGGACGTGGCGCTTGTCACCGCCGCGCATGTGGTGCGCATCTTCCTTCTGATGCCGCTGGCGCGTCCGCTGGTCCGGCTGGCGCAGCGGATCGGCTGAGGCGCGGGATGCGGCGCGGCACCGCCTGGCGGGCGCCGCGCCGGCTTGGGCGGTCGGATCACGACACCAGATGCTGGCCGTTATCCAGATGCCGCTGCACCAGCTTGCGCGATTTGCGCCCCGGCGTCAGCACGCGGGCCGGTTCGGCCTCATGCCCGTCCTCGAAGATCTGCGGCATGAGCTGTTTCAGCTCGGCGAGCTCGGCCGGGCGCAGGGTGCGCAGCGCTACCGGACCGGCATAGAGCGATTCCGTGACCGCCCCGTTCGAGATGACGCATTCATGCTGGTCGCACATGAAATGGACATATTCGACCTCGTCCAGATCCCGCGCGACCTCGACCCCGTCAAGCTGAAGAAGCTGCTTGGCGGCGACCAGGATTTCCTCGGTGCCGAACATGCGCACGGCGATGCGCGAGCGGACCAGGATACGGTGCTGGGGCGAGACGACCAGATCCGCCGACGGCATGTCGGGACCGAGCGCGCCGCGGCAGATGCGGATCGGTCGCAGATGCGGTGCGAGCGCCAGTTGCGCGGCGCTGAGCGTCACCGACCCGATCCAGCGGATCGGCTGCGGGCCGTTGTCGCAGGTCACCACCAGATCCCCGATCCGCAGCGCCTCGACGGCGACCGGCCCGTCCGGCGTGTCGATCAGCGTGCCGCTGGTGAAGCACTGCACGGCGAGATCGCCATCGGACGGGGTGGCGGTGAGGATGGCGGTGTTAAGAAGATCTGTCACGATGCCACTAAGGTTGATCTCCAGAATTCCCAGATCTATGTTGAGCAGCTCAGTTAGCGTGAGGTCTGCATCAATGCCGAGCAGGGGAATTTGGACTTTGACGGTCAGGTTTCCTTGATCGAGCGGCTGATCCGTGACGAAGTAGGTGGTTCCGTCACCGGCTTGGAGGACATGTCCTTCGATCGGATTTAGTTGAACCGTTATGAGTGCCAACACGGTGGCGTCCAAATTCGCTAAAGTGACCGCCCCAACATACTCCGCCTCGATGTCGCCGCTGGCGGTCGGGAAGGTCACCGTCTCGCCCGGGTCGGCGACGTCGATCTGCCCAGCATTCGGTTTGGAGGTTAGGGGTCCGGTTGATTCCTGCGATGTCCCGAACTGGTTCAATACGCCGATATCTCCGGTGTTCACGATGGGATCGAGCAACGGATCGAGTGTGACGAGGCTGGCCGGGGCTTCGGTAATATAAGGCATTCTGCACTCCGCGCGTGTCTGTAGAGATCCCTGACCACGCGGTCGGGACCGGAAATGGAGAATGTCGATGTGAACATCTTTACAGGGCGGCAGCCCGCGACGGCGGTTGCCGGTGTTGCGCCCGAACAGCCGGGCGGTATCGGTCACTCACAAGGTAACAGACGGTAAAACCATCGACGTGCGTGCAATGACCAAGGGGTCAGCATGAGTTAAGTTAACAAACTGTTAAGTTTAGTAAAGACTTAAAAAGTAAGAAAAATTTTTTTCGTAGATGGTTTTTATATCAAGTTCAGGCCTGACAATTGGCAGGTCGTTTGGTGCAATCATTCAACTATTGCTGGGGCGCTGCATGAGAACGCGCGGGGCGGAACCCGCCCCGCAAACGATCTCATTCCGGCGCGCGGGTCCGATCCGGCCGGTTGGCTGCTCCGGGAGCGGGAATCACGCGGCGCGCTCCTTTCCGGCTGGAAGGGTTGAGGGCGTTCCTTGCCGGCGGGAAACCGCTCTCCGCTCCGTCGGCAAGTCCGTGGCAGTTGCACGGCAGGCCCGATGCGCCGATAGTCGATTCTGATGCTGACCAGCCCTGACGCCGCGTTCGGAACCGCCATCGTCGCGTCACGAACCGGTTCCCGCATCCCCGGGTTGATCTGCCCCGCCCGCATCAGGTCTTCAGGTTGTAAAACCACACGAATTGGCCGTTTTCTATCGCTGTGCTTGCATTCTGCCCGGTCCCTGCGGCAGTGTTGTTGTCAGGTTCCAGATTGTCGGAGCCGGTGTTTTTGGTGAGTGGCTGTGTTAGACGCGGAAATCCGCCCCGTTCGGGCGGCCTGTCGCAGAGCCCGTTTGGGATGAGGCAGGTTATGGCTTCGAGACATGAACAGCAGATCCGGCCCGCTGTGGCGGAACGGCTGCACGAGACCGGGGGCGCCCCGCTGCGCCATCTTCGCGCGGCGCTGCGCGATCCGGTCTATCTGAAGGATGCGCCGGGTCTGGTGCATCTTCCTTTCATCTTCTGGCTGGTCAGATGTCTCGCGCCGCGACGCGTGGTGCAGTTGGGGCTGGATGACGGGCTGAGCTACATGGCGCTGTGCCAGGCGTTGCAGGACGGGGACGGGCGCGGGACCGCGCTTGGCATCGCCGACGGGCCGCCTGCGCTGGATGGGGTGGCCAGCGAGCTGCACGCCGCGCGCTATGCGCTGATCTCGCGGGTCATTGCCCAGCCCGATCCGCCCGGCCAGGTGACGGAGCTGCGCGCCGACCCCGATCTGCTGGTGATCGGGCCGGATGCGGGTGAGGAGATGCTGGCGGACTGGCTGCCTCGTCTTGGCCGCGGCGGGGTGATCCTGACGCATGCCGCGCAGCGCGAACGGGTCCGGGCGCAATGGCGTCGCCAGGCCAGCTTCCGCTTCACCTTCCAGCCCGACCCGGATGCGGCGCCGCTGACCCTGCTTGCGGCGGGGGACGAACTGCCCGAGGGGCTTCAGGCGCTTGCGATCCAGGGGGCAGGGCGCTCGGATGAGGAGCGGCTGCTGCGCCGGCTGGGGATGGGGCTGCGGGCGCGATACGAGAGCGGGCGGCTGCCGGCCAATCGCGCGGCGGCAGCGCCGGCCTCTGACATGGTGCCGACCCCGGCACCGTCCGGCGCCCACCCGGATCAGCTGTCGGATCCGGCGGCCGAGCGCCGCCAGGCGGAGCATCTGCGCGACATCGCCGTGCTGGCCCAGGACTACATGGCCGAGATCGCCACGCTGCAGCAGCAGAACCAGCAGCTTGAACAGGCGCTTTCGGGCAACCAGCAGGCGCTGACAGCGGCGCGGAAGGCCGCGGCGGATGCGGCGGCCCATGCCGCGGCAGAGACCGTCGCGCATGCCGCGACGCAGTCCGCACAGCAGCGCGACGACATGGCCCAAGCTCTGGAGGCGGAGCGCGCCGAGAAGGACTATCTCGCCGCGAGGCTCGGCCAGGTCGAGCATCACCTGTCCCTTCTGCAGGATGAACTCGCCGCAGCCTACGGGCAGCGCGACGATCTGCTGAAGAACCGCGCCTGGCGCGTCACCTTTCCGCTGCGCCTGGCCAGCAATGCATTGCGCGGCAAGGGCAGGGGCCGGTCACGCCCCGCAGCGACGGGAGGCCAGTGATGAACAGTCAAGCATATGCCGCCCCGGCGGCGGATCATGGCCATCTGCCGTCGCGCGACACGGCGCTGTCCGACGCAGCAAGGCGGCTGTTTGCGCATGGCCGCCGCGGCGCGGCGCAGGCGGTGCTGCACGGGATTCAGCCGGGGGCGATGGGCGACGACGCGCTGCGGCTGCTGAACCGGCTGAAGCGGCGGCCGGGCGTGTCGGTGGTGATGCCCAGCCATTCCGGCGCCAGCCGCATCGGGCGGGCGCTCGACTCCATTGCGCGGCAGACGCTTCATCCGGGGATGTTCGAGCTGATCGTGGTGCTGAACGGCCCGGATGACGGCACGCAGGCGATGCTGACGGAGTTCGCCCGCCAGCACCCGCAGATCTCGACTACCGTGCTGCGCAGCCCCCAGATCGGCGCCAGTCATGCCCGCAATCTCGGGCTGGGACATCTGCGCTTCGACCACGCGACGTTCCTGGATGATGACGATTACATCTCCCCCGGTTTCCTCGAGGCGCTGTATCGCTGCGCCGGGGATGGCGACCGGATGGTGCTGGCGGAATTGCGCGATTTCGACGCCGACGGGGTGCGCGACAGCGCGATCAGCCAGCGGATCCGCGCCGCGTTCGACGACCGCCGCGAGGCCGCGATCGGCGAATTGCACGGGCTGGACACGGCGCTGACCATGACCTGCATCAAGCTGTTTCCGGCCTATTACGCCGATCTGATCCGCTTCGACCCGGATCTGGCCAGCGGCGAGGATGTCGTGTTCTGGACCGAGGCGCTGTCGCGGTTTCAGCCGCGCGTCTGCTTCACCGGCCCGAATGCGGCGGTCTATTACCGCGAGCTGCGCGACGGCAGCGTGTCGCGCCAGGCGGCGTCGTTCCAGTTCAACGTGCTGGACCGGCTGAAGGTCATCGCCCGCCTGGACCGTCTGCATCAGCGCGCGCCGGGCCAGTTCACCCTGTCGAAGATCCTGTCCGGTGTCGGCTTCATGGTCGCCTATCTGCGCCAGAACCCGCAGGATCATCAGCGCGTCGTCGATGCCGTCACAGCCTCCGGCCTGTCGGTCACGCGCGACATGCTGCGCTATCTGAACGAGAAGCTGCGCGACAAGCTGGTCATCTCCTATTGTTTCCCCCCCTCGCTCGACACCGCCTCGATCGTGGCGGCCAAGCGGCTGGCCCTGGCCGGGGAACCCTTCGACGTGATCTCGAACGACATGTCCGCGATCCGCAAGACCGACAGCCGGCTGCTGGATCTGTGCCATGATCTCGTCGGGCGCGAGATCGTGTGCAAATCGGCGCCGCGATGGAGCATCGATGCGGCCAGCGGGATCGGGTTTGCCGAACAGTCCCGCCGGCACGCCTTGGCGCTGAACGAGAAGAATCCCTATCGCACGCTGTATTCGCGGGCGATGTGGCCGGCCTCGCACCTTGCGGGGGCGAGCATCAAGGCGGCGCTGCCGCATCTTCGCTGGCAGGCGGAGTTCTCGGACCCGCTGGCGGTCGACATCATGGGCGTGGACCGCCCCGGCGAAATCGACCCGGACTGGCTGGAGCAAAACGGCATCACGGCGATGATCCGCGAGGCCGGATTTCCGATCCCGCTGACCCGGAGCGTGATGAAATGGTGCGAATATGTTGCCTATGCGCTCGCGGATGAGCTGTGGTTCACCAATGCCAACCAGATGGACTACATGCTCTCGCGGCCCTGGATCGTGCCGCTGCGCGACCGGATCGCGCCGCGCGCGGTAATCTGCCGCCATCCGACCTTGCCGGATCGCTATTACGACATGGCCGAGGATCGCTGGACGCCGCAGACCGGGCGCTTCAGCATCGCCTATTTCGGCAATTTCTACCAGAATCGCGGGCTTCAGGAGGTGCTGACGGCGCTGAGCCAGCTTGACCCCGCAGACCGGCGGGCGCTGAAGCTGGACATCTACTGCAGCGCGAATCCCGAGCTGAACGAGATGATCGGGCAGCTAGGCCTGACCGGCACGGTGGAGCAGTTCGAGCTGCTGCCGTTCCTGGAGTTCCTGGCCCGCAGCCGGAAATACGACATGTTGCTGGTCAACGATGCGGTGACGGCGGGGATCAAGCCGTTCAATCCCTATCTTCCGTCGAAGCTCAGTGATTATCTCGGTGCGAAACGGCCGATCTGGCGGCTGGCCGAGCCGGGCAGCCCGATGAGCGGGGTGACCCTGCCGGACGGATCGCAGACCTCCCGGCTGGGCGATGTCGCCTCCTATCGCGCGGCATTGCAGCGCATGGCCGGAAGCCTGGTCCCGGCCTGAGCGCGCAATCAGCCGACGAGATTGCCTGCCGCGTCGATAATCATCTGCCCGTCCTCCTTGTGAAGCGGGCCCGGCGGCAGGCGATCCAGCAGCGGCAGCACCGCCTCGGAGGGCCGGCAGAGCCGCACGCCCTTGGGCGAGGCGACGATCGGGCGGTTCACCAGCACCGGATGCGCCAGCATGGCGTCGAGGATCACCTCCTCCGCGACGCCCGCATCGAGCAGCCCCAGCTCGGCCGCGGGGGATTTCGTCTCGCGCAGGGCGCTGCGCGGGGTCAGCCCGGCGGCGGCGAACAGCGCCAGGAGCTGCGGCCGGGTCCAGCCTTCGCGCAGATAGTCGATCACCACCGGCTCGCTGCCGGATTTTCGGATGATCTCCAGCACGTTGCGCGAGGTGCCGCAATCGGGGTTGTGATGGATGACGATCATGCAGACTCCTGTGCGAAGCGGGCGCGGGTGCGGCTGGCGAAGGCCGCCAGCGACAGCATCACCGGCACCTCGACCAGGACGCCCACCACCGTGGCCAGTGCGGCGCCCGAGTTCAGGCCGAACAGGCTGATGGCGACGGCGACAGCCAGTTCAAAGAAATTCGACGTGCCGATCAGCGCACATGGGGCGGCGATGCGGTGCGGCACGCCCATCGCATAGGCCGCGCCGTAGGCCACGGCGAAGATGCCATAGCTCTGGATCACGATGGGCACGGCAATGAGCAGGATGATGAAGGGGCGGTTCAGGATCACCTCACCCTGAAGGCCGAACAGGATCGCCACCGTGGCGATCAGCCCGATCATCGACCACGGCTTGATGCGGGCGGAAAATGCGTCGATGGCCGCTTGCGAGCCCAGCATCCGGCGCGTGAGCATCCCCGCGGCCAGCGGCAGCACGACATAGAGCACGGTTGCCATGACCAGCGTCTGCCACGGCACGGCGATTTCCGTCACCCCCAACAGCAGCGCCACGATGGGCGCGAAGGCCACGACCATGACCAGATCGTTCAGCGAGACCTGAACCAGCGTATAGGTGGCGTCTCCGCGCACGAGCTGCGACCAGACGAACACCATCGCCGTGCAGGGCGCGGCACCCAGCAGGATCAGCCCGGCGATATATTGCTGCGCATCCTCGGGCGAGATCCAGGCGGCAAAGACGTATTCGAAGAACAGCACCGCCAGCAGCGCCATGGTGAAGGGCTTGATGAGCCAGTTCACCGCCAGCGTGATCAGCAGCCCGCGCGGTTGGCGCGCAACCCCGGCCACCGCGCCGAAATCGACATTGACCATCATCGGATAGACCATGGCCCAGATCAGCACGGCGACGACCAGGTTGATCTGCGCCACCTCGGCCCCGGCAATGGCCGAGACCAGCCCCGGCGCCAGGTTGCCCACGATCAGCCCCAGCACCATCGCCAGCGCCACCCAGAGCGTCAGCCAGCGTTCAAAACTGCCAAGCGGCGTCGCGGCCGCGTTCACAGAGCTATCGGTCATGGCGGGTCAGCCTTCCGTCAAGGTGGTGTCGCGCTGCCCGATCTCGTCCAGACGATGTTGCAGCGACATCCGGTCCAGCGAGGCAATGGGCAGGTTGGTGAAGATCGAGATCCGGTTGCGCAGCATCCGGTAGGTCTCCGAGAAGGCCAGACGCCGCTCGGCCTCGGTGCCCTCGACCGCGACCGGATCGGGCAGACCCCAATGCGCGGTCATCGGCTGGCCGGGCCAGAGCGGGCAGACCTCGCCCGCGGCATTGTCGCAGACGGTGAAGACGAAATCGAGCTGCGGCGCATCGGGTTTCGCGAACTCGTCCCAGCTTTTCGACCGCAGCCCGTCCGTGTCCAGCCCGACCCGATCCAGCAATTGCAGCGCGAAGGGGTGCGGCTCGGATTTCGGTTGCGACCCGGCGGAGAAGGCCTTGAACCGGCCCCCGCCCTCGGCATTCAGTATGGTTTCGGCGATGATCGACCGGGCGGAGTTGCCGGTGCACAGAAACAGGACGTGATAGGGGGATCCGGACATGATGTTCCTCAGCAGTTGCAGGCGATCTGGTTCAGCACCGGCTCGCAGATCTCGGCCTGTCCGCCGCAGCAATCCTGCATCAGGAATCCCAGCAGGCTGCGCATGGCCTCCATCCCGGCGAAATACCGGATCGAGCGTCCCTCGCGCACCGACCGGACCAGGCCGGTCTGCGCGAGGATGCCCAGATTGTTGGACAGGGTGTTGGCGCGGATGTTCAGCGCATCGGCGATCTGACCGGCGGACATGCCGTCCGGGCCGGCCTGGATCAGCAGGCGGAACACATCCAGCCTGACCTCGTGCGACAGGGCGGAGAGCGAGTCGAGGGCGCGTGTCTTTTCCATAATTCATGTAATAATGAATTGATTCCGGGCGCGCAAGCCCCTTTGCGGCGAAAACCGAAATTCCTGAACGGCTTGCCGCCGGCTCAGCGCGTGCCGATCAGTCGGTTCAGCGATTGCAACCCGCGCGAGGCAACGAAATCGACCAGCAGCCGCACCTTGGGATCCTGCAATCGTTTGTGGGGATAGAGGCAGCCGAAAATCGCCGGGGCGGGGCGCGCCTGCGGCAGCACCTCGACCAGACGACCTTCGCGGATATGCTCGGCCACGTCGAAGAAGGGCTTGTTGACGATGCCCCGCCCGGCCAGGGCCCAGTCGGTCAGCACATTGCTGTCATCGGCGTCATATTTCCCCGACACATCCACACGCCGCAGCCCCTCGGCGGTGTTCAGCACCCAGTAATATTCGGGCGAGCGGGGATAGCGCAGCAGCAGGCAATGGTGATTGGCGACCAGATCCTCGGCCGATTGCGGCGCGCCGAACTGCTCCAGATAGGCGGGCGCGGCGCAGAGCACCCGCTCGCACACCGCGATCTTGCGCAGCTTCAGGCTGGAATCCTCGGGGTTGTCGACGAAGAACGCCACGTCCAGCGAATCGGCCAGCATGTCCACCTTGCGATCCGACATGCGCATGCGGATCTCGATATCCGGGTACTCATCGACGAAATCCGGGATCAGTGGCGCGATGATCCGCCGTCCGATCCCCAAGGGCGCGCTGATGCGGATCACCCCGCGCGGCGCGGCAGAGACCTGCGCCACCACCGCCTCGGCCTGTTCAAGCTGGTCGAGGATCTTGCGCACCTCGTCATAGAAGCGGCGCCCCACCTCGGTCGGCTGAAGCGAACGGGTGGTGCGGTTGAACAGCCGCACACCCAGATGCTGTTCCAGCTCCTTGATGCGCTTGCTGGCAACGGCCGGGGTCAGGCGCAGATCGCGCCCCCCCGCGGTGATGCTGCCCAGTTCGGAGACGCGCGCGAAGACGCGCAGGCTTTCAAGATAGGACATCGCGGCACCTCCTCTTTCCGGTCCGTCCGGCGATTGCGCGGCCGGAGACATGGCCCAACCTTCATGCCCGCCGGAATTGCCAACGCATAGCACATTATTTTCAACACAGCGTTGAAAGAAATTCCCTGACACGCCGATTTTTTGCAGGATGCGCTTCGGTTAACCTTCAAGACGCTTCGATTAACCCGCCGAGATGCCGACTTCGGTCGCAGACAGCCAGTCAGGGAGGCCAGATGGCGCAACAGTCCGAGATCCGATTCCTGCTCAACGGCAAGGAGATCATCCTCAGCGACCTGCCAGCAACGCAGACCCTGCTGGAGTTCCTGCGCATCGAGAAGCGGCTGACCGGCACCAAGGAAGGCTGCGCCGAAGGCGATTGCGGGGCCTGCACGGTGCTTGTCGGTCGGCTCCATCAGGGCCAGCTCCGCTACGAGACGGTGAATGCCTGCATCCGCTTCACCGCCTCGCTGCATGGCTGCCACGTCGTCACGGTCGAGTATCTGTCGGGGCCGGAGGGGCGGCTCCACCCCGTCCAGCAGGCGATGGTCGAACATCACGGCAGCCAGTGCGGCTTCTGCACGCCGGGCTTCGTCATGTCGCTCTATGCGCTGTGGATGGGCAACCCGCGCCCGGACGCCACCCAGATCGAGACCGCGCTGCAGGGCAATCTGTGCCGCTGCACCGGCTATGAACCGATCATCCGCGCCGCCCTTGCGATCAACGAATATGGCAGCCCGGCCCATGACCACCTGAACCGCGAACGCGACAGCGTCACCGAGAAACTCTCGGCCCTGCGCCAGGCGCAGCGGATCGAGATCGGGCCGCAGGACGACCGCGCCATCCTGCCGCTGGATGCGGCCGATCTGGCGCAGGTGCTGGCCGACAACCCGAAGGCCACCATCGTCGCGGGCGCCACCGATGTCGGGCTGTGGGTCACGAAATTCCTGCGCCCGATCTCGCCCGTCGTGTTTATCGGCCATCTGGAGGATCTGAAATCCGTCGAGATCGGGCCGGAAGCGGTGACGATCGGCGCGGGCGTGACCTATACCGAATCCGAGGCCGCGATCCGCGAGGCCTTCCCCCATCTGCGCGCCTATTGGGACCGCATCGCCGGCTGGCAGGTCCGCAACATGGGCACGATCGGCGGCAATATCGCCAATGGCTCACCCATTGGCGACACCCCGCCCGTGCTGATCTCGCTCGGCGCCGAGCTGGTGCTGCAAAACGCGGGCGGCACGCGCCGCATGCCGCTTGAGGAGTTCTTCATCGATTACGGAGAGCAGGACCGCGCGCCGGGCGAGTTCGTGGCCTCCATTCGCATTCCCCGCCCCGCCACAGGGCAGATCGACGCAGCCTACAAGATCTCCAAGCGGCGGGACGAGGATATCTCGGCGGTGGCGGCTGGCATTTCCGTCACCGTCGAGAATGATCTGATCCGAACGGCCCGGATTGCCTTCGGTGGCATGGCCGCGACGCCGAAACGCGCCGCGGCGGCCGAGGCCGCGCTGATCGGCAAACCGTTCTCGGCCGAGAGCTTCGACGCCGCTGCGGATGCGCTTGCAAAGGATTTCAAGCCGCTCTCCGACTGGCGCGCCTCGGCCGAATACCGGCTGATGGTGGCGGGCAACCTGCTGCGCCGCTTCCATCTCGAACATGATGCAGCAAACCCGGCGCCGGCCCGGCTGGAACTGGCCTGAGCGCGCCCGGAGGAGGATGACATGAAGGATTACCAGCCCGTCGCCGGCGCCGCGCATCAGGAACTGGCCCATGACAGCGCCATCAAGCATGTCACCGGGCGCGCCGAATATACCGACGACATCGCCGAGCCGGTCGGCACGCTGCATGCCTATCTGGGCGTGTCGGGCGAGACCCATGCCCGCATCCTGTCGATGGACCTGTCCGAGGTGCGCCGCGCCCGCGGCGTCGTCGATGTGCTGACCGCCGACGACATTCCCGGCGTCAACGACATCAGCCCGAACGGCAATGATGACGAGCCGGTCTTTCCGAAGGAACTGGTGGAATATCACGGCCAGCCGATCTTTGCCGTCATCGCCGAGACCCGCGACGCGGCGCGCCGCGCGGCGGAACTGGCCAAGGTCGAATACGAAACCCGTCCCCACGCGCTCGACCCGGTGGCGGCCGAAGCCGCCGGAATGCCCATGGTCACGACGCCGCTGAAGCTGGAGCGGGGCGATGTGGCCGAGGGGTTCGGTGCCTCGGCACGGCGGATCTCCGGGCGCATGACGGTCGGCGGGCAGGATCACATGTATCTGGAGGGCCAGGTCTCCTTCGCCATTCCGGGCGAGGATGAGGATGTGATCGTCCATTGCTCGACCCAGCATCCCAGCGAGGCGCAGCACATGGTCGCCCATGTGCTGGGCATCCCCAGCCACTCGGTGACCGTGAATGTGCGCCGCATGGGCGGCGGCTTCGGCGGCAAGGAAAGCCAGATGACCATCTTCGCCTGCGTGGCGGCGATGGCGGCGAAGCGGCTGAACCGTCCGGTGAAGATCCGCCCCGACCGCGATCAGGACATGACCGCCACCGGCAAGCGCCATGATTTCGTGATCGATTACGAGGTCGGCTTCGGCGATGACGGCCGCGTGCAGGCGGTGGAGGGCAAGTTCGCCGCCCGCTGCGGCTACTCGTCCGATCTGTCGGGGCCGGTCACGGATCGGGCGCTGTTTCACGCCGACAATGCCTATTACTACCCCCATGTCCGGCTGGTTTCGCGCCCGCAAAAGACCAACACCGTCTCCAACACCGCGTTCCGCGGCTTCGGCGGTCCGCAGGGCGTCATCGTGGCCGAGCGGATGATGGAGGAGATCGCCTATGCGCTCGGCATGGACCCGCTGGATGTGCGGCTGGCCAATCTTTACGGCGAAACGGGCGACGGGCGGAACCTGACCCCTTATCATCAGGAGGTGAAGGACAATATCAGCCGCCGCATCATCTCCGAAGTCGAGGCGGGGTCCGATTACCGCGCCCGCCGCGCGGAAATCATGGCCGAGAACGCGAAGGGCGGGGTGATCCGCCGCGGTATCGCGCTGACCCCGGTGAAATTCGGGATTTCGTTCACCAAGACCTCGTATAATCAGGCCGGGTCGCTGATCCATGTCTATGCGGATGGCTCCATCCAGCTCAATCACGGCGGCACCGAGATGGGGCAGGGGCTGAACACCAAGGTCGCCCAAGTCGTGGCCGAGGCGTTCCAGGTCGATATCGGCCGGATCAAGATCACCAGGACGACGACAGAGAAAGTGCCCAACACCTCGGCCACGGCGGCATCCAGCGGGTCCGACCTGAACGGCATGGCGGCACTGGATGCGGCCGAGCAGATCAAGTCCCGGCTGGTGCAGTTCGCGGCGGCAAAGTGGAATGTCGGGGAAACCGAGATCGAGTTCCTGCCCAATTCCGTGCGCATCGGGGCCGAGGTGATGCCGTTCGACCGGCTAATCGCCGAGGCCTATACGGCGCGGGTGCATCTGTCGGCGGCGGGCTTCTACAAGACGCCGAAGATCCACTGGGACCGGGCGGCGGGACAGGGACGGCCCTTCTACTACTACGCTTACGGCGCGGCCTGCTCGGAAGTCGCCGTCGATACGCTGACCGGCGAATACCGGATCGAGCGCAGCGATGTGCTGCATGATGTGGGCCGCTCGCTGAACCCGGCCATCGATCGCGGCCAGGTCGAGGGCGCTTTCGTGCAGGGCGTCGGCTGGCTGACCACCGAGGAGCTGTGGTGGGACGACAAGGGCCGGCTGCGCACCCACGCGCCGTCCACCTACAAGATCCCGCTGGCCAGCGACCGGCCGCGCCAGTTCAACGTGAAGCTGGCCGACTGGTCGGAAAACCGCGAGATGACCATCAAGCGGTCGAAGGCCGTGGGCGAGCCGCCCTTCATGCTGGGAATCTCGGTGTTCGAGGCGATCTCGATGGCGGTGGCGAGCGTCGCGGATTACCGCGAATGCCCGCGCCTCGACGCGCCGGCGACGCCGGAGCGGGTGCTGATGGCCGTCCACCGGCTGAAGAGCGGGGGGTAGGGCCATGCGGTTCAGCGATCAGCTTGCCGAATTCCTCGACCCGCCGGGCGCGGTGGCGCAGATCTGCATCACCGAGGTGCGGGGATCCTCGCCGCGCGAGACTGGGGCGGAGATGTTCGTCCGGCAGGATGCGATCTGCGGCACGATCGGCGGCGGCCAGCTGGAGCACCGCGCCATCGCGGCGGCGCGGGACATGCTGGCGGTGGGCGACGTCTCGACCCGGCTGCAACTGCCGCTCGGCCCCGAGATCGGGCAATGCTGCGGCGGCTGGGTGGAGATCCGGGCCACGCGGATGAGCCTGCGCGACCGGCGCAAGGCGGTGGCCGACGCGCAGGCGGCGGATGCGGGCCTGCCCTGCGTCTATATCCTGGGCGCGGGCCATGTCGGCCGGGCGCTTGCCTGCCAGCTTCAGCATCTGCCGCTGCGCACGGTGCTGGTCGATCAGCGCGCCGGCGAGTTGGCGATGAACCGCGCCCATGTCGAGACGCGCCACAGCGCCATCCCGGAATTCGAGATCATGCAGGCCCCGCCGGGCAGCGCCTTCATCGTGCTGACCCATGATCACGGGCTGGATTTCCTGCTGGCCTCGGCGGCGCTTCAACGGGGGGACGCGACCTATGTGGGCATGATCGGCTCGGCCACGAAACGGGCGAAGTTCCGAAGCTGGTGTGCTGCGCAATGCGACGGGCTGGCGGTCGAGGATCTGGTCTGCCCGATCGGCACCGGCGGCAATCGCGACAAGCGCCCCGCCGTGATCGCCGCCTATGTCGCCGCCGAAGTCATCGCCGCGCTGAGTTCTGCTACGGCGCAGGCGCACCCGTCCGAAATCCGCGCAGACCGGCCCCGGCGGGGCGTGGCGCTGCGCATCGCCGTCAACTGAAACACCGGCGGCCCCTCGGCCCGCATGGCGGGCGGCGGGCGCAGCCAGGTCAC
This sequence comes from Paracoccus isoporae, assembly GCF_900101865.1. Classification (GTDB taxonomy): domain Bacteria; phylum Pseudomonadota; class Alphaproteobacteria; order Rhodobacterales; family Rhodobacteraceae; genus Paracoccus; species Paracoccus isoporae. Next base: position 294,604 of record NZ_FNAH01000002.1, read on the forward strand.
AGGAACAACGAAAGGAGCCCGATCCATCCGGCAGCCCCGCGGCCGCGCGCCGAGAGGGACCGCCCGCACCGCCTTGCGGTGACGACATCCACCGGGTGCGGCACCCGTGATCTGCGGCGAGGCCGCAGGGTCCGGTCCGCAACCGATTTCACCTGTGGCACGGGTCTGGTCTCCAGGCGCGGCCGCCCGGTCGAGGAGCGACGGGCGGGATGCGCAACGCACCATGCCGGCACCGCGCCCGAACCGACACAACCGAGAGGCCACCCGCCAGGGCGGGCCGAGATCCCTGGGAGGAGCTATGCTAGAGAAATATTTCGGGCTGACAGCCCATAACACCAGCCTGCGGACGGAGGTGATCGCCGGGATCACCACCTTCCTGACCATGGCCTATATCATCTTCGTGAACCCGGACATCCTGTCCACCACCGGCATGGACCGGGACGCGGTGTTCGTGGCCACCTGCCTGGCCGCGGCGCTCGGCTCGGCGATCATGGCGCTGTGGGCGAACTGGCCCATCGGCATGGCGCCCGGCATGGGGCTGAACGCCTTCTTCGCCTTCACCGTGGTCGGCGCGCTGGGTTTCACCTGGCAGCAGGCGCTCGGCGCGGTGTTCATCTCGGGCCTGGTGTTCCTGTTTCTCTCCGTCACCGGCATCCGCCGCTGGCTGATCGCGGGGATCCCGACCTCGATGCGCAGCGCAATCGCGGCCGGGATCGGCATGTTCCTGGGCCTGATCGCGCTGAAAAGCGCGGGCGTGGTGGTCGACAACCCCGCAACGCTGGTGGGCCTGGGCGATCTGACCCAGACCGGCACGCTGCTGGCCGTGGCCGGGTTCTTCATCATCGCCGCACTTGATGCGCTGAAGGTGCGCGGCTCGATCCTGATCGGCATCCTTGCCGTGACCGTGCTGTCCATCGCGCTTGGCGTGTCGGCCTTCGGCGGCGTCATCTCCATGCCGCCCTCGATGATGCCGACCTTCATGCAGCTTGATCTGGCGGGCGCGCTGACCGTGGGGATCTTCCATGTCATCCTGGTCATGGTGCTGGTCGAGGTGTTCGACGCCACCGGCACGCTGATCGGCGTGGCCAAGCGCGCCGGGCTGCTGACCGAGGGGCCGGCCCATACCAACAAGGGGCTCAGCCGCGCGCTGATGGCCGATTCCACCGCGATCCTGGCCGGTTCGGTCCTGGGCACCAGCTCGACCACCGCCTATGTCGAAAGCGCCTCGGGCGTGCAGGCGGGCGGGCGCACCGGGCTGACCGCGCTTGTCGTGGCCGTGCTGTTCCTGCTGGCGATGTTCTTTGCGCCGCTGGCAGGTTCTGTCCCGCCCTACGCCACCGCGCCGGCGCTGCTCTACGTCGCCTGCCTGATGGTGCGCGAATTCTCCGAGATCGCCTGGGAGGATGTGACGGAATCCGCCCCGGCCGTGCTGACCGCGCTGATGATGCCCTTCACCTATTCCATCGCCAACGGTCTGGCCTTCGGCTTTGTCAGCTATGCGCTGATCAAGCTGGCGACGGGCCGGGCGCGCGAGGTGCATCTGGCGACCTGGATCGTCGCGGCGCTGTTCGTGATCCGCTTCGCCTTCTTCGCCGAATAGGCGCATGACAGGATGCGGGCCGCCGGAAACGCCACGCGGCCCGCATCGCCCGACACATCCTTTCCTGACACCGGACCGAGACATGACCCAGAAAGCGAAACGGATCCTGCTGCGCGGACGCCTGCTGGATTTCAGCGCCGAACCACAGGGCCCCGGGGATCGCGACGCCATCCGCTATGTCGAGGACGGCGCCATCCTGATCGCGGAGGGCATCATCGCGGCGTCGGGCAGCCATGCCGAGGTCGCGGCCAAGGCGCATGACGCGCGCGAGATCGACCACCGCCCGCATCTGCTGATGCCCGGTTTCATCGACACGCATCTGCATTTTCCGCAGGTCCAGGTCATCGCCTCCTGGGGGGCGCAGCTTCTGGACTGGCTGAACAACTACACCTTCCCCGAGGAAACCCGCTTCGCCGATGCGGAACACTGCGCGGCGATGGCGGGGCAGTTCTTCGACCTCATCACCAGCCACGGCACCACCACCGCCGCGGCCTATTGCTCGGTCCACCCGGCCTCGGTCGAGGCCTATTTCACCGAAGCCGCGCGGCGCAACATGCGCATGATCGGCGGCAAGGTGATGATGGACCGCAATGCGCCCGACGGGCTGCGCGACACGCCGCAATCGAGCTATGACGACAGCAAGGCGCTGATCGCCAAATGGCACGGCACCGGGCGCGCGCAGTACGCCATCACCCCGCGCTTCGCGATCACCTCGACGCCCGAGCAGTTGGAGATGGCCGGCGCACTCGTGGCCGAGCATCCCGAGTGCTACGTCCAGACCCATCTGAGCGAAAACCACGACGAGATCGCCTTTACCGCCGAGTTGTATCCCGACGCGCCTGACTATCTCGGCGTCTATGAGCGCTACGGGCTGCTGCATGAGAGATCGCTGCTGGGTCACGCCATCCATCTGAAACCGCGTGAGATCGACCTGCTGGCCCAGACCGGGGCGAAGCCTGTCTTCTGCCCGACCTCGAACCTGTTCCTTGGCAGCGGGCTGTTCGACGATGCGGGACTGCGCGGGCGCGGCATCACCAACGCGATTGCCACCGATATTGGCGGCGGCACCAGCTATTCCATGCTGCGCACGCTGGATGAGGGCTACAAGATCCTGCAATTGCAGAACCAGAAGCTGCACCCGCTGCGCGCCTTTCACTGGATCACCCGCGGCAATGCTGTGGCCCTGGGGCTGGAGGACCGGATCGGGACGCTCGCCGCGGGCAGCGAGGCCGATATCGTGGTGCTGGATGCGCGCGCCACGCCCGCCATGGCGCTGCGGATGGAACGGGCGGAGACGCTGTCCGAGGAGTTGTTCGTGCTGCAGACGCTCGGGGATGACCGCGCCATCGCGCAGGTCTATGTCGCCGGGACTGCGCAAAAATGATGATTGCCCCGACGCCTGCGACATGATCGCAGGCCCGCAGCGATCACCGGTTCTGAAGCCCCATCCGCGTGGCATGCCAGGCGGCCTCGGCGCGCGAGCCGATGCCCAGCTTGCGATAGATGATCTTGATGTAACCGGCCACCGTCGTCTCCGCGATGCCCATGATCTGCGCCACCTCACCATTGCGCAGCCCGCGTGCGATCAGGCTCAGCACCTCGCTTTCACGCTCGGTCAGATGGGCGGTGGGCTCGGCGGCCGGGCCGGTATGGCGGAAATGATCCATGATCCGCCGCGCGATCGCGGGCGACAGCGCCGGCAGGCCGTGGGAAAGCTGGCCGAGCTGATGGATCAGCACCGCCTCGGCATTCTCCTTCAACAAATACCCGTCTGCCCCGGCCGAAAGCGCGGCGACAACGCTGGCATCGTCGCCCATCACCGTCGTCACCACGCAGATCGCGGCGGAGGATTTGGCCCGCAACTGGCGCAGCACATCGAGGCCCGAGCCATCGGGCAGACCTAGATCGATCAGCGCCAGGTCGAGCGGCCGCTCGAGGAGGCGCTGTGCAGCGCGCACCGAATCCGCCCCGGAAATCGCGGCCTCGGGAAAGGCCCGCGCGGCGATGTCGCTCAGCCAGGCGCGGGTCTCGGCGATGTCCTCGACGATCAGAACATGCTTCACGGCTGGGCCTTTCTGTCGGCTGCGCTGAGCGGCAGGGTGGCGGAGAGCCTTGTCCCCTGCGCGTCGGTCTGAACCGAGAAGCTGCCCTGGCATTGCGCGACCCGCTCGCGCAGATTGACGAAGCCGTTGCCGGGCCGGATGTGGTCCGGGTCGAATCCCGACCCGTCATCGGCTAGCAGGAGCGACAGCGCCGCCTCGGCACCCGTCCCGCTGGCGGTGATGCGGATCATGGCCGTCCCGGCCCCGGCATGGCGCAGAAGATTGCTGACCCCTTCGCGCAGGAACGCCCGCAGCGTATGGGCGCGGCGCGGCGACAGGCTGACGCCGGGCGGGGCCTCGGCCTGCCAGTCGAGCGCCAGGCCCGCCGCGTCCAGATGGTCGGCAATCTCGGCGCGCAGATCGGCCAGGAGCCGCGCCAGATCCCAGCTTTCATGCGCCGGGTTGGAGATGATCTCGCGCAGATCGGACAGGGTCTGACGGATCAGCAGGTTCTTGCGCTCCACCCCGCTCGAATGCAGCGCGCTGAGCAGCAGCACCCCGATATTGTCATGCATGTCGCGATTGATGCGCCCGCGCTCGGCGTTGACTGCGTCGCGATAGGTGCGGTGCTGGTCGATGGCGCCGCCGATCACCCCGGCCAGGCGGCGGCTGGCGTTCAGATCGCGCGAGGAAAACAGCCGCCGCCCCTGCATCGCCCATTGCAGGCGGATCGCCGGCAGGTCGTCCACCGCCGGAAACACCATCCCCTCGCCCTCGCGCTCCAGCACCGCGGCCGGCCGTGCCTCCTGCAGCACGGCGACGGAGAGCGGGTCGAACCGCCTGCGCAGCAGCGTGCACAGCCGCGCGATGCGGGTATCGCGGTCCTCGGCCTGGGCGATCTCGGTGATCTCGGTGAACATCGCCTCGGCCGAGGGCGGGTTCTCGCGCCGGAGCCAGCCGGACATACGGCGGCGGACCGGCAGATAGACGATCGCGACGAGCGCAAGCGACGCGGCCAGGGCGGCGGCGTGATCCAGCGACAGCACCATCACCAGCACCGCGTCCTGCCCCAGCATCATCCCCATGCCGAGCCCGTAGAAGAGCAGCCGGAACGACCAGTCGGTCAGGTCGAATAGCCGGTACCGCATCACACCGAGGCCGAGCCCGGCATAGATCACCAGGAACAGCAGGAAAGCGGTGCTCTGCGCCAGGATCGGCGGCTGGCCGATCAGCACCGGCACGATGACCGTCAGCACGAATCCGCCCGCGCCGAGCGCGATGGACAGCCCGAACCAGCCCAGCATCGCGCGGGCGCGCGGATCGCGCCGGTTGACCCAGACCTGCACCGCTAGCGCCGCCAGCAGAACCAGCATGGCCAGCGCGACAAGACCCTGCAGCATGGGTACGAAGCGGGGCCATTGAATGAACTCCATCCAGATGATCGCGGCCGAGATCATCAGCGCGGGCAGGGCGGTCAGGGCTCCGCGCACCAGCCGGCGCGGATAGATCAGGAACAGCGTGACCATGCCGATGCCGAAGGTCATCGTGCCGATCCCGTTGATGCGGCTGGCGGTGCCGAAGACCGGCAGCGACAGCGCCAGTTCGCGGCTGCTGTACAGCGCGGCCGCCTGGGCGGCCAGGGCCAGCCCCAGACCGGCCAGCGACAGCATCCAGGCCGCCGGGTCATGCAGGCGCAGCGCCAGCACCCAGGCCCCGAACCACAGCCCGGCCAGGGCCACCAGCAATTGTGTCCAGAAGGCGATGGGCAGATCGGATAGCGGCCGCACCGGCACGGGCGTCACCACCAGGTTCATCGGGTCGGAGCCGGTGCCAGTGGCGTAAGTGATCTCGACCTCGCCGCCCGACAGCGCGCTGTGCAGCGCGGATTGCCGGGCGAAGAACCCCGACATCGCGCCGCCCGACCCCAGCATGTCCGGCTCTTCGATCAGGTCGGCGGCACGCAGCGCGACCGGCGCCCCGCGCTGCGGCGCGATCTGCAGGATCTCGGCACCGGCGGGCAGGGCGCGGGACGGCCCGGCCGGGTCCACGGACAGCGCAACCGCACGCCCGGTGTCCGGATCGCCGTGCAGGCTGACCCCCAGCCAGGGCTGGCTCAGCGCCAGCCACAGCAGCAAGGCCGCATTCAGCAGCCCCAGAATGACCGCCGTTGTCAGCACCGTTCCCGGGGCGATCAGCTTGACCACAGGCCACCTCCCGACGACCGACGCCCGCAGCATGCAGGCTAATCTTCTGATAATCATGCTATAATCATCTCCCCACCCCCTGAACAGGGGGGCGACGGGACGCGGCCCGTAGCGGAAGATAGCCCATGCCCCCGAGACGGGGCGATGACTGGAGTGAGGGAATGCGCAAGACACAGATGGCGAAGCTTTTCGCGGCGATGCTGGCGGTGACGGCCCTGGCCGGCTGCCTGGGCAGCAACAGCAGCAATAATGGCGGCGGTGGCGGCGGTGGTGGCGGCGGCGGCGGACCGAAGCCTGCCAAGCCGTCGGATTACCAGGCCGCGCTCGATGCGGTGCAGGCCGAGGCGCCCACCGGCGACATGCCGACGCGGATCAAGGCCGATTACAGCGGCCAGCTCCGCGTCGAGGGGCGGCGCACGAATTCGCCCGATCTCGTCGGCACCGCGTATGGCGACGTGAATGTGAAGGTGAACTGGACAGATGGCCAGCCGGCCAGCCAGAACCCGTTCACCGGCACGATCTCCAATATCTCCGGGACGCTGGTGCCGGGGCAGAAAGGCGACATCTCGGGCGAGCTGAAGGTCGATCCGAAGATGGGTCCGGCGATCGGGCGGGTGGTGCTGGACACCTCCAAGCTGCCGAAGATACCGGGCGTGCCGGCGGTGACCGCGGCCAGCGGTTCGGCGGCAATCCCGATGTCGGGACAGCTTCAGGTGGACGGCAAGTCCTACGACACCAACCTGACGCTGGGCGGCGCCTTCTTCGGCAAGGGCGGCAAGTCCATCACCGGGCCCGCCGTGGGCGGCATAAGGGAGGTCGGCTCCAAGAACCCGGCGCTGTTCGACGGGGCCCTGACCGGGGATTACTATCTCAAGAAGAAATGACTCCCCGCCCGATCGGCGAGGGACATCTCCGGGCCGGACGGGGTGCGACCGGCCCGGCCCGGAGACGCAGCGGGCCGGCCGGGTTGTTCCGGCTGGCCGTTGCGTTGGTGGTGACGGGGTGGATGAGCCTTCTGCCCGCCGCGGCCACGGCCGAGCCCCTGTCGCCGCCAACCGCCAGCGGCGCGGGACAGGGGCTCGGCACAGGCACATCCGATCAGGCGCAGGCGCTGCGCGAGGAAATCGCGCGCCTGGCCGCCGCGGGTCGGCTGCGGGCGATGATCCCGCTGCTCGAACGGCTTCTGAGTCTCGACCCCTCCGACGGCCCGGCGCGGCTGCAACTGGCCACCGCCCTGGCCGAGACCGGGCAGGACGACCGCGCCCGGCACCACTACCGCATGGTGCGGGGCGCGCGCGATCTGCCGCCCGAGATCCGTGACCACGTGGACGCCAGCCTCGGCGCGCTCGACCGGCGCCGGAACTGGGAAGGATATTTCCGCTTCGCCACCATCCGCGAGACCAACCCCGCCCAGCAGACCGAGGTGACCGGCTTCACCCTGGGCGGGCTGGATTACGTCATCCGCGAGGCGGATCGGGCGAAACCGGCCCAGGGGGTGGATGTCGGGCTTGGCGTCGCGCTGTTGCCGCCGCTCGCGCCGGATCTGCGCGCCCGGCTGGGCCTGCGCCTTGACGCGCAGATCTTCGACGGCGACGCCCCTGACGACGTGACCGCGCGGCTGTCCGCCGGCCTGCTGCGCTTTGCCGATCGGGGCCAGCGGTTCAGCGTCGAGATCTATGGCGCCGAGCGGCGACTCGACGACGACCCCTATACGCGGACGCGCGGGGTGGAGCTGGCCTATTCGCGGATGCTGGGGCAGCGCAGCGCCGCATATCTGCGCCTTTCCGCCGAGCGCGAGGACCATGTGGGCACGCCGTTCCATGTCGGGACCCGCGCCGCGAGCCTGACCCTGTCGCGCGTCATCAGCCCGCAATTGAGCGTTTATGGCGGGCTGCGGCTGGAAGGCCGCCAAAGCGGAGATCCGGGTCTCGCCGGCGCCGGCGCCTCGGTCAGCCTCGGCGGGCAATACCAGTTCGAGGGCGGCTACCGGCTGGGCCTGACCCTGTTCCATGAGCGCAACCGCTATGACGGCCGCCACGCGCTGTTCGGCATCCCGCGCAAGGACCGCCGCAGCATCGTGACCCTGCAGATCGGCAACAGCAACCTGTCGCTCGGAGGCTTCTCGCCCACGCTGAATCTCGGCTATGAGCGGCAGAGATCCACCATCCCGTTCAATCGCTACCGAAACCTGACCGCGTCAATCGGGCTGACGCGGGAGTTTTGATGTCTGCGGCGTGCGATTGCGCGAAAATACTCCTGTCGCGTTGCGGGATCGAAGTTGGGCTTCGGTCTGGGGCGTCTTTTCCGTCCAGGACTGCGAAGCGATGCGATGCGCAGCACCTTCGGCGGCTTCGACAGCCGGCTTGCCGTGACTGATCGGCTCTGAAAAACCCGCGAGCCGGTCGACGACGTCGATCGGGATGTCCTGCTTGCCCCAGTCCTTTTAACTCCATGCGCCGGCGACGGCCAGAATTTGACGGATTGGTGCTCTGCGATCCTACAAAGTGAATTCGGAACGGCAAAGCAGTCTTGACCTACACTCAAAATAGTAATGACCAAAATAAAAATAAGTGACGCAATGCAGGAACTCAGCAAATATTCACATCCCGCTCTTGCGGTCGATATCGTTGCCTTGTGCGTCCGGGATGCGGGACTCCACTGCCTGCTCATCCGGCGCGTGGATATTGATGTCGTTGGCGGTGACTGGGCTCTGCCCGGCGCCTTTGTTCACAAGGGGCAGCCCCTTGAAGAGGCGATTGGCCGAGCGGCGCAAACCAAGGCCGGAATAGGCGACCTTCATCTCGAACAATTGGCGGTCTACGGTGATCCGGGCCGGGACCCTCGAGGTCACGTCGTGTCGATCGCATGGCTGGCCATCGCGCCGGAAGCCGCCTTCCGAAGCCGGATGGCGGCGCGGCATGATCTGACGCTGGCGCGTGTCCAGATGGACGAGAACCATACTTTCCGTGCCATCGTGACGGATGAGGCCGGAGCCCCGATGCGACTGGCTTTTGACCATGAGGCCATTCTGGCGGATGCGGTCCGTCGGTTGCGGGCGAGAATAGAATACGGACCTGTCGGCTTTGCCTTCCTGCCGAAGCGCTTCACCCTGCGAGATGTGCAGGAGGTCCATGAGGTTGTTCTCGGACGGTCGCTGGCCAAGCCGGCTTTTCGGCGCAAGCTGCTGGATCACCATCCTCTTCGCGCGACCGGGGAGCATGAAACCGGGCACGCATTCCGACCGGCAGAATTCTATGAGCTCGACGGGGACAGCCAGTCATGACCACAGATCCCTGTCTCCACGATATCGCCGACAGGTGCAGAGGCGCCTTGATGGGACTCGCCGTGGGTGATGCGCTGGGTGCGTCGGTTGAAACCCTTGCTGAGAGCCGGTTTGCGCCGGTGACAGGCTATCTCGCGGGCGGGTCTTTCCGGCATCCGGCAGGGGCCTGGACCGATGACACAGCGATGGCCCTGTGCCTTGCAGACAGTCTGGCAGAAACGGACAGGTTTGACGCTTCGGACCTTCTGTATCGCTTCTGTCGTTGGGCAGAGCTCGGCGAAAACACTAGTACAGGAGTTTGTATCGGAGCGGGAAAGAACACATTGCGGGCTTTGGGGCAATTCCGGCGCACCGGAAGCCTCGAAGCCCCGCATTTTGGGCGCCATGGAGACGGAAACGGGGCATTGATGCGTCTTGCACCCGTTGCGATCCGTTTTCGGGATGAACCCGCGCTTGCCGTTGCCGTAGCCGCGCTTCAAAGCCGCACCAGCCATGCTTCAAAGATCTCGGAAGCCTGCTGCGCATTTGCTGCCGACCTGATGCGGCGGCTGATTCTGGGCGACCCATGGAAAGATGCCATCGATGCAGCATACGGATCCGCGAATCCGGCTGTCAGGTTGCGTCTGTCCGAAGCGTTGCTGAGTGAGAAACCGCCAAGTACCGGTTATGTCGCCGATATGCTGCAAGCCGCGATATGGGCGACTGCCGGTTGCGGTACATTTGCGGATGCGGTTTTGCTGGCGGTCAATCTTGGCGGGGATGCCGACACGATCGGCGCTGTCACAGGGCAGATCGCCGGCGCCCGCTGGGGTTATCTGGCGATTCCGCAGGAATGGAGATCCGAACTTGTCCTGGCCGACAATGTGCTGGCGGCAAGTGAAAGGCTGATCAGCCGAAGGCCAGGCGGCAGACATGGCGTCATCACAACAGGAGCCCGTGCATGAGGGATCAATTTGTCGGAGATATAGGCGACTATGCGAAGTACAGCCTGTTCAACACGCTCGCACGGGGCAGAAAAGCAGGCATCGCTTGGTATCGCACCCCGGATCAAGGCGGAACGCATGGTGGTCATGACAGCTATCTGAATGACCCGAACTGGGCGACATATGACGGAAAGATCTTTGATTGCCTGCGGAAATTGCGGGCCGATGGCGGGAGCAAAATCACCGCGATCGAGCAGGCGGGCATTCTGAACGCGCAGGCTTTTTCAGGCCGGCTACTGGAATTTGATGCGGGACCAGTTGCTGGCCGCCCGGCTTGGCGCGAGACGTGGTTTCAGGGCACGATGTCCGACCTTGCCGATTGCGATTTCGTGTTCGCGGATCCAGACAATGGCCTGTGTCCCGCCGATCGGTTTTCTCCCTCACGCAAAGAGAACCTGCGGCATATTCCGCTCGCCGAAGCCAGATGTCTCGCGGCGGGACGAACTGCGATGATCTATCACCATCACGGGCGTGTATCCAGGCTCGGTGAGATCGAAAAATGGCGAACCGCCCTTGGGCCCGAGACGGTTGCGGTTTATTTCGGCGCTTGGGGTAGCCGCAGTTTTTTCGTCGTGAACGCCGATCAGCAGATGCGTGACGCCATGACAGAATGGGCCCGCCGCTGGCCGAAAACAGAGGTCTTCGATGCCCGCTTCTGAACACGTGATTCTCAGTTGCCTGCTTGGTGGCGCCATCGGAGATGCTTTGGGGGCCGAAATCGAATTCTGGTCGCTGTCGCAGATTCGAGACCACTTTCCTGATGGCGTGCAAAATCTTCCCCCGCATGATGGCATGGTCGGTGCCATCACCGATGATACGCAGATGACCCTTTTTACTGCAGAGGGTCTGATCCGGGCAGCCGTCCGCCATGAGATGCGCGGTATCTGTCATCCCGCAGGGGTCATCCACCACGCCCTGCTGCGCTGGCTGGTGACGCAGGGGGAGGCACCGGGTGTCGATGTTGACGATGCCGGGTTGGTCCTTGATCGGCGCCTGCACGCCCGACGGGCTCCGGGAAATACCTGCCTCTCCGCTTTGGGCGCGGCCCGGCAGTTTGGAGTTGCCGCACGCAATGGCTCCAAAGGCTGCGGCACGATCATGCGGGTGGCGCCGACGGCATTCGCTGCTTCCGAGCAGGTTCGTGATCTGGCAATGGAGACATCGGCGCTCACGCATGGTCATCTCACCGGACAGGAGGCCGCCGCGGCCTGGGCGTTGATCTTGGCAGATCTGGCGCAGGGCGTGGATCTCGAGGTTGCGGCACGTCGGCAGGAAGGCGCTTTCGGCCCTGAGACGACAAGAGCCCTTGTTGCGGCGCGAACGGCTCCCCGCGACGCAAGGGCGGAAACCGTGGAAACTCTGGGCGGTGGCTGGGTTGCAGAGGAGGCCCTCGCCATCGCACTTTATGCCTGCCTTTGCGCATGCGATTTCCAGAACGGGCTTCAGATTGCGGTGACGCATGGGGGCGACAGCGATTCAACAGGTGCGATTGCCGGGAATGGCCTGGGACTGCTGTTTCCCGAGCAGGTTCAGAACCACCCCTGGGCAAGTCAGGTGGAATGTCGCGATCTCATAAGCGATATCTCTCGTGATCTTGCGCTGGCGATGTCGGGCAGAGCTGCCGAATTGGCCGAAAGATACCCGGGGCACTGAGCGTGGACATCTCCATCTATGGGCATGGACCTGGCGAATTTAATCGCGGAATTCTTTGATCCAGCCTTGATCAGAACCCAATTGTCATATGCCCTGTTTACCGGATTTGGTCCGCTAGGGTCTGGACCCGTCCGTTGTCAGGGTCAGAAGAGGGAGGCCACGGCGAGAGCGATCGCCGGGAAGACAGTTTCCGGGCATCAGTCTTACCGTGTCGCCAGGCGTCTCCAGTCTTTGAGCTTCCCGCACATGATCTCGATCCGGATGCGGCGTTTTCCGCCGACGTGTCGGCTCACTTGCGTGTCGCCTCAATCACGCTGTCGGTGTGCAGCGACAGCGAAACGAATTTTCGCGGTTCGACTGCCGCATATCGGGCCGGGACCCGCTTGTAGAGCGAGAGCTGACCACGCTTGCCGCGTTTCTCAGGGCCATGCAGGCCCCCTATCTCATGGGCTGACTGGGACGAAGAATGCAGTCCGAATTGCATAGCGACAGTGAGTATTTGCGATCTAACGCGAACTCACTTACCAGCGATTTCAATGGTTTGGGTCGCGGCACAGCAGCGAGAATGGCGGAGACGAAGGGATTCGAACCCTCGATACCATCTCTGGTATACTCCCTTAGCAGGGGAGCGCCTTCGACCACTCGGCCACGTCTCCGCCGACGCGTTTAGCAGTGGCGCGCGACCGATCACAAGGGGAAAATCGTCCTGGATGGCCAAACCGCGCTCAGGCGACGCGGATCAGCAGGGCGACGCCGGCCATGATCAGCGCCATGCCGGCCAGTTGGCGTGCGGTCGCGCCTTCGCGGAACAGCCGGGCGGAAAGGATCTGGGCGAAGATCACCTCGATCAGGGCCAGGGTGCGGACATTGGCGGCGGCGGTGAGCGCGAAGCCGATGAACCAGAACAGCGAGGCGAAGGCGCCGAGCGCGCCGGCGGCGAGCGAGGGGCGGCAGTGCCGCGCGATGCCCGCGAGTGCGGCCCGGTCGCGCCAGCCGAGCCAGGCCAGCATGGCAAGTGATTGCAGGGCGAGGGCGATCACCAGCACGACGGCGGAGCGGATCAGGGCGGGGGCGTCGGGCAGGCTGAGGATGGCGCCGCGAAACCCGATGGCGGACAGGCCGAACAGCGCGCCCGCGATGATGCCCGTGGCGATGCTGGCGAGGCGTGCCCGCTGCCATTGCGCGCCCGACATCAGCATCACCCCCAGCGTGGTCAGCAGGATCGCGGCCAGGCGCGGCGGGCCGAGCGGTTCGGACAGGAGCAGCGCGCCGAACAGGGCCAGCGTCACCGGCTCGGTCTTGGTCAGCGCGGTGGCGACGCCGAAGCCCTGACCGCGCATGGTGGCCAGCATGAAGGCAGTCGCGGCGATCTGGCTGAGCGCGCCGAGCGCGGACCAGGCCCAGGTCGCTGACTCCGGCGCGGGCAGGGGGGTGCGGGCCGACAGGATCACAAGGAACAGCGCGGCGAAGGGCAGGCCGAACAGGAAGCGCACGGCGGTGGCGCCGATCGTGCCGATCTCGGCGGTCAGCCCGGCCTGCGCGGCATTGCGCCCGGTCTGGGCAAGCGCCGCGATCAGCGTGGCCGCGACCCACATGGGGCTATCGCGCCCGGACGGTTTCGACCATCAGCGCGACATGTTCGGGATCTGCATCGGGGGTGATGCCATGACCAAGATTGAAGATATGCGGCCCGGCCCGGAAGGCTTCGACAATGGCGCGGGTCTCCTCGATCAGCGCCTGCCCGCCGGTGACCATGTGGCCGGGGGCGAGATTGCCCTGCACGCAGCCATCGGTCTGGACTTGGGCTGCTGCCCATCCTGCATCCACGGAGTTGTCGAGCGCGACGCAATCCGCGCCGGTCGCTCGGGCAAAGCCTGCATATCTGTCCTTCGCCTCGCGCGGGAAGGCGATGACCGGGACGCCCGGATGGCGCTGCTTGAGTGCCGCGATGATCTGCCGGGCGGGGGCAACGCAGAACGCGTCGAAATCCGCGCCTTGAAGGCTGCCGGCCCAACTGTCGAAGAGCTTGACCACCTCGGCCCCGGCCTCGATCTGGGCCGAGAGATATTCGATCGTCGCCTCGGTGATGCGGTCGATCAGCGCAGAAAACGCAGCGCGATCCGCCTGCTTGAAGGCGTGGGCCGGGCCCTGATCCCTGGTGCCGCGCCCGGCGATCATGTAGGTGGCCACCGTCCAGGGCGCGCCGGCAAATCCGATCAAAGTGGTCTCGGAGGGCAATTCGCGCGACAGGATGCGGACCGTTTCATAGATCGGACCCAACGTCTCATGCACCGCGTCCGCGGGCTTCAGCGCCGCAACACCCCCGGCATCAGTGATGGTGGAGAGACGCGGCCCCTCGCCGGTGACGAACCACAGATCCGCGCCGAGCGCCTGCGGCACCAGCAGGATATCGGCAAACAGGATGGCGGCGTCGAAGCCGTAGCGGCGGATCGGCTGCAACGTCACCTCGGCCGCGAGATCCGGCGTGTAGCACAGCGACAGGAAATCGCCCGCCTTGGCCCGCGTGGCGCGGTATTCGGGCAAATAGCGGCCGGCCTGACGCATCATCCAGATCGGCGGGGTCGGCAGTGTCTCGCCGGCAAGTGCGCGCAGGATCGTCTTGGTCATCGGAGCCTCTCTTTCTCAGGGCCGTTCAACGCAGCCGGCCCGGCATTGTCAAGGCGAGCCGCCGCCGTTATGGCAGGCGGATGTTTGACTGGCCCAATCCCCAAGACACGCTGAAGATCGGCACGCGCGGCTCGCCCTTGGCACTGGCACAGGCCGCAGAGACGCGCGACCGGCTGATGATGGCGCACGGTCTGCCGCGCGACGCCTTCGAGATCGTGGCGATCAAGACCACCGGCGACCGCATCCAGGACCGGCCCTTGCAGGCGATCGGCGGGAAGGGGCTGTTCACCCGCGAGATCGAGGATGCGCTGCTGGACCGGCGGATCGACATCGCAGTGCATTCGATGAAGGACATGCCGGTGCTGCAGCCCGACGGGCTGGTCATCGATTGCTACCTGCCGCGCGAGGATGTGCGCGACGCCTTCGTCAGCCTGGACCATGGTGGCATCGCCGATCTGCCGCAGGGGGCGGTGGTCGGCAGTTCCTCGATGCGGCGGCGCGCGCAACTGGCCCATCGCCGCCCGGATCTGCAGCTCGTCGAATTTCGTGGCAATGTGCAGACCCGGATGCGCAAGCTGCGCGAGGGGGTGGCGCAGGCGACGTTTCTGGCCATGGCGGGGCTGAACCGGCTGGGCCGGCCCGAACTGGCGCGCGGCCCGATTGCGCCCGAAGAGATGCTGCCCGCCATCGCGCAGGGCGCCATCGGGGTGGAGCGGCGGCGCGAGGACAGCCGCATGGCGGCGCTGCTCGACCCGGTCAGCGATGCCGACACGGTGCTGCGCGTGGCGGCGGAGCGGGCGTTTCTGGCCGCGCTCGACGGCTCCTGCGAGACGCCGATTGCCGGGCTGGCGGAGTTGAGCGGGGACCGGCTGCATCTGCGCGGAGAGATCCTGCTGCCCGACGGCTCGCAATGTTTCAGCGGCGCGCGCGAGGGGCTGGCGGTGGACGGCCCGGCCATGGGCCGCGACCTGGCGGAGGAGCTGCTGGCGCGCGCGCCCGAAGGCTTCTTCGAACTGATCGGCATCAGCCCGCATCGCGGCTCGCCACCGGGGGGCTGATGGGACGCACACAGGGTTCCCGCGCCGAGGTCACAGGACCGCTGATCCGCGACGCGGCGCGGCGGCTGTTCGCGCGGCATGGCTATGCGGCCGTGTCGATGCGCCAGATCGCGGCCGAGGTCGGGGTGCAGGTCGGCACGCTCTACGCCTATACCGCCGACAAGCAGGCCTTGCTGGCCGATCTGTTGCGCGAGCATATGCAGGATCTGCTGGCAAGCTGGCAGGATGACCCCGATCTGCCGCCGCCTGCGCGGCTCGACCGCTTCGTGCGCTTCCATATCGACACCAGCCTGGATCACGCCGACGGGGTGTTTCTGTCCTATATGGAGCTGCGCAACCTGACCCCGGACAATCATGCCGAGATCACTGGATTGCGTCGCGATTACGAGAATGCGCTCCAGCATATCCTCGATGCCGGTGTGGCGGCGGGCGCGATGCGGATCGCGGATGCGCGGCTGACGACGATGGCGCTGATCGCCATGCTGACCGGGGTGACGAACTGGTACCGGGCCGGGGGCCGGCTGGACCGAGATGCGCTGCACGCCCATTACTGCGCCTTGGTGCGCGGCGCGGTCGGCGCCTAAGCCTCTTGCCGGAACCGGCAGGGCGTCCGATATTAACGGCCATGTCGATCTCTCCCGCCTTCCTGGATGAGCTGCGCAACCGAGTTCCGGTCAGCCGGATCGTCGGGCGCAAGGTCACCTGGGATCTGCGCCGCTCAAACCAGGCCAAGGGGGACTGGTGGGCGCCGTGCCCGTTTCACGGCGAAAAGACCGCCTCCTTCCATGTCGATGACCAGAAGGGGTTCTATTATTGCTTCGGCTGCCACGCCAAGGGCGATGCGCTGAGCTTCCTGCGCGACTCCGACGGGCTCGACTTCATCGAGGCGGTGAAGGTCATGGCGCAGGAGGCCGGGCTGCCCATGCCCGAGCGTGACCCGGCCGCGGCGAAACGCGCCGACCGCCGCAGCGTGCTGGTCGATGCGATGGAGGCGGCGACGCGGCATTACCGGATGCAGCTTGCGACCGGGCAGGGGGCGGATGCGCGCGACTACCTGGCGCGGCGCGGGCTGGATCAGGCCGGCATTGACCGGTTCGAGCTGGGCTTCGCCGCCGACGCCCGGCAGGGGTTGTTCACCGCGCTGCGCGACAAGGGCATCGCGCAGGATGTGCTTGACGAGGCCGGGCTGGTGATCGTGCCCGACGATGGCGGCGCGCCCTATGACCGGTTCCGCGGCCGCATCATCTTTCCCATCCGCGACGCGCGCGGCAGGGTGATCGCCTTTGGCGGCCGCGCGATGGATCCGAATGCGCGGGCCAAATATCTCAACAGCCCGGAGACCCCGCTCTTCGACAAGGGGCGCAATCTCTACAATATCGGCCCGGCGCGGACGGCGGTGGGCAAGGGCGTGCCGCTGATCGTGGCCGAGGGCTACATGGACGTGATCGCGCTGGCACTTGCCGGGTTCGAGGGGGCGGTGGCGCCCCTGGGCACGGCCATCACCGAGGATCAGTTGCGCCTGATGTGGCGGATCAGCCCCGAGCCGGTCATCATGCTGGATGGCGACGCGGCCGGGCAGCGCGCGGCACGGCGGCTGATCGACCTGGCCTTGCCGATGGCCGGACCCGGTCAGGCGCTGCGCTTCGCGGTGCTGCCTGCGGGGCACGATCCCGACGATCTGCTCCGTGCGCACGGGCGCGGCGCCCTGCAATCCGTGCTGAGCGAAGCGCGCCCGCTGGTCGATCTACTCTGGGAGCGCGAGATCGAGGGGCGGGAATTCGACAGCCCCGAGCGGCGGGCGACGCTGGACGCCAATCTGCGCAAGGCCATCGCGCAGATCCCCGACGAGGCGACGCGCAACCACTACGCCACGGCCCTGCGCGAGCGCCGCTATGCGCTCTTCGGCGGCCGTCGCGGGGCAGGGCGGCTGATGCCCGGCCCGCGCGAGCGCAGCGGGGCACAGGCGGGCGCGCCGCGCGCCCAGACCCGCGCCACGCCGCTGGGTCAGCAGGATGCGGGCGATGTAATGCTGGAGGTAATGGCGCTGGCGATCTGCGCGACCTATCCCGGCCTGGCTGCATCGGTCGAATCGCGGCTCGAACTGCTGGCCCCCGCCGATCCCGACCGCGCGGCGTTGTGCCATGATCTGCTCACCGGCAGCGACAGCGCCGCCGGCCGCGCCGCCCTGGCCCGGATCATGGCGGATCGCTATGTCCGCGCGACGCGGTTGATCCGCGAGCCTGGCGATGCCGACAAGGCGGCGGCGGTGCTGGCCAATATCCTCGACAAGATCGAGGCGAGGCGCATGGAGTTTTCGGAGCTGTCGCGCGCCGAGGCGGAGATCCAGGGGCTCGTCGATGAGGGGCTGACCTGGCGGATGAGCGAATCGGCCCGCGCCCGGCACCGCTCCGAGCGCCCCGAGATCGAGGACACGACCGATCTGAACGAGGATCGCGACGCGCTTTCAGCCAGGCTGGCTGCGTTTTTCGACAAGTTGCCCGGCAAGACGCGCCGGTAATCGGGGTGATTCGCTCCGTGCCGGGCCGCCGCCGAATCGGCAGCACTTTGAACCGGCTCGCATCTTGTCTTAAACACGTCGAAGCCCCACATGATTCGGATCATTCCGAATCACCACCCTGACAGGATGCCCATGGCCGCCAAGGACGACGACACCTCCCGCGACGACAGCCAGGACAGCGCCCACTCGCTCGACATCAGCCAGGCCGCGGTCAAGAAGATGATCACGGAAGCGAAGGAGCGCGGCTATATCACCTATGACCAGCTCAACGCGGTGCTGCCGCCCGAGCAGGTCAGTTCCGACCAGATCGAGGACGTGATGTCGATGCTGTCGGAGATGGGTATCCAGGTCGTCGAGAACGAGGAAGAGGGCGAGGACAGCGAGACCGGCGGCGAAGTTGTCACCACCTCCACCTCGCGCGAGGTCGCGGTTGCCACCTCGGAGACCGAGAAGCTGGACCGCACCGACGATCCGGTGCGGATGTATCTGCGCGAGATGGGCTCGGTCGAACTGCTCTCGCGCGAGGGCGAGATTGCCATCGCCAAGCGGATCGAGGCGGGGCGCAACACCATGATCGCCGGGCTGTGCGAAAGCCCGCTGACCTTCAAGGCCATCACCATGTGGCGCCAGGAGCTTCTGGAAGAGGACATCCTGCTGCGCGATGTCATCGACCTGGAAACCACCTTCGGCCAGTCTATGGAGGAGGACGAGGACGAGGCGCTGACGCCGGGTGCTGCCGCGCCGGTGGCGCAGGGCAACGGCGCGGCTGCCCAGACATCGCAGACCGAACGCCAGCCGGAAACCGACGCCGACGGCAACCCGATGCAGTCGGATGACGATGACGAGGATGACGGCGCCAACCTGTCGCTCGCCGCGATGGAAGCCAGCCTGAAGCCGCAGGTTCTCGAAACGCTGGAAGCCATTGCGCGCGATTACGAAGAACTCGCCCATATGCAGGATCAGCGCATGTCGGCGACGCTGAACGAGGATGGCAGCTTCTCGACCAAGGATGAGAGCGCCTATCAGAAGCTGCGCAGCGAAATCGTCGTGATGGTGAACTCGCTTCATCTTCACAACAACCGGATCGAGGCGCTTGTCGATCAGCTTTACGGCATCAACCGCCGCATCGTGACCATCGATTCCGGCATGGTGAAGCTGGCCGATGCCGCGCGCATCAACCGGCGCGAATTCGTCGATGCCTATCGCGGCTCGGAACTGGATCCGGCCTGGATCGACCGCATGTCCGAGAACAAGGGACGCGGCTGGCAGGCCCTATTCGAGCGCAGCATGTCGAATGTCGAGAAGCTGCGCGGCGACATGGCCGAGGTCGGGCAATATGTCGGCGTCGACATCGAGGAATTCCGCCGCATAGTAAATCAGGTGCAGCGCGGCGAGAAAGAGGCGCGTCAGGCCAAGAAGGAAATGGTCGAGGCCAATCTGCGGCTGGTGATCTCGATTGCCAAGAAATACACCAATCGCGGGCTGCAATTCCTTGATCTGATCCAGGAAGGCAATATCGGGCTGATGAAGGCGGTCGATAAGTTCGAATACCGCCGGGGCTATAAATTCAGCACATATGCAACCTGGTGGATCCGGCAGGCCATCACCCGGTCCATCGCCGATCAGGCCCGCACCATCCGCATCCCGGTCCACATGATCGAGACGATCAACAAGCTGGTGCGGACCGGCCGCCAGATGCTGCACGAGATCGGCCGCGAGCCGACGCCGGAGGAACTGGCCGAGAAGCTGCAGATGCCGCTGGAAAAGGTCCGCAAGGTGATGAAGATCGCCAAGGAGCCGATCAGCCTGGAAACCCCGATCGGGGACGAGGAGGACAGCCAGCTCGGCGATTTCATCGAGGACAAGAACGCGGTTCTGCCGCTGGACAGTGCTATTCAGGAAAACCTGAAGGAAACCACGACCCGCGTGCTCGCCAGCCTGACCCCGCGCGAGGAACGGGTTTTGCGGATGCGCTTCGGCATCGGCATGAACACCGACCATACGCTGGAAGAGGTCGGCCAGCAGTTCAGCGTCACCCGCGAGCGCATCCGCCAGATCGAGGCGAAGGCGCTGCGCAAGCTGAAACACCCCTCGCGATCGCGCAAGTTGCGCAGCTTCCTGGATCAATGAGATTTAATAATTCCTAATCCGGGCAAATAACCTGTTGCGTCGGCTTGGAAATTCGCCCTAGCGTAACACTGTTTACACTGTGGACTTGGACCTATGGCGCTTGCTCATCTCTTGTATCGCAGTTCTGGTAGGCTCGATCGGTTTGGATCGGATTGTGCGGCGATTCTGCAGACCGCGAGGCGGCGGAACGGATCGCTTGGATTGACCGGCTTTCTGCATGCCGAGGACGGGATTTTCGTGCAGTGGCTGGAAGGGCCGGAGGAGTCGGTCGAGGAGGTGTCGCAGAGCATCCTCGCCGACAAGCGGCATCGTGACATCGCCGTGTTCAGCCGTGGCCCCATCGACGCGCGGCAATTCCCCGACTGGACGATGGGATATTCCGACGGCGACCAGGCGTTGCTGTTCGATTTTCTGGCCGAACGCGGCACGAACTCGCATGACCTGCGCGGCTATGCCGATTGCCTGCATCAGTTTTTGCTGCTGCGCGCGGCCTGACGGCGCGATCCGCCCTGACGCTTTTCCTGACCGGCTTGCGGCGACGCCGCTTATCGGCTAGGTACAAAACAAGAACGAATGCGGGGACGGATGATCGAGCAGTTGCGCGCCCAATTGGCGGTTTGGCTGGCCGATCCGGCCGTGGCGGGATGGTGTCTGGCGAGGGCTGCGCTGCTGGCGCTGATCCTGCTCTGGCTTTTCCTGCGCAGCCGGCGGCGCCTCGCCGCGTCGCGCAATGAGGCCGAGGCGCTCACCCGAGAGATCGCGCAGCACGTGGCGGAGCGTGACCGGCAATCCGCCGCGCTTGCCGATCTTCAGACCCGTCTCGACGGCCAGGCCGACCTGGCCCGCAGCGAAGGTCTGCGCGCCTCGCAGGCCGAAACCCGGCTGGAGGCGCGCGGTGCCCGGCTTTCCGAGATGACCGAGGAGCGCGACGGGCTGAATGACGCGCTCCACACCGTCCGGCAGCGCGTGGCCGATCTGCAATCCGAACTGGCCCAGACCCGGCTTGCCGCCGAAAAGGACCGTGAGCGGGCCGCGCATGACATTCAGCAGCTTCGCGAGCTGCGCGAGGAGATGACCGGCCAGTTCCGCCTGATGGCCAACGAGACGCTGCGGGTGCAGGGGGCGGACATGCAGAAGCTGCAGGGCGAACAGCTCGGCGCGCTGCTGACACCGTTCCGCGAACAGGTTCAGCATTTCCAGCGTGAGCTGCGCGACCGCAACCGCATCCTCGACGAAGAGGGCGCGCGGCTGCGCGACCAGATCGCCAATCTCGGCACCGAGGCCAGTGCGCTGACCCGTGCGCTGAAGGGTGACAAGCAGAAACAGGGTGCCTGGGGGGAGATGATCCTGGAGCGCATCCTGGAGGAATCCGGGTTGGAACGGGGCCTGCACTACGATCTCCAGGCAAGCTGGACCGATGAGGACGGCAAGAGCTGGCGGCCCGACGTGATCGTAAAGATGCCGCAGAAGAAGCTGCTGGTGGTGGACAGCAAGGTTTCGCTGGTGGCTTACGAACAGGCGGTGAATGCCGAGGACGAGGCCGGGCGCGCCCTGGCGCTGAAACGGCATGTCGAGGCGGTCCGCACCCATATCAACACGCTCTCCGCCAAGGGCTATGACCGGATGGATGACGGCGCGGTGGATTACGTGCTGATGTTCATCCCCATCGAGGGCGCGTTTTCCGAGGCGCTGCGGGTCGATCCGAAACTGGCCAGCTACGCGATGGAACGCCGCGTCGGGCTGACCACGCCGACCACGCTGATGCTGACGCTGCGCACGGTGGAGCATATCTGGATGGTGGAGCGCCGCGAATCCAATGCGCTCGAGATCGCGAAACGCGCCGGCGCGGTCTATGACAAGGTCGCGGGCTTCGTCGATGCGATTGACGATGTGGGCAAGGCGCTCGACCGCGCGACGGGGGCGCATCGCACCGCTGTCGACCGGCTGTCACGCGGGCAGGGTAACGTGATCCGGCAGGTCGAGATGCTGCGCGAACTTGGCGCGCGCGCTCAGAAGCGGATTGCGATGGACCATGACAAGAGCGATGCCTTGCCCCCGCCCGACGAGGACTGAGCGATGATCGACATCGTGCTGGTGGACACGAACGGACCGGGCCTGCACGAGATCACCGCCGAGCTGGCGCGCTTCGTCGGCGGGAAGGGCGACGGGGTGCTGACCGCGATGATCCGGCACAGCTCGGCCAGCCTGCTGGTGCAGGAGAATGCCGACCCGGATGTGCAGCATGATCTGCTGGGCTGGCTCGACCGGCTCGTGCCGCAGGCGGATGATGCGCGCATGGGCTGGATCACGCATCGCGTTGAGGGACCCGACGACATGCCGGCCCATATCAAGGCCGCGATGCTGCCGGTGTCGCTGTCGATTCCGGTGCGCGGCGGGCGCATCCTGCTGGGTCGCTGGCAGGGCGTCTATGTCGTGGAGCATCGCGCCATGCCGCATCGCCGCGAGGTGGCCCTGGCCTTCACCCGCGTCTGACCCTGCCTATCTGGTGGCCGGTCCTTCTGCGGCCACAAACCCTGTTGCGCTTTGGGCCGTGCTTGTGGATAAGTTGGGGGTGAAAGCCAGATAAGGGACATAGGATGCGCTGCCCGTTCTGCGGAAATGCCGATACCCAGGTCAAGGATTCCCGGCCCGCCGAGGAGAATGCGGCGATCCGGCGGCGCCGTTACTGTCCCGGATGCGGCGGCCGGTTCACCACCTATGAGCGCGTCCAGCTTCGCGATCTGGTGGTGGTCAAGACCAATGGGCGGCGCGAGGATTTCGACCGGGACAAGCTGTCGCGCTCGATCCGCATCGCCATGCAGAAACGCCCGGTCGAGCCCGAGCGGATCGACCAGCTCATCTCCGGCATCGTGCGGCGGCTGGAAAGCATGGGCGAGACCGACATCCCGTCCAAGGTGATCGGCGAGATCGTGATGGAGACGCTGGCCCGGATCGACAACGTCGCCTATGTGCGCTTCGCCAGCGTCTACAAGAATTTCCAGGATGCGGGGGATTTCGACAAGTTCGTGTCGGAATTGCGGCCGCCCGATCTCGACAAGGCGTGACCCCGGATCAGCGCCACATGGATCACGCGCTGCGGCTTGCGCGGCGCGGGCTGGGCAATGTCTGGCCCAACCCGGCGGTGGGCTGCGTCCTGACGCGCGACGGGCGCATCGTGGGCCGAGGCTGGACGCAGCCAGGCGGACGGCCCCATGCCGAACGTGTGGCGCTCGATCAGGCCGGGGCGGCGGCGCGCGGGGCGACCGCCTATGTGACGCTGGAACCCTGCGCCCATCATGGCCGCACCCCGCCCTGCGCCGATGCGCTGATCGCCGCCGGGGTGGCGCGGGTGGTCACGGCGCTGACCGACCCCGATCCGCGCACCGCGGGGCAGGGCCATGCCCGGCTGCGGGCGGCCGGCATTGCGGTGACGGAAGGTGTGCGCGCGGCAGAGGCCCGCGCGATGCAGCGCGGCTTTCTATTGCGCGTGACGCGTGCGCGGCCCATGGTGACGCTGAAACTGGCCACCAGCCTCGACGGGCGCATCGCCACGCAAAGCGGCGAAAGCCAGTGGATCACCGGCGCGCAGGCGCGGCGGCATGTGCATCTGCTGCGGATGCGCCATGACGCGGTGATGGTCGGCGGCGGCACGGCGCGGGCCGATCTGCCATCGCTGAATGTGCGCGGCTTCGGCCCGGTCCGGCAACCGCTGCGGATCGTGCTGTCGTCGCGCGATCTGCCGGTTCTGCCGGGCGAGGATGCCGATCACGGCCCGCTGCTGAGGCTGTCGGGCGATCTTGACGCCGTGTTGCGCGATCTGGCCGGGCGCGGCCTGACCCGGATCTTCTGCGAGGGCGGCGGGGACCTCGCCGCCGGGCTTCTTGCCGCCGATCTGGTGGATGAGCTGGTGCTCTATTCCGCCGGGCTCGTCCTTGGCGGCGCGGGCCGGGCCTGTGTCGGCACGCTGCCGGAGATGCGTCTGGCGGCGTATCCGAGGTTCACCTTGCGCCGCCATGTCAGGCTCGGCCCCGATCTCTGCCAGGTCTGGACGCGGGACGGGGACGCCGACTGATCGCACCGCGGCCGC
The DNA here is from genome assembly GCF_900101865.1 of Paracoccus isoporae. GTDB lineage: Bacteria > Pseudomonadota > Alphaproteobacteria > Rhodobacterales > Rhodobacteraceae > Paracoccus > Paracoccus isoporae. The sequence goes on from NZ_FNAH01000002.1 coordinate 318,790, forward strand.
GTCACCGGTTCACCGCCGCCAGATCCAGTCATGGCCGGACAGCGCGCCTTGCAACTTCGCCAATCCGCGCAGCGCCGGGCCGCGAGGGGCGAGCGACGGATCGGCGAGCCGGGCGAGCGCCACCTCGGGCGGGCAGGGCAGGCCACTAAGCGGATCGAGGTAGCGGGGATAGGCGATCAGCACCGCATGAACCAGCCCGTCGAGCCCCGGCCGCGTCCGGCGCCGGAGCGGCACCTTCCCGCGGTCATCGCTCAGCCCCCATCCGGCATAGAAGGGCGCGCCGAGCGTCGTGACCGGCACCCCGCGCAGCAGCGCCTCGAATCCCAAGGTCGAGGTGATGGTCCACACCGCGTCCACATCCGCCAGCAGGCTCACCGGATCAGCGTGGCGGGCGACGTGATCGGCCAGATGGCGGAGATCCTCTTCCGCAACGACGCCGGGGCGCAGCCCCGCCTCGACATCCGGGTGCGGCTTGTAGATCAGGAACGCCGACGGGTTCTCCGCGCGCACGCGCCGCAACAGGGCCAGATTGCTGCGTTCCTCTCCCGCGCCCAGCCGGATCGAGGCATCATCCTCCACCTGTCCCGGCACGAGGATGCGGTGCCGCCCGTCGCGCGGCGGCAGGTCCGACGCGCCGGTGAGGTTGTATTTGGTGACCCCTGCCGCGATCAGCGCCCTGCGCAGCCGGGCCGCGCGCGCCTGCCCGCCGGGCGGTGCGCCGTCTTCGATCAGCGCCTCAAGCCGCGACGGGCGGGTCGGGTCGTAATAGATCCCCAGATCATCGGCCACCAGAGACAGGGGCGGCGTCAGTTCGGCCCCCAGCCCGCGGGACCGCAGGAACCCGTCCTCGACACGCAGCGCCGGGGCGGGCAGATCCGCGGCGCGGTTCGCCCAGGCCAGCGTCACCGCGCCCGACGGTTTCGCGGTGAAGCGCACCGGACGCGCCGAGCCGAAGGCCTGCGCGATGACGCGCCGTTTCCAAAGCCGCATGCCGTAAGCCAGATGACCGCGATGATCCTGCCGCCAGACCTTCGCTTCGGCCTCGATCTGGTCCACCGCGCCCTCGAACTCGGTCAGCCGGTCGCGGCAGGGATCATACCAGATCGGGGCGTTCAGATGGCTGGCCGCGAAAAGCGCCTCGGTCGTCGCCTTGCCGCGGCGGGGCAGCGGGGCCTCGTCCTCGCTCAAGCCCCATCCGGCATAGAAGGGCTGGCCGAAGATGCGCGGTCGGTGGCCGGCCAGCATCGCCTCGTAACCAAGCTGAGAGCTGAACGCATAGACCGCGACCGCGCCCGCGAGCAGCCGCCAGGGTGAGACCGGGTCGGTAGAGAGCATCTCCTCGCCGCGGAGATCCTCCCGGCGAAAATGCCCCGGCCGCAACCCGGCGGCGGTTTCGGGATGCGACCGGATCACGATGCGGGCACCGGGATGTTCGGCCCGCGCGGCGTTGAGCATGGCCAGGAACGCCGCCCGGTCCGCGCCCATCAGCGATGCATCGCCCTGTGTCTGGTCGATGACCAGCACATAGCCCGGTTCCGGGGCGGGCGCGTCCGGCAGATGGGCGTTGTATTTCGACAGATCCGCCGCGATCAGCCGGGCGATGCCGTCGCGGGCGCGGGTCAGATCAGCCTCTGTCGCACCGGCGAGGATCTGCGTCTCGATCAGCGACGGGCGGGAGGAATCGAAATGCAGCCCGACCGGATCGACGATCAGCCCGACCGGACCGCGCCGCCCCAGCGGGCCCGACGCCCGCCCCGGCAGGACCGAGCGCAGAAACGCATCCTCGACATGGATGAGCGGGCAATCCCGGCGCGACGCCACCCATTTGCCGCGCCACGCCGTCGGCGAACCGCCCCAGATCCCGACCGCATCGCCGGGGCCGGGCAGGCCGATGCGCGGGCGATACCCGGCCAGCTCCAGGATCCGCCGCACCCGGCCGCGCAGCATCCCGCCATTGCACACGACAAACCGCCGGGGAATCTCCCCGGCGGCGCGTGTCGCAATAGGCGTCGTCAATTCGCGAGATTCTCGAGCTGTCTGACCGATCCGGCGCTGCCGGTGATCGCGCCGAGGATCTTCTGCCACTGCACGTAAGGCGCCTCGGTCACATAGATCGTGTCGCCGTCGCGGATCAGGAAGTCGCGCGCCAGGAACAGCCCGTTCGGCCGCGTCATGTCCAGCACATAGGCCATGCGCTGCGTGCTGCCGATGGGCTGGCCTAGCACGGCAGAGGCCACGCGCGCCGGTTCGTCGCGCAGCACGAACACCCCGGTCGGATCGGCAGTGTTGGTGGACAGCCCGCCAACCATGGCAATCGCCTCGATCGCGCTGATCTGTTCGTTGCCGAGCGGCACCTTGGTCTGGCCACCAAGGGCGCCGAGCGCGGTGAAGTTGCGCTGATCTTCCTCGACCAGGATCACGTCGCCGGGGCGCAGGGCGATGTCGTAGCTGGGGTTGAAATACAGATCGGACAGCCAGACCTTGCCGGTCTCTCGGCCCCGCTTGACGGTGATGACCGCCACTTCCGGCTCCACGCTGACGCCGCCGGCCTTGGCCAGCATGGCGGACAAGGTGCGGGTCGGCCGCTCTATCGGATAGATGCCCTGCCCGAAGGCCTTGCCGACGATGGATACCGTCGCGCCGTCACCGGCCATGCGGGTCACCGTCACCTGCGGGTCGGGGGTCTGGTTTTCCAGACGCGAGGTGATGATCTGGCGAAGCTGGTCGGGGGTATTGCCGGCGGCGCGGACGCGGCCCGCGTAGGGCACGAAGATATAGCCGCCGCTGTCGACCTGAAGCTGCTGGAGCTGGGTCGAGCTTTGGCCGAGGCTGGCCAGAAGCCCGTCATCGACGTTCTCCCAGATCATCAGCCCCAGCGTGTCGCCGGGACGGATCTCGTCGGCGGCCACCGTGCCGGCGTTCAGGAACTCGTTGGAGAAGCCGTAAGCCGGGGTGTAATTGGCCGTCCGGTTCACATGGTTGTTCACGTAGATCACATGGGCGTCGCCGCCATTCTCCACCGCGCCCGACAGGATTTCCTGTTTGTTGGGACCGGAGCGGGGCAGGCCGCAGGCGCTCAGCGCGGTCGCGGCGATCAGCGCGACGGTCAGCGACAGTCGCGTGCCGCGATTGGATGCGGTTCGTGTTTCCGTGGCAATCAAACCATTTACTCCTGCTATTGGCCTTCGCGGCTCGTGCCTCCGCGCGAGGTTAACGCGGGATTCGCCTGAATTCCATATGTTATTGTGTTTCATAAGCTAATCGCTCCCCGGTTGCTGGCGGGTCTCCGCTTGTCCGAATGCCAGCGCATCATAGGGATCGAGCGGGGTCAGCATCATATCCACCACCAGCCTGAGCGCGGGCGCGCGGGCCTTGGCGGCATAGAAACCCCCCGGAATCTGGCTGGTTTCCAGAAGATAGTCGCGATAGCGCTGATAGAGATGCGGCGACGGGCGCTGCGGCCGCAGGAAGAATTCGGCCAGGCTCTGCTCCGAGACCAACTGTGGCTTATCGAACACAGCCCGGCCCATCGCCTTGACCGGAAGTCCGCGCCACAGCGCCTGCTGCGCCGAAGTCGAATTGACGGTGATGACGGAACGCGCATCCCCCAGAAGCGGCGCCAGCTTGCCGCCGGGCACGAAATGCACGCGTTCCGCGATCCCCAGAACCTCGGCCTGGTCCCGGATCGCCGCGCGCAGATTGCCACGCCCATCTTCCAGCGGATGGGCCTTGAAGACGACGTGGTGATGGCGCGGCGCATGGGCGGCGAACTCCCGCAGCACCTCGGCGGTGAACTCCGACATGCTGGCGTAATCGGAATGGGCGCGGAAACTGGCATCGTGTTCCAGTTGCATCAGCACCAGCACGAAGGGGCTGCCGCTGCGCCGGATGCGCATGGTGCGGATCATGTGCAGCAGCATGATCGCCGGCGACAGCAGCAACCGGCGCAGGTTCAGCCGGAACTCCCGCCAGACCGAGATGTCGCGATGGGTGCGGTAGCGCGGAAAGCGCCGGTTCGCGGTCAGGATCAGGAAATGATAAAGTGCGCCGTAGAATTTATGCTGGCGCATGTCGCCCCATTGCGCCGGAGGGCGCGGCACATCGCCCTGTCGGCCGCGCAGCGCCGCCCGCATCTCGCGCAGCGTGATCCCCATCAGCCGGGAATAGCCGTTCGCGCCGCCCCGCTCATAGGTGATCCAGAACGGCCTGAGATACCCCTCCTCGAACACATGCAGCGTCAGGTCGCGTCGCGTCGCGGCTTCGCGCGCGGCGGCGTGGACCGGCCGGACATCGCCATACAGGACAATATCCGTCACGCCCTTCTCCGCGATGATCCGGTCCAGATGCGCGGGCCAGTCGCAGGCCGCATCGCAATGGCGGATCAGCCGATCCGGCGCGGACCAGAAGAACGCGTCACCGGCGTTGAAGGCCACCCGCCAGACCTGCGCACCCGTCGCGCGCAGCAACTTTCCGAGCCGGTCGAAAAACGGCCCGTGCGGCCCCTGCAGCAGCAGGAACACCCGCGCCTCGCCCGGAAGCCGCGCCGACGGCGCGGTCTCGGGGTTCTTACCGGCAGGCTGGATCGGTCGCGGCATCGGGGTTAGGCGTCATCTCAATCATTCCAAGGGATTACATTGCAGGTTCAAGACACGTTGAAAAGGATTCTTCGGGGCAATAGGTTTACGCCACCGTCGGCGCGCCTGCCGGCGCTGCGCCAGCCGGACAGGAGACCGCCATGTTCACCGGGATCATCACCGATATCGGCACCGTCACGCAATGCGAACAGCGCGGCGACATGCGCGCCCGGATTGCCACCGGCTACGACATGGCCGGGGTGGAGATGGGGGCCTCGATCGCGTGCGACGGGGTCTGCCTGACCGTGGTGGGCAAGGGCGATGACTGGTTCGACGTGGAAATTTCGGCCGAGACCGTGTCGAAGACCAATATCGGCGCGAATGGCTGGCAGGCCGGGCAACGGCTGAACCTGGAACGCGCGCTGAAGGTCGGGGACGAGCTTGGCGGGCATATCGTCTCGGGCCATGTCGACGGTGTGGCCAAGATCGTCGAGATGCGGGATGAGGGCGACTCGACACGGTTGCTGTTCGAGGCCCCTGCGGATCTGGCACGATTCATCGCGCCGAAAGGCTCGGTGGCGCTGAACGGCACCTCGCTGACGGTGAACGAGGTCGAAGACACGCGGTTCGGCGTGAACCTGATCCCGCACACGCAGCAGGTCACGACATGGGGCGATGCCAGCACCGGCGATCTGGTCAATCTGGAGATCGACACGCTGGCCCGCTACGTGGCCCGTCTGGCCGGGGCGGGCTGACCCTCAGCAGGCCGCAAGGCGGGACCTCAGACGAAAAGAGGGCGCAACGCGCCCTCTCTGTCTCCGTGGGTCCGGATTGTCAGCGCAGGATCGACTTGCCTGCGTAAACCGCCGATTCCCCCAGCATCTCCTCGATCCGGATAAGCTGGTTGTATTTCGCCAGCCGGTCGGAGCGCGCAAGGCTGCCGGTCTTGATCTGGCCGCAATTCGTCGCCACCGCCAGATCGGCGATGGTCGAATCCTCGGTCTCGCCCGAGCGGTGCGACATCACGCTGGTGAAGCCGGCCCGCGTCGCCATCGCCACCGCATCCAGCGTTTCGGACAGGGTGCCGATCTGGTTGACCTTGACCAGAAGCGAGTTGCCGCAGCCCTTCTCGATACCTTCGGCCAAACGCTGTGGGTTCGTAACGAACAGATCGTCACCGACAAGCTGCACCTTGCCGCCGAGCTTTTCGGTCAGCAGTTGCCAGCCCTCCCAGTCATCCTCCGAACAGCCATCCTCGATCGACAGGATTGGATAATCGCCGCAAAGCGCAGCGAGGTAATCCACGTTCTCCGCCGGGCTCAGCGACTTGCCTTCGCCGGCCATCTCGTATTTGCCGCCCTTGAAATACTCGGTGGAGGCGCAGTCGAGCGCCAGCATGATGTCGTCGCCGGGCTTGTAGCCGGCCTTTTCGACCGCTTTCAGGATGAAATCGAGTGCATCGCGGGTGGAGTTCAGATTGGGCGCGAACCCGCCCTCATCCCCGATCCCGGTCGACAGCCCCGCCGCCGACAATTCCTTTTTCAGCGTGTGGAAGACCTCGGAACCCATGCGCACCGCCTCGCGGATATTCTCCGCGCTGACCGGCATGACCATGAATTCCTGGATGTCGATCGGGTTGTCGGCATGTTCGCCGCCATTGATGATGTTCATCATCGGCACCGGCAGGATATGCGCCGAGGCCCCGCCGACATAGCGGTAAAGCGGCAGGGCGGAAGTCTCCGCGGCGGCCTTCGCCACGGCAAGGCTGACGCCGAGGATCGCGTTTGCGCCCAGACGGCCCTTGTTGTCGGTGCCGTCCAGCTCGATCATCAGCGCGTCGATGCTGCGCTGATCGGTGGCGTCCTCGCCCAGCAGGTTCTCGGCGATCTCGTCATTGACGCTGTTGACCGCCTCCAGCACGCCCTTGCCCATGTAGCGGGATTTGTCGCCATCGCGCTTCTCGACCGCCTCATGCGCGCCGGTCGAGGCGCCGGAGGGGACCGCGGCGCGGCCCTGGGTGCCGTCTTCGAGCGTGATATCGACCTCGACGGTCGGGTTGCCCCGGCTGTCCAGGATCTCGCGGGCGAAGATATCGATAATGGCGGTCATCCGGTCCCTCCGATTGGCTGTGTCAGCGATTACTTACTTGCCATCGCGCCACGCGGAAAGGCGCAATCTTCAGGACAGCTCGATTTCCGCCCAGATCGGCAGGTGATCGGAGGCCTGCCGCGCGGTCGCGCTGTCGCCCACGCCGGTCGCGGTCACCCGCAGCGCGGCGGACACTGCGATGCGGTCCAGCGGCAGGCGCGGCATCGGGGCGGGATAGGTCGGGCCGGGGGTCAGCAGATGCAGCGGGTCGAGCGACTCCAGCCCGCGCGTGCCGCGCCATTCGTTGAAATCGCCCATCAGCATCACCGCATCTCCGGCCAGCCGGGAAGCCTTCGCCACCAGCCGGGCCAATTGCTGGCGCCTGGAGGAGCGGGCCAGCCCAAGATGCACCCCGATCAGCGTGAGCCCGCCGATGCGCAGCGCGAGCGCGCCGCGCGGCTCGATCCCCGGCAAAGGCAGGCGGCGCATGACGGCCTGCTCCGCCAGTTCCGGCTTCATCAGCACCGCCTGGCCGTGCCAGCCCAGCGAGGTTTCGCCGGTGGTGCGCATCTGCATTGGCTCAAGCCCGGTCATCTCCGCGATCATCGCGCGGGGCAGGGCTTCTGGCCGCGCGCCGAGGCGGAAATCCACCTCCTGCAAGGCAATGATGTCGGGGTTCAGCTCTGCGATGACCTGGAGATTGCGTTCGGGCGCGTGCGGCCCGGTCATGCCGCGGCATTTGTGCAGATTATAGGAGGCGACGCGCAGCTTCATGTGCCGCAGAATGTGCGGGTCACGCGCTCCTCCGCAAGGGGCGGCGCGGCCAGATCGTCCCATTCGGCGCGGTCCTCGAAGGGCGCGCGCAGGGCCGCGTCGAGACGCTGGAACGGCGCATAATCGCCGCCGACCGCCGCCTGAATGGCCTGCTCGATGCGGTGATTGCGCGGGATGCGCCGCGGATTGGCGCGGGCCATGCGTGCGGCGTCCGGCCCGGCCGCCTGCCAGTCGCGCGCCCAGTCGTCGAATGTGTCGCGCGCCATGAACTCGTCCCGCGCGCTGCCATCAGCCAGGCCGGCAAAGACGCGGGTGAAATCGGCCCGCTCCGCCGCCATCAGGTCGAGCAGGCGGTTCACCAGCGTCACCGCGCCGTCGGTCGGGCCGAGGCCCAGCTTGGCGGTGAAACGATCCTTCCAAGCCGCCTGATACAGTTCGGGGAAGCCGTGAACCGCCCGCGTCGCCTCCTCGATCGCCTTGTCCTGATCGGCGCCCATCAGCGGGATCAGGCAGGAGGCGAATTGCGCGAGGTTCCAGACCGCCACATGCGGCTGCTCGGCCCAGGCATAGCGGCCATGCCGGTCGATGGAGGAAAATACCGTGTCGGGGTGATAGCCATCCATGAAGGCGGCGGGGCCGTAATCGATGGTCTCACCAGAGATCGCCATATTGTCGGTGTTCATCACCCCGTGAATGAAGCCGAGCGCCATCCATTGCGCCACCAGACGCGCCTGCGCCGCGACCACTTGTTCCAGCAACCCCAGCACGCTCTGCGCCTCGGGATAATGCCGCGCCATGACATGATCGGTCAGCGCGCGCAGTGCCTCGACATCGCCGCGCACCCCGAAAAATTCAAACGTGCCGACGCGAATATGGCTGGCTGCAACCCGCGTCATCACCGCGCCCGGCAGGGCGGTCTCGCGCTGCACCCGCTCGCCCGTTTCGACGGCGGCAAGCGCCCGCGTCGTCGGCACGCCGGCCGCCGCCATGAACTCGCTGTCCAGATATTCGCGCAGCACCGGGCCGAGCCAGCTTTTCCCGTCACCCTGCCGCGAGAAGGGCGTCCGCCCCGCGCCTTTCAGTTGCAGATCGAACCGCGCCCCGTCCGGGGCCACCACCTCGCCGATCATCAGCGCGCGGCCATCGCCCAATTGCGGGGAAAGATGCCCGAACTGATGCCCGGCATAGGCCTGCGCGATGGAGGCCGCCCCGTCCGGCAGCGCATTGCCCGAGAGCATCGCCAGCCCCTCGGGCCCGCGCAGCCAGGCGGCATCCAGCCCGAGCCGCGCGGCGAGGGCTTCGTTCAGCGCGATCAGCTGCGGATCGGGACTGCCCGCCGGGTCCACCTGCGCGAACATGCGCGGGGGCAGGGCGGTATAGCTGTTGTTGAAAACCGGTGCGTTCATGCCCCAAGACATAGGGTCGGCGGGCGAAATGAAAAGGGCGCGTCTCTTGCGGCGCGCGGGCACAGCGCGTATCGCGGAAACAAAGGAGAGCCGCGATGAAATTCCTCGATCTGGCCAAGGTCTATATCCGTTCGGGCGCGGGCGGCGCGGGCAGCGTCAGCTTCCGGCGCGAGAAATATATCGAATTCGGCGGCCCCGATGGCGGCGATGGCGGGCGCGGCGGCGATGTCGTGGCCGAGGCGGTCGAGGGGCTGAACACGCTGATCGATTTCCGCTATCAGCAGCATTTCTTTGCCAGGAACGGCCAGCATGGCATGGGCCGCCAGCGCACCGGCGCGGGCGGCGACGACATCATCCTGCGCGTGCCGGTCGGCACCGAGATCCTGGAGGAGGATCAGGAAACCGTCATCGCCGATCTGACCGAAGTGGGGCAACGCGTCGTGCTGGCGCGCGGTGGCAATGGCGGGTTCGGCAATCTGCATTTCAAATCCTCGACCAACCGCGCCCCGCGCAACGCCAATCCCGGCCAGCCGGGGGTGGAGCGCACGATCTGGCTGCGGCTGAAGCTGATCGCGGATGGCGGGCTGGTGGGTCTGCCCAATGCCGGAAAATCGACCTTTCTCGCCGCCACATCGAACGCGCGGCCGAAAATCGCGGATTATCCATTCACCACGCTGCATCCCAATCTCGGCGTGGTGGGCGTGGACGGGCGCGAATTTGTCATGGCCGATATTCCCGGCCTGATCGAGGGCGCATCCGAGGGGCGCGGGATCGGCGACAGATTTCTGGGCCATATCGAGCGCTGCTCGGTGCTGCTGCATCTGATCGACGCCACGGCGGTCGACGTGGTGGCCGATGCGCAGACCGTGCTGGACGAACTGGCGGCCTATTCGCCGGTGCTGATGGACAAGCCGCGCATCACCGCGCTGAACAAGATCGACGCGGTGGATGCCGAGACGCTCGAGGCCACGCGCGCGCTTCTGGCCGACACGCTCGGCACCGAGGTGATGCTGATGTCCGGCGCAACCGGCAAGGGCGTGCAGGAGGTGCTGCGCGCGCTGTGGACCCGGATCGCGCCATCGCGCGAGGTGGCGAAAAAGGATGACGGCGCGTGGCGTCCCTGAGCCCGCATATCGCGGCTGCGAAACGGCTGGTGGTCAAGATCGGCTCGGCCCTGCTGGTCGGGCCGGAGGGGCTGCGCGGCGACTGGCTGCGCGGGCTGTGCGACGATGTGGCGGAATGGCGAAAGCGCGGGGCGGATGTGGTGCTGGTCTCCTCTGGCTCGATTGCGCTTGGCCGGCGGGTGCTGGGGCTGCCGAACGGGGCGCTGTCGCTGGAACAAGCGCAGGCCGCCGCGGCGGTCGGACAGATCCGGCTGGCGCGCGCCTATGAGGAGGCGCTTGCCCCGCATGGCGTGGCCACGGCCCAGATCCTGATGACGCTGGAAGACACGATGGACCGGCGCCGCTATCTGAACAGCCGCGCCACGATGCAGGCGCTTCTGTCCTTCGGCGTGGTCCCGATCGTGAACGAGAATGACACGGTGGCCACCGACGAGATCCGATACGGCGACAATGACCGGCTGGCGGCCCAGATCGCGGTGACGGTCGGCGCGGATCAGTTGCTGCTCTTGTCGGATGTGGACGGGCTCTATACCGCCAACCCCAAGACCGACCCCTCGGCGCGGCATCTGCCGGTGGTCGAGCGCATCACGCCCGAGATCGATGCGATGGGTGGCGAGCCGGTCTCCGGCCTGTCGAAAGGCGGCATGAAGACCAAGCTGATCGCCGCGCGCACCGCCGTCTCGGGCGGCTGCGCCATGGCGATTGCCGAAGGCTCGGTGCTGCGGCCCCTGTCCGCGGTGGCGGCGGGCGCGCGGGTGACCTGGTTCCTGCCGGACGGAGACCCGCAACTGGCCCGCAAACGCTGGATCGCCACGATGAAACCACGCGGCGAGATCACCGTGGATGCCGGGGCCGCGACGGCGCTCGGCGCGGGCAAGTCGCTGCTGCCGGCCGGGGTGACGGGGGTTGCGGGCGAGTTCGGCCGCGGCGATCCGGTCTCGATCACCGGCCCGGATGGCGGGACGCTTGCGCGCGGCCTGACCCGCTACACCTCCGCCGAGGCCCGCGCCATCGCCGGCCACCGCAGCGCCGAGATCGCCGAGATCCTGGGCTATGAGGGCAGGGCGGCCCTGGTGCATCGGGATGATATGGTGATGTGAACATGTGATCACGGATGAGCGCGCATCATCGTGCCCTGTGGCCGCGAAGACTGCTCCTCATCTCTGCAAGCGCATGATAGATCATGAAAATCTTCAGATGAACCGTGGATTCCGTGATGATATTCCGCCTGACACTTGCGATTTTACTGATCACCTCGCCGGCTCTGGCAGCGGCTGCGCCGGGTTATGCGCGAATCGAGGATCGCTCCGTCTCTGGCCGGCCGCTGGCCATGTCGATCTGGTATCCCGCGCAGCAGCCGCAATCCGCGAGCATCGGCGGAAACCCGGTCTTCAAAGGCAGCCCGGCGGCCGTCGATGCGCCAATTGACGCGAAGGATCTTCCGCTGGTCGTGATGTCGCATGGGGGATTGCGTTCAGCGCCGGGTTCCGGCGCATGGCTTGCTGCATCCATCGCCCGGGCGGGATATATCTTCGTCGAGCTGAGCGCGCCGCGTCCCGAATCTGCTGCCGAGGCTCTGGATGAAATTTGGCTGCGGCCGCAGGATTTGAGCCGTGCCATCGACCGCATCCTGTCTGATGACGACTGGGGTCTGCGCGTTGACCCCGACCGAATTGCCGTTGCCGGTGTGGCGCTTGGCGCGACCGCCGCGCTGACCCTCGCAGGAGCAGAGCTGGACAAGGCGGGATATCTGCGCGGATGCGACGGGGAGGGCGGCAAGCCCGGACCGGATTGCGACTGGCTTGCGCGGCAGAATGTCAGCTTGTCCGACACAAGCCGTGACGGGCTGGCGACCATCGCCCGGGACCGTCGGGTCGATGCGGTGATTGCCATCGGGCCGGAATATGCGGAACGGCTCGGCGACCTCCCCGCCGACATCGCCTCGCTTTGGGTCACGCTCGGGGAGTCGGACACGACCTCCGGCGCGCAGAATGCGACAATATCCACCGTGATCGCCGAGGCATCAATTGTTGACAGTTTCGCCGTTTGCACCCCCGCCGGGCCAGAAATTCTGGCGGAAGAGGGAGAGGACGGTGCAATATGCGGCTCATCGCCCGAGGCGCGGGAGACAATACACCGGCTCGTCGCCGACGAGGTGATTGCCTTTCTGAAGCACTTCGTCGACTAGGCGCGGTCCGCGCGGGCCGACCTTCGCTGCGCGACCGGAAAATCCCCCCGCCGATCCGGCAGGGCTTTGCAGTCAGCCAGCTATGCCGCCTCAGTCCGGCAGCACCCGCACAGCGCCCTTGTCGGCGCTTGCGGCGAAGGTGGCATAGGCGCGCAATGCCGTGGTCACATTGCGCTTGCGTTTCTCAACGGGGTGCCAGCCGGTCTGGTTCTGCTGGACGCGGCGGGCCTCCAGCTCGTCCTCGTCCACCGCCAGATGGATGGTGCGGTTCGGAATGTCGATCTCGATCCGGTCGCCGTCGCGGACCAGGCCGATCATGCCGCCCTGCGCGGCCTCGGGCGAGCAATGGCCGATGGATAGCCCCGATGTGCCGCCCGAGAACCGGCCGTCAGTGACGAGCGCGCAGGCCTTGCCGAGGCCTTTGGATTTCAGATAGCTGGTCGGATAGAGCATTTCCTGCATCCCCGGCCCGCCTTTCGGGCCCTCATAGCGGATGACGACCACGTCGCCCTCCTTGACCTTGCCGGTCAGGATGCCGCTGACCGCCGCGTCCTGGCTCTCATACACGACAGCGGGGCCGGCAAATTTTAGGATCGATTCATCCACCCCGGCGGTTTTCACGATGCAGCCGTCAAGCGCGATATTCCCTTTCAGCACCGCCAGCCCGCCATCCGCGGAGAAGGGCGCGTTGACGGAGCGGATCACCCCGCCCTGGCGGTCGAGATCCAGCGTGTCCCAGCGTTTATCCTGGCTGAAGGCAGTCTGGGTCGGCACACCGCCGGGGGCCGCGGAATAGAAGCGATGCACGGCCGCATCCTCGCTGCGCGAGATGTCCCACTGGTCGATGGCCTCGCCCAGGCTCGGGGCATGCACCGTCGGGCTGTCACGATGGATCAGACCGCCGCGGTCCAACTGGCCCAGGATCGCCATGATCCCGCCTGCACGGTGGACATCTTCCATATGCACATCCTGCTTGGCCGGCGCGACTTTGGACAGGCACGGCACCTTGCGGCTGAGCGCGTCGATATCGTCCATGTCGAAATCGATCCCGCCCTCATAGGCGGCGGCGAGGATATGCAGAACGGTATTGGTCGAGCCGCCCATCGCGATATCCAGCGACATGGCGTTCTCGAAGGCCTTCTTGTTGGCGATGTTGCGGGGCAGGACGGATCTGTCCTCCTGCTCGTAATAGCGCTTGGCCAGCCCGACGATGCGCTGCCCGGCCTCCTCGAACAGCCGCTTGCGATCGGCATGGGTGGCGAGTGTGGAGCCATTGCCGGGCAGGGACAGGCCCAACGCCTCGGTCAGGCAGTTCATCGAGTTGGCCGTGAACATGCCCGAGCATGAGCCACAGGTCGGGCAGGCCGAGCGTTCGATGGCCGCGACATCTTCGTCGCTGACGCTGTCATCGGCGGCGGCGACCATCGCGTCGACCAGGTCGAGCGCGTGCAGCTTGCCGTCCTTCAGCACCACCTTGCCTGCCTCCATCGGGCCGCCAGAGACGAAGATCGCCGGGATGTTTAGCCGCATCGCCGCGTTCAGCATGCCGGGCGTGATCTTGTCGCAGTTGGAGATGCAGACCATCGCATCGGCGCAATGGGCGTTGACCATGTATTCGACGCTGTCGGCGATGATCTCACGCGAAGGAAGCGAATAGAGCATCCCGTCATGGCCCATGGCGATGCCGTCATCCACCGCGATGGTGTTGAATTCCTTGGCGACGCCGCCCGATTTCTCGACCTCGCGCGCGACGAGCTGGCCTAGATCCTTCAGATGGACATGGCCCGGCACGAACTGGGTGAAGCTGTTCACAATGGCGATGATCGGCTTGCCGAAATCGCCGTCCTTCATCCCGGTGGCGCGCCACAGGCCGCGCGCGCCCGCCATGTTGCGTCCGTGGGTGGAGGTGCGAGAGCGATAGGCCGGCATGAGACTGTCCTTCCGATTGGCAGAAAGCCGGGCGCGTGGCCCGGCCCTTACGGCTACGGCACATATATCTAGTGGAAAACTTCGGCCATCACCAGAAGCCGAATGCGCAAAATCGCCCCTGCCGCCGGGATGGGGGAGCGTCGGCCGGATCGGGGCGCGGCCGCCCGGCAGCGCGGGCGGCGTCAGCCCTTCACGATGTGGAAGCGGGCCCGCAATTCCTCGGGCGTTTCGCGACGCGGGGGCGGGGCTGGCGGGCGCTGCGCGGGCAGCGGTGGCGCACGCCAGCGCGGGGCCGGCTCCTCGAACGCCTCGGCCACGGGGCTGATCGGCCGGGCCCCCTCGATCACCGGCGAGATGCTGTCGCCGGTCACGTCGAAGCGGCGCGGGCCGCGCCCGATCTCGCCCTGGCTGACCAGGCAACCCAAGGCGCGGGTGACATCGCCCAGATCCGAGCGCAGCGGCAGGAACAGCAGCCTTCCGTCAAGCGAGGGGCGGCCAAAACTGCCGGGGGAGTGAAGTTGCAGCGTCGCGATCTGCGGACCCTTGAACACCGTCTCCAGCAGGTCGGACAGGCGGCCGCGGCTGTCGGGGTTCAGCAGCGAGCAGACCGGCATGCCGCGCACCTCCATCCCCATCAGATCGACGAGGTGGCGTCCGGCCAGCCGGAACCGCGCCGCGCCGGGCGCAATCCGTTCCAGGATGAAGGCGAAATCGAGGATGTGGCGCAGCCCCTGCGGCTCCACATCTGCGCGATCGGGGACGGCGCGGCCACGGCAGAGCGTCCGCCAATAGCGATGCATCTCGGCAATGATGCGGGCGGGGTCGGCGGGCACCACATCGTCCAACCGGATCAGCTCGCCCCTGTCGCCGGACAATGCTGGAGTGTCCGGCGATTCGGCTCCGGCCGTAATTGTCCGGTGAGGCGTGGCGTCCCGCCCCGCCGTAGGCCGTTCTCCACCGGGCTTGCCGTATCTGTCGTCCCGCTCGTCACACATCGCGTCCCACCGTTTCACCACCTACCCAGCTTCAGGAGCTGCACCCGTCCACCATGTCCGCCCCGTTGACCCTGCATGCCCGCACGTCCCGGATCGCGGGTCAGCCGACGGGCCTCTCCACCCGTTGCGTCCGCCTTGATCCCGTCGGGGCTCAGCGCCTGACGACCGTGCCAAAGCGACCGGATCAGCGACGCCGACTGTTCCAGCGTAGCGCGTGGGATTAGGAAACGGTTGAGAATTCTTGGGGAATGGTTAAGCCGTGAGACTTGATTTCTGCGCTGCGGAACGGACAAATGCGCGGGGATTCTTCAAGGGGGCGGCATGGATCGGACCGGACTTCTCATCATCTTGTCATCGCCGTCCGGGGCGGGAAAATCCACCCTGGCGCGGCGTCTGATCGACTGGGATGACTGCCTGTCCTTCTCCGTCTCTGCGACCACGCGCCCCGCCCGGCCGGGCGAGATCGACGGCCAGCATTACCATTTCCTGGACCGCGCGGCCTTTGCCGACCTGGTGGCGGGGGGCGAGATGCTGGAACATGCCGAGGTGTTCGGCAATCTCTACGGCTCGCCCCGTGCCCCGGTCGAGGCCGCGATGGAAGCCGGGCGCGATACGATCTTCGACGTGGACTGGCAGGGCGGCCAGCAGATCCGCGCCTCGGCGCTCGGCCCGCATGTGGTCAGCATCTTCATCCTTCCGCCCTCGCTGCCGGAACTGGAACGCCGGCTGATTGCGCGCGGGCAGGATTCGGCCGAGGTGATCGCCGGGCGGATGGAGAAGAGCCGGGGCGAGATTTCCCACTGGGCCGAGTATGATTATGTCTTGGTCAATGACGATCTGGACCGGACCTTCGAGCGGCTGACGGCCATCCTGACCGCCGAGCGTCTGCGGCGGGAGCGGCAGAAGGGGCTGGGGCGGTTCGTGAAACGCTTGATGGAGGGAGAGCAGCCATGATCTGGGAACTGGACGGCGTTGCGCCGCAAATCGCGGAGGATGCCTGGATCGCGCCCGATGCGCAGATCATGGGGCGGGTGGTGATCGAGCCCGGCGCCAGCATCTGGTGGGGCGCGGTGCTGCGCGGCGATAATGACGAGATCCGCATCGGGCGCGGCTCGAACGTGCAGGATCTGTGCTGCCTGCACACCGATCCGGGCTTTCCGCTGGTCATCGGGGAAAACGTGACGGTGGGGCACCGCGCCATGCTGCATGGCTGCCGGATCGGGGATGGCAGCCTGATCGGCATGGGCGCCACGGTGCTGAACGGGGCCTCGGTCGGCTCGGGTTCGCTGGTGGGGGCGGCGGCGCTAATCTCGGAAGGCAAGGAGATCCCCGACCATGTGCTGGTCATGGGCGCCCCTGGCCGGGTGGTGCGCGAGATCGACGAGTCGGGCCGTCAGGATCTGCTGAACTCCGCCGCGCGATACCGCGACAATGCCGCGCGCTTCCGGGGCGGGCTGAAACGGCTGGACTAGGGTGAGCGGGCTTTCGGTGCAGGATCTGATCGCGGCGCTGCCGATGGCGGTGCTGGCGGTGGATGAGGAGGCGCGGGTCACGGCGGCGAACGCGGCCGCCGGCACCTTGCTGGGCGATCAGTTGACCAACCGGCCCTTCGTCACCGTGCTGCGCCATCCGGTGATCGTGCAGGCGGTCGATTCCGTGCTCCATCCCGATCCGGCCAGCGTGCCGCTGCATGATCCGACGCCGGGGCGGGTGCAGTTCGGCGGGTATCGCAACCGCGCGACGCTCTCGGCGCGGGGGCGGGACTTCATGGCCGAGGTGACGGTCTCGGCGCTGCCGGAGGGGCGCGGCGCGCTGATCGTGATCGAGGACAGCTCGGGCGTCGAGCAGGCCGAGCAGTTGCGCCGCGATTTCGTCGCCAATGTCAGCCATGAGCTGCGCACGCCCCTGACCGCGATGATGGGTTTCATCGAGACACTGCGCGGCCCGGCCCGCGACGATGCCGCCGCCCGCGACAAGTTCCTGTCGATCATGGAGACCGAGGCCGGGCGGATGAACCGACTGGTGCTGGATCTGCTGTCGCTGAGCCGGGTCGAATCCGAGGAACGCCGCCGCCCTGCCGAATCCCTCGATCTGGCGGTGATCGTGCGCAGCGTCGCCGCCACGCTGGCGCCGCAATCCCAGTCCAAGGGGGTGCGCATCGAGGTGGCGAATGCCGATTCGCCGGTGATCGCGGCGGGGGATCCCGACCAGCTCACCCAGGTCTTTCACAATCTCGTGGAGAACGCGGTGAAATATGGCGGCAGCGGCGGGGTGGTGACGCTGCGGCTGGGTCAGATCGACCATGAGCCGACGCTGCGCGGCCCGGCGAATTTCGTCTCGGTCGAGGATCGGGGCGAAGGCATCGACGAGATGCATCTGCCGCGCCTGACCGAGCGGTTCTATCGCATCGACAAGCACCGCTCGCGCCAGCAGGGCGGCACCGGGCTGGGGCTGGCCATCGTGAAACATATCGTCAGCCGCCATCGCGGCAAGCTGCGCATCGAATCCGAACGCGGGCGCGGCTCGACCTTCACGGTGATCCTGCCGGCGGTTGCGGCGCGGGGCTGAACTTGTCGCCAGCCCCGCAAGCGACTATCTGGGGCGCAAGCAATGGAGTTGGCGATGACGCATAACCCGATCCGGCCCTGGCGCAATATCGAACGGCGCAGATCGCGCCAGATCATGGTCGGCACCGTCCCGGTCGGCGGCGACGCACCGATCAGCGTGCAGACCATGACCAACACCGATGGCCATGACGTGCGCGCGACGCTGGACCAGGTGATCCGCGCCGCCGATGCCGGGGCCGATATCGTCCGCATCTCGGCACCCGATCAGGAGACCACCAAGGCGCTGCGCGAGATCTGCCGCGAAAGCCCGGTCCCGATCGTGGCCGACATCCATTTCCACTACAAGCGCGCCATCGAGGCCGCCGAGGCGGGTGCGGCCTGTCTGCGCATCAATCCCGGCAATATCGGCAGTGCGGAGCGCGTGGCCGAGGTGGTGCGCGCTGCCAAGGATCACGGCTGCTCGATCCGCATCGGGGTGAATGCCGGGTCGCTGGAAAAGCATCTGCTGGAGAAATATGGCGAGCCCTGCCCTGATGCGATGGTCGAGAGCGGGATGGACCACATCAAGCTGCTGCAGGATCACGATTTCCAGGAATTCAAGATCAGCGTGAAGGCCTCGGACGTGTTCCTGTCCGCCGCCGCCTATCAGCAACTGGCCGAGATCACGGATGCGCCGATCCATTTGGGCATCACCGAGGCGGGCGGCTTGCGCGGCGGCACGGTGAAATCCGCCATCGGGCTCGGCAATCTTCTCTGGGCCGGGATCGGGGACACGATCCGGGTCAGCCTGTCCGCCGATCCGGTCGAGGAGGTCAAGGTCGGCTTCGAGATCCTGAAATCGCTGGGCCTGCGGACGCGTGGCGTGCAGATCATTTCCTGCCCGTCCTGCGCGCGTCAGGGCTTCGACGTCATCAAGACCGTCGAGATCCTGGAGGCGCGGCTGGAACATATCAAGACGCCGATGTCGCTGTCGATCATCGGCTGCGTGGTGAACGGGCCGGGCGAGGCGCTTATGACCGATATCGGGTTTACCGGCGGCGGCGCAGGGTCGGGCATGGTCTACATGGCCGGGCGGCAGGACCACAAGATGAGTAATGACCAGATGGTCGATCACATCGTCGAACTTGTCGAGGAACGCGCCGCGAGGATCGAGGCGCAGAACACCGCGGAAGCGGCGGAATAGCCGCGCCCGCAGCAGGCGGGTATTTGGGTGAAGGAGAAACCCTGACCGGCTTGTCGGTCAGCCGCCGGTGGACGCGCGGGCCTCTTCGATCACCGGGACGATGCCGGTCTGGGGCATGCCGCGCAGCAGCGTGTCGCCGATGATGAAGCTGGGCGTGCCGGAGATGTTCAGCGCCTGCGCCAGCCTTGCATTCTCGCGCAGCACATCGGTCACGTCATCGCCGTTCATCGCCGCGATGACGGCATCGGTGTCGAAGCCCATCTTCTCGGCGATGGCCCGCAGCCCGTCCGGTGTCACATTGCCGCGCATGCTGTAGAAATGGTCATGGACCTGCTTGTAGGCGTCGTCGCCCTCGATCTGCTTGACGGCGATGGCGAAGCGCGCGGCCAGCTCGCTCTCCTCGCCCAGGATCGGCAGATCCTTCAGGATCAGGCGCAGATTGCCGTCGCGGGCGAGCACCTCCTCGACATGCGGAAAGGCCTGCCGGCAGACGCCGCAGCGGTAATCGATGAATTCCACCACCGTCACGTCGCCATCGGGATTGCCGCCCACCCAGCTGACGCCGTCCTCGTAGATCTGGTCGGAACGCTGCGCGATCATCGCGGCGTCGTTTTCGGCCTCGCCGGCCAGCCGGCGCTGTTCGAGCGCGTTCATCGCTTCGATCAGCACGTCGGGATTTTCCAGAAGGTAGTCGCGCACCGCCCCGCCGAAAGCCTGTTTCTCGGCCTCCGACATCGCGCCGGGATCGAAGGCCAGGGCCGGGCTGGCGGTCATCATCAGGGCGGCGATCAGGGCGTTCGCAAGGGGTTTCATCGGGCGCAGCTCCGTTTCGGTGTCGGCGCGGAGCGTGGCGCGGATTGCCCGGAAAGACAAGCCACGCGCGCGTGAAGCGCTTGACCAGCAGGTCAGGGGACATGCATAGACATGGCGAAAGGGGCCGGGATGCGGATGCGGCAATCGAAACGGGGTCAGGTCGAGGCGTTCATCGTTATGGACGTGATGGAGGCCGCGCGCCGGGCCGAGGCGGAGGGGCGCCACATCATCCATATGGAGGTCGGCCAGCCCGCCACCGGGGCACCGGCTGCGGCGCGCGCCGCATTGCAGGCGCGGCTGGATCGGCCGCTCGGCTATACCGTGGCGCTTGGCCTGCCCGAACTGCGCGCCGGAATCGCAGCGCTGTATGACCGGTGGTACGGCGTCGATCTCGATCCCACTCGGGTGGTGGTGACGGCGGGGGCGTCGGGGGCCTTCACCCTGGCCTTCGCCGCGCTCTTCGATGCGGGCGACCGGGTGGCGATGGGCGATCCGGGCTATCCCAGCTATCGCCAGATCCTGCGTGCGATGTCGCTCAGCCCGGTGGCGATCCCGACCTTGCCCGAGCATCGCTATCAGCCGTGCCCGCAGGAGATCCCGGCCGATGTGCAGGGGCTGATGCTGGCCTCGCCCGGCAACCCGTCCGGCACGATGCTGGGACCGCAGGCATTTCGCACGCTTCTGGATCGCGCGGCGGAGCTTGGGGTCAGCGTGATCTCGGACGAGATCTATCACGGGCTCAGCTATGGCGAACGCTGCCACTCGGCGCTCGAGTTCAGCGATGATGTCTACGTGGTGAACTCCTTTTCCAAGTATTTCTCGATGACCGGCTGGCGGATCGGCTGGATGGTGGTGCCCGAGGCGCATATCCGCACCGTGGAGCGGCTGGCGCAGAACATGTTCATCTGCCCGCCCCATGCCAGCCAGATCGCTGCACTCGGGGCGCTTGATGCGATGGAGGAATGCGAAGGGTTCCGCGCCGTCTATGCCGAGAACCGCCGCCGTCTGATGGATGCGCTGCCCAAGATCGGCTTCGACCGCATCGCGCCGCCGGACGGGGCGTTCTATGTCTATGCCGACGTCTCGGCCATGACCGATGACAGCCTGCGCTTCTGCGGCGAGATCCTGGAGCGCGCGGGCGTGGCGGTGACGCCGGGGCTGGATTTCGATCCGATGCGCGGGCGCCGGACGATCCGGCTGTCCTATGCCGGCAGCACTGACGATATCGCCGAGGGCATTGCCCGGCTGTCGAGTTTCATGGCGTCCAGATGATCCGGGTGATCTGGCTGTTCCTGATGCTGGCCTGGCCGCTGGCATCCGCGGCGCAGGATGTACCGCGCATCAAGACCGGGGCGACCCGCGCCGTGGCCGATGGCGACGGTCTGGAGTTGGACCTGCGGCTGAGCGGGCCGGCGCCCTATCGGCTGATGCTGCTCGACCAGCCGAAGCGCCTGGTGATCGATGTGAAGGCGGCACCTGGTGCGGACGCGGCGGACGTGTTCGACGGGGCGGAGAATTTTGCCGCCGTGCGCGCCGCCCCGTTCCGCGCCGGCTGGACGCGGATGGTGTTCGAGCTGCGCGAGCCTTATGCGGTGCGCAGCGCCGTCATGCGCACCGCGGCACCGGGCGCGACCGGGCTGTCGCTGCGCCTGTCGCCGGTCGCGGCGGAGGATTACGACGGCGCCACCAACGCCATGTCGGCGCTGTGGAACCTGCCGCAGCCCACGACGCCGGTGCTGGACCCGTCCCGCCCGCAGCCGCTGCGCATCGCGATCGACCCCGGCCATGGCGGCATTGATGCCGGTGCGGTGGCCGCGGGGCTGCGCGAGGCCGATCTGATGCTGGACTTCGCCCATGAGCTGACAGAAAAGCTGATCCGCGCCGGGTTCGAGGTCGTGCTGACCCGGCGAAAGGACGTGTTTGTCGGACTGGAGGCACGGATGACCGAGGCGCGGGCCTCGAACGCCGATCTGCTGATCTCGCTCCATGCCGATGCGCTGCCCGAAGGTCAGGCGGCGGGGGCGGCGATCTTTACCTGGAACAGCCAGGCCGATGACCGCGCCTCGCGCCAGCTGGCCGCGCGCCACGACCGTGCCGACCTGGTGGCCGGGCTGGACCTGCAGGGCACGGATGACCAGATTGCCGAGACGTTGATGGACATGGCCCGCGCCGACACCCAGCCCCGGTCCGAAGCACTTGCCAAGCATATCTCGGCGGAACTGGCGCAGGCGGGGCTCGCAATGCATCGCAACCCGGTCAAGGGGGCGGCGTTCAGCGTGCTGAAATCGCCGGACATCCCGTCCCTGTTGCTGGAGCTGGGATTCCTGACCGATCCCGGCGACCGGGACCGGCTGACCGATCCGGGATGGCGGGCCCAGATGTCGCGCGCCGTCACCGACGGCATCACCGCCTGGCTCGATGACGATGCGGCCCTTGCCGAACTGCGCCGCCATTGACCCCGGTCCTCGCCCGTCATTCCGCAACGGAAATCCGCGCTCTCACCCAAGCTTGTTTTGACCTGACGCCACGGCGCGTTTAAGAAGCCGCGTATTCCTCATCAAGGGCTGCTGCGTGTTCCGGTTCATCCTTTCCTTTTTCGGATCGATTTTCTCGCTTCTCGTCACCGGGTTGATCTTCGGCCTGCTGATTCTGGGCGGGGTCTTCTGGACCTATTCGCGCGATCTGCCCAGCCATGAACAGCTCAGCCAATATGCGCCCAAGACCATCAGCCGGGTCTATTCGGGCGAGGGGCGGCTGATCGACGAGTTTGCCGAGGAGCGGCGGATCTTCGTGCCCGGGGAGGAAATCCCCGATCTGGTCAAGGAGGCCTTCGTCTCGGCCGAGGACAAGAATTTCTACCAGCATCACGGCTATGACATGCGCGGGATCATGGCGGCGGGGCGCGATGCGGTCATGTCGCGCGGCCAGAATGTGCGCGGGGCCTCGACCATCACCCAGCAGGTGATGAAGAACTTCCTGCTCTCCTCGGATCGCAGCGTCGAGCGCAAGGTGAAGGAACTGATCCTGGCGACGCGGCTGGAGCAGTCGCTGTCGAAGGACCAGATCCTGGAACTCTATCTCAACGAGATCTTCCTGGGCCAGAACAGCTATGGCGTGGCCGCCGCCGCGCAGACCTATTTCAACAAGACCCTGTCCGAGCTGGAACCACACGAGGCCGCGACGCTGGCCGCCATGCCGCAGGCGCCAGGCCGCTATCATCCGGTCCGCGCCAAGGAGCGCGTGACCGAGCGGCGCAACTACGTGCTGCGCGAGATGTGGCAGAACGGCTATATCGACGAAGCCACGATGAAATCGGAGTCGGCCAAGCCGCTGCGCTCGGTTCAGAACGGCGATTTCGAGGCGTTCGCAGAGAAACTGCCGCCGCGCGACTATTTCACCGACGAAATCCGCCGCCAGCTCTCCGAGGAGTTCGGCGAGGATGAGTTCTTCGGCGGCGGTCTGACGATCCGCGCCACCGTCGAGCCGCATATGCAATCCGTCGCCTCCGACGCGCTGCGCAGCGCGCTCGAGGATTACGACCGCGGCCGCGGCATCTGGCATGGCGTGATCGAGACGCTGCCCGAGGAGGCGCTTGCCAGCGAGGCCGCGTGGCGCGCGGCCCTGTTCGATGTGAAGGCCGCCCCGCGCGACGTGCCGGGCTGGATGCCCGCCGTGATCCTGGAGGTCAGTGACGCCGGCAATGCCCGCATCGGCATCGAGGGGATCGAGGAGGATGCCGACGGCCACTGGGTGCCGGCCAAGGACGCGCAATGGGCCCGCCCGGAGCGCGAGGACGGCTCGCTGGGCCCGCGGGCGCAGGGTGTGGGCGATCTGGCGCAGCCGGGCGATGTGGTCATGGTTGGCGCCATGACCAGCGATGCCGATGGCAGCTTCATCCGCTGGACCCTGCGACAGGTGCCGGAGGTGCAGGGTGGCTTCATGGCGATGGACGTCAATACCGGCCGGGTGATCGCCATGCAGGGCGGGTTTTCCTATCAATCCTCGGTGTTCAACCGCGCGACGCAGGCGATGCGCCAGCCCGGGTCGAGCTTCAAGCCCTTCGTCTATGCCGCAGCACTCGACAATGGCTATACCCCGGCGACCATCGTGGTGGACGAAGAAATCGCCATCAACACGCCGGACGGGATGTGGCGGCCCAAGAACGCCTCCAACCGCACCTATGGTCCGACACCGCTGCGCACCGGGATCGAGCAGTCGCGCAACCTGATGACGATCCGCGTCGCCCAGGATATCGGCATGCAGACCGTCGCCAACTATGCCGAGCGGTTCGGAGTCTATCCCGACGGGCAGATGCGGCCCTTCCTGGCGAATTCGCTCGGCGCGCAGGAAACCACGCTCTACAACATGGTCGCGGCCTATGCGATGTTCGCCAATGGCGGCGAGCGGGTGGAGCCGACGCTGGTGGACCGGGTGCAGGACCGGCGCGGCCGCACCGTCTATCGCCACGATCAGCGCGATTGCGTGGGCTGTTCGCAGAACGCGCTGCCCGCCGGCACCGCGCCCGAGATCGACACCAACCGCGAACGGGTGATGGATGCGGTGACGGCGTACCAGATCACCTCGATGATGGAAGGCGTGGTCAAGCGCGGCTCCGGCACCGGGGTCAATCTGCCGGTGCCGATCGCGGGCAAGACCGGGACCACCAATGAAGCCAAGGATGTGTGGTTCGTGGGCTTCTCCTCCAACATCGTGGCGGGGTGTTACCTGGGTTACGACCAGCCGCGCACCCTGGGCCAGAACGCGTATGGCGGCACGCTCTGCGTGCCGGTGTTCAATGCCTTCATGCGGCAGGCCGTGGCCGAGTATGGCGGCTCGGCCTTCAAGGTGCCGGAGGGCGGGTATTTCATGAAGATCGACCGCTTTACCGGCGCGCGGCTCTCGGCCGATGCCAGCGGCGCCAACGTCATCTCGGAATTCTTCCGCGACGGCACCACGCTGGACAGCGGCATGGCCTATGTCGATGGCGGGTTCGAGCCGAAGATCATGCCGGCGGTGGACGGGCTGCCGCTGACGCTGAAGGCGCTTCCGGCGACCGGGGCAGGGACATATGGCAGCAAGGCCGTCACCACCTCGACCGGGCAGCGCAAGGTCATCCCCGGCAAGGCCGATTTCGGCACCATCTCCTCGGGCGGGCTCTACTGACACTGCCGCAGCGCGCCGCGCCTGCCCTTGTGAGGGCGGGCGTCTCGCGTTATCTCACCATCCACCCGTTACGGAAGGACCGACCCCATGCGCGCCGAAACCGCCGCCACCGTTGATGCGATCCGCAAATCCCTGCGGCTGCTGGCGCAGCGCATGGATTGGGACACCGCGCCGCACCGGCTGGAAGAGCTGAACGCGATGATCGAGGATGGCGATCTGTGGAACGACCCGGCCCGCGCGCAGAAGCTGATGCGCGACCGCCAGGCGCTGTCCGATGCGGTCGAAGGCTATCGCCGGATCGAGGGCGATCTGGAGGCCAATGCCGAGATGGTCGAGCTGGCCGAGGCCGAGGGCGATGCGGATCTGGTGGCCGAGGCCGAGGGCAATCTGAAGAAACTGGCCGAGGAGGCCGCGCAGAAGGAACTCGAAGCCCTGCTGAACGGCGAGGCGGACGGCAATGACACGTTCCTCGAAATCAACGCGGGCGCGGGCGGCACGGAGAGCTGTGACTGGGCCGCGATGCTGGCGCGCATGTATGTGCGTTGGGCCGAGAAACAGGGATATGACGTTGAACTGATTTCGGAATCAGCGGGCGAGGAGGCGGGAATCCGCTCCGCCGCCTACCGGATTTCCGGGCATAACGCCTATGGCTGGCTGAAGACGGAATCGGGGGTGCACCGGCTGGTGCGGATCTCGCCCTATGACAGCTCGGCGCGGCGGCATACCTCGTTTTCCTCGGTCTGGGTCTATCCGGTGGTGGACGACAATATCGAGATTACCGTGCCCGACAGCGATATCCGCATCGACACCTATCGTTCGTCAGGGGCGGGCGGGCAGCATGTGAACACCACCGACTCGGCGGTGCGGATCACGCACCTCCCGACCGGGATCGTCGTGACCAGCTCGATGAAGTCGCAGCACCAGAACCGTGAAGCGGCGATGAATGCCCTGAAAGCAAGGCTTTATCAGCAAGAACTCGACCGCCGCAATGCCGAGATCAACGCCCAGCACGATGCCAAGGGAGATGCCGGATGGGGCAACCAGATCCGGTCCTATGTGCTGCATCCCTATCAGATGGTGAAGGATCTGCGCACCTCGCACGAGACCTCGGACACGCAAGGGGTGCTCGACGGGGCGCTTGACGGGTTCATGGCGGCGACCTTGGCGCTCGATGTGTCGGGCAAGAGCCGGGCGGAAGCCACGGCGGAGGAATAGGGCCGCACGGGGTGTGCACCGGGTGTACACTGGGCGTACACCGCGCGTCGTGCAGAGCCGGGTTTCTTCTTCGCCGCGATATTTACGGCTGCTCAGGTCAGCGTTGCGGATTCTCTCAGATGATGCGCAATTAACCGGTCCACATGTTTGCGCCGCGACATGATCGGAGCCGCAGGCGGATAGTGAAATTCCGGGCCGAATAACTCCGGGAAGATCATTGCCAGTTCTGCCCGCCCTTCGGCGGAAAGGCTGCCGAGAAACTCCTTGCCGAGATAAAGGGATTCCGTCCATGCCCCGTTGCTGAGCACGCAGCTATGCGCCTCCAGCAGCAAGTGATAATAGGTGAACGGCTCATCGCTGTCGCGCAGACTGACCCCCGGCACACCGATCAGCTTGCTTGCCGGAACCAGAACCTCGTCGGTGCCGGTGAGCTCATGCGTGATGGCAGAGGCGATACGCACACGGTGTTGTGGCGACAGCGTGAGATCCGCGGCGGGTGTGCCCGAGCCAAGGCTGCCAGCGGAAATCACGACCGGGCGAAGTTTGGGCAGGTTGCGCAGATCGTCCGGCCCTACTTCGCGCGACCCGATCCACAGGATGGGAATGGGGCGCCCTGATGCCGTGATGACAAGATCGCCTGTCGTGAGTTCCTCGACCGGGCACTGCCCTTCTGGCGTCTCGATCAGTGTGCCATTGCAGAAACACGGCGCGGGCAGGCTGCTATAGAGGATCCTGTTGGGTTGCTGGCGCGACAAGACGGTCAGACTGGTGCCGGGCGGTGGTTCCTTTCCGCCTTGCCAGATATAGAAATCCGTCGGACTGGCGACCCCTGAACTGTTCGTGCCGGCCGCGCCGGTGAAGACGGTATACTGGGTGTTCGTCTCAGGATCGTTGAACACGATCATCCCAGTTGTGGTGATCTTCGCACCAGTGGTGTAGGGGGTGCCGTTGATCGTGGCAGGCTGGGCGAGTTGCTGCTGCCGACCGTCTGCCTCGACAAAGCCGTCGTCGTCGTCGGTGACGACGACCGCGTTCTTGCTGCCGCCATTATAGATGTAAACCTGATCCTTATACGCCTCGGGAAGTCCATCGCCGACCTCGTCGATGGTCGATCCGGGATCGGTCCCGCCGGAGACCCATGTGAACACGCCAGGGGCATTGATCAGGCCGCCAAATGCATAATCTGCCATCGTTACCCCTTACCGCGCGACACGACTCTGGGTCGCGTGCAGCGTCACAAAACACCTGACCCGTCCAGTTGCCGCTTATGCCCCGAACAGCGCGATCATTTCAACTTGCACGGTATTAACAAAAAGCAATAGCCAACCTGGCATCAATGGCGGGTCTATGCCGGCTCTGCCTCGGCCTGCACAGCAAGCGCCACCTCCTCCTCGCTCAGCTTTCCGGGGAAATGACAGGCGGTCAGATGGGTGGGGCTGCCCATCAGCTCGGGCACACTCTCGGCGCAGGCTGCCTGCGCGCGCGGGCAGCGGGTGCGGAAGACGCAGCCCGAGGGCGGGGACATGGGTGAGGGCAGTTCCCCGGCCAGCGGGATGATGGTCTTGGACCGCTCCAGCTCCGGGTCGGGGACGGGGACGGCCGAGAGCAGCGCCTGGGTATAAGGGTGCTGCGGCGCGGCATAGAGGGATTGCGCCTCGGCCAGCTCCATCACCCGGCCCAGATACATCACCAGCACCCGGTCAGAGATATGTTTCACCACTGACAGGTCATGGGCGATGAAGATCAGCGCGAGGCCCAGATCGCGCTGCAGATCGGCCAGAAGATTGATGACCTGCGCCTGGATGGACACGTCGAGCGCCGAGACCGGCTCGTCACAGATGATCAGCTTGGGCTCCACGATCAGCGCCCGCGCGATGCCGATACGCTGGCACTGGCCGCCGGAAAATTCATGCGGATAGCGGTTGATCTGGTTGGGCAGCAGGCCCACCCGCTCCATGTTTTCTTTCACCCGGGTCTTGATTTCGGCCCGCGACAGGCCGGGATGATGGGTGCGCAGCGGCTCCGCGATGATCTGGCCCACCGTCATGCGCGGGTTGAGCGAGGCGAGCGGGTCCTGGAACACCATCTGGATGTCGTTGCGATAGCGCAGCATCCGGCGCGGGGAGAGCCCGATCAGATCGGTGCCGTCCTGCCAGATCGCATGGCCATTGGCCGGAACCAGACCGATCAGCGCCCGCGCCAGCGTCGACTTGCCCGAGCCGGATTCGCCCACGATGCCCAGCGTCTCGCCGGGGTTTAAGGCGAAATTCACGCCCCCCACCGCATGAAGCAGGCGCGGCGGGGACCAGGGCATGTCGCCCTCGCGCCTGATGTCGAAGGTGACGCGCAGATCGCGCACGTCGAGCAGCGGTTCAGCGTGGGTCATCGGGACGCTCCTGCGGGGGGCCGGCCGTGGCGGGGCCGGTGCTCAGCCCCGCCTCGATCTCGGGTTCGGGTTCGGGGGTGGAGAGCGCGCCCGCCTCATCCGCCGCGGCCTCGAAGGGCAAATCGTCATGGGGTGCGGCACCCTCGCGGATCACGCTGATCTCGGCATGACAGGCGCGGGCGCGGCCGGGGGCGAAGGCGGCAAGCGCGGGTCGGTCCTGCACGCAGATCTCCATCGCGAAATCGCAGCGCGGCGCAAAGGCGCAGCCGGGCGGCGGGTTGGACATGTTGGGCGGGCTGCCGGGAATGGCCGAGAGCCGGTCGCCCTTCTGATCGACGCGCGGGATCGCCGCCAGAAGCCCCTTGGTATAGGGATGGGCCGGATCGGCAAAGATCGGATCGGTCGGCCCTTCCTCGCGGATGCGGCCGCCATACATCACCGTGACCCGGTCGCAGGCGCCTGCGACCACGCCCAGATCATGGGTGATCAGCATCATCGCCATGCCGAATTCCGCCTGAAGATCCGCGAGCAGCGTCATGATCTGCGCCTGCACGGTCACGTCGAGCGCGGTGGTCGGCTCATCCGCGATCAGCAGGTCGGGCTGGCAGAGCAGCGCCATGGCGATCATCACCCGCTGACGCATGCCGCCGGAGAACTCATGCGGGAACAGCCGCGCGCGGCCCCTGGCGTCGGGGATGCGCACCGCGTCGAGCATGCGGATCGATTCCGCCACCGCGTCGCGCTTGGACGCGCCCTGATGCAGCACCAGAACCTCGGCCATCTGGTCGGCCACCCGCATATAGGGGTTGAGCGAGGTCATCGGGTCCTGGAACACCATGGCGATCTTTTCGGCCCGGATGCGGTTCAGCAGTTTCGGCTTGGCGTTCAGGATTTCCTGCCCGTCGAAGCGGACGCTGCCGGCGGCGCGGCCGTTGCGCGCCAGAAGCCCCATCACCGCGAAGGCCAGTTGCGACTTGCCCGAGCCGGATTCGCCCACCACGCCCAGCGTCTCGCCGCGGTTGAGCGACAGGTTGATGCCATTGACCGCATGGACCTGACCGTCATTGGTCTGGAAGGTGACATGCAGATCCTGGATGTCGAGAAGTGCCATCAGCGATCCTTGGGGTCGAGCGCGTCGCGCAGCCCGTCGCCGATGAAGAACAGCGCGAAGAGCGTGACGCAGAAAAAGCCGAGCGGGAAACCGAGCTGCCAGATCGTGCCGTAGCGCATCGTGCCCGCCCCTTCGGAGATGAGCGCGCCCCAGCTTGTCAGCGGCTCCTGCACGCCGAGGCCGAGGAAGGAGATGAAGCTTTCGGTCAGGATCATCAGCGGCACCAGAAGCGTCGCGTAGACCGCGACCACGCCCAGCAGATTGGGCACGATATGGCGCAGGATGATCTTCCAGCCGGGGACGCCGGTCGCCCGCGCCGCCTCGATGAATTCGCGGTTTTTCAGCGTCAGCGTCTGGCCGCGCACGATGCGCGACATCTCCAGCCAGGAAATCAGCCCGATGCCGAGAAACAGCATTTCGAGCCGGCGGCCGAAAATCACCAGCAGCAGGATCAGCACGAACATATAGGGGATGGACAGCAGGATATCGACGAGCCGCATCATCACCTGATCGGTGCGCCCGCCGATATAGCCCGAGGTCGCGCCATAGAGCGTGCCGACGATCACCGCGACAAGCGCGCCCACCGTGCCGACCATCAGCGAGATGCGCGTGCCCATCACCGTGCGGGCATAGATGTCGCGGCCGAGATCATCGGTGCCGAAATAATGCCCGTTTTCAAGCGAGGGCATGCCTTGCGTCGCGGCCGAGCCCATCACCATGAAGTCGATGGATTCGTAATCCCATTCCGCGAAAGCCAGCCCGAAGATCGCGAAGATCACGATCAGCACCAGCACGATCAGCGCCACCATCGCCGCCCGGTTCTTCATGAAACGCTTGCGCGCATCGGCCCAGGGGCTGCGGCCCCGGACCTCCTCGGCCGCCATGCGATCCGACAGGCCCTTGATTTTATCGTGTTCGATCATGGTCATGGCATCAATACCTGATCTTCGGGTCGATCCATGCATACATGATATCGACGACAAGGCTGAACAATATGGTCAGCGCGCCCACGAGGATCGTGACCCCCATCATCACCGCGTAATCCCGGTTCAGCGCCGAATCGACGAAGCTTTTCCCGATCCCGCCGGTGGAGAAATACATGTCGATCACCACCGAGCCGGTGATCATCGAGACGAAAGCCGGGCCGAGATAGGAGATCACCGGCAGAAGCGCGGGTTTCATCGCGTGTTTCCAGATCACCCGACGCTCGGGCAGGCCTTTGGCGCGCGCGGTACGGATATGGTTGGAACTCAGCACTTCCAGCATCGAGGACCGGGTGATCCGCGCAATCGAGGCCATGTAGGAGGTGCCGAGCGCGATTACCGGCATGATCCAGTAATCGGGGTTGTTGAAGCTCCACCCGCCGCCGGGCAGCCAGCCGAGTGTCAGGGTGAAGAGCAGCACGAGGATCGGCGCCATGACGAAATTCGGCAGCACCTGCGCGCCGATGGAGATGCCGACGGCGAGGTAATCGAGCCAGCTGTTCTGCCGGATCGCCGCCGCCGCGCCGAGTGCGACGCCCACCCCGACGGCAAGCACGAAGGACAGAAGCCCGTAGGTCAGCGTGACCGGGAAACCGGCGGCGATGATCTCGTTCACCGAGCGGTCGGGATAGACGAAGCTGGGGCCGAAATCGAAATGCCGGATGATGCCCCAGACATAATCCAGGATCTGTTTCCACAGCGGATCGTCCAGCCCGTATTTCGCCTCAAGATTGGCGAGCACCTGGGCCGGGATCTCGCGGTCGCGGGTAAACGGTCCGCCGGGCGCGGCGTGCATGAGGATAAAGGAGAAAACAATCAGCAAAAGCAGGGTCGGGATGGCAACGGCCAGCCGTCGAAGAATATATCCGAACATCCTCTGGTTCCGGTCAGGGTGCCGCGAGGGCGGGAAGGGGACAAGATTGCGCCGCGGGCCGGGGCGGGGTCAACCCGTCCCGGCCCGCAACTCCATCGCGGGGCTTATTCAGCCGCGATATACATGTCCTTGCCGTACCAATTGTTCATCACGTTTTCGAGCGGCACGCCCTTCACGTAAGGTTTGATCATATCGACATTGGCGTAGTGATAGATCGGGATCAGCGGCAATTCCGCGGCAAGGATCTGTTCGGCCGCCGTGTATTGCTCGTTCGGGTTTTCCGAGGTGACGGCCTCGTCCAGCAGCGCATCATATTCGGCATTGTCGAACTCGCCGTAATTCGAGCCGGTGGAGCGGAAATAATCGAGGAAGGTCGAGGCTTCGTTGTAATCGGCGCACCAGGCGTAGCGGGCCAGCTCGAAATCCTGTTCCTGCATGCGGTCGGTATGCACCTTCCATTCCATGTTGTTCAGCGTCAGCTCGACGCCAAGCGGTTTCCACATCTGCTGGGCGACCACGGCGATCTTCTTGTGATCTTCGGAGGTGTTGTAGTTCAGCGTCAGCCGCAGCGGGTTGTCGGGCGTATAGCCGGCCTCTTCCAGCAGGCGCTTGGCCTCGGCGGTGCGGTCCTCCTGGCTCATCGACGCCATTTCGATCTCGGGCATCTCGAAGCCCTCAATCGCCCAATGGGTCCAGTTATAGGAGGGGCGCTGACCGCCCTGAAGCACCTGATCGACGATGATGTCGCGGTTCAGACCGAGAGCGAGCGCGCGGCGCACATTGGCATCCTGCAACTCCTCGCGGCCCTTGTCGGACATGTTCACGAGATAGGCGTAGGAGCAGGAATAGGGGAAGGAGATGGCCTCGTCGGGAAACTCCTCGGACAGGCGCGGATACTGGCCGGCGGGAATATCCATCCGGTCAAGCTCGCCCGCCTGATAGCGGGTCAGCGCGACGTTCTGGTCATTCACCACCACGCCGGTGAGCTTTTCGAGAATCACGTTCTCGGCGTCCCAGTATTCCGGGTTCTTCTCCATGGTGATGGTCACGCCGATATTATGCCCGGTCAGCGTGTAGGCGCCGTTGCCGACCAGATTGCCGGGCTGGGTCCAGTCATCGCCATGTTCCTCGACCACGGATTGCAGCACCGGGAAGGTGGTGGCGTGGGACAGCGTCTTGATGAAATAGGCGGTGGGCTGGCTGAGCTGCACCTCCAGCGTGGTGTCGTCGATGGCGGTCACGCCCAGCGTATCGACCTCGGCCTCGCCATTCACGATCTCTGTGGCGTTGACGACATTCATCAGCTCGATGAACCAGGCATATTCCGACGCATTGGCCGGATCGACGGCGCGCTGCCAGCCATAGACGAAATCCTGCGCCCGCACCGGTTCGCCATTCGACCACCGCGCATCCTCGCGCAGATTGAACGTATAGGTCAGCCCGTCCTCGGACATCTCGTAATCGGTGGCCACGCCGGGAATCATCGCGCCGGTCGCGTCTTCGTTCATCAGCCCCTCGAAAAGCTGGCGGATCACGTCCGAGCCTTCGACATCGGTGTTGAGCTGCGGATCGACGGTCTTGATTCCGTCGAGCAGCCAGAAATTATATTCCTGCGTCTCGGCCAGCGTGTCGCCCTCGGCGACGGTGGCCGCGAAAGACGGCGCGGCAAAGCTCAGCGCGAGCGCGGTGGTCATCAGAAACTTGGTCATGCGGAAGATCTCCCGTGTTGGCGGCGCGTCGTTGCGCGCCCGAATGGCGCAAGGTTAGGCAAATTCAACCGGCAGGCAAGACTTGTCTGAACATGATTTGGGGCACTAGCGTAAACTTCCGGCTGGTACCGGGCGCGGGCCGCGGCGAGGGGTGCGGGGCCGGCCAATTCGCTTGGCGCTGTCCGCGGGGGGTTGATCGGGGCGGGCGGCACGCTACAAAACGCAGATATTTTCGCGGGCCGACGCCAGATGATCGCCCGCTTCGGGGAGGTTGCAACATGGGTGGGCTTTTGGCCCTGGCGCGCGGCATTGACCGCATGAACTCCGCGATCGGCCGGGCGGTGTCCTGGCTGATCCTGCTGGCGGTGATGGTCAGCGCCGGCAACGCCATCGTGCGCAAGCTGTTCAGCACGTCGTCGAATATGTGGCTGGAGCTGCAATGGTATTTCTACGGTGCCGCGTTCCTGGGGGCGGCGGCCTATACGCTGCTGGAGAACGAGCATATCCGCATCGACCTGGTCTATGGCATGTGGTCACGCAGGCGGCAGCACTGGATCGACCTGATCGGGCATGTGTTCTTCCTTTTGCCCTTTACGCTGGTGATGCTGTATTTCCTGTTTCCCTACGCCATCAAATCCTTCCAGCGCGGCGAGGTCTCGGCCAGTTTCGGCGGGCTGACGCTGTGGCCGGCCAAGGCGCTGCTGCTGTTCGGTTTCGTGCTGCTGTTCTTCCAGGCTATCTCCGAGATCATCAAGAAGATCGCGGTCATGCGCGGCGCGATGGAGGATCCGCACGCCATTTCCGGCCCCCATGCGCCGCTGGAGATCGACCCGGCCCTGCGCGCCGAATCGGGCTTTGCCAGCCCCGATCACCCGGTGACGGACATGGATATCGACCATCCCCGCGATCACAATGACAACAAGGATGGCCGCGCATGATGGAGCTTATCGCGCAGAACATGGCGCCGATCATGTTCGTCTCGCTGATCCTGTTCCTGCTGTTCGGCTATCCGGTGGCCTTTGCGCTGGCGGCGAACGGGCTCTTGTTCTTCGTGATCGGGGTGGAGCTGGCCCCCTTGTCGAGCTCGATCTATCTCGACTGGAACCTTCTGGGCACCATGCCCGACCGGCTCTGGGGGGTGTTGTCGAACGAGACCTTGCTGGCCATTCCCTTCTTTACCTTCATGGGCATATTGCTGGAGAAATCCGGCATGGCCGAGGATCTGCTGGACACGATCGGCCAGCTTTTCGGGCCGGTCCGCGGCGGGCTGGCCTATGCGGTCATCATCGTCGGCGCGCTGCTGGCGGCGACGACCGGCGTGGTCGCGGCCTCGGTCATCGCGATGGGGCTGATCTCGCTGCCGATCATGCTGCGCTACGGCTATGACCGGCGGGTGGCGACGGGGGTGATCGCGGCCTCGGGGACGCTGGCGCAGATCATCCCGCCGAGCCTCGTGCTGATCGTCATGGCCGACCAGCTGGGCCGGTCGGTGGGCGATATGTACAAGGGCGCGCTGATCCCCGGTCTGGTGCTGACCGGGATCTATCTGCTCTATGTCTTCGTGATGTCGATCATCCGCCCGCAATCCGTGCCGGCCCTGCCGCGCGAGGCGCGGACGCTCGGGTCCGGCGTTTTGTCGCTGCTGATCGTGGTCGGCATCGCCGTGGCGGTTGCCATCGGCGCGCATCGTCTGCTGGCCGGTTCGCAGGGCAGCAATGCCAGTATCCTTTCGGCGGCATCGGCGGTGGGGTTCCTGTTCTTCGTCGCCATGTTCGACAAGGAGGGCTGGCGCTTTCTCGTCAAGCTGGGCGTGGCGCTTGCCGCCGCGCTGATCGCCTGGACCGGGGTGAATGCTGTGATCGCCTCCGACGCGGTGTCCGGGCTAGGCACCAATCCGCGCGTCGGCGCGCTGATCCTGCTGCTGTTCGTCGCGGCTGTGGTGGCCTTCCTGCTCTATTCCGCGCTGATGCGTGTGTTGCGGGGCGCGATCGATTTCACCCCCAGCGAGGCGCATCACCTGGGCATTCTGAGCAAGCTGGCCCAGCAGGTCATCATCGTGCTGGTGCCGCCGCTGGCGCTCGTCTTCTTCGTGCTGGGCACGATCTTTCTAGGCTGGGCCACGCCGACCGAGGGCGGGGCGATGGGCGCGGTCGGCGCGCTCGTGCTGTCGGCGATGAAGGGGCGGCTGAATATCGAGGTGATAAGGCAGGCGCTCGCCTCCACCACGCGTCTGGCGGCCTTCGTGATGTTCATCCTGATCGGGGCGCGGGTGTTCTCGCTGACTTTCTACGGGGTGAACGGTCATATCTGGGTCGAGCATCTTCTGACCTCGCTGCCCGGCGGCGAATACGGATTCCTGATCGTGGTCTCGGTGCTGGTGTTCTTCCTGGCCTTCTTCCTCGATTTCTTCGAGCTGGCCTTCATCATCGTGCCGCTGCTGGCGCCTGCGGCGGAAAGCCTGGGGATCGACCTGATCTGGTTCGGGGTGATCCTGGGCGTGAACATGCAGACCAGCTTCATGCATCCGCCCTTCGGCTTTGCGCTGTTCTATCTGCGCAGCGTCGCCCCGCGCAGCGCCTATGACGACCGGGTGACCGGGCGGCGGCTGGAGGGGGTGACCTCGGGCCAGATCTACTGGGGCGCGGTGCCGTTCGTCTTCATCCAGATCCTGATGATCGGGATCGTGATCCTGTTTCCGGGGCTGGTCATGCATTACAAGGGCGCGCCGGTGGATGTGGAATCGGTCGATTTCACCGTGCCCATGGGCGGCGGCGATGCGGGCGGGTTCGGATCGCTCGGCGGTCTGGGCGGCGTGCCCTTCGGCAGCGATGCCGCGCCTGGCGGCGCAGGCGCCGGGGCTGAAAGCGGCGCGGCGGATGGCGGTCTGGGAAGTCTCGGTGGCCTGGGCGGCGCGCCCGATTTCGGGACGCCCGCGGCCGACGCCCCCGCAAGCGACGACCCCGCAAGCGATGAGCCCGAGAGCGGTGCCCCCGCGCCCGCAGAGACCTCCCCGCAACCCGGCGGGCTGGACCCGCTTGGCGGCCCACCGCCGGGCCTGTCGAACTGAGAACGGGGCCGGGGGCCGCACGCCCCCGTGGCCCATCGGGCCGGGGCGAATCGCGGCGGCTTTGCCAGTTTACTCTGGCGCGG
Organism: Paracoccus isoporae; assembly: GCF_900101865.1. Classification (GTDB taxonomy): domain Bacteria; phylum Pseudomonadota; class Alphaproteobacteria; order Rhodobacterales; family Rhodobacteraceae; genus Paracoccus; species Paracoccus isoporae. The sequence continues at coordinate 355,022 of NZ_FNAH01000002.1, forward strand.
TCCGGGCCAGCTCCGCCGCGCGGCGGCGCAGCGCCTCGGCCCGCGCCGTCAGCGCCTGCGCGTCCGCCGATTGCGCCGCCGTGACCTCCGCCGAGGAGACGGCGAGGGCCGCACCGGCGTTCTGAAGATCGCTCACCACCTGATCGGGGCTGGAGGCCGCAATCTCGGCGTGACCGGGAATCGCGGGCTCGGCCAGGATCTGTTCGGAGGGCAGCAGGGCCGGGTAGTCGCCGCTGCGATCACCGCACCCCGCCAGGATCAGCGCGGCGCCAAGCAGAACGGGCAGGAGGGTCTTTGCCAAATCAATGTCCTTCATCCGCGCGCGGGTCTGCTGGCGCGGCAACAATCGCGTGGCTGGTACCCGAGGCCGGACTCGAACCGGCATGGATTGCTCCGGCGGATTTTGAATCCGCTGCGTCTACCATTCCGCCACTCGGGCAACAGAGCGGAAATAGCGGGGTTGTTGCCCGGCGGCAAGGGGCTGTCGCCGGGCGCGATGGGCATCAGGCGGCCTTGCGCGCGGCACCTGCGTGGCGTGAGGTGTACAGGGCGATGCGCTGCCCGTATTGCCGCCCGGCCGCCAGATCGCCGGGATAGGGGCCCTGATCGGGGGTGGAATCGGAGCGCGCGATCCCCATCAGCCCGGTCGAGAAGCCGGTCCAGTTGACATCGGCGGGCGTGCTTCCCAGCGCGTTGTTCGGCAACTGGCCGGGGCCGACCCAGATCTGGCCATGCTGCTGTGCGAAGGTCATCAGCCAGGAGATGGTTTCCCCCTTGTCGCCGACAGTGCTGGCCGAGACGGTGAAACCGCCTGCGATGCGTCCGGCCCAGCCCTGCCGGATCCATTGCTTTGAGCTGGCATCGGCAAAGCGTTTAAACTGCCACGCCACATTGCCCATATAGGTGGGGCTGCCATAGATCATCGCATCGGCGGTTTCGATGGAATACCAGTCATCGTCGCCGATGAGACCGTCATCGTTGATGCGGATGGCGATGGGGGTGGCGCCGCCGGCGCGGATGCCCTCGGTCACGGCATCGGCGAGTTTCGCGGTATGGCCGTAGCCGCTGTAATAGATCATTGCGATATTCGTCATGAGAGGCTCCTGATGCTGTCGATGGCTGCAGGCTGGCCTCTTTACTTTCAAAATGAAAGCAGGCACCTTTTGGTAAGTTAGTTACCTGCATGCGAGAATTGCCGTGAAACCTGACCGGATCCCGCCTGAAAAAAATCTGCCGGCCTGCCCGGTGGACCGCCTGCTCCGGGTGATTTCGGGGCAATGGACAAGCTATCTGCTCTGGGTGCTGGCGCAGAACGGGCCGCAGCGATTCGGCGCGTTGCAGAAGCTGGTGCCGGGAATCTCGACGAAAGTGCTGACGGAACGGCTGCGGATGCTGGACGCCGCCGGGCTGGTTCTGCGGGAACAGGCCGCGACGATTCCGCCTCAGGTCACCTATTCGCTGACACCGCGCGGGCTGGAGTTGCGCGGGCTGATGGATGATCTGAGCATCGTCGCCCGTCGCTGGGACGCCGAGGGATGGCGGCCACCGCCCCGCTGAGCGGCAGGCTCAGGCGCGGCCCAGCTTTTCCAGCCGCGCATCGCGCAGCCGGGCGAAGTCGTCGCCGGCATGGTAGCTCGAGCGGGTCAGCGGCGTGGCCGAGACCATCAGGAACCCCTTGCCATAGGCCGAACGCTCATAGCCGCGGAACTCGTCCGGCGTCACGAAACGATCCACGCGGTGATGTTTCGGCGTGGGTTGCAGATATTGCCCGATGGTCATGAAATCCACATCCGCCGCGCGCATGTCGTCCATCACCTGCAACACGCCCTGCCGGTCCTCGCCCAGACCGACCATGATGCCGGATTTTGTGAACATGGCCGGGTCGAGTTCCTTCACCCGCTGCAACAGCCGCAGTGAATGGAAATAGCGCGCGCCGGGGCGGACGCTGGGATAGAGGCCGGGGACGGTTTCCAGATTGTGGTTGAACACGTCCGGCCGCGCCTCGACCACGATTTCAAGGGCTTCCGGGCCGCATTTCAGGAAATCCGGGGTCAGCACCTCGATGGTGGATCTGGGCGAGCGGTGGCGGATGGCGCGGATCACCTGGGCGAAATGTTCCGCCCCGCCATCATCCAGATCGTCGCGGTCGACCGAGGTGATGACGACATGGTTCAGCCCCAGCTTCTGCACGGCATGAGCCACCCGCCCCGGCTCGAACGGGTCGAGCGCGTCGGGCTTGCCGGTGATGATGTTGCAGAAGGAACAGCCGCGCGTGCAGATCTCGCCCATGATCATCATGGTGGCGTGGCCCTGCGACCAGCATTCGCCGACATTGGGGCAGCCCGCTTCCTCGCAGACCGTGGAGAGCCGGTTCTCGCGCAGGATGTCGCGGGTCTCCTTGTAGCCCTGCGAGGTCGGCGCCTTGACCCGGATCCAGTCCGGCTTTTTCGGCTGGGACTGGTCGGGACGATGCGCCTTTTCCGGGTGGCGGGCGCGGGCGGACAGGGCGCGCAGGGCAGGGGGCTGTTCGGTCATGGCGGCCTCTTGGCGGGATCGGACCAGAGTTAATCGGTTTACGCCCGTTGATCAACGCCGCGCGGGGCAGGGCTGTTATGCGCCTGCCCCGCTGCTCGCGCCGGATCTCCGCGCACCGCCCGCCCTTCAGCCGATCAGCGGGCCGCCGGGGCCGTAGCGGTCCTCGTAATGCCGCGCCAGCCGGTCAAGCGCGAGGCGCAGAACCACCTTGCCCGATCGCGCCGACCAGCCCAGCCTGCGCTCGGTCATCTCCAGCCCGTCGAGAAAGCAGCACACCCGCAGCACCAGATCGCCCATGCCGGGGCCAAGCTCGCGCAGCGCCTCGGCCACGCGGGCGCGGGCGCGTTCGGACCCTCCTGCGGCCGATCCTGCAGGGGCCGAGGATGTCACCCCGGCGGTCAGGAACCGGTCCCAGTTCTGGCTGACCCGCGGCCCCATCTGCGCCTGCTCGAAATCCTCGCGCAGCCGCTCGCCCGCCGCGATCATGGCGGGCGACAGGAACGGCTTGCCGGACGCATCGCGGCGGCGGGAGAGAAGTTGCAACGGGCTTTCCGCCATGTTGACCCGCATCCGCCGCGGGCCTTGATCGTCGGGGTCGGGCAGGTCGCGCATCCCCCAGACCCGGTGCTGCCCGGCGTGATCGAAGGACGCGGCGCCGTCGGCCATGCCTGGCGCGGCCGCCTCCGCGTTCCCACCGACCGGGCGGGCATCGGCAAAATCCCCCGCGCAGGGCATCCCGCCATCGCCGCGCCGCAGCCGCCTGAGGGCCGCGCGCCCGGCAGGCGAGATCCGGTAGCGGTGCAGCTTCTTGCCCTGGCCGGCCAGTTCCAACCAGCCCTTCAGCGCGAAGGTTTCGGCCAGGCTGCGCGCCAGCACCGCGATGCGGATCTCGCCGCGGGTGACGATGGCATTGGGCAGATCGGCCGACACGATCATCTCCGCCGCGGGCTCGGCCATGCGGCGCAGGATGCGGCGGGTCTGATCGGCGCAGTCGCGCGACGGGCGCGGCGGCATCTCGTCCATCCCCAGCGATTTCAGCGCCGCATCGACCAGCGGATCGTCGCGCCGCGCCTCGAACCGGCGAATCCGGCGCAGCATTGTGGAGGCGTGGCAGCCCGCCTCCCGCGCGAGGGCCCGGATCGAGACGCCGTCCTCGACATGGCGCAGATAGAGCCGCGCATCGGCACAGATATGTTCATCAACTGCTGATTCCGCTTTGCCTGTCGGCGCGGGCGGCGCGGCGCCGATGCGCGAGCCCGAACGCATTGCGCCGGCCACATCGAAATCTGGCGTCAAGATGGTCATGTTCGTCCCTTGTCTTTTGCAGGGGCGCAGCGGCAGCGTCACGCCCGCTCGTGGTGACCTGTATAAATCGGCAGGTCGCGTTAAGGAGAACTGTAGAATTCCTAAGAATTCCTAAAGAAATCCTTCTGGATGGGACGTTGCGTCAACTTGCCGGGCAACGGTGCCGCGTCTCGTGGAAAGCTGGCCCGTGCAGTCAGAACGGAGAGCCCCATGAGCATCGAGATCCGCCAGGACAGGTTTCACATTGCCGCGCCGCAGCCCGGACCGCGCCGGCCGGCAACGCTGATCCGCGCGGCGCAGGCCGGGCAGGGCAGGTGGCGGCGGGACAGGGATCTGGCGCGGCTTCTTGGGCTGGACCAGGCGCCGGACCGGGCGGCGGGGCTGGCGGCGCTGCGCCGGGCCGAATGGCGGCAGGAGGCAGCGCGCCGCGCCCGTGCGCCGGATTACGATCCGCACCGCCATGTGCTGCTGATGATTGCGCTGCTGGCCGAGTTGCAGGCGGGGCAGGATGCGAGCGGACCCGCGCAGGGAACCGGACCCGGCCCGGCGCTGCGCCTCGTCGCCCGGCCGGTGCCGCCTAACGCCCGCGGAACATGCCCCCCAGCACCCCGCGCATGATCGCCCGCGTGCCGGACCGTCCGATCTCGCGCGCCACCGTCTTGCCGAAGGTTTCCAGCACCGAGTCGCTGCGCGAACTGCGCCGCCCGGCGGGCTTCTTTGCCGCCGGGATGGTCAGATCCGGATTGTAGCGGCGGGCCCGGGTGAAACGCTCGTCCTTCTGCCCGCCGACCACCCACAGATCCGAGTCGTCCTGCGATGGGCTGGCCAGGTCGCGCGCGGCCTCGGCCGCCTCTGCCGCGCGTGCGGCCAGTTGTTCATGGGCCGAGTCGCGGTCGAGCGTCGTGTCGTATTTCGCCGCCATGGGCGAGGCGGCCATGACCGCCGCACGCTCCTCCGCCGTGATCGGGCCGAGCTGCGAGAAGGGCGGGCGGATCAGCGTGCGCATGGCCACGCCGGGCACGCCCTTGGGTTCGAGAAACGAGGTCACGGCCTCGCCCGTGCCGACCTCGGTGATCGCCTCGGCAATGTCGAAATCGGGGTTGGGGCGGTAATTTTCGGCCGCCTGACGCAGCGCCTTCTGGTCTTTGGCGGTGAAGGCGCGCAGCGCGTGCTGGACCCGGTTGCCGAGCTGGCCCAGAATATCCTCGGGCACATCGGTCGGGTTCTGGCTGATGAACCACACGCTGACCCCCTTGGACCGGATCAGCCGCGCCACCTGCTCGATCTTGTCGACAAGCGCCTTGGGGGCATCGTCGAACAGCAGATGCGCCTCGTCGAAGAAGAAGGCGGCGACGGGTTTGTCGGGGTCGCCCACCTCCGGCAATTGCTCGAACAGCTCCGACAGCAGCCACAGCAGGAAGGTGGAATAGAGCCGCGGCGCATTCATCAACCGGTCGGCGGCGAGGATGTTGATGACCCCCCTGCCGGCCGCGTCGGTCCTGAGCAGGTCCGACAGCGCCAGCGCCGGCTCCCCGAACAGCCGGTCGCCGCCCTCGCCCTCCAGCGTCAGCAGCGCCCGCTGGATCGCACCGACCGACGCGGTGCTGACATTGCCGTAGGTCAGCGACAGCTCCGAGGCGTTCTGGCCCACCCAGACCAGCATCGCCTGAAGATCCTTCAGATCCAGCAGCGCCAGCCCCTGCTCGTCGGCTACGCGGAAGGCGATGTTCAGCACGCCTTCCTGCACATCGGTCAGGCTCAGCAGCCGCGACAGCAGCAGCGGACCCATTTCGGCTGGGGTGGTGCGCACCGGGTGGCCTTTTTCGCCGAACACATCCCAGAAGGTCACCGGATAGGACTGGTAGTCGAGATCCAGCCCGATCGTCGCGGCGCGTTTCGCGAAGGCCTCGTGCAGCTTCGCCCCGGTCGAGCCGGTTTTCGCGAGCCCCGCCAGGTCGCCCTTCACATCGGCCAGAAACACCGGCACGCCGATCTGCGACAGCGATTCGGCGAGGATCTGCAGCGTCACCGTCTTGCCGGTTCCGGTGGCCCCGGCGATCAGGCCGTGGCGGTTGGCGTATTTCATCAGCAGATGTTCCGGATCGCCATATCCGGCCCCCGCACCCCCGACAAAAATGGTGCCCTGTTCCAGGTCGATGACATTCATGTGCGGCCTTTCAGCAATAGATTTCAGGCATTTCGCGGCGAGCGCGTCGATTACAATAGTATCTTAAAAGTTTTGTGCCACACTGAACCTGTCCGCCCGGACCGTTTCGGTTCATGGTGGACACTTCCTCCCTGTTGGACTGCCGCGCCTTCGGGCGCGGCCTTTTTTACATGAATAGGCATGTTTTACCTGTCCGAAAGGATAGTTGACGGGCCGTGGCGGCGGCCTCTACCGTCCCCAGCAATGATGAAGATCGGCCAGTCCGGCAGGGAACGAAAGGGTCACGTCCGCGTGGCCCTTTTTCTGTTTGATTCGATGCGGGCCGCCAATCGGCCTGGCCGGGGGCGCGCCCGGCATCGCTGACGCAACCGTGTCTGCGGGCCGCAGCTTCTGGCGCTGACAAGGCTGCGGACAGGTGCTAACGCTCGTGCCAGACGAACTCAGGAAGGAGCCCTTGATGTCACCGAAATCATGCTCGACCGCGCTTGCCGCGATCCTGGCGCTGAGCGCCGCGCCGCTGATGGCCCAGACCACCGCGACCGAGGGCGAGGCCGCCAGCGAGACCCAGCCGGCCCCTGCGTCGGACAGCAGCGCCGCGCAGAGCGGGATGGACGAAAGCGGCACCGCGGCGACCGAAGCGGCGGGTGAGTCCGACGCCGCCGCGGCTGAGGCCGAAGCGGAGACCGAGGCCGAGGCAGAGGCTGACGACATGACCGGCACCGAGGCCGCCGGGACGGATGGCGCGGACATGGACGCAGGCGAGAGCGACGACATGGCGGCAGAGAATGCCCCCGCCGCCGCCGCGGGCGCCGAGGACGCGGCCCCGGCAGATGGCGACGCCGCCGAAGCCGCCCCCGCCGAGCCGCAGGTCGGGGCCTATTACGCGCGCGAGCAGCATGGAAGCTGGACCCTGCGCTGCATCAATTCCGGCACCGGCGCCGATCCGTGCGAGCTCTATCAGCTTCTGCAGGATGGCGAAGGCAACTCGGTCGCCGAGATGACGCTGATCCCGCTAGAAAACGGCGGTCAGGCCGTGGCCGGGGCGACGCTGGTCTCGCCGCTGGAGACGGATCTGACTCAGGGGATCGGGATGCGCATCGATTCCGGCGAGCTGAAGGGATATCCGTTCAACTTCTGCGCCCCTGTGGGCTGCGTGTCGCGGCTGGGTCTGACCGAGGCCGAACTGAACGCGATGAAGCGGGGCAACGCGGCGACGGTCAGCCTGCTGCCCTATGGCGCGACCGAAGAGGAAGTGGTGAACCTGAGCATGTCGCTGGCAGGGTTCACGGCGGGCTACACCGCGCTGGAAACCGCCGTGGCCGAGATGCGCCAGGCGGCCGAGGCCGCGCAGGCCAATGCCGCCGCGCCGGCGGAGGGTGCCGAAACGCCGGCAGAGACCCCGGCAGCCATGCCTGCGGAGGGCGAGGCGGCACCGGCCGAGTGATCCGGCCAGCCACGACAACGCATTGAAAAGGGGGCCGGCTGGCCCCCTTTTTATCTGTTCGCCGATCCGCCGCGCGCCCGCGCGGGATCACACATGGCGGATGATGCGTCGCTTCATCAGCCGCGAGGTGGAGACCGGGCGGGTGTCGTCCGGCTCGGGCAGGCCCAGCACGATGCGGCGCAGCATCTCGATTGCCTCATCGCTTTTCGCGGGCAGCGAGGCCGGAGAGACCGGCGCGCCGACGGTGATCTGGTATTGCTGCCCGGCCTTGTTCAGCACCTCATGGAACAGTGTCACGTCGCGCAGCGTCGGGTGGATCGCGTCGAACAGGTAGAACAGGATCGAGTTGCGCGCCCGGATGCGCAGCGGGATGACCGGCACCCCCATCTTGCGCGCGATCATTGCCGCCGAGGCCATCCAGGGGCGTTCATGCAGCGTCATGCCGCGCCGCTTGGCCAGCCGTCCCGAGGGGAAGATCAGCCCGATCCGGTCCTCGGCCAGCCAGGCGCGGGTCTGCTCCATCGTGGCGCGGGTCTTGGCATGGCTGCGCTTCTCGGTGCGCCATTCGACCGGCACGATCATGTCCTGCAATTGCGGCAGAACCCGCAGGATGTCCTGATTCGTGTAGATGAACAGATCCGGGCGGACCCGGCCGATCAGCGAATAGAGCACGATCCCGTCGGCAATGCCGGTCGGATGGTTCGCCACGATCAGCGCCGGTCCGGTCTTCGGGATATGGTCCAGACCCGAGACTTCCAGATCACGGATGATGAGCCGGTCCATATGGCGGAAAATATCGGCGGTGGAGCGGTCGCGGAACTCCGCGCCCAGATCCAGCGTGCGGGGATAGCCCAGCATCTGCATCAGGATGCGCCGCGCCACCCGGTGATGCAACCGGCCCGAGAACAGCCAGGGCGCCCGCTCCTCGATTAGCGGGTCGAGACGGTGCTGCATCTCGTTACGGGGATTATCCAACGGCCCGGTCATGCTGGGGATTATCGCCGGGCGCGCGGAGGGCCGCAAGGGGCCTCCGCGCGTCAAGCAGGTCATGTGGCATTGCGGATGCGGCCAATCATTTCGCCCAGATTGCGCGACAGGGCGGGGGCGGACAGGATCCGGTCAAGCGCCGCCTCGGCGTGTTTCCGCCGATCCGCGTCATAGCGCGTCCAGCTTTCGAACGCCGCCGACATGCGCGCGGCGATCTGGGGATTGACCGCATCCATCTTCAGCAGCCAGTCGGCCAGGAAATCGTAACCCGTGCCGTCCGCGGCATGGAACCCGGCATGGTTGGCGGTCAGCCCGCCGATCAGCGCGCGGAAGCGGTTGGGGTTCTTCCAGTCGAAATCGTCGCGGGCGGCGAGGTGTTGCGCCACCGCGACCGCCTGGTCCGGCTCGGCATGGAGGGGTTGCAGCATGAACCATTTGTCGATGACCAGCCGCACCCCGCTGAATTCGCGATGAAACTCGGAGAGGGCCTGCTGCGCGTCACCCGCCTGGATCATCAGCCCGAGCGCCCCGGCGCGCTCGGTCATGTTGCCCGCCTCTGCAAACAGCGCGGCGGCGCGGCGGCCACCGTCGATCCGGTTCAGCAGCGCGAGCGCGGCCAGCCGCAGCGACCGCCGGCCCGACTGGTCGGCATCCGGGCGATAGGGCGCGCTCACCTCCATCCGCGCATAGACCGCCTCGAGTGCTGCTTCGTGGCGCCGGGCGATCTCGGTCGCGAGTGCCTCTCGGGCCGCATGGATGGCGTCGGGGTCGGGCGTGGTGCCGCCCTGCGCCTGAACCGTGGCGATCTCCTCCTCGGACGGCAGGCGCAGGCACAAGGCGAGGAAGGCTGGATCTGCCGCCTCATCGGCAAGAAGCTGCCCGATCGCGTCGAGATATTCCGCGCCGGGCGATTCGCCCCGCAGCATCGCCAGCAGCGTCTCGCGGGCCAGTTGCCGACCGGCCTCCCACCGCGCGAAGGGATCGGTGTCGTGCGAGAGCAGGAAGGCGCGGGTCGTGGCATCCATCTGGCGGTCCAGCATGACCGGCGCCGAGAACCCGCGCAGCGCCGAGACAACCGGACGCGCCGCCAGCCCGTCAAAGCTGAATTCCTGTTCAGCTTCGGTCATCTCCAGCACGGTGGTCGGCACCACCTCATCGCCATTGGGCGAGATCAGCCCCACGGCAATCGGGATGACGCGGGGCGGCTTGTCGTCCTGTCCCGGCGTGGGCGGGGTGGACTGGGCAAAGCGCAGGGTCAGATGCCCGTCCTGCCAGTCCTCGGTCATGGTCACGACCGGCGTGCCCGCGTCGGTATACCACCGCTTGAATTGCGACAGGTCGCGGCCGGTCGCATCCTCGAACACCTTCAACCAGTCCTCGATCGTGGCCGCATCGCCGTCATGGCGGTCGAAATACAGGCCGAGCGCCTTGTCGTACCCCTCATCGCCCACCAGCAGCTTGAGCATGCCGATTACCTCGGCGCCCTTCTCATAGACGGTGGCGGTGTAGAAATTGTTGATCTCCACATAGGAGTCCGGTCGCACCGGATGGGCGAGCGGGCCCTGATCCTCGCGGAACTGGCGCGCGCGCAGGGTCAGAACATCCTCGATCCGTTTGACCGCCGCGCTGCGCATGTCCGCGGTGAATTGCTGGTCGCGGAACACGGTCAGCCCTTCCTTCAGGCAAAGCTGGAACCAGTCGCGGCAGGTGATGCGGTTGCCGGTCCAGTTGTGGAAATATTCATGCGCGATCACCCCCTCGATCCGCTCGTAATCGGCATCGGTGGCGGTGTCGGGCGAGGCGAGCACCAACTTGGAGTTGAAGATGTTCAGCCCCTTGTTCTCCATCGCGCCCATGTTGAAATCATCCACCGCGACAATGTTGAACAAATCGAGATCATATTCGCGGCCGTAAACCTTCTCGTCCCATTCCATCGAACGGATCAGGCTTTCCAGCGCGTAATCGGCGCGGCTCTCATCGCCGGGGCGGACCCAGACATTCAGCGCCACATCGCGGCCCGATGCGGTGGTGAACTGTCCCGACACGGCGCGCAGATCACCGGCGACGAGCGCGAAGAGATAGGCGGGTTTGGGCCAGGGATCGTGCCAGACCGCGACGCCGTCCCCGGCGCTGACCGGATTGCCGTTGGACAGCAGCACCGGCAGATCGGCGCGCAGCGTGACCCGGAACGGGGCCATCACGTCGGGGCGGTCGGGATAGGGGGTGATATGTCGAAACCCCTCGGCCTCGCACTGGGTGCAGAAGATGCCGCCGGACAGATACAGCCCCTCGAAGGCGGTATTGGCCGACGGGTTGACGACCACTTCGCTGGACAGGGTGAAGCTGCCCTCGGCCGGGGCGTCGATGCGCAGGATCTCGCCGTCGCGCCGCCATTGCGCGGCGTCGAGCTCGGCCCCGTCGATGGCCAGGCGGCGCAGATCCACCGCCTTGCCGATATCCAGCACGAGTGCGCCCGGCGCGCGGCGGGAAAAATCCAGTTCGGCCAGTATGCTGCTCGCCTCCGCCGCCAGCGTCACGTCGAGGCGGGTCTCGGTCAGCGCGAACGGATAGGGGCGGTAATCGGACAGTTGCGTCGGAACTTGGGCGGCGGGGGCATCGAGCGACTTATCTGCCATTCTATCAGGACCTTTCGGAAAAATGCTTCTGCCGTGGGAACTTGTCGTCTTGCGCTCGAGTTAAGCGCAGGATAGCCGCCTCGCAAGTCGGGCGTGTCAAACGCGACCGGCTTGGGTGAGAGGGCCCGGCTGATTGATTTGAAGGAGACCAATATGGCCAACTACGATCCGAACGATCCGAACAAGACCACTGTGCGCGAGACCTATGTCGAACCGGTCGAGAAGCGCTCTTCTCCGCTGCCGCTGATTATTGGCATCCTTCTGGCACTGGCCCTGGCCTATTTCGTGCTGACGCGCTTCATGGGCAGCGACGATGAGGTCGTGGTCGAGGATGAGGTCGTGGTTGAAGAGCCCGCCGCCGACGCCACCACCGAGGCCGAAGTGACCGACGAGGCTGCGGTTGACGCGGCTGCGGTCGAGGAAGACGCCGAAGAGGTCGCGGCTGATGCCGACATGGCCGCGGATGAGGCTGTCGAGACGACCGAAGATGCCGCCGCCGACACGGCTGACGCGGCAGGCGATGCGGCCACCGACGCGGCGGACGCCACCGAAGATGCGGCGGCCGGTGCTGCCGATGCGACGGAAGATGCTGCCGACGCCACCGCCGATGCAGCGGGCGACGCGGTTGACGCCACCGAGGATGCCGCCGCGGGTGCGGCCGACGCGACCGAAGATGCCGCCGAGAGCGCGGCTGACACCGCCGGTGACGCGGTCGACGCCACCGGTGACGCGGCAAGCGATGCGGCCGACACCGTGACCGACGCGGCCGGCGACGCCGCCGATGCCGTGACCGATGCAGCGAGCGACGCCGGCGACGCGGTCAGCGATGCGGTGGACGGCACCGACGACGCGATCGTGATCGAGGAAGAGCCCGCGACCACCAACTGATCGGCCCTGCCGGTCCGGGCGCGCCCGTCGCGGCGCGTCCTTTCCGGACTGCCGGACATGACTGCGCCGCCGCGATCCCCGTCGCGGCGGCGTTTTCACGCGACGTCGGAAGATTTCCCTGCGCCGGTCGCCAGATAATCGCAAATGACTCGCTCTCACGCGCTTGTGAAACTTTCTTGCGCGATGCTATGCAAGTGGCGACCGACATCGAAAGGGGATGGCGATGAAGATTGGCGCATTGAAGGAGAGCCACGAGGGCGAGGCGCGGGTGGGGATTACCCCCAGCTCGACCGCGTTTCTGAAAAAGCTCGGGCATGAGGTGTTCATCGAGACCGGCGCGGGCGAGAAGGCCGGGTTTTCGGATCAGGATTACGAGGCGGCGGGGGTCACCGTGCTGCCTTCGGCGCAGGAATTGACCGACGGCGTCGATGTCGTGGTCAAGGTGCGCCAGCCGCAGGACGGCGAGATCGGCCGGATGCGCGAGGGGCAGACGCTGATTTCGCATTTCTACCCGGCGCAGAACGAGGATCTGCTGGCCAAGGCCAAGGATCAGGGCATCACCGCCATCGCCATGGACATGGTGCCGCGCATCAGCCGGGCCCAGAAGATGGATGCGCTCTCCTCGATGGCCAATATCGCGGGATACCGCGCGGTGATCGAGGCGGCGAATAATTTCCCGCGCTTCTTCACCGGGCAGGTGACGGCCGCGGGCAAGGTGCCGCCGGCCAAGGTGCTGGTGGTGGGCGCAGGCGTGGCGGGGCTGGCTGCGATCGGCGCCGCGACCAGCCTTGGCGCACAGGTTTTCGCGTTCGATGTGCGCCCCGAAGTGGCCGAGCAGATCGAATCGATGGGGGCGGAGTTCGTCTATCTCGACTTCGAGGAAGAGACCAAGGACGGGGCCGAAACCGGCGGCTACGCCGCGCCGTCGAGCCCGGAATTCCGTGAAAAGCAGCTCGAGAAATTCCGCGAACTCGCGCCGGAGATGGACATTGTCATCACCACCGCGCTGATCCCCGGCCGCGACGCGCCGGTGCTGTGGACGAAGGATATGGTCGAGGCGATGAAGACCGGCAGCGTCATCGTCGATCTGGCCGCCGAGAAGGGTGGGAATTGCGAGTTGACCGAGCCCGATCAGCGCATCGTCAGCGAGAACGGCGTGGTCATCATCGGCTATACCGATTTCCCGTCGCGGATGGCCACGCAGGCATCCGAACTCTACGGCAACAATATCCGCCATTTCGTGACCGATCTGACGCCCGGCAAGGACGGCGTGATCGATCACAACATGGAGGACGACGTGATCCGCGGCGCGACCGTCGCCCATGCGGGCGAGGTGACCTATCCGCCGCCCAAGCCCAAGGTCGCGGCCATCGCGGCGCAGAAGCCGAAAGAGAAAAAGAAAGACCTGACCGCCGAGGAGCGCCGCGCCGCCGAGGTGGCCGCGTTCAAGGCCGAGACGAAAAGCCAGGTGACGCTGCTGGCCGGGGGCGGCATCCTGCTGCTGCTGATCGGCCTCGTCGCCCCGGCCAGCTTCATGTCGCATTTCATCGTCTTCGTGCTGGCCTGTTTCGTGGGCTTCAAGGTGATCTGGAACGTGGCGCATTCGCTGCACACGCCGCTGATGGCGATCACCAACGCAATCTCCTCGATCATCATCCTGGGCGCGCTGATGCAGATCGGCTCGGGCCACTGGCTGGTGGTGATCCTCGCGTCGCTCGCCGTGCTGATGGCGGGCGTCAATATCTTCGGTGGCTTCCTCGTCACAAGGCGCATGCTCGCCATGTTCCAGAAATCGTAAGGGGAGAGGACGCATGGAATACGGATTTACCACCGCCGCCTATGTCGTTGCGGCGATTCTGTTCATCCTTTCGCTCGGGGGGTTGTCTGGTCAGGAAAGCGCCAAGCGCGCCATCTGGTACGGCATTGTCGGCATGGGGCTTGCCGTTCTGGCGACGCTGTTCGGGCCGGGTGCAGGGAACTGGTGGCTGTCGGTCATCCTGATCGCGATTGGCGGCGGGGTCGGTTACGTCGTCGCCAAGCGCGTGCAGATGACCGAGATGCCGCAGCTTGTCGCCGCGATGCACAGCCTGGTCGGTCTCGCCGCCGTTTTCGTCGGCTTCAACGCCCAGCTTGAACTGGGCCGGGTGCTGCGCGCCAAGGCGGCCGGGCTGCCCGATGCGGTGGCCGTCACCGGCGAGCAGGGCGCTGCCGTCATCCCGGTCAACCTGTTCCGCGGCTTTGCCGAGGTGCTGACCCACAAGACCCCGGCCGAGCTGAACATGCTCCAGATCGAGGTGTTCCTGGGCGTGTTCATCGGGGCCGTCACCTTCACCGGCTCCATCGTCGCCTTCGGCAAGCTGGCCGGCAAGATCGACGGCAAGCCCAGGAAACTGCCCGGCGGGCATCTGCTGAACGCGGGCGCGGCGATCCTGTCGCTGATCCTCGGGCTGATGTATATCGGCGATGTCGGGCCGTCCTTCTTCTGGCTGATCCTGATCGCGCTGCTGGCATGTTTCATCGGCTGGCATCTCATCATGGGGATCGGCGGCGCGGACATGCCGGTCGTGGTGTCGATGCTGAACAGCTATTCCGGCTGGGCGGCGGCGGCCATCGGCTTCACCCTGTCGAACGACCTGCTGATCGTGACGGGTGCGCTTGTCGGCTCTTCCGGTGCGATCCTGTCCTATATCATGTGCAAGGCGATGAACCGGAACTTCGTCAGCGTGATCCTGGGCGGGTTCGGCGGAGAGACCGGCCCGGCCGCCGAGATCGAGGGCGAACAGGTGCCGATCGACGCCGATGGCGTGGCCACCGCGCTGAACGAGGCCGACAGCGTCGTCATCGTGCCGGGTTATGGCATGGCCGTGGCCCAGGCCCAGCAGGCGGTGAGCGAGCTGACCCGCAAGCTGCGCGCCGCGGGCAAGGAGGTGCGTTTCGCCATTCACCCGGTCGCGGGCCGTTTGCCGGGTCACATGAACGTGCTTTTGGCCGAGGCCAAGGTGCCCTACGACATCGTGCTGGAGATGGAGGAGATCAACGATGACTTCCCCTCGACCGATGTGGTGATCGTCATCGGCTCGAATGACATCGTGAACCCGGCCGCGCAGGACGATCCGAACAGCCCCATCGCCGGGATGCCGGTGCTGGAGGTGTGGAAGGCCAAGAATGTCTTTGTCTCCAAGCGGGGGCAGGGGACCGGCTATTCCGGCATCGAGAACCCGCTTTTCTTCAAGGAGAATACGCGGATGTTCTATGGCGACGCGAAGGATTCGATCAACGCCTTGCTGCCGCTGGTGGAATAGCATCAGCCTATCCGAACCTGCGGGGCGGGCCGGAGGGCCCGCCTTTTTTCTTCATCGAATCAGGGATTTGCGATACTCTCGCGGCGTGGATCAGTTATGAGGTTTCCCCGTCATGTCCCTGAAATTCGCGCTGCTGCTGTCGTTCCTCGCCACCCCAGCCATGGCCCAGGATTGTTCGCCGATCCGCTTCGCGCCCGGCGAATCCGGCGCCTTCGTCAAGGGCGATGCCCCGGCAGAGGGCTCGGCCTGTTATTCCATCGACCTGCGCCCCGGTCAGAAATTCTTTGCCGAGATCGTCACCGGCCAGGCGGATATCGCGATCTCCATCCCCGGCATCGGCGATAACCGCAACACGTTCAGCTTTGTCACCCAGCAAAGCCGCTATGAGCTGTGGGTCCATCAGACCTTCCGCGCGGTGGAGGATGCGCCGTTCACCATGCTGGTCCGCGTCGATTGAGAGAGGGTCAGGGCAGGGGCGCGGCAAACGGTGCCATGCCCCCGCCGAGCCGGCAGGACAGCTAGATGGGCCAGTTCGCGATGGCCTGCGATTTTCCGGCAAAGCGGGTGAAGACCGGGCCGAGCCATCCGACCATCCGCCCCGAAAAGGCCGGCCTGCCGGTTTCGCAAAGCGATTTGAGGTTTTTGGCGATGAAGCCCTGCGAGGAGACCATCTCTTTCGCCAGCTTGCTGCCCGGCACGAGATCGTCGATGCGCAGCTCGAACTCGGTGCCGCCATCCTTTTCGGTCAGCGTGTAGGTCACGGTCACCGGCGGCTCGTCGATATTGGTCATGCGGAACGTGTGGGAATAGACATCGGGCGGCTCGAAGCGCAGCACGCGGCCGACCACCATCGCCACCTTCCGGTTGGCGCTGACCATGCGGTAATTCACATCGGCGCGCATGCCGTCGCTGGTCTCGCAGACGGCCCCGAAAAAGAACGGCAGCGCCTCGTCGGTCTTGACCAGCGTGTTCCAGACCGTCTCCTTCGGCGCGCGGATGAGCACGCGGTTGATCTGTGTCGTCGCAGAGTTCATTCGTCCGTCCTTTCAGTGTCCTTGCCCGCGGCCTCTGCCGCGGATTTGATCAGGCTCATCCGGTCCAGCCAGTGAGCGGAGAATTTGTCGGTCCATCGTTCATAGATCGCCTGGATGGGCACCGCGTTCAGATAGAGGCGGCGCGACCGGCCATCCCGCTCGCTGACGATCAGCCGCGCCTCCTCCAGCACCTTGAGATGGTTCATCACCGCGATGCGCGTGACGTCGAAATTGCTGGCCAACTCGCCCACGCTCAGCCCCGGCTTGTCGCGGACAAGGTCTAGCATGTCCCGGCGTGAGCTGTGTGACAGGGCGGCGAAAACACGGTCCATCTCGTCTTTGGTTAACATGTAATTACATTATTACCTATAGAACGATTCGTCAACCCGCTGTTGCGGTGTGGCCTCAACGCGGCCGAGCGCGCGCCGCAGCGCCAATCTCTGTTCCGCACCGCTGCCGGTTCGGGCGCCGCGACCGCTTCATCGCCCTGCAGCCTGAAAGACCTTTAGCCGAATGACCCATTGTCTATCGGCGTGCTTTCATTGTCTTTCTATTGAAGAAACAGTGTCAACGCGCTGTATCAAATACGGGAGGGACAATGGACCAACATCATCCGGCGCCGATCACCGGCGGCGATCCGACGCTCTATAATGACGATCTCGCGCCGCTGCCGGCCGAGAAGCGCAACTGGGGCGCGTTCGAGATCTTCAATGTCTGGAACAACGACATCCAGAGCCTGTTCGGCTATACACTCGCCGCGTCGCTGTTTCTCAGCTACGGGCTGAATGGCTGGCTGACCTTCGCCGCGATCGTGCTGGCCGGGTTGCTCATCATGTGGCTGGTCAACCTGTCGGGCCACCCGTCGGTGAAACACGGCATCCCCTATGCGGTGCTGGCGCGGTCGGCCATGGGGGTGCGCGGCGCGCGATTTCCGGCCCTGGTGCGCGGGATTGTCGCGATCTTCTGGTACGGGGTGCAGACCTATTTCGCCTCCACCGCCGTGGCGCTCGCCATTTATGCGCTGACCGGGATCGCGCGGGGCGATGGCGGTTTCCTGGGGCTGAGCGGGGTGGACTGGGTGGCCTATATCATCGTCGCCGGGTTTCAGATCGGGCTGTTCCTGATGGGCATCGACTGGGTCGGGAAATTCCTGAACTGGGCCGGGCCATTTGTTTATGTGGTGATGATCACGCTTGCGCTGATGATCTGGTGGCAGGCCGGTAACGGCATCTTTGGCGAGATCGGGGTGATCTTCCAGGGCGGCGACAGCGAACGCAGCTCGGTTGCCGGGTTCATCGCCGTGGTCGGCACGATGGTGGCCTATTTCGCCGCGGTCATCATCAATTTCGGCGATTTCTCGCGCTTCGTGAAAACCGAGGCGGCGATGAAGCGCGGGAATTTCTGGGGGCTGCCGGTGTCGATGGCGTTCTTTTCCTTCATCGCCCTGTTCATCACCGCGGGAGCGGTGGTGCTGTTCGGCGAACGGCTGGCCGATCCGACGGAGATCGTCGCACGTGTGGACAATCTTGCGCTCACGCTGATCGCCTCGGTGACGTTCTTCGCGGCGACCGTCGGCATCAACCTTGTCGCAAACTTCATCCCCGCGGCCTATGACATCGCCAATATGAGCCCGGCGAAGATCAGCGCGCGCACCGGCGGGCTGATCACCGCCGCCATCGCCTTCGTGATCGGCGCGCTTTGGGTATCGCTGATTTCGCAGATCGGGATTGCGGGCTTTGTCGATACGCTGGGGGCCATCCTGGCGCCGCTCTACGGGATCCTGGTGGCCGATTACTACATCGTGCAGAAGCGGGATCTCGCGGTCGCGGATCTGTTCAGCATGCGGTCGGACGGGCGCTACCACTACGACCAGGGCTGGAACCGCCGCGCCTTGCTGGCGGTCGGGATCGCGGCGCTGTTCTCCATCGGGACGGTCTGGCTGCCCGCGCTTCAGGCGCTGTCGGGCTTTGGCTGGCTGATCGGCGCGGTGCTGGGCGGTGTGCTGTATATCGGCCTGAACCGCCGCTAGGCGGCCGCAAGCCGGATGAAAAAAGGCCCCCGGCATCGCTGCCGGGGGTCTGTTCCTGCGGAAGCGGTCAGGCGCGCCACCTTCCCCGATCAGGGATAGATCACCACCGGCGTGCCGTCCTGGACCATGGCGTAAATTTCCTCGATCTCGTCATCGGTCACGGCGATGCAACCGGCCGTCCAGTCCCGCTTGGTGGCGACACGCCCCTCCGGCCCCTGGCCGTGGATGAAGATGTCACTGCCGACCGGCACCCCGGCGGCGAGCGCGCGGGCCTTGTCGGAGGCGTTGGGATAGTCGATTCCGACGGAGAGGTGATAGCGGCTGTTGGGGTTGCGGCGATCGACGTAATACAGCCCCTCGGGCGTCTTGCCGTCGCCCTCGTAGAGCTTGTTGCCCACCGGCGCGAAGCCGAGGCCGAAATTATACTGTTTCAACACCGTATTGCCGGAATAGAGCCGCATCAGGCGCTGCGACTTGAACAGGTCGACGCGGGTCACTTGCGGGCCGTCATAGGTCTTGAATTTCGATTCAGGTGCCGCACAGCCGGCAATCGCCAGAAGGCTGGCCCCGCCCAGCATCAGCCTGAGAAAATCGCGCCGCATCATCCGTCCCTTCGCGTCTGCCCGGTTTTCCGGCAACCTGCCGGAGCGGGGGCGGCGATGCAATGCTGCCACGCTTCACGTCAGCTTGAGCAGCGGCCTCAGAGCGTTGTTTTACCGCCATGTTCGGCTGGCTAGACTGCGCGCATGGACAGGAACCTGGATCACCCGCTGCGCACAACCCTGGTCAATGAGCTGCATGCCCGGCCGTCGCCGCGCATCAAGGCGCCATGCCATGCTGTCTATCTGGCCTTCAAGGATCCGGGCGAGGCCGCCGCCCGTGACCGGGACCTGGATGTCGCGCATCTTACCGGGCTGGCCGCGCGGCATGGCGGGCCGAAACCGGCGCGCGGGGACAGCCATTACTCGGCCACGCTCGGCCGCCACCATGTGGTCTGGGAAAGCCATACCGAGTTCGTCAGCTACACCGCGCTTGCCGAAGGGTTGCCGCCGCAGCCCTTCGATCCGGCGAGCGCGGCGATCTTTTCCACCGACTGGCAGCAAGGCGCGCCCGGCAAGCGCGTCACCGCGGCGATGGTGCGCATCGAGCCATTGCCCGGTCATCTCTCGGAGATCGACACCAAGCTGGCGGACTGGTTCAGCCGCGACGGTCTGACCGCCTTCTGGGTGCTGGACCGCTCGGCGCTCGTCGCCTCGGATTTCCGCATCGATCCCGATGGCTGGATGCGGTTCGCCGTCTTCGTCCGGCCGGAGACCGGGGCAGGGCGGACCGGCCGGATCATCCAGCGGCTCTGCGAGATCGAGACCTATCGGGCCATGTCGATGCTGGGTCTGGGCCGGGCGCGCCTGCTTTCGGCGCGGCTCAACGGGCTGGAGCCGGAACTGGCCGCGATGGTGGACGGGATGGAGAACGGCCCGGCCGAGGCCACGCTGCACCGCCTGTTATCGGTGTCCTCCCGGCTTGAGACGCTGGCCACGCAAAGCGCATTTCGTTTCGGCGCAACAAGGGCTTACGAGGCGATCGTGATGGATCGCGTGAACGCGCTGCGCGAGGAGCGCTATGGCGGCAAGCAGCTTCTGTCGGAGTTCATGACGCGCCGCTACGACCCGGCGATGCGCACCGTCACCTCGACCCAGGCGCGGCTCAGCCAGATGCTGGAACGCACCGGCCGGGCCGGCGAGTTGCTGCGCACCCGCGTGGAGGTGGATCGCAGCGCCCAGAACCAGCTTCTGCTGGAAAGCATGGACCGCCGGGCGGAGATGCAGTTGCGCCTGCAACACACGGTCGAAGGGCTGTCGGTCGTGGCGATCAGCTATTACGCGGTGGGTCTGCTGGGCTATCTTGCAGCGCCCCTGGCCGGGGCGGCCGGGATCGACAAGCCGGTGCTGATGGCGCTGGCAACACCGCTGGTGGTCGGGCTGGTCTGGATGGGGCTGCGGCGGCTGAAGGCGGCCATCCAAAAGTCGTGACTGGACGCGCCGGGGCGGGGCGGCGATACAGGCGGATGGAAACGGAGTTTTGACATGAAGATCCTGATTGCCTTGGCTGCCATTCTGGCGCTGTCCGCCTGCAACGTGCCATTCGTGCCGCTGGTCTGACATCATGGCCAAGTCATTGAAAATGTTCGGTCTCGATTATTGCTCGACGGTGCAGAAGGCGCGCGCCGCGCTTGAGGCTGCCGGTTGGGAAATCGAGTTTCACGACGTGAAGCAACACACGCCCGACACCGCCCAATGGTCGCGGATGCTCGATACATTCGGTGAAAAGCTGGTCAACCGGGCCAGCCTGACCTGGCGCGGCATGTCGGAAGACGAGCGCAGCCAGCCGCCCGAGGAGATGCTTTCGGCCAAGCCCGCGCTGATGAAACGCCCCGCGATCATCGCGGGCGAGGATCACTATCTGGGCTGGACCAAGAACGTCAAACGCGGGCTGGGCATCGAGGAGTGACGCCTCAGCTCTTCCACTTGATCGAGCAGCCCATGGAAGGGGTCTGGTCGCGCGGGCCTGTGCCGGTCCGCGCGATCTGGACCATCGCGTCGAACAGCTCGCGCTGCGCATCCGGCGGGCCGGCGCTGCGGCCCGATGCATCCAGCCGCCCGCGATACTGCAGCGCGCCATCCGCGTTATAGCCGAAGAAATCCGGGGTGCATTCGGCGCCATAGGCACGGGCCACCGACTGATCCTCGTCGTAAAGATAGGGGAAGGTGAAGCCGTGTTTCTGCGCTTCGGCCTTCATATGCTCCGGCGCGTCCTGCGGATAATCGGCCACGTCATTGGCAGAGATCGCGACGACCCCGATTCCGTGATCGCGCTGCAATTCGGCCGCGTCGCGCACGATCCGGTCCATGACCGCCTGCACATAGGGGCAGTGATTGCAGATGAACATCACCAGCGTGCCATTCGCGCCGCGCAGGTCTTCCAGCCGGTGCGGTGTGCCATCGGGATCCGGCAGGGTGAAATCCGGCATCGCCGCGCCGAAATCGCAGATCGGAGGAGAAACCGCCATGTCAGCCTCATCTCGTTAGATGTGAAGGTCAGACCCATGCGGGCCGGCTTCTCCATAGCGCATCGGCACTGCATCCGATAGATCTGCGCGACCGGACGCCGTGCCACACGCAGATCGCGGCCATCGGACATCAGCACGTGAGTTACATAATACCGATTATTGAATATTTGGAAATCGCCCCGGCCCGCTGGAGAATGGTCAATCCGCCAGCGATCGGATAACCGTGACCACGAACCGACCCGGAGCCTTCATGTCGCAACCCTGGCTGACCATCCTCGCCGTGCCCTCCATGGCTGTTGCGCCGCTGGCGCTGATGCAGAACCTGCACCGCAGCGGCGCGGAGATCGTGGTCGATCCGCTCTCCGGGCTGGCACAGGACCGCGCGGCCATCCTGACGCGGCTGCGCGGCCTGGCGGCGCAGGACAGCCTGCCAGAAGGATCGTCGGCGCGGATCGTCGTCCTGCCCGGCACGGCGGCGCTCGACCGCATCACGCTGCAGGACGCCGGGATGCAGCATGCGCGGATCATCCGCATGGACAGCGCCGATCCGACCCGCGCGGTGATCCGGGCGCTGCGCATCGAGGCGTGGATCCTCGACCGCCGCGCCAGGGATGCGCCGCATCCGCTGCCCATTCCCGCCGATGCCGGTTTCCGGATCACCACGGATGCGCAGCGGTTCAAGACCATGCTGCAGGAGATCCAGATCGGCCGGGCGCTGCTGGCGGCGTTCCTTGGCGACGCGCCGTCCGGGTGGCTGCGCTTCGACGATGAAACCGTGCCGGATCCGGCGCTTCTGGCCGAACTCGGCCTGACCGATCCGGCCCCGCTGGCGCGTGAGCCGCTCTCCGATCTGGTCGCGGATGAGGATGCGCTGCGCAACCTGATCCGGCGGTTTCGCGTGGACAGCCCCGATGTCGATCTGCCCGCCCTGCCCGCATTGCACAGCCGCAACCGGCCGGCCATGATGGCCTATGTCTGCGGCCGCAATATCAGTTCGTATCTACCTGTTATGACGGACTATCTTCGTGCGCAGGATGTGCCGCTGACCTATATCGACAACGGTTCGGATGACGGCTCGTCCGAGATTGCGGCCGAGCTTGTCGGCCGCGGGATCACGGAGTTGCACCACCTGCCCTATGCGGGTGCGTTTTCGCTGCAGGCACAGCTTCAGGCCAAGCAGCGCCTGATGGAGGTGCACGCGCCCGAATGGGTGCTGCATATGGATGCCGACGAAATCCTGCAAAGCCGCCAGCCCGGACAGGGGTTGCACGATCTCGCTGCTCACGCGAAGAAATCCGGATACAACGCTGTAAATTTTGATGAATTCGTGTTTCTGCCCCGGCCGGGAGAGGATTTCAGCGGGCGTGACTACCTGGCCGAGATGACGCGGTATTATTTCCTGAATCCAATGCCCTACAGGCTGATCCGCATGTGGCGTCACGGGGTCGGCCTGTCCAATCTCGACAGCGCCGGGCATCGTCTGACCGGGCCGCTGAAGCTGTCGCCTGTCTCGCATAATCTGCGCCACTACATCGCGCTGAGCGAAAGGGCCGCGCAACGGAAATATGTCGGGCGGAGCTTTTCCGCCGATGAGCTGGCACGGAACTGGCATCGCAACCGGGTCGGACTGGCGGCCGAAGACCTTGCCATGCCGGACGATTCAGCCCCGCAACTGAACCATTTGCCCGATCCCGCCTCGGCGGATCTGCGGCGCGACAATCCGGTCCATCAGCATTGGTGGACATGGCCGAAAACCACGGCGCGCTGACCCCGGCGCCCGGCCTGCATGGTTCCTGCCGGCACGAAAACCCGGCGGTCACGCCCTTGCGAGCCGCTGCCCCTTCCCCTACATCTTTCCCGAAAGCCGAAGGATAGCTGCATGGCCATGGAAGCCCACGAAATCGAAGCCCTGATCCGCGCCGCCTTCCCCGATGCCACGATTTCGGTCACGGATCTGGCCGGGGATGGCAATCACTACGCCGCCGAGGTGATCGATGAATCCTTCCGGGGCCAGAACCGCGTCCAGCAGCAGCGCGCCGTCTATGCGGCGCTGAACGGGAAAATGGACGGGCCGGACGGTCAGCTTCACGCCTTGGCGCTGACCACCAAGGCCCCAGAATAAGGAACCAGCGATGAGCGAAGCGCAGACCCAGATCCAGCAGGCCCTGGACGAAAACGATGTGGTGCTGTTCATGAAGGGCACAAAGGAAATGCCGCAATGCGGGTTTTCCAGCCGCGTGGCGGGCGTGCTCAACTACATGGGCGTGGCGTATCGCGACGTGAACGTGCTGGCGGATGAGGCGGTGCGGCAGGGGATCAAGGATTTCTCCGACTGGCCGACCATCCCGCAGCTCTACGTGAAGGGCGAGTTTATCGGCGGTTGTGACATTGTCACCGAGATGACCCTGTCGGGAGAGCTCGATCAGCTCTTCGATCAGAAGGACATCGACTACAACAAGGAAGCGGCGGACAAGATCCGTCAGGCAAACGCCTGATATCGCGGTAATTTCCTGACCAACTCACGCCACGAAAGCCCCGCCGCCGCGCGGGGCTTTCCTTTTGACGCGGCGCGAAATCCTCCCTAACCTGACGGCACAGAACATGTGGGAGGAACAATAAATGAGCTTTCGCAACCGCATCGCCGCTGCCGCGGTCGGGCTGTCGGCCTTGGCCGCGCCGCTGGGTGCCGGCGCGGCCGAATTCGTCAATATCCTGACCGGCGGCACCTCGGGCGTCTACTACCCGATGGGCGTGGCGATCTCGAAGATCTATTCCGAGGCCATGCCGGATGCCCGCGTGCAGGTGCAGTCCACCAAGGCCTCGGTCGAGAACCTGAACCTGCTCCAGCAGGGCAATGGCGAGCTGGGCTTTTCGCTGGGCGACTCCGTCAAGCTGGCGGCGGAAGGCAATGCCGATGCCGGGTTCAGCGCACCGCTGGACAAGCTGCGCGGCATTGCCGCGATCTATCCCAACTATATCCAGATCGTCGCCAGCGAGGAATCCGGCATCACCACCCTGGCCGATCTGGCCGGGAAATCCGTCTCGGTCGGCGCGCCCAAATCCGGGACCGAGCTGAACGCCCGCGCCATCCTGGACGCCGCCGGGATGAGCTATGACGATCTGGGCAAGGTCGAATACCTGCCCTTCGCGGAATCGGTCGAGCTGATGAAGAACCGCCAGCTTGACGCGACGCTGCAATCGGCCGGTCTCGGCGTGGCCTCGCTGAAGGATCTGTCCAGTTCCATCCCGATCACCGTCGTGTCGGTCCCGGCCGAGGTGTCGGAGGCGCTCGGCGATCCCTATGTCGCGGGTGAGATCCCGGCCGGCACCTATGAGGGACAGGACGAGGCGGTCTCCACTGTGGCGGTCATCAACTACCTGGTCACCTCGGACGCGGTCAGCGATGACGACGCCTATGTCATGGCCAAGTCGATCTTCGACAATCTCGACGATCTGAAAGCGGCCCATGCCGCGGCCAACGCCATCGACGTGCTGAACGCGCTTCAGGGGATGCCGATCCCGGTCCATCCCGGTGCGCAGCGCTATTACGATGAGGTCGGCGTCAGCGCCGAGTGAGCCACACGGGCCGGGGCGCTCATGCCCCGGCCCGCATGAACCGGAACGCCCGACATGACCGAACAGCCCCACCCTGCCCCCGCCGGTGACGCGGATCTGGGCCTTCACGACCCGCTGGCCGAGAGCTTCCCGCAGACCGTTCAGGGCCGCATCCTGTTCTGGATCGCGGTGATCTTCTCGATCTACCAGATCGCGACGGCGGCGCATCTGCTGAACCTCAACAGCCAGATCCAGCGGGGCTTCCATCTGGGCTTCCTGCTGCTGCTGGGATTCCCGCTGCTCGCCGCGCTGCGCGGGCGCAGCGGGCTGTGGCTGGGTGTGGTCTGGCTGATGGGGGCGATCGGCGTCGGCATCGCGGTCTATCAATGGCTGAATTACGTGCCTCTGATGCTGCGGGCGGGTGATATCAACGCGGTCGATACCGTCATCGGCATCGCCACGCTGATCGCGGTCTTCGCTGCCGCCTGGGTGGTGATGGGCCCGGCCCTGCCCATCGTGGCGGGGGTGTTCCTGTTCTATGCGCTGTTCGGGCAGTATTTCCCCGGTGCGCTCCAGACCCGCGGCTATTCGCTGGAGCAGGTGGTCGAGCAGATGTCCTTCGGGACCGAGGGGATTTACGGCACGCCGCTTTATGTCAGCGCGACCTATATCTTCCTGTTCATCCTGTTCGGCTCGTTTCTGGAAAAGGCCGGGATGATCCGGCTGTTCACCGATGTCAGCCTTGGCATGGTCGGGCATCGCATGGGCGGGGCCGCGAAAGTGTCTGTCGTGTCCTCGGGGTTGATGGGCACGATCTCGGGTTCGGGCGTCGCCAATGTCGTGACCACCGGGCAGTTTACCATCCCGCTGATGAAAAGCTTCGGCTACCGGGCCGCATTCGCGGGCGGCGTGGAATCGACCTCGTCCATGGGCGGGCAGATCATGCCGCCGGTGATGGGGGCGGTGGCCTTCATCATGGCCGAAACCCTTGGCGTGGCCTATGTCGAGGTGGTCCGCGCCGCCATCGTGCCGGCCATGCTGTATTTCGCTTCGGCCTTCTGGATGGTCCATCTTGAGGCCGGGCGGCGCGCCCTGCGCGGCATGGCGAAGGAGGAGCTGCCCTCGGCCCGCAAGGCGCTGAAGGATGGCTGGTATCTGATCCTGCCGCTGGCGGTGCTGGTGTTTCTGCTGTTTTCGGGCTTCACCCCGCTGTTTGCCGGCGCGGTCGGGCTGGCGCTGACGGTGATGCTGATCCTCGGTGCCTCGCTGATGCTGGGCCTGCCCTCGCCGGTGATCCGCGCGATCTTCTGGATCGGTCTGGGGCTGGCGGTGGGCTTCATCCTGCGCGAGCGGCAGGAGGCGATGCTGTGGTATCTGGTCCTCGCCCTGCTGGCGATCAGCGCCTTCACCAATGGCGGGCGCGAGACCATCGCCCAGGTGATCGAGAGCCTGGCCGAAGGCGCCAAGACCGCCCTGCCCGTCGGCGTCGCCTGTGCGCTTGTCGGTGTCATCATCGGCACCATGACGCTGACCGGCGCGGCGAATACCTTCGGCATCTTCATCGTGGGCGTCGGGCAGAACTCGCTGATGCTGTCGCTGCTGCTGACCATGCTGACCTGCATCGTGCTGGGCATGGGGATCCCGACCATCCCGAACTATATCATCACCTCGTCTATCGCCGCGCCCGCCCTGCTGGAACTGGGTGTGCCGCTGATCGTCAGCCATATGTTCGTGTTCTATTTCGGCATTCTCGCCGATCTGACCCCGCCCGTGGCGCTTGCCTGTTTCGCCGCCGCCCCCATCGCCAAGGAAAGCGGCTTCAAGATCAGCCTGGAAGCGATCAAGGTCTCTGCCGCGGGTTTCGTCATCCCCTATATGGCCGTGTTCACCCCGGCGCTGATGCTGCAGGCGGGCGGGCCGCTGGCCGATTCCATCGGGTTTCCGCTGGCCGTCGCCTATATCGTGCTGAAATGCGTGCTGGCCATCGGCATGTGGGGCACCGCGGTGATCGGCTGGCTGGGGCATCGTCTGGCGTTGTGGGAACGCGCGGTGGCGATGATTGCCGCCTTCACGCTGATCGCCGCCCTGCCCCTGACCGACGAGATCGGATTCGGCCTGGCTGTCCTGTTTGCCGGGATCTGGTGGCTGGGGCGGCGGCGGCGATGAGCTGCCTGATGATCGGGACCGTGGCGCTGAGCCTGTCCGGCCCCGGCTTTTCGCTGGAATGGACCCATTCGGTCGAGAACATCGCCTGGCGCGAGCAATGGCGCGTCACCGAAGCCGGGCTGGACCTCGCCCGCGCCTCGGTCAAGGGCTCCGGCGCGGGGATGGAGCCCGGCGCGGATGCGGTGCTGCGCGATGGCTGGTGGAGCTGGGATCCCGACCTGCCGCCGCAGGCAGAGCTGCGCCTCGCCGCCTCGGGCGCAACGGGCGCGGGCTGGCGGCTCTGCGACGGCAAGGCCTGCCGGGAGATCGGCGCGGAGCCGGGCGAGTCCGTTCTGCTGCGCCCCTGCTCCGCCCCCTCGCCCACGAAAAACCCGCCCCGGTAAGGGGGCGGGTGCTGTATTTCACGACGGGTCTGTCTCAACCCGCTTCGGCTCAGGCGCCGCGATAGCGTGGGTCATACTCCCGGCGATCCGCGTCATCCTCGAAATCGTCATAATAGAAATCATCCCGATCCCGACGACCGCGAAGCGCCCCGGCGATTGCCATTCCTACGGCAAACGCGCCGACAATCCCGACACCCGGTGCGGCGCGCGACTGGGTGGCACGATCGAAGGAATCCTTGGCCTCGCGCAGATTGCGGTCGGTCAGCCCGACCTTCTCGGCCAGATCGCCCGCCTTCGTGCTGACATCGGCGGTCACGTCATGCACCTTCGATTCCGTGCGGCTGACGAAGCCACGCGCCGTGTCCTCGGCCTTGCCGAACAGCGCATGGACGCGCTGCTGTGCGCTATCCATCGTCTCCTCGGCCTTGAACTTGGCCTTGTCGAGCGCGGTGTCGGCAGCCAGGCTCAGCCGTGCCTCGACCTCGTTCTTCAGCTCGTCGGTCGATGGCATGCTGTGCTTTTCGGAATTCGACATGAGCTGCAGGATCAGCGCGATCAGCAGGAACCCGCCGCCGATGATGAGCGAGGCATAGGTCGGCCCCAGCTCCAGCCGCCAGGCGAGGAAGCTCCACAATGCGGAGAGCAGGAAGCCCAGGGCGATCAGGGCGATCACGGCGGCACCGGCCTTCAGGCCGGTGCGCCGCGCCTTGTCGCTCAGGGCAAGCTGCACCTTGTTGACATAGTCGAACATCGGATCAGCGCCGCGCGATGATCAGACCCAACAGGAAGCCGACCCCGGCCGCGATGCCCAGGGCCTGCGCCGGGTTGCGGCGGACCATCTCGGACACCTCGTCGTAATAGATCTCGGCCTGCTCGGCGACTTCACCGGCGCGGCGCTCGCCTTCGCGATACAGGCGCTTGGCCTCGTCGCGGGCCACATCGGCATATTCGCGGCCCAGATCGCGGGCTTGGTCAGCGACTTCGCCGGCCTTGTCGCGGGCATTCTGCGCGACATGCTGAGCGCGGTCCGACAGCTCCTCTCCGCGGGCGCGGGCGGTGTCGAGCGTGTCCTGCGCATCGCTCTTGACGTCGCGGGCGGCGGATTTCGCGTCGGTCTTCAGATCGCGGGCGGTGTATTCGTTACTCGCCATGATGGCACTCCTTTGCATTCAGCAGATACTGCAGGGGAACGCTGCGCGCCGCCCGCCCGTTCCGCGTGAGGCACTGATAAATCGCAAGAACCGCAAGAAAACTGCGGATGGCGGCGGGATTTAGGCGATGAAGGAGGTGGTACCGCCTCCCCGGCTTGAACGGGGGACCTCTGGATCCACAATCCAGCGCTCTAACCAACTGAGCTAAGGCGGCACGGTTCGCGTCGTTTAACGCCCCGCGCGCGTCGATGCAAGGCCGGACTTGCCGCAAATTCGCTGCCGCGCTAGGACGGAAAAAAAGGACATGGACATGGGCATCAACAGCGAAAGCGACATCGCCGCGAACCTCCAGATCGGGCCGACCGATCAGGGCATGGTGCGGATCTATGTCGAGGGCGAGGGCGTGGATCTGCCGCTGGATTTCGACCCCGAGGAGGCCACCGAGATCGCCGAGGAGCTGATGGCCGCGGTCGAGGTCGCGCGCAACATGGGCAAGGGCAAGAAGAGCAAGCCGCGCCGCTGAAAGGCTTTGCACGGGCCGCGCGGGACCGGCCGCGCCCGCCGCCTAGATCTCCCCTGCCCCGAACCCGGCCGCGCCGGGATCGTGCAATGCCTGCAACCGCATCGACGCCACCCGCGCGATATCGCGCGTCAGCCGGCTTCGCCGCGCCGCGGCCATGCGGGTCAGCGGCGCGTCGCGCAGGATCTCGGCGCCGTAGGCATCGGCGCGGATCAGCCCGCTCTCCTCGGGCAGAAGCCCGTCGGGAAAATCGCAATCCACCGCCCAGAAGAACCGGTCGCTCCACTCCAGATAGGATTGCCATTTCCGGTCGCCGGTGAAATCCGCCCGGCAGCTCTTGCATTCGACGATCCAGATCTCGCCCTTCGGCGTGATGGCGATCACATCCACCCGAAGCCCGCGCGCAGGCACGAATTCGCACAGCGCCGCGTGGCCCAGGCTGTGCAGCAGCCGGGCGACGCCGCGGGCCAGGCGAAAACCGGGCTGCGCCGGCAAGGCGGTCTCGGTCACCGCGGGATCGGGGGCAATCTGCATGGGGGCATCGTGAACAAATCGGAAACGAAATGCAAGACGGCGCACAGGGCGCGGGGCTTGAAACCGGCCCTGCTCCGGCTTATCTCCGGCTCTGGCGAGTTTCTGCTCTTCGCGTGCGGGCCATTTTTTCCACTGGCCTATAATTTCTCGATGGGAGCTGGCTCTGTCATGGCCCTGGTCATGTTACCCGGCGCCCACCTGGTTCTCCAGGCTTTCGGGAAAACCTGTGCGCCCACGGTCGCAGCGGTTCTCGCCACATGCCGTCCCTGACAGGGGGCGGCTTTCTCATTTCCGCGAGCGGCAGTCCCGCATGAAAAAGGGCGGTCCGAAGACCGCCCTTCCCCGAGAGACTTATGATCCGAGGGAGGGATCAGAAGCCATAGACGAGCGACACGCCCAGCACGTTGTCGGTGCGGATTTCGCGATTCTCCTGGTACTCGGTCGAGTAGGAGATGCGGGTCGCCAGCTGTTCCGACATCTGGTAGTTGACGCCGAATTCGTTGGTGATCTCGTCGCCGGCGCTGTCCGACGTGATGTAGTCGGTGTCGTTGGTGACGAAGATCATGTCGTTGAAGCGGTGGTAGAACCGCGACGACGCGATGTAGCCGGTTTCGGTTTCCGAGGCCAGGTTGTCGGCCTCGCTATAGTCCACGGCCTGGGTGTAGCGGACACCAACACCGGCCTGAACACGCCAGGTGGTGTCCGGGGTGTTGATGATGCGGTAACCCGGACCGAAGCCGAGGAACGCGTCCCGCTTCTTGCGGCCTTCCAGCTCGGAGATTTCTTCGGCGTCCAGCAGACCGTCATAGAGGTCGTCCAGCTCTTCGTCGACCATGCCGTCCTGGTTGATCCGGCCCAGGGCGAAGGCATAGAAGCGATCGTTGAAGTAATACTGCGCGTCATAGATCGCGTAGGTTTCTTCCTGATCCTTGTCGCCGTCGGAGTCTTCACCGAACTCGATGCCCAGACCCACGGACTGCGCGAACGGGCCCTGATTGTAGGACATGCGGCCGGCGAGCGCCATGTCCTGGCTCTCGTCATTGCCGGTCGAGCCGGAATAGGTCATCGAGATGCCGCCGAACAGGCCCTGGCGACGGTCCTGCGGACCGAAGCGGTCGGCGTCGTTCGAACGGGCGAAGTCGTCTTCAACCGCTTCTTCGATATCGTCCAGGCGATCCTCGACCTGGCTCACGCCGGTCACGTCGGCGCCGGTCGACATTTCGCTTTGCGCAAACGCCGGCACCGTGAACACGGTGGCGATGGCGGTGGCGCTGGCAAGAAGAGCAACTGCTTTCATGGTTTCCATCCTCATCAAAGTTACAAAGCGACAATGTAAACGCCGCCTCACTTCCGATGACCCAACTATGCCCGACCGGGGCGGGTTTCCAGCGACCCCCGCGCGATGGCTCAATCGCGGAAATGTGAGCCAAAGAGAGGGAACTCTCCGGCAGACCTGACTAAAAGGACATGTCAGGTGCTATAAAAACAATTGACATCCGAAGCTTGAGCAAAGCGCCGAACCGAACAGTTCAGATGCATGTTCATTCACATTCCGCCCCTCAGCGTTACAATACTGCAACGAGGTCCGGCAAATCGTGACGGCGCGCGTTGCGGCTTTGCAACATCTGCGTGGCGATTTCAGCGCGATTTTTGCCGTCGCTTTGCCGGAAAGCCCCGATCAGCGCGGCAGGGCGGCGAAGATGCGCCGCAGATCGCTGAAACCGAGTCGCGGGAGGCATGCGCGGGCGACCCCGCGCGCCGGCCCCTGGGCGGGCCGCTTCCGGGCTCGGACAACGCCATGATCCGGATGCCGAACTGAACGGCGGAAAACGGCGCCGCCGTGAACAGCATCAGCATCATCAGCGCGGTCCCCCCGCCCGGCGCCGTCAGAAGCAGGCGGCGCAGATGCGCGATGTCGAAAATCAGCAGCAGCGCGGTGAACAGTACTGACAGGCCGATCCCGCAGGCGGCGCTGAACAGATAGAGACGAATCAGTCGGGGCATGTCTGCCACTCCGGCAGATGTGGCCACACCAGCATCCCCATTCCGGTTGGAAAGTTCCAGACGCGCATGGCAGCCGCCATCCGCCGCCCGGCGGACCGGCTCAGCCGGTTGCGCCGCCCATCGCTTCGGGCCGGGCCTCGCGGGCCATGTGGTCCAGCACCGCGTTGACGAATTTCATCTCGCGCCCCTCGGCGAAGAAGGCGCCGGTGATTCTGACATATTCGCTGATGACCACGCGCGGCGGGGCCTTGCCGCTGACCAACTCCGCCCCGGCGGCGCGGAACAGCGCCCGCAGCACCGGGTCGATCCGGTCGATCGGCCAGCGGGCCACAAGGGCGCGGTCGGTCATCTGGTCGATCTTCGCCTGCCAGCTCACCGCATCCTCGATCACGCGCCGGAACAGGGCCTCGTCGGCCTCGGGCGCGATCTCGCCCTCGACCTCGACGCCGATGCGCCAATCCTCGAACTCCCGGCGCACGCGATCGACGGACTGGCCGGCCGCCTCCATCTGGAACAGCGCCTGCACGGCATAGAGACGCGCCGCGCTGCTGCGGCGGCGGCGATCCTCCGGTTTGGTCTGGCTGCTCATGCGCCGGTCGGTCCTTCCAGTCGTCCCGCCAGCCGGATCGGGTCGCGATCCGCGCTGTCCGCGGGCCGGGGCGTGGGTGTGGGCGCGTATTTGCGCGACAATGCAACCAGATGCAAGGCCGCCGCCGCCGCCCCGCCGCCCTTGTCCTGATCGGCCGGATCGGCGCGGACCGCGGCCTGGTCCATGTTCTCCACCGTCAGGATGCCGTTGCCGATCGCGTGGCCCTGAAGCCCCAGCAGGGTGAGCCCGCGCGAGCTGTCGTTGCAGACCGTGTCGTAATGCGTCGTCTCGCCCCGGATCACGCAGCCAAGCGCGACATAGCCGTCGAACCGCCCGCTGCGCGCGGCCAGGGCGATGGCGGCGGGAATTTCCAGCGCGCCCGGCACCTCGACCAGATCGACGACCGCCCCGGCGGACTCGGCCACGGCGCGCGCGCCGGCGACGAGATGGTCGGCGATGTCCTTGTAATAGGGCGCGACCACGATCAGCAGGCGCGGCGGCGTGGCGAATTCGGGCAGCGCCAGCAGGTGATGTGTGACACCGGCCATGGTCAGCCCTCCCCGGAGATGGCGCGCGTCTCGACGATGCTCAGCCCGTAGGCGTCGAGGCCGACCACCTTCAGCGGCGCGGAGTTGGTCAGCAGGATCAGGTCGGTCAGACCGAGCGCCGACAGGATCTGCGCGCCCAGCCCGTATTGGCGCAGCGTGTGCGGCGAGGCCTCGCCATCCAGCGGCAGCGCATTGGTCAGATCGCGGATCAGCACCACGGCACCGCGGCCTTCCTCGGCAATCATGCGCATCGCCTGCGGCAGATCGCCCGCCCGCTCGCGCTCGATGCCCAGGATGTCATGCAGCGGGTCGAGCGCATGCATCCGCACCATCACGGGCCCCGGCGCGGACAGATCGCCCTTGGACAGCACGATATGTTCAGCGCCCTGGGTTTCATCCGCGAAGATCCGCATCATCCAGTCGCCGCCATGCATGGAATGCACCGGGCGCTGCTTGCGCTCGGCAATCAGGTTGTCGTGGCGGCGGCGATAGGAGATCAGATCGCTGATGGTGCCGATCTTCAGCCCGTGGCGCTGCGCAAACGCGATGAGATCGGGCAGACGGGCCATGGTGCCGTCCTCGTTCATGATCTCGCAGATCACCCCTGCCGGGCTCAGACCGGCGAGGCGCGGAATATCCACCGCCGCCTCGGTATGTCCGGCGCGGACCAGAACCCCGCCCTCGCGGGCGCGCAAGGGAAAGACATGGCCCGGCGTGGCAATATCGGCGGCGCCCTTGGTCGGGTCGATGGCGACCGACACGGTGCGGGCGCGGTCATGGGCCGAGATGCCGGTCGTCACCCCCTCGCGCGCCTCGATCGACATGGTGAAGGCGGTCTCGTGGCGGCTGGAATTCTTCGGAGACATCAGGCTGAGCCCGAGCGCGTCGATCCGTTCGCCCGGCAGCGCCAGGCAGATCAGCCCGCGGCCATGGGTGGCCATGAAGTTGATCGCGTCGGGCGTGGCCATCTGTGCGGGGATGACCAGATCGCCCTCATTCTCGCGATCCTCGTGGTCGACCAGGATGAACATCCGCCCGTTGCGGGCATCCTCGATGATCTCCTCGACGCTGGAAATCGCGTCCGACCAGTCGCGCTCCACCTGTCCCGGCTGTTCGTATTGCATCTGGCGCACCTTCCTCGACCGGCCCCGATTCGGGCCGATCAGAGTTATGACGGGCTAAGCAACAGCCTGCAATGCCGGGGGAAAGACCGATGCGCCGCCCCGCGGCGCGGCGGATCAGAACAGGTCGACATGCCCGGCCTCGACCGGCGGCGGCGGGCCGGTCAGCACCACGCGGTCGATGAATTCCTCGCGCGCCAGTCCGGTCGAAGACCGCAGCGTCACGCGGCGCGCGCGATGCCCGCCGGTCGAGGCATGGCGCAGATAGATCGTTTCGTTGCGCAGGAATTCCACCGCGAAGCGGGCATTCGCCGCGCCGACATTGCACAGCCCCGGCACCATCGTCGCCCCGCCATACACCTCGGCCCGCAGCCGGGCGCGCTCTGCGCCGCGTTTCTGCAACCCGTTGATGAGCAGCTCCATCGCGTTCACGCCGTAGCGCGCCGAGTCGCCCGCTTCCGCGCCGCCGCTGGCCAGCAGGAAATGGTTCATCCCCGCGACCCGCGCCACCGGATCAAACAGGCAGACCGACACGCAGGAGCCCAGCACAGTGACCAGCAGGCAATCGCCGGGGCCTGACGCCACGTGAAACGCCCCCTGCACCACCTGGATTCGCGGCGCATTCATCGCGGCGCGCGGGACATGCGGCCGCGCCGGTCGGTGGCGTCCAGGATCTCCGAGGCCATCCGCTTCAGCGGGACCAGCCGATGGGCGGCGCCCTGTTCCCAGGCGATTCGCGGCATCCCCCAGACGACGGAGCTGGCCTCGTCCTGGGCGAGACAGGTCGCACCCGCCCGGCGCAGCGCCAGCATGCCGTCCGCCCCGTCGCTGCCCATCCCGGTCAGCAGCGCCGCGCAGACGCGGTTGCCGAGCGGCAGGGCGGAGTTGAACAGCACATCCACCGATGGCCGGTGGCTGCTGACCTTTTCGCCCCCGATCAGCCGGCATCGCGGTCGCGCGCCCACCGTCATCGTCAGATGCTGTTCGCCGCCGGGGGCGAGGTAGATCCGGCCCTGCTCGACCGGGGCATCGCTGCGGGCCAGTTCGACTCGCGGCGCGTAGCGGCTGTTGATCCGCTCCGCGAAACTGGCCAGAAACCCGTCCGACATGTGCTGGGTAATCAGGATCGGCGGACAATTCGCCGGCATCCCGGCGATGATCCGTTCCAGCGCATCGACCCCGCCGGTGGACGACCCGATCAGGACATACATGCCGTTCCACTGGAAATCCCGGCTGACCACCGGGGGCTGCGCCCCCTCCGCCGCGCCGCGCGGCTGCACCCTGGCGGTGGCGGCGCCATGGACCAGCCGGGCCAGATCGCCGAAGGCATTGTTGAATTCCCGGCTGCGCGGCTTGCCCACGCAATCGATTGCGCCGCGCGACAGCGCCTCGACCGCGGCGGCGCTGCCCTTTTCGGTTTCGGTGGACACCATGATGACCGGCATCGGCCGGCTGCGCATCACCTCGCGCAGGAAATCGAGCCCCGACTGCCCCGGCATCTCCACATCCAGCGTCATCACGTCGGGCGACAGCGTATCGAGCGCCTCGCGGGCCTGGGCGGTGTCCGACGCCTCGCCCACCACCTCGATCCGCGGATCGGCGCGCAGGCGAAAGCGGATCAACTGCCGCATCGTTGCGGAATCGTCGACAATCAGGACCCGGACCTGGCTCATGCCCGTCCCGAATCGCGCCATGTCAGGGGCATACCGAACCTTCTTGCTTGCCTCTCTGGGACGGCAAACTGGCAGAGACAGATGAAGATAGGTTTAAGCTCGCTCAGCCCTGCCAGCGGCCGAAAAAGGCAAGCGCGGTCCGCGACAGGTTGCGCGCAAATCCGGTGACGCGCACCTTCCGCCCATCGCGAATCGCGCGCAGCACCCGCCCGGCACCGGCCCCGGCATAGAGCGCGCCCGCCGCGCGGCGCGGCGGCGCGGGCTGCATCCGTGCCGCGGCGGCAAACGCATCAAGCCCGATCTCCGCCAGCCGCGCCAGCCGCGCATCCCCTTCGGGCTGCAACCCCAGGTTCAGCGTCCGCAACGCCGTGTAATTCTCCAGCCAGCCAGCCAGCCCGGCCCCGCGCGCCTGCTGCGCGATGAGCGGTGCGTCCCCGGCCATGCCGCAGCCCTGCGCCGCGAGCCGCATCACCGTGCCGGAGCAGGCGTCGATATAATCCAGCAACGCACCGTCGTCGCGGAAGGGCTGACGCTCCGTGTCACGGCGCCGCGCGGCGATCAGCGTGGCGAGCGGCGCAATCTCCGCCCCCCAGGCCTCGGCCAGCGGCGTGACCACCTCGTGGCGCGCCGCCTCGCGCCCTTCGGCAATGGACGCGATCTGATCGGCCCAGAATTGCAGCCGCATCTCGCAGATCAGCGGCTCGCGCGAGGCGATGGCGGCGCGCGCGATCTCCAGATTGGCGGCATAGAGCGTGGCCAGCCGGGGCCGGTCGCGCGGCTCGGACGCCGCGACCGCGGCAAAACGGTCCGGGTCGCCCGCGCGCAGCAGCGCCAGGCAGTGATCGGGGGTCACGGCCGCGCCCCGTCCCGGATCAGCTTCCAGACCACCGCGTCCTGCAACGCCTCGAAACTGGCATCGACGATATTGGGCGAGACGCCAACGGTGGACCAGCGATGCCCGTCGCGATCTTCGCTGTCGATGGTGACGCGGGTGACGGCATCGGTGCCGCCATTGGTGATGCGCACCCGGAAATCCACCAGCCGCATATCGTCGATTGCCGCCTGGAACGGCCCCAGATCCTTGGCGAGCGCCCGCCACAGCGCATTGACCGGGCCGCGATCATCGGCGTCGCTCTCGCCATGGGACTCGCTGACCGACATGACCCGCTGGCCGTCCATCTCGACCACCACCACCGCCTCGGAGACGGAGATCTGCTGACCCATCGCGTTGCGCCGCCGCTCCACGATCACCCGATAGCGCTCGACCACGAAGAATTTCGGCAACTGACCCAGATGCTTGCGGGCCAGAAGCTCGAAACTCGCCTGCGCCCCGTCATAGGCATAACCCTGATCCTCGCGGATCTTGATGTCGGTCAGGATGGCGGCCAGATCCGCGCCCTCGGGCACCACCAGCCCGGCATCCTGCAGCCTTGCGCGCAGATTGGACTGCCCGGCCTGGTTCGACATCGGAATGATGCGGGCATTGCCGACCGCCTCGGGGGGGACATGTTCATAGGTGGCGGGGTTCTTGACGATGGCGCTCGCATGCAGCCCGGCCTTGTGGGCGAATGCCGAGGGACCGACATAGGGCGCGCCCGGCGCGGGCTGGCGGTTCAGGATCTCGTCCAGGCGGCGCGAGGTCTTCAGCAGCGATGTCAGCGCCGCCTTGCTGATCTGCGGCACCAGCGGGGCGAACTCCTCTTTCAGCGCCAGCGTGGCGATCAGCGTGGTGAGATTGGCATTGCCGCAACGCTCGCCCAGCCCGTTCAGCGTGCCCTGCACCTGCCGCGCCCCGGCCCGGATCGCGGCCAGAGATCCCGCCACCGCATTCCCGGTATCGTCATGGGTGTGGATGCCCAGCCAGTCGCCGGGAATCCCCGCCGCGATCACGGCCTCGGTGATCGCGCCGATTTCATGGGGCAGCGTGCCGCCATTGGTGTCGCACAGCACGATCCACCGCGCCCCGGCATCCCGCGCCGCCAGCAGGCATTGCAGCGCGTAATCCCGGTTCGCTTTCCAGCCGTCGAAGAAATGCTCCGCATCGAAAATCGCCTCACGCCCCTGCGCCTTGAGATGGGCGAGCGAGGCGCGGATATTCTCGACATTCTCGTCGAGCGAGATGCCAAGCGCCTCACGGACATGGAAATCATGGGTCTTGCCAACGAGGCACACACTGCCCGTCCCGGCATTCAGCACCGCCGCGAGCACCTCGTCATTCCCCGCAGAGCGCCCGGCCCGTTTGGTCATGCCGAAGGCGGTCAGCGTGGCGCGCGTCGCGGGCGGGTTGTCGAAAAACTCGCTGTCGGTCGGGTTTGCACCGGGCCAGCCGCCTTCGATGTAATCGATTCCAAGCGCGTCGAGCATCTGCGCGATCTCGGTTTTCTCGCTGGCAGAGAACTGGACGCCCTGAGTCTGCTGGCCGTCGCGAAGCGTGGTGTCATAGAGGTAGAGGCGGTCCATCAGATCCGCTCCAGCTTGGCCGCGTCGAAGCCGCTGCCCGGCAGCAATTCCACCCCGGTCGCGCTCATGCGAATCTCGACACCGGCATCGGTCAGCTTTTGCTTCATTGCATCGACGGCGCTGAAATCCTTGCTGGCCTTCGCCTCTGCGCGAAGCTTGGTCATCCGTGCCGACAAGGCCGTGAGATCCGGCCCATCTGCTGTCCAATCCCCGAGATCATCGGTCAGAAGCCCGAGCAGATCCGCAGACGCCTGCAACCCGGCCGCATCCCCTGCCCGCGCCAGATCATGCAGCGCGGCAATCGCGCCCGCCGTGTTCAGATCATCCGCAAGTGCGGCGACGACAGCGGGCGCAGGGCTGGCGGCGGGCTCGATGTCCGCTGTCAGACCACGCCACTTGCGCAAGGTCGCCTCGGCCTCCCGCACCTTCTCCGCCGTCCAGTCCATCGGCTTGCGGTAATGCGTCATCAGCAGCACAAACCGGATCACCTCGCCCGGTATCCCCTGATCGAGCAGATCGCGCACGGTGAAAAAATTGCCGAGACTTTTCGACATTTTCTTGCCCTCGACCTGCAACATCTCGTTATGCAGCCAATACTTCGCCATCACCTCGGAGCCATGCGCGCAGCGGCTCTGCGCGATTTCGTTCTCGTGATGCGGGAATTGCAGGTCGATGCCGCCGGCGTGGATGTCGAACACCGGCCCCAGCAGTTCCGCCGACATGGCCGAGCATTCGATATGCCAGCCGGGCCGCCCCCGGCCCCAGGGCGAGTCCCATCCCGGCTGATCCGCGTCCGACGGCTTCCACAGCACGAAATCCATCGGATCGCGCTTGAAGGGGGCAACCTCGACCCGCGCGCCTGCGATCATGTCGTCCAGGGACCGCCCGGACAGCCGGCCATATTCGGGAAATCTGCGGACCTCGAACAGCACATGCCCCTCGGCGGCATAGGCGAAGCCCTTCGCGATCAGGTCCTCGATCATCGCCAGCATCTGCGGGATGTAATCAGTTGCGCGCGGCTCCTGCGTCGGCCTGAGCGCGCCGAGCGCATCCATGTCGTCGTGATACCAGGCGATGGTCTCCTCGGTGATCTCGCGGATATCCCGCCCGGTCTCCGCAGCCCGCGCGTTGATCTTGTCATCCACATCGGTGAAATTGCGCACATAGGTCACGGCATCCGCGCCATAGACATGGCGCAGCAGCCGGAACAGCACGTCGAACACCACCACGGGCCTTGCATTGCCCAGATGCGCGCGGTCATAGACGGTCGGCCCGCAGGCATAGACGCGGATATTGCCCGGATCGATCGGCTCGAACCGTTCCTTCTGGCGGGTGCGTGTGTTGGTCAGCCGGATCTCGACCATGAAGTCCCCCTTGCGGGACCTGCTCACAGCATCTTGCCCCGCATGAAATGCGTCAGCGAATAATGCAGCAGATGGTGCAGCTTGCGATCATGGCCTTCGCTTAGCCGATCCGTGCGACGCTGCCAAGTCCGGTCATGGCTCAGTCACCGTTAGCGCCGTCACACTTGCCGCCCTGCCCCGCGCCGCCTATGCAGTCGTCAAAACAGATCTTATGGAGGATTGCCGAATGCCCGCGCCCAAGGATTTCAACGACCGGATGCTGTCTCTGGGCCTGGCCCGCGTGTCGGAAGCCGCGGCCCATGCCTCGGCCACGCTGATCGGGCGCGGCGACGAGAAGGCGGCCGATCAGGCGGCGGTGAACGCGATGCGCGACCAACTCAACAAGCTGGACATCAAGGGCGTGGTGGTGATCGGCGAGGGCGAGCGGGACGAGGCGCCGATGCTCTATATCGGCGAGGAGGTCGGCGCGGGGAACGGACCAGAGGTCGATATCGCGCTCGACCCGCTGGAGGGCACGACGCTGACCGCCAAGGACATGCCCAACGCGCTGACCGTGATCGCCATGGCGCCGCGCGGCACGCTGCTGCACGCGCCCGATGTCTATATGGACAAGCTGGCGATCGGGCCGGGTTACGACACGGACGTGGTCAGCCTCGACATGACCCCGACCGAGCGGGTCGAGGCGCTTGCCAAGGCGGGCGGCGTGAAGCCCTCCGACATCACTGTCTGCATCCTGGAACGTCCCCGGCACGAGGATCTGATCGCCGAGGTCCGCGCCACCGGCGCCGCGATCCGGCTGATTACCGATGGCGACGTGGCGGGTGTCATGCATTGCGCCGAGCCGGAGCTGACCGGCATCGACATGTATATGGGTGCGGGCGGCGCGCCCGAAGGGGTGCTTGCGGCCTCGGCGCTGAAATGCATGGGCGGGCAGATGTGGGGCCGGCTGATGTTCCGCAATGATGACGAGCGCGGCCGCGCGGCCAAGGCGGGGATCACCGATCTAGATCGGATCTATTCGCGCGACGAGATGGTGACGGCGGATGTGATCTTCTCCGCCACCGGGGTCACCAACGGCTCCATCGTGCGGGGCGTGAAGCGCGAGCCGAAATATCTGGAGACCGAAACCATCCTGATGCGCTCCAAGACCGGATCGGTGCGTCGCATGATCTATCGCAATCCGATCCGCTGAGCGGTTGGACGCCGAGCGTGCGTAAGGGGACTTCGGCCCCCTTTTGCATGTCGGGCGGCGGCATCCCGCCCTTGCCAGCCGCGCCCGCCTGTCGCATCTAGCCGGGATGAACGCATTCCTGAATGTCGAGACCTCGCTGACCGGCCGGAGATGGGTCGGTCCCGATGACGATCTTACCCGTCGCGCCGAGGGGCTGGCCCAAAGCGCCGCCCTGCCGCTGCCGGTGGCGCGGATCCTGGCCGAGCGCGGCGTCGCGGCTGAGGAAGTGGCGGGCTATCTGGCCCCGACCTTGCGCGAGATGCTGCCCGACCCGCTGACGCTGCGCGACATGGCGCCCGCGGCGGAACGGCTGGTGGCGGCCGCAACCGGGGGCGAACGCATCGCGATCTTCGCAGATTACGATGTCGATGGCGGCGCCTCGGCCGCGCTGCTGATCGACTGGCTGCGCCAGCAGGGGCATCGCGCGACGCTCTATATCCCAGACCGCATCGACGAGGGCTATGGCCCCAACCCGCCTGCCATTGCCGGGCTGGCCGCCGATCACGACCTCATCGTCTGCGTCGATTGCGGCACGCTGTCCCACGAGGCGCTTTCGGCGGCAGGCCGGACCGATGTGATCGTGCTGGACCACCATCTGGGCGGCGAGACCCTGCCCCCGGCGCTTGCGGTCGTGAACCCCAACCGGATGGACGAGGACGGCGCGCTCGGCCATCTCTGCGCCGCGGGGGTGGTGTTCCTGACGCTGGTGCAGGCCGGGCGGGTTCTGCGCGGCCTCGGTCGGGCGGAGCCGGCCTTGCTGCCGCTTCTGGATCTGGTGGCGCTGGCAACCGTCGCCGATGTCGCGCCGCTGATCGGCGTCAAC
This sequence comes from Paracoccus isoporae, assembly GCF_900101865.1. GTDB lineage: Bacteria > Pseudomonadota > Alphaproteobacteria > Rhodobacterales > Rhodobacteraceae > Paracoccus > Paracoccus isoporae. The sequence continues at coordinate 396,538 of NZ_FNAH01000002.1, forward strand.
CGCGCCTTCGTCCGGCAGGGGCTCGCCATCATGGCGCGGCGCCAGCGGCCGGGCATGGTGGCGCTTGCCGATATCTCGCGGCTCGACAGCGCGCCGAGCAGCTTTCACCTGGGCTTCATGCTGGGGCCGCGGGTCAATGCCGGCGGCCGGGTCGGCAAGGCGGATCTGGGCGCGCGCTGCCTGGCCACCGACGACCCCGACGAGGCGCGCCGCCTGGCCGAGACCCTGGACGAGTTGAACCGCGACCGCCGCGCCATCGAGGCCGCGGTGCGCGAAGAGGCGCTGTCGCAAGTGGCCGCCCGCGCCGATCCCCGCCTGTCCTGGGCGGCGGGCGCAGGCTGGCATCCGGGCGTCGTCGGCATCGTCGCGGCGCGGGTGAAGGAGCGCAGCGGCCTGCCCTCGGTGGTGATCGGGGTGGAGAACGGCACCGGCAAGGGCTCGGCCCGCTCGGTTCCGGGCGTCGATCTGGGCCGCGCGGTGCAGCGCCTGGCGGCGGAAGGGCTGATCGAGAAGGGCGGCGGGCACCGGATGGCCGCCGGGCTGACCGTGGCCGAGGCGGGGATCGCGGCCGCAATGGACCGGCTGGCGGCGCTGATCGCGCCGGAACTGGCCAGGCGCAGCGGCGTCGACGATCTGCGGATCTCCGGGCTGATGGAGCCGGGTGCGGCCACGCCGGAGCTGATGGAGATGATCGAGGCCGCGGGCCCCTTCGGACAGGCCGCCCCTGCCCCGCGTTATGCCTTTGCGGAACTGCTTCTCGACAGTGTCTCGACCATGGGAGAGACCCATCTGCGCGCTGCCTTCCGCACCGCCGGCCAGGCCCCGCTGGAGGCGGTGGCCTGGGGGGCAATGGACGGCCCGCTTGGTCCGGCGCTGATGTCCCGGAAGGGCCGCCAGTTCCACATCGCCGGAAAGCTGGAAATGTCGCATTGGCGCGGCCGCAGCCGGGTCCGGCTGCGCCTCGACGACGCCGCCGCGATCTGAGCAAGTTTTTTTGGGGGAGGCCGTTTTTCGTCTTGCAGCCCCGGCGCGGCTGACCTAAACACCGCTCCACGCCGCGAGCGACGCTCGCAGCACGCCAAGGCTGGCCCGTTCGTCTATCGGTTAGGACGCCAGGTTTTCAACCTGGAAAGAGGGGTTCGATTCCCCTACGGGCTGCCACTTTTCCTTAGTTGGTCGCCTCCGAATCTGCGCATTGCGCCGCGCCGTGCAGGTCGTCCCAAGCTGCGGTTGGTCGTCATCCCCGACGATGCGGGACTGTCATCCCCCGACCGCCAATCCCGTCACTGTTAAGCACGAGTTCCGATTTCTCTCCGCCACCTGCCCGGTCTTCCGTATGTTCGGCCCGGTGTTGGCAGGTCGTGGAGGTCGGGATGGGTCAGCTCAGCGTCACCTATCGCGGGCGGGAGATGCGGGATCGCTATCTCGAGATCGCGGCGGCCAGCTTTCCGGCCGAGGCCGTGGCCCGCAAGCGCGCTGTCTGGGACTGGCTGTTCGATTCGCCCTTTGCGACGCCCGCGCTGCCGCCGCGGCTGCTCTGTGTCGAGAAGGGGGGCGAGGTCGTGGGCGCCTCCTTCCTGTTGCCCAGCCGGTTCGTGATCGACGGGGTGGAGACGCCTGCCATCCTGCCGCTGGCGACCGTGGTCCATCCCGATCATCTCGGTGCGGGTCTGCGGCTTATCAAGGCCATTGCGGCGGCCGGGCATGGCGGTCTCTCGATCGGCCAGCCGAACAGCGACCGGCTGATGACCGCCTATCAGCGATACGGCAAGGTGACGGCCGCGGGGCGGGAAATCCGGCGGCGGCTCTATCGCCCCGGCGCGGTGCTGGCGCGGCGCACGCGGCTGGCTGCGCCGCTCGCGCCGGTGCTGGATCTGGCCGGGCGGATCGGAACCGGGCTGGGCGGGCTGCGGCGGATCGCGGCCGCGCCAACGGAACGGATTGCGCCGGTGGCACGGTTCGATGCGCGGTTCGACGCCGCCTGGGCCGTGGCGCGCCCCGGCCTGGCGCTGGCGCAATGCCGGAGTGCTGCGTTTCTCAACTGGCGCTATGTCGACATGCCGGTGACGGAATATCGCCGCGCGATGCTGTGCCGTGGCGACGAGCTGGCGGGATATGTCGTCTGGCGGATCCTCGACGGGGCACGCGGCAGGCTGTGCCAGGTGACGGATGTGTTTGCCTATGCGGGCGACCGGCGCAGCTATGCGCTGCTGCTCGGCGCCGTGGATGCCGATGCAAGGCACAACCGGTGCGACTTCGCTGAGTTGAGCCTCGCAGGGACAACCGGCCTAGCCGAGGCGGCGGCGCGGTCCGGGTTCGGTCTGGGCAAGGCCACCTTGCCGCTGGCCCTGCAGCACGACGATCCGCAGATGTCAGCAAGACTGCCTGACCTGGCCCGGAAACTGCATTTCAGCCGTGGCGATCACGACGAGGATTATTAGCCCAGGACGCCCGGTCAACCGCGCCTGTCACGGCGAGGACATGCGGGTCGCAACCGCCGACGAACATCCTTGTCCGTTGCCGACGCCTCTGTCGCAGGCCGCCGCGTGAGAACGCTGCGCCCGGCCAACGCGATGGCATCCCCTCCGCCACCACGAATACGCCGGCGGGCGGGCGGCGATCCCGTCATGTGCTCCGCCCTTCGCAAGACCGGCCTCGCTACTCCCGCCATTGGTCCCATCTCGTGCCGGTCAATGCTCCCCGCGCCTTGCCATTCCGGCGCGGCCTATCGCGCGCGCGATTGCCTCCTCGTAGCGGCGCACGGCCGGTGCAATCTCATACGCGGCGGCAACCGACAAAGCCTCCGTGACGCATTGCTGCCGCAGCGCGCCGTCCTGCAACATCTGCTGCATGGCCTTAGCGAGCGGAGCCGGCCGGTGATCGTCCACCAGCCGCCCGGCCCGCCCGTCCCGCAGCAAGCGTGGCGGACCGAAGGGGCAATCGACGCTGACCACCGGCACCCCGGACGCCATCGCCTCGATCATCGCATTCCCCAGCCCTTCCCGGCGTGAGCTGCACACGAACAGATCGGCCTGGCGGTGAACCGCGGCGATGTCGCTGGCATAGCCCGGCAGGGACGCCGCGCCCACAAGCCCGAGCCGCGCGATCTGCGCCTCCAGCCCCGGCCGGGCCGATCCCTCGCCATGGATCACCAGCTCCGCCTCCGGGCATTCGGCCCGCAGCAGTGCGAAGGCATCGATCAGCAGATCGAAGCGCTTCTCCGGCGCCAGCCGGCCGACGCTGACGATCCGCCGCGGCTGTTGATTGAGCGGGCGCATCGCCCCGGCGCGCGGGATCACCGGGTTCGGCAGGGTCACGAAATCGGGCGCCGCGGTTCCCAGCAGGGTGTTCAGATCGGTTCCGATCTCGGGCAGCGGGCCGCCGGTCAGGCTGGCCCGCGGATAGAGATGCCGGATCGCGGCGCGGCGCAGGGCCGGCCGCTTGGCCTCGTCCAGAAACACCGAGAGCGGCGTGTGCTCCGTCACCAGCGTCGGGAGATTCCCGGCCAGACGCGCCGCCAGCAGCGATGACAGGCTCGCCGCATTCGTCACCGTGACCGCCACCGTGACCTTGTGGCGCCGATAGAGCCGCGCGAGTTCGATCACGCCGCGCGGGCCGTTGGGATGGGTCAATGCGCGGACCGCAACATCGCCCGGCAGCCGCGCCAGCAACTCCCCCTCCCGCCGCTGCAGGATCAGCAGCGGGACGAAGCGCGCGCGATCAAGATGCTGAAGCAGCGCCAGCACCACACCCTCCGCCCCGCCATGGCGGAAATGCGGCAGGAAAAAGGCCGGAACGATGGGCATGGCACTGGCTTTCGGGGCAACTGACCCGCCCCGATTAGCGGAAAACCCTGGCGAAAGGGTTAATCCGGGGCGGATTTTCAAACCGGGGCTATGATTAACCATCATCTGACATGGCGGTGGCAATGGCTCCGCGTCTCGGCCAACGTCACAGATGACTCGGTCACGCATGTAAGCATTTAATAAGTATGAACTTTAACGCGACACGACGGTTTGTGCGCCTGATCGGAATGGCGCTTGCGCTTTTATTGTCGCCTGCCGCGCCGGGTGCGGCACAGCCGGTTGCGGGTCAGCCCGAGCCGGTTCGGCCCGACCCGACCCTGCCCGACGCGTCCCAGACCGACACGGCCCAGACCCACTCAAGCCAGACCGACCCGAGCCAAAGCGACTCGGCCCCGACCATTGCCCTTCAGCCCGGCGACACCGTCGCGCTGTCGGTGATGTCACGGGACGATCTCTCGCGTGACTACCTCGTGGCGGCGGACGGCACGATCTCCGTGCACGTCATTGGCCGCATCACGGCGGCGGGGCTGAGCGCGGCGGGGCTGGAGTCGCTGATCGAGACCCGGCTGGCTGAGGCGTTCGGCCAGCCCCTTTCCGTCACCACGGAGGTGGTGTCTTACCGCCCGGTCATCGTCAGCGGCGCGGTGGCCGCGCCGGGGCGGATCGATTTCCTGCCCGATATGGATGCGGCCGCCGCCATTGCCCTGGCCGGCGGCGTCGGCGGTGGCGTCGCAAGCGATGACACCGCGGCACAGATGCGGATCGAGGCAGAGGCCACGCGATACGCCACGCTGCGCGTCCAGCTTGCCGACCGGCTGATGCGGCAGGCCAGGCTGCGGGCGGAGCGGGACGGGACGGGGATGGCGGCGGTGCCGGAACAGGTCGCGGAACTGATCGGCCCGGATGCAGCCGCCCTGCTGGCGGTGCAGACGGATCTGCGCGATCTCCGCGCGACGGAACAGGCGCAGCGCACGCGCGAAGCGGGGGCGAAGCAGGATCTCGCCGCCGAGGAAGCCGGGGCTTACGGCGACCGCCAGGCATTGATCCGGCGCCAGCTCGACGCCACGCTGGAGGAGCTCGACCGCCAGCAGAAACTCTCCGAACGCGGGCTGGCCCTGTCCGAGCGGCAATTGGCGCTGCGCGTCAGCGCCGACCGATACCGGGCCGATGAGCTGGAGGCGGTGGCGCTTGCGGCAGAGGCGCGACAGCGCGTGGCGGATGCGCAGAACGGGCTGAACGCCGCGCAAATGGCCCGCCGGGCGGCCATCGCGGAAGAGCTGGCATCGCTGGCCAGCGAGATCCTGCAGATCCGCAGCGAGATGCGCCGCGCCCGGCAGTTCCTGGCGAAATTCGGCTGGGAGACCGTGCGTGATCTGTCCGAGCCCGGCCCGCGCTACCTCATCAGGCGGCGCGATGCCGCCGGGGTGACACAGATCCCGTCCACGTCCGACAGTCTTCTGCGGCCGGGCGATCATCTGCAGGTGATGATCGGCGAGAACGCCGGGGAGAGGCCAGAATGACCCGAATCTTCAAATTTCTGCTGACGGCGACGCTTCTTTGCGCGGCTGCACCCGCCTCCGCCGCCGAGCCGGCGCAGATTGAGCTGTCCCGTCTGACGGCCGCGCCCAACCCCCGGCTGGGCCTGGCCTTTCCGGGCAGCGACCCGACATACTACCCCTATCTCGCCCAGGCGGGCATTGGTGTCACCCGGCTGTCCGTGTCCTGGAGCCGGGTCGAGCCGGCGCCGGGGAAGTTCGATTTCTCCGCGCTCGATGGCCGCATCGCGGCGCTGCAATCGCTGGGGATCGCGCCCTTCCTGACCTTCGAGTCGGATGCCGGATGGGGCACCGACCCGGAGACGCGCAAGGTCAGGAACGCCCGCCCCAGCGATCCGCAGCTCTGGCGGCGTTTCGTCTCGCGCGTGGTGGAGCGCTATGACGGTGACGGGCGCCGCGACATGCCAGGGCTGAAAGGCGGCGTCCGGTATTGGCAGGCCGCCAATGAATGGATCAGCGACACCAACCGCTCCGGTGGCTGGGCCGGCAGCACGGAGGAGCTGCTGCAATTTCTGCGCGACAGCCATGATGCGGTGAAGCTGGCCGATCCCTCGGCGCTGTTCGTTCTGGGCGGGCTCGCGGCGTTCAACCTGGACGTGCTTCTGGTCGCGGAAAGCGGGCGCGACATCGAGGTGCGGCAGCGCTGGAATGCGGAATCCGAGACGGTGCTGACGCGGGCAGAGATGCGCGGCCCCGAGATCGGCGCGATCATCCGCGACCGCGTGCGGCCGGTGCTGGCGCAGGCGCCCTATGATCTGGCCGATGCGCATCTCTATGGCCCCGAGGCGCGCGACGCGCCCCGCCTCGCCTTGCTGCGCAAGCTGTCGGGGCGGCCGGTCCTCTCCTCCGAATGCGGGGGGCCAAGCCTGGATTACGGCGGCAGCTACTCCCCCGAGGCGCATTTCACCGCGGTGCTGGCCCGGAATCTCGGCGCGCTCGCCGCGGGGGCTGAATTTTGCCTGTGGTTCCGGCTGGGAGAGAGCGAGGGCGCGACCTATGGCAATGCGCGCACGGCGCTGTATTCCGCCGATGCGCGCCCCAAACCCGGCGTCTTCGCCTATCGCCTGCTGTCGCGGCTGATCGCGGCTGACACGCAGATCGTCCGGCGCGGCACGGAAGAATTCGAGCTGCGGCGCGGCGGGGCCCCGGCCATCCGCATCGGCTGGGGTGAGGCCGCGGCGGCGGTCCGCCTGAGCGCCGCGCGCGAGGGTGCGGAAAGCTTCTGTCTCAGCCAGGCCAGCACCGGCCTTCTGCACGGCGATGCGGCATCCTGCCCCGATGGGGCGCCGACCCTGTCCGGCCCCGGCCTTCTGGCCCTGCTCTCCCCCAATCCAGACCCGAGATGACCGATCGCAGATGTTGAACCATTATTCAGAACTTCTCCGCCAATATCGCCGGATGATCGTGATCGGCGCGCTCGGGGCCGCCGCGATGGCCCTGGCGCTCAGCCTGCTGCTGCAAAGCGCGATGCCGATCTACAAGAGCCGGGTCACGGTGAACATGCAGCCCTCGGAAGAGGCGCTGATGTTCAACAAGGGCTTCATGGGGGTCAGCCAGTTCAACCCGGCGACGATCATCGTGCAGACCCATATCGAGCGGATCCTGAGCCGCGAAGTGGCCGAACGCGCCATCGACATCCTGCTGGAAGAGGCCGGCGGCGCATTGCCCGAATCCGCGCCGGGCGCATTGGACAGGTTCAAGGCGTCGGTCTGGCGGAACTGGGCGCGGCTGAATTACGGCTATTTCATCCCCGCCAACGCGCGCACGCGGATGGTCAACGAGCTGATTTCCGCGACCGAGGTGGAGGTGGTCGAGGGCTCCTATATCCTGCTGATCGAGATCTCGCATGACAACCCGGAGCTGGCGGCACGGGCGGCGAATGCGCTCGCGCAGGCCTATATCGACACGGCCAGCCGGGATTTCCGCGATCAGGCCGAGGCCTTCGATGCCACGCTGGCGCAGATGCAGACCGATCAGCAGGATCTGCTGGCCGATCTGCAGCGCCGTCGGCGCGAACTGGACGGCGATGCGGATCAGCGCGGATCGGACAGCGTGCGCGCGATCCTGCTGGGGCGGCGCGACGTGGCGGAACAGGCGCTGCTGGCAAGTGCGCGGGCGGGTGTTTCGGCGGAGCGCAGCGCGGCGCTGCAATCCGCGCTCGACGCGGCCGAGGCGGCCCTGGCCCGCCATGCCGAGACCGAGGCAGAGATCGACCGCACCGACCAGCAGATCCGGCAGGCCCAGGCGGCGCTGTCGCAGTTGCAGGAACGCGCGGTCAGCGCGGCGCTGTCGCGGCAGGTGCGGATGGAACAGGTCCGCGTGGTCAGCGCGGCGCGCGCGCCGCTCTATCCGGCCTTCCCGAAAACGCTGGTGAACACGGTGGTTGCAGCCGTGGCCGGGGCGGTGCTGACGCTGGTGCCGGTCATGGCGCTCGATGTTCTGGATGGCCGCGTCCGCACAAGCGACGATCTGCGTCGCGCAGTGGGCACGCGGGCGCTGCCGAATGTGACCGGGCGGCTGATCGCGCAGGCGCGGCGCAGCCTGGCGCGGCCCGGCCGCCCCGCCCCGGCCGCGCTGCATGGATTCGCGCAGGAGCTGGGCCGGCAATTCCTGATCGACGGGGCCGGGCGATGGCCTGATCGGCGCATCCATGTGACCGGCTTCGGCACGCGGGAGGAGATCGCCCGTCTGGCCCGTCTGATCGAGGCCGCGGTGAAGATCTCCGTCCCCTCGGCCAGCGAGCAGCCCCCCCTGCCCCGCATCGTCGCCCTGCCGCCGGTCGCGCAGCTCGATCACTGGCCGAACGGCCATGGCACGGCCACGATCATCGGCGTCACCGCCGGCCGCGTCGAGGCGGAGGAGCTGGCGCGGCTGGCCAAGCGCGACGGCGGCACCGCCGCGCCGGTGTTTCTGGCGGTTCAGACGTGATGGCGGGTGTGGATCGGCGCCTGCGCCGACAACGGAGATTCCGGCTGGCCGCGCTTGCCCTGGGGCTGGGCGGGATCGGCGCGGGGGTGATGGCGCTCTCCGGTGTCGGCTGGGGGGCGGCGCTTGCCTTGCTGGCGGGGGGGATTGCGGCCGCGCTTGTGCTGCATCATCCGGGCGGCGTCCCGATCCTCGTCTATCATAGCGTCTCGCCGGATGCGTCCTGGCTGCCCTGGGCGCAGAACACCAGCGTCCGGCCAGAGGTGTTCCGGCGTCATCTCTCGGTCCTGCGCCACGGCGGCTGGCAGGTGATCCCGACCGCAAGCCTGATCGCTGCGCGCGCGGCGGGTGAGAGCCTGCCGCGGCGCAGCGTCATCCTGCATTTCGACGATGGTTATCTGGATAATCTCCTGTTTGCCGCGCCGCTCCTGCGGGAATTCGACATGCCCGCCATGTTCTTCATCTCCTGCGATTTCGTCGCCGGAACGGAGCAGCGCCGCCCGGATGGGCCGCAGCCCTGGGCGGGATACATGACGGCGCCAGAGATGCGCGGGATGGATGCCGACCCGCTGTTCGAGATCGAGGCGCATGGGTGCGATCACGGCCGCATTCCGGTGTCGGATCGCATCGTGGACCGGATCACCGACCGGAACTGGCGCCGGCACACTCCGCTGCATTGGGCGGTCACGCCGGGCGACAAGGCGGACTGGTTTCTGCGGGATAAGCCCCCGCCGCAACTCGCCATCGGCAGCCCGGTGCCGGAGAGTGATTCCGTCCTGTCGGGCCGTTGGTGGCACGACGCCGGGCCGGAAACCGAGGCTGCGTTTCAGGCCCGGATCCGAACCGCCATGCAGGAGTCGCAGGCCCGCTTCGCCGCGCTGATCGGCCGCACCCCGCGCGTCTTCGCCTGGCCCTTCGACCGAAGCTGCGAGACCGGCATCGCCGAGGCGTGGCGCTGCGGCTACGAGGCGGTGACCGGCGGGCGCGGCGACAACCGGGTGGGCGAGGATCCGTTCCGGCTCAGCCGGGTGCATGTGCAGGACCGGGCGTTTGGCGGCGGACCAATCTGGCTGGAGGGGCTGTGGCTGCGCGCACGGGTTTCCTCCGCATCGGGAAGGCTGGGCTGGCATCTGCTGCTGGCGCTCGCGGCGCGGATGCGGCGTCGCAGGCTTGGTCCCTCCGGCTATGGCGGGGCTGGGTGAATGCGCCTCGCCTGGCCCCTTGTCACCGGCACCGCAGCGATGACCGGATCTGTGTCGGTCCTGCTGGCCGGGATGGCCGGGACGGCGCCGCTTGCCATCGGGCTGGGCGTCGCGCTGCTGGGATGCGTGGCCCTGCTGGCCCAGCCCTTCCTGGGGCTGGCCACGCTGGCTGTGTTCGCGCATCTGGACGCGGTCGAAAAGACGCTGTTCGGCTTTCTGCCGGTCTCGGCCTTCAAACTGCTGAGCGGGCTGACCGTGCTGGCGATACTGCTGAACGGCCCGCGGTTGCGGCGCAATATCCACGATGCGCTGCGCGAGCCGGTGATCGTGGCGGGCGTCTGCCTCGTCGCGATCGGGTTCGTCTCGGCCATCTTCGCCGAGGACAAGGCGATGGCGCTGTCCAGCCTGCAAAAGCTGTTGAGCCTGCTGCTGCTGCCCTTTCTGGTCGTGGTGCTGGCCGATACGCCGCGCCGGGTCGCGCTGCTGATCTGTGTGCTCGTCGCCACCTCGGTGGCCTCGGCGCTGATCCTCGGGGCGGATTTCGCCCTCGGCGTGCAGCTGTTCGCCCAGTCAGACGCCGCCACCACGGCGCGCACGGTGGAAGGCGTCTCGCGCTCCTCGGGCGGATCGGATTACAACCCGACCACTGCCGCATCGCTGATGCTGGTCGGTGTGGTGGTCGCGCTGTCCCACGCGATGGAGACGCGGCAGCGCCGCGTCCTGCTGCTGATGGCGGTGGCGATCGGTACCGGGGCGCTGATCCTGTCCTTCGCCCGGTCCGCCGCGCTCAGCTTCTCAGTTGTGGCGCTGCTGATCGGCTGGCGGCACCGCCATGCGCGTTTTGCGGTGCCGGTGGCGGGGCTGGTGCTGCTGATGATGATCGCCGCATTGCCGCTGATCCCGGCGGAGTACTGGCAGCGCCTGTCCTCCTTCTTCGGCGGCGCGGCGGATCACACGCTGGGGCGGCGGATGACCTATAACATCATCGGGCTGGACCTGTTCACGCGCAATCCGCTGCTTGGCTTGGGGCCGGGCAATTTCGTCCATCATTTCACCGACCCGGAGTATCGCCACCTGCCCGGCCGCACCATGCTGGGGCGGGAACTGCACAACATGTATCTCTCGGTTCTCGTCCAGTACGGGCTGATCGGCGGCGCGGCCTATTTCGCCATGCTGATCGCGGCCATGCGCCATCTCGGCGCGGTGATCCGCCACCCCGCCAGCGAGGCGATGCGGGTTCAGGCCGTGGCGCTGCGCTTCGGGCTCTTCGCCTATCTGCTGGTCAGCCTGTTCCTGCCCAATGAATACACGAAATACAGCTGGTTGCTGCCCGGCATCGCCGCGGCGCTTCACCGCTGCAACCGGCTGGCATGGGAGGGCGCATGAAGATCGTGGTGATCGTCAGCGAGTTCCCGAAGGTGACCGAAACCTTCGCCTATCGCAACCTGGTCACGTATCGGCGCATGGGCCATGACGCACGGCTGTTCCATATCAAGCGGTTCCGCAGCCGCGAGGTGGTCCATGACTTCATGGCCGAGGTGATGCGCGATGCGTTCAGCTTCGGCTATCTCGCGCCTGCCACGCTGGGGGCGGCGGCGATGGAAACCGGGCGCGCGCCGCGGCGGGTGGCGCGGCTTCTGGGGCTGATCCTGGATCGTCACCGGCGCGAGCCGATGCGCGGGCTGGCAGTGCTGGCCTGCCTGCCGAAGGCCCTGGCCCTGGGGCGGTGGTGCCGGCGCAACCGCGTCGATCACATCCACGGCGAATTTGCCGGCCATCCGGCGACGGTCGCGATGATCGCGGCCGAGGCCGCGGGGATCGGCTTCAGCTTCTCGGCCCATGCAAATGATTTCATCGTCTCGCAGGCGCTGCTTCCGGAGAAGGCGCGGGCGGCGCGCTTTCTGCGCACGATCAGCCGCCACAACCTGGCGCGGCTGGAAAACCTGCCGGGCCTGCCGCGCGAGAAATTGCAGCTGGTGCGCTGCGGGGTCAGCCGGGACCGTCTGGCCGGTCCCTTGCCGACCCCGCCCGGCTGCGGGCCGCTGCGCATCCTCTATGTCGGCTCGCTGATGCCCAAGAAAGGCGTGCGGCATCTGATCGACGCGCTCGCCGCCCTGCCCCGCGATCTGGACTGGCAGGCCCGGATCCTCGGCGGCGGCCCGCTGGAGGAGACGCTGCGCGCGCAGGCCGCCACGCTGGGTCTGTCCACCCGCATCCGCTTTGCGGGCGCGCAGCCCGCCGAGCAGGTGGCGCAGGCCTTCGCGAGCTCGCATCTGGCCGTGGTCCCCTCGGTCATGGGCGCGCAGGGGCGGGTCGAAGGCATCCCGGTCGTCGCGATGGAGGCGCTCGCCCACGGCCTGCCGCTGATCGCCAGCGCGCTGTCCGGCATCCCGGAGCTGGTCGAGGACGGCGTCACCGGCTGGCTGGTGCCGCCTGGCGATCCCGCCGCCATCGCCGCGGCGATCTCCGCCATCGCTGCGGATTGGGAGGCGGCAAGCGCCATCGGCGCGCGCGGTCGCGCCCGCGTCGCCGCGGAATACGTGGTCGAGGAGAACGCAGAACGCCTGGCCCGGCTGATGGAGGAAATGCGATGATCGAGGCGATATTCTGGGTGTCCGCCGCAATGCTGTTCTACAGTGTTGCGGGTTACGGGCTGATCCTGCTGGCGCTTGCGGCATGCCTGCCGGCGCGACGATCCGCATCCGGCCCGCCGCCGCGCCGGGTCAGTTTCCTGATCGCGGCCTATAACGAGGCGCCGGTCATCGCCGAAAAGCTGCGCAACTGCCTGTCGCTCGACAGCGGCGGCGCCGAGGTCGAGATCGTGCTGGTCTCGGACGGATCCAGCGACGACACCGTATCCCGCGCCAGATCGGTCCGCGACCGGCGGATCGCGGTGATCGCGGCGCCGCGGCTCGGCAAGGCCGAGGCGCTTGGGCTGGGGCTCCTGGAATGTGGGGGCGACGTGGTGGTGTTCTCGGACGCGAATGCCATGCTGGAGCCCGGATCGCTGGCGGCGCTGCTGCGGCATTTCGCCGACCCGCAGATCGGCGGCGTCTGCGGGCGGATCACCGTACGTTCGACGCGCGGCACCGGCGGGATGGGTTATGCGGAATCGCTCTACTGGCGCTACGATCAGGCGCTGAAACGCGCGGAGTCCCGGCTGGGCGGGGCGGTGTCGGCGCAGGGCTCGGTCTATGCGATGCGGCGCGAACTGGCCGCTGCGCCCGCGCCGGGCTGCACGGATGATTTCATCATCTCGACCGGCGCGGTGGCGGCCGGCCGCCGGCTGGTGTTCGAGCCGGATGCGCAAACCGTCGAACGCGTCACCGAACAGGCCGGGGCCGAGATGGGCCGCCGCATCCGCTCCTCCGAGCGGGGCTGGCGCAGCCTGATGCGGGTGGCCGGGCTGATGAACCCGCTGCGCCACGGGCTCTATGCCTGGCAGCTCATCTCGCACAAGCTGGTCCGGCGGCTCAACCCGCTGTTTCTGGCGCTGCTGTTCGCCAGCAGCCTGCTGCTGATCGGACAGGGCGCCTTCTACAGCGCCATCGCCGCCGTGCAGATCCTGTTCTACCTCGCAGCCCTGGCCGGTCTGCTCATCCCGCGGCTGCGCCGAATCAAGGCGGTGGCGGTGGCCGGATTCGTCGTGATGGCGCATCTGGCCATGGCACGGGGGTTCTGGCGCTACATCTCCGGGCGCAAGAGCCTGCTCTGGACCCCGGCGCGGGAGCCGGAGCCGCGTCCATGACGCCGATCTTCATCCTCGGCCTGCAACGCTCGGGCACGACCTGGCTGGCGAATATGCTGGCGGGATCGGGGGCGGTGGCGGCGGTGACGGCTGAGGAACATCGCGGCGTGCATGAAAGTGTGTTCTTCTCGCATTTCGCCCGCGCGTTCGGGCGGTTTGCCGATCCAGGCGCGCGGGCACGGTTCCGCACGGCCTTCGAGGCATCGGACTATTTCCTGCTGACCGGGCTGGAGACCTGCATCCTGGACGACGCGATCCGCCGCTCGGTGAATTATGGCGGTGTGTTCCGCGCCGTGATGGATGAGTTCGCGCGGCGTCGGGGCTGCGCGCATTGGCTGGAGAAATCGCCCCATCACAGCCTGCTGGCCGAGGAGCTGGCGGCGCGATTCCCGGATGCACGGTTCCTCTGCGTGACCCGCGACAGCCGGTCGCTGATCGCGTCACGCCTCGCGGCCTATGGGCGCGAGCCGCGCCGGGGCTGGCGCAGGGTCGCGGATATCATCCGGGGCACGGCGGCGAACCGGCTCCATCAGGATGCGCTGCGCCGCTTTGCGGCGGGGCGGCAGAATGCGCTGCTGATCCGGTACGAGGAGATGCTGTCGGATGCGCAGGGTTCGCGCGACAGGCTGGTGCGGTTCCTCGATCTGGACGTAACGCCCGAGGCGCTCGACAGCGCCTTCGCGCCGAACAGCAGCCATGCGGGACGAAGCGGGACACGCACGCTCTCGCGCGTCGATCATGGGCTGATCCGCGGCGCCGATGCGGCCAGCCGGGTCTTGCCCACGGCTGCGCTGCGCCGGGTGGCGGATCGGCGCCGCGCGGCACGCGGGGCGGACTGGCCGGACTGGGTATGGCTGAAGACCGGCTATCGCCCGGATTAGGCCCCGCCTTTGAGCATCCGCTTCAGCCCGAGCACCCGGACCGCGGTCAGCATCACCGCCGCGCCGGCGAGACCGGACACCGCAAGCTGCACGATGCTGCCGGATCGCAGCGCGCCCCCCAATGCGCCATGCACGGGATCGGCAATGATCGGCGCGGCGGCGCTGCCCATGGCGATCACCAGGGCGGCCAGCAGACATGCCAGGGCGGGCAGGATCATCACCGGCCGCGAGATCCGGCCATCCAGGCAGTTCCGGCGGCTCAGGGCCAGCCCCAGATAGAGGATCGGCGCAAGCGGGGCGATGGCCAGAGCGACCGGAATGCCCAGCAGACCCAGCCGCGGCGTCAAAACAATGAACAGGATCAGCCGCGCCAGCAGATCCAGCATCGAGGCAACAAGGGTCAGGCGCAACATGGGCAGCGCCTCTGCAACCAGCAGGCGCACCATCAGCATGCGCAGGATGAAGGCCCCGAGCGGGGCGAAGGCCATGATGCGCAGCAATGCGGTGATCTGCGCCGCGCCCTCCTCGGTCATCTTGCCGTGGCCGAGGACGAGATCCACGATGGCGGCGGCGTTGACGGCGACATAGACCTGCACCGGCACCAGCAGCGCCAGCCCGACCAGCATCGCCTGCCAGAAGCGCCGGCCGAGTGTCGCGGCATGGCCCGCGGCGGCCTGCCGCGCCATCTCGGTGAAGGCCACCAGCCCGAGCGCCGTGGCAAGCGTGTTGCCGCACAGCGCGCCGAGCCGCTGCCCGAAATCCAGCGCCGCGACCGCGCCCTGCCCCATCCGCGCGGCAAAGCCGGTCTCCATCCAGATCGCCGCCAGGGCCGAGACGGTCAGGACGAGCGCCGCCAGCCCGCGCCGCCGCAGCAGTGTCGCCGCGCCATCCGGTGCCGGCTGTGTCTGACCCCGCGCTGCGGCGGGGTCGGATGCGGCGCCCAGCCAGGCCAGAAGCCCGGTCAGCAGGGCGACCAGCAGATAGGCGGCGCTGAAGGCCGCCGCGGCCTGCAAGGCCAGGACCGATCCGCCGCCCAGCAACAGCGCCAGGGCCACTGCGGCGCGGGGGATCTGGCGGATGCTGGCCGGCGCGCCGAAGCGGCCGGAGACATTGCAGCAGGCGGAAAAGGCGATGGTGGCGACCGTGGCGGGCAAGGCGGCGGCCAGCAGGATGATGACCTTGCGCGCCAGCTCTGCCGTGTCCGGGTCGAAACCGGGGGCGACGCTGCCCACGATGCCCCCGCGGCGAGCGCCAGCCCAATCGCAAGGATCAGCCCCGTCAACGCTGCCGCACCACCGACCCGGCGCAGGATCCGCCCGACCGGCATGCCGGATGCCATGCCTGCGGCGATCAGCGGGATGAACAGGATCACCGCGACCTGGTTCAGCGCCTCGGTAAGGCTGGTGACGAGCCGGCGCCCGAGCAGGAACGCGTCCGCCTCTGCCCCGACGCCCATGCGCCGTGCGATCAGATGCGAAACCAGAACCGCGATCACGATACCGAGCGCCTGGCCCGCGAATTGTGCGAGGCCGGAGGGGATGAGCGAGATCCGGCGCTGCACCGGTGACGGCCGGTCAGCCACGGCGCGCGGATCGGGGGCGACGCCGGTCATCGATCAGGCGCCGACCCGTTCCAGCATGGCCGGCCGCACGGTCTGCGGGGCCGCGACGGAGAGTTCAGGCCGCACCACCACCAGGCCGAGCGCATAGCGCTCGATGACGAATTCCCCGAACTCGCTCTCTGCCGTATAGCTGTATTCGCCGCTGCCATTCGGCCCGGACATCACGATCCGGGCCGAGCGCAACCCGCCGCCGCGCAGCCGGATATAGAGCGTCGCGGTCTCTCCGATCATGCCATCTGGCAGCCCCGGCGCGGTGATCCGGCGCAGGCCGATCTTTTCCACCAGGCAAAGCCGCTGGCCGCCCCGGCTGACCAGCCACATATCGGGCCGGGCCTGCGGGGCGCGGCGGATGGTCCAGCCGCCGACGCGACCGAGAATCCGCAGCAGCATTGACGAGGCGACGCGCCCGAGCAGGCCCAGCTCGGCCAGAAGCGAGACCGGGCGCGCCACGAGCCGGTTGTTCATCCGTGCCCGCACCCGCTTGCTGGTGCCGTGGCTGAAATAGGCCTGGGTCGGGCCGATCAGCCCCGGCCGGACCGAGAAGCGGCGGTCGTAATCGGGAATCCGGTGCCGCTCGATTTCCGCGATCTCGGCCCGGACCGGGCGCGGTCCGCAGATATTCATGTCGCCGCGCAGCACGTTGAAAAGCTGCGGCAGCTCGTCCAGCCGGGTTTCGCGCAGCATTCCGCCAAGCGGGGTCTCGATTCCGGCATCCTTCGGCAGGGTGCGGTCGCGCGTCACCTCGCGCGCGCGGCGGCTGCACAGCGTGCGGAACTTCAGGATATGGAAGGGTCTCTGATCGCGTCCCAGCCGCGCGCCGCGATAGAAGATCTCCGGCCCCTGCGTGCAGAACAGCAGCAGCGAAATCAGCAGCAGCAGCGGCAGGAATGCCACGAGGCAGATCGCGGCAAGAAGGAAGTTATAGCTGCGGTAGAACAACTCGTTACCCGGTTGGAACCCGATGCGGTATCCCGAAAAACCTTTCATCACATACCTCTTGCACGGCACTCTTCAACAATTGACGACCCGCGGGCCGACCGCCCGCCTCATGCGCTGCCGAAGCCTTGGGGGTGCAGGCTATGCCCCCCGGCCCGGTCGTCTCGTTATTTTGTCTGATGGCCGTTCGATGGCTGAGCCATTCTGGTCAGGCTGATCGGCGGGGCTTCTGCCGGGCCAAAAAGCGCCCGCCATACTGGCGGGCAAGTCGAACTAACCGGAGCATTCTAATTAATTTTTACCAGATTCGCGGCGCGGAGAGAACCGCAGCCAGAGGAATTTTCAGCTTTCTCAAGGGGATGGTTAATGGCGCGACGCGGCCGCCCGGGCATATGACAGACGATCAGCGCCGGCTTGCACGCCTGGGTTGTGCCGCCTCATGCGCCTCGGCACGCGGATCAGCCGCCGCGCCGCCGCGTTCCGGCCGCGAGCTTGCCAATCCACCGCCGGCCTCGCGCCCTGCCCTGCGGCGCGAGGTCAGTATCGCCGCGGCGATCAGCGTGGCGACGGCCCCGCCGATCCAGAAGATCAGCACGGCCGGCCAGAATCCGGCCATCGGCCAGGCGAGGGCGGCGGCGATCAGCGCCGCACCGTAGCCCAGCAACAGGACTTTTGCGGTGACCGGCATCAGGTATCTCCGGCATGGGGCATTGCGGTCGCGCCTGTCATGATCGCTCATCCCGGTTGACGAAGACTTGACGCGTGGCGCTGCCAGGGCGCGCCACCGGCCAGCTCGGCGGCGAGATGGTCGATCAGCACCCGCAGCTTCGCCGGCATCGGCGTCACAGTCGGCCAGACGGCGGTGATCGGCATGGGCGGGGTCGGATGATCCGGCAGCAGTTCGACCAGAGATCCGTCGCGCAGGCCATCGGCCACGATGAAGCAAGGCAGCCGCGCCAGACCCTGCCCCGACAGGGCGAAGGCGCGGATCATCTCGCCGTTATTGCTGGACAGCCGGCTCGGCAAGGCCGTGGGCGCGACGGCCTCGCCCTGCGCGAATTGCCAGTGATCGGCCTGCGCGACATGGCTGTATCCGATCACCTGGTGCGCGCCGAGCGCGGCGGGGCTGTCCGGCCGCCCATGCCGGGAGAGGTAGTCCGGGCTGGCCACGATCACCGCGCGATCCTCGCACAGCTTGCGCGACATCAGCGCCGTGTCGCGCGGGGCACCGATGCGGATCCCCAGGTCGAACCCGTCCCGCGCCAGGTCGCGCAGCCGGTCGTCGAACTCTATCCGCAGATCCAAATCGGGAAACCGCGCCGCGAAACGCGCCAGCACCGGGGCCAGATACATGGTCCCGAAACTCATCGGGGCGGCGATGGACAAGCGTCCGCGCAGGCTGGCGGCCCCATCCACGCCCCAGCCCGCACTTTCGGTCGCGGCCACCAGTTCCGACAGCGCCGGGCGCAGCCGTTCGGCCAGACGCGCCGCGCCATCGGTCGGGGTGATGCGGCCGGCATTGCGCCGAAACAGCGCCGCCCCCAGCGTCGCCTCGAATTCGGAGATGCGCTTGCTGACCACGGATTTCGACAGGTTCAGCCGCGCGGCCGCGGCGGTGACGGTGCCCAGCTCCATCACCGTCAGGAAGGTTTCGATGTCGTCGAGCGAGTAGCGCATGGCCGCAGGTTAGCATCAAGCCCGGTGTTCGCAATCCGCGAACGCCGGGTTCGCGGCGGCGATGCTGGCGGGAACCGGACCGGGTGGCAATATGGTTGTCAACGAAAGGAGGCCCGACATGGACCTGACAGGCATTCACCATCTGACGGCGATCACCGCCGACGCCCCCGGCAATAACCGCTTCTATACCGAGACGCTCGGGCTCAGGCGGGTCAAGAAGACGGTCAACCAGGATGACACATCCGCCTATCACCTGTTCTTCGCCGATGGCGCAGGCAGTCCCGGCACCGACTTGACCTTTTTCGACTGGCCGGTTGCGGGCGAACGGCGCGGCACGCGCTCGATCAGCCGCACCGGGCTGCGTGTCGATGAGGCGAGCCTGGATTACTGGGCGGAGCGGCTGCGCGGCGAAGGGCTGAGCACGGGCGAGATCGGAACGCTGGACACACGCGCCAGCCTCGATTTCGAGGATCCCGAGGGGCAGCGTTTCCGCCTGACCGCCGATCAGCCCGGCGCGGCGCATCCGTGGGAGAAAAGCCCGGTCCCGGCCGCGCACCAGATCCGCGGGCTTGGCCCGATCACCATCTCGGTGCCGGAGCTGGAGCCGACCGAGGCGGTGCTGAGCCGGGTGATGAACATGCGCCGCGTCCGCGACTATGCCAGCCCAGATGGCGAGGGCCAGGTGCATGTGTTCGAGATGGGCGAAGGCGGCCCCGCGGCCGAGCTGCATGTGGCCGTCCAGCCCGATCTGCCGGTGGCGCGTCAGGGCGCGGGCGCGGTGCATCACGTGGCGTTCCGCACCCCGGATGTGGATACGATCCACAAATGGGCCGAGCGGCTGAACGGGTTCCGCGTGCCCTCCTCGGGCGAGGTGGAGCGGTATTATTTCCGCTCGCTCTATTTCCGCGAGCCGGGCGGCAACCTGTTCGAGATCGCGACGGACGGTCCGGGCTTTGCCGTGGACGAGCCGTTCGAGACGATGGGCGAAAGGCTGTCCCTGCCCCCGTTCCTGGAGCCGCGCCGGGCGCAGATCGAGGCCGGGCTGAAGCCGCTCGACTAGACGCGCGCCGCGGTTGAACGGGCCGCCGGATCATCCCGGCGGCCCGTTTGTGCCCTGCGCAGGCCGCGGGGCAAGGCTTTCTTGGCGCCGCCTGCGCACAGCCGGCCATGTTGCGCCGGAACCCGCCTGCACGAGCAGACCGATCGCGCGCTAGATTTCGGCCGCGCGGGCCAGGTCGATGAAGCCCTCCATGAAATCCGGCCTTCGGCCCGTGCGCATCCCCAGATGGATGGTCTTGCCGATGCCCGCCCCCAGATGCAGCCCGCTGATCCCCGGAACCTCGCGCAGCAGCCAGTCGGGCGTGGCGCTGACCGCCCGCCCCGAGGCCACCAGCCGCAGCATGAGCTGCGTCGTTTCCACCGTGCGATGCCGGCGCGGCAGGGCGCCCGCGGGGACGAGAAAGCGCGTATAGATATCCAGCCGTTCCTTCGCCACCGGATAGGTCACCAGCGTCTCGGCCGACAGATCCGCCGGCAGGGCGCGGGCCCGTCCCGCCAATCTGTGATCGACGCCCACCGCCAGCATCAGCTCGTAATCGAACACCGGCAAGTAGTCCAACCCGGCGCGGGCGATCGGATCGGGAGTGACGAGGATGTCGATCTCATGGCCGATCAGCGCCGCCAGCCCGCCGAACTGAAACGCGGAGGTCACGTCCAGATCGACATCGGGCCAGTTCTCCAGAAACGGGTCCACCACTCGCATCAGCCAGTCCTGGCACGGATGGCATTCCATCCCGATCCGCAGCGCGCCGCGCCGGCCGCGGGCGAAATCCTCCAGCACGGTCTGGCCGTGATCGAGCTGCGGCAGGATCCGGTTGGCCAGCGACAGAAGATAGGCGCCGGCATCCGTCAGCCGCAACCGCCGCCCGTCCCGCGTCCACAGCCGCACGTCGTGGCGCTGCTCGAACCGGCGCACCGCGTGGCTCAGCGCGGATTGCGTCAGGCACAAACGATCCGCGGCCAGCGTCAGGCTGCCGAGGCGGTCCACCTCGCGCAGGATGGACAGGATCTGGAGATCGATCATCAGACATGACTCCCTGTCATGTCTTGGTGAGATATTCCCATTTCCGGTCATGTTCAATCACCGGCTAAGCAGGCAGCGACATGCAGTGAAGGAGATCGACATGGTCAAGGCCGCCAATCTGGGCTTTCCCCGCATCGGCGCGAGGCGCGAGCTGAAAACGGCACTGGAATCCTACTGGAAAGGAGAGATCGGTGCCGAGGCACTTGCACAGACCGGCGCCGCGCTTCGGGCGCGGAACTGGGCGCGTCAGCGCGATGCCGGAATCGCGCGGATCCCGTCGAATGATTTTTCCTTCTACGACCAGGTGCTCGACACCACGCTGATGCTGGGCGCGGTCCCGCCGCGTTTTTCCGGGCTGAGCGGGCTGGACGCGGCCTTTGCCATGGCCCGCGGCACACAGGACGCCCCGGCGATGGAGATGACGAAGTGGTTCGACACGAATTACCATTATATCGTGCCGGAGCTGACTGCACAGACCCGCTTCACGCTGACCGGGAACACCCCGCTTCTGTCCTATCAGGAGGCGCGGGCGCAGGGGATCGAGACCCGGCCGGTGCTGATCGGCCCGGTCACCTGGCTGGCGCTCGCCAAGGCCAGGACGGACGGGCTCGCGCCGCTCTCGCTCTTGCCGCAGGTGCTGGAGGTCTACGACGCCGTGCTGCGCAGCCTCGATGCGGCGGGCGCCGAATGGGTGCAGATCGACGAGCCGATCCTGGTGCGCGATCTGACACAGGCGGAGGACGCGGCGCTGCGCGCGGCCTATGCGCGCCTGTCGCGCTGCGGTCCGAAGATCATGCTGGCCACGTATTTCGGCGGGCTGGGCGACAATCTGGAGTTGGCCTGCGCCCTGCCGGTGGCGGGGCTGCATGTCGACCTCGTCCGCGCGCCTGACCAGCTTGCGCCGCTGCTGTCGCGGATCGGGGACAGGACGCTGTCGCTGGGGCTCATCGACGGGCGCAATATCTGGCGGGCGGATCTGAGCGGGGCGCTGCACGCGGCAGAACGCGCGGTCACCGTGCTCGGGCCGGACCGGGTCGAGATCGCGCCCTCCTGCTCGCTTCTGCATGTGCCGGTCGATCTGGACCGGGAAACCGGGCTGGATGACGAGACCCGAAGCTGGCTCTCCTTCGCCGCGCAGAAGCTGGACGAGGTGGCGGCCCTTGCCGGGGCCGCGCAGGCAGGCCGTCAGGCCGCGGCGGAGGCCTTTGCCGCCGCCGACGCGGCCAAGGCGTCGCGCGCCGCCTCGCCGCGGATCCATGACCCGGCGGTCAAGGCCCGCGCCGCTGCCGTCACCGAGACCGATCACCGGCGCCACAGCCCCTTCGCCACGCGCATCGCCCGACAAGGTCAAACGCTGCCGCTGCCGGCCTTTCCGACCACCACCATCGGTTCCTTCCCGCAGACCGCGGAGATCCGCACCGCGCGGGCGGCCCATCGCAAGGGGCAGATGGGCGACGATGCCTATCGCGATTTCCTCGAGGAGCGCACACGCGACTGCATCCGGCGCCAGGAGGCGCTCGGTCTCGACGTGCTCGTGCATGGCGAGTTCGAGCGCAACGACATGGTGGAGTATTTCGGGGAACGCCTGTCGGGCGTCTTCTTCACCGCGAATGGCTGGGTGCAATCCTACGGCTCGCGCTGCGTGAAGCCGCCGGTGATCTTCGGGGACGTCTCGCGCCCGGCGCCGATGACGGTGGGCTGGGCCAGCTTTGCGCAGGCTCAGACCGAGCGGCCGATGAAGGGAATGCTGACCGGGCCGGTCACCATCCTGCAATGGTCCTTCGTGCGCGACGATCAGCCGCGCGCGGACACCTGCCGCCAGATCGGACTGGCGATCCGCGACGAGGTGGCGGATCTGGAACGCGCCGGTCTGCGCATCATCCAGATTGACGAGGCGGCGCTGCGCGAGGGCCTGCCGCTGCGCCGGGCCGAGCGGGCGGAGTATCTCGACTGGGCGGTGAAGGCGTTTCGGCTGGCGGCTTCGGTGGTGGCGGACGAGACCCAGATCCACACCCATATGTGCTACTCCGAGTTCAACGACATCCTGCCTGCCATCGCGGCGATGGATGCCGATGTGATCTCCATCGAGGCGTCGCGATCCGATATGGATCTGCTCGAGGCGTTCCGCGACTTCGACTATCCCAACCAGATCGGCCCCGGTATCTGGGACATCCACAGCCCGCGCGTGCCGGATGCGGCGGACATGGCCGAGTTGCTGCGCGCAGCCGCGCGGCTGATCCCGGCCGACCGGCTCTGGGTCAATCCCGATTGCGGGCTGAAGACGCGCGGCTGGCCGGAGGTCGAGACGACGCTGAGCCATATGGTCGAGGCCGCGAAGGCGTTGCGGGCGGAAACCGCTTTGGCCGAACCCGCCCTTGCCTGAACGATGGGCCGGGCTGTGCCGCGCAATGGGATGGCCCGGTCCACCGCCACGCTACGGCTGGACCATGGCGGCATTCCATTCCGCCAGCAGCCCGGCGCGGCGCAGCCTGTCATCATAGACCAGCAGGCCGGTATCAAGTCGGATCGGGCGCATATGCACCGACGGCTCCGCCCCGGTGCCGGGGATCAGCGCCACACCCGACGCCGCCGCCACGACGCGCTGCGCCTCGTCCGACAGGAGATAGGAGAGCAGCGCCGTCCCGCCCTCGGGATTGGGTGCGTTGCGCGGCACGAGCGCCGAGCGGATGATCGCGAAGGTGTAATCCTCGAGCGCGAGGCGCACCAGATCGGGATCGTCGGGGGCGTAGCGCGCGGCATAGCTCGCCACCACGTTATAGGCCACGGCCACCTGCCCGGCCCGCAATTCCTCGATCATCTCGCCCGAGCAGCAGAAGAGCCGCGCGTTCAGCCGGCCCATCACCTCTGCCAGCCGCCAGAACCCTTCCGATTGCTGGCTGTCCTGCGAGATCAGGAAATACCCCACCCCAGAGGTCTGCGGATCATAGCTGGCGATGCGGCGGTCGAAGCGATCGGGATATTCGCGCAGCATCGCGATCAGGTCGCGCCGTGTGCGCGGCACCGGCAGATCGCCGAGCGCCTGGCGCGAGGCAAGCGTCAGCACCGGCTCAAGCGCCACCCCGAACAACTGGTCACGCCATTGCGCCCAGGATGGCAGCCCGTTCCGGCGCGGATCGACCGAGGCGGCGAATCCGTCATTGGCCAGTTTCATCTGCAGATCCATCGCCGAGGACATGACCAAATCGAATTCAGCCAGCTCCTCGGACACGGCGCGGAACAGCTCCATGCTGGAGGCTTGCAGATAGCGGACGCGCTGCCCCGGATTGTCCTCCGCGAACCCCTGCATCACGCCCGCAATGGATTCCAGATCGGTGGTCGAGATCACCCGGATCTCCTCGCCGCCCTCCGGCCCGAAAACCTGCTCCTTCTCGACCTCGAATGCTGCGGCGGCACCGCCGAGCAGCGCAGTCAGGACAATGGCAGCGAGAATCTGGCGCATGAGCCCTTCTCCGGTCTTGAGGTGAGGTGAAATTCGCCGCCATGGGCGTCCGCGACTTCGCCCACGATGGTCAGGCCCAGGCCGGAGCCGACGACATTGCCGACATTCGATCCGCGCCGGAACCGCCCGCCGAGATCGTGGTCGCCCGGCGCCAGTCCGCGGCCCTCGTCCAGCACCTCCAGCATGGCCCGCCCGTCGCGCTGCGCCAGCGTGACGGTCACGCGCCCCTCGGGATCGGAATATTTCAGCGCATTGTCCAGGATATTGCGGATCGCGGCCTCCAGCATCCGCTCATCGCCCAGGACCGGACAGGCGCGATCCAGCCCGTCCGGGCAGAGCTCGATATCCCGCATCTCGGCCAGGGGCTGCATGGCCCGCAACGCGGCTTGCACAAGCTGGGAGAGATCCAGCGGCGCGGCGGCGAACTGGTCGCTGCGATAGACGACCATGGCGTGATCGAGGATCTGGCTGGCCGAGCGGCTGCTTTCGCCGATCGCCCGCAGCATCCGGCGCAGGCGCTGCCGCGTCGCCTCGTCGCTGGTTTCGGCAAGCGCCAGCTCCGCCTCGCTGCGCACCAGCGACAGCGGTGTGCGGATGCGATGCGCGGCCTCGAAGATGAAGGTCTCGGCCATTTGCAGCGCGCCGCGCAGCCGGGCGATGAAGCCGTTCAGCGCCGCGACGAAGGGCTGCAATTCGCGCGGGGCGGGATGGCGCAGCGGGCGCAGGTCATGCGGGCCGCGCCGCGTCACCGCGCCGGCCAGCCGGTCCACCGGGCGGATCACCATGCGCGCCGCCCACCAGGCCAGCGGTCCCGCCAGCAGCAACAGCACCAGCCCGATCCACAGCGCGCTGCGCGCCGTGTCGCGCGCAATCGCCGCCTGGCCGTAGCGGGTCTGGCCCAGCACCACGGTGATTTCCTGCATCGCATCGTCCAGCAACACCTGCCGGGTGATGGCCGCCAGCCGCAAATGGCTGCCACGGTAATCGCCGCCCCAGAACACCGGCGTCAGCCCGGCCGGCGGCGCGGGCGGGGGCGGCAGCCCCTCATAGCCGGTGATGACGCGGCTGCCGATGCTGAGGCTGTAGAAGATCCGCTCCTCTCCCATCGCGCCCAGCATCGAGAAGGTGGCATAGGGCAGATCGAAGACCAGCCCCTCATCCGCCGCGCGCACCCCGTCCCCGACCGAGATCACCGCGGCACCCAGCATCGCGTCCTGACTGGCGCGGGAGGCCCGTTCGGAGGTGAAGCGGATCGCCAGAAACAGCGCCAGCACGAGGAGCGCCGAAAGCAGGATGAACTGCACCGCCAGCCGCCGCCGCAGCGAGGCCTGCGCGCCCAGACCGGGAAATCCCGGCGCCTTCATTCCGGGATCAGCCGGTAGCCGACGCCGCGCAGCGTCTCCAGCCGCGCGCCCGACCCGTCGAGCTTGCGGCGAAGCCGGCCGATATAGACCTCGATCGCGTTATCGCTGACCTCCTCGTCAAAGGAAAACAGCCGGTCGATCAGATGCGGCTTGGAATAGGTCTGGCCGGGCCGCGACAGCAGGATCTCCAGCAGCCGCAATTCGCGGGCGCGCAATGCGCGCACCTCGCCGCCCACCGTGACCGTCGCGCCGAGCGCATCGAAGGTGAAGCCGGCAAACTGCCGCCGGCTGTCGGCCACCCCGGAATGGCGGCGCAGCACCGCGCGGCACCGCGCCTGCAACTCCTCGAAATCGAAGGGCTTGGTCAGGTAGTCATCCGCGCCCTGATCCAGCGTCGCCACCCGGTCAGTCACCGAGGCACTCGCCGTCATCATGATGACCGGGGTCTCGCGCCCGGCCCGGCGCTGCTGCGCCAGAAAGGTCCGCCCGTCGCCATCGGGCAGCGAGATGTCCAGCAAAACCAGATCATACGGCGCCGAGTCCATGAAGATTTCCGCCTCAGCCAGCGTCGCCGCGCGGTCCACCCCGTGGCCGTCAAGCGCCAGCCGGGACGCGACCGCCTCGGCCAATGCGTCGCTATCCTCGACCAGCAGGAATCTCATCTTCTTAACTTTTTTCGCCCGATGACAGCTTCGTGTCAGCTTTTCACCAAATCTTAACCGTCGCAAGACCGCGCCTCCGGGCGCCCATTTCCCTGGGAGGATACCATGAGAAACCTGACCCGCGCCGCGATTCTCGCGCTCGGCACCACCGCCGCCCTTCCCGCATTCGCTGAAGAATGCATCGCCCCGGCCAATCCCGGCGGCGGCTGGGATTTCACCTGCCGCCAGATCGGCCGGATCATGACCGAGCTGGGGTTGGTCCCCAACATGGTGCAGGTCACCAACATCACCGGGGCCGGTGGCGGCGTCGCCTATACCCATGTGGTGGGCGACCGCAACGAAGACCCGGATGTGTTTGTCGCGGCCTCCTCCGCCACCACCACGCGGCTGGCGCAGAACGCCTTTGCCGGTGCGACCGCCGATCAGGTCCGCTGGGTCGGCACGATCGGCGGCGATCCGGGCGTGATCGTGGTCGCCAATGACAGCGAATATCAGACGCTGAACGATCTGGTCGAGGCGGTGAAGGCCGATCCCTCTGCCGTGGCGTTCGCAGGCGGCTCCGCCGTGGGCGGATTCGACCATCTGAAAGTGTTGATGATGCTGGACGCGGCCGGGTTCGAGGATGCCCGCGCGGTCAAGTATATCGGCCTTGACGGCGGCGCGGATGCGATCACCCAGACCGTGGGCGGCTTCGCCCAGGCGATGACCGGCGATCTGTCGGAGATCACCGGCTTCATCTCCTCGGGCGATGTGCGCCCCATCGCGGTGCTGTCCGAAGAGCGCGTGCCGGGCTTCGAGGATGTGCCGACTGCCAAGGAACAGGGCATCGACAGCGTGGCGATGAACTGGCGCGGCGTCTATGTGCCCAAGGGGATCAGCGACGAAGACTACGACAAATGGGTCGACTGGCTGCAGCAGGTCGGTGCTTCGGACCAGTGGCAGACCGTGATGGAAGAGAACGGGCTGGCCCCCTATGACATCTTCGGGGCCGATTTCGAGGCCTTCGTGGCCGACAATATCGCCCAGATCCAGGATGTCTCGCGCGAGATCGGGCTGCTGCAATGATGCGCGGCGACCGAATCTTCGGAGCGGTCATGATCGTGGTGGCGTTGGGGTATATCCTCAGCGCCAGTGCGATTCAGACCAGCTTCATGTCCGATCCGGTCGGACCTCGCCTGTTTCCCTACATGATCGCGGGGGTGATGATCCTCTGCGCATTGGTGATGGTGCTCCGCCCCGACCCGGAGGCCGAATGGCCCGCCGGGCCGATGGTGCTGCAACTGGGCATCGCGCTTGCCGTGCTGGTGGCCTATGCCTACTCGATCGGGCCGCTTGGCTTCATCATCCCGACCGCCTTCGCCTCCGGCGTGCTGAGCTGGCAGATCGGCGGGCGTCCGCTCCGCGCCGCGATCACCGGCGTCGGGCTCGGCATCGGGCTGTGGGTGCTGTTCCGTCTTGTTCTGGGTCTGGGCCTTCGCGGCCTGCCTGCCGGCTGGGGGTTCTGAGCCATGGATATTCTCGGCAATCTGGCGATGGGCTTTGAAATCGCCGCCTCCCCCTACACGCTGCTGCTGGCGGTGATCGGCTGTTTCGTCGGCACGATCATCGGCGCGCTGCCGGGGCTGGGGCCGTCAAACGGCGTGGCGCTGCTGATCCCGATCTCCTTTTCGATGGGGCTCGATGCGATTTCCGCACTCGTGCTGCTGACCTCGGTCTATTACGGGGCGATGTATGGCGGGCGGATCTCCTCGATCCTGCTGAACATCCCCGGCGATGAACCGGCGATGATGACCACGCTTGACGGCTATCCCATGGCCAAGCAGGGCCAGGCCGGAGAGGCGCTTGTCGTCTCGGGCGTGGCTTCTTTCGTGGGGGCCTTCGTGGCCACGATCGGGCTGATGATCTTCGCCCCCTATCTGGCGCAGGTTGCGTTCAAATTCGGCCCGGCAGAGTATTTCGCGCTCTACATGCTCGCCTTCTGCACCTTGGGCGGGATGGGATCGAACAACCAGGCCAAGGCGGCCATGGCGGCGGCCATCGGTCTGGCCATCGCCATGATCGGGCTGGACAAGACCACCGGCATGCCGCGCTTCACGTACGGAGAGCTGCATCTGATGGACGGCGTCGATTTCCTCGTCGCCATTGTCGGCCTGTTCGCCGTGGCCGAGGTGTTCTTCTTCATCGAAACCCACGGCAAGGACAGCGCCATCGGCGTCAAGCTAGGCAAGATCGCCGTGCCTTGGCGGATGCTGCGGCAAAGCTCGGGCGCGATGGCGCGGGGCACGGGGATCGGGTTCGTCTCGGGCGTGCTGCCCGGTGCAGGCGCATCGCTCGGCTCGTTCCTCGCCTATATGGCCGAGAAATCCGTCGCGCGTGACAAGGACAGCTTCGGCAAGGGCAACCCGAAGGGCGTGGCCGCACCCGAGGCCGGCAACAACGCCGCCGCCGGCGGTGCGCTCGTGCCCATGCTGACGCTCGGCGTGCCGGGATCGGGGACCACCGCCGTTCTTCTGGCGCTCCTTCTGACGCTGAACATCACGCCCGGCCCGCTTCTGTTCACCGAGCGCCCGGAGGTGATCTGGTCGCTGATCGCGGCACTTCTGATCGCCAATATCGTGCTGCTCCTGATGAACGTGCCGATGGTGAAGGTCTTCGTCCATATCCTGTCGGTCCCCGCCTGGGTGCTGCTGCCGGGGGTGACGATGATCGCCTTTGTCGGGATCTATTCGCTCACCGGGTCGAGCTTCGACATGCTGATGATGGTCGGCTTCGGCGTGCTGGGTTACGTCATGCGCAAGCTGGACATGCCCACCGTGCCGGTGATCCTGGGCATCCTTCTGGGCAACGCGATGGAGGACAACCTCCGCCGCGCCATGGTGCTGTCGAACGGGGACTGGACGTTCCTGTTCAGCTCTCCCATCGCGGTCGGGCTGTGGATCGCCGCGGTTCTGGGCTTTGTCGCGCCGATCTTCCTGCGCCGGCTGCTGAAAAAGCCGCCCATGCCGGAGAGCGATCCGACGATGAACGTGGACTGAAGCTCCGTCAGTCCGCCAGAAAGGGCCGCCGGCATCCCCGGCGGCCCTTTGCTTTGGGAACGCGTGTCTCAGCCGCGCCCGTGTGGCTCGTCCCAGTCGATCTGCGGGTTGATCGGGATGATGCGATGCGGGTTAATCATGTCGTGGCTGTAATGGTAATGCCGCCCGATATGGTCGAAATCGACCGTCCCGGCCACGCCCGGCATCTGATAAAGTTCCCGCGTCCAGCCCCAGAGGTTGGGATATTCGCGCAGCCAGGCCCGGTTGCATTTGAAATGCGTGTGATAGACCGGATCGAAGCGCACGGCGGTGGTGAACAGCCGCCAATCCGCTTCGGTCAGCGTCTCGCCGGTGAGATAGCGGTTCTCGGCCAGGATCCCCTCCAGCCAGTCGAGACTGTCGAACAAGGGCCGCACCGCCTCGTCATAGGCCTCCTGCGAAGTGGCGAACCCCGCCTTGTAGACGCCGTTATTCACGGTGTCGTAAACGCGGTCATTGATCTCGTGAATGCGGCCCCGCAGCGCCTCGGGGTAGTAGTCATCCGCGTTTCCGGTCAGCCCGTTGAAGGCGCTGTTGAACATGCGGATGATCTCGGCGCTTTCATTGCTGACGATGGTGTTCTGCTGCTTGTCCCACAGCACCGGCACCGTCACCCGGCCCGAGGCATCGGGGTCGGCGCGCAGATAGATGTCGCGCAGATAGGCGGCGCCGAACAGCTCGTCGCCCGTGGCACCGGGAAAATCTGTGCGGAACTCCCAGCCCTCCTTCAGCATGTCGGGATGGACCACCGAGACCGAGATGTGATCCTCCAGCCCCTTGATCGCGCGGAAGATCAGCGCCCGATGCGCCCAGGGACAGGCGAGGCTGACATAGAGGTGATAGCGCCCGCTCCCGGCGGCAAATCCGCCCTCACCCGACTCGCCCGCCGTGCCGTCCGGCGTGACCCAGTTCCGCCAGGCGGTCGTCGTGCGCTTGAAGCGCCCGCCAGTGCTCTCCGTGTCATACCATTCGTCCTTCCAGACGCCGTCCACCAACTGTCCCATCGGGTACCTTTCCTCGGCCGGGGCGCAGAGGCCCCGGCGCGTTGCGGGCAGATCAGCCGATCTTGCCCTGTTCCATCAGCTCGTTCTTCTTCGGGAAGTACCATTGCAGCACCTCGCGAAACTTCTGCGACGACTCCCGCGCCCAGTTCCGCATCAGCTCCGAGCCGAACTGGATCGCGGTGACCGGCGTGGCCCCCGCCTCGCGCATCCGCTCCAGCCCCTGGTGATGCGCGGTGATGGAGATCCCGCCCACCGCGTCGGCGACCGGATAGATCTCGAAGCCGTCCTCGATCATGTCCAGCGTCGGGAAGGCCAGGCACACCTCGGTCCACAGACCGGCCATGACGATCTTCTTGCGCCCGGTGGCCTTCACCGCCTCGCGAAACTCCGCGTCCTCCCAGGAATTCACCCCGGTCCGGTCGATCTCGGTGACACCCGGCAACTCGGCCAGGATCTCCTCGGGCGTGCCGGTGTTCACCCCCATATCAACGCCGACGGTCGAGACGATCACCGGCAAATCATAGGCCTTCACCAGCTTGCACAGCGCAATGACGTTCAGATTGATCTCCTCGGTCGTGGCGGAGTTGATCGTGCGGTACTGCTCGGGCTGATAGTCGATCAGCACCACCGCGCAATTCTCCGGCGTCAGCAGATGATCCGATTGCGGATCGCGGACGGGTTCGGCTTCGGTCTTGGCCATGGCTTATCCTTTCGCGCGCAGTTTGGGTTTCTCTCCGGGCCGGGTGGTGAACAGATCCGCCCATTCCGGGTGTTTCTCATATTGCCCGCGGATGAAGGGACAGATCGGCACGATGCGGAAGCCGCTCTCGCGCGCATCGTCGAGCATGAACTCCAGCAGCGCCTTGGCCACGCCCTGCCCTTCCATCGTGTCGGGCACGCCGGTGTGATCGGCGCTAATGATGCCCTCCTCTTGCCGGGTGAAGGTGATTTCCCCCTCGCCGGCGATGCCAGGCAGGCGCGCGACGTAACGCCCCGTGCCCTCGCCATCCTCGCGCGTGATCCGAATATCGCTCATTCCAGTCACCTCTTCTTCACAAAAATACCCTTTGCGGGCGGCCGGGGGGCGCGCGGACGCCGCCCCCGGCCGCCGGATCCTGTCAGTCGTCCTTCGCCCGTGCCGCCATGGTCGCATCGGCCCACCATTTCAGCTCATCCAGCATCGCGTCGAGCGAGGGCTTCAGCACCTCCGTGACCCCCGACATCGGGCCGTCCTGGCCAAGCGGGCTGACCTTCATGAACTCGCCGCCACCGAGATGAACCGCGTTGCGCAGCGGCACCATCTGAAGTTCCACCGCGATGTTGCGCAGATGCTCGATGGCGCGCGCGGCGCCAACGCCGCCGTAACCCATCGCACCGGCCGGCTTGCGGTTCCACTCCTTGTAGGCCTGGTCGAGCGCGTTCTTGAGCGCCCCGGTGATCGAGTGGTTATATTCCGCCGTCAGGAAGACATAGCCGTCGAACTCGCGGATCCGGTCCTGCCATGCGACGGCCTTGGGATCTTCGCTGGGCATCCAGGCATTCGAGGCGGCCTCGTCGAAGAACGGCAGATCGAAATCCCTGAGATCGAGCAGTTCAAATTCCATGTCGTCGCGCCCGTTCACCTGCTCCATCAGCCAGGCGGCGGGCTTGTCCGCGAAACGTGCCTCGCGGGTGGAGCTGATGATGACGGCGATTTTCGGTGTGCTCATGTGATATTCCTCATCCGGGCCAAATCCGGCCTTTATGTTGCTCTCCCGGAAGAATGCGCAGCGCCGCATCCGCGTTCCAGCCACGCGGTGGGAAAACCGGCATTCGGCCTGGGCGAACACCGGCCGACTCCACCCCGCCCGATCTGCCGCAGCGTCACATGCAGCCCTGAGCGGCCTATCATTAAGTTATTAGAATCCGGGGTTTTCGCCCTTTACAGCAACTCGTAAGCATGACTATCATTTTCGACTATAGACGGTTGCCTTGTGTTCGCCTGCGGTTTGCTCGTTTCCGTCCTGGAACATTGGGTAAGATGACTGACAACAAGCTATTTCGCAAACTCTGGATCGTGGCCGGGCTCTCGGCGCTGCTGGTGCTGGTAAGCTTCAGTCTCGCGATCTATAATCTGGCTCACGTTATTGCCCATTCTGATGGGCACAGCCATGAGATTGGCCAGCTTCTCGGCTTGGCGCCGGACGGGCTGGAAACCCCGTTCGGGGTCTATCAATCGCATCTTCTGATGCTGCCGCAACCCTTCTCCTGGGCGCTTGCGCGGCTGCTGCATCTGGAAACGTGGCTGTTCGCGCTGCTGCTGCTGCCCTGCGCCTTCATCCTGTTCTCCTATGGCTTTGAACGCGCCATCCGCGATGACGAGGAGCGGGCCGAGGAGGACAGCTATCTCTGACGGCTGACCGGCGCGGCAAGGCGCGATCAGGCGCGGCGGGCCAGATCCGCGCCGCCCGCGCCGAAATCCAGCGTCACCGCCTGGCCGGACAGCGCCGATTCCTGTGCCGCCAGCCCCATCAGCACCGCCTTCATCCCGTCCTCGACCCCGACTTCCGGCTGCGCCGCGCCCCGCACCACCGCGTTGAACCGCTGATGCTGATAGAAGGTCGCCCCGTTATGATCGCCCGCCGCCAGCAGCGCCGGATCCACCGGTACGCCGCTGATAACCGGGCCGCGCGGCTGGCGCGGGCTTTCCACGATCTGGGCGACGGGCGGATCGCCCAGATGGGCCGGCCAGAAGCGACCGGGGCCGGGGACGAGCGCCTCGATCTTGCCCGCCGGGCCGACGGCCGCGATCTCCTCCTGAAAGCGGGCGCCCTCTGCGAACATGCACAGATCCAGCATGGCCCGCACGCCGTTGTCGAAATCCACGATGACGAAGCCGTGATCCCAGACATCCGGCGTTTCGTCGCCGTACCGCTCATCCAGATGGTTCACCGCCTGCCCGGCACTGGCCATGACCCGCCGCGGTTCGGAACCGGTGGCGAGCCGCATCAGGTCGAAGAAATGGCAGCATTTCTCGACCATCGTGCCGCCGGAATTGCGGTTGAAGCGGTTCCACGCCCCGACCTTGGGCAGGAAGGGAAAGCGGTGCTCGCGGATCGACAACATCCGCAGCCCGCCCGTCACCGCAGGCATCTTCTGCAGGAACACCGCGATCGGCGGCATGTAGCGATATTCCATCGCCACCCAGATCGGCGCTTGATAGCCTCGGTGCAGCGCCTCCAGCCGGGCGCGGTCCTCGATCCGGGTAAACAGCGGCTTCTCGATCAGCACCGGCAGATGGCGGGTCTGGGCGAGGCGTTCAAGCTGGCCGATATGGTCGAGATTGGGCGACGCGATGACCAGGCAATCAAGATCGACCCGCGCCAGCAGATCGTCCAGCGTGTCGCAGAACGCTGCGTCCGGGGCGATCAGCGCCGCCGCCTGCCGCATCCGGCCGTCCGGCTCGAAAATCGCGGCGATCCGTGTATCGGGCAGCAACTGGATATTGCGCAGATGCTCCTGCCCCATCATCCCGCAGCCGATAATCCCGTAGCTGATCCTGTCCGACATGATGCCCCTATCTGATCCGTGACACGTAATGGCAGTGCTGCGGGTTGAACCAGTTGCGGGAAAATTCCGCACGACAATTCTGCTGATCGAAACCGACCCGCTGCACCAGCCCGGTGACGCTGCCCGGTGACAGCCCGAACGCAGGCGGCACCCAGCCGGGCAGTGCGCCGGTCGAGACGCGGTCCTCGACATGGCTGATCCACAGATCCAGCCGCCTGCGGTAGAAGAGATAGAGCGATTCCGACAGATCCTTCGCGGCAAGGCGCGGGGCATATCCGGCATCCAGCCAGATCTCCTCCAGCACGCAGGGCAGATCGTTCAGAAAGCGCAGACGGCGGATGCGATGGGCGTGATCGGACCGGCCGAAATCCGGCAGATCCGCCGGTTTGCGCATCAGATCCAGCGACAGCAGCCGCGCCGTGGGCAACCCGCCGCCGCTCAGCAGCTCGATGCGGAAGAAGGCATAGACGCCTTGCGGGTCCGCGACGGCGCGGATGTAATTGCCCGATCCCTGCCGCCGTTCCAGCAGACCACGCTGCGTCAGTTCCGCCAATGCCTTGCGCAGCGTGCCGACCGAGGTCTTCAGCCGCGCCGCCAGCACCCGCTCCGGCGGCAGGCGCTCCCCATCGAGCAGATGGCCTGCGGCGATGTCGCGGGCCAGCATCTCGCTGAGCTGAAGATAGCGCGGCAATGCGCTGTGCTTGTCCATGTCCGCCCGGATAAATTGATACAGTATTGATCTACCTGAACCGGCCTGCTACGCAAGGGGAAACTTCCCAGCGGAGACGCCGCCATGAGCATTGTCCCGATCACCTCCCCCGATCTGGAGCGCGCCGAGATATCCTGGTTCTCCGCGCTGTGTTCGGACGATTACCGCTATCTGGGTGTGCCTGATGGTGCGCTGCGCTCAAGCTGGGATCATTGTTCCGAGATCGTGACCACCGCCGAGGCGCAGGGGTTTCGCAATATCCTGTGCCCGTCATCTTACCAGGTCGGGCAGGACACGCTCAGCTTCGTGGCGGGCTGCGCGCCGATCACCGACCGGATCAACCTGCTGGCCGCGGTGCGCTGCGGCGAGATGCAGCCGATCATGCTGGCCCGCACCGTCGCCACGCTGGATCACATGCTGCAAGGCCGGCTGACGCTCAACATCATCAGCAGCGATTTTCCGGGCGAGAAGGCCGAGAGCGCCTTTCGCTATCAGCGGTCGCGCGAGGTGGTGGAAATCCTGAAACAGGCCTGGACGCAGGACGAGATCAACCATGAGGGCGAGGTCTATCAGTTCCGGGGCGTGCCCACCGATCCGGCGAAACCCTATCAGCAGAATGGCGGGCCGTTGCTGTATTTCGGCGGCTATTCGCCCGACGCGCTCGAACTCTGCGGGCAGCATTGCGATGTCTATCTGATGTGGCCGGAGACGAAGGAGGATCTGGCCGGGCGGATGCGGGCCGTCAATGCGGTGGCCGAGCGCTACGGGCGCACCCTGGATTACGGCCTGCGCGTCCATGTCATCGTGCGCGAGACCGAGGCCGAGGCGAAGGAGTACGCGCGCGAGCTGGTCTCGAAACTGGATGACGAACAGGGCCGCGCGATCCGGGAACGGGCGCTGGATTCCGGCTCTCTGGGCGTGTCGCATCAGGCGAAGAACCGCGAACTTGCCGATATGGAGGGGTTCATCGAGCCGCAACTGTGGACCGGGATCGGCCGGGCGCGGTCGGGCTGCGGCGCGGCGCTTGTTGGCTCCGCCGATCAGGTGCTGTCCGAGATCGAGGCGTATCAGAAGATGGGCATTCGCGCCTTCATCTTCTCGGGCTATCCGCATCTGGAGGAATGCGCGCATTTCGGGCGGCTGGTGATGCCGCATCTGAAGACCTGCTCCTTGCCGCAGGAATACGGGCGGGTGCCGGACGGGATGCCGGATACGCCGCTTGGGAATGGAGTGCGGCGGTAACCTTACAGCCAGTGATGACCCACTCCAGACAGAGGGCCAGCGGCCGACCTCGGGTGGCCGCATCCGGCCTTTGAGGTAGGAACCTTTATCGTGCAGCAACATCGAACGGCTGTTCGGCGCGGACCGGCAAAGAAGCGGCCGCCCACGGGGCGGTCGGCCGCTGGCCCGGCGGCGCGATGCGCCTTGTTCCGGGCCGGGTCTGAATCTCAGCCGGTGAGTCCGCACAATCTTGTCGTTTGTCGGCCTGATCCGAGATCAGCGCATGCGAATAGATGCCGCGCTCACCGCCGCAGCCGCGCGATCAGCGACGAGGTATCCCAGCGATTGCCGCCCATCCCCTGCACCTCCTTGTAGAACTGATCGACAAGGGCCGTGACCGGCAGGCTCACCCCGATATCATCGGCGGTGGCCAGGCAGATCCCCAGATCCTTGCGCATCCAGTCCACGGCGAAGCCGTGATCGAACTCGCCCGCCGCCATGGTCTTGTGGCGGTTCTCCATCTGCCAGCTTCCGGCGGCACCCTGGCTGATGACCTCGACCACATCCTCGATCTTGAGCCCCGAAGCCTCCGCGAAGCGCAGCGATTCCGATAGGCCCTGAACCAGCCCGGCAATGGCGATCTGGTTGCACATCTTGGTGGTCTGCCCCGCGCCCACCGGCCCCATCAGGCGGCAGATCTTGGCATAGGCGTCGATCACCGGCGCGGCGCGGTCGAAATCCGCCTGATCGCCGCCGCACATCACCGAGAGCTGGCCGTTCTCGGCCCCCGCCTGCCCGCCCGAGATCGGCGCATCAACATAGCCGATCCCGCCAGCCGCCGCCGCCTCCGCCAGTTCCCGCGTCACCCGCGCCGACACGGTGGTGTGATCGACGAAGACCGCGCCCTTCTCCATGCCCGCGAACGCGCCGTCATCCCCGGTGCAGACGCTGCGCAGATCATCGTCATTGCCGACGCAGGCCATGACGAATTCGGCGCCGGATGCCGCCTCGCGCGGGGTGGGCGCGGCCTTGCCGCCGAACTCCGAGACCCATTTATCGGCCTTTGCACCGCTGCGGTTATAGACCGTGACCTCATGGCCCGCCTTCGCCAGATGCCCGGCCATCGGATACCCCATCACACCCAGTCCCAGAAATGCCAGCTTGGCCATGTTCGCCCCCTCCCGTCGAAGACATATCCCGCGTTGAAAGCCAATTCCGCTTGGCCTACTACAGCCGCCAAGACACCACCCCCCGGCCCCGCGGTCAAGCGAGGCCGTGCTGCGAAGGATTCTGCCCGACGATGCTGACCCTGTTCCGCTGGACCTTGCGGCTGACCATCGGTCTGATCGTCGGGCTGTGCCTCGCGGCGGTGCTGGTGTGGTATTTCGCCGTGCGCTCGCTGCCTGATTACAATGCGAGCCATGTCGTCTCAGGCATCGCGGAGGAGCTCGAGATCGTGCGCTCGACCGAGAATGTCCCGCATATTTTCGCCGGCAATGACCGCGATGCGTTCTTCGCGCTCGGCCTGGCGCACGCGCAGGACCGGCTGTTCCAGATGACCGTGCTGCGGCGCGCAGCGCAGGGGCGGCTGGCGGAGATCTATGGCCTGCGCGCCTTCCCGGCGGATGATCTGGCCCGGCGGCTGGGGCTGGCGCGCGCGGCGCGGCAGGCGCTCGCGGCGCAGGACGCGCAGACGCGGGCCGCCCTGCAGGCCTATGCGGACGGGGTGAACCAGTGGGTCGCCATCGTCAATCGCGACGCGCTTGGCCGCGGCGCGCCGGAATTCTTCCTGTTGCCCGACGAGATTGCCTTCTGGCAGCCGGCGGATTCGCTGGCCATCCTGAAACTCTACGCCGCCGCCAGCAGCCGGCAGTTGCGCAGCGAGGTGCTGCGGGCGCAGCTCTCGCTTGCGGCGCCCGAACGGGGTCAGGATCTGATGGCCGGGCTGGGAGAGCCGGCGCTGCCCGACTATGCCAGCCTGTTTCCCGGTGCGCGCATCTCCGGTGCGGCGCCAGAGTCGGGCGAAGGCTGGCCGCTGGATCTGGCCGGCTATCTGACGCCGTTTTCCGGCCTCTCCGCGACGGCCTTCGCTGCGGATGCAGGCCGGACCACGGCGGGTCAGCCGCTTCTGGCCAATGATCCCCAATCGGCGCTGACCATGCCGTCGCTGTGGTACCTGGCTCGGCTGGCGCTGCAATCGGGTGACGTGATCGGCGCCACCATTCCCGGCATCCCGGCAATCTTCTCGGGCCGCTCAGATGATTTGGCCTGGGGGATCGTGCCGGCCCAGATCGATGACGCGGATCTCTACATGGAGGAGGTGCAGCCGGGCGACAAGGACCGCTATCGCGGGGTGCAGGGCTGGCGCGACTTCGCCATAAGGCGCGAGATCATCCGAATCCGCGACATCCCCGACCGCGCCATCATCTTGCGCGAGACCGCGAACGGTCCGCTTCTGTCGGCCGCCAGTTTCGGGCTGGGATCGGTCACGCCGGAGGGGTTTGCCGCGGCACTGCGATGGACCGGGGCCACGGCCGAGGACGCCACGCTGAGCGCGCTGATCGGCGTGATGACGGCGCCGGATCGCGACGGCGCGATGGCGGCCGCACGGCAATGGGTGGCCCCGGCGGTGACGCTGACGCTGGCCGATCGCGACGGGGTCGAGGAACGGCTGGTCGGCGCGCTGCCGCAGCGTAGCCCGGAACACGCCACGCTGGGCCGGATGCCGACGCCCGGCTGGATCGCGGCGAATCGCTGGCAGGACGTGCTGCCCGCCGAACGCAGCGACGCCACCGAGAACGGCGTGAATTTCGCCGCCGGGGTATTGCCGCCGCTGCAGGGCGAGATGCCACTCGGCTTCGACAGCGATTCCGCCCTGCGCGAGGCGCGGCTGCGTCGCCTGCTGGACGGGCGCGAGGTCCATAGCCGCGACAGCTTCATCGAAACCCAACTCGACATTGTCAGCCCCGCCGCCCGTGCGCTCTTGCCGCTGATCGGCGCCGATCTGTGGTTCACCGGAGAGCCCGCCGCGCCCGGCACGCCCGAACGGCAGCGCCAGGATGCGCTGCGCCTGCTGGCCGAATGGGACGGCGCGATGAGCGAGCATCTGCCCGAGCCGCTTATCTACGCCGCCTGGCTGTCGGCCCTTCAGGACCGGCTGATCCGCGACGATCTGGGACCGCTGGCCGACCGGATCACCGCGCTGCAACCCGGTTTCATCGAGCGTGTCTATCGCAACCGCAACGGCGCTGCGGCGTGGTGCGACATCCGCCAATCGGCGGCGGTGGAGACCTGTTCGACCCTGTCGCGGCAGGCATTGGATGCGGCCATCGTCAACCTGACCGAACGCTTCGGGCCGGACGTGACAAGCTGGCGATGGGGGGATTCGCACGAGGCGATCCAGATCCACCCCGCGCTCGGCCCGATCCCGCGTCTCGGCTGGATCGCCAATCTGCGCCAGTCGCTGTCGGGCGGGGATTCGACCCTGGCCCGCGCGCCCCTGCTGGGCAGCGGGGCGCAGCCCTTCCGTCCGGTCTCCGGCCCCGGCTATCGCGGGGTCTATGATCTGGCCGACCCGGACAGCTCGGTCTTCATCATCGCCTCGGGCCAGTCCGGCCATCCCTTCTCGCGCCATTATGACGATCTGGCGGTGCGGTGGCGGCGCGGCGAATACGTGACCATGTCGCTCGACCCGGAGCTGGCGCGCGCGGCGGCCACCGGCATCACCCGGCTTCTGCCCGCCGGACAGCCGCGGGCGGGCGGGGACGAGCCCGCCGCGCGATGAGCGCCGGGGTTTGCAAATCCCGCGCCGTTGCGTAGAGATCCGGGCATGAGCGACAGCGAACCGAACCGGCTCGATCTTCTGTGCATCGGCGCGATGCTGTGGGACGTGATCGGCCGCAGCAGCCGGGTCATGGCGCAGGGCAATGACATGCCGGGCCGGATTTCCCATGTGCCGGGCGGGGTGGCGCTGAATGTCGCACTGGCGCTCGCGCGGTGGGGCATGGTGCCGGGAATCCTGTCGGCCGTCGGTCGCGACACCGAGGGCGAGGCGCTGATCGGGGCGGTCGCGCAATGCGGAGTCGTCACCGATTTCCTGTGCCGCGACGGCGGCCCGACCGATGTCTATATGGCCATCGAGGATGCCAACGGGCTGATCGCCGCCATTGCCGATGCGCATTCGCTGGAAGATGCGGGCGAGATGGTGCTGGCCCCGATCCGTGACGGGCGGCTGGCCTCGGCCGACCGGCCCTGGAAGGGGGTTGCGGTCATCGACGGCAATCTGACCACCACGCAGCTCTCGCGCATCGCGCAGGAACCCGGCCTGCAATCCGCGGATCTGCGCATCGTGCCCGCAAGCCCCGGCAAGGCGGAGCGGCTGGCCCCGCTGATCGGCGCCGCGCATGGCTGTTTCTATCTCAACCGCTTCGAGGCGGAGGTGCTGGCCGGGCGAGACCTGCCCGAGTCCGCATCCGCCGCCCGCGCCATGCTGGACCTGGGCATGCGGCGGGTGATCGTCACCGATGGCGGCTATCCGGTCGCAGACGGGCTGAGCGGCGAGGAGATCCTGTCCGCCGCCCCGCCGGCCGTGACCATCGCCCGCGTTACCGGCGCCGGGGACAGTTTCCTCGCCGCCCATATCGCCGCCGAGCGCAGCGGGGCCGACCGCGCCACCGCGCTCGAGAAGGCCGCACAGGCGGCCGCAGCCCATGTTTCGGGAAAGGACATGCCATGACCCAGCCGCTCGACACGACGCCAGAGGTCGCCGCCGCGCTGCAGGCAGGCGATCCGGTCGTGTCGCTCGAATCCACCATCATCACCCACGGCATGCCCTATCCGCAGAACCTGGAGATGGCGCGCCGGGTCGAGGCGGAGATCCGCGCGGGCGGCGCGGTCCCCGCCACCATCGCCGTGGTCGCGGGTCGCATCAAGATCGGGCTCGACCAGACCACGATGGAGCAACTGGCCCGGATGCCGCAGGCGCAGGTGATGAAGCTGTCCCGCGCCGATCTGGCGGTCTGCGCCGCCACCGGGCGGACGGGTGCCACGACCGTGGCGGCGACGATGATCTGTGCGCATCTGGCCGGGATCGGCGTGTTTGCGACGGGCGGCATCGGCGGGGTGCATCGCGGGGCGGAATCCAGCTTCGATATTTCCGCCGATCTGAACGAACTCGCCCAGACCCCGGTCACGGTGATCTGCGCCGGGGCGAAGGCGATCCTGGATCTGTCCAAGACGCTCGAGGTGTTGGAGACGCTCGGCGTTCCGGTCATCGCCTTCGGCCAGGATCAGCTTCCGGCCTTCTGGTCGCGCGAGTCCGGGCTGACCGCGCCCCTGCGGATGGACGACCCGGTCGAGATCGCCCGCGCGGCGGCCGTTCGTGCGGCACTGAACATCCCCGGCGGTCAGCTTGTCGCCAACCCGATCCCGCCCGAGGCCGAAATCCCGCGCGCCGAGATCGCGCCGATCGTCGATCAGGCGCTCGCCGATGCCGCGCGCCACCGGATCGGGGCGAAGGCCGTGACCCCTTACCTGCTGCAACGCATCTTCGAACTGACCGAGGGGCGTTCGCTGTCGGCCAATATCGAGCTGGTGCTGAACAACGCCCGGTTGGCCGCCCGGATCGCGGCAGAGGCCGCCCGTCTGCGCGCGGCATCTTGACGGCGCCGCGGCCAGGTATAACCTTCGCGCCGAAGGATTTTTGCCGCCGATGAACGACACCCCTCCGCCGAACCGCCCTGCCCGCCTGCTGCGCCGGCGCAGCGGCCCGCTGGCCGCCTTGCGCGCCTCGTTCCTGACCGGGCTGATCGTGATCGCGCCGATCGGGATCACCGTCTGGCTGATCTGGACGCTGACCGGCTGGATGGACAGCTGGGTGCTGCCGCTGATCCCGCCCCGCTGGCGGCCGGAGAACTATATCGGCATCGACCTGCGCGGGCTGGGCGTGGTGGTGTTCCTGATCGTGACGCTGCTGATCGGCTGGATGGCGCGGGGCTGGTTCGGCAAGCTGGTGATCGGCACGGGTGAATCGCTTTTCGCGCGCATGCCGATCATCGGGGCGATCTATGGCGGCATCAAGCAGATCGCCGAGACGATCCTCAGCCAGGGCGACGGCAAGTTCGACCGGGCCTGCCTGATCGAATATCCGCGCCGCGGCGTCTGGGGGCTGGGTTTTGTCGCCGGACCGGCCAAGGGCGAGGTCGCGCAGATGGCAGCGCGCCGCGGCCAGGGGCGGTTCCTGGCGGTGTTCGTGCCGACCACGCCGAACCCGACATCGGGGTTTCTGCTGTTCGTGCCCGAGCAGGATGTCCAGATCCTCGACATGACGCCGGAGGAGGCCGCCAAGCTGGTGATCTCGGGCGGGCTCGTCTACCCGTCCGACAACTCCTCGACCAATGCCACCGCGGCGGCGCGCGGGAAAAGCGCGGACATATCCACCGAATCGCGCTGACCGAGATCATCGGCATGATCCTCGATGAAGCGATGCGCCGAAGCCTGCCCGGCGGTGAACATGCGTTCCAGCATGCCCGGATTGGGCAAAAGCTTGGTGCGCGCACTCAGATCGTTCATCAGCGTGTCGTCGAGGATCATGTGCAGCAGCACGTTCTTCATCACCTTGCCCTCAAGACGGCCCTCATTATGCAGCCGCTTGACGAAGTTGATCGCGCGCAGTTCTGACAGCAGCGCGGTGTTGAAGCTGATCTCGTTCACCCGGTCGGCGATCTCCGCCGGGGTGTGCGGCACCTCGTCGCGGCGCATCGGGTTGATGTTCACCACCACGATGTCGCGCGGCAGATCCGGGCGGTAGAGCGGCCAGAGAGAAGGATTGCCGGAATAGCCGCCATCCCAGTATTCCTCCATCTCGCCGGTGATCGGATCATGGATCTTGATGGCGCGATAGATCGTCGGCAGGCAGGCCGAGGCCAGCACCGCATCCACCGTCACCTCCTCGCCGCCGAACACCCGCGCCTGCCCGGTGCGGACAT
The DNA here is from genome assembly GCF_900101865.1 of Paracoccus isoporae. Lineage (GTDB taxonomy): Bacteria > Pseudomonadota > Alphaproteobacteria > Rhodobacterales > Rhodobacteraceae > Paracoccus > Paracoccus isoporae. Next base: position 439,002 of record NZ_FNAH01000002.1, read on the forward strand.
TGGTGGCGTTGACGAAAAGCCGTGTGTCGCAGCTTTTGCCCATCTCCGGGTAGGGCATGGTCAGCAGGATGGAGCGCAGCGGGTTGGAATAGAACGGCCCGTAATCATAGGGGCTGAACAGCCGGGTCAGATTGTCGAACCAGGCGAAGGGCGAAAACATCTCGGTCAGCCGCTCGAAGCTGCGCGGGACGGGAAACAGCGAATGCAGCCAGCGCACGACGCGGGAATCGCTGACCTCGCCCACTTCGCGCCAGATATGGCGCAGGTTTTCGCGCGCCGCGCGCCGCCCGTTGCGCCCCGGCACCGCCGCCAGACCGGCCTGCAAGGCCGCCCCGTTCAACGCCCCGGCAGAGGTGCCGGTGATCGCGGCGATGTCCAGCCAGTCCTCGTCCAGCAGCCGGTCCAGCACGCCCCAGGTGAAGGCGCCATGCGCCCCGCCGCCCTGAAGGGCCAGATTGATCCTGCGTTGATCCATGTCACCGTCCTGCACTCGTCCCGGCAGGCACTCGTAGGCGATTCAGCGCCAGGCCGCAACGCCGCATGAAAAAACGGGTGACGGGCCAGAGGCCGCGCCACCCGCAGGGGATCTGATCCGGGGCCGGGGAAGCCCGTGCGGAACAGGTCAGGCAGACAGGATCGCAGGAAGCCACAGCACCGCGACCGTGGAGACGCAGATCGCGATGACGCCAAGCGCATCGGAGACAAGCTCGCGCAGCGGGGCATCTTCGGCGGTCAGAACGGATTTCACGGCGCGGGTCATGGCAAGCTCCCTTCGAGTTGCCCCTTTGTTCTCATGTTCCCGGCGATTCGGCAAGAACTTTTTAAGAACATTTAACCGGCAGCGATGAGGTGGATGGCCTGGTCCTGCTCCATCAGCCATAGCAGAACCCGCACGGCCCGGCCCCGCTCGCCCTGCATCTCCGGATCGCGCTCCAGGAAGGCGCGGGCATCGCGCTGCGCCATCTGCATCAGCCCGGCCTGCCGTTCCAGATCGGCCACCCGAAACCGAGGCAGGCCGGATTGCGCCGTGCCGATCAGATCGCCCGCGCCGCGCATCTCCAGATCCACCTCGGCAATGCGGAACCCGTCCTCGGTCTCTCGCAGGGTCTGCAATCGCTTCGCCCCCGTCTCGGACAAGGGCGCGTGATACATCAGCACACAGCTCGACGCCGCCTGACCGCGCCCGACCCGGCCGCGCAACTGATGAAGCTGCGCCAGCCCGAAACTCTCGGCCCTCTCGATCACCATGATCGACGCCTCGGGCACATCCACCCCCACCTCGATCACCGTGGTCGCCACCAGGATCTGCGCGCGCCCGGCGGCAAAATCCGCCATCGCTGCGTCGCGTTCCTCGGCCGGCATCTGGCCATGCACCATCCGCACTGGGTCGCCAAACCGCGCCCGCAGCGCGGAAAACCGCGCCTCGGCCGCGGTCAGATCCGAAAGCTCGGATTCCTCGACCAGCGGACAGACCCAATAGGCCCGCGCGCCGCTGGCGATGGCCTTGCCAACCCTGTCCACGATCTCGTCCATCCGGCGGTCATCCAGCATCACCGTGGTGATCGGCTGGCGGCCCGGCGGCTTTTCGTCCAGAACCGAAACGTCCAGATCGCCATATTGCGACAGCGCCAGCGAGCGCGGGATCGGGGTCGCCGTCATCACCAGCACGTCGGGCGGCGCGGCTTCGCCCTTGGCGGCCAGCTTCACCCGCTGCGCCACGCCGAAGCGATGCTGCTCATCCACCACCGCCAGCCGCAGATCGGCAAAGCGCACCTCGTCCTGGAACACCGCATGGGTGCCGACCAGGATGTCGATCCGCCCCTCGGCCAGATCGGTCAGGATATTGGACCGGGCATCGCCCTTGTCGCGGCCGGTCAGCGCCTCGATCCGCACCCCCGCCGCCTCAGCCAGCGGCATCAGCGCGCGCAGATGCTGACGCGCCAGGATCTCTGTCGGGGCCATCAGCACCCCCTGCCCGCCCGCCTCTACCGCGATCAGCAGCGACAGCATCGCCACCAGCGTCTTGCCAGCCCCGACATCGCCCTGAAGCAGCCGGTTCATGCGCATCGGCTCGGCCATGTCGGCCGCGATCTCGGCCACGGCGCGGCTCTGCGCGCCGGTGGGCGGCCAGGGCAACCCGGCCAGCACACGCGCGCGCAACGCGCCGTCGCCCCGGCTTTGGCGTCCCTTGCGGCGACGACTCTGCCGGCGGGCGAGCGCCAGCGTGATCTGATGGGCGAACAGCTCGTCATAAGCTAGCCTTGCGCGCCCCGGCGCGGTGGGTGACAGATCGGCAGGTGATCGCGGCGCATGGGCCAGCGACAGTGCCGTCTGCCAATCCGGCCATCCCTCGCGGCGCAGCAGCTCCGGGTCGATCCATTCCCCGAGTTCCGGCGCCCGCTCAAGCGCCGCCGCCGCGGCCTTGCCGATCTGGCGCTGCGTGATCCCGGCGCTGAGCGGATAGACCGGCTCGTAATCAGCGGGCGGCGCGGCGTTCTCTGGCAGGATATGATCGGGATGGACCATCTGGGCGATGCCGTCGAACAGCTCCACCTTGCCCGAGACGATGCGGGTCTGTCCCACCGGCAATTGCTGTTCCAGCCAGTCGCGGCGGGGATGGAAGAACACCAGCACCAGATCCCCGCCCTGCCCGTCCGCGCAGATCACCCGATAGGGCCGCCCCCGCCCGGTCGGCGCGGCGTGGCGCGTGACGCTGACCCGAATCGTCGCGATTTCCGGCGCGCGCAGATCGGCGACGCGATCCACCGCGCGGCGCGTCACCCCGGCATTGGGCAGGGTGAAGATCAGGTCACGCGGCCGCGTGACGCCCATATTGGACAGCGCCTCCGCCGCTTTGGGACCGATGCCGGGCAGCGTCTCCACCCCCGCAAACAGCGGGAACAGCACCGGCGGCCGGCCTTTCGGCGCTATCCGATCAGGCTCAGCCATGCATCCTCGTCGATCACCTCCACGCCCAGCTCGGCGGCCTTGCTGGCCTTCGATCCGGCACCGGGACCCGCGACCAGCAGATCGGTCTTGGCCGACACCGAGCCCGAGACCTTGGCGCCAAGCGACTCGGCCCGCGCCTTGGCCTCGGCGCGGGTCATCTTTTCCAGCGTGCCGGTAAACACGATGGTCTTGCCGGCGATGTCGCTGTCCTTGGTCGCGGGCGGTGCGGCGTCCTGCACCTCCAGCAACGCCACGAGCGCGTCGATCGAGGCCCGCTCCCGCTCCTGCGAGAAGGCCGCGCAGAGCGATTGCGCCACCACCGCGCCGATCCCGTCGATCCCGGTCAGCGCGTCATAGGCAGAAAGAGATGCGGCCGGCAGCGCGGGATCCGCCGCGAGCACCGCATCGCGGGTCGCCGTGATGCGCGCCCGCCGCCCCTCCGCCTCGGCCTGCGCGCGTTCGCGCAGCACCGCCTCCTCGGCCGCCACATGGCGCTCCGCTGCCGGGACCGCCGCGTCGATCTCGGTCACGAAACTGTCCCAGTCGCCATAGTGCCGGGCCAGATCGGCCGCCGCCACCTCGCCCACATGCCGGATGCCGAGCGCAAAGATCAGCCGCGCCAGCGGGATCTGCCGCCGCGCCTCGATCGCGGCGAACAGGTTGCGGGCCGAGGTCTCGCCCCACCCATCGCGGTTCTTCAGCCGCGACAGGTTTTCGGAATCGCGCCTCTCCAGCGTGAAGATATCCGCGGGCGTGCGGACCGGCAGCGTGTCGTCGCGATAGAACGCCTCGATCTGCTTGTTCCCCAGCCCCTCGATGTCAAAAGCAGGTCGCGAGACGAAATGACGCAGCTTTTCAATTGCCTGTGCCGGGCAGATCAGCCCGCCGGTGCAGCGCCGCACCGCGTCTCCCGGCTCGCGGATCGCATCCGACCCGCATTCGGGGCAGGTTTCGGGGAAAACGAAGGGCTGTGCGCCGTCTGGCCGCTTATCCTCATCGACGTCAGAAATCTTCGGGATCACGTCACCGGCGCGATAGATCTTCACCCAGTCGCCGACGCGGATATCCGTGTCCCGGATCCGCTCGCCGCTGGAATTGATCCCGGCGATGTAATCCTCGTTATGCAGCGTGGCGTTCGACACGGTGACGCCGCCCACCGTCACCGGGTCGAGCCGCGCCACGGGCGACAGCGCGCCCGTGCGGCCGACCTGGATCTCGATCCCGTTCAGCCGGGTCCAGGCGGTCTCGGCGGGAAATTTATGCGCCAGCGCCCAACGCGGCGTGGTCGAGCGCAGGCCGAGCCGGGCCTGATAGGCCAGGTCGTTGACCTTGTAGACCACCCCGTCAATGTCATAGCCGAGACTGGCCCGCTGCGCCTCGATCTCGGCCCAATGGGCCAGCATCTCGCCCGTGTCCTGGCAGAGCCGGGTCAGCGCATTGGTCTGAAACCCCAGTGCTGCGAGCCGCGCCACCGCGCCATGTTGCGTGTCGGAGAGCGGCGCGCTCAGCTCGCCCCAGCCATAGGCGAAGAATTTCAGCGGGCGCTGCGCGGTGACCTCGGGGTCGATCTGGCGCAGCGATCCGGCGGCGGCATTGCGCGGATTGGCAAAGACCCGCGCGCCCTCGCCCGCGTTCAGCGCCGCGAAATCGTCATGCGACATATAGACCTCGCCGCGCACCTCCAGCAGCTCCGGCGCGTCATCCGGCAGGGTCTGCGGAATATCGGCGATGGTGCGGGCGTTTGCCGTCACGTTCTCGCCGGTGGTGCCGTCGCCGCGGGTCGCGGCATGGACCAGGCGGCCGTTCTCGTATCGCAGCGACAGCGACAGACCGTCGATCTTGGGTTCCGCGGTAAACGCCAGCGGTGCGTCCGGGGACAGCCCCAGGAAGCTGCGGATCCGGGCGACGAAATCCGTGACATCGCTGTCGTCGAAGGCGTTGGCGAGCGACATCATCCGCATGGCATGGGTGATCTTGCCGAAGGCGGCCGAGGGCGCGGCGCCGATCTTGCCGGTCGGGCTGTCGGGCTGGACGAGCGCGGGGAAGGCCTGTTCCAGTCGCGCGAGCTCTCGCTTGGCGCGGTCATACGCGGCATCGGTGATGCTGGGTGAATCCTGGCCGTGATACTCCGTGTTGGCCCGGTTGAGCGCATCACTCAGCGCCGCGATGCGGTCCGCGGCCTCGCTGTCGTCAAGCGCCGCCGCCGCCGCGTCGGTCAGTTCCGGCGCGATGTCCTGCGGATCATGCTCCGCCGCGTCAGGGTGCTGTTCCTGGCTCGCCGCGCGGGACCCCGCTGCGTTTTTCCGGGTGCTCGCCGCCGTCTTGCCGTCCTGCCCGGCCGATCCCGGCGATCCGCGCTTTGCTTTGGTCATAGAGTGAACCCCCACATCGATGCCCCGGCGCGCAAGCCGGGCCTGTCATGAGGTGATAGACCGTGACCGTTTTGCTGACCAGATGCCGCGGCCGCGTCGAGGTGATCCTTGCGCTGTGGAGAGGTCGTCCCGGCGGCGGTGGAGACATGGTCCTTTCGCGGCGGTGGAGGCATGGTCCTTGCAGCGGCTGTCGGGTGATCCCTGGGACGGCTGTGAGGTGAACCTTTGGGCGGCTGCAAGGTATTCCGTGGGGCCGTTGTGATGTGGTCCCTCCGAAAGCCGCGAGGACATAATCCCAGCACGGCGAACAGGTGATCCAAGCCGGAACAGCTACGAAGTGATCTTCACTTGCACCGCGATTGAAAGCACGTCGCAGGACGAAAAAACACGGTGCCGCCCATCACGACCCACGCCCGCCCGCGCGACGGCCCACACCCGCCCGCGCGCCGCGCGCCCCGGGAGGGCCGCCTGCCCGTGCCGTGACCTCAGCGGACAGCGTCAAAGGCTGCGCCCGCCTGCGCGCGCAGGGGCCGACGGGCGGGGGCATAAACCTGCCCCGTCAACCTGCCCCGTCAACCCGCCCCCTCAATCTGCCGGGTCACGCGCCGATGGCGAATTTCTCGGCGTCGCGGGGATCGGGGTCGCGCAGCACATAGCCCCGGCCCCAGACTGTCTCGATGTGATTTTCGCCGCCAAGCGCCTGCGAGAGCTTCTTGCGCAGCTTGCAGATGAAGACGTCAATGATCTTCAGTTCGGGCTCGTCCATTCCGCCATAGAGATGGTTCAGGAACATCTCCTTGGTCAGCGTCGTGCCCTTGCGCAGGCTGAGAAGTTCGAGGATCTGGTATTCCTTGCCGGTCAGGTTCACCGGCTTGCCGTTGACCTCCACCGAGCGCATGTCGAGATTGACCGTCAGGTCGCCGGTCTGGATCACTGCCTGGCTGTGGCCCTTGGAGCGGCGGATGATCGCGGCGATGCGCGCCACCAGCTCCTCGCGGTGGAAGGGCTTGGTCATGTAGTCATCGGCCCCGAAGCCGAAGCCGCGCAGCTTGATTTCGGTATCGTCGGAGCCGGTCAGGATCAGGATCGGCGTGTCCACCTTGGAGCGGCGGATCTGGCGCAGCACGTCGATCCCGCTCATGTCCGGCAGGTCGAGATCCAGCAGGATCAGGTCGTAATCATACAGCTTGGCGAGATCGACCCCTTCTTCCCCCATATCCGTGCGAAAGACGTTGTAGCTGGCGTGACTCAGCATCATTTCAAGGCTGCGGGCGGTAGAAGGATCGTCTTCAACCATGAGTATGCGCATTGTCGGTCCCCAATCTTTAATCACTTCGCCATTCAGCTTCGTTCGCAATAGTTAACATAGGGTTACCACAAAGCATGATTTTTAATCAATTGTCTTTCGGACCGCGGTATTTCTGGAGCGCGGTGACCCGAAGCGCGCCGATTCCGTGCCGCGCGACGGCGGCGCACCAGCTTTCAAACTCCTCCTTCGTCAGCCCGTAGCGGCTCAGCGCCTCCTCCTCGGAGATCAGCCCGTGCAGCACGGCATGCACCACCACCGCCTTGCGGCTGGCCACCCATCGCGTATCCGGCGGCGGCAGGTCAGCCAGGGACAGCACGCTGCCATCGGGCAGGGTCACGGTGCGCGGCCCGTTGGATTTTCGCAGATACATCGGCGGCTCCTTTCTGCCGTATGTCTGCCATTCACAGCTTAAGTCGGAATGAAGCTGCCCCTTGAGAAAGGCGTGCTCTTTCCTTAAATTTTCTGCAAATTCGGCCAGTTCCAGATGGCCCAGAAAGGACATTACGTGAACTTTGTCAACGACATCCGCTCCGATACGGAGCTGAATTCATTGGGCTTCGCCAAACCTCCGTCCCGGACCCGCGTCGTGGTGGCCATGTCGGGCGGGGTGGACAGCTCTGTCGTGGCGGCGCATCTGGCCGGACAGGGTTACGATGTGATCGGCGTGACGCTGCAGCTTTACGACCATGGTGCGGCGCTGGCGAAGAAGGGGGCTTGCTGCGCGGGACAGGACATCCATGACGCGCGCCGCGTGGCGGAACGCGTGGGATTCCCGCATTACGTGCTGGATTACGAGAACAAGTTCCGCGAATCCGTGATCGACGAATTTGCCGATTCCTATCTGGCCGGGGCGACGCCCGTGCCCTGCATCCGCTGCAACGAGCGGGTGAAGTTCCGTGACCTGCTGGACACCGCGCGCGATCTCGACGCGGATTGCATGGCGACGGGCCATTACATCCAGCGCCAGATGGGCCCGAACGGGGCCGAGCTGCACATGGCCACGGACCAGAACCGCGATCAGAGCTATTTCCTGTTCTCGACCACGCAGGAGCAGCTTGATTTCCTGCGCTTCCCGCTGGGTCATCTGGCCAGCAAGGCGGAAACGCGCGAGATGGCGGCGCGTTACGGTCTGTCGGTGGCGGACAAGCCGGACAGCCAGGACATCTGCTTCGTGCCAAACGGGAACTACGCCACGGTGATCGAGAAGCTGCGGCCGGGCGCGGCCGATCCGGGCGAGATCGTGGACATGGACGGCAATGTTCTGGGCACGCATCAGGGCGTGATCCATTACACGATCGGCCAGCGACGCGGGCTGGGCATCGGCGGGCTCGGCGATCCGCTTTACGTGGTGAAGCTCGACCCTGACACGCGCCGGGTCATCGTCGGCCCGCGCGAGGCGCTGTCCACCCGGATCGTGCCGGTGGGCGAGGTGAACTGGATCGGGGACGGTCCGTTCGAGGGGCCCGCCCGCGAGGTCTCGGTCCGCATCCGCTCGACCCGCCCGCCGCGCGGTGCCATCTTGCGTGCGACCGGTCCACGCAGCGCAGAGGTCGAACTGCTGGATCCCGAGGAGGGCGTCAGCCCCGGCCAGGCCTGCGTCTTCTACGAAACCGGCGGCACGCGCGTCCTCGGGGGCGGCTGGATTCAGCCGCGCCGCTGAAGCACATCCAGCACCGATTGCGCGGCGCGCAGGCCGGGCGGCGCGCCGCCCTGCCCCAGCCGGATCATGGTCTGCGCCATCGCATCGGCCTGCGCGGCGCGTTGCGCGGGATCTTCCAGCAAGTCCTGCAGCGCCGCGGCGATCGGGCCGGGGCGGCAATTCGCGCCCAGGAACTCCGGCACGGCGCGGGTCTCGCTGACCAGGTTGACCAGAGTCACCGTGTCGGTCTTCAGCAGCATCCCGATCAGCCAGCGGGACAGCGGCGCCATGTCATAGGCGATCACCATCGGCACGCCATTCGCCGCCAACTCCAGGCTGACCGTGCCAGAGGCGGCCAGCGACAGATCGGACGCGGCAAAGGCCGCCCGCTTCTCACCCGCATCCTCGACCACGATGGGGGCGGTCGGCCAGCGGCGGGTCATGTCGCGCACCATCCGCGCCACGCCCGGCACGGTGGGGATCACCACGCGCAGTTCCGGGATGCGGTCGCGGACCCGGATCAGCGCCTCGTCGAAGCGCGGGGCCAGGCGGGAGACTTCGCTGCGGCGAGAGCCGGGCAGGCACAACACCACCGGCGCATCGGCGTCGATGCTGTGGCGCTGCCGGAAGGCTGCGCCTTCCGATGTGCTGGCCCGCGCCTCCGACACCACGGGATGGCCGACGAAATCGCAGCTCATCCCCGCTTCTTCCATATAGGGCGGCTCAAAGGGCAGCAGCGCCAGGACGTGATCCACCATTTTCGCCATCTTGGCCGCCCGGCCCGGCCGCCAGGCCCAGACCGAGGGTGCGACATAATGGATGACGGGGCCGCGATAGCCCTGCGCCCGCGCCAAAGCCGCCACGCGCAGGCAGAAATCGGGGCTGTCGATGGTGATGAGCGCGTCGGGTGCCGTCTCGGCCACGGCGGCAGCCGTCTCGGCGATGCGGCGCTTGAGATGGCGGTATTTCGGCAGGATCTCGGCGATGCCCATCACCGAAAGCTCCTCCATCGCGAAACGGCTGGACAGGCCCTGTGCCTGCATCTCCGCCCCGCCGATGCCGTCATAGGCGATGCCCGGTGCAAGCAGGTTCAGCCCCGACATCAGCGCGCCGCCCAGGCGGTCGCCGGATATCTCGCCCGCTATCACGAAGAGGCGCATCGCGTTCTCCCCCGTTTCGCAGCCGCAAAGCCGGCGCGCCCTGTGCTCAGCGCGCCCACAGGAAAACACCCGCGGCGCGCGCGCGTTCCACAGCCTGTTCCCGGTCCAGCAGAATGACGCCCCCCGCCTGCCAGGCAATGCCCGCAAGCCCGGCCCGCGCCGCCTCGTCCACCGTGTCGGGCCCGAGCGAGGGCAGATCGATCCGCCGGTCCTGATCGGGTTTCGGCGCCTTCCAGAACACCCCGCGCGGCCCGTTCGGGCGCGGCCGCATGTCGCGGTGGCGGGCCACGAAATCCAGCATCGCCGCGGTGCCCGGCAGGGTCTCCACCGCCAGGCACAGACCCTGCGCCACCACTGCCCCCTGGCCAATATCCAGCCCACCCAGCCCGGCCACGATCCGCGCCGCGCAATCGGCATCGGAGATGTCACCCGCCGTCGGCTCACCGCAGAGCATCCCTGCCGCGGGGACCAGGTCGGGCGCGATCTCCGGCGTGCCGACGACCGTGAAACCCCATTCCTCGAACAGCGCGATCACCTCGCGCAGCGCGGCGTCGTCGCCCGACTGCATCGCGCCCAGGATGCGCGGCACCAGGCTGGCCGTGCGGGGATCGAACGCCTCGGGGTCCAGACGGGGACGGCGCACGGCACCGGCGAAGGTGACCCGCTCCACGCCCTGCTCGGACAGCCAGTCGAAGAACGGCACCAGCCGCTCCAGCCGGAAGCTCTGATGCGGCAGCGGCGGCGCGAATCCGTCAAGCGCGGCGATCACGGGATCGTCCAGCATGGCGGCGACGGCGGGGGCGAGCGCGCCCTGCCCGGCGATGATGGCGGTGCGGCTCATAGCGGTTTCAGAAAGCTGCGATCGGACGGGCCGAGGATGAAATCCAGCATCTCCTGCGCCATCGCGCCGTGGTCGTCGGCCTGCACCTGTCGGGCCTGCTCGCGGAATGCGCCCCGGCTCAGATCAGCCAGCAAACGGCGCAGCTCGGCGATCTCGGCGCGGGACGCGCCACGCCGCTTCAACCCGACCAGGTTCAGCCCGTCAAGATGCGCGCGCGGCCCCTGCACCAGCCCGAAGGGCAGCACATCGGCCGTGACCATCGACAGCGCCCCGATCATGGCGCCCTGTCCGATGCGCACGAATTGATGAATGCCTGACAGCCCGCCGACGATCACGTCGTCCCCGATCACGCAATGCCCGGCCACGGCGACGGAGTTCACCAGCACCACCCGATCCCCGATGCGGCAGTCATGCGCGACATGGCACGACGCCATGAACAGCCCGTCATCGCCCACACGCGTCACCCCGCCGCCGCCTTCTGTGCCGGGATTCATCGTCACGTATTCGCGGATCCGGTTGCGGGCGCCGATCTCCAGCCGGGTGTCCTCGCCGCGATATTTCAGGTCCTGCGGATCCTGCCCGATCGAGGCGAAGGGATAGATCACCGTCTGAGCGCCGACGGACGTGTCACCGCCGATCACCACATGCGATTTCAGCTCCACCCCGTCGCCCAGACGGACCCGCGGCCCGATGACGCAGAACGGGCCGATGCGGACCCCCTGGCCCAGAACGGCCCCCTCCGCGATCACGGCAGAAGGGTGGATCAGCGCATCAGCCATCCACGCCGCCTGTCGCCGGCCGGTCCATCATCGCGGTAAATTCGGCCTCGCAGGCCAGCTCGCCATCGACCGTGCCGCGCCCGGCGAATTTCCAGATCTTGCCACCGCCGCGCTTCACCTCGACATGCAGTTCCAGCACGTCACCCGGCACCACCATGCGGCGGAACTTCACCTTGTCGATGGCCATGAAATAGGTCTTCATCCCCCTGTCGGCGAGATCCAGGCTGACGCCCACCACCACCGCCGCGGTCTGGGCCATCGCCTCGACGATGGTGACGCCCGGCATGACCGGCTGGCCGGGGAAATGGCCCTGGAAATGCGGCTCGTTGAAGGTTACGTTCTTGATCCCAACGCCCGCGCTGTTCGGCACGATGTCGCGCACCCGGTCGATCAGCAGGAACGGGTAGCGATGCGGGATGATCCGCTGGATCAGGCCGATATCGGCGTCGGTCGGGATGGTGTCGGCCATGTCTGACTGCCTTTCGAGATGGGTTGGAAACTCTGCTAGCAAAGCGCGGGGCGGATTGGCAAGGCGGCGCGCCGCCGCTCAGCCGCGCCGGCGTCCCTCCACCAGCCAGCCGGTGAGCATGGTGCCGGCGATCAGCGCCAGCCAGATCCAGCCGGGCAGCAGCGGGCGGCGCGACAGGCCGGTCACCGTCTCTGCCTCGCGCGCGGTCAGCCCGATCCAGCGGCCGGCGATGCCGCGCCCTTCTGCGGGTCGGCCCTCGGCGATGCGGCGCAGCTCCGGCACCCCGTCCGAGAGGCGATGGATGCTGCCGCCCGACGCTTCGGTCAGCCCGGCCATGGCGGCGGCATTGGCGACGGTGCGGTCGAATTCGCGCGGCGCGGCGGGGCCGATGGCGACGGAGCGCGCCAGATCTCCCTGCCGCACGGTATAGAGCCCCGGCGCAGGCGCGGTGAAGCGCCCGGTGAAACTGCCCGGCCCGGCCTCCTCCAGAGCCAGCTCAGAGCTCTGGCCGTCGGGCCCGGCAATCACCGCCGGTTCGGTCACATCCTCCAGGCTGCGCCGCGTTATCTCGATCCCCAGTCCGGGCAGGCCGCGCAGCTCCAGCGCCTCCTCCTCAAGCTGCGGCTCCTTCATCGACCAATGCGCCACCCGCCGCATTAGGTCGAGCTGCGGCCCGCCCCCCTCGAACCCGCGCCCCCAGAGCCAGAGCTGGTCGGAGGCGATCAGCGCCACCCGCCCCTCGCCCTGCCGGCGCAGCATCAGAAGCGGCTGGTTGTCCGCCCCGGTCATGGCGACGGTCGCGTCTTGCGTGGGCGAGGTCTCGATCATCCGCAGCCAGCGGCCCCAATCATCGCGCGCTTCGGCCTCAGCCGGCGCTTCGGCGGGGGCGCCCGGCAGCGATGCCGTGACCGGGTGGCGGCGGCCATCGCCGGTCAGCAGCGGACGGAACGGCCGGTCGATGACCCGCCCCGTCGGCCGCGCCGGCAGCACCGCGCCGAGCGCCGAGCGCGCGATGCTGTCCACCCCGGCGAATTCCGGCCCGGCCGAGACCAGAACCGCGCCGCCCTGCTCCACATAGCGGCGGATATTGTCGTAATATTGCGGCAGCAGGATCCCCCGCATCCGGAACCGGTCGAAGATGATGAGGTCGAAATCCTCGATCCGCTCCATGAACAACTCGCGGGTGGGAAAGGCGATCAGCGCCAGCTCGGTCACCGGCACGCCGTCGAATTTCTCCGGCGGGCGCAAGATGGTGAAATGGATCAGATCGACATTCGCATCCGATTTCAGAAGGTTGCGCCAAGTTCTTTCACCGGCGTTCGGCTCGCCGGACACCAGCAGAACCCGCAGCCGGTCGCGCACCGCGTTGATGCTTAGCGCGGCCTGGTTGTTGATCGGGGTCAACTCTCCGTCCTGGGTCTCGACGCTGAGCAGCACGACGTTGCGCCCCGCCGTCTCCAGCGTGACGGGAAGCTCGATCCGTGTGCCGGGGGTGACCGCGACGGTCGCGATCTCCTCGCCATCCAGCGTGGCGGTGAGCGTCATGGGCGCCGCCATCTCGGCGGGTGCTGCGCCCTCATCGGCAATATGCAGGCGGATGGTGGCGGGTTCTCCGATCAGGGCAAAGCCGGGCGCCTCGTCGATGACAATGCGACGGTCCCAGTCTTCAGGCGTCCCGGTTTGCAGGAAATGCACCGGGGCGGGCGCGTCGGCGGGCATGGCGGCCGGATCATGGGCCAGCCCGTCGCTGACCACCACCGCACCGGCCAGCCGGTTGGCCGGTTCGGCGGCAAGCGCGCGCGAGAGCGTCGCGCCAAGCAGCGTGCCGTCCGCGTCATCGCCCAACGTCACCCGGCGGATCTCGGTATTCGGCCAGCCCGCCAGCTCCGCCTCCATCTGCGCCAGCACCGCGTCGCTCGTGTCTCGCCGTCCCGGCAGGGTCTGGCTGGCGCTGCGGTCATCCACCAGCAGCACGATGTCGGAGAGCGGGCGCGCCTCGCCGCGCTCCAGCCCCGGCCCGGCAAGGGCTGCGGCGATCAGCAGAAGCGCCGCACCGCGCCACCACGCCCCGCGCAGCCGCCGCCAGCGGGACAGCGCCGCGACCGCGATCCCCAGCAGGGCCACGATGGCGGCCAGCCAGCCCGCCGCAACCGCCCCGATCAGCGGCGACAGGATCGGATCGAGAACCAGCCCGCCCCAGCTCATCCGCCCTCCTCCTGGCGCAGACGTTCCAGCAGGGCGGGGACATGGATCTGGTCGGATTTGTAATTGCCGGTCAGCACATACATGATCAGGTTCACGCCGAAGCGATGCGCGATCTCGCGCTGCCGCTCGCCATCCATGCCGGTGCCGACGGCGAAGACCGGCAGGCCGCGATCATCGACGGCCCAGGCCTCGGCCCAGCCATTCCCGCCGATCACCACCGGCGAGACGCCGTCATTCACCGTGCCGTCCCGCGCGCTGCTGGCCTCCACCCAGACCTCGCCCCCGGCATAGCGGCCCGGAAGGTCGTCCAGAAGGTAGAAGCTGCGGGTCAGCACATGGTCGTCGGGAACCGGCTGCAGGGGCGGCATGTCGAGCGGACCGGCCAGCCGGCGCAGATCGGCGGAGTTGTCCGGCCCGGTCCCGGCCAGATCGGCATCGCCGGTGTCGAACAGGATCATCCCGCCGCCGCGCAGATAGCGGTTCAGCCGCAGATAGGCCTGCGCCGAGGGAACCGGCTGATCCGATCCGATCGGCCAGTAGAGAAAGGTCAGCAGCGTCAGATCGGCGGTTTCCAGATCCACCGCGACGGGCGAGGTCGGCTCGACCGTGGTGCGCGCGGTCAGGGTGTGTGACAACCCGCTGAGTCCCTGGCGCGAGGTCTCGTCAAGGCCCGCATCGCCGGTCAGCACATAGCCCATCGCGAACGCGTTCGCCGCCCGCATCAGGTCCGGATCGATCTCCTGCGCGCGGGACAGATCGGGCATGAACAGCACCAGCAGCAGCGCCGCCGTCACCCCGCCCGCGCCGCCGCGGCGCAGAACCATCGCGCCCGCCAGATCCGCGACAAGCGCCAGCGTGGCGGCCAGCAGCAGCCATCCGGCCAGCGGCAGGCCGGGCGTGGACGACGTTTCCACCGTGGCGCCGGGCCAGCTTGCTTCGGTGATCGGCCCGCCTGCATTCAGCGCCACCAGCCGCTCGCCGGAGGCGTAGAGACCGGCGGGCACGTCCGGTCCCGGACCCTCGGCGAGCGCCGCCTGCGGCACCGGGGCGGGGTCGCTGGCGTCGCGCAGCCGGCCGAACCCGTCCAGGATTTCGGTGGCGGTCCAGATCCCGTCCTGCGCCTGCGCCGGGTCGGCCTCCGCTGCGGCGGCGCGCGTGCCCGCGCTGCTGACCAGCCGGTCCAGCATCTCGACGAACAGGCCCGAGAGCGGCAGGGTCGACCAGTCGGCATTGGCGGTGGAGTGAAACAGCACCAGCCGACCTTCGCCCATCCCGGCCCGCGTCACCAAGGGCGTGCCGTCGCTCAACGCGGCAATACTGCGCTCGGCCAAGTCCGGCGAGGGTTCCGCCATCAGTTGCGCGCGCACCGTGACATCCTCGGGGATGGTCAGTCCGCCAAAGGGACCATCCGCATCGAAGGGCGCGATCGGGCGCGGCGCGCCCCAGCTCAGCGCGCCGCCCATGTCACGCCCCCCCGGCCGCAGACGCACCGGCAGCAGCGGCTCCATCACCAGATCGGGGGCGGCGGCCATGCGCGGCCCGGCAAAGCGGATCAGCAGCCCGCCCTCCGCCACCCAGTCGGCCAGCGGGCCATCCGGCTCCAGACCGACTCGGTCCATCATCACGATCACGTCCGGGCCGGCGCTCAGCGCGTCGGTCAGCCCGGTCTCGATCAGCCGGGCGGATCCGGCAAGCGCACTGCGCAGGTAATGGGCCGGCGACAGCAGCGCCTGCCCTTCCGAGGTCGCCCGCCCCTCCGAGATCAGCGCCACCACGGGACGCCGCAGCCGGTCATCGCCCAGCACCAGGGCGGCGGCGGATTCGACGCCGTCCACCGCGAATCGGGTCACCCGCCCCAGCAATTCGGGTGGCAGATCGACCTGGACCGGCCGGATCGTCACCCCGCCCTCGCGGCGCGGCGGACCGGGGCTGAGCCGGGCAAGTTCCCGCGGAATACCCTGCGGATCGGGGCCGAGGGCAAGGATGTCGGGCGCCTGCTCGCCCGTCGTCGCCAGCTCCAGCACCGGCTGCGGGCCATCGCCGATCATGGACAGGCTGGTCGCGGGGATCGCTTGCGGGATCACCTCCACCGGCCCGGCCCCGGTCAGCGCGGCGAGCCAGGCGGCGCGGTTGGGATGATCCAGCCCGTCGCTGAACCAGATCGTGCGCAGCACCCCGTCGGGCAGATCGGCGAACATTTCGGCATCCGCCACGGGATAGCGACCCGGCCAGGGCTGGGGCTGCGCCGCGCGCAGGGTCGCGGCCACCGACCCGTCGGCCGCAAAGATCAAAGGCGCGTCGCCCTGCCCGTCGGCCAGCAGGACCGAGACCGGACGACCGGCGGCGATGGCGGTCTCTGCCGCCCTGACCGCGCGGTTGCGCGCTGCGTTCCAGCCTGGTGCTGCGGTCGCGCCCGCATCCATCACGATCAGCAGCGCGTCGCCCTCCTGCTGGGGCGGCGGCGGTCGCCAGACCGGCTGTGCGAAGGCCAGGATCACCGCCGCCACCGCGATCATGCGCAGCAGCAAGAGCCACCACGGCGTGCGGCGCGCGATCGGTTCGGGGTCGCGCAGCCCGGCCAGAAGGGCTGTGCCGGGAAAGCGGATCCGGGTCGGCACCGGCGGCAAGGCGCGCAGCAGCCACCACAGCAGCGGCAGAACCGCGAGCGCCGCCAGCACCAGCGGCGCGCCGAAACCTATCGGGCCCAGCATCATCATCGCGCCGCCAGCACGCCGTGCAGCCAGATCAGCGCCTCCGATGCCGGCCGGCCGAGGTCATGGGTGCCGAACAGCGCCCCGGCCTGCGTCGCCATGCGCGAGAGATCCTCGCGCCGCGCGGCCAGCCGGGCGCGATAGGCCATGCGCAGCCCCTCGGCATCGCGCGTGTCATGGCGCAGCCCGCCGGCGGTCTCGAAGCGGACCGCGCCGCCAAAGGGAAACTCTTCCTCGTCCGGGTGCAGCAGTTGCAACAGCACGGCCGTTGAGCCGAAGCCCGAAAGATTGCCGAGGAACTGAGCGAGCAGCGGTGTCTCGACCAGGAAATCGTCGATCAGCACCACCACCTGCCCCGGCCGCGCCATCGCGGGATCGGGCGCATCGCCATCGCCCGGCAGAAGCGCCTGACCCGCCAGATCGAGGCTCAACTGCCCGGCCTGGACATTGCCGCCCCCCGGCGCCCGGCCGAGCAGCGATACCCGCTCGCCCCCGCGCAGCATCGACAGCGCCAGCGACAGGCCGATCAGCCGGGCGCGGTCCTGCTTTGTCTCGCCCGCCGCGCCCTGCCCGGCATAGGCCATTCCGGCCCCGCGCCCGATCCAGATGGCCGCGGTCCGCGCGGTCTGACGCTCGCGGTCGCGGACGAACTGCGCATCCCCGCGGGCCGAGCGGCGCCAGTCGATCGCTCGTGCCGTATCGCCCTCATGCGCGGGGCGGTATTGCCAGAAATCCTCGCCCGTCCCGGCGCGGCGCAGCCCGTGCCCGCCCGGCGCCACGGTGGCGGCGACCGGCCCGCGGGTCAGGATCAGCGGCGGCAACGCGCCCGCGGCGGCTTCGGCCCGGGCGCGCAGAATGGCGGCGGAACTGGCGCTCCCGGCGCTCACGCCGCCTGCCGGAACTGGGCGTCCCGGATGCGGCCGATCACGGTGTCGGTGGTTTCGCCGCGCGCGCGGGCGGCGAAGTTCAGCGCCATGCGGTGGCGCATCACCGGGGCGGCCATCGCATCGACATCCTCCAGCGTGGGCGCGAATCGTCCGTTCAGCACCGCCCGCGCCCGCGTCACCAGCATCAGCGCCTGCGCCGCGCGCGGCCCCGGCCCCCAGCTGAGCGTGTCCGCGATCCAGTCGGCGCCTTCCGGTCCCGGCCGCAGCGCCCGCACCAGATCGAGGATCGCGTTCACCACCGTCTCCCCCACCGGCATCCGCCGGATCAAGCCCTGCGCCGCGATCAGCCCGGACGCATCCATCGCCGGGTGCGGGGCGGATTGCTCCTCGCCCGTGGTCGCAAGCAGGATGGCGCGTTCGGTGTCGCGGTCGGGATAATCCACGTCGATCTGCAAAAGGAACCGGTCAAGCTGCGCCTCGGGCAGCGGATAGGTGCCCTCCTGCTCGATCGGGTTCTGGGTCGCGAGCACGTGAAACGGCCGGCCCAGCGGGCGATGCGCGCCGCCCACGGTCACCTGCCCCTCCTGCATCGCCTGCAACAACGCCGACTGGGTGCGCGGGCTGGCGCGGTTGATCTCGTCGGCCATCAGAAGCTGGGTGAAGACCGGCCCCGGCACGAAGCGGAATTCGCGTCGCCCGTCCGGGGCCTGGTCCAGCACCTCGGAGCCCAGAATATCGGACGGCATCAGATCCGGGGTGAACTGGATGCGCGCATCCTCCAGGCCCAGCACGGTCGCCAGCGTGTCCACCAGCAGCGTCTTGCCCAGACCCGGCTGGCCGACCAGCAGGGCGTGCCCGCCCGCCAGGATCGCCGCCAGAACCTGCTCGACCACCTCGTGCTGACCGACGAAACGCCGCTCGATACTGGCGCGCGCCTCGGCCAGGCTCTGACCCAGGGTCAGAACATCATCCACCAGTTTGTCATCCTCGGCCATGACAATTCTCTCTTTCTGCTCTAGAACGCATGAAACCACGGATCGAACGCGGGTGAAATGGGCAAACCGACCGAGGCAGATGGCAGGAACGGGCCGGCGGCAGACCGCGCAGGCGGGCTGATCGGCGCTGCGAAGACGCAGGGCACGCGCGGGCCGGCGCCGGTGCATCTCTGGGATCCGCCCTATTGCGGCGAGATGGACCTGACCATCCGCGCCGACGGGGTCTGGATCCATGAAGGCGCGCCGATCGGGCGGCCCGAAATGGTGCGGATGTTCGCCAATATCATGAAATTCGAGGATGGGCGGCATTACCTTGTCACCCCGGTCGAGAAGATCGGGATCCAGGTCGAGGATTCGCCCTTCATCGCCGTGGACGTCGATCTGGACGCGGCGGAGATCCGTTTCACCACCAATATCGGCGATCAGGTGACGCTCGGCCCGGATCATCCGCTGACCATCGCCGGCACGCCCGACGAGCCGCGCCCCTATGTCGAGATTCGCGGCGGGCTTTTGGCCCGCATCGACCGCAAGAGCTTCTATCGCCTGGCCGAGGCCGCCTCCGCCGGCCCCGATGGCCGGATGGGTGTGACCTCGGGCGGCCGGTTCTTTCCGCTGGAGACGTGATGCCCCGTTTTGCCGCGAACCTGACCATGCTGTTCAACGAGTTGCCGATGCTGCAACGCTTCGGCGCGGCACGGCGGGCCGGGTTCAAGGGGGTGGAGATCCTGTTTCCCTATGACATCCCGCTGCCCGACATGCGCGCGAGCGCGCGGCGCAACCGGATGGAGATCGTGCTCATCAACTGCCCGCCGCCGAACTGGGCCGGCGGTCCGCTCGGCTTCGCCGCCATCCCCGAGCGCAAGGAGCGGTTCCGCCGCGATTTCGAGCGCGCGCTGCGCGTGGCCGAGGCGCTGTCGGTGCGCCATATCCACATCATGTCCGGCAAGGCCGAGGGCGCGGCGGCGCTCGACTGTTTCATCGACAACCTGCGTTGGGCGGCGGGGCGCGCGCCCCATGCCGGGCTGACCATCGAGCCGATCAACCCGATCGACATGCCGGGCTATTTCATGTCGGATTTCGACCTCGCCGAGACCGTGCTCGACGCGGTGGCCGCGCCCAATCTGGGGCTGCAATTCGATGCCTATCACGCCCATCGCATCACCGGCGACGTGATCGGCTGCTGGCGGCGTCACGGCCACCGCGCCCATCACATCCAGATTGCCGGGATGCCGGGGCGGCACGAGCCTGTCGATGGCGAGATCAACTATACCGAGTTCTTCCAGGTTCTGGCCGAAGATGGCTATGACGGCTGGGTCTCGGCCGAATATGCGCCGCGCACCCTGACCGAGGCGGGGCTGCGCTGGCTGCAGGAGTTCGGCAAGGCGCAGGGCCAGCCGCCGCAGGACGGATCGCGACCCGCCCCCGCATCGCGTGGCCGGCCTTTGCGCCGCCGCATCGCACCGGGCACCGGCAGCTAGACCGGACCCGCCGCGCCGCTTGCGCCGCCCGTCAGGCCCGGCGCAGCGCGATCACCGCGTTCAGCCCGCCAAAGGCGAAGGCATTGGACAGCACCGCATCCACCTTCTTCTCGCGCGCCTCGTTCGGCACCACGTCGAGCGCGCATTCCGGGTCCGGCTCTTCGTAATTGATCGTCGGCGCGATGATGCCGTCGCGCAGCGCCATGACGCAGGCCAGCAATTCCACTGCGCCGGTGCCGCCGATGATATGGCCATGCATCGACTTGGTGGATGACATCATCAGCCGGTCGGCGTGATGTCCGAAGGCATGCGCCACCGCCGCGCATTCGGTCTTGTCATTCGCCGCCGTCCCGGTGCCGTGGGCGTTGATGTAGCCGAGCTGATCGGGGTTCAGCCCGGCATCGCGCATCGCCCCGGTGATGGCGCGCTCCGCCCCCTGCGCCGAGGGCATCACGATGTCCTGCGCGTCCGAGGACATGGCGAAGCCCACCACCTCGGCCAGGATGTCGGCGCCGCGCGCGCGCGCATGGTCGTAATCCTCGAAGACGAACACGCCCGCCCCCTCGCCCTGCACCATGCCGTTGCGGTTGGCGCTGAACGGGCGGCAGGCGTCGCGCGACATGACGCGCAGCCCTTCCCAGGCCTTCACCCCGCCGAAGCACAGCATCGCCTCGGAGCCGCCGGTCAGCATGACCCTGGACGCGCCGGAGCGGACCATGTGGAAGGCCTGCCCCATCGCGTGGTTGGACGAGGCACAGGCCGTGGCCACAGTAAAGGCCGGGCCGCGCAGGCCGAACTCCATGCTGACATGGCTGGCGGCGGCATTGTTCATCAGCTTGGGCACGACGAAGGGGTGCACACGGTTCTTCCCCTCCTCGTAGACCACGCGGTAATTCTCGTCCCAGGTGTTCAGCCCGCCCCCGGCCGTGCCCAGGACGACGCCCGAACACAGGCCCAGCTCGCCATGAAACTCCAGGCCCGACTGCTCCACCGCCTCCTTGGCGGCCAGAAGGGTGAACTGGGTGAACTTGTCATAGAGCAGGATCTGCTGGCGGTTGAACCAGCTTTCCGGCTGCCAGTCATGGATCTGCGCCCCGATCTGGATCGCCAGCCGGTCCACGTCGCGGAAATCGAGCTGGGTGATTCCGCAGCGCCCTTCGCGGAACGCCTCCAGCGTCGTCTTTACATCGAGCCCGAGCGCGTTGACCGTGCCCATCCCGGTGATGACCACGCGCCGCGCACCGCTGCGGGGCTTGTGCATGACCGGCGCGGCAACCGGCCCGATCTTTTCGGTGCGTCCCTTGGCCGCGCCGGACTTCTCCGTCTTGGTCTTCTTCGCGTTCATGCCTTCGCGGCCACCAGCTTTTCGACGGCCGAGATGATCTGGCCGATGGAGGAGATGTCGAACTCCGATTTTTCAGGCTCGTTGGCGTTGAACGGGATGGTGATGTCGAACTCCTCCTCGAGCGCGAAGATCGAATCGACCAGACCCAGGCTGTCGATGCCCAGATCGGCCGGCGTCGCGTCGTCGGTGACCTGTTCGACATCGAGCATGGCCTGTTCGGCAATGATCTCTCGGATGCGGTTGCGGATCGTGTCGGTCATCTCATCCTCCGGTTCGCGCGGGCGACGTCTCGCCACGTGCCGTGTTGCTCAGGCCTTGTCCAACAATTCTGTAACAGTTTTCTGAAGCTTGGACAGCGTCGCCGCCATGCGCGGCAGGCGGCGGGTGGCGCGGTCCATTTCCATCCGCGTGGCCATGTCGATGGCGGGATTGCCCAGCACCACGCGGCCCGCCGCCACCCGGCTGAACAGCTTGCTGGCCCCGCCCGCGATCACGTCATCGCCAACGGTGATGTTGTCCGACACGCCGCATTGCCCGGCCAGCACGACGCGATTGCCGATCACGCTCGACCCGGCAATGCCGACCTGTCCGCAGATCAGGCAGTCATCGCCCACCACCACGTTATGGCCGATATGGACCATGTTATCGAGCTTGGTGCCGTTGCCGATCCGTGTCGCGCGGATCGTGCCGCGATCAATGCCCGCATTGGCGCCGATCTCTACATCATCGCCGATCTCCACGCGGCCAAGCGAATGGATCCTCTCCCAGCTCTGTGCGACAATATGTTCGCGCTTTCCAAGGGTTCTGCGAATTTCCTCGACGCCTGACTCCTGCTCGGTGACAAAGGAAAACCCGTCAGAGCCGATCACCGCGCCCGGCTGGATGATGACCCGGTCGCCGATCTGCACATCGTGCTGGATGCGCGCGCCGTTCAGGATCATCGCGTCCGCCCCGATCCGGCTGCCCTGCCCGATCGAGACATGGCTGGCGATGCGGGCATTCGCGCCGATCCGCACATCCGGCCCGATCACCACGAAGGCCCCGATGGCGGCGCCGTCGCCAATCTGCGCCGAGGAATCGATCACCGCCGATGGATGGATGCCCGGCGCGATGTCGGGGCCCGGATCGAAGCGGCGCGTCAGCCCTGCCATGACCAGCCGGGGACGCGGCGCGAAGATGGCGGCGGCCAGCCCGTAATCCTCCGGCGCCATGCCCTCGGACAGGATCGCCGCAGCACCAGGCCGCAGCGCCTCGGCATATTTCGGCGACATGGCGAGCGCGATCTGCCGGGGACCGGCCTGCGCCGGCTCGGCCGCGCTGTCGATCTGCATGGACAGATCGCCCCAGGCGCGGGCGTCGAGCGCCTCGGCAAGATCCTTGATCGTGACCTGCATCGCGGCCTCCTTTCGCGCCCATGATCTAGCCATCCGCGCGCCACAAAACCAGACCCAACCGGAACCGCCGCGAGGGGCCGCCGCGCCGTCGCCTGCCGGGCCGCGCTAGCTGCCGGCCTGCGCGGCCTTCTTCATCGCCGTCCACAGCATCGCGTCGCGGCCATAGACGTCGGGATAGGTGACAAGCTGGCCGTCCGGTCCGGGGAAGGCCGTGAAATAGACCAGGTGGATCGGCAGCGGCTCCTTCAGCTTGATCCATTTCTCCTGGCCCGTATCGAGCATGCGGTGAAACAGGCCGCGCGGATCGTCGCTGTTGGCGCGCAGCAGCGCGTAAGCCAGATCGAAGGGCCGGGCCACGCGCACGCAGCCATGCGAGGCGGCGCGGCTGGCATTGTTGAACAGCCCCTTGGACGGCGTGTCGTGCAGATAGATGTTCCACTGGTTCGGGAACATGAACTTCACCAGCCCGAGCGCATTGTCCGGCCCCGGCTTCTGGCGCAGGTAATAGGGAAAATTGCTGCCGGAATACTTGCCGAAATCGATGCTGTCGCGCGAGACCGGGCGACCGCGCCGGTCCACGATCTCCAGATGCGAGACGGCATAGCGGTTGGCCTTCAGCTTGGGCAGATAGGACTCGGCCGTGATCGAACGCGGCACGTTCCAGCGGGGATTGGGAACGACGAACTCCATCACCTCGCTGAATTCCGGCGTCTCCCAATCGGGATCGGATTTGCCCACCACCACCCGCGTCTCGAAGACGTTCTGGCCGTTCTCGCGGATCTGGGCGGAGTAGCTGGGGATGTTGACCCAGATCAGCCGGGCGTTCAGATCATGCCCGTTCAGCCAGCGCAGCCGCTCCATCGCCATCATCACCCGCCGCGTGCGGGGGTTGGCGCTGCTGCCGTTGAGCTGCGCCAGCGTCTTGGGCCCGGCAATGCCGTCAACCGGCAGCCCGGCCTCCTCCTGGTAGCGGGCCACCGTCTCGCGCAGCGCCTCGTCGAAGAGCTGCGGATCGGCTGGGGGATCGGCGGCGGAAAAGCCGATGCTGGCCAGCCGCGCGCGCAGATCCGCAACCTCCGGGCCGGACATGCCGGGCCGGTAGATTCCTTCGGACACGACCGGTGCATCGGCTGGCGCGACCAGATCCGCCTGTGCCGCCAGCATCTCCTTGAGCTGCGCATAGGCCGGATCGGAGGGCGCAAGGCTGGAGAGCGCGGCCGCCGGATCGCCGCTGATCATCCGGTCGAGCAGCGCCGTCATGTCCACCGGGACCAGGCTGCGCTTGTTCATGGAATCGGTGACCGCCGGATCGACGAGGCCGTTGCCGACATCGCCTGCCCATCGTGACAGCGCCTGTGCATAGCGCATCTCGGTCGCGACATCCGTGGACGCATCCGCGGGCGACAGGCCGGAGACGTCGTATCGCGCCGGCGGCAGCCCGTGTTCCGGGGCGGTGGCAATCGCGTCGAGCAGCGCCGCCCGGCGCGGCCCGGCGTCGGGGCCGGTAAAGACCGGCTGCAGCCCGTGCGCGCCGTAAAACGCCGACAGTCCCGGATCAGGCGCCACCATCTGCGCCAGTTGCATCTCGAACCCGGTGAAATCCAGCTTCGGCGCCGGCATGGCTGCGGCGCTCATCGGGACCATGGCCAGACAGGCCGCGATGCGGCCGACACGCCGCATACGATTCGCTAACTCGTTCACGTTTTGACCTCTGCTCGATCGCTCGGTGTTTTTTCTTTACCTTTTGTCAGCCCTGAACCGTCAGGTCCAGCAGAGCCGTAAGTTGTTGACACGCGACGCCCATCCCCCTGCTTCCAGCGTGTCCCTTATAGCACAGATCGGCGGTTTTCTGCCGATTAATTGCCAAAACGTCCCGTTGCGGAACGAAAGACTTTCTCGCCGTGAGGGTGTGATGACATAGTCTTAAGCAGTTCCGGTAAATAAGGAATGGGCCACTGGTTTCGTGGTGAGTTAAGAAAAGCAGGACAGGCGATCTGAAATGACATTCGACATCACCCGCCGCGGCATCATGGGTATTTTTGCCGCAACGACCGTTGCCGCCGCACCCGTCGCCGGCAACGCATTCGGCATTCTCCGCCGCGCCGGCGATTACCGCCGCATCAGCATGTATTCGCCGCGCACCGGCGAAAGCATCGACACGGTCTACTGGATCGACGGCAAGTATATCCGCGACGCGCTGAACGAGATCAATTATTTCATGCGCGACTGGCGGACCGGCCAGGCCATCGGGATCGACCCGCGCACCATCGACATCGCGACCGCGTCGCACCGGATGCTGCGCACGAATGAACCCTACATGATGCTGTCTGGCTACCGCTCGCCCAAGACCAACGCGATGCTGCGCGCCCGGTCCTCCGGCGTGGCGCGCAACTCGCTGCACATGAAGGGCCAGGCGGCCGATCTGCGGCTGAAATCGCGCTCGGTCAGCCAGATGTACAAGGCCGCCGTGGCCTGCCGCGCCGGCGGGGTGGGCAAGTATTCCCGCTCGAACTTCGTGCATATGGATTGCGGCCCGATCCGCAACTGGGGCGCCTGAGGCGCAGCAGACAGACCAACCGCCTGATATGTCTCGACGCCACACCGGCGTCGCTCTCGCCCGGACACGCGAACCGGGCGCAGGACGGCAGCGCGCGGTTGCGTAGCCGGACGCGCCCAAAACCGTCGAAGCTGCCGATCATTCTCGCACCCGGTCATTCCCGCTGTGCCACAATGCGGTCGCGATCAGTAACGCCAAAGACCCAAGCCACGCGGACGCACTCTGCTGGCCAAGCCCTATGCGGCCACCCGGACGGAAGTGACCGGATCGGCGTTCATGCCGATCACCGAGACATGGGATCGTTCGGCGGTCTGGGTCAGCAGCCCGGTCAGCCCGGCTTGAAGGTCCGGGCGAACAGACGGTCCATGTCATCGACCGCCGCACCGAAATCGCCATCCGTCAGAGCCTGCACGATCCGCGCCGACGCTGCGTCCTGGAACGGCATGTAGCCGTCATGGCGCGGGCGCAGCACCGCCGCCTCCAGCGTGCGGGCGGTGCCGGAGTAGAACTGGCCCGCCGCCTCGTCCACCACCGGATCGTGCCAGGCCGCGCCATGACCGACCTGCCCGCCCGACCGGGCATAGAGGCTGCGCTGGATCTCGGGCCCCGCGACATGGCGGGCAAAGGCGATGGCGGCCTCGGGCGCGGCGGAGAAGGCCGAGACCGCAATGCCGGTCTCGCCAAGGGCCGAGCCGCCCACCCCCGCGCCGCGCGTGGTTTCGGGAATGTCGTGAAAGGACAGGCGATGTCCCGGCGAATCCGCGCGCGCGTAGCTCACATAGCCATAGACCAGCGGGACGCAGGCGATCTCGTCGGTCCGCGACATGCGCCCCAGCACGTCGATCGGGTCCCAGCCATAACAGGCCGAATCCACAAGTTCGGCAAGCGCGGCCAGCCGTTCGAGCGCAGCGATCCCGCCTGCGCGATCCACGAACGGCCCCGGCCCGTCCGTGCGCACCTTGTGCCCGTCATTGGCGGCCAGCGTGATGAAGCACATCAGGCTGTGCGGCGCGCGCAGTGGAAGCGCCACCTTGCCGGATTGCGCCAGCCTCAGCACCGCGTCCCAGTTCGCGGGCGGGGTGTCGATCAGGTCCGGCCGGATCGCCTGCACCTGCGCCGCCGCGTCGATCGGATAGGCCCATTGCCTCCCCTGCCAGCGATAGCTGGGATAGGACAGCCCGACGCTGGCCTGCGCGATGTCCGGCGCGTCGGGCAAGGGATGCAGGCAGCCCTCGGCGGTGATCTGGCCGACATGGGGGTGATCGACCACGATCAGATCATAGTCCCGCGCCAGCTTCTCGACCGGAAAGCTTTCAAAATCCTGCAGCGACCGCTTGTCCCAATGCAGCGTGACACCATGTTCCCGCGCCCATGCGGCCGAAACGGCCACCATCGGGTCATATCCGCGCGGGTGGTTCCAGGTCATGCCCCTCAGGTCGGTCATAGGTCGAACTCCTTGCGTATCTGTTCGGACTGATCGCCGACACGCGGTGCCGCGTCGCTGCTGCCGGGGCGCGCGCCGTCCAGTGTCAGCGGGCTGCGCGTGGTCCTGATCGCCACCCCGTCCGCGCGGGTCACGGTCTGCAGCATGTCCAGCCGGGCGAAGCCCTCGCTCTGCAGAAGCTCCGGCCAGTTCATCACCTCGGCGCACCAGATATCGGCGGGTTGCAGGATCGCCAGCCAATGCGCGACGCGCTGCGTCGAAAGCCGCGCGGCAATCGCCGCCTTGATCTCGTCGCGGCGGCGGAACCCGGCATCGGCCTGCCCCTCGGTCAGATCTGGCATGCCGAGAAGATCGAAGAGCGGCGGCAGCGGCGTCATCGCCAGCGCCAGATACCCGTCTGAGCAGGCATAGACGCCATAGGGCGCGGAGAGATAGGCATGCGCGCTGTTCTTCGCCGCCCGGCTGGGCAGCCGGCAGCCATCGTTGAGATAGGTGGTCAGCACCTCGAACTGCAGATCGACAAGCGCCTCGAGCAGGCTGGTCTCCACCAGACGGCCGCGCCCGGACATGCCGCGCCCGACGAGCGCCGCCAGAATGCCCTGGCTCAACGCCACCCCCGCCATCATGTCGGCCACGGCCAGCCCCATCGGGACCGGCCCCTGATCGGCGTCGCCCGTCAGCCACATCAGCCCCGAGCGGGCCTGCGCCAGAAGATCCTGCCCCGGCAACCCGACCCAGGGGCCATCGGTGCCGTATCCGCTGATCGAGCCATAGACGATACCCGGATTGATCTGCCGCACCGCCGGCCAGTCCAGTCCCAGCCGTGCCGCCACGCCGGGGCGGAAATTCTGGATCACCACATCGGCGCGGCACAGCAGTTTCTTCAGCGCCGCAAGATCATCGGCGTCCTTCAGGTCGAGCGCGATGCTCTCCTTGCCGCGATTGATGGCGTGGAAGATCGTGCTGTCGCCGCCGATTTCCGTGTCGGACAGATAAAGCTGACGCGACAGATCGCCCTGGCCGGGGCGCTCCACCTTGATGACACGCGCCCCCAGATCCGACAGCCGCAGCGAGCAATAGGGACCGGACAGGAACTGGCTCAGATCAACCACCACCAGCCCCGCCAGCGGCAGATCCTGTTCCTTGCCGCCCTCGCGCCGCTCATCCGTGCCGCTCACCGCCCCGCCTCCACCGTTTCTGTCTGGTTCAGGCGAAAATAGAAACTTCACCGACGCTTGGCAAGTTCATATGCGAAGACACTCCTCGTATGTGGCGAGAACCAGAATGAACACACGGCTATTTCGAAGAGTTCAGAGATAAATTTCGTGTATTTACAAATACGGTATTTGTATATAATGAGTTGGCAACCTGCTGCTGATCGGCATGAGGATCGAGGACAAGGCGGCGCTGACCCTGCCAAGCTGCGCTGTTCCGTGATCGGGGGCAACCGGCGCGGTGTTCACCGAGCCCCCGGCATCCCGGCCAGTCGCCCCGCCTCCGGGCGGCGGCGGTCTTGATCCGGCCGCCGCTCAGCCGCAGAAAGGGTCAGCCGGCCCCGGCGCCAAGAACAAGACCCCGCGATGAGGACCAGATGCGCCCAACCCGCCTGCCCGGCCCCGACGAGATCCGGGCGATCTTTCCCGGTCTCGCGGTCTCGGTGCTGGTGGCGGTCGCGGCGCAGTTCCTGTCGGATCATTACGGCGCACCGGCGATGCTGCTGGCGCTGCTGCTGGGGCTGGCGCTGAATTTCCTGGCCGAGGACGGCACCCGCACCGCGCATGGTATCGATTTCACGGCGCGCAACGTGCTGCGGCTGGGTGTGGCGCTGCTCGGGGCGCGGATCAGCGTCGAGATGCTGGCGGATCTGGGCGCGCCGGCCATCGCGCTTGTCATCGCGGGCGTGGTGCTGACCATCTTCTTCGCGCTTGCCATTGCGCGCTTTGCCGGGCGGGGCTGGCGTTTTGCGTTGCTGACCGGCGGCTCGGTCGCGATCTGCGGCGCCTCGGCCGCCATGGCCATCGCCGCCGTGCTGCCCCGGCACGAGAAATCCGAGCGCGACCTGGTGTTCACCGTGCTGTCGGTCACGGTGCTGTCCACCGTGGCGATGGTGCTCTACCCGATGATCTCCAACGCGTTCGGCTTTACCGCGCGCGATTCCGGGGTGTTTCTGGGCGGCACCATCCATGACGTGGCGCAGGTGGTCGGCGCCGGCTTCTCCATCGGGCCGGAGACGGGGGAGACGGCCACACTGGTCAAGCTGATCCGGGTGTCGATGCTGGCGCCGGTGGTGCTGTGCATCTCGCTGGTGATCCGGCGGATGGACCTGGCCGATGGCGGCACGGGAGCGCGCCCGCCGCTTCTGCCGGGCTTCGTGATCGGGTTTCTCGTCTTTGCGGTGATGAACTCCGCCGGGTTGCTGCCGCAAACCCTGGCCGATCTGGCGGGCGGGCTGAGCCGTTGGGCGCTGCTGATCGCGATTGCGGCGGTGGGCATCAAGACCTCGCTTGCGCGCATGGTCGAGGTGGGGGCCGCGGCCATCGCGGTGATGGTGGCAGAGACGCTGTTTCTCGGGCTGTTCGTCGTGACCGGGCTGCATCTGCTGGGCTGACGGCCGGGCGGATCTATCCCGCGTCCGGCGAGGCGGCCAGCTCGTCGATCACCTGCCGCCAGAGATCGGCGGGCTGCGCGCCTGAGACGACATGCGCATTGCCCAGAACGAAGGTGGGCACGGCGCGGATGCCACGCTCGCGGGCATGGTCTTCGCGCGTCAGCACCTCGTCGCGGTCGGCATCGCTGGCCAGCAGGCGGCGGATCATGTCCGCATCCATCCCCGCCCCCTGCCCGATCCGGGCCAGCTCGGCATGGTCGGCAATGTCGCGCCCCTCGCGCCAATGCACGCGCAACAGCGCCGACATCACGCGGGTCTGCGCGCCCTCGATGCCCGCCCAATGCAGCAGGCGGAACGCATCCAGCGTCGGCGGCACGCGTTTGATCGCCGCCATGTTGATCCACAGCCCCAGCCGCTCGGCCGCCTTCAGCACCGGCGCGTTGGCGTCAAGGATCCCGGCCTCGTCGCGGAATTTCGCTTTCATGTAGTCCACATGATCGACCCCGTCCGCGGGCAGATCGGGATTGAGGCGAAACGGATGCCAGGTGATGCCGAAGGGATGATCGGGCCGGGTTTCGAGCGCCTGATCCAGTTCTGCCTTGCCGATCAGGCACCAGGGGCAGGTCGGGTCGGCAAAGATGTCGAGCGTGGTCATGGCGGTCCGTGACAGATGCAGCCGCGGCGGAGGATCCGACCGGGCCTCATGTTTCTAGTGCGTCGCATGGCGCGAGGCCACTCCCGTGACTTGCGGCAGCGCGGCCTGAACAAAGACGGGTTCGGGAAAAGCGACAGGGCGGACAGCCCCTGCGAGGCATCCGGTCGAGCCAGCTTAGAATGGGGCGGGGAAGGACGCCGTCGCGTCCTTCCCGATGATCTTACAGAAGCTTCAGATCCGAGGCGGATTCGCGACCGTCACGGCCCGCCTGCAATTCATAGCTGATCTTCTGATTGTCCTGCAGGCCGGTCAGCCCCGCACGTTCCACGGCGGAAATATGCACAAACACATCCTTGCCGCCGGTGTCCGGTGCGATGAAGCCGTACCCTTTGGTGGTGTTGAACCATTTAACGGTGCCAGTGGCCATTCCGTTCTCTCCTTCAAGTTTCCCGGTCCGCGGGTTTGCGACCGGGCCGTGCAGCCCTTTCGAAATTCCGGCTGCCCCGTGAAGGGAGGCGGTAGAAAGTGTCAGCTCACGCATAAGTCAAGATGGACGCTCGCGGGCAAAACGCAAGGATTAAACACTGTCCAGTATTTTGCCCGCGCGAAGCTTTCGTAACATCGGCGTGATTCAGCCGATATCCGGCGGGGTTGCCTCTTTGGCAAGCTGCGCCACCACCTCGTCCAGCGACAGGGTGCGGCTGCCCTGCTGGTCAAGCCTGCGCATCGAGACGCTGCGCTGCTCGACCTCCTTCATGCCGATGGCCAGGATCGCCGGCACCTTGCCCAGCGAATGTTCGCGCACCTTGTAGTTGATCTTCTCGTTGCGGGTGTCGGCCTCGGCCCGGACGCCCTGCGCACGCAGCGCCGCCACCACCTCATGGACGTAATCATCCGCATCCGAGACGATCGAGGCCACGACAACCTGGCGCGGGGCCAGCCAGAAGGGCAGTTTGCCGGCGAAATTCTCGATCAGGATGCCGATGAAGCGCTCGAACGATCCCAGCGTGGCGCGGTGCAGCATGACCGGGCGCTGTTTGGAGCCATCGGCGGCGACATATTCCGCATCCAGCCGTTCGGGCAGCACGAAATCGACCTGATGGGTGCCGCATTGCCAGTCGCGCCCGATCGCGTCGGTCAGCACGAATTCCAGCTTCGGGCCATAGAACGCGCCCTCGCCCGGATTGATCTCCGGCTCGATCCCCGCCGCCCGCGTCGCCGCCAGCAGCGCCGATTCGGCCTTGTCCCAGACCGCGTCACTGCCGGCGCGATCCTCTGGCCGGGTTGCGAACTTTACCCGGAAACTGTCGAAGCCGAGATCCCGATACACCGCCGAGAGGAAGTCGATGAAGCGCTTCGTCTCCGCCTCGATCTGGTCCTCGGTGCAGAAGATATGCGCATCGTCCTGCGTAAACCCGCGCACCCGCATGATCCCGTGCAGCGCGCCGGACGGCTCATAGCGGTTGCACGATCCAAACTCCGCCATGCGCAGCGGCAGGTCGCGATAGCTCTTCAGCCCGACATTGAAAATCTGCACATGGCAGGGGCAATTCATCGGTTTCAGCGCGTTGATCGTCTTGGTCTTGGCGTGTTCCTCATCGACCTCGACGATGAACATGTGGTGCTGGTAGTTTTCCCAGTGCCCGCTGTCTTCCCACAGCTTGCGGCTGACCACCTGCGGCGTGTTCACCTCGACATAGCCGCCCGCGCGTTGCCGGCGGCGCATGTAATCCTGCAATTCGGTGTAGATGGTCCAGCCGTTCGGGTGCCAGAACACCTGCCCCGGCGCTTCTTCCTGCATGTGGAACAGGTCCATCTCGCGGCCCAGCTTGCGGTGATCGCGCTTGGCGGCCTCCTCCAGCATGTGCAGATGCGCCTTCAGCTCGTCCTTGTTGCGGAAGGCCACGCCATAAATGCGCTGCAACATGGGCCGGTCGCTGTCGCCCAGCCAATAGGCCCCGGCCACATGGGTCAGCTTGAAGGCGTCGGCCGGGATCTGGCCGGTATGCTGGAGATGCGGACCGCGGCAGAGATCCTGCCAGTCGCCATGCCAGTACATCCGCAGATCCTCGCCCTCGGGGATGCGGTCGATCAGCTCCAGCTTGAAGGGCTCGTTCTGCGCCGTGTAGTGGTCCACGGCGCGCTGACGGTCCCAGACCTCGGTGCGCACGGGATCGCGCGCGGCGATGATCTGCTTCATCTTCGCCTCGATCTGGCCCAGATCCTCGGGGGTGAACGGCTCCGCGCGGTCGAAATCATAGAACCAGCCGTAATCGCGCACCGGGCCGATGGTGACTTTCACATCGGGCCAGATCTCTTGGACGGCGCGGGCCATGACATGGGCCAGATCGTGGCGGATCAGTTCGAGCGCCGGGGCCTCGTCCTTCATCGTGTTGATGGCGATGCTGCCGGAAAGCGTGATCGGCCAGGCGAGATCGATATGCTGTCCGTCGAGACTGGCGGAAATCGCCTTCTTCGCAAGGCTCGGCGCGATCGAGGCCGCGACCTCGGCGGCGGTCACGCCCTCGGGGTAATCGCGCGCATTGCCATCGGGGAATGTCAGGGAAATCTGGCTCACGGCCGGTCTCCTCGTCGGTTTGGCGCCCACGGAACGCCCGGTTGCGGGTGATGTCGCAAGGCGGGATGCGCGGAAACGCGCCGGGTGTCAACCGCCTAGACGGTGGGATCGCCCATGCAGGAGGCGATCATGGCCCCGTAGCGACGCTCGGCCTCGGCCTGCGCCGTCCGCACACCGGGCAGATCCAGCAGCCGCGCCAGCTCCGCCTGCATTTGCGTCGCGTAGCGGTCGATGATGCGGCGATCCTCGATCCGGGCGGATGCGAAGTTGCGCCAGTAACGGGCGTTCCAGCGGTCGGAGGCAACCCCGCCCAAAGGCTCCGCCCCGTTGCCGCGCAGCTGGCGCAGCAGGAAACTGTCGCGGGTCTTGATCGGGTAATGATTATACCAGGCAAAGCCATGCGCGATCTGGTCGGGGGCGAAATGGCGCAGATGGCTCCATAACCGCGCGTTCGGCACCATCGTAAGTGCGCCGTCGCCCCGCATGGCGGTGATCTCCGCCACGCCGCGATAGCCCACCGGGTGGTGGTTCTGGATGCCGCCCCATCGCCCGGCCCGGCTCAGGCTCTTGACCGGGCCGTTATGGCGGCTGTCCCGTGGCAAGCGGCGGGTGAAGCGCGCCGTGACCGATCCGGGCCGCCAGTCGGGATCCTGCGATGTCCCGAAGCTCAGCGCGCTCAGGCAGATCACGTCCACCGCATGCCCGGCCAGTGCGGTCAGATCGGCCACCCGGCCGGCCCCGGTATCGACGAACAGGAACTCATCCACGTCCAGCACCATGATCCAGTCGGCGCGGTCCAGATCGAAGGCGGCGCGCATTGTGGCATAGGCCTTGCGCTGCGGCCGCTCGCCGGGCGCGACGATGTTGCGCGTATGGGTGATCGCCCCCGAAGCGGCGAGCGCATCCAGAAGCAGATCGGTGCCATCGCTGCAATCATTGCTGGCGACATGGATCGCATCGAAGCCGATGGCCCGGTGATGGGCGACGAATTCCAGCACGTAGGGGCCTTCATCCTTCATCGAGCTGAGAAGAACATGTCCTGCCATGTCGCGCCGCCCCGCCGTGACGCGGCCGGTCGGGCTGACCGGCCGGTTGCGGCAGAGATTGCACCGCATTGAATTCGCTCGCAACCCCGCGCTCGGACCGCCGCGCCCTTGCCGACAAGGTCCGCCGGGTATATGCGCAATCATCCTTGAAGGTGATGCCATGACCTCTTCCGAGCAGAACTTGCCCGATGCCGCCTCGGCGCGGAAAATGCCGCTGCCCGAATTCGTGGCGATGCTGGCGGTGCTGTTTGCGACCGTCGCCTTTTCCATCGACGCGATGCTGCCGGCGCTGTCGGATATCGCGGTGGAATTGTCGCCAGACGATCTGAATCGCGCCCAGCTTGTGCTGATGAGCTTCATGGCCGGGATGGGAACCGGCACGGCCTGTGCGGGCCCGGTCTCCGACGCGATCGGGCGGCGGCGCACGATCATGCTGGGATCCTCGATCTATGTCGTCTCATCGGCGGGCGCGATCTTCGCGGACAACCTGACGCTGCTCCTGGTGCTGCGCTTCGTGCAGGGATTCGGCGCATCGGGGCCACGCATTGCCGGCACGGCGCTGATCCGCGATCTCTATTCCGGCCGCGAGATGGCGCGGATCACCAGCTTCGTGATGATGATCTTCATCATGATCCCGGCGCTTGCCCCCGCGCTCGGAGAGCTCATCATCGGGCTTACCGGAAGCTGGCGCGGCGTCTTCGCCGCCTTCATCGTCTTCGGCCTGATCGGGGTGAGCTGGGTCGGGCTGCGCCAGCCAGAAACCCTGCCCCCCGAGCGCCGCGTGCCGCTGAGCGGGCCGCGCCTGCTCGCCTCGGCGCGCGAGGTGCTGGGCAACCGGCAGGTCATGCTGTGCACGCTGATCCTGACCTTCGGCTTCGGGCAGATGTTTTCGCTGCTGGCCAGTTCCGAGCAGCTTTTCGGCCAGACCTATGGGCGGGCCGACAGCTTCACCCGCTGGTTCGCGGTCATGGCGCTTCTGTCCGGGATCGGCACCATCGCCAATGCCCGCTACGTCATGCGCTTCGGGATGCGCCGCATCGCGCGGGCGGCCTACGCGATGCAGGTCGTGACGGCGTCGCTGGCGCTGCTGCTGGTGGGCACCGGCGCGCTGAGCGGTGACGCGGCCTTCTACGGCTTTTTTGCCTGGGCGGTCAGCCTGTTCTTCATGGCCGGGGTCACCTTCGGCAATCTCAACGCGCTGGCATTGCAGCGCATGCCGCATCTGGCCGGGATGACCGCCAGCATGGTGGCGGCGCTGTCCTCGCTCGGCGCGGTGCTGATCGCGACGCCGGTGGGGCTCGCCTATCGCGGCACGCCGGTCCCCGTGATGCTGGCGGCGCTGATCTGTTCGGGCACGGCCTGGGTGCTGATGCGCTGGCTGCGCGAGTGAGGCGCTAGCGGAAGCGATCCGGCGCGGCGTAGATCTCGGCCCGCGCCGCACTGCGGGCGCGCGCCGCCAGCCCGATCCCCGCCGCCCGCGCCGCCGCCACCGCGGCCGAGCTGGGGGCCGCAAGCGCGATCAGCACCGGCGCGCCGAGCATCGCGGTTTTCTGGACCAGATCGACCGAGACCCGGCTGGTGATGACGACAGCGCCCTGCCCGGCCAGCCCGGCCGGGTGCTGGCGGATCAGCGCACCGGCCAGCTTGTCGAGCGCGTTGTGGCGGCCGACATCCTCGCGCAGCGCGATCAGACCCCTTCCCGGCACGAAGAACCCGGCGGCATGGGTGGCCCCCGTGGCATCGCGCAGCGCCTGCCCCGCATCCATACCCGCCACGGCCGCATCCAGCTCCGACGCCGAGATCACACACTCCCCCGTGGCCACCGGCAGATCCCGCATCGCCTCGGCCAGCGTGTCCACACCACACAAGCCGCACCCGACCGGCCCCACCATGGTCCTGCGGCGATGGAGGAAACGCTGCCCCGCATCGGCATGGAGCCAGATCCGCAGATCGATCCCGTCGGCCACGCGCTCTGCCGCGATCTCCGCAATCTCGCCTGGCGCGGCGATCCCTTCGGTCAGCGAGAAGCCGTAGCCGAAATCCTCCAGATCCGCAGGGCTCGCCATCAGCACCGCCTGGGTGGTGCCGTCATAGCTCATCGCGACCGCGCATTCCTCGGCCAGCGGCAGATCCTGCGTCTGTGTCGAGCCGAATTTGCGCGCCTGCGCGGTGATGACGCTCACATGATGCTCCGTTCCTGCCGGGAAGACTGAACCAATCCGCGCCGCCTGCGTCAATGGGGTGCGCGGCGGGTTGAGCGGGGCGGCAATCCGGCCAATACTGCCCGGGATCGGAACCGGCAACCGCCGCGCCGCGTTTCACCGTCAAGCCGCAATCGGCGGGATCACGGAAAGGATGCGCATGCGTTTCTCTCATCTCTCGATTATCGCCGCCACGCTCTCGCTGCCCGCCTGGGCAGATGTGCCCGTCACCCCGTTCGACGACCCGCCGCAGCGCGTCGCCCAACTTGACAACGGTGCCAGCGATGGCGCGGAGGCGGAGGCACCGCCGGCCGTCGTCATCGTGCAGGAACCCGCGGCGGAGGGTGACCCCGCCGGGCAGAGTTCCGACGACCCGGCCACGGAGACGGGGGCGGCGACCGATGCGGGCTCGGCTGATAGCGAGTTGATGGACACGGTCGCGCCTGTCGCGGAGAGCGAAGCGCCGGCCGCGCAGCAGCAGTCGGGCGCGTCCGCTCAGGTTGACGGCGGCGCCGCGCAATCGGAGCGCGACGGGCAGAGCGGGTCGCAGATGGAACCGGCGCAGCCAGACAGCGCGGACGCAACCGGGTCGAAGACCGATGCCGCGCAGCCCGCAGCGGCCGAGGGTGCCGATCAGCCCGAGGATAGCGGCGAAGCGCAACCCGCCCCGGAAGGGGAGGCCGAAGCCGCCCCGACGGAAGATGCAACCGCCCCGCCGGAAGATGAGGCCGCCGCGCCGGCGGATGCTGCAAATGAAGAGTCCGAACCCGATCCCGCGCAAGGCACCGATCTCGACGGCAGCGATGACATGGAGGGCACGCAGGACGAGGTGGGCAGCACCGGGTCCGTCGCCGAGCCCGAGACCGAACCTGCCCCCGGAGAGGATTCGACCGCGCCGGAAAATGCCGGGAACACCGGCTGGACCGGCGGCACGGGCGGTGCGCAGCTTGGCACCACCCCCTCCGGCGCCACGCCGGAATCGAAAACCTGGCAGCCGCCTGTTGCCACCGGCATCGATCTGCAAGGCGGCTCGAATGGTTAAGCCGGGCTAGTAAAGCTCGGCGCGGTGCGGGTTGATCCGCCGCAGATCGCCGCGCCTGAGCGTCAGCCCCACGCGGTCGAAGAAATCGAGGATCTGGATCGCGACCTTGCGCCCGTTCTGGGTCAGGTCGCGGAACTGCGCGGCGGTGAACCAGCCATCCGGCGCCGCCGCCGACAGATCGCGCAGCATCGCGGCCATCTCGGCGGTGGTGCCGCGCAGGAAGAAATGGTCATGCGCGAGCTGATCCACCCGGCCGAGCCGTGCCGCCAGCTTCAGCACCCGCCGGATCTCGGCCGCCTCCTCCCCCAGTTCTGCCGCCAGATCGCGCACGCGCGGCGGGCGGAACCGGACATCCCCCGCCAGCATGGGCGCAAGGCTCGCAAAGATCTCCTCATCCGCCGCGGCCATGCGCGGCGCATGATCCTCATGGCGCACGAAGCCGCCCGCGAGCGCGACCAACCTCTGATCCGCGGCCTCGCGCAGCAATGCGGCAAAGCCCGGCTTCGGCAGGCGCGGCGTCAGCGACAGCCGCAGCGCCTCGCGCGACATGCCCTGAAGATCGGGATTCTCGGCGTGGAACGCCGTCAGCACCTCCCCCGCCTGACGCAGCAGATCGGCACGGCGCGCGGGCGTCATCAGCAGGCGAGGCGCCTGACCCAGCACCACCCATTGCGCCAGATCCAGATCCTGCGGCGCGAGCGCCCGGTCGCGCAGAAACGCGTCCAGATCGACAATATGCGGCGGCGCGGCCAGAAGCCCATTGAGGGCGCGGACAGGATCACTCTGCGCCGCCGCCCGTAGCGCCGCCCTACGCTCTGGCGTCGCCCGCCGCCGCGCCGGCGGGCGCAGATCCAGAAACCGCCCCCCGCCCAACGTTGTTCGGGCAGAGGCATCGCGCAGGATGAAACGATCCCCCCAGCCTAGCGCCAGCGGCCGGTCCAACACGATCTGCACCAGATGCGCCCCGTCCAACTCGCCCCCCAGCGACACGATCCGCGCCTCGGCCGAGGCCGCGCCCGTATGCAGATGTCCGCGCGACCCGCTGTTGAAGGGTTTCGCCCCCACCCAACGCAGCGCGGCGTCCACGCGGTCGGTCGGCGCATCGGCGTCCGGCGCGACCACCACATCGCCGCGCCCGATCTCGTCCCGGCCGATCCCGGAGAGGTTCAGCGCCACGCGCGTCCCGGCGGCGGCCTGCTCCGCCTTGCGGTTCTGCGCGCGGATTCCCCGCACCCGCGCCCGCAGCCCCGAAGGCGACAGCGCCACCTCGTCACCCACCGACAGCGTGCCCGACAGCATCATCCCCGTCACCACGGTCCCGGCCCCGTCCAGCGTAAAGGCCCGGTCCACGATCAGCCGCGGGCGGCCCGTCCGCTTGCGGGGGGCCAGCCCGGCCGACAGCTCGCGCAGCGCCGCGCGCAGCGACTCGACGCCATGCCCGGTTCGGGCCGAGACGGGGATCACCTCTGCGTCCCGCATCGGAGTCGGCGCCAGCACCGCGCCGATCTCCGCCCGCAGCGACTCAATGCGGGCGTCATCCGCCAGATCGGCCTTGGAGATGGCGACGACCGCGTGGCGCAGATCCAGCAGCGTCAGGATCTCCAGATGCTCGCGCGTCTGCGGCATGATCCCGTCATCCGCCGCGATCACGATCAGCGCGGCGTCGATGCCGCCCGCCCCCGCGATCATGTTATGGATCAGCCGCTCATGGCCGGGCATGTCCACGAAGCCGGTCACCTGCCCGTCGCCCAGATCCTGATAGGCGAAGCCCAGATCAATGGTGATCCCGCGCCGCTTTTCTTCCGCCAGCCGGTCGGCATCGACGCCGGTCAGGGCGTGAACCAGTGCCGTCTTGCCATGATCAATATGGCCCGCCGTGCCGATGATCACGGCGCCAACCGCTGCATTGCCGTCAGCAGATCCTCATCCCTGTCAAGCGTGCGCAGATCGAGGATCAGCGCGCCCTCCGCAATGCGTCCGATCACCGGCAAGGGCAGCCTGCGCAGCCGCGCCGCCATCTCCTCGGGCGCGCGCCCGCCGGGGCCGCGCAGCGCCAGACCCGCGCTTGGGAGCGTATCGGTCGGCAGCGCGCCGGATCCGACCTGGCTCTCGCAGTCGCACAACTCCACGTCATGGTCGAAACCCGCCACCGCCTCGGCCACCGCGCCGCGCAGCCGCTCGGCCTGGGCGCGGATCTCGGCCCGGTCCCGCGCCAGCAGGCGCAGCGTCGGCAGCCGCGCGATCAGCCGGTCCGGGTTGAGATAGAGCTTCAGCACCGCTGCGAGCGCCGCGATGCGGATCTTGTCGAGCCGCATGGCGCGTTTCATCGGGTTGCGGTTCAGCCGCGCGATCAGATCCTTGCGCCCGACGATAAAGCCCGCCTGCGGCCCGCCCAACAGCTTGTCGCCCGAGAAGCTGACCAGATCGGCCCCCGCCGCCACCGCCTCGGCCACGGTCGGTTCGCGGCGCAGCCCGAAGCGCGACAGATCCAGAAGCGAGCCGGAACCCAGATCGTTCATCAGCGGCAGCCCCGCATCCCCGGCGATCCGCGCGAGTTCCTGCGCCTCGACCTCCTTGGTGAAGCCCTCGATGCGGTAATTAGAGCAATGCACTTTCAGCAGCATGCCCGTGTCCGGGCCGATCCCGGCGGTGTAATCCTTTTCATGGGTGCGGTTGGTGGTGCCCACCTCCACCAGCCTCACCCCGGCGCGTGCCATGATGTCGGGGATGCGGAACGCCCCGCCGATCTCGATCAGCTCGCCGCGCGACACCACCGCCTCGCGCCCGCCGGCCAGCGTGTTCAGCGCCAGCAGCACGGCTGCGGCATTGTTGTTGACCACCGTGGCATCCTCGGCCCCGGTCAACTCGCGCAGCAGGCCACGCAGATGGTCGTCCCGCTCGCCGCGCCCGCCGCTTTCCAGATCGAATTCCAGCGCGAGCGGGTGGCGCATGGCCTCGGTCGCCGCCCGGATCGCCTCCTCCGGCAGCAGCGCCCGGCCGAGATTGGTGTGCAGCACCGTTCCGGTCAGGTTCAAGCAGGGGCGCAGCGCGTCGGGCCGGTCCAGTTCGGCCGCAGCGGCGTTAAGCACCGCCTGAGCCGGGTCCGGCGGCATCGCCGCACCCGCCAGCACATCATCCCGCAGCGCCCCGAGCGCCCGGCGCAGCGCCTCGGTCGCCGGCATCCGCCCATGCGCCGCGATCAACGCCGCACCGCCAGTCGCGCCGAGCAGGCGATCCACCGACGGCAGGTGCCGCAGGGCCGCGCTCAATACCCGACGAGGAACGGGTTGAACCCGCCCCGCCTCCATTCCGTGTCCCGCATCAGCGCATCAAGCCCGAGGCTGGCAATGTCATCGGCAAACGGTTCCAGCCGCGCATCGCGGTTCTGGTAGAGGATCTTGACCCAACTGTCGCATTCATTGCAGATCTCGGCCCGGATCGCGGCCTCCTCCGCCGCGCCCTCGATGGCGCGATAGCCGATGCCCTTGGTCGAGCCGCAGCACAGGCATTTCACCCGCACCTCGTTCCACTGCGTGCTGCAACAGGCGCAGGCGGCATAGCGCGCGCCGTCAAGCTGGATCGTGGCGGTGACGATTGAGGCCTGGGGCAGCCCGCCGCAGGACGGGCAGATCCCGGTGCGGATCGGGACAAGCTGCGCGGGGTCCAGCGTCGCGGCCAGGCGTGACGCGGCCAGTTGCAGCGCCGCCGCCGCGAAGGCCGCGGGTGCGGCAAATCCCTCCGGCACCCGGTCCGCGGCAAGTTCCGCCAGGAGCGCCTGGCGATCCGCCTCCGGTGCACTGCGCAGCGCCTCAAGTGCGGCGCGAGCGGGGTCGGGCATGGCCAGCCCCCCGGCGCGGTCCAGCACCGCCGTCCAGATCGCCGCCATGTCGTCCGAGCGGATCA
This sequence comes from Paracoccus isoporae, assembly GCF_900101865.1. GTDB lineage: Bacteria > Pseudomonadota > Alphaproteobacteria > Rhodobacterales > Rhodobacteraceae > Paracoccus > Paracoccus isoporae. The sequence continues at coordinate 479,569 of NZ_FNAH01000002.1, forward strand.
GTGCCGCGCGGTCGATGGGCGGCATCCGCACGCTGCGATTGCGCGCGATAGTGGCGGCATCGACACCCGCGGGCGGCGCCAGCTCCGCCGCCAGCCCGGCCAGCATCTCGGACAGATCGGCCAGGAATCGCAGATAGGGCCCCAGCCGCGCATCGGATGACAGCGCCCGCAGCCGCGCGGCGCGGCGGGCAAACAGGCGCGCGGGATCGGGCAGCCGGGCGAAATCCGGCGTCGCGATGTTGCTGATGACGGAGGGATCGGGTTTGGGACTCATGAACTCGCTGCTGGATGACTTCCGCGCGCCGGGCGCGCCTCCGGCTCATTCTGCCGGAGGCGTATCCTGACGTCTAGCGACTTCGCGCAGCCATTTGCGGTGATGTTTCCAGGCCCATCCGCCGCTGACCCGGCCGCCTACCATCGCGCGCAGCGTGCCGCGGGTCCACAGCGAGGCATAGACATGCACGATGATGATGAGCACCGACAGCACCGCCGACAGCGCGTGGATCGCCACCGCCCAACGCCGCACCTCGATGGAGACAAGGCTGGGGAAGAATTGCTGCCAGATCATCACGCCCGAGACGACCATCGCCAGGAGCAGCCAGAACATGCCCCAGAACACGACCTTCTGCCCGAAATTATACTTGCCGAGTTCCGGCAGCTTTTCCTCGTTCCCGGCCAGCATCTCGTTGATGTTGCGCGCCCAGGTGATGTCCTCGCGCCGCATCAGGTTCAGCTTCCACAATTGCAGGAACAGCAGCAGGAAGCTGATGCAAGCGACGACGCCGAAGATCGGGTGGATGAAGCGCGCCGCCTGCCCGCCGCCGAACAGCGCGGTCAGGAAGAAGAGCGAGGGGTGAAACAGCGCGAAACCCGACAGGATCAGCAGCACGATCAGGATCGCGGTGAACCAGTGATTGATCCGCGTATGGGTGGCATAGCGGCGGATTTCCACCGGCTCGGTCGCAACGATCCGGTCGGTCGATTCCGAATATTCCCTCTCCGCCATCAGACCTCCTCCCGCTGCTGTCCCTCGGCGCCAAGCTCGGCATCCACCAATTCCTCGGCCTCACTCTGATCCTCGGCGCTGACCGTGTTGGGCTTGCCGAAGATCGAGTGCAGCACGGTGCCCACCGCCGCCAGCCCGATCGCGGCCAGACCGACCGCCTTGGCCGGTCCCTTCCAGCCCTCGACCACTTCCGAGATCTTCGGATCGGCGGGCAGATCGCTGTACAGCTCCGGCTTGTCGGCATGTTGCAGCACATAGAACACATGCGTGCCGCCGACGCCTTGCGGATCATAGATCCCGGCCCGGTCATAGCCGCGCGATTTCAGGTCATCGACCCGGGTTTCGGCATGGGCCATCATGTCGTCCTTGGTGCCAAAGACAATGGCCTGAGTCGGGCAGGCCTTGGCGCAGGCCGGCCCCTGCCCGACCGCGACGCGGTCCGAACAGAGCGTGCATTTCGACACCACGTTCCGCGTCGGCGACATGCGCGGAATGTCGAACGGACAGCCCGAGATGCAGTAGCCGCAGCCGATGCATTTGTCGGAGACGAAATCGACGATGCCGTTTGTATACTGCACGATGGCGCCGGGCGCCGGGCACGCCTTCAGGCAGCCCGGATCCTCGCAATGCATGCAGCCATCCTTTCGGATCAGCCATTCCAGATTGCCGCTGTCGGGGTTCTCCCATTCGCTGAACTTCATCAGCGTATACATTTCCGAACTCAGATCGGGCGGGTTGGTATAGGTGCCGTCGCAGATCCCGATCTCGGGGCTGGTTTCGTTCCACTCGGCGCAGGCCGACTGGCAGGCCTTGCAGCCGATGCATTTGGAGATGTCGATCAGCTTGGCGACTTTCTCCATCTGCTGGGTCGGCTCGGGCAGGTTCGGCGTGGCCGATGCCCGCATGATCGCCGCGTCCGAGAGGTTCGGCGTCAGCGGATCGACCGAGGGGTTTGAGACGGCCGTGGTCGGGGCCGGTGCGGGTGTGCTCATGCCACGGGCTCCTCTGCTGGCTCGATATTGACAAGGAAGGCCTTCGATTCCGGCGTCTCGATATTCGCATCCCCGATGAACACGGTCAGCGAATTGGGTCCGTAGCCTTTCTTGGCGACGCCGGTGAAGCCCCAATGCAGCGGCACGCCGACGACATGGACGGGCTTGCCGTCACAGATCAGCGGCTTGATGCGCTTGGTGACGACCGCCACCGCCCGGATCGAGGCACGCTTGTTCCAGACCCGGACCCAGCCGCCCTTGGTGATGCCCTTCTCCGCCGCGAGCTCTTCCGAGATCTCTACGAAGAATTGCGGTTGCAGCGCCGCATTCACCTTGTTGTGCTTGGTCCAGAAGTGGAAATGCTCGGTCAGCCGGTAGGAGGTGCCGACATAGGGGAACTCCTCCGAAGTGCCCAGATCGGCCACGTCGGATTCGAACACCCGCGCCACCGGGTTCCCGCGCATCTCGGCGTTGAACACATTGGCCATCGGGCTCTCGAACGGCTCCATATGGGTCGGGAACGGCCCGTCGCGCATCATGCCGCGCGCGAACAACCGCGAGGTGCCTTCCGGGTTCATGATGAACGGTCCGACCTCCTCGGGGCGCGAGGTGACGCCGATATCGGGCACGTCATTGCCGACCCAGCGTTCCCCGTCCCATTCGATCAGCATCCGGTCCGCATCATAGGGCCGGCCCTCCAGATCGCAGGAAGCGCGGTTATAGAGGATCCGGCGATTGACCGGCCAGGACCAGGTCCAGTTCTGATAGACGCCCAGCCCCGACGGATCGGAATTGTCCCGCCGCGCCATGTTGTTGCCGTCCACGTTCCAGCAGCCGGAATAGATCCAGCAGCCGCACATGGTCGAGCCGTCATCCTTCAGCTCGGTGAAGTTCTTCACCTGCTGGCCGGCTTCCAGCAAGGTCGCGCCGGGATTGTTCGGATCGCTGACCGCGCTCAGCGCCCGGCCATTGATCTCCATCGCCAGTTCCTGCGGGGTGGGATCGTTTTCATCCTCGTATTCCCAGCTCAGGTTCAGGATCGGATCGGGGAAGCTGCCCCCTTCCTGGCGGTAAAGCTCGCGCACCCGCAGGAAGATCTGCGACATGATCCAGGTGTCCAGCTTGGCGTCACCCGGCGGGCTGACGCCCGGCCAGTGCCATTGCAGCCAGCGCCCGGAATTGGTCAGCGAGCCCTCGTCCTCGGCAAAACAGGTCGAGGGAAGCTGGAGCACCTCGGTCTGGATCGAGGCCGGGTCCACGTCGTTGTATTCGCCGTGATTTTCCCAGAACCGCGCGGTTTCCGTCTCCAGCGGGTCGATGGTGACCAGCAGTTTCAGCTTCGACAGCGCCGAGGTTAGCTTGGCCCGGTTCGGGAAGGCCATCAGCGGGTTGAAGCCCTGGCAGAAATACAGGTTCACCTGGCCTTGATTCATCAGCTCGAACATGCGCAGCACGTCGTAATTCGGCACGTCGAGCTTCGGCAGGTAGTGATAGGCCCAGTCATTCTCGGCCTGCGCGGCATCGCCCCACATCGCCTTCATGAACGAGACCATGAACTTGGAGTAATTCTGCCAGTAGCTGGTCTGGTTGGGCCGCAGCGGCTTGAACTCCCGCGTCGACATATAGGTGGCGTAATCCGTCTCCGCCTCGGTGGGCATCGACAGATAGCCGGTCAGCAGATTCGACATCAGGCCCATATCGGTCAGGCCCTGGATGTTGGAATGCCCGCGCAGCGCGTTCATGCCGCCGCCCATCACCCCGATATTGCCGAGGATGAGCTGCAGCATCGCCATGCCGCGGATGTTCTGGCTGCCCTTGGTGTGCTGGGTCCAGCCGAGCGCATACATCGAGGTCATGGTCTTGTCGGGCGCCGAGGTCTCGCCGATCATCTCCGCGATATGCAGGAACTGGTCGGCCGGCGTGCCGGTGATGCGCTCCACCATCTCGGGCGTGTAGACATCGACATGCGCCTTGAGCAACTGCCAGACGCAGCGCGGGTTTTCCAGCGTCGGATCGGTCTCGGCAAAGCCGTCCTCGCCGATCACGTAATCCCAGCTCGACCGGTCATAATCGCGCGTCGCCGGATCGTACCCGGTGAACAGCCCGTCCTGCCAGCCGAACTCGTCCTTCACGATGAAGGCCGCGTTGGTGAAGTTGCGGACATATTCCCAGTGGACCTTGTCGTTCTCGATCATCCACCGGATCATGCCCATCAGCCAGGCAATATCGGTGCCGGGACGGATCGGCGCATAGTAATCGCTGACCGCCGCCGTGCGGGTGAAGCGGGGATCGACCACGATCAGCTTGGCGGCGCGATGCGCCTTGGCTTCCGTGACCCATTTGAAACCGCAGGGGTGGGCTTCTGCGGCATTCCCGCCCATCACGATCACCAGGTCGGTGTTCTTGATGTCGGTCCAGGAGTTGGTCATCGCACCGCGACCGAAGCTTGGGGCCAAACTGGCCACCGTCGGTCCGTGTCAGACGCGTGCCTGGTTGTCGAAACCTGCAATCCCCATCGCCTTGATGACCTTGAAGGTCGCCCAGGCGGTCTCGTTCGTTGTGGCGGATGCAGCCAAAACCCCGGTCGTGGTCAGCCGGTTGACCGGCACCCCGTCCTCGTTGAACTGCACCAGGTTCTCGTCACGATCGTCCTTGAGCGCGCGGGCGATCCGGTCGAGCGCCTCGTCCCAACTGATCGGCTCGAAGGCGTCGCTGCCGGGGCGGCGGATCTTCGGTTCGGTCAGCCGGCTTTCGGAGCGCACGAAATCCTTGAGCGCCGCGCCTTTCGGGCAGAGCGTGCCGCGATTGGTCGGATGGTCCACATCGCCCTCGATATGGATCAACTCGGCCTGGCCGTTGCGCGCATCGCCCTCGGAATACATGATGATGCCGCAGGCGACCGAGCAATAGGGACAGGTGTTGCGGGTCTCGGTCAGCGTGGTCAGGCGGAACGGCTTGATATGCGCCAGCTCCTGCGCCTCTGCCTCACCGAAGCCGAGCGACCCCAGTGAGCTTGCCACGACGCCCGCGCCCGCCAGCTTGATGAAACTGCGCCGCGAGAGGTCAATATTCATCTTCCCCTCCAATTTTGCCTACCCGAAGTTTGGTCCGTTCAGGTTCCGGCGGGCGCGGGGAAAAGTCAATCCTGTTCACAGATCAGGGCAGAGCAGTCCGGCCGGCCACATGGCCCGACCCGCGATTCAGACATGACAACAAGCACCGGGGAAGATTGCAGAATTTCGCAGGCACGCGGATCCCGGCCACCGGCCCGCCTCACCCGTGCGATCGCGGCTCGCGCCGGGTAATACGGTTATTTATCTATATGAGACAGTCGGTTAACCGATTTCGGTGCCCGCCATGCAGGCCGTCATCGCATGATAAATATCAGGTTTGCCGGGGAAGAGGGTTTCGACGGTCTCGCCGCCTTGTCCGATCTCGGCGAACCAGCCGCCATGCACATGGTCGATGTGATGGCGGTCGAGATGCCGCCAAAATTTGTCAACATCCGCAAGCCACTGCTCGTCTCCGGTGGCCTCTGTCAACTCATGGGCCGTGGCGATCGCCTCGGCCAACGGCCACCACAGACGGCGGCGGTTGTCGATCCGCCCGTCCCAGCCCATCGTATAGGCCAGCCCGCCCTCCGGCAGCCAGGCATCTGAAAGGGCCCGCTGATGAAGCGCCCGGGCCGCGTCGAGCGTCCATGCGTCGCGCGCCGCCTCGCCGCCTTCCCGGCGCAGTTCCAACACGAGACGCGCCCATTCGATGGCATGGCCGGGCGTGGTGCCCGGCGGGCGGAACATCGGGTCACCGGCAAAATCGCGGTCGATTTGCCAGTCCGGGGTGAAATGCTCCGGCACCACCCAGCCCTCGGCGCGGGCATGACAGTCGATCATGAACCCCGCGATTCTGCGGGCCATGTCCAGATCCTCCGCATCCCGCCAGCTTGCATGGGCGGCCAGAAGCGCCTCGGTCAGATGCATATTGGCATTGCCGCCGCGATAGGCGGGCGGGTTGGTCCAGTCCTCGTCGAACGTGTCCGATACCGCACCGGGATCGCCCTCCCAGAAATGCGTGCGGATCGCATCCATTGCGAGACCACGCAGCCGGTCCGCCTCCGGGTGACCCGCCGCATGGGCCGAGGCGGCGGCCAGCAGAACGAAAGCATGCCCGTAAGCCTGCTTGCGCCGGTCGGAGGGGCCGTCATCACCCACGCTCCACCAGAAGCCGCCATGCACCGGATCGTAATGGCCGTCGAGCAGGAACCGAACGCCGTGATCGACGATGGCGGCGGCGGCCGGATGCCGCAGCCGGTGGCCCTGCGCATAGGCGTGGACCATCCGCGTGGTCTCGTGCAGCTCCCGCGTCGGGTCCGGCAGAGGGGTGCCATCCGCCGCCAGCTTGTAGAACCCGCCGTCGGGATTCACCGAGGCGGCGTGAAAATCCAGCAGTCGCGTCGCTTCGGCGCGGCACCAGCCGGCCCCGTATTCGGTCATTTGAAACCCCCCAGTCGCCCCGTGATCTGATGCGGGCCAGGCCCACCCGGCCGGGCCGTCAGCGCACTGCCAGATCAGGCGTTGAACAGGAAGTGCAGGACGTCGCCGTCCTTCACCTCATAGCTCTTGCCTTCGACGCGCAGCTTGCCCGCCTCGCGCGCCCCCGCCTCGCCGTTCCCGGCGACATAGTCGTCATAGGCCACGGTTTCGGCGCGGATGAAACCACGCTCGAAATCGCCGTGAATGACGCCTGCCGCCGCCGGGGCCAGCGTGCCCTGGCGGATGGTCCAGGCACGGGCTTCCTTCGGGCCGACGGTGAAATAGGTCTGAAGCCCCAGCAGGTCATACCCGGCCCGGATCAGCCGGTCGAGCCCGGCCTCCTCCAGCCCCATCTCGGACAGGAACATCTCGGCTTCCCCGGCGTCAAGCTGGCTGATCTCTTCCTCGATCTTCGCGGAAATCACCACATGGCCCGCGCCCTGTTCCTCGGCCATCTTCGCGACCTGCGCGGAATAGTCATTGCCGGTCGCGGCCTCGTCCTCGGCCACGTTGCAGACATACAGCACCGGTTTCGCCGTCAGCAACTGCAGCATGTTCCATGCCTTGCGGTCGTCATCCGCGACATCGACCGTGCGGGCCGGGCGGCCTGCCTCGAGCGCCTCTTTCGCGGCGGTCATCAGGCGGGCATCTTCCTTGGCCTGCTTGTCACCGGCATTGATCTTGCGCGACAGATTGGCCAGCCGTTTTTCCACGCTTTCCAGATCGGCGATCATCAGCTCTGTCTCGATCGTGTCGGCATCGGCCAGCGGATCCACACGCCCCTCGACATGGGTCACATCGCCATCTTCGAAGCAGCGCAGCACATGGGCAATCGCATCCACCTCCCGGATATTGGCGAGGAACTGATTGCCCAGACCTTCGCCCTTGCTGGCCCCTTTCACGAGGCCCGCGATATCGACAAAGGTAATCCGGGTCGGGATGATCTGCTTCGAGCCAGCGATCCCCGCCAGCGTGTAGAGCCGCTGATCCGGCACCGCCACCTCGCCCACATTCGGCTCGATCGTGCAGAACGGAAAATTCGCCGCCTGCGCGGCGGCGGTGCGCGTCAGCGCGTTGAACAGGGTGGACTTGCCGACATTCGGCAGCCCGACGATCCCCATGCGAAAGCCCATCTCGAAATCCCGTGCAGTCAGTGCGGTTTCGCCGGGTCTTACGCGTCACGCGGGCCGAGGTCCAGCCGCGACCACGCGCACCGGGATCGACTTGGCCGCCGGTGTGCCGGTCATGCGGTCGTGGTGATCGAAGGGCAAAAGCGGGTTCAGCTCCGGGAAATACCCCGCCGCCGAACCGCGCGGCAGCGGATATTCCTGCGCCCGCAGCCCGGTCACCCGGCGCAGGCGGGTGTCGTCGCTGATCGTCGTCACCTCGACCGCGCTTCCGGTCTCGATCCCCCGCGCCGCCATGTCACCGGCATTCATGAACAGCACCTCCCGGTCGCCGCGAATGCCGCGATAGCGGTCGTTGCAGCTGTAGATCGTGGTGTTGAACTGGTCATGCGAGCGGATCGTGGCGAGGCGCAGCATGTCGGGCGCATCGACGGGATCGTCCATGTCCAGACCCGGCATGACCAGGAAATTCGCCTTGCCATTGGGCGTCTTCCAGACCCGCCGCCGGGGCGGCACATCCAGGTGAAACCCGCCCTCCTGCCGGATCTTCGCGTTGAAATCCGTGAAGAGATCCGGGTAGGTCGCGGCGATCCGGTCGCGGATCAGGTCGTAATCCCCGATGAAGTCCAGCCAGGGCACCGTGCTGCCGGGCAGCGCCGCCGCCGCCATGCGGCAGACGATCTCCACCTCGCTGCGAAGCGAGCCTGTCGCCGGTTCCAGCACCCCGTGCGAGGCGGTGACATTGGCCATCGCATCCTCAATGGTCACGAATTGCACACCCTGCGCCGTGCGGATGATCTCCGAGCGCGCGATCACCGGCAGGATCAGCGCATCCCGCCCATGCACAAGATGCCCGCGATTGAGCTTGGTGGCGATGCCCACCGTCAGATCCAGCCGCCGCATCGCCGCCTCGGCCCGGTCGCGATCCGGCACGGCACGGATGAAATTGCCGCCCATGCCGATGAAGACACGCGCCTGCCCGGCCTCCATCGCGTAAAGCGCGTCCAGCACGTGATGACCGTGATCGCGGGGCGGGACAAAGCCGAACACCTGCTCGACCCGGTCGAGATAGGCGTCGGTCGGCTTTTCGTCGATCCCGACCGTACGGTCGCCCTGCACGTTGGAATGGCCCCGGATCGGCACGATGCCCGCGCCCGGCTTGCCGAAATTCCCCCGCAGCAGCAGCAGATTCGCCACCTGCTGCAACAATTCGGCGCTGTTCTGATGCTGGGTCAGCCCCATGCCGTAGCAGATCATCGTCGCACCGGATCCGGCGTAGATCTCGGCGCAGCGGCGGATCTGGTCCTCAGCGATGCCGGATGCGTCTGCGATCTCCGCCCAGTCAAGCGACATGATCTCGTCGCGCAGCGCCCCGAAACCGGCGCAATGCGCGGCGATGAAGTCCCGGTCGAGCACCGCACGCCCCTTGTCGTCAGCCTCGAACAAGGCGCGCATCATCCCTTTCAGCAGGGCCAGATCACCGCCGATCTTCACATGCACGAATTCGCTGGCGATGTCGGTGGCGCGGAAGGTCGCCATCTGGCGCGGATCCTGCGGATCGGTGAAGCGCATCAGCGCGCGCTCCGGCATCGGGTTGACCGCCACCACCGGCACGCCGCGCTTGCGCGCCTCGACCAGATTGCCCATCATCCGGGGCGAGTTGGTGCCGGTGTTCTGTCCGAAGATGAAGATCGCTTCCGTGTGCTCGAAATCTTCCATCACCACCGTGCCCTTGCCGATGCCGATGGACGGCGGCAGGCCCCGGCTGGTCGGTTCGTGGCACATATTGGCGCAGTCGGGGAAGTTGTTCGTGCCGAATTCGCGCCCGAAGATCGAAAACAGGAACGCCGCCTCGTTCGGCGTCCGGCCCGAGGTATAGAACTCCGCCTGATCGGGATGATCGAGCGCCTGCAAATGGCGCCCGATCAGGGCATAGGCGTCCTCCCACGCGACCGGCACGTAATGATCGGTTTCGGCGTCATAACGCATCGGCTCGGTCAGCCGGCCCTGCATCTCCAGCCAGTAATCGCTCTGCCCGGCCAGTTCCGCGACGCTGTGCCGGGCGAAGAAATCGCGGTCCACCCGGTGCTTCGTCGCCTCATGGGCAAGCGCCTTCACGCCGTTCTCGCAGAAATCCAGCTTTTTCTTCCGGGCCGAATCGGGGAAGGCGCAGCTTGGGCATTTGAAGCCGCCCGGCTGGTTCATCTCCAGCAGCGCACGCGAGCCCTTGCCGACCACGCTTTGTTCGATCAGCACCCGCGCGGTCGCGGCGGCAGCCCCCCAGCCGCCTGCGGCTTTTCCGTCACCTTGCTGGCTGGGTTTCCTGTCGCTCATGCCGGCCTCCGCTCGCTGATCCGACCACAGAACCACAGCGGCGGGGCGATTGCCAGAAATGCCGGTGCGACGGACAAGCCCGGCCCTACTGTCGAACCGGCACAGGCTGGCGCGCGTTGCCTTCCGAGCCGAGACTGTCGCCGCATGAGTTGGACGGAGCACCTGAGCGATGAGCTGGAACCCCACCCTGACGCCCGGAAACCCCGACGAGATCGGGCTGGACAGCATCGAGACGGTGATCGTGCCGCGCGCCCGCGACATTGGCAGCTTCGAGGTCCGGCGCGCCCTGCCCGCCCCCGAACGCCAGATGGTCGGCCCGTTCATCTTCTTCGACCAGGCCGGCCCGGCGGAGTTCCTGACCGGCGACGGGATTGATGTCCGCCCGCATCCCCATATCGGGCTGGGGACGGTGACATATCTCTATCAGGGCGATTTCCACCACCGCGACAGTATCGGCACCGATCAGGTGATCCTGCCCGGCGCAGTGAACTGGATGGTGGCGGGCAAGGGGGTCACCCATTCCGAGCGCACATCAGCCCAGGCACGGCGCGGGCCGCACAGCCTGTTCGGCATCCAGACCTGGATCGCCCTGCCCGAGGATCGTGAGGAGATGGACCCGATTTTCGAGCATCACGGCAAGTCCGATCTGCCCGAAATCGAGGCCGAAGGCGTCAATGCAAAGCTGATCCTCGGCAGCGCCTACGGCCAGAAGGCCCCGGCGACGCTGTATTCCGAGACCTTCTATCTCGACGTGACACTGGCGGCGGGGGCGCGCTTCCCCCTGCCCGACGATCACGAGGATCGCGGCCTCTATGTCACCGAAGGCTCGGTCAGCATCGCGGGCGACGAGTTCGAGGCCGGGCGAATGATGATCTTCCGCCCCGGCGACCGGATCACCGTGGCGGCCGGGCCACGGGGTGCGCGGCTGATGGCGCTTGGCGGGGCGACGATGAACGGGCCACGCTATATCTGGTGGAATTTCGTGGCCTCCAGCCGCGACAAGATCCGCCACGCGCGCGAGGAATGGCGCGCGGCGGATTGGGGTCAGGGCCAGTTCGACCTGCCGGTCGATGACAAGGAGGAATATGTCCCCGCACCCGAGCCGATCCGGGGCCAGGCGGTGCCGCGCAAGGGCGAATAGCGGCGGGCCGCGCAGGGGTGAACCGGCCCGGCCCGCGCCTGCGCGCGCGAAGGCTCAGCGCCAGCCAAGCCCCGGCGCGACATGGCGCAGGATGCTGTCGAGCACGTGGACATTGTACTCTACGCCGAGCATGTTCGGCACGGTCAACAGCAGCGTATCGGCCTCGGCAATGCCCTCATCCTCGCGAAGCTGTTCGATCAGCCGGTCCGGCTCATCGGCATAGCCGCGCCCGAAGACGGAACGGGTCTGATCGATGATGCCAACCTGATCGCTTTCCTTGCCGCCGCGGCCGAAATACATCCGGTCCTCCGGCGTCATCAGCGCGAAGATCGAGCGGCTGACCGAGACGCGCGGTTCGCGTTCGTGACCGGCCGCTTTCCACGCCTCGCGATAGGCGCGGATCTGTTTGGCCTGCTGGATGTGGAAAGGTTCGCCCGTCTCGTCGGTCTTCAGGGTCGAGCTTTGAAGGTTCATCCCCATCTCGGCTGCCCACCGCGCCGTGGCGTCCGAGGCCGCCCCCCACCAGATCCGGTCGCGCAACCCCTCGGAATGCGGCTCCAGGCGCAGAAGCCCCGGCGGGTTGGGGAACATCGGCTGCGGGTTGGGCTGCGCGAAGCCCTCGCCGTCGAGCTGTTGCAGGAAGACCTCGGCATGGCGGCGCGCCATGGCGGCATGATCCTCGCCCTCGCCGGGCTGATAGCCGAAATAGCGCCAGCCATCGACCACCTGCTCGGGCGAGCCGCGGCTGATCCCCAGTTGCAGACGCCCGCCCGAGATCAGATCGGCCGCCCCCGCATCCTCGACCATGTAGAGCGGGTTTTCATAGCGCATGTCGATCACGCCCGTCCCCAGCTCGATGGTCGAGGTCCGCGCCCCTGCCGCCGCCAGAAGCGGAAAGGGCGAGGCAAGCTGGCGGGCGAAATGGTGGACGCGGAAATAGGCGCCATCCACGCCGATCTTCTCCGCCTCCACCGCCAGTTCGATCGACTGGGTCAGCACATCGGCGGCGGTCTTGACCTGCGATCCGCGCTCGGGCGACCAGTGGCCAAAGGACAGGAAACCGATTTTCTTCATCGTCACACTCCGCATATCTCGCCGGACAAGCCCGGCTGTGTCGAGGCCGATGTAGTCACGCGACCCGCGCGGCTTCAAGCCGTGCATGGCCGGGCTGCGCCGGTCGCAGAGAGCGTGCGTTCCGAGGAGACATGGTCGGGGCGATAGGATTCGAACCTACGACCTACGGTACCCAAAACCGTCGCGCTACCAGGCTGCGCCACGCCCCGACGGGCTGCTTCTAGCGGCTGTTTCGCCGGGAAGAAACCCCTATTGACACGGTGCTGCGGCCTGCTGCGGATCAAGCGCGGGATGGGCCATCGCCATGCCGGGTTCGAGGCCAAGCCGCGCCGCCTCGCCGCCGGCGATTTCAAGCACCATCAGCCGTTCGGGGTTGGGATCATCCGCCGTTGCACCGGGGATCGGCGTCAGGTCCAGCGGGATGGCATTGGGGTGGATATGCCGGATCGTGCCGGTCCGGTCGAGGAAGATCAGGTCGAGCGGGATCAGCGTGTTCTTCATCCAGAAGGACGCTTCGCGCGGGGCCTCGAAGATGAACAGCATCCCCGACTTCTCATCGAGGGAGTCCCGGTTCATCAGCCCCTGCGCCCGTTCCGCCGGATCATCGGCGATCTCGACCTGCACGGAGAGGTCGATCGCCGGAAACCGCGCAATGTCGGCGCTGCACATCGTATCGGCACGTGCAGAGACCGCCGGCAAAAGCAGCGCCAGCGTGGTCGCCATCATCGAGAAGCCGCGCGGCATGCGCATCACGCGTCCCCGTGATCCCGGCTGCCTTTTTCCCAGGGCGCAATCTGCGCCGCCATCAGGCCGCGGCGCCCATCGACGACGCGCAGCGCCACCGCCTCGCCCACGCCCAGATCGGACAGGCCGGAATGGCGCAGCACCTCGCAATGCAGAAACACGTCGCCGGGCTGGCCGAACAAATTGGCAAATCCGAAGCCCTTGCCCTTGTCGAACCATTTCACCCGCGCCGGCAGGAACGGCAATGTCTCCAGCATCTCGGGCGAGGTGTCCGCCAGATCGCTGATCGGCGGCGCGCCGTCGCTTTCCGGCGGTTCGATGGACAGGATCCGCACGGCCTGCAATCCGCGCGAGGTGTGCTGCACCAGCACCTTCACCCGCGCGCGATCGGCCACGGAGCCCTGCCCGAAATTGCGCAGAACATTCGTGTGGAGGAGAATATCCGGACCCGCATCGTCACTGATGATGAATCCAAAACCCCGCGTGGGATCGAACCATTTTATCGACCCACTGACCTCGGTAACCAAACTGTCGTCAGCTATTGTCATACTACGGCTTTACGTTGACCTCAGCCCATTCTGGGCCGTGTACGATTGTTACGTTTACCCAGCGATACTCACACAACTTGGCCATCCCGTCCTCTATAAAACGCATTAATTGACGTAACGTAAGGCTATTACAACCCCATACATTTCAATCATATAGGGAAGATGCAGCACTAAGGAAACAATCTATTTACTTCCCAGCGGGCGGAAAGGTCAGATTCGGTGTCCTGTTTTCCCCCGACTTGTACCCACCTGAAACGGTCATGCAAGCGAAACGCGCCGTCAGCCCAGAACTCGATCTGGGTCGGTGCAATCCGGTAACCGCCCCAGTGTTTCGGCCGCGCCGGCGCGGTGCCGTGCAGCGCACCCTGGCGCGCCACCTCCAGCATCAGCGCTTTGCGCGAGGAGAGCGGCCGGCTCTGCTGCGACGCCCAGGCCCCGATCCGGCTCTGCAAGGCGCGGCTGTTGTAATATGCATCCGCCGCCGCCCCCTCCTCGCGGGTGACGCTGCCGCGCACCCGGATCTGCCGGCGCAGGGATTTCCAGTGCATCACGAAGGCGGCCTTGCCCGCCGCCTCGATCTGCTGGCCCTTGGCACTCTCGTAATTGGTGTAGAACACGAACGACCCGCCGCCCTGCCCGTCGGAGTCGATGTCCTTGAGCAGCACCATGCGCACATCCGGCATCCCGTCGGCGTCCACCGTGGCAAGCGCCATCGCGCTCGGATCGTTGGGTTCGGCCTCCTGCGCCTCGGCCAGCCAGGCCCGTGCAATCGCGAACGGATCGTCGCCGGCGAATATACCATCGCGTGCGCTCATGCTTGATGCCTCCCGGGGTTTCGCCTAATCCTGCCCAAAAGGTAGAATGGAGAGGGGCATGTCAAGCAGCGAACGCCAGGGGCTCATGGCAGGGCGGCGGGGCCTCATCATGGGGCTGGCCAACGACAAATCCATCGCCTGGGGGATCGCCAAGGCGCTGTCCGATCAGGGCGCGGAGATCGCGCTGTCCTATCAGGGCGAGGCGATGAAGAAGCGCGCCGAACCGCTCGCGGCCGAGCTGGGCTCGACGCTTCTGTTCGATTGCGACGTGACCGACGAGGGCTCCGTGGCGCAGATGTTCGCGGCACTCGGCGAAAGCTGGGGGCAACTGGATTTCCTGGTCCACGCCATCGGCTATTCGGACAAGAGCCAGCTGCGCGGCCGCTACGCGGAAACCACCCGCGACAATTTCCTCAAGACGATGGACGTGTCGGTTTACTCCTTCACCATGGTCGCGCGTCATGCCGGCGCGATGATGGGCGCGGGCGGCAGCATGGTGACGCTGACCTATTACGGCGCCGAGCGGGTGATGCCCCATTATAATGTCATGGGCGTCGCCAAGGCCGCGCTCGAGGCATCGGTGCGGTACCTGGCCGAGGATTTCGGCAAGGACGGCATCCGCGTCAACGCGATCAGCGCCGGGCCGATCAAGACGCTGGCGGCCTCCGGCATCGGGGATTTCCGCTATATCCTGAAATGGAACGAGCTGAATTCGCCGCTGCGCCGCAACGTCACGCAGGACGAGGTCGGCAATTCCGCGCTCTACCTGCTGTCGGATCTGGGCAGCGGCGTCACGGGCGAGACCCATCACGTCGATGCCGGCTATCACCTCGTCGGCATGAAGGCGGTGGATGCGCCCGATATCGACGTGGTGTCGGGCCGCAAGGAGGGCTGAGCTTCTGGACGGGATCGAGCCCTATCTGGCCCTGATCGGGCTGATCTCGGTCGCGCTGCTCTCGCCCGGTCCGGCGATCGTGGCGGCGATCCAGACGTCCTTCTCCCGCGGCCGCGATGTCGCGCTGCCTTTCGGGATCGGGCTGGCCATCGGCGCGTCTTTGTGGTGCGTCTTCGCGCTTGGCGGGCTGTCGCTGCTGTTCGAGAGTTTTCCGCCGCTCTATCACGCGGTGAAGATCCTGGGCGGGCTCTATATCGTCTGGTTCGCCTGGGGTCTGTGGCGCAGCGCATCGGATCCGCTGCCCGAGGCGGCGGAGAAGAAATTCGGTCGCGGCTTCTTCGGCGGTGTGCTGCTGAACCTGTCCAATCCCAAGCCGGCGCTGTTCTATGCGGCGCTGATCCTGCGGCTGTTTCCGGGCCAGCTCACCCTGACCCGCAGCGGCTCGATCTACGCGACCGCGGTGGCGACCGAGCTGTTCTGGTATGTGGTCGTAACGCTTGCCATGTCGACCGCGATGATGCGGCGGCGCTATTTCGGGGCGAAGTTCTGGATCGACCGGGCCGCCGCGCTTGCGCTATTCCTGCTGGGCATCCTGCTGATCTTCAAGAGCTGAGAGAGACCATGACCGATTCCGACCGCCTCCCGCATGAAAAGGGCTTCCATGTAAGCTGGGACCAGTTGCACCGGGATGCGCGCGCCCTGGCTTGGCGGCTCGACGGGACCGAATGGCGCGCCGTGGTGGCGGTGACGCGTGGCGGCATGGTGCCCGCGATGATCGTCGCGCGCGAGCTGGACATCCGCACCATCGACACGATCTCGGTCCGGTCCTATCGCGGCGTCGCCACGACGGCCGGACAGGGCGACCTGGAGGTGCTGAAAGAGCCCGATGCGGCGCTGATGGGCGACGGCGAGGGGATCCTGGTCGTGGACGACCTGGTCGATTCCGGTCGCACGCTGGAACTGATCCGCGCCATGTATCCGAAGGCGCATTTCGCGACCGTCTATGCCAAGCCCAAGGGCAAGCCGATCGTTCAGAGCTATGTGACCGAGGTCAGCCAGGACACGTGGATATTCTTCCCCTGGGACATGGCGCTGCAATATGTGCGGCCCTATCGCGGCGACGACTGAGAGGCGCGGGCGGGCAGATCGCGCGGCTCAGAATTGCCTGCCCGAACCTGCCAATTCAGCACCAACAAACAAAAGTTAAGAATGGGAACCGAAACTGCTTGGTGCGGATTGGTTGCGTGATGCGGATGCCCGTCGGCATTCGTGAAACGCTGAGGAGATATCAGATGCGTAAGTTTCTTCTGACCACCGCCCTTGTGCTCCCGCTTTCGGGCATGGCCTTCGCGCAGGACGCGGACACAGCCGCCGAAGACACCATGGAAGATGCCGCCCAGGCGACTGAAAACGCGGCCGAATCGGCGGCGGATGCGGCTGGCGACGCGGCGGATGCCGCGGGTGACGCGGCTTCGGACGCGGCCGACGCGACCACCGATGCAGCCGGCGATGCGGCGGATGCCGCCGGTGACGCCGCGGCGGATGCTGGCGATGCGGCGGAAGACGCTGGCGACGCCGCGGCCGACGCAGCCGACGCCGAGACCGAGACCATGGACGCGGATGCGACGATGGAGGCCGACTCCGATATGGCGGCCGAAACCGAGATGGAAGGCGACGCTGCCATGGAGGCTGATCCCGCCATGGAAGGCGACGCGGCTGCAGATCCGGGCGCCAGTGCCGAATCGATGGACGCCGAAGCCGCGGCTGAAGACGCGGAAGCCGCTGCGATGGAAGCCGAGATGGCCAACAGCGACAAGATCGCCCGCGAGCAGTCCGGCAACGAGCTGCGCGTTGACTGGATCACCGGCGCCTCGGTCACCTCGCCCGACGGCGACAGCATCGGTGACGTCAACGACATCATCGTGGACAGCGAAAGCGGCAGCATGATCGCCGCGATCGTCGGTGTGGGTGGTTTCCTGGGCATTGGTGAAAAGCAGATCGCCCTGCCTTGGGACCAGCTCACCATCAATTACGACGCCGAGGAAATCACCTCGGAGCTGACTCAGGAAGAAGCCGACGCGGCACCGGAATACGTGTTCCGCGAGCGTGAGAGCGCCCCGGCCCCGGCTGGCGCGACGGACGGCATGGCGACCGATCCCGCGGCCGATCCGGCGATGGCCCCGGCCGACCCGGCTGCGGCTCCGGCCGATCCGGCTGCGGCAGACCCGGCTGCGGAACCGGCGGCTCCGGCCAACTGACCCGGTCGATTGCCGAAGCGATGAAGGGCGGCCGCGAGGCCGCCCTTTTTCCATGCCGGTGCCTGTCCTGGCGTCAGAATTTCAGCGTCTGCCCGTCATAGGATTCGAACACCCCGGTCGTCTCCATGCTCAGCGCAGAGAAGCGCTCGACCAGCCCCGACACCGCCTCATCGACCGAAATATCCGCCGCCTCGCTGCCCATGCGCGTGCGCACCCAGCCGGGATGATAGATCCCGACCGCCACGCCCTCCGGGCGCAGATCCGTTGCGAGATTGCGGTCAATATTCAGCGCCGCCGCCTTCGAGGCGCGATAGGCCAGGCTGCCGCCCGGCGCGCGCCAGTCCGACCCCATGGCCGAGGAGATGATGGCGATGCGTCCGCGCGACTGCCTGATGGCCGGCAGCAGCGCCTCGATGGTAAGGAACACCCCGGTGGCATTCACCGCGAAACTGTCCTGAAACAGCCGGGCGTCATAACCGCCATCGAGCGGCGCGCCCTTGTCCAGATAGACCCCGGCATTGCAGATCAGCAGATCGACCGGGCCGTCCCCGACCGCCTCGGCCATCGAAGCGACCGATGCCGGATCGGTGACATCGCAGCCGATCAGATCGCCCGACGGCTCCCGGCTCGTGCCCAGCACCTCCTCGCCGCGCATCGTATATGCGGATTTCAGGCCTGCGCCGATGCCCCGATTTGCCCCCGTGATGACGATCCGCATGCGATACCTCCCGGATGTGACTGATTAACCATTGCCCCGCACGAATCGCGCGGCCTCTTCTGCCGCGCGCTGAAGGGCGCGGGCCTTGTTCACGGTTTCCTGGAACTCGGCCTCCGGGTCGCTGTCGAAGACCACGCCGCCGCCCGACTGGATATAGAGCTGGCGGTCCTTGATGACCCCGGTGCGCAGCGCGATGCACATATCCATCTCGCCATTGGCCGAGAAATAGCCGACAGCGCCGCCATAGACGCCACGCTTTTCGGGCTCCAACTCGTCGATTATCTCCATCGCGCGGACCTTGGGCGCCCCCGACACGGTCCCTGCGGGCAGACCGGCCAGCAGGGCCGACAGCGCATCCTCGCCCTCGCGCAGCTCTCCGACCACGTTGGAGACGATATGCATAACATGGCTGTAGCGCTCGATCACGAATTTCTCGGTCGGGCGCACCGTGCCGGTCCTGGCCACCCGCCCCACATCGTTGCGGCCCAGATCGAGCAGCATCAGATGCTCGGCCAGCTCCTTCTGATCGGCCAGAAGATCAGCCTCGAGCGCCCGGTCCTCGGCCTCGTTCGCGCCACGCGGGCGGGTGCCGGCGATGGGGCGGATGGTGACCTCGCCGTCGCGCAGACGGACGAGGATCTCGGGGCTCGCACCGACAATCTGAAACCCGCCCTCCTCCGGGGCGAGGTTCAGGTAGAACATGAAGGGCGACGGGTTGGTGCGCCGCAGGCTGCGATAGAGCGAAAACGGCGGCAGCGGGAAATCGAGCGCCCATCGCTGCGCCGGAACCACCTGGAAAATGTCGCCCGCGCGGATATAGTCCCGCGCGCGCTCGACCGCCGCCAGATAGCCCGCATGGGTGAAGTTCGAGCGCGGGGCGCCGATCTCGTGGCTGTGGCCCATCTCGCGCGGCTCATGCGGCAGCCGGTCGAGGCTGCGCAGCGCCTCGGTCAGCCGTTCGGCGGCCTGCGCATAGGCGGCGCGCGCCGGAACGCCGTCAACATGCCAGACCGGCGCGCAGAGCGTGACCTCGCCCTTCACCCCGTCCAGAACCGCCACGACCGAAGGCCGGGTCAGGATCGCGTCGGGCAGGTTCAGCGGGTCGGGATTGACGTTGGGCAGATCCTCCACCAGCCGGATCATGTCGTAGCCCAGATAGCCGAACAGCCCCGCCGCCGCCGCCGGCACACCGCCGGGCATGTCGATGCGGCTCTCCGCGATCAGCGCCCGCAGACTGTCGAGCGCCGGGCGCGCGTCATCGGAGAATGCATCGGAATAGCGCGCCTCGCGGTTGATCCGCGCCCGGCCCGCGCGGCATTCCCAGATCAGATCCGGCTTCATGCCGATCATGGAATAGCGGCCGCGCAACTCGCCGCCGGTGACGCTTTCCAGCACGAAGCTGTTCGGCGCGGCTTCGGCCAGCTTCAGCATCAGGCTGACCGGCGTGTCCAGATCCGCCGCCAGCCGCAGGGTCAGCAACTGGTTCTGCCCGGCCTCCCAGCCGGGGCGGAACCCGGCGAAATCCGGGGCGATCTGCATCGTCATAGCTGCGATTCGACCGCTGCGATGGCAGACTGATCCAGCGACAGCCCATTCGCAGACAGGACCGCGCGGGCAAAATAATCGAACAGATCGTTCTGCAGCGAGGCCCCGATCCGCCCGGTCACGCTGTCCGACACGTCCTGGGCCAGTTCCCCCTCCAGATCGGCCGGCGCCACCCGATCGACGCGGATCAGCGCCACGCGGTCCCCGGCTTCAAGCACTTCGGTCTCGCCCTCTTCCAGCTTGAACGCCTCGGCCACGAGGTTCTCGGGCGCCGTCTCCAGATAGCCGTCGCGCAAGAGCCCGGTCTCGCTGGTCCATTCCGGCGCGGGCAGCGCGTCACTGGCCGCCGCGCGGCGCGAGGTGGCAGAGGTCTCGCCCGGTGCAGCCGCCGTTCCGCCCGCCTGCGGGGCGATGTCGTCGGGTTGCTGGTCGGCCGGAACCGCATCGGCCAGGCTGCGCGGCGCGGGCATGGTTTCCGAGACGGCGCGCAGCTTCATCTCCTCGGCGATGGCCAGAAGCTGACGCCGCGCCTCTGCCTGCGCCCAATCCTCGGCCACCCGGTCGCGCACCTCCTCGAAGGGGATCAGCGTGGGCGGGACCACCTCGTCAAGCCGCAGCGCGAACACGCCGCCATCATCCAGCTCGAACAGTTCCGGGTAATCCTCGGCGGTGACGGCGGCGGCGCGTTGCCGGAAGGCGGTATAGCCTCCGATCTCGCCCGGCACCGGCTCGTTCTGTGCCGTCCAGTCCAGCTCACCGATCTGCATGTCGGTCTCGGCCGTGACATCCTCCAGCGTGGCCCCGCCGGCGAGCAGATCCTCGATCCCTGCCGACTGGTCCGCGATCAGGCGACGCGCCCGGTCCGCGGCGGCTTCCGCGCGCAGGTCGGGCAGCGCCTCCTCGAAGCTGATATTGACCGGATCGAGAATGGCATTCACCGCGAACAGCGCCGGGCCGAGATCGGTCTCGACCGGGCCGACGACGCCGTTATCCTCGGCGGCGAACACCAGCTCGCCGCCCGCCCCAAGCTCCGATTCGGTCAGCTCGCCCAGTTCGGTGTCGGCAAGGCTCAGCCCCCGCTCGCCGGCGACCTGCTCGAAATCGGCCTCGCCCGCGTCGATGCGTGCCTTGGCGGCCTCGGCGGCCTCCATGCTTTCAAAGACCAGCCGTCCGACCAGCCGACGCGCGGGCTGGTTATAATCCGCATCGCGCGAATCGTAGACCTCACGCAGCGCCGTTTCGTCCAGCTCCACCGTCTCGGCCAGCATCTCGGGCGTGAGCCAGGCATAGGTGATCCGCCGGATCTCGGGCGCGGTGAAGCTGTCGGCATTGGCCTGATGCCACGCCTTCAGCGTCTCTTCGTCAGCCGGGCTGACCGGGGCGGGCAGATCTTCGGCGGTCAGCTCGGTCCAGGAAATATCGCGGCGTTCCAGCATCCACCGGGCGGTCTGCGCGACCTGGGCGGGCGGCGGCGTCACCCCGGCCACCACCGCCTGTTCCAGGATCTGGCTGGCCATGTCGCGGCGCATGTCGGATTCGAACTCCTCCTCGTTCAGGCCCTGCCGCCGCAGCAACTCGCCATAGGCCGCCCGGTCGAACCCGCCCGGACCTTGGAAGGCGGGGGCGGCGGTGATCGCCTCCGCCACCACACGATCCCCGACCGAGACGCCGGATTTCCGCGCCTCCTCGGCCAATGCGGCCGAGTTCAGAAGCTGCGCCTGCACCGCCTGGGTCAGCCCCATGCTGCGCGCATCCTCGATGCTCATCCGCTGGCCGGTCTGCCGCGCGATGGCGTCGATCTGGTTGTTTAGCACGCGGGCATAGCTCTGCGCGTCGATCTCGGTCTCGCCGACGCTGCCGATCTCGGTCGAGCCGCCGGAGAAGCTGGTGACGCCGAACCCGCCCAGCCCCAGCAGCAGCATCCCCATCAGGATCCAGACGATTGTGGATTTGCCCTTGGTGCGCAGGCTGCTCATGCGTGATCTTCCTTCTCAGCGTCTGGCTGCGGTTTTAGGCTGCGACCCGGCCTGCTTCAAGGGAGGCTCTGCCCCGAAAAATCAGCGATCCGCTCGGCCATCCGCATAAGCGCCGGCCCATCGACATTGGCAAAGGCCACCCGCAGGTGACGCTGGCCCTGCCCCTGAGGCATGAACATCGTCCCTGGCAGCATCAGCACGGCGGCCTGGCGCACCAATTCACGCGCCAGGTCGTCGGATGGCATCTCGAATGGATGTTCCAGCCAGGCGAAATAGGCCCCCGAGGAGACCACCCGCCAGCCCGGCATCTGCGCCGCGGCGCGCAGCATCCCGGCCCGGCGGTCCAGGATCGCGCGCCGCTCATCGGCCAGCCAGCCCCCCAGGTTCCGCAGGCCCCATTCCGCGCCGATCTGGCCGATCTGCCCGGTCGAGATGGCGACGGTGTCGAGAAACTTCTCCATCTCCGCCAGCCGCGCGGGGCTGGCGATGACCGCGCCAACCCGGTGGCCGGTCAGGCGAAACGCCTTGGAGAAGCTGTAAAGCTGGATCAGCGTGTCATCCACACCGCCTGCCAGCAGCCGGTGCGGCGGCCCGCTGCGGCTGTCGAAGTCGCGATAGGTCTCGTCCAGAATCAGCGCCAGCCCGTGCTGCCGCGCGAGATCATGGAATTCGGCCAGCGTGGCCGCGGGATATTCCGCGCCGGTCGGATTGTTGGGGCTGACCAGCACGATGGCGCGGCTGCGGCTGGTGATCCGCGCCGCGGCATCCGCCGCGCGGGGGACCATATCCGCGCCACATGGCAGCGGCACGGCGGTGATGCCCTGCATGTCCAGCCACATCTTGTGGTTGAAATACCACGGCACCGGAATGATGACTTCGTCCCCCGCCCCGGCCAGCGTCGCAATGGCCGCGCAGAAGGCCTGGTTGCAGCCCTGGGTGATCGCCACACCGGTGGCGTCAACCTCTGCGTCGTAGAATCGCTGCCAGCTTTCGGCCAGGGCGCGGCGCAGATCGGCATTGCCCAGCACCGGGCCGTAGAGATGCGCCTCCGGCCGGTTCAGCGCCGCATCGGCCAGCACCTCGCGCAAGGCGCGGGGCGGCGGATCGACCGGCGCGGCCTGGCTGACATTTATGAGCGGACGCGCGGGCGGAAAGCTGATCCCCTCGAGCCAGCGCCGCGCCTCCATCACGGGCGGCGGGAAGGTCGCGGCCAGGGCTGGGTTCAGCGGCGTCATGGCGCCCCCGAAAGCGGCAGGCTGGGCACCGACAGATCCGGCGCGCGGTTTCGGCCGGTGGCCGGTGCGGGCGGATCGGCCGGGGCGGGTGCAGGGATGGGGGCGGCCGTTGCAGGCGGATCGGTTGCCTCCGTCCCGTCCGACGGGCCACTGGCATCCGACGCGGAGCCCGCATCCGGCGCGCGCCCGTCCGGCATGGTGTCATTGCCGTCTTGCGTGCCGGGAGATCCCGCCACGACGCTCACCGCCGCTTCTTCAACGGACGGCTCACCATCATCCGCCTCTTCGGCGGGTGGCGGCGGCGGGGGCACGGTTTCGCGGCGCGGATCGGGCGCTTGCAGCGCCGGAACCGCTGCCCGGCGGGTGCCCTGCCCGGCCCCGCCGGATTGCGGCACGATCTCCGGTTCACGGGGCGGGGCCTCGGCGGTGGCGGTGCTGGTCTGGGCCTGAGGAGTATCCGTCGGGTCCCCGGATGGCCGCGATTCGGCCTCGGGCCCGGCAGGCGCGTCGGGCCGCGAGGATGCGGCGGTCTGCGGGGCCGTGTCCTCGGCAGGAAGGGAGAGCGCATCCTGCTCTTCAGGCGCGACCGGCGCGCTGCGCGAGGCGATGGCGGGTTCCGCATCCTGCCCCGGCGGAATCACGCGGTCGGGGACGGGGGCCGGGCGTGGCGGGTCGATGTCGCGGCCGGGCGCATCGGGGGCGGTCTGTGCCTCGGCGGCCGAGACCGGCGTTCCGGTTTCTGCCTGGGGTTCGGGGCGGTTTGCCGGTCCCGTCGCGGGCACGGGAGCGTCTTCGGCATTCGGCACGGCGACGACCGGCGCGGTGCTGAGCGATGCGGCCGGCGCCTGGCTTGCCGATGGCAGGGCGGGCGGCAGATCCTCCGCACGGGCAAATTCCGAGCCCGCGGGCGGGCGCATCTCGGTCGTGGCCGCGGCGGTGGCCGGGTCGGATGGCACGGCGGATAGCGGCTGAACCGCCTCCGGTCCGTCCGCGTCTTCCGTGACAGCGATGGCGGGCGGTTCTGTCGAGACCGGCTGCGGCAGTGTCTCCCCTGCCTCCGCCTCTGCCTCTGCCTCCGCCTCTGCCTCCGCCGCAGGCGCAGTCCCCGCGCCGTCCGACGCATCCCCGGCGACGGTCACGGCCGGGGCGGACGGCGCCGGGTCGCTGGCACCCCCCGCCGCGTCATTCACCTCGCCCTCAGCAGCCTGCTGCGGCGCAGACCCGCCCTCGGACGCAGCCCCGGAGGACGCCGGATCCACCGGCGCGGACGGCGGCACGGACAGTGCGAGCGCAGCCATCGCCGCCACGCCGATCAGCGCGCCATGCCACGCGCCACGCCCGAATCCGTCCGATCTCTCCATCCCTGCCCCATTTCTGCCGCCGCCCGGCTTGCCCCGCGCGGCCATTTCGCACATCTATAAGACCTGATCCCGCCGGGTTCACCCCTAATCGCCACGGACTGACATGATCCTGCTCATCGACAATTACGACAGCTTCACCTGGAACCTCGTCCATTATCTCGGCGAGGAGGGGGCGCGGGTCGAGGTCCGGCGCAACGACAAGCTGACCGTGGCGGAGGCATTGTCGGCGGGCGCTGACGGCATCGTGATCTCTCCCGGACCCTGCGATCCCGCCCAGGCCGGGATCTGCGTCGATCTGATCCGCGCCGTGGCCGACCGCGGCGATCTGCCGCTCTTCGGGGTCTGCCTGGGCCACCAGGCGATCGGAGCGGCGTTCGGCGGCCGGATCGTGCGGGCGGGCCGGATCATGCATGGCAAGATCGACGCGGTCCACCATGACGAAAGCGGCGTGTTCGCAGGCTTGCCCTCGCCGCTGAATGCGACGCGCTATCATTCGCTGACCGTCGAACCCGACAGCCTGCCCGCCGCGCTTCGGGTGACGGCGACGGCAGTCGACGGCACGATCATGGGCATGATCCATCGCGACCTGCCCATCGAAGGGGTGCAGTTCCACCCCGAATCCATCGCCTCGGAGCATGGCCACGCCATGATCCGCAACTTCCTGAGCCGCTGCACATCCCCGGAAACCGCATGACGACCGATATCCGCCCGCTGATCGGGCTTGCCGCCGAACGCCCGCTGACCCAGGGCGAGGCCGACGCCGCCTTCGCCGCCCTGTTCGAGGGGGCGGCCACCCCCGCGCAGATCGGCGGGCTGCTCATGGCGATGCGGGTGCGCGGCGAGACGGTGGATGAAATGGCGGCGGCGACCGGCGCGATGCGGGCCCGGATGCACCGCATCACCGCGCCCGAGGGCGCGATGGACATTGTCGGCACAGGCGGGGACGGGCGCAAGACGCTGAACATCTCGACCGCCGCGGCGATCGTGGTGGCGGGCGCGGGCGTTCCGGTTGCCAAGCACGGCAACAAGGCGCTGTCCTCGAAGTCCGGCTCCGCCGACGCGCTGACCGAGCTTGGCATCAACATCGCGGCCACGCCGGCGCAGTCGCAGCGCGCCCTGGAGCGGAGCGGGATGTGCTTCATGATGGCCCCGGTCCACCACCCCGCCATGCGCCATGTCGGGGCGTCGCGGGCCGAGCTGGGGACGCGGACGATCTTCAACCTGCTGGGGCCGATGACCAACCCGGCCGGGGTCACGCGGCAGCTCACCGGCACATTCGACGCCAAATGGTGCCGCCCCATGGCCGCCACGCTGCGCGAGATGGGATCGGTCCACGCCTGGCTGCTGCACGGATCGGACGGCACCGACGAGCTGGCGATTTCCGGCGACAGTTTCGTGGTCGAGTTGAAAGACGGCGAGATCCGCGAATTCACCGTCACCCCCGAGGATGCCGGTCTGCCGCGGCATGATTTCTCCGGGATCGTCGGCGGGGATGCCGCGCATAACGCGGCGGCGCTGCGGGCGCTTCTGGCGGGCGAGAAAAACGCCTATCGCGATGCGGTTCTGCTGAACGCGGGCGCAGCACTCCTGGTGGCCGGGAAGGCAAGCGATCTGCGCAGCGGTGCCGAGATGGCGGCGGAGAGCATCGATTCCGGCGCGGCGGCGGCGCGCCTTGCCGCGCTGGCACGGGACGTGCCGCTGTGACACCGCCCGAGGCCTGGTCGCATCTGCCGTTCTTCTCCGCCCATTGGCCCGGCTTGCGCGCGCGGCTGCATGGCAGCGATTTCCTGCCCGGTCCGAAGGCGATCTTTCGCGCGCTCGCCATGACCCCGCCGGACGCCGTGCGCGTGGTGATCCTGGGCCAGGACCCCTATCCGATGCCGGGCCACGCGGACGGGCTGGCTTTTTCGGTCACACCGGACACCGCGCTGCCGCGATCCTTGAGAAATATCTTCAAGGAGATGGAGGACGACCTTCACGCAACGCCCGGCTGCGGCGATCTGAGCCATTGGGCGCGGCAGGGGGTGCTTCTCCTGAACAGCTCTCTCTCTGTCCTGCCGGGTCAGGCGGGCAGCCATGCGGGATGGGGCTGGGACCGGCTGGCGCGCGAGGCGGTGGCCGAGGCCCAACGCCACGGCAGGCTGGCCTTCATCCTCTGGGGCAATCACGCGCAGAAGGCCCTGGCCGGCCTGCCCCGCGACGACGATCTGCTGATCGCCAGCGCCCATCCCTCGCCGCTCTCGGCGCGGCGCGGGTTTTTCGGCTCGCAACCGTTTTCACGCGTGAATGACTGGCTGCGCGCGCGCGGCGAGGCCGAGATCGACTGGATCGGCCCGCGCTAGCGCAACTTCACGCTCAGCCGGGCGCCTTGCCCCCTGGCAGATCCCCGATGAGACGCAGAACGCCATCCACAGCGGCGGCACTGCGCGCCGCGATCTCGGCCTCGCCGGGGCGGGCCATCTCGCCAATGACGCGGCGAATCTGCCAATCCCCGATCAGCAGCGCCAGCAACCAGCCGGTCATCCGCTCGGCCTCGCCCGGCGCATCGGCGCAGAGCCGCGCCATCACCCGATCCAGCAGCGGCATCACCTGACCCCGCCCACCCGCCGAGATGGCGGCCCCGAGCCGTCCCGTGGCATCCGCCGCCGCGGCCCGGTTCAGCAGCACGGCGCGATCCCCGACCAGCATCCGCAACAGCACCGGCGCGGCGGCGCGCAGCGTGGCCTCGGGCGCGTCCGACCCGCTCAGCGCCGCCGTAAGCATGTCGCGGATCTCGGCCGCATTATCCTCGATCATCTGCGCGAACAGCCCGTCCTTGTCGCCATACCAGCGATACAGCGTCTCGTTCGACGCGCTCGCGGTCTTCGCCACGCGCAGCATGGACGTGCCGCCATAGCCATGTTCCGCCAGCAGCGCATATGCCGCAGCCGCAATAGTTTCGTGGCGCTTCTTCCGGTTCTCGTCCCGCATCGCTGCTCCAGCCCCATCTTGACACAAAGCGTACACATAAATACGCCAAACTCAAGACGTACACATCAATACAGTAACGGAGTGTCCTCATGCGCAGCCTCACCATCCCGCTGATCTTTCTTTCGCTGCTGCTGAGCGCGGCGATATTCGGGTTTTTCTACGCCTGGATCTGCTCCACCATGTGGGGCCTCGACCGGGCCGATCCGCGCACGGCCATCGCGGCGATGCAGGCGATGAATGCGTCGGTCCGCAATGCCGTCTTCTTTCCGGCGTTCTTCCTGACCCCTCTGGCGCTCGGCGCGGTGGCGCTTCTGCTATGGGGCACACAGCGCGGCCCAGGGCAGTGTTTCGCGGCGGCGGCGGTGGTCTATCTGCTGGGCGGGCTGATCCTGACCATGGCGGTGAATGTCCCGATGAACGAGGCATTGGCCAGCGTCGCCATCCCCGAGGAGCCCGCGGCGGCGGCGCGGATCTGGCAGGATTATTCGCGACCCTGGCAAATCTGGAACCAGATCCGCACGGCCGCATCCGGCATCGCGGTCCTGCTGGCGGCTTACGGCACCTATCTGCTCGACCGTCACGCGATCTGACGCGGCGCGCGGCGGGGCTTTCCTCGGGGCACGCGGCGGATTACTCTCCGCGGCATGGATATTCTCGACAAGATCAAGAGCTACAAGCTCGACGAAATCGCCGCCGCCAAGGCCGCGCGCCCGCAAGCCGCGATCGAGGCCGAGGCGCGGGCCGCGGACCCGCCGCGCGGCTTTTCGCAGGCGCTGCGCGACAGGGCGCAGGACGGCTATGCGCTGATCGCCGAAATCAAGAAGGCGAGCCCGTCCAAGGGGCTGATCCGCGCCGATTTCGACCCGCCCGCCCTCGCCCGCGCCTATGCGGCGGGCGGTGCCGCCTGCCTGTCGGTGCTGACCGATGCGCCTTCCTTTCAGGGCGCGCCCGATTATCTGCGTGCCGCCCGCGCCGCCTGCGATCTGCCGGTGCTGCGCAAGGATTTTCTCTATGATCCCTATCAGGTGGCCGAGGCGCGCAGTTGGGGCGCCGACTGCATCCTGATCATCATGGCCTCGGTCGATGACGCGCTTGCCGCCGAGCTGGAAGACGCGACGCATCACTGGGGCATGGACGCG
Source organism: Paracoccus isoporae (assembly GCF_900101865.1). Classification (GTDB taxonomy): domain Bacteria; phylum Pseudomonadota; class Alphaproteobacteria; order Rhodobacterales; family Rhodobacteraceae; genus Paracoccus; species Paracoccus isoporae. The sequence goes on from NZ_FNAH01000002.1 coordinate 507,979, forward strand.
CTGATCGAGGTGCATGATCGCGCCGAACTCGACCGGGCGTTGCGGCTGAGCTCGCCCCTGATCGGCGTAAACAACCGCAATCTCAAGAGTTTCGAGCTGGATCTTGCCACAACCGAGGCGCTCGCCCCGGCGCTGCCGCCGGACCGCGAACTGGTCTGCGAAAGCGGGCTGTTCCGCCGCGCCGATCTGGACCGGATGGCGCAGGCGGGTGCGCGGCGCTTCCTGATCGGGGAGAGCCTGATGCGTCAGCCCGACGTCACCGCCGCCACGCGCGACCTGCTGGGTGCGGCATGAGCCTGACCCATTTCGACGCCGCGGGCCAGGCCCATATGGTCGATGTCTCGGACAAGCCCGCCACTGCGCGCGAGGCCGTGGCCGAGGGCTGCGTGGTGATGTCCCCGGAGACGCTGGCCCTGGCACAAGGCGGCGCGGCCAAGGGCGATGTTCTGGGCGTGGCGCGGCTGGCCGGGATCATGGGGGCGAAGCGCACCGCCGATCTGATCCCGCTGTGCCACCCGCTGCCGATCACCAGGGTGGCACTCGATCTGGTCGCGGACGAGGCGCTGCCCGGCATCCGCATCACCGCCACGGTCCGCACCTCCGGCCAGACCGGGGTGGAGATGGAGGCGCTGACCGCCGTGACCACCGCCTGCCTGACGGTCTATGACATGCTGAAGGCCGCGGAGAAGGGCATGCGCCTCGAAAATATCCGGTTGCTCCGGAAGAGTGGCGGAAAATCAGGGGATTACGTGGCAGAATGATCACGGTCGAAGAGGCCCTGTCGCGCGTGCTCGCCCTCGCCCATCCAACGGCCGCAGAGGAGGTGGCGCTGGCTGACGCGCTCGACCGCGTTCTGGCGGAGCCGATCCGCGCCAGGCTCTCGCAGCCCCCGTTCAATGCCGCGGCGATGGACGGATACGCCCTTCGGACGGCGGATCTGGCCGATGATCTGACCGTGATCGGAGAGGCCGCCGCCGGCGCGCCCTGGACCGGCCGGCCGACCCCGCGCAGCACCGTGCGGATCTTCACCGGCGCGCCGGTGCCCGACGGCTACGACCATGTCGTGATGCAGGAGGATGTGGCGCGCGAGGGCGAGACCATCCGGGTCACCCAGCCGCAGAAGAACAGCAATATCCGCATGGAAGGATCTGATTTTAAGAGAAATTCCGATTTCGATCCGCAGCGGCCGCTGACCCCGCGCGACCTCGGCCTGATCGCCGCGATGAACCACGACCGGGTGCGGGTCCATCGCCGCCCGCGCGTCGCCGTGCTCGCCGGCGGGGATGAATTGGTCGCGCCGGGCACGCCGCTGAAGCCGGGCCAGATCGTCTGCTCTAATGACATCGCCATTGCCGCGATGGCCCGCCGCGCCGGGGCCGAGGCGCGTTGCCTGCCGATCGCCGCCGATGATGCGGACAGCTTGCTCGCGCGGTTTTCCGAGGCACAGGGCGCCGATCTGATCGTGACCATCGGCGGCGCATCGGTTGGAGATCACGACCTGATCGGCGCGGTGACGGAGCGGCTGGGGATGGAGCGGGCCTTCTACAAGGTGGCGATGCGGCCGGGAAAGCCGCTGATCGCCGGCAGGATCGGCAGCAGCGCCATGCTGGGGCTTCCGGGGAATCCCGTGTCTTCAATCGTTTGCGCGGAACTCTTCATGCGGCCGCTGCTGCGCGCCATGCAGGGGCTCGCGGCTGACCAAAAGCTGCGTCGTGCGATTCTGGGCCGCGACATCGCCGCGGAGGGCAAGCGCCAGCATTATCTGCGCGCCCGGCTTTCCGTCGAGGATGGCGAGGAGGTGGTCACCCCCTTCGACAGCCAGGATTCCGCCCGGCTTGGCCTGTTGGCGCAGGCGGATGCGCTGATGGTTCGCCCGGCCGGTGATCCGGCGCGGTATCGCGGGGACCAGGTCTCGTTCCTGCCCCTGTCTTAACGGTTTATTCATCGCCGGGCTGACAATCTGTTGACGCAAAAGCGAAACCATGCCAGAACATTTACCGAACGATGGTGCAACGGGTCCGGAACATGCTGACCAAGAAACAGATCGAATTGCTCGACTTCATCCAGAAACGCATGGCGCGGGACGGTGTGCCACCCTCGTTTGACGAGATGAAGATTGCCCTCGATCTGCGGTCGAAATCCGGCATTCACCGGCTGGTCACGGCGCTTGAGGAACGGGGATTCATCCGGCGTCTGCCGCATCGCGCGCGGGCGCTTGAGATCCTGCGCCTGCCCGATGCCCTGGCGAAATCGGCGCCCGGCTTCACCCCCCAGGTGATCGACGGCGATCGCAAGGCGCCTGCTGCCCCCCCGCGCGGGGCGATGCCCGTCAATGCCGCCGCCACGGAACTGCCGGTCATGGGGCGGATCGCGGCGGGTGTCCCGATCGAGGCGATTTCCGAGGTCTCGCACCATATCGCCGTGCCGGGCACCATGCTGAAGGGCAGCGACTCCCACTATGCGCTCGAGGTGAAGGGCGATTCGATGATCGAGGCGGGGATCAATGACGGCGACGTCGTCGTGATCCGCGAACAGGATGCGGCGCAGAACGGGGATATCGTCGTGGCGCTCGTCGAAGGGCACGAGGCGACGCTGAAATATTACCGTCGCAAGGGCGCGATGATTGCGCTCGAGGCCGCGAATCCCGCCTATGAGACACGTGTTCTGCCCGAAGGGAAGGTGCAGGTTCAGGGCCGTCTGGTCGGGCTGATCCGCAGCTACTGAGCCGGACGGGTTGCCTGCTGCCGACCATGAAACGGCCGCAGGGTCCGGTGTCGGGCGTGCTGCCTTGGCAATTTTCGGTCATGTCGCCTTGGCGGCAGTCACCATGCGGCTCGGTCGGCCGCCGCCAGTCTCGCCACCACTACCGGCACTGTCCGGACCTCAGCTGGGTGTGCCGCCCAACAGGCTCTGCCGTCTGCCCAACGCCAAGCCAGCCGTCTGAAAGGTCGCCGTCTGAAAGGTCGCCGTCTGACCGGCCGCCGTCTCCGCGGCCTACTCCGCCGAAATCGACGGCAGGCGCAGCCGGACCCGCTTGATGCGACGGGGATCGGCGTCAACCACCTCGAATTCGGCGCCGGATTCATGCGGGATCACCTCGCCGCGCACCGGAACCCGTCCGGTCAGCATGAAGATCAACCCGCCAAGCGTGTCGATATCGTCCTCGTCCTCGCCCGGCGCCAGGCGCAGACCGGTTTCCTGCTCCAACTCGTCCAGGGGCGCGCGGGCCTGCACCAGCCATTGGCCGGGCTTCTCGGACAGCCACAGCCCGCCCTCCGCCTCGTCATGCTCGTCCTCGATCTCCCCGATGACTTGCTCGATCAGGTCTTCGATGGTGACGAGACCGTCCACCCCGCCATATTCGTCGATCACCAGGGCCATGTGGATGCGGTCCTTCTGCATCTGCTGCAGCAGCACCCCGATCGGCATGGATGGCGGCACATAGAGCAGCGGCCGCAGCATCGGGCGCAGAGAGAACTTGCCGCTCGGCTTGGAGCCGAAGCCGTGTTTCAGCGCCAGGTCCTTGAGATGCACCAGCCCGAGCGGGCTGTCCAGCGTCCCCCGGAACACCGGAATGCGCGAGAACCCGTGTTCGCGGAACATCTCGACTAGCTCGTCCAGCGTGGCATTGACGGGCGCGGCCACGATCTCGACCTTGGGAATCGCCACGTCATCCACACGCATCCGGCGCAGATTGACCATGCCCGGCACGGCGGGCTGCGGCGCGCGATGCTCCTCGGCGATCTCGGGCAGTTCCTCGCCGCCCCCGAACGCCCCGAAGAGGCGGCCGAAAAACGTGCCCCGCGCGCTCGGCGTCTCGCCGTCCTCGCCGCCGGCCGCGTCGGGCCACCCGGCCGGGTCGGCCGCCGGATCGGCCACGGGGCCGGGACTTCGGGACGGGTCGCTGTTCATGTCACCTTCTCCTGATAAGGGTCGTCTATGCCGAGCGTCATCAGGATGGAACGCTCCGCGGCCTCCATGGTTTCGGCGTCCTTGTCATCCAGATGGTCATACCCCGCCAGATGCAGCATCGCATGAACCAGCAGATGGGTCACATGCGCGTCGAACGCCTTTCCCTGCGCCTCGGCCTCGCGCCGGCAGGTGTCATAGGAAATGGCGATATCGCCAAGCTCGTCCCCGGGCGGGCGCGGCGGATGGGCGCCGGGGGCGCGCGCGACATGTTCCGCCGCCGGCCAGGACAGCACGTTCGTCGGTGTCGGCTTGTCGCGGAAATCGGCGTTCAGCGCCGCGATGCGGGCGTCGTCGCAGCCCATCACGCAGAGATCGGCCTCCATGTCGAGCCAGGCCAGCACCGCGGCACCCGCCTTTCGTGAGAGCACCGCCAGCCCTGCGTCGTCCCAGCGGTCATCCTCGACAACCACGTCGATCTCAGCCATTGCCGCGATCCTGCCGCCCCGACGACCCCGGCGCACGGCGCGGCGCATAGCCGCCACGGGCCGGATCGTCGCCCCGGGCGAGCGCATCCGCATCGGCGGCGTCATAGGCCTCGATGATCCGCGCGACGAGATGGTGGCGCACCACGTCCTTGGCGGTGAAGTAGTTGAAGCTGATCCCCTTGACCCCGGCCAGGATCTTCTCGGCATCGACAAGCCCCGATTGCGTCCCGCGCGGCAGGTCGATCTGGGACCGGTCGCCGGTGATGACCATGCGCGAGCCCTCGCCCAGACGGGTCAGGAACATCTTCATCTGCATGGTCGAGGCGTTCTGCGCCTCGTCCAGAACCACGAACGCATTCGACAATGTGCGGCCGCGCATGAAGGCCAGCGGCGCGATCTCGATGCGCTTCTCCTCCATCAGCTTGGCGAGCTGCTTGCCGGGCAGGAAATCATTCAGCGCGTCATAGAGCGGCTGCATGTAAGGATCGACCTTTTCCTTCATGTCGCCCGGCAGGAACCCCAGCCGCTCCCCCGCCTCGACGGCCGGGCGCGACAGGATGATCCGGTCCACATGGCCGCCAATCAGCATGGTGACGCCCGCCGCCACGGCCAGATAGGTCTTGCCTGTGCCCGCCGGCCCGATCCCGAAGGCCATTTCATTCGCGAACAGGTTGCGGACGTAATCCTTCTGCGCATCGGTGCGCGGCTCGACCGTCTTCTTGCGGGTGCGCAGCTCGATCGGGCCGGAGCCGAACATCTCCAACTGCTCATCGGGCGAAAGCGAGGCGGGCTCTGCCTCCGGCCCCATGCGCAGCGCCGCGTCAATCTCTGCCGCGCCGACCGGGCGGCCCTGTTCCAGACGGGCATAAAGCGCGCGCAGCAACTGCGCCGCATCCGCCTGCGCCTGGCTTTCGCCCACCACCGCCAGCAGATTGCCCCGGCGCAGCACATGCACGCTCAGCGCGGATTCGATCTGCTGGAGATGCGCATCGGCCGGGCCGCACAGCTCGATCAGCAACCGGTTATCGGGGAATTCGAGCAGTGTCTCGCCCTGGCTGGCGGCAGATTGCGCGGCGGGGTCGGGTGCGGTCGGCGTCAGGCCCAAGGAGGTCTCCGGTTTGTGCTGTTGCCCATGGTGGGGCGCGCAAGGGGATTCCACAAGAGGCCGCGCGAATTTCCGCGCCGCTGTCACGGAAACTTCACCTTTCGGAGCTGGCACAGGCCCACGCGGGTCAGACGATCTCGCGCGGGTAGCGGCCACCGAGCGAGGTCAGGATCTCGTAGCCGATCGTGTTGATCGCAGCGGCCACGTCATCGACGGTCTGCACCGGCGAGATCAGGTCGAGCGCCTCGGGCACCTCCTCCAGCCCGGAGACATCGGCGGTGATCAGATCCATGGAGACCCGCCCCAGCACCGGGCAGCGTTGCGTGCCGGCCAGCAGGTCGATGCGCGCCGCCTGCCCGTCCGATGACAGCGCCCGGTGGATGCCGTCGGCATAGCCCGCCGCCACCGTCGCCACGCGGGTCGTTTTCGTCGCCGTCCAGGTATTGCCGTAGCCCACGCTCTCGCCCTCCAGCACCTCGCGGGTCTGGATCACCGGCAGCGACAGGCGCACCACAGGGCGTGCATCCGCGAAGGGCAGACCGCCATAGATGCCGATCCCGGCGCGGGTCATTTCGAAATGATACTCCGGCCCAAGCAGGATGCCTCCGGTTGCCGCCAGGCTGCGCGGCACGTCGATGCCGTCGGTCATCTCGCGGAAGGCGGTAAGCTGGCGGCGGTTCATCGGGTGGTCCGGCTCATCCGCGCAGGCGAGATGCGACATGACCAGCACCGGGCGCTGCGACAGCGCCTCATCGCGGATCGCGGCCCATTCGCCCGGCTCCATGCCCAGCCGGTTCATGCCGGTGTCAAGCTGGATGCCGAAGGGTCGGCCCGGCCGCATGGCGCGGTCGCGAAAGAACTGCTCGGCGCTGTTCAGCATCGGGATGGCGTCACCGGGATCGCTGCCCGCCATGTGGCCCGACAGCACGAAGATCCGCGCGTCGCCACCCACAGCCGCGCGCACCGGCGCGACCTCGCGCGTCAGGGCCACGAAGAAATCCCGCGCTCCCGCCGCGGCCAGGGCGGAGGCCACGACATCCGCCCCCAGCCCGTAGCCATTGGCCTTCACCACCGCCGCCGCCCGCGCTGACGGCGCGCGCTGCGCGAGCGCACGGTAATTCGCCTGGAGCGCGGCAAGATCGATCCGAAGTCCCATGCTCGCGCCATTGCGCGGACGGGAAGAAAGGTCAAGAAAATTCGCCGGTTTCGCCTCTGTCCATCCGCCGCATCCCGGTCCGATCCTGGCCGGCTCACATATGCTGCGCTTATGACGGTGTGCAGGTGACGCTGCGTCACACGCGGCGATCCGCACCAGGCCGATGATCCGTTCAGCCAAGGCTTGAATCGGAAGGTGGCGCGGATTAGGCGGGGCGTGACGGTGCCGCGCCGTCTGCCGCAGCCACGCCGCGGCATCTGCGAAGGTAATTATACGGTTTCAATTCGATGTTCGCGACTCGGTCCGCGTCCGCCCTGACCCTGTTTATGACCGCCCTGCCCGCCCTGGCGGAGGATCCGGTGCCCGAGGCGCTGCCGGTGCCGTCGGGGCAGACGGTCTACTGGCTCGACACGATCCGGGGCAATCCCGGCGCGCTCGGCCTGACCTATCGGTTCCGCTTCGTGGCGCCTGACCTGGCGATGCTGGTGCCGATGGCCGAACCCGCGCCCATGGACGACCTGACCGAGGAGGAGATGGCGGCCCTGCAGGATCTGGCCGCGACCGAGGCCGATCCCGGTGCCAGCATCCTCAGCGAGGCGCTCGGCGACGGGCTGATCGCGGCGGGAGAGCTGGACCAGCTTCCGACTATTTCCTTTCAGGGGATCGAGGCCGCCACCGAAGCCCTGGCCGCGCCACCGCCCGAGGACGAGATCGACGGCGATCCGTCGGTCAGCAATTTCGTGCTGCCCCGCGCCCCGGATTCGCTGGTACGCGACCCGATGCATGACGACATCGTGTGGCTCTGCGAGCATTTCGTCCTGCCGCGCCTCGCCAGCGCAGATCCCCGGCCGAGCGAGATCGTCATCTCGCTGTCGGACCGCCCGCTTGTCTCGACCGAGCTGGCACTTGGCGCGGTGCAGCTTTTCGAGGCGTTCAGCCTGCCCGCGGATCGCGACGAATGCGTCTGGGAGCCGTTCTGACCCTGATGCAACCCTGCCACAGATCGGCAGGCTCCTGCCGAGCCGCGGATGCCGCCGCTATCGCCGCGCGCGTTTCCTTCCTAGAATCGCGGCGCTCGGGCATCATGCCCCGGTGAAGCGACAAAAAGGGGCGCAAAGCCCCATCTTACAGGAGCAAACCATGACGAAACATATCGCGCTTGCCCTCATCGCCGTGGGCGTTCTGGCCGCATGCCAGCCCCGGCAGCCGGAAATCACCATGCCCGCCGCCCCGGCGCCGGTGACGCAGGAGCCCGTCTACCAGGGCAAGTACGGCGCGAACTGACGCCGACCCGGCGGGACGCGCGGGCGGCGATGCAGCCCGCATGTCCCGCCGAACGGAACTGAGACCATGCAGAAACATCGCGGCTTTCCGTCCCGCCTGCCCTCGACCGATTATCAATTCACCATCCGGCGCGCCAATCCCAAGGGCGCCACCAAGCTGATCGCGCGAGAGCGGTTCCGCGACCGCAGCCCGGCCGACCGCCGCGCCGATGCGGGCTTTCTGGCCGCGCTGATCGAGCATTTCGGCGAAGAGGAATTCACGCGCGGCAATCTCGACGCCGGGCGGCTGTCCTGGTTGCTGGGGCGCGAGGTCGTGGCGGTTGGCAAGCTCGATCCGACCGATTACGACCAGATGCTGCGGGTCGATCTGGCCAAGGCGCAGGCCGGTTTTCCCGAGATCTTCGCCGCCGATGAAGACGAAACCGGCTGGGAGGCCGAGGCGGATGACGCATTCGACGATGACTGGGACGAGGACCGGAACTGATCCTGCCCATGAGCAGGGTGCCGCTTCTCTCCATCCTTTCACGAGGTTGTCAGTTTCAACTGATAATCTGCTGTGGCAGGTTTGACAGCGCAAACAGAAATGCCCGCAAACGGGCGACTTGAAGAAGGCAGTGCATACATGCAGATCAAGACTTCCCTCCGCCTCGCTGGCGCCGCCCTGGCCATTGCCGGGCTGTCCGCCTGTGCCCAAGGCCCCTACGGTGGCGGCACCTATATGTCGGCCGATACGCAGCGCGCGCTTGTCGGCGCCGGTGCTGGCGCCGTCGCCGCCAAGGCGTTCGACGAAGATGTCGGAACCGGCGCGGTTCTGGGTGCCGCCGCGGGCGCGCTGTGCGACGACGCCGGCGTTTGCGCCCCGCAGTAAGAATTTACGGCCATGCGGCCGCGCATCCCGCGGCCGCCGCCTTGTCCCCGGCCGGACCTGCCCCGTGAGGCAGGCCGCGCCGCTCAGTCAGAGTTCATAATCATGTCCAAGATTACCTTTGCCGCGCCAGCGGCGTTGCTCGCGCTTGCGGTTGCAGGCTGCACCCAGAACATCAACCCGACCGACGTGGATCGCGCCGCGATCGGCGCCGCCGCAGGGGCGACCATCGCCCATGTCGCCGGCAAGGACGAAAGCGACGTCTACAAGGGCGCGGCCATCGGGGCTGCCGCCGGCGCGCTATGCAACGATGCGCGGGTCTGCCAGTAAGACCTCCGGCACCTGGAGCTGACCATGATGCGCCGCCCCGGCCACCCGCCGCGGGCGGCGTTTCGTTTTCCGTGGCTTGCGGCCGGGGGCGATGCGGCTAACATCGCCCTGCCCGCACCCCGTCCGCGCGGCAGAAGGACCGTGACTGCCAGATGACCGCCCCGCTCGACCAGTTCCTTGCCCCGCAGGCGCAATCGGCGATGATTGCCGGACTGTTCCTGGCCGCGGGCTGGTGGGTGGTGGCATTGCAGAACCGCCGCCGCGACAACAAGCACCGCGCGGAGCGCATCCGCGACGTGCAGCGCGCGATCTTCGCCGAGATCCGGGCCTATATCGCGGTGCTGGAACGCGACCGCATCGCCGAATATGGCGAGGAGATCGCGCGGCGCATCGAATCGGAAACCGGGTATTTCCCGGTCATCCCGACCGAGCATAACGACGCCATCTTTCGCGCGATTGTCGGAGAGCTGCATATCCTGCCGCGTGGCACGGTCGATCCGGTGGTGCTGTATTACAGCCAGTTGAATGCCATCGGCGCGATGATCGCCGATCTGCGCGGGCTCGACCTGGACCGAATCGGGCCAGAGCGCGCGGGCGCGATGTATCGGGATTATATCTCGATGAAACTGGGCGCGATCGAGCTGGGAGAGGCCGCGATGACGGCCATCCGCTCGAATATCGACGGAACCGGGCGGATCAGTAGCCCGGACGGGGACCGGTCCGGACCGTGATCGGCTTGGGCTTGTAAGCTGCGGACATGGCGCAAACTCCCTTCTGTCCCCTGATATATAGGTGATTGCGCGGCATTTCGCAATCTGCACGGAGGAAAGGGCGCAACAGCCGCACAGCAATCAGTCCGACAGGCCGACCTGGCCGATCTCCTCGCGCCGCAAGGGGAACTTGTCGATGGCGCGCCAGATCGAGCGCACGCTCCAGGGCGAGGGCTTGCGCTGCTCGACCTGGCCGTCCTTGTCCATGATGACCAGCGAGAACCCGGTGGGGTGCAGGTTCTGCCGCCAGATGCTGCGGGCGGCGGGGTCGGTGTCGGTGATGACCACCACATCGCGCTGAACCAGCGGGTCGGGCCGGTCGCGCAGCGCCTGCAACTGGGTGCGGAAGGCCGGATCGGCGGCGGTGTTGGCAAAGACCACGACCGGCCGGGCCTGCCACAGGAACTCCTCCGGCGTTACCTCGCTGGCGGGCAGGATGCGCAGGATCTCGGCATCGGACGGGCGGGGCGCGGGCGGGTTGCGCGATTGCGCCGCGTCCACCTCGGCGGGGGACGGCGGATTGACCCGCGACGGCGGCGCCGGATCGCCGCCGGAACCCATCGCCCCGACCGCCAGCACCGCAATGGCGAGCTTCACAATATGGCGCATGTCACCCTCATCTCTTCAGCATATAGTCAGGTCGGCGCGCGGCAAAAGGATCAGCCGCCGCTTTCCCCTGGGGAAGCGCATGAATTTCCCGCGATCCGGGTGCAGACAAGACGGCCGGGCTTGGGTAGGAGTCGTGCCATGACCATGCCGCGCACCCCCGACCGCCTGCCCGACGAGTTCGCCATCGCCATTGGCCATGCGATTTCCGGTTTCGGCTTTCTGGAAGAGGCGCTGAAACGCGCCATCTTCGCGCTGTCGCGCAACGGGCTGGGGGATGACCCCGATGACCGGGCGCTGAAATCCTGGCTGCAACGGATGGAGGACGTGGCCGACGACACGCTCGGCACGCTGATCGACCAGTTCGTCAAGCAGATGTCGCGCGCCGAGGTCAGCGGCAGCGACCGGCTGGCCGGGGATCTGCGCGTGATCCGCCGCGCCCGCAACATGCTGTGCCATGCCTCCTGGAAGCCGGTTCCGGGCAGCCCCCGCTGGCATCCGGCCTTTCTGAACACCAAGGGAGAGGCCTTTCCCGACAATCTCGGCCCCGAGGATATCACCCGTATCCACAGCGACACGCTGGACGCGGCGGCGCGCGTCGTGGCGATCATGCGCGCCACCGGGATCGAGGGCGGCTGGATCGGCCAGGACGACGACTGAGCGCAGCCGCGCCACATCGCGCCTGCTGGCTGTCACAGCCGCGTTGCAACCCATCGCCGGGCGCGATAACACCCTGCCAACGCTAGATGAGAGGCTTTCATGTCCGCCCCCTTACGGCTTGGCATCGCCGGGCTCGGCACCGTCGGGATCGGTGTCGTCAAGATCATCCAGAAACATGCCGATCTGATCGCGGCGCGGTCCGGCCGGGCGATTACCGTCACCGCGGTCAGCGCCCGCGACCGGCTGAAGAACCGCGATGCCGACCTGTCCGCCTATGAATGGGTGGCCGACCCCGTGGAACTGGCCAAGCGCGACGATGTCGATCTCTATGTCGAACTGATCGGCGGGGAGTCCGGCGTGGCCCGCGAATCCGTCGAAGCGGCGCTGCGCGCGGGCAAGGATGTCGTCACCGCCAACAAGGCGCTGCTGGCGATGCATGGGCAATCCCTGTCCGAACTGGCCGAGGCCGAGGGCCGTGTCATCCGCTTCGAGGCCGCGGTGGCCGGCGGCATCCCGGTCATCAAGACCATGACGGAGTCGCTCGCCGGCAACCGGCTGGAACGTGTGATGGGGGTGATGAACGGCACCTGCAACTATATCCTGACCCGCATGGAGAGCGCCGGTCTGCCCTATGAGGCGGTGTTCGAGGAGGCGCGGCAACTGGGGTATCTCGAGGCCGATCCGACACTGGATGTGGGCGGGATCGATGCCAGCCACAAGCTCGCCATCCTGTCCTCCATCGCCTTCGGTACGCAGGTCGATTTCAGCGCCGTCGAGATCGAGGGGATCGAGCGGGTGTCGATCGACGATATCCGCCGCGCCGCCGATATGGGGTATCGCATCAAGCTGCTCGGCGTGGCGCAGATGACCGCCCGCGGGCTGGAACAGCGCATGTCGCCCTGTCTGGTCCCCGCCGAGAGCCCGATCGGGCAGTTGCAGGGCGGCACCAACATGGTCGTGGTGGAGGGCGACAGCGTCGGCCAGATCGTGCTGCGCGGGGCGGGCGCGGGCGAAGGCCCGACGGCGAGCGCGGTGATGTCCGATATCGTGGAACTCGCGCGCGGCGTGCGCGTGCCGGTCTTCGGCCAGCCCGCGACGGGGCTGAAGAAGGCGCTACCGGCGCGGACCGCCGTGCCCGCCGCCTATTACCTGCGCCTGGCCCTTCTGGACAAGCCCGGCGCACTGGCCAAGGTGGCGAGCGTGCTGGGCGATGCCGGCATCTCGATTCACCGGATGCGGCAATATGACCACGAGGACGGGCCGGCCCCGGTGCTGATCGTGACCCACAAGACCACGCCCGACGCCATCGACCACGCCATCGAAATGCTGCCGAAAACCGGCGTCATCGCGGAAGACCCGGTCGAGCTGCGCATCGAGGAAGTCTGACCCGCCCTGCCCGACCCGCGCCGCCGCTATGCCGGGCGGGGCGATCATGCTAGGCTGCCGCCATGAGCCGCGATGCCGTCAACGCGATCTGCAAGACCCTGCCGGGGGCGGAACATTCCGATCCCTGGGGCGGCGGGCATGATTGCTGGAAGATCGGCGGCAAGATCTTCGCGCTGATCGGTGCGGCCGAGGATCGCGTCTCGGTCAAATGCGACAGCATCGACACGGCGCAGATGCTGATCGAGGCCGGTGTGGCGACCAAGGCCCCCTATATGCATCGAAGCTGGGTCGCCCTGCCCTGCGATGCCGCGGCGGATGAACTCGAACACCGCATCACCCAATCCTACCGGCTGATCCGTGCCTCGCTGACCCGCAAGGCGCAGGCGGCGCTCGCCCCGCTCGATTGAGCGCGGCTCAGCGGAACAGGATCATGCTGGCCGGCGACCAGCCGACCGTCACCCGTGCGCCCACATCGGGAATGTCGCGGCCGAACACGTTGCGCATGGAGATGCGGACCGGCTCCGACGTGGTGCCGTCTTCCTCGTCCAGCCGGACATCGTAATAGGTCATGTCGCCGTAATAGACGACCTCGTCGATGACGCCCCCGCTCTGGCGCGGGGCGTTCTGCGGCTGGCCTTCGGGAAACACGTTCACCGCCTCGGGGCGGAAGCCGATCATCGGCGCGCTGTCGGTTTCGTTCTTTGTGGCGATCTGCGCGGCCGGGATGTCGATCTCGCCCAGCCCCTCGACATCGACACGCAGCGTTTCGCCCTGCTCTTCGACGATGGTGGCGGACAGGAAATTCATCACCCCGATGAAATCGGCCACGCGGCGGCTTTTCGGCCGGGCATAGAGCGTCTCCGGCTCGTCAAGCTGGGCGATCCCGCCCTCGAACATCACCGCGATCCGGTCGGACATCACAAGCGCCTCTTCCTGGTCATGGGTGACCAGAACGAAGGTGATCCCGACCTGACGCTGCAGCTTGATGAGTTCGACCTGCATCTGCTCGCGCATCTTGCGGTCGAGCGCCGAGAGCGGTTCATCCAGCAGCAGCACCTCGGGCTTGAGGATCAGCGCGCGCGCGAGGGCCACACGCTGCCGCTGACCGCCCGACAGCGCATGGGCAGCGCGCGCGCCGTAGCCAGTCAGCCCGACCATCGCCAGCGCCTCCTCGACCGCTTCGTCCTTTTCGGCCCGCTTGCGCGGATCCCGGCGCAGGCCGAAGGCGACATTCTGGGCAACGGTCAGATGCGGAAAGATCGCATAGGACTGGAACACCATGTTGGTCGGCCGCTTGTTGGCCGGGACATGCGCCATATCCTTGCCGTCGATCAGCACCACGCCCGAGGAAATATCCTCGAACCCGGCGATGACGCGCAGCAGCGTGGTCTTGCCGCAGCCGGACGGGCCCAGGAGCGAGAAGAACTCGCCCGCGCGGATGGTCAGGTCGATCCCGCGCAGCGCGTGATAATCGCCGTAATATTTATGCACGTCGCGGCATTCGATCATCGGGCGCGCCGCCTGCAGCGCGGCCGAGCGCCCGGCGGCCTTCGTCTGGCGGGCGGCGCCGGCAGGCGCGGCGGTCTGGTCTGGATTCTGCGGTTCCGTCACTCGGTCGTCCTGGTCTCGGTCTTTCGGAATTGCCCTGTCTCGGGCACACGCTGCCGGTGGCAAGCTGATAACCGCAGCGCCCGGCCGTCAAGCGAAATCCGCCGCATGCTCATGGCCGCGATCATGCCGGGGCCGCCATGTCGCCGGGGCCGGGCAGCGGGTCGGTCGGCGCGTCCGGCAAGGCGGCCTTCGCCTCGTCTGCGGTGGGCAGCGCGACGTCGGCGCCGCTGAATGCCGGGTGGTTCAGCAGGGTCGAGCTGCGGAAGCGCCGGGCGAAGGCCGAGAAGTTGCGAAACAGCGTCTCCGCCTGCGACGGATCGAACGCCGCGTCCAGATCGGCGTAATGCACCCCCATCTGCAAGGGCGATGCCAGCGGCTCGGACAGCACCATCTTGCCGTTGAGATAGGCGCTGAGCATCCGCGGATATTCGGTGTATCTGCCCTCTTTCAGATGGATGTTGATGACTGCAGAGGCAGGTTCGAGCACACCCGCCAGCGTCTCGCTGAACGTGCCGCGTGGCATCCGGTCGATCTTGAGCCGCTTCCGCATCCCCCGGATCCGCGCCTTGCGGCGGTCGGTGGGCGTGCCGAAAAACACCGGCCGCCCGGTGCCGGGCCGGAAATCGGGCTGGAAATCCGGGTAGATATAGGGGCCGAAGGCGACTTTCCGGCGCAGCTCCGGCGGCAGATGCGCATAGAGCGGCGCGTTGCAGAAGGACATCTCGATCAGGACATCATAGCGTTGAATGACCGCCCCGATCATGCGCGGCGGGAACCGGCTCCACAGCGCGGCACCGCTCTCGTCAAAGAAATGCTCGGTCTGCAGCCCGATGCGCAGGCCACGCGTGTCAGGGGGCGGCTCGAACAGCTGCGCGCCGATGAACATGGTCATCTCCTGCGCCGCATCCAGTCGCAGACCGTTGCAGATGTCACGCCCGACCTGGGTCAGGATCGGGCCGGGCGGGGTGATGATGGTCACATTGCGGGCGTTGAAGACGGTGATCGGCACTGTCAGCCCTCCGCCTGCAACTGCGGGATCAGATCATGCGGCCACGGCGCGGACGGGCGATCAGCCATGCTGCTCCGCCTCGGCCGGGTCCGCCGGGACGGATGCCGGACTGTCATAGGCCGACAGCTTGAACTCCGGCTGCGCGGAAGGGTCGCCCCCGTCGATAACGGCGGCGATGAGTCTGTCGAGCAAGCCCTGCGCCTTGAGCTGACGCGGAAAATTGTGATAGCCGCCTTCGGTCCGCAGCACCCGGACGCCGGGAATCTTCAGAAACCGCTCCGCATGTTTGCGATCGCGCCCGGCGTCGCCGCCGAACAGCGCGAAATATCTGCCGCCGCCGATATCTTCGGGCGAGACGGTCGGTTCCCGCGCCATGTCGACCTGATGGAGGAACCGATGCCAGCGCTTGTCCCGGACCACGCTCTGTTCGACCGAGAATTGAGGGCTGAACGCCAGCGCCGCCTCGGCGCCGAGCAGACGGGCAAAGCGGATCGCCGCATAGCCGCCCATGCTGAGTCCGAGCGTGGTCACATGGCTCGGTCTGATCAGGCGGATGGATGACAGCGCAACCGCCTGCCACAGATCGCGCACGCCCTGATGCGTGAACCAGCTGCGCATATTGTCCTTGACGAACAGCACATGTCGTCGCCCGGAGGCAGAGACCGAGCCGATGAATTCGTTGCGCGCCGGCAATCCTCTGGCGATCTCATGGCTTTCACCGATCGAGGAGAAGACAACGACCAGTTGACCCGATGAACCGGGCAGATATCCGATCTCGAGCGCGTCACTCGCAAACAAGATCCGCGCAGACGGCAGCGAGTCGGACATCTGTCCGGCCGGTTCGATCGCCTCAGAGGAAGAAATCACACGAACCCCCCGCTATCCGTCCGCCCGGTCCGCGCCACGCCGCGGCGGCGGAAATATTCGGCGCAGGTCAGGAGCAGGATCGAGACCGCCACAAGAACCGTGCCGAGCGCCATGATGACCGGGACGGATTTCGGGAAGCGGAGCTGGCTGAAGATATAGGTCGGCAGGGTCGGTTCGTTCCCCGCCAGGAAAAAAGCGATGATGAACTCGTCCAGCGAGATGGTGAAGCTCATCAGCAGGGCCGAGATGATGCCCGGCATCACCAGCGGCAGGATCACCAGCCGGAAGGCGCTCCATTTCGTTTCGCCCAGATCATAGGCGGCCTCCTCCAGCGACTGATCGAGGCTGTTGAAGGCCGTGGACAGGATCGCGATGGCGTAAGGCATGCAGAGCAGCGTGTGACCCAGGATCACGGTAAAGATCGACAGCTCCACCCCGATGGCCAGCAGCACCACCAGAAGCGACATGGCGACGATGATCTCGGGCAGCACCAGCGGCACCATGATCAGCCCCATGATCCCGCCCTTGAAGGGGAAGTTGTAGCGGGTCGAGGCGCGCGCGGCGAAGATCCCCAGCGAGGTCGCGAGAACCGCCGAGCTGACCGCGATGATCATCGAATTGGTGAAGGCGCGGCGCAGCGTGGCATCCGCGACCATCTGGCTGAACCAGTCGGTTGTGAAGCCCTTCAGCGGGAATGCGATGATCGTGCCGGAATTGAACGCAAACAGCGGCAGAAGCAGGATCGGCGCATAGAGAAACAGCAGATAGGCGATGGCATAGACGCGCAGACCGTGGCCCTTCATGTCCGCACCTTCAGGAAATTGCGGTTCAGGAACACGAAGACCAGGCTGATGACGGCCACGATCAGCATCGCCGTGACCGCCAGAGCAGACCCCATCGGCTTGTTGTCGATGGCCAGCATATTCGCCTGCACCATATTGGCGATCAGCGGCACCTTGCCGCCGCCGATGAGTTCTGGCGTCACGTAATCCCCGATCGTCGGGATGAACACGATCAGCGTCGCCGCCACCACGCCCGGCATGGCCAGCGGCAGCGTCACCCGCCAGAAGGTCATCAGCCGCGATTCCCCCAGATCCCGCCCGGCTTCCAGCAGCGAACGGTCGATCTTTTCCAGCGCGACATAGATCGGCAGGATCGCGAAGGGCGCATAGGCATGGGCCAGCGTGATGACCATCGCCTGCACGTTGAACAGCATGTTGCCGATCGGATCGGAGATGATGTGGAGCTGCATCAGCACCGAGTTCACCACGCCGTTTTCCGCCAGCAGCACCTTCCACAGAAACACCCGGATCAGGTAGGAGGTCCAGAACGGGATGGTAATGAGAAAGATCCACATCGCCTTGCGCTCGGGCCGGACCATGAAGGACAGGAAATAGGCGACCGGGAAGGCCAGCAGAACCGTGGCCAGCGTGACCAGCACGGCCACGACGACCGAGCGCAGCATGACCTTGTGGAACACCGGATCGGCCAGCACCATCCGGTAATTCTCCAGCGTGAATTCGCGGACGATCTCCAGATAGCCGTCGCGGAAGAAGGAATAGGCCAGGATCGTCAGCAGCGGCGCGGCCAGCATCAGCACCGCGTATAGCAGCGGCGGTGACACCATGGTCAGCCCCTGACGCGCCTCTGCGTCGAACCGGGTGGCGGACATGCTCACTCCCCCTCGGGTGGTTTTTACTGACAGTATAAAGACATGCGCGTAAAGGAAAGGCGCTTCCGCAGCCCCCGGACCCTGCCGCCGGGCAGTGTGCGCCTTCGCGCTCCTGGACGGGGTGTTGTCAGGCTGACAGATGGCCACGCCGGTCGGGCTGCGGCGAGGAATTTTGCGCCCGGTGCGGGGTTTCATCTCGACAGGCGGCAAGGCGCGTGCACAATATATGCGGCAAGCGGGGCCGCACGAACCCCGCAATGTGGAGGAAACATGACCAACAAATCCAAACTCGACCGGCGTCGCTTTCTGACCCAGGCGACGATCGGCGGCGCCTCGGCGGCGGCGGCCTCGACCCTGGCCGCCCCGGCCATTGCGCAGGAATCGCCCACCGTAAACTGGCGGCTGACCTCGTCTTTCCCGAAATCGCTCGACACGATCTATGGCGGCGCCGATGTGCTGTCGCGCATGGTCAGCGAGGCGACCGAGGGCAAGTTCACCATCCAGCCCTTCGCGGCAGGAGAAATCGTACCCGGCCTGCAGGCCGCAGATGCGGCCAGCGACGGCACGGTCGATTGCGCCCATACCGTCGCCTATTACTACTGGGGCAAGGATCCGACCTGGGCGCTTGGCGCGACCGTGCCCTTCTCGCTCTCGGCGCGGGCGCAGAATGCCTGGCATTACCACGGCGGCGGGATCGACCTGTTCAACGAGTTCATGGCGACCCAGAACATCGTCGCCTATCCGGGCGGCAATACCGGCGTGCAGATGGGCGGCTGGTATCGCAAGGAGATCAACTCGGTCGAGGATCTGCGCGGCCTCAAGGTCCGTCTGGGCGGGTTTGCCGGCGCGGTCTGCGAGAAGCTGGGCGTGGTGCCGCAGCAATTGGCCGGCGGCGATGTCTATCCGGCGCTCGAAAAAGGCACGATTGACGGCGCGGAGTGGGTCGGCCCCTATGACGACCAGAAGCTCGGCTTCGCCAAGGTCGCGCCCTATTACTATTATCCCGGCTGGTGGGAGGGCGGGCCGACCGTCCATTTCATGTTCAACAAGGAGCGCTTCGACGCGCTGCCGGCCCATTACCAGTCGCTGCTGCGCACCTGCTGCCAGGCCACCGATGCCGACATGCTGCAGGAATATGACTGGAAGAACCCGACCGCGCTGAAGGAACTTGTGGCGGGCGGTGCGCAGCTTCGCCCCTTCCCGCCCGAGGTGATGGAGGCGTTCTATCAGGCCGCCAACGAGGTCTATGCAGAACTCGACGCCAATAACGAGAACTGGAACAAGATCTGGTCCTCGATCAAGGCGTTCCGCAGCGACTGGTATCTCTACAACCAGACGGCGGAATACACCTATGACACCTTCATGATGATCCAGCAGCGCAACGGCACGCTGTAAGCGTCAGGGTCACGTATGATGCGAAGGGCGCTTTGCGGGGCGCCCTTTTTTCGTCGGCGGCTTACATCGCGTCATATGGTGCGGGCATGAAGGCCAGATCGGTCAGCGCATGTTGCGCCCCGGCGGCGGTCAGCATGGCGTGGATCTGGCCGCGGTGATGGGTCTGGTGGTTGAAGAAATGCGTGACCAGGATCCATGTCGGCTGGCGGAAATGCTGACCGTTGCTGGCCGACCACCAGTTCAGATCGCCGCCAAGCCAGTCCGCCGACAGATCCCGCGCCCAAGCGAGGATGCGGCGGTCGAGCTCGCGGCGCGCGATCGCAAACCGGTCCCAGTCGCGGATCAGATCGGCCGAGCCGGACATCGGCGCCTCGGGCTTCGGCCAGTCGGAGAACCGGCTGAACCACATCATGTCGCCCCACCACAGATGCGAGAAGGTCCGCTCGATCGACCCGAAGAACGCGCCCCGGTCCCGCTGCCGCTCGGCCGGGTCCAGCCCGCCCGCCGCATCCAGCATTCCGTCATTCTGCCAGAGATTATATCTGGCCATCTGGATGGCATAGCCCGTGTCGATCATCGCGCCGCTCCCCTTGCGTCGTCCCCGGCTGACCCTACGCCCGCCGCGCCCGGCAAAACAAGCGCCGCGCGCGTCTTTGCCCCTTCCCAAGCCCGGCAAACCCTGCTATGCGCCCGGCTTCGGCTTCACCCTTGGAGGAAGCCGCTCATGTTGAAAGGAAAATATCATGGCCAAAGAGATCCCTGATCTGGTGGCCGAGGCACGCACGGGGACAGGCAAGGGGGCCGCCCGTAAAGCTCGCCGTGAAGGCAAGGTGCCCGGCATCGTATATGGCGACGGCAAGGACCCGCTCGCCGTCCAGTTCGACTTCAACCAGCTTCTGACCAAGCTGCGCGCCGGTCGCTTCATGTCCACGCTGTGGAACATGAAAGTCGAAGGCCAGGACGACGTGCGCGTCATCTGCCGCGGCGTTCAGAAAGACGTGGTCAAGGACCTGCCGACGCATATCGACTTCATGCGCCTGCGCCGGACCTCGAAGGTGAACCTGTTCATCCATGTCGAGTTCATCAACGAAGACAAGGCCCCCGGCCTGAAGCGCGGTGGCACGCTGGTTACGGTGCGCCCGGAAGTCGAGCTGGTGGTGACCGCAGGCGACATCCCGGAAAGCATCGTCGTGGATCTGGAAGGTCGCCAGATCGGCGATTCGATCCATATCGGGGATGTGAAGCTGCCGGCCGGTGCGAAGCCGACCACCGACCGCAACTTCGTGATCGCCAATCTCGCCGCCCCGTCGGCGCTCGTCTCCGAAGAGGCCGAGGAAGGCGCGGCCGATGCGGATGCCGAAGCCCCCGAGGCCGAGGGCGAAGAAGCCGAGGAGGCCAACGCGGAAGAGTGATCTTCCCCGTCCCGTATCGCGGAAAAGCGGCGCCCCGGCGCCGCTTTTTTCATGGCGCGGGTCAGATCGTCTTGCGCGGTTTCGCCGTCGCCGGATCGCCGGTATTCGGCGTGCCCGTAGGCTCGATCAGCAGAAGCTGCGCCTCCCGCCGCGCCACCGGGCGATGCACCACCCCTTTCGGGACGACAAACATCTCTCCCTTGCCGAGCGTCACCGTGCGGTCCGGCATTTCAATATCGATCTGCCCATCCAGCACCAGAAACAGATCATCCGTGTCGTCATGCGAATGCCAGGTGAATTCGCCCAGCACCTTGACGACCATCACGTCGTGGCCGTTGAACTCCGCCACCGTCCGCGGCGACCAGTGATCGTCGAACTGCGCCAGCTTGGCCGCGAGATTGACCGGATCAGCCATGCGAGGCCGTCTGCCGATCCGCCTCCGCCGCGTCGATCGCCTCCAGCGTGGCCTGCCATGACAGCATGATCGAGGCATGACGGTTGGGATAATCCCGCGCCGGGATCAGCACCTCCAGCCCGTCAAAGGGGGCGTCCGGCACCTTGCCGCCCTGTTTCAGCATCGCCAGCAACTGTTCGGCGCCCGCCGCGATCTCGGCACGGCTGGCCCCCATCACCGCCTGGCCAAGCACCCCCGCCGAGGCCTGACCGAGGGCGCAGGCCCGCACCTCCTGCCCGAAATCCGCAATCCGCCCGTCCTGCATGCGCACATGCGCGGTCACGGTCGAGCCGCAATGGGGCGAGCGTGTCTTGGCGCTGCCCTGCGCGCCCTCGATGGGGCCGAGATGCGGAATATCCGCCGCCAGCGCAAGAATACGCTTGGAATAGAGCTGCATCATCTCGGCGTCGGACATGGTTTTCTCCGCAGGGCTGAATGTCTAGATAGGCACGCAGAGGCTGAAAGGAAACCCGATGTTCGATCCCCAGACGCTCCGCTTCGACGCGAGCGGGCTGATTCCCGCCATCGCCCAGGATGCTGCAAGCGGCGAGGTGTTGATGCTGGCCTGGATGAATGCCGAGGCGGTGGCGCGGACGCTGGAGAGCGGGCGTGTCACCTATTGGTCGCGCTCGCGGCAGGCCTTCTGGGTGAAGGGTGAAAGCTCCGGCCATGTGCAGAAGCTGGTCGAGATGCGGGTGGATTGCGACCGCGATTGCCTGCTTGTGCAGGTGGAGCAGACCGGCCCCGCCTGCCACACCAACCGGCAGAGCTGTTTTTACACGGCGCTGCGCGGCGGCGATGAGGTCGAGATCATGGCACCGGTGGCCGGTTAAGCGCATTCTGCCCCCTTGCCCCTGACGCAGGAGCGGCGTCCATGTGGCCCGCGGTCAATTTCGGTCTCCTGTCCGGGGTGCCACAGCGGTCCGCCAACCGCCGATAGAGGGCCAGCGGCCGACCGCGGGCTGCCGCTGTCGGCGTTCGAGCCTCCCACTTTATCGGGCATCCCCGCTGAAGGAGTGTTCGGCGCGGACCGGCGAAGAAGCGGCCGCCCATGGGGCGGTCGGCCGCTGGCCCGGCGGGCTGCGCCCTTGATTCCGGGCCGGGCTAAATTTCGGGCGGTCCCTATACTCCCGGCTGGTTCCACGGGCTTGCCCGGCCGTCGCTACAGCCCGACCATCGCGCGGATTCCGGCAGGATCGACCCCCTGCCCGCGCAGCTCCCGCAGGCTCCGCGCATCGTCGCGCTTGGCCAGACGCTCGCCGTCCTCGTCCCGGATCAGCCGGTGATGGTGGTAATCCGGCGTCTCCAGATCCAGCAGCCGTTGCAGCAGCACATGGATCCAGGTCGCCTCGAACAGATCCATCCCCCGCGTCACCAGATCGATCCCCTGCGCCGCATCGTCCAGCACGACCGAGAGGTGATAGGATGTCCCCATCCCCCGCCGCGCCAGCACCACATCCCCGATCCCGGCCAGAAATCCGTCCCGGCTCAGCACATGCACGCGCCCATCGCGAAAGCTCAGCCTGTCGTCGCGGATCAGGTCGAAGGCGCGGCCCGCATCCAGCCGGATCGCGTCGCCCTCGCGCAGATCGCGCATGGATCGCCCGCGGCAGGTGCCGGGATAGATCAGCCCGTCTGGCCCGTGCAGGGGCGCGCCCTCCTGCGGGGCGGACAGCGCCGCCCGGATATCGCCGCGGGTGCAGGAACAGGGATAGGTCACGCCCAGATCGCCCAGATAAGCGAGCGCGTCCTGATAAACCCCCATCCGGTCGGATTGCCGCATCACCGGCTGACGCCAGTCGAGGCCGAGCCAGGCCAGATCCTCCAAGATCGCTGCCTCGAATTCCGGCTTGCAGCGTTCGCGGTCGATATCCTCGATCCGCAGCAGGAATTGGCCGGGACTGGCCCGTTGCGCCGAGACGAGCGCCGAAAACGCATGACCCAGATGCAGCAGCCCCGTGGGCGAGGGCGCAAAGCGGGTGCGCGTCACGCGCCCGCCAGCCATGCGGAGAAATCTTCCTTTGCGCGGTTGGTATAGGCCGGGTAGCGATCCTTGCGGCCGCGCCTGCCGCCCTTGGCCTCAACCGGCGGGAACAGGCCGAAATTGACGTTCATCGGCTGGAAGGTCTTGGCCTCGGCCCCGCCGGTGATGTGGTGGATCAGAGCACCCATGGCGGTCGTGCCCGGCGGCGGAGCCAGATCGCGGCCACGTGCCTCGGCCGCCGCCATGCGCCCGGCCAAGAGCCCCATCGCGGCACTTTCAACATAGCCCTCTACCCCCGTGACCTGCCCGGCAAAGCGCAGATTCGGACGCGCGCGCAGCCGCATCCGGTCATCCAGGAGCGTGGGCGAGTTCAGGAAGGAGTTCCGATGAATGCCGCCGAGCCGCGCAAAGCTGGCATTCTGGAGGCCTGGAATCATCCTGAAAACATCGGTTTGCGCGCCGTATTTCATCTTGGTCTGGAAGCCGACGATGTTGTAGAGCGTGCCAAGCGCGTTATCCCGCCGCAACTGCACCACCGCGTAGGGTTTTTCCTGCGGCTTGTGGGCATTGGTCAGACCGACCGGTTTCATCGGGCCGTGGCGCAGGGTTTCGCGGCCGCGTTCGGTCATCACCTCGATGGGCAGGCAGCCGTCGAAATAGCCTGCCGTTTCGCCGTTGTGAAACTCGGTCTTGTCGGCGGAGAGCAGCGCGTCGATGAAGGCCTCGTATTCCGGCTTTGTCATCGGGCAGTTGATATAGGCGGTTCGCTCCTCCTCGGTCTCGCCCTTGTCATAGCGCGATTGCCGCCAGGCGATGTTCATGTCGATCGTGTCGGCATAGACGATAGGCGCGATGGCATCGAAGAATGCCAGCGCATCGGCCCCGGTCTCGGCCCGGATCGCATCGCCGAGCGCGGCCGAGGTCAGCGGGCCGGTGGCGATGATCCAGCGTCCATTGGCGGGCAGTTCGGTGATCTCTCCGGTCTCGACAGTGATCAGCGGCTCGGCGCGCAGAGCGGCGGTCACGTCGGCGGAGAACGCGTCACGATCCACGGCGAGCGCACCGCCCGCGGGCAGTTTGTGCCGGTCGGCCATGGCCATGATGAGCCCGCCCGCCTGCCGCATTTCCCAATGGAGTTGACCCACGGCGTTGTTCTGATCGTCATCCGAGCGGAAGGAGTTCGAGCAGACCATTTCCGCGAAATCGCCGGTCTTGTGGGCGAAGGTTTCGACGGTCGGGCGCATCTCGTGCAGGATGACGGGGACGCCCGCGCGGCTGATCTGCCAGGCGGCTTCCGAGCCGGCCAGACCGGCGCCGATGATGTGAACGGGTTCCATGGGCGGGGAGCTAATGCTTGTGCGGGCGCGGCGCAAGATCGCAGTGGCTACGCAAGTATCGACGATACATGGGCGGTGTGGGGGTGCCGGGTCTATACGTTGGTGCCGATGCGATCAGACCCCAGCGTATCGGAGTCGCCATTTTGACGCTGTTCTCTCGTCCAGCTCGCTGTCAACCTGACTGGCAGTGCCGGCGAAATCGCCGCTGCGCCCGCCCGGAACCAAGGGGCGCAGCCCCGCCGGGCAGCGTCCGGCCGCCACCTCGGGCGGACGCTTGGGCGCCGATCCGCGCCGAACATCTGTTCAACGGGGATGAGGGATAATGTGACTGTCACCGAGGCAGATGCGTCCACCCGGCGGCCGAACACTGCCCTACCGCTTGCAGGAACATCGAGGCCAGCACTCTCTTTGACGCAAGAAAGGCGCGGGTTTCCCCGCGCCTTTTGACAAATTAATCGCGGTTAACGATCAGGAATCCAGCTTCTCGACGCGCTTGGCGTCGGCGCTGCGATCAATCGCGATCTTGCGGGGTTTCAGCGCCTCCGGCACCTCGCGGATCAGGTCGATATGCAGCATGCCGTCCTGGTGCGATGCGCCCTCGACGCGGATATGTTCGGCCAGGGTAAAGCGGCGCTCGAAGGCGCGGGTGGCGATGCCGCGATGCAGGAAATTCCGGTTGTCGTCATCTTCGGCCTTCCGGGCGGAGACGATGACGGCGCCGTCGCGGAGTTCCACGTTCAGATCTTCGGCGGAGAAACCTGCCACGGCGATGGAGATGCGATAGGCATCCTCGCCGGTCTTCTCGATATTGTAGGGGGGATAGGACTGGGTGGCGCTGTCGGCGGACAGGGCGCGGTCCATCAGATCGGCCATGCGGTCGAAACCGACCGTGGCGCGGTAGAGCGGTGCGCGATCAAAGCTACGCATGTCATACATCCTTTCGAAGCGATGTCTATGTGGTGCCCCCGGAGGTCCGGGCGGCGTGCAACGAGACCCGTTTCGGCGTCCCGTGACAGGAATCTGGGATGGATTTCCGGGGTTTCAAGACCTGTGCGGCGGCAATGCACGCCTTCCGCGATTTTACAAGTGACGCAAGCGGCGCTCTGCCGCGCGCTTATGGATCGGGCGGGTCAGATCGCCGCGCAACACCCGTACACAGCGCGTACACAGGATGTACACCGGGCGTGCACTGGCGCGCCGCGCGGCCGCGCCGCCAGAGCGCAGAGCGGCCGGAATCTGGTCGGCTCGGAGGGCTGCGGCGTCGGCCGGACGGGCGGCGCGGCCGGATCAGCCGGGGATGGCGGAAGGTCTGGGGCCGCCCGTCGCCCAGTCGAGCAATTCGACCGTGTGGACCACCGGGGTCTCGGTGCCCGAGCCGATCTGGACCATGCAGCCGATATTGCCCGCCGCGATGATCTGCGGCGCGGTGGCCGCGATATTTTCCAGCTTGCGGCGCTTCAGCTCGCCCGAGAGTTCGGGTTGCAGCATATTATATGTGCCCGCCGAGCCGCAGCAGAGATGCGGGTCGGCGGGTTCGACCACCTCGAACCCGGCCTGACGCAAAAGGGTTTGCGGCGCGGCCTTGATCTGCTGGCCATGCTGGAGCGAGCAGGCGGAGTGATAGGCCACGCGGGCAGGTTGCGCCCGCGACCCATCCGGCGCATCGGGCAGGCCGTGGGTGGCGAGGAACTCTGTCACGTCCTGCGCCAGCGCGGCGATGCGGGTGGCGTCGGCCTCGATCCCGTCCCCTGCAAAGAGATGCCCGTAATCCTTGATCGTGGTGCCGCAGCCCGAGGTGTTGATGATGACCGCATCGAGCGGTTCCGCCCGGTCCGCCGCGATCAGGCTGGCGATGGCCGCACGGGCCGAGGCGCGGCCGTCACCCTCGCGCCCCATATGCAGCGTCATGGCACCGCAGCAGCCGAAATCCTTCGGGATGACCACCTCGCAGCCCGCCCGGCGCAGCAGGCGGATCGTGGCGTCGTTGATGTCGGTGTTCAGCGCCCGCTGCGCGCAGCCGATCATCAGCGCCACACGGGCGCGTTTCTCGGTGGTCGGCGCGAAGGTCTGCGCATCGTCATTCGGGCTGGGCTTCGGCAGCGATGGCGGGGCCATATCGAGCATGGCGCGCAGCCTTGCATCGGGCATCAGGCGGCGGAAGGGGCGGGCCAGCTTTGCGCCGAACATGGCCAGCCGGAACCGGCCCTGATGGGGCAGCACGCGGGCCAGCATCCAGCGCAGCGCCCGGTCGCGCCACGGGCGGCGATACGTCTCTGCGATATGTTTCTTGCCGACCTCCAGCAGATGGGCGTAATGCACCCCGGACGGGCAGGTCGTCATGCAGGCCAGACAGCCCAGGCAGCGGTCGATATGGGTGACGGTCTTTTCATCGGCGGGGCGGCCGGATTCCAGCATCTCCTTCATCAGATAGATGCGGCCGCGGGGGCTGTCGAGCTCATCGCCTCGGATGAGGAATGTGGGGCAAGTGGCTGTGCAGAAACCACAATGCACGCAGGCGCGCAGGATCTTGTTGGCCTCGGCCAGTCCGGGGTCCTGCAATTGGTCGGCGGTGAATTCGGTTCTCATGCCGCCACCTGAAGCAGACCGCGCGGGTCGAAGCCGGCGCGGATCCCGGCGTTGAGCCGCGCGACCACCGGATCGGGTGCGGGCAGCAGGGCGGGCGCGCCGCGTTCGCGGAGGGCGCGCGCGCCGGGCGGCAGATCGGGGCGCCAGTCCGGCGGGGCCTCGGCCCGGATCAATGCACCGCCCCAATCGACGATATGCGCGCCGGGCAGCCGGGCGAGCAGCGGCGCGGCCTGAGAGGGGCGCAGCACGATGCGCCACAACGCGGCCGCGTTCCACGCCCCGTCATCGCGCAACGCGGCGAAATCGGCATCGCCTTCGACCGTGTCGATGCCCGCTTGCGGGCCGAGGGCTGTGCGCAGGCGCTCGGCGCGGTATTCGACGGAGCCCGCCAGCCCTTCCAGCCGCAGGATCACCGTCCCATCGGTCAGCCGCCCGGCCCCGGTCACGTCGAACGGGCCGGTCAGCGCCGTGGTCATGGCGGCAATCGCGCCCGCATCGTCCAGCCCCGAGAGCCGCAGCGTGGCGCGGACCGGGGGCACGGGCGCGGTTTTCAGCGCCACTTCGGTGATCGCGCCGAGCGTGCCGCGCGAGCCTGCGGCCAGCTTGACCAGATCGTAACCTGTGACGTTCTTCATCACCCGCCCGCCATTGGCGATGATCTCTCCGCCGCCGGTGACCATGCGGATGCCCAGCATCGCGTCGCGGCAGGCCCCGGCGGAGACCCGGCGGGGACCGGAGGCATTGGCCGCGACCACGCCGCCGATGGTCGAGCCGTCGCGGGGGTCGGGTTCGAAGGCCAGCATCTGCTGTTCCGCCGCGAGTGCGGCCTGCACCTCGGCCAGCGTCGTGCCGGCGCGGACCACAAGGGTCAGCGCCTCGGGTTCGTAAAGCGTGATGCCGCTGAGGCCGCGCATGTCGATGCGGGCGCCCTGCCCCTCGCCCGGATGCAGCCTCGTGGCCCCGCCGGTGATGGACAGGGGACCGGTGGCGCTGTGGATCATCGCGGCGAGCTCGTCTTCGCTGTCAGGCCGCATCCTGCCCCCGATCCTCGCGCCGCGCGGCGCTGACCGCCAGCGGGAACACCTTGGCCGGGTTCAGCAGCCAATGCGGGTCGAACACATCCTTGACGCGCATCTGCGCCTCCAGATCGGCGGGGGCGTATTGATCACTCATCAATTCGCGTTTTTCCACGCCGACGCCGTGTTCTCCGGTCAGGCAGCCGCCCACCTCGACGCAGAGGCGCAGGATCCGGGCACCCAGATCCTCGCAGCGTTCCAGATCGCCCGGCGCATTGGCGTCATAGAGGATCAGCGGGTGCATGTTACCGTCGCCGGCATGGAAGACATTGGCGACGCGCAGCCCGGCTTCGGCCGACAATTCCCCGATCCGGTGCAGCACATGGGGCAGCTGGCTGACCGGAATGGTGCCGTCGAGGCACATATAGTCGCTGATGACGCCCATCGCGCCGAAGGCGGATTTGCGGCCCAGCCAGATGCGGCGGGATTCCTCTGCCGAGCCGGATTCGCGGAATTCCAGCGGGGTGAAGCGTTCTGCGATCTCGCGGATCAGGCGGAGCTGTTCGGTGATCTCGGTCTCGGAACCCTCGACCTCGACGATCAGCAGCGCCTCGCAATCGGGATAGCCCGCGCCGCAGAAATCCTCGGTGGCATGGATGCAGGGGCGGTCCATATATTCGATGGCGACAGGCAGGATGCCGGAGCGGATGATGGCGGCGACGCAGGCCCCGGCGGTCTCGGCGCTGTCGAAGGCGATGAGGACGGGGCGCGCGCCCTCTGGCGTGGGCAGGATCCGCAGCGTGGCCTCGGTGACGATGCCGAGCTGGCCTTCGGCGCCGCAGATCACGCCGAGCAGGTCGAGCCCCGCGCCTTCGCCCATCGGGCCGCCGAGTTCGACGATGCTGCCATCCATCAGCACCACGGTAGCGCCCAGCAGGTTGTTGGTGGTGACGCCGTATTTCAGACAATGCGCGCCGCCGGAATTCATCGCGATATTGCCGCCAATGGCGCAGGCGAGCTGGCTGGAGGGATCGGGGGCGTAGAAGAAGCCTTCCGCCGCCACGGCTTCGGTCACGGAGAGGTTTGTGCGCCCGGTCTGGACGCGGATCAGCCGGTCTTCGGGGCTGATTTCCAGCACCTGCTTCATGCGCGACAGCCCGATCACCACGGAATCGGCGGTGGGCATGGAGCCGCCGGCGAGGCTGGTGCCCGCGCCGCGCGGCACGACCGGGACGCGCTCGTCCTGGCAGATGCGCAGCACGGCGGAGACTTCCTCGGTGGTCGATGGCAGCACCACGGCCAGGGGCGGGCAGCGATAGGCCGAAAGCGCGTCGCATTCATAGGCGCGGGTCTGGGCCGGATCGGTGATCACCGCGGCGGGATCGGCGAGCGCGGCAGAAAGCCGCGCGGCGATGGCGTCGCGGCGGGCGAGGATCGAGGCATCGGGATGCGGCATTTGCATGTCAGCGCCCCGCCTTGCGGACAGACGCGCCGGCAGCGCCGGACAGGCACGCCGGGCCGGCGCGTGGTGTCGTGATGGGTGGCTTGGGCGTCATGCAGTCCTCCCTTGCTGTTGTCATTAGGTAATCTTCCTGATTGCGGCTGGCAACCGTGACGGCTGCGGCCTATCACTTAACCTATGACGATACCTGACCATGTCTGGGTGCTCAGCCCGTCCGATATTGCCGCGCTGTGCTGGCTGTTCGCGGCATGGCTGGGAATCGGCTGGCTGATCGAGCATCCGCCCGCAGGCCGCCCGTCGGTCAGCGTGCTGATGGTCAATTACCGCCATGAATGGATGCGGCAATTCATCACCCGCGACCCGCGCATATTCGACAGCGCCATCCTTGCCACGCTGCGCGAGGGCACGACCTTCTTCGCCTCGGCCTGCATGATCGCGATTGGCGGCGGCATGGCGCTGATCGGCAATCCCGAACGGCTGCGGCAAGTGGCCGGAGAGCTGGAACTGGGCGCGGCCCCCACCGTTCTGTGGCAGATCAAGGTGCTGACGGCGCTGTTCTTCGTCGCCAATGCGCTGTTGAAATTCATCTGGTCGCACCGGCTGTTCGGCTATTGCGCGATCATGATGGCCTCGGTGCCGAATGACATCGACGATCCGCTGGCCCTGCCCCGCGCCCATCAGGCGGGCGAGATCAACGTCACCGCCGCCAGAAGCTTCAATATCGGGCTGCGCAATGTCTATTTCGCGCTCGCCGCCCTTGGCTGGCTGATCGGGCCGGCCGGGCTGGCGGTGACGACCTCGGTGGTGCTGGCGCTGACCTGGCGGCGCGAATTCGCCTCGCATTCGCGCAACGTGATGCTGCGCGACCTGCCGCCGACCGGGCGCGGGTGATGCGACGGCGCGTGGTCTATGTGCCGGGCTATGACCCGATTCCGCCGCGCCGCTATCGCGAGCTGTACCGGCGCGAGGGGGCGGCGCAGGCGCGGATTTCGGGCTACGGTCTGCGCATCGGGGCGCGGGACGACCGGACCGGTTTCGGCTGGGGGGCGGAGACCGAGATCGCGGGAGAGCGCAGCACGGCGGAGTTCGAGGTGCTGGTCTGGTCCGATATCGTCGCAGGCTCGATGGGCCAGTCCATCGGGGCCACCTATCTGCAACTGATCCGCACCGCCTGGGCCTATATCGGCTCGGGCGCGCTGTGGCGGCTGATGCGGCTCAGGCGCGGGCCGGTGATCGCGGCACTCTATCCGATCCTCGTGCTGCTGGTTGAGGCCGCGCTTTCCGCACTCGCGGGCTGGGGGCTGGGCTGGCTGGTGGCGATGGTGGCGGGATGGTGGCTGGGCCTGCCCGTGGCGGTGGCGGTGTTCGTGCTGGGGCTGCGCCAGTTCCGGCGGCTGGATGGCCGGATCTTTGCCTATTACCTGATGCATGATTACGCCTTTACCGCCCAGCAGGGCGGCGCCTATCCGGCCGCGCTCGACCGGCGCATCGACGCCTTCGCCGCGCGGGTGGCGGAGATCGCGGCGGGCGACTGGGACGAGGTGCTGGTGATCGGCCATTCCTCGGGCGCCTATGTCGCGGTCTCGATGCTGGCGCGGCTGGCGCGGGCGGGGCGGCTGCCGCCCAAGGTCGCGCTGCTGAGCCTGGGTCATGTCGTGCCGATGGCGTCCTTCCTGCCCCGCGCAGAGGCGTTGCGCCGGGATCTGCATGATCTGGCCGAAAGCGGCATGACATGGGTGGATGTGACCGCGCCGGGCGATGCCTGCAGCTTCGGGCTGTGCGATCCGGTGGCGGTGTCGGGCTGTGCGCCTGCGGGCGGCGGTGGGCCGCTGATCCTGTCGGCGGCGTTCACCCGGACGCTGTCGCCCGAAAAGCAGCGCGCGCTGCGCTGGCGGTGGTTCCGGCTGCATTTCCAGTATCTCTGCGCCTTCGACCGGCCCGGAGATTACGACTATTTCCAGATCACTGCCGGGCCGCTGCCCCTGGTCGCGCGTTTCGCGGGGCGCGCCCATTCGCCGGGCCGCATCGCCCGCCCGGTCAATCGCTGGTCCTATCCGTGAGCGCGCGGCCCCACCCCCCGCCCGGTGCCGGTCCCTGCCCGGCCGCGCCCGGCCCGAACGGGTCCGCGCCGCACCCCGGCGGAACCGCGCCCCTGCCGCCCAAGCCCGCCGCCACGGAGAGCCGGTCCGGTCTGTGGCACTATTTCCGGGCGTTCCGGCGCGACCTGATCTCGGCCATGCCGTCGCGGCTCTACCGGGCCTGGATGGCGGAATACCGCGCCGGGCCGATCCACAGTTTCTTCTGCAACGACCCCGACCTGGTCTCGCTGGTGCTGCGCGAGCGCCCCGGCGATTTTCCGAAGGCCACGCGGATGCAGGAGGGACTGCGCCCGCTTCTGGGGCGGTCGGTCTTCATCACCAACGGGGCGGAGTGGCGGCGTCAGCGCCGCATCATCGACCCGGCTTTCGAGGGCGGGCGGCTGCGCGAGATCCTGCCCCATGTCTGGGCGGCGGGACGGGACGCGGCGCGGCGGCTGGACGGGTCCGGAGTGATCGACCTGGAGCCCGCCACCTCGCATGTCACGGCGGATGTGATCTTCCGCACGCTGTTCTCCATCCCGATCGAGGATGAGGTGGCGGCGCGGATCTTTGCCGCCTTTCGCGCCCACCAGGATGCGCAGCCATTGCTGAACGCCGCGGCGCTGATCCCGCTGCCCCGCTGGGTGCCGCGTCTGCATTCGCGCCGGGCGCAGCACTCGGCGCGCGAGATCCGGGGGCAGATCGCGCGGCTGGTGGATGCGCGCGCGGCGCTGATCGCGGCGGGCACCGCGCCGGACGATCTGGCGACGAAGATCATGTCCACGCCCGATCCGCAGGACGGGCGCTGCTTCTCGCGCCCCGAAATGGTCGATCAGGTGGCGACGTTCTTCCTGGCCGGGCATGAAACCAGCGCCTCGGCGCTCGCCTGGGCGCTGTGGCTGCTGGCCGCCCATCCCGACTGGCAGGACCGCGTCGCGGCCGAGGCGCGGGCGGTGCTGGGCGCGGGGCAGCCGGATTTCGCCGCGCTCTCTGGCCTGAAGCTGAGCCGGGCGGTGTTCCGCGAGGCGCTGCGGCTCTATCCGCCGGTGGCGATGACCGTCAGAGAGGCGGCGCGGGCGGAGCAGTTCCGGGGAAGGCGCGTGCCGAAAGGCGCGCAGATCGTGCTGTCGCCCTGGCATCTGCACCGCCATGAACGGCTGTGGGCGGCGCCCGATGCGTTCGATCCGGCGCGGTGGGACAGCGAAAACGGCCAGGACTGTGCGCGCCGCGCCTATCTGCCGTTCAGTGCCGGGGCGCGGGCCTGTCCCGGCGCGGGGTTTGCCATGCTGGAAGGGGTGCTGATCCTGTCGCAGATCGTCGCGCGGCACCGGCTGGAGACGACCGCCGAGACGCCGGTCCCCGTCGCCCGTCTGACCTTGCGCGGGCGCGACGGCATCCGGGTCAGGCTTTCACCGCGCGATCCCGGACCTCGCTGCGATCCATGACGCGGGTATAGGTGCCCTCGCCCGCCAGGATGCCGCGGAACCCGCCCGGCTCGTCCAGCGAGAACACGATGATCGGCAGCTTGTTGTCGCGCGCAAGCGCAATCGCCGAGGCATCCATCACGCCCAGGTTCTTCTGCAGCGCCTCGTCATAGCTGACCTCGTCATAGCGGCGCGCATCGGGGAATTTCTTGGGATCCTTGTCATAGACCCCATCGACCTTGGTGCCCTTGAAGATCGCCTCGCAATTCATCTCGGAGGCGCGCAGCGTGGCCGCCGTGTCGGTGGTGAAATAGGGGTTGCCGGTGCCCGCGGCGAAGATGATGACGCGTTTCTTTTCCAGGTGGCGCACGGCGCGGCGGCGGATATAGGGCTCGGCCACCTCGTCCATGCGGATGGCGGTGATGACGCGGGTGTGGATGCCCTTGGCTTCCAGCGCGGATTGCATGGCGAGCGCGTTCATCACCGTGGCCAGCATCCCCATGTAATCGGCGGTGGTGCGCTCCATCCCCTGCGCGCTGCCCTGAAGCCCGCGGAAGATATTGCCGCCGCCGATGACCATGCAGACCTCGACCCCCAGCCGGTGGACCGATTCGACCTCGTCGGCGATCCGCGCGATGGTCGGCGGGTGCAGCCCGAAGCCCTGATCGCCCATCAGCGCCTCGCCCGAGATCTTCAGCATGACGCGATCATAGCTGGTCGGGGTTCTCGAATTCGTCTCGCTCATCGCCTTGGCCCTTCCAGCGGTTCAACTGGGGCGCAAAATGTCGCAAAAGGGACTCGGATTCAACTGCTCGAAAGGATGGGCATGGGGCTGGACACGGCAGAGGCGCTGCGGAGCATCGATCCCGGCCGCCACGTGATCATCGCCGGGCCGACCGCCTCGGGCAAGTCCGACCTGGCGATGGCGATCGCCGCGGCGCAGGGCGGCACGGTGGTGAATGCCGATGCGTTGCAGATCTGGTCCTGCTGGCGGGTGCTGACCGCGCGGCCCGATGCCGCCGCCGAGGCCGCCGTGCCGCACGCGCTGTACGGGCATGTGGCGCCCGGCCAGCCCTATTCGGTCGGGGACTGGCTGCGCGAAGTGGCTGGGCTCGGCGGGCGGCTGATCGTGACCGGCGGCACGGGGCTGTATCTGTCGGCGCTGACCGAGGGGCTGGCCCATATCCCGCCCGTGCCGCCCGAGATCCGGGCGCGCGGCGATGACTGGCTGGCGGCGGGCGGGCTGGCGGAGATGGTGGCCGCGCTGGATGCGCCGACGCGCGAGAAGATCGACACCAACAACCCCGCCCGCGTGCAGCGCGCCTGGGAGGTGCTGGAGGCGACCGGGCGCGGGCTTTCGGACTGGCAGAAGGACTCGCCGCCGCCGCTGATCCCCGCCGGCGCGGCGCAATGCCTGGTGCTGGAATCGGATCGCGACTGGCTGGCCGGACGGATCGAGCGGCGCTTCTGGCAGATGTGGGAGGTCGGTGCCGTGGCCGAGGTCGAGGCGATGCTGCCCCGCTGGAACGCGCGCGCGCAATGGACCCGCGCCATTGGCGCGCCGGAGATCGCGGCCTATCTGCGCGGCGAGCTGGATGCCGAGACGGCCAGGCACCGCGCCGTGGTGGCGACCCGGCAATACGCTAAGTCGCAGCGCATCTGGTTCCGCAGCCGGATGAAGGGGTGGGAGAAGCTGCGCGTGGGCCCCGCGGGTTGAGGGCGCGCGCCGGTCCGGCATGGCGGGGTGGCGCGGCTTGATCGCGGGTCGAGTGCTGGATGGATGTTCTTTAGGGTGGCGTGTCTTGGGTCGCTTCAGACCGGCTGTCGCATCACCGCGTATGCCCGTTGCAGAGCAGCAGAGGGACAGCGTTCGACCGCGGGGGGACGCTGCCGAGTTCTCCGCATGGTGTTTTATCGTGCATCCCCGTCGGACGGATGTTCGGCGCGGATCGGCGCCGAAGCGTCCGCCCTTGGGGGCGGTCGGACGCTGGCCCGGCGGGCTTCGCCCTTGAGTCCGGGCCGGGTCTGCGGCGGTGTTGATGAGGATGCCGTGTCTTGGGTCAATCTGGACAGACTGTCGCGTCTTCTCCCTCCCTGTCGAAGAACGGCAGTGGGGCAGCGTCCGACCGCGGGGGGACACTGGCGGCCGCGCCGCGTTGCACTTAATGGCGCATCCCCGCTGCACGGATGTTCGGCGCGGACCGGCGCCGAAGTGGCCGCCCTTGGGGGCGGTCGGACGCTGGCCCGGCGGGGCTGCGCCCCTTGTTCCGGGCCGGGTGCTGCGGCGATGCGGGTTGCGGGGTGTGGCGGGCGGTTATTCCTCGGCGTCCTGCGGCATGAACCCGTCGCG
Organism: Paracoccus isoporae; assembly: GCF_900101865.1. Classification (GTDB taxonomy): domain Bacteria; phylum Pseudomonadota; class Alphaproteobacteria; order Rhodobacterales; family Rhodobacteraceae; genus Paracoccus; species Paracoccus isoporae. The sequence goes on from NZ_FNAH01000002.1 coordinate 543,194, forward strand.
ATTGCCTTTGAACCCCTGCGCCACAACGAATTTCTCCGACGAATCCGAGCGCGAGGCGGGCGGTTTCACATTCGCCACCTTGTCGAAATTCTGCTTGAGCATGGTCTGCAAAGACTGCTCCGCCCCGCCCGCCAGGACCTTGGCCACGAAGGTTCCGCCCGGCGAGAGCACGTCGAAGGCCAGCTGTGCCGCCGCCTCGACCAAGGCCACGATGCGCAGATGGTCGGTGCCTTTGTGGCCCGAGGAGGAGGCGGCCATGTCGGACATGACCACATCGGCCTCACCCCCCAGCCAGGCCTTGACCTTGTCGTCGGCGCCGTCTTCGAGGAAGTCGAGCACATGGATCTCGGCGCCGGGGATCGGATCGACCTCTTGCAGATCGACGCCAATGATGCGGCCCTGCGCCTTGCCCTGTTTCTCGCCTAACGCGTTGATGCGCGGCACCGCCACCTGGCACCAGCCGCCCGGCGCGCAGCCCAGATCGACCACGCGGGCGCCGGGCACGAGAAAGCGGTATTTATCGTCCAGCTCCAGGATCTTGTAGGCGGCGCGGCCGCGATAGCCCTCGCGCTTGGCGCGCTGCACGTAGGGGTCGTTCAACTGCCGCTCCAGCCAGAGCGTCGAGCTGAGCTTGCGGCCCTTGGCGGATTTCACCCGCACCCGCAGATCGCGCTGCCCCCGCCCCGAGGATTTGCGTTCGCGCGGACCCTTCACCCCGCCGGGCTTCTTCGCCATCAGGCCACTCCGTTCAGTTCGTCATCGGTGATGGCGCCGTCGCGCACCATCTGGGCATAGAGCAGCCCCTCGCGCAGCCCGCGATCCGCGACCGAGAGCCGCCGCGTCGGCCAGATCCGCATCAATGTCTGCAGGATCGCCGCGCCGGACATGATGAGCGCGTGACGCTCTCGCCCGATCCGGGGATCGGCGCGGCGGCCTTCGGGGCCGAGCGACAGGTAGTTGCGGATCACCGCATCGATCTGGGCCGAGGTCATGGTCAGCCCGTCCACCTTGGTCCGGTCATAGCGCTTCAGCCCGAGATGGCTGGCCGCCACCGTCGTCACCGTCCCCGAGGTGCCGATGATCTGGAAGCCGCGTTCCGGCGCGCCCTGCGCATAAGGGGCGAAATCGGCCAGCATCTCCTCGAAATACCAGCTCATCAGCGCGAAGCGGCCGGGATCGTCGGTGACGTCCGAAAACTGGTCGCGCAGCGTCGCCACGCCGAGCGGCACGCTGATCCAGTCCACCACCCGCGCGCCGCCGGATTGCGACGGCTTGAAGCTGCTGCCGAGTTTCATGATGGCGCGGGAGCGTTCGCGCGGCTCCACCTCGCCCAGATCGATCCAGACCAGCTCGGTCGAGCCGCCGCCGATATCGACCACCAGAAGCTGCTCGGTGCGCTGATTGACCAGAGGCGCGCAGGAGATCACGGCCAGCCGCGCCTCCTCCTCGGCCCCAATCACCTCGATCGGCAGGCCGGTCTCGCGCCGGATCAGCCGCATGAAGTCGCGGCTGTTGCGCGCCCGGCGGCAGGCTTCGGTCGCCACCAGCCGCATGTTGCGCACCTTGTGCTGATCCAGCTTGCGCCGGCAGACCTGCAGCGCATGCACGGTCCGCGACATCGACGCGCGCGACAGCCGCCCCGATGCCTCGAGCCCGTGACCGAGCTGCACCGGCTTGGAGAAGCTGTCGACAACCTGGAACTGACTGCCCGTCGGACGGGCGATCAGCATCCTACAACTATTTGTTCCCAAATCCAAAGCGGCATAAAGCGGCCCGGATTCGGACTGGCGGGTGCCTGACGGCTCAACCGATTGTTTCGGGAACGCGTCCGCACCCGCAGGACGCCTGGGCGCCATGGTCACGCCCTCCGATATCAAGTTATCCTCAAGGTAGCGGGGCGGTGACGCCGGTTCAAGGGGAAGGCTCAGCCCTTCGCGTCGGAATCGCGCGCGATGGCGGCGACTGGATCGTCCTTTCCGGCGCCGAACAGGCCGGCCAACCCGCGCGAGACCAGATTGCCGACGCGGGGCCGGGGCTGGGCGATGAAGGGCAGCGGGCGGCACACCTCCATCGCGGCGATGCCGACGCGCGCGGTCAGCGCCCCGTTCACCACGCCTTCGCCGAAACGCCGCGACAGCTTGGCCAGCAGCCCGCCGCCTGCGACGGTGTGGATCAGGTCGTCGCCCGCCGCCACCGCGCCGGTGGCGATCAGATGGGTCATCACCGTGCGCGCCAGCCGCCAGCCGCCGACCGCCCCGGCCCGCCCGCCATAGATCTCGGCCATGCGCCGGATCATCCGCAGATTGGCCAGAAGCGCCGCCGCCACATCCGCGAAGGTCAGCGGGATCAGCGCGGTGGCCGTGGCCACGGTCCGTGTCGCGGCCTCGATCTCGCGCCGCGCCTCCTGATCGAGCGGGGCGAGAAGCTGGGTCTCGGCCAGCGTCAGCAGGGTCTGCGCATCGAGCGCGTCCGGCCCGCGCTCGGCCAGATTGGCCCGGCCCCATTCGGCCTCGCGCCGCCCGGCATAGATCCGGTCGAGCTGGCGCACCACCTCGCGCGCGCCCGTGAGATCGGATTTCGACAGCGCCAGCCCCGCCTCGCGATGGATCTGGTCGATCTGGGCGAAGCGGCCCCAGGCGCGGTATTCGCGCCAGGCCATCGCCAGCACCGCGACCGTGAACAGCGCGAACAGCCCGACCCCGATCCAGCCCAGCACCGGCCAGCGATCCAGCAGCGCGGCGATATAGTTCAGCGCCGCCACCGACAGCAGGAAGGTCAGCAGCGCGGCCCCGGTATTGACGAAGAACCGGGTCAGCGGCGACGGGCCGCGCCCGGCCAGCCGGGTCACCAGCTCCATCGTGCGGGGGCGCGGCATGGCGACGGGCGCGTCCTCGATCGGGGGCGCATCGGCGGGGTTTGCGTGGGGCTGATCGCCGGTGCGGTCCTTTTCCCGCGCGCCGCGACGGGCGGATGCGTTCCGATCACCCTCGCCGCGCTGCGAGTCCGGGCCGGGCGCGGCGCTGCCCTGCGCCGTGTCGCCCAGTTCGATCAGCACGGGGCCGGGGCGGCGTTTCTCACTCACAGGCGATCTCCGATCAGGAATTCGGCGGCGCGGTCCAGCCTTATATGGGGCGGGCCGTCACCGGGTCGTGCCGTGTCGGCGGCGGGGCGGAAATTCATCACCGCGTAATCGCCATCCAGCCATTCGCTTTGCCCCTGCCGCGCCGGTGTCAGCAGCGCGGCCGGATCCTCGGGCAGCTCACCGGGATAAAAGGCCGCGCGCCGCCCGTCCATCAGCGTGCCGCGCACGGCGGGCAGTTCCTCGCCATCCTGCTTGATGACGTCTTCTGTCGTGGCGCGCAGTGCGGCAATCGCCATCGCCTCGGTCCGGGCACCGGCGAAATCGGCGCGGTCGCGGGCCTCGCGCAACAGCGCGGTGACGATATGGGTCAGGCGCTGATGCTGGGAATGGTGCAGATGGTCGGCCTTAGTCGCGGCGAACAGGATCCGGTCCACCCGGCGCAGCCCGAGCAACTGCGCCAGCCAGCCCGCGCGGCCGGGGTTGAAGGCGGACAGGATGTCGGCCATCGCCCGGCGCAGATCCTCGAGCGCCTGCGGCCCGGCATGGATCGCGCCCAGCACATCGGCCAGCACCACCTGGCGGTCGATCCGGGCGAAGTGATCGCGGAAGAACGGCTTCACGATGCGCGACTTGTAGGCGTCATAGCGGCGGGCGAATTCCCGGCGCAGCGGCGATTTCCCATCCGATGGCGGCAGCGGCGCGAAGGTCAGCGCGGGCGATCCCGCCATCTCTCCGGGCAGGATGAAGCGCCCCGGCGTGCAATCGGAAAAACCGGCCTCGCGCGCGGCGTTCAGATGCGCGGTGTAGCTGGCGGCGAGGCGCTGCGCCGTCGCCTCGCTGAATTTCGCGGAGAGATCCACCTCGTTGAGCGCGGCGAGATAATCCGGCGCGCCGGGGCGGCCGGTCATGCGCGTCATCACCTCCTGCGACCAGTCGTCGAAGCTGCGCTCCATAAGGCGCAGATCCAGCAACCATTCGCCGGGATAATCCACGATGTCGAGATGCACGGTCTGCTGGCCGCGCAAGCCGCCCAGCATGCCGCGCGGCTGCACGCGCAGCGACAGGCGAAGCTGCGAGATATGGCGCGTGCCCTCGGGCCAATACGGCTGCGGCCCGGTCAGGGCGGCCAGATGCCGCTCGAACTCGAATCGCGGCACGGTGTCGTCGGGCTGGGGTTGCAGCCAGGCGGCCTTGATCGAGCCGTCGGCGGCGGCGCGCAGCGCGGTCATCCGGCCGCGATCCATCAGATTGGCGACGAGCGAGGTGATGAACACGGTCTTGCCCGCCCGACTGAGGCCCGTCACGCCCAGCCGGATCACCGGATCGCCCATGCCGATGCCGCGCATCAGCCCGTCAGTGAAATCGGATAATCCCATCTGCCCGCCATATGTTTCCGGGATAACCCCTTGCCCCGGCGCAGGGTTTCATATCGGGCGCGAAGTCGCCCGGTTCAAGCATTTCCCGCTGGCCGCGCCCTGCGTGACGGGCGATAAGGCGGGCCATGCCGGACCGTTTGCCCATTGACGACGCCCTGCCTGCGCTGTGCCGCGCGATGGCGGATCATGGCCGCGCCGTGCTGGTGGCGCCCCCCGGCGCCGGCAAGACGACGCGGGTGCCGCTGGCGCTGATGGATCGGATCGGCGGCCGGATCGTGATGCTGGAGCCGCGCCGACTGGCCGCGCGCGCCGCCGCCGAGCGGCTGGCCGAGGGGCTGGGGCAGCGGCCGGGCGAGGATGTGGGGTTCCGCATCCGCGGCGAGGCGGTGCCGGGGCGGCGCATCGAGGTGGTGACCGAAGGCATTCTGACCCGGATGCTGCAATCGGACCCGTCGCTGGAGGGCGTGGGCTGCGTCATCTTCGACGAGTTCCACGAGCGCAGCCTGAATGCCGATCTGGGCCTTGCGCTCGTCTGGGAATCGCGCGGCGCGCTGCGGGACGATCTGGCGCTGCTGGTGATGTCGGCGACGCTGGATGCGGGGCCGGTCGCGGCGTTGCTGGACGATGCGCCGGTGATCGAGAGCTTGGGCCGCGCTTTCCCGGTCGAGACGCGCTATCTGCCACGCCCTTTGCCCGCGCAGGCGCGGTTCGATCTGGAGGCCGCGCGTCTGATCGCCGAGGCCGAGGCCGAGACGCGCGACGATCCCGGCGGCACCATCCTGGCCTTCCTGCCCGGCGAGGGCGAGATCCGGCGCGTCGCGGCGCGCCTCGCCGATCTGCCGGTGGAGATCGTGCCGCTTTACGGGGCCATGGATTTCAAGGCGCAGCGCGCGGCGCTGTCCCCGCCCGGTGCGGTGCGGCGCATCGTGCTGGCCACGGCAATTGCGGAAACCTCGCTGACCATTCCCGGCGTGCGGGTGGTGGTGGATGGCGGCCGCGCGCGGCGGGCGCGCTTCGATCCCGGCACCGGCATGTCGCGGCTGGTGACGGAACGCGTCAGCCGCGCCGAGGCCGAACAGCGCCGGGGCCGCGCGGGTCGGGTGGCGCCGGGGATCAGCTACCGCATGTGGGCGCGGGCCGAAGAAGGCGCTTTGCCCGAATTCGCCCCGCCCGAGATCGCGGTGGCGGATCTGAGCGGGCTGGCGCTGGAACTGGCGAATTGGGGCAGTGACGGGTCCGATCTGGCCTTTCTGACCCCGCCGCCAGACGCTGCGATGGGTGAGGCGCGAGCCTTGCTGCGCGATCTGGGGGCGCTTGATGCGCAGGATCGGATCACCGCGCATGGCCGGGCGCTTGCCGCGCTGCCGGTTCATCCGCGCCTCGCCCATATGCTGGCGGTGGCAGGGCGGCAGGCAGCGGAACTCGCGGCGCTGATCGGGGATCGTGATCCGCTGCGTGACGCAGGCGCGGATCTGGCGCTGCGGCTGCGCGCGCTGCGGGACCCCGCGCGGCACGACAAGGCGCGCGGCGCGTTGGAGCGGGTGCGGCAGGAGGCCGGGCGGCTGCGGCGGATGGTGCGCGACCGCCCCGAGATGTCACCGGGCGCGATGGCCGCACACGCCTATCCCGACCGGATCGGGCTGCGGCGGGCGGGGGAGCAGCCGCGCTATCTGCTCTCCGGCGGGCGCGGCGCGGTTCTGGCGGAGGGCGACACGCTGGCAGCGGAACGGCTGATCGTGGTGACCGATCTGGACGGGGCGGGACGCGAATCGCGCATCCGTCTGGCGCTGCCGGTCAGCGAGGCGGAGTTGCGCGCGCTGTTCGCGGACCGGATCGAGACGGTGGAGGCGGTGGAATGGGACGCAAGGCAGGGCCGCATCCTGGCCCGGCTGCGCGAGAGGCTGGGGGCGCTCACGCTGTCGGAGCGCAATCTGGATGCGCCGGATGAGGGCGCAATCGCGCAGGCGGCATGGGACGGGGTCCGGGCCGAGGGGCTGTTCTGGACGGCGAAGGCCGCGCGTCTGAGGGCGCGAATCGCGCTGTTGCAGGACGGGCCGGATGTCTCGGACGCGGCCTTGCTGGCGGATGGAGATTGGCTGATGCCGTTTCTCGGGCGGGTGCGCCATCGCGGCGATCTGCGCGGGCTCGATCTGACCCAGCCGCTGCTGAACCTGCTCGGATGGGAGGGGCAGCAGGCGCTGAACCTTCTGGCACCGGCGCATTTCACCACGCCCCTTGGCCGTCAGGTGCCGATTGATTACGACGCCGAAACGCCCTCCATCTCGCTGCGCCTGCAGGAGTTGTTCGGTGTCACCACCCATCCGGTGGTCGGGGGGCAGGCGCTGCGCATCACCCTGCTGTCGCCGGGGCAGAAACCCATCGCGGTGACCACCGATCTGCCGGGGTTCTGGGCCGGTTCCTATGCCGAGGTGCGCAAGGAGATGCGCGGGCGCTATCCCAAGCATCCCTGGCCCGAGGATCCGACCGAGGCCGACCCGACGCTGCGGGCCAAGCCGCGCGGGCGGTGACTGAACCCGAGGCGCGGCGGCACAGCCATCCCGCCCGGCGGCCACACCGGGCAGCGCCCGACCCGCCCCCCAGGGCGGGCGCTTCTCGCCCACCCTCGGGCCGGGCGCTGCCCTCCGCTCTGCTGACTGACAGATGACGCATTTTTCCGGTCCGGCAGTGGCAGGCCCTGTTCGCAGGGCTATGTGAGTGGCCGCCCTGGGGGGCGGTCGGCCGCTGGCCCGGCGGCGCGTGCCGCGCCTTGTTCCGGGGCCGGGCATTTCGGCAGGCGTGAAGCCTGTGTTCGGGGCTTGATCCAGACGCCGGAAGCTGCGCCGCCCTACAGCCCCACGAGCGCGCGCGCGAAATCCTCGGGCTCGAAGGCGTCGAGATCGTCGATCTGCTCGCCCACGCCGATCGCATGGATGGGCAGGCCGAACTTGTCGGCAAGCGCCACCAGAACCCCGCCCCGCGCCGTGCCGTCGAGCTTGGTCATCACCAGCCCCGACACATCGGCCAGCTTGCGGAACGTCTCCACCTGCGACAGCGCGTTCTGCCCGGTCGTCGCGTCCAGCACCAGCAGGGTGTTATGCGGCGCGGAGGGATCTTTCTTGCGGATCACGCGGACGATCTTGGCCAGCTCCTCCATCAGATCGGCGCGGTTCTGCAACCGGCCCGCCGTGTCGATCATCAGCAGGTCCGCGCCTTCGGCCTCGGCCCGCGTCATGGCGTCGAAGGCGAGGCTTGCCGGGTCCGAGCCTTCTGGCGCGGTCATCACCGGCACGCCCGCCCGCTGCCCCCAGACCTGCAACTGCTCGACCGCCGCGGCGCGGAACGTGTCGCCCGCCGCGATCACCACATTCTTGCCCGCGGCGCGGAACTGGCTGGCCAGCTTGCCGATGGTCGTGGTCTTGCCCGAGCCGTTCACCCCAACCACCAGCACCACCTGCGGGGTCTTCGGATAGAGCGGCAATGGTTGGGCCACCGGGGTCATGATCCGGGTGATTTCGCCCGCCAGCAGGGTCTTCAACTCGGTCGCGGAGACGCGGCGGCCCATCCGGCCTTCGGCGATATTGGCGGTGACGCGCAGCGCGGTATCCACCCCCATATCGGCGGCGACGAGCGTATCCTCCAGTTCCTCCAGCATGTCGTCGTCAAGCTCGCGGCGCGGCTCGGCCGGGGCGGCTGGTTTCGTGCCGAACAGCCGCCCCATCAGGCCGGGACGGGCGGGTGCCGGATCGGCGGCGGCGGGAGGCGCGGGCTGCGGGATCGGCATCGGGCGCGGCGCAGATGCGGGCTGCGGAGCGGTCGGGGACGGCGCCGCAGCCTCAGGCGGTGCGGGCAGATTGCTGCGCGCGGTCGGCGACGCCGGGGCGGCATCAGGAGCGGGTTGCGGCGGGGATGGCGGTGCCGCGGGCGCCGGGGCGGGCGGCGCGGGCGGTTCCGGGGCGGCGGGCGCAGCCTGTGCCGCACGCGGCGGCGCATCATCGGCGGCGGGATCATCGCCCGGCGTGCCCTCGCCTACCAGATCGTCGAGCCCCTGCCCGATCTTCGAGGAGGATTTGGTCAGCCGCTCGCGCAGCTTGGAGAAAAACGACATGCGGCCCATCCTGACAATTCGACCCGGACCCTAAGCCGTCGCCGGGCAAAGGAAAAGGGGCGCGGCCGGACAGGCGGCGCGCGCCGGTTCAGAAGGCCTTGAAGGTCATCGTGGTCAGCGTGCGCATGATGCCGTCAATGCCGAACAGATTCTCGCTCAGATAGTGGCCGACATCCTCGTCCTCGGGGATATAGACCTTGGCCATCAGGTCGTAATCGCCGGAGGTGGAATACAGTTCCGACACGATCTCGCGCTCATAGATGGCGTCGGCCACCGCGTAGGTCTGGCCGGGCACGCAGCGGAATTGCACGAAGACGGGACGCATGGCTGGCTCCTGTTCAGCTTGGGGGAAAGATTACCGCGCAGGCGGCTCACGGGTCCAGTCCCCGCGCGCCAGCCCGCCATAGAAGCGGCGCAGCATCAGCACCGAGGCCGTGGCCAGCCCCGCCATCAGCCCGATCCACAGCCCCTTGGGGCCGAAGCCCAGCGGAAATGCAAACAGCCACGCCGCCGGCAGACCGATCAGCCAATAGCTGATCGCGGCCAGCCACATCGGGACGCGCGTGTCCTGCACCCCGCGCAGCAGGCCAAGCCCCTGCACCTGCAACGCATCGACAAGCTGGAACAGCGCCGCCCAGAACATCAGCGACACCGCGATCTGCATGATCGCCGGCGCGTCCGGGTCGCCGGGCTTGAGATAAAGCGCGATCATCGGCTCGGGCAGGAAGACGAAAATCACCCCGGTCAGCAGCGCGAAGCCCACCGACAGCCAGATCACCGTCGCGCCCGCATCGCGCAGCATCTGCGGATCTCCCAGCCCCCGCGCGCGTCCGGCCCGGATGGTGCCGGCATTCGACATGCCCAGATGGAACATGAAGGCGATGGAGGCGAGTTGCAGGGCGATGCCATGCGCGGCCAGCTCGCGCGCGCCGAACCAGCCCATCATGAGATTGGTGCCGACGAACATCCCCACCTCGGCCACCAGCGTCAGCCCGACCGGCAGGCCCAGCACGAAGATGGCGCGGAAGGCCGGACCATCCGGCCGCCAGAAGCGCTGCATCAGCCGGATCGGGCGGGCCTCGGGCAGCCACAGCGCATAGGCGAGGATCGCGCCGAGTGCGGTATATTGCGTGATGATCGAGGCGATGGCGGCACCGCGCACCCCCAGCTCCGGCGCGCCGAGATTGCCGAAGATGAAGATCCAGTTCATCAGCACGTTCAGCGGGATGCCGGCCACGGTCAGCCACAGCACCACCTGCGTGCGCTCCATCGCCGCGAGATAGGAGTTCAGCACCATCGACCACAGCACCGCGCCCGCACCCCAACCGGCGATGCGCAGATATTGCTGGGCCAAAGCCGAGATCTCGTCCCCCTGGCCGAGCGCCAGCAGGATCGGGCCGGAATACCACAGAAGCGGCATGATCAGCACGGCGTGGATCGCCGACCACCACAGCGCCATGCGGGTCGCGCGGCGCACCTCGGTCGTGTCATCGCGGGCATTCGCGGTGGCCAGAAGCCCCATCACCCCGATCCCGAAGCCAGAGCCGAGCATGATGAGGATGAACAGCACCGATGTCGCCAGCACGAGTGCCGCCAGCTCCACCACCCCGTATTGCCCGATCATCACCGTGTCGGTGATGTTGATGCCCATGCGCGCCAGATGCCCGCCGACAAGCGGAAGGCCGAGCGACAAGGTCGCGGCGAGATGGGGGCGGTAGCGGGCGAAATCCATGATCCGCGCTTAGCGACTGCCGCAAGCCGGGGCAAGGGGGCGCGGCGCGGGATCGGGCCGGGTGCAAAACCGCTGCCATGGGCCCGGATCGCCCGGCCTCACGTCGGCGGAGACGCGGCGTTTTCACGGCGGGTTACGCGCCGCGATGGCTTGCGAACAGATCGGCCGCCGCGGCGGCGATGCGGCGGTCGGTTTCGGTCTCCGCCCCCGATGCGCCGGGCCGGAACCGCAGCCGGAATGCGGCCAGCCGGTCGGCTGGCTCGGCCTCCGGGTAGCCGATGGCGATCAGGCTGTCCGCCAAAGGGACATCTTCGCCCCGAATTTGCGGATGCAGTGCCAGACCTTGCCGCGCCAGGCGCGGCCAGTCGAAACGCGGGCCGGGATCGCATTTGCGCCCCGGTGCCATGTCGGAATGCCCGATCACACCGTCAGGCCCGATCTGCCACCGCGCCATGATCCCGCGCAGCAATTCCTCCAACGCATCCATCTGCGCGGCGGCGAAGGGGCGTGTGCCGGGATTGACCAGCTCGATCCCGATGGAGCGGGAGTTCACGTCGCCCTGCCCCTGCCAGCCGCCCGCCCCGGCGTGCCAGGCGCGGCGATCTTCGGGCACGAGCGCCTCCGCCCGCCCATCCTCGTCGATCAGCCAATGCGCGCTGACCTCTGCCGCCGGATCGCAGAGCCGGTCACGCGCCGCGGCGCAATCCTGCATCCCCGTGTAATGGATGACGATCAGCGAGGGGCGCAACCCGCCGCGCCGCTCGCCGTGATTGGGAGAGGGAAATTCACCACGCATCAGTGACTTGGCCCGAATATCTCATGCAAGATCCGCACCCTCGCCGCAGCCGCGCGGCACCGCGCGGATCAGAGCTGCGCGGTGCGGTAAGGCGTCGGATCCCAGCCGCAGACATAGCCGTCCCCATCCGGGTCCACCCCGTAGGGGTCAAGCTCCGGCCCGCCCGCGGTCATGAACATGAGCTGCGCGGCATTCGCATTCGGGAAGCGCGCGCAGGCGCGGGCCGCGACCTCGGCCGAGCCGCCATCGCGCGGATAGACCGATGTGCCGGGCGCGTGACGCTGGCTGAGTGCATATCGCGCCAGCGCGTCTGTCTGGGTGGCGCGGGCCACCGGTTCGGGCGCGGGGCGCACCACTACCGAGGCCGAATCCAGCCGCTCGCCGGTGTCGGGGTCATAGTAATATCCGCCGCCGCCGCCGCGCACCACGACGCGGGGGGCGGGATCAGCGGCCACCGGGCGGGCCAGCACATCGGGCTGGCCGCGCGAGGTTTCGACATAGGTGGGCGTGCCGGTGGCGGCGGTGGTGCCGCGCGCGGTCAGACGCGCGGTGTCACGCTCGACGATCTCCCAGAAGGTCGGGCCCTCGATCTCCTCGGCGGTGGGGGCCTTGAACGGCCGGGCGCGCGGCACGATCTGCGGCACCGGTTTCTCGCCCATCAGCGCCGCCTCGCGCGCCAGCAGATAGCGGCCATAGGCGGTCTCATCCGTCATGCCGTATTTCGGATCCGCGCAGCCCGCCAGCCCGAGGGCACACAACATCACCGCAACCGTCGTCTTCATCGTGAACCCTCCTGCCATAACACGGCCACCTTACCACCACCGCGCGGGCTTGGAAGCAAAACCTGCCGCGCGCTCAAGAACATAGGCGTGGTTGAGCAGTTCGCCCTCCTCGAAGGGGCGGCCGATCAGTTGCAGCCCCAGCGGCAGGCCCTGCCCGTCCAGCCCCACCGGCACCGAGATCCCCGGCAGGCCGGCCAGGTTGACCGTCACCGTGAACACGTCGTTGAGATACATCTCCACCGGATCCTTTTGCGCCATGTCGCCCAGCCCGAATGCCGCCGACGGCGTGGCGGGCGTCAGGATCGCATCGACTCCATCGGCATAGGCCTGATCGAAATCGCGCTTGATGAGCGCGCGGACCCGGCGGGCGCGGTTGTAATAGGCGTCGTAGAACCCGGCCGAGAGGACATATGTGCCGATCATCACCCGGCGCTGCACCTCGGCCCCGAAGCCTTCGGCGCGGGTCTTTTCATACATTTCGACAATGCCGTCGCCCTGCCCGAGCGTGGCGCGGCGGCCGTAGCGCACCCCGTCATAGCGGGCCAGGTTCGACGAGGCCTCGGCCGGGGCGATGACGTAATAGGCCGGCAGCGCGTATTTCGTGTGCGGCAGCGAGATCTCCACGATCTCGGCGCCCGCGTCGCGCAGCATGTCTGCGCCCTTCTGCCACAACGCATCGATTTCATCGGACAGCCCGTCCATGCGGTATTCGCGCGGAATGCCGATCTTCTTGCCGCGAATGTCGCCGGTCAGCGCCGCCTCGAAATCCGGCACCGGGATCTCGGCGCAGGTCGAATCCTTGTCATCGACCGAGGCCATCGCGCCCAGCATGATCGCCGCATCGCGCACCGTCTTGGTCATCGGCCCGGCCTGATCCAGCGAGGAGGCGAAGGCGATGGTCCCCCAGCGGCTGACCCGGCCATAGGTGGGTTTCAGCCCCACCGTGCCGGTGAAGGCGGCGGGCTGGCGGATCGAGCCGCCGGTATCCGTCCCGGTCGCCGCCAGACACAGATCGGCGGCCACCGCCGCGGCCGAGCCGCCCGACGACCCGCCCGGCGTCAGTTCGCGGTCATCGACCTTCCACGGATTGACCGACTTGCCGTAAACGCTGGTTTCGTTGGACGAGCCCATGGCGAATTCGTCCATGTTCAGCTTGCCCAGCATCACCGCCCCCGCATCCCAGAGATTCTGGGTCACGGTGGATTCATATTGCGGGGTGAAGCCTTCCAGGATGCGGCTGGCGGCCTGGGTGGTCACACCGCGCGTGCAGAACAGATCCTTCACGCCCAGCGGGATGCCTGTCATCGCCGCCCCGTCGCCCGCCCGGATGCGCTGATCGGCGGCGCGGGCCATCTCGCGCGCCAGATCGGCGCTGTCATGGACGAAGGCATTCAGCGCGCCCGCGCCCTCGATGGCGGTCAGGCAGGCTTCGGTCAGCTCCTGGGACGACATCTTGCCGGCGCGCATCGCGTCGCGCGCCTCGGCGATGGTCAACTGGTTCAGATCGCTCATTCCACCACCTTCGGCACGGCAAAGAAGCCTTGGCGGGCATCCGGCGCGTTGGCCAGCACCTTCTCGGGATGGCCGCCATCGGTGACGACATCCTCGCGCCGCTTCAGCCGCATCGGCGTCACCCCGGTCATCGGCTCGACGCCCTTCACATCCACCTCGCTCAGCTGTTCCATGAAATGCAGGATGGAGTTCAGCTCCGCCGCCAGGGCGGGAAGATGCGCGTCTTCCACCGCGATCCGGGCGAGATGGGCGACCTTGCGCGCCTCGTCTTCAGTGATCGACATGAGTTTTCCCTTCGCTCTCGCGCCGCGTTTACCGCCCCCGCGCCCCGGTCGCAAGCATGGCCCGCGCGCCGCCGCCGGCACGCCCGCAGCCTGCGCCGGACGGAGGGGGCCGGCGCATCGCTCAGACCTCGAACGGCGCCATCACCTTCGGCTCGACCAGCTTCGCGTCCAGCGATTTCAGCGGCGCCAGGTCGGGCTTGAGGAAATCGAAGGTCAGGTAATGCGAACAGATCACCGTGTCGAAATCGAACCAGCGTTTCGCGGCATAGGCGGCCCGCGCCGGGTCCATGGTGAAATGCCCGCCCACGCAGAGCAGCCCGATGGACGGCTTGTGCAGATCCCCCATCCATTCCATGTCCGCCATAATGTCGGTGTCGCCCGAGAAATACAGCGTCTTTCCGTCGCCCTCGATCATGTAGCCCGATTCGTGACCGGCATACACCGGCGCGCCATGATCGCCCGCCATCGAGGAGGAATGCGTGGCATTGACCATCGTCACCTTCGCGCCGCCCAGATCGACCGTGCCGCCCTTGTTGAAGCCGATCACCTCGATCCCGTGGCGCTGCTCCCAATAGCCCATCAGATCGAAGATCCCGGCCACGGGAATGCCCAGCTCCTTCGCCAGATCCACGGTTTCGGAGGCGTGGTCGAAATGGCCGTGGGTGATGAGGATATGGGTGGCACCCTTCACCGCCTCCTGCCGCTTCTCGGCCGGGAAGACCGGGTTATCGGTCAGCCAGGGATCGATCAGGATCACGGCGGTCTCGGTCTCCAGTCGCCAGCTTGCATGGCCGAGCCAGGTCAGTCGCATCAGTTCCTCCTGTCACTGCAGTGTCGCGGGGAAGGCTAGCACCCCCCGCCCGCAACCGGAACCGCCCGCGGCGGGGGCAAGCCCGATTAATCGCATCTTAACCAAAATCCGATTCTCATTCCGGTGACGCAGGGTGAAGGAGGCGCAGAGATGGCCTATCGGATACTGGCCTATACGTTCGATGACCGGGTGAATACCGCGGATGGGCGTCCGCCTTTCTATAATGAGAGTGAGATCTCCTTCGCCGATGCCAGCGAGACGGAGATCTATCTGGACGCAGACGGAAATCGCTTCAAGCAGGTTATTAAATCGCACCCTCTGGGCCAGCGACTTCTTGTTGACGCGACAATCGGGGAGACTGACCTTCCCGAGGGAACGGTACTGAGTTTCAAAATGCCGAATGGATCTAAAATCAAAGATCCCACGACGCAAAAGAGTTATGTAGTCCTGATCGCGGGAACGGCCACAACAAATAAACAGGGGCCCGATATCTTGAACGACTACCGGACTGTCTTTGTTTTCCCTTCCGACCCTGATGATACGCAGCCCTTCGATCCAACGAAGTCCTATAAACAGGTCGGAATAGCGACCAGTAGCTCCTACTATCTCCCAGCCACCGAGATCCCGACAAGCTACCTCAAGACCCCCTGCTTCGTCGCCGGCACGCTGATCGACACTGCACGCGGGCCGCGCCCGGTGGAGACGCTGCGGGCGGGCGATCTGGTGGTGACGCGCGACCGCGGGGTGCGGCCGCTCTGCTGGGCCGGGCGGCGGATGCTGAGCGCGCAGCATCTGCGCCTGGCCCCGCATCTGCGCCCGGTGCGGATCCGCGCCGGTGCGCTCGGCCCCGGCCTGCCCGCGCGGGATCTGTTCGTGTCGCCGCAACATCGGGTGCTGCTGCGGTCCGCCCTTGCCGCGCGGCACTGCGGCGCGGCCGAGGTGCTGGTGGCGGCGCTGCATCTGTGCAGCTTGCGCGGCGTCCGGCAGCACGACCCGCCGGACGGCGTCGCCTATCATCATCTGCTCTTCGACCGGCACGAGATCGTCCGGTCCAATGGCTGCTGGAGCGAGTCGCTCTATACCGGGCCGCAGGCGATGTTATCGCTCAGCCCGCAGGCCCGGCAGGAAATCGCGGCGCTGTATCCGCACCTCATCGCGCCGGGCGCGGAGATCAGGCCCGGCGCGCGCCCCTTCCTCGCCGGGCGCCAAGGCCGCGACATCGCGCAGGCCCATCGCCGGACAGGCGCGCCGCTGTTCAGCGCGGCAGAGACGAAAGACCCCCGGATCCCTGCCTGAATCCGGGGGCTGTAAATGGGCCGTAGCGCGCTTATTCCGCGGCGGGGGCGGCCTCATCCGTTGCCGCATCGTCGGTGGCAGCTTCATCCGTTGCGGCATCGCCCGATGCGGCGTCATCCATCGCGGCTTCATCAGATGCGGCATCGTCCGCCGCCGCGGCCTCATCGTCCGACGCCTCCGCCGGCGCGGCATCCGCGGCCCCGGCCTCGCCGATCACGGTGATCCGCCCATCCGTGGCGGGCGCGAAATCCGGCCCCTGCTGGGCCAGGTACTCCGCCAGCACATCCGCCAGGTCCGGGCCGAAATCATAGGCGCGCATCCCGTTCGTGTCGAACACGGTATAGCCGTCGCCGCCGGTGCGCATGTAGTTGTTCGACACCACGCCATAATCGCGGCCCGGCTCGATCGGGCCCCATTCTCCGTCGGTCATCACCTGCACGTCGCTGATCCGGCTGCCGGGCTCGGCGGACGGATCGACGCTGTATTTCAGCCCCGCCACCTGCGAGAACCGGCCCGCGCCTTCCTCGATCTGGCTGGCACCGTTTTCCAGCGCGGCGATCACATCTTCGCCGGTCAGCCAGAAGGTGGCGAGCGTGTTCTGGAACGGCAGCACCGAGATCACCTCGCCCATCGAGATCGGGCCGGCATCGATCGAGGCGCGCAGCCCGCCGCCATTCTGGATGGCGATCTGCACGCCCTGGTCGCGGACCCGGTCCAGCATGGCATCGGCCACCAGCGAGCCCATCACGCATTCCTTCGCCCGGCAATCGGCGCGGTCGGCGCCGATGGGCGATCCGGTTTCCGCCACGATCCGGTTCTTCAACTCCTCGATCGGGGCGCCGAGTTCCTGGATCCGGGCCAGCACCTCCGGGTCGGGCTCGATGGAGGCGTCGATCAGGATCGGCTCGCCCTCGGCAGCGATGACCTTGCCTGCATCATCGAAGGTCAGTTTCAGATGGCCGAGATACTTGCCATACGCATAGGCCTGCACCAGCGGCACCTCGGTGCCGTCAGGGCTGGCGACCATGAACGGATAGGGGCCGTCGGCGGAATCGTCGGTATTCGACAGGAAGGTGTTGGAATGCCCGCCGACAAGCGCATCCAGCCCGTCCACATTGGCCAGCACCTCCTGCTCGCCCTGGAAACCGATATGGGTCACGGCGATGATCTTGTCGATGCCCTGCTCGGTCATCTCGGCCACGTCTGCGGCAATGCCGTCCACATGCGACTGGAAGATCAGCGCCTCGCCGGGAGAGCTGATCTCCGGCGTGTCGATGGTGGTGCCGCCGACGATCCCGATCCGCTCTCCACCGACCTCGACCACGGCGGACCCGGTCAGCTTGTCGGCCAGGATATTGGACTGGCTGGCGTCGATATTGGCCGACAGCACCGGGAACTCCGCCCGGTCGATCAGCGCCGACACCGCTTCCGGGCCATCGTCGAATTCGTGGTTGCCCACCGCCATCGCGTCATAGCCGAGACGGTTCATGAACTCCGCCGCCGCCTCGCCCTTGTAGGTGGAGTAGAACAGGCTGCCCTGGAACTGGTCGCCGCCATCAAGCAGCAGCACCGGCTCCCCCGCCGCCTCGAACTCCGCGCGCAGCTCGGCGATCTTGGTGGCCAGCCGCGCCGTCCCGCCAAAACACTCGCCGGCCTCCTCGGTCTCGGCGTCGCAGGTCGAATCGTATTTGTTGATCGATTCGATCCGGCTGTGGAAATCGTTGGTGTGCAAGATATGCAGCACGGTATCGGCCTGCGCGGCGCTGCCCGTCAGGGCGATTGCGGCAACCGAGGCCATCAGGCGGGACGTGGACATCGAATTCTCCCCGAAATGCGTGTCATTCTGTTGTCATATTACTGACAGATTGGCGCGACGGCGGTGACGCGTCAAACGTTCATCGCATAGCGCGGTTTTGCGACGCTGCCGTGACGCCACGGCACTTGACCCCGGCACGGCAAGCGCGGAAATACGCGGCATGATGATTTACAAGATATTTCGCGGGCCGGAATGGCAGCAGCTTGAACGCGACGGATCGACATCGGGCGCGCCGGTCGATTTGGCGGATGGCTATATCCATTTCTCCACCGCCGAGACGCTGCGCGGCACGCTGGAGAAGCATTTCGCCGGCGAGGACGGGCTGAGCCTGCTGGCCTGCGATGCGGAGATGCTGGGGAGCGAGTTGCGGTGGGAGCCGTCGCGCGGCGGCGTGCTGTTCCCGCATCTCTACCGCGCGCTGCGGCGGAATGAGGTGATCTGGCAGCGCCCCCTGCCCCTCGGCCCGGACGGCCACGAGATCGGAGAGCTGGCATGACCGCGCTCGAACGGATTGGGCTTGCGGCCCTGCACCGGCTTGACCCGGAACGGGCGCATGACCTGTCGATCCGCGCGCTGTCGCTGGGGGTGGTGCCGCTGCCCGGCGCGCCGGTCACCTCCGCCCGGCTGCGCACCCGGCTGGCCGGGCTGGACCTGCCCAACCCGGTCGGGCTGGCGGCGGGGTATGACAAGAATGCCCGCGCGGTCGGGCCGCTAATGCGGGCCGGGTTCGGCTTCATCGAATGCGGCGCGGCAACGCCGCGTCCGCAGCCCGGCAATCCGAAACCGCGCCTGTTCCGGCTGAGCGCGGATCGCGCGATCATCAACCGCTTCGGCTTCAACAATGACGGTGCCGAGGCCATCGCCGCCCGTCTGGCGACGCGGGGCCCGGGCGTCCCGGTCGGGCTGAATATCGGCGCCAACAAGGACAGCGCCGACCGCGCCGCGGATTTCGCCGCGGTGGTCCGCGCGGCTGGCAGCACAGCGGATTTCCTGACCGTCAACGTGTCATCGCCCAACACCGAACGGCTGCGCGATCTGCAAGGCGCCGAGGCGCTGAGCGCGCTTCTGTCGGGCGTCATTGCGGCGCGGGACGCCCTGCCCGCGCGGCGACCGGTCTTTCTCAAGATCGCGCCGGACCTGGACGAGGCCGGGCTGGCCGATATTGCCAATGTCGCGATGCGCGTGGGCATCGACGCGATCATCGCCACCAACACCACCCTGTCGCGCGACGGCCTGTCCGATCCGCAGGCGCAGGAGGCCGGCGGTCTGTCGGGGCAACCGCTCTTCTCGCGCGCGACGCGGGTTCTGGCGCGGCTCCATCACCTCACCGGCGGGCAGATCCCGCTGATCGGCGTGGGCGGGATCGGCAGCGTCGAGGATGCGTGGCAGAAGCTGCGCGCCGGCGCCTCGGCGGTGCAGATCTACTCGGCGCTGATCTATTCCGGCTTCTCGCTGGCCGCCGAGATCGCGCGGGGCCTGGATGCGCGGGCGGAGGAGGAAGGTCTGGCGAACCTGTCGGAGCTGACCGGGACAGGCGTCGAGGACTGGCTCGACTGAGGCATCATATAGCGGTGATGCCCGACCCTATCCACCGAGCGCAGCGCGATGACCGTTGAAATATCCGGCAGAATGTATATTCTGATATATAATCGAAAGGATCCGCCATGACCCGCCTGCTGACCAACCATATCTGCACCATGACCGAGTTGCGCGAACCGCATAAGGTGCTCGAACGCTCGGGGGGAAAGCCGGTGGCGATCCTGAAGAACTCGCAGCTCGTGGGATATCTGGTGCCGGAAGAGGCAACCGAGACGCAGCCACATCGCTGCATGACGCGGGATGAGGTGGCCGACGCATTGCGCCGCACCCAGGCGGAGGCGCAGCCGGTTCTGGATTACCTGCGCGACAAGTGACCGATGACGGAATGGCTGCTTCCTTCGGCCGAGATCGTCGAGTCGATCCATGACCTCGTCCTGAACGACGGCGAACTGTCCGGCCTGGCGCGCGACAAGTCTCTTTCGGGCGCCCTGGCGCGGGTCGAAAACCGGCTGGCCTACGGCATGATCGGCGATGTCTTCGGGCTTGCAGCCGCCTATGCTATGGCGATCGCGCAGGGGCATTGCTTCAACGACGCGAACAAGCGCACCGCCTATCGCGTGATGCAGGTCGTGCTAGAACTGAACGGCGCGCGTGCACCGCGGGTTGAGCCGGAGGTCACCGGCCAGAAAATCATCGCCCTCGCGCAGGGCAAGATTGACGATGCCGATCTGGCGGACTGGCTGCGCGACCATCCCTGACCCCCACCGGTTGCGGCCACGCCGCGCCCGGCCACAAGGCCTTGCCCATCTGCCCCGCTTCATGAGATAACCGCGGAAATCAAGAAGCGAGCAGAGCATGGCCGACGATCTCTTTCCGACCACGACGGAGGATACCAGCTATTCCGCCGCCTCCATCGAGGTGCTGGAGGGGCTGGAGCCGGTGCGCAAGCGCCCCGGCATGTATATCGGCGGCACCGATGAGCGGGCGCTGCATCACCTGGTGGCCGAGATCCTCGACAACTCCATGGACGAGGCGGTGGCGGGCCATGCCAGCCGCATCGAGGTCGAGCTGCACGCGGATTACAGCGTCACCATCCGCGATAATGGCCGCGGCATCCCCATCGATCCGCATCCGAAATTCCCCGGCAAATCCGCGCTCGAAGTGATCCTGTGCACGCTGCATGCGGGCGGCAAGTTCTCGGGCGATGCCTATCAGACCTCGGGCGGGCTGCACGGCGTGGGGGCCTCGGTGGTCAATGCGCTGTCCGACCGGCTGGTGGTGCAGGTGGCGCGCAACAAGGAGCTGTTCGAGCAGAGTTTCTCTCGCGGCATTCCGCAGGGCCCGGCGGAAAAGATCGGCGCCGCGCCGAACCGGCGCGGCACCACCGTGACCTTCCACGCCGACGAGGAGATCTTCGGCCATCACCGGTTCAAGCCCGCGCGGCTGCTGAAGATGGTGAAGTCCAAGGCCTATCTGTTCTCGGGCGTCGAGATCCGCTGGAAATCGGCCATTGACGATGGCGAGACACCGACCGATGCGACCTTCCACTTTCCCGGCGGTCTGGCCGATTACCTGAGCGAGACGCTGGATGGCGTCACCACCTATGCCGACCGCCCCTTCTCCGGCAATGTCGATTTCAAGGAACGCTTCGGCGTGCCCGGCAAGGTCGATTGGGCGATCAACTGGACGCCGTCGCGCGACGGGTTCATCCAGTCCTATTGCAACACCGTGCCCACGCCCGAGGGCGGCACGCATGAGGCCGGGTTCTGGGCCGCGATCCTGAAAGGCGTCCGCGCCTATGGCGAGTTGGCCAATAACAGGAAGGCCGCCCAGATCACCCGCGAGGATCTGATCACGGGCGGCTGCGCGCTTGTGTCCTGCTTCATCCGCGAGCCGGAATTCGTCGGCCAGACCAAGGACCGGCTGGCCACGACCGAGGCGCAGCGGCTGGTGGAAAGCGCGGTGCGCGACCATTTCGACAACTGGCTGGCGAGCGATCCGAAATCGGCGGGCGCGATCCTCGATTTCCTGATCCTGCGGGCGGAGGAACGGCTGCGCCGGCGTCAGGAAAAGGAAACGCAGCGCAAGACCGCGACGCAGAAGCTGCGCCTGCCCGGCAAGCTGGTCGATTGCACGGCCAAGAACCGTGCCGGCACCGAGATTTTCATCGTCGAGGGCGACAGCGCCGGCGGCTCGGCCAAGCAGGCGCGCGACCGCACCACCCAGGCGCTTCTGCCGCTGAAGGGCAAGATCCTGAACGTGCTGGGTGCGGCCTCGGGCAAGCTCGGCTCGAACCAGGAGATCAGCGATCTCTGCCAGGCGCTCGGCGTCGGGATGGGCACGAAATTCAACATCGATGATCTGCGCTATGACAAGATCATCATCATGACCGATGCGGATGTGGACGGCGCCCATATTGCCAGCCTGCTGATGACGTTCTTCTTCGCGCAGATGCGGCCGCTGATCGACAAGGGGCATCTCTATCTGGCCTGCCCGCCGCTTTACCGGCTGACGCAGGGGGCGGAACGGGTCTATGTCGCCGATGATGCAGAGAAGGACCGGCTGATGGCGCAGGGGCTTGGCGGGCGCGGCAAGATCGACGTGCAGCGCTTCAAGGGGCTGGGCGAGATGGACGCCAAGGATCTGAAGGACACGACGATGAACCCGGCCAGCCGCAAGCTGATCCGCGTGTCCATCGACGAGGATGCGGCGGGCGAGACCGGAGATCTGGTGGAGCGGCTGATGGGCAAGAAGCCCGAACTGCGGTTCCAATTCATCCAGGAAAACGCCCGTTTCGTCGAGGATGAAGGGCTGGATGTCTGAGCGGGCGTCACCACGCCGCGATGCGTCGCCCACCATCCCCCCGCTGCAACTGACCGAGGCGCATGTCCGCCGTGCGACGCGGGTCGTGGACGGACCGCGATACAAGGACGAATGGCGGCTGCTGGAAGACGATGATCTGGACCGGCTGGCCGCGACGATCACCGCAGGCCGGCCCCGCCCGATCCCGGTTTTTGCTTATGGCTCGCTGATCTGGAATCCGGATTTCACGGTGGCGGCGCGGCGCCGCGCGACGGCCATCGGCTGGCACCGGCAATTCAGCATCCCGCTGGATCATTTCCGCGGCACGCCGGAGGAGCCGGGGCTGATGCTGGCGCTCGCCTCGGGCGGGCACTGCGAGGGGCTGATCCTGGATGTCGCGCCCGAGGCCGAGTGCTGCTCCCTGCGGTCGATCCTGAAGCGTGAACTGGTGGCGCATGAGCTGGCCGCGAATTACCGCTGGATCGAGGTGGAGACCGAGCGCGGCCGCAGCGAGGCGCTGACCTTCTATGCCGATCCGGTGGATGTGGATGCCACGGTCCTGCCGATGGAGGCGCAGGCGCGGAGGCTTGCGCGGGCCAACGGGGCAGCCGGATCGGGCTGCGAATATCTGCTGCGCACCGCGCAGGGCTTGGCGGAGGCCGGGATCTACGACGCCTATATCTGGGATCTGCAGGCCCGTGTGGCGCGGGAGATCGACGCGGGCTGAGACCGAGCCTGCGGGTGTTGTCCCGTGAGGCAGACGGCGGCCTGCGGCGTAAAGCGACGCGCTTTTGGCCTTCGCGATACCGAAGCTGAGACCTTGATGCCGCGCGCGCAATATCTGCCGCCAGGCCGATTCAGAACCGCATCCCGACGCTGAACCGCACATCCTCGCCGCCGATCCCGAAGCTCGCCGCCCCGATGCTGAAGCCGATCAGCGACCCGGCCCAGACCTGTTGCGGCGTGTGCTGCCCGGCATGGACCCGGCTCCACCCCGTCACGCCTGCCGCCGCGTAGCCGGCGACCCCTGCGGCCGGATCATCCTCGAAACATTTGCCGGCCAGATCCGACGCGCCGAAGAACGCCGCCGCGCTGTGCCCGGATGGAAACCCCAGCCCCTCACCGCTCGGTCGGCGCGATATCGGCTGTCCATCGAGCGCATGCTTCAGCCCCCAGACGATCCCGGCCTGAACCACGCCGCGCAGCGCCAGATCCTCCAGCCGGTGATCGCGATGGGCGCAGATTGCTGCGGCAAGCGGCAGGCCGTATTTCATCGCCGTGCCAAACCGCTCCGCAGGTTCGGCATGAAGCGGCGCCGACACCGCCAGAGCCAGAACACAGCCCGTCACCCGGCCGCGCCGGGTCACGCGCCCCGCCTGCGCCGCGCCCGGCAGGGGCCGGGACGCGTGACCAACCGGACATTGGCAGCCAGCGCGTCACCGAATGGCCGTGTGCTCTCGGCAAACCGCGTCAGATCAGGGACCGGACCGACCACGCGCCCCCGCACCTAGCCGGCGGTCTTGGAGTTGGCTTCCTTTTTCGCGTCGGCATGGATGATGAGCGGCTTGGCCGAGATATTGTCCACGGCTTCCTCGTTCACCACCACCTCCTCGACGCTTTCCAGACCGGGCAGGTCGAACATCGTGTCCAGCAGGATGTCTTCCATGATCGAGCGCAGCCCGCGCGCCCCGGTCTTGCGCTTGATGGCGCGCCGCGCAATGGCGGTCAGCGCGTCATCGGTGAAGGTCAGCTTGACGCCTTCCAGATCGAACAGGCGCTGATACTGTTTGACGAGCGCATTTTTCGGCTTGGTCAGGATGATGATCAGCGCATCCTCGTCCAGGTCCGACAGCGTCGCGATCACCGGCAGACGGCCGACGAATTCCGGGATCAGGCCGAATTTCAGCAGGTCTTCCGGCTCCAGCTCCTTGAACAGATCGCCCACGCCGCGATCGTCGTTTTCCTTGACCTCGGCCCCGAACCCCATCGCCGTGCCCTTGTTGCGCTGCGAGATGATCCGGTCGAGCCCGGCAAAGGCGCCGCCGCAGACGAACAGGATATTGGTCGTGTCCACCTGCAGGAATTCCTGCTGCGGATGCTTGCGCCCGCCCTGCGGCGGCACGGAGGCCACGGTGCCTTCCATGATCTTCAGCAGCGCCTGCTGCACCCCCTCGCCCGACACGTCGCGGGTGATCGAGGGGTTGTCGGATTTGCGGGTGATCTTGTCGACCTCGTCGATATAGACGATGCCGCGCTGAGCCCGCTCGACATTGTATTCGGAGGCCTGGAGCAGTTTCAGGATGATGTTCTCGACATCCTCGCCCACGTAACCGGCCTCGGTCAGCGTGGTCGCGTCGGCCATGGTGAAGGGCACATCGAGGATCCGCGCCAGCGTCTGCGCCAGCAGCGTCTTGCCGCAGCCGGTCGGGCCGATCAGCAGGATGTTGGATTTCGCCAGCTCGATATCAGACTTGGAGCCGTGATTCAGCCGCTTGTAATGGTTATGCACCGCGACGGAGAGTACGCGCTTGGCGCGTTCCTGACCGATGACGTAATCATCTAGCACCTGGCAGATTTCCAAGGGCGTCGGCACGCCCTCGCCCGATTTCAGGCCCGAGGCTTTCGTCTCCTCGCGGATGATGTCCATGCACAGCTCGACGCATTCATCGCAGATGAACACCGTCGGACCCGCGATCAGCTTGCGGACCTCGTGCTGGCTCTTGCCGCAAAAGCTGCAATAGAGCGTGTTCTTGCTGTCGGTCTCATTCGCCATGCTACGTCCTTAGTCCTGCCCGCTTATGACTGCCCAGGGCTGCGGTTTCGGTCTGCCCATGTTAGGGATCTGCGCCCCATGTCTCAATCCCCAAACGGCAGAGCTGCCGAATCGGCGGGAATCACTTGCTGTCCGGGTCGGCCTTGCCGCGCGGGCTCAGCACCTCGTCGATCAAGCCCCACTCCTTGGCCTCTTCCGGCGACATGAAGCGGTCGCGTTCCAGCGCCTCCTCCACCGCCTCCAGCGTCTGGCCGGTATGGTGGACATAGATCTCGTTCAGCCTCTGTTTCAGCTTCTGCGTCTCCTGCGCGTGGATCAGGATGTCGGTGGCCTGACCCTGGAACCCGCCCGAGGGCTGGTGGACCATGATCCGGCTGTTGGGCAGCGCGAAGCGCTTGCCCTTTTCGCCCGCGCAAAGCAGCAGCGATCCCATCGACGAGGCCTGACCGATCACCAGGGTCGAGACGCGCGGGCGGATATACTGCATCGTGTCGTAGATCGACAGGCCCGAGGTCACGACACCGCCGGGGCTGTTGATATACATGGAGATTTCCTTCGACGGATTTTCCGCCTCCAGGAACAGAAGCTGGGCGCAGATCAGCGTGGACATGCCGTCATGGACGGGGCCCGAGACGAAGATGATGCGTTCCTTCAGCAGCCGCGAGAAGATGTCATAGGCCCGTTCCCCGCGCGAGGTCTGTTCGACCACCATGGGGACAAGCGTGTTCATGTAGAATTCTGCCGGATCGCTCATCAATCTTCCCTGCCCGATTGTCGTGGCCCTGCCGTTCCGGGGCCGGAGCCGACCCCCGCCAGAGCGGTGTTGTACCTTCCAGAGGTTGACAGAGTCTTAGTAACGCCGGATCACCTCCGCAAGGGATGCAGCGCATTTGACCCAGTTTGACGGAGGGCGCGGAGATGAAACTGATCGTGGGGCTGGGCAATCCGGGGCCGAAATATGCCGGCAACCGGCATAATATCGGTTTCATGGCGGTGGACCGCATCGCCGGGGATCACGGGTTCGGGCCGTGGCGGGCGCGGTTTCAGGGCGAGATGGCCGAGGGGCGGCTGGGATCGGAGCGGGTCGCGCTGCTCAAGCCCGGCACCTTCATGAACCTGTCGGGTCAATCGGTGGGCGAGGCGATGCGCTATCTCAAGCTCGACCCTGCGGATGTGATTGTCTTCCATGACGAGCTGGATCTCGCGCCGGGCAAATGCCGGGTCAAGACCGGCGGCGGCCATGCCGGGCATAACGGGCTGCGGTCGCTGCATCAGCATATCGGCGAGGCGTATCAGCGCGTCCGGCTGGGCATCGGCCATCCCGGCCACAAGGACCGGGTGGCGCCCTATGTTCTGTCGGATTTCGCCAAGGCGGATGCGGACTGGCTGGACGACCTGCTGCGCGGGATCTCCGACGGGGCCGAGGCGTTGGCGGCGGGTGACGGGCCGGGGTTTCAGAACAAGGTGGCGTTGCGGGTGAACCCGGCGCGCGGCAAGGCCCCTCAGCCCGAGGCCGCAGGACAGCAGCCCCCTGCCCCGCGCGCCCCCGCCAAGGCGCAATCCAAGCCCGCGGCAGAGCCAGACAAACCGCAAAGCCTGGCCGAAAAGCTGCAATCGCTGGCCAGCCGTTTCCGCTGAGCGGCGCAGCCCGCGGCATTCCTTTTCGGCCACGGCGCGGCGCAGCGCGCGCACCCCACGACAAGTTCAGCGCCAGAGGGCTTTACAGCCACGCCCCATGCGGCAACGCTGTGCTTATGGGCGCAATGCCCGGCGGACGATGCTGGAGGAGGTGCAGAATGGACCCATCGCTGAACGTGCTGGGCGATACGCTCGCCCCCTGCTCGACCGATCCGATGACCGGATTTTTTCGCGACGGCTGCTGCAATACCGGGCCGCAGGATCAGGGCAGCCACACCGTCTGCGTGGTCGTCACTGCGGAGTTTCTGGCGCTGTCGAAATATCTCGGCAATGACCTGTCCACGCCGCGCCCCGAATTCCGCTTTCCCGGGCTGAACCCCGGCGACCGCTGGTGTCTCTGCGCGGCGCGATTCCTGCAGGCCGCACAGGAGTTCGCCGCGCCGAAAGTCGTGCTGGAGGCGACCCATGCCCGCGCGCTCGAGGTGGTGCCGCTGGAATTGCTGCGCGCCCATGCTGTGGATCGAGGCCAGATCGACGGCGGGGGACGGGCATGAACCGGACGCGGATCATTGCACTGGCGGCGACGCTGACTGCGCTGTCGCCCGCCCTGCCCGCCATCGCGCAGGAGATCGCTGCGGACCTGCCCAAGCTGGACGACGGCACCGCGCTGCGACAGGACGAGGCCGACCGGCTGGCCGCGTTGGACGCGCATCTGGGCCGCGCCCTGAGGCAAGCCTTCGCCGGGGGCACGGATGCGGATCTGGACATGCTGGCTGAGGCGATGGGCGGCGTGGCCGACACGGCGCCCGATACGGCGCTGACGGCGATGCAGGGGGAGTGGCGCTGCCGCACGATCAAGCTGGGCGATAACCTGCCCATCATCGTCTACGGCAATTTCACCTGCCGGATCGACGGCACGGGCTTCGAGAAACTGACCGGCTCGCAACGCACGCGCGGCACGCTGCATCTGGATGGCGAACGGCTGATCTATCTGGGCACCGGCTTCGTGCAGGGGGCGGACGCCCCCGATTATGCGGTGTTTCGCGATGACCCGGCGCAGCGGCCGGAAGCGGGCCGGATCTGGATCGACATTGCCGAGGTGGAGATGGTGACGCCCGACCGGGCGCGGATCCTGTTTCCCGACCCGGAGCTGGAATCCGGCTTCAACCTGCTCTACCTCACGCGTTAACCGCCCGCGTCGATCTCCACCCCGAGATGTTTCGCCACGGTGAAGATGTCCTTGTCGCCGCGGCCGGACAGGTTGACCACGATCAGGTGATCCTTCGGCAGATCCGGCGCGATCTTGCTGACATGGGCGAGCGCGTGGCTGGGTTCGAGCGCGGGGATGATCCCCTCCGTCCGGCACAAAAGCTGGAACGCCGCGAGCGCCTCCTTGTCGGTCACATGGACATATTCCGCACGCCCCTGTTCATGCAGCCAGGCATGTTCCGGCCCGATGCCGGGATAATCCAGCCCGGCGCTGATCGAATGCCCGTCCAGGATCTGCCCGGCCTCGTCCTGCAACAGATAGGTGCGGTTGCCATGCAGCACCCCGGCCCGGCCGCCGGTCAACGAGGCGGCATGCTCCATCCGTGCGTCAACCCCGTGACCGCCCGCCTCCACCCCGATGATCCCGACCTCCGGATTGTCGAGGAAGGGATGGAACAGCCCCATCGCGTTCGAGCCGCCGCCGATGCAGGCGATCACCGTATCGGGCAGCCGCCCCTCGGCGCGCAGGATCTGGTCACGCGTCTCGCGCCCGATCACGGCCTGGAAATCACGCACCATGCGCGGATAGGGATGCGGCCCGGCAACCGTGCCGATGCAATAGAACGTGTCGCGCACATTGGTGACCCAGTCGCGCAGCGCATCGTTCATCGCGTCCTTCAGCGTCCCCTTGCCGGATGTGACAGGCACCACCTCCGCCCCCAGAAGCCGCATGCGGAAGACGTTCGGCGCCTGCCGTTCGACATCGGTGGCCCCCATATAGACCACGCATTTCAGCCCGAACCGCGCGCAGACCGTGGCCGTCGCCACCCCGTGCTGCCCGGCCCCGGTCTCGGCGATGATCCGGGTCTTGCCCATCCGCCGCGCCAGCAGGATCTGGCCCAGCACGTTGTTGATCTTGTGGCTGCCGGTATGGTTCAGCTCTTCGCGCTTGAGATAGATCTTTGCCCCGCCCAACTCCTCGGTCAGGCGCGGCGCGAAATAGAGCGGGCTCGGGCGGCCGACATAATGCTCCCACAGATCGTCCATCTCGGTCTTGAAGGCGGGATCCTGACGGGCGCGGTCATACTCCGCCTCCAGATCGAGGATCAGCGGCATCAGCGTCTCAGACACGAACCGCCCGCCGAAAATCCCGAACCGGCCCTGCTCATCCGGGCCCAGGCTGTAAGAATTTACACGTTCGGTCATCCGCGCCTCCTGTCGGTTCGCGCCCGTCCTAGCGAAGCCCGCGCCATGCGGCAAGCCGGGCTTGCAGTTTCAGCGCCGGAGGTCTAGCAGAACGCGGTCGGAGGCGTGGCAGAGTGGTTGAATGCACCGGTCTTGAAAACCGACGTGGGGGAAACTCCACCGTGGGTTCGAATCCCACCGCCTCCGCCAAATATTCCTTTATTTTATTGTTTTCGCTAAAAATATGGGCGCTCGGCAATTCAATTGCTTAATAATTACCCTACCAAAAATGCGAGGGTGCACCAACATCTGAAAATAATGCGCCCAATCTAAGCCGGGCGCGATCGTCGCCGTATGGTCTGGCCCTCGTGCAGCCTGTAGCTATTGAGGCGAAATCTCAAAGCTTGCGCGACCACGAACGCGGGATCGATCATATCCATGGTATCTCCGTCCATTGCCGAGGCATTGCGTGAACGCGGAGAGCAGGACAATGAGGAGCCGATAAACGCTGGCTTCCGACACGGATTAGTTTCCTCGTCCGAAACTCGTAACCCCATAGCCCGACCCTCTGACGTTGCTTCGCAGATCTACTTAGCGCTCGATCGGATGGCGCCTGATCTTGCCGGAAACCGATGGCTCGATGCCGAAAATCAGGCGGCCGTCGCCATACAGTCGATCATTGCCGTCTCGCCTTGCTACATCGATGCTATCAGGGAGCAGTGATAGCATCATGATCCTCCCCCACTGAAGTGGTCCGCCGTTATGATTAGGAAACGGAGGATCAGAGATGGCAAACAAGCGACCGAAGCCGGAAGAGATTGTGTCG
>NZ_FNAH01000001.1 GCF_900101865.1 Paracoccus isoporae
CTGACCTCGGCCGGCCGCGTGGTCTCCGGCGGGCGCGGCGTGGGGTCCGAGGAAAACTTCGCGCTGATCGAGACGCTGGCCGACAAGCTGGGCGCGGCCGTGGGCGCCAGCCGCGCGGCGGTGGATTCGGGCTATGCGCCGAATGACTGGCAGGTCGGCCAGACCGGCAAGGTGGTGGCACCCGAGCTCTACGTCGCGGTGGGCATCTCCGGCGCGATCCAGCACCTTGCGGGGATGAAGGATTCGAAGGTCATCGTGGCGATCAACAAGGACGAAGAGGCCCCGATCTTCCAGGTCGCCGATTACGGCCTGGTGGGCGACCTGTTCCAGATCCTGCCGGAACTGACCGAAAAGCTCTGATCGGCGTCTTCTTCACGAAAATACCCGGAAGGGCCCGCCCGAAAGGCGGGCCCTTTGCGCTGCGTGGCAGACTCAGAGCTGAAGAAATCGCTGCAGAAACAGGCTGAACCGGAACGGCAACGCGATCTCCCGTTGCAGTGTGGCAAAGATGTCGCGCGGATCGCGTGAGGGACTGCCCAGATCCGACAGCGGCAGATAGTGCCGGCCAGCGATAAACGGATATGCAAGTTCTTCGGAATACAGGATCTTGCCGGCCATGTAGGTTTTCAGGATCCGCGGCACCTCGGAATAGATCCCCTCGGTGTGGTGGATGTTCAGCACGCCCGCGCCACCTGTCAAAAAGGCGGCCACGTCCTTTCCGAATATTGGCTGATCTGCAATCTTTAGCGGGTGCGCTTGGGCTAGGCCTTCCAGGATCGGTTTGCGCCGTTCGCTCTGACTGCCCACATATGTGATTCCGCTGCCCCTGGCTCTGAACCTCACGGGAAAATCCGGGAAAACATACGGTCCGAACCATATTTTCTGTTGCCGGTTCCACCTGAGAGCTGCATAGGCCGGAGTATTGGAGAAACTGAAATCCAGAACTCCGTCCAAACCATTCGCATGCCGACGCATTCTGGGTTCGTGGAAGTTTTTCCACATTTTTTTGCCGTGTGAGTCAAACAGCTGCTCGGTCTGAACTCCCACACGGCGGCCACTTATCCTTGGAACAGCGAAAATCTTGTGGATGCCCACGAGAACCGTGCCGATCAGCCCATGACCCTCAGGAATGTTTTGGCTCAGGTCGTTTGCAACATCGCCGAGGATGTCCCCGTTGAAAGCAAAAACCAGATCGTCGTTGCGAATGCAGTAAAGCTTGCTCGCCTCCAGGCAGGCGATGTTTTCTTCGGTTTGGGGCAGCACGCTGGTCACAATAGCTTGGAATGTCGACGCCTTCTGCAATCTAGACAAACGCGAGCGTGATGCAATCTCCGACTGGCTTTTCCGCCGTGGTTTTCACATGGCGGAGTTACGCCACGCGCAGCAGCGGTGCGACCCCGCGTTGCGGATTGATCCGCGTGCCGGTGCGCCCTATCGTCCGCGCGACACAGGAAAGGACAGATCATGGCGATTGACTCGGTGGGTGTGGTCGGTGCGGGGCAGATGGGCAACGGGATTGCGCATGTCTTTGCGCTGGCCGGGTTCGAGGTGCTGCTGAACGATGTCAGCGAGACGGCGCTCGACCGCGCGGTGACGCTGATCGGGAAGAATCTCGACCGGCAGGTCAAGGGCGAGAAGATCACCGAGGCGGAGAAGCAGGCCGCGCTGGGCCGCATCCGCACCACGCAGGCGCTGACCGATCTGGGGCAATGCGATCTGGTGATCGAGGCGGCGACCGAGAAGGAAGTGGTCAAGCAGAAGATCTTCGAGGAATTGCTGCCGCATCTCAAGCCCGAGACGATCCTGACCTCGAACACCTCCTCGATCTCGATCACAAGGCTCGCCAGCCGCACCGACCGGCCGGAGAAATTCATGGGGTTCCATTTCATGAACCCGGTGCCGGTGATGCAGCTGGTCGAGCTGATCCGCGGCATTGCCACGGATGACGCGACCTATCAGGCCCTGCTAGGCGTGGTCGAGAAGCTGGGCAAGACCTCGGCCACGGCGGAGGATTTTCCGGCCTTCATCGTCAACCGCATCCTCATGCCGATGATCAACGAAGCCGTCTATACGCTGTATGAGGGGGTCGGTTCGGTGAAGTCGATCGACCAGTCGATGAAGCTGGGGGCGAACTGGCCGATGGGGCCGCTGGAGCTGGCCGATTTCATCGGGCTGGACACCTGCCTGGCCATCATGGGGGTGCTGCATGACGGGCTGGCGGATACGAAATACCGCCCCTGCCCGCTTCTGGTGAAATATGTCGAGGCCGGGTGGCTGGGCCGGAAATCCGGCCGGGGCTTCTACGATTACTCGGGCGAGACGCCGGTGCCGACGCGCTGAGCGACGCCAGATGCATGCGGAAGGGCCGGAGCGGAGGCTCCGGCCCTTTGTCGTGTCCTGCGGTCCCCGTCAGGGACAGATCAGAGCTGGACCGGACGGTCGGCGCTGTCTGCCGGGGCGCTGCGCCGGTCGGTCATGAACTGGTCGAACTCCGCCTTGTCGCGGGCCTCGCGCAGCCGGGCGAGGAAGGCCATGAATTCCTCGTGCTCGCTTTCCAGGCGCTTCAGCGTTTCCTCGCGATAGGCGTCGAAGGCGGAATTGCCCGAGCTTTGAACGGTGCGGCGGGACGCGCCGCGGCGATGGTTTGAACAGCTGAACATGCGATTGCTCCAGATCATGTAACCGAGAAGGGCCAGGCCGACCGGCCAGGCGAAGATGAAACCAAGGACCATGGCCGCGATCCACGCGCCCTTGCCCTTGTCGTCCAGCCAGTCGCGCGCCCGGATCGCCGCATCCTTGATGCGGCTGGCCGGGCCGGGCCGATAGCTGGTCGTTGCTGCGTAGTCCATTGTATTCCCCCTTGCTTCCTGCGATGTAAGAACCTTTAACATTACTCAAGATGGGGCGAAAACGGCCGCGATCAAGAGGCGAAGGATCGAATTTCGGGAAAATCGTCGGCGGTGGTCGCGCGGCGCTCAGTTTCCGATCACGCCGAGGCCGCGCAGATAGATCAGCACGCCCGAGCTGAGCATGTCGTCGGGCGAGATGGGCGAGCGCGCGCCCTGCTTGCTGCGCGCGAACAGCTCCACCACGCCGTGGCTCATGGCCCAGATATGGTTGGCCACCATGCGCGGCGGCGGCCGGTCCTCGACCGGGAAATGGGCGAAGAGCTCCTCCGACGCCCGGACCAGGATGCCGATGGAGGCTTCGGCGGCCTCCCACAGCTCGGGGTTCTCGACCACGGAGATGCCGCTTTCAAACATGGCCTGGTAATAGCCTGGGCGTTCCTGCGCGAATTCGAGATAGGAGTTCCCAAGCCGGGCGAGCGCGGCCAGCGGGTTGGGTTTGCCGTCGTCATAGACCTTGTCCATCTTCTCGGCGAATTCGACATATCCGCGCCGCGCCACTTCCTCCAACAGATCCTCCCGGCTCTTGAAATGGCGGTAGGGGGCGGCGGGCGAGACGCCGGCGCGGCGGGCGGCCTCGGCCAGCGAGAAGGATTGCGGGCCGGACAGCTCGATCAGGTCCACCGCGCCATCGACGAGCGCCTCGCGCAGATTGCCGTGGTGATAGGTCTTGCGATGCGGCACGGTCTAGCCACCCTCCCCGAAGCGATCCGCGACCAGCCTGGTCAGCGCCTCGGCCAGTTCGGTCGCCTGGTTGCCGGTGGTGCTGACGGCGATCTCGCTGCCGCGCCCGGCGGCGAGCATCAGCAGCCCCATGATCGAATCACCCGACACCGTCATGCCGTCGCGCGACACGCTGGCTTCGGCGTCGAACCGCTCGACCGTCTCGACGAATTTGGCGGAGGCGCGGGCGTGCAGCCCCTTTTCATTCCGGATCTGGAGAACCCGGCAGACGAGTTCGGTCATTGCGCGACCCGGTGCCGGTCCAGCTCATCGAAAACGTTGAAACTGTCGATGTATTTTCGCCCCGCCGCCGCGGCCAGCGAGGCCGCCTGCTGCGCGGGCAGATGCCGAAGCTTGGCCAGCTTGACCAGCATCGGCAGGTTCGCGCCATACAGGATCAGCCGGTTGCTGGCAGAACAGGCCGGAAGCGACAGGTTCGAGGGCGAGCCGCCGAACAGATCGGTGACGACGACGACGCCGTCGCCCTGATCGACCTCGTCCGCGGCCGAGCAGATCTCGCGGCTCTTGGCGCCGCGGTCATGGACATCTTCGATCTTGACCGTGCGCACGGCGGATTGGGGGCCGACGACATGTTCCATCGCCGAAAGATATTCCCCCGCCAGCCCGCCATGCGCGACTATGACAATTCCGATCAATTCTGCGTTCCCTGAGGCGTCGAATTCGAAACCGTGGACTGAGACGCCGCATCCCCGCGACGTTCCAGTTCTCTGTGACGTTTTGACACTTGCCAGCCATGTTCAGCAAGCGTTTGTGACATAAATTCCGTCATTGTGACCGAACGGTGTTGCCCTCCGGTACATCCGAAGCCGATGGCCAGATGGGTCTTGCCTTCGGCCAGGTAAGCCGGAAGCAGGAACAGGATCAGGTCGCGGACGCGGGTGAAGAACTCCTCGAACCGGGCGTCTCGGCGCACGAATTGCTGCACATCCGCGTCGCATCCGGTCTGCGGGCGCAACGCCGGCTCCCAATGCGGATTGTCCAGGAAGCGGCAGTCGAACATCATGTCGATGCCGCGCGGCACGCCGCGCTTGTAGGAAAAGCTCTGCACCGAGACCGTCAGCCGCCTGTCATGGTCGGTCTCGAAGAAGCGGGCCAGCTCGGCCTTCAGGTCGTGGGGCGACATTTCGGAGGTGTTGACCAGCACATCGGCGCGCACGCGGATCGGGGCCAGCAGATCCTTCTCTTCCTGGATGCCATCGAGCGGCGCGCCCGGCCCGGCCATCGGGTGACGGCGGCGGGTTTCGTTGAAGCGCCGCACCAGCGTCGTCGAATCGCAATCCAGATACAGCACTTCGGGCGCATAGCGGGGATGACGGGTCAGCCGGTCGATGAGTTCGATGACATTGGAAGCGGAGAAATCGCGGTTGCGCACGTCGAGACCGAGCGCCAGCGGTGCCGGGCGCGGCGGGCCGTCGAGCAGACGCGGCACCAGCGACAGCGGCAGGTTGTCGATCGCCTCGTATCCCAGATCCTCCAGCACATTGATCGCGGTGGAGCGGCCGGCCCCTGACGGGCCCGTGACCAGCACAAGACGTAGCGGCGCGGCATCGCTGCCCGCGCTCAACACCGTGCTGTTCGGGCTGGCCGATTCATTCATTCGCAATCCGGCTGGTCATCGTCCCCTGACACGATCCGCCCGCCGCTCAGCAGCAGGGCGATGCTGTTGGGAAGATGGGCCGATAACGGGCCGAGAACAAGGGGCAGCGACCTGTCGAGAACGTCAATGTGACGCGGGGTCGGCAGCCGCTCCGCCGCGGTTTGGCCCAGATCGACGACCAGCGTGATCTCGGCCGGGGCATGGGGGACGCGGATCAGACCCACCCCGCGCGATTCGATCAGCCCCGCAATGGGCGCGGGCGCCCGCGCCATGATCCGCTGGCCCTCGCGCATGAGCATGACCCGGTCATCGGCCACCAGCCGGCCGCCGAGCGCCAACAGTGCCAGGGCAAGGCTGGATTTCCCGCTGCCCGAGGGGCCAAGAATCAGCACGCCACGCCCGGACATGGCCACGGCGCTGGCATGTGCGGGCTGGGACAGGCTCAATTTATGTGCACCGACGCGCGGCAGACCGCCATGCTGAGTGGCGCAATCACTTGGTCGTTTGCGCTAACCGCAACTGATTTCGCTAACATGCTGTGCGACGCCTCTATTTTTGCAAAACTGCCATGTTATAGGGGCCGAAGGGGCAGTGGTGCCCTGACAGAGCCAGACCGGAGAGATTTTCACGATGTCGCAACCCCGTGTAAACCCGAATTTCAAACTTGAAGATCAGGGAATCAAGGGGGCCGCCGTCGTCCACTATAACCTGCTGGAGCCGGCGCTGATCGAGCGCGCCATCGCGCGCGGAGAGGGCAAGCTGGGTCTGGGCGGGGCGTTTCTGGTCGCCACAGGCAGCCATACCGGCCGCTCGCCCAAAGATAAGTTCGTGGTCCGCACCAAGGATGTCGAGGACTCGATCTGGTGGGACAATAACAAGCCGATGGAGCCTGCGGCGTTCGACCGGCTCTATGCGGACATGCTGGAACATATGCAGGGCCGTGAGTATTTCGTGCAGGACCTGTATGCCGGCGCGGATGCCGAGCAGCGGCTGGATGTGCGCGTGGTGTCGGAGCTGGCCTGGCACAACCTGTTCATCCGCCATCTGCTGCGCCGCCCCGCCGCCGAGGAGCTGGCCGGGTTCGAGGCCGAGTTCACCATCATCAACTGCCCCAGCTTCAAGGCCGATCCCGAACGCCACGGCTGCCGCAGCGAGACGGTGATCGCGCTGAATTTCGAGAAGAAGCT
Organism: Paracoccus isoporae; assembly: GCF_900101865.1. Classification (GTDB taxonomy): domain Bacteria; phylum Pseudomonadota; class Alphaproteobacteria; order Rhodobacterales; family Rhodobacteraceae; genus Paracoccus; species Paracoccus isoporae. The sequence goes on from NZ_FNAH01000001.1 coordinate 6,435, forward strand.
GATCCTGATCGGCAACACCGAATATGCGGGCGAGAACAAGAAGGGCGTGTTCACCCTGCTGAACTACATCCTGCCGGGCCGGGGCGTGATGCCGATGCATTGCAGCGCCAATCACGCGGTGGGCGACGAAAGCGACGTGGCGGTGTTCTTCGGCCTCAGCGGCACCGGCAAGACGACGCTGTCGGCCGATCCGTCGCGGGTGTTGATCGGGGATGACGAGCATGGCTGGTCCGAAGACGGCGTCTTCAATTTCGAGGGCGGCTGCTATGCCAAGACCATTAACCTTTCGCCCAAGGCCGAGCCGGAGATTTACGCCACGACGCGGAAATTCGGCACGGTGATCGAGAACATGGTCTATGACCCCGACACGTTCGAGCTGGATTTTGAGGACAGCTCGCTGACCGAGAACATGCGCTGCGCCTATCCGCTGGAGTATATTTCCAACGCGTCGGCCACAGGCACGGCGGGGGTGCCGAAGAACGTCATCATGCTGACCTGCGACGCCTATGGCGTGCTGCCACCCATTGCGCGGCTGACCCCGGCGCAGGCGATGTATCATTTCCTGTCGGGCTTCACCTCGAAGACGCCGGGCACCGAGATGGGCGTGACCGAGCCGCAGCCGACCTTCTCGACCTGTTTCGGCGCGCCCTTCATGCCGCGCCGGCCCGAAGCTTACGGCGAGCTGCTGCAAAAGAAGATCGCCGAGACCGGCGCCACCTGCTGGCTGGTCAATACCGGCTGGACCGGCGGCGCCTTCGGCACCGGCTCGCGCATGCCGATCAGGGCCACCCGCTCGCTGCTGACGGCAGCACTTGACGGGTCGCTGAACGGGGTGGAGTTCCGCAAGGACGCGAATTTCGGCTTCGAGGTGCCGGTGGCGGTGCCGGGCGTGTCGGACGTGCTGCTGGACCCGCGCCGGACCTGGCATGACGCCGCTGCCTATGACCGTCAGGCCAAGAAGCTGGTCGAGATGTTCTCGGATAACTTCGCGCAATATATCGACAAGGTTGACGCCCAGGTCAAATCCGCCGCCATCGGCTGACCCGACCAGAAAATCCCGTGTTTTCAGACCCGTCGCGCCCGCGCGGCGGGTTTCTCATTGCCGCCACGTCACGCCGGAATTGCCGTTTGGTTAACGGTGCGTGATTAATGTTTGTTGGTTTAACTTCCCTCCAGGTTGTGAGTTCAGAGCCAGAAAGGGAGGGCGTAAATGGGTATTTTCGACTATAAGGGGATGGACAGCACCAGCAGTGCTGCGCTTGTCAACGAAACGCTTGCGGTGTCGATGCTGGGCCAGACGCTGGGCAGCGGGACCACCCCGGCGGGGGCCGAGGACTGGCGGCACGTCGATCCGGCGGATATGGGCATCGATCCGGCCTGGGTGGACAGTTCGGGCTTCATCAAGATCAAGAGCCCGCTGACCGGCTGGGCCGAGACCGGCCCGCAGGTCACCATCACCGAAAAGACCGACGCCGCGGGCAACGTGATCGGTCTGGGCGTGGTGTTCCTGGGCACGAACTCGCTGATCGACGTGCTGGATTACTTCCAGATGAACAGCGGCGAGCTGCATGAATACATGGAGCCGGTGCTGGCCCTGGTGCGCGACTATGCGCAGGATGCGGGGCTGGACGGCAGCGACGTGATGGTCACCGGCTACAGCCTGGGCGGCGGCTATACCAACCTGATGGCACGCTATGCCGACACGCTGGCGGACGGGTTCTTCGCCGATGCCGATTATGTCGGCCATGCCTCGCCGCTGATGTATGAAGAGGACGACCGCGTCCTGAATATCGGCTATGAAAACGACGTGGTGTTCCGCGCCGTGGGCGATCATGCCGACATCCAGACCGCCATCCAGGCGGCCGATCCGCTGCTGTCCAACCCCGATGAAAGCTACGGCTCGTCCACCGACAACCTGGTGATGTTCGACGACACCTATGCCCGGGCGGACGTGATGCTGGCGGTCGATTCGATCCTGAACCTCGCCGGCTCCTGGGCCGCGCATCTGAGCGGGGCCGCCACCACCGGGCTGACCCGGATCGCGGAATCGACCTATTACGAATTCACCGAGCGCGACAGCGTCGTGGTGGTGTCGGATCTGAGCGACAATCTGCGCGGCCGGACCTGGGTGGAGGACAAGAAATCCCCCACCTCGGATCACTTCGGCGCACCGAGCTTTGTCGTCGGCTCTGATTTCGATGATCGTCTGGGCGACGGTGCCGGGACGGACTGGATCGACGGCGGCACCGGCGACGACGTGATCCGCGTCACCACCGGCATGAACCGCGTCGATGGCGGCGAGGGCGTGGACACGCTGCGCATCGTCGGCGAAGCCGAGGATTACCAGGCGTTCCGCCTGTCGGGCGACCGCCTGGCGGTGATCTCGGATGACAGCGTCACCATCGCGGAGAATGTCGAAGGGGTCGAGTTCGCCACCTATGGCAAGCTGGGCGCGCTGCGCGACCTGACGCGCTACTCGATCCAGAATGACCGGCTGGAGGATGAGTCCTTCTCCTTCTTCGGGCGCGGCGACGAGGATCTGTGGTTCGGCAGCAAGACCCAGGGCCATGACGGCAACCAGCTTCTGCGCGGCAACGTGGTCTTTGCCGAAGGCGGCAACGACCTGGTGATGGGCACAATGGGCCAGGACGTCCTGTTGGGCGGTGAAGGTGCGGACCGCCTGGTCGGCGGCACCGGCGCGGACCGGCTCTATGGCAATGAGAACCGCGATGTGCTGGTCGCCTCCAGCGATGGGGACCGGCTGAATGGCGGGCATGGCGATGACGTGTTCCTGTTCAATGCCGGCATCAAGGGCACCGTCACCATCGAGGATTTCAACGCCGCCGCGAACGAGGCCGACGAGATCCAGATCATCGGCGCCAGCGTTGATGCCATGCTTGCCAGCGCCGAGGCCGATGGCGGCGACACCGTGCTGCGCCATGCCGATCTGACGATCCGCCTGGAGAATGTCGACCGCGATGCGCTGTTCGACGATCTGCTGATGGCCTGATCCGGCCCATCGGAACAAAACCAAACGGCGCCGGCCATTTTGGCCGGCGCTTTTCGATGTGAACTGTTGTTTTGTGACCCCGGCTGTCGCAATCTCCCGCCATCTAAACATAAGGGAGGGACATTCATGCTGAGAATCCTGTCACGGCCGGCCACGCGGCTGATGGAGCGCTATCTGCCCGATGCGTTCATCTTCGTGCTGGTGCTGACCATCATCGCCATGCTGGCCGCCATGGGCATCGAGGGCACCAACCCGGTCGAACTGGTGCGGATCTGGGGCGACGGGTTCTGGTCGCTGCTGCAATTCTCCATGCAGATGCTGCTGGTGCTGGTCACCGGCTTCATCCTGGCCTCGTCGCCGCCGGTCAAGAAGCTGCTGGCCTCGCTGGCCGGGATGGCGAAATCGGGCGGCATGGCGATCATCATGGTCACGCTGGTGTCGCTGGCGGCGAGTTGGCTGAACTGGGGCTTCGGGCTGGTGGTCGGCGCGATCTTCGCGCGCGAGCTGGCCAAGCAGGTGCGGGTCGATTACCGGCTGCTCGTCGCCTCGGCCTATTCGGGCTTCGTGATCTGGCATGGCGGGATTTCCGGCTCGATCCCGCTGACCGTCGCGACCGAGGGTCATTTCACCGCCGACCAGATCGGGGTGATCCCCACCTCCGAGACGATCTTTGCCGGCTGGAACCTTCTGATCGTGGCCGCCGTCGTCATCGCGCTGCCAATCGCCAACCGGATGATGATGCCGCGCGAAGAGGAGACCGTTCTGGTCGATCGCGAGATGCTGGGCAATGATAAGGGTCTGCCGCTTCTGCCGAATGACGCCACCCCGGCGCAGCGGCTGGAGAATTCGCGCATCCTGATGTATCTGGTGGGCATTCCCGGCATCGTCTGGCTGGTGCTGTATTTCGCCGGTGGCGGCGGGCTGAACCTCAACGTGGTCAATTTCGCCTTCCTGTTCATCGGGCTGACCCTGCATGGCACGGCGCGCAGCCTGCTGGCCGCACTCGACGACGCGGTCAAGGGCGGCGCGGGGATCGTGATCCAGTTCCCCTTCTATGCCGGGATCATGGCGATCATGACCGGCACCGGGCTGGCCGCGACCATGTCGGAATGGTTCGTCTCGCTCTCCACCGACCGCACCCTGCCCTTCTGGAGCTTCATCTCGGCGGGGATCGTCAACATCTTCGTGCCTTCGGGCGGCGGGCAATGGGCGGTGCAGGCGCCGATTATGTTGCCGGCGGCGGAATCGCTCGGCGCGGATATCAACAAGGTGATCATGGGCGTGGCCTGGGGCGATGCCTGGACCAACCTGCTGCAGCCCTTCTGGGCGCTGCCGATGCTGGGCATTGCCGGGCTGAAGGCGCGCGACATCATGGGATTTTGCGTGGTGCTGCTGCTGATCACCGGGGTGATTATCGGCGGGATATTGTGGGTGATCTGAGCCGGGAGTGATCCGGTTCCGAAGAGTTGGACGCCGCTCCACAAGGGGCGGCGTCTGGCTTTCGGTCGGCCTCGAGCGGAACGGTGCGCAATGCTTTTCTACGGCTCGCGGCTTTGCAGCACACCCGGCCCGGAACAAGGGGCGAAGCCCCGCCGGGCCAGCGGCCGACCGCCCCCTGGGCGGCCGCTTCTTTGCCGGTCCGCGCCGAACAGAAGTTCGATGTGGCTGCGCGATAAAGGGAGTCCGCTCATCTGCTGCGGCGGCCACCCGCGGTCGTCCGCTGGCCCTCTGTCACTCACACGTTCAGAGCGGTGTTCTAGCGCCGCGCTCAGACCGCAGCGGTCGCCCGTTCCAGCCACAGCCGCGTCTCCACATCCACCCGCGGCCCGATCTTTTCCAGCACCTCGGCGTGATAGGCGTTCAGCCAGTCCCGCTCGGCGGGCGAGAGCATCGCCGTCACGATCATGTGCCGGTCGATCGGGGTGAAGGTCAGCGTCTCAAAGCCCAGCATGTCGCGCCCGTCCGGGCTGTCGGCCTCCGTCACCACCAGCAGATTCTCGATGCGGATGCCGAATGCGCCCTCGCGGTAATATCCGGGCTCATTGGACAGGATCATGCCGGGTTCCAGCGGGATCTCGGATGCGCGGCTGATCCGTGCCGGCCCCTCATGGACGCAGAGCGCCGCGCCGACGCCGTGGCCGGTGCCGTGGTCGAAATCCAGCCCCGCCGACCACAGCGGCGCGCGCGCCACCGGGTCGATATCGCGCCCCGCCAGCCCCTTCGGAAAGCGCAGGCGAGAGACTGCGATCATGCCCTGCAACACGCGGGTGAACGCCTCGCGCGCCGCCTGCCCCACATCGCCCACCGCCATCGTCCGGGTGATGTCGGTGGTGCCGTTCGCATATTGCCCGCCGGAATCGACCAGCAGCACTTGGCCGGATTCCAGCCGCGCATTGCTCTCGCGCGAGACCCGGTAATGCGGCAGGGCGGCATGCGCGCCGACTCCGCAGATCGTGTCGAAGCTTATATCGAGGATCCCCGCCTCGCGCCGCAGCGATTCCAGCGTCTCGACCACGTCGATCTCGGTCAGATCGCCCGGTGCGGTCGCGTCGAGCCACGCCAGAAACCGCGCCATCACGGCACCATCGGTCAGATGGGCCTCGCGCATTCCCGCAATCTCGGCGTCATTCTTGCGCGCCTTGGGCAGCACGACCGGATCATTGCCTTCGATGATCGTCGTGCCCTGATCCGACAGGATCTGGAAAATCGCCTCGGGGGCAGTGGCCGGGTCCAGCCGGACCGGGCCGTCGATATTGGCGAGCGCGGCCTCGAACCCGTCGGGGTGGATGATCGAGACCTCATTCCCCAGCCTGGTCCGGACCGGCTCGTCGAATTTCGCCGGATCGGCAAAGAGCTGCACCGTGCCATCCGCCTCGATCGCCGCGAAGCCCAGCACGACCGGATTGCGGGGCAGGTCCGCGCCGCGGATGTTCAAGAGCCACGACAGCGAATCCGCCAGGGTGAGGATTGCGACCGACTGGCCGGCCTTGCGCAGCGTCTCGGCGATTTCGGCCCGTTTCTCGGCCGCTGTGGCACCCGCGACCGCGTCGTCATGCGATCGGACCTTGCCCACAGGCGGCGCGGGCCGGACGGGCCAGATCCGATCGACCAGATTGGCGACGGGGATAAAGTTGATATTCTCGGCCTCGAGTTTGCGGCGCAGATCCTCGATCTCGCGATGGGGGTGCAGCCAGGGATCGAAGCCCACGCGTCCGCCATCGGGCAGCGCCTCGCGCAGCCATTCGGCGGGGCGGGTTTCTGGGAAATTGACCGGGGTGAATTTGTCCAGATCGACCTCGGCCCGGACCTGCACCCGGTAGCGCCCATCGACGAAGATCCCGGCCCGGTCGGCGGTCACGATGGCCTGCCCGGCGCTGCCCGAGAACCCGGTCAGCCAGCGCAGCCTTGCATCGGCATCGGCGACATATTCGCCCTGATGCGCGTCGGCGCGGGGGACCATGAAGGCATCAAGCCCCTCCTCAGCCATCACTTCACGCAGCTTCGCCAGCCGCGCGGCCCCTTGCGCGCCGTCGCCCGCCGTCTCGAAATCCTGAAACATCACATGGCCCGCCTAATGCTGCCCATCCCCATCACCCGCGCGCGCTTGCGCGGATCGGTGTCAAACAGCGCCGCGAGCTGTTCGGTGATCGCCCCGCCAAGCTGTTCGGCATCGGTGATCGTCACCGCGCGTTCGTAATAGCGCGTCACGTCATGGCCGATCCCGATGGCCAGCAATTCGACCTGACGGCGTTTCTCGACCATGGCGATCACATCGCGGAGATGTTTTTCCAGATAGTTTGCCGGGTTCACCGACAGCGTGGAATCGTCCACAGGCGCACCGTCCGAGATGACCATCAGGATCTTGCGCGCCTCCGCCCGCCGCACCAGCCGGCGATGCGCCCATTCCAGCGCCTCGCCGTCGATGTTTTCCTTCAGCAGCCCCTCTTTCATCATCAGCCCGAGATTGGGCCTGACCCGCCGCCAGGGCGCATCGGCGGGCTTGTAGATGATGTGGCGCAGATCGTTCAGACGGCCCGGCTCGGCCGGGCGGTTATCCTTCAGCCAGGCCTCGCGGCTTTGCCCGCCCTTCCACGCGCGGGTGGTGAAGCCGAGGATCTCGACCTTGACACTGCAGCGCTCCAGCGTGCGGGCCAGCACATCGGCACAGATCGCCGCGATGGAGATCGGCCGCCCGCGCATGGAGCCGGAATTGTCGATCAGCAGCGTGACCACCGTGTCGCGGAACTCGGTGTCATGTTCGACCTTGAACGACAGGGGCGTCGTCGGGTTGGCGACGACGCGGGCGAGCCGCCCGGCATCGAGCACGCCTTCTTCCTTGTCGAATTCCCAGCTCCGGTTCTGCTTGGCCTGCAAGCGGCGCTGCAGCTTGTTGGCCAGGCGGCTGACCGCGCCGCGCAGCGGGTCGAGCTGCTTGTCGAGATAGGCACGCAGCCGTTCCAGCTCGGCCGGCTCGGCCAGTTCATCGGCGCGGATCTCCTCGTCGAATTGCTGCGTGTAGACGCGGTATTCCGCCGAGGCCTCGCTGACCGGGGGCGGCAATTCCTCGGGCATGTCACCGTCGGGCATCTCGGCATCTTCGGCGAATACCTCTTCCGCGGAATCGTCGAGGCTGACCTGCGCCTGGCGCTCGTCCTGGGTGCGTTCCTGGCTGCGTTCGGGCGAGGCTTCACTTTCGTCGCCCTCATCCTCCTCGCGGGCCTGGTTGTCGCCGGCCTCGGGATCGGGCTCGGCCTCGTCCGAGGCGTCATCCTCAACCGGCTCATCGGGGTCGTCGCCAAGCTGGTCGCCGTAGCCCAGATCGGTGATCAACTGGCGTGCCAGCCGCGCGAAGGCAGCCTGATCGGCCAGCGTGTCGCGCGCCGTGTCGAGCACATGCCCGGCTTGCTGGCTGATGAAGGGACGCCAAAGCTCGGCGGCCTCCGCCGCGCCGGGCGGCAGCGCGCGGCCGGTCGCCGCCTCGCGAAGAAGATAGCCAGCCGCGACCGGCAGCGGGATATCGGCAGGCTGGCGGGCCTGATCGTAGCCGCGCTTGAGCGCCTCTGCCGACATTTTGGCGTCGATATTGGACAGCGCACCGGGCATGTCGCGCGCACCGAGCGCCTCGACCCGCGAGGTTTCGACCGCATCGTAGATCTCGCGCGCCAGCGGGCCAGAGGGGGCGTAATGGGCGTGGGTCGCGGCGTCGTGGTGGCGCACGCGCATGGCGAGAGCATCAGCGGTGCCCCGCGCCTGCACGATCTCGTCGCGCGACATGCGCCGGCTGATCTGCGGCAGTCGCATCGTGTCGCCCGCCACACCGGATGGGTCGGCAGTGAAGGTGACGTTCAGCTCGGCCTCGTCGGCAAGCGCGCGCGTGGCCTCGGTCAGAGCCTTCTTGAACGGATCGGCGGGGTTGTCGCTGGGTTTCATATCGCTGTTCTGCGCGATTGCGCCGGTGGTGTCGAGTAGGGCGCGGGCGAGTGCAAGGTTTTCAGCGGGGTTTGGGGCGGCGGTTCAGCCGGGCAAGGGCGGGGCCGCGTCGCAGAAGCGCAACGCCTGATCCCGCATCCGCCGTGCCAGCCAGTCATAGCCGCCCATCCGGTGCCATTCCTGCAACCGCCGCTCGATCGTGGCGCTGATCGCCATGCCGTCCATCGCGGCGATGTCGAAATCGATCAGCGCCAGCCGCCCGCGCGTATTCACCACGATATTGCGCCCGGAGTCGTGGATATCCAGATGCGCGATCCCCGCCTGCTCCAACACCGAGACGATCTCGGTCACCTGCGCGGACACACGGGGCCGCAGCCGGGCCGCCACGGCGGCGCTGGCATGGGCAGGCACCATGTCCAGCGACCAGCCCAGATCGGTCATGGTCAGGCTTGGCGCACCGGGATCGAGCGCGATCGGTAGCGGAAAGCGGTCCCGCGCCTCGGGCGCGACCCAGTGCAGCCGCAACAGGCAGGACAGCTCCAGCCAGCAGGCGCGCTGCGCCTCCAGCCCGGTCAGGGCCAACCGCTCCTTGTAATGCTTGACATGCCGCGGCCCGGTGGCGCGCGGCAGTCCCGCGCTCAGCGACAGGGGCGCGAAACCGTAACGCCGCAGCGCACCGGACCCGTTCAGCTTGCGCTCGGCCCGCCGCCAGCGGCGCGTGCGAAAGGCGATCTCCGCCTTGGCGAAGCTGATCTGCCGGCGCAGCGCGTGGATGGTGCGGGTCTGCCGTGCCGGATCAGGTGCAGGCGCTCCCGAGGCGGGCCGCTCCGTGTGGGGCGACCGCCGCGGCGCTTTTTCATCCGGTTCCGCCTGGGGTGCTTCGGCCGGTTGCGGGCGCAGGCGCGCAGCCTCGGCGCGGCTCTGGTTCAGCTCGGATCTGAGCCGCGCACATTCCCGCTCCAGCCGCTGCGCGGTGCGCAGCCGGGTCAGCCCGATCCCGTGCAGGATGCGTCTAGCCCCGCCTTGCAAGGACCGTTTGGTGCGAGAGCCGCCCGAGGCCGCCATCAGCCGGCTTTGCTGGCGGCACTCTCCGGCAGTTCCTCGTCGAAGAGGCGCTGATAGAACTCGGCCACGGTCTGGCGCTCGAGCTCGTCGCATTTGTTCAGGAAGGTAAGCCGGAAGGCATAGCCGACATTGTCGAAGATGCGCGCATTCTGCGCCCAGGAAATCACCGTGCGCGGCGACATGACCGTCGACAGATCGCCCTGCATGAAGGCCGTCCGCGTCAGATCGGCCAGCGTGACCATCTTCGAGATGACGTCCCGGCCCTTCTCGTTGTTGTAGTTCGGATTCTTGGCCAGAACGATCGCCGCCTCGGCGTCATGGGACAGGTAGTTCAGCGTCGCGACCAGCGACCAGCGGTCCATCTGGCCCTGGTTGATCTGCTGGGTGCCGTGATAGAGGCCGGTCGTGTCGCCCAGACCCACCGTGTTGGCGGTCGCAAACAGCCGGAAGGAGGGGTTGGGGGTGATGACCTCGTTCTGGTCCAGCAGGGTCAGCTTGCCGTCGGCCTCCAGCACACGCTGGATGACGAACATCACGTCGGCGCGGCCGGCATCGTATTCGTCAAAGACGATAGCGGTCGGATTGCGCAGCGCCCAGGGCAGGATGCCTTCGTGGAACACCGTGACCTGCTTGCCGTCCACCAGCTTGATCGCGTCCTTGCCGATCAGGTCGATCCGGGAGACATGGCTGTCGAGGTTCACCCGCACGCAGGGCCAGTTCAGCCGCGCCGCGATCTGTTCGATATGGGTGGATTTGCCGGTGCCGTGATAGCCTTGGATCATCACCCGGCGGTTATAGGCAAACCCGGCCAGGATCGCGAGGGTCGTATCTGGATCGAACTTATAGGTGCTGTCGATCTCGGGCACGCGCTCGGACTTGTCGGCAAACCCCTTGACCTTCATGTCGCTGTCCAGCCCGAACACCTCGCGCAGGTCGATTTCCTCGGTCGGTTTCGCGGTCGCGTCCAGATCGGCCATGATGCTGCCCTTTCCCTTGTGTCGCCCCGTGTGATGAAGGATTCGCGCGGGCTGTGCAAGCGCATCGGGCGGCATCGCGTGCGACCGCTATGGAACCTTCGCAACCCGGCGCTATTATGCTAGCGCAGCAGAGAAAGGATCCCTGATGGCGGGCTTGATCGCACTTCTGGATGACGTGGCGGGAATCGCCAAGGTCGCAGCGGCCTCCGTGGACGACGTGACCGGCATGGCCGCCAAGGCCGGGGCCAAGGCCGCGGGCGCGGTGATCGACGACGCGGCGGTGACGCCGAAATATGTCCACGGCTTCGATGCGAAGCGCGAATTGCCGATCATCTGGAAGATCGCCAAGGGCTCGATCTTCAACAAGGTCGTGATCCTGCTGCCGATCGCGCTGCTTTTGTCGGCCTTTGCGCCCTGGCTGATCGCGCCCTTGCTGATGCTGGGCGGATCCTATCTGTGTTTCGAGGGCGCCGAGAAGGTTTATCACGCGATTTCCCCGCCGGGCGACAAGCACGACCATTACGAGGGCGGCAAGGGCGATCCGGCCAAGCTGGAACAGACCAAGGTGGCGGGCGCCATCAAGACCGATTTCATCCTGTCGGCCGAGATCATGACCATCGCGCTCAATGAGGTCACGGCGCTGATGGCCGGCGGCGGGCTGGTGGGCGCGGCGAAATTCGCGACCGAGGCCGGGGTGCTGTTCGTCGTCGCCGTGGCGATCACCGTCATCGTGTATGGCTCGGTCGCACTGATCGTGAAGGCGGACGATGTCGGCGTCGCGTTGGCCAAGAACAACAGCGGCCTCATCGCCTCGATCGGGCGCGGCATCGTCAAGTTCATGCCCGGCTTCATGAAGGCGCTGACCATTATCGGCACCGCCGCGATGATCTGGGTGGGCGGCAACATCATCGTGCACGGCCTGTCGGAGATGGGCTGGCACGCCCCTTACGAATGGATCCACCACCAGGCCGAGGCCGCGGCGCATCTGCTGCCGCAGGCGGCGGGGCTGGTGAGCTGGGCCGTGACGGCCTTCATCGACGGCATCATCGGGCTGATCTGGGGCCTGCTGCTGATCCCGCTGTCGGAATATCTGATCGTGCCGGTGGCCGGTGCGACGCTCGTGCCGCTGATTTCCGGGGTGAAGTCGATCTTCGGGCGCAGCGCATAAGAAACTGCGATAGCGCATGGTTCTGCGGGGCGGGGTGCGGCAGCATCCGCGCCCCGTTTTCAAATGGTTGACCCGGACATTAATTCTGTCACACTTCCGTCACAAAACCGACACGGGCCATACATATGCCCGGAATAAGTCAGGCACCGCCTCAACAGGAAGGACTACTGAACATGAACCGGATCTCTTGCGTATCGGCCATCGCGCTCATCGCTTCCGTCGGCAGCGCCAGCGCCGCGACCGAAATCCAGTGGTGGCATGCCATGGGTGGCGAGCTTGGCGCCAAGCTGGAAGAAATCGTCCAGGGCTTCAACGACAGCCAGGACGAGTACACCGTGGTGCCGTCCTACAAGGGCACCTATCCCGAAACCATGACCGCCGCCATCGCCGCCTTCCGCGCCAATGAGCAGCCCGCCATCGTGCAGGTCTTCGAGGTCGGCACCGGCACCATGATGGCCGCCGAGGGTGCGATCGTCCCGGTCTACCAGATGATGGAAGACCAGGGCGCCGAGTTCGACCCGAACGCCTTCCTGCCCGCCGTCGTGGGCTACTATACCGACACCGATGGCAACATGCTGTCGATGCCGTTCAACAGCTCGACCCCGATCCTGTACTACAATAAGGACGTGTTCGAGGCTGCCGGGCTGGACCCCGAGCAGCCGCCCGAGACCTGGGCGCAGATGGAAGAATTCTCCAAGCAGATCATGGAATCGGGCGCGGCCGAATGCGGCTTCACCACCGGCTGGGTGAGCTGGATCCAGACCGAGAATTTCAGCGCCTGGCACAACCAGCCGATCGGCACCGAGCAGAACGGCTTCGGCGGCCCGTCGGCGCGGCTGACGCTGAACGGCGAGGCGCAGGTCAAGCATTGGGGCAACCTGAAGCGTTGGGCCGATGAAGGCATCTTCAAATACGGCGGCCCGGTCGGCGGCGACAACGCCCCGCCGATGTTCTACAGCCAGGAATGCGCGATGATCATGAACAGCTCGGCCAGCCGTGCCGGCGTTCTGGCCAATGCGACCGATTTCGAGGTCGGCTTCGGCATGCTGCCCTATTACGACGACATCGAGGGCGCGCCGCAGAACTCGATCATCGGCGGCGCCACGCTGTGGGTGCTGTCGGGCCGCCCGGACGAAGAATACAAGGCCGCGGCCGAATTCTTCAGCTATATGTCCAGCCCCGAGGTGCAGGCCGACTGGGCGTCCTTCTCGGGCTATCTGCCGATCACCGAGGCGGCGGGCGAGGCGATGTCGGGCTTCTTCGATGAAAATCCGGGCGCCGATACCGGGCTGCGCCAGATCACGCTGAACGAGCCGACCGAGAACTCCAAGGGTCTGCGCTTCGGCAACTACGTCCAGATCCGCGGCATCATCGACGAGGAATTCGAGGCGCTGATGGGCGGCTCCAAGACCGCGCAGGAAGCCCTGGATACCCTGGTCGAGCGCGGCAATGCGCTGCTGGAAGACTTCGAGGCTCAGAGCCAGTAAGCCTCTGACAGTGTCGGGGCCGCGTTCCGGCGCGGCCCCTTTTTCTGGAACTTCCGGCCGGTCCTTTAGATGAAGCGCACCATATTCAGCAATCAGTTGCTCCCCTGGCTGCTGCTGGCCCCCCAGCTTGCCATCACCTTCATCTTCTTCATCTGGCCCGCCATGCAGGCGGTCTGGCAGAGTTTCCTGCGCGAGGACGCCTTCGGCATCCGCTCGACCTTTGTGGGGCTGGACAACTACGCGCGGCTGTGGGGCAGCGCGGAATACATGAACTCGATGCAGGTGACACTGATCTTCTCGGTCTCCGTCACGCTGCTGTCGATGGGGTTCTCGCTGCTGCTGGCGGTCGCGGTGGACCGGACGCTGCGCTCCTCGCGGCTCTATACGACGCTGCTCGTCTGGCCGTACGCGGTGGCGCCGGCTGTCGCCGGGATCCTGTGGTGGTTCATCTTCAACCCGACCATCGGCATCCTGCCCTATATGCTGGACCAGATCGGCTATGACTGGAACCACATCTCCAATCCGAACCAGGCGATGCTGCTGGTGGTGATCGCCAGTGCCTGGAAGCAGATCAGCTACAACTTCCTGTTCTTCGTGGCCGGGCTTCAATCCATCCCGGCCAGCCTGCGTGAAGCCGCCGCCATCGACGGCGCCGGGCCGGTGAAGCGCTTCTTCACCATCACCTTCCCGCTTCTGTCGCCCACCACCTTCTTCCTGATGGTCGTCAACATCGTCTACGCCATGTTCGAGACCTTCGCGGTGATCGATTCCACCACCGAGGGCGGACCGGCGCAGGCCACGAATATCCTGGTCTACAAGGTGTATTTCGACGGGTTCGTCGGGCAGAACATGGGATCGTCGGGCGCGCAGTCGGTGATCCTGATGCTGATCGTGATCGTGCTGACGGTGATCCAGTTCCGCTGGGTCGAGAAAAAGGTCGCCTATTGATGATCGAGAACCGGCCCTTTCTGAACCTCCTGACCCATCTGGTGCTGATCCTTGGCGTCGCCATCGTCGCCCTGCCGGTCTGGGTGGCCTTCGTCGCCTCGACCCACACCGCGACCGATTTCAGCTCCGGCACGATCCCGATGTGGCCCGGCCCGCATCTGGTCGAGAATTACAGCCGCATGCTCGATTCCGGGCTGTCGACCAGTGGCACGCCGCCGGTGGCGCGGATGATGCTGAACTCGCTCATCATGGCGATGGCCATCGCCATCGGGAAGATCGTGATCTCGGTGCTGTCGGCCTTCGCCATCGTCTATTTCCGCTTTCCGCTGCGCAATTTCGCCTTCTGGTGCATCTTCGTGACGCTGATGCTGCCGGTCGAGGTGCGCATCGTGCCGACCTTTCAGGTCGTCGCGGGTCTGGGGCTGCTGAACTCCTATGCCGGGCTGTCGATCCCGCTGATCGCAAGCGCCACCGCCACCTTCCTGTTCCGGCAGGTCTTCCTGACCATGCCCGACGAGCTGGTCGAGGCCGCGCGGATCGACGGGGCCGGGCCGATGAAGTTCTTCCGCGACATCCTGCTGCCGCTGTCGCGCACCAACATCGCCGCATTGTTCGTGATCCTGTTCATCTATGGCTGGAACCAGTATCTCTGGCCGCTGCTCATCACCACGGACGCGCAATATTACACCATTGTCGCAGGCATCAAGCGCATGGCCGACGCGGTGGACGGCCTGCCGCAATGGCATCTGGTGATGGCAACCGCCGTCATGGCGATGTTGCCGCCGGTCGCGGTCGTGATCGGCATGCAGCGCCTGTTCGTCAAGGGCCTCGTCGAGACGGAGAAATAAATTGGCATCCATCAATCTGGACAATGTCGGCAAGGTCTATCCGGGCGGCACCCGCGCCGTCGAAGGCGTGAACATCGACATCGCGGATGGCGAGTTCATCGTGCTGGTCGGGCCGTCGGGCTGCGGCAAATCCACCCTGCTGCGCATGGTCGCCGGGCTGGAGGAGATCACCGAGGGCGAAGTGAGGATCGGCGATCGCGTGGTCAACCGGGTCGAGCCGGCCGAGCGCGACATTGCCATGGTGTTCCAGAATTACGCGCTCTATCCCCATATGTCGGTGCGCAAGAATCTGGAATACGGGCTGAAGAACCGCGGCACCTCGCGCGCCGAAATCGACCGGCGCGTGGCCGAGGCGGCGGAGATCCTGCAGATCGGTCCCTATCTCGACCGCAAGCCGCGCGCCCTGTCGGGCGGGCAGCGACAGCGCGTCGCCATGGGCCGCGCCATCGTGCGCGAACCGGCGGCGTTCCTGTTCGACGAGCCGCTGTCCAATCTAGACGCAAAGCTGCGCGTGGCCATGCGGCTCGAGATCAAGGAATTGCAGAAACGGCTGCGCACCACATCGCTCTATGTCACCCACGACCAGTTGGAGGCGATGACGCTGGCCGACCGGCTGGTGGTGCTGAATGGCGGCCGCGTCGAGCAGATCGGCACCCCGCTGGAGGTGTATCGCAAGCCCGCCTCGGCTTTCGTGGCCAGCTTCATCGGCAGCCCGGCGATGAACCTGATCCCGGCAAGCGCCGTGCCGCATCTGCCCGGCACCGGCCATGCCGGGCTGATCGGCATCCGCCCCGAGGATCTGCACCCCGCACCCGATGGCCAGATCGAGCTGAAGATCGACGCGGTGGAGGAGTTGGGCGCGACCCGGCTGGTCCATGGCAAGGTCGGGGCGGAGATGGTGACCGTCACCATGCCCTCCGACGCCGAGCTGCCCGAGACGCTGCGCCTCGACGTCGCGCCGGGCGCGGTGCATCTGTTCCGCAAGGATGGCGGGGCGCGGCTGACCTGACCGAACGCGGTCTGGCCCGGCCCTTTGCGGCGCGGCACCGTGCCATGCGGCGCCGCGCGGATCATCTGGTGGAGAAGCGGATTCCGTCCACAAGATTTTGCCGGTTTCGCGGAATTATTCCTTTACACAGGCGCCTCTGTGGCACACCCTGATCTTGTAGGACAGGCGGGCTGAACCACATCCTGTCGTGTTCCTACGCTAGAATAGGTGGGTAGCCACCAAATCAAGGGGACGGCAGGCATGGCGCATACGGACACATATATCCTCAGCAACGACATCCACCCCATCGACATCGTCGAGACGATTGCGACCCATCACGAATGGGATTTCGACCGGCTGGCCGATGACCAGATCGCCATGGCGGTCGAGGGTCAGTGGCGGACCTATTCGATCACGCTGGCCTGGTCGGGGGCCGAGGAGATGCTGCGCCTGATCTGCACCTTCGACATGGACCCGCCGGCCGAGCGGGTGCCGGCGCTCTATGAGGCGCTGAACATGGCCAATGACCAGGTCTGGGATGGCGCGTTTACCTTCTGGTCATCGCAGCGGATGATGGTCTGGCGCTACGGGCTGGTGCTGGCGGGCGACACCGTTGCCGGTCCCGAACAGATCGACCACATGATCCGCAATGCGGTGGAGCAGGCCGAACGTCTCTACCCCGCGTTCCAACTGGTGGCCTGGGGGGATTCCACCCCGGACGCAGCTATGGACATCGCGATGGGTGCGGCCTACGGACGGGCCTGACGGGGCGGCGACCGGACCTGACGCCCCCGGAGAGGACAGGGGGCATGATGGATTTTGACGAGATCAACAGGCGCGGTCTGGTGCTGATCGGCTGCGGGCGCATGGGCGGCGCGATGCTGACCGGCTGGCTCAACAGCGGGATCGCGCCCTCTTCCGTCACCGTGAGCGACCCGAATGCCGATCCCGCTTGGGCGGAACGCGGGGTCCGGCTGAACCGGCAGCCTCCTGACAATCCCGCCGTGCTGGTGCTGGCCGTCAAGCCGCAGATGATCGGCGATGTGTTGTCCGGTCTGCCGATCGGACCCGACACGCTGCTGCTTTCCGTCGCGGCCGGGGTCACGCTGGACCGTTACGCAATGGCCTTCCCCGGTGCGCGGATCGTGCGCGCCATGCCCAACACCCCCGCAGCCATCGGCCGAGGCATCACCGCCATCATCGGCAACGCGGCGGCCGGGCGCGCGGCGCTGGAGATGGCCGAGGCGCTGCTGTCGGTCGTCGGAGAGGTGGTGCGCCTGTCCGACGAAGCCCAGATGGATGCGGTCACGGCGCTGTCCGGCTCCGGCCCGGCCTATGTCTTCCACATGATCGAGGCGATGACCCAGGCCGGCATCGCGCAGGGACTGCCCGCAGATCTGGCGCTGAATCTGGCCCGCGCCACCGTGGCCGGGGCCGGGGCGCTGGCGATGCATGACGACACGCCCCCCGCCGCGCTGCGCGAGGCCGTGACCTCACCCGGCGGCACGACGGCGGCGGGGCTTGCGCAGTTGATGGACGCGAAGGCCGGGCTTGTCCCGCTGATGGCGCGCACCGTCGCGGCCGCCGCCGACAGGTCGCGGGAGTTGGGCCGGTGACGATCAGCTTCGACGACTTCCAGAAGGTCGATATCCGCGTCGGGCGGATCACCCATGCCGAGCCCTACCCGGAGGCGCGCAAACCGGCGATCAAGCTGTGGCTGGATTTCGGGGACGAGATCGGCACGCGCAAGAGCTCGGCCCAGCTCACCGCCCATTACCGTCCCGAGGAACTGGTTGGCCGGCAGGTGCTGGCCGTCGTAAACTTTCCCCCGCGGCAGATCGGCAGGTTCATGTCCGAGGTGCTGGTGCTCGGCCTTCCCGACGCGGCGGGCGAGGTGGTGCTGATCGGCCCGGATCAAGAGGTTGCAACTGGCGGAAGGATGTTCTGATGAAACTGCTCGTGACACGTCCCATGACACAAGGCGCCGAGGCGGCGATCTCGGCCCGGTTCGAAGCGGATTTCCGCGACAGCAACACGCCGATGACGCTGGACGAGGTCAAATCCGCATTGGCGGAATATGATCTCATCATGCCGACACTGGGCGATGCGTTTCAGGCCGCCGCCTTCGATGCGGCACCGCCGCGCACGAAGCTGTTGGCGAATTTCGGGGCCGGATACAATCACATCGACACCGGCGCGGCGCGCGCGGCGGGGATCGATGTCACCAACACGCCCGATGTGGTCACCGACTCCACCGCCGAGCTGGCCGTCACCCTGCTGATGATGACCGCCCGGCGCGCCGGCGAGGGCGAGCGGCTGGCGCGCAGCGGCGAATGGACCGGCTGGAACCCGACGCAAATGCTGGGCAGCAAGGTGTCGGGCCGGACGCTGGGCGTGATCGGCATGGGCCGGATCGGGCGGACCATCGCCCGCCGGATGCATCTGGGCTTCGACATGCGGGTGGTGTTCTTCAATCGCTCGCACCTGTCCTCGCTCGACTTCCCGGCGCGGCAGCTCCCCGAGATCCGCGACGTGATGCGGCAATCCGACTTCGTCGTGCTGGCAGTGCCGGGCGAATCGGGAACCCATCATCTGATCGGCGCCGAGGAGCTGGAGGCGCTTGGCCCGAACGGGATCATCGTGAACATCTCGCGCGGCGACGTGATCGACGAGGCCGCGCTGATCCGGGCGCTGTCGGATGGCCGGATCAGGGCGGCCGGACTGGACGTGTTCGAGCAGGAGCCGCAGATCCCCGACGCTCTGCGGGCGTTGGACAATGCCGTGCTGCTGCCGCATCTGGGCACGGCGGTCGAGGATACGCGGACAGAGATGGCGATGCGCGCGCTCAACAACCTGATCGCCTTCGAGGAATCGCGCCCCCTGCCCGACCTGGTGAACTGACCGGATCGCAGGATTCGGCGCGGTTTGGCGGAACCCGGCCATCCCGCTCGCGTTGTGTTGCCGTATGCGAGCAAGTGAAAGGATACTCCATGAACTGGGATGTCGTTGAAGGCAAATGGGACCAACTCAAGGGCTCCGTGAAGGAAAAATGGGGCGACCTGACCGATGACGAGTTGACGGAAGCGGGCGGCAAGAAGGACAAGCTGTCCGGCCGTTTGCAAGAGAAATACGGCTGGTCGAAGGACGAGGCTGACAACCAGCTCGATGATTTCTTCCGCGACAAGACCTGAGTGGAACGGAATTCCGAAATGCAGAAGGACGCCCCGCCGGGCGTCCTTTTTTATGCAGCCGCGGCCGTGTCTCCCGACACGGCCGCCACTCAAACACCATCACTCTTTACACAATGTGAAAATAGCAAACATTCTTTGATTCGTAGACCTTAATTCGCCCGCTCGGCCTGTCTATTTGGACATGTTGTAGCAAGGAAATTGCCGAAAAGGGTAGGTTGGCGTAAGTTTATTGAACGGTGTTCAGCTATCTCGAAATCGAATGTGATATAGCTTTCGTTTAACATCAACCAGCGCGGGTGCGCCCTCGTATCCGGCTCTTCCCGAGGGGGAAGCGAACCGTTTTCCGCGATCCCTGCCCCCCGGCGAACGGAAATGCCTTGACGGCCTGACCGCCTCTGGTCACGAAGGGCACCTGTAAGGGGACCCGGATGCTGCGCGCCTATCACCGCGAAAACGATCAACTTTCCCTGATCCCGCCGCGCGACGGGCTGGAGGAGGCCGTCTGGATCGACCTGTACCGGCCGATGCCCGAGCAGGTGCAGGCCGTCGTCGATCTGGGCATCGACATTCCCACGCTTGACGACATGGTCGAGATCGAGATCTCGTCGCGGCTCTATCTCGATGAGGACAGCCTGCACATGACGGCGATGCTGCCGGGCTCCACCCCGGATGGCGAGCCGGTGTCCGGTCCGGTGACGTTCATTCTCGGTCCCTCGCGCCTCGTCACGGTGCGCCACCATGCGCCGCGCCCCTTCGACAGCTTTCCCGACCGGGCGGCGCGGTCCGCCAGCGGCGTGCAGAGCGTCGATCGCATCTTTCTGGGCCTGATCGAGGAAATCATCGCACGGCTGGCCGACCTGCTGGAATCCGCCGGGCATGTGCTGGACAAGACGGTCAGCGACGTGTTCCGCCCGCAGGCCAGGCAGCGCCCCCTGCTGCTGCAATCGGCGCTGGAAACCATCGGCCGGGAGTCGGAGGTGATCTCGCGCGTGCGGCTCGGCCTTCTGTCGCTGGAGCGCGTGCTCAGCTTCTATTCCGCCACCCAGGGCAAGACCGCGGACGGCAACCGGCTGAAACCGATCCTGAAGGGCCATCAGCGCGATGTGCAGGCGCTGGAGGAACATGCCGACTTCCTGTCCACGCGGGTCAGCCTGTCGGTCGATGCCGCGATGGGGATGATCAGCCTGCAGCAAAGCGACATCGTGCGCGTCCTGTCTGTCGTGGCGGCGCTGTTCCTGCCGCCGACGCTGATCGCCTCGACCTACGGGATGAACTTCAACGGGATGCCCGAGCTGGACTGGCAGTTCGGCTATGAATGGGCGCTCGGCCTCATGGCCGCCACCTTCGTCGGAACATATCTGCTGCTGCGCTGGAAGAACTGGTTATAGCGCGATGCGCCGGATCAGATGAAACCGGCCATCCCCGGCCTCTCCCACCAGGCTGATTGCATCGATCACGAACGGCTCCGGCAGCAATGCCAGTCGCGGCACAAGGGCGGCTCGCACGGTCTGGGCATCTGATGCGTCAAGCGGCCCGGTCAGCGTCATGTGAAAGCGAAATTCGTCCAGCACATAGGGATAGCCCCATTTGTCCAGATAACGGCGCTGCATCGCGCTCAGGCTTTCGGGCCGGCGCCGCGCGATCTCGGCATCGCTCAGCGGCGCGCGCCAGTCATCCAGCCCGGTGACGATCTCGCCCGCAAGCCGGTTCAGCGCGGCCGGATCGCCCTGGGGCGTCAGCGCGAGAAACGATCCGATCCGGCTGAGCTTGAGGCCGGAAAGCGTCACCGGCGAAAGCCGCCCGGCCACTGCCCTCACCGCCGCCTCCAGCCCCTCGGCACGGCGATCAGGATGCAGCCGGAAGGGCGCTTTCAGCGTGGCATGAAACCCGTATTTCCGCGGCGCCTGGGTGATGCGTCCTGGATCGAGCCCGGAGATCTCCGGCTGCGCCACCGCGCGAACAGACCGCGGATCCCATCCCAGCCATGACGCACCGAAATCCGCGAATTCACCCGGTGGCGGGGTGTAATAGATGGCGAATCTGCGGTAAGCGTCCATGTTCCCGAACCTCTGGATATCGTCATGCAAGAAACCGTGCTGGCCCATGCGGCGCTGATCCTGCCCGATCAGGTGCGAAAAGGCCATCTGGTGATCCGCGACGGGCGCATCGCGGAAATCGGCGAGGGCACGGCACCGCGCAGCGCCATCGACTGCGCGGGCGAGCATCTGGCGCCCGGGCTGGTCGAATTGCACACCGACAATCTGGAACGTCATATCCAGCCCCGACCGGGGGTGGACTGGCCCCATGCCGCCGCCATCTACGCCCATGACGCCGAGCTGGCCGGTTGCGGGATCACCACCGTGTTCGACGCGATGCGCGTCGGCTCGATCCCTTCGCGCAAGGATTATGCGCCCTATGCCCGCCAGCTCGCCTCGGAACTGCTGGCCCAGATCGACGGGCAGGAATTGCGGATCAGCCATTACCTCCACCTGCGCGCCGAGATGTGCTGCGAGAGTCTGCTGGAGGAGCTGGCCGCGTTCGGACCGGATGACCGGATCGGCCTTATCAGCATGATGGACCATACGCCCGGCCAGCGGCAGTTCCGCGACACAGCCGCGCTGGAAACCTATCTGCGCAGCAAGGTGCAGATGCAGGATGGCGAGATCGCCGCGTATTTTCGCGAGCTGCGCGAGCTGTCGGCGCGCAACGGTGCCGCGCATGAGGCGGGCGCCGTCCGCTTCGCCCGCGAGGTCGGGGCGGTGCTGGCCAGCCACGACGATTCGACCGAGGCAGAGGTGGCGCAATCCGCCGCGCATGGCATCCGCCTGGCCGAGTTTCCGACGACGCGCGCGGCGGCCATCGCCTGCCATCGCCACGACATCCGCACCATCATGGGCGCGCCGAACCTGATCCGGGGCGGATCGCATTCGGGCAATGTCACGGCGCGGGAGCTGGCAGAGGAAAATCTGATGGATATCGTCAGCTCCGATTACGTGCCCTCGGCGCTGCTCTCTGCCGCCGCATTGCTGGCGCGGATCTGGAATGACTGGCCCCGCGCAATGCGCTGCGTCACCGCCACCCCGGCCGAGGCCGCGGGCCTGTCCGATCGCGGCCGGATCGCGCCGGGACTGCGCGCCGATCTGATCCGGTTCCGGCTGGTCGAGGGCACACCGGCGCTGCGCGAGACCTGGGTGCGCGGGCAGCGCGTGGCCTGACAGGCGCGGGTCGTCGGGCCACGGGGACGGGGCCGACACAGATAGGGTCTGGACGCGCAATCGCCACACTGTAGAACTTCTCAGGCGCGCGGCCTTGCCGCCCGCAATGTCGTCACCAGTTGCAAAGGGCAGTTGCCATGACCGGATTCCTGATGCTCGCCACCGTGTTCCTGATCGCGGGCATCATCGCCGTGCCCATCGCGACGCGGTTCGGGCTGGGGTCCGTGCTCGGCTACCTGGTCGCCGGGATCGCGATCTCGCCGGTGCTGCAATGGCTGAATGTCGATGTGATCGCCGTCCAGCATTTCGCCGAGTTCGGCGTGGTCATGATGCTGTTCCTGGTCGGGCTGGAGCTGGAGCCGCGGCTGCTGTGGTCGATGCGCGCCCGGCTGCTGGGGCTGGGCGGGTTGCAGGTCATGGTGACAGCGGGGCTGGTGGCTGGCGTTGCCATCGCGCTTGGGCTGTCCTGGAACGTCTCGCTGGCATTGGGGCTGGTCTTTGCGCTCTCCTCCACCGCGATCGTGCTGCAAACGCTCAACGAGAAGGGGCTGATGCGGTCGGATGGCGGGCAGTCAGCCTTCTCGGTGCTGCTGTTCCAGGACATCGCGGTCATCCCGATGCTGGCGCTTCTGCCGCTGCTGGCGATCTCGCAATCCGCGCCGGAGGCCGCCGGGGGCGGCGAGTCGCATGGCGCGGAAAGCGCCGAAACGCTCAGCCTCGTGGCCGGGCTGGCCGGGTGGCAGACAGCGCTTGTCACCGTCGCCGCAATCGCCTTCGTGATCTTCGCCGGCACGGTGCTGACGCGGCCGCTGTTCCGCTTCGTCGCAATGGCCAATCTGCGCGAATTGTTCACCGCCACCGCACTTGCCATCGTCGTGGGTATCGGCCTGCTGATGTCGCTTGTCGGCCTGTCGCCCGCGCTTGGCACCTTCCTGGCCGGGGTGGTTCTGGCGGGCAGCGAATACCGGCACGAGCTGGAGAGCGACATCGACCCGTTTCGTGGTCTTCTTCTGGGGCTGTTCTTCATGACGGTGGGGGCGGGGATCGACTTCACGCTGCTGGCGGAAAACGCGCTGATCGTCGTCACGCTCACGCTGGGGCTGATCCTGCTCAAAGCCGGGATCCTGCTGGTTCTGGCGCGGCTGTTCGGGATCAGCGGCAGCGACCGCTGGCTGTTCGCGCTCAGCCTCGCGCAGGCGGGCGAGTTCGGGTTCGTGCTGCTGTCCTTCACCGTCTCCAATAACGTGATCCCGCAGGGCACCGCGGATCTCGCCCTGCTGATCGTGGCGCTGTCGATGCTGCTGACACCGCTTCTGTTCATCCTCTATGACCGGGTCATCAGCCCGCATTTCACCGAGGGACAGAAGCAGGAGGCCGACGAAATCGACCGCCCGGCGCGGATCATCGTCGCCGGGCATGGCCGGTTCGGCGGCAGCATCGCCCGCATGCTGCGCAGCATCGGCAAGGACATTGTGGTGGTCGATTTCTCGTCCCGCCAGCTTGAAATGCTGCGCGCCTTCGGCATCCATGCCTATTTCGGCGACGCGACCCGCCCCGACCTTCTGCACGCCGCGGGCATAGACGAGGCACGGCTTCTGATCGTCGCCATTGACCGGCAGGAGCAGACCACGCAGATCGTGGAGCATGTGAAGCGCAATCACCCGCATGTCCATGTGATCGCGCGGGCCTATGACCGCATCCACACCTACGAGCTCTATCAGGCGGGTGCCGACGACATCATCCGCGAGACCTTCGACAGCGCCATCCGCACCGGCCGCTCGGCCTATGAGGCGCTCGGCTTTACGCGGGAGGAGGCCGAGGCGATGACCGCCCAGTTCGTCGAATCCGACAAGACCCATGTCCGGGCCCTGGCCGAAGCCTATCGCCCCGGTGTCCCGGCCCATGAAAACGCGGAGTTCGTGGAGCTGTCCAAGCGGATGAACGAACAGCTTGAATCGGAGATGCGCCACGGCCGCGAGAAAGCCACCGCCTGGCGGCAGGAGCGCGATTAGGGCCAGGGCGCGCGCGCCCGCGCGCGCCCTGTGACCCCGCCGGTCAGCGGCCCCTCAGCCGACCAGTTCCTGGTGATTGTCGCCGTGGCGCTGCGCCAGGCGACGCCCCCGCACGCCGGGGACCAGCAGCCGGGCCGGCTCGATCTCGGCAGTGCTGTCTTTCAGCTCGGGGAAGATCGTCAGGATCTCTTCGCGCAGCAGGGGACGCATATGCTTCATGCATTCGGTGCCGAGATACAGGCTCTCGGTCGCCGCGCCGTTGGCATAGATGATCTCGTGGCGGTCGAACAGGATGTGGAAGTATTCGAACTCGGTCACATCCTCGGCCAACTCGATCCCGTCGATATAGAGAAGCTGCTTGGCCGCGACGAGCGCCTCCGGCACGCCGAACATGCGCGATGCGATCTTGGAACGGACCAGGATGCGATGCTGCTGGCTGACCAGCAGATCCTGCTGTGGCAGCCCCTGACCAAGCGCGCCGGCACGAATGCGGATCGGACAGAGCGCCGGGTTGCCGGCAAGCCGACCTTCGGTGACGACAGACGACTTCACCATCTTGACGGGCTGCAATCCGTGATCCGCCGTCAGCACCAGATCGCCGGCCATCAGATCCTCGACCAGCTTTTCGCCGTCCGCGGTGCGGATGAGGCTGCCGCAGACCAGACAATCATCCGGCGGCGGCAGCAGCGTGCCGGGATCGAACGCCGTAAAATTCCCCGAGCCAGGCTTGTATTCTGACACTATCGGCTCATGTGTGATCTGCTCGAGCGAGATAATCACGATTTCTTTCGACGACTGGATACTTTTGCCGTCCACTGCCATACCCACCGAAGCCTGATCCGGGGTGGCAGGATTGCCGTCCAAATCGATCGCGTCGGTTCCGAGATAGCCGGAATTGTTCGGGAAGTTGTAACCGAGCTTGTTGGTGGTGGAATACAGCTGCATTGCCTCCTTCAGCTCGTCACCATCAACCAGCCCGTCAGGTGCCGCGCCGTCGTAACCATCCAAGATCTTAATGTCGTACTCGGCTTGCTGAACTGGTGTCAGCAGATCCCACTGATCCTCCGTCCCGAAGAAAACCTTCACCTGGTTGGATGTTCCCGTATCCCAGCCTGTCCCTCCGGCGTCGGGAACGGCTTCGGTGAGGTACCACGTATAGGTCGCCATAAAATTCATCCCATCATTCAGAAACAATAGGAAACACCCATAAGGGCCGGGCGTGACCCCGCACTGAATCTGACGACCGGCGCTAACACGGTGTTTCCCAAGTTTTTTTAAACTAGGCCATGATTATGGCTAAATAAATATGCCAAACTTCTCAATGACCTGTCTTTTGAGTTAGAAAAATGGCCACAACATGTTAACCGATTATACTTTTAGATAGGTTCGGTAAATTCCATGAAATGGAATCACCGGCATTTGGGCTCTGGACGGACCGACTCATCTTATCGGAATTTTCTGGAGTTCATTTTTGAATTTGAGTTTTTGAATTAGTCTCGTTTACGCAGCGTAAACTTTATGATGAATAATCAATAAAACAGTTGTTCGTTTAAAAGCATAAATATGATTATTCATTTAGTTTATGCCAAAAAAATACGCAGCCGGAACGTGAAACCGCCGGCGTCACGAATCTGTCACCGTCGCGTAACCTCACCGTCACAGGCAGGGGCGAAACAGCGGGGGAGAACGAAACACGAGGAACCCCATGATTTTCCGCAGAATGTTGACCTCCGGCGTCGCACTTGCGGCCGCGCTTCCGGCCCTGGCTGAGCCGAACTTCAACCGCGTCGCCGCCTTCCCCACCATCCGCAACATGGCCGAAGGCGAGGACACGGCGCGCGAAAGCTCGGCCGAGATCATGGCCGTCACCGAAAACGGCAACACGCTGATCTATTCGGACAGCCCGCTCGGCGCGATCGGCATGATCGACATCACCGATCCGCGCATGCCCAAGCCGCTCGGCAATATCGACATGGAAGGCGAGCCGACCACCACCGTGGTGCGCGGCGACAAGGCCTTTGTCGGGGTCAACACGTCTGAATCCTACACCGATCCGTCGGGCGTGCTGCGCACGGTCGATCTGGCCAGCAAGCAGGTCGTGGCAAGCTGCGATCTGGGCGGCCAGCCCGACAGCGTCGCCATCTCGGATGCGGGCGGCATGATCGCCGTCGCCATCGAGAACGAGCGCGACGAGGATGCGGGCGATGGCGGCTTGCCGCAGATGCCGGCGGGCTTCGTGGTCCGCCTGCCGGTCAGCGATGACGGCGTGGATTGCAATGCGGCGGAACGGATCGAAATGACCGGGCTGGCCGATGTCGCGCCGGAGGATCCCGAACCCGAATATGTCGATTTCAACGCGGCCGGCGAAATCGCCGTTACCTTGCAAGAAAACAACCATATCGTCGTGATCGGCGCCGACGGAACAGTGCAGTCGGATTTCAGCGCCGGTTCGGTTGACCTGGACGGGATCGACATCGCCGAAGAAGGCGCGCTCGATTTCACCGGCAGCCTCAGCGACGTGCCGCGCGAACCCGATGCGCTGGCATGGCTGGACAACGATCATTTCGTCGTCGCGAACGAGGGGGACTGGAAGGGCGGCTCGCGCGGCTTCACCATCTTCGCCAAGGACGGCACGGTCGTCTATGACAGCGGCAACAGCTTCGACCGCGCCGTCGCCGAAATCGGCCACTACCCGGAGAAGCGCTCCGAGAACAAGGGTGCCGAACCCGAGGCGGTGACCGTCGCCACCTATGGCGATCAGCGGCTGCTCTTCGTCGCGTCCGAACGTGGCAGCGTGATCGGCGTCTATGACGCCACTGACCCGGCGGCGCCGCAGCTTCTCCAGATGCTGCCCTCGGGGATCGGCCCTGAAGGCCTGGTTCCGATCCCGCAGCGCAACCTGTTTGCCACCGCAAACGAGGCCGACCTGGTCGAGGACAATGCCGCCCGCGCCCATGTCATGATCTATGAGCGCGCTGAAGGTGACGCGATCTATCCGGTGCTCACCTCCGCCGGTTCCGATCCGCTGATCGGCTGGGGCGCGCTGTCGGGCCTGACCATGGACCCGGCCGCGCCCGAAACGCTCTACGCGGTCAGCGACAGCATCTACAGCACGCAGCCCGCCATCTTCACCATCGACACCACGACGACGCCCGCGACGATCTCCGCGAAAACCGTTGTCACCCGTGACGGCGCCCCGGCCGAGAAGCTGGACCTGGAAGGCATCACGGTGGATGGCGAAGGCGGGTTCTGGCTGGCCTCGGAAGGTCATCCGAAGAAGGAAGTGCCCCACGCCGTGCTGCGCGTGAATTCCGATGGGGAGATCACGGAGGAATACAGCCTGCCCGAGAGCCTTCTGGAACAGCAGAAGCGCTTCGGCCTCGAAGGCATCGCCGTGCAGGACGGCAAGGTCTGGGTCGCCGTGCAGCGCGAATGGGGCGACGATCCCGAAGGCCAGGTCAAGCTGCTGCAACTGGATCCGGCGACCGGCGAATGGATGGGCGTGCGCTATCCGCTCGACAGCGGCGAAGGCTGGGTCGGCCTGTCCGAACTGGCGATCAACGGCGATCACCTCTATCTCTTGGAGCGTGACAACCTGATCGGTGAGCGCGCCGCGCTCAAGGCCGTGACCCGCGTGCCGCTCGCCGAGCTTCAGCCGGTCGCGCTTGACGGGGAACTTCCGGTGGTCAGCAAGGAGACCGTGCGCGACCTGGTCCCCGACATGCAGCGCTGGAACGGCTATGTGCAGGACAAGGTCGAGGGCATGGCGATCTCGCCCGAGGGCAAGGTCTGGATCGTCACCGACAATGACGGTGTCGATGATGCCTCCGGCGAAACGCTGATGTGGTCCTTCGATCTGGACTGACACAACACGCATCGCAGACCGGCCCCGCCCCGCGCGGGGCCGTTTTGCATTCTGGCGCGGCGTCGCGGCGACGGGCCTGCCGCCCCGCATGGACCGCGCGGCGGCTTGTATGGGCGGCGGATCGTTTCACCCGGCCCGCCGGATGATTAGACTAGCCGACCCTCAGCCGGAATGCGCAAAGCCGGTCAGCGTTTCGTCCTTGATCCGGATGGAGAATCCCGGCCGGGACGGGGCCATATATGCGCCGTTGCGGATGACGCAGGGATCGGTGAAATGCTCGTGCAGATGGTCGACGAACTCGATCACCCGGCCCTGCTTGCTCCCGGCCACGGCGATATAGTCGATCATGGACAGGTGCTGGACATATTCGCACAGGCCCACCCCGCCCGCATGCGGCCACACGGGCAGGCCGTGCCTGGCCGCCATCAACTGCACCGCCAGCACCTCGTTCAGCCCGCCCAGGCGGCAGGCATCGATCTGGACCACGTCGATCGCGCCGCCGGCGATGAACTGCTTGAACATGATGCGGTTCTGGCACATCTCGCCAGTCGCCACCTTGATCGGTGCCACCGCCTCGCGGATGGCGCGATGGCCGAGGATATCGTCCGGCGAGGTCGGTTCCTCAATGAAATAAGGTCGGGCAAAGGACAGGCGCTTCACCCAGTCGATGGCCTGATCGACCTCCCAGACCTGATTGGCGTCGATCATCATGGTGATGTCCTCGCCCAGCTCCTCGCGGGCGATGGTCAGGCGGCGGATATCGTCGTCCAGATCGCGCCCCACCTTCATCTTCACATGGCTGAACCCCTGCGCCCGCGCCTCGCGGCACAGCCGGCGCAGCTTGTCATCGGGATAGCCCAGCCATCCGGCCGAGGTGGTGTAGCAGGGATAGCCGTTCTGCTCCAGCTCCGCGATGCGTTCGGCCTTGCCGTCCGCCGCCGCCTCGAGGATCGCGAGCGCGTCGTCCGGCGTCAGCACGTCGGTGAGATAGCGGAAATCGACGATCTTCAGGATATCGGCTGGCGACATCTCGGCCACCAGCCGCCAGACCGGCTTTCCCTCCGCCCGCGCCCACAGATCCCAGACCGCGTTGACCACCGCCCCGGTCGCCAGATGGATCACCCCCTTGTCGGGGCCGACCCAGCGAAGCTGGCTGTCGCCGGTGACATGGCGCCAGAACCGGCCCGGATCCTCGCGGATCCAGTCCAGTTCCAGCCCGATGATCCGGGCGGACAGCGCCCGGATCGCGGCCACGCACAGCTCGTTTCCGCGCCCGATGGTAAAGGTCAGCCCGTGGCCTTCCACCCCGCCATCGGTTTCCAGCAGCACATAGGCGGCGGAATAGACCGGATCGGCATTCATCGCATCCGACCCGTCCAACGCGCCCTGCGACGGGAAGCGCAGATCATGCGTGCGCAGCCCGGTGATCTTCATGCGTCGGCCACCACGTCCTGACGCTGGCTGCCAAGCCCGTCGATCCCCAGTTCCACCACATCGCCCGCCTTCAGATAGCGCGGCGGCTTCATGCCCAGCCCGACACCCGGCGGCGTGCCGGTGGAGATCACGTCGCCCGGATGCAGCGACATGAACTGCGACAGGTAGCTGACCAGATGCCGGACGCCATAGACCATGGTGGCAGAGCTGCCATCCTGCATGGTCTCGCCGTTCACCGTCAGCCACATCTTGAGGTTCTGCGGATCAGTGATCTCGTCCTTCGTGACCAGCCACGGGCCGATCTGGCCGAAATTGTCGCAGCTCTTGCCCTTGGTCCACTGCCCGGCGCGCTCGGTCTGGAACTCCCGCTCGGACACGTCATTGGTCACGGCATAGCCCGCAACGTAATCCATGGCGTCCTCTTCCGAGACATACTTGGCATGTCGCCCGATGATGACGGCCAGCTCGACCTCCCAGTCCGTCTTCTTGGAGCCGCGCGGGATGACGATCGGGTCATTTGGCCCGCAGATGGCAGAGCTGGCCTTCATGAAGATCACCGGTTCCGGCGGCACATCCATGCCCGATTCCGCGGCGTGATCGGCATAGTTCAGCCCGATGCAGATGAACTTGCCGGTGCCGGCGACGCAGGGTCCCAGCCGGGGCGTGCCTTCGACGAGCGGAAGCGAGTCGATCTCGATCCCGGCCAGCCGCGACAGCGCGTCCGGGTCGATCTCCTTGCCGGCCAGATCGCCGACATGCTGCGACAGGTCGCGGATCCGGCCTTCCGCGTCGATCACGCCCGGCTTTTCCGCGCCGCTTTCCCCAAAACGAACCAGTTTCATCTCTGTCCTCTTTCTCAGATTGTCCAGCCGCCATCGATACAGACCGCCTGCCCGGTGGTATAGCTTGCCTGCGCCAGATACACAGCCAGATCCGCGATTTCCCCGGCCTCGCCGATGCGGCCCATCGGCTGGCGCGCAATGAAGTCGCGCCGCGCCTTGTCGTAATCGCCGGTCGCGGTAAGGCGCTCATCCAGCGATGGCGACTGCACCGTGCCGGGACAGATCGCATTGCAGCGGATGCCCTGGGTCACGTAATCCGCCGCGACCGCCTTGGTCAGCCCCAGCACGGCGGCCTTGGTGGTGCTGTAGGCGAAGCGGTTCGGCACGCCTTTGATCGAACTCGCGACCGAGCTCATGTTGATGATGCAGCCCTCGCCGCGCGCGATCATGCCGGGCAGAACGGCGCGGATGGTGCGGATCATCGCCCGCACGTTCAGATCGACGGCAAAGTCGAACTCTGCGTCGCTCATCTCCAGGATCGAGCCCGCATGGACCACGCCCGCGCAGTTGAACAGCACATCCACCTGACCGATCTCGCCGATCAGCGCCGCGACCGCATCGCCGTCCAGCACGTCCAGCCGATGGGTGCGGATGCCGTCCTGCCCGGCCATCTCCGCCAGCGTCGCCTCGTTGATGTCGGTGGCGTGGACCACCGCGCCCTGACGGGCAAACGCCTCGGCGGTGGCGCGGCCGATGCCCTGCCCCGCGGCGGTAATCAGCACGGTCTTTCCGCTCAGCTCGCTCATGCCGCTGTGTCCTTCTTCTCGACGATGTAGATATGTTCGCAGGCCAGCACGACCTGATCGTTCTGGTTCAGCACCTCGACCGTCTCGAACAGCCGGCCGAACCCGGCGCGCTTCGGATCGTCCTGCTTGCGCGCGGCGGTGACGCGGGTGCGGATCGTGTCGCCGATAAACACCGGCCGGACGAAACGCAGCCGGTCGTAACCATAGGAGAACGCGACCGGGTTGATGACCGTCGCGGTCAGCCCGATGCCGATGGCAAACACCATCGTGCCATGCGCGATCCGCTGGCCGAACTCGCTTTTCGCCATGAACTCGGCATCCATGTGATGGGGAAAGAAATCCCCGGTATGGCCGGCATGCACGACGAAATCCGTCTCGGTGATGGTGCGCCCGAAGGTCTCGCGGCGGGCGCCGATCTCGATATCCTCGTAATATTGGGTAATTTCCATCAATCCAGGCTTTCGATCGGGGTCGCGGGACAGGAGGAGGCGGCATAGGCCGCCTCGACCAGGGCCATCGTGCGCCAGCCATCCTCGGCGTCAGAGATCAGCGCCTCCTGCCCCTCCGCGGCGCGTTGCAGATTGTGCATCCGGCTGGTGAAGGCGTCGGGGAACCATGCTCCGGTCAGCGGCACCTCGGTCCAGTCCCCGCCGCACGGCCGGATCTGCAGGATGTCCGGCTCGCCCTTCGGGTAATCGAGATTGACGCCGAATTTCAGATAGGCCGCGCCCTCGGTCCCGGCCACGCGCATTTCGCAGGCCTGGTGGGGGCGGCCATAATCCCAGTCATGGTTGACCGACAGCGTGCAGCGGACCCGGTCACCGTAATCGAGAATCGCCGATGTCCGCGTCTGCGCGACCTTGTGGGACGGATGCCCGATGGTTCTCGCATGCACCCCGGCAGGATCGCCCAGCAACATGCGGATGCTGTCGAGGTAATGGATCGAATGCATGGTGATCTCGATGCGCGGCAGGCCGTCGAGGAATTTCCACAGGCCCCAGGGCGTCGCCATCACCCCATGCATCTCGACATCCACCACCTCGCCCAGCCAGCCCTGCGCGATAACGTCGCGCAGCGCCAGCATCATCGGCGAGAAGCGAAGCTGGAAATTCACCGCCGCCTGCAAGCTGCGGGCGCGGCAGATCCCCAGGATCTCGGTTGCCCCGGTCAGATCCATGCCCATCGGCTTCTGGATCAGCACCGCCGCCCCCTCGGGCAGCGCCGACAGGATCCCGGCATGTGCTTTCGGCGGGGTCGCCAGGTCGAACACCGCGCCCGGCACCGCCGCCGCCTCCGCGACCGAGGCGAATGCGCGCTGCCCCAATGCCGCGACCTTCTGCGGATCGGGATCATAGATCCCCGCGACCTCGTAGCCGCCCCTGGCATAGGCCGGCAGATGCGCGTCGCCGGTGATGGAACCGGCACCGAAAATCACGATGGGCCTGCGGCGCTCGGGCGCGGGCCAGTGCTGGCGCAGCGCCTCGGCGCGAAACTCACTCATGGAAGAACACCTCCTCCATCGGCGCCCACCACTCCCCTTCCGCCGCCGTCGCCAGCGGTTTCTGGCAGGGCTCGCAGACCGACCACCACTCCTGCGTCACCGGATCGGCGGCCATCTTCGCCTGATCGGCCGCCCAATCGGTGCCGTGATACTCGAAATGCGAAAACAGCAGGTTCTCCGGCTCGCGCAGATAGATCACGTAATTGCGGATATTGCATTCGGTGATCGTCTTGAGCACGCCGGGCCAGGCATTGGCATGAAGTTCCTTGTAGCGCGCGATCTTGTCGGGATTGAGCGCGATGACAGAGCCCATGCGGATCATGTGTCGGACCTCCTGACGCTGCGGTTGAACTCGGGCACGGCGCGGGCCCGGATCGCGTCCCAGTTCCAGTCGATGCCGATGCCCGGGCTCTCCGGCGCGATGGCCATGCCGTTCTCGATGGTCAGCCCGGTATGGGTGATCTCGTCGAGCTGCGGGATATATTCGACATATCGGCCATTCTGCACCGCGCAGACCAGGCTGACATGCAGCTCCATCAGGAAATGCGGGCAGACCGGGATGTCGAAACCCTCGGCCATATGCGCGACCTTCAGCCAGGGCGTGATGCCGCCGATCCGCCCCGCGTCCACCTGGACGATCCCGCAGGCATCGCGCGCCGCGTATTCCGCGAAATGCCGGATGGAATAGAGCGATTCGCCCACCGCCACCGGAATATCCGAGGCCTGCGACAACGCGACGTGGCCGGCAATGTCATCCGCCGGCAGCGGCTCCTCGATCCAGGCCAGCCCGAACGGCGCAAGTGCCGCCGCCCGCCTGCGCGCCGTATCGCGCGAAAATCCCTGATTGGCGTCGGTCATGATCTCGTAGCCGTCGCCCACCGCCTCGCGCAGCGCGGCGATCCGGGCCACATCCTCGGCCAGCACCGGACGCCCGATCTTGACCTTCGATCCGGTGAATCCCTGCGCCTTGGCCGCCAGCGCATCCTCGACAATCGCCTCCACCGGCAGATGCAGCCAGCCGCCCTCGGTGGTGTAGCAGGGCGCGCTGCGCCGCGCCCCGCCCGCCATGCGCCACAGCGGCAGACCGGCCTTGCGGCAGCGCAGATCCCACAGCGCCGTGTCGATGGCGGCAAGCGCAATCGAGGTGATCGCGCCGATCGTGGTGGCATGGGTCAGGAATTCCAGCTCGTGCCAGATCGCCTCCAGCTCGGTCGGGTCGCGGCCGATGATGCGCGGGCACAGATGATCGGCCAGCAGCCGCATCACCGACGAGCCGCCCGTGCCGATCGTATAGGAATAGCCGGTGCCCTGCGCCCCGTCACTGTCGGTGATGGTGACAATCGGGGTTTCCTGGGTCACGAAACTCTGAATGGCGTCCTGGCGCTCGACCTTTGGGGCCAGGTCGACCATCGCCAGATCGATCCGTTCGATCCTGGCCATCACGCGGTCCTCAGCGATCTGCCGCTCTCGCCGTCGAACAGATGGACGCGCGACAGGTCGATCTGGAAATCGACCGTCTCCCCGCGTCGCAGGTCGCGCGGATTTAGCATCCGGCTGGTCCATTCCACCCCGCCGAAGCGCACGAACAGCAGCGTCTCATTGCCGAGCGGCTCGGTCAGCGCCACCTCAAGCGGCCGCGTCTCCACCGCCTCGCCGGCATGAAGCCCGTGGCCCACCGGATAGATGTCGTCGGGCCGCAGCCCCAGCGTCACGCGCTGTCCCGCCGTCACCGCATCGCGGAACTGCGCGGGCAGCGGCAGCGTCTCGCCATCACCGAAACGGATCAGCCCGTCCTGTATCACGCCCTCGGCCATGTTCATCGGCGGCGAGCCGATGAAGCCGGCCACGAAACGCGTGGCGGGGCGGTTGAACACCTCGTCGGGGGAACCGGCCTGCTCGATCAGACCGTCGCGCATGATGACGATCCGGTCGGCCAGCGTCATCGCCTCGATCTGGTCATGGGTGACATAGACCACGGTCGATCCCAGCCGGGCATGCAGCCGCTTGATCTCGGTGCGCATCTGGCCGCGCAGCTTGGCATCCAGATTGGACAAGGGCTCGTCGAACAGGAACACGTCCGGGTTGCGCACGATGGCGCGGCCCATGGCGACGCGCTGCCGCTGCCCGCCCGAGAGCTGCGCCGGGCGGCGATCCAGCAGCGGCTCGATCTCCAGCGCACGCGCAGCATCGGCCACCGCCGTCTCGATCTCGGCCTCGGGCCGGCCCGCGATCTTCAGCGTGAAGCCCATATTCTCGCGCACCGTCATATGCGGGTAGAGCGCGTAGGACTGGAACACCATCGAGATGTTGCGCTGTCTCGGCGCCAGATCGTTCACCACCCGGTCGCCGATCAGAATATCGCCGCTGCTGATCTCCTCCAGCCCCGCGATCATGCGCAGCGTCGTCGATTTCCCGCAGCCTGATGGCCCCACGAGCGCCACGAACTCGCCATCCTCGACGTGGAGGTCCAGCCCCTTCACGGCGTGAAAGCTGCCGTATTTCTTGTCCAACTGCCTGAGGCTCAGATCTGCCATGCGGCCCTATCCCTTGATTGCGCCCGATGTCAGCCCCGAAACCAGATGTTTCTGGACCGCATAGGTCAGTAGAAGCGCCGGCACGATCATCACCACGGCCAATGCGCACATGCCGCGCCAGTCGATCGTGAATTCGGCAGTATAATCCAGCAGCCCCACCGGCAGGGTCTTGCTGTTGGTGGACCGCGTGAGCTGCGACGCCAGGGCGAACTCGTTCCACGCGGTCAGGAAGGCGAAGATCCCGGCACTCGCGATGCCTGGCCGGGCCAGCGGAAACTCCACCCGCCAGAAAGCCTGCCAGCGCGTGCAGCCGTCGATCTGCGCAGCCTCAGAAAGATCCTTCGGCACCTGCCGGAAAAACCCGTCGATGAGCCAAATGGTGAAGGGCACATTCATCGCCACATAGGCGAGGATCAGCCCGAAATGCGTATCGATGATGCCCAGCCGCGCATACAGGAAGAACAGCGGCAGCGACAGCGCGATGCCCGGCACGGTGCGGGTCAGCATCAGACCGATGAACCAGCCAGACTTGCCCCGGAACCGATACCGCGCGAAGGCGTATCCCCCGGCCATCCCCACCGCCAGCGCGATCACGGTCGAGGTGGTGGCGATGATGATCGAGTTGCGGAAATAATCCAGCACCGGGATCCCGCCCGCGCCGACGCCCGAGAACATCGCCACATAGGCATCGAAGTTCAGCTCGCGCGGGATCCAGACCGGCGGCTTGGCCATGATCTCGACCGTGGGGCGCAGCGAGTTCAGCACGATCCACAGCCCCGGCAGGCAGATGATCGCCATGGCAATGAACAGCGCGACATTCAGCGCCCAGCGGGTCAGCCGCTTGCGGATGCGAGAGCTTTGATTGGCGTCCATCATCACCACTCCGCCGCGATCTGGGACCGCGCTTTCGAGAGTTGCCGGAAGAAGATCAGCGTGAACGCGATGGACAGCAGGATCGCGATATAGGCCATCGCATTCGCCATCCCCATCCGCGCATCCGAATAGGCGGTGCGCGAGATCAGCGTCCACAGAACCTCGGTGCGCCGCGCCGGACCGCCATCGGTCATGATCTTGATGATGTCATAGGCCCGCGCCACATCCAGCGACCGGATGGTCATGGCGATGAACGCAAACGGCATCAGGAACGGCCAGGTGACATAGCGAAAGGTCTGCCACGGCGTGCAGCCATCGACGCGCGCGGCCTCCAGCGGGTCGCGCGGCATCGCCATCAGCCCGGCCAGGATGAAGATCGCGAACACGGCGGTGGACGACCAGATCTCTGCCACCATGATCGAGATGAAGGCCAGGTTCTGATCGATCAGCCACGGGATTGCCCGATCCGTCAGCCCCAGCGATTGCAGCGCGTTGTTCACCAGCCCGACATTGTCGTTGAACATGAACTTGAACTGGAACCCGACCAGCACCGGAGAGAACATCATCGGGAACATCATGATCGTGCGCAGGATGCGCTGCCCCCGGCTTGCCCGCTCGATCAGCAGGGCGAGGCCCAGACCCAGCACCATCTCCAGATTGAGCGCGACCGTCAGCAGCAGCACCGTGCGCCCGAAGGCCGACCAGAACTGCGCGTCCCCCAGCAGCCGGGCATAGTTCCTCAGCCCGATGAAGTCATACATCGTATCCGGCCGGGTCAGCCGGAACGGGGTGAAGCTGGACCACAGCGACAGTCCCAGCGGGATCACCACGATCGCGGCAAGGATCAGCACCGCCGGCAACAGCAGCAGAAGATGGGGGGGCAAGCGCCAGGGCTTCATGGGAGTTCCGGTATCAGGTGACGGGAACGGGGGCCGCCGCGCGGCCCCCGCAGCTAGCGATTACAGCTCGCCCGCATCCATCAGCACATTCGTCGCCGCCTCGGCCGCGGCATCCAGCGCCTCCTGCGCGGATTTGTCGCCCAGGATCGCCGCCTGCAATTCGGGATAGACCACGTTGGTCATCTCGATCCAGCTTGGCGAGCGCGGCACCGGATAGGCGCCCTCCGCCGCCACCTGGAACGCCGTCAGCGCCTCGCTGCGATACTCGTCGCCCTCGGCCTCGGCGATGATGTGATCCCAGACCGCGCTGCGCGTCGGCAGGGGACCGGCCGCACTTTCCATCTTCTGGCTGTCCTCGTTGGTCAGGAACCACACCAGCGATGCCGCGGCCTCGGGATTTTCGCAATCTTCCGTGACCGAGAAGCCGTGGAACCCCGACCAGCCGCTGCGCGCGCCGGACGATCCCTTGGGCGGCGGCGCGACGCCGACATTGCCGGCGATCTTGCTC
Organism: Paracoccus isoporae; assembly: GCF_900101865.1. Taxonomy (GTDB): domain Bacteria; phylum Pseudomonadota; class Alphaproteobacteria; order Rhodobacterales; family Rhodobacteraceae; genus Paracoccus; species Paracoccus isoporae. The sequence continues at coordinate 43,976 of NZ_FNAH01000001.1, forward strand.
GATTCAGGATCGTTGAAGAAGCCCATCCAGCCCGGCCAGTCATGGTTGACCGCGACCGTGCCCGAGGCGAAGCCCTGCCCCAGATCGTCCCACAGATAATTCGGCACGCCGTTGGGCACCGCGTTGGCCGCGTAAAGATCGACGAACCATTGCAGCGCCGCGACCCCGGCGTCGGAGTTGAAGGCCGGCTCGCCATCCGCATTCAGGAATTCGCCGCCATTGGCCTTCAGGATCTCATAGAACCGCCCGGCAATCGCCTCTTCCTTGCCGGCATATTGCGTGCCGTAGAAATCCGGCGGATCGGCAAAGAACTTCGCCTGGTCGGCCAGCTGGTCCCATGTGTCCGGGGGCGCAAGCGGATAGCCGTATTCCTCCTCGAAGGCGGTCTTGTTCGCCTCGTCCTCATAGAGCGATTTCTGGTAATACACCGCCGAAACGTCGAATTGCGCGCGCGGCAGCATCACCAGCCGGTCATCCAGCGTCGCCGCATCCAGCGTGGCCGGCACGAAGCCGGACAGCGCGTCTTCGGGCAGCAATGCGCGCAGATCCTGGTAGATGCCCGGATATTGCGGCGCGAAGGACGAATGGTTCGAGCCCACGCACCAGCCGAGCTGGCCGGTGGCGATGTCGGACTTGATCTCGCGATCCAGCTCGAAATGGTTCTTTTTCGAGATCACTTCGACCGTCGCACCCGTGGCCTCCTGCCATTCGTTGATGCGGGCATAGAGCGCCTCGTATTGCTGGCCCCCGATCAGCTTGGCCTGCACCGTCACCCCGTCGAAACTGCCGGGCAGGTCCTGCGCGGCCGCCATTCCGGCCAGCAGACTTCCCCCGAGCAGCGCCGCGAGTTTCGCTGAATATGTCATTTCCATCCTCCCTGATTGCTTTGGCATCTATGATTGCGCCAGTGAGCAGCCTATTTACATACAAATTCCAAACCGGCGAGTTGTCAAGCGAACTTCTGGCTTGACCGCAGCTTGTATCGTATATGAATTTACCGTTTACGGGAGATGCCATGTCAGACGATGATCGATACCGCGCGCCGGCCCTCGACAAGGGGCTTGATATTCTTGAACTTCTGGCCGGGATCGATGGCGGTCTGACCCAGGCCGAGATCGGCAAGCGGCTCGACCGCAGCCCGAACGAGTTCTACCGGATGCTCGACCGGCTGCAGAAGCGCGGCTATGTCACCCGGCTCGAAGGCGACCGCTTCGCGCTGACGCTGAAGCTGTTCGGCATCTCGCAGCTCCACCCGCCGACGCGCCGCCTGGTCAGCTATGCCACCCCGCTGATGCGCGAACTGGCCATCCGCACCCGCCAGGCCAACCAGCTCACCGTGTTCGATCGCGGCCAGGTGGTGGTCATCGCCCAGCAGGAGGCCCCCGGATACTGGGGCATCAGCGTCCGCGTCGGCTCGCATATCAGCCTTTACGACACCGGCTCGGGCCATGTGCTTCTGGCCTTCAGCACCGAGGAGCAGCGCCGCGTCATGGTGGCCGAGAACCCGCTCGATGCCGGGCGCGAGATGCCCCCTTCGCTGGCCAGCCGGCTCGACCGGATCCGCGAGCAGGGCTATGAAAGCATGCCCTCGGCCCAGACCGCCGGGGTGTTCAACCTCTCGGCCCCCGTCATGGCCGGCGACGGCGCGGCCATCGCCGCGCTGACCGTGCCCTATCTGCCGCTGGTCAATGTGCCCGACGCGCCGGATCTCTCCGACTGCACGCATATGCTGCTCGACACATGCCGGACGCTCTCGTCCATGGCCGGCGCCGGGGTGGAGACCGGCTGACCCCGGTGACCGCAACATCGAAGGAACGGCACGCATGACCATGATCGACACCCATCTGCACCTGGTGGACCGCACGGCACTCACCTATCCCTGGCTCGCGGATGCGCCCGCGCTCGACCGGGACTGGACCCATGAGGATTACGCGCGGGAGGCGGCGGCCTGCGGCATCACAGCCGCGCTGCATATGGAGGTCGATGTCGCCGAAGACCTGATCGCGGCGGAAACCGCCCATATCGAGTCCCTGCCCGACCGCGCGGATGTCCCGATCATCGGCATCATCGGCGGCTGCCGCCCCGAATCGCCCCGCTTCGCCCAGCAGATCGAGCAGGCCCTGTCCGGCGGCGCGGTGGTCGGGCTGCGCCGCGTGCTCCATACCATGCCCGACGATCTGTCCCGGACCGCGCAGTTCCGCGACAATCTCCGCCGCCTCTCCGACCACGACCTGCCCTTCGATCTCTGCGTGCTGGCCCGGCAATTGCCACTGGCCATCGCGCTCGCCGATGCCGCGCCCGACACGCAATTCGTGCTGGATCACTGCGGCGTGCCCGACATTGCCGGTGGCGCGTTCGACGGCTGGGCGCGGGACATTGCGGCTCTGGCCGAACGACCCAATGTGGCCGCCAAGATCTCCGGCCTGCCCGCCTATGCCGCGCCGGGCTGGACACCGTCGGATCTGCGTCGCTGGACCGATCACGTCGCGGCAAGTTTCGGCTTCGACCGGCTGGTCTGGGGCAGCGACTGGTTCGTCTGCACGCTGGGGGGCGGTCTGACCAAATGGGCCGAGGCCACGCGAGACCTCTTCGCCCACGCCTCCGAGGCCGAGCGCCACGCGCTCTACGCCGCCAATGCCGCGCGGATCTGGAAGCTGCCGCTAGACTGACCGGCGCACCGCCCGTCCCCGACCTCGCACCACCCGCCAGGCCACGCTGGCGCGCGGCCGAGACGATTTGTCATGCAACGGGACATAGGGCGATGTCGTGGTAGCGGAGGAGGGACTTGAACCCCCGACACAAGGATTATGATTCCTCTGCTCTAACCAACTGAGCTACTCCGCCCCGATCACCGCGTGGGGTGGAGGCGATGTAAGGGAGGGTGCGGGGGGCGTCAAGCGGGATTCTGTGGAAATTGGAGCAGGTCGCGGTAGGGGCTGGAGCCGAGACAGAGCGCGAAACTCAGGGCTGCGAGATTCTCGTGTCGCTGCACGACGTAGAAGTCAAGTCGATCAGCGGCAAGGGCTTCCTTGCGCGTTGATTTGCCGTGCACCCGAGAACTAGCATCAACTTTAAACCACCTGAAAATGTTTCACACAGTTCGGCTTCACGATCATGAAAACTTCGATGTTCGACATCCCTTTGAACCACTTCAAGTCGGTCATGGCACAAAAATTCTTCGTAGCGCCCGCCGACCGAAACTATTTCTTCTCAAGACTATCAAAGATCTACGGGATACATGAAGAGTTTTGGTGGAATGCGCTTCAAACTATCGAGAAGCTGTTAAAAGCTGGTCTAGTTCTGAACGGCGTGTCGGTTACGCGGCATTTCAAGCACGACATCGAAAAGCTTTGGCGTACACACAGCGAGTTGTTTGGAAATCTTGCCGTGAGGGAGCTTAGGAGACCGAGCAAACTTTCCGAGTGGATCTGGAGAGATGAGTCGCTTGAATCGTTGCTCCATAGGATAAACTCCATGGGTCATCCTGATAGCCGCTATGGGCTTCTATCTCATAGCAATCACAGAAGTGATTTGTTTAAGTTCGACCAACTCGCATTTGAACTTCGTAGGAGGACGATCGGGTTGGACTGGATTGTCGGAGAGGACTTTCCAGATCGTCGCCTATCAAAATTTTATGGTCAACCCTACCGCAAGGTCCTCACGGAACTTCCTGAATTTCAAATTCGATCCTTGCACGTACCCGAGGGTTCAGTCCAAGCGATCGGTGAAAACCTGTCGAACGTCGTGCACGCATGGAACTACTCATATTTCCGTAACGAAATGGACTTGGACAGATTAGCGCCAGCCACCTTCTTCTCGGTTATACCTACAGCCGGCAACTCATACTTATATCTTCTCTGGAGAGATTTGAAAGATAATGGCGTCACCGAGCAGGCCATAGAGCGTATCACGTGGCTGCTGGACAACATCCAGATTGGGCGCGACGCAGAACTTGAGTTACAAAGACTATGCGCCGCGAAGTTCCAGGAATGAGTTGGCGAGGTGCTGCCGACCCGAGCGCGCGGTGGTTACGCCGGCTGGCCCTGCGGATCAACAGCCGGCCTCGCCAAGTCTCGGCTGAGTCGACCACGCCTCTGACCCATCCCGCCCGGAACAAGTGGCGCAGCCCCGCCGGGCCTGCGCCTGCCCGTGCAGGCGGGCTGGCGCGTTGGTGACGCAGCCTTGCCGCTCAGCGAAAAAATGTGGGTGGCGCGATAAAGCGCATCGCCCGACCCTCGGCGGCGCCATCCCACGGGCAGGCGCGTGCCCTCGATTCGGACTGAACCCAGGCCAGAACCGGACGCCCTATCCAATCCCCCGCAGCGCGGCACGCGATCCTGCCGGCTGGGTGCGCGTAAGCGCCGGACCTCGCCGCTATCCGCGCGCCTTCACCACCTGCAACAGCGGCATCAGATCGCCCATATCCGGACCATGCGCCTGCCCGGTCAGCGCCTTGCGCAGCGGCATGAACAGCGCCTTGCCCTTGCGGCCCGTGGCCTGCTTGACGCGGGTGGTGAATTCCGACCACGAGTTGTCGTCATAGGGCGGCGGCGGCAGCAGCGTCATCGCCTCGGCAATGAACGCCTCATCCTCGGGCGCGATGTCGGGCTCCGCCCCCTCGCTGAAGATGGCCCACCATTCGCCCAGATCGTCCAGCGTCGTGATATTCTGCGACGCCACGCGCCAGAACCGCTCTGCCTGATCCCCCGGCACACCCAGCGCCGCGACCCGGTCCTTGACCGCCTCGAAGGGCAGCGACTGGTTGCGCGCGCGGGTCAGCGGCCACAGATCCTCGGCATCGAATTTCGTCGGCGACGCGCCGAAATGCGACAGATCGAAGCTCTCCGCCACCTCGTCCATCGACAAAAGCTCCACCGGCTGGGACGAGCCCAGCCGCGACATCATCGACACCAGCGCCTCGGGCGCCACCCCGGCCTCGCGCAGATCGCGGATCGCCAGAGACCCCAGCCGCTTCGACAGCTCCTCGCCCTGCGGACCGGTCAGCAGGCTGTGATGACCGAACACCGGCACCGTCCCGCCAATCGCCTCGATGATCTGGATCTGCGTCGCGGTATTGGTCACGTGGTCGGACCCGCGCACGATATCGGTCACCCCCATATCGGTGTCGTCCACCGAAGAGGCGAAGGTATACAGCACCTGCCCGTCGGCGCGGATCAGCACCGGGTCCGACACGGAGGCAGCGTCGATGGAAATATCCCCCAGGATCCGGTCCGCCCACTCGATCCGCTCATGCGCCAGCTTGAAGCGCCAATACCCTTCGCGCCCCTCGGCGCGCAGCGCGTCCTTTTCCGCCTCGCTCAGGCGCAGCCCGGCGCGGTCATAGACCGGCGGGCGGCCCATGTTGAGCTGCTTCTTGCGCTTCAGATCCAGCTCTCCGGGGCTCTCGAACACCTCGTAGATGCGGCCATCGGCGCGCAGCTGCTCGCGCACCGCCTCGTATCGGTCCAGCCGCGTCGATTGCTGCTCCACCCGGTCCCATTCGATCCCCAGCCACTCCAGATCGCGCTTGATCCCGTCCATATATTCCTGTTTCGAACGCTCCCGGTCGGTGTCGTCGAACCGCAGGATGAACGTGCCGCCCGCCTTGCGCGCGATCAGGTAATTGAACAGCGCCGCGCGCAGATTGCCGACATGGATATGCCCCGTGGGCGAGGGCGCAAAACGGGTGGTGGTCATGGCAATAATCCTCTGGACCCCGACGCTCTTTCATATCGCCTGCATTTTGTCCATATCAGGGGCAAACGAGGTGAGATGATGAGCGATGAGACCCAAGACTGGACCGGCCGCGTGGCGCCGACACAGGACGATATCGAATCCATCGCCCGCGACGTGATCGCCACCCTGCCCACAGCCTTCGCCCCCCATGCCAGGGACATCGTGCTGCGGGTGGAGGATCTCGCCCCCGACGACATGCTGGACGAGCTGGAAACCGATGACCCGCTGGAGCTGACCGGCATCTATGACGGCGTGCCGATGACGCATAAATCGCCGTCGGATCCGCAGCATTTCCCTGACACGATCTGGCTGTTCCGCCGCGCCATCCTGGATGAATGGGCCGAGCGCGGCGACATCACCCTGCCCGATCTGGTGGCGCATGTCACCGTGCATGAACTCGCCCATCATTTCGGCTGGTCCGATGACGATATCGCCCGCATCGACCGGTGGTGGGAATGAGCGCGCCCGATCAGGCCCCGATCCTGACCGTCACGCTGAACCCGGCGCTCGATCTGTCCACCGCCGCCGATCAGGTGGTGGCAGAGGTCAAGCTGCGCTGCGAAGCGCCCCGCGTCGATCCCGGCGGCGGCGGCATCAATATCAGCCGGGCGATTGCGGCGATGGGCGGCACGTCCCGCCCGCTCGTGGCCCTTGGCGGCCATACCGGCGCGCGCATGGCGCAGATGCTGGCGGAGGCCGGGCTCGACCCGATCCGGCTCGACACCGCGGGCGAAACCCGCCAATCCGTCGTGGTCACCGACCGCGACAGCGGCGAGCAATACCGTTTCGTCATGCCCGGCCCGGACTGGCCGCCGGACCTGGTCGCCCGCTCGCTGGACGAGATCGCCCGCCACGCCGCCCCGGACGGCTTTGTGGTGCTGTCCGGCTCCAACCCGCCCGGCGTGCCCGATGACTACGCCGCAAGCCTCGCCGCGCGGCTGGCGGACAGCGGCAGCCATCTCTTCGTCGACACGTCAGGCCATGCGCTCAGCGCGGTGGCTTCGGGCGGGCATGGCGTGGCGCTCTTGCGCATGGACCGGCACGAGGCGGAGACGCTGGCCGGCCGCCCCCTGGCCGAACGCCGCGACACGGCGCTGTTTGCCGCCTCGCTGGTCAAGGATGGCGCGGCACAGGCGGTGATCGTGGCCCGCGGCGGCGACGGCAATATCATCGCCACCGCCGAGGGTGCCTGGCATGCCGAGGCCGCGAAAGTCCCCATCGTCAGCAAGGTCGGCGCGGGCGACAGCTTCGTCGCGGGCTTCACGCTGGCCCGCGCCCGCGGCATGGCGACGCCCGACGCGCTCGGCCTCGGGGCGGCGATGGCCTCGGCCGCCTGCATGACGCCCGCCACCGCGCTGTGCCGCCGCGCCGATGTGGACCGGCTGTTCGGCCAACGCGTCGTCACCCGGCTCTGACCACCGCCCACCCGCGGCGGCCTCTCAGCCCTGCTTCACCGCTGCCAGCAGCTCGCTCGCGGCCAGTTTTCCCAGCGCATTCCCAGCCAGCGGGCTGTCCCCGGTCAGCAGCTTGCGATCCTTGGTGGTCAGCCCGGAAATATCGTCATTGACGATATCGAACCCCATCTGCTCCAGCCGCTCGCCGAATTTCCAGGTCAGATGGCCGGGCATATAGCCCATCTCCGGGGTCTGCGCGTCCAGCGAATCCGGGAAGGCCGCGATCTGGTAGCCGTCATAGATCCCGCTCTCCGCCGCCGACAGGAACGCCGCCGGACCGTGACACAGCGAGATCACATGCCGGTCAACATCCGCCGCCCATTCCAGCACCGCGCGCATATCCGCGCTGCCCGGCAGCCCGATCAGCGCGCCGTGACCGCCGGGGATGAACACGGCGATGTAATCGCTGTCCGGTCCCAGCCGTTCGCGCACCACCTCCGACAATTTCAGCGGCTGGCGGAAGCGATCCGCGAAGCGGTCGAAGAACCCCGTCACCTCCGCATCCTCTTCCGGCATCGCCCAATGCTCGAACTTCACCGGGTTGCCCGACAGCGTGGCGATGTCGAAATCGAACCCGGCCTTGTCGAGATGATACATCGGCAGCAGCGTCTCGACCGGGTGGTTCCCGGTCGAGAACATCTTGCCATTGTCGGTCATAAGATACCGCTCGTCGGCCCCGATGACGAGCACCTTCCAGCGCCCGCCCGTATAGGCGTCGGGATAATCCGCGTCGGCCAGATCGGATTTCGGCGACGTGAACTCCCCCAGCGAATGGGGCGAGGGGAAATAGGCACCCGGCTCTGCCGGATCCGGGGTCGGGGTCTTGTCGTCTGACTTGCTGGCCATCTCTGCCGCTCCATCGTTAAGGACAATTCCCCTCCGAAACGATGCAGCCCCGGCATCGTTCCCCGCCCTGCCCCGGCGACAGGCTCTCCGGCAACCGTGACGCGCTGCGATAGGCGCGCTGCCGCCCCGGCGCGAACCGCCCGGCCCACCGCCATTGCCCGCCCATCCCGGATGTGGCAGGCAGCGGCATCGCAATCAGAGAGGTCCAGATGCGCGCCCTGATCCAGCGGGTCACCGAAGCCAGCGTCACCGTCGAGGGGCGCACCATCGGCCGGATCGGCCCCGGCCTGATGATCCTCGTCTGCGCCATGCAGGGCGACGACCGCGCGGCGGCGCAGAAACTGGCGGCGCGGGTGGCCAAGCTGCGCATCTTCCGCGACGAGGCCGGCAAGATGAACCGCGCGCTTCTCGACACGGGCGGCGCGGCGCTCGTCGTCAGCCAGTTCACGCTGGCCGCCGACACACGCTCCGGCAACCGCCCCGGATTCTCCGCCGCCGCCCCGCCAGATCAGGGCCGCGCGCTTTATCAGGATTTCGCCGCGGCACTCCGCGATCTCGGCTGCGCGGTGGAAACGGGCGAATTCGGGGCCGACATGGCGGTGGCGCTGACCAATGACGGCCCGGTGACGATCTGGATGGACAGCGCCGATCGGGGCTGAGTCGCCCCGCGGCTGCTTGCGGCCATCGGGCACACCCGGATCGAGCGCGCGCTCACACCCGAAGGCCCCGGTATGAGTATCTGCGACCAGCGGACCGCGGCCCGGTTAAGGTTTCGATCACCAAACCGCATCAATCGACCGGCCGCCAACCCCCTTGCCTCCGTCACGCCCGCGCCCGGAACAGCCGCGCCAGCGGCCAGGGGCTTGCGCCTGCCCGTCCGGGCGGGCTGGCGCTCTGGTGCCGTCAGCCCCCCGACCCCGCGAAGAGATGCGGGTGGCTCCATAAAGCGTGCCGCACATCCCTCGGCGGCGCCATCCCACGGACAGGCGCTTGCCCTCTCGTGCGGGGCAGACTGGCCTGATACCGGCCCGCGCTGCGTGCGATTGAGGCCACCCGGCAGGCAGATCCGCCTTGTGTAAGACGTTTCGTCGCGTGTCAGAAGAACGGTGCACGAACAGTGTACGCGCGGTGTACACCCTGTGCACAGGCTGTGCGGCTGGTTTCGGACCCGCCGGACGGCTTGACTTTTCCGCGCGGAGGCCTCATCTGATCCGCAACCCCGGTCCGCGTGCTGCCGCGTGTGCAGCCAGTCGCGGGCGGGCTTACGAACAGGTTCCCACCCACACGCAGGGGCACCGCCGGGTCACCGTATCGCGACCCGCACCCCTTTCGCGGCCAAGCGCCGCCTGCCGTGCCCGATACGGGTGTGCGGCCGCATGCAAGTGATTGAAATGAATAACGAAAAACGTCGGCCGCGTCGCGGCCAGAAACCCCGCCCGAACCCGCAGCGCGCCCCCCGCGAGGCCGGTGTCGCCGCGCGCCGCGCGCCCGCCCGGGCGCCGGTCGAAACCGGCCCCTTCGCCGAGATGGGGATCGACCCCCGCATCAACGCCAACCTGGCGCCAATGGGGCTGAACGCCCCCACCCCGATCCAGGCGCAAGCCATCCCGCATATCGTTCAAGGCATTGATTTGCTTGGGTTAGCCCAGACCGGCACCGGCAAGACCGCGGCATTTTCCCTGCCCATGCTGACCCGGCTTCTGGCCCATGGCCGCAAGCCCGATCCGCGTTCCTGCCGGGCGCTGATCCTCGCGCCCACCCGCGAATTGGCGACCCAGATCGCCGCCTCGGTCGAGGGCTTTGCCGAAGGCACCCCGATCCGCGCCTTCCGCGTCGTTGGCGGCGCCTCGATCAACGTGCAGATGCAGCGGATCGAGCGCGGCGTGGACGTGCTGATCGCCACGCCCGGCCGGCTGATCGACCTTCTGGACCGCCGCGCGCTCGACCTGTCCAAGACCGAGTATCTGGTGCTCGACGAGGCCGATCAGATGCTGGATATCGGCTTCATCCACGCCCTGCGCCGCATCGCCCGCGAACTGCCCGCCAAGCGCCAGACGCTTCTGTTCTCGGCCACCATGCCGAAGCTGATGGAGGAGCTGGCCAGCACCTATCTGAAGAACCCGGAAAAGGTGCAGGTCAACCCGCCAGGCCAGGCCGCCGAGAAGATCGAGCAGGGCGTGCATTTCGTCAATCAGGGCGATAAGGCGACGCTGCTGGCCGAATATATGTCCAAACATCCTGGCGAGCTGGCCATTGTCTTTGGCCGGACCAAATACGGCTCCGAGAAGCTGGCGAAACTGCTCGACAAATGGGGCTTCTCGGTCGCGGCGATCCACGGCAACAAGTCGCAGGGGCAGCGCGAACGCGCGCTCGCCGCGTTCCGCGAGGGCAAGACGCAGGTGCTGGTCGCGACCGATGTGGCCGCACGGGGTCTGGACATTCCGCAGGTGGCGCATGTCTATAACTTCGATCTGCCGAACGTGCCGGAGAACTATGTCCACCGGATCGGGCGCACGGCCCGCGCCGGTCGCGATGGCCGCGCCGTGGCCTTCTGCGCGCCGGGGGAAATCGGAGAACTGCGCGCCATCGAGAAGGCGATGAAATCGAAGATCCCGGTGATCGGTGGCGAGGCCCCGGCGGAGGAAAAGCCCGCCCCGCGCAGCCGCGGTCGCGGCGGCGCGCCCCGCGCCCGCCCCGGCGGTGAGGCCGCACCGCGCAAGCGCCCGGCCCGGCGCCCGTCGCGGCGGCCGAAAAGCCAGCAGCAGAACGCCTGACCGGCGGCTGGCGCGATTAAACAGGACACCCGCGGACCGCATCGTCCGCGGGTTTTGTGTTGTGCAAGCCGGATGTCAGGCCAGCCGGGGCCCGAACCGCAACCGCGGCAGCGACGCCACCGCGGCCGCCCATGCCAGCAGGGCGCACAGCGCAATCGCTGGCACCATGGTGGCAGCGGTATTGTCCATGAACGGCCCTACGACCGCGATCATCACACCGCCGGTCAGCATCTGAATGGTCCCGCCCAGTGACGAGGCCAGCCCGGCAATATCGGGATGCGGGTCGAGCGACATGACCATCGCCGTCGGCATCACCAGCCCCAGGCAGGCATTCGCCACGAAGAGCCCCGCGATGACCACCGGCAGCGAGTCGAAGCCCGACCAGACCAGCAAGCTCACCACCGACGCCAGCCCCGCAAAGCCGATGATGGCCAGCGAGATCACCCGCTCCATCCCGAAACGCTGCGCCAGCCGCCCGGCGAATTGAGAGGCGGTGAAGAAGCCGATCGCGTTGACCGCGAAAGCCAGCGAGAACTCGGTCGGGTTAAGCCCGTACTGGCTGGTATAGACAAAGCTGGCGGTGGAGAGAAACACGAAGAAGCTCGACATGCCGAACCCGCCGATCATGGTCAGCCCCATGAATCGCTTGTCGGTCAGAAGCCGCCTTGCCCCGGACAGCATCCGCGCCAGCCGCACCGGCTGACGCTGCGCCGCGGGCAACGTCTCGGGCAGCACCAGCACGATCAGCGCCAGGCTGAGCAGTGCGGCCACCGCCAGCACCGCGAAGATCTCGCGCCAGCCGCCCCAGGCCATCACCAGCGAGCCAGTCAGCGGCGCCAGCATCGGAGAGACGGAGATCACGATCATGATCGCCGCCATCATCTTCGCCGCTGCCGGTCCGGTCGCCAGATCGCGGATCACCGCGCGCGGCACCGCCATCAGCGTCGCCGCGCCCAGCCCCTGTACGCCGCGCGCGACGATCAGCCAGCCGATCGTCGGTGCCAGCGCCGCGCCGATCGTGGCCAGCAGGAAGATCGCCACCCCGATGATGAGCGGCGGTTTGCGCCCGACCGCGTCGGCCATCGGTCCGTAGATCATCTGCGCGATGCCGAACACGATGAAATACGCGGTCAGGGTCTGCGCCGCGGCCGCCTCGGTCGTGGCCAGATCCCGCGCCACCTCCGGCAAGGCGGGAAGATACATATCGATCGCAAAGGGACCGACGGCGGAGAGAAGCCCCAGAACAAGGGCCATGCGGAACAGCGGGTCACGCATCGGGTCGAACCTGTCATCTGGAAGTGAAAACGCGCGGCGCAGAATCGCGCCGAAGCCAATTTTGCCGCCCGTCCCGTGCAGTCCTGCCAGCACGCGCGCGTTTTGGCAAGCGATATTCGCGCCTTGCGACAGGCGCGTCATACTTGATGGCGGGCCGGCACGCCGCTATCTGGTCGCATGGCCAAGCTGTATTTCCATTACTCCACGATGAATGCCGGCAAGAGCACGCTGCTGCTCCAGGCCTCCTACAACTACCGAGAGCGCGGCATGGACACGCTTTTGCTGATCGCGTCGCTCGATGACCGCGCCGGGCATGGCCGGATCGGCTCGCGGATCGGCATTTCCTGCGAGGCCACCGCCTTCGGCCCGAATGCCGATCTGTTCGCGCTGATCGACGACGACCCGCGCCCGCTCTCCTGCGTGTTCATCGACGAGGCGCAGTTCCTGTCGCGCGAACAGGTCTGGCAGTTGGCCCGCGTGGCCGACGATCTGGGCATCCCGGTCATGGCCTACGGGCTGCGGGTGGATTTCCGGGGCGAGCTGTTCCCCGGATCGGCCGCGCTGCTGGCGCTTGCGGATGATCTGCGCGAGGTGCGCACGATCTGCCATTGCGGCCGCAAGGCCACGATGGTGATCAGGCGCGGGCCGGACGGCCGCGCCGTGACCGACGGGGCGCAGGTGCAGGTGGGCGGCAATGAAACCTATGTCTCGCTCTGCCGCCGCCATTGGCGCGAGGCGGTCGCCGGCTGAACAGGAAACCGGCAATTTCGCGCGGAACTGCTTGCCGTTAGGGCATTCTCCTGCAAGTTTGCCGAGCAGGGGGGCGCGGCATGGACAGCGAGATCAAGACCAGAAAGAAGCTCGATTCGGCCGAGATCGGGGCGATTGCGCATCTCTATCGTGGCGAGGTCTATCGCTCGACCATCTGGCGCACCAGGCTGGACACGACAACGAACTGGTCGGTGGTGACGCTGGGTGTGGCGCTGTCGATCACCTATTCCGCGCCGCAGGCCTCGCCGCTGCCGCTGGTGCTGGTCGGCATTCTCATCATCTTCTTCCTGATGCAGGAGGCGCGGCGCTATCGCTATTTCAACGTCTGGCGCGCGCGCTGCCGCTGGATGGAGCTGCATTTCTATGCCCCCATGCTGCGCGAGGGGGATCTGCATCTGGAAGAACACTGGCAGGACCGGCTGGCGGATGATTACCTTCATCCGCGCTATCATGTCAGCATGTGGACGGCGGTGGGGCGCCGGATCCGGCGCAACTATATCTGGATCCTGCTGATCCAGACCATCGCCTATCTGGGCAAGCTGATCGTGCACCCAACGCCCCTGCAATCCACGGCGCAATTCCTGGAGCGCGCCTCGATCGGGCCGCTGCCGGGCTGGCTGATCCTGCTGTTGGGCGCGGTCTATTGCGTCACCTGGGGCGTGATCGCCATCATCAGCGCCCGCGACGATGCCGTCCGCGCCCGGAAGCGACGCGATCCGCTGGGGATGGGATAGCGTTGCGCCGCGCCGCCGCAACCGGCGGCCGCATCGCTCGCCCCATCGTTGCGACAGCCGCGCGCATGCGCTACTGCTATCGGAAATTCCGGCGTTCCGCCCAATGACAGGCATTTCCCATGCGCGCAGCCCTGATTTCCGTCCTTCTCCTGCTTCTGCCCCTCAACGCCTTCGGCTTCGAGACCAATGCGCGGACCGCCTGGGTCTATGACGTGGGCACCGGGACGGTGCTGCTGGAAAAGAACGCCGACACGGCCGTCCCGCCCGCCTCCATGTCGAAGCTGATGACGATCTACATGCTGTTCGAGGCGGTGCGCGACGGGCGGTTGCAGATGGATACGCGGCTGCCGGTCTCGACCAAGGCGCGGCAGATGGGCGGCTCGACCATGTTCCTGAACGAACAGGACCGGCCGACGGTGGAGGAACTCATCAAGGGCATCATCGTGCTGTCGGGCAATGATGCCTGCGTGGTCGTGGCCGAAGGGCTGGCCGGGACCGAGGATGCGTTTGCCCGGCAGATGAACGACAAGGCGACATCGCTGGGAATGGACAATTCCAATTTCGTCAACAGCTCCGGCTGGCCCGCGCCCAACCATGTCATGTCGGCGCATGATCTGGGCATTCTGGCCGAGCATCTCATCAATGATTTCCCGGAGCTGTATGAATATTTCGCGCTGACCGAGTTTCCGTTCGACAATCGCGCGCCCGCCAACCGGTTCAACCGCAATCCCCTGCTGGAGTTGGGGATCGGCGCGGACGGTCTGAAGACCGGACACACGGAGGAGGCGGGGTACGGCCTGGTCGGCTCGGCCGTGCAGGGCAATCGCCGCGTGATCTTCGTCGTCACCGGCCTGCCGACCGAAAGCGCGCGCGCCGAGGAAGCAGAGCGGATCGCCGCATGGGCATTCCGCGACTTCACCATGAAGGAGGTCGTGCCGCAAGGCGAGACCGTCGCCTCCGCGTCGGTCTGGCTGGGGGCGAAATCCTCGGTCGCGCTGACCACGCAGAACGGGCTGAACGTGCTGATGCCGGTCGGTTCGGAATCCGGTGTGACGGCGGAGGCGGTCTATTCCGGCCCGATCCACGCGCCGATCAGCGAGGGCGACCGGCTGGGGATGCTGCAGATCCAGATTCCGGGCGTCGGGCCGGCCAATGTGCCCCTGGTCGCGGCCGAGACCGTGGAGGCGGCCGGGTTCGTCGGCCGGCTGCGCAGCGCCGCCATGCGGCTGGGGGGCGAGGCCTGGCAGGCCGCGCGGCAGTAAGCCCCTCATGTTCATCAGCTTTGAAGGCATCGACGGCAGCGGCAAGACCACGCAGGCGCGGCTGCTGGCGGAGACGCTGCGCGGCGAGGGGCGCGAGGTGGTGCTGACCCGCGAGCCGGGCGGCTCGGACGGGGCGGAGCTGATCCGGCGCCTGCTGGTCGAGGGCGGGGCCGAGCGTTGGTCGGCAGAGACCGAGATCCTGCTGTTCAACGCAGCGCGGCGCGATCATCTGGAACGCACGATCCGCCCCGCGCTCGACCGCGGGGCGGTTGTCATCACCGACCGGTTTGCCGATTCGACGCGGGTCTATCAGGGTGCGACGCGCGGCGATCTGACCGAGGCTGTCGAGACCTTGCACGGGCTGATGATCGGGATCGAGCCGGACCGCAGCTTCGTGATCGATATCGACCCGGCGGAGGGTCTGGCGCGCGGTGCTGCGCGCGGCGGCATCGAGGATCGCTTCGAATCGATGGGGCTGGGGTTCCAGCATAAGCTGCGCGACGGGTTTGCGGATCTGGCCCGCGCGCATCCCGGCCGGGTCCGTCTGATCGACGGGCGCGGCACGCCGGACCAGGTCGCCTCGCGCGTCCGGGCGGCGCTATGAGCGAGGATCGGCCCGAATCCGACCGCGTGCCGGGCGCGCCACATCCGCGCCACGCGGCAGGCGTGGTGGGTCACGGCGCGGCGATTGCCGATTTCCTCGGTGCGGCTGAGGCGCAGCGCCTGCATCACGCCTGGCTCGTCACCGGGCCGCGCGGGGTGGGCAAGGCGACGCTTGGCTGGGCGCTCGCCCGCTGGCTGCTGGCGGATGGCCCGCCCGGCGATCTGTCGGTGCCGCCGGATCATCCGGTGGCGCGTCGGCTGGCGGCCTTGTCGGAACCGCGCCTGCACCTGATTCGGCGCGGCTTCGACGACAAGACCGGGCGGCTGCGCGCCGAGATCGGGGTGGAGGATATCCGCGCCCTGCTGTCCTTCTTCCACATGAGCGCGGCGGAGGGTGGCAGGCGGGTCGCCATCGTCGATGCAGCGGACCAGATGAACGGCGCGGCCGCCAATGCGCTGCTGAAATTGCTGGAAGAACCGCCAGCCGGCGGGGTGATCCTGCTGATCGCGCATCAGCCCGCGCGGCTGCTGCCGACGATCCGGTCCCGCTGCCGGGAGCTGCGCCTGTCGCCGCTGACGCCGCAGGAGACGGGCCGGGTCATGGCCGCGCTCGGCGTGGAGGGCGATGCCGACGCGCTGTCGTCGCTTTCGGGCGGATCGGCGGGCGAGGCGCTGCGGCTTGCGGGGCAGGACGGGCTGGAGGTGTACCGCCAGATCGTCGCACTGTTCGCGACATGCCCCCGCTTTGACCGGATGAAGGCGCGGGTGATCGCGGACGCGGCGGGAGGGCGCGCCACGGCGGATGGAGATCCCTTCGATCTGCGCGTGACGCTTCTGGACAGATTCCTGACCCGGCTGGCACGGACCGGGCTGCTCGGCGCGCCCGTGCCGGAGGCCGCGCCGGGCGAGGCGGAGCTGATGGCGCGGCTTTGCCCCGACGCCGCGGCGGCGCGGATCTGGGCCGGGGCGCAGGCGGATCTGTCGGCGCGGGCCCGCGCCGGGCGGGCGGTCAACCTTGACCCTGCGGCGCTCGTCATGGATATGCTCACCCAACTTGCCGGGCTGGCCCCGGCGCACGCGAAAGTCTGACCGATGTCCGTTTCCGATGCCGGCACGGCGGTCCCGATCGTGGACAGCCATTGCCATCTCGATTTTCCCCAGTTCGAGGGCGAGCGTGACGCGCTGATCGCCCGCGCCCGCGCCGCCGGTGTGACCAGGATGGTGACGATCTGCACCAAGCTGCGCGAGGAGCCGCAGGTCCGCGCCATCGCCGAAGCGCATGAGGGTGTATTCTACGCCGCAGGCACCCACCCGATGAGCGTGGCCGAGGAACCGATGGTGGCGGTCGCGGATCTGGTGGCCCTGGCGGATCACCCGAAATTCGTCGGCATCGGCGAGACCGGGCTGGATTATCACTACACCGCCGAAAGCGCGGCCGCGCAGCAGGAGAGCCTGCGCATCCATATCGAGGCGGCGCGGCAGACCGGCCTGCCGCTGATCATCCACGCGCGCGATGCCGATGACGATATGGCCCGCATCTTGACCGAGGAGCATCGGGCCGGGGCCTATTCCTGCGTGATGCATTGCTTCAGCTCCGGCGCGGGGCTGGCCCGCGCGGCGCTCGATCTGGGGTTCTACCTGTCCATGTCGGGGATCGCGGCCTTCCCGCGTTCGGCCGAGCTGCGCGAGATATTTGCCGCCGCACCCATAGACCGGATCGTCGTCGAGACCGACGCGCCCTATCTCGCCCCGCCGCCGCATCGCGGCAAGCGCAACGAGCCCGCCTTCGTGGCGCACACCGCAGCAAAAGGGGGCGAGGTCTTCGGGCTGGATTACGCGGCCTTCGCGGCGCAGACCTCGAAGAACTTCGACCGGCTGTTCAGCAAGGCGGCGGCATGATCCGTGTCACCATCCTCGGCTGCGGCTCCTCGGGCGGGGTGCCGCGGATCGGGGGCAATTGGGGCGCCTGCGATCCGGGAGAGCCGCGCAACCGGCGGCGGCGCTGTTCGATCCTGATCGAGCGGATCGGGGATGCGGGCCGCACGGTTGTGCTGGTCGATACCGGCCCGGACCTGGTGCCGCAGCTTCTGGATACGGATGTGCGCACGCTGGATGCGGTGGTCTGGACCCACGCCCATGCCGACCATATCCACGGCATCGATGATCTGCGCCAGCTTGCCTATAACGCGCGCGCGCGGGTTCAGGGCTTTGCCGATGCGCCCACCACGCGGGCGCTGATGGACCGTTTCGGCTATATCTTCCAGAGCCCGCCCGGCTCGCAATACCCGCCGATCTGCGATCTGCACCCGCTTGACGGGCCGATCCGCATCGATGGTGCAGGCGGGCCGGTGGCGCTGACGCCCTTTACCGTGCCGCATGGCGCGATCACCGCGCTTGGTCTGCGGATCGGGACGGCGGGCGGCGGGATCATCTATTTGCCCGACGTGCAGCATATCCCCGACGAAGCCTGGGAGGTGATCGGCCAGCCGGAAATCTTTGTCTGCGACGCGCTGCGCCACGACCCCCATCCCAGCCATGCCCATCTGTCGCTGGCGGTGGAGTGGATTCTGTCAGCGGGGGCCAAACGCGGCGTGCTGACCAATATGCATATCGATCTGGACTATGCGCTGACCGATGCCGAAACCCCGTCCCATATCACCCCGGCCCATGACGGGATGGTGATCGAGGCGCAGCCGTGACCCAGCTTTTCGATGTCGTGCTGCCGGTATTCCTGGTGGTCGGCTTCGGCTATGCGGTAGCGTGGCGGGGATGGTTTTCGGAGTCTGCCGTCGATGGGGTGATGCGGTTTGCGCAGAACTTCGCCGTGCCGGTGCTGCTGTTCCGCTCCATCGCCACGCTGGATCTGTCGGCGGATTTCGACCTGCCGATGCTGGCCGCGTTCTACGTGGGCGCGTTTGCCTCGTTCATGCTGGGCGCGTTCGGGGCGCGCCGGATCGGGCGGCCGCCGCAGGACGCGGTGGCGATCGGCTTTGCCTGCCTGTTCTCGAACTCCCTGCTTCTGGGTGTGCCGATCACCGAACGCGCCTATGGCGCCGAGGCGCTTGCCGGGAACTGGGCGATCATCGCGGTGCATTCGCCCCTGCTCTATACATTCGGGATCACGGTAATGGAGTTCACCCGCGCGCGGGGCGAGGATCTGTCGGTGGGCCGGGTGGCGCTGCGGGCGCTGACCGGGGTGCTGCGCACGCCGCTGGTGATCGGGATCGTCTGCGGGATCGCGATGAATGTGATGCTCCAGGCCGGTCTGGTGCTGCCCGGCGGGTTCTGGGCCGGGATCGAGATGATGTCGCGGGCCGCCCTGCCCTCGGCGCTGTTCGCGCTTGGCGGGATCCTCTATCGCTACCGGCCCGAGGGCGACAGCCGCGCCATCGCGATCTGCTGCGTGGCGTCGCTGATCCTGCATCCATCGGTCACGTTCGGGCTGGGCCGGTTGTTCGATCTGGAACTGTCATCGCTGCGTTCTGCCGTTCTGACCGCCGCGATGGCGCCGGGGGTGAACGCCTATCTCTTCGCCTCGATCTACGGTGTGGCCAAGCGCGTCGCGGCGTCTGCCGTGCTGGTTGCCACGGCGCTCTCGATCCTGTCGATCTCGGTCTGGTTGCAGATCCTGCCCTGAATCGGTCGCGCTCAGCTTGGCGTGATGCCGCGAATGCGTTCGGATCGGCGCCGCAGGATCTCCACTGTGGCCAGCAGGGCGATGGAGAACACCACCAGCAGCGTCGCCACCGCCAGAATCGCGGGGGAGAGCTGTTCGCGGATGCCGATCCACATCTGGCGCGGGATGGTCTGCTGATCGGGCCCGGCGATGAACAACACCACCACCACCTCATCGAACGAGGTGACGAAGGCAAACAGCGCGCCCGAGATCACGCCGGGCAGGATCAGCGGCATGGTGATGCGGAAGAAGGTCGTCCTCGGGCTGGCGCCAAGGCTGGCCGCGGCACGGTTCAGGGACTGATCGAACCCGATCAGCGTGGCGGTGACGGTGATGATGACAAAGGGCACACCCAGCGTGGCATGCGCCAGGATCACCCCCAGATGGGTATTGGCCAGGCAGCCCCGGTTGGACAAGATCGGCGAGAATGCCTGTTGCAGCCAGGACCCCTCCGGCAGGCAGGCGGAGGAGTAGAAGAAGAACAGCCCCGTCGCGGTGATGATGAGCGGCACGATCATCGGCGAGATCAGCGTCGCCATGATGAGGCGGCGGAACGGCATCTCCGGCCGCGACAGCCCCAACGCTGCAAGCGTCCCCAGCACTGTCGCGAGCGCGGTGGACAGGATGCCGATCAGCACCGAGTTCTTCGCCGCGTTCACCCATTTCGCATTTGCCCACATATCCGCGAACCAGTTCGCATCGCGGGGCGCGTCCGGGCTGGCCATGCCGAAGGTGGCGAGCGTGTCATACCACTGCATCGAGTAGCCCGCCGGATCGAAGGACAGCATCTCGCGGGTGAAGGTGAAGAACCGTGCGGCGTTGAAGCTGAGCGGGATGATGACGAGGATCGGCGCGATCAGGAAAATAAAGATCAGCGCGCAGATCACCAGATAGCTCCGGTGCCAGATCCGTTCCAGCGGTGAGGCGTAGGAAGGCAGGGCCATGATCTATCCCAGTTTCAGATTGTCGATGCCGACCAGACGGTCATAGACCCAGTAAAGGATCAGCACGCCCGCCAGCAGGATCGCCGCAAGCGCCGCCGCCATCGACCAGTTCAGCGTCCCGGTCATGTGCTCGGCAATCATGTTGGAGATGAGCTGACCCGAAGAGCCGCCGACAAGCGCGGGCGTGATGTAATACCCGACCGCGAGGATGAAGACGAGCAGCGCCCCCGCCCCCAGCCCCGGCAGGGTCTGCGGGAAATAGACCCGGCGGAACGCCGTCCAGCTTGTCGCGCCGAGCGAGCGGGCGGCGCGGACATAGGCCGGGTTGATCGTGCGCATCACCGAATAGAGCGGCAGGATCATGAAGGGCAGCAGGATATGCGTCATCGCGATGATCGTGCCGGCCTGATTGTACATCATCGCCAGCCGCCCGCCATCGTCGATCACGCCCAGCCAGACCAGCAGGTCATTCACCACGCCCTGCTGCTGGAGCAGCACCATCCAGGAACTCGTCCGCACCAGAAGCGAGGTCCAGAAGGGCAGCAGCACCAGGATCATCAGCAGGTTGGATTTCCGCATCGGCAGCGTCGCCAGAAGATGGGCGACCGGAAAGCCCAGCAGAAAGGTCAGCGCCGTAATCAGCCCCGACAGCCACAGCGTGCGCAGAAACAGCATGACATAGACCTGCCGATGCTCCGCAACCATCGTGACATTGCCGTCTATGTCGCGCGTCCGGTCAACTGAGGCCAGATAGAACCCGTCCGTGTAAGGCGTCGAGGCCCCGCGCATCGCCGCCCAGATCTCGGCATCGCCCCATTCCGCGTCGATCTCCAGCAGTGCCGCCTGGTAGGGCGGTTCGATCCCGCGCCGGACCTGCCTCCCGGTCGAGGTGAAGAGCGAGCGCGTGCCGGGCACGTCGTAATTGATGCGTGTGCCGACCGTGCCGATGCTGCGCGCCTCGGACGCGGCCAGAAGATCGGCGGCAAGCGCGGTGAATGCCGCCTCGTCTGGCGCGGTGCCGGGTTCGGTGACAGCGAACCAGGCCGAGATCTCGGGCATGTTGGCCGAAAACCCGTCATTATGGACCGAGCGATAGAGAAGCTGGCCGATCGGGATCACGAAGGTGATGACGATGAACGCCAGCAGCGGCGCGACCAGCCAGAAGGCGCGCCGCCGCGCCGCCCGCGATGACCGCGCGAGCGCCTTCTGCAAGGGCTGGCCATCGGCCGTGGTCAGCGGGCCTTCTGAGACGCTGCCGGCCTCGGTGACGATTACCGCATGTGGGTCGAGCGAGCTTGCCATCGGTCCGTCCGGTCTGCCCGGCCGCGCAAACGGCACGGCCGGGCCGTTGCATCAGCCTGCGAGCCAGGCGTTGAAGCGCTCGTTCAGTTCCGAATCGTAATCGACCCAGAAATCGAGATTGGAGCCGAGCGCATTGGTCATGTTTTCCTCGGAGGTCGGCAGGTTCGGGCCCATCGGCTCCTCGGTGCCCTGGATATTGCCGACCATTGCCGCGGCGGACCGGCGCGGGGGCCCGTAGCTGATGAACTCCGCCGCCCGCGCCTGGTTGGCCGGCGCGGTGGAGAAGGCGATGAATTCCAGCGCCTCGTCCATGTTCGGCGCGCCCATCGGGATCACCCAGCCTTCCATCTCATAGATCTGGCCGTCCCAGATGATCTCGAAGGGCTGATCGTCCTGCTGCACCGCATCGAAGATCCGCCCGTTGAACGCATATGCCATCGAGACTTCGCCATCGGCCAGAAGCTGCGGCGGCTGCGCGCCGGCCTCCCACCAGACGACCTCATCCTTGATGCTGTCCAGCTTGGCGAAGGCGCGGTCCACCCCTTCGGCGGTTTCAAGCGTCGCATAGACTTCATCGGCGGGCACGCCATCGGCCATCAGCGCCAGCTCCAGGTTGAACTTCGCGCCCTTGCGCATGGTGCGCTTGCCGGGGAAGGCCTCCAGATCGAAGAAATCGGCCGGCGTGGCGGGCTTCGCGTCCTCGAATTGCGAGTCGTTATAGACCAGCACCATCGAATAGACATCGGTGGCCACGAAGCAATCCGTCACCCCGCCTTCGATATAGTCGTCGGTCGCGGCGGTCCCGTCCTCGGCCGCCTCGAGCGCGGACGCGTCGATTTCCTCCAGCAGCCCCTCGTCGCAGAGCCGCACGGCATCGGCATATTCGACCGAGGCCACGTCCGAGGTCACGTTGCCCGCCTCGACCATGGCCTTGATCGGGGTGGCGGGATTGTCGGCATCCGAGATGTTCACGGCGGTGCCGGTCTCGGCGGTGAAGGGTTTGGCATAGGCTTCCAGATGCGAATTGCCATAGGCGCCGCCCCAGCTGAGCAGGTTCACCTCCTGCGCGGAGGCGCCGAACGCCATGCCACAAAGTGCGGTGGTCAGAATCAGGGTCTTCTTCATGTGAAATCTCCCATTGGATCTGGTCGGCGCATTGGCCGTTATCATTGGACGCGGATCTGCGTCAGGCCGGTCATCTCAGACCGGATCGAGCGCGCGGGCATCCTGCGGATGCCAGCCAACGCGGATATGTTCGCCAGCCGAGAGTTTCGTCTGGCCAAGCGTGTTGCGGAACTTCATCACGAAATCCTCCTGCCCGGCGACCTTCAGCCGCGCGCGCAGAATGTCGCCCATATAGATGACGTCGGCCACCTCGGCGTCGATCGTATGCGCGCCTTCGGCCATCATGCCCGGCTTGAACTCCACCCGCTCGGGGCGGATCGACACGGTGGTGGGCTGGCCGACCTCGCGGATATTCACCGCGGTCGCGTCGATGATCTCGCCATTCGACAACCGCACCGTGGCCTTGTCCCCGTCAAGGCTGGCGATGGTGCCGCCGAGCGCATTGTTCTCGCCGATGAAGCTGGCGACAAAGCTGTTCTGCGGCCGCTCATACAGTTCCGACGGGGTCGCGAGTTGCTGGATCCGGCCATCGTTAAACACGGCGATCCGATCCGACATGGTCAGCGCCTCGGACTGGTCATGGGTGACATAGACCACGGTGATCCCCAGCCGTTCATGCAGCGCCTTGATCTCGAACTGCATATGCTCGCGCAACTGCTTGTCGAGCGCGCCGAGCGGTTCATCCATCAGCACCAGCTCGGGATCGAAGACGAGCGCGCGGGCAAGCGCGATGCGCTGCTGCTGACCGCCGGAAAGCTGGGCGGGGCGGCGGGTCTCGAACCCGGCCATCTGCACCATGTCGAGCGCGCGGCGCACGCGTTCGGCGCGGTCCGATCTGGACAGCCCGCGCACCTCCAGCGGAAAGGACAGGTTCTCGCCCACCGTCATATGCGGGAACAGCGCGTAATTCTGGAACACCATGCCGATCCCGCGCTTATGCGGCGGCACCTGGTTGATGTTGCGCCCGCCCAGCCGGATCTCGCCATGGGTCGCGGTCTCGAACCCGGCCAGCATCATCAGGCAGGTGGTCTTGCCCGAGCCGGACGGCCCCAGCATGGTCAGGAATTCGCCCCGCGCGATGGTCAGGTTCAGGTCTTTGACGACGAGCACCTGCCCGTCATAGCTCTTCTGCACATGGTCGAAGACGACGAAATCGGCGTCGCGGCTCCCTGTCGTCAAATCCGGCTCCCTGTCATGCGTCGTGTTTGTTCTTATCCGCTGCGGGCAGGTTAAGCGGCGCCGCGGCGGATTGGCAACAGCGATGGTGGTCATTCCGACAGCCAAGCCGTCCCTGCCATTTTCGGCGGCAATCCGACGAATCCCCCTTTTCAACCGCGCGTCGAGGCGTTATCTGCACGCGGTGTCGCGATGCGGTCGTGGCGGAATTGGTAGACGCGCAGCGTTGAGGTCGCTGTTCCCTAACCGGAGTGGAAGTTCGAGTCTTCTCGACCGCACCAGCGAAACCCGCGCCCGCGTGGTGCCGTTTCGCGTCTCGGAGGCGATGGATGTCATCAGCTCAGCCTGCAGATCCGTTGTCTGGGACCGCCCTGACAGAGCCGGAATGGGTGATTGCGCCGGGCCTGACCCCCTATGCGGATGCCGTGGCGGAGATGGAATTGCATGTCGCGTCGATGCATGCCGGTCAGGCGGGCGAACGGATCTGGCTGGTCGAACATCCCCCGCTTTACACGGCAGGCACCTCGGCCCGCGATGCCGATCTGCTGGATGCGCGCTTTCCGGTCCACGCGGTCGGGCGCGGAGGGCAATATACCTATCACGGGCCGGGTCAGCGCGTGGTCTACATCATGCTGGATCTGAACCGGCGCGGCCGCGATGTGCGGGCCTTCGTGCAGTCTCTGGAAGCCTGGGTCATCGCCACGCTGGCCGAATTCGGCGTGCGGGGCGAGATCCGCGACGGCCGGGTCGGTGTCTGGGTCACGCGCCCCGAAAAGCCGCCCCTGCCGGACGGATCCCCGCGCGAGGACAAGATCGCCGCGATCGGGATCAAGCTGCGCCGCTGGATTAGCTTTCACGGCATCGCCATCAATGTCGAACCGGACCTGTCGCATTACGGCGGCATCGTGCCCTGCGGCATTTCGGGCCACGGCGTCACCAGCCTTGTCGATCTGGGTCTGCCGGTCGAAATGGGTGATCTGGACAATGCGCTGAAGACACGGTTCACTGAGGTTTTCGGCCCCGCCCCCGCGACGCCGCCAGATGTGATTTGACCGCATCCGACCCGGCTGAGCAGAGTGCATCTCGGGTGGCGCAGAGACATGGATTCTTCGCCAGACGCATTGAAAGGACCAGCCAATGAAGCCCAGCCACATCGCCACGCTCTCGCTCCTGGCACTCGCCAGCCCGGCCATCGCCCAAAACGGCGACCCGGCCGCCGGCGAGAAGGAGTTCAACAAGTGCAAGGCCTGCCACATGATCCAGAATCCGGCGGGCGAGGATATCGTGAAGGGCGGGCGCACCGGGCCGAACCTGTTCGGCATCGTGGGCCGCAAATTCGCCGCGCAGGAGGATTTCCGCTATGGCGAGGGGCTGATGACCCTGGCCGAGACCAATCCCGACGCGGTCTGGGACGTTCACTCGCTGGAGGCCTATGTCACCGACCCGACCGGCTATCTGGCCGAGCATACGGGCGATGACGGCGCCCGCTCCAAGATGACCTTCAAGCTGACGCGGAATCAGGGTGATCTGGTGGCCTTCCTGCTCAGCGTCTCGCCCGACGCGCCCGAACAGCCCGCCGAAAGCGACGGCGCCCCCCGCGCGCCGGGCCAGTAGATGCAAGGTCGCGACAGAATGTCGCATGAGTGACATGGGCCGCCGGAGCTTCGGGCGCGGGGGCCTTGTTTTGCGGTGAAAAACTGCATCGGAGGTTGCAGTTTCCGCATCGAGTCGCATTGCCGCATCCGGCCATCAGCGATAAGGTGCAGCCATCTGCCGGCCTGAGCCGGCCGCCTCAGGATCAACCCAGGGAGATCGCGCAATGGCCGACGCAGCCGTTCACGAATCCGGCGGACATCACGACGAGCGCGGGTTCTTCACCCGCTGGTTCATGTCCACCAACCACAAGGATATTGGTATCCTTTACCTTTTCACGGCTGGCGTCGTCGGCCTGATCTCGGTCTGCTTCACCGTCTATATGCGCATGGAACTGCAGCATCCGGGCGTGCAATACATGTGCATGGAGGGCGCGCGCCTGTTCCCGAGCGCGGCCGAATGCACCCCGAACGGCCATCTGTGGAACGTCATGATCACCTATCATGGCGTGCTGATGATGTTCTTCGTGGTGATTCCGGCGCTGTTCGGCGGCTTCGGCAACTTCTTCATGCCGCTGCAACTCGGCGCGCCGGACATGGCGTTTCCGCGTCTGAACAACCTGTCCTACTGGATGTATGTCTGCGGCGTGGCTCTGGGTGTCGCGTCGCTGCTGGCTCCGGGCGGCAACCAGCAAGCCGGCTCCGGCGTGGGCTGGGTGCTGTATCCGCCGCTGTCGACGACCGAGGGCGGGTATTCCATGGATCTGGCGATCTTCGCCGTCCACGTCTCGGGCGCCTCCTCGATCCTGGGGGCGATCAACATCATCACCACTTTCCTGAACATGCGCGCGCCGGGCATGACGCTGTTCAAGGTGCCGCTGTTTGCCTGGTCGGTCTTCATCACCGCCTGGCTGATCCTGCTGGCCCTGCCGGTTCTGGCCGGTGCGATCACCATGCTGCTGATGGACCGCAATTTCGGGACGAACTTCTTCAACCCCGCAGGCGGCGGTGACCCGATCCTGTATCAGCACATCTTGTGGTTCTTCGGCCATCCGGAGGTGTATATCATCATCCTGCCCGGCTTCGGCATCATCAGCCACGTCATCGCCACCTTCTCGCGCAAGCCGATCTTCGGCTACCTGCCCATGGTGCTGGCGATGGCCGCCATCGGGATCCTGGGCTTCGTGGTCTGGGCGCACCACATGTACACGGTCGGCATGTCGCTGACCCAGCAGAGCTATTTCATGCTGGCCACCATGACCATCGCGGTGCCGACCGGCATCAAGGTGTTCTCGTGGATCGCGACGATGTGGGGCGGCTCGATCGAGTTCAAGACACCGATGCTTTGGGCCTTCGGCTTCCTGTTCCTGTTCACCGTCGGCGGCGTGACCGGCGTGGTTCTGAGCCAGGCGCCGCTCGACCGGGTCTATCACGACACCTATTACGTGGTGGCGCATTTCCACTACGTGATGTCGCTCGGCGCGGTCTATGCGATCTTTGCCGGGGTGTATTTCTGGATCGGCAAGATGAGCGGCCGCCAATATCCCGAATGGGCCGGCAAGGTTCATTTCTGGGCGATGTTCATCGGCTCGAACCTGATCTTCTTCCCGCAGCATTTCCTTGGCCGCCAGGGCATGCCGCGCCGCTATATCGACTACCCGGAGGCTTTCGCCTACTGGAACAACATCTCGTCGATCGGCGCCTATATCGCCTTCGCATCGTTCCTGTTCTTCATCGGGATCGTCTTCTACACGCTGTTCGCCGGCAAGCGCGTGACCGAGGCGAATTACTGGAACGAATACGCCGACACGCTGGAATGGACCCTGCCCTCGCCGCCGCCCGAACACACGTTCGAGCAGCTTCCCAAGCGCGAGGACTGGGACCGCAGCCACGCCCATTAACGGCAGGCTCAAAGACATCACGGCCCCGGAGCGATCCGGGGCCGTTTTTCGTTTCGCGCAGCGCCGGACCCGGTGTCAGCGCCGCGCGTGATCTTCCGACAGAAGGAACCGCACATGCCCTATCAGTGGCAGCAGCAAGACGGGCGGCATGTGCTGCATCTCTGGCCGCATCGATCGCTGCCGCGAAAAGGGTTCGTCTGGTTCATCGGGGTGACGTCCGTGCTGCTGTCCTTCCCGCTGATCGCGGTTCTGGGCAGTGCCGTGCTGTGGGGGCTTCTGCCGTTCATGCTGGCGGCAATTGCCGGGATCTGGTGGGCCATCGGGCACAGCTATCGCAGCGGCACCACGCGCGAATGCCTGACGCTTACGGCCGGGCGGATCATGCTCATCCGCAGCGATCCGGGGCGCGCCGACCGAACATGGTCGGCCCGACCCTACTGGATCCGCGCCACGCTGCGGCCCGGCCCGGTGGACAGCTATCTGGTGCTGACCGGCGATCACGAATCCGGGCGCGAGGTCGAACTCGGCGCGTTCCTGACGGCGGAGGAACGTCGCAAGCTGTCGGTCGAGATGAACGACGCCCTCGCCGAGATGCGGTCGCAAGGCATCACGCCGGCCAGATGACCCCGGCGCGCCATCGCTTTAGAGCAGCTTTTCCTTCACCATCTGACCCGCTGCACTGAAATCGAGCTGACCGGCATAGCGTGCCTTCAGCGTGCCCATGACGCGCCCCATATCGCGGACCGAGCCCGCGCCCAGCTCCGCGATCACCGCCGCGATGGCCGCGCGCGCTTCGTCGTCGCTCATCCGGCGGGGCAGGAATTCCTGAATCACGGCAATTTCGGCGTTTTCCTTTTCGGCCAGTTCCAGCCGCCCGCCCTCTTCATAGCTGCGGGCCGATTCCTGACGCTGCTTGACCATCTTGGCCAGAATCGCGACCAGATCGGCATCGCTCAGCCCGGCACCCTCGCCCTCGCCCGTGCGAGCGGCGATTTCGCGGTCCTTGATCGCGGCCGAGATCAGCCGCAGCGTGGACAGGCGAAGCTGGTCGCGTGATTTCATCGCGTCCTTGGTTGCGCTCTGTATCTTGCTTCTCAAATCCATGGTGGTCCCCATGTCAGGTTCAAGCGCTTGCAGATAGTTAAGATCTGGGGCCGGTTCAACCCCGGCGTCGCTTGACCAGAGAGCACCCTTTCACTAGGTTCCGCGCGATTACCAGACTCGGAGCCCGCCCATGACCGCGCCTGCCGCGAAACCGACCGCCTGCCTTGCCCTTGCAGACGGCACGATCTTCACCGGCCAGGGCTTCGGGGCAACGGGCGAGGTGGTGGCAGAGCTGGTGTTCAACACCGCGATGACCGGCTATCAGGAGATCATGACCGATCCCAGCTATGCCAGCCAGATCGTCACCTTCACCTTCCCCCATATCGGCAATACCGGCATCACCGAACAGGATGACGAGGCGCCGGACCCCGTCGCCAGCGGCATCGTCGTGAAATGGGACCCGACCGAGCCGTCGAACTGGCGCGCCAGTGCCGATCTTCAGGATTGGATGCGCCGCCGGGGCCGGATCGGGATCGGCGGCATCGACACCCGCCGCCTGACCCGCGCCATCCGCCAGCAGGGCAGCCCGCACGTGGTCCTGGCCCATGACCCTGAGGGCGAATTCGACATTCAGGCGATGATCACGCGCGCCCGCGACTGGCAGGGTCTGGTGGGGCTGGATCTGGCCAGGGAGGTCTCCACAAGGCAGAGCTATCGCTGGTCGGACGGGCTGTGGGACTGGCCCGGCGCGTTCGGCAAGACCACCGAGGACACGCCGTTCCGGGTCGTGGCGCTCGATTACGGTGCGAAGCGGAACATCCTGCGCTCGCTGGTGGCATCGGGCGCCGATGTCACGGTCCTGCCCGCCACCGCCACGGCCGAAGAGGTGCTGGCGCATGAGCCCGAAGGCGTGTTCCTGTCGAACGGACCGGGCGATCCCGCCGCCACCGGCGAGTATGCGGTGCCGATGATCCGCGAATTGCTGGACCGCGACCTGCCGATCTTCGGCATCTGTCTCGGCCATCAGATGCTGGCGCTCGCGCTCGGGGCGAAGACCGTCAAGATGGGTCACGGCCATCACGGCGCGAACCATCCGGTGCGCGACGTGGACACCGGCAAGGTCGAGATCACCTCGATGAATCACGGCTTCGCGGTCGATGCGCAGAGCCTGCCCGACGGGGTGCGCGAGACGCATGTCAGCCTGTTCGACGGATCGAATTGCGGGCTGGCGGTGGAGGGAAAGCCGGTCTTCTCGGTGCAATATCACCCCGAGGCGAGCCCCGGTCCGCAGGACTCGGCCTATCTGTTCACGCGTTTCGCCGATGAGATGCGCGGCCGCCGCGACGCCTGAGCGTGGTTTAATGCAATTTTAAGGGACGGCGTGGCACCCCTGCTGAGACAGACAGGGGGCCGCCATGTCCGCAGACCGTGCCGCGCCGCTGCGCGCTTCCACGATCCAAGCCGACGACACCGCGCCGGGCGAGGCGGGATCGCCGCCGATCGCCGGGCGCGATCTGCGTCCGCTCGGCCAGATCCTCCAGGAAGACGGGGCGGTCCGCACCTCGCATCTGCTGAAGGCCACGGTGATGCGGGAACGGCAGAATGTCCGGCTGGGTGAAATCCTGCTCGCGCAGGGCTGGGTGACCGAGGCGGCGCTGACCCGCGCCCTGACCCGGCAATGGCGGATAAGCGCGGTCGATCCCGTGGCGCTCGCGCCGGATTCGCGGCTGATCGACCGTGTTGGCCCGGCCTACTGCCTCAAGAATGCCGTGCTGCCCTGGCGGCGGGTCGCCGGGGTGACCTTCATGGCGACCGCGCGGCCGGAGGATTTCGACGCGCTGAAACCGACGATCGAGGCGCGGCTGGGTCCGGTGCGGATGCTGCTTGCCGGAGAGAGCCGCATCCATTCCGCGATCATGTCGCTGCGCTCCGCTGCGCTGACCCTTCAGGCGGAATGCAGCGTGCCCGCCGCCGAGAGCTGCCGCAGCCGGAACGAGGGGCGGATCCGACGATGGACGATCATGTCGCTCGCAGCGCTGATCGCGGCGATGATCGCCAACCCGCATGCGGTGATTGCGCTGCTGACCGGCTGGGCCGCGCTGACATTGCTGTGCGGCACGGTGTTGCGCGTGGCAACGTTTCAGGCCGCGCTGCGGCGGCGGACGGAGGAGGCGGCCGAGCGCCATCTGGTCGCAGCAGGGGTCAGACCCGCGCCGGAACTGCGCGGCCCATTGCCCGTCATTTCGGTGCTGGTGCCGCTGTTGCAGGAAAGCGAGGTGGCCGGAAAGCTGGTCGGGCGGTTGTCGCGGCTGGATTACCCGCGCGAGCTGACCGACATCCTGCTGGTGGTCGAGGCCGATGACAGGATCACCCAGTCCGCGTTGAAGGATGTCCGCCTGCCCTTCTGGATCCGCGTGGTGACGGTTCCGCCCGGCCGCGTCAGGACCAAACCGCGGGCGCTGAACTACGCGCTGAACTTCTGCCGCGGGGAGATCGTCGGGATCTGGGATGCGGAGGATAGGCCCGATCCGGATCAACTGCACAGGATCGCGCGCGGCTTTGCCTGTGCCGCGCCAGATATCGCCTGCCTGCAGGGGCAGCTCGACTATTTCAACCCGCGCAGCAACTGGGTCGCACGCTGTTTCACCATCGAATACGCAAGCTGGTTCCGCACCAACCTGCCGGGGCTCGCGCGGCTGGGTCTGGTGGTCCCGCTCGGCGGCACCACCTTGTTCTTCCGGCGCGACGTGCTGGAGGAGATCGGCGGATGGGATAGCTGGAACGTCACCGAGGACGCCGATCTGGGCGTCAGGCTGGCCCGGCGCGGATGGCGGACCGAGCTGATCGACACCACCACCGATGAGGAGGCGAATTGCCGGCTTCTGCCCTGGATCAAGCAGCGGTCCCGCTGGCTGAAGGGCTATGCCATGACCTGGTCTGTGCATATGCGCGATCCGGCGCGGCTCTGGCGCGAGCTGGGGCCGCGACGGTTCCTGGCCTTCCAGGTGCAGTTCCTGGGCACGCTCTCGCAATATCTGCTGGCCCCGGTGCTGTGTAGCCTGTGGCTGCTCTCTTTCGGCTATCCGCATCTGATGCGCGACTCGCTGGCGCTGATCTGGGGCGGCAATGCGGTGCCCGTGCTGTTTACGCTCTGCGTCGCGTCGGAGCTGATTGCGCTCGCGGTCAATCTCTGGTCGGTCAGGGGCGAAAAGCACCGCCATCTGCTGCCCTATGCCGCCCTGATGCCGATCTATTTTCCGCTCGGCTGCGTGGCGGGCTGGAAGGCCATCTACGAGGTGGTGCGAAAGCCGTTCTACTGGGACAAGACGGTGCATGGCGTGTTCGACGAGGTCGAGCCTGCGCCGCAAGCCGATCTCGCGGAGTCCGGCATCGCCCGCGTTCCCTTTCTGGGCGCCATCGAAAATGGCGAGGCGCGTGGCGGCACGGCCAGAACAATACGGCGACGCGCGGCTCCGCACCGCAAACCGTCCGCGCCGCCTGTGCCTGACCCGGAGGAGGCGTCAGAGGATCCGCCGAACGCTGCGAAGGCGCGGCGGACAGGATGAACAAACGGTTCACGACAACACAGGGGCGGCGGGTGACGATCTGGCGCGGCCCGATCCGACCGGCCGCGCGCCGGGGCAGGTCAGGATCAGTCGGTCCCGCGCCCCGCATCGTCCGGCGATGCCGGGGCGAAGAGATCCACGATCCGACCCGCCTCGGCAATCGTCTCCGCAAGCCGGGCGGCCAGGGCATCCAAATCCTCGGTCGCGGTTTCGCGCAACAGGAATTCCTGCCCGCCCGCGCCCAGCCTGTCCATGTCGAGCGCCTTTTCACTGATCAGCCGCCCCGCCGCCTGCAACCGCCACAGGAAGCGGTCGGCGGTGAGCAGCGTCTCCATGTCGTCCTTCGACAGAAGATCATGGCGCGCGCCGGCGCGAAGCTGCGCCGTCATGCGGCGCGCCGGATCGGCACCGCGCAGCGCGAAAGACTGGGCCAGCAACTCGATATCCTGAAGCCGGCCCCGCCCGGTCTTCGCCTCCCACGCGCCGTCCGGAGCCTTGGCCGCGAAGATTCGGGCCCGCATCCCGGCCAGGTCGGGGATCACGCGGTCGTCGCTGCCGCGGCGCTGCAGCACGTCGAGGCGCGCCGCCTCCACCTCGTCGCCGAGCGCAACCGCATCCGCGCCGCATCCGGCGATCACCCGCGCGCGGGTCAGGGCGAGATGTTCCCAGGTCCAGGCTTCGTCCATCTGGTAGCTGGTGAAGGATTGCAGCGACGTCGCCACCGGCCCCTGACGCCCGGAGGGGCGCAGCCGCATATCGACCTCGTAGAGCCGTCCGTTCGCCGTCTGCGCCGACAGCGCGGTAATCAGCGACTGGGTCAGACGCGAATACCAGGCGCGGGGCGCAAGCGGCTTGCGGCCGTCGGTTTCCTCGGCATCGGCGGCGTCATAGATCACGATGAGATCGAGATCGGAGGCTGCATTCAGCCGCTGCGCGCCAAGCGATCCCATTCCCAGCACCACCGCGCCCCTGCCGGGGGGCGCGCCGTGTTTCTCGGCAATCTGTTCGCTGACGAGCGGCAGCAGCGCGGTGATCGCGGCATCCGCGATGTCGGCGTATTCCCGCCCCACCTGGGCTGCGTCGGACAGGCCGCGCAGGTGATGCACCCCGATGCGGAACTGCCATTCATGCGCCCATCGCCGCGCCTCGTCGAGCGCCTGTTCATAGCCGCCATCGCGCGCCGTCATGCGTTGCCGCAACCGCCGGGACAGCGTGTCGGTCAGCGCCTCGCCGCCCGGCCACGGCGCGAAGAACGACCCGCCGAGCACCGCGTCCAGAACTTCGGGATGGCGGCCCAGATAGGCGGCAA
Organism: Paracoccus isoporae; assembly: GCF_900101865.1. GTDB lineage: Bacteria > Pseudomonadota > Alphaproteobacteria > Rhodobacterales > Rhodobacteraceae > Paracoccus > Paracoccus isoporae. The sequence goes on from NZ_FNAH01000001.1 coordinate 77,066, forward strand.
GCCCCGGCGCGGTCGCGCAGATATCGACGATCAGATCGATGAGCGAGGGGTTGGCCTCGAACAGCGAGAAGAGCTGCACCCCGCCGGGCAGGCGTTGCAGGAACCCGTCGAAGCGCGACAGCGCCTCCTCGGGATGGGCGGCGCGGTTCATCCGGCCAATCAGCTCGGGCTTGATGCGGCGGAAGATCTGCTGGGCCCGCGTGCTACGCAGCGCCGAATAGGCATCCCAGCCATCGATGATCTTCTGCGAGGCTTCGGAGATCTCGGGCAGCGGCGCGGCTTCGGACGGGGCGAAGAAGGCGTTGGTCAGGGTCTCGACCCGCTCAAGCCTTTCGCGCAGCCTGTCCGACCACCGGGACAGATCGGCCTCGCCCATCATCAGGGCGATATTCTCCAACCCGTCCTCGTCCTTTGGCAATTCATGGGTCTGGGCATCGTTCACCATCTGGATGCGATGCTCGATGTCACGATGGGCGCGGTAATGCTCCGCCAGTTCCTCGGCGATATCTGCAGGCACCCAGCCCTTTTCGGCCAGGGCCTCCAGGGCCTCGACCGTGCCGCGCCGGCGCAGATCCGGGTCGCGCCCGCCCGCGATGAGCTGCCGGGTCTGGGTGAAGAACTCGATTTCGCGGATGCCGCCCTGACCCAGCTTCATGTTGTGGCCGGGAATGCTCAGCTTGCCGCCCAGCCCCTTGTGATCACGGATCCGCAGCCGCATGTCATGCGCGTCCTGGATCGCCGCGAAATCCAGATGCCTGCGCCACACGAAGGGGCGCAGATCGGTCAGGAACTGCTCTCCCGCCTTGATGTCGCCCGCGCAGGGCCGCGCCTTGATATAGGCGGCGCGCTCCCATGTCCGCCCCTCGGCCTCGTAATAGCTGAGCGCGGCCGAGGCCGACAGGCAGACCGGCGTGACCGCCGCATCGGGACGCAGCCGCAGATCGGTCCGAAACACATAGCCATGCTCGGTGTTGTCGGACAGCGTGGCCGCCGCCTTGCGCGTCGCCCGGATCAGCGAGGCACGCGCCTCATGCTGGTCGGCCTCGTCATAGGCTGCGTCGTCATAGAGCACGATCAGGTCGATGTCGGAGCTGTAGTTCAGCTCCGCCGCGCCCATCTTGCCCATCGCCATCGCGAAGATCCCGCCCGCATCGGCATCTGTGTCGGGCAGCTTGCCGCGCGCGATTTCCTGGCGCAGATGCGCGCGCAAGGCCAGGTCGGTCGCACGATCGGCAAGCTCGGTCAGCGCGCCGGTGACCTGGGCCAAGCTCCAGACCCCGCCCAGATCGGCCAGCCCGGCCAGAAGCGCCACCCGACGCTTCGCGCGGCGCAGCGCGGGGGCGAGCTCTGCCGCATCAAGCTCGCCCAGACCGTCCGTCTCGCGCCCGACCAGATCCTGATCGGCGCCGGACAGGGCGTCGGGCAGCCACTCGGCCTCTTTCTGCATCAGCGACCACAGATAGGGGCTGCAACCTGCTGCACCGGCCACAAGCTCCAGGCTCGGCTGATCCATGCCGCCGAACAATCCGCGTGCGTCACCCGCGCGCTGCCGGTCATGCGGAATCGGGCTTCGGCGGATGGCGGCTGAAAAATCCATGGGGGGAGTTAGGCAATTCGCGGCGCGAAGGTCAATCTGCCCCCGGATCGGATGCGGCACGGCTCTCGCCTCGCGCGGGCGATGTTGGGCTTGGCGTTGGCTTGTTCTGTTGCTACCGTCCCCGATAAGACGCCATCTTTCACAGGATTTCATGTCCGCGAGTCCGGCAATCAAGCCCCGCAGCGCACCGGCCTGCGGGCCCCATGAACGGAGTTTGCCATGCGGCACACGCTGACCCATTCGCCGCAATTCTACGTCACCGCCCCGCAGCCCTGCCCCTATCTGCATGGAAGGGCGGAGCGGAAGCTGTTCACCGCGCTGCACCCCGGAAACGCGCAGGAGTTGAACAACGCGCTGTCGCGCCAGGGCTTCCGCCGGTCGCAGAACGTGCTTTACCGCCCCAGTTGCGAAAGCTGCGTGGCCTGCATGTCGGCGCGGATCCGGGTGAAGGATTTCGAGCCGGGCCGGACGCAGCGCCGGGTCGCGCGGCGCAATGCCGACCTGTCCCGGCTGGCGACGAGTGCCTGGGCCACGGAGGAGCAGTTCGACCTGTTCCGCCGCTATCTCGACCAACGCCATGCCGATGGCGGGATGGCGGATATGGATATTTTTGAATTCGCCGCCATGGTCGAGGAGACCGCGGTGCGCACACGGGTCATCGAGTATCGTGGCAGCGGCATCCTCGGCACCGACACCACCGGCGCGGACGCGGGCGACTCGGTGCTGTCCGATCCCGATCTGGCGGCGGTCTGCCTGACCGATATTCTCGATGACGGGCTGTCGCTGGTCTACAGCTTCTTCGACCCGCGGCTCAGCCATCGCAGCCTCGGCACGCATGTGATCCTCGACCATGTCGAGCTGGCCCGCGAAACCGGACTGCCTTATGTCTATCTCGGATACTGGGTGCCGGGCAGCCGCAAGATGGACTACAAGGCCAGGTTCGGCGCGCTCGAGATCTACAAGGGCGGGGTCTGGCAGGATATCGGCAACCCGGCCGATCATTGCGATGAGGCGCACCCGCTTGCGGTTGATCCGATCGTCGAGCAGGTGGCGCGGATCGACCTGCCCTGACCGCGCAATATTATTGCGTGAACTGCGGATTAAACGTCACTTTTGTATCTTTCGCCATTGACGCCTCGCAGCGCCGCCCATAGTTTGCGGCGGCGCGGCATGGATGCCGCCCGAATGGCGGTGCATCCGGCGCTGCCACCAGACAAAGAGGGTTGAGCCGATGTCCCGAAAGATGACGGGTGCGAAAATGGTTGTCGAAGCACTGCGCGATCAGGGCGTCGACACGGTATTCGGGTATCCGGGCGGGGCGGTGCTGCCGATCTATGACGAGATCTTTCAGCAGAACGACATCAAGCATATCCTTGTCCGTCACGAGCAGGGCGCGGTCCATATGGCAGAAGGCTATGCGCGTTCGACCGGAAAGCCGGGCGTGGTCCTCGTCACATCCGGGCCGGGTGCGACCAACGCCGTGACCGGGCTGACCGACGCGCTGCTCGATTCGATCCCGCTGGTGGTCCTGTCGGGCCAGGTTCCGACCTTCCTGGTCGGCACGGACGGGTTTCAGGAGGCCGATACGGTCGGCATCACGCGGCCCTGCACCAAGCATAACTGGCTGGTCAAGGAGCCGGGCAAGCTGGCCCAGACCATCCATCAGGGCTTTCACGTCGCCACCTCCGGCCGGCCCGGTCCGGTGCTGATCGACATTCCCAAGGATGTGCAATTCGCGGAGGCCGACTATGTCTCTCCCAAGCAGGTGGAGCCCGGCCCGTATCAGCCCAGGAAAAAAGGTGACACGGACGCGATCACCCGGCTGGTCGAGGCGATGGAGCAGGCCGAACGGCCGATCTTCTACACCGGCGGCGGGGTCATCAACTCCGGTCCGGGCGCCAGCCAGTTGCTGCGCGAGCTGGTGGAGGCCACGGGCTTTCCCATCACCTCGACGCTGATGGGGCTGGGCAGCTACCCGGCCTCGGGCAAGCACTGGCTGGGCATGCTGGGGATGCACGGCACCTACGAGGCCAATCTGGCGATGCATGGCTGCGACCTGATGATCAATATCGGCGCGCGGTTCGACGACCGGATCACCGGGCGGGTCAATGATTTCAGCCCCGGCTCGCTCAAGGCGCATATCGACATCGACCCGTCCAGCATCAACAAGATCATCAATGTCGAGATCCCCATCCAAGGCGATGTCGGCCACGTGCTGGAGGATCTGCTGAAGATCTGGAAATCCCGCGGCCGCAAGACCCGGTCGGACGCGGTCCGGAAATGGTGGGTCCAGATCGAACAGTGGAAGGAGACACGCTGCCTCGCCTATGCGAATTCCGACAAGATCATCAAGCCGCAGCACGCAATGGAACGGCTTGAGGCGCTGACCAAGGACCGTGACCGCTACATCACCACCGAGGTCGGGCAGCACCAGATGTGGGCGGCGCAATATCTGGGCTTCGAGGGGCCGAATCGCTGGATGACCTCCGGCGGGCTCGGGACCATGGGCTACGGTCTGCCGGCCTCGATCGGGGTGCAGGTCGCCCATCCCGAGGCGCTTGTCATCAACGTGGCGGGCGATGCGTCCTGGCTGATGAACATGCAGGAAATGGGCACCGCGGTGCAGTTCCGCGCCCCGGTCAAGCAGTTCATTCTGAACAATGAACGCCTCGGCATGGTGCGGCAATGGCAGCAATTGCTGCATGGTGAGCGCTACAGCCAGTCCTGGTCAGAGAGCCTGCCCGATTTCGTGAAGATGGCCGAAGCCTTCGGTTGCAAGGGCCGGCAGGTCAGCGACCCGGCCGAGCTGGACGACGCCATCCGCGAGATGATCGAATATGACGGGCCGTTCATCCTGGATGTGCTGGTGGAAAAGCACGAGAACTGCTTCCCGATGATTCCGTCGGGCAAGCCGCATAACGAGATGCTGCTCTCGCCCGAGGCAGAAGCCTTCGCCGGCGGCGCCGCACTGGTGTAAGGAGACAGGATCATGGCAGCATTGAACATCAAGCAGGGCGCGACCAGCCATTCCGCCTATGACCTTCGCGATCCCAATGCCGAGATCGTGGAGAAGCACACGCTGGCGGTGCTGGTCGAGAACGAGCCGGGCGTTCTGGCGCGTGTCATCGGGCTGTTCTCGGGCCGGGGCTACAACATCGACAGCCTGACCGTGGCCGAGACCGACCATGAGGGGCACCGCTCGCGCATCACCATCGTGACGCGCGGCACCCCGGCGGTGATCGAACAGATCAAGGCGCAGCTCGGGCGCATCGTGCCGGTCCATGACGTGCACGACCTGACCGCCGAAGGGCCCAGCGTCGAGCGCGAACTGGGCCTGTTCAAGGTCGCAGGCTCCGGCGATCACCGCGTCGAGGCGCTGCGCATTGCCGAGATCTTCCGCGCCAATGTGGTCGACTCGACCCTGAACAGCTTTGTCTTCGAGATCACCGGGACGCCGGATAAGCTGGATGCCTTCGCAGAGCTTGTCCGACCGCTCGGGCTGACCGATCAGGCGCGCACCGGCGTGGCAGCACTCGCCCGCGGCGCATGATGTCGCGGGTCTGACATTGGGTCGGCGCGGCGCAGCCGCCGCCCGACCCGCCCGCCGGTCAGGAGCTGATGGCCGAGGAAAGCCGCTTTCGGCGTCGCGCCACCTGCCGGTCCGAACTCGCGCGCGGCTTGGGATCGTCGTTTCGCGCCACCACCCGCAGATGCGAGGCCGGACGGTTGGTCTGGCCCATCAGCGCCGCCGGAAGCTGCGGACAGCATTTCGGCCCGATGACGCAGACCGCCCGCGCCTGGCGCAGATTGCCGACGGTCTCGCATTCCATGCGCAGCAGGTCGCCCGGCATCGGCCAGTTGCCGTCTTGCGACAGACTTTCGGAGCCGCGCATATAGGCCAGCGGACCCTGGTCCTCACACCAGACAACAGCTTTGCGGCTGGATTCGCTGCTCCAGATCACGACTCCGATCATGCCTGCCTCCCGACGATGAATCTGGTTGGGCGATTCACCTTTGATAGCCCGGTTTGGATAAATCATTTTCTAAATTTCACAAAGACGATTTGCATGTGATTGGATGTTTCACTAAAAATATGACGCCACGTCACAACATGAAAAAAGTTAACGGCTACAACCCGTTCATGGCGGATGCCCGGTCGCGCAGCTCGGCCAGCATCGGGTCGGGAATCCCCTTCAACTCGGCATAATACAGCACAAGATCGGCGATTCTCCGCGCCGAGTCACGGTAAAAATCGGGCTGCAATTTGGTCAGCGCCAGCACTGCGTCCATAAGCGCGCACTGCACCTCCATCATCGCCCCGGCATCCCGCGCGATCGGGGCAAACGCGGCATCCATCATGTCGCGCGCCGTGATTTCGCGCACATGCAGGTTCGGACGGCGGATCTCCTCGCCGGGAGCAACAGGTCCGGCCTTGGTCAGCAGCTTCAGTTGACGCTGTATCACCTCATTCGCCGTGCCGGGATCATTGATCGCCGGGGACAGGGCGCGCTGCGCGACTTCTGCCAGTGCGGACAGGCCGTGCAGCGGGTCCTGCTCGAAGCTGGGGGTCGCCCCGATGGTGAAACAGCCCATCAACCGGCGCAGCAGAACCTCACGCGGCTCGCCGGGTCCGGGCAGTCCGGCGACATGCAGCATCGGGCGGGCGGCATGGGCATGGCTGCCCGGTATCCCGTCGAGATAGATCGTCAGCCCATGCGCTTCTGCAATGGATTGCAGCGTTCCGGCATCGACATGACGCACCCGGCCCACCGCCTCGGTCAGCAGCGCCTCGGCCCCCTCGGGCGGATCGCCGGACCAGCGATGCCCGCCCAGCCAAGGCGCGGTCTGCCGATACTCCACCGCCTCCGCCGTGGCGCGTTCCAGCCGGTCGAGCACGTCGCGGATCTGGCCGAGATCGCTCAGGATCTCGATCCACTGCATCAGCGCAGCGATCACAAGCAGCACCACCACGCCGGTCGCGGCAAACAGGATCACCCGGCCCGGCCCGCCATAGACCCCGGTCTGCAGCATGATGATGCCGACCAGGCTGAACACGAAGGCGCCGATGAACGTGCCCAGCACCGTCTGGCTGCGACCATCCGCCACGATGAGCGGCAGGACACGCGGCGTGGCGTGCTGCTGCGCATTGGTCCAGGCATTCACCAGCGTCGAGAGCGAGAAGATCGTCACCGCCAGCATCGACGAGGCGATGATCTGCAGCACCACACCGACCGCGTCGATGCCGAGCCTGCTGGTCAGCCAGATCGGGATCACCGGCCGAAGCAGCAGCGCGATCAGCGCCGTCGCCACCCCGAGGATCGCGAAGGCCAATACCTTCACCCAGATCTGCGCCAGCAGCTCCTGAAGCTGGTAGGACAGCTTGGACCAGCTCACCCCAACCTACCGGGTCCGTCCGGCCCTGACATCGGCGACCGCACGCTGCACCTGCGCCATGCGCGAGGCGCGCGACGGGTGCGAGCCGAGGATCCGGTCGCCGGGATCGGGCATCCGTCGGAAGAACTCGGCGCCGTTGATCGGATCGTAGCCGGCATTCAGCGTCACGATGGCCCCCATGTAATCCGCCTGAAGCTCCCAGTCGCGCGAATAGACCCGCGAACCCACCGACGCGCCCATGCGCTGAATCGTGCTGACCGTGTCCGCATCCGCCCCCGCCGCCGCCGCTAGACCTCCCAGAATCACGGCGCCCGCCGTGGCCGAGCTGGCCTTTCGGTCCAGATGGTTCAGGATGTGATGGCTGGCTTCATGGCCGACCACGAAGGCCAGCTCATCCGCGTTCTGCGCCGCCGCGATCAGCGACACCGTGAAACCGATGATCGGCCGTCCGGTGCTGTCGAGGGTCTGGAACGCGTTCGGCTCCATCTCCAGCCGGTCGTCGACGACGAACTGGAAGTCGCAGTTGATGTTGCTCGACCGCCGCGCGACGCATTCGCGCTCGATCGCGGGCTCCATCCGGCGGATGACGCTGAGGAAGTTGCGCGCCGCCTGGCGGGGCGATTGCGGCGTGGTCGCGGAGGGGCGGACGACGGTCACCTCGGCCGTCGGGCGATCCGGCACCGGCACCCGCGGCGTGTCGGTGACCACGACCGGCGCACAGGCCGTCACGGCAAGGGCGGCGACGGCCGACAGGCAGAACGAACGAACGTGACGAAGGATCATGCGCATACTCTCACGACAGGCTGGGGGGAGAATAGACAAGCCCCCCTTGCGAGGCAAACCGGTTCCGGTCAGGTTGCCCCCATAGCTCAGGACACGGAGCCGCAATGTTTACCATCGAGCATGATTTCGACGCCACGGTCATCACCCTGATCGACGAGCCGGAGGCCGCACCGCTTCAGGGTGATGTCATCATCACCGCCTTTGACGATCGCGTGGTGCTGCGCCAGGACGAGCCGGATTCCGACCGCTACAGCGAGATCACGCTGAGCGCGCGCCAACTGGACGAGCTGCGCGCGGCGCTGAACCTGCCGGAAGGCGGGTATCGGCTGACCCGCCGCTAGGGCGCGACCCGGAAGCTCTTGTCGCGCGAGTTGGCCCCGCGGATCAGCACCAGCCGGGATTTCGGCACTCCGATGGCGCGTGACAATAATGTGATGACCGCCGCCGTCGCCTTGCCGTTCTCCGGCACCTGCGTCACCGAAACCCGGATCGCGCCGTTCGCATCCAGCCGGATCGCGTTGTCCGAGGCCCGCGGCGTCACGCGGACATCGAAGCGGGTGCCGGTGGCGGAGAGGTGGGACAGATCGGGCAGGGATTTCGCCATGCGTCACGCTCTGACACCCTCCTCCGCCCGTCAAGGCTTGGCGCGGCGCAGTCCCGACGCTAGATCACTCTGCAAAGGAGATCTGCATGACCCAAGCCAATCCCGCCGCGCTCGAGTTTCTGCGCCGCCGCCGTTCGCATCCGCCCGCCCTGCTCGGCGGGCCGGGCCCCACCGCGGAGGAGCTGGAGGATCTGCTGACCATCGCCGCGCGCGTGCCGGACCATGGCAAGCTGGAACCCTGGCGGTTCATCGTCATGCGCGGCGCCGCCCTCGAAAAGCTGGCCCCGCTGGTCGAGACCGCCTCGGCCGAGGCCGGTAACCCGCCGGAGAAGGCGGCGAAACACGGCAACGCCATGCGGGTGCCGGTGGTTGTGGCGGTGGTCTCTGCCCCGGTCGAAGGCGCCAAAGTGCCGGAATGGGAGCAGGTCCTGTCGGCAGGCGCGGTCTGCCTTAGCCTTCTGAACGCAGCCCTTGCGGCCGGGTTCGGCGCAAGCTGGCTGACCGGCATGGCCTCGCACAGGGATTTCGCCCGCACCCATCTGGGAGTGGCAGAGGGGGAACAGGTCGTCGGGTTGATCCATATCGGCAGCGCGGGCAGCAGTGCACCGCCGGAGCGCCCGCGCCCCGACATCGCCGCCAAGACGACGGTCCTTGAATGAGCGCGATGCAGGCCCTGCTGCGTGGCTGGGCGGATCTTCTGCGGCCACGGATCTTCAGCCTGCTCTTGCGCGGGATCGGGCTGACGATCGGGCTGTTCATCCTGTTGCAGATCGCCATTTTCTGGGCATTGCGGCTTTTCGTGGGCGGCAGCGTGACCCTGCCCTTCTGGGGCGAGATCACGCTCGGCCCGGCGCTGAGCCTGGGCAGCCTGGCGCTGTTTCCGATCCTCGGCTTTTTCCTGATGGCGCCGGTGGCGGCGGCCTTCGCGGGGCTCTACGCGGAGCGGGTCGCACGGCAGGTCGAGGCCATCCATTACCCCGCCCGGCCGGGTGCCGAGCCGGATTTCTGGGACGGCCTGCTCGAATCGCTGCCGGTGATGGGTTCGGTGCTGGTCGTGGGGCTGCTGACGCTGATCGCCACGCCGCTTCTGGGGCCGTTTGCGCCGCTGCTGTTCTATGCCGCGAATGGCTGGCTTCTGGGGCGGGAGTTCTTCCAGATGGCCGCGCGGCGGCATCTGGATGCGCCGGCCGCGACCGCGCTGCGGCAGCGCCACGGGACCAGCGTCACCCTGCTCGGCGTGATGATCGCCTTCGCGCTGACAGTGCCGGTGGCGAATATCGCGGTGCCGGTTCTGGCCGCCGCCTCATTCACCCATCTGTTCCATCTGCTCAGCGCAGGAACTGGTCCCAGCCCATCACATCCTCGCGGGTGACGAGTCCGCCCAGGATCACATAGGCGCAACCCGCCCAAAGCACGGCAGACACCACGGTCGCCCACAGCGCCTTCTTCTTCAGCCCGGACCGCGCCGGCGCGCCCGCATGGGTGCCGGGCACGACCTCGCCCGCCTCTTCCTGGCTGACGAGCCCGATGGGCAGAAGCAGGAACAGGGTCAGGAACCACAGCACCGCATAAAGCACGATTGCGCCGGTCAGATTCATCGTCGGCCACCCGATGGAATTGCGTGCCCGCTCATACGCCCTGGCCCGGGGAATGCCAAGCGGATCGGCCCGGGCCTTAACCCTCCCTTAGCAGCTTGCCCGCTAGCTTCGGGCTACAGGGTGATTCCAGAAGGGGACGGAACGATGCTGACGGAACGCGTGACGACCGATGTGCCGCTGCCGCTGTGGAGCGCGCCCTTGCCGGGCCGCCCCCTTTCGGGGCTGACGGTCCTGGTGGTGGAGGATTCCCTTTACGCGTCCGAGGCGATACGGCTGCTGTGCCTGCGCTCGGGTGCGCGGATTCGCCGCGCCGATTGCCTGGGCGCGGCGATGCGTCATCTGCGGACCTACCGGCCCTGCGTGGTGATCGTGGATATGGGGCTGCCCGATGGCAGCGGTGCCGATCTGATCCGCAAGATCCGCTCGCTGCAGACCCAGGCACCGACCGTGCTGGCAATTTCCGGCGACCCGGCAGAGCGCGATCACGCCCTGGCGGCGGGCGCCGAAGGCTTTCTGGAAAAACCCATCGACAACCTGGCGGTGTTCCAGCAGGCCATCCTGTCCACCCTGCCTTCCGAGGTCGCGCCTTCAGGGCCGCGCCTGCTGCCCGATGACCGGGTAACGCCCAACCATGCCGCCCTGCGCGACGATCTGCGCCACGTGGCCGAGGTGCTGGCGACGGCCGGGGATGGATCGGCGGTCGGCTATATCGCGAAATTCCTGGCGGGCGTGGCCCGCTCGGCCCATGACCCGGTGCTGGCCGAGGCGGCCGAGGCGCTGTCGCGCGACCACGCCGCAGGGCGGGCCCTGGCCACCGATCTGACCAGGATCAGCGCGTTGGTTCATCAGAGGCTGTCGAGATTGAGCCAGGGATAGGTGCCGCGCGCATCGCTCACCTGAGTCCGGACCAGCAGTCGTGAATCAGAATGCGAATGCGCTTGGCTGGCGTTTCCCCGTGCCCGTGCGCGCAGCGCAACAGCCGATCTCTCAACCGATCAGACAGACCCGTCCCGCCCGGCGGCCGCGAGCGCGCAGCCGAGCGCCGCGCGATGCTCCGCCCGCGTCATTCCTTCGGCAGAACCCGAAGCCGCAATTCACGAAGCTGTTCGTTCGTCGGCTCGGACGGCGCGTTCATCATCAGATCCTCGGCCCGCTGGTTCATCGGGAACATGATGACCTCGCGGATATTCTGCTCGTCAGCCAGCAGCATCACGATCCGGTCGATCCCCGCCGCACAGCCGCCATGGGGCGGCGCGCCATAGCGGAACGCCTTGACCATGCCGCCGAACCGGCTCTCGACCTCGGAGGCCGGATAGCCGGCCAGTTCGAACGCCTTGAACATGATCTCCGGCTTGTGATTACGGATCGCGCCCGAGATCAGCTCGTAGCCGTTGCAGGCCAGGTCGTACTGATAGCCCTTCACCGCCAGCGGATCGCCGTTGAGCGCCTCCATCCCGCCCTGCGGCATGGAGAAGGGGTTATGGCTGAAGTCGATACGGCCCTCGTCATCTTTCTCATACATCGGGAAATCGACGATCCAGGCGAATTTGAACTGGTCTTCGTCGGTCAGCCCCAGCTCGCGCCCGATTTCATTGCGCGCGCGTCCCGCCACGGCCTCGAACGCCTCGGGCTTGCCGCCAAGGAAAAACGCCGCGTCGCCCTCGCCCAGACCAAGCTGCTGGCGGATCGCCTCGGTCCGCTCGGGGCCGATATTCTTGGCGATGGGCCCGGCGGCTTCCATCCCGTCCTCGCCCCTGCGCCAGAAGATATAGCCCATCCCCGGCAGCCCCTCGCGCTGCGCGAACGCATTCATCCGGTCGGCGAATTTGCGGCTGCCGCCGGTCGGCGCGGGTATCGCGCGCACCTCTGTCCCGTCCTGTTCCAGAAGCTTGGCGAAGATCGCAAAGCCCGAGCCGCGGAAATGCTCGCTCACAACCTGCATCTCGATCGGGTTGCGCAGGTCGGGCTTGTCGCTTCCGTATTTCAGCATCGCCTCGGCATAGGGGATGCGCGGCCAGTCCGCGTCGACGCGGCGGCCGCCGCCGAACTCCTCGAACAAGCCCTGGATCACCGGCTGGATGGAGGCGAACACGTCCTCCTGCTCGACAAAGCTCATTTCCACGTCGAGTTGGTAGAAATCCGTGGGTGAGCGGTCGGCGCGCGGATCCTCGTCGCGGAAACAGGGCGCGATCTGGAAATAGCGGTCGAACCCCGCCACCATGATGAGCTGCTTGAACTGCTGCGGGGCCTGCGGCAGCGCGTAGAACTTGCCCGGATGCAGGCGCGAGGGCACGAGGAAATCCCGCGCGCCCTCGGGGCTGGAGGCGGTGATGATCGGGGTCTGGAACTCGGTGAAGCCGGTGTCCCACATGCGGTTGCGCAAGCTGCGGATCACCTGTGAGCGCAGCATGATGTTGTTGTGCAGGCTCTCGCGGCGCAGATCGAGGAAGCGATAGGTCAGCCGCGTCTCCTCGGGATAGTCCTGATCGCCAAAGACCGGCAGCGGCAACTCCTCGGCCGGACCCAGAACCTCCAGATCGGTGGCATAGACCTCGATGTCCCCGGTCGGCAGCTTGGGATTGCGCAGCGCCTCGTCACGCATCTTCACCCGGCCGTCGATGCGGATCACCGTCTCCGCCCGCAGCTTTTCCATCGCCGCGAAGGCGGGCGAATCGCTGTCGGCCAGCACCTGCGTCATGCCGTAATGGTCGCGCAGATCGACGAACAGCACGCCCCCGTGATCGCGGACGCGGTGAACCCAGCCCGACAGGCGGACCTCTTGCCCGGCGTGTTCGGCTCTCAGATCGGCGCAGGTGTGGCTGCGATAGGCGTGCATGGCGGACCTCTTTCGTTCAGCCCCCGCATGAACAGCGGGACGGGGGTGAAGTCAAGCCACGGCCCGGCCCTTCGCGACCCGTCAGAACGGGCGCACGGCATTGCCGGAATAGAAATACACCCCCATGCCCACGGCAAAGAGGATGTTGCCGGCGACGGCATGCAGCGCCCAGGCCCAGGGAAAGCCCCGTCTCAGATAGCCGCTGGCAAAGATCAGCCCGCCAAAGAAGGTGAACACGGCGACGATCCAGCTCCAATACATCAGATGGGCGAGGCTGAAGAGCGCCGCATTCGCCAGCACCGCCTGGCGCGGGCCGGAAAACAGCCAGCCATAGCGGTGAAAGAACAGCACCCGGAAAATCAGCTCCTGCGGCAGCGCGGAGAGCAGGGGATAGAGCGCCCAGATCACGATCAGGAACCGCGGATCGCGGCGGATGAAGCCGAACAGCGCATCGGGCCGGGTCAGGTAAAGCACGACGACCGAGCAGGTGAAGGTCAGCAGGCCGAAGGCCAGAAACAGCCGCCAGTCGAACCGTCCCCAGCCATGCAGCAGCGCCCGCCAGTCGAAGCCGCCGGTGAACCATAACAGCCCCATCCCGACGATCGAGAACATGAACAGCGCCTGAAACATCTGTTGCGGCGGCAGGAACAGCGCGATCCCGACGGGGATCGCCACGAACAGAAGCATGAACTCGACAGCTCTGCGGACCCGGCCCGGCTGTCCGGGCCGGCCCCACACGACACGATGGCTTACCGAACGAGCCGACGATTCAACCATGTACGCCACTGTCCCACATTGCCCGCAAAGGCGTTGATATCAACATTTCCGCTTATCCCCGGCACGCTGCCGGTCCCGGTATACTGCCAGAAGGTCCAGTTCTGGCCGGGATAGACATTGCGCGGATGATCCGCGACGGAGCGCAGCCAGAACTCTGCATTCAGCCGCCCGATGCCGGTCTCGCGGTAGAAATCCACCGTGGTGTAGACGATGGGTCGCTGGCCGTAATACTGCTCCAGCACCGAGAGGAAGGTGGAGGCCTCGCGCAGGATCTCGGCCGAGCCGGGGCGGCGCGGGCAGGTCCGCGAATTGGTCCACTCGATGTCCAGCACCGGCGGCAGCGAGCCTGCCTCGCGCGGGACGTTGCGGATGAACCACGCCGCCTGCTCGGCGCCGGAGCGGCAGAAATAGTAGTAGTGATAGGCGCCGCGCGGGATCCGCGCCTGCCCCGCCTCGCGCCAGTAGCGCCGGAATTCCGGGTCGGTGTGATCGCCCCCCTCGGTGGCCTTCAGAAAGGCGAAGCTGACGCCAGAGCTGCGGACCTGGTTCCAGTCGATATTGCCCTGCCAGCGCGAGATGTCGATGCCGTGCACGGCCAGGTTGTAGGGGTGCCCGCCACGCCACGTATGGGGCTTGTTGTCGCCAAGCCGCGGCACGCTGCCGCCGACCCAGCCGCCGCCATTGTTCTGCACGACGACCTCGCGCGGCGCACCGCCGCCACAGGCCGCCAGAAGCAGCAATGCCAAAGCCGAAAATATGGTGATGATGCGCGACATGATGCCCCCTGCCCGGTTTTTGAGGGTTATCGCAGCATTGCCTTACCATGTCACGACCGCCACGCGCTCACGAACGCGTCAGAAGCCGAAGATCGCGTGGGAATTATCATCGACCGAGCTACTCCGTCCCGTCGCCTTCCGCCTCGGTGCCGGCCGTCTCCTCGGTGGTGTTCGCCGTGGGTTCGTCGGTCACCTCCTCGGGCTCGGTCCCGCCGAAGACAAGCGCCGCGATCACGGCGACGATCAGCGCCACGACGATGGCGATCAGCGCGGGGACATGCCGGCGGGCTTCCTTTTCGGGGGGCTGGTCAGGATCGGCGGACATGTCGGATACCTCATGGCAACAGGTTGGTTGCAGGATCAACCCGGAGCCGAGCCTGCCGGTTCCGACGCATCTTCGTGATCCGGCACCAGCTTTCCGGGGTTCAGGATGCCGTGCGGATCGAGCACGCGCTTGATCTGCCCCATGAGCGGCCAGGCCGCGCCGTGCTGCTCTCCCATCAATGCGCGCTTGCCCAGCCCGATGCCGTGCTCGCCGCTGACCGTGCCGCCCACCGCAAGGGCGCGGCGGGCCATCGCGTCGGCGGCGGCCTTGGCCCGCGCCAGCTCCTGCGCATTTCCGGGTTCGACCAGCATCAGCGTGTGGAAATTGCCGTCTCCGACATGGCCGACGATGTTGCCCATCAGCCCCGCCGCCTCCATATCCGCCGACGCGGCCTCCACCGCGGCAGGGAGTTCCGACATCGGCACGCAGACATCGGTGACCACGCCCGTCGCGCCGGGGCGCAGCTTCAGCGTCGCCCAATAGGCGGCGTGGCGCGCCTCCCACAGCCGGGTGCGGTCCTCGGGCGTCGAGGCCCATCTGAAGCCCCGGCCATCGCAATCCGCGGCGATTTCGCCGAATGCCTCGGCATTGGATCTCACCCCGTCAGGAGAGCCGTTGAACTCGATCATCAGATGCGGCTGTTCGGGGTAATCGGTGCCCGAATTCAGGTTGACCGCGCGCATCGCCACCGCATCCATGAACTCGATCCGCGCCATGGGGATGCCGCTCTGCATGGTCACGGCGACGCAATTCACCGCATCCTGCATGCTGTCGAAGGCGCAGACGGCGGCGGACACGGCCTCGGGCTGGCCGTGAAGGCGCAGGGTCAGCTCGGTGATGATGCCGAGCGTGCCCTCCGATCCGACCATCAGCGCGGTCAGGTCATAGCCGGCACTGGACTTCGCGGCTTTGGTGCCGGTGCGGATCACCGTGCCATCCGCCAGCACCACCTCCAGCCCCAGCACCGCGTCGCGCATCGTGCCATAGCGCACCGCCATCGTGCCCGAGGCGCGGGTGGCGGCCATGCCGCCCAGGCTGGCATTCGCGCCGGGGTCGATGGGAAAGAAGAGCCCCGTGGCCCGCAGATCGGTGTTCAGCGCCTCGCGCGTCACGCCGGGCTGCACCACGGCCAGCATGTCCTCAGCCCGGATGTCGAGGACACGGTTCATGCGGATCAGGTCCAGCACCAACCCGCCTTGCGTGGCGAGCGCATTGCCTTCCAGCGACGTGCCGGTGCCCCAGGCGATGACCGGACAGCGATGGCGGTGACAGATGGCCAGGATCGCGCTGACCTCCTGCGTCGTTTCGGGCCAGGCCACGGCGTCGGGCGGAGGCGCGCGGTGCCAGGTCTCGGATTGCCCGTGCTGGTCGCGATCGGCCTCGCCCTGTGACAGCCGCGCCCCGATCAGCGCCCGAATTTCATCGAAAGCCTGTCGATGGTTGACCATGCGTCTCCCCTTTTGCTTGATGCCAGAATGGCCCATGCTCCGCCGCCACGAAAGCCCCGCAATGATGCCGCGCCCGGCCACTGGCTGGCAGGCGGTTTCTCGCAGATGCGCAAGCAGGCGGCGGTGGGGATGCAGCTTCTGCGCACGCAGGGGCCCAGCAAGATGCAGTTCTGGCTGCTGGCGCTGCTGATCGGGATCGGCGCAGGGCTGGCGGCGCTGTTCTTCCGGCTGGGGATCGACGCGCTGCAACGCGGCGCATACGGGATCGACGATCAATCGCTCACCAATGACGCGCATCGCCTGCCCTGGTGGTGGCTGGTGGCGGTGCCGACAATGGGCGGGCTGGCCGTGGGGCTGATCCTCGATCGCTTCACCGGCGACGGGCGCGTGCGCACGGTCAGCGACGTGATCGAAGATGCGGCACTTGAGGGCGGCCGGGTCGAGCAGCGCGAGGGGCTGGCCTCTGCCGCGGCTTCGCTGATCACGCTCGGCACGGGCGGGTCGTCGGGACGCGAGGGGCCCGTGGTCCATCTGGCGGGCGTGATCTCCACCTGGTTCGCGGCGCGGATCAATGCGAGCCCGATGACCGGGCGCGAATTGCTGGGCTGTGCGGTGTCCGGCGCCGTCGCCGCCAGCTTCAACGCCCCGATCGCGGGCGCGCTCTTTGCGCATGAGGTGATCCTGCGGCATTTCTCGGCCCATGCCTTCGCGCCCATCGCGATTGCCGCGGTCGCGGGCACGGTCATCAACCGGCAGGCCTTCGGCGGCGCCACGGAGTTCGCCCTGACCGGAGAGCCGGGCCTGGGCTTTTTCGTCGAACTGCCCGCTTTCATGCTGCTGGGTCTCGTCTCGGCGCTTGTCGCGGCGGCGCTCGTCTTTGCCATCCTGCGCGCGGATGCGACCGCAGGAGCGCTGTTTCAGCGCACCGGCTGGCCCCGCTGGCTGCGCCCCATGCTGGCCGGCACGATGCTGGGCGTCATCGCCATTCCCTTTCCCCATATCATTGGCGTCGGATATCAGACGACATTTGCAGCGCTGAATGGCGCCTTTGGTCTGGGAGAGGTGATCGTGTTTGCCTTGGTCAAGGTGGTTGCCGTCGCGATCACCCTGGGCGGGCGGATGGGCGGCGGCGTGTTCTCGCCCGCGCTCGTGCTGGGGGCGCTGACCGGGCTGGCCTTCGGCATGATCGCCACATCGGTGGCCCCGAACCTGTCGGGCGGCACGACGATCTATGCCATGGCCGGAATGGGCGCGGTCGCGGCAGCGGTGCTGGGGGCGCCGATTTCCACCGCGCTGATCATCTTCGAGATGACCGGCGATTTTCAGACCGGGATCGCGGTGATGACGGCGGTCTCTCTGTCCTCGGCACTGGCGTCTAGGCTGCTGCACCGCTCCTTCTTCCTGACCCAGCTTGAGCTGCGCGGCATACATGTCGCGGAGGGGCCGCAGGTCTGGTTGCCGCAGAAGATGCGGATCAATTCGCTGATGCGGCTGCCGGGGGCGGAGAATGCGCCGGCGGCGGATCTGGTGCGCAATCTGGCGCTGAGCGGGCGGACGCTGGTGGATGGCGCGACGCTGGATCTGGCGCTGTCGGAATTCGAGCGGATGGGGGGCGCCTTCCTGCCGGTGATCCGCCCGCCCGAGCCGCGCGATCCGGCGATGATCGGCCCGCCCGCCCCGCCGGAGATCATCGGCACGCTCTATCATGTCGATGCGCTGCGGGCGCTGAACCAGGCGCTCGCGGAGGCCGCGGCGGAGGAGCATGGGTGAACCTCTGCGAACGAAATTCACACATCGCTGCTCAGCCCCGCCTGTCGCGCCAGCGGCAGGCACGCGTCCGCCCGCCCCATGGCGGGCGCGTTCCGCGCCCACCCGGGCAGACGCTTACCGCTGAGCGCAGCCCAATATTTCGCTTCCGCTTATCTCCGGACGGCTCTACGCGTTACTGATCTGCCCGGCCTCCAGCCTCAGCACACGATCCATCCGGCTTGCCAGTTCAAGGTTATGCGTCGCGATCAGCGCTGACAGGCCGGTGTCACGCACAAGATTCATCAGCACGGAGAACACCCGGTCCGAGGTCTCGGGGTCGAGATTGCCCGTCGGCTCATCCGCCAGCAGCAGCGCGGGTTGATTGGCAAGCGCCCGGCAGAACGCCACGCGCTGCTGTTCACCCCCCGACAATTCGGCCGGGCGGTGATCCGCGCGCGGCTTCAGCCCGACATGGTCCAGCAATTCGGCCGCGCGGGCCTGCGCCGCGCGCCGGGGCACCGCATTCGCGAGCTGCGGGAGGATGATGTTCTCGGCGGCGCTGAACTCCGGCAGCAGATGGTGGAACTGATAGACGAAGCCCAGATCGCGGCGCCGCGCGGTGGTCCGGGTCCGGTCCGGCTGGCCGGTCAGGTCGGCCCCGTTCAGCACGACCTGGCCCGCATCGGGTGTGTCCAGCAAACCGGCGATATGCAGCAGGGTCGACTTGCCCGCACCAGACGGCGCAACCAGGGCCACGACCTCTCCACGCGCTACCGTCAGGTTAAGCCCGCGCAGCACGTCAATCTGCCCCGGCGCGCCCTTGTGATAGGTTTTCGTGATGCCCTGAAGCTGCAAGACCTCATTCATAGCGCAGCGCCTCCACCGGGTTCATCCGGGCCGCGCGCGCGGCCGGGATGATGGTGACGAGGAAACTCAGCGTCAGCGACAGCGCCACCGCCTTGCCGATATCGACCGCGCGCAGTTTTGACGGCAATTCATAGATCCCGCGGACCGAGGCATCCCAGGCCCCGCTGCCCAGAAGCGCCATGATGTGATCCACGTTCAGCGCAACGATGACGCCGAGGACCACGCCGATGACGGTGCCGATCACGCCGGTGAACGCGCCGCACAGGAAGAACACCCGCAGCACCGCGCCTTCGGTCAGACCCATGGTGCGCAGGATGCCAATGTCGCGGCCCTTGTTCTTGACCAGCATGATCAGCCCCGATGTGATGTTCATCGTTGCGATCAGCACCAGCACCGACAGGATGATGAACATCACGTCATCCTCGATGTCGAGCGCGCGCAGGAAGCTGCCGGAGCTGTCCTGCCAGGTCCAGACCTGCGCGCCCTCGCCCGCGGCCTCGATCAGCGGCAGGGTCCAGTTGGCAACATGTTCGGGGTCGTCCACATAGATCTCGATCTCGTCGGCCACGTCCTCGCGGTTGAAATAGGATTGCGCCTCCGCCAGCGGCATATAGACCCGCGTGCGGTCGATGTCATAGCGCCCCGCGGTGAAGATATACGTGATTTCATAAGCATTCACGCGCGGCGTGGTGCCGAAGGCGGTCTGCGCGCCCTCGGGCGCGATCAGCCGGATCCGGTCGCCGATGCCGACGCCAAGCTCGCGGGCGATGCCGGAGCCGATGGCGATGCCGTTCTCGAAATCTGACAAATTTCCGTAAGCGGTTTCGGGGTCCGCGATGCGCGGGATCCGGGCCAGGTTCTCGGCGCTGATGCCAAACACCTCGGCCACGTTCGCGCGGCCATCGGCTGTCGCCATGACCTGTCCCTTGACCACCGGCGCGGTGCGGATCACGCCGTCGATGGCGGCGAGACGTGTGGCCATGTCGTCGTAATCACTGATCCGGCCGGGCTGGGTATAGATTTCTCCGGTCAGCTCATTCTCGAAGCTGGTGGGCGACATGTAGACGGTGGTATGGGCGTTGGCACCAAGTATTGTGTCCACGAACTCCGCGCGGAAGCCGGTGCGGACGGCCAGCGTCACGATCAGCGCGGCCACGCCAAGCGCGATGCCGATGAGCGAGATCCAGGTCATCACCGACACCCCGCCCTC
This sequence comes from Paracoccus isoporae, assembly GCF_900101865.1. Classification (GTDB taxonomy): domain Bacteria; phylum Pseudomonadota; class Alphaproteobacteria; order Rhodobacterales; family Rhodobacteraceae; genus Paracoccus; species Paracoccus isoporae. The sequence continues at coordinate 97,030 of NZ_FNAH01000001.1, forward strand.
GGCGCGGCGGGCGCGCAGATAGCGCCAGGCGATCAGGAATTCATAGCCGGAAAAGGGTCTTGGGCTGGGCATCCGCTCTCCTTCGGGTCGCGCGGAAATTGCGGCGAAACCGATCAGAGCGCAAGCCGACATTGGCGTGAGCGGGGCCGTGAGGGGGCCGCACGGGGCATGCACCGCGCGTGCACAGGCTGTACACCGCGCGTACACAGGCAACGCGCGGTGCGGTTGCCGCGGGATCACGGCGCTTGCCCGGCCCGCGCGGCTCTGCCAGAAAGCGGCGCATGGCAAAACCCGTCACCTCCTTCACCTGCCAGGAATGCGGCGCCACCCATCGCAAATGGGCGGGGCGCTGCGATGCCTGCGGGGCATGGAACAGCCTGGTCGAGGAAACCCCGCTGAGCCAGGGCCCCGGTCGCGGGCTGGGGGCGGCGAAGGGCAGGACCGTTCCGTTGAGCGCGCTGTCCACCGAAGAGCCGCCGCCGCCGCGCGCGCAATCCGGGCTGGCGGAGTTCGACCGGGTGCTGGGCGGCGGGCTGGTGCCCGGCTCGGCCCTGCTGGTGGGGGGCGATCCGGGGATCGGGAAATCGACGCTGCTGCTTCAGGCGGCGGCCCAGTTCGCCAAGCGCGGTATAGAGGCGATTTATATCTCGGGCGAGGAGGCGAGCGCGCAGGTGCGGATGCGGGCGCAGCGCCTGGGGCTGGCCGACGCGCCGGTCAGGCTGGGGGCAGAGACCGCGCTGCGCGACATCCTGACCACGCTGGATGCCGAGCGCCCCGACCTGGCGGTGATCGATTCGATCCAGACCCTGTGGTCGGACACGGTGGAATCCGCGCCCGGCAGCGTCAGCCAGGTCCGCGCCGCGGCGCATGAGCTGGTCACATTCGCCAAGCGCCGCGGCGTGGCGGTGATCCTGGTGGGCCATGTCACCAAGGAGGGCCAGATCGCCGGGCCGCGCGTGGTCGAGCATATGGTCGATACGGTGCTGTATTTCGAGGGCGAGCGCGGCCATCAGTTCCGCATCCTGCGCGCGGTGAAGAACCGCTTCGGCCCGGCCGACGAGATCGGCGTGTTCGAGATGACCGGCGGCGGGCTGGCCGAGGTCGCCAACCCCTCGGCGCTGTTCTTGTCCGAGCGCGGCCAGCCCTCGCCCGGATCGGCGGTGTTCGCGGGCATTGAGGGCACGCGGCCCGTGCTGACGGAAATTCAGGCGCTGGTCGCGCCGTCCACGCTGGCCAGCCCGCGCCGGACGGTGGTGGGGCTGGATTCTGGCCGCGTCAGCACCATCCTTGCGGTGCTGGAATCGCGCTGCGGGATTCCGTTCACCGGGCTGGATGTGTTCCTGAATGTCGCGGGCGGGATGCGCGTGATGGAGCCCGCCGCGGACCTTGCCATTGCCGCCGCCCTGCTGAGCGCGCGCGAGGACAGCGCCCTGCCCGCGGAATGCGTCAGCTTCGGTGAAATCAGCCTGTCGGGCGCGCTACGTCCCGTCGCGCAGGCGGAAAACAGGTTGAAAGAAGCGCAGAAACTTGGTTTTTCACAGGCGATAATCCCTGCGCCACAGAAAATCGACGGCGCGGGCGGTATGCGGCTGGACCGGATCGCGGACCTGACAGGCTTTGTCGGGGAGGTGTTCGGCGCCGGCTGAACGAGGGACAAAGCGGCCATCCTTGCCGCAAATAAGGTGGTTACATGGACGGCTTCACCATCATTGACGGCATCGTGGCGGCCGTCATCATCCTGTCGGCAATTCTGGCCTATGCGCGTGGCTTCGTGCGCGAATCACTGGCCATTCTGGGCTGGCTGGGGGCCGCGGTGCTGGCCTTCATCTTTGCCGGCGCGGTGCGCCCGATGATCGCGCAGATCCCGGTGCTGGACCAATTCCTGGGCGAAAGCTGCGAATTGGCCACCATCGCCGCCTTCGCGGTGGTGTTCGCGCTGGCGCTGGTTCTGTTCTCGATCATCACGCCGCTGTTTTCGTCGGTCGTGCAGCGTTCGGCGCTTGGCGGGGTCGATCAGGGGATGGGATTCCTGTTCGGCGTGGCCCGCGGCATCCTGCTGGTGGCGATTGCCTTCATCGTCTATGACCGGGTGATGGCGACCACGCCGGTGCCGATGGTGGACAATTCGCGCTCTGCCAAGGTGTTTCAGCGCATGACCGGGCGGCTGGATGCGGAGATTCCGCAGGACGCGCCGGGCTGGATCACCAATCGCTACAACCAGCTCGTTTCGGGCTGCGCGGGCGACGGGCTGGAGCCGGCCGAGGCGGTGGGTCCGGCCGTGTCCGACGAAGCCGCCGCCGCGGTCGAGGATGCCGCGGACGAGGCGAGCGGCAACTGAGCCTTCAACCGGCGCGGGTTGCCCGGATGTGACATTTTTGCGGCAGGCCCCGGTTGCGGGGCGTGACTCTTGGCGAGTTCCTCCCTATTTAGGGACCGATCCACGCAGCCAGGTGAGCGTTTCATGGAACCCTTCCTCGCGCATCCTTTCGACGATGACCGTCTGCACGAGGAATGCGGTGTTTTCGGCGTCATCGGCGTGGCCGAGGCGGCAAATTTCGTGGCGCTCGGCCTGCATGCGCTTCAGCATCGCGGGCAGGAGGCGGGCGGCATCATCAGCCATGACGGCGAGCGCGGATTCAACAGCGCGCATCGCTTTGGCTATGTGCGCGACAATTTCACCAAACAATCGCTGATGGAGACGCTGCCGGGGCCACTGGCCATCGGGCATGTGCGCTATTCCACCGCCGGATCGAAAGCCGCCCATATCCGCGATGTGCAGCCGTTTTTCGGTGAGTTCAGCATGGGCGGCTGCGCGATTGCGCATAACGGCAACATCACCAACGCGAGCGCGCTGCGCCGCGAGCTGATCGAGCGCGGCTCGATCTTTCAGTCGAGCAGCGATTCCGAGTGCATCATTCATCTGATGGCGCGGTCGTTGCAGCGCAACATCCCCGAGCGGATGAAGGATGCGCTGCGCCGGGTCGAGGGGGCGTTTTCCGTCATCGCCATGACCCGGACCAAGCTGATCGGGGTGCGCGATCCGCTGGGCGTGCGGCCGCTGGTGATCGGCAAGCTGGGCGATGACGGCTATGCGCTGTCCTCCGAGACCTGCGGGCTGGACATTATCGGCGCGGAGTTCCTGCGCGAGGTCGAGCCGGGGGAGATGGTGGTGATCTCCAAGGGCAAGATCGAAAGCTCGCGCCCGTTCCAGCCGCAGAGTTCGCGGTTCTGCATTTTCGAGCATGTGTATTTCAGCCGCCCCGATTCGATCATCGGCGGGCGCTCGGTCTATGAAACGCGCCGCCAGATCGGGGTGGAACTGGCCCGCGAGGCGCCGGTGGAGGCCGATCTGGTCTGCCCGGTGCCCGACAGCGGCACGCCGGCGGCGATCGGCTATGCGCAGGAATCGGGGATCCCCTACGGGATGGGGATCATCCGCAACCAGTATATGGGGCGCACCTTCATCGAACCCACCGACCAGATCCGCAACATGGGCGTGCGGCTGAAGCTGAACGTCAACCGCTCGCTGATCGCGGGCAAGCGGGTGGTGCTGGTCGATGATTCGGTGGTGCGCGGCACCACCAGCCGAAAGATCAAGGACATGATCATCGATGCCGGCGCGCGCGAGGTGCATTTCCGCATCGCAAGCCCGCCGACGGCGTGGCCGTGTTTCTACGGGGTGGACACGCCGGAGCGCGGCAAGCTCTTGGCCGCGCAGATGTCGGCCGAGGAGATGCGCGAATGGATCGGGGTGGACAGCCTGTCCTTCGTGACGCTGGACGGGCTGTATCGCGCCGCCGGAGAGGCCAAGGGCCGCAACAGCGCCTGTCCGCAATATTGCGACGCCTGTTTCTCGGGCGACTACCCGGTGGCGCCGTTCGACCAGTTGGAGCGGGGGTTCCGCATGAAGGACGGCTCCGAGACGGCGCATCAGACCCACGCGGCGGAGTGAGCTGACGCCGGGCGGCCGGAACTGACCGGGCCGGATCAGCAGAGGGCAGACACAGCCGACCGGCGCGGCGCAGGGATGTGCGGGGTCGGGCTGGCGGGTCGCGGGGCGCGCGGATCAGCCCCGGCGCGGCTCCTCGGCCTTGTCGGCCAGCGATTCCGCCCGCGCCGCCAGTTCGGCCATCGCGTCGAGCACATCGGAGGTGATCGTGCCCGAGGCCGCGCTGCGGGTGCGGGTCAGTTCCCGCTCGGCAGTCAGCGCGCGGTCCTCCATCGCGTTCATCCGGTCGGCCAGCATCAGCCCGGCCAGCAGAAGCAGGCGCGGCTCGGGCACGCGCCCGGCCTGTTCGAGGATCTTTCCCGCCTCCTCGTCCAGCATGGCGGCGGCGCGGCGCAGAAGCCGCTCCTCGCCGTCCTGGGCCTGGAGCGTGTATTCCTTGTGGCCGATGGTGAAGGTCACATCCACGGGATCACCCCTCGCTCTGATCGAAGGCCACGACATCGCCCGGCGCGGGCGCCACATCCTCGGCGTAAGGCGCGTCCGAGGCGCGCGGAGCCTCTGCCGCGAACGTCTCCAGCGAGGCCATGATGTCTTCGAGCGCGGCGATCTCGGCCGCGCGCGCGGCCTTCAGCGCCTCGATCTCGGCGCGGAGCGCCGCCTCCGCCTCGCCCCCGCCGGCCTTGGTCAGCGTCGCATTCTCTGCCGCCAGCATCTCGTTGGCGCGGGCCAGCCGCGTCGCATCCTCGCCCGCCTCGGCCAGCCGGCGCTTCAGCGCCGTGTTCTCGTCGCGCAAGGCGGTGATCCGCGCCGCCGATTCGTCTGATTCGCCGTCCCGTTCGGGCTGATCCGCGGCCGCCGGCCCCGCCTCGAGCGCACGATCTATGCGGCCAAGCGCTGCGATAAGGCGCTTCTCGCTTTCCGCAAAACTGGTCATGGGCGATCCCGACGAAAAAACATGAGCAAACTTCTTACTACACTGTCGGTGAAAAACAAGAACGGGCGGGGAAATCCCCGCCCGCCCGGCACTTGTCTGCGCAAGCTGCGATCAGCGCGCCTCGCGGCGTTCGGCCATCAGCCCCTTCACGATGGCCCAGCAGGCCCCCAGAAGGACGATGGTGAACGGAAACCCGGTGGAGACCGCCATCGCCTGCAGCGCGTTCAGCCCGCCCGCGAGCAGCAGCGCAATCGCCACAAGCCCCTCGATCGTGCACCAGAACACGCGCTGCGGGGTGGGCGAGTTCACCTTGCCGCCCGCCGCGATGGTGTCGATCACCAGCGAGCCGGAATCCGAGGAGGTGATGAAGAACACCACCACCAGCACGATGCCGATAAAGCTGGTGATCTGGGTCAGCGGCAACTGGCTGAGCATCTGGAACAGCTTGAGTTCCAGCGCCGCATCCGAGATGCCCGAGAAGCCGGCCAGCGTCATGGTGATCGCCGTGCCGCCGAAGGTGGTCATCCACAGCACCGAGATCAGCGCCGGCACCAGCAGCACCGCGATCAGGAATTGCCGCACGGTGCGCCCGCGCGACACCCGCGCGATGAACATGCCGACAAACGGTGACCAGGAAATCCACCAGGCCCAGTAGAACGCCGTCCAGCCGTGGCGGAAATTGTCATCCGTGCGGCCGAACGGGTTCGACAGCGGGATGAATTCCTGCGCATAGGCCTTCAGATTGGCGAAGAAGCCGGTGAGGATCGCCATGGTCGGGCCGACAAGGATCACGAAGAGCAGAAGCAGCATGGCGAGAACCATGTTGATCTCGGACAGCCGCTTGACGCCCTTGTCCACCCCGGCGATGACCGAGAGCATGGCGACAGCGGTAATGGCCAGGATCAGCACGATCATCGAGGTGCTGCTGGCCGGGATGCCGAACAGGAAATCCAGCCCCGCCGTGGCCTGCTGCGCCCCGAAACCCAGCGAAGTGGCCAGGCCGAAAATGGTTGCGAACACCGCCAGGATGTCGATGAAATGGCCCGGCCAGCCCCAGACACGCTCGCCCAGGAAGGGGTAGAACACCGAGCGCATGGTCAGCGGCAGCCCCTTGTTGAAGCTGAACAGCGCCAGCGCCAGCGCCACCACCGCATAGATCGCCCAGGGGTGCAGACCCCAGTGATAGATCGTCGCGGCCATGCCCAGACGGCGCGCGCCGGTCTCGTCGCCCTCGGCGGCACCCAGGGGCGCCCAGTCGGTGCGCAGACCGTTCTCGCCCACCGTCACCCCGGCCAGCGATGTGTCGAAATGGCTCATCGGTTCGGAGACGCCGTAGAACATCAGACCGATGCCCATGCCGGCGGCAAACAGCATCGCGAACCAGCCGGTCAGGGTGAAGTCGGGCGTGGCCTCCGGCCCGCCCAGGCGGACGCTGCCCAAGGGCGACAGGATCAGCCCCGCGCAGAGCAGCACGAAGATGTTGCCGGAAATGATGAAGAACCAGGCGAGATTGCCGGTCAGCCAGTCGCGCATCGCCGAGAAGAACGGATCGAGCTGCGACTGGAAGATCAGCGCCGCCAGCGTGACCGCGATCACCGCCAGGGCGGAGATGGTGAAGACCGGCCGGTGAACGTCGAATTCCAGCTTGAAGGTGTGGTTGAGGTTGTCCTGACCGATCTCGTATTCGGTATCGATGACCTCAGTCGGCCCTTCTGGTTCAGGAAGAGGCGCTTCCTCTTCCACGAGATCGTCGCGGCCATCAAGGACATGCCGCTCGTAAGCGGGATCGCCGGGATGGCCCTGCGCGTTTCGGTGTGGGTCGCCGGTCGTTCGTGACGGCGGATCGTTCGGATCGGACATGAAAATCCTTTCGACTTGAGTACGATAACAAAGCTTGCTTACGGAGGGTGGCTGTTATGTCACAATCGCGAGAGATTGGCCACCCGTCCGGTCAGGAGAACGTGGGTCCGGGGATTGGGGTTCCGCGCGGCAGGGGCTATAAGGCGGCGGAATTGCTGAAAGGTCAGACCCATGCGCGAGGCGACGATCAGCCGGAAAACGGCGGAAACCGAGATCGAGGTGCAGATCAATCTGGATGGAACCGGGCAGTACCGGAACCGGACCGGAGTGGGGTTCTTCGATCACATGCTGGACCAGTTGTCGCGGCATGCGCTGATCGATCTGAGCGTCGCGGCGACGGGGGATCTGCATATCGACGATCACCACACGGTCGAGGATTGCGGCATCGCCATCGGCCAGGCGCTGAGCCGGGCGCTGGGCGACAAGCGCGGCATCCGCCGCTATGGCTCGTTCCTGCTGGCGATGGATGACGCGCTGCTGCGCGCGGCGCTGGATCTGTCGGCGCGGCCCTATCTGCGTTGGGATGTGGGCTTCCCGACCGAGAAGATCGGCACATTCGACACCGAGCTGGTGCGGGAATTCTTCCAGGCGCTCTCCACCCATGGCGGGATCACCCTGCATGTCGAGGCGCTGCACGGCGTCAACAGCCATCACATCGCCGAGGCCGCGTTCAAGGCGGTGGCCCGCGCCCTGCGCGAGGCGGTCGAGCCCGATCCGCGGATGAAGGACATCCTGCCCTCGACCAAGGGCAGCCTGTGATGCGGGTGGCGCTGGTCGATTACGACAGCGGCAATCTGCATTCGGCGGAGAAGGCGTTTGCGCTGGCCGGGCGCGGGCTGGGGGCGGAGGTGCTCGTGACCGCCGATCCCGAGATCGTGGCGGCGGCCGACCGGATCGTCCTGCCGGGCGACGGGGCGTTTCCGGCCTGCAAGGCGGCGCTCGACGCGGTGCCGGGCATGGTCGAGGCGCTGCGCGAAGCGGTGGAGGCGCGGGCGGTGCCGTTCATGGGGATCTGCGTCGGCATGCAGATGCTGGCCGATCTGGGCCATGAGTACCGCGACACGCCCGGCCTGTGCTGGATCGGCGGCGAGATCGAGGCGATCCGGCCGGATGATCCGGCACTGAAAGTGCCGCATATGGGCTGGAACGATCTACGGCTGCGCAAAAGCCATCCGGTGCTGGACGGGATCGGCGACGGCGATCATGCCTATTTCGTGCATGGCTGGCAGTTCATGCCGGCCAATCCCGATCACTTGCTGGCCGATGTCGATTACGGCGGGCCGGTCACCGCCATTGTCGGGCGCGACAACATCATCGGCACGCAGTTCCACCCCGAGAAATCGCAGGCGGTGGGGCTGCGGCTGATCGAGAATTTCCTGAACTGGACGCCCTGACGAACATGGGCGGCCCCGGCGGGACCGCCCGGCAAACCCGCGTGGCGCGGCGCTTATTGCAGCTTCACCCAGTTCTGGCTCTTGCAGATCAGCCCGCCGGCGACGCAGCCCGCGAGGCTCATCTGGTTGCCGCTGACCGTGGCCTTGCCGTTATAGATCTTGCCATCGGCCGGGCGCAGCACCTTGCCCTTGTAGTTGCCCCCCCCCTGCGGGGCCATGCCGATGACGATCTGCTTGCCGATATTGGGCGAATCGTAGGCCGTGGTGCCCTTGAAGGTGCGGGTGATGGTGCCGCAATAGGCGTTGCCGCAGGCGCCGATCTGGACATGGGCAAAGGCGCCCTCGTCCGGTTGGGTCTGCCACAGCCCTTCGATCGGGTCGGCCATGGCCGAGGCCGCGCCCAGCAGGCTGATGGCGGCGGCGAGTGCGAATGTCTTCATGGTCTCCTCCCTGAGATCATCATTGCAGGATAATCTCCGGCAGGGACGCGATTCCTGCAAGTCTGACGTGAGGTCCGGGCCGCGCCTGACGCGGCGGCAGGTGCCGGGGGCCGCCGACTTGCCCCCGCCAGCCCGCTGTGGCAATGCCGCGCGGACTGTTACGGAGCGCCCAGATGATCCTGTATCCCGCCATCGACCTGAAAGACGGCAATTGCGTGCGCCTGCTGCGCGGCGACATGGGGGCGGCCACCGTGTTCGGGGATGATCCGGCACGGCAGGCACGCTCGTTCCAGGAGGCGGGGGCGGAATGGCTGCATCTGGTCGATCTGAACGGCGCCTTTGCCGGGCAGCCGGTCAACGCGGCGGCGGTGGAGGCGATCCTTTCCGCCGTGCAGATCCCGGTTCAGCTTGGCGGCGGCATCCGCGACATGGCCACGATCGAGATGTGGCTGAAGAAGGGGCTGCGCCGCGTGATCCTGGGCACGGTCGCGGTCGAGAACCCCGATCTGGTGCGCGAGGCGGCCGCGGCCTTTCCGGGTCAGGTCGCGGTCGGCATCGACGCCCGCAAGGGCCGCGTCGCCACCAAGGGCTGGGCCGAGGAAACCGATGTCATGGCCCCCGATCTGGCCCGCAGCTTCGAGGATGCGGGCGTTGCGGCGATCATCTATACCGATATTGACCGCGACGGCGCGATGGGCGGGCCGAATGTCGAGGCGACGGAGGCGCTTGCCCGCGCCGTGTCGATCCCGGTGATCGCCTCGGGCGGCGTCGCCTCGCTGGACGATCTGCGGCGGCTGCGCGATACCGGGGTGATCGCGGGAGCGATTTCGGGGCGCGCGCTCTATGACGGTGCGATTGATCTGAGTGCTGCCCTGTCCGCGCTGCGCCGCGGCTGAGACGCGCGGCCGCCCCGCAAGGAGGCGCCGCGCCCGCAGTGAGACCCATCCGGCCGGAGGCCCGACATGCTTGTTGATCCGAACAACCCGTTTTTCCGCAAGCTCTGGGTGCGGATCCTCTGCGTGGTCTTGCCGCTGGCCTGGGCGGGGGTGGAGTTCGCCAATGGCGCGGTGGCCTGGGGCATGGTCTTCGCGGCGGCCGGGGCCTACCTGTTCGCGGTGCTGATCCTGCGCGGCCCGGATCGCTGACCCCTTTCCCTGACCGGCAAGCGGGGCTATCAGTCCGGCATGTTGAAGACGCGCATCATCCCCTGTCTCGACGTGGCCGATGGCCGCGTGGTGAAAGGCGTGAATTTCGTCGATCTGATCGACGCCGGCGACCCGGTCGAGGCGGCGAAAGCCTATGACGCCGCCGGCGCGGACGAGATCTGCTTTCTGGACATCCACGCCACGCATGAGAACCGCGGCACCATGTTCGACGTGGTCACGCGCACGGCGGAACAGTGCTTCGTGCCGCTGACGGTGGGCGGGGGCGTGCGCAGCCCGGGCGATGTGCGCGCGTTGCTGCTGGCGGGTGCGGACAAGGTGTCGTTCAACTCGGCCGCCGTGGCCGACCCGGACGTGATCGCGGCGGCGGCGGATCGGTTCGGCAGCCAGTGCATCATCTGCGCCATCGACGCCAAGACGGTGGCGGAGGGGCGGTGGGAGATCTTCACCCATGGCGGGCGCAAGCCGACCGGCATCGACGCGGTGGAATTTGCGCGGCTGGTGGCATCGAAGGGCGCGGGCGAGATCCTGCTGACCAGCATGGACCGGGACGGGACGAAATCGGGATTCAACCTGCCCCTGACCCGCGCCATTGCCGATGCGGTGGATGTGCCGGTCATCGCCTCGGGCGGGGTTGGCACGCTGGATCATCTGGTCGAGGGGGTCACGGAAGGCGGAGCCTCCGCCGTGCTGGCCGCCTCGATCTTCCATTTCGGCACCCACACGATCGGCGAGGCCAAGGCGCATATGGCGCAGGCGGGTATTCCGGTGAGGCTGACATGAGCGATGACGATTACGCCGCCTTCGCGCGGCTCGACGCGACCATCGCGGCGCGCAGATCGGCGGATGCGGGCGAAAGCTGGACCGCCGCATTGCTGGCGAAGGGACCGGAGAAATGCGCCGAGAAATTCGGCGAAGAGGCGGTGGAGGCGATCATCGAGGCGGTGAAGGGCGACCGCGCGAAGCTGACCGCCGAGGCGGCGGACGCGGTCTATCACCTGGCGGTGATGCTGGCGGCGCGGGGGCTGGCGCTGTCAGATGTCGCGGCCGAGCTGGCCCGGCGCGAGGGGCGGTCGGGCATCGAGGAGAAGGCGGCGCGCTGAACCGGCCGCGCCGCGGGCCGACGCGGGCGACAGGATCGTGGCCGGGGCGGCGGCGTCTCGCCCGACGGCTGGGCGGAATTTGCAACGGTCGGGCCGGCGGGATGGTTGAGATCGCTGCTATTGCTTGTGTGGCCGGCGCGTTCGGCCGCATAGTTCGCGCAAGCCCGCAGCCGGGCGGGCGGCATGTGGCCGAAATCGCCCGAAACCCTATTCGCTTTTCCTAGACGGGAAATACTTGATATAAAGCCACCGATTAGACCGCGCCGCAGACGCGGAAGAAAAAAGGCAGAGGACACTCATGACCGCAGATGCCAAATCCGGCAAGAATCACGATGGCGACGTGGCTTTCATCAAGTCGCTGGCCGAGCTTCTGAACAGCAGCGAGCTGTCGGAGCTGTCGGTCAAGCGCGAATATGGCGAGAATGACCGCCTGACCGTCAGCCTGTCGAAACATGGCAAGCAGATGATGATGCAGGGCGCGCCCGCGCCGCAGCCGGTGGCCCATGCGGCCCCCCTGCCCGCCTCTCCGGCGACGCCGACGGCCACGCCGGGGGCGACATCGGAGGACGCGGATGCGGGCGATCTGCCCGGCGCGGTGACCTCGCCCATGGTGGGCACGGCCTATCTGGCGGCCGAGCCGGGTTCCGCCCCCTTCGTCAGCATCGGGCAGAAGGTCAGCGAGGGCGAGACGCTGCTGATCGTCGAGGCGATGAAGACGATGAACCACATTCCCTCGCCCAAATCGGGGACGGTCAAGCGCATTCTGGTCGATGACGGCACCCCCGTCGAATACGGTGCGCCCCTGATGGTCGTGGAATGAGGCCGGGATGTTTGACAAGATCCTGATCGCCAATCGCGGCGAGATCGCGCTGCGCGTCATTCGCGCCGCCCGCGAGATGGGCATCCAGACCGTGGCCGTCCATTCGACCGCCGACACCAACGCGATGCATGTGCGCATGGCCGATGAATCGGTCTGTATCGGGCCGAACCGGTCGTCGGATTCCTACCTGAACCCGGCCGCCATCATCGCCGCCTGCGAGATCAGCGGCGCGCAGGCCGTTCATCCGGGATACGGGTTCCTGTCGGAGAATGCCGGCTTCGCGCAGATGCTGGAAGATCACGGCATCACCTTCATCGGCCCCAAGGCCGAGCATATCCGCATCATGGGCGACAAGATCACCGCCAAGGAGACGGCGAAGGATCTGGGCATCCCGGTCGTCCCCGGCTCCGATGGAGGTGTGAACGAGGTCGAGGACGCCAAGCGCGTCGCGGCTGAGATCGGCTATCCGGTCATCATCAAGGCCACCGCAGGGGGAGGCGGGCGCGGCATGAAGGTGGCGCAGGACGAGGCCGGGCTCGAGGTCGCGTTCCGCACCGCGCGCTCCGAGGCCAAGGCGGCCTTCGGCAACCCGGATGTCTATATCGAGAAATACCTGCAGAAGCCCCGCCATATCGAGATTCAGGTCTTCGGCGACGGGCGCGGCAATGCCGTTCATCTGGGCGAGCGGGACTGTTCGCTGCAGCGCCGTCACCAGAAGGTGCTGGAGGAAGCACCCGGCCCCTCGATCACGCCCGAGGAGCGCGCCCGGATCGGGAATATCTGCGCCGATGCGATGCGCAAGCTGGGCTATATCGGTGCGGGCACGATCGAGTTCCTCTATGAGGACGGCGAGTTCTACTTCATCGAGATGAACACGCGGCTTCAGGTCGAGCATCCGGTGACCGAGGCGATCTTCGATGTCGATCTGGTGCGCGAGCAGATCCGGGTGGCGGCGGGCGAGGAGATGGAGCTGGCGCAGGACCGGCTGAAGATCCGCGGCCATGCCATCGAGGTGCGCATCAACGCCGAGAAGCTGCCGAATTTCAGCCCCTCTCCGGGCAAGATCACCCAGTTCCACGCGCCGGGCGGGCTGGGTGTGCGCATGGACAGCGCCATCTATGACGGCTATGTCATCCCGCCCTATTACGACAGCCTGGTCGGCAAGCTGATCGTGCATGGCCGCGACCGTGACGAGGCCCTTGCGCGGCTGTCGCGCGCGCTGTCGGAGCTGATCGTGGACGGGGTGGACACCACCATGCCGCTGTTCACCGCGCTGCTTCAGGAGCCCGACATCCTGAGCGGCAATTACTCGATCCACTGGCTGGAACGCTGGTTGTCGGACAACGCACCGGCTTGATCGGCGCGGCCGAAATGCTGTGGGGCTATGCCAATGGCACCTTCCCCATGGCGGTTTCGGCCAGCGATCCCGCGCTGCACTGGTTCGATCCGGCCGAGCGCGGCATCCTGCCGGTGGGCGGGGTGCATATGTCGCGCTCGATGCGGCGCGCCTTGCGTCAATCGGGCTGGTCTGCGACGCTGAACCGGGATTTCGCCGGGGTCATCGCGGGCTGCGCGGCGCGCGAGGAGACCTGGATCAACGACACGCTTTTCGCGCTTTACCTCGAATTGCACGAGATGGGGCACGCCCATTCGCTGGAGATGCGGGACGAGGGCGGCGCGCTGATCGGCGGGGTGTTCGGGCTGACGCTGGGCGGGGCGTTTTTCGGGGAAAGCATGTTCTCGGCCCGGCGCAATGCCTCGAAAGCCGCTCTGCTCTGGCTGTCGGCGCATCTGGATGGGTGCGGGTTCACCTTGTTCGACACGCAGTATCCGACGGATCACCTGCAGAGCATGGGCGGGCAGACCATGCCGCGCCACGCATATCGGCGCGCGCTGGCTCGCGCCATCCGGCTGGAGGTGGCGATCGACTCGCGGCCGCTGCCGGATCGTCAGGCGGTCCTGCAGGCCAGCACCCAGACATCGTAGCGCGCATCGTCGAGCGCCGAGAGGGCCGGCGAGGAGGCGATCATCCAGCCGTCGAACAGCGTCGCGCGGCTGTGGCGGTCGGTGATGACAAGCTGCGCGAAGGCGTCCGAGTTCGGGTCGCCCGACGGATAGCGACATTCCCCCAGCCGCACCGTCAGCCGCCCGACATCCACCGCTTCCCCCGGCGCGAGGTCGAGATCGGTGATCTCGCTCGACACCTTGTCGAGCGCGCGCAGCATCGCGCCGCTGCCGCGCGCGGTCTGCACCCCGTCCTGCGCCGCCGCGGGCAGCGCCGCCGCGCCGGAGATCAGGGCGGTGACGGACAGGGCGGCAAGACGGGATCGGATCATGGCGGCAACTTTGTCTGGTGGCGGGTCGGGACCAGCCATGCACCGAACCGGCCCGCCGGATCAAGGGGCGGCGCGGCGTCCGGTTGTCACAAATGCGCGGATCGCGGGGGCGCGTTCAGCCCTCGGGCGTCCAGGCGTCGTAATCGCTGCGCTCCTTGGGATCGGCCAGATAGAGCGAGGATTTCGGCCGGTAGGCCTGCGGGGTGCCGGTCATGTTCATCTGGTGGGGCAGTTCCCAGTCGCGGCGCGGCAGCGGTGCCTCGGTCGGCGGCTCCTTGAAGGTGTGATGCAGCCAGCCATGCCATTCGACCGGCACCCGGCTCGCCTCGGATTCGCCGTTATAGATCACCCAGCGGCGCTTGCCGTTCTTCGACTGGTAATAGACATTGCCCTGATCGTCTTCGCCGACCTTCTCGCCGTGCAGCGCCGTCCAGACCATCGTGTTGAGGGTCTGGCCCCGCCACCAGGTCAGAATACGATCGACGATCCACATGGGCGAACTCCTTTGCGGTGCTGGGATCGTCTATGCCGCAAAGCGTTCGCGGGGTCCAGTCAATGCTTGTCAGGAACCGGCCCGGCCTGCCAGAGTTGGGCCGAAGGGGGCGAGCCAATGCGCTATCATCAGGGTCGGCTGATCGACCATATCCATCTGCGGGTCTCCGATTTCGGGCGCTCGAAGGAGTTCTATGACGCGGTGCTTGACGTTCTGGGCCGCAAGGACTGCGTCTCGCACGGGCGCGACTGGATGGAATGCGACGAGCTGATGATCGACGAGATCGGCCCCGGCGAGCAGGCGAGCCGGATCCATCTGTGTTTTCAGGCGGCCAGCCGCGAGATGGTCCGGCAATTCCATCTGGTCGCAATCCGCGCGGGCGGGCGCGACAATGGCGCGCCGGATCTGCGCGATTACCATCCGGGCTATTACGCGGCCTATGTGCTGGACCCGGATGGCAACAACATCGAGGCGAAGTTCGACGAACGCGCCCGCGCGCGCTCCACCGATTCGGTGCGGATCGAGACGGATTAACCGATATCCGCGCCCAGCCCGCGCATGAGGTCCACGAAATCGGGGAATGACGTCGCGATGGCGCTGCCGTCATCGACGCGGATCTCGGCCTCGGCGGCCAGTCCCGCCACCAGGAATGACATGGCGATGCGGTGATCGAGATGGGTCTCCACCGCCGCTCCGCCGCCGGGAATGCGGCCGGTGCCGCGCACGGTCATGCTGTCGCGCGTCTCCTCGACCTCGACACCGTTCGCGCGCAACCCCTTGGCCATGGCGTCGATCCGGTCGGATTCCTTGACCCGCAGTTCCGCCACGCCGTTCATCACCGTCTCGCCTTCGGCCATGGCGGCGATGACGGAGAGGATCGGAAACTCGTCGATCATGGATGCGGCGCGGTCTGCGGGCACGCTGACGCCCCGCAGGGCGGAGTGGCGCACGATCAGATCGGCCACAGGCTCGCCGCCCTCCTCGCGGTCATGTTCCCAGCTCAGATCGGCGCCCATCTCGGCCAGGGTGACATACAGCCCGTCGCGCGTCGGGTTGCGGCTGATGCCGTTCACCCGGATCTCGCTGCCCGGCACGATCAGCGCCGCCGCGACCGGAAACGCGGCCGAGCTGGGGTCGCGCGGCACGGCCACGTCCTGCGCGCGCAATTCCGGCTGGCCGGTCAGGGTGATGACATGACCCTCTGCCGTCGTTTCGGTGGTGATGGTCGCGCCGAAGCCCGCCAGCATCCGTTCGGAATGGTCGCGAGTCGGCTCGGCCTCGATTACGACGGTCTGGCCGGGCGCGTTCAGCCCCGCCAGCAGCACGGCGGACTTGATCTGCGCCGAGGCCACGGGGGTGCGGTAGGTGACCGGCACGGCGTCCTCCGCGCCGCGGATGGTGACGGGCAGAAGCCCGCCCTCTCGCGCGGTGATCTCGGCCCCGAAGAGCGAAATCGGGTCGGTGATGCGCCGCATGGGGCGGCGGGACAGGCTGGCATCGCCGGTGAAGGTGGCGGTGATCGGGGTGGTGGCCATAGCTCCCATGATGAGCCGCACCCCGGTGCCGGAATTGCCGCAATCGATGACCCCCGCAGGTTCCGCGAACCCGCCGACGCCGACGCCGTCCACCGTCCATTCGCCCGGCGCGACCTGCTCGACCGTGGCGCCGAAGGCCTGCATGGCCCTGGCCGTGTCCAGCACGTCCTGCCCTTCCAGAAGGCCGGTGATCCGGGTCCGGCCCACTGCCATCGCGCCCAGGATCAGCGCGCGGTGGCTGATCGACTTGTCGCCGGGAATGCGTGCCTCTCCGGTCAGGGGCCGGCCGGGGCGCGAGGCGATCGGGGTGGCGGGTCCGTGTGACATGGCGGTCCTTTCAGAACAGGGATTTCTGCAGCATGTTGAGCGCCACGACCATGAGGAACAGAGCGAAGATGCGTTTCAGCCGCGTCGGGTCCAGCCGATGGGCGAGTGCGGCCCCGACCGGCGCGGTCATCAGGGTCACGGCGATGACGATGAGGAAGGCGGGGATGTTGATCGCCCCGATCGTGCCGGGCGGCGCGTTCTCGGTCGGCGTCAGCAGGAACAGCAGCGCCGAGGGCACGGCAATCAGCCCGCCGAACCCCGCCGCCGTCGCCACGGCGCGGTGGATCGGGCGGCCATGCAGCGTCATCAGCGGCACCCCGATGGAGCCGCCGCCAATACCCAGCAGCACCGAGAAGAACCCCGTCATCGCGGCGAAGCCGTATTTCACCGGACCCTGCGGCATCGTCTCCGCCAGCCGCCAGGTGCTGCGCCCGAAGGTCATGTAAAGCGCGATGACGATGACCAGGCAGGCGAAGATCACCTGCAAGCTCTCGCTGCGCAGCCCGGCGACGGTCAGCACGCCCACGCCCGCACCGATGGCGATGCCCGGCGCCCAGTCCCGCAGGATCGGCCAGTCCACCGCGCCCTTGCGGTGATGGGCCATGACCGAGCGGGCCGAGGTGACGATGATCGTGGCGAGCGACGTCGCAAGGCAGATCTGCATCAGATCGGCCGAGCCATAGCCCGCGGCGGTGAACAGGTAGAAGAAGGCCGGCACCAGCACGATCCCCCCGCCGATCCCCAGCATCCCGGCCAGCACACCGGCCACGGCACCGACCACGGCCAGTGTCAGAGCGGAAAGGATCAGTTCGGTCATGCGCTCTCCATCGCGTCGCGCACCTGATCCAACGCCGCGTCGTAAAGCGCAAGCCCCTCCGCCGGGCTATGCGCCTTGTGCGCGCCCTCGCTGAGCGTCCGGCGCCACAGCCGCGCACCGGGTCGGCCATGGAACAGGCCCAGCATGTGGCGGGTGATCTGATGGATACGGGCGCCCTCGTCCAGCCAGCGGGCGATCAGCGGACGGGTGGCACTCGCCGCGTCAATTGGGGTCGCGCAGGGCGGTGTCTCGCCCCAGAGCCGGTCGGCCGCGCCCAGCACGTCCCAGGGCTGATGATAGGCCGCGCGCCCGAACATCACACCGTCCATTTGCACGAGCTGCCCGGCCGCCATGCCCGGTTGCAACCCGCCATTGATCGACAGGTGCAGATCGGGAAACTGCGCCTTCATCCGATGCACCAGCGGGTAGTCGAGCGGCGGGATCTCGCGATTGTCCTTGGGGCTGAGCCCGTCGAGCCAGGCCATGCGGGCATGGATGGTGATGCGGCTGACCCCGGCATCGCGCATCCGCGACAGGAAATCGGGCAGCACCGTCGCGGGATCCTGATCATCCACGCCGATGCGGCATTTCACCGTCACCTCGACCGGGCTTTCGGCGATCATCGCGCGGACGCAATCCGCGACCAGGGCGGGGGTTTTCATCAGCACCGCCCCGAAACAGCCCGACTGCACCCGATCCGAAGGGCAGCCGACATTCAGGTTGATCTCACCGTAGCCGAACGGCGCGGCAAGCGCGGTCGCACGCGCCAGCTCGGCGGGGTCCGACCCCCCGATCTGAAGCGCGACGGGCGCTTCGGCCGCGTCCTTCCTCAGCAGCCGGTCGCGCGGGCCGTGGATGATCGCGGGCGCGGTGACCATCTCGGTGTATAGCAGCGCCCGGCGCGACAGCACCCGGTGAAAGCCGCGGCAATACCGGTCCGTCCAGTCCATCATGGGGGCAACCGACAGCCGCGCCGCGCGTCGCACCGCGTCGTTCCGGGTCGGGATGGACAGATCCGCCTCGGGCATTTTCCGCGTGATCCTCTTGCCGTCTCTCGCCATCTGCGCCGCCTGCCCACTGGCCCGGCAGCGCAGATGGATCAGAGCTTGACCGCCTCCGCGATATGCGCCGGGATCAGATCGCCGCAGAGATCCATGATGAGGTCGATATCGGATTGCGGCTTTCTGTCCTTGCGCTTGGTGGAGTTCACGTTCACCTTCATCACCCGGTCGAAATCCTCGCGGGTGATCTCTGCCAGATCGCAGATCTCGTCCTGGGTCTGGCGGTCGCGCAGCACATCCTCCATCCAGTAGACCTTGCCGCGTTCGGCATAGCCGCGGGTGTTGCGCGCCCAGGCATTGGCGAAATTGTCGATGGACTGGCCCCAGCTATCGGGGACGCTGCGCCAGGTGCTGACCGGATGGCGCGACACGAACACGGTCTTCGCCTCGGGGAAGGCCTCCTTGAAGTAATCGACCACCATCGGCGGGTGAGTGACCTCCTTGAAGCCGATCTTCATGCCCGGCTGCGGCGCGTAGAGCGTGTCGAGATATTCGCGCAGCGAGGCGATCACCGCGCGGCGCACCACGTTTTCTGCCGGCGCCATGCAGGAAATGTCGATCGATTCATCGCGGGTCTGAAGATAGTCGTCGCGATAGTTGCGGGCTGCGCGCGAGAACCGCGCGGCCTGCGAGTGGACGCCCATGAACCGCACCAGCGACTGGCCGTTCTCTCCCCACACCAGGGTGGATTTATTGGCGTTGAACAGGCGCTGCACCAGCGTCGATCCTGTTCTCTGCGTGACGGCGAAAATCGCGATGTCCAAGGCGGCTGCCTCATGCTCTGTCCGGGTTGCCGACCTCTCCTATCGCAAGGTCTCTGGCTGCACAATGCGTTCGTCTTAACCATGCCCCGAATGGCTGCGGGCCGCGTCAATGCGGTGTTAACCCCGGCCGGGGCAGAACCGGGTCATGCGCCATGTGATCCTGATGATGATAGCCGCCCTGATCCTCTGCCCGCCCGCACGGGCGGAGCGGGCGGCCGATCTGTGCGAATGGGCGGCCGCCACCGCCGCGACCGAAAGCGGTGTGCCGGCGGATATGCTGATGGCCCTGACCCTGACCGAGACAGGCCGGCGCGTCGCGGGCGTCACTCGCCCCTGGGCGTGGAGCGTGAATGCCGAAGGTGCGGGCCGCTGGTTCGACGACCCGGACAGCGCGATCGCCTTTGCCGAGGCACGGGTGGCCGCGGGCAGAACCAATGTCGATATCGGATGTTTCCAGTTGAATTATCGCTGGCACGGAATGCAGTTCCGTTCGGTCCGCGAGATGTTCGATCCGCTGGGCAATGCCCGCTACGCGGCGCGGTTTCTCAGCGAACTCCATCGCGAATTCGGGGACTGGCGGCGCGCGGCGGGCGCGTTCCATTCCCGAACCCCCGCCTATGCCGCGCGCTATCTGGCGCGCTTCGACGTGCTGCGCGCGGGGCTCGATCCTGTTCGGATTTCCGCGCGCGCAGAGATGTCCGGCAGCGATGACAGCGGTCAGCCGGACCCAAGCCAGACCGCTGCCGCAGACCGGCAACCCCGACGCGAGCGCCCCCCGGATGACCGGATGCTGCTCGGTGCCGCCCAAGGGACCGCGCGGACCGGGCAACCCGGCTCGCTGGCCGCGATTGGCGGTCGCCGCATGGCGCTGATTTCCGGCGGCGCGCCGATGACGCACCGCCCCGCGCCGCTTTTCGGGCCTGGGACAGGACCCGATCCGACGGGGCACGGGGTCGAGTTGCCGCTGTGATCCGCCTGCAGGCCGTCACCGGGCCCGGCGTTTGACAAGATGCGCAGCCGATAGAGACAGCGCGCGAGGGCTTGGGCTGTCTGCGCCGGGATGTCAGCGCCCGCCGCGGTGGCGGGGCGGGGGATGCCCGGACCCTAGCCCGCGCCGGATCAGGCCTTCCAGTCCGGCGTGACCGAAGCGGCGATGCTGGCGTCAAGCGCCTCGAACGCGTTCAGGCTGATCGTGTCGTAAAGCTCCTGCCGCGTCTGCATCTCGCCCAGCATCGCCGTCGTCGCGCCGTCGCGGGCAAGCGTCGCATAAAGCTTCTCCTGCGCCTTGTTCGCCACGCGCAGCGAGGATACCGGCCAGATCACCATGTCATAGCCCAGATCCTCGAACTCCTGCGCGGTCAGCGCGGGGGTGCGGCCGAATTCGGTCATATTGGCCAGCAGCTTGACACCGGGCAGCGCGGCGCGGACCTCGCGGAACATCTCGACCGAGGTGAGCGCCTCGGGGAAGATCGCGTCGGCCCCGGCCTCGACATACATCTTCGCGCGCGCCACCGCGCCCTCGATCCCTTCGCTCGCCGCAGCATCGGTCCGCGCGATGATGCGCAGATGGCGGCGGGCCTTCGCCGCCGCCGCTACCTTGGCGGCCATGTCCTCGGCGCGGGCCAGTTTCTTGTCGTTCAGATGGCCGCATTTCTTGGGCAGCAACTGGTCCTCCAGATGCACCGCGCCCGCGCCCGCATCCTCGAAGCTGCGGACCATGTGCATGACGTTCAGCGCCTCGCCATAGCCGGTATCGCCATCGACCAGCAGCGGCAACTGGCTGGCGCGCGCGATCTGGCGGATGAAGAAGGCGACCTCGTCCACGGTGATGATGCCCAGATCCGGCAGCCCCATGGAGGCGGTCATTGCCGCGCCCGACAGGTAAAGCGCCTCGAAGCCCGCCGCCTTGGCCTGCAGCGCCGACTGGCCGTTATGCGCGCCGGGCAGGCGCAATATGCCGGGCGCGTCGAGCAGTTCCTGAAAGCGCGTGCCCGCCGGGCGGTCGGGATAATCGGACCCGATGAGATATGGCATGTTTTGATCCTTCTCTGATCGCGTGAGCGAGTTTTCTGCTTAGCCCGGCTGTCGCGCCTGCGACAGCCACGCGTCCGCCCGCCCCATGGCGGGCGCGTTGCGCCCACCCGGGCGGACGCTTTGTGCTTCGCCCCACGCGCAGCGCGGGCTGGAAATCATCCCCGCTTCAGCAGCGGCACGAATTCCCGGTTTTCCGGCCCGGTATAATGCGCCGAGGGCCGGATGATCTTGCCATCCTCGCGCTGCTCGATCACATGCGCGCCCCAGCCGGAGGTGCGCGAGATCACGAAGAGCGGCGTGAACATCGCCGTGGGCACCCCCATCTGGTCATAGGACACGGCGCTGAACCAGTCGAGATTGGGAAACATCTTGCGCTCCTCGGCCATCACCGTCTCGATCCGCGCGGCAATGTCGAACATGCGGGTGTCGCCCGCCTCGTCCGAAAGCTGTTTCGCCACCCGCTTGATGACCTCGTTGCGCGGATCGGCCACGGTATAGACCGGATGGCCGAAGCCGATGACGATTTCCTTAGCGGCGACGCGGCGGCGGATATCCTCGCCCGCCTCGTCCGGCGTCGAATAGCGCGACTGGATGTCGAACGCGACTTCATTGGCGCCGCCGTGTTTCGGCCCGCGCAGCGCGCCGATCGCGGCGGTGATGGCGGAATACATATCGGCGCCCGTCCCCGCCACCATGCGCCCGGTGAAGGTCGAGGCGTTGAATTCATGCTCCGCATAGAGGATCAGCGAGGTCTGCATCGCCCGGATATGGCTGTCGGACGGCGTCTTGCCGTGCAGCAGCCGCAGGAAATGTTCCGCGATGGAGGTCTCGTCCCCGTCCACCTCGATGCGGCGGCCGTTATGGCTGTAGTGATACCAGTAGAGCAGCATCGAGCCCAGCGAGGCCATCAGCCGGTCGATGATGTCCCGCGCGCCTGCGACATTATGGTCATGCGCCTCGGGCAGCGCACAGCCAAGCGCCGAGACGCCGGTGCGCATCACATCCATCGGATGCGCACCCGCCGGAAGCTGTTCCAGCACGGTTTTCACCGACGCGGGCAGCCCGCGCAGCCGCATCAGCTTGGCCTCATAGGCGGCAAGCTGCGCCTTGTTCGGCAATTCGCCATGCACCAGCAGATGGGCGATTTCCTCGAAGGTGGCGGCCTCGGCAATGTCGAGAATGTCGTAGCCGCGATAATGCAGATCGTTGCCGGTCTCGCCCACGGTGCAGAGCGCGGTATTGCCCGCCTCCACCCCCGAAAGCGCCACGGATTTCTTGGCTTTTTTGGCCATGTCGTCCTCCCTTATTTTCCGAAGTCGAAGATCCCCGTCGGGCGCGGATCCCCGAGCCTGCCGGCCTCGACCACAAAATTCAGCGCCGCAAGATCGCCCGCCTTCAGATCGCGCAGCGCCTCTGCCGCTTGAAGGAAGCGGGTCTGTTCGGCTGCGGACAGGATGCCTTCCGACAGGGTCAGGAACTTGTTTTTGTAATTCTCGCGCACGAAGGGGCGGGCACCGTCGGGATGGGCATCGGCGAGCGCCAACTCATCCTCGATGACGGAGCCGTCGTTCATCGTCACCACGACTCGGCCGCCGAATGCCTTTTCCTTCGGATCCTTGGAGTGATAGCGCCGGGTCCATTCCTTGTCCTCGGTGGTCGAGATCTTGTGCCACAGCTCGACCGTCTCGGGCCGGTTCGCGCGTTCCGGCGCATAGGATTTCTCGTGATGCCAGCCGCCATCCTCAAGCGCCACGGCGAAGATATACATGATCGAGTGGTCCAGCGTCTCGCGGCTGGCCTTGGGGTCCATCTTCTGCGGGTCGCCTGCGCCGGTGCCGATCACGTAATGGGTGTGGTGGCTGGTGTGGATGACGATATTGTCGATCTGCGACAGGTCGCCGATCTTCGGCCCCATGCGGCGGGCGAGGTCGATCAGTGCCTGCGACTGATATTCCGCCGAATGTTCCTTGGTGTAGGTGTCGAGAATGGCGCGCTTCGCCTCGCCCTTGCCGGGCAGCGGCACGTTATACACCGTGCCCGGACCGGACAGCAGATAGGCGATGAAGCCGTCCTCGCCTTCCCAAGCGGGCGACGGCGCACCTTCGCCGCGCATCACCCGGTCCACGGCCTCGATCGCCATCTTGCCCGCGAAAGCGGGGGCATAGGCTTTCCAGGACGAGATCTCGCCCTTGCGCGACTGGCGGGTGGTGGTGGTCACGTGCAACGCCTGCTGCACTGCCTGATAGATGGTTTCGGTGTCGAGCCCCAGAAGCGTGCCGATCCCCGCCGCCGCTGACGGGCCGAGATGGGCGATATGGTCGATCTTGTGTTCATGCAGGCAGATGCCGGTCACCAGATCGACCTGAATTTCGTAACCCGTGGCCAGACCCCGGATCAGATCCGCACCGGATTTGCCGGTATGCTGCGCCACGGCCAGGATCGGCGGGATATTGTCGCCGGGATGCGAATAATCCGCGGCCAGATAGGTGTCGTGGAAATCCAGTTCCCGCACCGCGACGCCGTTGGCATAGGCGGCCCATTCCGGCGAGATGGTGGTGCCGCTGTCGACGCCGAACACGGTGGCACCAGGGGTGTAGGGATGGGCCATCGCCTGGGCGCGGGCGGACGCCACGGGACGCCTCGCGACGGACGCCGCCGCGACGGAGGCGTTGTCGATGATCCGGTTGATGATCATCTCGGTCACGTCGTCATCCACGGCGACCGGGTCCGCCGCGACCTCCGCGATCTTCCAGCCGAGCTGATCCTCGCGGGCCAGATTCTCGGCGGATTTATAGGTGCGGACTTCATGGGTGTTCATGGGCGTGTCTCCTGTGGGTGAATTTTCTTGGGCCGGCCATCGGCGGTGACGGCAACCATCTGGAACCGGCCTTCCACGACCTGCGCGGTCTCGCCGGTTTCGGGATGTTCGCGCGTGCCGGTGACCCGAACGATCATCGAGCTGCGCCCGGATGAGATCACTTGGGCCGAAATGCCGAACAGGCTGCCGACCGGGATGGGCGCGGTGAAGCGCATATCCCTGACCCCAGCCAGAACCACCTTCTCGCGGGCGTGGCGGCTGGCGGCGGTGAAGGCCGCATCGGCCAGCATCGACAGGGCTGACCCGGCAAACAGCGTGCCGTGATGGTTGGTCTGCGCGGGCAGCACCATCCGGGTCGATTCGGTGATCTCGGGCGCGATGTCCGGCATGGCGGTCCTTCGCAGATTGTGCCCCGTTAACTTCCCACAGCGCGACGTTTACCGTAAAGAAGGAATTAGCAGAGAGTTGCGAAGGCGGCCCTGCCCCGCTGCAAAGATTGCGAAGGTGCGCGATGCGACATGCCTATATGGGCGGCCAGATGAAGCGGCTGCGGGAAAGCCACGGGCTGACCCAGGCGGCGCTGGCACGGGCGCTGGAATTGTCGCCCAGCTATCTCAACCAGATCGAGCGGAACCAGCGGCCGCTGACCCTGGCCGTGCTGCAGAAGCTGGATCAGCAATTCGGGGCCGAAGCGCAGCCCTTCCACGATGCGGGCGACAGCCGCCTGGCCTCGCGGCTGCGCGCCGCCCTGGCCGATCAGGGGGCCCAGATCAGCACCGCCGAGCTGCACGAGCTGGCCGACAATTCCCCCGGTCTGGCGAAGCTGATCCTGGATATGCGGCGGCGGCTGCGCAATGCCACGGAGCGCGCCGATCTGCTCGCCGAGCAGATCTCCGGCCAGCCCGACCCGCCCGCGGCACCGACCGGGTTCGAGGCGGTGCGCGATTACTTCTATACCCGCCGCAATCATATCGCGGAGCTGGATCACCATGCCGAACGGCTGGGCGATCTGATGCCGGTGACGGGACGTGCCGAGGCGCTTGCCACTTACCTGCAAGACCGGCACGGCATCCGCATCGAGGCGCAGACCGGGCCGGGGACGCTGCGGCGCTTCGACGCCGGGCGCCGGGTGCTGCATGTCGCTGCCCATCTGTCGGAATCGCAGCGCTTCTTTCAGATGGGCACCCAGCTTGCCCTGCTGGAAGAGGCGCAGAGCATCGAGCGGATCTGTGCGGAGTCGCGCCTGTCCGATGACGCCCTGCCCCTGTTGCGGATCGGCCTGGCCAACTACTATGCCGGCGCGCTGATCCTGCCCTATCGGCAGTTCCTGACCGCCGCCGAGGCGGAGAGATACGATATCGAGGTGCTGTCGCGCCGCTTCGATATCGGGTTCGAGACGACGTGCCACCGTCTGTCGACCCTGCAACGCCCCGGCGCGGAGGGGGTGCCCTTCTTCTTCATCCGCGTGGACCGCGCCGGAAATATCTCCAAGCGGCAATCCGCGACGGATTTCCATTTCTCGCGATTCGGCGGCTCCTGCCCGCTTTGGTCCATCTACGAAGCGTTCTCCCGGCCGGGGGAGATCCTGACCCAGTTGGCGCAGATGCCCGACGGGCGGCGCTATCTGTGGGTGGCGCGCACCGTCACCCATGGCGGCGGGCGCTACGGCGCGGCGGTCAAGAATTTCGCCGTGGCGCTTGGCTGCGACATCGCTCATGCCGAACGGCTGGTCTATGCAGACGGGCTTGAGCCAAACCGGCCGGAGGCGGCGACCCCGATCGGGCCGGGCTGCAAGCTGTGCGAACGCGAATCCTGCCCGCAACGCGCCTTTCCCATGATCGGCCGTCCGACCGAGGCCGACCCGCAGCGCAGCAGCTTTGCGCCCTATTCGCCCTTGGGCGATTCCTCGTTGCGGTAATACATCGTGCCGATCTCGATCGGGTCGCGCCCCATCTCGCGGCGGTGGCGGTTTGTGTCGCGCAGGGAATAGACGCAGCCGCAATATTCTTGCATGTAGAATTCCTCGCGCTTGGAGATTTCGATCATGCGGTTCGCCCCGCCGCCCTTGCGCCAGTTGAAATCCCAATAGTCGAGCCCGTCATAGGGCTTTACCGCGCGTTCGCCGCAGCCGTTGATCTGCTTCATGTCCTTCCAGCGCGAAATCCCGAGGCTGGAGGTCATCACCGGAAACCCGTGTTCGTGCGCGTAAAGCGCCGTGCGCTCGAACCGCATGTCGAAACACATGGTGCAGCGGATCCCCCGCTCCGGCTCCCACTCCATCCCCTTGGCGCGGGCGAACCAGTTGTCGCTGTCGTAATCCGCGTCGACGAACGGCACGTCATGCTGCTCGGCAAAGCGGATATTCTCATCCTTGCGCAGCAGATATTCCTTATGCGGATGGATGTTCGGGTTGTAGAAAAAGATCGTGTAGTCGATGCCCGACGCGGTCATCGCCTCCATCACCTCACCCGAACAGGGGGCGCAGCAGCTGTGCAGCAGCACCTTCTTTTCGCCATTGGGCGGGGTCAGCACGGGGCGTTCGATGTCGGTCGTCATGGCGTCACCTTGCGGGGTCGCGGGGTCAATCCGGGTATGTAGCGCGAAAGCCGCGCCGGGAAAAGGGGCGCGGCAATTCGGCGCGGTCCCGACGCGGGGCTTCGCCAGGCCTTACATTTCGACATTACATGATATATCGAATATTAACGCATCCGATGAAAGCCTCACCGATTTGACCGACACACCGCAGATCCAGACTGACAGCTTCGCCCCTGTCTCCGCCGCCGCGCTTTTTCCCGCAGCGCCGAGCACCCACGCGCCGCGCATCCTGATCCTGTATGGCTCGCTGCGCAGCCGCAGCTTCTCGCGCTTCGCTGCCGAGGAATGCGCGCGGATCCTTCACCGATACGGCGCCGAGGCGCGGATTTTCGACCCGGCCGGTCTGCCGCAGGTGGATACGGCCGACCCCGACCATCCCAAGGTCGCGGAACTGCGCGATCTGGTGCAGTGGTGCGAGGGGATGGTGTGGTCCTCGCCCGAGCGGCACGGGGCGATGACCGGGCTGATGAAATCGCAGATCGACTGGATCCCGCTGTCGCTTGGCGGGGTGCGCCCGACACAGGGCAAGACGCTGGCGGTGATGCAGGTCTGCGGCGGCAGCCAGAGCTTCAATACCGTCAACCAGCTTCGCATCCTGGGCCGCTGGATGCGGCTGCTGACCATTCCCAACCAGTCCTCCGTCCCGAAAGCCTGGGATGAGTTCGACGCGGCGGGCCGGATGAAGCCATCGCCCTACTACAACCGGATTGTGGATGTGATGGAGGAGCTGGTGAAATTCACCCTGCTGACCCGCGACATTCGCGATCATCTCGTGGACCGCTATTCCGAGCGGGTCGAAACCCGCGAGGAGCTGTCGAAGCGGGTGAACCAGGCCAGGGCCACCGGCGACTGAGATGCCGAATGCAAAAGGGCGGGCTCACACGGCCCGCCCCCCCGCAGATCGTCTTGACGGGCGATCAGCCCTTGGCGTCGCCGTCGGCCTTGTCGCCGGTGCCGCGAATGGTCGGCACGATCTGGTCGCCCCAGGCACCTGCGCCATTGTGGTAACGCGAGACACGGATCACCTCGACCGAGACGCCTTCGTTCACGGCCCGCTGCACCGCGTCGTTGAGGCGGTGGACCGCCTCTGCCACGCGATGGATGGAGCGGGTCTCGCGGTCGCCCTCGGGCAGGTCGATGCGCTGGAAATCGGCGTCTGCAGTCATGTCTTGGTCCTCCGGTTAGGGGTCGCCGCCACATTAGCGGCGGCGACCAAGAGTTTACAGGGCCATTATGCGGCCGCGGACTGGGTCGTCATGCCCTGCATGCCCGCGGCGGTCACTCTGCCGCGAACTGGTTCATGGTGTTCGCGTGGCCACCCGCTTTCAGCGCGCGGTCGCCTGCGACCATTTCCTTGAACGTGTCGCCCAGATCCGAGCCGACCTCGTGCTGGTGCTTGACCGCCGAGATGCCGCGACGGATCTCCTCGCGCTGCACGGTCTTGACGTAGGCAAGCATCTTGTCCTCGCCGAAATAGCCACGCGACAGCTCATCCATCGACTTCGCGGTCAGGTGGAAGGTCGGCAGGGTGATGAGGTTGTGGAACACGCCCGCACGGGTCGAGATATCGTGCTGGAAGTTCTGCAGCCGCGCATCCGCCTCCTGCCCCAGCTCGGTGTCGTCGAATTCCGGCTTCATCAGCTCGTTGCCCTCGGGATAGTCGCCGGCCTGGATCTTGCCTTCCTCGATCCACTGATCGCGGACCTGTTTGCGCAGGTTCAGCGTCCAGTTGAAGCTGGGCGAGTTGTTATAGGTCAGCTTGGCGTTCGGCACGACCTCGCGCACCGCGTTCACCATCCCGGCGATTTCATCGACATTCGGCGTGTCGGTCTCGATCCAGACCATGTCGGCGCCGCCTTCGGTCAGGTTGACGATGCAATCCTCGATCACCCGATCCCGGCCCGAGCCTTCCTTGAACGGGAACAGCCCGTTGGCTAGACGCAGCGGGCGCACGAATTCGCCGTCGCGGAACAGCGCCAGTTCGCCGTCCTTCATCGGGTTGTCATCGGTGATCTTCTCGGTCTTCAGCCATTTGATGTATTCGGCCGCCATATCGCCCGGCTGCTGGCTGACCGGAACCTTCTGGGTCAGACCGGCGCCGAGGCTGTCGGTGCGCGCCACGATGACACCATCGTCGACACCGAGTTCCTCGAAGGCCAGGCGGCAGGCGCGCAGCTTCTCGATGAAGTCCTCGCGCGGCACGGTGACCTTGCCATCCTGGTGGCCGCACTGCTTGGCGTCGGAGACCTGGTTTTCGATCTGCAGGCAGCAGGCCCCGGCCTGGATCAGTTCTTTCGCCAGCAGATAGGTGGCGTGCTCATTGCCGAAACCGGCGTCGATATCCGCGATGATCGGCACGACATGCGATTCGAAATTGTCGATCTTCTCGATGACCGCATTGCGCGCCTCGTCATTGCCGGCCGCTTTCAGTTCCTTGAACAGATCGTTGATCGCCACCTCGTCGGCCTGGCGCAGCGAGACATAGATCTCGCGGATCAGATCGGCGACGGCGGTCTTTTCATGCATCGACTGGTCGGGCAGATGGCCCCAGGTGTTGCGCAGACCGGCCACCATCCAGCCGGACAGGTAGACATAGGCGCGCTTGGTGGTGCCGCGCAGCCGCTTGACCGACTTGATCATCTGCTGGGCGTGAAAGCCCGACCAGCACCCCAGCGACTGGGTGGACAGCGTCGGATCGGCGTCATAGGCGGCCATATCCTCGCGCATGACCCCGGCCATGGCGCGGGCCACGTCCAGATGGGTGTCATAAGTGTTCTGCAGCTTGAGCTGCACGATATCGTCGATGGTGACGCCGCCGGCGGTCTGCCCGTTCGGGTAACGCTTCTCGAGCTCGGCGCGCAGTTCGGCGTAGGTTTTGCGGTTGGCCATGATGGGCTCCTTCCTGCAGATTCGCGGAGAATTCCGCCTGTTCATATTTGTCACCCTAGTAATGTCATTCCTGTTATGCATTAACTTGTTCAGGCAATAGGGTCAGTTTGTCACATTTGTCATTATCGTTACGTTTGTAATGTAAGGAATGTCACATGGCGCGCGGAGAGAAGCTCATCATCGGCAAGCGGCTGAAAGTGCTGCGCACGACGCTGGGGCTGACCCAGGCGCAGATGGCCGAGCAGCTCGATGTCTCACCCAGCTATATCACGCTGATCGAGTCCGATCAGCGGCCGGCCTCGGCCAAGCTGCTGATGCGTCTGGCGCAGGTTTACGATCTGAATGTGGCGGAACTCGCGCCGGGCACGGACACCCAGCTTGCGGTCGATTTCGAGGCCGCGCTGAAGGATCCCGCACTGGATACGGACGGGGTCAGCCGCGCCGAGATGGAGGCGGTGCTGCAGGCCTCGCCGCGCATTGCAGGGGCGTTGGTGCGGCTTCAGGGCCGGCTGCGCGACGCGGTGATGCGTGATCAGGCAGAGGAGAATCCGCTGACCGACCGCAACAAGGTCGAGGTGCTGGCCCAGATCGCCAAGCCCGTCGAGCATGTCCATGACCTGTTCTATGAAAACCGCAACTACATGGATGCGCTCGACCGCGAGGCCGAGCGGGTGGCCGAGAAGAACCGCATCCACCGCGACGAATCGGGGCAGAACCTGCACCGGCTGCTGTCGGCGCATCAGATCCGGGTCCGCCGCCTGCCTGCCTCGGTCATGGGCGGGACGCTGCGCCGCTATGACCCGCATCGCAAGGAGCTGATGCTGTCGGAACGGCTGGATGCGGCGAGCCGCCGGTTCCAGATCGCGGTGCTGCTGGCGCGGCTGGAATACCAGGATCTGCTGGACGAGGTGATGGCGGCGGCCGAGCTTGAAGGCGATGCGACGCGCAGCCTCGCCCGCGTCAGCCTGGCGAATTACTTCGCCGCAGCCCTGCTGATGCCCTATCAGCCCTTCCTCGCGGCCTGCGAATCGGAACGCTATGACCTTGAGGTGATCGGCCATCGCTTCGGCACCAGCTTCGAGCAGACCGCGCATCGCATGACCACGCTGCAACGGCCCGAGGCGCGGGGCATTCCCTTTTTCTTCGTGCGGGTGGATCGCGCGGGCAATGTCTCCAAGCGGTTCAGCGCCGGGCGGTTCCCGTTCTCGCGATTCGGCGGCACCTGCCCGCTCTGGAACATCCACGCGGCCTTCGAGACGCCGGGCCGGATCCAGACCCAACTGATCCGCATGCCGGAGGGGACGCGCTATTTCTCCATCGCCCGCACCGTGACCCGCGCCGGGGGCAGCGCCGCCGCCCCTGCGCCGCGCCTGGCCGTCGGGCTGGGCTGTGACGTGGCTTTCGCGCCGCGGCTGATCTATTCGGACAGCATCGACCAGGACCGGGTGGAGCCGACCGATATCGGGCTGAACTGCTTTCTGTGCGAACGGCAGAACTGCGCCTCGCGTGCGCAGGCCCCGATCAACCGCAATCTCGCCGTCAACGAGTTGGAACGAAGTGTGGCGCTGTTCAGTTTTGAAACCGACTGATCCGGCCCCGGCCGGTTCCAGGCTTGTCGAGGTTCGACCACCGCAAACCCTCACTTGCAGACGCACCACGCAAATCCCCGCCGTGCGTCGGTCGAACCCCGACAAGATCCATCGCCGGCTCGGCTGCCATGACAGATGCACCGCGCGGCAGCGCATATGTCCCGTTGCCAGCTCTGGATACCGTATTCACCACCTACACCAATCGCGGCCGCACATGCCGCACGGCCCCGTCAACCTGTCCGGGCGCCGTTGGACGCGCCCATTCGCCTCGCATCCGGGCCATGCGCCCCGCGGAGGAAAGACCGGCCGGTTCAACCGGCGCGTATGAGATGCAAAAAGGCAGACCCGGTTTCATGCGAAAAATGCCGAAAATACTGTCTCGCGCAGCCCCGCGGCATTTTGTCGCCTGACAGACTGCAGGATCGAGAGGCCCCAATTTCAGGCGCTGAACCTGTACATTGTCAGGATCATAGCACAGGACATGGCCGGTCCGCCAGAATAACCCCACTTCGTTCACCCCATGTGGCAGCTAACCACCGATGGTTGCGCGATCAAATCAACTGTTTGTAATGAAATGCATTTCCTGCGCGCATTCCGTGGGCAAGTCGGCGGATGGCAGCCAAGGCAAGCCGCTTCCTGTCAGCGACGCAACGCCTCGGTCACGTCGCGCCTGAGTGCAACGAGGGCGGGAATCAGCGCGACCAGCAGGCCAAGCGCAAGGCACGCGGCCACCAGATGAAGCTCCGCCCAGCCCAGATCGGCCGCGATCAGCAACCCCGTTCGCGCCGACAGCATGGCGGAGAGCAGATGCACCGCACCGAACGCGACCGCCAGCCCCAGCACGGCGCCGATCCCGAGCAGCAGCGCCGCATAGGACCAGATCAGCGCGAAGATCATCCGTGCCGGCGCGCCCAATGCCTGCAGCAGCGCAAGCCGGCGCGAGAATAATCGCGACAGCACGATCAGCCCGGTCGTCACTGCGGCGAGCACGATCACCTGCGTCACCACGGACATGACCGACATGATCTCGCGCAGATTGCCCATCAGCCCGTGCAGCCGCGACAGCACCGCCCCCGGGAAGAACGCCATGCTGTCATCGCCGTCAAAACGGGATTGCAGCGCGTAAGCGGTCGGCAGGTCGCGGGTGGTGACAAGGATGGCGGGCGTGCCGGGGAAATATTGCGGCGCGAAAGGGGGGCCGACCTGCGGATCCTCTGCATCGGCATGACCATTGCCGAGCCCGTGGGCCAGCCAAACGCCCTCGACCGGCAGGATGATGGCACTGTCCCACGGGCTGCCCGTCGCCCGCATCCGCCCGACCACCCGGACGGTCATGTCGTCATGTGCGTCCGCCTCGGCGGCAGGGCTGCTCCCGTGGGCGGGCGCGAAGCCCTGACCGACCCGCAGCGGCACGCCTGCCCCCACCACGGCCTGGGACGGCGCGGTAAAGGCCGTGCCTTCGGCCAAGTCTCCAGACAGATGGGTCACGAACTCCGCAGTGGACCCGATCAGCGTATGCCCCTGCCAACTGTCGCCATAGGCCAGCGGCGCGATCCGGGCGGAGCCTTTGGCCGCCTCTGCCACGCGCTGCCACATCTGCCCGTCCAGCAGGGGGGCATCACTGGGTTGCAGGAATACCGTCGCCATCAGCATGCCGATCTCGTCGCCCGGCGCGGCAATGACCAGATCGAATTTCTCTGCCACGCGGGCGGTCGCCGTGCGCAGGCCCCGCTCCTGCGCGATCAGTCCGACACCAAGCCCGACTGAGATCGCGACCAGGGCGATGAAGGCCAGATTCGTCCAGAGATGGCGCAGGAACAGGCTGCGTAGCAGGGGCATGAGCGCATATCCCCGGCAGATCCCCCAGCCGAGCAGCAGGAGCGGCGACAGCAGTGCCGCGAGGATCGCGAGATCCTGCGCATCCGCCGACAGATCATGCCAAACCGCAGGCATCACCCGGCCTCCAGCACACCGTCGCGGATGGTCAGCACCCGGTCCATCGCGTCCCAGACTTGCGGATCATGGCTCGCGATCACCACGCTGCGCCCCTCGGCGCGCGCCAGGGCGGCGAGATCGGCGATCAGCGCATCGGCCGTCGCCCGATCGAGACTGGCGGTCGGTTCGTCGGCCAACAGGATCGCAGGATCATGGGCGAGCGCGCGCACCACCGCGACGCGCTGCCGCTCGCCCCCCGACAGGCGATCCGCCCGGCGCTGCGCCAGGCCGGACAGTCCCAGCCGCTCCATCAACGCATCGGCGCGCCGCGACAGCGCCGCGCGGTCGGGTCGGAACACGGCCGAGATCAGCGCGTTCTCGCGCGCGGTCAATTCCTCGAACAGCAGGAAATCCTGGAACACCATGCCCATCTGCGCGCCGCGAAACCGGGTCCGCGCCATGCGCGACATGCGGCAGAGATCGGCATCGCCCCAGGCCAGCCGCCCGGTCCCGGAAAGCAGCCCGGCGAGCGCGTGCAGCGCCGTCGTCTTTCCCGCCCCCGAGGGGCCGCGGATGCAGGTCAGGCTGCAAGCGGGCAGCGCCAGTTCCTCGATCGTCAGCAGCGCCCGTGCGCCAGCCCGCACGGTGAGGCCGGAGATGGACAGCGGCAGGCTCATATCCGGTCGTAGACCGCATCGACCAGGCGAACGCGGCTGACGAAGCCCAGATCAGGGTCCTTGTAGGTGCCAAGTTCCAGCCGGCCATCCACGGCGATGGGGATATTGAAGGCTATCACCCTGACCTGCCGCTTGGTGTAGATCGCGACGATGTCGGCCGGCCAGTCGGCGGCATCGTTGCAGAACGGGCAGACGGCCATCGGCCGCCGCGTCAGCACGAAGAAGCTGCTTTCCGCGCGCAGCGGCGGGGCCATGAAGCCCTCGACGCTGATTCGCCTTCCTTCCAGCCCGGTTGCCAGCGCGGAAAAGCTGCGGTCCTTCTCATAGAGGTCGCGCAGCAGGATCGGCCCGTCCCCCGCCCGCGCCACAGTAGGGGCCGCTGCGAGCGGGGACGCGGCCAGCGACAGAAGAAGGCGGCGGCGCGACAGGGTCAACATCTTCAGCCTCGATCAAATCAATAAAACGAATCGGGCGGGCCGCAGCGCAGCCCGCCCGGCAGTTCTTTGGCCGCGCGGATTATTCCGCGTTCACCGCGTAGTTCATGACGTGGAAGATCATGTTCTGCTCCATCACGCCGCGGAACAGATGCGACCAGGGGCCGTTGGCCATCAGCGCCACGTCCTCACCGGAATGGGTTTCCGAGGTCATCGGGATCAGCGCCTGCTGCAGATAATCCACATCGGTCGCCTCTTCCTGCGTCAGGTCGGGCCGCGAACCGGTATATTCCGGCTGGGCCGGCGCGTCGGCAGCCTCGGCCTCGGCACTGGTTTCGGCCTGGCCGTCGACGTTTTCATGCGTCGCCTCGGCTTCCTCGGGCACCACCTCGCGCATCACCGAGCCGACACCGTTCAGATAGCCGGCCGCGGTGTAGGGCTTGCCGTCGAGACCGACATTCGGCTCTCCGGTGTGCTGCGTGCCGTTATCGTCGACCTGGTAGCACAGGCCGGTGATCGGCGTGCCGCGGCCGCAATAGCCGTTGAAGGCGATCGCATGTTCGTGGTCGGCGGTGACGATGATGAGGGTCTCTTCCGGGTCGACCATCGACACGGCCTGCTCGATCGCGTCGGCGAAGGCCGCGCCGTCGGTGACCGCGCGATGCAGGTTGCCGGCATGGTTGGCGTGATCGACGCGGCCGGCCTCGACCTGCAGGTAGAAGCCGTCATCATTGTCCGAGAGGTTGTTGATCGCCATCTCGGTCATCTCGGCCAGGGTCGGCTCGCCGTCGCGGTCTTCTTCATACTGCATGTGGCTGGCTTCGAAGAGACCCAGCACCGGCTTGGAGTTGTCGATCTGGGACGCGGTGTCGCTGTTCCAGACATATTGCCAGCCCTTGCCCTCGATCTCCTCGATCAGGTTGCGGTCATCGGTCCGGCGGCCCTCGGCGCCTTCGTCATCGGTGATGCCGTTGGGCAGGAAGTGGCGGCGGCCGCCGCCCATGACGAAATCGACGGTTCCAGCGTCAACCGCATCGACGAGCTGCGCGGCGATGTCCTTCTGCGCGCAGTTTTCCGGCAGGCCGGTATTGTCTTCCCAATCGCGATTCGCGGTCTTGGCGTAGACCGCCGCCGGGGTGGCGTGGGTGACGCGCGCGGTGGTGACGACGCCGACCGACTTGCCCATGTCCGACACGATCTCGGAGAAGGTGGTCAGCCCGGCATTCGCCGCCGCATCGCAGCTGTCATAGGCGCCGGCATCATCGACGTTGATGGTGCCGTTGCGCGACTTGACGCCGGTGTTCATGGCGCTCGCCGTCGGAGCCGAGTCCGGGGTCTGGCCGTTGGTGGTGTAGGTCTTGACCAGGGCGAGGTTCGGAAACGCCTCCTGCGGCAGGACGTAATCCTCGCCCATGCCGCCTTCCTGCTGCCCGACCCAGAGGCGGGTGGCATAGTTGGTGCCGACCCCGTTGCCGTCTGCGATGAACAGGATGACATTCTTGGCCTTGCCGGTGTTGGGCTGGATCGCGGCCAGCTCGTCGATCCGGCTCTCGCCATCGGTGAACCACTGGCTGTCCTGCTGGGTCAGTTCGACCTGGGCGAATGCGCCGGTGGCTAGGAACATGCCGGCGAGGGTGAGGGGGAAGCTTCGAATTGTCATGACAGACTCCGCGTTGTTCCCAGCGGTCTTGGCAGGGCCGTGTAACACCGATCTGACAATACAGTGCCATTCGCATGACAGCGCATCCGGCCCGCGATTGCTGGCTGATTCGGGGCGCGACAGGAGGGCATGACGTTCTGGTTGCGGGCGGCTCAGACCCGGCGGAAGCTGAGATATGTGGGGCAGCGCCCTTCGCGCAGCGCCTTCTGCTCATAACGGGTCGAGGGCCAGTCGGGCCAGGCCTCCGCCCGCAGGCTGTCCAGCACGAAGCCCGCCTTCGGCACCTCCTCAAGCGTCTGGCGCACATAGGAGGGGATGTCGGTCGCCACCCGGAACTCCGCGCCCGCGGCCATGACACGGTGCAGCGGCAGCAGATGTTCGGGGGTGACGAAGCGGCGGCGATGGTGGCGCGTCTTGGGCCAGGGATCGGGATAATTCAGAAATGCGCGCGCGATCGCGCCATCGGGCAGCACGTCCATCATGTCGCGCGCATCACCGGGATGGACGCTGACATTGCTGACGCCCGCGGCCTTGATCTTGCCGACCAGCATCGCCACGCCGTTGATGAAGGGCTCGCATCCGACAATGCCGATCTCGGGATAGGTGGCGGCCATGTGGACCATGTGCTCGCCGCCGCCGAAACCGATTTCCAGCCAGACCGGGCAGGCGCGCCCGAACATCTCGGCCGGGTCGATCGGGGTGCGGTCGGGATTGTCCGCCGGGGTGATGCCGCGCGGCCGCAGCGGGCCCAGATCTTCGGCCAGATAGTCTTTCTGGCTGGGCCGAAGCGTCTTGCCGTGGCGGCGGCCATAGAAGTTGCGATGGGTCGGGTGCGGATCGAAGGGCTTGTCGGACATGGGCGGCAGCATGTGGCAAGGCAAGGCACGCCCGTCAAGCCGTTACCGCCGCCGCGCCCGCCAGGCGATGAGGGCGAAGGGCACGGCATACATCACCACGCCGTAGAGCGCCGGAACCAGTGCCGCGAAGCCGATATTGGCGAATTCCGCGATCACCACCGCAATCGCGCAGTTCTGCATCGCGGTCGAGATGCCGACCGCCGGCCCCTGCCCCGGCGCAAGCAGACGCGCCGCGAGCCATGCGGCCAGCACCGCGCCGCCCGCCAGGGCAACGGAAGCCACGAGCATCCGCAGGTCAAACACCGTGCCGTAACGAATCAGCGCCTGAAGCAACAGCAGCCCGGTCAGCAGCGACGCCGCCAGCGAGACCGGGCGAGCCAGCTTTGCCGCGACGCCGCGGGCGATGCGTGCCATGGTCATGCCCGCAAAGAACGGCAGCAGGATCAGCCCCGACAGGATCATGAGCCAGGTCGGGTCCGGGCCGGTCGGCAACACCCAGAGAAGAAACAGCGGCGTCGAGATCGCGGTCAGACTGCGGGCCAGA
This sequence comes from Paracoccus isoporae, assembly GCF_900101865.1. Lineage (GTDB taxonomy): Bacteria > Pseudomonadota > Alphaproteobacteria > Rhodobacterales > Rhodobacteraceae > Paracoccus > Paracoccus isoporae. The sequence goes on from NZ_FNAH01000001.1 coordinate 134,058, forward strand.
CCGACATGCCCGCCGGCGAGGCCAACCAGGACATGGCTGGCCGTGGTCGCCGGCGCCATCGCCGTCAGCATCAGCCCAACCGCCGGCGCGACGCTCAGATCCATGAGGCGCGTCAGCAGCAGCGCCCAGACTGGCAGGACGATCATCTGCAAGGCCAGCCCGGTCAGGATCGCCCGCGGCATCCGCAGCAGCCGCAGATAGACCCCGCCGCGCAGTCCCAGCCCGGCGGAAAACATCACCACGGCCAGCGACAGCGACAGAAGAATCGTCATTCACCCCGCCCCCATGGCATCAGGCCATACCCCATTGGGATTGGCCCAGGGTTCCGCCGGTCAGGGCGCAAGCCGGCTGATAATGACGGTGACCTCGGGCTTCTTGCCGATCTCGTCCATGGCGACCTGGCGGGTGATCTTGCGCACGCCCTCTTCCAGCTTCTGATCGTCCACCGCGGTCTTGGCATCGACCCGCTCCAGATACTCGGCCAGCTCCGATTCGATCTGCTGCGCCACCGGCGCGTTGGAGCGCCCTTGTTCCGGCAGGCCCATCGTCTCGACCCAGGCGTCGGGGAAAGGATTGTCGTTCTCATCGACGATCACGCTGACCATTGCGTGGCCGTTCAGCGCCATGCGGATCCGGTCGCGCACGACGCCATCCATGGCCCCGATCAGCACGCCGCCGTCCAGATAGATCCGCCCGGTCTCGACCTCATCGACGATCTGCGGCGCTTCGCCGGTCAGATCCAGCATGGTCCCGTTCGTCGCGATGACCGAGGCGATTCCCTTGGAGCGGCCAAGTTCGGCATGTTCGCGCAGATGCATATGCTCGCCATGCATCGGGATCAGCATCTGCGGTTTCAGCAGATCATGCACCGCCTCCAGATCCGGGCGGTTGGCATGGCCCGAGACGTGATAGATCCCGTCATCGGCGTCATAGACATCCACGCCCATCTCCGAGAACTGGTTCATGTTGCGGATCACGCCGCGCTCATTGCCCGGAATGATGCGCGAACTGAACAGGAAGCTGTCGCCCTCCTTCAGCCGGATGCCGAGATAGGAGCCGCGCGCGAGCTGTGCGGTGGCCGCGCGCCGCTCGCCCTGGCTGCCGGTCACCAGCAGCATCACCTTGTCGCGCGGCAGATCGGCCGCCTCCTCGGGGCTGATCGTGTTGGGGAAATCCGACAGCACGCCGGTTTCCTGCGCCACCTGCACCATGCGCCGCATCGACCGGCCGAGCAGGCAGATCTTGCGATCCGCCGCCACGCCGGCCTCGGCCAGCGTTTTTACTCGCGCCACGTTCGACGCGAAGGTCGTCGCCACCACCATATTCGGCTGGGCCATGACGAAATCCAGCATCGGATTGGCCAGAAGCGCCTCGGACCGGCCGGGCTGCGGGCTGAACACATTGGTCGAATCGCAGGTCAGCACCTTCACGCCGCCGCTTTCCTTGGCGATGTCGTGCCACAGCTTCGGCTCGAAGGGCTCGCCCACGCCGGGGGTGCCATCCAGTTTGAAATCGCCGGTATGCACGATCCGGCCCGCCGGGCTGTCGATGATGAGCGCCGAGCTTTCCGGGATGGAGTGACTGATCGGCACGAACTGCACCGTAAACGGCCCGGCCTCGACGACATCGGGGCGCGGGTCGTGGATTTCGATCGCGTCGGTGGGCAGGCCGCGCTCCTCCATCTTCATCCGGGCCAGCGTGCCGGTGAATTTCCGGCAATGGACGGGCACCTCCAGCCGGTCCCACAGCAGCCCGAGCGCGCCGACATGATCCTCATGCGCGTGGGTGATGAAGATCGCTTCGATCCGCTTGCGGTTGGCCTGCAGCCAGCCGATATCGGCCATGATGAGGTCGATGCCCGGCGTCGAGTCCATGTCGCCGAACGTCACCCCCAGATCGACCAGGATCAGCCGTTCCTTGCCCTTCGGCCCGTAGCCGTAGACATAGGCGTTCATGCCGATTTCGCCCGCGCCGCCGAGCGGCAGATAGATCAGACGGTCAGACATTCCCCGCCTCCTTGTTATAATCGTAAATGAGCCGGAGCCCGTGAACCGTCAGATCGTCGTCAATGCTGTCGAAAACATCCGTGCCCTGCTCGAAAAGCGGGGCCAGGCCGCCGGTGGCGATGACTTTCATGTCCCGGCCGCGCTCTGCGCGGATCCGGCTGATGATGCCTTCGACAAGCCCGATATAGCCCCAGAAGATCCCGGACTGGATGCAGGCGACCGTATTCGTGCCGATGACCGTTTCGGTGCCGTTGGTGCTTGTCGGCTTGGTCACATCGACATGAGGCAACGACGCCGCACCCATATGCAGCGCCTCGAGCGACAGGTTGACGCCGGGGGCGATCACCCCGCCGATATAGGCACCTGTCGGATCAGCGACATCGAACGTGGTGGCGGTGCCGAAATCCACGACGATCAGATCATCCCCGTGGCGCTCATGCGCAGCCCAGGTATTGACGATGCGGTCGGGCCCGACCGTCACCCCGGCATCGACCTTGGGCGGCGCCGGCAGCAGGCAGTCGGGCTTGCCGACGACAAGCGGGCGGGTGTTGAAATAGCGGTTGCACAGGACGCGCAGGTTGAACACCACCCGCGGCACGGTGGAAGAGATGATGCAGCGGTCGATATCCAGTTCGAAATGGGTGAGCGAGATCAGCGTCTCCAGCCAGACGTAATATTCATCCGCCGTGCGGGTGTGATCCGTGGCGATCCGCCAATGCGACAGGAACCGCTCGCCATCCCAGACCGAGAAGACGGTGTTGGTGTTGCCGGTATCAATGCAAAGCAGCATCAGAAAAACACTTCCGCAGCAGGGACTGCCTGTCTGCCGGAGGCGGTTGTCAGGATCAAGGCCCCGCTTGCGTCGATCCCGTCGAACCGGCCGGTGAGTTCGGCCGTGCCGGTCCGCGCGACGATGGTCTCACCCAGCCGCGCGGCGCGGGCCAGGAAGGCGTCGCGGATGGGCGCAAACCCCTCTGCCTGGAACCGGATCTCCCATGCGGCGAAGGCCGGGGCCAGCAAATCTAGGAACTCCTCCGGGGTGACAGACATGCCGGTCTCGCCGCGCAGGGAGACCGGGGCGAAGCTGGCATCCGGCTCCGGCGGCGGGGCCGCCGCCAGATTGACGCCGATCCCGATGGCGAGCGCCGACACCTCCTGCCCGCGCCCGCTGCTTTCCAGCAGGATCCCCGCCACCTTGCCGCCATTGAGCAGCACGTCATTCGGCCATTTCAACGCCAGCCGCGCCGACGGCCCGCCCGCCGCGCCGAGCGCGTCGTGCAGCGCCAGCGCCGCCACGAAGCTGTACAGCGCCATCTCGCCTGCCGGCGCAGTGGGCTGCTGAACCAGCGTCGCGGCGAAATTGCCCGCCGGCATCGACCAGGCCCGGCCCCTGCGCCCGCGCGCGCCGGTCTGTTCCAGCGCCATCACCCAGGCCGGCCCCGAGAGATGGGCGGCCATGTTCAGCGCCTCGGTGTTGGTGGAGCCGCAGCGCGGCAGCACATGCCGCGCCACGCCCTCTGGCCATGCGCCGGGATCAGTCAACTTGCTGGATCGCCGCGGTCTCGATGTCGCCGGGCGCATGCGCATCGACGATCATCAGGGATTCCGCCGCCCGCCCCGCCGCGCGGTCCACGCCGAACATGGTGACCGCGCCGAACAGCGTGACCACCGCCGACGCCACCAGAAGCGCGTAGGAGGCCGTGCTCATCCGGCTGCCGACCGGCTCGATGTCGCGGCCGAAATACATGTAGTAGACGACGCGCAGATAATAGAACGCGCCAATCACCGACGCGATCAGCCCGCCGCCGGCCAGCCAGGCCATACCGCCATCCACCGCCGCGTTCAGCACCGCGAACTTGGCGAAGAAGCCCAGCATCGGCGGCACCCCGGCGAGGCTGAAGAACAGCACCAGCACCGCCATGGCCTTCACTGGCTGCGCCTTCGCGAACTGGTGCAGGCTGGCCAGGTCCGACACCGGCTCGCCGTCGCGTTCCAGCGACAGGATCCAGGCGAATACGCCGACATTCATCACGGTGTAGATCGCCATGTAGAGCAGCATCGACTCCACGCCAAGCGCGGTGCCGGCCGACAGCCCGACCAGGGCAAACCCCATATGCGCGATCGAGGAATAGGCCATCAGCCGCTTGATGTTGGTCTGCCCCAGCCCGGCGATGGAGCCGAGGAACATCGAGAGCAGCGCCAGCACTGCCAGGATCTGGCCCCAGTCATCCGGCACCCGCCCGAACGCATCGGTCAGCACCCGCGCCAGCAGCGCCATCGCGGCGACCTTCGGCGCAGTGGCGAAGAACGCGGTGACCGGCGTGGGCGAGCCCTCATAGACATCGGGTGTCCACATATGGAACGGAACCGCGCTGACCTTGAACGCCAGTCCGACGATCACGAAGACCATGCCGAACAGCAGCCCGACCGGCAGCGTATCGCCCTGCACCACCTGGATGATGCCCGAGAAATTCGTTGTGCCGGCGAAGCCGTAGATCAGCGAGGCACCGTAAAGCAGCAGGCCCGAGCTCAGCGAGCCCAGCACGAAATATTTCAGCCCGGCCTCCGAGGACTTGACGGAATCGCGCCGCATCGCCGCGACGACGTAAAGCGCCAGCGATTGCAGCTCCAGCCCGAGATACAGCGTCAGCAGATCACCGGCGGAGACCATGAACATCATCCCGGTCGCGGCAAGCGCGATCAGGATCGGAAACTCGAAGCGCAGCATGCCGCGCCGGGCCAGGTAATCCGCGCTCATCGCCATGACGGCAGCGGCCGAGACCAGGATCACGATCTTGCAGAACCGCGCGAAGCCGTCCGAGATGAACATGTCGAAGAAGGCGGCGCCCTCGGTCGGGCGTCCGGCGCCGACATAGAAGGCCAGGATCAGGAACGCCGAGACCGTGGCCCAGAGCAGGCCCCGCGCGATGCGGTCCTTGCCGAAATACGCCCCGGCCATCAGGGCTGCGAGCGCATAGCCGGCCAGCAGGATTTCCGGCATGATGATCGTGAAGTCGAGCGAATTCATGTCCGGTCCTCTCAGTGCTCTGCCGCGGCGTCGTCCGCCCCGGCCGTGGCCTCGGCGACGCGGTACGCGGCCGGGTCGTCATGCCGCTCGGCATTGGCGGTCTCGACATCGTTCAGCAGGGCCGCGACGCTGGGCCCGGTGATGTCGGTGACAACGCGGGGATAGATGCCCAGCCACAGCGTCATGGCGATCAGCGGCACGAAAATCCAGCGTTCGCGCGGCGTCATGTCGGTGATGGATTTCAGGCTCTCCTTCAGCAGCGCCCCAAGCGTGACCCGGCGATACAGCCACAGCGCATAGGCCGCCGACAGGATCACCCCGGTCGCCGCGACCAGACCGACCCAGGTGTTCTCGCGGAACACGCCGAGCAGCGTCAGGAACTCGCCCACGAATCCCGAGGTGCCGGGCAGCCCGACATTGGCCATGGTGAAGAACATGAAGACTAGCGCGTATTTCGGCATCCGGTTCACCAGCCCGCCATAGGCGTCGATTTCGCGCGTGTGCATGCGGTCATAGATCACGCCGACCAGCAGAAACAGCGCGCCGGAGATGAAGCCGTGGCTGAGCATCTGGAAGATCGCCCCGTCCACGCCGACCTGGTTCGCTGCGAAAATTCCCATAGTCACGTAGCCCATATGGGCCACCGAGGAATAGGCGATCAGCTTCTTCATGTCCGACTGCGCCAGGGCCACAAGCGAGGTGTAGACGATCGCGATGGCCGACAGCCAGAACACCACCGGCTGGAAAATATCGGAGGCCACCGGGAACATCGGCAGTGAGAACCGCAGAAAGCCGTAGCCGCCCATCTTCAGCAGCACCGCTGCCAGCACGACCGACCCAGCCGTGGGGGCCTGAACGTGCGCGTCGGGCAACCAGGTATGGACCGGCCACATCGGCATCTTGACCGCGAAGCTGGCGAAGAAGGCCAGGAACAGCAGCGTCTGCAACCCGCCGAAAATTGTCCAGCCGAGGAACTGCATCGGCTCGGAGGAGAAATCGAACGCCAGAAGCAACTCGATATCTGTCGTGCCCGCCGCGCGGTACATGGCGATCATCGCCAGCAGCATCAGAACCGAACCGAGGAAGGTGTAGAGGAAGAACTTGAAGGCCGCGTAGATCCGGTTCTGCCCGCCCCAGATGCCGATGATCAGGAACATCGGGATCAGCCCGGCCTCGAAGAACAGGTAAAACAGGATCAGGTCGAGCGCGGTGAACACGCCGATCATCAGCCCTTCCAGCACCAGGAAGGCGATCATGTATTCCTTGACCCGCGTCTCCATCTCCCAGGTGGACAGGATGGTCAGCGGCATCAGGAAGGTGGTCAGCAGCACGAACAGGATGGAGATCCCGTCCACGCCCATCTTGTAGCGCAGCCCCATGATCCAGTTGCGATCCTCGACGAACTGGAAGCCGGTATTGGCCGGATCGAAGCCGAACAGGGTGGTCAGCGAGATCACAAAGGTCGCGGTGGTGGCGATCAGCGCCAGCCATTTCGCATTGCGACGCGCAGCCGCGTCGTCGCCGCGCAGGAACACGGCCAGGATCAACGCGGCCACCAGCGGCAGGAAGGTGATGATGGATAGGATATTGGTCATCTTACATGCTCCCGCGCATCATCACCCAGATCAGCAGCGCCAGGATGCCGACCACCATCGCCAATGCGTAGTGGAAGAGATAGCCCGACTGCATCCGGCCCGCGAAGCGCGTCAGCCGCGGGATCAGCCCCATGGCGACGCCGTTGATGGCACCGTCGATGACCCGCCCGTCGCCGCCCTGCCACAGCGACCGGCCCAGCCAGCGCGCCGGGCGCACAAAGGCATGGTCGTAGATCTCGTCGAAATACCATTTGTTCAGCAGGAATTCGTAAAGAGGGCGCTGCGTCGCGGCCAACCGTGCCGGCGCGTCGGGATAGCGGATATACATCATCCAGGCGGTGAACAAGCCGATCAGCATGGCGATGAAGGGCGAGATCTTCACCCATTTCGGCACGTAATGGGCGTCATGCAGGACATGATTGTCCGGGTGCATGTAGATCGCCCCGCCCACCGGCGCCGGAACATCGGTGTTCAGCACCCCGTCCTCGGCATGTCCGGCCTCTGCCTCGCCGGCGGCCTCTGCCGGTGCCGCGTCCTCAGCAACGGCTACGGTCTCATGGGTTTCGGCCCCGGCCGCCTCCTCGGTCGTCTCGGCCGAGGCGTGTTCCTCCGCCCCGCCCAGATGGAAGAACTGGTTGACCCGGTCGCCGAAGAAATCGCCATACCAGACCATGCCCGAGAAGATGGCGCCGATGGCCAGCACCCCCAGCGGAACGGTCATCACGGGCGGCGATTCAAGGGCGTGGTCATGGGTGTGGTGATCGCCGCGCGGCTTGCCCCAGAAGGTCATGAACATCAGCCGCCAGCTATAGAAGCTGGTGAAGCCCGCCGCGATCACCAGGGCCCAGAAGGCGAACTGGCTGCCCACGAAGGCGCTTTCGATCACGGCATCTTTCGACAGGAAGCCCGCGAAGCCGATATGGGTCAGCGGAATGCCGACCCCGGTGATGGCCAGCGTCCCGATCAGCATCGCCCAGAACGTGTAAGGCAGTTTCTTGCGCAGCCCGCCATAGTTCCGCATGTCCTGCTCGTGATGCATGCCGTGGATGACCGAGCCAGCGCCAAGGAACAGCATGGCCTTGAAGAAGGCATGGGTCAGCAGGTGGAACATGGCCACCGAATACACCCCGACCCCGGCGGCCACGAACATATAGCCGAGCTGCGAACAGGTCGAATAGGCGATGACGCGCTTGATGTCGTTCTGCACCAGCCCGACCGTCGCTGCGAAGAACGCCGTGCAGGCGCCAATGATGGTGATGAAGGCAGTCGCGGTCGGCGCGAACTCATAGAGCGGCGACATCCGGCAGACCAGGAACACCCCGGCCGTCACCATGGTCGCGGCGTGGATCAGCGCCGACACGGGCGTCGGGCCTTCCATCGCGTCGGGCAGCCAGGTGTGCAGGAACAGCTGCGCCGACTTGCCCATCGCACCGATGAACAAGAGCACGCCCAGCAGGTTCGCCGCGTTCCAGTCGGTCCACAGGAACCGCACCGAGGTCTCGGCGATCTCGGGCACCTGCGCGAAGATCTCGTCGAACACCACCGAGCCGGTCAGCCACCACAGCCCGAAAATCCCAAGCAAGAAGCCGAAATCCCCGACCCGGTTGACGATGAACGCTTTCATCGCCGCGGCCCCGGCGGAGGGCTTTTTGTAGTAGAAGCCGATCAGCAGATAGGAGGCGACGCCCACGCCTTCCCAGCCGAAGAACATCTGGAGAAGGTTATCCGCCGTCACCAGCATCAGCATGGCAAAGGTGAAGAAGGACAGATAGGCGAAGAACCGCGCCTTGTAGTTCTCGGTCTCGGTGAAATTCTCGTCATGCGCCATGTAGCCCATCGAATAAAGATGGACGAGCGCCGAGACGGTCGTCACCACGATCAGCATGATCGCCGTCAACCGGTCCAGCCTGATCGCCCATTGCGACACGAAATCGCCCGACACGATCCAGTCCAGCACCGGGATGTGGCGCGGCTCGCCGTCGAAGGACAGGAACACGATCCAGGACAGCAGGCAGCACAGGAACAGGATGCCGGTGGTCAGCATCTGCGCCGCCTTCTCGCCGGTGACGCGCCATCCGAAACCGGCGATCAGCGATCCGATCAGCGGGGCAAAGAGGATGATCTTTTCCATGAATCAGCCCTTCATCACGTTGACGTCTTCGACCGCGATGGTGCCGCGGTTGCGGAAGAACACGACCAGGATCGCAAGCCCGATCGCGGCCTCGGCGGCGGCGACGGTCAGCACGAACAGCGTAAAGACCTGCCCGCCCAGATCGTCCAGATGGGCCGAGAAGGCGACGAAGTTGATGTTGACGGCCAGCAGCATCAGTTCGATCGACATCAGGATGACGATGACGTTCTTGCGGTTCACGAAGATGCCGAAAATACCGGTGACGAACAATATCGCCCCCACGACAAGGTAATGTGTCAATCCGATCATCGTCTCTGTCCCTTCGGGTGTTTCACCCGCTGAAGTATCCGTTTGCCACCAGCACCGCGACGGCGATGCCAATGGCGATGGCGGTCCAGCCGCCTGCCGTCACAACCCCTGTCCGGGCTTCACATCCCGCAGCTCAAGCTGTTTTTCCGGGTCGGTCCACATCTGTTTCAGCACGTTCTGCCGCTTCACGTCGCGGCGGTGGCGCAGCGTCAGCAGGATCGCCCCGATCATCGCCACCAGCAGGATCAGTCCGGCCAGCTGGAAGGCGATGAAGTAGCGATCGTACAGCACCAGCCCGATGGAATTGGTGTTATAGGTGCTGGTCGGGATCGGCGCGACCAGCATGTCGCCCGCGGTCTCCGCGCTTTCCCAGCCGGCAAAGCTCATGCCCAGCACCGTCATCAGCACGAGCGCGATGACCAGCCCGAGCGGCAGGAACCGCGCCAGTTCGCCCCGCAACTCGGCGAAATCCACGTCCAGCATCATCACCACGAACAGGAACAGAACCGCGACCGCGCCGACATAGACGATGATCAGCAGCATCGCCACGAACTCCGCCCCCTGCAACACGAACAGCCCCGCCGCGCAGAGGAAGGTCAGGATCAGCCACAGCACCGAATGCACCGGGTTCTTCGAGATCACCACCATGAAGCCGGCCAGGCAGGCGAGGATCCCAAACAGGTAGAATGCAAAGACCATCATGCCTCGTTCTCCTCGTCATAGACGCTGGAGGCGATCTCCAGGGCCTTCTGCATGGCGGGCAGTCCCGCGAACATGCTCATCTGATAGATCGTCTCCGCGATCTCGCGCTTCGTCGCCCCGGCCTCGAGCGCCTGACGGATCGACATGCGCAGTTGCGGCTCGGCCATGGCGCCCTGCACCGTGATCGCGCCAATGGTCAGCAACAACCTTGTCTTCGCATCCAGCCCCTCGCGGTTGAAGGTCTTGCCGAACCACATTTCCATCACGTCGGCGGGCATGGTCGGGATCAGCTTCTCGAACGCCTTGGTGTCGACCTGCTCCATCGCCGGGTTGAAGGCGCGCGCCATCTCATGCCCCTGCTGGAGCATCTGCTGGAACAGGCGGTTGAAGGCGTCGGTCATCTGTAGGGCGCATCCAGTGCAAGGTTGCGGGCGATTTCGGCTTCCCAGCGATCGCCGTTCTCAAGCAGTTTCTGCTTGTCGAAGAACAGCTCCTCGCGGGTTTCGGTGGCGAACTCGAAATTCGGGCCTTCGACGATGGCATCGACCGGGCAGGCTTCCTGGCAGAAGCCGCAATAGATGCATTTCGTCATGTCGATGTCGTAGCGGGTGGTCCGGCGCGACCCGTCCTCGCGCGGCTCGGCGTCGATAGTGATCGCCTGCGCCGGGCAGATTGCCTCGCACAGCTTGCAGGCGATGCAGCGTTCCTCGCCGGACGGGTAGCGGCGCAGCGCGTGTTCGCCCCGGAAACGCGGGGAAAGCGGGCCCTTCTCATGCGGGTAGTTGATGGTTTCCTTCGGAGCGAAGAAATACTTCATCCCGAGGCCGAAGCCCTTGATGAAATCCCAGAGCAGGAAATATTTCGTCGCACGGGCAAGATCGAATGCCATGGTTCAGCGCCCCCTTAGACGTTCTGCGACAAAACGGTCGAATGCCGCGACGAGGGCGCGGATTCGCGCCGCGTCGCTGTCCTGCAAGGCGTGGTCCGCCAGGTAATGGGCGAATTCGGCCTTGTCGGTCTCGCTGGCATTTGCAAGCGCGGTTGCGATGGTTTGCTCCGACATGTCGTTCAGCCTCCGGTTACAGCCGCACCAACGGGTGCAATCACGTCCCAGCGGGTCCAGAACCCGCCGAGGATCTCATAGCGCGCGAAGATCGCCACCAGCACCACCCAGCCGAGCGACAGGGGCAGGAACACCTTCCAGCCGATCCGCATGAGCTGGTCATAGCGATAGCGCGGCACGATGGCCTTCATCATCCCGAACATGAAGAACCAGAACCACATCTTGATGACCATCCACAGCGCCCCATCCGGCAGGAACGGCACCGGCGACAGCCAGCCGCCAAAGAACAGGAGCGAGATCAGCGCGCACATCAGGAAGATGGCGATATATTCCCCGGCCATGAACAGAAGATACGGGGTCGAGGAATATTCGACCATGTGGCCGGCGACGAGTTCGGATTCGGCCTCGGCCAGATCAAAAGGCGGGCGGTTGGTCTCGGCAAGCGCGCTGACAAAGAACAGCACCAGCATCGGCAGATGCGGCAGCCAGTACCAGCTCAGCAGCCCGGCCCCGCGCTGCGATTCGACGATCACCGACAGGTTCATGGAGCCCGCCGAGATGATGATCCCAATGATGATCAGCCCCATGCTGACCTCGTAGGAAATCATCTGCGAGGCGGAGCGCAGCGAGGCGAGGAACGGGTATTTCGAGTTCGACGCCCATCCGCCCATGATCGTGCCGTACACCTCCAGCGAGGACATGGCGAAGATGAACAGGACGCCGACATTGATATTGGCCATCACCCAGCCGGGGCTGAACGGCACCGCGACAAAGGCGATCAGTGCCAGCGTCATCGACAGGAACGGGGCCAGGAAGAAGACGAACTTGTCGGCCCCCGCCGGGATCACGATTTCCTTGACCACGTATTTCAGCGCATCGGCGAAAGTCTGGAGCAGCCCCCAGGGACCGACCACGTTCGGGCCGCGCCGCATCTGGACGGCGGCCCAGATCTTGCGGTCGCCATAGACCATGAAGATCAGCGAGCCCATGACGAAGGCGATGATGGCCAGTCCCTGGCCCAGCATGATGATCGCGTAACCCAGCGAGGATGCCCAGAACTCAGCCATTCGTTTCCGTCCCTTCCACAGGCCCGACCGCGACACGGGCGGGAACACCGTTCGCCCTGCACTCCTGCAAGGTCTTGTCTCTTTCCATGACCCGCAGCCCGAGCGGCAGGTCCGTCGACATCGTAAAGACCGATTCCACCGTCAGCACGCCGTTCCGTTCGCTGGAGAGCGTTCGTATATGGCGTCCATAGGGCGTTTTTGTTGTCCTCGACCAGGCGGCGAGCGTGCAGGTGGCATAGGCGAAGGCGGTGCTTTCGTCCACCCCTTCACGCAACTGGACAACGACCGAGACAAGCTCCGCCGCGCCGGAACCGCCCTTTCCGATGACGCGCACCTGATTGCCCCGGAACATCTCCGGCTCTGCCCGGACGATCCGGGCGGGAAGCGCCGACCGGCGCCGTTCGGCGAATGTTTTCAGCGCGATCTCCTGCGCCGTGGGCGGGCGCGGCAGATCCTCCAGCGGGATGGTGTCGTCCGTGACCAGAATATCGGTCAGGCTGTACATCGCCGCGTCGGACTGGCGCAGCGTGGCCCGCCCGCGATCTGAATCGATCTCGGTTTTCGTGACCGAGCCGTCATTTTCCAGAATCAGCATCTCGCCGCTGCGGGTCGAGACCCCGGCGAGGATGGAGGTATCCGCCGTCGGCCCCTCCAGCCGGACCGGGATGGTGGGCGGTTTCGCGCGCGGCGGCTGTGCCAGCCCGCCATTGGACGGGCCGGCACAGCCGGCCAGAACGGCCATCGCCGCGACGATCGCGGCTCCGCTGATCTGGCCCCGGCCCGTCACTGCGCCCTACTCCGCCGCCATTCCGGGCAACTCGCCCCGCGCGGCCGCCATTGCCGACAATTCGCCCATCAAGGCGGACGCCCTCGCGATCGGATTGGTCAGGTAGAAATCCCGAATGGCATAGCGGAAATCGGCCGTCCTGAGATCCGCCTTGTCGAGCGCCACCACCTCGTTCACCGGCACCTCGCCGACCTTCCCCAGATGCGGCACCTCCGCGATCATCGCGCGACGGAGCGCCGCCAGGCTGTCCCAGGGCAGTGTCGCGCCCAGTTCGGCCGACAGTGCCCGCAGGATCGCCCAGTTCTCCTTGGCCTCGCCCGGCGCGAAATTGGCGCGCATGGCAAGCTGCGGGCGGCCTTCGGTGTTGACGAACAGGCCGTTCTCCTCGGTATAGCAGGCACCGGGCAGGATCAGGTCGGCGCGATGCGCGCCGCGATCACCATGGCTGCCCTGATAGATCACGAAGGCGCCCTGATCTATATCGACCTCGTCCGCGCCAAGATTATAGATCACCTCGGCCCCGTCGATGGCGGCATCCAGACCACCCTCCGTCACTGCGCCAACATCCATCGCCCCAACGCGACCGGCAGCCGTGTGCAGCACCAGCAACTTCGAGTTGGAGTTTTCGGCCAGCTTCATCGCATGGGCCAGAACAGCCGCGCCATCCGCCTCGCGGATCGCGCCCTGACCGACAATCACCAGGGTCGGCTTGTCGCGGGTCTCGTCGCTGATCTCTCGCGAGGAGAGCTTTTCCAGCGCCGCGCGATCCGCGCCAAGATGCGCATAATCATAGGTCAGATCGACCGCCTCTCCGATCAGCCCGATCTGCGCCCCGCGCGACCAGGCCCGGCGGATGCGCGCGTTCAGCACCGGCGCCTCGGTCCGCGGATTGGTGCCGATCAACTGGATCATCGAGGCATCGTCGATATCCGCAATGGTCGCGGTGCCGACATAGGCAGACCGGTTGCCGATCGGCAGGCGCGCGCCATCGACCCGGCATTCGACCTTGCCGCCCAAGCCCTCGATCAATGTCTTGAGGCTGAAGGCCGCTTCAGCCGGGACCAGATCACCGACCAGCCCGGCGACGACCTTGCCCTTCATCGCATTGGCGGCGGCCGACAGCGCCTCCGGCCAGCTTGCCGGACGCAACTTGCCGTTCTCGCGGATATAGGGACGGTCCAGCCGTTGACGGCGCAGCCCGTCCCAGATGAAGCGGGTCTTGTCGTTGATCCATTCCTCGTTCACCGCATCATTGTTCCGCGGCAGGATGCGCATCACCTCGCGCCCCTTGGTGTCGATGCGGATATTGCTGCCCATCGCGTCCATCACGTCGATGGATTCGGTCTTGGACAGCTCCCACGGGCGCGCCGTGAAGGCATAGGGCTTCGACACGAGTGCGCCGACCGGGCAGAGATCAATGATATTGCCCTGCATGTTCGAGTTCAGCGTCTCGTTCAGATAAGACGTGATCTCGCTGTCCTCGCCGCGGCCGGTCTGGCCCATCTGGGTGATGCCCGCAACTTCGGTCGTAAAGCGGACACAGCGTGTGCACGAGATACAGCGCGTCATGTGGGTTTCGACCAGCGGGCCGAGATCCAGATCCTCCGACGCCCGCTTGGGTTCGCGATAGCGGCTGAAATCGACGCCGTAAGCCACCGCCTGATCCTGCAGGTCGCATTCGCCGCCCTGGTCGCAGATCGGGCAGTCCAGCGGGTGGTTGATGAGCAGGAACTCCATCACCCCCTCGCGCGCCTTCTTGACCATGGGCGAGTTGGTGCGGATCTCGGAAGGCGCGCCATCCTTGCCGGGGCGCAGATCCTTGACCTGCATCGCACAGGATGCGGCTGGCTTGGGCGGGCCGCCGACCACCTCGACCAGGCACATGCGGCAATTGCCGGCAATCGACAGCCGCTCGTGATAGCAGAAGCGCGGCACCTCGATCCCGGCCAGTTCGCAGGCCTGGATCAGGGTCAGGTTCGGATCGACCTCGATTTCCTTGCCGTCGATCTTGATTGTGCGCAGATCTGCCATGTCACTGTCCTTACTTGGCCACCAGAAGCGATCCGGCGACCGACTTGCTTGCAATTTCGGCCCGCCCGATGCGGCAGAAGGAGTCCGCATCCCCCTCGGCCGCGCCGTTGCGGGTCAGATAATCCTCGGCCACGCCATAGATGCGGGCCTTGTCGGGCTTGCTGTCGAGAAAGGCGTCGATCTGGGCCTCGGAATAGCCCCTATCCCGCGCATAGCGTTTCAGCGCCCGCGCCTGGCTCCAGGCATAGACGATGCGGGCGTCGATGGACGGGCATTCCCGGCGGATCCGATCCGCGATCCGGGCCGAGATCAGCCGGTCGTTGATATATTTCTCCTGGCTCAGCGGCGCCTGCGCCAGAACCGGCGCGGCGGCGGCGAAAACGCTTGCGGTCAGGGCGGTTGCAATCAGGTTTTTCATGGCTCGTGCCTCCATATGTCGATGCAAGCCGCCATATCACGGCTGGCCGCCAGCGGCCCGACACGGAGGGGTGAGCGCCGCGTGAGGAGCGCCTGACCAGCATGAGGCCCTGCCATCACACGTCCCTCCCTGCGCAACGAGCATCGGACACCGTCGGGTCGCGCTCCAAGCACGAGCAATTGGCCGGAACGCGCACGTTCGCCGGCCAGACGGCCTGGGACACGCGCGCGCCGCCACAGGTCTCGAGCTCACGCTTCACGTCGAAACTTTCACCGGTGCCAGTGGCACGGCGTTTTCCATCGCCGCTCCGGCGAACAGGGAAAAGCCGTCGCCAATCACCTTGCGCGGAAGATGGAACTCGAAGCTTTCGTTGAAACGATCGACGCCATAGTCGCGCATCTCGACATCAACCCAATCGGACAGAATCTCGTCATAGTGACGCGACAGCTTATCGTTCTCCGGATCGAGACCGGTGACCAGCACCAGCCCGGTCGGCGCGCAGGCCAGCACGGTCAGCGTCAGATCAGGGCGGTATTTGCGCAGCACCGGAAGCAGCTTCCACACATCGCCGGTCCACGCATCCCTTGGCAGGTGGTTGAGATCGCGCGTCTGAATCGTGAAGTTGTACGGGCAGCAATCATGCAGTGCCAGCACGGCACCCTCGCGGCAGTTCCGTTCTGCATTGATGAAATCGCGCAGCAGGTATTCGAAGAGATGCATCCCGTCCAGAAAGCCGAACGAGATCTTCATGTCATTCCGCTTCAGGAAATCGCGCTCGAAAAATTCGTCGGAGCCGCATTGGAAGACATGCAGTTCCGGTTTGACGCCGATCGCGTTGTCTTTGACGCGAAAGTAGGGATCGACCGCAACCGTCCGAGACCGGGATGGATATAGACTGTGACCGTTGCAGGTTCCGATTTCGAAATAGAGATCGAACAGCAACTTCTCATGCACGGATCTCAAGAACTTGATGTAGTGCATCCCGCTGGCCTTCTTCCAGGCCGGACCGTCTGCCGCTTCGGTCCCTTCCTCGCTCTCGAGCATGTCCTTCACCGTCGTATCCATCCTTATTCTGCCGCCATCGCGCCCATGCGCCCGGTTTTCCTGGCCTTCAGCCGGTCCTCGATCTCGCCCCGGAAATTGCGGATCAGCCCCTGGATCGGCCAGGCGGCCGCGTCGCCCAGGGCGCAGATCGTGTGGCCCTCGACCTGCTTGGTGACATCCAGCAGCATGTCGATCTCCTCGACCTCGGCCTCGCCCGAAACCAGGCGCTCCATCACCCGCATCATCCAGCCGGTGCCCTCGCGGCAGGGCGTGCACTGCCCGCAGCTTTCATGCTTGAAGAATTTCGACAGGCGCCAGACCGCCTTGATGACATCCGTGTCCTGATCCATCACGATCATGCAGGCGGTGCCGAAGCTGGATTTCAGCTCCTTCATGCCGTCATAATCCATGATCGCGCTCTCGCACATCTCGGCGGTCAGGATCGGGCAGGACGCACCGCCCGGAATGATCGCCTTGAGGTTCTTCCAGCCGCCCCGAATGCCGCCGCCATGCTTGTCGATCAGCTCCTTCATCGGGATCGACATGGCTTCTTCGACGACGCAGGGCGTGTTCACATGGCCGGTCAGGCCGAACAGCTTGGTGCCGGCATTGTTCGGGCGGCCAAACCCCGCAAACCATTCCGGGCCGCGGCGCAGGATTTCCGGCACCACGGCAATGGATTCGACATTGTTCACCGTGGTCGGGCAGCCATAGAGTCCCGCCCCAGCAGGAAACGGCGGCTTCATCCGCGGCATGCCCTTCTTGCCCTCGAGGCTCTCCAGCAGCGCGGTTTCCTCGCCGCAGATGTAAGCACCGGCGCCATGATTGACATAGAAGTCGAAATCCCAGCCAGAGCCTGCCGCATTCCGGCCCAGCAAACCCGCATCGTAGCATTCATCGATTGCGGTCTGCAGCGCCTCGCGCTCGCGAATGAACTCGCCACGGATATAGAGATAGCAGGCATGTGCCCCCATCGCGAAGCTGGCGATCAGCGCGCCTTCGATCAGCGTATGCGGGTCATGCCGCATGATCTCGCGATCCTTGCAGGTCGCGGGTTCCGATTCGTCACCATTGATGACCAGATAGGCCGGGCGGCCATCGGATTCCTTGGGCATGAAGGACCATTTCAGCCCGGTCGGGAACCCCGCACCGCCGCGCCCGCGCAGGCCCGAGGCCTTCATCTCCTCGACGATCTTGTCGCGGCCGCGTGCGATGATGTCGGCCGTGCCATCCCAGCATCCGCGTGACCGCGCGCCCTTCAGCGTGCGCTCGCCCATCCCGTAGATGTTTCGGAATATGCGGTCCTGATCCTTCAGCATTGCGTCGTCATCCTTCCTTGCCCGGCTGCGCCCCGCGCCGCCAGATACGCCAGGTCACGAGCAGCGACCAGACAAAACCACCAATCGCGGCGAGATCCGCGAGGAAAGCGTATTGCACAGGCCAGCCATAGCGCCGCCCCGCCCAGTTCGCGGCCAGCCACAGCAGCGCCGTCGCCGCCATGACCACGGCGGCAAGGCGAAGCTGGTTCGCGTCCTGACGGGGCCGGTCGGCCATCAATACACCTCGCCCTTGTCAACGCGGCGCGAGAACTCCGTCTCGCCGCCTGCCGCGAGGACTTTCGCCTGTGCGACCCAGTCATCCGAGCGGATCCGCCCGCCCATGCGCCCGATCAGCTCGGCAAACCGGTCGATATCGCTCTCCGCCCACCCGGCAATCTGCGCAAAGCTGGTCACGCCATTTTCATGCAGAAGCTTTTCGAGCTGCGGCCCGACGCCCTTGATCTCCTTGAGATCATCGGGCCCGGACGACGACGGCGTGGCCGAGCCAGGCGCCGCGGCCGATGCATCGGCTTTCTTCTTGCCGGATTTCGCGGATTTCGCCGGCTTGTCGGCCTTGCCCGCCTTGTCAGCCTTTTTGGACTTCGCAGGCTTCGCGGGCTTCTCCGCCTTGTCGGCTTTCTTCTTTTTTCCCGATTTCGCCGGTTTCTCTGCTTTCGGCGCCTTGGTCTTCGCCGGATTCGGCGCATTCACTGTGGACTCCGCTGCCTGCTCCGCCGGAATCGCGGCCTGGCCCGAGGGCGAGACCTGCGCATCAGCCGCCGTGTCAGAGCTTGCGGCCTCGCCCGCCTGGGGATCATAGAACGCAGCCGCGCGCGCCCGGTCCGGTTTGCCTGCCTCCGGCGCACGGCTCTGCCCCGCAGGCCGATCCGCATCGCCGTCGCCTGACAGGGAGGAGAGCGCCTTCTTGCCGCGCGCGGCAACCGCTCCCATCGCGTCCTTCACCGCGTCTCCGGCGCGCTCCAGACGGTCCTCGGCCCGCTCCAGCAGACCATCGCCGTCATCGTCATCTCCGTGACGCGACCCGTCCAGCGTATCTTGCCGCCGCGGCGCATCAGGCCGGTCATCGCCTGTCCGCGCCTGCGCGGCATCCTCGCGGTTGTCCTCGCCATCGCGCGCATCGCGCAGCGCCTCACGCCCCTTGGAGACCGCGGACACGGCCCCGGTCGCGATGGCCGAACTGGCATCGACCACCGCGCGCTCGGCACGCTCCAGCAGGCCGCCCTCGTCCTCATGCGCCACATGTTCGGGCCGTCCGGTCAGCACCTCCGCATCCTCGGCCACCCCGCCGCGCCCGTCGCAGATCAGCCAGCGCAGCATTCCGCCCAGCAAAAACAGGGTTATCAACCCCAGGAAGAACCCGCCGAAAAACATGCCACTGAATATCCACACCAGCAGACCGACCACCGCAGCGGCCAGCCAGCAGTTTCGAGAGCATTCATTCTTCAGCATACGTCACCCCGTTGTTGCGGTTGATCCTAGCTGCCCGTGCCTTTTCGTTTATTGACGATCTCGCGGGCCTGCCTGACCCACGCATCGCGTGACACCCTGCCCTTGAAGCCTTCCAGATTCTGGTCGACCCAGGCAACCTCCTCATCTGCCCAGGCCGCTACCTGGTCAAAATGATAGAAGCCGAGGCTGTGCAGCAACTCCTCCAGTTTCGGGCCGACACCGCTGATCTGTTTCAGATCGTCTGGCTGTCCCGCGCGCGGCGCACCGAGACCCTGCGGACGCCGTCCTTGCGTCTGAGCCGCAGCCGCATCCTGATCGCTCTCGACATCGGCGGCCGATTCCGCCTCGGCCTCCTGTTCGGTCACGCCGGTCTCATCGACGGGCTGGCCCGCCGCCGGGCGCGGCTCGTCCTCGACCTGGGCGTTTTCGCCGGCCTGGTCGTCGCTCGCCGCATCGGGCTGGCTGACCCAGGGCGTCAGGATCGGCACTTCGGTTCCGTCGATGCGCTTGATCGTGTCGCCGAGCCGCGCGGCCAGGGCGACCGAGGCGTTGTATTCATTGGCCGGCGGAAGCAGATCGGTCAGCGCGTTCTGGCCCTTTTTCGGTTCGCTGGAATAGCGCCCCTCCTGCGGGCCGGGCAGTGGCACCTGGCCCCCCGCCAACGCATCGATGAGTTGCGCCAGCTTCTCCGATGTCAGATCCTCGTAGAAATCCTTGCCGATCTGCGCCATCGGGGCGTTGGAGCACGCGCCCAGACATTCGACCTCCTCCCAGGAGAACCGCCCGTCATCCGAAAGCGTATGCGGCTGCGCGGCGATCTTTTCCTTGCAGATCGCGATCAGCTCGCCCGATCCGCAGATCATGCAGGTGGTGGTGCCGCAGATCTGGATATGCGCGACCGAGCCGACCGGGTGCAACTGGAACATGAAATAGAAGGTCGCCACCTCCAAGGCCCGGATATAAGCCATGCCGAGCAGATCGGCGCAGTATTCGATCGCCGGACGGCTGAGCCAGCCCTCCTGTTCCTGGGCGCGCCACAGCACCGGGATGATCGCCGACTGCTGGCGGCCTTCGGGATATTTGGTCATCTGCGCCCGCGCCCATTCAAGGTTTGCTGGCGTGAACTCGAAGGAGTCCGGCTGGATTGGGCTGAGGCGGCGAAGCATCGTCTTCTATCCGTTCTTTGTCTTTCACTGACCCGCCGCGCGTCACCGCGCCGGCATGGCCCCGCTGCATGAGATCGCCCGGTCGCTGGCGGCCGGAGCGTGGGAGCTGATCGTCACGGCCGCACCCGTCCGGGCCAGCTCGGCCAGAACGGCCCCTGCCCGCGCCTGCGACCGTGCCGCGCAATTCTGGGCGGCGAACATGCCCAGTACATAGTCTTCGTTGCGTTCCGGTGACAGGCCCACCGGATCGCGCCCGCATCCGGCGACGGCAAGCGCCGCCAGCCCCGCCATGCAGGCAAGGCGGATCACCGGTCCACCTCGCCGAACACGATGTCGAGCGTCGCGATGAAGGCCGGGATGTCGGACAGCATATGCCCCGTGGCCATCCAGTCCATCGATTGGAGATGCGCAAATCCCGGCGCGCGCAGCTTGGCGCGATACGGTTTGTTGGTCCCGTCACTGACCAGATAGACACCGAACTCGCCCTTCGGTGCCTCGACCGCCGCGTAGACTTCGCCGGCGGGAACCTTGAAGCCCTCGGTATACAGCTTGAAGTGGTGGATCAGGCTTTCCATGTCCTGCTTCATCTCGCTGCGGCGGGGCGGCGTCAGCTTGCCGCGCGCCAGCACATCGCCGGGCGTCGCGCGCAGTTTTTCGCAGGCCTGCTTGATGATCTTCACCGATTCCCGACACTCGGCCATGCGGACCAGATAGCGGTCATAGCAATCGCCGTTCTTGCCGACCGGAATCTGGAAGTCATATTCGTCATAGCCGTCATAGGGCTGCGATTTGCGCAGATCCCAGGCCAGGCCCGAGCCGCGCACCATCACGCCGGAATATCCCCAGTTCAGCGCGTCCTGCTCGGTCACGACACCGATATCGACGAGACGCTGCTTGAAGATCCGGTTTTCCGTCAGCAGCCCGTCCAGATCGTCCAGAAGATCGGGGAAGCTCTCGCACCATTCCTCGATATCGTCGATCAGATCCGGCGGCAGGTCTTCATGCACACCACCCGGCCGGTAATAGGCCATATGCAGCCGCGCGCCCGAGGCCCGTTCGCAGAACACCATCAGCTCTTCGCGCGCCTTGAACCCCCAAAGCGGCGGGGTCAGCGCGCCGATATCCATCGCCCCAGTCGTCACCCCCAGCATATGGTTCAGAATGCGTCCGATCTCGTCGAACAGAACCCGGATGATCTTTGCGCGGGGCGGAATCTCGATCCCCGTCAGCTTCTCGATCGCCAGACACCAGGCATGTTCCTGATTCTGAGGTGCCGCGTAATCCAACCGGTCGAAATAGGGCAGGTTCTGGAGATAGGTCCGGCTCTCCATGAGCTTCTCGGTGCCGCGATGCAGCAGCCCGATATGCGGATCGGCGCGTTCCACGATCTCACCGTCAAGCTCCACCACCATGCGCAGCACGCCATGCGCCGCCGGGTGCTGGGGGCCGAAATTGATATTGAAGTTCCGGATCGCCTGTTCGTCCGTGCGGACATCGCTCGATCCGTCGTCATAGCTGTTCACGCGAATATCGCCGTCCATGACCTACCCCTTTTTGCCCGGCACCGGGCGCAACCGCATCGCTGCTTCGCCGCCTCCGCTCATTTCGGCGCCTCATCGGATTTCTCATCGCCTGGCAGCACGTATTTCGCGCCCTCCCAGGGCGACAGGAAATCGAACTGCCGGTATTCCTGGGTCAGCTTGACCGGCTCGTAGACCACGCGCTTGAGCGCCTCGTCATAGCGGACCTCGACATAGCCGGTGGTCGGGAAGTCCTTGCGCAGCGGGTGACCTCGGAAGCCGTAATCGGTCAGGATCCGGCGCAGATCCGGGTGGCCCGAGAACATGATGCCGAACAGGTCGAACACCTCGCGCTCATACCAGTCCGCGCCGGGGAACAGCCCGGTCAGAGACGGGACAAGCTCATCATCGCGGATGGCGATCTTCACCCGGATGCGCTGATTGCGATACATCGACAGGAACTGATAGACCACGTCGAACCGCGCCGGACGTTCGGGATGGTCCACCGCGGTGATGTCGATCAGCGTCGAGAAGCGGCAATTGGCATCGGATTGCAGGAACTCGATCACCCGCAGCAGACCCGGCGGCGCAACGACGACGGTCAGCTCCTCGATCGCGATATCGGCCGAGAGCACGTCATCGGCAAAGCGGACCTGCAGCAGTTCCGCCAGGTCGTTCAGCGCATCGGTGTCAGGATAAAGGGCCATGGCTCACCTCACCAGCGTGCCGGTGCGGCGGATGCGCCGCTGCAATTGCAGGATGCCGTAAAGCAGCGCCTCGGCCGTGGGCGGGCAGCCCGGCACATAGATATCCACCGGCACGATCCGGTCACATCCGCGCACGACGGAATAGCTGTAATGGTAATACCCGCCGCCATTGGCGCAGGATCCCATGGAGATGACATAGCGCGGCTCTGGCATCTGGTCATAGACCTTGCGCAGCGCCGGGGCCATCTTGTTGGTCAGCGTGCCAGCGACGATCATCAGGTCCGACTGGCGCGGAGAGGCGCGCGGCGCCGTGCCGAAGCGTTCCACGTCATAGCGCGGCATCGAGACCTGCATCATCTCGATCGCACAGCACGCCAGCCCGAACGTCATCCAGTGCAGCGAGCCGTTGCGCGCCCAGTTGATGATGTCCTCGGTCGTGGTCAGCAGGAAGCCCTTGTCCTGCAATTCATTCGACAGTTCGCGCACCTGCACGTCGCGGTCGGCGGCGGCGGTGTTCTGTCCGACCATCACGCCCATTCCAATGCCCCCTTCTTCCACTCATAGGCAAAGCCCACGGTCAGCACGCCGAGAAACAGCATCATGCCCCAGAAGGCCACGTCGGACAGGCCGTGGAAGCTGACCGCCCAGGGAAACAGGAACGCCACCTCGAGATCGAAGATGATGAACAGGATCGCCACGAGGTAGAATCGCACATCGAATTTCATGCGCGCATCGTCGAACGCCTCGAAGCCGCATTCATAGGCCGACACCTTCTCGGGGTCCGGGTTGCGGACCGCAAGCACCGCCGCCGCGGCCAGCAGGATCAGGGCAAGGGCCGAAGCCATGGCGACGAAGACCAGGATCGGCAGATATTCGGACAGAAGATAGTCCACTTTTCGGGCTCCCTTGTGCCGCAATCGGTCCCGACTGCGTTTGGGTTGGGCTAATGCCCGTTTAGACCTGCCATAGGACAGGGTCAACTCGACCGGGGCCGATTCGGGCCGGGCTGCAGGCCATTTTCGTCACTCTATCCCGACCGGCGATGCGCGGCAAAATCCGCTGGTCCCATGCGCTGCCACAGCGGCAATCCGAGGTCCCCGTCGGCGAGGCTGCCCGAGACGCACGCGCCACCCGGCGCGCGGCCGCCGGGACTGATCCGAAACATGCGTCGGAAAACGGTCCGGTTCAGATATTGCTGTTTGTGATCGGAACCTTGCGCCAAGACGCGCGTTGCTGGGACAGAAACCGCCGGAACATGTCCGGCGGTCCCAAGACAAAAGGGAAGGTTCCATGGGTATCATCGTTGCGATCATCGTGGGTGCGATTGCGGGCTGGCTGGCGGGTCAGATCGTCAAGGGCCACGGCCACGGCATTCTGGTCAACATCGTCGTCGGCATCGTCGGCGCGCTTATCGCCTCGTTCCTGTTCCCGGCGATCGGTCTGGCCGGCGAATCCAGCAACATCATCATGCAGATCATCTGGGCGACCATCGGTGCGGTGATCCTGCTCGTGATCCTGCGCCTCATCAACCGCGCCACCTGAGTTCTTAGCGAGTTGACTGCCGGGCGGGGTTTCGCCCGGACATGTGTTTCATGTGGTTTTGCCCCCCGCAAGCTTCTTGCGGGGGGTTGTTTTTGAGGGCAGAGTTTCGGGCAATGCCAAGCCAGTCCCCCACCTTCGCGCCATTCCGGCATAGCGCCTATCGCAGATTATGGTCGGCGACGCTGGTCTCCAATTTCGGGGGTCTGGTGCAGGCGGTCAGCGCCGCCTGGCTGATGACGCAGATCACCAGCAATGCCACGCTGATTGCCCTGGTCCAGGCATCGAACACCTTGCCGATCATGCTGTTCGCGCTCGTCTCCGGGGCGTTGTCGGATATGTTCGACCGCCGCCAGATCATGCTCGCCGCCATCTCCTTCATGGCGGTGATGTCGGCGGTTCTTGCCATCGTGACCTGGCAGGGTGGCATCACCCCATGGCTGCTGCTGGGGTTCACCTTCCTGATCGGCCTGGGCCAGGCGCTGCACAACCCGCCCTGGCAGGCCTCGGTCGGCGACCTGGTCCCGCGCGAGGATCTGCCGCAGGCGGTGACGCTGAATTCCGTGGGCTTCAACCTGATGCGCTCGGTCGGCCCGGCGGCGGGCGGGCTGATCGTCGCGGCCTGGGGGGCGGCGGTCGGATTTGCCGTCAACGCCTTGAGCTATATCCCGCTGCTGATCTCGTTGCTGCGCTGGAAGCCGGATTACCCGCCCCGCCAGGTCGCGCGGGAGCCCTTTGTCTCGGCCGTCGGCGCCGGGCTGCGCTATGTCGCGCTGTCGCCCAATCTGGTCCGTGTCCTGACCCGCTCGGCCGGGTTCGGGCTGACCGCCGCGGCGCTGCTGGCGCTGCTGCCGCTGGTGGCGAAATCCCACCCCGAGGGCGGCTCGCTGCTGTTTGGCGTGTTGCTGGGCTGCTTCGGCGCGGGCGCCATCATCGGGGCGCTGACCAACACCGCCCTCCGCAAGCGGCTGAACAATGAATGGATCGTGCGCAGCGGGATGCTGGTATTCGCCGCCTGCCTGCTGACGCTGGGGCTGACCGGCAGCGTGTGGAGCCACGCCTTCGCCATGTTTCCCGCCGGCATGGCCTGGGTGCTGACGCTGTCGCTGTTCAATGTGACCGTCCAGCTTTCCACACCCCGCTGGGTGGTGGCCCGCGCCCTTGCGCTCTATCAGACTGCCACATTCGGGGGCATGGCCGCGGGGGCCTGGATCTGGGGCAGCGTGGCCGAGGCGTCGGGTCACCAGGATGCGCTGACCGCCGCGGGGATCGCGCTGATCCTGCCCGCGTTGCTGGGCATCGCCATGCCGATGCCGGAATTCAGCCAGTCTGACCTGTCCCCCGCCAACCGCTTCCGCGAGCCGGTGCTGGGGCTCGACCTGCGCGGCCGGTCGGGTCCGATCATGGTGATGGTCGATTACCACATCGCGCCTGAGGATACCGAGACCTTCCTGGATCTGATGATCCGGCGCCGCGACATCCGCCGCCGCGACGGCGCACGGTCCTGGGTGCTGCTGCGCGATCTGGAAAAGCCCGATCACTGGTCGGAGAGCTATCACATCGCCACCTGGGACGATTACATCCGCCACAACACCCGCCGTACCGTGGCCGATGCCGAGGTGGCGACGGCGCTGCGCGCGCTGCACCGCGACGAGGGCGGCCCGCAGATCCACCGCCTGATCGAACGGCACGACGTGGCATCCCACGCCGATGTGCCGCTGCGCGGCAAGATCGAGGTGCCGTGACATGGCGCGGCACGATCCGGCCGATGGCGCCCGGCAGTCACCGGACGACACGCCGGTCTGCCCGCTCTGCGACCGGCCGATCCCGCCGGATGTGCCGCAAAGCCGGCATCACCTGGTCCCGAAACTGCGCGGCGGCAAGGGCGGCCCCACGGTGCTGCTGCATCATGTCTGTCACAAGGTCATCCACAAGACGCTGAGCGAAACCGAGCTGGCCCGCCATTTCAACAGCGTGGCGGCGCTGCGCGCCCATCCCGAACTGGCGCGCTTCTATGGCTGGGTGGCGAAGCGGCCGCCCGGCTGGAACGGTCGCACGCGGTGAGGCCGCTATAGCCCCTCGAACTGGGTCAGCGTGTGGATCGGCATGCCCATCTCTTCCAGCCGCTTGCGCCCGCCAAGCTCCGGCAGGTCGATCACGAAGGCACAGCCGATCACCTCGGCGCCCAGCCGGGTGCACAGCTTGATCCCGGCCTCGGCCGTGCCGCCCGTGGCCAGCAGGTCATCGACGATCAGCACCCGCTCGCCCGGTTGCAGCGCGTCGTCATGGATTTCCATCACCGCCTCGCCATATTCCAGCTCATAGGCCTCGGAGATCACCGCGCCGGGCAGCTTGCCCTTCTTGCGGATCGGCACGAAACCGGTGGAGAGCTGATGCGCCACCGCCCCGCCCAGGATGAATCCCCGCGCCTCCAGCCCCGCCACCTTGTCGATGCGGGCGCCGGCAAAGCCGTGCAGCAACTGATCGACCGCCATGCGGAACCCGCGCGCGTCGGCAAACAGCGTGGTCACATCGCGGAAGATGATCCCCTCATGCGGGAAATCATGGATGCTGCGGATATAGTCCTTCACGGTTTTCGGGTTCATTGCGGACGCTCCATCTCGAACAGCTCATGGATGGCGGCGTAATCCTTGTAGCCCATCCGGGTCAGCCAGCCGTCGCCGCGCAGATCGAACCTTCCGTCCCGGACGCAGTCGTCGCGCAGATGCACGCCCGTGACGACACCCAGCACCAGCCAGTTCGCCTCTCCCGCCAGCCGGACGATCCGGGTCATGCGGCATTCCAGGCTGGCCGGGGCCGAGGCCACGCGCGCGCAGTCGATGGTCCGGCAGGGCGCGGCCTCGATCCCCGCCGCCTCGAACTCGCTCTGCCCGGCGGGCAGGGGCGCGCTCGATGCATTCATCTGATCCTTCATCGCGGCCGAGGCGATATTGACGCAGAACACCCCGCTTTCCGCGATCTGGGCCACGCTGTCCTTGGTGGTCTGACGGTCGGGCTTGGTGTTGGTCGAGGCGAACATCACCTGCGGCGGCGTATAGGCCACGGCGTTGAAAAAGCTGTAGGGCGCCAGGTTGTCGCCATCCGTCCCGCGGGTCGAGATCCAGCCGATGGGACGCGGCGCGACGATGGCGTTGAACGGGTTATGCGGCAGGCCGTGACCGTTTTCAGGTTGGTAGAACATGGCGCCTCCTTCGGAGGCCGCATCCTGCCCGCGCCCCGCCCGGCCGTCCACCCGATTCTTGCAAATTCCGCCGGTCATGCTTAGGCATCCCCGCACATCGCGCGCAGCGCGGCGGGGGAGGCCAGGTGGACGTCAGCACTGAACAACCGGAGGACTGGCACGAGGTCGAGCTGCTGATGGATCTGTGCTTCGCCCCGGGCCGGACGGCGCTCTCCTCCTATCGGCTGCGCGAGGACGTGGCGCCGGTGCGCGATCTGTGCCTGGTGCTGCGCGAGAGCGGCGTGCTGCGCGCCGCGATCCGCTATTGGCCGGTCCGCGTGGCGGATCACCTTGTGCTGCTGCTTGGCCCCATCGCCGTTCACCCCACTGCCCAGGGCGAGGGGCTGGGCGGCTGGCTGATGCAGGAAAGCCTGTCGCGTGCACGCGACGCAGGCTGGGAGCGGGTCATGCTGGTGGGCGATGCACCCTATTATTCCCGCTTCGGTTTCGCCCGGCTGGACGGGGTCGAGATGCCGCCCCCCACCAATCCCGATCGGGTGCTGGGGCTGGAACTCCGCGACGGGGCATGGGTTGACATCACGGGTCCGGTCTCGCGCGCCATCGGCCCCGCCCCGGCCGGTTGAGCGGGCGGGTGCAACCGGCCGGCGGATCCGGTCCAGACTGAAGGGATACAGCCCATGCCAGAACGTCCACCGCTCGTCCTGCCCCCGATCAGCGATCCCAGCGTTCTGGCCGAGATCGACCGGCTGGCCCGCCGCTATCTCGAAGCGCGCGGCCTGGCGATGGACCTGATTGACCGCGTCGGCGGGGGAGGCGAGGCGCTGATGAAGCGCATGCCGGGTTTCATGCGCAAGCGCCTCGACCGCGGCGTCGAGGCCGCGCTGCGCCGTACGTTTCGGGTCGCTTCCGCCTCGCGCGGTGTGCTGCGCGACCGCGGCGACTGGTTCAACCGGATGGGCACGACAGCGGCGGGCGCGGTCGGCGGGGCCGCCGGTCTGACCGGCGCGGTGGTCGAGCTGCCGGTCACGGTGACGATCCTGCTGCGCGCGATCCTGGAAATCGCCGATGAGCACGGTCTGGACACGCGCAGCGACGCCGTCCAGGCCGAGGCGCTGCGCGTCTTCGCCTCCGGCGGGCCGCTGTCCGAGGATGACGGCACCGATACCGGGCTTCTGGCCGCGCGGCTGACCGTCAGCGGGCGCACCTTGCAGACGCTGATCACCAGCCTCGCCCCGCAGATCGCCACCCGGCTGCTGGCCAAGGTGGGTGCGCAGGCCGTGCCGGTGCTGGGTGCCGTCGCCGGCGCCTCGATAAACTATGCCTTCGCCCGCTACTATCAGGAGATGGCGCGTGTGCATTTCGGCCTGCTGCGCCTGTCGCATGAGACCGGCCTGCCGCGCGAGGCGCTGATCGAACGGCTGCAAACCCGGATCGAGGCGCTGGAATCGGGTCCGCCGCCCGCGCGCCGCGCCTGATCCGTCAGCCCGCCTCGCGGTCGATCCGCTCCAGTTCCAGCGTCGAGACCGGCGCCGCCAGATCCTCGGTCCCCAGCCCTGCGGTCGGCCGCGCCAGCCGTGCCCGCGTCACCCAGAACAGGCGTTGCTGCGCCCGAGTGATCGCGACATAGGTCAGCCGCTTCCACAGCGGGATCCCGGCCTCGCTGCGGCCCGACCATGCGGCGGCCGAAATATCCGGCCCGAACACCTGCACATCGGGCCACTGGCTGCCCTGCGCCTTGTGGATCGTCACCGCCGCGCCGTGCAAGAAGCTGGCCCCCATCCGCGCCGCGAAGGGAATGAACGGCTCGTCCTCCTCCGGCATCTCGATCTTCACGATCGAGGCCGCCGACAGGCGTGGCTCTTCCGCCCCGATCACATGCAGCCGTGAGAAGCCGGGCTTCTTGCCGGGACCGAGATAGACCACCTGCGCGCCCTTGATCAGCCCCCGCGCCTCCAGGTCGATCCGTTTCTTGCGATGTTTCAGCGGCAGCTCCAGCCCGTCGCAGATCAGCGGCTCTCCTGGCAGCAGCGCGTCGCCCGGTGCACCGTAGGCGGCCCGGAACGCGGTAATCAGCCGGATGCGCGTGGCGTTGCGCCAGACCAGCACCGGGCTGCGCGCCATCAGATCGGATTCCACCCGCTCGGCCCAGATCACGCGCGGATCGCTGGCGGCGGCGTCGCGCACCAGCCGCTCGAACCCGGCGAAATCGACCTCCGGATCGCCGAGCGCATGGGCGAGGTCGAGGATCGGGCTGTCGCCGGCCTGCCGGTGGATGCGGTTCAGCACCAGCTTCTGCCGCGCGGCCAGACGGTCGAACACCATCTCGCCCGACTGTCCGACCGGCGCAAGCTGGGCCGGATCGCCGAACAGCACCAGCACCGGGAAAATCTCGCGCAGATCCTCGAATTGCCGTTCGTCCAGCATCGAGGATTCGTCGATCAGCCCGATATCCAGCCCGTCCTCGCGCCGCTTCCAGCCCTTGATGAAGTCCGATCCGCGCAGCCCGGCCGCCGCCAATGCGCCGGGGATGGAGGCATGCTGATCGTAGAACGCCCGCGCCCGGTCGAGCGCCTGATCCGTCAACCCCTCGATCACCGGGCGCTCGCCCGTGCCGGTCAGCCAATCGGCGATCTTTTCGTATTCGGGGTCATAGACCGGGGTATAGAGAATGCGGTGAATGGTCGTGGCCGGAACCCCGCGCATCCGCAGCACGAAGGCCGCCTTGTTGGTCGGGGCCAGCACCGCCACGGTGCGACGGTCCTTGCGCTTTCGGCCCTCGTAATCGCCGCTGATGAGATCCACCCCGGCCGCGCGCAACGCCTTGGTCAGCGCGGCCAGGATCATGGTCTTGCCCGACCCCGCCTTGCCGATCACCGCCAGCACCCGCGCCTTGCCGGGCTGGGGCGGCAGGATTTCTTCGGCCACCAGATCGACCCCGGCCGTGGCCAGCACCTCGGACAGCGTGTCCCAGGCCTCGGCCTGATCGGGAGAGAAGACGGGAAGGGTCATGTGCCGGGGGTAGCGCGCGCCGCACGCGAAGGGAAGCCCGCACACCCGGCGCGGCTCAGACGACACTCCAATCGGCGGGGATTTCCGGCATCGCCGCCATCAGCCGCCGTGTCGTGGCATGGGCGGGCTGGCCCATCACCCGTTCGGTCGGCCCCTGCTCGACGATCCCGCCGCGATCCATCACCAGCACCCGGTCGGTGACACCGCGCACCACGCCCAGATCATGGCTGATGAACAGATAGGCCATGCCGTGGCTGCGGCGCAGATCGGCCAGCAGGTCGAGCACCTGCGCGCGCACCTGCACATCGAGCGCGCTCACCGCCTCGTCCAGCACGATCAGCCGCGGCCGGATGATCAGCGCGCGGGCAATCGCCAGACGCTGCCGCTGGCCGCCCGAGAATTCATGGATATGCCGGCGCGCGGCGGAGGGATCGATCCCGACCTCCGACAGCGCCTCTGCGACCCGTTCTCGCCAGTTTCGGGGCCTTCCGGTCAGGTGAAACGGCTCGGCCAGCAACCTGTCCACGCGCCAGCGGGGATCGAAACTGCCGAACGGATCCTGGAACACGACCTGGACTTTCGCGCGCAGCGCGGCCGGCATCGCCCCACCCGGCCCGACCGCCTCTCCGTCCAGCCGGATCTCGCCGCCCTGCAACGGGTCCAGCCCGAGGATGGCGCGGGTCAGGGTCGATTTCCCGCAGCCGGATTCGCCCACCAGCCCGACCGATTCGCCGTCCTGAATGTCGAAACTGACCCCATCGACCGCCCTCAGCACCTCATGCGGCCCGAATGTCGTCCGGCGCGCCAGGACATATTCCCGCACCGCGTCGCGCACCGACAGGATCGGCGTGTCATCGGCCTGCGCCGTCACGCGGGCGGGGACATGTCGCGAGGCGGCAAACAGAGCGCGGGTATAGGGATGCTGCTGGTTGCGGAACAGCGCCTCGGTCTCGCCATTCTCGACCAGTTCGCCCTCGCGCATCACCGCCACCTGATCGGCTATGCCGGCCACGACCGCCAGATCATGGGTGATGAGCAGCAGCGACATCCCCGCCTCTCGCACCAGATCGCGCAAGAGATCGAGGATCTGCGCCTGCGTCGTGACGTCGAGCGCGGTGGTCGGCTCATCCGCGATCAGCAGATCCGGTGCCTCGGCAATGGCGAGCGCGATTGCCACGCGCTGCCGCTGCCCGCCCGACAGCTCATGCGGATAGAGCGTCAGCGGAAAGCGCGGCCCCGGCAGCCCGACCCGGTCCAGCCGGTCGCGGGCCCGCGCGCGCGCCGCCTCGCGCGACATGCGGTGATGGATGCGCAGCACCTCCGCCACCTGGTCGCCGATGGTCATAAGCGGGTTCAGCGCGGTCATCGGCTCCTGGAAGATCATGCCGATCCGGTTGCCGCGGATCCGGCACAGCGCGGATTCCGGCGTGGTCAGCAGGTTCTGCCCGTCCAGACGAACCGCGCCCCCGGCCACTGCGCCGCGTGGCAACAGCCCCATGATCGCCAGCGCCGTCATCGACTTGCCCGAACCGGACTCGCCCACCAGCCCGGTGATCTGTCCCGGCGCGAGCGTCAGATCCACATTGCGCAGGATCGGCGTGCCGCGGATCGCGACCGAGAGATTCTCCAGCGCGATCACGCCTGCATCACCTTCAGCCGCGGGTCGAGCGCGTCGCGCAGCCCGTCGCCCAGCAGGTTCAGCCCCAGCACGGTGGCGAAGATGCACAGACCCGGGATGATGGCGACATGCGGGGCGATGGTGACGAAGGTCTGCGCCTCGGCCAGCATCCGGCCCCAGCTTGGCGTGGGCGGCTGCGCGCCGAGTCCCACATAGGACAGCCCGGCCTCGGCCAGAATGCCCAGGCTGAACTGGATGGTACCCTGCACGATCAGCAGGTTCAGCGTGTTGGGCAGGATATGCTCCAGGCTGATCCGCAGCCGACCCTTGCCCGCCACCTGAGCGGCGCGGATGTAATCCAGCGTCCAGATCGGCATCGCCGCCCCGCGGGTGACGCGGGCGAAGACGGGGATGTTGAAGATGCCGATGGCGATGATGGCGTTGACAGCACTCGGCCCGAAGGCGGCAGTGATGAGGATCGCGATGACCAGCGACGGGAAGGCGAAGATCAGGTCATTGCCGCGCATGATGACCTCGTCCACCCAGCCGCCGCGCCCCGCCGCGGCCAGCAGGCCCAGCGGCACGCCGAACCCCATGCCGATGCCCACCGCCACCACCGCCACCGCGATGGAGGTCCGGGCCCCGACCATCACCATCGACAGGATGTCGCGGCCGAAATGATCCGTGCCCAGCCAATACGTGCCGGATAGCGGCTGCAGCTTGCTGGCCACCGCCATCTGACCCACGTCATGCGGGGTCCACAGGAAGGACAGCGCCGCCGCCAGCATCGCCAGACCGGCCAGGATGCCGCCAAGGATCAGGGTCCACCTCATCGCGTGCGCAGCCTCGGATCGACCGCGGCATAGGCCAGATCGACCAGGAAGGTCACGGCGATCACCGCCGCCACCAGCACCAGCACCGCCGATTGCACGACGATCAGGTCACGCTGGTTGATTGCCTGAAAGATCATCCGCCCCAGACCGGGCAGATAGAACACGTTCTCGATGATGATCGCCCCGGCCAGCAGGAACGAGAACTGCATCCCCATGATCGTCAGCACCGGGATCAGCGCGTTGCGCAGCGCGTGGCGACGCAGAGTCTTGCCCCGGCTCAGCCCCTTGGCCCGCGCGGTGCGGATGTAATCCTGGTCCATCGTCTCGATCAGCGCCGAGCGCAGCACCCGCGCCAGGATCGCCGCCTGCGGCAGCGCGAGCGCCACGGCGGGCAGCAAGAGCGACCGCAGCGCCGCCCCCGGCGCGTCCCAGCCGCCGAACCCGCCCGCAGGCAGCCAGCGCAGCCGGACCGCGAACAGCAGCACCAGCAGCATCGCGAACCAGAAATTCGGCAGCGCGATTCCGATCTGCGTCACCGACATGATCGCCGTGTCGCCCGCCTCGCCCCGGCGCGCCGCGGCGAACAGCCCGATCGGAAAGGCGATCAGCACCGCCAGCGCCAGCGCCATCAGCGCCAGCGGCAGCGAGACCTGCATCCGGTCGAGGATCATCCCCGTCACCGGGGTCTTGTAGGTAAAGCTCTGCCCCAGATCGCCCGACAGAATCTGCAAAAGCCAGCTTGCATAACGGACCGGCAGCGGCTGATCGAGGCCAAGCTGCGCGCGCAGCGCGGCCAGCGTCTCGGGCTGGGCGCCGGTGCCCAGCATGAAGGTCGCCGGATCGCCCGGCACCATCTCGACCAGCAGGAAAATCACCAGCGACGCCACCAACAGGCTGAGCGCAAGAGAGATCATCCGGCGGGCGAGATAGGGCAGCATGGACGAAGGCTAGGGCGCGGGACCGGGGCGGGCAAGTCCCCTCACGCCAGCACGGCGCCCGGATTCATGATCCCGGCCGGATCGAGCGCCGCCTTGATCGCCCGCATCGCGGCCAGCCGCGCCGGATCGGCCCATCGGGCCAGATCGGCGGTCTTCAGCCGCCCGACGCCGTGTTCGGCCGAAAATGATCCCCCGCGCGCCACCACCATCTGATGCACGTCATGCTGAATTTTTTCGCGCAGATCGTCGTAATCCGCCCGCTCGCGCCCCGGCGCGGGGAACACGTTGTAATGCAGATTGCCGTCGCCCAGATGGCCGAAACAGTTGATCCGCATGTCGCCCATCGCGGCGATCATCTGCCCGGCATCCGCGATGAAGCGCGGGATCTCGGACAAGGGCAGCGCGATGTCATGGCTGGAGATCGCCCCGATGCGCCGGTTCGCCTCGGGGATCTCCTCGCGCATCTGCCAGAACGCCTCCGCCTGCAGGCCGGACTGCGCGATCACGCCGTCCGTCACCAGCCCCGCTTCCGCGCCACGAATGAACAGCGCCTCCAGCGTGGCATCGGGATCGACCCCGCCCGGCAGCCCGATCTCGATCAGCACCATCCAGTCCGGCGGCGTGGCGAAGGGCTGGCGCAGATGCGGCAGCATCTCCTGCTGGAAGAGCAGCCCCTGCCCGGAGATCAGCTCGAACGCCGACACCGCGTCGCCCACCGCCTCGCCCGCCAGCCCCAGCAGCCGCAGCGCGGCGGCAGGATCCTCCACCACCATCAGCGCCACGCCGCGTGCGGCGGGCGGCGGAACCATGCGCAGGCTGGCGGCGGTGATGAGGCCCAGCGTGCCCTCCGCCCCGATCAGCAGATCGCGCAGATCATAGCCGGTATTGTCCTTCCTGAGCCGCTTCAGATCATGCATGACCGTGCCATCCGGCAGCACCGCCTCGATCCCCAGGCACAGCGCCCGCGCGGTGCCATAGCGCAGCGCGTTCACCCCGCCCGCATTGGCCGCCAGCACGCCGCCGATCTGCGCCGTGCCCTGCGACGCGATGGACAGCGGAAACAGCCGCCCCGCCGTCTCGGCCGCATCGCGCACGGCCTGCAGCGTGGCGCCCGATTCCGCGACCATCACGTTCTCCTGCGCCCAGAGATCGCGGATCGCCGTCATCCGTTCGAGCGACAGCAGCAGCGGTGCAGGACCGGATTGCATGACCTGACCCGCCACCAGCCCGGTGCCGCCACCCAACGGAACCACGCCGACCCGCGCCGCGGCACATGCCCGGATCACCGCGGCCGCCTCTTCGGTGTCGCGTGGTGCGGCCAGCAGACCGGCCTGCCCGACATAGCGCCCGCGCGGCTCCTCCAGATGGCGCGGCTCGATGGGCCGCAGCACGCCGTCGGGCAGCATTGCCGCCAGATCCGCGCCCGCATCGTTCAGCATCGTCTCACCCCTTCGCGCGTGCGGATCACGACCCCGCGCCGGTCCGCCCCCTGCGGTCGTGGCGCAGATTGGCATAGAGCACATGAGTCCGCCACCGGCCATTGATCTGAAGATAGCTCTGCGCCACGCCCTCATACTTGAAGCCGGCACGTTCCAGCACCCCGCGAGAGGCACCGTTCTCCGGCAGGCAGGCAGCCTCGATCCGCGACAGGTCCAGCACGCTGAAGGCATGCCGCGCCACCGCCTCGATCGCCTCGGTCATATAGCCCTGCCGCGCATGCGGCGCGCCGATCCAGTAACCGATCGTGGCCATCTGCGCCGGGCCGCGCCGGATATTGTCCAGCGTGATCGCCCCCAGCAGCGCGCCATCCAGCTTGCGTTCCAGAAAGAACGGGATGGCGCTGCCGTTGCGGCTGGCCCGCTGCGCCCAGTACACCCGGTTGGTGAAGGATTTGCGCGACAGATGGTCAGCCGACCAGACCGGCTCCCACGGGATCAGGAAATCGCGGCTGGCCATGCGCAGCCCGGTCCAGTCGGTGAAATCCGAATGCTGGGGAAGGCGCAGCGCCATCCGCTCGGTCTCGATGCGGATCGGACGGCGCCGTCCGAACATCAGGCGGCGAGCCGTTCGCTCAGCGCGTCCAGCGACGGCGCACGCTCCACCGGGCCATAGAGCGCCATGGCGGGCCGCCCCGCGATCAGCCCTGCGGCATAATCCGCCAGATCCTGCCGCGTCACCGCGTCCAGCCGGGCCGCGGTCTCGGCCGGGTCGGGTACGCGCCCCCAGATCGCCAGGCTGCGCGCGATCCGCTCGGCCTGGCCGGAACTGCTTTCCAGCCCCATCAGTGTGCCGGCCTTGAGCTGCGCCTTGGCCCGCGCGATCTCGGCATCGCTCAGATCGTCGACCGAGCGTTTCAGCTCCTCCACCGTCAGATGCGCCAGCTCGGCCACATCCTCGGCCGCGGTGCCCGCATAGACCGTCATCATGCCGGTATCGTCGTGGAAGCCCGACTGCGCGAAGATGGTATAGCACAGCCCGCGCTCCTCGCGGATCTTCTGGAACAGGCGCGAGGACATGCCGCCCCCCATCGCCACAGTCCAGATCTGCGAGGCGTGGTAATGCGGCGAC
This sequence comes from Paracoccus isoporae, assembly GCF_900101865.1. Lineage (GTDB taxonomy): Bacteria > Pseudomonadota > Alphaproteobacteria > Rhodobacterales > Rhodobacteraceae > Paracoccus > Paracoccus isoporae. The sequence goes on from NZ_FNAH01000001.1 coordinate 170,128, forward strand.
AGATAACCCGGCCCCTCGAAGGCCAGGGTGAAATGCGCCTGTTCGAGATCCTTGATCCGGCGGGTCTCCGAGCCGGTCCAGCGGGCGGCATCGCGCCGCGCCGCCGGGCGCTTCGTCAGACCGCCGAACACCGTCTCGGCCTGGCGCACGATGGCGTCGTGATCGACCGCGCCCGCCGCGGCCAGCACAAGCTGTTCGGGCCCGTAATGCTCGGCCACGAAGCGCGACAGATCGGGACGGCCAAATCCCGACACACGCTCCGCCGGGCCCAGAATGGTGCGCCCGATGGCCTGATCGGGATAGGCGGCCTCCTGCAGCCAGTCGAAGATCACGTCGTCCGGCGTATCGAGCGACTGCCCGATCTCCTGCAGGATCACCCCGCGCTCGACCTCGATCTCGCGCTGATCGAAGGCCGGGTTCAGCACGATATCGGAGATCACATCCAGTGCCAGCGCGGTGTCGGCCTCCAGCACGCGGGCGTAATAGGCGGTGGTGTCGCGCGAGGTATAGGCGTTGATATAACCGCCCACATCCTCGATTTCCTCGGCGATCTGCAGGGCGCTGCGCCGCGCCGTGCCCTTGAACGCCATATGTTCAAGGAAATGCGCGATGCCGTTCTGCTCGACCCGCTCATCGCGGCCCCCGGCCCCCACCCAGAGGCCGAGCGTCGCGGAATGCAGGCCGGGCATGTTGCGGGTGACGATCCGCAGACCGTTATCCAGAATGGTGATGTTCGTATCGCTCAAACCGTCCTCCGTTCACGGATGAGCGATTTAAGCGCCGCGGCGTCGTTTTCAACCCGGCTGCTGCGCTCGGGCTTGTCGAACAGACCTGCCATATGCGGCGGCAGATCCGGGCGGATGCCGGTCGCCTGTTCGACGGCATCGGGAAACTTTGCCGGATGCGCGGTGGCCAGCGTCACCATCGGCACACCTTCGCGCAGATGGTCGCGCGCCACCTTCGCGCCGACAGCACTATGCGGGCACAGGATCTCTCCGGTTTCCTCGCGGATGGTGCGTATCATCGCGGTGGTCTCGGCCTCGGACGCCCGGCCCGACACGAAATCCTCGCGCAGCGCCTGCAACGCGCCCTGGCTGATGGTGAACCCGCCCTGGCGCAGCTCCTCCATGAGCTGACGCACCGCCGCCGCATCGCCATCATAGGCCCAGAACAGCGCGCGCTCGAAATTGCTGCTGACCTGAATATCCATCGACGGCGAGATCGACGGCGCGACCTTTCCCGTCCGGTATTCGCCGGTCGTCAGCGCCCGGTGCAGGATGTCGTTCTGGTTGGTCGCGATCACCAGCCGCCCGATGGGCAGCCCCATCCGCTTGGCCACGAGACCGGCCAGAATATCCCCGAAATTCCCGGTCGGTACGGTGAAATCGACCGCGCGATGCGGCGCGCCCAGGCTGACCGCGGCGGTGAAGTAATACACCACCTGCGCCAGCACCCGCGCCCAGTTGATGCTATTCACCCCGGCCAGCCCGACCTCGTCGCGGAAGGCGTGATCGTTGAACAGATCCTTCAGCCGCGCCTGGCAATCGTCGAAATGCCCGTCCAACGCCAGCGCGTGGACATTCTCGTTCTCCGGCGTCGTCATCTGCCGGCGCTGCACCTCGGACACGCGGCCATGCGGGTAGAGGATGAACACATCGACATTGTCCAGCCCGCGAAACGCCTCGATTGCCGCCGAGCCGGTATCGCCCGAGGTCGCGCCGACAATGGTGATCCTCTGCCCCGAACGTTTCAGCGCGATCTGGAACAGCTGCCCGATCAGCTGCATCGCGAAATCCTTGAAGGCCAGCGTCGGGCCGTGGAACAGCTCCAGCAGGTGATGGCCGGGCGCAAGCTGGCGCAGCGGCGCGCGGGCGACATGGCCGAACCCGGCATAGGCCGCATCTATGGCGCGGGTCAGTTCGTCATCCGAGAAACTTTCGCCCAGGAACGGCTTGATGACCCGCAGCGCGGCCTCCTCATAGGCCAGCCCCTCAAGCGACGCGATGTCGTCCATCTGCTGGATCGCCTCGGGCAGATACAGCCCGCCATCGCGCGCCAGCCCGGTCAGCATCGCCTGTTCAAAATCCAGTGTCGGAGCCTGACCCCGAGTCGAGATGTAACGCATGGTCCGTTCCTAATATGTCCGGCGCCTGATACGCCAGATGAACCAGAGTGTCATCCCCGCGCAGGTCGCCGCGAACAGGAACCACTGCACCGCATAGGACAGATGGCTGTTCGGCACCCCCTCGATCGAGACCGGGATCGGCACGACCCCTTGCGTCTCGCCCTCGGCGGCGGCGGCAACGACCAGCACCGGCTCGGTCCCCAGCATCCCGGCCATGGCCGGCACGTCGCGGGCAAACCAGATTCCCGCGGCCAGATCCGGCTCGGGCGTGGCGCTGCCCTTTTCCTGTGGCCAGTGCAGATTGCCCCGCACCCGCAGCGCGGCTGGCGGTCGATCCTCGCGGCGCTGATCCTGATCGATGAAACCGCGATCCAGCAGGATGCGCCGCCCATCATCGGTCTCGAAGGCCGAGATGACGTTATACCCCCCGCCCCGCTCCTTGGAGCCCGACAGGACGAGGATTTCTTGGCCTGTCGTCTCGCCGCTCACCAGCACCGGCATATATTTCATCGACGGGTCGGGATCGGCGGGCAGCGCCTGCGGGGCGGCGTCGATGCCCGACTGGATCTCGGCCAGCATCGCCTCTTTCCACTCCATCCGGCGCAATTGCCAGAATCCCAGGCTCAGCAGGATCGCCGTGCCGACGAGACCGAAAATCAGCGGGGGGATGATCGAGCGGCGCATGGGGCTCCAACGCGGACAAACCACCGGCAGGGCGGGGCCGGCATGTAAAAACGGCGCAGCGTCGCTGCGCCGTCCGGATCGTGACAGTCAGGGTCGCGGCGCGGCGACCCCTGTTGGTCAGCGGCCCCAGATATAGATGGCGAAGAACAGGAACAGCCAGACCACATCGACGAAGTGCCAGTACCAGGCCGCAGCCTCGAATCCGATATGCTGCTTGTCGCTCATCTGTCCGCGCATCAGCCGGATCAGGCAGACGAACAGGAAGATCGTCCCGATGATGACGTGGAAGCCGTGGAACCCCGTCGCCATGTAGAACACCCCGCCATAGACCGTGTCGGACAGGCCGAACGCGGCATGGCTGTATTCATAGGCCTGCAGGATGGTGAAGCAGATCCCCAGGACCACGGCGATGGCGGTGCCGGTGATCGCGTCCTTGCGGTTGTTCTCATGGACGAGCGCATGGTGCGCCCAGGTCACCGCGCAGCCCGACAGCAGCAGGATCAGCGTGTTGATCAGCGGCAGATGCCACGGATCGAAGGTCACGATCCCTTCTGGCGGCCAGACCCCGTCGCGGATCGGGCTTTCCGGCCCCATCGGGTAGAGCGCGTTCTTGAAGAAGGCCCAGAACCAGGCGACGAAGAACATCACCTCCGAGGTGATGAACAGGATCACGCCATAGCGCAGGCCGATCTGCACCACCGGGGTGTGATCGCCGGTCTCGCCCTCGTGGACGACATCGGCCCACCAGCCGAACATGCAGTACAGCACGCCGACCAGACCCATCAGGTTCACCCAGGGACCGCCGCCCTTCATCCAGACGACGGCGCCGGTCAGCATCACGAACACCGCGACCGAGGTCAGCAGCGGCCAGAGCGAGGGCGGCAGGATGTGGTAGTCGTGGTTCTTCGCATGCGCCATTGGCTGTCCCCGCTATTGCGTCAGTTCATTCTGGTCCCGTCCGCTTCGGTCGTCAACGCGGCCTGGGTGTCGGCCTCGGGCGCGTCGGTCTCGAAGGGATGGAAAGTGTAACTCAGGGTGATGTCGCGGACCTTGTAGGCGTCGCGGTCGTTGACGATCTCGGGATCGACCTCGAAATTCACCGGCATCTCGATCCGCTCGCCGGGTTTCAGCGTCTGCTCGGTAAAGCAGAAACAATCGATCTTGTAGAAGAACGACCCGGCAATATCAGGGGCCACGTTATAGGAGGCGCGCCCGGTGATGGTCCGGTCGGAATTGTTCACCGCCTCGTAGAAGGCCATGCCGCTTTCACCGATCCGCATCGTCATCTCGCGCTGCATCGGCTTGAAGGACCAGGGCAGGCTGGGTTCGGTATTGGCGTCGAAGCGGATGGTGATGGTCTCGTCCAGGATCACCTGACCGCCCGCGCTCTCCGCGACCTGGGTGGTCCCGCCATAGCCGGTGACCCGGCAGAACCAGTTATAGAACGGCACTGCCGCCCAGGCGAGCGCACCCATCACCACCACCACGCCCAGAAGCGAGACGACGACGCGTTGATTGCGGTCCTGCGGCAAAATCTTCATGGCTCGGCCCTCGCGCCTGCATCGGCCGCCGGGGTGCCGGGCGCGGCCACCGGATCATCGCTCGGCGCGATCTCGACGCCCTCGTCGCGGGGCAGCAGGCTGGGCCGGACCTGGTGGTCGTATCCTTCCAGCGCCGCGCCCCCGCCGGTGCTGACCTTGACCACCGACAGCGCGAACACCAGCGCCGCAAAACCGATCAGCACCACCAGCAGGCCGAGATTGCGCGACCGGCGGCGGGCATGCAGCTCATGTTCGGTGCGCAGCGCCATCACGCCGCCACCCAGTGCTGAACCAGCAGCGCCGCGAAATGCGCGAACAGGTAATAGAGCGACAGCTTGAAGAAGGATTTCTCCGCCCTGTGCCCATCGGCATTGGACTGCGCGTCGCTGCGCCGCATCACCTGCCAGCCGCGCCAGATGAACAGCGCGTTCAGCGCCACCGCAACCCCCAGATAGACCGGCCCGCCAACCGGGGTCAGCCCCAGCCAGATCGCGAAGGGCGCCAGCACCAGCGTATAGGCGAAGATATGGCGGCGCGTGACATCGCGGCCATGGGTGACGGTCAGCATCGGCACCCCGGCTTCGTGGTAATCCTCCTTCATGAACAGTGCCAGCGCCCAGAAATGCGGCGGCGTCCAGAAGAAGATCAGCGCAAACATCAGCAGCGACTCGAGGCTGATCCCGCCCGTCGCGCAGGCCCATCCGATCATCGGAGGAAACGCCCCCGCCGCCCCGCCGATGACGATGTTCTGCGGGGTCGAGCGCTTCAGCCACATCGTATAGACGACCGCATAGAAGAAGATGGTGAAGGCCAGGAACCCGGCCGCGAACCAGTTCGCCGCCAGCCCCAGCATCATCACCGACAGACCCGACAGCGCCAGCCCGAGACCCAGCGCCTCCGCCCCCGACACCCGCCCGGCGGGGATCGGACGGGCGCGCGTGCGCCGCATCACAGCGTCGATATCGGCGTCATACCACATGTTCAGCGCACCGGACGCGCCGCCGCCAATGGCGATGAACAGCACCGCGCAGAAGGCGACCAGTGGATGCATCCCGCCCGGCGCGACGACCAGCCCGACAAAGGCGGTGAACACCACCAGCGACATGACGCGCGGCTTCAGCAGCGCGACATAATCGCCGAATTCGGCCTCACCTTGTGCCTGATATGTGGTCACGTCGGTCAATTCGGATCACTTCGCGGCAAGCTGGATCGGCCTGGCGTTCTTAAGATCGGCGGCGGCGAACTCGACCTTCGCACCCTCCAGCCAGGCGGCATAGACGTCGGGCTGCACCGCTTTCACCACGATCGGCATATAGGCGTGGTTGATCCCGCACAGCTCCGAGCACTGCCCGAAATAGACGCCTTCCTGCTCGGCGGTGAAGGCAAGCTGCGCGATCCGGCCCGGCACCGCGTCCTGCTTCACGGCGAAGGCCGGAATGGTCCAGGAATGGATCACGTCGGTGGCGGTGAACTGCATCAGCACTTCCTCGCCCACCGGCACCACGACCGCGTTATCGGTGGCCAGCAGATACTCGTCCTGGCTGTAGCCATAGGCCTCCAGCTCCTCCTCGGGCAGCATGATGGCGTCGAAGGCGATCTCCTCTTCCGGGTATTCATAGGACCAGTACCACTGATGCCCGATCGCCTTGATGACCACCGAGGGATTTTCCGGCACCGAAAGCTGGCGGAACAGGATCGGCAGCGAGAACACGCCGATCGCGATCAGGATAAGGATCGGCACCAGCGTCCAGGTGATCTCGACCGGGGTGTTGTGGCTGAACCGCGCCGGATCGGGATTGGCCCGGCGGTTATAGCGGACGATGCACCACAGCAGCAGGCCGCAGACAAAGACCGTGACCACGGTGATGATGATGAGGACATAGTGATCCAGCCATTGCTGGTCCGCCGCCTGCGGGCTCGAGGCCGGCTGGAAGCCCAGGCCGCGCGGCACCGGCTTGCCGATCACTGGCAACTCGCCCAGCGCATCGCTGGCACGGTCCTGCGCGAACGCCACGCCCGACGCCAGCATCACCGCCGCACCCATCCCTGCCGCCATCGCGCGGCGCATCATCGCTGGAGCCACCATCCGAGTATCCCTTGCCATTTCCGGTCGCATGCGTCGCAAGGCGCGAAACGGATGCTCCGCCCTTCCGAGTCAGACTTTTTCCGTTTACAACCACAAAACCCTGCCTGCGACAAGTCGGCTGATGCCGACTCGCCGGGCCCATGTGCATTGTAAATGATTTTCGGGATGGCTGCATGACAGACGCGACTTTCGCCCCTTTCGAGGATCATTTCGACCGCGACGCGGCGCTCCGCGTGCTGCGCGACGCCACCAACGGGGCCGATGACGGCGAGCTGTTCGTCGAACGCGCGCATTCCGAAACCCTGACCTTCGACGACCGGCGGCTGCGCGGCTCCAGCTATACGGCCGGGCGCGGCTTCGGCCTGCGCGCGGTGACCGGCGAGGTGACGGGCTACGCCCATTCCACCGAACTGACCCAGCCTGCCCTTGAACGCGCGGCCGAAACCGTGCGTCTCGCGGTCGGCAATGGCGGCGCGTCGCTGGCGCTGCCGCCGCAAGGCGCGATCACGCCCCTCTACCGCCCGCGGGATCCGGCGGCGGGGATCGACATCGCCACAAGGATCGATCTGCTGCGCGAGATCGACGCCCATGCCCGCGCCCTCGATCCGCGCGTGGTGCAGGTCACCGCCTCCATCGCCACGGCCCTGCAGGAGGTGGCGATCCTGCGCCCCGAAGGCGGGCTGGTGACCGATATCCGCCCGATGGCGCGACTGTATGTCGCAGTCATCGTCGAGGATAATGCCCGCCGCGAAAGCGGCGGCACCGGCGGCGGCGGGCGCATCGCGCTCGACCGGCTGATCGAACCGGACCATTGGCAGGCCCAGGTGGCCGAGGCGCTGCGCATCGCGCGCGTGAATCTTGGCGCCGAACCGGCACCGGCGGGGGTGATGGATGTGGTGCTCGGCCCCGGCTGGCCCGGCATCCTGCTCCACGAGGCGGTCGGCCACGGGCTGGAGGGGGATTTCAACCGCAAGGGTCATTCCGCCTTTGCCGGGCTGATGGGACAGCGCGTGGCCGCCCCCGGCGTGACCGTGATCGACGACGGCACCATCCCCGACCGGCGCGGCTCGATCAGCGTCGATGACGAGGGCAGCGCACCGGGTCGCAACGTGCTGATCGAGGACGGGGTGCTCACCGGCTATCTCCAGGACCGCCAGAACGCCCGGCTGATGGGGGTCGCGCCGACCGGGAACGGGCGGCGCGAAAGCTATGCCCATTCGCCGATGCCGCGCATGACCAACACCTTCATGCTGGGCGGCCATGCCAGCCCCGACGCGATCCTGTCCGATCTGCGCGACGGGATCTACGCGGTCGGCTTCGGCGGCGGGCAGGTGGACATCACCAATGGCAAGTTCGTGTTCTCCTGCACCGAGGCCTACCGGGTCAGGAACGGCCAGGTCGGCGCCCCGATCCGGGGCGCCACGTTGATCGGCGACGGCGCCACCGCGCTCCAGCAGATCCGGGCCATCGGCAATGATCTGTCGCTCGACCCCGGCATCGGCACCTGCGGCAAGCGCGGCCAATGGGTGCCGGTCGGGGTCGGCCTGCCGACGCTGATGATCGGCGGGCTGACGGTGGGCGGCTCGGCCGCGGCGTGACAGGGCAGTCGCCCTGGGGCCTGCCCCTCGACGCGGCCGCGACCGATTTCGGCCTTCGCCCCGCCATCCCGCCGCCCCGCTTCGCGGTAACGGGATCTTAACCAATCTCCCCCAAAACGGGTCGCGGATGAGGCGGAGAGGTCGATGAGGTTGTTTTCTTTCAACACACCCCACACCCCACCCACCGCGAGAGAGGATGATCCGACCATCCTCCGTCTCATTCGCTCCCGCCGGGTCGGTCCGGCCAGCTTTCACCGCCTGATCGCCGAACATGGCAGTGCCGGCGCGGCGCTCGCCGCCCTGCCCGAGATTGCCGGACGCGCCGGGATCGAGGCCTACGCGCCCTGCTCCGAGGCCGCGGCGGCAGCCGAATTGCGGGCCGGGCACCGCGCCGGCGCGCGGCTGCTGCGCTTCGACGATGCGGATTACCCGCCGCTGCTGCGTCAGATCGCGGATGCGCCGCCGGTGCTCTGGATCAAGGGCAATGCCGCCATCCTGCGCGATCCGTCGATTGCCGTGATCGGGGCGCGCGACGCCTCCTCGCTGGGGCTGCGCATGGCCCGCGGCCTCGCCCGCGGGCTGGCCGAACGCGGGCTGCGCATCGTCTCCGGCCTGGCCCGCGGCATCGACAGCGCCGCGCATGAGGCCAGCGTGAAAACCGGCACCATCGCCGTCATGGCCGGCGGGATCGACGTGATCTACCCGCGGGAGAACCGGGTGCTGGCCGCAACCATCTGCGACCGGGGCTGCCTGATCTCCGAACAGCCCCCCGGCCTCGCTCCGGTCGCGCGGCATTTCCCGCTGCGCAACCGCATCATCTCCGGTCTCGCCCATGGCGTCGTGGTGGTGGAGGCCGCACCACGCTCCGGCAGCCTGATCACCGCGCGCAACGCGCTCGACCAGGGGCGCGAGGTGCTGGCGGTGCCGGGCCACCCGGTCGATGGCCGCGCCGGCGGCTGCAACCAGCTCATCCGCGACGGTGCGATCCTGGTGCGCAATGCCGATGACGTGCTGGCCGCGCTGCCCGAACTCGCCCCGCGCCTGCCCGGAGCAGACCCGCCCGCCACCGATCTGGCGCCAGACCCGGATGGGGCCGGACCGGGCGCGCAGCCGGCACCACCGCCGAGTGCCGACCCGCCGCCCCCCGCGCCGGCCCGCCCCGCTCTGCCCTTCCCGCATCGCGGCGCGACCCGCGCCGCCGATGCCACAAGGCTGGTGCTCCAGCATCTCTCGGCCAGCCCGACCGATCAGGACGCGCTGGCACGCGACACCGGGCTGCGCGCGGCCGAACTGTCCTCGCTTCTGATCGAGCTGGAGCTGAAGGGCCGGCTGACCCGGCTCGCCGGCGGGCAGATCGCGCTGAGCTGACCGCCACCCCGGCCGCAGGCGCAGCCCAGGCCCGCCCCCCGCCATGCGCCCGATCGCCGCGCCGGAGCAACGCCCGTTGACACGCCCCGCAACTGACCCCATGTTGTCGCGCCGTATCCGCCATGAGGTCCGCCATGCCAGTCGTCGTCGTCGAATCGCCGGCCAAAGCCAAGACGATCAACAAATATCTGGGCGACGACTACACCGTTCTCGCATCCTTCGGCCATGTCCGCGACCTGCCCCCGAAAGACGGCTCGGTCGATCCCGACGCCGATTTCGACATGCGCTGGGAGGTGGCGTCAGATTCGAAAAAACACCTCAAGGCGATCCGCGACGCGCTGTCCGGCGATGACGCGCTGATCCTCGCCACCGACCCCGACCGCGAAGGCGAGGCGATTTCCTGGCACCTGCTCGAAGCCCTCGCGCCCGCGCTGAAAAAAGGCAAATCGGTCAGCCGCGTGACCTTCAACGCCATCACCAAGAACGCGGTCAGCGAGGCGATGGCGAAGCCGCGCGAAATCGACCGCGATCTGGTCGATGCCTATCTGGCCCGCCGCGCGCTGGATTATCTGGTCGGCTTCAACCTCTCCCCGGTGCTGTGGCGCAAGCTGCCCGGCGCGAAATCGGCGGGCCGGGTGCAATCCGTCACCCTGCGCCTGATCGTCGAGCGCGAGATGGAGATCGAGGCGTTCAAGCCCCGCGAATACTGGTCCGTCCATGCCAGGCTGGCCACCCCCTCGGGCGAGGAATATGACGCCACCCTGGTCAGCCTCGCCGGCGACAAGCTCGAACGCTTCGACATCCCGACCGCCGAAAAGGCGCGCCTCGCGCTGTCGGCCATCGACGCCCGCGACCTCTCCGTCAGCAGCGTCACCGCCAAACCCGCCACCCGCAACCCGTGGCCGCCCTTCATGACCTCGACCTTGCAGCAGGAGGCATCGCGCAAGCTGGGCTTGGGCGCGCGCGCCTGCATGTCCACCGCGCAGCGGCTCTATGAGGCGGGGCTGATCACCTATATGCGGACCGACGGAATCGACATGGCGCCCGAGGCGGTGATGTCCGCCCGCGATGTCATCAAGTCGCGTTTCGGGGAAAACTACCTGCCGAAATCGCCGCGCATGTACAAGAACAAGGCGAAGAACGCGCAGGAAGCCCATGAATGTATCCGCCCGACGGACATGTCGCTCTCGCCCGACAGGCTGCGGATTTCCGAGAAGGATCAGCGCGCGCTTTACGGTCTGATCTGGAAGCGGACGCTGGCTAGCCAGATGGAAGCCGCCCGGATGGAGCGGACAACGGTCGAAATTGCCAGCGCCGACGGTCAGGTCGGGCTGCGCGCCACCGGTCAGGTGATGATGTTTGACGGTTTCCTGGCCGTCTACGATCAGGGCCGCGACGACGACGATGGCGAGGACAGCAACCGCCTGCCCCAGATCAGCGAGGGCGAGGCCGCGAAAAAAATCGCCGCCTTCGCCGCCGAAGAGGGCGTGCTGACCGATGACAGCCGCACCGCCGCCGCACGCCAGCATTTCACCCAGCCCCCGCCCCGCTATACCGAGGCCACGCTGGTCAAGCGCATGGAGGAGCTCGGCATCGGCCGCCCCTCGACCTATGCCAGCATCGTCACCACGATCCAGGACCGCGAATATGTCCGCAAGGACAAGAACCGCCTGATCCCCGAGGATAAGGGCCGGCTAGTCACCGCGTTTCTGGTGAAATATTTCCCGCGCTATGTCTCCTATGACTTCACCGCGAATCTGGAGACGGAGCTGGACGACATTTCCTCCGGCAACCGCGCCTATCGCGAGGTGCTGCGCCGCTTCTGGCGGGATTTCACCGCCGCACTTGACGGCACCTCCGATCTGCGCATCGGCGAAGTGCTCGAATCCATCGACGACGCACTCGCCCCGCATCTCTACCCGCCCCGCGCCGATGGCGGCGATCCGCGCGAATGCCCGCTTTGCGGACAGGGCCGGCTGAACCTGAAAACCGCGCGGTCGGGCGGCGCCTTCATCGGCTGCTCGCGCTATCCCGACTGCCGCTTTACCCGCAACCTCTCAGCCCCCGATGGCGAAGAGGCGATCGGAGACCGCGTGCTGGGCCATGATGCGGGCGATGAGATCAGCCTGAAAAACGGCCGCTTCGGCCCCTATGTTCAGCGCGGCGAGCCGACCGAGGATCAGCCGAAACCGCCCCGCGCCTCGATCCCCAAGGGCTGGGACGCCAATGCGGTCGATCTGGAACAGGCGCTGAAACTGCTGGCCCTGCCCCGCCCCATCGGTCCCCACCCCGAGGATGGCGAGCTGGTCGAGGCGGGCATCGGCCGCTACGGCCCCTATGTGAAACACGGCAAGAAATATGCCAACCTGCCCGATGTCGAAGAGGTGTTCACCGTCGGCATGAACCGCGCGGTCGAGGTGCTGGCCTCGAAACCCACCCGTGGCCGCGCCGCCGCGGCCGCGCCGCTGAAGGAATTGGGCGACCACCCCGATGGCGGCAAGATCGCGGTGATGAACGGCCGCTACGGCCCCTATGTGAAATGGGAAAAGATCAACGCCACCTTGCCGCGCGATCTCGACCCCGGCGATGTGACGATGGAAAAGGCGCTCGAACTCATCGCCGCCAAGGCCGCGAAATCGCCGAAGAAGAAGGCGGCGGCCAAGAAACCCGCCGCGAAAAAACCTGCCGCAAAAAAGGCGGGGGCGAAAAAACCCGCCGCGAAAACAACCGCCGGAAAAGCCGCCGCGAAAAAGCCCGCGGCGGCGAAGGCCAAGGACGCGCCGGATAGCTGATCCGTCGCGGCTCAGCCCCCTTGCGCACCGACCTGCGGCATCAGCGGCGGGTTGTCGCTGATCTGCGACACGTCCCGGACCACCATCTCCGGCCGGTTGTTGTAAAGCTTCAGCGCGCCGGTCACATAGGCATAGTTGCGGCGGGGAAAATCCTCGCCCTCCGCGATATAGCGGTTGTTCAGCAACCGCTTGATCGCCGCGATCTCCGGGCGGTCTTCCATCGGCAGGAAAAGCTGGAACGGCTGGGCCAGCGAGCCGGAGCGGATGACATGATGCAGCCCGCTGACGGTTGCGCCTTTGGTCAGCTCCATGAACACCGTGACGGTGTCACCCCGCGCGGCTTTCTCGACCAGCCTGTCATAGTCGATCCGCGTGTTGAACAGCATCAGATCCGGGTTCGCGGCCCGCGCCGCGCGAAACCCGTCGATCACCCGCGCCCGCAACTCCCACCAGACCATCAGCCGGGCATAGTTGCGCGGCGCGGCCTCGGGGATCATGGCACCATTGGCCTCGAACTGGTTCCACACCCCGATATTGTCGATCTGGGCGTTGAACTCTGCCCGCGCATAGCGCGCATCATGGTCCGCGAACGCGGCCCGGCCATATTTCACGAAATAGGGCGAATAGCCCTTGCGGATCATCAGCTCGGAAAAATCGGTATAGCCGTCCACCGGGCGCGGCAGGTGCAGGAAGGCCAGCGGTCGCTGATAGTTATCCAGGTAGCGCACATTGATCTCGCCATCGACGAGCACGTCCTCATCTCCCGGAAACTCGATCGTCACCGGACTGCCGACCGGCAGGATCTGCGCGGCAAAGGCAGACGCCTCCTTGCCCCAGCGCGTCACCGGCTTGCTGGGGTTGGGATTGCTCTCCTCCGTATCCAGACCCAGAAGCCGGATCTTGAACAACCGGTCCAGCGCCGCCACCCGGACCGTGTCGCCATCGGTGATCTTCTCGACAATGCCGTCAACCCTGACACCCGACATCGCTATCCTCCTGCGTTTTCAAATAGCTGAAGCATAGCGCCGCAAGGCGAAGATCCTGTGAAGCCACCTGCCGCTCTTCGCACGCCCGGACCCGTCACCTGATCCGCTCCCGCAAGGCAGCGGTGGCGCGCGGTCGGGCGCGGTGGCGGCGGCGGGAATGGTTAACGCTACCTTTGTTGACAGCGCCCCACCCCCTTGCGACATATCCAGCGACAAATCCCGGAGGAAGAGATGAAGAAAGTCTATCCCGATGCCGACGCGGCGCTCGACGGGCTGCTGTTTGACGGCATGCACATCGCCGCGGGCGGGTTCGGCCTGTGCGGCATCCCCGAATTGCTGATCGACGCCATCGTCAAGGCCGGCACCAGGGACCTGACCATCGCCAGCAACAATTGCGGCGTGGACGGGTTCGGCCTCGGCAAGCTTCTGGACACCAAGCAGATCGCCAAGATGCAGTCCTCTTATGTGGGCGAGAACGCGGAATTCATGCGCCAGTATCTCTCCGGCGAGCTGGAGCTGGAATTCAACCCGCAGGGCACGCTGGCCGAACGCATGCGCGCCGGCGGCGCGGGCATCCCCGGCTTCTACACCAAGACCGGCGTCGGCACCCAGATCGCCGAGGGCAAGGAGGTCAAGCAGTTCCGTGGCGAGGATTACATCCTCGAAGAGGGCATCTTCGCCGATCTCTCCATCGTCAAGGCGTGGAAGGCCGACGACACCGGCAATCTGGTGTTCCGCAAGACCGCCCGCAACTTCAACCCGCCCGCCGCGATGTGCGGCAAGGTCTGCGTGGCCGAGGTCGAGGAAATCGTGCCGCGCGGCTCGATCGACCCGGACCATATCCACCTGCCGGGCATCTATGTGCACCGGCTGATCCAGGGCGAGCATGAAAAGCGCATCGAGAAAGTGACCACCCGCAACCGTGAGGAGGCTTGAGCCATGGCGGACGAAACCAAGGGCTGGGACCGCAACCAGATGGCCGAACGCGCCGCGCAGGAGCTGGAGGATGGCTGGTATGTCAATCTCGGCATCGGCATCCCGACGCTGGTCGCGAATTACGTGGGCGACAAGGACATCACGCTCCAATCGGAAAACGGCATGCTCGGCATGGGCCCCTTCCCCTATGAGGGCGAGGAGGATCCCGATCTCATCAACGCCGGCAAGCAGACCATCACCGAGCTGGACCGGACCTCCTATTTCGACAGCGCCACCAGCTTCGGCATGATCCGCGGCGGCAAGATCGCGGCGGCCATCCTGGGCGCGATGGAGGTGGCCGAGAATGGCGATCTGGCGAACTGGATGATCCCCGGCAAGCTCGTGAAGGGCATGGGCGGCGCGATGGATCTGGTCGCGGGCGTCGGCCGCGTCATCGTGGTCATGGATCACCAGAACAAGGCGGGTGAATCAAAGGTGCTGAAATCCTGCACCCTGCCGCTGACCGGCACCGGCGTGGTGGACCGCATCATCACCAATCTGGGCGTTCTGGACGTGGCCGAGGGCGGGCTGAAGATCGTCGAGCTGGCCGATGGCGTGACCGAGGACGAGCTGCGCGAAGCCACCGAGGCCACCATCGTCTGACCGCCGCAAGACGCGAGAGAGAGGCCCCCGCAGCGGAGCCTTTTTCATGTCCCGGCGCTGACACAGGGCCAGCGCCTGCCCGTGGGATGGCGCAGCCCACGGCCCGTGCGATGCGCTTTATCGCGCCGCCCACATTTCTTCGCTGAGCTGCAAGGCTGACGGCACCCAAGCGCCAGCCCGCCGGGACGGGCAGGCGCTGGCCCGGGCCGCTGCGCGGCGTGATTCCGGGCCAGGAGGGAGCACGATGCAAACGATCCCAACCGTGCACCAGAGGGCCAGCGGCCGGCTGTGGATGGCCGCACCGGCACCGCTCCGGCGCGCTTTATGTCGCAATCCACATCGAACCGCCGTCCGGCGCGGACCGGCACCAAAGCGGCCAGCCGCCGGGACGGCAGGCCGCTGGCCCGGGCCGCTGCGCGGCTGTTCCGGGCATGGACTTGAGCGGCGATGGCAGGTTTGGCGCACTTTCTCGGCATTTGTGGCGACCCACAGCACATAACCGGGAAGGGACATCATCATCGCGAAATTGAGTCGATGACACGCTCACTCAAGCGCTCCGCCAGCGCTCGGGCCGCATCGCCCTCACGGCTCCAGTCGTCCGTGACCTCGCCGAGATAAGCCCGTCGCGCATAATCAAGTGCCGTGGTATCTGCGCCAGCCAATCGCGTAATCGCCCATTCGGCGGCAGCGTCTTTCGTCAAGAAATTGCCCGTGCTGGCCGTGTGCCACATGCGCGCGAGCGTCAACAGGACATTCCGCTCATCCCCGTGCAATCCGTCCATCAAGCCCGGAAGTGAATCGCGCATAGCTTGGTTGACATGCTCGGTCGAAACCTCCGCCAGCAATTCACTCCTCGGAGGTCCGAACAACGGAATGGCCTCCTGATAGGCCTGTGCGATAATCAGAGAATATTCAGGATCGCGTTCAGGCGTTGGCGCCACGCCCGCCTCGAACGCCTCCCTCAGCCACTCTCCGTAAACGAATTCCGCTCGCGCCGGGTATTCGCTGCTGTTGAGTTCGGCTTGGCAAAACACCATTACCTCAAGGCAGCGGACGCCTCCCGGCACGGCAGGATGGCGTCCGGAAAGCTGCAGCAAGTCCAGCAAGAGGCCACTGCGCTGGCTCTCGGTCAGTTCGGACTGAACCACTGCCAGCAGATCAATGTCGCTCTGCGGCTGGAGACCGCCGGACACGGCCGATCCATGCAGATATACGCCAAGCAGCGCATCGCCGAGACGACGGCGCAAGATCAGCAACGCTGACTGTACCTGTTCAGTCTGATGGGGTGCCATCTGCATTATGGTTTTCTAACGGGCATAGCTGATTATCGGAAGGAGGCTCCATACACATCCCCTCACCCCTCACGCCCCGGTAGCTTCCGTATCCCCTCCTTCGCAATCGACCCTTTCCACGCCGGATGCGCCGCCTCCTGCGCCTTCATTTCCCGCAGCCAGCGTCGCCAGGCCCCGATACCGGGCATCCTCGGAAGATAGGCCAGCTCCCAGTGAATCCCGTTGATCGGGTCGTCGAAGAACACGCCGTAATAGCCCGGTGAATACTGCGGGTATTCCCGCGGCGCCTCGGTCACGGGAATATCCCGCGCCAGCAGGAAATCGCGGTGAAACGCGTCGATCTCGCGCCGGTTTTTGGCCCAGAGCGCGATGTGATGGATCCCCACCGCCCGCGCCGCGTGATCCAGCCTGCCGCCGGTCTTCGCGGGCTGGATGCCGATATAGCTGTGCGGCAACGGGAACCGCGCCATGTAATAGGTCGAGCGATAGCCGATATCCAGCGTCCAGAAGCTGCGATAGCCGAGCCAGCCGAACATCTCGTCGTAAAATGCGACCGAGCGCTCATACTCGATCACCGAAAACTCGACATGGTTCACACCCCGCCAGCGCATCGTCCCTCCTGTCGCAACCGGAATTCACCTGGATATACGCAATCTCTGTGTACGCCCGGTGTACAGGCTGTGTCCGCGCGGTGCACGGGCTGTGCGGCGACATTCTCAGCAATTGCTGGGTTTGCGCGCATGGGGCCGGGCAGCCACGCAACAGGCCGCGCACGTTGCATCACCGTTTCGGTCAGACAACCCCGTCCTCGGTCACGATCAGATCCAGCGCCTCGTCATGGGGCTGGGGCCGGATCGTGTCCAGCCGCCCCGCCGCATGCCCCACCCCGATGGCGTAGGGGCGCGGCCGCATCCCCGCCAGCGTCCGGTCATAGAACCCGCCACCATAGCCCATGCGGAACCGCGCCGCGTCCCAGCCGACCAGCGGGACCAACAGGATCTGCGGCATGACTTCGGCCGCCGTGTCAGGCTCCGGGATGTCGAACCGGCCCGGCCGCATCGCAGCCCCCGGCTGCCAGGGCCGGAAGATCAGCGGCGCATCCGGCGCCACCACCACCGGCAGCGCCAGCGCCTGCCCCAGCCCGGCCCGCCGCGCCATCCAGCCGCGCAGATCCGGCTCTCCGCGGATCGGCCAGAACCCGCCCAGGACCAGCCCCGCGCCGCCCGCGAACCGCGCCGACAGCACCTCGTTCAGCCGCGCCGCCAGCGCCTCTTCCGCCGCCTGCCGCGCGGCTTCTCCCATCGCCGCCCGCGCAGCCAGAAGCCGCGCTCGCTCCTGCTTGCGCCACGCCGCCGATGCCTTCGCCGACAGGCCGGATGCGCCCGCCGCCGGATCGAAATGCCCCGGCGACACCTGCCCCGCCATGCAGGCCGGCGAGGCATAGTCGCGCGTTTCGTCATCCCCGTTCATGCCGCCCATCTTGCGGTCTTTTGCGCGTCGCTGCAATCTGGCGCCATGCCGCCCCCGCCCCGCCGAAAGGTCACGCGATGTCAGACATCACCCGCGCCGGAGAGGATTTCACCGTCCCCGCGCGCCTCATCGCAGACGGGCTCGGCCTGCCCGAGCACGCCATCGCCCGCGCCATGTCCACCGGCGCGATCACCACCCGCACCGAACGGGGCGAGGGCGCGGATGCGGGCCGGTTCCGGCTCAGCTTCTTCTACCGGGGCCGCAGCTTTCGCCTGACCGTAAACGCCGAGGGCCAGATCCTCAGCCGCGCCCGCTTCGACCGCCCCGGCACATGAAAACGGCCCGCCGGAGGGGCGGGCCGCAAGTCTTGGAACCTGGGTGTCGCGATCACATGCGCGAAGCGACATTCTCCCAGTTCACCAGGTTGTTCAGGAAGTTATCCAGGTATTTCGGCCGCGCATTGCGGAAGTCGATATAGTAGGAATGCTCCCACACATCGCAACCCAGCAGGGCGGTCTGACCGAAGCAGAGCGGGTTCACGCCGTTCTCTGTCTTGGTCACTTCCAGAGAGCCATCGCTGTTCTTGACCAGCCAGGCCCAGCCCGACCCGAACTGGCCGGCCCCGGCCTCGGCGAATTTCTTCTTGAACTCGTCGGCCGACCCGAAGCTGTCATTGATCGCCTTTTCCAGCTCGGACGGCATGGCCCCGGAATTGGGTCCCATCATTTCCCAGAACTGGCTGTGGTTCCAGTGCTGGCTGGCATTGTTGAAGATGCCGTTCTGGGCCACCGCGCCCTTGTCGTAAGTGCCGGTGACGATGTCTTCCAGCGACTTGCCGTCCCACTCGGTGCCCGAGACCAGCTCGTTCAGCTTGTCGACATAGGCCTTGTGGTGCTTGTCGTGGTGATATTCCAGCGTCTCCTTGGACATGCCGGCATCGGCAAGCGCGTCATGGGCATAGGGAAGATCGGGAAGCGTAAAGGCCATGAGTTCATCCTCTTGTCATGGACCGCCTCAGATGCGGTCCCGTTGCGGTCACCCACGTAACGCGAGCCTGTCAGCGCGGGTTCCTGCGTCGGCTTAACACAAGGCCCGCAAAAGGAAAAACCCCGAAGCGGGGCTTCGGGGCGGTGCCGGAACGGCGCGGGCCGGACCGGGCGTGGCGCGCCTGTCCGGGGCGGGATCTGCCGCCGGATCAGGCGCTTGTCAGGCTTACTGCGCGGGCGCAGTTTCGGCCTCGGCCTCGGCGGGCTCCTCGACGACGATGTCCGCCTCGGCATCCTCGGCCGGGGCGTCGCCCTCGACCACCACCGAGGTGTCGCCCTCGTTTTCCACCACCGCATCGTCATCGCCGCTCATCAGCCAGAAGATGACCAGCACCGCGACGACCAATGCGCCGACGATGAAATACAGGTTGTTGTTGCTGCGCGGGTTGTTCGCCATGGACTCTGCTCCGTTATGATCCAATCCGCCGCCCAATGCGCAAGGCGGCGCCTGGATCCGACACTGCAACAATCTGTCGCGGCATGATGCAGGAAAGTCACGACGGCTTGCGTCTCGGCGGGGTTTTGCCGCCGCCGGAAACCGCCTATCTAGGGCGCAACCCGAAGGAGATGCGATGTTCTGGCTGCTGGCCGCCGCACTGACCGCGATCGTCGCCCTGGCGCTTGCCCGCCCGTTCCTGCGCGCCGGGCGCGAGGGCGCGGAGGCGGAACCCGCCGCCGCCTATGACCTGCGCGTCTATCGCGACCAATTGGGCGATGTCGATCGCGACCTGCAGCGCGGCATCATCGACCCGGCAGAGGCGGAGCGGCTGAAGGCCGAGATCGGGCGCAAGATCCTCGATGCGGACCGCGCGATCGGGCGCGAAGGCGCGGCGCGGCGCAGCCTTCCCGCCCGTCACGGCTTGGCCGGCCTGCTGGCGCTGGCGCTGTGTTTCGGCGGTGCCGCGGCACTTTACTGGCGCATGGGCACGCCCGCACAGCCCGATATGGGGCTGCGGGGACGGCTGAGCGCCGCCGCCGAACGCTACGATACGCGCCCGTCACAGGCAGAGGCAGAATCCCGCGCCGCCGCCGAGCGCGAGGCCGCGGCGGCGCGGCTGCAACAGAACAGCGACCCGCAGATGCTGGCGCTGATCGACGAATTGCGCGCCGCCGTGGCGCAGCGCCCCGACGATCCGCAAGGTCTCGCCCTGCTGGCCCGCAACGAGGCGCGCATCGGCAATGCGCAGGCGGCGGCAGAGGCGCAGCGCCGCCTGATCGCGCTTGCGGGCGAGGACAGCACCGCCCAGCAACACGCCTTTCTTGCCGGAGTGATGACGGAAGCCGCAGGCGGTCTCATCACCCCGGAGGCCGAGCGCGAACTCAACCGCGCCCTCGAACGCGATCCCGCCAACGAACAGGCCCGCTACATGTCCGGGCTGCTGCAGGCCCAGACCGGGCGGCCCGACCGCGCCTTTCCGATCTGGTCGGAGCTCTTGCGCGACGGCGCGCCGGATTCGCCGTGGAACATGGCCATCCGCCCGGTGATCGGGGATATCGCCTGGCTGGCGGGCGCGCCCGATTACCAACCCCCGCCCCTGCCCGAGCCGCAGGCACAACCGGACATGCCCGCCCTGCCCGGCCCCGATGCGGAGCAGATCGAAGCAGCCGGGGCGATGACGCCCGAGGAGCGCGCCGCGTTCATCGGCAACATGGTCGCCCAGCTCGAATCACGGCTGGCGACGCAAGGCGGCCCGGCCGAGGAATGGGCGCGGCTGATCTCGTCGCTCGCCGTGCTGGGCCAGACCGACCGCGCCGCGACGATCCTGGCCGAGGCACGCAGCCGCTTTGCCGACACCCCGGCGGCGCTGTCCCTGATCGACGCCGCCGCCGCCGATGCGGGGCTGCCCGAATGATCCACGAAGACATTGCCGATTTCGCCGCCGCCCTGCCGCGCATGGGCGCGATTGCGGGGCTGGATCTGGGCACCAAGACCATCGGCGTCGCGGTCAGCGACGGGCTGCGCCAGGTGGCCTCGCCGCTCACCGTGATCCGGCGCAAGAAATTCACGCTCGACGCGCAGGCGCTGCTGGCCATCTTGACCGAACGGGGGCTGACCGGGCTGGTGCTGGGTCTGCCGCGCAACATGGACGGCTCCGAGGGGCCGCGCTGCCAGTCCACCCGCGCCTTCGCCCGCAATCTCAGCCGGCTGACCGATCTGCCGATCGGCTTCTGGGACGAACGCCTCTCCACCGTCGCCGCCGAGCGCGCCCTGCTGGAGGCCGACACCTCGCGCCGCCGACGGGCCGAGGTGATCGACCAGGTCGCGGCGGGCTATATCCTGCAAGGTGTGCTGGACCGGTTGCGGTATCTTAGCTAGGCGGCGTCAGCCCGGCAATTCGCCGTGCAGCACATAGCGCAGCATCGCCACGACCTGCTCGGGCCGTTCGGCCACGGCGAGCGCCGCCGCATCGATCTCTTTCAGCGCATGGGCATGGTCGGGCCCGTGAAGCACGATGATCGACTTGCCAAGGGCTGCGGCATAGCCCGCATCGAAGGCCGCATTCCACTGCTTGTACTGCTCGCCGAAGCGGACCACGACGATATCGGCATCCTCGATCCCCTTGCGGGTGCGGATCGCGTTGAGCTGTGCGCCCTTGCGGTCGTGCCAGAACTTCTTCTCCTCCGCGCCCATGATCGCCACGCCGCAATCGTCGCTGGCCGCATGGTCGGTCACCGGGCTGCTGAAGGCGACATCCAGCCCCTTTGCGCCGTCAATGATGCGCTCGCGCCAGTCGGTATGGATCTCGCCGGACAGATAGACCTTGAGCATCGCGCCCCCCAAATGATGAAGATGTGGTCGGCCCGGCTATAGGCGCTCGCCCGCCCGATGTCACGGCAGCGTCCGGGCGGAACAGCTTCAAACGCGGCGGGTCAATCCGTCACCGCTTGTGCGCCACGACGAAGGGCCGGGCTGCGCCCGCCCTTGCTGGCATGGTTTTCCGCGCGCTCGATCACGAACCCCGCCGCCTCGATGCGCTCGCGCAGCTCGGCCATGCCGAACATGGTCACGAAGGGCGCCTTGCCGATGGCGCGCATCACCGGCACCACCAGCCGGATCGGCAGCGCCATGTCCCCGACACAGGGGGTCTTGGAGACGAACACTCCGCCCGGCGCCAGCAGCGCATGGATCCGGCGCAGCGTGCCGGGAAGGTCGCGGACCAGATGCAGATAGTTGAAGCCCAGCACCGCGTCATATCCCGGCGGTTCGGGCACCAGATCCTCCGCCGTGGCGACGCGAAAGACCAGCCCGGCGACCGGATCCACGGCCAGCTTCTCCTGGGCGATCGCGATCATCTCGGGGGAGATGTCCGTGGCCAGATACGCCGCCGCCGCGTCCGCCAGCCGCAACGCCGTGCTGCCGGTGCCGCAGCCCAGCTCCAGCACCCGGCACTCTGGCGAGAGCAGGGCGCGCGTCGCCGTGAGCGTCCGCTCATACCCCTCCGGGTCCGAGATCTTGGATTTGGCGTATTTCTCCGAAGTCCGGTCCCAGAACCGGGAATCATCCGTCCTGCTCATCGCTCCTGCCTGCGCCTGTGATCCAGCTAACAGATTGAGCCTGTACAATATTTCCGGCCGCGAGTCCCGCCCGGATCGCTATCCCCGGAAATGATCGTAAATCTTCTGCGCCAGCCCCGCGCTGATCCCCTCCACCGCCGTCAGATCGGCCACCGCCGCCCGGCTGACCGCCTTGGCCGAGCCGAAATGCGCCAGCAGCGCGCGCTTGCGCGAGGCACCCACCCCCGGCACCTCGTCAAGCGGGGTGGCCGAGACCGCCTTGGCCCGCTTGGCGCGATGCGTGCCGATGGCCCAGCGATGCGCCTCGTCGCGCATCCGCTGGACGAAATACAGCACCGGGTCATTCATGCGCAGCGCGAAGGGGCGCTGACCGAAACGGTGGAATTCCTCCTTGCCGTGATCGCGGTCCTGTCCCTTGGCCACACCGATCATCGGAATATCCTCCACCCCCAGATCGGCCATGATCTCATGGACCGCGCTGACCTGCCCCGCGCCGCCATCGATCAGCAGCAGATCGGGCCAGGCTTCGCTCTCGCGGTCGGGGTCTTCCTTCAGCAGGCGCGAGAAGCGGCGGGTCAGCACCTCCTTCATCATCCCGAAATCATCGCCCGGCGTGATCTCGGTCCCCTTGATGTTGAACTTGCGGTATTGGCCCTTAATCCAGCCCTCCGGCCCAGCCACGACCATGCCGCCCACCGCATTGCTGCCCATGATGTGGGAGTTGTCGTAGACCTCGATCCGGCGCGGCGCGGCGGGCAGGTCGAACGCCTCGGCCAGCCCCTCCAGCAGCTTCATCTGGGCCGCACTTTCCGACATGCGCCGTGCCAGCGATTCGCGGGCATTGCGCAGCGCATTCTCGACCATCTCGGCCTTCTCGCCCCGCTGCGGCACGCCCAGCACCACCTTGCGCCCGGCCTTGTCCGACAGCGCGTCGCGCATCAGGTCCATATCCTCGACGCCATGGCTCAGCAGCACCATGCGCGGCGGCACCTTGTTGTCGTAGAACTGCATCAGGAAGGCCTGCATCACCTCATCGGGCGATTCCGCGCCGCCCAGCCGGGGATAAAAGTCGCGATTCCCCCAGCTCTGATTGCCGCGGATGAAGAATACCTGCACGCAGGCCTGCCCGCCCTCCAGATGCAGCGCCACCAGATCGGCCTCGGCAATGCCGCGCGGGTTGATCGCCTGCACCGACTGCACGGCGGTCAGCGCCTTGATCCGGTCGCGCAGCGCGGCGGCGCGTTCATATTCCATCGCCTCGGCCGCCGCGGCCATCTCGGCCGCCAGATCCGCCTGGATCCTGGTGCTGCGCCCGCGCAGAAATTGTTCGGCATCATCGACGAGCGCGCCGTAATCCGCCTCGGAGATGCGGCCGACGCAGGGCGCGCTGCAGCGCTTGATCTGGTAGAGCAGACAGGGCCGCGTGCGGCTTTCAAACACCGCATCCGTGCAGTTGCGCAGCAAAAACACCCGCTGCAACTGGTTCAGCGTCCGGTTCACCGCCCCCGCCCCCGCAAAGGGGCCGTAATAATTCCCTGGCTCGGACTTCGCGCCGCGATGTTTCTTGATCTGTGGAAAGGCGTGGGACTTGGCGACAAGGATATTCGGAAAACTCTTGTCGTCGCGCAGCAGCACGTTGTAGCGCGGCTTGAGCTGCTTGATGAGGTTCTGTTCCAGCAGCAGCGCCTCGGTCTCGGTGCGCGTGGTCAGGAACATCATCGAATGCGTCTCGCGGATCATCCGCGCGATGCGGGCGGTGTGGCCGTGGCCGCGTGCGTAATTCGACACCCGCGCCTTCAGGCTGCGGGCCTTGCCGACGTAAAGAACCTCGCCCTTTTCACCCAGCATCCGGTAGAC
The DNA here is from genome assembly GCF_900101865.1 of Paracoccus isoporae. Classification (GTDB taxonomy): domain Bacteria; phylum Pseudomonadota; class Alphaproteobacteria; order Rhodobacterales; family Rhodobacteraceae; genus Paracoccus; species Paracoccus isoporae. The sequence continues at coordinate 194,067 of NZ_FNAH01000001.1, forward strand.
GCCGGGCGAGGCGTCGAGCCTGCGGACATAATCGGCGATCACGGCCTGCCCGGTGGGTCTGTCGTTCTGCTGGGTCATGCTGTTCAGTAGTGCGATTCTGGGCCGGGGCTGCAAGTTCTGCGGGCGGATTTCAAGATGAATCCTGTCCACGATTTTTGTGGATAACTCTGTGGGCAGAACTTTGGCAGGTGCGGATTTTCACATAAATGATACGTTTTCGTGAACCTGCCCGATTTTTAGGCAGTGCGTAACATGCTTGTTTTCCAACGGTTTTTTACTTCATCGCGCCAAGTGACTGAAATAAATAGGCTTCTTTCGGCCGATAGGTAACCTGCGGTTGTGGGGTGGACAAACGCCGCGCGGCCTCCGGTGTCGCTTACCCCGACCCCCAGTCCAGATGCTGCCCGCCATCGACACAGATGAGCTGCCCGGTGACGCTGCGCGCCTGCAAAAGATAGCGGAGCGCCTGCCCGATATCGGCCGGATCCGCGCCGCGCTGAAGGATCGTCGCGCGGCGTTCGGCATCGAATTCCGCCGCACTCTGCCGCGCGCCCTGAAGCGTCGGGCCGGGGCCGATCGCGTTGACCCGGATATTCGGCGCAAGCGCCTGCGCCAGCATCCGAGTCATCTCCCACAGCGCCGACTTGGCGATGGCATAGGTCAGGAATTCCGGCGACGGGTTCAGAACGCGCTGATCGACCATGTTGACGATCAGCCCCGCCGGCACCGGCTCGGCCCCGCTGCGATCCGCGTCCGGCGCCTGCGCGGCAAAGCGCTGCGCCAGGATGAACGGCGCCCGCAGGTTGGAGCCGATATGCCGGTCCCAGCTTTCGCGCGTGGCGCTGTGCAGATCGTCATGCTCGAAGATCGAGGCGTTGTTGACCAGCACGCTCAGCGGACCCATCTCCGCGCGGACCTGCGCGATCAGCCCCTCGGCCGCATCGAGATCCAGCAGATCGGCGGCGAAACAGCCCGCGGCAACGCCGATGCCGCGCGCCTCGGCCGCCGTCGCCTCGGCCTCCTCGGCAGATCCGTTGTAATGGATCGCCAGATCGAAGCCCTCGCGCGCCAGGGTCAGCGCCATCTCGCGCCCCAGGCGCCGCGCGCCCCCGGTCACAAGCGCCACCCCCGCCATCATGCCGCCAGCAACCAGGCGGTATAGCCCGCGTAGACCGCCAGCAACGCCGCGCCCGCGCGCCGACCGACCGCGATATGGCGCAGCAGGAACGGCCCGAGCAGCAGGACGCAGCCCAGCATCACCCACAGGTCAACCCGCAGCATCTGGTCGGGCACATGCAGCGGCCCGAAAAACGCCGTGATGCCGAGGATCGAGCCGATATTGAACAGGTTCGAGCCGATCACGTTGCCAAGCGCCATGTCGGCCCGCCCGCGCAGCGCCGAGGCGACCGAGGCCGCCAGTTCGGGCAGCGAGGTGCCGACCGCCACCAGCGTCAGCCCGATCACCGCCTCGCTGATGCCGAAGCTGCGGGCAATGTCGGACGCCCCGCTCACCAGAAGCTGCGCCCCCACCGGCAGCGCCACCAGACCGACCGCCAGCCACAGCGCGATCCGGCCCGGCGCGGCGTGGCCCACATCCATCCCGACCAGCTCCTCGCCGGATTCGCGCCCCCGCCGCGCCCGCCGGATCTGCAACAGCAGCGTCAGCGCCAGCCCCGCCAGCAGCACCGCCCCGTGCCACCAGACGAGCGGCCCGGCAAAGCACAGCGCGATCATCAGCACCGAGGCCGCCACGGCGTAGCCCCAGCCGGTCTTGAGTTCGTCATCATGGCTCAGCACCGGCGCGATGATCGCGGTCGCGCCCAGGATCAGCAGCACATTGGCGATGTTCGAGCCGACGACATTGCCAAGCGCGATGCCCGGCTGCCCGCCAAGGGCCGCGGCCACCGACACGATCAGCTCCGGCGCCGAGGTGCCGAAAGCCAGCACGGTCAGCCCCACGATCACCGGCGCAATCCCCAGCCGCAGCGCGAGCGCCACCGCACCACGCACCAGGAAATCACCGCCGAGAACCAGAAGCCCAAGCCCGGCCAGCACGAAAAACACATCAACGATCACGCGGCGGCAACCCCAGCAACTTGGCCATGACACGGCGAAACCCCGGACCGGAAACCAGCCCGAGCACGATAAACAACAGCAGGATGATCAGCACGCCCTTGACCATCATTGTCCCGACCCCGCCTGCGCTGTCACAGGCCGAACCGCGCGAAGGCCGCGCGATCCTCGATCGCGGCGGCGGCCTCTGCAGCGATTGCCTCGCCCGAAATCCCGAAGCGGCGCAGGAACGGCGTGCGCGCCCCGAAACGCGCGAAGCGCAGCTTGTCGCCGAACAATTCGCGCATCTTCGGTTCCAGATGCCCAATCCCGTCCACCAGCCCCAGATCCTTGCCGCGCCGCGCCAGCCAGAACTCGCCGCTGAAGATCTCGTCGCTCTGCGCCAGGCGCTGCCCGCGCCGCGCCTTGACCTGGGCGATGAACACCCGGTGCATCTCGTCCAGCAGGCGCTGCAGCCGCGCCACATCCTCGGGCTTTTCGGGGCGGAACATGTCGAGCTGGGATTTCGACATGCCGGCCGTATGCACCCGCCGTTCGATCCCGTGGCGGGCGATGAAATCCTGCAAGCCGAACCCGCCCGAGATCACCCCGATCGAGCCGACAATCGAGCAGTCATCGGCCCAGATCCGGTCCGCCGCCGTCGCCAGCCAATACCCGCCCGAGGCCGCGACATCCTCGACAAAACCGTGCACCGGCACCTCGTGGCGCTCGGCCAGCCGCCGGATCCGCGCCGCGATCAGCGAGGACTGCACCGGCGAGCCGCCCGGCGAATTGATCGCAAGCGCCACCGCGACCGGCTTGCCCTTGGTGAAGGCCTTCTTCAGCACCGGCGCGATCGCCGCATCGTTCAGCCCCGCCGCACCGTGGCGCGCCGGCACCCCGATGGCGCCCTGAAGCCGCACGACATTGACGCGCGGGGTCTTGTCAAGAAATGGAACTCTCATGCCCAGACAGATAGGCGACGCACCCCCGCCGGACAAGCGCTGCGCGTTGCAATCATGTCGCTTCCGCCGCATATAGAGGCGCGACATGACGGGAGTGCCGGATGACCTATCTCGATTTCGAAAAACCGCTGGCGGATATTGAAGGCAAGGCCGAGGAACTCCGCGCCATGGGCCGCGACGCCGAAGGGGTGGATGTCGAGAAAGAGGCCGCGGCGCTCGACAAGAAAGCCGGCGCGCTCCTCAAGGAACTGTATGGAAATCTCGACGCCTGGCGCAAAACCCAGGTGGCCCGCCACCCGGAACGCCCGCATTGCGCCGATTACATCGCGGCACTGTTCACCGAATACACCCCGCTGGCCGGCGACCGCGCCTTCGGCGACGACCATGCGGTGATGGGCGGGCTGGCCCGGTTCAACGACACGCCCTGCGTGGTGATCGGCCATGAGAAGGGCAACGACACCAAGTCCCGCCTGCTGCATAATTTCGGCATGGCCCGGCCCGAAGGCTATCGCAAGGCGATCCGGCTGATGGATCTGGCGCATCGTTTCGGCCTGCCGGTCATCACCCTGGTCGACACGCAGGGCGCCTATCCCGGCAAGGGCGCCGAGGAGCGCGGCCAGAGCGAGGCGATTGCCCGCTGCACCCAGAAATCGCTGGAAATCGGCGTGCCGCTGGTCTCGGTCATCATCGGCGAGGGCGGATCGGGCGGGGCGGTGGCCTTCGCCACCGCGAATCGCATCGCCATGCTGGAACATTCGATCTATTCGGTGATCTCTCCCGAAGGCTGCGCCTCGATCCTGTGGCGCGACACCGAGAAGATGCGCGACGCGGCCAAGGCGCTGCGGCTGACCGCGCAGGATCTCAAGCAGCTCGGCGTGATCGACCGGATCGCGCCCGAACCGCTGGGCGGCGCACAGCGCGACCCTGCGGCCGCGATCGCCGCGGTCGGCAAGGAGATCGCCGCCATGCTGACCGAGCTTCAGGGCAGGAAGCCCGCCGATCTCATCAAGGATCGCCGTCAGAAATTCCTCGATATGGGCCAGAAGGGGCTGGGCTGAACCCGCGCCCGCCCGCCGCCGGCTTCGCGCACTAGCTGGACAGCCGGGTGCCCTGCGCCGCGCGCGGCATCCGCACCGGCGGCGGGGTTGCCGATGCCGCCTCTGCCCCGGCTCCGCGATCCGCCGCGCCCCGCTTGCCATCCCAAGTTTCGCTGACTAGATAGGCGCGTCCGTAATCGAAAGGCCCGAGTCTTGGAAAACGTCGTCCTGACCGTTCACCTGATCCTTGCGCTGCTGCTGATCGGCGTCGTGCTGCTGCAACGCTCCGAAGGTGGCGGGCTTGGCATGGGCGGCGGTGGCGGCGGCGGCGTGATGACCGGCCGCCAGGCCGCGAATGCGCTCTCCAAGCTGACCTGGATCCTCGCCACGGGCTTTCTCATCACCTCGATCACGCTGACCATCATCGCGGCGCGCAACGCCTCGGGGGCCTCGGTGCTGGATCAGCTCGATATCGGCACCTCTGCGCCCGCGTCCGAAGACGGCACGCCCGCGCCGCTGGATTACACCCCGCCGCCGGGAGTCGGCCAGCCGGTGGCACCGCCCGCGCCGGATGGCGAGGCGGCCGCGCCCGCGGCACCTGCCGTCGAAGTGCCCGCCGCTGCGGGTGACGCTCCGGCGGATGCGGACGCCACCGCTCCGGCCGCGCCTGCGCCTGCGCCCGCGACGGATGGCCCGGTCGCCCCGCCTGCGGCCAACTGACACCCAACAGATTGGGGCAGACGATTTTGCCCCCACGACAACTTGCGGTCCGCGTTGCGGCGACGGGATAATTCGTTTATAAAATGAGTCCCGTGACCGGCGCTGTTTTGCGGCCGCTCTCACCGACGATTCGAGAACTCACGGGGGCCGCATGGCGCGATATATTTTCATCACCGGCGGCGTTGTGTCCTCCCTCGGCAAGGGGCTGGCCTCGGCGGCGTTGGGGGCGCTGTTGCAGGCGCGCGGCTATACCGTCCGGCTGCGCAAGCTCGACCCCTATCTGAACGTCGATCCCGGCACCATGTCGCCTTTCGAGCATGGCGAGGTCTTCGTCACCGATGACGGCGCGGAAACCGATCTGGATCTCGGCCATTACGAACGCTTCACCGGCGTTCATGCCCGCAAGACCGATTCGATCTCCTCGGGCCGGATCTATTCCAACGTGCTGGAGAAGGAGCGGCGCGGCGAATATCTGGGCAAGACCATCCAGGTCATTCCCCACGTCACCAACGAGATCAAGGAATTCATCGCCATCGGCGATGACGAGGTCGATTTCATGCTGTGTGAAATCGGCGGCACGGTGGGCGACATCGAAGGCCTGCCCTTCTTCGAGGCGATTCGCCAGTTCACCCATGAACGCCCGCGCGGCGAATGCATCCTGATGCATCTGACCCTGCTGCCCTATCTGGCCGCGTCGGGAGAGCTGAAGACCAAGCCCACCCAGCACAGCGTCAAGGAGTTGCAATCCATCGGGCTTGCACCCGATGTGCTCGTCTGCCGCTCCGAACATCCGATCCCGGAAAAAGAGCGCGCCAAGATCGCGCTGTTCTGCAATGTCCGCCCCGATGCGGTGATCCCCGCCTATGATCTGTCCTCGATCTATGAAGCCCCGCTGGCCTATCACCGCGCCGGTCTCGATCAGGCGGTGCTGAACGCGTTTGCCATCAGCCCTGCGCCGCGCCCGGACCTGACCCGCTGGGAAGACGTGATCGACCGGCTGACCAATACCGACGGCACGGTCAAGATCGCCATTGTCGGCAAATACACCCAACTCGAGGACGCCTATAAATCCATCGCCGAGGCGCTGACCCATGGCGGCATGGCCAACCGAGTCAAGGTGAAATCCGACTGGATCGCCGCCGAGGATATCGAGGCCGAGGGCGGGATCCACCTGCTCGACGGCTATCACGGCATCATCGTGCCCGGCGGGTTCGGTGAGCGCGGCACCGAGGGCATGCTGACCGCCGCCCGCTATGCCCGCGAAAAGAACGTGCCCTATCTGGGCATCTGCCTGGGCATGCAGATGGCGGTGATCGAGGCGGCGCGCAATCTGGCCGGCATCGAGGATGCGGGGTCCGAGGAATTCGACCATGAGGCGGGCGAGACCCGCTTCACCCCCATCGTCTATCACCTCAAGGAATGGGTGCAGGGCAATTACAAGGTGCAGCGCTCGGTCCATGACGACAAGGGCGGCACGATGCGGCTCGGCGCCTATACCGCGATCCTCAAGCCCGATTCCAAGATCTCCGAAATCTATGACGGCGCGCTCGAAATCGAGGACCGCCACCGCCACCGCTACGAGGTGGACGGCTCCTATATCCCGCAGCTCGAACAGGCCGGTCTGTGTTTTTCCGGCATGTCGCCCGACGGCAAGCTGCCCGAAGCGGTGGAATATCCCGACCACCGCTGGTTCGTCGGCGTGCAGGCCCACCCGGAGCTGAAATCCAAGCCCTTCGACCCCGCCCCGCTTTTCGCGGGCTTCATCGAAGCGGCCAAGGAAGGCGCAAGGCTGGTCTGACCGGGCGGGTTCCGGCGATGTGGGGTGCCGGTATGGGCGGCGCCGTGATTCAGGTTCTGCACCGGCCCGGCGGTTTTTGACCCGCTCCGGCCGCACCGCCGGCCTCTGCACGCGTTGAGAGACCCTGCTGGCTGGTGAGGCGCGCCAGACCCGGTGCCCGTCCAGACCGCTCGGTTCGGATCCGCTGCACGCTCCGCGGATCGTTGCCACGGCAGCCCATGCAGAAGCGAATCGAATCTCGCCTGGATGCGGCCACCCCACCCATCTGCCTGAAAAATAGGCAGCATGCTGATCTATGCCATCGCATGCGATCCGGGGCCTGCGACACCGCTGCGGTGTACAATCGGTGTACGTTCGGTGTACGCGTGGTGCATGAGCGGTGCCGCTTGTTTTGCCCTACGAAACCGTCACATATCACGGTTATACCCCGGCTCTGACTTGGAGGTTTTCTTATGAACGACGCACCGCAGGACTGGCTCGAGGCCGAGCTTCAGGACACTCTCGACGAAGATTATGAGCTGGAGCTGGAGGACGCGGCGCTGTCGCGCGAGATCAAGCAGATCTACCGCGACGTTCATCCCGACCAGATGAACCGCAAGCTGTATTTCCAGGAACTGCTTCGCCTGCAATCGGAGCTCATCAAGCTTCAGGACTGGGTCAGCCACTATAAGCAGAAGGTGGTGGTGATCTTTGAAGGCCGGGACTCCGCCGGCAAGGGCGGGGCGATCAAGCGGATCACCCAGCGGCTCAACCCGCGGGTGGCGCGGGTGGTTGCGCTGCCCGCGCCCTCGGACCGCGAAAAGACCCAGTGGTACTTCCAGCGCTACGTGCCGCACCTGCCCGCGGGCGGGGAAATCGTGCTGTTCGACCGAAGCTGGTACAACCGCGCCGGGGTCGAGCGGGTGATGGGTTTCGCCTCCGAGGACCAGGTCCAGCAATTCTTCGACGACGTGCCCGAATTCGAGCGGATGCTGGTCCGGTCGGGTATAAGATTGGTGAAGTACTGGTTCTCCATTACCGATGAGGAACAGCAGATGCGATTCCTCATGCGGATCCATGATCCGATGAAGCAGTGGAAGCTGTCCCCGATGGATCTGCAGTCCCGGATCCGCTGGGAGGCCTATACCAAGGCCAAGGAGGAGATGTTCGAGCGCACCAATATCCCCGAGGCGCCCTGGTATATCGTGCCCGGCAATGACAAGAAGCGCGCCCGCCTCAACTGCATCGACCACCTGCTGTCGCTTATGCCCTACACCGAAGTCCCGCACGAGGACATCTCCCTCCCCGACCGGGTCTTCAACCCAGATTACGAACGCGATGTCCTGCCCCGCGACCTGTATGTGCCGCAAAAATACTGACGCAGCGTTACGGGCGAAATGCCGCCCGCGCGGGTGTTTCGGACGCCGGGACTTGCGTAAAAGCTTGTTGTTTCATCCAACTCGCCTATCATGAACCTATGTTCCGAAATCTGATGTCGCGCCTTTTCGGGCAGGAGGAGCCATCCGCCCCCCTGCAGAGTCAGGACGCCGAAGTGGCCCTGGCAGCCATGCTGGTGCGCGTGGCCCGTGCAGATGATCGTTATACCAAGCGCGAGGCTGCGCGGATCGACCAGATCCTGGCCAGGCGGCGCGGCCTGGACATGTCCGAAGCCGCCGAACGCCGCGCCGCCGCCGAGATGATCGAGGCAGAGGCGCCCGATACGGTGCGCTTCACCCGGCTCATCAAGGAGCGAATCGCGCTGGAAGACCGCACCGGGGTGCTGGCCGCGCTGTGGGAGGTCACCTATGCCGACGGCAAGCGCGCCCCGGAGGAGGAATCGCTGGTGCGGCTGGTTGCCGGTCTGCTGGGCATCAACGATCGGGACTCGGGTCTGATCCGCAAGCGGGTGCTTGAGGATATGGGGATCAAGGACTGACCTCGCCTAGGCTTGTCGCGGCCGCCAACCACGGTGTCTGACTTGTTGTCAGCGACGCGTTGCTCAGGCCAAGGCTCGGCTGGATCACCGCGCGTCCGAACGCCGTCTGGTCAGAAATAAGCTACTCTGAAGTCTGGCTGGAGACCGCGATGTCTGCCGAGTGAACCCGCCCGGTCGTGGTGACGCGCCGCCCACTGGACAAGCAAAGCTACAGCCGCATCTCATACCACAGCGCTTCGAGGCGCCTCCGAAGCTCTGATCCGTCGGGAGATCTGTAACACTGGCCGAATGCCGACTTGAATGCTTCGTGCAACTCCGGTTTGGCCTCGTAATATCTGAAATCCATCTGGCTCACGCTCGCATAGAGTTCGGCATCCCCGGACTCGCGGGACGCATGCTCGTAGCACATGCAGAACTGCGCGGCGCCCCGTTGGCTGGGATTGCTCTGGCCTCGGTTAAGTTCGGATTGCAGGAACAGCGGGTAGCACTGGCTGATAAAGGCATTGGCGTCGGGCGGGATCCCGCCATCGCCTTCCTCCTCGGGAACAACGGACGGCTCAGGAAGCGAGACACCCATCACGGCGGCGAGCCCGGTTTCGAGTTGACGGAAACCCGCGCCGTTGCAGCCTTCCTGCGAAATCAGGTTCAGCACCGACTCGCGCACCGTGGACACGGCTTGCGTCGGGTACATTCCGATATTGGCGCGCGCCCACCCCGCGAATTCGGGTCTGACGCGTAGCGTTTCCCCGTAGGAGCTGCTTTCGCTGCCCCTGTACACGCCAAGCCCGTCCGTCGTCGTTTCGGTCATCGTGATCCCCACCGGAATGGTCACGGCGTTGGGTCCGCTGCATTTCTTGACGTGCTTTGAAATCGCCTGGAGCGCCAGCATGGCGTCATGCGCCACGTCGATCGGCTCCGCCCGGCCCGGATCCCCGCTGATGATGGCCATCAGACCGGAATAGGATGTGGCGGCCCCGCGCAGGGCCTGCGGAAGTGCTGTCACCTTGCCGTCGGCCGCCGCCGGGGTCAGACGGTAGTCGCGCTGCCATCCGCTATCCGCGTCATCGACACGGAGCACGAAGGACGCATCACCAGTCTCCCGCTCCATCGAAATCTCGAAGGCCTGCAGCACGCCGGACAGGTATTTCGCCGCGCCCATCACGTCGGACCCCCGCACCAGGTCGCCCACCTTCGCGCCCTGCAATGCTGCCGCGCCGCCCGGCTTCAGCCCTGCGACGAAGGCGCGATTGTCGCGCTCCTGAAAGTAGATCCCGTAGCGGTCCCAGACGAGCTGTTCCAGCGGCGTCGGTGACTTCGGCTCCAGCCCGTAGAGTCCGGCCGCGCGCGCCTGGGTGACGGGGTCGTCCTGAGCGAACGCGGCCGAGGCGAGCATCAGGTCTGCCAGCGCGGAGAACAGCAATGTCGCGAATTGCAAGCGGGCAAACATGTCCGTCCCTCACCCCACAAACGTGTAACTTGTTCACTTTGCCGGACCATATCACGAATCAGGCAGACATTTTCAGGAAAACCCGCTCCCGGAGCTGCAATCATCCGTTTCGGTTAACGCCGAGACGGCAGTGCAGCTATCGGGCGCGTCCCGACAGGGCGCTGCCACAATGGCACCGCCACGGCACCGCTTCGGTATACTAAGAAAATCGCGCCATCGCCGCGTCGCAATAAAAAGCCGCGGGGCCGGAACATCCGGCCCCGCGGGGAACGAGGTATCTGCGCGCTGTCCGCTCAGAAAAGATCGACGTGGATGACGGCATCCTGATAGTCGCGGTCTCCGCCACCGACCAGGTCTTCAAAGCCGATGATGATGCCGGAGCCGTCGGGATCGAGCCCCGACAAGGCATGCTGCACGCCATCGGAATTGAGCGTCTGGTCGATCGAATGCCAGACCGGGAAGGCCGCGTCTGTCCCGTTGATCTGCAGTTGCAGATTGGTGCCGTCATCAATGCTGGGCGTCGATCCGTTGCGGTCAACGAACTCGAACGTGTCGCTGCCCAGCTCGTCACCGACGAAGAATGCGCCTTGCGTTGCGACGAAGAAGCCAAGCTGGTTCCCGTCCGCCACGCCGGTGATCTCGACAGTCTGGCTGTGGGCGTCGGTCACGTCGTTGAACAATGCCCGCGCATTCACGATCTCGCCGTCCGGCGTGACTTCGTAGACCCCCAGAAGGTTCTGCAGACCCGCCTTGGACATTTCGTCCACCGTGACCCGGAAGCCGCCGGTTCCGTCGCCGGTCAGGAAGCTCTGGTTGATGATCCCGTTCACGTCGCCCGTGTCCTGCGCCCTGCCTTCGGACAGGGTCGGAAGCTGGCGTTCGAGCGACACGAAGGTTTCGCCGTTCTTCTCGAAGACGAGCAGCCCGAGATCCTTCGGCGCATTCGGCACCGCGATGGTCACATCGTTCACCCCGTCACCATCCGTGTCGAAAATCAGGCGCGGCGGCGTGCCGTCTGCGAAGGTCGCCCCGCTGGAGCCGAACTCCCGGTCGGTGAAGACGATCTCGTCGAACTCGGTGAAGTCGGTGACGGTCAGATTGTTCAGATTGGCGGCGGTGTCCCGCAAGCTCTGGCTGCCATCCCCGAGCGTGACGATCTTCGCGGCATCGCCGCCGTCCGTGGCGGAACCGTCGCCATCACCCGTCCCGTTCGGCTCCGGCTGTGCTTTCTCGGGCGTGACGGGACCGGGGGTAACCGGAGCAGGTTCCTCTGCGCCGGTTCCGGGCATGGGCTCCTGCACATCCTGAACCTGAATCGTCAGCACCTCGGCATATTCGGAACCGGCGCTGTCGCGCACGCCGATCTTGACGAGGTGCGACGCGGCCGTATCGAAATCGAGCGCGGCGCCATCGGCCAGTTCCAGATCCGTGCCGTTCAGCGCAAACAGCCCGTTCGCCGAGTTCAGCAGGCTGAATGTATGACGCTCGCCCGGCGTGGGATCGCTGACCCCGAGCTTGCCGATCAGCGTGCCGCCGGGCGCGGTCTCGGAGATGGTGGCGTTCGTCAGGCTCAGATCGGCCGGCGGTGAGTTCAGCTCGAAGGCGAGGCTCTGCTGGGTGCTGTTTCCGGCCTGATCCGTGGCCCGGAGCTGCAGCACGTAGCTGCCATCTTCCGGCAGGGCCATCGCAGGCCGGATGATCTGATCGTCCCCCGTGGCCGCGCCGCCGGACTCGAAGCCCTGACCGCCGCCGAAATCGAACTCCAGCATCGTGCCTGCTTCGGCTCTGACAACGACGCCCGGCGTCGCGCTTGTCGTCGTCATCGGCAGTTCGCCGAGTTCATCCTCCAGCAGCGCCGGTTGTGACAGCGCCGGCGCGTTCGCATCGATCATGTCCGCGCTCTGACTGATCGGGGTGGTGTAGGCGGTGGACTCGTTGCCTGCCGCATCCGCGAGGACGATATTCACCGGAATGTCTTCACCCGACGCGCGGTCGGTCTGACCTTCGGCCACCGTGTAGATCGCGGAATAGACCCCGCCGCCCTGATCGGTGAAGTCGGTCAGCGCGACACCATTGACCGAGCCGGAGACGAGGCGCAGCCCCGCTTCGCCGGCGCTGATGGTCACCGTGACCGCATCTCCGACCTTGGCGTTCTGATCGGGGATGGTGACATCGGTTACAGCTGGCGTGTTCGCGTCGATGGCGTCGGCGCTCTGACTGATTGCGGTGGTGTAGGCGGCGGATTCGTTGCCTGCCGCATCCGACAGCACGATATTCACCGGAACATCGTCGCCCGGCGCGCGGTCCGTCTGATCTTCGGTCACCCTGTAGGTCGCCGAATACACCCCTCCGCCCAGATCCGTGAAACCGGTCAGGGCAGCGCCGTTCACCGTGCCGGAGGCAAGGCTCAGCCCCGCCTCGCTGGCTCTGATCGTCACCTCCACCTGGTCGCCGACCTTCATGGCCGCGTTCGGGATGCTGACACTGCTCAACTCCGGCAGATTGCCGTCGATCAGATCGGCGCTCTGGCGGATCGCGGTGTCGTAGACGGCAGACAGGTTCCCCACCGCATCCGACAGCACGAAACTCACCGGAATGTCATCGCCCGCCGCGCGGTCCGTCTGACCCTCGGCCACGGTGTAGGTCGCCGTATAGATGCCACCGCCCTGATCGGTGAAACCGGTGACATCGACGCCGTTCACCTGGCCGGAGACGAGGCTCAGCCCCGCTTCGCCGGCAGCGATCGTCACCGTCACCGCGTCGCCGGCCTTGGCCGTCCGGTCCGGGATACTGACGCTGGTCACCTCGGGCACGACCGCGTCGATCACATCGGCGTCCTGGCTGATTGCGCCGGTATAGGTGGCCGACTTCTGCCCCACCGCATCCTGCAGCACGAAGCTCACCGGAATGTCATCGCCCGCGGCGCGGTTCGTATCACCCTGTCCCACGGTGTAGTTGGCGTAATAGATGCCATCGTCATAGCTGCCTCTGATATAGAGACCGCCGTCGTCCATCCCGGAATACACGTCAGAGAAATCGGTGACGTTCACGCCGTTCACCGTGCCGGAGGTCAGGCTCAGCCCCGCGTCGCCGGCATCGATTGTCACCCGCACCACGTCGCCGATCTTCGCCGCCTCGTTCGGGATGCTGACATCGGTGATGGAAGGCTTGTTCGCGTAGATGGCATCGTTGCTCTGGCTGATCGCGGTCGTGTAAGCGGCGGAGACGCTCCCCGCATAATCCTTCAGCACGATCTCGACCGGAATATCATCGCCCGCCGCGCGGCTCGTACTTCCTTCGGTCACTTTGTAGGCGAACGTGTAGTAATACGGATTCTCCGCGAATATATCGAACTCATATTCGATTTCGGTGAACGTAACGCCGTTTACTGTGACGGAGACAGGTTCCAGAGAGCCTTCGTCGGCATAGATCGTCACCGTGAATTCATCGCCGATTTTTGCCGGCGCGTCGGGAATGCTGACGCCGGTCACGGTCGGCGTGTGCGCGTCGATGAGATCGTTGTCCTGCTGGATATAGGTGACGGCGTTGGATTTATTGCCCGCCGCGTCCTTCAGCACGAAATGCACCGGAATGTCATCGGTGGCCCTGCGGTCGGTATCGCCCTCGGCCACGGTGTAGACGGCGGTATAGATGCCACCGGGCTTTTCGGTGAACCCCGTCACCGCCACGCCGTTGACGGTCCCGGTATCGAGGGCCAGCCCGGTGTCATTCGCGATGATCGTCACTTCGACGTCGTCGCCGACCTTTGCCGTCTCGTTCGGCAGCCGGACGAAGATCTTCGGCGAGTTCGCGTCGATGGCATCGGCGTCCTGGCTGATCGCTGTGTCGTAGGTTGATTCGTTCCCCGCCGAATCCGCCAGCACGATGTTAACCGGAATATCTTCACCCGCCGCGCGGTCGGGGTCGCCCTCGGTCACCTGATAGGTCAGGCTGTAGGTCTTGTCGCCGTTGTCTTTGAATACGCTCGCCTCTAACTCGACGTCGTTCACCTCGCCCGACACGAAGCTCAGCCCGGTTTCGCCGGCAGAGATCGTAACCGTCACCTCATCGCCGACCTTCGCAGCCCTGTTCGGAATGCTGACACTGGTTATCGTCGGCGAGTTTGCGTCGATGGGATCGGCGTCGAGGCTGATCGCGGTGGTGTAGGCGGCGGATTTGTTGCCCGCCCTGTCCACGAGCACGATATTGACGGGAATGTCATCGCCCGCGGCGCGGTCGGTGTCGCCCTCTGCGACGGAATAAAACGCCTTATAGGATGTGGGACTCACCTCTACGAAACTGGTGATCTCGCGACCGTTGATCGTGCCGGAGTCGAGGCTCACACCCTCATTGGTCTTGATAATAGCCAACGCGGTATCGCCGACCTTCAGCGGGCTATTCGAGACGGTGAATTTGGAGATCGTCGGTGAATTGGCGTCGATGGCGTCGGCATCTTGGCTGATCGGGGTGGTGTAGGTGGACTCGTTGCCCGCCGAATCCGCCAACTTGATCTCGACCGGAATGGTGTCGAACCCAGTGCGGTCGGTGTGGCCTTCGGCTACCTGATAGGTCAGGCTGTAGGTTTTGTCGCCGTTGTCCTTGAACGTGCTTTTGTCCAGGTCCACACCATTCAGCGTGGCGCTGATAAGGCTCAGCCCGGTTTCGCCCGCGTCGATCGTCACCTTGACGTCATCGCCGATCTTGACGGCCTTGTTCGGAATGCTGACGTCGCTGATGACCGGCGAGTTTGCGTCGATGGGATCGCCGCTCTGGCTGATCGCCGTGGTGTAGGCGGCGGATTTGTTGCCCGCTCTGTCCACGACCACGATATTGACGGGAATGTCATCGCCCGCCGCGCGGTCCGTATCGCCCTCGGCCACGGTGTAGGTCGCGGTGTAGACTCCGCTGCCCTGTTCCGTGAACCCGGTGACCGCAACGCCGTTCACCGTGCCGGATACAAGGCTCAGCCCCGCTTCGCCGGCATTGATCGTCACCGGCACCGCGTCGCCGATCTTGACCGATTTGTCCGGAATGCTGAAACTTTTCACCACCGGCGAGTTCGCGTCGATCTGATCGAGCTTATATTTATTATAGTCCTGGGGAGCGAACCTGCTACCAAGCGATTTGGTGTAGGCTGCGGATTGGTTACCAGCAGCATCCGCGAGCACGAACTCCACCGGAATGTCATCTTTTCCTGCGACGTCGGTCTGGCCTTCGGTCACGGTGTAGGTCGCGTGATAGCTTCTGTCGCCTTGATCTTTGAAATCTGTGACCGCAACGTCGTTCACCGTGCCGGTAACAAGGCTCAGACCCGGTTCACTGGCCTTGATGACCACCGTCGAAGTGTCTCCGACTTTCAGCGCTTTGGGCGGCGACGTATCAACTGTGTAAACCGCCGGCGAATTTGCGTCGATGGCGTCTTTCTCCTGGCTGATCGCGGTGGTGTAGGCTGCGGATTTGTTCCCCGCCGCATCCTTCAGAACGAAATTCACCGGGATATCGTCGCCTGCCGCGCGGTCCTCATCGCCCTCGGCCACGGTGTAGGTCGCGGTATAAACCCCGCCGGTTTTTTCGGTGAACCCGGTCACCGCAACGCCGTTCACCGTGCCCGTGTCCAGGCTCAGCCCGGTCTCGTTCGCGATGATGGTCACGGTCATATTGTCGCCGACCTTCACCGGATCGTTCGTCAACCGGACGACGACGGTCGGCGTGTTGGCGTCGATGGCATCGGCGTTCTGGCTGATCTCGGTCTCGTAGGCTGCGGATTCGTTCCCCGCCGCATCCTTCAGCACAAGGCTGACCGGGATGTTATCGCCTGCCGCGCGGTCGTCCTGCCCCTCGGCCACGGTGTAGGTCGCGATGTAGTTTCCGCCGCCCTTATCGGCGAAACCGTCGAGGGCGACCCCATTCACGGTGCCGGAGACAAGGCTCAGCCCCGCTTTGTCGGCATTGATCGTCACCTTCACCGCGTCGCCGATCTTCACCGTCTTGTTGGGAATGCTGACGCTTTTGATAACCGGCTTGTTCGCGTAAATCGGATCGTTGTACTGGTCGATCGGAGTTTTGAATGCGGTCGATTTGTTGCCCGCCGCGTCCATCAGCACAATATCGACCGGGATCTTTGCGGGCGCGGGGCGGTCTTCCTGCCCCTCGGCCACGGTATAGGTGGCGGTGTAGTTTCCATTCTTCATATCGGTGAAATCGCTGAGCGTGCCACCGTTCACCGTGCCCGAGGCAAGGTGCAGCCCGGCCTCGCTGGCGGTGATGGATACCGGCACCTCATCACCGATCTTCACGGCCTTGTCCGGGATGCTGACGCCGGTCACCTCAGGCGCAACCGTGTCGATCGTGACTTTCAACGGGGTCGATGTTCTTCTCGAATAAAAGAATTCCAGCACACTGACGGTTAAACTGGATGTCCCCTCACCGAGGGAAGACGCTGGGATGCTCCGAGTCCAGTTCCCGTCCGCATCCGACTTCGCGTCGTAACCTTGGGACCCGAAACTGGTTTTCTTTTCAATTAGAAAATCCGAGTTGGCAGGGCCGGTTCCCGAGAATACCAGATCACCGGCGTTGGTGATGTTGTCGCTGTCCGACACCCCGCTATCGCTTGCAGCCACAAGATCCGGCGGGGCGAGCGGGGGCGGGGGAAGCTTGCCAGTGGCGAAGCCCACCTCATTGCCGCTGTTGTTCGGACCTGAGCCGAGCGGCGTCGACAGGAGATACATATACTCCCCGTCCGAATTGAAGGCGATGTCGATATCGGTCAGGTCCGGAAAGGTTTGCAGTTGCGTCCATTTTCCGCCCGAGACCGGTCTGGCGTAGACGGCATTTACCTCCGCATACAGGTTGTCGTCGGTGGGGGCCGCAAACCTGCCCGCGACATATTCGATCCCACCGTGGACAGCATAATCCGTCACGGCACTGACGCCCGACAGGCCCATCTCCGACGACTGTAAGGTCCCGTCCGATACAGTGAATTTATAGAGATCGGTCTTATCCGGATAGGAGTAATCCTTGAGGTAAAGACCACTCACGTCACCGACGGCAGTATCATCGACAAGAAGGTAGATATTCGGATTTGCCTGACCCGGCGTTCCGTCCACCAGGGTCGCCTTACCCCAGTCGCCATTCGCGGGGCGATGGGCGGTATAGAGATTGCCAGAGCCGTTGAAGTTGTCTTCATACTTGAAAGTTACATTGACGCTGCCATCCGCCCCTTCGGACAGCACGGGTTTATCCACTTCGTTGATCCCCGAGCTTTGCGAGCTGCCGCTCCACTCAAACACGGTGTCGGCAGCGAACGAGCCCGATTCGTTTGTCGCATATCGGATCGATTGCGACGCACTGCCATCGTCAGATTTCCGAAGCTCCCATGTCGCATGCACGACATCGTTGGAATCGACGATCAGCCTGGGATTGTCGCTGTTGATCCCGCCCCTCGGGTGGCTATCCTCCTGCAGCGCCGTAAAGCTCCAGCCCTGGCCGTCATGTTCGCCATACATGACACCCCGCTTGGATCCCGCGCCCGAACCGATGGCGTGCCTGAAGACGACATGCAGGTTGCCATTCGAATCGATTGCCAGATCGAGATCGTCCGAGAAGTTGGTGACGCCCGCATCCGTAGCGGAGAATGAGGCGTAATCGTCCCAGGTCTTGGTCGCATCGTTGTATTTGCGGACGAGTTGGCCGCCGTCAGAGCCCTTTAGCAGGGCGTAGAACGAGCCATCGGGCCCGGTTTCCAGATCCGCATAAGCCCATTTATTGCTGGAATAGGTGACAACCGTTCCGGTAGAAGCCGCCATTTTTTCACCACCTGCGTCGCTGAGATCAGAAAAGAGAATGCAACTCTACCTGAGGTTGCGCGCCTGCTAGTTATGAACAATCAATCACTTGTCAAGTTGCTGTGCCGACGAATGGTTGATTTTCTGAAATTTTCCAACGTGTTTGTAGCGGGAGAGTGCGCCGCGCAGTTGTCTGACACGTCAAATCCGCCGGGGGTGTCGTCATCCGACCTAGCCCGAAGCCTGCTCATCACCGACCCGCGCCGCCGCCCCGAGCGCGAGGCGCCGTTCAGCAGGGCAGCGGCCATATATGATACGCCGAAGCTTCGTCGAGGGAGGACTGGTGGAGCCAAGGGGAGTCGAACCCCTGACCTCATCATTGCGAACGATGCGCTCTACCAACTGAGCTATGGCCCCATCAGCCGCGGTATCTGGACCGGGGCCGGTGCTTTGTCAAGCGGCGAAGTGGCTGGCTCTTGCACCGGCCGGGCGCGCGGTCCATCAGGGGAGGAAAGGACGGGTCGCGATGGATATTCTGATACTTGGCGCGGGACAGGCCGCCGTCTCGCTGGCCGCGCGGCTGCGGGGCCTGGGGCATCAGGGCGGGATCACCGTCGTCGGGGAGGAGCCCCTGCCCCCCTATCAGCGTCCGCCGCTTTCGAAAGCCTATCTGCTGGGCGAGATGTCGCGCGACCGGCTGGAGCTGCGCGGTGCGGACTGGTGGCAGGAGCAAGGCATCACGCTGATGACCGCAACCCGTGCGACACGGATCGACCGCGACGCGAAGAAGGTCGAGACTGATCGCGCAGCCGTGAAATATGACCGGCTTGCCCTGACGCTCGGCGCCGCGCCGCGCAGGCTTCCGGCCGATACGGGCGGGGCACTGCCCGGCCTCCACAGCATCCGCGCCCTGGCCGACATCGAACGGATGCGGCCGGATCTGGTGCCCGGCCGCGCGGCGGTGGTGATCGGCGGCGGTTATATCGGGCTGGAGGCGGCGGCGGTGGCGCGCAAGCTGGGTCTCGCGGTCACGCTGGTCGAATCCGCGCCGCGCATCCTCGGCCGTGTCGCCTCCGCCGAGACGGCCGGGATGATCCGCGACCTGCATCGCGCGCATGGGGTGCGCATCCTGGAAGGCGTCGGAATTGACGGGCTGGAGGGCACATCGCGCGTCACCAGGGTGCGGCTGGCGGGGGGCGAGACGCTGACGGCAGAGGTGGTGATCGTGGGGATCGGGATCACGCCCGAGACAGCGCTCGCCCAGGCCGCCGGGCTGCGGATCGAGAACGGCATTGCCTGCGATGCGCAGGGGCGGACATCGGACCCGCATATCTGGGCCGCCGGAGATTGCGCCTCGTTTCCCCATGACGGCGTGCGGATCAGGCTGGAAAGCGTCGGCAATGCGATCGACATGGCGGAGCTGGTGGCGGACAACATGCTGGGCGCGGAGAAGGATTATCATCCGAAACCTTGGTTCTGGTCCGACCAGTATGACGCCAAGCTGCAGATCGCCGGGCTGAATGCGGGCCATGACCGGGTGGTCACGCGCGCGGCGGATGGCACGCATGCCGGTTCGGTCTGGTATTATCGCGGCGACCGGCTGATCGCGGTCGATGCGCTGAACGATCCGCGCGCCTATATGGTCGGCAAGCGGCTGATCGAGGCCGGCAAATCCCCCGAGCCGGTCCGCGTCGCGGACCCCACCACCCCGCTGAAGGACCTGCTGTGAGGATCATCGGCGGCAGGCTGCGCGGGCTGAAGCTGGCCGAGATCGGCGCGGGCGATCAGGCCGCGCATCTGCGCCCGACCACCGATCGGGTGCGCGAGGCGATGTTCAACCTGCTCATCAACAGTCTCGGTGTCGATTTCAGCGACATGCGGGTGCTGGATTTGTTCGCAGGCACCGGCGCGCTCGGGCTGGAGGCGCTGTCGCGCGGTGCGGCCCGGGTGGCCTTCGTCGACGACGGGACGGCGGCGCGGGCGCTTCTGCGGGCCAATATCGAGAAGGCGCGGGCGATGGGTGTGAGCGATGTCTGGCGGCGCGATGCGCTGCAACTCGGACCCAATCGCGGGCCGGGATACGGGATGGTGTTCATGGACCCACCCTATGGCCAGGGTCTGGGAGAGCAGGCGCTGCGCTCCGCCATTGACGGCAACTGGCTGACCGACGACGCCCTGGTGCTGTGGGAGGAGAGCCTGCCGCCCGCCCTGCCCGGCGGCTTCGCGCTGCTGGATCAGCGCCGCTACGGCGAGACGATGGTGACGATCCTCCGCCGCGGCTGACGACCGCCGCGCCGGCAAGTGGATCAGTCGCGCAGCAGTTCGTTGACCGAAGTCTTGGCGCGGGTCCGCTCGTCCACGCGCTTGACGATCACCGCGCAATACAGGTTCACGCCGTTCTTCGACGGAATCGACCCCGACACGACGACCGAGCCCGACGGCACCTCGCCGTAGCTGACCTTGCCGGTCTCGCGGTCCACGATCTTGGTGGACTGGCCCAGGAACACGCCCATGCCGATCACCGACCCCTCGCGGACGATCACGCCCTCGACAACCTCGGAGCGGGCGCCGACGAAGCAGTTATCCTCGATGATCGTCGGGCCGGCCTGCATCGGCTCCAGCACGCCGCCAATGCCGACACCGCCCGAGAGATGCACGTTCTTGCCGATCTGCGCGCAGGAGCCGACCGTTGCCCAGGTATCGACCATCGTGCCCTCATCGACATAGGCGCCGAGATTGACGAAAGACGGCATCAGCACCACACCCTTGGCGATGAACGCGGATTTGCGCACCACGCAGTTCGGCACCGCCCGGAACCCGGCCGCGCGCCACTGGTTATCGCCCCAGCCGGCGAACTTGCTGTCCACCTTGTCCCACCAGCCACCGCCCTGCGGGCCGCCCGGCTGCATCTCCATATCCTTGATGCGGAAGCCCAGCAGAACCGCCTTCTTGGCCCATTGGTTGACATGCCAGTCATCGCCGCGCTTCTCGGCCACGCGCAGCTGCCCGCTGTCGAGCGCGTTCAGCGTGTCCTCGATCGCCTCGCGGGTTTCACCGCCAGTGGCCGGGGTGATCGTGTCGCGCACCTCCCATGCGGCCTCGATGGCGGCTTCCAGGGCGGCGTTGGGCGATGCGTCGGTCATGGGCTCTCCTCGGTCAGGGTAGAAACTCTTGCCCAAGGGCTATAAGCGGGGGAGTGACCCGGCGCAATGCGCCCGACCCATGCAGAGGCCGAGATGAACGACGAAGACGCCCGCGCCCATCCATTCCCCCATAGCCGCGAGGATGCGCAGAAAGCGCAGGAGATCCCGGACACGCCGCAGACCCGCGCGCCCGCCTACAAGCTGGCTTTTGCAGATACGGATTTCCTGCTGCGCGAGGAATTGCGGCCGGTCCGGCTGCAGCTTGAACTGCTGAAACCGCAAATGATCCTGGACGAGCGCGGCGTGGAATCGACCGTGGTGATGTTCGGCGGCGCGCGTATCCCCGCCCCGGAACACAAGGACGAGGCGCGCACCGAGACCCTGGCCGAGCTGTCGAAATATTATGAACAGGCCTATCGCTTCGCCCGGATCATGACCGAGCGGAGCCTGGAGACCTATGGCCGCGAATTCGTCATCTGCACCGGCGGCGGGCCGGGCGTGATGGAGGCCGGGAACAAGGGCGCGCATGATGTCGGCGGGCAGTCGGTGGGCCTGGGCATCGTGCTGCCGCATGAGCAGGCGCCGAACGAATACATCACCCCGGATCTGTGCTTCAACTTCCACTATTTCGCCATCCGCAAGATGCATTTCCTGATGCGCGCGCGGGCGGTGACGGTGTTCCCCGGCGGGTTCGGCACGCTGGACGAGCTGTTCGAGACGCTGACCCTGATCCAGACCCGCCGGATGAAGCCGGTGCCGCTGCTGCTGTTCGGGCGCGAGTTCTGGGACCGGATCATCGACTGGCAGGCGCTCGCCGATGCCGGCACGATCAGCGCCAGCGATCTGGAGCTGTTCAGCTATGTTGAAACCGCCGACGAGGCGGTGGCGATCATCGACGCGTTCGATCCCAGGGATTGTGACTGAGACCACAGGGCACTGAAGGGCCGGGGTCCGTAAGAGCTGGCGCGGTCAGGCCAGATGATCGCGGAACGCGGCGAAGACCTGCGCATAGACCTGGCGCTTGAAGGGCACGATCTTCCGGGCGAGATCATCGGCCCGCATCCAGGCCCATTTGTCGAACTCGGCATGGTCGGTGGCGATGTTGACCTGTCCATCCTCGCCGGTGAACCGCATCAGCACCCATTTCTGGCACTGACCGCCGTACTTGCCCTTCCAGACCTTGCCCAGCAATTCATCGGGCAGATCGTAATAGACCCAGTCATCGGCCTCGGCCACGATCTCGACACTGTCGGCGGGCAGGCCGGTTTCCTCGCCCAACTCGCGGATGGCGGCCTGCAGCGGGGTCTCGCCCTTGTCGATCCCGCCCTGCGGCATCTGCCAGGCATGACCGGGATTGTCGATGCGCTGACCGGCGAAGACCAGCCCGTCCCGGTTCAGCAGCACCACACCGGCGCAGGGGCGATAGGGCAGCCCGGACGGCCCGAGCCGGCTGTCCGATGCCGCTTCCTGCTCGCTCATTGCGCATCGGTCCCGGCGGGGGCATCGGTGGTCTCGCTGCCCGCATCTTCGGCATCCTCGCCCGCATCGCTGCTCGGCGCGTCCTCGGTGCCGGAGTCCTCGCCGGTGACGGCGGGGGTTTCGGCGGGCATCACATCCTCGGCGCGGAAATCGACCGCGGCCAGACCCTTCAGGATGTCGATGGCATAGGCGAGCTGGTAATCTTCCTCGCGCAGCTTCGCCGTCGCCTCGACCTCTGCGGCCTCTTCCTCAAGCTGGCGGCGTTCCTCGTCGGAATAGCTGTCATTGTTCAGCGCCCCGCGCAGATCCGCCTCGGAGCTGATGAAGCTCGATTCGGTGCGCGGGCCGTCCTCATCCTCATCTTCCGGCGGCGGCGAAGAGGGCTGCGCGACGATGATGTCGGGATTGATCCCGAGCGCCTGGATGGACCGGCCAGAGGGCGTGTAATACCGCGCCGTGGTCAGCCGCATCGCGCTGTCGGACGTCACCGGCAACACGGTCTGCACCGACCCCTTGCCGAAGGATTTTTCGCCCACCACGATGGCGCGGCGGTGATCCTGCAACGCGCCGGTCACGATTTCCGAGGCCGAGGCCGAGCCGCGATTGATGAGCACCACGATCGGCTTGCCCTCGGCCAGATCGCCGGGCCGCGCGTTCCAGCGTTCGCTTTCATCGGGCGTCCTGCCACGCGTGGACACGATCTCGCCCCGGTCCAGGAACGCATCCGACACGAAGATCGCCTGATCCAGCAGCCCGCCGGGATTGTTGCGCAGATCCAGCACGAAGCCGGTCACGTTCTCGATCCCGCCCAGTTCCTCCACCGCGGCGGCCAGATCCTCCTCGAGCGATGAGATCGTCTCGTCGTTGAAGGTCGCCACGCGCAGCACCACGGCATGGCCCTCGACCCGGCCCTTGACGGCGGTGAGCTTGATCGTGTCGCGCACGATCTTGATGTCGAACGGCTCCTGCTCGCCCTCTCGCAGCACGGTAATGGTCACTTCCGAGCCAACCGGGCCTCGCATCAGATCCACCGACTGATCCAGCGTCAGCCCCATCAGCGGCTCGCCATCGACATGGGTGATGAAATCGCCCGCCTCGACGCCCGCCTCGTCGGCCGGGGTGTCGTCCATCGGCGCGATGACCTTGACCAGCCCGTCTTCCTGGCCCACCTCGATCCCCAGCCCGCCGAAACTGCCGCGGGTCTGGGTCTGCATATCGGCGTAATCATCGGCCGGCAGGAAGGAGGAATGCGGGTCCAGCGATTGCAGCATGCCGTTGATCGCGGCCTCGATCAGCTCCTTCGGATCGGTCTCCTCGACATATTGGCCCCGGACCTGCTCGAACACGTTGCCGAACATGTCGAGCTGCTCATAGACCGACCCGTTGCCGCCGACGCCCTGCGCCGCGATCGGCCCGGCGAGCTGGGTTGTCAGCAGAAGTCCGGCCAGCGTGCCGCCAATGCCTGCGATGAGATAATGCTTCATTCCGTTTCCGCCTGTGCTTCTGCCTCGCCCGGCCCGTCCTCCACGATGTGGTTCAGCACGAACCACTCTGCCGGGTCCAGCGTTTCCTTGTCGCGTCTCAGCTCCAGATACAGGGTTTCGGTGCGATCCGCATCCCCGCCCGTCGCCGCGTTCACCACGAACTCGATGCCGAATTCCTGCGCCGGCGGCTCGGTGCCGCCCATCAGCCCGACCGGCTCGCCCGCCGCCAGCACGTCCCCGACCTCGCCGAACACCTGCGCCATCCCGGCAAGTATCAGAAGATAGTCCTTTGCGGGCTCCAGGATGGTCACGTTTCCGTAATCGAGCAGCGGGCCGCGATAGCGGATCGTCGCCGGCCAGGGCGCGGTGACGAGCGAGGCGGGCGCCGTGGCGATAACCAGGCCGGGCCGTTCGATCCCGGCTGCATCCGCCTCGCCATAGCGGCGCAGCACCTTGCCCTGCACCGGCAATGGCAGCGACCCTTGCGCACCGTCGAAATCCGCAAGCGGCGGGCCGACATCGGATTCCATGTCGGCAATGCCTTCCGCAAAGGCATCCAGCGTCGCCGCCGATTTCTCGAGCGCCTGCAGCTCCTCCGGGTTCTCGGCGAAGCGTTTCGGCATGGTGGAACGGTCCGTCACCGCGCTTGCCAGCAGCCGCCGGGCCTCCTGCACGCGGCCCAGCCCCTCGGCCAGCGTGTTGGCCGCGTCCTCCTGCAACACGCGCACCTCGGCGATGTCGTCCAGATTGGCCTTCAGCGCGTCGGCCTGTTCGCGCAGGCCCGGAACGACGCTGGACAGGATCATCCCGGACCGCGCGGTGGCCTCCGGCCCCGCGGGGTGCAGCAGCATCAGCGTCTCTGGCGAGGTCTCCATCGACATCATCACCCCGATAATCGAGGAAAGCTGGTCGCGGCGCGCCTCCCACTTCGCGCGGATCTCCTGTTCCCGGATCCCGGCCTGGCGCAGCCCCGCCCTGAGTGAGGCAAGCCCGGTTTCATAGGCGTCGATCATCTCGGTCAGCGCGGTGACCTGATCGTCCTTGGTCAGCGCCTCTTCCAGCCGTCCCGTCGCCTCGCGCAGCGCGAAGGCCGCGCGGGCGGCATCCTCGCCGGCGTTTTCCTGCGCCGCGACGGGCGTGGCGAGGGCGGCGCAAAGCAGCACGGCGGATAGGGCGGCGCGATGTCTCATGCCCGCGCGATCAGGCTTTGGCCGGTCATTTCCTCGGGCGTGTCCAGCCCCATCAGCTCCAGCACGGTGGGTGCGACATCCGCCAGCCGGCCACCCGCGCGCAGCGCGGTCACGCCATCGCCGCCGAACACGATCACCGGCACCGGGTTGGTTGTATGCGCGGTATGCGGCCCGCCGGTTTCGGGATCGACCATCACCTCGCAATTGCCGTGATCGGCAATGATGACCGCCGCGCCGCCCGCCTGTTCCAGAGCCGCAAGCGCCCGGCCGAGATTGCGGTCCACCGCCTCGCAAGCTTTCGTCGCGGCCTCCAGGCTGCCGGTATGGCCGACCATGTCGGGATTGGCGAAATTCACCACGATCAGATCGAACCCCGCCTCGATGGCACGAACGAAATGATCGCCCACCTCGTCGGCCGCCATCTCGGGCGCCAGATCATAGGTCGCGACATCGGGGCTGGAGGGCATCTGCCGTTCCTCGCCCTCTTCCGCCGCTTCCTTGCCGCCGTTCAGGAAAAAGGTGACATGGGGGTATTTCTCGGTCTCGGCCAGCCGGAACTGCCGCAGACCCTTGGCCGCGACCCAGGCGCCCAGCGTATTGACCACCTGCCGCTTGGGATAGGCCGAAGCCATGAAATCATTGTGCTTTTCGGAATAATCCACCATGCCGAGGAGCGCGGCCCAATTGCGACGTTCCCCGCGTGCGAACCCGTCAAACTCTGGCTGACCAATGGCCGAGAGGATCTCTCGCGCACGGTCGGCGCGGAAATTCAGGCAGAAGAACCCGTCCCCGTCCTGCGCGCCGGCATAGCCTGCGATGACGCTCGGCTGGATGAACTCGTCAGTTTCGTCCCGCGCATAGGCGGCCTCGACCGCATGGGCGGCATCCGGCTGCGCCAGCCCGTCGCCGCCGATCATCGCCGCATAGGCGCGGCCGACCCGGTCCCAGCGATTGTCGCGATCCATGGCGAAATAACGCCCGATCACCGTGCCGATCCGGGCATTCTGCGGCAAATTGCCCTGCAACTCGGTCACGAAGCCCAGGGCCGATTTCGGCGGAACGTCGCGGCCATCCGTCACCGCATGGATGACGACCGGCACGCCCCGTTCCGCGACGGCGCGGGCGGCGGCAATGACATGCTGGATATGACCATGCACACCGCCATCCGACACCACACCCATCAGATGCGCCGTGCCGCCGCTTGCCTTGAGCGTCTCGATGAAATCGCCGAGCCCGGTATTCTCGTAGAAACTGCCATCCTCGATGGCGAGATCGATCTGGCCAAGATCCATCGCCACAACCCGACCCGCGCCGATATTCGTGTGCCCGACTTCGGAGTTGCCCATCTGCCCGCGCGGCAGACCGACATCTGGCCCATAGGTAATCAGCGTCTGGTGCGGGCATTCGGCCATTAGGCGGTCAAAGGTCGGAGTCCTCGCCTGATCGGGTGCGCTGTGTTCCGGCCGGTCCGAGATGCCCCAGCCATCCAGAATGCACAGCACCACGGGTTTCCTGGCACTCATAGCCCCGCCCCCTCGTCGATGCCCAGCATGAGGTTGAGATTCTGGACCGCGGCGCCCGACGCGCCCTTGCCCAGATTATCCAGCACCGCGACGACCACCGCGCAGCCCGCCGCGTCGTCGCCATGGACCGAGATTTCCAGCATGTTGGTGCCGTTCAGCGCCGTCGGATCGACCCGCGCGCCAACCTCCTCGGCCTCGCGGACGCGCACGAACTCGGCGCCGGCGTAATGTTCGGCCAGGGCCGCATGCAGGATCGACAGGCTCAGCCGCTCATCCAGATGCAAGGGCAGCGACACCGCCATGCCTTGCGCGAAATTCCCGACGGAGGGCGCAAAGACCGGCTGCACCATCAGCCCGGTCATGGTCATGATCTCGGGGATATGCTTGTGGCCCTGAGCGAGCGCATAGAGAAAGCCGGGCGGCGCGGTGCCGGCCTCGTATTCCCCGATCAGCGCGTTGCCGCCGCCCGTGTACCCCGAAACCGCGTTCACCGACAGCGCCGTGCCCGGATCGATCAGCCCGGCATCGACGAGCGGGCGGATCATCGCGATGGTGCCGGTCGAATAGCATCCCGGATTGGTCACACGCCGCGCGGCGGCAATGCGCGCGCGCGCATCCGGGACCAGTTCCGGGAAGCCGAACACCCAGTCCGGGTCGGTCCGGTGCGCCGTCGAGGCGTCGATCAGCCGCACCGGCAGGTCGGCCGACAGCGCCACCGATTCCCGCGCCGCCGCATCGGGCAGGCACAGAATGGCCAGATCTGCCGCCGCGAAGCAGTCGCGCCGCGCCTGCGGATCCTTGCGGTGCTCATGCGCGATCGAAATCAGCTCGATATCCGACCGTCCGGCAAGGCGGTCGCGGATCTGCAGCCCGGTCGTGCCGGCCTCGCCGTCGATATAGACCTTATGCGTCATCGCTGCCCTTTCTGTCTTGGCTGCCAGACATAACGCCGCGGCCTTCCGGGGGCAATGCAGGCAAAGCCCTGCCGAGGCCCGGTCGCGCGGTGTTGAAACGGCATGCAGGCTTCGCGTATCACCGCTGCATGACGGATCGTTACGCCCCCTCGACGCACAGCCCCGCCCGCGCCCCTGCCGGCCAGCCGGCGCGGCTCTATCACACGCCGCTGTCGCCGTTTTCACGCAAGGTGCGGCTCGTTCTGGCCGAAAAGCGGATCGAGGTCGAACTGGCCGAGGAGCGTTACTGGGAGCAGGGGCCGGAGCTGTTCCGGCGCAACCCGGCCGGCAAGATCCCGGTGCTGCGGCTCGACGGAATGTTGCTCGCCGAGAGCCAGGCGATCTGCGAATATCTGGACGAGACCGTGCCGAGCCCGCCGCTGATGCCCGACAGCCCCGCCGGTCGCTACGAGGTGCGAAGGCTCTGCGCCTGGTTCGACGACAAGTTCAACGCCGAGGTCACGCGGCCGGTGCTGAACGAGCGGGTCTGGAAGAAGGTCCAGAAGACCGGCTATCCCGACAGCCGCGTGGTCAAGGCGGGACTGTCAGCGATCAAGGCGCATGTGGATTACATGCACGGCTTGCTGGAAGAGCGCCGCTGGCTGGCCGGACCGACGATCAGCATCGCCGATTTCGCGGCGGCGGCGCATTTCTCCTGCCTCGATTACATCTCGGATGTGGACTGGGACCGGTCCGACCTTGTCCGGCAGTGGTATGCGACGATCAAGTCGCGCCCGGCCTTCCGCAACGTGCTGGCCGATCAGATGCCGGGCATCCACCCCGCGCCGCATTACGCGCTACTGGATTTCTGAGCGATTCCGGCCACCGCCGGGCCGGGTATTTGGATGAAGAAGAAACCGGGCGTGGGGCCTGGCCGCTGCCGTGGCGGGCGGGCGGGCGGCCGGGGATGGTCGCTCGCTTCCCTCAGCCGAGCGCGTAACCGGTGCCGCGCACGGTGCGCACCGGGTTGTCGCCGCCATTCTGCATCAGCGCCTTGCGCAGCCGTCCGACATGGACATCGATGGTGCGTGTGTCGACATAGATGTCGCGCCCCCAGACCCGGTCTAGAAGCTGTTCGCGCGTCCAGACCCGGCCGGGCTTTTCCATCAGGGTCGAGAGCAGCCGGAACTCGGTCGGGCCGAGATGCAGCGCCTGACCGGCGCGGAACACGCGATGTTCGCCCGCATCCAGCATGATGTCGCCGAAGCTCAGCCGCTCGCCCATCGTCGCGGGCCGGGTCCGGCGCAGTTGGGTGCGCAGCCGGGCCATCAACTCGACCACCGAATAGGGTTTGACCACATAGTCATCGGCGCCGGTTTCCAGACCCCGCACCCGGTCCACCTCGTCGCCGCGGGCGGACAGCATGACGATCGGGATCGACCGGGTGTCGGGATCGGCCTTGACGCGGCGGCAGATCTCGATGCCGGACACGTTGGGCAGCATCCAGTCCAGCACGATCAGATCGGGCTGTTCTTCGGCGACGAGAAGAAGCGCCTCGTCGCCGTTCTCTGCGAACACAACCTCGAAGCCTTCGGCCTCGAGATTGTATTTCAGCACCTCGCGTTGGGCGCTTTCGTCTTCGACGACGAGAACGCAGGGGGTCTGCCGGACCGACATGGGCTTATTCTCCGACCCCGGTATCCACCGAGCGCACCACCCCGTCCTTCTTGGGGCGCGCCTCGTCCGGCAATTCGCCGGTGACGAGATAGATCACCTGCTCCGCGATGGCGGTCGCGTGATCGCCCATCCGCTCGATATTCTTGGCGATGAAATGCAGATGCATGCAGGCGGTGATGTGGCGCGGATCTTCCATCATGTAGGTCAGGAATTCGCGGAACAGCGCATTATACATCTGGTCCACTTCCAGATCGCGTTCGCGCACATCGGCGGCCAGATCGGCGTCGCGCTGGATGTAGCTGTCAAGCGCGTCCTTCAGCAGGCGCTCCACCGTGGTGGACATGCGGCGCAGCGCCATGCCGGCCCCGTCGATCACCGGCAGGTTGGCCAGCACATGGCTGCGCTTGGCCATGTTCTTGGCGTAATCCCCGACCCGTTCCAGTGCGGTCGAGATCTTGATGACGGTCAGCACAAGCCGCAGATCGGTGGCGGTGGGCGCGCGCAGCGCGATCAGCCGCGCCGCTTCCTCGTTGACCTGCAGATCGAGATTGTCGATTTCCTTGTCGCGGCGCCGGACCGTCTCGGCCAGCTCCTCGTCATAGGTTTCGAGCGCCCGGGCGGCATCCTCGATGGCGGTTTCCACCAGCCCGCCCATCCGCACGACAAGCGCCTGAATTGTCTCCAGGTCGCGGTCGAACGCCGAGGCGATATGTTTCGTGTCGCTGCTCATGTTACTCCTCCGGAAATTCGGCTCAGCCGATGCGGCCCGAAATATAGCTTTCCGTCCGCGGGTCCTGCGGATTGGTGAAAATATCGTCCGTGTCGCCATATTCGACCAGGTTGCCCAGGTGGAAGAAAGCGGTCTTCTGGCTGACGCGGGCGGCCTGTTGCATCGAGTGGGTCACGATCACCACCGAGAATTCCTTGCGAAGCTGGTCGATCAGCTCCTCGACCTGGCTGGTGGCGATCGGGTCGAGCGCCGAGCAGGGTTCGTCCATCAGCAGGACTTCCGGCGCGGTCGCGACAGCGCGGGCAATGCACAGGCGCTGCTGCTGACCGCCCGACAGTCCGGTGCCCGGTTCCTGAAGGCGGTCCTTGACCTCGTTCCACAGCGCCGCACCGCGCAGCGATTTCTCGACGATCTCGTCCAGATCGGCGCGGTTACGGGCCAGCCCGTGGATGCGCGGGCCATAGGCCACATTGTCATAGATCGATTTCGGGAACGGGTTCGGCTTCTGGAACACCATGCCGACCTTGGCGCGCAGCTGCACCGGATCGACGCGCTTGTCATAGATATTCTCGCCGTCCAGCTTGATCTCGCCTTCGACGCGGGCAACGTCGATCGTGTCGTTCATGCGGTTGATGCAGCGCAGGAAGGTCGATTTTCCGCAGCCCGACGGGCCGATGAAAGCGGTCACGGTCTTGTCGAGGATGTCGACATCGACATCCTTGATGGCATGTTTCTCGCCGTAATAGACCTGCACCTTGCGCGCGGTGATCTTGAAGGTATCGGTCGTCACGTTGCGCTCCACGATATTCATGTCGTTCATTCTATCCATCCCAGCCACAATACTACCAGCGGCGTTCGAACTTGCGGCGCAGGTAGATCGCCAGCAGGTTCATGCAAAGCAGGAAGACCAGCAGCACGATGATCGCACCGGAGGCCCGTTCGAAGAAGGCCGGGTCGGCCCGCTGAGTCCAGTTATAGACCTGCACCGGCAGCGCCGATGCCGGGTCGAAGAAACCGGCGGGCGGGGCGCCCGGATAGGTGGACACGAAGGCCACCATGCCGATCAGCAGCAGCGGCGCGGTTTCGCCAAGCGCCTGCGCCAGGCCGATGATGGTCCCGGTCAGGATGCCCGGCATGGCCAGCGGCAGCACATGATGCAGCACAGTCTGCATGCGCGAGGCACCCACCCCAAGGGCGGCGTCCCGGATCGAGGGCGGCACGGATTTCAGCGCCGCACGGGTCGAGATGATGATTGTCGGGAGCGTCATCAGCGTCAGCACCAGCCCCCCCACGATCGGGGTGGAGCGCGGCAGGCCGGCGAAGTTGATGAAGGCCGCCAGCCCCAGGATCCCGAACACGATGGACGGCACCGCGGCGAGGTTCGAGATATTCACCTCGATGATGTCGGTGAAGCGGTTCTTCGGCGCGAATTCCTCGAGATAGATCGAGGCGGCGACGCCGATGGGCAGGGCCAGCACCAGCACGATCAGCATCATGTAGAGCGAGCCGAGGATCGCGACCCCGATGCCCGCCGCTTCGGCGCGGTTGTCGGAGGCGTCGGGCTTGGTGATGAAGCTGCTGTTGAAGCGGGTGACGAGCGTGCCGTTTTCGCGCATCGCCTCGGCAAGCTGGAACTGCGCCACGGAAGTCTTGGCGTCGCGCGATGCCGATTCCTCGCTGACCCGGCCCTTGAACATGCCGTCCACCCGGCTGGAGGTCAGCGCCGTCATCTCGACCGTCTGGCCGACGAGTTCGGGGTTGTCGAGCACCTGGTTGCGCAGGCTGGCCTGCGCCTCGTTCGAGAAGAAGCCGGACAGGTCGGCGTCGGTCAGCCCCTCGATCTGGATGCCTTCCTGCTCGATCCAGTTGCGCAGCGAGTCGGTCAGCAGCGAGCCGTAGGACATCGAATAGACACCGGACATCTCCTCCGGGTCGCGATTGCCGTCCGGGTCGACCACGTCGGCGCTCAGAGTCACCGGGATCGAGGCGTAGGTCTGGCGGAAGGCCGACGCACCGTCCCCGATGATCGAGGTCAGCAGGAAGACCAGCGACAGGATGGCGATGGCGATGGCGCCGATGCCGTAGGCCTTGAAGCGTTTCTCGGCCGCGTTGCGCTTGCGTGTGCGCGCGCTTTCGGTCAGCAGCGAGCCGCTGGTGTGGCGTTCGCCGCCCGGTCCGAAAGCGGCGGTGTCGGTCACGTCGGTCATTCGTACTGCTCCCGGTATTTGCGCACGATATACAGCGCGAAGACATTCAGCCCGAGCGTCAGCACGAACAGCGTAAGCCCGAGCGCAAAGGCCACCAGCGTCTCGGGGCTGGCGAAGTCATTGTCGCCCGTCAACTGGCCGACGATCTTCACCGTGATCGTTGTCATCGCCTCGAACGGGTTGCCGCTGATCTGGGCCATGGCACCTGCGCCCAGCACGACGATCATCGTCTCGCCAATGGCGCGGGATGCGGCCAGCAGAACCGCGCCGACGATGCCCGGAAGGGCCGCGGGCAGCACAACCTGGCGGATGGTTTCCGAATGCGTCGAACCGAGGCCGAGGCTGCCGTCACGCAGCGATTGCGGGACGGAGTTGATGATGTCGTCGGACAGCGAGCTGACGAACGGGATCAGCATGACCCCCATCACCAGACCCGCGGTCATCACCGAGGACCCGCTATTGCCCAGACCCAGCGGCTGCGAGATCCAGTCGCGCAGCAGCGGACCAACCGTGACGAGCGCGAACAGGCCGTAGACGATGGTCGGGATGCCGGCCAGGATCTCGATCGCCGGCTTGGCGAAGGAGCGGACGCGCGGGCTCGCATATTCCGACATATAGATCGCCGCGAACAGCCCGACCGGCACCGCGAAGAGCAGCGCGATGAACGAGATGTAGAGCGTGCCCCAGAGCAGCGGCAGCATGCCGAGCTCGGATCCGCCACCGAAGCTGGGCGTCCACTCGGTGCCGAAGAAGAAATCCTGCCAAGGATAGAGGCGGAAGAAATTGATCGATTCGAAGACCAGCGACAAGACGATGCCGACGGTCGTCATGATGGCGATGGTCGAGCAGCCGATCAGGATCGCGCGCATGACCTGTTCCACCACGTTGCGGGCGCGGAACTCCGGCCCGGTGCGCCGCCACGCGAAGGCGGCCAGCCCCAGGGCAAGCGCCAGCGTCACGATGGACAGCCAGATCGAGCCGGTATGGGTGGAGCGCATATATTGCTGCGCGGCGTCCAGAATGACGGGCTTTGTCAGCACCGCCTGGCCGGCGGCTTTCAGCGCGTCCATCCGCGCCGAATCGTCCATGGTCAGCGTCAGCGCCTCGGGACGGGTCAGCACGTCCTGGGCGACGGCACCGTTCAGGGTCGAGGCGACCTTGCGCACCTCGTTGAGCAACATGCCGCGGGTCTGCCCTTCGGACACCGCATCCTCGGGGATGTAGCGATCAATCGAACGCTCGATAATCATAGGCTGCGCGAACAGCCACACCAACAGAACAAGAAGCGCCGGCACGGCGGCGTAAAGCGCGACGTTCCAGCCGTAATAGGTCGGGCGGGAATGCAGGCGGCGCGCGTCGCCATCAACCAGCGTCAACGCGCGGCGCCGGCCGAGGACATAGCCCAGCACGGCGATGGCCAGAACGATCAACAAAATCCACTGAACGGGCATATGGTCCCCCGGAAGTGCAAACGTGCCGGGCAGTCGGCTGACTGCCCGGCCTCGTCATGGGTCGGTTACTGGATCGTCGCTTCGTCGGCGACGGTCGCCTGGACATCAGCCAGTTGCGGATCCGGCACCAGGCCGTATTCGGCCAGCGGGCCGCCCGGGCCAGCCATGGCGTCCGACACGAAGAACTCGGCATATTCCTTCAGGCCGGGAACGACGCCGATATGGTCCTTCTTGACGTAGAAGAACAGCGGGCGCGAGACCGGGTATTCACCCGAAGCGACGCTGTCGACGGTCGGGGTCACGCCGTTGATGGTCGCAACCTTCAGCTTGTCGGTGTTGTTCTCGTAGAAGGACAGGCCGAACACGCCGACACCGTTGGGGTTGCTGGCGATACGGGCCAGCGTCTCGGTGTAGTCGCCGTCGATATCGACCGACGCGCCGTCAGTGCGGACCGACATGCAGGCCGCTTCGGCTGCATCTTCGTCACCGCCATTGGCTTCGGCGAAGGCTTCCATGGCACCGGTTTCTTCACAGCCGGCCAGCAGAACCTTTTCCTCGAACACTTCACGGGTGCCGTGCTTGGTGCCGGGGATGAAGGCCATGATCGCCTGCTCGGGCAGATCCGGGTTCACGTCCGACCAGTTGGTGGCCGGGTTGGCGGTGACTTCGCCGTCAACCACGACTTCGGCAGCCAGGGCGCCGAACACGTCAGCCGGGGTCAGCACGAAATCGGGGCCGTTGATGTCCGAGGCGAAGACGATGCCGTCATAGCCGAACTGGACTTCGATGATGTTGGCGACGCCATTGGCGGCGCAGGTCTCGACTTCCGAGCTCTTGATCTGGCGCGACGCGTTGGCCACGTCGATGGTGTTTCCGCCGACACCTTCGCAGAACTGCTTCAGACCGGCCGAGGAACCGCCGCCTTCGACGACGGGCGCCTGGAATTCGGTGTTTTCAGCGAAAGCTTCAGCCACAATGGTGGCGTAGGGCAGAACGGTCGAGGAACCGGCGACCTGCACCTGTTCCTGAGCAGCGGCGACCGAAGCCGAGGCCGCGATCAGCGCGGCAGCCGAGACGGCAAGCTTGACGGATTTCATGAGGATGACTCCTGAATACTTCTAAGATGGCACGATTTGCCTGGGCACTCCCTAGGACGCGAGTGCGACGCTTATGCGACGGGAATGTGACAGCTTTGTGACAAACCGGACGGCAAAACGCCAAGCCCCTGCGAAAAGGGCCGGAATCGTGCGTGATCCTGGCGAAAATATTGGAAGATCAGGGAAATCCCTGCGGGCTGCACGGCCGCGCCTTGCGACGATTCCGGCAATTCTGTCATCCCGATGCCCGAAACCGGCCGCCGATTCGTCCAGGCCGACTTTGCTTCGTGACGGGAGGGAATAGCGCCTGCGCGCCCGGTCTTGCGGCGGCTCAGCCGATCTGGCCGCGATGGCCGCCGGTCTGGGCACGATCCAGCAGCAGATGGTCCAGCACCACGCAGGCCGCCACCGCCTCGGCCACGGGCACGGCGCGGATGCCGACGCAGGGATCGTGGCGGCCCTTTGTGATCAGCTCGATCTCCTCACCCGCCGCGTTGACGGTGCGGCGCGGGGTCAGGATCGAGGAGGTTGGCTTGACCGCAAAGCGCACCAGGATCTCCTGCCCCGTCGAGATCCCGCCCAGAATGCCGCCGGCATGGTTGGAGAGATATTCCGGCCCGCCTGCCCCCATGCGGATCTCGTCGGCATTGGCGGTCCCGGTCAGCGCAGCCGCCGCCATGCCCTCGCCGATCTCGACGCCCTTCACGGCGTTGATCGACATCATCGCCGCGGCCAGATCGGTGTCCAGCTTGCCATAGACGGGCGCGCCGAGGCCCGGCGGGCAGCCCCGGATCAGAAGCTCGACCGCAGCACCGACACTGTTCTGCGCCTTGCGGATCCCCGTCAGATAATCCTCCCACGCAGCGGCGGCCGCCGCGTCGGGCAGGAAGAACGGATTCTCCGAAATCGCCGTTTCATCGAAATTCGCCCGCTCCAGCCGCATCTCGCCCATCTGGACCATATAGCCGATGACCCGAAGCTCCGGCACCATCTCGCGCAGCACCGCCTGCGCGACCGCACCGGCGGCCACCCGCGCCGCGGTTTCCCGCGCGCTCGACCGCCCGCCGCCGCGGTAATCACGGATGCCGTATTTCTGGTGATAGGTGATGTCGGCATGGCCCGGCCGGAACGCCGTCGCGATCTCGCCGTAATCCTTGCTGCGCTGATCGGTGTTCTCGATCATCAGCATGATAGGCGTGCCGGTAGTCCGCCCCTCGAACACGCCGGACATGATGCGCACCCGGTCCGCCTCCTGGCGCTGCGTCGTGTTTTTCGACGTGCCCGGACGGCGGCGGTCCATGAAGGGCTGGATCCAGCCCTCGTCAAGCGCCACGCCCGGCGGGCAGCCGTCGATCACCGCACCCAGCCCCGGCCCGTGGCTCTCGCCCCAGGTGGTGACACGGAACACATGGCCGAAGCTGTTCAGGCTCATCGCGGATCTCCTTTCCGGCCTGAGTAGCGATCCGGCAGGGCTGCGGCAACATGCAAGATCGGGGTTGCACGTATCGGGGCAATTGACCACACTGGCCCGGCCTCGGGGAGCCTCTGGCTGAGACGCTGCATGCGGACCCGTCGAACCTGAACCGGCTGACCCCGGCGGAGGGAAGGTCTCGCGCCGTGTCCCGTCATTTTGTTATCGAAGGAGAACGCGATGCGATCCGCGATGTTCGCCCTGCTCACCGCCGCCAGCCCGGCCCTTGCCGCGCAGGATGAATTCACCGTCTACGGTCCCGACTACTTCGCCTCCGAATGGGGCCCCGGCCCGGCCATCGAGGAGGGGTTCGAGACGATCTGCGGCTGCGACCTGAAATTCGTGACCGGCGACGTCCTCCCGCGCCTGTTGCTGGAGGGCGAGCGGACCGAGGCGGATGTGGTCATCGGGTTGAACAGCGACGTGACCAAGCGGGCGCGCGAATCCGGCCTCTTCGCGCCGCATGGCCAGGATCTGTCCGGCCTGACCCTGCCGATCGACTGGACGGACGAGGTGTTCTTGCCGTTCAACTGGTCGCAGACCGCCTTTGTCTACGACCGCACCGAGCTGGAGAACCCGCCCACCAGCTTCCAGGAATTGCTCGACGCGCCTGACGATCTGAAGATCGTCATCCAGGACCCGCGCAGCTCGATCTCCGGTCTGGCGCTGCTGCTCTGGGTCAAGGAGGTGTTCGGCGACGAGTCCGAGGCGGCGTGGCGCAAGCTGAAGCCGAAAGTGCTGACCGTCACCCCCGGCTGGTCGGAAAGCTACGGGCTGTTCACCGATGGCGAGGCGGATATGGTGCTCAGCTACACCACCTCGCCCGCCTATCACATCGGGGCCGAGAACGACACGTCCAAGCAGGCGGCGATCTTTCCCGAGGGCCATTACTTCATGGTCGAGTTGGCCGCGCAGCTTGCCGGAACCGACCAGCCCGAACTCGCCCGGCAATTCATGGGCTACGTGCTGTCCGAGGATTTCCAGGGCATGATCGCGGAGGCCAACTGGTCCTACCCGTCGAAGCTGGAACGCGATCTGCTGCCCGCCTATTTCGCCGCGCTGCCCCGCGCGCAGCTCACACATTTCCTTGACGAGACCGAGGCCGAGGCGCTGCGCGAGCCGGCGCTGGATGAATGGCTTCGCGTCTTCGCGCAATAGACCCCGCGGGGACGCTCGCCGCCGCTGCGCTCACAGCCCTGGTATTGGGCACTTTGGCCGCCGTGGCGATCCAGGCGGGCGGGCCGGGTGGACTGGGGCCGTGGGACTGGCGCGCGGTCTGGTTCACGCTGTGGCAGGCGGTGGTGTCGGCCACGCTCTCGGCCGTGCTGGCCATCCCCGTCGCGCGCGCGCTTGCCCGCCGCCGTTTTGCCGGCCGGGCGGTTCTGGTCACGCTGCTCGGCGCGCCCTTCATCCTGCCGGTGATCGTCGCGATCATGGGGCTGGTTTCCGTATTCGGGCGCAGCGGAATCGTGAACGAGGCGCTTGCAGCACTCGGCCTGCCTGCGCTTTCCATCTATGGCTGGCAGGGGGTGATCCTTGCCCATGTGTTCTTCAACCTGCCGCTGGCGGTGCGGATGATCCTGCATGGCTGGCAGGCGATCCCGGCCGAACGGTTCCGCCTCGCCCGTTCGCTCGGCTTCGCCCCGGCCGATATCGGGCGACATCTCGAACGCCCCATGCTGCGCGAGATCCTGCCCGGCGCATGGCTGGCGGTGTTCCTGGTCTGCCTGACCTCCTTCGCGGTGGCGCTGGCACTTGGCGGCGGACCCCGCGCCACGACGGTGGAACTGGCGATCTACCAGGCGTTCCGCTTCGATTTCGACATGGGCAAGGCCGCGACGCTGGGGCTGATCCAGGTCGGGCTGTGCCTGCTGGCGCTGATCCTGTCGGCGCGGGTGGCCATCCCCGCAGCCTTCGGCAGCGGCATGGACCGCGCGGCGGATCTGCGCGGCCCGCCCGGCTGGCGGCGCGGGGCGGATGGAATCGCCATCGGGCTGGCCGCGCTTTTCCTGCTGCTGCCGATGCTGTCGGTGATCCTTCAGGGCGCGCCGCGCCTGCACGACCTGCCGGTCTCGGTCTGGCAGGCCGCGCTGCGCTCCGTCATCATGGCGCTGATCTCGGCTGCAGCGACGCTGGTGCTGGGTCTGGCACTGGCGCTGTCCATCGCGCGCGGGCATCGCTGGGTGGAGGCGGCGGGGATGCTGCCGCTCGTCGCCTCGCCGCTGGTTCTTGGGACGGGGCTTTACCTGATGCTGCGCGGCATCGCCTCCCCGACCGAGCTGGCGCTGCCGGTCACGGTCGCGATCAATGCCGCCATGGCCCTGCCTTTTGCGCTGCGCATCCTGATCCCGGCGGCGCGCAGCCTGCGGGCGGATTACGGGCGGCTGGCGGATTCGCTGGCCATGCACGGCACGGCGCGGCTGCGCCTGTTGACCCTGCCACGGCTGGCGCGGCCGCTGGGATTCGCCGGGGGTCTGTCCGCCGCGCTCGCCATGGGGGATCTGGGTGTCATCACGCTTTTTGCAGACAGCGAAAACGCCACCCTGCCGCTGAAGCTCTACCAACTGATGAACAGCTACCGCATGGCGGATGCGGCGGCCTGCGCGGTGCTGTTGATGGCGATCAGCTTCGCGCTGTTCTGGATCTTCGACCGCGGAGGCCGTGCCCATGCTGCGATTTGACCGCGCCGAGGCGAGACTGGGCAGCTTTGTCCTGCGCGCCGATTTCAACATTGCGCCGGGCGCGCGTGTGGCGGTAATCGGCCCGTCTGGCTCGGGGAAATCGACGCTGCTCGGCATGGTCTCGGGCTTCGTGCCGCTCTCCTCGGGCGGGATCGGCTGGCGTGACCGCGACCTCTCGCCCCTGCCACCGGGGGAGCGGCCGGTGTCGATCCTGTTTCAGGATCAGAACCTGTTCCCGCATCTCAGCGTGGCGCAGAATGTCGGGCTGGGGCTGCGCCCCGACCTGAAACTCTCCGCCGCGCAGACACGCGACGTGCAGGCCGCGCTCGATCAGGTCGGGCTCTCCGCCATGGCCGACCGCCGCCCGGCGCAGCTTTCGGGTGGCCAGCAAAGCCGCGTGGCGCTCGCCCGCGTGGCGCTGCGCGCGCGCCCGATCCTGCTGCTTGACGAGGCCTTCTCGGCGCTCGGCCCGGCGCTGAAAGCCGACATGCTGGCGCTCTTGGCCCGGATCGCGGATGAGACCGGCGCGACCGTGCTGATGGTCACCCATGACCCGGACGATGCCCGCGCCTTCGCGCCCGAAACGGTGGTGGTGATCGACGGCGTGGCTGAGCCCCCCGTGCCCACTGCCCCCCTGCTGGACGATCCGCCCCCGGCGCTTGCCGCCTATCTGGGCTGATCGACCGCGCGGATCAGCTTGCGGTCGAAGACGCGCAGCACCTGGCGCAGATCATGGCCGCGCTTCAGGATCCGGCCATCCATGCCGATCACCGCATACATGCCCTGCGCCTGGCGCAGCTTGGGCCGCTTCTCGACCCGGTAGATCGGCGTCTCGGCGCTGTGCCGGAAGATCGAGAACACCGCCACCTCTCGCAGGAAGGCCATGGCGTAATCGCGCCACTCCCCCGCCGCGACCATGCGGCCGTAGACCGACAGGATGATGCCAAGCTCGGCCCGGTCGAAGGCGATCTGCTCGGGCTGAGACACGAACGGGTGCGTCGGGTTCTGCATCCGCTGATCGTGGCACCGCGCGGCGCGGCAATCAATGGCCTTCGTCACCGGCCAGGGCGCGTCACCGGCAGGGTTCCGCCACAACGCCGGGCACAAGCGACAGCCGGGCGCGGCCGGCCCGGCCGCCCCTTACCCTTTGCGCGTCAGCCGCAATCGACGGCAGAGATATTGCCCATCTCGTCCAGCCGGAACACGATCCGGTTCGGGTCATATTCCTGCGGCTCGATGCCGCGATACTCGACCACGCGATAGCTGCGCTCGATCCCCAGTGTCGGGATCACCCCGCCCGGCTGGCCGATCTGCCCGGCATAGCTGCTGGCCTTGCACAGATCCGGCTTGCGCTCGGTCAGCCCGTCATCATAGGCGGTCGGAAGCGGCTCGATGCCCGGCGGCTGCACCGGGGCCTCCTCGATCTGCGGGGGGGCCATGCAGGCCGAAAGCGCCAGAACCGCGATCAGCGGCGCGGCGAATTGCGTCTTTGTCATCTTGTTCACCTGTCCCTGGAATTGGTGATCCATGCTGCCTCTCGGGCCTTTTCAAACGAAGGCCGCGCAGCCAGCTATAGCGTTCCCGGCACCGGGCGTGAAGCCTGCGGCGCGGCTGACGGATCACCTCCCCCTCGGCCGGTCAGGTCTCGATCAGCCGCTGCGCCATGCCGGTGCCGAAGGCGCGCAGGAACATGGTCACGGCATTGTCCACCGTGCGCCGGATCATCACGTCATCGACGGAGTCGCGCCCCGTCAGCATCACCCGGTCCTTCAGCCGCACCGTGTTGAGCTGGATGAAACTGTCCGCCGCGAGGTTCAGATCGGGGATGTCGTCGCGCAGCATCCCCTCCTTCTGCCAATGGCGCAACTGCCGCTCCAGCGTCTTTTGCAGCGCCGCCGGCCCAAGCTGGTAATACTCTGCCGCGAGACCGGGAAACCGCTCGGCCTCCGCGATCGCCAGGCGCAGCGTGCGCGACCCGAATTCCGACACGGCGTGATTAGCGATCAGATGCCCGGTGAAGCGCAACACCTGGTCCACCGGCAGATCCAGCCCGACCAGTTCCTTGCCATCGACCCGCTCGCGCTCCAGCTCCTCGCGGAACACCGCGTCGAACATCAGCTTCTTGTCCGGGAAATAGCTGTAGAGCGTCGCCTTCGACACCGCCGCCTCGCGTGCGATGTCATCGACGCTGGCGCCCTCATAGCCGTCGCGCATGAACACGCGACGAGCCCCTTCCAGCACCTGGCCGAATTTGCGCCCACGCGTGACCAACCGTTCCTCGTTACCCATATCACTGCCTAAACTACGGCTTACATTGAAAAGCATAGGGCGTTCCGGGGGATCGGGACAAGTCAGTAAGATGACGGGGGAAATACGTTGCGAAATCTTGCCGTAACGACGATGCTCGCCCCAGGATCAGGCAAAGCGGAGACGCCCCATGACGCGAAACCACCCCTCCTTCCGCGAGTCAGTCGACCGGATGTTCAGCCACGCAGCTTCGCTGATGAAGCTGCCGCCGGGGCTGGAAGAAAAGATCCGGGTCTGCAACTCCACCTACACGGTGCGTTTCGGGGTCCGGCTGCGCGGCGCGATCCACACCTTCACCGGCTATCGCTCCGTTCATTCCGAGCATATGGAGCCGGTCAAGGGCGGCATCCGCTATGCCATGTCGGTCAACCAGGACGAGGTCGAGGCACTGGCGGCGCTGATGACCTATAAATGCGCCCTGGTCGAGGTGCCGTTCGGCGGCTCCAAGGGCGGTCTGCGGATCAATCCCCGCGACTGGGATGAGGACGAGCTGGAACGCATCACCCGCCGCTTCACCTATGAGCTGTCGCGGCGCAGCCTGATCTCGCCCAGCCAGAACGTGCCCGCCCCCGACATGGGCACGGGCGAACGCGAAATGGCCTGGATGGCCGATGCCTATAAGCGGCTGCATCCCGATGACATCAACGCCAAGGCCTGCGTGACCGGCAAGCCCGTCACCATCGGCGGCATTGGCGGCCGGGTCGAGGCGACGGGGCGCGGCGTGCAATACGCGGTCCGCGAGTTCTTCCGCCATCCCGAGGCGCTGAAACGCGCGGGCATCACCGGCGAACTCTCCGGCAAGCGCGTGGTGATCCAGGGTCTCGGCAATGTGGGCTATCACGCCGCCAAGTTCCTCCAGGAAGAGGATGGCTGCCACATCGTCACCGTGGTCGAGTATAACGGCACCGTCCACAACCCGGACGGGCTGGATATCGTCAAGCTGCGCGCGCATATCACCGAAACCGGCGGAGTCGAGGGCTTTCCCGGCGCTAGCTTCCGCCCCGCCGGGCTGGAGGGTCTGGAAGATGAATGCGACATCCTGATCCCCGCCGCCGTCGAAAGCGTCATCACCGAGGAAAACGCCCCCCGCATCCAGGCCAAGCTCATCATCGAGGCCGCGAACGGCCCGGTCACATCCGACGGCGACGATGTGCTCAAGAAGCGCGGCATCGTGGTCATCCCCGACATGTATGCCAATGCCGGCGGTGTGACCGTGTCCTATTTCGAGTGGGTCAAGAACCTCTCGCAGATCAGCCTCGGCCGGATGGAGCGCCGCTACGAGGAACACCGCAACCGGCTGCTGATCTCGGAGATCGAGCGGCTCTCCGCCGATTCCGGCCTGGCCTGGACCATGACCGACGGCTTCAAGGAGGCCTATCTGCACGGCGCCGACGAGATCGAGCTGGTCCGATCCGGTCTCGATGACACGATGCGCGACAATTACAAGAAGATGCAGGAGGTCTGGTTCGAGGATGACCGGGTCGGCGATCTGCGGACAGCGGCCTATGTGGTGGCCATTCGCCGCATCGCCAATGTCTACGGCTCGCTGGGTCTGTAAGGCGGGCGGGCGTCCGGCGACCTGCCACACGGCCATTCCCCTGTTCAGGCAGAATGGCCGTGCGCCCCTCAGGTCGTAACCGAATGAATGTTGTCCCTGACGGTTCCGGCGGCGGGCCGCGCTAAGGCTGCGGTGCCGCCAGCCCGAGGCCGAGCGCCGGGCCGGGCGCGGCAGTCCGCATCACCTGCGGTGCCATCTCGGCGGGCGGATAGATGTCGTCTGCATTGCGCACCGAAACCACCCCCTCCAGCGTTTTAAGCGCCAGCCGGTGAATATAGGATTTCGGCGCGGCGCAGAGATCGCCGACCACCGACACGCGATAGGCGGCGGCATGCTTCGACATGGCGGTAAAGAGCACGCTGTTCTGGCTCATCATGCCGCAGATGAGCAGATCCTCCACCCCCTCCAGATGCGCGGCGAGTTCGCTGTCGTGGAACCCGTCGGCGCTGTGCTTGTCCACCACCAGCGCATCGCCCGCGGCTTCCAGAACCGGGACACGCAGCGCCGCGTTCCAGCCATCTGCGGGCAGTTGCCCGGTCAGGTTGCGCGACACATGCCGCATCAGGATGATCCGGTCGCCCGCCGCCCTGGCCCGGCCGATCGCGGTCAGGATCCGGCCCTCGATCTCCTCGCTGCCCTGCGCGGGCATCAGCCCTCCGGGAAAGGAATAATTCTGCAATCCGATAATCAGAAGCGCGCGTTTCAAATCCGATCCTCCCAACGGCAACGCAGCAGATTATACCGCCGCCGATTCAGAAAATCACGCTGTTAAGCTTTGTTAACATTATACAAAAGGACAGTATTAACGCCGCTAACTCCACAAATCCCGGCATTTCCAGTGACAACGACCGGGCGGAGCGGTTGCCAAACCCGCGTTGGCGGCCAGCTGGCCGGACTCGGCAGAGCTGCGCGGTTCAGCAAAGCGACAACGGTGAGAATCGAATTTTCTTATGGCAAGACCCGCACCGCCCGCATCTCGTCGGCCCCACCCGACCCGCTCAGCCCCGCGCGGCGAGGAAGGCCTCCACCTCGGCT
This sequence comes from Paracoccus isoporae, assembly GCF_900101865.1. GTDB lineage: Bacteria > Pseudomonadota > Alphaproteobacteria > Rhodobacterales > Rhodobacteraceae > Paracoccus > Paracoccus isoporae. The sequence continues at coordinate 237,711 of NZ_FNAH01000001.1, forward strand.
GCGTCGGGGATCGCGTCGCCCGCGCCGACCCGCGTCACCTTGATCGCGGCCGCGGCGGCGGCGTGGCGCAGCGCCGTGCGCATGTCCCGGCCCAGATCCAGCCCGGCGGCGACATATCCGGCAAAGCAATCCCCGGCCCCTGTCGTATCGACGGGCTCCACCTCAAAGGCATCCTGCCGGATCACCTCGCCGGTCGCCAGGTCGCGGAACTCGGCGCCCTCCCCGCCGCGCGTGACCAGCATGGCCGGCACATCGACCCCGCCCCCCGTCGCGGCCGCGAGCTGTTCGGCCTCGATCCGGTTCAGCGCCAGCATCGAGACCTGCCCGATCACCGCGCGCACCGCCTCGATCCCGAACGGCGCGGCACTGTAGATCACCCGCGCCCCAGCCGCCCGCGCGATCTGCGCCGCCTCGGCCTGCAAATTCGTCTCGTTCTGGATCAGCAGCGTGTCCCGCGCCCCGATCCCCGACAGCGCGCGGGTCAGCCTGTCGCGCTCCAGCCGCATATTCGCACCAGGATGCAGCACGATGGCGTTCTCGCCCGCCCCGTCGACATAGATGATCGCGTGCCCCGTCGCGATGCCGTCCAGCCGGGCGATCTGGCCGGTATCGACCCCGGCCCCCGCCAGCCGCTCGATCACCCAGTCATCGCCATCGCCCGAGATCGCGCCGATATGGACCACCTCGGCCCCCGCGCGCGCCGCCGCAATGGACTGGTTCGCCCCCTTGCCGCCGAGCCCCTGGCTGAATTCCTGCGAGGACAGGGTCTCGCCCGGCGCCGGCATGTGATCCAGCCGATAGACATGGTCGATATTGATCGAGCCGAGATTATAGATAGTCATGCCGTCTCCCCCCTGCCGTCCGCACTAGACAGGCCGGACCGCGCCCGCGCAACGAAAAACGCGCCCCGCGGGGCGCGTTTCAGCCGTCTGTCGCGTCAGGCCCGGATCACTGGTCCCGGCCGTGCTTGACGCCCCACCACAGCCGCTTGTTGGTCAGATACAGCAGCGCGGCCAGCACGACCAGGAAGACCACGGCGACAAACCCGTTCTTCTGGCGGCTCATCATATGCGGCTCGGCGGTCCACATGAGGAAGGCGGAGACGTCGCGCGACATCTGATCGACCGTGGCCGGGGTGCCGTCCTCGTAGCTGACCAGATCATCCGACAGCGGCGGCGGCATGGAGATCAGCCCGCCCGCGAATGCCTCGTTGCCGTAAAGATAGGTGCCGGCCTGTTCGACCTCTTCGCCGGTATAGCTGGTCAGCACGGAATAGATATATTCCGGGCCGCCCATCCCGTTGAAAAGCTGGCTCAGACCGGTGCCGTAGGGGCCGTGGAACCCGGCACGGGCCTTGGCCATCAGCGACAGGTCGGGGCCCATCCCGTCCCCGGTCACGGTCGGGAAATGGTCGGTCGGCACGCGCGGGCGCTCCTCGCCGGTTTCGGCATCGTCGATGAAGAACTGCGAGGCATAGGCGCGGACCTGGTTTTCCGGCAGATGCGGGCCGCCCTCATCGGCCAGGGTGCGGATCGGCACCTGGCGCAGACCGTGGCAGGCGGCGCAAACCTCGGTATAGACCTGAAGGCCGCGCTGAAGCTGGAACTGGTCGAACCGCCCGAACGGACCTTCAAAGCTGAAGGACACGTCGGTGATATGCGCCTCGTCATGGCCACCTTCTTCGCCCTCTTCGGCGGCATGCTCCTCGGCACCGGCCTCGGCTTCGGCCATGCCCTCCTCGGCGGCGGCCTCGCCCTCGACCTCAGCGGCCTCGGTTTCGGCAGCACTGTCCTCGGCGGGCGCGGCTTCGCTCGCCGGTGCCTCTCCCTCGGCGGCGACCTCTTCGGTTTCGGTCGTGGCCTCGGCACTCATTTCCTCGGCAGAGGCGTCTTCTTCCGCGGCAACGGCACCCTCGCCTTCGCCCTCGGTGGCGGCGGCGTCCTGAGCCATTTCGCCTTCCGCCGCGTCCGCCTCGGCTTCGGCTCCTGCGTCAGCCTCGGCTGCGGCGTCAGCATCCGCTGCGGCCTCTTCGGTGGCCCCCGCCGCGTCGCCGTCAGCCTCGGCCGCCTCGGCCGCCTCAGGTGCGATGTCGTCAGGCTGCGCCACCTCGGCAGGTGCCTCGGCAGCGGCCACGTCATCGGGCTGCGCCACCTCCGCTTCGGCCTCCGCCTCCGCTGCAGGGATGATCGTCACCGCCGGTTCGGCCGCAGCCTCCGCCGCCTCGGGAACGATGTCATCGGGCATCGTCACCGGCTGGTCGCTGTCCTGCGCCCAGGCTGCCGCACCGAGAGACAGCGCGGCCACGGCCGTGAGGGTCTTGATACTCAGGGTCATGTTGCCTCTCCTTACTCGGCAGGATGGGTGGTTTTGCCGTAATGCGCGGCGAAGTCTTCCTCGATCGTCTCCGGCATCGGATCCGGCTTCTCGATGATTCCCAGAAGCGGCAGGATGATCAGGAAATAGGCGAACCAGTAGGCCGAGCCCGCCAGGGCGATATACGGATAGATCCCCTCTGCCGGCATGGCGCCGACCCACATCAGGATCACGAAGTCGATGCAGAGCAGCCAGAACCACCACTTGAACAGCGGACGGAACCGGCCGGACCGCACCCGGCTGGTGTCCAGCCACGGCACGAGCGCCATGACCAGGATCGCGCCAAACATGGCGATCACGCCGAAGAACTTCGCGTCGATGATCCCGAAGGAGATGAAGTTGACCAGTTGCACCACCCAGACATCGGCGGTGAAGGCGCGCAGGATCGCGTAGAAGGGCAGGAAATACCATTCCGGCACGATATGCTCCGGCGTCGCCAGCGGGTTCGCCTCGATATAGTTGTCGGGGTGGCCCAGATAGTTGGGCATGAACCCGACCACGGCGAAGAAGATCACCAGGATCACCGCAAGCGCGAACAGATCCTTGATGACGAAATAGGGCCAGAAGGGCAGCGTGTCCTTCTCGGCTTCCTCTTTCGAGCCGCGGCGCACCTCGATGCCCGTGGGGTTGTTGTTCCCGGTCGAATGGAAAGCCCAGATATGGACGATCACCAGCCCGGCAATGATGAAGGGCAGCAGGTAATGCAGCGAGAAGAAGCGGTTCAGCGTGGCATTGTCCACCGCCGGCCCGCCAAGCAGCCATTCCTGGATGCTCGGCCCGATGCCGGGGATGGCGCCGAACAGCCCGGTGATGACCGTGGCCCCCCAGAACGACATCTGACCCCAGGGCAGCACATAGCCCATGAAGGCCGTGCCCATCATCATCAGGTAGATCAGCATCCCGATGATCCAGGTCACCTCGCGCGGCGCCTTGTAGGAGCCGTAGAACAAGCCGCGGAAGATGTGCAGATAGACGGCAAAGAAGAACAGCGAGGCCCCGTTCATGTGCAGATAGCGGATCATGTGACCGCCATTCACGTTGCGCATGATATGCTCGATGCTGTTGAACGCCATGTCGACATGCGGCGTGTAATGCATCGCCAGGATGATCCCGGTGACGATCTGCAACACCAGGCAGAAAGCCAGAACGATGCCCCAGATCCACATCCAGTTGAGGTTCTTGGGCGTCGGGATGAACAGCGTGTCATAGACGATCCCGGCCACCGGCAGGCGGCGATGCAGCCAGCGCTCGAAACCGGTCTTGGGTTCGTAATGGTCGTGCGGAATACCGGACATGTCGCGCCTCCTCAGCCGAGTTGCAGGGTCGAGTCGTCGACGAAGGACGCGACGGGGATGTCCATGTTGCGCGGCGCGGGGCCGCGGCGGATGCGGCCGGCCGTGTCGTAATGGCTGCCGTGGCAGGGGCAGAACCAGCCGCCGAAATCGCCCGCGCCATCGCCGATCGGCACGCAGCCCAGATGGGTGCACACGCCGATCTGGACCAGCCATTCCCCGGCCTCGTCCAGCGTGCGGTTCTCATCAGTGGCCGGCTCCTGGCCGGTGAGGTTGGCGTTCTGCGCCACCGGGTCGATCAGATCGGAGACATCGACGGCACGCCCGGCCTCGATTTCTTCGGGAGAGCGGCGGCGGATGAACACGGGCTTGCCCAGCCATTTGACGGTCAGCTGCGTGCCGGTATCGACCCCGCTGATATCGACCATGATCGAGGACAGCGCCTGAACATCGGCCGAGGGGTTCATCTGGTTGATCAGGGTCCAGGCGGCGGCACCCGTCGCGACCGCTCCGGCCCCGGCGGTGGCGTAGAAGAGGAAATCCCTCCGCGTGCCTTCGTGTTCTTCAGCGTGGGTCACGGCTTATCTCCGGTTCAGGCCCGCGCGCGCGGACCAGCATGTTGTATCGGGCCGCTTGAATCGCGGCCTCGGCGTGCTCATCTCTAGCGATCAAATTCCTGCCAGTCCAGCCGGGCAACCACGTGTAAACCGGGCAAATCGGCGCAACTGTGATGTTTTCGCCTTCGCCGCGGCGGGCGGTTGCGACATTGCGTCGCATCCTGGTCCCGGAACGGCATCCATCCGCCCCGCCCGGCCCGCCGGATCACCCGCGCAGCATCCGCCGCAGCACCCGTTCCAGCTTTTCGGCCCCCAGCGGCGCCATCTGCTTGGTGTGGTCATGGCTGATCGACTCGTCGCTCATCCCCGCACCCATATTGGTGATGACCGAGATCGCCGCACAGCGCAGCCCCAGGAACCGGCCCAGGATGATCTCCGGCACGGTGGACATGCCCACCGCATCCATTCCCAGCACCCGCGCCGCCCGGATCTCGGCCGGGGTTTCGAAGCTGGGACCAGAGAACCAGCCATACACCCCTTCGGGCAGTTCAACCCCTTCCGCCGCTGCCGCCCCCTTCAGCGCGGCGCGCATCTCGGGGTCATGCGCTTCGGTCATCGGCACGAAACGCCCATCCGTCGCCTCACCGATCAGCGGGTTGGTCCCGGCAAAGGCGATATGATCGCTCAGCAGCATCAGCCCGCCCGGCGCCAGATCGGCATTCACCGCCCCGGCGGCGTTGGTCAGGATCAGCCGCTCCGCCCCCAACCCCGCCAGCACCTCCAGCGGCAGGCGCATCGCATCGGCCCGCCCGCTCTCATAGTAATGCGACCGCCCGCCGAACACGGCGACGCGCCGCCCCTCAAGCTCACCGATCACAAGCTGCGGCACATGGCCCGAGACCCCGGCATGGGGAAATCCCGGCAGATCGTCATATGGGATCGCCACCCCCGCCACCGCCTGCGACAGATGGCCCAGCCCCGAGCCGAGGATCAGCCCGTAGTCCGGCGCCGCCTCCCCCGCACGCTCGCGGATCAGCGCAACCAGATCAGCGCTCTTTGACATAAGGCTCTCCCCCCGCGCGCGGCGGAATGGCCCGGCCGACGAACCCGGCCAGGATGATGACGGTCAGGATATAGGGCAGCGCGTTCATGAACATGGACGGCACGGTGATGATGCCCAGATCAATGCTCGGGAATCGCCCGGCAATCGCCTCCAGCAACCCGAACAGGAAAGTGGCGAACAGCGCCCCCCAGGGCCGCCATTTGGCAAAGATCAGCGCGGCAAGCGCGATGAAGCCGCGCCCCGCCGTCATCTCCTTGACGAAGCCGGCCCCCAGCCCGGTCGCCAGATAGGCCCCGGCCAGCCCGCACAGCACTCCGCAGATCCCGATCGCAACATAGCGCAGCCGGGTGACAGACACCCCCGCCGTATCGACCGAGGCGGGGTTTTCCCCCACCGCGCGCAGCCGCAGACCGAAGCGGGTGCGGAACAGCAGCCACCAGGTCAGCGGCACGCACAGGAACGCCACATAGACCAGGATCGAATGGCCCGAGATCAGATCGGCATAGATCGGCCCGATCACCGGCACCGGCTCCAGCGTCTCGGCAAAGGGCAGCCGGATCGCCCCGAACCGCCCGCCCCCGGTCAGCGACGGCGTCCGCCCGCCAAGCGCAAAGATCTTCTGCCCCAGCAGAACCGTCAGCCCCGAGGCCAGGAAATTGATCGCCACCCCCGAAATCAACTGGTTGCCCCGGAAGGTGATCGAGGCCAGACCGTGGACCAGCGACAGCATCAGCGACCCCGCGATCCCGGCGAGCAAGCCCAGCCAGACCGAGCCGGTCAGCGCCGCCACCGCCGCGGCAGAGAACGCCGCCATCAGCATCTTGCCCTCAAGCCCGATATCGAACACGCCCGAGCGTTCCGAATACAGCCCCGCCAGACAGGCCAGCAGCAAGGGCGTCATCAGCCGCACGGCAGAATCGAGGATCTGGATGATGGTGTTGATATCCATCACGCATCCCCCCGCTTGCGGCGGGCGACGAAGAACGCCTCCAGCGGCGCGCGCACCATGTTGTCGAGCGCGCCGGTGAACAGGATGACGAGCGCCTGAATGACGATGATGAGCTCGCGCGGAATGCTGGTCCAAAGCGCCAGCTCGCCCCCACCCTGATAGAGGAACCCGAACAGAAGCGCGGCCAGCAGCACGCCCACCGGATGGTTGCGCCCCATCAGCGCCACCGCAATGCCGATGAAGCCCGCCCCCTCGACATTGTTCAGCACCAGCCGCTCGGCCTCGCCCATCACGTTGTTCGTGGCCATCATCCCGGCCAGCCCGCCGGAAATCAGCATGGCGATGACGGTCACCCGCACCGGCGATATCCCGGCATAGCGCGCCGCGGTCTCGGAGCGGCCAAGCGCGCGGATCTCATAGCCCAGCTTGCTGCGCCAGATCAGCGCCCAGACCGCGACACAGGCCAGAAGGGCGACAAAGAAGGTCACATTCACCGGCGTATGCGTGCCCCATTCGATGCCAAGCGCCGCGAACATGTCGGTGATCTTCGGCAGATGGGTGGCCTCGGGAAAATTGGCCGAGGCCGGGTCCATGCTGCCCACCGGACGCAGCCAGTTCACAAGGGCCCAGTTCAAAAGCGCCGCGGCGATGAAATTGAACATGATCGTGGTGATGACGATATGGCTGCCCCGCTTGGCCTGCAGCACCGCCGGGATGAACGCCCAGGCCGCGCCGAAGGCCGCCGCACCCAGCGATGCGGCGATCAGCGCCAGCGACCAATGCGTCCAGGGAATGAACAGGCACATGATGGCCACCCCCAGACCGCCCAGACCCGCCTGCCCCTCGCCGCCGATATTGAACAGGCTCGCGTGATAGGCGACGGCCACGGCCAGCCCGGTAAAGATGAAATTCGTGGTGTAATAAAGCGTGAACCCCCAGCCATAGCTGGAGCCGAGCGCACCTGTCACCATCGTCTTCAGCGCCTCCCACGGGCTTTCCCCGATGGCGAGGATCACCAGTGCGGAAATCGCGAAGGCCAGCACCAGCGAGATCAGCGGCGTCAGGATCACATCCGCCCATTTCGGCATCTTGTCCATTCAGTGGCCCCCCTCGGGCCGGGGTGTCGCCTCATCGGGCCGGTCGACGGGATGGCTGTGTTCGGGCGGAATGCCGTCTTCGTCCCGCGCATTCTCGGTATCGGTGACACCGGCCATCAGCAGCCCCAGCTCGCCGGGCGTGGTGGTCGCGGCCTGACGCTCGCCCATGATGAGCCCGTCAAACATCACCAGAATCCGGTCGCTGAGCGACATGATCTCGTCCAGTTCCACACTGACCAGCAACACCGCCTTGCCGGCATCGCGCAACTCCACGATGCGCTTATGGATGAACTCGATCGCGCCAATGTCGACACCGCGCGTCGGCTGCCCGATCAGAAGCAGATCGGGGTTCCGTTCCACCTCGCGGGCCACGACGATCTTCTGCTGGTTCCCGCCCGAGAAATTCCGCGCCGCCAGATCCGGGTTCGGCGGGCGCACGTCGAAGCGTTCGATCTTGGCCTCGGCATCGCGGCGGATCGCGGCGCGGTCCATGAACACGCCCCGGCCGTATTCCGGCGCGTGGTGATAGCCGAAGGCGACGTTTTCCCAGGCCGCGAAATCCATGATCAGCCCCTCATCCTGCCGATCCTCCGGCACATGGCCGATGCCGCGGGCCCGCCGCGTGGCGGCATCCGATTTCGTCCCGGTGAGATCGAGGCTGTGCCCGTTCATCACGACCTCGCCGCCGACCGTCGCGCCCTTCTCGGGGAAACCACCCAGCAATTCCAGCAATTGCGTCTGGCCATTGCCGCTCACCCCCGCGATCCCCACGATCTCGCCCTCGCGGATGTCGAAGCTGATCCCCCGGATCCGCTCCACCCCCTCATCATCGACAAGCCGCAGATCGCGGACCGACAGCACCGTCTCGCCCGGCGCGGCGGGCTGCTTGTCGACCTCCATCAGCACCTTGCGGCCGACCATCAGCTCGGCCAGCTCCTCGGGCGAGGTCTCCGCCGTCGTGACACTCGCCACCATCTCGCCGCGCCGCATCACGCTGACCGTATCGGTGATCTCCATGATCTCGCGCAGCTTGTGGGTGATCAGGATGATCGTCTTGCCCTCATCGCGCAGCCCGCGCAGGATGCGGAACAGGTGATCGGCCTCGGCGGGCGTCAGCACACCCGTCGGCTCATCAAGGATCAATATATCGGCCTGGCGATAGAGCGCCTTGAGGATCTCCACCCGCTGCTGATGGCCGACGGACAATTCCTCGATCACCTCGTCGGGATCGACCTGCAATTCATATTCCTCGGCCAGCTCGCGCAGCCTTGTCCGCGCCCGGGCCAGCGAAGGCCGCAGCATCGGCCCGTCCTCGGCGCCGAGGATGATATTCTCCAGCACGGTGAAATTCCGCACCAGCTTGAAATGCTGAAACACCATGCCGATCCCGGCGCGGATCGCGGTCATGGAATCGGTGATCTGGATCGCGCGCCCGTTCACCCGGATCTCGCCGCGATCGGGCTTGTAGAACCCGTAAAGGATCGACATCAGCGTCGATTTCCCGGCCCCGTTTTCCCCGATAATCCCGTGGATCGAGCCCTTGGCGACGGTCAGATCGATATCCTTGTTGGCCTGAACCGGCCCGAAGGATTTGGAAATCCCGCTCAGCTCAATGGCCGGCGGGGCGGCATGGGGGGCCGAAACCGGCCCCCCGCCCATCGTGTCGGCCGCCGGCATCAATCCACCGGGCAGCTATTATCGGTCATGTAGTCATGCACCTCGATCTCGCCCGAGGCGATCTTTTCGCGCACCTGATCGAGCCCCGCCTGCATGTCCTCGGTCACCAGCTCGGCATTATTGTCGTCAATCGCGACGCTGACCCCGTCCGAGGCCACGTCCCAGACCTTGACCCCCGGCTCGACCGCCTCGCCGGCGGTGAAGGCGTCATAGACGGCATTGTCCACCCGCTTGACCACCGAGGTCAGAACCTGCCCCGGATGCAGATGGTTCTGGTTGCTGTCCACCCCGATCGACAGCACGCCCTCATCGGCGGCTGTCTGCAACACGCCGATCCCGGTGCCGCCCGCCGCGGCATAGATCACATCGGCGCCCTGCGAGATCTGGGCGCGGGCCAGCTCGCCCCCGCGCACTGGATCGTTCCAGGCCGCGGGCGTGGTGCCGGTATAGTTGATCAGCACCTCGCCGTCGGGATTGGCGGCCAGGAAGCCCTGCCGATAGCCGCATTCGAACTTGTGGATCAGCGGAATGTCCATGCCGCCGATAAAGCCCACCGTGCCCGATTCCGAGGCCTGCGCGGCCATGATCCCGGCCAGATAGGAGCCTTCGCCCTCGTTGAACACGTTGGACTGGACATTGGGCTGTTCGACCACCGAGTCGATGATCACGAAGCTGGTGTCGGGATAGTCGGGCGACACCTTGTTCAGCACCTCGCCGAAGGCAAAGCCGGTCATTACGATCGGGTTCGCGCCGCTCTGCGCCAGCCGCCGCAGCGCCTGCTCGCGCTGCGCCTCCGACTGCATTTCCAGCTCCTTATAGCTTCCGCCGGTCTCATCCGCCCAACGCTTGGCGCCCATATAGGCGGCCTCGTTGAAGGATTTGTCGAATTTTCCTCCCAGGTCGAAGATCAGCGCCGGCTCGGCCGACGCGGCTCCCGCCAGCAGGCCGAACGCAGCGGCCGAGGCGAGAAGGGTTTTGTGCACCGTCATGGCAACCTCTTGTTTCACATGCGCAGGAGCTGCGCACCGATAGGGTCGAGTTTAGGGCGCAAGCCGGGTGCCCGGTCAAGGGACGTTTACGATTATGACCTCAAGTCAGGGATCCGCGACCCGGTTGCGGGATTGCGCTTAACGCTTTCTTGACCGCGCGGCGCGCAAGCTGCTGGCATGACGACGAATCGCGCCTTCGGGGAAGCGCCGCTTCCCCTGTTCGCCCCGGCAGAGGATGACGTGCAGCCAGCCGACGTCCCGGCCGGTGCGGGCGGGCCGGTCCCCGCGCCGGGCAGGCCCGGCCGCGCTCCGTCCTATCTCAGCGATCACCGCGCGCGGCTGCGCGAACGCTTCATGTCCGGCGGGGCGCAGGCGATGCCGGATTACGAATTGCTGGAGCTGGTGCTGTTCCGCGCCATCCCGCGCCAGGATGTGAAACCGCTGGCACGGCGGCTGATCGACCAGTTCGGGGATTTCGCGCGGGTGCTGTCCGCCCCGCAGGCGCGGCTGGAACAGACGGCCGGGGTCGGCCCGGCGGTGGTCACGGAACTCAAGCTGGTCGCGGCGGCGGCAGCGCGCATGGCCCGCGGCCGCGTGATCGGCCGGCCGGTCCTGTCCGGCTGGGACGCGCTGCTCGATTACTGTCATACCGCCATGGGCCATGAGACGACGGAGGAGTTTCGGGTGCTGTTTCTCGACCGAAAGAACGTGCTGATTGCGGACGAGGCACAGGGCCGCGGCACGGTCGATCACGTCCCCGTCTATCCGCGCGAGATCCTGCGCCGGGCGCTGGAACTCGGCGCGTCGGCGCTGATTCTGGTCCATAACCACCCGTCGGGCGATCCGACTCCGTCCCAGGCCGACATCGCCATGACCGCCCGCATCGCCACCGGGGCAGAGGTGATGGGCATCACCATACACGACCACCTCGTGATCGGTGCCGGGCGAGAGGTCAGCTTCCGCCGCGAAGGCCTGCTCTGACAGGACCGGAGCCGCGACCGGACCCGGCAAGTCTGCCCAGTGCAGCCTTGCTCTCAGAACATGCCCCCGATCACGCCAACGGCACCGCCGACCCGCCGCGCGATCCCCCCGTCGCGCAAGCTGCAACCCGTGCCGCGATGTTGCACGCCACGGACCGTGCCTGTCGCCGCGCGCCCAATCAGGGCGCAGATATGTGCCACCTTCCTTGGCTCGCACCGGCATATTATCCTTGCACCGCGCGGAAGCCGAGATGTCCGCACCGATCCAGCACGGTGCACTCCACGGCCAAGGTCGCGGCCCAGATCCCGGCATCACCCCACGCCCGCAGTTGCAGCCACGCTTCGCGCAGCCGTCCGGGCCCGGTCGCGGCCTGCCATCCGCCTCTCAGCGTGGCAACCCATCGCCGCCCACCGCACCCGCGCCTGCAATAGCCTGACAACAACCGCCCGGATGACCATCCGCATCGTCGCCATCCCCGTCCCTGCGGCCTCGGGTCGCACGAGCCCGCGCGTCCCGGCCGAATTGCGCGGTTGCGTCTCGCGCCGCTTCGTCGGACTATCCCATCGGTTGTGTTTGTCCGGGAGACCGATTTGAGACTGTTCATTGCCCTGCCAGCCCTGCTCGCCCTGACCGCTTGCGGCGGCGGCTCCTCGACCCCGCGCCAGTCTGGCGCTTCGGCAGGCAACCTGCCGCTGACCCCCTCGGTGCTCTATTGCCAGCGCAGCGGCGGAGAGGTGATCCCGGCCACCGCCGGCGGGCGCCGCGCCGATCTCTGCCGCCTGCCCGGCGGCCGCACGGTCCGTGCCGCCGACCTGCTGAACAGCCACAACACACTCTGACCGGCCCCGTGCGCCGGGCCGTCGGCGCAACAGCGGTGCATCCTCGGTGTACAGGCTGTGTACGCGCGGTGCACAGGCGGTGCGACGGATTTTCCAGCCATTGCTGCCCGAAACCGAGTGGCGCGGATCAGAGCGCCTCGAACGCCGCGCGTTGCCTCGCGGTCCAGTTCACCCGGATCACATGCCCGCCTTCCGCGGCCTCTTCCGCCTCGACCACCCCGGCCTCATGCAGCCAGGCGCGGCGGCGGCCCTCGCTGAAATCCAGCCGCAATTCCTCGGCCGCGCGCGGCTCGTCCAGCACCTGCTCAAGGGCCGATTCGATGGCGCCCTGCAGCGCGTCCAGCCCGTCCCCGGTCAGCGCGCTGACCGCCTGCACCCCCTCTGTGCGCTCATCAGCCCGGCGCAGCGCCTGTTGAATGGCCGGGGACAGCGCGTCGATCTTGTTCCAGATCTCGATCAGCGCCACATCCTCGTCAACACCCAGCGATTCAAGGATTTCCGCGACATCCGCCGCCTGTTCCTCGGTCTCGGGATGGGAGATGTCGCGCACATGCAGGATAAGATCCGCCTCGAGCACCTCTTCCAGCGTGGCCCGGAACGCGGCCACCAGCTCGGTCGGCAACTCGCTGATGAACCCCACCGTATCCGACAGGATGATCTGCCGCCCGCCCGGCAGCCGGATCGCCCGCATCGTCGGGTCCAGCGTGGCAAACAGCATGTCCTTGGCCAGCACTTCGGCCCCGGTCAGCCGGTTGAACAGCGTGGATTTCCCCGCGTTGGTATAGCCCACAAGCGCAACAATCGGATAGGGCACCTTGGCCCGCGACGCCCGGTGCAGGGTCCGCGTCTTCACCACCCGCTCAAGCTGGCGGCGCAGCCGCGTCATCTGCTCGTCAATCGCGCGTCTGTCCGCCTCGATCTGCGTCTCTCCCGGCCCGCCCACGAAGCCCAGCCCGCCGCGCTGCCGCTCCAGATGGGTCCAGGCCCGCACCAGCCGAGTCCGCTGATAGGACAGCGCCGCCAGTTCCACCTGCAGCACCCCTTCGCGCGTCCGCGCCCGGTCGGCGAAGATCTCTAGGATCAGCCCTGTCCGGTCGAGGATCTTCACCTCCCAGGCCTTTTCCAGGTTGCGCTGCTGCACCGGGGTCACCGGCCCGTCGATCAGCACAAGCTCGGCCTCTGCCGCCGCCAGCAGGCCGGCCATCTCGTCCAGCTTTCCCGCCGAGAAGAGCTGACCGGGCGAGGGGTTGCGCAGCCGCACCGCCTGGGCGCCCACGATCTCCACGCCGGGAAGCGCCTCCGCCAGAGCCACCGCCTCCTCGAGCGCGCTCTCCGCCGCCCGGCGATTGCCGCCGGCGCCGTCAATATCTGGGTGAATGACAAAGGCGCGCGTCGGCGCGCGCTCGGTCACATGGGCATCAGCCAATCACTCTTCACCTTCATACAGGCTGATCGGCGCGCCCGGCATGATCGTCGAGATCGCCGATTTGTAGACAAGCTGCGACTGCCCGTCGCGGCGCAGCAGCACACAGAAATTGTCGAACCAGGTGATCACGCCTTGCAGCTTGACCCCGTTGATGAGGAAGATGGTGACCGGAACCTTGGCCTTGCGGACGTGGTTCAGGAAAGCGTCCTGAAGATTCTGTTTGTCGGCGGCCATGTTTGGTCCCTGTTCTGATTGTTTTGTGAAATCTAGGAAACGAATCGTGAAGACACAAGCGGCGCCAAGCGGCGCGGCAGGCGCTGTGGCTATTCCGCGACTCAGCGCCGCCAGAAATCCGGCGTCAGCAGCGCCAGAATGGCCAGCGTTTCCAGCCGACCGACGATCATCGCCCCCGCCAGAACCAGCTTCGGCAGCGTCGCCAGACCAGACCACCCCTCCCACGGATTCGACGCGATCCCGGCGCTCGATTCGAAGCTGGGGGTCAGCGCGATCGTGCTGGCCAGCGGGCCGGTATTGGTCAGCGCCGAGACCGACAGCATCACGGCGGTGTCGAACTCGATCTGCCGGATCGAGACGAGCAGCACGGTCGCGGCAATGGACAGGGCAAACAGCATGAAGAAGATGAAGGCGAGATAGGCGCCCTCGCCCCTCAGCCGCCGATCCATCCGCCCGCCGCCGCCGACCGAGGTCGGGTGCACGATCCGCTCCAGCTCCCGCTCGCTCTGCCGGGCGAGCGCATAGACCCTGAGCAGCTTCACCCCGCCCGCGGTGGTGGCGACCCCGCCGCCCATGATCGCCAGACCCGCCAGCAGCAGCCCCGGCGATTCCAGCCCGGACCAGCTTCGCGCGCCCTGCCAGTCCACCGAATTCCAGCCCGTCGTGGTCAGGAAGGACAGCGCGTTGAACAGCCCGCCCCAGGCCGCCACGGCGGCATTCTGCAGGTTCAGCAACAGCCCCGCCGGTGCCGCCGCGCTGTTGCTCGCCTGTTCGAGATTGGCGAAGAAATGGCGCAGGAACAACACCAATGCGACCAGGATCACGACGCTGAAACCAAGCCGCAACTCGGGATCGCTGCGCAGGCTGTCGCTCGCCCGCAGTTCCGCCCCGCCCGGCCAGAACCGCCGCGACAGCGCCAGCAGCAGGAAGCCGAACACCACCATCTCACCCAGAACGCCCGAATGCGTCCCGGTGGCGCCGGAGACCGGAGAGATACCGGAGGTGGAGAGCGTCCCCATCGCCCGGCTCAGCGCGATCAGGCCGGGATCGCCCGCCAGCAGCAGGATGATCCACATCAACAAGGTGAAGCCGGCGTAATAGGGCATCACCTGGCCCAGCACCTTCAGCGCGCGCGAGGTGGGCGTGCCGCGATCGGCCATCGGGCTGACCCGGCCGTGGTGGCGCGCGGTGGTGGCGCTTTCGGGCAGCGGCTCGAATCGCTCGTCGCGGCCATAGGGCGAGGAGAGTATCTCGAACCCGCCCACCTTCAGCGGCGCCAGCACCGCCACTGCCGTCACAAGAATGAACAGCCCGCCCAGCCAACCGACCAGCGAGCGCCACAGATGCAGCGGCGGGGCCAGCATCTCGGCGGCGTAGAGCGTGGCGCCGGTTGTGGTCAGGCAGCTCACCATCTCCCACCAGGCGTTGAACATGCCGGTATCGGGCAGCGCCATGGCAAGCGGCAGGCCAAGCGCGACCGGCAACACCCCGAACACGCCCAGCATCGTCGCCAGCACCGACCGGCCATGCGGGCCCGGCGTGCGCCGCCCGTTCGTCGCCAGCCCCAGAAGCGTTGTCAGCACCAGCAACAGCGTGGCGCTGAACAGGAAGATGCGCGCGATCTCTCCCATCCCGAGCGCCGCCGCATAGGCCGAGGGCGCCAGCATCGCCGCCCCGGCAAAGCCGATCAGCAGCACGAACAGCGGCAGGCGGGCCAGCAGATCCATCAGAAGAAGTCGATGGCGACCTGCAACAGCCGCTCCACCTCGGGCACGTCATCGGTCAGCGCGAAGATGCAGACGATGTCGCCCTCCTCGATCCGCGTGTCTGGGTTGGGCTTCACGATGCGGTCCTGCTTCATCACCATGCCGATCAGCGCCCCTTCGGGCAGGTCGATGTCGCGGATCGTGCGGCCCGACATGGAGGAGGTCGGCAGCACCTGCGCCTCGATCACCTCGGCCTCGGCGTCCCCGATGGAATAGATGTCGCGCACCCGCCCGTGCCGCACATGGCGCAGGATGGTCGACACGGTGGTCGAGCGCGGGTTGATATAGGCGTCGATGTCCAGCGGGCCCATCAGCGGCACCAGCGTCGGGTCATTGACCAGGCTGACCACCAGCTTTGCCCCGGCCAGCTTGGCCCGCACGGCGGCCAGGATATTGACCTTGTCGTCATGGGTCAGCGTCAGCACCGCATCCGCCTTGCCGACCGCCGCTTCTTCGAGCAGTTCCGATGACAGGCCGTCACCATGCAGCACGATGGTCCGCTCAAGCGCGTCGGCGGCGAATTCGGCTCGGTCACGGTTATGCTCGATGATCTTGGTGCGGACCCGGTTGCGACCGGTCTCCAGCGTCTTGGCGACGGTCAGCCCGACATTGCCGCCGCCAATGATGATGACGCGCTCCGGCCGGGTGGTTTCCTTGCCGAAGATTTCCAGCGTGCGTTCCACGTCCTCGCGGTCGGTGAAGACATAGATCTGGTCGCCGGCGAAAAGCTGATCGTTGGATTCCGGCGCGAACAGCCTTCCGTCGCGGCGCACCCCGACCACGATGGCGCGCAGGCTGGAGAACAGGTCATTGAGCTGGCGCAGGGGCGTGTTCAGCGCCGGGCAATCCTCGTCCAGCACCAGCCCCAGCAGGCGCACGCGGCCATCGAGGAAATCCTCCGCCTCGAAGGTCTGGGGCGCGCGCAGACGGGACAGCGCCGCCTGGGCGACCTCGCGTTCCGGGCTGATGACCACGTCGATGGGCAGGTGATCGGTGCGGTAGAGATCGGAATAGATCGCATCCAGATAGGCCGAGCTGCGCAGCCGCGCGATCTTGCGCGGCACGCGGAATACCGAATGGGCCACCTGGCAGGTGACCATGTTCACCTCGTCCGAGTAAGTCGCGGCGATCAGCAGATCGGCATCGCGCGCGCCCGCCCGGTCGAGCACGTCGGGATGGCTGGCGAAACCTTCCACCCCCTGCACGTCAAGCGCCTCGGTCGCGCGGCGCACCAACTCGCCGTTATTGTCGATGACCGTCACGTCGTTGCGTTCGCCCGACAGGTGGCGCGCAATCTGCCAGCCGACCTGCCCCGCGCCGCAGATGATGATCTTCATGCCGACCCCTTCGCCTTTGCGCCAGCATTAGGCGCATGGGCGCGGACGGTCAATGAAACCTCAGCGTGCCGGGTTGGGTTTGGCGATCTCGTCGAGGTCTTCGCCGCCTTCCGGTTCAGGCATCCGGCGCGGCGCCGAAGGTGGCGGGTTGTCGCGATAGAGCAGCGAGTTGCCCTCGTGGAACAGATGCATCGCCTCGGGATCGGCGGTCAGCCGCACCGTGGTGTGGTTCAGCTTGTTATGGATACCCGGCAGCTTGGCGATGACCGGATCGGCTTCCAGCCCGGTGCCGAAATAGAGCAGCGTCACCTCGCCGAGCGCCTCGGTCAGATCGACCTCGCCCTCGAACAGGGCGGGCCCGTCGGTGATGCGCATATCCTCCGGGCGGACGCCGAGACTGACCGTCAGGCCCTCATCCTCGGGACCGGTCGGGATCGCCACCTCGCATTCGCCGCCGGCGTCGAGCCGCACCCGCGTCCGCGCCCCGGTGCCGGTGATCCGCCCCGGCAGCAGGTTCATCGCCGGGGAGCCGATGAACTGCGCGACGAATTCGTTCACCGGCCGCTCATAGAGTTCCAGCGGCGCGCCGACCTGCGCGATTCCGCCCCCCGCCAGCACCACGATGCGGTCGGCCAGCGTCATCGCCTCGGTCTGGTCATGGGTGACGTAGATCATCGTGCGGTCGGGCATCGATTCCTTGAGCTGCGCGATCTCGATCCGCGTGGCCACCCTCAGCGCGGCGTCGAGATTGGAAAGCGGCTCGTCGAACAGATACACCTTCGGGTCACGCACAATGGCCCGGCCGATGGCCACGCGCTGACGCTGCCCGCCCGACAGCGCCTTGGGCAGCCGGTCGAGATAGGGGGTCAGTTGCAGCATCTTGCCGGCGCGGTCGGTGGCCTGCTGGATCTGCTCCTTCGACTGGCCGGCGATCTTCAGCGCGAAGGCCATGTTGTCGCGCACCGTCATGTGCGGATAGAGCGCGTAGGACTGGAACACCATCGCGATGCCGCGCTGGCTGGGCGGGATGTCGTTCATCTGCTGGCCGTCGATTTCCAGCGTGCCGCCGGTGATCCGCTCCAGCCCGGCGATCATGCGCAGCAGGGTGGATTTGCCGCAGCCCGAGGGGCCGACAAATACGATGAACTCGCCCGACGTGATGTCGAGATCGATATTCCGAAGCACATTCACATCGCCATAGGATTTCGCGACATCGGTGAGTTTCAGATCTGCCATTACTCGCTCCCCTCCGGTTCAGCCCCGGCTATGCTTCTTGAATGTCGGATTGCCACGGACCCAGCCCGCCTGCCTCGCGGTCCGACAGGTTGATGCGCAGCGTGATTTGCGCATCCTCGGCCCGGCGTTCGATGGTCAGCACATCGCCATCCGCATGGATCTTCTGGGCGCCGGTTTGCAGCGCCTTGTGGCGATGACGCAGCGCAATCGCCCACCGGTAGTGGTTCAGCACTGATCCCGCACGGTGGTCCTGTTCGGACACCGCCAACGCCAGATGCTCGGACGGGATGGGCAGCCACGGCACCGCGGTCGAGAACCCGGCATGGGTGTTGGCATTCGCCTCCCACACCATCGGCGTGCGGCAGCCGTCCCGGCCCTTGAACTCCGGCCAGAACTCGATCCCGTAAGGATCCTGAAGCGCCTCATACGGTAAATCGGCCTCGGTCAGCCCAAGCTCCTCACCCTGATAGATGCAGACCGAGCCACGCATGAACATCATCACCGTGGCATAGGCGCAGACCGCCTGCTCGCCCAGGTTCCAGCGGGTCGCGTGGCGCATCACGTCATGATTCGAGAACGCCCAGCAGGGCCAGCCCCCCGGTGCCTTCTCCGCCACCTCAGCGAACACATCGACAATACGCTGCGCGGTCAGGTCGCTGCCTGACAGGAACTCGAAGGCATAAGACATATGCATGCGCGTGTCGCCGCGCGTGTATTCGCCCAGCAGTTCCAGCCCGCGCTGACTGTCGCCGATCTCGCCCACCGCGGCAGCCCCGTAAGGCTCCATCACCGCGCGCAGCTTTTCCAGGAAGGCCAGATTCTCCGGCCGCGACTTGTCGTAGAGGTGAAGCTGGTGGTTGTAGGGGTTCACCTTGGGCGCGGTCTGGTCGTTGCGCTCTTCCGGCGGCAGGGCCGGGTTGTCGCGCAGCTCGGCATCATGGGTGTAGAAATTGATCGTGTCGAGGCGGAACCCGTCCACGCCGCGGTCCAGCCAGAACCGCGCCACGTCCAGCAGAGCCTGCTGCACATCCGGGTTGTGAAAATTCAGATCCGGCTGCGCGGTCAGGAAGTTGTGCAGGAAATACTGTTCGCGCCGCGCATCCCATTGCCAGGCGGGCCCGCCGAAGATCGACAGCCAGTTATTGGGCGGCGTGCCATCGGGCTTGGGGTCGGACCAGACATACCAGTCGGCTTTCGGGTTGTCGCGGCTGGCCCGGCTTTCCACGAACCACGGATGCTGGTCGGAGCTGTGCGACAGCACCAGGTCGATCATCACCTTGAGGCCCAGATCATGCGCCCGCGCGATCAGCGCATCGAAATCCGCCATGTTGCCGAAGATCGGGTCAATGTCGCGGTAATCGCTGACATCATATCCGAAATCCTTCATCGGCGAGCGGAAGAAGGGCGAGATCCATACCGCATCGGCCCCGAGCGAGGCGATGTGATCCAGCCGCTCGGCGATGCCGCGCAGATCGCCCGTGCCGTCGCCCGTCGTGTCCTGGTAGCTGCGCGGATAGACCTGATAGATCACTGCGCCCTTCCACCAGTCCGGCGCCTTGTCGAGCATATTCATCATCCACCTTTTACCGAACCGGCCAGCAGGCCGCGGACCAGATATTTCTGCATTGCGAAGAACACCAGCAGCGGCACCGCGATCGAGATGAAGGCGGAGGTGGCCAGGATCTCCCAGTCGCCGCCGCGCGAGCCCATCAATTCGCGCAGCACCCCGGTCATCACCAGCTCGTCACGTGTGTTGCCCAGGAACACGGTCGCCACCAGCAGGTCATTCCAAACCCACAGGAACTGGAAGATCGCGAAGGAGGCGAGCGCCGGGAAGGACAGCGGCAGGATGATCTTGCGAAAGATCTGGAACTCCGTCGCGCCATCGACACGGGCCGATTCGATCACCTCGCGCGGCAGGCCGACCATGTAGTTGCGCAACAGATAGATCGCCAGCGGCAGGCCAAACCCGGTATGGGCCAGCCAGATGCCCAGATAGCCCTTGCCGATGCCGATCTCGTTATGCAGACGCAGAAGCGGAATCAGCGCCACCTGCAGCGGCACGACCAGCAGGCCGACCACCGCGGCGGTCAGCAGGGCGCGGCCCGGAAACTCCATCCAGGCGAGCGCATAGGCCGCGAAGGCCGCGATCAGGATCGGGATCACCGTGGCCGGGATCGTCACCGTCATCGTGTTCATGAAGGCCCGCCCGATCCCTTGGGCATTCAGCACGCGAGAGTAGTTTTCGGTCGTAAAGCTGGGCGGGCTCTCGGTGATGACGAAGATCCGTTCGCCACGCCGCATCTCGAAGGGCGCGGTCGATTCCATCCGGTACTGGCCATCCTCGGTCACGGTCAGCGTCGCGCCATCCACATCGGTTGACTCGCCCGGTGCGAAGGCACCGGGATCGCGCGCGCTTGTGCCCCATGCGGACAGGGACTGCCCCTCGCCCACAAGATCGCCCTCAAGCACGTAAAGATCGCCGTCCTGGACCTGATCCTCGGCCGCGCCCGTGCGCACGAAGCTGCTCTGCTCCTGCGAGGTCATGGATTTCCACCAGCCGGTGGTGGAAATCTGGTCGCGGTCGCGGAAGGACGACACCAGCAGCCCCGCAGTCGGGATCGTCCACAGCACCACCAGCAGCAGCGCCGCGATATTGACCGCCCAGGTGAGCGATGATTTCTGTCCGGCCATCCCGTCCATCAGCGCATCTCCTTGCGGACATTGCGGATGTTCCAGATCATGATCGGCAGCACCAGGACCATCAGGACGATGGCGATGGCCGATCCGCGCCCGTAATCCGGCGTGCCGCGGAACATCCAGTCATACATGAGGTTGGCGAGCACCTGCGTGCCCCACTGGCCGTTGGTCATCACGAAGACGATGTCGAAGACCTTCAGCACGGTGATGGTGATCGTGGTCCACACCACCGCGATCGTGCCCATGATCTGCGGCACCTTGATCTTGAAGAAGATCTGCCAGGGGCTCGCGCCATCCAGCACCGCCGCCTCGATGGTCTCCTCGGGGATACCGCGAAGCGCGGCCGACAGGATCACCATGGCAAACCCGGTCTGGATCCAGACCAGCACGATCATCAGGAAGAAATTGTTCCAGGGCTGCAGGCTCAGCCAGGTCTGCGGATTGCCGCCGAGCGCCTGCACGATGGCGTTGAGCAACCCGATCTGCTCGGCCCCGGCCTCGCGGTATTCATAGATCAGCTTCCAGATCACGCCCGCGCCGACGAAGGAGATCGCCATCGGCATGAAGATCAGCGACTTGCCGAAATTGCCCCAGCGGATGCGGTCGGTCAGTTGCGCCGCGATCAGCCCGAACAGCGTCGACAGCGCCGGCACCACCAGAAGCCACAGGAAATTGTTGATCATCGATTCCTGAAACTTGGAATCCCCGATCAGCCAGCCGTAATTGTCCCCGCCCACGAACCGGCTGCTCGACGCGTTCATCAGCGACAGCCAGACCGAGTTCAGCACCGGATAGACCAGGTAAATGCCCAGAAACAGGATCGCCGGGCCCAGGAACAGCCAGGGGCGGACCATGCCGGCGCGGCGGATATTCGCCCCCGCATTCGGCCCGCGCGGCGGCAGGATCGAATCCAGCACATAGTTCGATCCCCAGAACCACGCCACGCAGCCGAGCACACCGATCGCGATGGTGCTGACCGCAAGCAGGAATAATTCCATGACTGTCCCCCCTTACTGCCTGCGGACCGGCCCGGTTCCGGGCCGGTCCGAACCGGATTTACTGCAACGTGTCCCAGGTGCTCTGGATGGCGTTGGCGGAATCCTCGGCCGATTGCCCGCCGACGAAATCGACCATGCCGGTCCAGAACGCACCGGCCCCGATTGCGCCCGGCATCAGGTCCGAGCCGTCAAAGCGGAACGTCGTCGCGTTCAGCAGGATGTCGCCCATGCGCTTGAGCGTGTCGTCGCCATAGACATCGGTATTGACGCCGGTATGCGGGGTCAGGAAGCCGGTCTGCGCCATCCAGATTTCCTGCGCGATCGGGGTCTGCAGGAATTCGATGAACGCCATCGCCGCCTCGTTGTCGGTCAGCACCGAGAACAGCGTGCCGCCGCCCAGAACGGGCTGACCCAGATCAACCTCGCTGAAGGCGGGGAAATAGAAGAAATCGACATCCTCGCCGATCATCGTGCCTTCGGGGAAGAAGGTCGGGATGAAGCTGGCCTGACGGTGCAGGTAGCAATTCGGCGGGAACTCGAACAATCCGGCCGGGCTTTCCCGGAAATCCGTCGCCGCGACCGAGCCGACGCCGCCGGCCACGAAATCGCCGTTCTTGGCGAACCAGCCGAATTCGTCGATGGCCTCGATCACCTTCGGGTCGTTGAATTTCAGCTCGTTGGTGGTCCAGGCGTCGTAATCTTCGGGCGAGTTGATGCGCAGCATCAGATCCTCGACCCAGTCGGTCGCGGGCCAGCCGGTGGCACCGCCCGAACCCAGCCCGATGCACCACGGCGTCTCGCCATCTTCGGCAATCTGCTCGGTCAGCGTCTTCAGGTCTTCCAGCGTCTCGGGCACCTCGTAACCGGCGTCCTCGAAGTTCTCCGGCACATACCAGACCAGCGATTTCACGTCGGCCTTGTAGGGGAAGGCGTAAAGCTGCTCTTCGCCCTCGGGACCGGCATAGGTCACGAGATCGGCCCAGCTTTCACCGGCGGCATAGTTATCCACGATCCACTGGCGCATCTCGTCGGGAAGCGGCTTGAGCTGACCTTTCGCCGCCAGCCCGGCGGCCAGACCGGGCTGCGGGAACACCGCGACATCGGGCGGAGAGCCGGCTTCGCTGTCGATCACGATCTGCTGCTCGAAACTGTCGGAGCCGTTATATTCGACCTCCGCGCCGGTCGCCTCCTCGAAATACGGGATCACCGATTCGAACAGCTCCTGGTCTCCACCCAGCCAGGGGCCAAGGATATTGAAGCGCTGCCCCTCCAACCCGGAATGCGCGGCACCGAATTCCTCAAGGCTGGCCCAGTTGAAACGCTCGTCTTCGCCGGGCTCGAAGATGAGCTGTGCCTGTGCCGCGGTCGCCGTGAGCGCTATCATCGCGGCGGAATTGATCAGAATGCGTTTCAACTTTTCCTCCCATGTTCAGACAGACCCGTGACCGGGCTTGTCCCAGCATCAACGCGAAAAAACACTAATGTCAAACACTCACCTCCCCGCGCGCCCATGCAGCGACGGCGGGGCCGGGGCACGCCGCATGGAACCATGTTGTTCTCGCATCGGTTTTCCGACGGGCGCACCGGCAAACGGCCGTGACGTCAGCCAAGAAAAATCTGCCGCCGGTCAGCCGCGGCACGCCACAGGAGAGCTTACGCTACGTCTCGTTCGCTTGAGTGCGCCGGGGGATTTAACTACCGTCCCGGCATATATTTGCCTGTTGCGTTAACCCAGTCGAAGCGTTTCCGATCATGACAAGCAGCCTGGTTTCCGCCACCCTTCTCGCAGCACTTGCGCGCCACGCACATCTCCCCTCCGACATCGTGCTGAAGATCGCAGCTTTGCGCTGCCGCACGCAGCACTATCGCGATGGCGACACCATCCTGTCTGCTGGCCAAGCAAATACCGACTGCCGTTTGATCGCGAGGGGAATGGCCAAGCGCGTCCACCACCTGCCGCGCGGCCACCGCAGAACTGTGGTCAGCGCCTTAAATGTTCCGGGCGAGATTGTCGATCTGGGCGGGTTTGTGATCGCGCAGAACCGGCAGGACATCGTCGCCTGCGGCCCGACCACGGTGGAGTTGATCGCGCATGAGGATATCGAGCGCCTGGTAGGGGACGATCCGCGGCTGGCCCATGTGCTGATGAGCCTGACCTCGCGCGACACCACGATCAGCCGGCAATGGCAGGTGGCGGCGGCGACGCTGAACGGGGCCGCACATGTCGGCCATCTTTTGTGCGAGTTGAACCTGCGCCTGTCGGCTGCAGGGGAGGCGCGCGACAACCGCTTTCACCTGCCGGTGAAACAGCGCGACCTGGGCGATGTGCTTGGATATTCGCCGGTTCATATCAACCGGGCCGTGCGGCAGTTGCGCGAGGCCGGGTTCGTGGAATGGCGCGGCCCGCATGTCCGGCTGCTCGACCCCGAGGGGCTGGCGCGATTTGCCAGGTTCGACCCCGCCTATCTGCGGGTGACGGCAGTGGCCGCTGGTGCAATGGCCGCCTGACCGGCGGCGCGGCGCAGCATCAAGGGGCGCGGTTCCGCCGGTGCTGCCATGACGATTTCTGGATGTCGCGACATCGCGTCGCCGCCGCAGAGGTGGTGCCGCTGAAGGGACTCGAACCCCCGACCCCATCATTACGAATGACGTGCTCTACCAGCTGAGCTACAGCGGCCCCGTCTGCGTGCCGCGCCGGATAGCAGGTTCCGGCGCGGGGGAAAAGACCTTTTCTGCCGGCAGAGCGACAGCGTCAGCCGCGCGATTTCGGCGGCTCGTCCAGTGGCTCGACATCCGGGCGCGGCGGCGGGGTGTCGCCGTCGCGGATTGCGCGGTCGCGGGCGCTTTGCCGGGCGGGCGGCAGCGATTCGTCGGATGGCAGATCGACATCGGGCCGGACCGGCGCAGGCTCCGCGTCGTCGATCTCGCGCGATGCGAGTTTGGTCGCATTCGACCGCGTCGCGGTCTTTTCAACCGGCACCGACGTGGCTGCCTTTGGTGTCGCTGCCACATCTGACTGGCGCGACTCCGCTGGCGCCGGCCGTGCGGTGGAGCCAACCGGCCTGGCATCCACGAAATCCGATTCGCGCGGCACGATGCCGGGCGCGACATCGGCCTGAACACTCTGCGCCGATCCGGCCCCGTTGGCGTGCTGCGCACTGCGCCCCTCCACCGCCTCGGCCGGATCAGCGTCCCGGCTGTCCTTCACCTCATCCGCCGTCCCGCTGTCCGGCCGACCGATCAGCAACGGCAGCAATTCCGCCCCGGACGTGGCGATCGCGGTAGAGCGTTTCTGCACCGGCTCCCGCCAGCTCAGCGTGTCGAAACCGCCGCAATTTTCGCAGACCGGCGCCCAGTCCTCGGCCACGGTCTCGCATTTGTCGCAGACCCATTGCGGCCCGCGCGAGGCATTCATCGCCTTGACCAGCCAGGCCCGGACCGCGGCATCGTCCCCGCCCGCGCCGCGCTCGATCGCGGCCATGATGGACAGGGTGCGCGTCGTCGGGTGTTTCTCGGCCAGATCGCCGAGCGCCCGCCTTGCGCCGGGAAAATCCTCATTCGCCAGTAGCAATTCGGCCCGCAGCAGCCGGGTCTCCTCGTCATCCGGGTTCTTGCGCATGAGCGATTCGAAACGCCGCAAACGCTGGTTCGGGGTCTCCTCCGGCTTCACCTCGGCAAAGGCCGCGGCCAGATCGGGGTGCGGCCGGACCGACCACGCCTTCTCCAGCAGCCGTTCCGCGTTGCGCGGATCCTTCTGCGCCAGATAGGACCGGGCTGCCAGCACCACCGCCGGGATCAGATCGGGCGACGCCTTCGCGGCAGAAATCGCCGCCTCCCGCGCCGAGACCGAGCTGCCGCCCGACAGCACGTCGCGTGCCTCCTGCAGGGCCAGCACGGCATCGCGGCGGATATGCACATCCTGCGGCAACTCGCCCTGCTTGCGCTTGTCCTTCAGCACACCGCGCGCGCCTTTCCAGTCGCCCTGCTTGGTCGACAATTCCAGCAGCGTGTTTTGCATGTCCGCGTTGCGCGGACGCAGCGCATATGCCTTCTGAGCCAGTTGCAGCGCCGTCTGGGTGTCGCCCGACGCCAGTTTCTGCTTCAGCAGGCCGCGCACCCCCACGAAACGGGTGCGGTCATCGTCCAGCATCTCGCGATAGACGGCTTCTGCGCGGGCATCGTCGCCTGCCACCTCGGCCGCCTGCGCCGACAGGAGCCGCGTGGCGCGGGGGTCGTCAAGATACTTGGACGCCCGCGTCGCCTGCTCCTGCGCCAGCTTTCCCTCGCCCGCCGCGACGGCCAGCAGGCCCTGCGACAGCGCCTCATACCCCTTCTCCCGCCGCGACCGGGCGAAGTAGCGATTGATCGCGGTCTCGTCGCCCATGATGAAACGCAGGAAGGCCCACAGGATCCCCAGCAGCTTGAACAGCGCCCAGACCGCCACCAGCAGAACCAGCAGCGCCACCACCGCCTGGATCGGGCCGAGCGTGTATTCGGTGCCCGCCAGCACCACCCGCACCCCGTCCGAAGTGGCAGACAGCGTGTTCAGCCCGACCGCCACGGCGAGAATGACGGCAAAGAACAGAAGGATCTTCAACAAGGACAGCAGCATATCGAACCCCTCAGTTCAGCGTGTTGGCAACGTCGTTCAGCGCCGCTTCGGCGGCCAGGTAAGCTTCGGTCTGTGCGGTCCAGTCAGCCATCGCCTCCTGCCCCTCCGGCGGAAGCGCCTGCAATTCGTCAAGCGCCGTGGAGAGATCGCCCTGCGCGACGAGCGCTCCCGCGCGCGACAGCACCGCATCGGGATCGTCGCCCTCGCGCGGCTCGACCGAGCGGGCGCCGGTCTGCAAGCGCAGGAAGTTCCCGACCGCGCTGACGGCCCCGCCATTCGCGCCATCCGCCTGCAGCGAGGCCCGCAACGCCGCGCGCGAGGCTGCGTCATACCCCATCTGGACCTGATCCAGCGTCGGCAGATCTTCCTGCGCCAGCGGCTCGGGGACATCCACCCCGGCCTCCTCGAGCTGCTCCACGGCTTCGGTCGGCGAGCCGCCGCGTTCAAGCGCCGCGCCGAGTGCCGCGACCGAGGCCACGGCCTGTGCCCGCTGCGTCGCCGCATCGGCCTCCGACTGCACGGCCTCCAGCCGCTCCCGCGCGTCGGCCGCCGCGGCCTCGATGTCGGACCGGACCTGCTCGGCGTTCTGGGCGAGCGACTGCACGCGCTCGATCGCTTCGGGATCGACCTGCGGACGAGAGGTCAGCTCGGAAATCGTCTCCTCCTGCGCGGCGAGCCGCTGGCGCAGGGTTTCGATCTCCGCGGCAAGCGCGCTGCTGCCAGTGTCGGGACTCGCCGCGCTGACGGTCACCGCATCCGGCATCCGGTCCGCAGGCTGTGGCGCGGCTGCAGCTTGCGCCGAGAGCGCGCTTTCCAACTCCGCGATCTTGTCGGCCTGCGCCTGCAACGCCGCCTGCAATTCCGTGGTGGTGTCCGCGCCCTGTGGCATTTCCGCGATGATGTCCTGCGCCGCGAGTGCACCGGCTTCGCTGCCAGCAAGGCTGGCGGTCTCGGTCGCCTCGGACACGAGGCTGTCGCGGATCGCGCCGATCTCGGCTTGCGCCGCCTCGGTGGCCGCAGACACGGCTTCGGAGGTCACGCTGTCCAGATCCGGCTGCGGGCTGATCTGCGGCAGGACATAGACCGCCGCAGCCGCGCCCAGACCCGCCGCGACGACCCCGCCAAGCGCCAGGGGCCAGAAGCCGCCGCCGCCCGACTTTGAGTTCGCGGCAGATCCGAGGTCGCGCTCACGGACAGGGGTGCCAGCCGGTGCCGCGTTCGTCTCCGTGCGGCTGGCGGCGGTGCTGTCGGTCACGCGGCCAGCAGGCGCGGCTTTGTCCGCGTCCTTGGCGACCGCGGTTTTCGGCTGCGCGGCCTCGGTCTTGCCGTCCGGTTTCCCCACGAGCGTCGATTCGATCGGCTGGGACGGGGGGATGCGCGACACCGTCGTCTCGCCGGGTTCGGCCGGGGATGAGGTCACGACGGGCTTTTGCGATGGTGCCTTGGCCGTCCCGCCCGTCTTGGTCTCTGGCTTGGTGTCGTTCTTGCTGGATTTGCCGGACGTGGCCACGTGCTGTCCCCCTGAAACTGTTGCAGTCAGCAGAGAGGCCGACCGCGTCGAGGCGCAGTCTAGCGAGCACCCCTTCCCGCCTCAACCCACGGCGGGCGGCATCGTTCCGCCGGACGGCGCGGCACGGATGGCGTCGATCATGGACGGACGGTCAGGCCGCGCCGCGATGATCCGCCGCGCCGCGGGGCCGGTATAGGCGGCCTCGGCCGACTTGCTGATGGCGACGAGCGTCAGCGGGGCAGATGAGCCCGCCACTTGCGGGGACAGCAGGCTGGCGCTGCGCGGCGAGAATACCGGCAAGATGAGCGGGCGCGGCCCGTTGAGGAGGCGCATCGCCCCGGCGCTGAACGGTTGCGCCAACTGCTCATAGACAGCCATGGACGGAACCGGCAGCGCGCGGGCCCGATGCAGGCCATGAAGATGCAGCCAGTCGCGCCGCCCCTCTAGCATTGCAAGCAACCCCTCGGCGTCGCCCGGCCCCTCGATCACGTCGAACCCGGCCGCGCGCGCCGCGTCTGCGGTCTGCGGCCCGACGCAGAGCGCATGTCGCCCCATCGGCGGCCCGGCGAAGGGCACGGCATTGACCGAGGTGAAGATCAGCCCCGGCGCGGCGGCGATCCGCGCCGCATCGACGCGCAGCGGCGCGATCCGCAGGATCGGAGAGATCAGGCACTCCATCCCGTCCAGCTTCGCCGCGATGGCGCATGACTGCGCCTCGGGCCGGGTCAGAAGGCAGATCGGGGCGGTCATTGCGGCTCCGGGACTTGGGGGCTATCTGGTTAGCTATCGTTTTCGCGACGAGGATCGCAACCATGGCGCTGAGCTTCCTGGGCATCGAAAGCAGCTGCGACGACACCGCAGCCGCGGTGGTGCGCGGGGATGGCACGATCCTGTCTTCGGTGGTGGCCGGCCAGACGGAGCTTCACGCCGCCTTCGGCGGTGTGGTGCCAGAAATCGCCGCGCGCGCCCATACCGAGAAGCTGGATCATTGCGTCGAGGAGGCGCTGCACCTGTCCGGGCTGCGTCTGGCCGATCTGGACGGCGTGGCAGTCACCGCCGGGCCGGGCCTGATCGGCGGGGTGATGGCCGGGGTCATGCTGGCCAAGGGGATCGCTGCAGGAACCGGCCTGCCGCTTGTCGGCGTAAACCATCTGGCCGGGCACGCGCTGACCCCGCGGCTGACCGACCGGGTCGAATTTCCCTATCTGATGCTGCTCGTCTCTGGCGGACATTGCCAGTTTCTGCGCGTGGATGCGGCGGACGCCTTTCACCGGCTCGGCGGCACGATCGACGACGCGCCGGGCGAGGCGTTCGACAAGGTCGCGAAGCTTTTGGGCCTGCCGCAGCCCGGCGGACCGGCGGTTGAGGCGGAGGCCGCGAGCGGAGACCCGGCCCGCTTTGCCCTGCCGCGCCCGCTCCTCGATCGTCCCGGCTGTGACATGTCCTTTTCGGGCCTCAAGACCGCCGTGCTGCGGGCGCGGGATGATCTGGCCGCCGCGAGGGGCGGGTTGTCGCGTCAGGATCGGGCCGATCTCTGCGCCGGGTTTCAGGCCGCCATCGCCGACGTGCTGGCGGAAAAAACCCGCCGGGCACTTGCGCAGACGCGCACGCCCCTGCTGGCCGTGGCTGGAGGCGTGGCTGCGAATGCGCGGATCCGGGCCGATCTGGAGCAGGTGGCGCAGGATGGGGGTGCTGGTTTTCTCGCCCCGCCGCTGCGGCTGTGCACGGACAATGCGGCGATGATCGCCTGGGCCGGGATCGAGGCGTTCCGACTTGGACAGCGGGACGGGATGGCGCTTGCCGGCCGGCCGAGATGGCCGCTGGATCAGGCCGCCGCCCCGATGCTGGGCGCGGGCAAGCGGGGGGCAAAGGCGTGACGCCAGAGATGATGATCCTCGCCAGCAATCTGATCATCGCGCTGTGGTGCTACGGCGCGATCTACCCGACAATGAGGCCGCGGACGCTGGCCGCCCTGATCCGCGGCGACCTGCTGATGACCTCGCTGGCGCTGTGCATGGCGGGCGCGCTCTTTGCCGGGACCGGCACCCGCTTTGACATGCTCCTGTTCCGGGTCAACTGGTTCTGCTTCGCGCTGCTGACGCTGGCGGTGATCGAGGCGCCGCTGTTCATGTGGTTCTGCCGCAGATACGGGATCGAGCTGAAAGGGGAACGGCCATGATCAGCATCCTCGGTGGCGGCGCGTTCGGCACGGCGCTTGCCGTGGCCCTGTCGGGCAGCCAGAAGGTGACGCTGTGGTCGCGCCGTCTTCCGGTCGGGGGACAATCCCCGCGGCTGCCCGGCGTGACCATCCCGGCCGAGGTGCGGTGCACGGACAATCTCGACAGCGCGCTGAGCGAGACCGTCATCCTGGCCCTGCCCACGCAGGTACTGGGCGGCTTCGTCGGGGCGCATGGCGCATCGCTGGATGGCCGCACATTGGTCAATACCGCGAAAGGCATCGACCTGGAGAGCGGCGAATCGCCCTCTGGCCTGATCGCACGGGCCTGCCCCGATGCCCGGATCGCGACGCTGACCGGACCCAGCTTCGCGGTGGATATTGCGCGCGGCCAGCCGACGGCGCTGACGCTTGCCTGCGCGGACGAGGATATCGAGGATCTGCAACATGCGCTGTCCACGCCGGTGCTGCGGCTTTATCGCAGCGACGATCTGCGCGGGGCGGAGTTGGGCGGCGCGCTGAAGAATGTCGTCGCCATCGCCGCCGGGATCGCCATCGGGGCCGGGCTGGGGGAAAGTGCGCGCGCCGCGCTGATAACCCGCGGATTTGCCGAGATGACGCGCTTTGCCACCCGGCATGGCGCTCGGCCCGAGACGCTGGCCGGGTTGTCGGGGCTGGGCGATCTGGTCCTGACCGCGACCTCCACCCTGTCGCGGAACTACCGCTATGGCCACGCGCTCGGCGCCGGAAAGGCATTCGACGCCGCGATCACCGTCGAAGGCGCCAAGACCGCCCAGGCCGTCAGCCGCATTGCCGCTGCGCGCGGCATCGCAATGCCGATTGCCGATGCGGTTGCGGAGCTTGCCCAGGGCCGCGCCAGCGTGGCAGAGAGCATTCTGGAATTACTGCGCCGTCCGCTGAAGGAGGAATGATGCCGCTCTACGCCGTGATCTGCAAAGACAAGCCGGGCGCCCTGCCCATTCGTCAGGAAAACCGCCCCGCCCATCTCGATTACATCAACGAGACTGGCATCGTTTTTATGGCCGGCCCGTTGCTGGAGGATGGCGAGATGGCGGGATCTTTGGTGATCCTGGATGCGCCGGATCTGGAGGCGGCCAATGCGTGGGCCGCGGGCGACCCTTATGGCAAGGCCGGCCTGTTCGGCAGCGTCCAGATCAGCGAATGGAAGAAGGTCATCGGCTGATGGCATATTGGCTGTTCAAATCCGAACCAAACGTATTCGGCTGGGATGATCTGGTGGCCAAGGGCGAGACCGGCGAGGAATGGGACGGGGTGCGCAATTACCAGGCCCGCAACAATATGCGCGAGATGAAGCGCGGCGACCGGGGCGTGCTCTACCATTCCAATATCGGCAAGGAATGCGTCGGCGTGGTTGAGGTGGTGGCCGAGGCGCATCCCGATTCGACCACCGACGATGCGCGTTGGGACTGCGTCGATATCAAGGCGGTCGTGCCGCTGAAAACCCCGGTCACGCTGGATCAGGCCAAGACCGAACCGCGCCTGAAGGACATGGTGCTGGTGAACAATTCGCGCCTGTCGGTGCAGCCCGTGACCGAGGCCGAATGGGCGGTGCTGATGGAGTTGGGCGGTCTCGAGCCCGCCTGACGTGGGGCGCCTGCCCTAGCCGAGCCAGCCGCGCGCCAGTTCCGGCAGATCGTCATAATGGTCCAGCATGGCATCCGGCTTCAACCGCGCAATTTCCGTCCCCTCTGGCCCGAAGGAGACGAGCGCCACCCGTACCCCGGCGGCAGCGGCCGTCCTGACATCGGTGATCGTGTCGCCCAGCATGAAGGATTGCGCGACCGTGCCGCCGGCCCGCTCGACCGTGGCATGGTAGGCCACCGGATCGGGTTTGCGCACCGTCAGACTGTCCGCCCCGATCAGCACGGAGAACGCGTCACGCACGCCCAATTCAAGCAGCAGTTTATGGGCAAGCGCCTCGGGCTTGTTGGTGCAGACGGTCAGCGTGTGGCCATCACCCGCCAGCCGGGTCAGTGCCGCCTCGACGCCGGGATAGAGCCGCGTGTGCACGGCGATGGCGGCGTCGTAAGCGTCAAGCAGCAGGGGAAAATCGACCTCCTCGGCATCCGGCGGGATCAGCATGTCAGACGGCGCACGCCCATACCCCTCGCGCAGCATGGCCCGGCCACCGGAGAATGCGATGGCCGCATCCGCCACCGGGTCCAGCCCCTCCAGACCGCGCCGGGCCAGCACCTCGTTGGCCGATCCGATCAGGTCGGCGGCGGTGTCGGCGAGCGTGCCGTCGAGATCAAAGACAACCGTACCCGCCATGCTGTAACCTTTCGTAAACTCACGTGAAGCAGCAGCCCTTGCTGATCCGGTCGGCCAAGGGTTAAACCGCCTCGACGGAAACAGCAAATCAACAGACGGGCAGCATGTCGGCAGATCAGCAGAAACCAGATATCGCGGTTGTCATTCTCGCCGCCGGGCAGGGCAGCCGGATGAAGTCGGACCTGCCGAAAGTGCTGCACAAACTCGGCGCGGTGCCGATGGTCGGCCATGCGCTTGCCGCCGCGCGCAGCCTGGATCCGTCGCGGCTGATCGTGGTGGCCGGGCATGGCGCGCAGGCGGTCACGGACGCGGTCGCGAAACTTGACGATCAGGCCCGGATCGCGATGCAGACCGAACAGCTCGGCACCGGCCACGCCGTCGCGCAGACCCTGCCATTGCTCGACGGGTTCGAGGGGCGGGTGATCGTGCTCTACGGCGACACGCCCTTCATCAGCGAGGCCACGCTGAGTGATCTGTCCGGGCATGACGCCGAGATCGTGGTTCTGGGCTTCGAGGCGGCCGATCCCGGCCGTTATGGTCGCCTGGTCACCGATGCGGACGGAAATCTGGAACGCATCGTCGAGTTCAAGGATGGCGACGAGGCGACCCGCGCGATCCGGCTGTGCAATTCCGGGGTGATGGCGGTGGATGCGGCGATCCTTCGCCGCTTCATCGCGGATCTGAACAATGACAATGCCTCGGGCGAGTACTACCTGACCGACATTCCGGGCCTGGCCCGCGCGGCCGGCCACCGCGCCGCCGTTGTCACCTGCCGCGAGGAGGAGACGCTGGGTGTCAATTCGCGCGCCGAGCTGGCGCAGGCAGAGGCGATCTTCCAGTCCCGCCGCCGCGCCGAGGCGCTTGCCGATGGCATCACCCTGACCGCGCCGGAGACCGTTTGGTTCGCGCTCGACACCCATCTGGGACGCGACGCGATTATCGGGCCGAACGTCGTCTTCGGCCCCGGCGTCACCGTCGAAAGCGGGGCGGAGATCCTCGGCTTCTGCCATCTCGAAGGCTGCCATGTCTCGGCCGGGGCCACGGTTGGCCCCTTTGCCCGGCTGCGTCCCGGAGCGGAGCTGGGCGGCGATGCCCATGTCGGCAATTTCGTCGAGATCAAGAACACGGTGCTGGATGAGGGCGTAAAGGTCGGCCACCTGACCTATCTGGGTGACGCCCATATCGGCGAGCACACGAATATCGGTGCGGGGACGGTGACCTGCAATTACGACGGGGTGATGAAACACCGCACCGAGATCGGTCGCAATGCGTTCATCGGCTCGAACACGATGCTGGTCGCCCCGGTCCGCGTCGGCGACAACGCCATGACCGCATCCGGCTCGGTGATTACCGAAGATGTCCCGTCCGAGGCGCTCGGGCTGGGCCGGTCGCGGCAGGTGACCAAGGAAGGTCTGGCAAGCCGGATCATGCAATCGCTTCGTGAAGAAAGATCGAAAAGGGACAAATCCTGATGTGTGGCATTATCGGAATTCTCGGCAGCCATCAGGTCGCGCCGCAACTGGTTGAGGCGCTGAAGCGGCTGGAATACAGGGGATATGACAGCGCCGGCGTGGCGACGATCAACGCGGATGGCCAGCTTGACCGGCGCCGCGCGGTGGGCAAGCTGGTGAACCTGTCCGACAGGCTGGTGACCGATCCGCTGCCGGGGCAGTCCGGGATCGGCCATACCCGCTGGGCGACGCATGGCGCGGCGACCGAGGAAAACGCCCATCCGCATCATCGCGGCGGCATCGCCGTGGTCCATAACGGCATCATCGAGAACTTCAAGGAGCTGCGGGCGGAGCTGGTTGCCGCCGGATATAACCCGGAATCCGACACCGACACCGAAACCGTCGCCATGCTGACGGCGCGCCATCTCGATCAGGGCATGTCGCCGGTCGAGGCTGCCCGCGCCACCCTGTCCCTGCTGAAAGGCGCCTTCGCGCTCGCCTTCCTGTTCGACGGCGAGGCCGATCTGATGGTCGCCGCCCGCAAGGGCAGCCCGCTGGTCGTCGGCCACGGCGAGGGGGAGATGTTCGTCGGCTCGGACGCGATTGCGCTTGCCCCCTTCACTGACCGCATCACCTATCTGGAAGATGGCGATCATGTCATCGTGACCCGTGCCGGGGCCGAGATCTTCGACGCGGACGGCCAGCCGGTCAGCCGCGACATGGCCACGATCGATGTCGGCGCCACCGCCATCGACAAGGGCGGATACCGCCATTTCATGGCCAAGGAGATTGCCGAACAACCCGCCGTGCTGGGCGATGTGCTGAGCCACTACATCAAGGGCGACCGGATCGTGCTGCCGGACGGAATGGATTTTTCCGAGGTGGACCGGATCACGCTGGTGGCCTGCGGCACCGCCTATCTGGCGGGCTACGTGGCGAAATACTGGTTCGAGAAGCTGGCCGGCCTGCCCTGCGATCTGGATGTGGCCTCCGAATTCCGCTATCGCGAGCCGCCCTTGTCTGAGAAGAGCTGGGGCATCTTCGTCAGCCAGTCGGGCGAGACCGCGGACACGCTCGCCGCGCTGCATTATGCGCGCGGCAAGGTCGCCAAGACCGTCGGCGTGGTGAATGTCGGCACCTCGGCCATTGCGCGGGACACGGATACCGCCCTGCCGACCATGGCCGGGGTGGAGGTCTGCGTGGCCTCCTCCAAGGCGTTCACCTGTCAGTTGGCGGTGCTGGCGGTGCTGGCGCTGAAAGCGGCGCAGGATCGCGGGATGCTGGATGATGCCGCATTGGCCCGGCATCTGGCCGATCTGCGCGGGATCCCGGCGCTCGTCAACCAGGCGCTCAGCACGGCGGATGATTGCGAGAAGCTGGCCGAGTGGCTGTCGGAATCCGCCGATGTTCTGTTCCTGGGGCGCGGGCCCCTGTACCCGGTGGCCCTGGAAGGCGCGCTGAAGCTGAAGGAGCTGAGCTATATCCATGCCGAGGGCTATGCCTCGGGCGAGCTGAAGCACGGACCCATCGCGCTGATCGACCAGAACATGCCGGTGGTGGTGGTTGCGCCGCGCGACGAGCTGTTCGAGAAGACCGTCTCCAACATGCAGGAGGTCATGGCGCGGCACGGGCAGGTTCTTCTGGTGTCCGACGCCGCAGGGATCGAGGAGGCGGGCGACGGCATTCACGCGCCGCTGACCATGCCCACGGGCGGCGGACTCTTCCAGCCGATCGTCTACGCCGTGCCGATGCAATACCTGGCCTATTTCACCGCCGTCGCCAAGGGCACCGACGTGGACCAGCCACGCAATCTGGCGAAATCGGTGACTGTCGAGTAACCCCCGGCCCCTGTCTCTGAAAAGCGGGCGCGTCGGCTTTCGGGCCGGCGCGCTTTTTTATGCCTGCCGCGCGCAGATTTGGCTGCGGCTGGCGTCCACACCCCCGGCGAAGATCGGTCAGCGACGCATCAGGGCGATTGGCACGTCGTGTGCCGGAGTTTTCTCCCGAATCAACGCCTGTTTCCCCAACCATCTGCACGTTCGGGCAACTCTGCCATTTCGTTCATTTGGCTTCTCGGACGGGAATACGTCACGAAACGCCTTCAGTCTTTGGCATATTTAAATACAACTCATATTAATTTGCATGAATAGAAAGAAGACGAATGAGAAAATTACGATCCGGCGCTCCGATTTAAGTGAAAGCAATTCGCGATGCGTTGACATGAATCAAATTTGGTTAACGTAGGGTTAATAGCCATTTAGGCAGGTTAACATATTGTTGCGGCAGGTGTAAGAGAGCCTTACATAGCATTGTCGAACGGCCGGGTTGAAGCGCAATTCGGTTAACGAATTATGTGAGAGAGCAACTGGCGGCGGAGGGGTACGAAATGCCGGATCAGGTTATTACAAAGAATGAAACGGTCGATGGCGTGGATGTCACGACCATAACCGAAGCGCCCGAATACACGAATGACACGATTAAGTTCAGCCATGATGTGGTGATCGGCGCGCAGGATCCGGAAAAGGTCAACCTGGCGATCGTCATCGACCGGTCGTGGTCAACACTCATCAGTTCCGGCAGTGATCTTGATGGCGACAACTCCAATGATTCATTTATCGAGGCGCAGAAAATAGCCGCGAAGGAAATTGCGCAGAAATACATCGATCTCGGCTATGATCCGGCCAGCGTCAGCATCACGCTTGTCGATTTTGGAAGCTCCGGCAATGTGGTCGGGCGCTTTACCCTCGACAATCTCGCCGCCTACAATGACGCAGTCGACGATATCAGTGTCAGCGGATTTACCAACTACGCGGATCCGCTTGCCGAACTGAAGACCTACTGGGATGGGCTCAACTCCGATGGCGATCTCAGCAACGACATCGACCCGACCGCCAGCAACAACGTCATATTCATGTCGGACGGCGCGATGACGTCCACCAATAATCCCACAGATGAAGCTCAGGCGCTGACCAACGCCTACAGCACCAACATCACCGCGATCGGCTTGGGCAATGACAGCTCCACCACCGACCTGGATCTCGTGGACAATACCGGCGGGGCCGAGCAGATCACCGACATCTCCACGCTCGTCGATACTCTCACAGCCCCGCCGGACCTGCTGGACGTGGACAAGGTCGAGGTCACCTTCACCTATGAGGACCCGAACAACCCAGGCAGCACGCTGACGCAGACCGAAACCTACCTCGTGTCCGAGCTGGATCAGCTTCCCGACCGCTATGCGCTGACGGACGAAACTGTCGATCTGGTGCCGGACCCGCCGATCGGCACCAACATCACCATGGAGGTCAAGACCTACTTCAACAATGGCGGGGTCTCGATCAGCAGCGGCGCCATCACGGTGCCGGCCTTCATGTGCTTCTCCGCCGACACGCTGATCCTGACCGATCGCGGCGAGGTGCGGGCCGGCGATCTGCAGGCGGGCGACATGGTGCGCACCGTCGATCACGGCTTCCAGGAGATCCGCTGGGTCGGGTCGCGCAAGATCACCCCGAAACAGCTTCTTTCGCGTCCCAGCATGCGGCCGGTGCAGATTTCCGCCGGCGCGCTCGGCCCGCAGGTGCCGCAGCGCAGCCTGACCGTCTCGCCCCAGCACCGCATCCTGCTGACGCGCCGCTTCGACGACCGCGCCGCGCGCCACGACGAGGTGCTGGTCGCCGCCAAGAGCCTTGTCGGCGAGAAGGGGGTGAGCTGGGCCGAAATCGGGGACGGTGTGGAATATGTCCATATCGCCTTCAGCCGGCATGAGCTGATCTTCTCCGAGGGTGTCATTTCGGAAAGCCTCTATGCCGGTCCGCAGGCGCTGCGGATGCTGCTGCCCGAACAGCGCAAGGAGTTGCTGTCCATCTTCCCCGAATGGTCCGAGCCCGATTTCGAGCCGGTCGCCGCACGGCCGATCCCGAAAGGTGCCGATCAGCGCGAAATCGTCGCGCGGCTGTCGGTGATGAACATGCTCAGCCAGGAAAGCCGGACGGACCCCAGCCTCCACTGAACGGCCGGGCCGCGCACCCCCCAACGGGTCGCGGCCCCGCCACGGCAATCCGCCATCCCGCCACATGCGGCCGAGATGACGGGTTGGCGGCAATTGCGCATATCCCGCCCCCGGAAGACGAAGGTTGCGTTGCCTGCGACTCCGCGCCATGTCTGACGGGAGAAGGAGACCGCCATGCCCGTCAGGAACCGCTTTGCCGAGATGCTGCCCGAGATCATCGAATGGCGGCGCGATTTCCACGCCAATCCGGAACTGGGATATGACCTCGACCGCACCGCGGGGCGGGTGGCGGACCTGCTGCGCGATTTCGGTGTGGATGAAGTCTCCGAAGGCATTGGCCGGTCCGGCGTGGTCGGGGTGATCCGCGGACGGGACGCATCGAGCGGCCGGGTGGTCGGGCTGCGCGCCGATATGGACGCCTTGCCGATCAACGAGGCGACCGGGCTTGACTATGCCTCGACCGTGGCCGGAAAGATGCATGCCTGCGGGCATGACGGCCATACGGCGATGCTGCTCGGCGCGGCGAAATACCTGGCCGAGACGCGCAATTTCGACGGCACGGCCATTGTCATCTTCCAACCTGCGGAGGAGGGCGGCGCGGGCGGCAAGGCGATGATCGAGGACGGGCTGGCGGATCGCTGGAACATCCAGGAGTTCTATGCGCTCCACAACATGCCCGGCATTCCCGTCGGTCAATTCGCCATCCGCGAAGGCGGGATCATGGCGGCGGCGGACGAGTTCGAGATCGTCGTGACCGGCAAGGGCGGCCATGCCGCAAAGCCCAATGACTGCATCGACACGCTGCTGGTGGCGTCACAGATCATCGTGGCGCTGCAATCCGTCGTCGCCCGCAACGTCGATCCGCTGAAAAGCGGCGTGGTGTCCTGCTGCGCCATCGAGACCGACTCGACCGCGCATAATGTCATCCCCCAACAGGTTCGGATCAGCGGCACGGCGCGCAGCCTCGATCCCGAGATCCGCGACCTGCAGGCCGGGGCGATCCGACGCGTGGCGGAAAACACCGCCGCGGCCTTTGGCGCCACCGCGACGCTGGATTACCATTACGGCTACCCCGTCACCGTCAACCATTCCGAGCCGACGCGCCACGCGGCCGAGGTTGCACGCCAAGTCGCGGGCCAGGTCGATACGGAGGTCGCGCCGCTGATGGCCGGGGAGGATTTCAGCTTCCTGCTGAACACGCGGCCGGGCGCCTATATCTTCCTGGGCAATGGCGACACCGCCATGCTGCACCATCCGGAATACAACTTCACCGAGGACGCGATTCCGTCAGGGGCAAGCTGGCTGGCCGGGATGGTCGAAGCAAGGATGCCAGCCGGCTGACGCCTGCGCTCAACCGCCGGTATGGCTCATATGCCGGCTCATCTGGCCGGCGACCTTCTGGCGGGAATAGTCGAAATCATGGCCTTTCGGCTTGCGGCCGATGGCCTCTCGAATGGCATCTTCCAGCAGGGTGTCATCGGGTGCGGCGCGCAACGGGGCCCGCAGATCCGCGCGGTCTTCCTGGCCCAGGCACATGAACAGCTCACCCGTGCAGGTCACCCGCACCCGGTTGCAGCTTTCGCAGAAATTATGGCTCAGCGGGGTGATGAACCCGATCTTCTGGCCGGTTTCCGACAGCCGGACATAGCGCGCCGGCCCGCCGCTGCGTTCGGCCAGATCGATCAGCGTGTAACGCTCGGCCAGCCGTGCGCGCAGATCGGAGAGCGGCCAGTATTGGTCCAGCCGGTCCTCCTCGCCCATCTCGCCCATCGGCATGACCTCGATGAAGGTCAGATC
Source organism: Paracoccus isoporae (assembly GCF_900101865.1). Classification (GTDB taxonomy): domain Bacteria; phylum Pseudomonadota; class Alphaproteobacteria; order Rhodobacterales; family Rhodobacteraceae; genus Paracoccus; species Paracoccus isoporae. Next base: position 277,093 of record NZ_FNAH01000001.1, read on the forward strand.
GTGATCGTTCGCGGCGCACCATTCCACCAGCGGAAACAGCTCCTCCTCGTTGAAGCCCTTCAGCGCGACGGCATTGATTTTCACCCGCAGCCCGGCCGCCTTCGCCGCCGCGATCCCGTCCATGACCTGCGGCAGACGCCCCCAGCGGGTGATCGCGGCGAACTTTTCCGCATCCAGCGTGTCGAGCGACACGTTCACCCGCCGCACGCCGATTTCGGCCAGCTCATCCGCGTACCGGGCAAGCTGGCTGCCATTGGTCGTCAGCGTCAGCTCGTCCAGACCGTCGCCGAGATGGCGCGACACGGCGCGGAAAAACGACATGATGTTCCTGCGCACGAGAGGTTCACCGCCGGTGATCCGCAGCTTGCGCACGCCCAGACGGATGAAGCTGGAACACATCCGGTCCAGCTCCTCCAGCGACAGCAGGTCGCGCTTGGGCAGAAACTGCATATGCTCGGCCATGCAGTAGGTGCAGCGAAAATCGCAGCGATCCGTGACCGACACCCGAAGATAGGTGATCGGGCGGGCAAAGGGATCAATCAGCGGGGCCTGTTGCATGACTAGGAGATAGTGGCTCGGCAGCGATCCCGCAAGCGCGCCATTGCGCCGCCGCCATGTGGGGGATAGCCTGCCGGCAAAGATGCGCAGGAGCAGACCATGACCCGAACCACATCCGCCACGGCGCTCATCCTGACGGCGATGGTCCTGACGGCCTGCGGCGCGGGAGGAAACAGCGCCATCGTGTCGCGCAGCGAGGCAGAGCGGCGCGCCGCGGCAGCAGAGGCCACGCCGGCCCCGGCCCCCGCCGCCCCGTCACAGGCGGCGGTCGCAGCCGCCTCGCAATCGGCCAGTTCGGTCCTGCAAGGCGCGTCGCAAAGCGTGGCCTCGCTGGACACCACGACGGCCGAGGAGAAGGCCGCCGCCGCAGAACCCAGTTCCGGCGGCGGACGGCTGGGCACCACCGTCGCCTCGCTGGGGGATGCGACCGAGGGCGGGTTCTGGCTGAAGACGCCGCTCGTCACCGCGCCGGGCAAAGGACGGGTGGTCAATCCGGCCGACGGGAAATCGGCCAATGTCGATCTGCAACCGCTCTCCGGCGGCGGGGCGGGCAGCCAGATTTCGCTGGCCGCCATGCAGACGCTCGGCGTCCCGATTACCGATCTGCCGGAACTGGAAGTCTGGCAGAACTGAGCCATCCTGCGCGGCCCTGGCCGTGTCGCATCCTGTAACGATGCGTCATCTCGCGCCCTGCCTTCGGTTGCCGCAGCAAGCCAACGGGCGATGCGGGCCGCGCCGCCGCCGACGTAACCCGGTCCGGTGCCGACCCTAACGCTCTTCCGGCTCCGCCACGTCATCCTTCCGATCATGCGATCGGATAAGCTGCAGCACGTCGGTGCCCGCAAGCAGCAGCGTCGCCAGCACGACAAGCCCCAGATCAAGCTGCGGGACATGCCAGACGAGGATGCCGAGAAACAGCAGCAGCACGGCGAAGGCCATCAGCGCGAGAATTCGATCGGTCATGTCTTCTCCAGTCCTGTTGGTTCACTGCCTTCGGCCAAGGCGGTCTCGAGCCAGTTCGCGACCCGCAGCAGCCGCGCATCCTCGCCCTGCCGGCCGATCAACTGGACGCCCATGGGCAAGCCCCCCTCGTCGGCAAGCAGCGGCAGGGTCACGGCCGGCACGCCGCACAGGGTCCAGGCTCCGTTCATCGCGGGCGATCCGGTCGTGCCTTCCGCCAGCAGCGGGGCCGGGCCCGTGGCGGCGGGACACAGGATCGCATCGCAGCGGCTCAGCAGCTCTTCCAGCCCGGCATTGAGCACCTGCCGCCAGTCGAGCGCCGCGATATAGTCCCGTGCGAGGATCTGCTTGCCCTCATCGAGCGCGGCACGAAGCTGATCGGACATCTCCGCCCTGCCCCGCCGTTCGAGCGGGTAGTAGCATTTGGCCATTTCGGCCAGGTTGATGCAGCGGCGATACCCATCGGCCTCGGCAAAACCCGGCGGCGCGTCCACCTGCACCGCGCGATCACCAAGTGCCTCCGCAATCTCCGCAAGCGCCTCGACCATTCTCGGTTCCGCGCCGGGCCACGACATCACCGCGAGCAGCGGCGTCAGCGGCGGCTGCTGCCGCGCGGCATCAAGCAGCCGCGGGGCGGGGACCAGAAGGCTGTCCCGGTCCCGCGCATCATGGCCAGCCATCGTCTCGACCAGCAATGCGGCATCCGCGGTTGAGCGGGCAAACCCGCCGACCGTGTCCAGAAACGGCGACTGGGTCAGCACCCCGCCGCGCCCGATCATCCCGAAGCTCGGCTTGAAGCCAACGACGCCGCAGAACGAGGCCGGGCGGATGACCGAACCGGCTGTCTGCGTGCCGACGGCAAGCGGCACCTGCCCGGCGGCGACGGCCACGGCGGAGCCTGATGAGGATCCTCCGGGCGTGCGGGTAGCATCATGCGGGTTGCGGCTGGCAGATGGCTGCATGAAGGCCAGTTCCGTCGTCACCGTCTTGCCGATGATGACAGCCCCGGCCGCGCGCAGCCGCGTGACAAGCTGCGCATCCTCGCGCGGCACCCGACCCTTGCCGAGCGGGCTGCCATACTCGGTGGGCATCCCCGCCGTGTCGATCACATCCTTGATCCCCACTGGCACACCGTGCAGCGCCCCGGTCTGCGCCCCGGATTTGCGCCGCGCGTCAAGCGCGCGGGCCTGCGCCATGGCATGCTCGCCATCGACATGCGCCCAGGCTTTCAGCTCCGGCTCGGTCTCGGCAATACGCTTGAGACAGGCAGCCGTCGCCGCCTCGGCCGAGATCGCGCCAGAGGCGATCATGTCGCGCAGTTGAACCGCGCCAAGCGATGCCGGATCAGTTGCCATAGATCATATTCGGCAGGACAAAGACGATATCGGGCCAGATATACATGATCGCCATGGCGATGAAGACCATCGCCAGGAACGGCATCACCCCTGCGAATATCTGGGTCAGCTTCACCTCGGGCGGGGCGATCCCTTTCAGGTAATAGGCCGACATCGCCATGGGCGGCGTCAGGAAGGAGGTTTGCAGGTTCAGCGCCACGAGGATGCCGAAAAACAGCGGGTCGATCCCGAACATCGGCAGAAGCGGCAGGAAGATCGGCACGAAGATGATGATGATCTCGGACCACTCCAGCGGCCAGCCGAGCAGGAAGATGATCAGCTGTGCCAGAAGCAGGAATTGCAGCGGCGTCAGGTCCAGACTGCTGACGAATTCCGAGATGACATGCTCGCCCCCGAGATAGGAGAAGACCGAGCTGAACGTATACGACCCCACGAACAGCCAGCACACCATCGCCGTCGTCCGCACCGTCAGATACACCGACTCCCGCAGCCGCTGAAAGGTCAGCGCACGATAGAGCAGCGCCAGCAACAGCCCGCCAAGCGCCCCGATCGCGGCGGCCTCGGTGGGCGTCGCAAGCCCGAACAGGATGGAACCCAGCACCGCAAGGATCAGGAAGGCCAGCGGGAAGAAGGAGGTGACAAGCATCCAGATCAGCTTGCCGACAGGCACGCTCGGCACCTCATCCTCGCTCGGGCGCGGCGCGACGGAGGGCTGGATGATCGAGCGTCCGATGACATAGCTGAGATACAGCCCCACCAGCACCAGGCCGGGCAGCATCGCACCAGCGTAAAGCCGGACAATCGACACGCCCGACGCCGCCGCATAGACGATCAGCATGATCGAGGGCGGGATCAGGATGCCCAGCGTGCCGCCCGCGCAGATGATGCCGCTGGCGAAACGCGGATCGTAGCGCGCCTTCAACATGGCCGGCAGCGCCAGCAGCCCCATCAGCGTGACGACCGCGCCGACGATCCCGGTGGCGGTGGCAAACAGCGCACAGGTGATCAGCGCCGCCACCCCCATCGAGCCGGGCATCCGGCGCGACGCGATGGCCAGGGTCGAGAACAGCCGGTCCACGATATTCGCGCGTTCGACCACATAGCCCATGAACAGGAACAAGGGCACGGCGGTCAGCACTTCGTTCGACATCACCGTATAGGTCTGGTTGATGAAGAGGTCGAAGATGCGGTTGTTATAAAACCCCTCGAGCCAGGTCCATTGCTCGGTCAGCCAGCCGGCATCCTCTTCCAGCCGGTCATAGGCGCGCCACATGCGGCCCGCATCGAAATAGGCGTAGTAGCCGAACCCGATCCCCAGAGCCATCAGCGTGAAGGCAATCGGAAATCCCAGGAACACCAGAAGGATGAAGATGCCCAGCATCATCAGGGCGATCTGTGGATCGGTCACGTCTGGAACTCCAATTGGTTTGTTTCGGGTGCCGGGCGCCGCGCTGCGTCAGTCCACATGCACGCCGGCCCTGTCTTCCTGTTCACGCAGCAGAAGCTGCTCGGTCTCTTCGACATCCTCATCGGCCTCGATCCAGACCCCGTCGCGCATGGCGATGAAGCTGCGCAGCAATTGCGCGATGCCCTGGATGAACAGCAGGATCCCGGCGGCGACCAGGACCGACTTGAACTGATAGATCGGGATGCCGGCGGGGCTGTTCACGCTGACCTCGGCATATTGCCAGGAGCGGGCGGAATATTTCCAGCCCGACAGGATCAGCGCCGTGACGCCGGGGAAGAAAAACAGCAGATAGAGCACGAAATCCACCGCGCCCTGCACCCGCACCGGCCAAAGCCGATAGAGGAAATCGCCGCGCACATGGCCGCCGCGCGACAGCGTATAGGCCCCGCCCATCATGAACAGCGTGCCATACATGATGAAGGACACATCGAGCGACCACGCGGTCGGACTGCGCAGCACGTAGCGCACGAAGACCTCGTAGCTGACACCAATCGTCATCATCATGATGAGCCAGCCGAAAGTCTTGCCGAACCATGCCGAAAGCCGGTCGGCAAAGCGAATGAATGACAGCATGAGGGAAACTCCGCGAGTTGGCCCGCCCCGACAGATCAGCCTGACGGGACCGGCCGGTGCCAGTTACAGCTTCAGCTCGCCCGGAAAGAAGTGGTCATAGGCAAGGGCGTAATCGGGCTTGTCCATCAGCTCGTAATAGACGGTGCGCTTCACCCAGTCGCGCTGGCTGTCCATGATCTTCTTGATCATCTCGTCCTGCTCAAGCTGGGTGATCATCTCCGACCAGGCCTCAAGCTGGGCCTGAAGGATCCCCTCGGGCGTCTTGTGGATGGTGACGCCCGATTCGTCGCGCAGTTTCAGCAGGTCGGCCGAGTAATTGTCGAGCGCGAAAGCGGTGTTGTAAGTCGAGACCGCCTCGACCCCGTGTTCCAGAATCGCGCGCAGATCCGGCTCCAGATCCTCCATCACATCGCGATTGAACAGGAATTCGAACGCCTCGGCGGCCTGGTGGTAGGAGCCCATATAGTAGTTCTTGGCCACATCCTGCGCACCGAAGCGCAAGTCCGAGGACGGGTTGTTGAACTCGAACGCGTCGATCACCCCGCGCTCCATCGCGGGCACAATCTCGCCGCCGGGCAACTGGGCCACGGACATGCCCATGGATTGCAGCAGATCGGCGGCCAGACCGACCGTGCGGTATTTCATGCCGTTGATATCCTCGACCCCGCTGATCGGCTCCTTGAACCAGCCGAACGGCTGCGCGGGCATCGGGAAGGCCATCAGGCCGACGACGTTCAGCCCCATCTGATCCTGCGTCAGCTCGCGATACAGCTCACGCCCGCCGCCGGCATAGAACCAGCTCAGCATATTGTTCGGATCGCCGCCAAAGACCGGACCGGTGCCGAACAGAGACGCCGCCTTGTTCTTGCCGTACCAGTAGGCCGAGACCGAATGGGCGATGTCGATCACCCCGTCGCTGACCCCGTCCATCACCTGGAACGCGCCCACCACCGCGCCTGCGGGCAGCAGGTCGATCTGGATGCGGTCGCCCGACATGGCCTGCACGCGATCGACATATTGCTGCGCCATGGTCTGCCAGATATCGGATGCGGGCCAGCTCGTCTGCATCTTCAGCACCAGCGGCGACTGCGCGTTCACGGCCGGCGCGGCCAGAAGCGTGCTGGCGGCAGCCCCCCCGGCAATCGCACCGCCCCGGCGCAAGAACGAGCGGCGGTTCACGGACTTATCCTTGACGGATGTGGTGGTCATTTCATTCCTCCCAGATGAACAGATGCAGCTCTTCTTTTCCGGCTGCCTGACATGTCTGTACAAACTGCATTCCGATCGCCCTGTCTTGCAACAAGTTTTTTATAGAGCCGGATCGCAACGCAGGCGTTGAAGGACGAATTCGCCACGATAGCTGGCCAACGCCCCCGCGGCACCGCGCATCATCGCGATATAGTCTGATCTTTCATGGATCAGCGGCGGGTGCCGGGCTGCGCGCGCGCGCGGATCGGCAGCTTGCCGTCCAGACAACAGCCACCCGGTTTCCCGGCCATTCCCGGAGGCATACGCGGCGCCAAAGGAGAAGCACCGCACCGCGGGCATGTGTCGGAGATATTGCTTGGAAATGGTGCCCGGAGGCGGATTCGAACCACCGACACGCGGATTTTCAATCCGCTGCTCTACCAACTGAGCTATCCGGGCACGTCAGCCTTGGCTGAGGTGGGCCGTATTTACGCAAGCCAGAATGCAGTGTCTAGAGCCAAAAGCATCATTCCTCTTCGCGGGGCGCGTCGGGGGACACCGGCTCCCCCGGAATGACGTAGTCGCCCCGCAGCCAATGCGCCAGATCGACATCGGCGCAGCGCCTGGAGCAGAACGGGCGATAGGCCGCAACAGAGGGTTTCTTGCAGATCGGACAGTTTGCCATCAGCCCTGCTCCAACAGAAGCGCCAGCGGAACCCGGTCGCGCTTGCGTGTCAACTCGAACAGCCCCATCGCGGTCCAGCCGAGCAGAACCGCATCGCCGCCATCGCCGCGGAAAGATTTCTTCAGCTCCTGCTCCAGCGTGCCGCGCTCCCGCTTGGAGATCGGCGCGAAGTCGATGACGATCTGACCGCCGAGGCCGCGCAGCCGAAGCTGGCGCGGCAGGTCGCGGGCCAGGGCGATATTCGCCTTCAGCGCGGCCTTGGGCGAAGTGTCGGGGCCGGTATTCACGTCGACGGCCAGCAGGGCGCGGGTGGGCTCGATCAGCGCAAAGGCGCCGCCGGACAGGGACATGCGGGGCGACAGCAACGCGTCAACGCGGTCCGCGATCTCCTCGGGCATGTCGTCCGCGTCCTCGACGGCGTCCGGCTCCGGGTCCGACCAGTCCTGCCAGGCGGTCTCGGACGGGGTCGGCGCGTCCAGCAGGAGTTCCGGGGCCCCTTCCGCATCCGCGGAAATCGCCGTGGCCAGATCGATTATCTGCGAGAGTTCGGCGGCAATCTCCGCGTCCTCGGCCTCGGCGCAGGCGCTGCGCAGGATCAGCCCGGTCTCGCGCTCCGCCAGGACCGACTGCCCCAGCGATTGCAGCGCCGCGCGTCGGTCGGGATCACGGATCGAGCGCGAGATGTTCACGCCCGGCGCGGTTGGGGTGGCGATGCCGTAGCGGCCACGGATCAGCACCCGCGAGGTCAACGGCAGCGCCTTGCCCGGCTCGGCCGCGCCGCTGATCTGGACAAGCAGGTTCTGGCCTTCCCGCAGCCCGGAGCGGTCGCGCAGGTAGCCCGTGGCTCCGTCAGGCAGGCTTACGAACACGCCGCCCTGCCCCTTCATCAGCCGATTGACCCGACCGCGCAGGATGGCGCCGGGCGCAAATGCCTGAAGCCCCGCCGGATCGACCAGCAGGTCTTCCAGCCGTCCATCGACGACCAGGGCCGCCGCATCTCGCGACCCGAGCCGACCAAGCGCGATCTGATGTCCCTTCAACTCCGATCCCCTTCCTGCGCCGCGGACCCGGAAGCGGCCCGCAGCAATGTCGAGGTTTCCGCCAGGGGCAGGCCGACAACGGCGCTGAAGGATCCGCTGATCCAACTTACAAACGCCCCGGCGCGCCCCTGGATGCCGTAGCCGCCGGCCTTGCCCACCCATTCGCCGCTGTCGAGATACGCCGTGATCTCGGCCGCGTCGAGCGGCCGCAGCCGCACGATGGTTTCGACAAGCCGGCTCCATTCCTGCCCGTCGCTGCGCAGGCAGATCGCGGTCATCACCCTGTGCCGCCGCCCGGAGAGGAGCCGCAGGAACGCCCCCGCCTCGTCGCGGGAGGCCGGCTTGCCCAGTATCCTGCGCCCGGCCGTCACAACTGTATCGGCCGTGAGCACCATCTCGCCCGTCTCCAGCTTCAGTGCGGCGGCCTTTTCGGCAGCCATGCGCCGGACATAGTCGCGCGGCCGCTCGCCCGGATTTGGGGTTTCGTCGATATCGGCCGGGCGCACCTCGTCCGGTACCACGCCGATCTGGGACAGAAGGTCCAGGCGGCGCGGGCTGGCCGAACCGAGGATGAGGCGAGGTCTGGATAGATCGGGCATGTCCGGGCCAGAATTCAGTGACGCCACCGACCTAACCGGGATGGCGGGCATTGGGAAGCGAACCGGCGATCATCGGCCCTGCGGTCTGCCCGATTGCACCCGCATTGCCGGACTCCGCGTCACTTGAAGCGGTAATTGATCCGCCCCTTGGTCAGGTCATAGGTGTTCATTTCCACCTGAACCTTGTCGCCGGCCAGAACCCGGATGCGGTTCTTCCGCATCTTTCCTGCCATATGCGCGATGATCTCATGGCCGTTTTCAAGCTCGACCCGGAATGTCGCGTTGGGCAGGAGTTCCTTCACGACGCCTGGGAATTCGAGCATTTCTTCCTTGGCCATGGTCACTCCTTGACAGCGCTCCCGCATGACAGGCGGGCGCAGGTTAGATGCGTCCGTCAAGTCGGGTTTTCAAGGGAAAAATCGCGGAGGGCACCGTTTCGCGTCGTTCTCGTGACAAAAGCGGCGCTTTTTACGCGCCTCGGGTCTGGTTCGGATCGTGACAATCCCGTGACGGCGGTGATCGGGCGGTAACAAGGCCGGGGATGTCAGTCAGACAGGGCCTGCGCCAGATCCGGGGCCGCGTCAGTCCCTTCCATTGGCGTCGCACCGTTGAGGTCAGATCGGAACTGGTCCGGCAGGGAGGCGTCGCCGATCGGCGGCTCGGCGAGCAGGTTTTGCGAGGCCTCGGGGACGGACCCATCTCCGGCCGCGTCAAAAACATTCTCGGGCGCGGCTGCATGGTCATCGGCAGGCTGCGCGGCTGTCAGTTCGCCGGGCGCAGTCGCAATTGGCCCCGGCCCCGCGCTCTCGCTCTCGGGCGTCTTGACCGCCGCAGACTGGATACGGATCGCCCGGTAGCCGTGAAACGCGCCCAGCTTTCCGCGCGCCACGATTCCGCCTGCACTGGTTTCCAGCCAGGCAGAGGTCATCACGCCGGGCGGCAGCTTCAATTCCACCCCGTCCTTGAGGGCGCGGATCTCACGCAGCGACATGCGACGGCGGCACAATATGGCGTTCAGCATGATCGGGATCTCGCGGACCGATATGGCCCGATATGCGCCGCCTTGCGGCGCTGCGCGATCTGCATCGGGTTGCCCGCGATATGCTTTCGGCGGTTGCGCGGCGCCAGCCTCTCCGGCCGGAAGAAACGCAATGAACCGCCCGTCGCGCGTGATGCCGTCGCCGAGCCGGGCCGTCAGCGCAAGGTGATGATACGCCCCGTCCTCCAGCAGCAGGCCAAGGGTGTCAGGCGCTGCGACCTGGCTGGCGAATCGGAATGTCGTCAGGTCCGCCATCTGCGGCATCGGGGCGAGATCGCGCGACAGGCCGGCCAGCACCGCATTGACGAGTTCGGCGCAAAGCGCCGCGTCAGTGCGGGTCGGATGCCGGTCGCGCGGAGACGCATCGCCGATCCGGCCTGTTGCCTGGATTTCGATCACCGAGGCAAGCAGGCGCGGGCAGATCGCCACCACGCCGACCGCGCCGGTGGCGTCTTCGACCAGCAGGATCAGCGCCCGCTCCGGCAACAATTCCCCGATCTCGGCCGCCGAGGCCCGCCCGACACTGACCATGACCGGCCTTGCGGGCTGGTCGAAGGCACGCTGCGCGACTTGCATGAAGACGGAGGCGAAGATCCGCTCCGGCGTGGCCGAGACCGGCAGAGCCGATTCCGGCGGCGATGCGGGACGCGCGGAGCCGCGGAGAAGATGGCGGGCAAGTGCTATGGCGGTCGGTGACCGCTGGCCGGGAACCCTGCCCGCAGCCCCAGCCACGTCGCGCCTGTTCGTCTCAGCCGTCACGATATACCGCCCGCATCGCTCATATGCACCGCAAACCTGCACGACGCAGCTTTATTTTCGGTTTACGGAGCTGCACCGAAATCCGGCGGATGCTGCGGCAGGTCCAGCCGGAACGCGGCGCCGTCATGCCCCGGCAGATAGGTGATCGAGCCGCCGAGCGCGTCCATCACGTTGCGCGAGATCGCCAGGCCCAGCCCGGCCCCGCCCGCCCGCGAGGGATCGTTCAGCCGGGCGAATTTCTCGAAGATCATGTCCTGCTGGTCTGCGGCGATGCCGGATCCGTTATCCATGATGTCAATCTGTGCCCCGCCGCCCGCCTGGCGGACCCGGATGGTCAGGCGCGGCCGGGCCGCGTCGCAGTATTTCCGCGCATTCCCGATCAGGTTGATGAGCACCTGCAACAGCCGGTCGGGATCGGTGATGACCATCAGATGCTCGGCCGGCAGATCACGGTCGACGGTCATGCCCTGATCCTGGCTGGCGGCGGAGCTCGCCTCCAATGCCCGCGAGATGAGCTGGTGCAGATTGACCACCGCCGGCGACAGCCGGGCACGGCCGCTTTCCAGCACCGACAGGTCCAGCAGATCATCCAGCAGCCGCGTCAGCCGCGACGCTTCGTCATGGATGATCCCCGCAAAGCGCGCCCGGTCATCCGCCGCAATATCCGGCAGCTTCAGCAACTCGGAAAACGCCCGCACCGAGGTCATCGGCGTGCGCAACTCATGGCTGATCTGGCCCAGGAAGGCGTCCTTCTGCACTGACAACGCCGAGAGCCGGTCATTGGCTTCCTGGAGTCGGCGGGCGGTTCGGGCCAGCTCGTCGGAATCGTCCTTGAGCTGTTGTGCGCGCTGCTTGGCGCGCTGCGCCTCGCCTGCCACCTCCATCAGCTCGGCCATGGTGGTCGGACGCTGACCGGCAACCTGCGCCAGCATGGCATGCGCCGTGGCGGTGCCGACCGCGCCGGCAAGCCTGCGCTCCAGCCGCGACAGGAAACCCGCATTCACATCCGGCAGGAATCCCGATTTGCCTTGCCGCTCGGCCTCGGCGCGGAAGACGCGCAGCGCCTCGTCCCCGCCCCAGACCCGCCGCGCGAGCGCCAGCAGCGCCTCGGCCCGCGCCGCGCCATCGGATCTGGGCGGGGCGGCGGCCGCGGCGGCCTCCGGTGCGACGGCATGCACGAAGGACAACGCCTGCAGGCGTTCCTGCGGATCGGGCAGCGTGATGAGCGATACCGAGGTGAACAGCACGGTGTTCAAACCCAGCGAAATGAAGACCGCCGCGGCCAGCGGGTCAACCGGGCCGAAATGAAGTTCCGAGGATACGCCGAGCGAGGGCAGGAACACCAGGGCCATCCAGACCGTCCCCCCGGCCGAGATCCCGGCATAGGCCCCCATCCGCGTCGCCCCCCGCCACAGCAGCCCGCCCAGCATGGCGGGCAGCAACTGCGCCACGCCGACAAAGGCCACCGTTCCCATCGCCGCAAGCGCCTGCCCTCCGCCCACCGCCTGATAGCCCGCGCCCAGCCCGATCACCGCCAGGATCGCGATACGGCGCGACGCCAGCAACGGGCCGCGAATATCGGCCTGAACGGTGTCGGAGGGATCGACGCGGCGCAGCGCAAGGATCATCGGCACCAGCCAGTGGTTGGAAATCATCGTGGCAAGCGCGATCGCACTGATGATGACCATCGAGGTCGCGCTGCTCAGCCCGCCCAGAAATACCAGCAGCGCCAGGCCGTCGGCCCCCTGCGACATCGGCAGATGCAGCACGTAGAGATCGGCTGAGACATTTGCCGGCAAAAGATCCTGCCCGACAACGGCAATCGGCAGCACGAAGAGCGACATGGCCAGCAGATAGGCCGGGAAAGCCCAGGCGGCCGAGCTAAGCGGAGATTCGTCGGCAGGCTCGATCACCATGACCTGAAACATGCGCGGCAAGGTCAGCACCGCGGCTGCGGACACGGCAATCAGCGCCGTCCAGCGATCCGGGCGCAACGCCCAGCCTTCCGCCTCGGCAGAGGCGGCATGCTCCGCGATGCGGCTCAGCAGATCGGCCGGACCGCCCGCCAGCCCCCAGACCACCCAGATCCCGAGCGCCAGGAACGCGACCAGCTTGACCACCGCTTCAACGGCGATGGCCATCACCACGCCGTGATGGCGCTCATCTGCGGCGAGGTTGCGGGTGCCGAACAGGATGGTGAACACGGACAACCCGCCCGCGACCCACAGATCCAGCCGTCCCGGCAGCGTGTCGCCGGGGCCGAAAGCCGCGAAGGACAGCGCGATGGATTGCAGTTGCAGGGCCAGATACGGGGTGGCGGCAATCAGCGCGATCAGCGTGATGAGGGCGGCGAGCGGATTGGACTTGCCGAACCGGGCCGAGATCAGGTCGGCCACCGATGTGACGCGGTGCATGCGCGACACCCGCACCAGCCGGCGCAGCCCCCACCAGCTTCCGGCCAGAACCACGGTCGGGCCGAGGTAGATTGTGGCGAATTCCAGCCCGCTCCGACTGGCATTGCCGACCGCGCCGTAAAAGGTCCAGGCCGTGCAGTAGACCGACAGCGACAGCGTGTAGACGACCGGGCGATCGGTCCAGCCGGTGCGGCCGCGCGCCGCCGCCCGATCCGCCGCCCAGGCCACTCCGAAGAGCAGCCCGACATAGATCAGCGCCGCGACGACAAGCGCATCGAAGCTCATGCGTCAGGGTCCGCCGGTTTCGGCTTGCGCGCCAGCCGCCGATGCAGCAGCGCCGAGGCGATGACCACGGTGAGCCACAGCGAGAAGATCCAGATCACCCCGCCTGCCCCCGATAACGCCGCCGGTGCCAGCCAGACCGGCACCAGCAGGGCGCACAGCGTCACCACCGGAAACAGCTTCGCCGCATCGCCCAGCCTGCGGCGGCGATAGGCGCTGCGTTCGAGAAAGATCGGGCGGTCGGAGGGCAAGCTCATCGAGGCGCCCCCAGCATGTCCCGGACGATCCGGCGCAGCTCGTCATTGTCGAAGGGCTTGGCCAGCACCCGGTCCGCCTTGCTTGAGGAGATCCCGCCGCGCCCGGACATTCCGCGCGCGGTCAGCATCAGCACCGGCAGATGGCGGAGCGCATGATCCGCCCGCAGCGCCTCCAGCACCTCCAGGCCGGAGCGGGCGGGCAGCATCACGTCCAGCACGATCAGCTTCGGCCGCAGGTGGGCAATCTGCGACAGCGCCTCGCCACCCTCGTGCCAATGCGCCAACGACCAGCCATCACGCGACAGGATGAAGCGGACCGCCTCGGCAATATTGGGCTCGTCCTCGATCAGCAGAATATCGATGACATGAGACATGCGCGGCCCCTCCTCCCCAACCGGATTAGGCGCGCGGGGCGCCCCTGTCAAAGCGCGTCTCGCCGCCCGTCACGCGCCGGCCAGCAGGATCGACGGGACGCGGCGGGCCTTGCAGCCCTGCCGCGGACAGATGCGGCAGGTCGGACCGACAGGCACGAAGGGCGGTTCCGGCTCTGCGGCGGGACGCAGCAGCATCACCGCCCGGCCCAGCACCGTGCCGCCGGGGTGATCCGCCGGCATCCGCGTGGCGACCGCCGTCGCCTCCAGCAGATCGCCGGTCTCGGTCTCGATGATCCGCTGCAGCGGGGTTCCGGGCTGGCCGAGCGCCTCAAAGATCGGCAGCATCGCGCAGGGATCGCCGGGCCGCGCCGCCTCCTGCTGCCCGGCCGCCTTGCGGAAGGTGACGCCGCCCGCCCCGTCGCAGATCATCAGCCCCGAGCCCGGTTCCGACAGGCCCAGACGGCGCAAAATCAGATCCAGCGGCACGCCGGTCCGCGCCGCCAGGGCGAACGGGTCGCCGCCAAGGAGCGGCGCCAGCACCTGATCCGGCAGGCGCAGCCGGTCCGCGGCCTCCGCCTCCGCCCAGCTTTCGGCAAGCGCGCGCGCGGCATCAGAGGCGGGGCCACCATCGGGCCGGCCTTCGGCGATCCAGGTCTCGAACTCCTCTTGCGGGGTCATCAGCCCGGCATCCTGCTCGAAACTGTCCAGATAGGCGACAAGCGCCTGCGCCGTCACCGACAGCCGCAGGCTGTCCTGATCCAGATTGCCGTGAAACCGCTCCCGCCAGGCGGCGTCCATCTGCGGTTCCTTGACCAGGATGGAGGCGGTCGAGCGCAGCGAGGTGATGGCAGACAGCACTTCGTGCACCGTGTCCAGAAGATAGGGGTTCTGGGTCATCCGGTCCGACAGATCGGTCAGCCGCCTGGCCTGCGCCTCGGCACGTTCCGACAGCGCCACGACAAGCCCCGCCCATCCCGGCAGGCGCGTCGCGAATTCGGCCATGCGCTCGGTCTCGATGGCGATTTCGGCGGGAACATCCCTCGCCGCGGCGACACGCAGACCGTGCAACAGCGCCTCCTCCCGCCCGGCCTCCAGTTCCGCCTCGGAGATGCCGAGCGCGTCGGCCAGTCCTGCGCGGACATGGCCGGTCAGGTTGCGCCGGTCATGTTCGATCAGGTTCATATAGGCCGGCGATATGCCCGCCCTGCGTGCCAGATCGGCCTGGGTCAGCCCGAGCGACAGGCGGCGTTCCCGGATCCGGGCTCCGGCTGTCACACGATGCGGGGTGCTTGGCTGGCTCATCCGCTCATCAAGTCGCAAGGCTGCGGCGCGCGCAAGCCCCTGCGGCCGCGCCGGATTTACACCGGCGGCCCGGATTTACAGCGACAGGCCGTGACGTCCGGCCAGATCGGTGAAGAACTGCCACGCCACCCGGCCCGAGCGCGCGCCGCGCGTCGCCTGCCACTCGATCGCCTCCGCCTGAAGCGTATCGGGGTCGATCTTCAGCCCGGCCGCGTCGCAATAGCCCCGGATCATCTCGAGATACTCGTCCTGCGCACAGGGGTGGAAGCCCAGCCACAGACCGAAGCGGTCGGAGAGCGACACTTTCTCCTCCACCGCCTCTCCGGGATGGATCGCGGTCGACCGCTCGTTCTCGATCATGTCGCGCGGCATCAGGTGACGGCGGTTCGACGTGGCATAGAGGATCACGTTGTCGGGCCGGCCTGCCACGCCGCCGTCCAGCACCGCCTTGAGCGATTTATACTGCGTGTCGTCATGGCTGAACGACAGATCATCCGCGAACAGCAGAAAGCGTCGGTCGGATGTGGCGCCGAGCACGTTCAGCAGACGGCCGACGCTGGACAGATCCTCCCGCGCGATCTCGACCAGCACCAGCGGCAGACCCTGCGCCACCGCCTCGGCATGGGCGGCCTTGACCAGCGAGGATTTGCCCATGCCCCGCGCCCCCCAGAGCAGGGCGTTATTGGCCGCATGTCCGCGCGCGAATTGCAGTGTGTTCGCCAGCAGCGTGTCGCGCGCCCGGTCAATGCCCACCAGCCGGTCCAGATCGACGCGATTCACCTTCGGCACGGGTTCCAGCCGGTCCGGCCCGGTATGCCAGATATAGGCGTCGGCCTCGGAAAAGCTGGGCGCGGGGGCAGGCGCCGGGGCCAGACGTTCGAGCGCCTCGGCAATGCGGGTCAGCGTGGCGTCATTCATCGTCGTCGAGCAGCCCCTGCGCGCGGAGTTCCTCGTCGCGGCGCCTTTCGATCCGGCGGACAAGCTGGATCGAGATCTCGTAGAGCCCATAGACCACCGTGAACAGCACGACCTGGCTGACCACGTCGGGCGGGGTCACGATGGCCGCCAGCACCAGGATGAGCAGCAGCGCGTATTTGCGCATGCTGCCCAACCCTTCTGACGACACAAGCCCTGCCTTGCCCAGAAGGGTCAGCGCCACGGGAAGCTGGAATGACAGCCCGAAGGCCAGGATGAATTTCGTGGTCAGGGCCAGGTATTCACTAACCGATCCCTGGAACACGATACCCGCCATGCTGTTGCTCGGGGCGGCGTCCGGGTCATCTGGCAGCGCCAGCGGCCCCTGCTGGAAGCCCAGGAAGAAATCATAGGCCATGGGCAGGATGACGTAATAGGCGAAGGCCGCGCCCAGGAAGAACATGGCCGGCGATGCGATCAGGAACGGCAGGAACGCCTGCTTCTCGTTGCGATACAGCCCCGGTGCCACGAACCGCCAGAGCTGGAAGGCAATGATCGGGAAGGACAGGATGAAGCCCCCCAGAAAGCTGATCTGGATGGCGACGAAAAAGCCCTCCTGCAGCTTCAGCAGGATCAGGCCGCATTCCTGCCCCCGCTGATCGAGCGCCGAACAGATCGGCTGGGTCAGGAAGTTATAGATCGGGTTCCAGACCGTGTAACACAGCACCATCGCCACGACGAAGGCCAGAACCGACCAGATCAGCCGGGTCCGCAGCTCCGCCAGATGCTCGATCAGCGGCGCCGAGCTGTCGTCGATGTCCTCGCGGGGATCGGTCTTGCTGCTCACCTCAGCCATCCTTCGATTCGCTGCGCCGGACCGCGTGCAGGCGGCGCTGGCTGGTGGCGTGCTCGTCGTCGCTGTCGCGCGACGTTGCGGGCGCGCTGCTGACCGGTTTCGCAGCCCCGGCCGGAGCGGCCCTGGGGGACGGGGCCGTCGACGCCGGTGTCGCGCCTTCAGCAGGCACCTTGCCCCTGGCGGCCGGATCGGGCGTCGCCCCGCCGCGTGAGGCGGGCAGCTTCGGATCCCATTTCTCGAACTTGTCCGCCGCCCGGTCGAGCGCGTCGAGACCGAGCGAGCGTTTCGAGGTCACGTTGCGGATATCGTTCAGCGACTTGCTGGCTTCGTCCAGACCCGAATCGCGGGCAGCATCTTCCATCGCGTGGGAGAACTCGCGCGCCATGGACCGCATCTTGCCGGTGATCCGGCCAAGGGCGCGGAACATATGCGGCAGGTCGCGCGGACCGACGACGATCAGCGCGACCACCCCGATGAGCAGCAGCTCAGTCCAGCCGATATCCAGCATCAGGCGCCCCTCGGCAAATGCGACAGGATCCCGCCGTCAGGCGGCGATCAGACGCGGTTCTTGTCGTCCGGCACGCGGTGCTGCGGGGTCACGTCGCGCAGCTTCTCGTCGCGCCCGGCTTCCTCGCGCTTCATGTCCTCGGTCAGCTCGCGGCCGGAATTCTCGACCTCGTCGCTGCCCTCCTTGACGCCCTTCTTGAACGAGCTGATGCCCTTTCCGACCTCTCCCATCAGCGAGGACACCTTGCCCCGCCCGAACAGGACAAGCACCACGACAGCGATCAAGAGAATGCCGGGCAGACCGATATTGTTCAGCATGTTTTGCTCCCTTCACGGGCAAGTTCGGCCCGGTGACGCAACACATCTAGGGTGTTCGGGGGTGATTTGCAAAGCCCCGATGCGCGAAGAACCGGGACATCTGCGGGTTGCGCAGATGACTTGGCAGAGCCGTCGGGCTGCGCCATAACCGGCGCATGGATCCGGCCGCGATTGTCACTGCCTTCGTCACGCTGTTCGTCGTCATCGACCCGGTCGGGCTGGCGCCTCTGTTCATTGCGCTGACGACCGGGATGGGCGACGCGCAGCGCCGCCGCATCGGCTGGCGCGCCGTGGCCATCGCCGCCGTACTGCTGACGCTGTTCGGGCTGGCCGGCGATTCGATCCTGTCCTTCGTCGGCATCTCGCTGCCCGCCTTCCAGATCGCCGGCGGGATCCTGCTGTTTCTGACCGCGCTCGACATGCTGTTCGAGCGCCGCACCGAGCGGCGGGAGGGGCAATCCGCCGAGAATGACACTGATCCGTCGGTGTTCCCGCTGGCCACGCCGCTTTTGGCCGGACCGGGGGCCTTGGCCACCATGATCCTCCTGGTCGGAGAGGAGCAGTCCACACTGCATACGGCGATGATCCTGCTGGTCATGGCCTCGGTGCTGGCGCTCGCCATGATGCTGTTCGTGCTGGCCGGGCCGCTGTCGCGCGTGCTGGGCCGCACCGGAACCATGGTCGTGACCCGCCTGCTGGGGATGCTGCTCGCGGCCCTGTCGGTGCAGTTCATCATCGACGGGCTGCGCGGAACGGGGCTCTACGGATGAGCGACCAGATCCCCCGCGTCGCCTACCTCGTGCTGCTGCTGATCGCGATCAGCGGATATATGCTGGTCGAGTTCCGCACCCGGCCCGGCAAGTCGCTGCGCCAGATGCTGGCCTGGGGGCTGATCTTTCTCGGCCTGGTCGCGGGATTCGGGCTGTGGGAGGATATCCGCCGCAATGTCGCCCCGCCGCAGCGCATCGAGGGCAACCGGATCGAGCTGCCGATGGGCAATGACGGGCATTTCCGCATCGAGTTGCGGCTGAACGACACCCCGGTCCGGTTCATGGTCGATACCGGCGCCTCCGAAATCGCGCTGCGCCGCCGCGATGCCGAACGGATCGGGCTGGCGCCGGGATCGCTGGATTATGTGAACATGGCCTCGACCGCAAATGGCACGGTCTATACCGCGCCGGTGCGGATCGACGAGGTAAGGATCGGCGACATCGTGGATGGTGATGTGCCCGCCAGCGTGGTCGAAGGTGATCTGGACGTGTCCCTTCTGGGCATGACCTATCTGCGCCGCTTCGCGCGGGTCAGCTTCGAGGGCGAGACGATGGTGCTGGAGCGCTAGCGCTTCTTTTCCCAGCGTCCGCCGGCTTCGGACCAGTATTCCGCCACGACCCCGCCGGAGGTGAGACCGCGCCACTGCGCGCGGGCCCGGTCGAGCGACTCGGGATCATTGCCGTCGAAGATGATGCAGACCCGTTGGCGCGCCTCCGCCTCCTCCGGCGTGACCTCGCAGCCATCGAGCGCCATCAGGCAGTCCGGCGCATTTGCCGCCTCAGGCGCCGTCTCGTCGCGCAGCAGCACCGGCTGGCGGGGATCATGCGGACCGCCCGCCATGCCATGCGGCAGGAACCCCTCCTCCAGCCAGAGCGCGTCGTCCAGCCGGGCCAGCCGTTCCGTGTCGCGCCCGCGCAGCTCGACCCGCCAACCCGCCTCTAGCGCCTTGCCGAGCAATTGCGGCAGCAATCGCTCGGCATTGGACCGGGTCAGGTGATAGAACAGCGCCTTGCCCATTGTGGGATCAGCCCTCGAACTGGTCGCTGATCAGCCGGTTCAGTGTCATCACCCCCCAGCCGGAGGCGCCTTTCGGCGCAAGATCCGATCCACCGGGCGGCAGCGCCACCCCGGCAATGTCGATATGCACCCAGGGCTGATCCTTGCGCACGAAACGCTGAAGGAACTGCGCCGCGGTGATCGAGCCTGCGGGCCGGCCGCCGGTGTTCTTCACATCGGCCAGACGACTGTCGATCTGCTTGTCATAGGCAGGCGCCAGCGGCAGGCGCCACGCACCCTCTCCCTCCGCCTCGGCTGCAGACAGAACCTGCGCCGAAAGATCGTCGTCATTCGAGAAGATACCGGCATGCTCATGGCCGAGCGCGATGATGACCGCGCCGGTCAGCGTGGCCAGATCAACGATGGCACGCGGCTTGTACTCGGTCTGCGCGTACCAGAGCACATCCGCCAGAACGAGCCGCCCTTCCGCGTCGGTGTTGATGACCTCGATCGTGTCGCCCTTCATGGATTTCACGATGTCGCCGGGACGCTGCGCCCGACCATCGGGCATGTTCTCCACCAGCCCGACCAGCCCGACGACATTGGCCTTCGCGCGGCGCAGCGCCACGGCGCGCATCACCCCGGCCACGACGCCCGCGCCGCCCATATCCATGGTCATCTCTTCCATCCCGGCGGCAGGCTTGATCGAGATGCCGCCCGTGTCGAACACCACGCCCTTGCCGACAAGCGCCAGCGGGGCATCGCTTTTCTTGCCGCCATTCCACCGCATCACCACGACCTTGGACGGCGATTCAGAGCCCTGCCCGACCGCCAGCAGCGCCCGCATCCCCAGCTTCTCAAGCTCGGCCTCTTCAAGCACCTCGACCTCCAGGCCGATCTCCTCCATCGCCTTCAGCCGATCGGCGAAATCGGTGGTGGTCAGGACATTCGCGGGCTCGTTCACCAGATCGCGGGTGAAGAACACGCCCTCGGCCACGGCGGCGTGGTCGCCGGCCTGCTTGGCCACGGCCTCTGGCTTGTCGCACATGAAGGTGACGCTGGCGCGCGCCGGATCGGGACGCGGCGCGTCGGGCTGCGCATCGGGCGCACGTTCCGCGCCGGACGCATCGCCCAGCACCGCATCGCCATTGCCGCGCGCCTGCACCGATTGCGGCGGGCGCTGCTGCGCGGGCGCAGCGGTTTCGCCCTCTGCCGCATCCGGCCGGGTCTTGTAGATCGAGAAATCATAGCCGCGCAGCGCCAGTCCGAGCGCGATGTCCGCGGCACGCGCGTGGTTGCCCGCCATCACCAGCATCTCGGAACTGCCGAGCGCCGCGCCGATCGAAGCACCGGCCTTGCGCGCCTGCGCCACGGTGGCTTTTTTCGGCAGTTTCACCAGCAGGATCGCATCGGCTTCCAGCCCGCCCGGATAGGCCATGGTCAGCGCCTGACCCGGCTCCAGCTTGGCGAACTCATTTGATTCGACCGCGCGGGTCATCGCCGGGCGCGCCGATTTCGGAAGTTTCGCGGGAAGCTGCCCCTCCTTGCTGACGATCAGCGCGATGCGGCCGGCGCGCGATGCCAGGTTTTCCGTGCTGGTTTCGGTGAAACGGATCTCGACCGGCTGGGTCATGGGGCTACTCCTGTCTGCATTGCCGCAAACCCTATCCCCGGCCCGCGCCCTTGGCCAGAGGCGCAGCCGACCACCGCTCTTCCCCAAGCGCGCCCCAGCCGTTAATCAGGGGCCAGCCCGAAGGACAGCGCATGACCCGCATCGACCGCTACATTCTCAAGCTCATGCTGATCCTGTTCGGCTTCTTCGCACTTGTGCTGGTGGCGGTCTATTGGCTGAACCGGGCCGTCTCGTTGTTCGAGCAGTTGATCGCGGACGGCCAGACGGCGCTCGTCGTGCTGGAATTCACGCTGCTGACGCTGCCGCTGGTGATCTCCATCGTGCTGCCGGTCGCGGCCTTTGCGGCCACGGCCTATGGCACGAACCGTCTGTCGGGCGAATCCGAGCTGGTGGCGATGCAATCGGCGGGGCTCTCGCCGTGGCGGATGGCCCGGCCGGTGCTCGTGTTCGGGATGATGGTGGCGCTGATGGTGTCGATCCTGGTCCATGCCATCGTGCCCATGGCGCGTGCCCGGCTGGCAGATCGCCAGGAGCAGATCGCCGAGAACGTGACCGCGCAGTTCCTGAAGCCCGGGATCTTCCAGTATCCGGCGCAGGGCGTGACGCTGTTCATCCGCGGCATTACCGCGCAGGGCGAGATCGAGGGGCTGTTCCTGGAGGATGCGCGCGACGCGTCGTCCATCACGTCCTACAGCGCCGAGCAGGCGCTGATCGTGAAATCCGATGCCGGGCCGAAACTGGTGATGATCCGCGGCATGGTGCAGTCGCTGCGCAGCAATGATGATGCGCCGCGCCTGTCGGTGACGCGGTTCGAGGACATGACCTATGATCTGGCCAGCATGGTCGGCGGCAGCGCCGCGAAGGGGCGCGATCTGCGCGATTACGGCACCGCCCGGCTGCTGTCGCCCGACGCCGCCCTGCTTGCTGCAACCGGGCAGACCGCCGCCCGCGCGCGGCTGGAGGCGCATGAGCGACTGGCGCAGCCGCTTCTGTCCCCGGTGGCCGCGATGCTTGGATTTGCCACCTTGCTGGTGGGCGGGTTTTCGCGCTTCGGGGTCTGGCGGCAGGTCGGCTGGGCCATCGTCGCGCTGATCTTCGTGCAGCTTCTGACCAACTGGACGGCCAATCGCGCCGGTGATGATGCGAGCTACTGGCCGCTCGTCTATCTGCCGTCAGCCGTCGGGGCCGGCATCTGCGCCACATTGCTGTGGCTCTCCGCGCGACGGCGACGGCCCGGTCCGCTGACCGCATCGGTGGAGGCCGCATGACGCTCGCCCGCTATGTCGCCAACAAGTATCTGCGGGCCTTCCTGCTTCTGGCGGGCGTGTTCCTGGCCATCCTGCTGCTGATCGACATGGTCGAACAGATCCGGCGCTTCTCTGATGACGGGATCAGCCTGGGCGGCGCGGCGCGGCTGTCGGCCCTGTCGGTCGCGGGCAGTTTCTACGGCATCCTGCCGCTGATCGGCCTGCTGGCCGCGATCACGCTGTTTCTGGGCCTGTCGCGTTCGTCCGAGATGGTGGCGATCCGCGCTTCGGGGCGGTCCGGTCTGCGCTCGGTGCTGGCCCCGGCGGTCATGGCCGGGCTGATCGGCGCCTTCGCGGTGGCGGTGCTGAACCCGATGGTTGCCGCGACCGAGGCGCGATATTCCGCCGCGGTCACGGCGCTCCAGTCCGGCACCGCCCAGACCGTCAGTCTGAGCGAGGACGCCGTCTGGCTCAGGCAGGCGCTCGGCGATGAAGGCGGGCAAATGATGATCCGCGCCGCCCGCACCAGCCCGGATGCCACCACGCTCTATGATGCGAGCTTTGTAATCTACGACCAGCAGAGCGGGCCGGCCACGCGCATCTCGGCGGCGGAGGCCACGCTCGGAAACGGCGCATGGACGCTGCGCGAGGTGAAGGAATGGCCGCTCGACGCCGTGAACCCGGAAGCGGAGGCCCGGCAGAGCGCGGAGCTGATCCTGCCGACCGAGCTGACCGCCGACCGAATCCGCGACGGGTTCGGCAGCCCGCAGGCCGTGCCGGTCTGGGATCTGCCTTCCTATATCGCCGGGCTGAAGCGCGCCGGGTTCTCGGCACTGCGCCATCAGGTCTGGCTGCAGATGGAACTCGCCTTGCCGCTGACCCTGGCAGCCATGGTGGTGATCGCCTCGGTCTTCACGATCCGCCACATGCGCGGGCGCAAATCCGGCAGTCTGGTGTTGATGGCCTTCGCCGCCGGGATCGCGCTGTTCTTCCTGCGCAACATGGCGCAGGTCCTGGGCGAGAATGCCGGGGTGCCGCCCTGGCTGGCGGGCTGGGCCCCTCCGGTCGTCGCGCTGCTGTTCGCGGTCGGCGCTTTGCTGCAACTCGAGGATGGTTGATGAAAAGACTGCTGCTCGCATCGCTGCTCCTCGCGACGGCGCCCGCATCCGGCCAGAATATCGCGGATCGTCAGCCCTGGTGGGAAACCGATCCCGCCTATGACGGCAGCCAGGGGCCCGCGCTCGCGCCGACCGAAAACCGCGATCCCGCAGCCCCCTATGCCGACGGAACCGAGCTCAGCCGGCTCAGCGGCAGCGTTCGCCCGCCCCGCAGGCAGATCACCTTCGCGGGCGACGGCATGGCGGAGGATGGCGGTGCCGCGACGCTTCTGGCCGACGACATCACCATGTCAGAGGATCGCAGCCTGACCGCATCCGGCGGCGTTGTCGTGTGGTATCAGGGCGCACGGCTGGTGGCGGACCGGGTCCGCTATGACGGTGACAGCGGCGAGATGAAGATCAGCGGCCCGATCCACCTGACCCGGCCGGGCCTGGCCGGGACCGAGGACGAGGCGGTGCTGATCGCGGATGAGGCGCAGCTCAGCCAGGACATGCGCGAAGGGCTGCTGCGCGGCGCGCGGCTGGTTCTGGCCCGCGAAATGCAGATGGCCGCCTCTCAGGTCGAGATCACCGGGCAGGGCCGGTTCACGCGACTCGACAATGTCGTTGCGTCCTCCTGCCAGGTCTGTGCCGCCGATCCGACCCCGCTTTGGGAGATCCGGGCGCGGCGCATCACCCATGACGACGAGGAAAACCGCCTGATCTTCGAGCATCCGCAACTGCGCGCTTTCGGTCTGCCGATTGCGGCCTGGCCCGGCACGGTAACCGCCCCCGATCCGACGGTGGAGCGGATGTCGGGTTTCCTGCGGCCGCGCTTCCGCACCACGTCGAATCTCGGCTTCGGGGTGATGCTGCCCTATTTCAGGACGCTCGGCCCGCATGCCGATGTGACAGCCACCCCCTATCTGTCGGCGTCCGAGACCCGGACCCTGATGCTGCGCTATCGACAGGCCTTCTGGAACGGTGCGACGGAGTGGAACGGGGCCATCACCCGAGACGACATCCGAGAGGGGGACACGCGCGGCTATCTGTTCGGCGCCGCGCAATGGGAGCTGCCGCGCGGCTACCAGCTCGGGATGCAATTGCAGGTCGCCTCCGATGACGGCTATCTGCTGGATTACGACATCAGCGATGCCGACCGGCTGTGGAGCGGCCTGACGCTTCAGCGTGTGACCCGGAACAAGCTGGTCTGGGCGCGGGCGGGCAATTACCATTCCCTGCGCGACGATGAGGACAACTCCACCTCGCCGGCGCAGGTGGCCGATATGAGCTGGATCCGCCGCTGGCGCCTGGCGGGGGGCGAGGCCGGGCTGGAATGGAACACCCACGCCCATCGCCGCCCGTCCGGTGAGGATCAGCTTGGCCGCGATGCCGCGCGCGCCTCGCTGGCCCTCGACTGGCGGCGCAGCCAGATCCTGCCGGGCGGGGTACTGGCGCAGGCGGCGCTCGGCTTCGATGCCGACATCTACGCCATCCGTGACGATTCCCGCTTCGACGACACCGAGACCCGCAGCGTGCCCTGGGTCGCGACGACGCTGCGCTATCCGCTGACCGGCAGTGACGGTCGCGCCTCCTATGTGCTGGAGCCCGTCGCGCAGCTCGTATGGTCGCCCTATGAGGATGACGGTGACCGGATCCCCAACGAGGACAGCCGCCAGATCGAGTTCGACGAGGGCAACCTGTTCGCGCTATCCCGCTATCCGGGCTGGGACGCACGGGAAACCGGATTGCGGGCCAATCTCGGCGTGACCTGGACGCGCTTCGACCCGGCCGGCTGGTCGCTGTCGCTGGCGGGCGGGCGTATCTTCCGCGAGCGGACCGAACCGGGGGACGACACGCCGCTGCCACTGCGCGGGCGCAAATCCGACTGGCTGCTGGCCTGGCACTACGCCGATAATTCCGGGCTGAGCATCGCCAACCGGGCGCTGTTCGACGACAATTTCAGCATCAACCGCGACGAGCTGCGCATCGGCTGGGCGCGGCCGGGGCTGGAGCTGAGCCTCGGCCATATCTGGCTGAAGGCCGACGAGTTCGAGGGCCGGGACGACAACCTGTCCGAACTGACCGGAGAGGTCGGCTGGCAACTGGCGCAAGGCTGGTGGGCCACCGCGAACACCCGCTATGACCTGGCCGACACCCGAGCCCAGACCGCCGGGTTCGGCATCGCCTATCGCAATGAGTGCATCAGCGTGGATTTCTCGGCCTCGCGCCGGTTCACCGACACGGCCGAAGTCGACCCGGAAACCGATCTCGACCTGTCGGTGCGGCTTGGCGGGTTCGGCCGCCAGCCGGAAGGCAAGGGCAGTGTGGCGCGCCGAAGCTGCTTGCGCTAGATTGACGCCAAATGATGAGGGGGCATGACTTCATGCGGCAGTTCTTTCTTTCCGTCGCGCTTGCCGCGGTGATCTCTGCGCCGGTTGCGGCGCCCGGTCTCGCGCAGGACTTCTCGCCGGTGGTCTATGTCAACAACGCCGTTGTGACAGAATACGAAATCCAGCAGCGCATGCGTTTCATGCAGGTGTTGAACGCGCCGGAGCAGGGCCGCGACGCGGCCGAGAAGGCGCTGATCGAGGATCGGCTGCGCAACGAGGCCGCGCGCCAGATCGGCGTGGAGGTCAGCGATGTCGGGCTGGAACAGGGCCTGTCCGAATTTGCCGGCCGCGCCGGGCTGTCCACGGGCGAATTCATCCAGGTGCTGGAACGCAGCGGCGTGGAGCGGCAGGCCTATCGCGATTTCGTGAAAGCCGGTGTGGCCTGGCGCGAAGTGGTGAGGCAGCGCATCGCACCCAGTGTCGCCGTGTCGGATGCCGAACTGGATCAGGCGCTCAAGCGGATCGTGGAGACGCCGCTTGTCACGCAGGTGCTGATCTCCGAGCTGATCATCCCCGCCCCGCCCGGACAGGAACAGGCAGTCATGGCGCAGGCCGAGGCCCTGACCCAGTCGGTGCGCAGCGAAGCCGCCTTTGCCGACGCCGCGCGGCGCCTCTCCGCCACGCCATCGGCGGCGCGCGGCGGGCGCCTGGAATGGATGGCCGTTGACAACATGCCGCCGTCGCTGCGGCCGATCATCCTGGGTCTGCAGCCGGGCCAGATGACACCGCCGCTCAGCGTCTCCGGCGCGGTGGTGCTGTTCTTTCTGCGCGACACGCGCGGCGAATTGCGCCCCGGCGCGCGCGAGCAGCAGCTCGACTATCTCCAGGTCACCTATGCCAGCACGGCTGAGGCGCAGGGCGTCGCGGCGCAGGCACGTTCCTGCGAGGAGCTGTATGTCTTTGCCAACGGCCTGCCGGACCAGCAGGTGCAGCGCGTCACCGGCGGTCAGGGCAGCATTCCCAGCGGGATCGCGGTGCGGCTGGCTTCGCTTGACGAGAACGAAGCAACAGTGATCGATCGTGGCGGCGCCGCAGATTTGGTGATGCTGTGCGACCGCACGCCGGTGCTTCTGGCCGGGCTGGATAGCGGCCCGGTGGCCACCGCGACGACGACCGATGGCGAGACGGTGGCGGCGGCCGATTCCAACGCGCTGCCGGAGCGCGAGTCGGTGCGCGAGCAGATTTTCAACCGCAAGATCACCCAGGCAGCAGACGCCTATCTGGCCGAGTTGCGCGCGGATGCGGTGATCCGGCGAAACTGAGATGCCGCGCCCGATCATCGTCACCTGCGGCGAACCGGCGGGGATCGGCCCGGAACTGGCGCCCGCGCTGCATCGGGCCGCCGTCCCGTTTGTCTGGATGGGCGATCCGCGGCATTTGCCGGACGGCACCGCCTGGACCGAGGTGACGGATCTGGCGCAACTGCCCGCCGACGGCCTGGCTGTGCTGCGTCATGATTTCGCGGCGCCGGCCCGACCCGGCACACCCGATCCGGCCAATGCGGCGGGCGTGATCGAGGTGATTGCACGTGCGGTCACACTCTGCCGAGACGGCGCGGCATCCGGGATCTGCACCATGCCGATCCACAAGAAGGCGCTGAAGGACGGTGCGGGCTTCGCCTTTCCCGGCCATACGGAGTTTCTGGCCCATCTCGCAGGTGGTGCCGATGTCGCGATGATGCTCGCCTCGACCACGGTGGACCCGCCCTGCCGGGTGGTGCCCGCCACGATCCATATCGCGCTGTCCGATGTGCCCCGGACGCTGACGCCGGATCTGCTGGAGCGGACCATCCGCATCACCCGCGCGGCCATGATCCGCGATTTCGGCCTGCCCGCCCCGCGCCTCGCCGTCGCGGGCCTCAATCCCCATGCCGGCGAGGGCGGGGCGATGGGCCGCGAGGAACAGGACTGGATCAGCGACCTCGTCGCGCGGCTGCGGGATGAAGGGCTTGACATCAGCGGCCCGCTTCCGGCGGACACGATGTTTCATGCCCCCGCCCGCGCCCGCTGGGATGCGGCGATCTGCGCCTATCACGATCAGGCGCTGATCCCGATGAAGACGTTGGATTTCTCCGGCGGGGTGAATGTCACGCTGGGGCTGCCCTTCGTGCGCACCTCGCCCGATCACGGCACCGCCTTCGATATTGCGGGGACCGGGCAAGCCGATCCCGACAGCGCCATCGCCGCGCTGCGCATGGCCGGTCAGCTTGCGCGGGCCCGGCAGGCGCAATGAGGCGGCGCGGATGAGCACGATCGACGGGCTGCCGCCGCTGCGCGAGGTGATTGCCGAACATGATTTGCGCGCGAAAAAGCAGCTTGGCCAGAATTTTCTGCTCGATCTGAACCTGACGGCCAAGATCGCCCGGCAAGCGAGGGATTTGTCGGGCTGCGACGTGCTGGAAATCGGGCCGGGACCGGGCGGGCTGACGCGCGGATTGCTGGCCGAAGGCGCGCGCCATGTTCTGGCCATCGAGAAGGACGCCCGCGCCCTGCCCGCGCTGCAACAGATCGCGGCAGCCTATCCCGGCCGTTTGAGCCTGATCCACGGCGATGCGCTCGACATCGATCCGCTGGCGCATCTGAACCCGCCGATCCGGGTGGCGGCGAACCTGCCCTATAATGTCGGCACCGAATTGCTGATCCGCTGGCTGACCCCGCCCTCATGGCCGCCCTTCTGGCAATCGCTGACCCTGATGTTTCAGCGCGAGGTGGCGGAGCGGATCGTGGCCGCCCCCGGCAGCAAGGCATATGGCAGGCTGGCCGTGCTCGCACAGTGGCGCAGCGAGGCGCGGATCGTCATGTCATTGCCGCCGGAGGCTTTCGTGCCGGCCCCCAAGGTCCATTCGGCCGTGGTGCAGATCACCGCCCTGCCCGCGCCGCGCTTTCCCGCCGATGCGGCGGCATTGTCGCGCGTAGTGGCCGCGGCCTTCAATCAGCGGCGCAAGATGCTGCGCAGCTCGCTGCGCGGGCTGCGCCCGGATATCGAGGCAGTGCTGACCGAGGCCGGCATCTCGCCCACCGCCCGCGCCGAGGAAATCGGAGTGGAACAGTTTTGCCGCCTGTCCCTGCTTCTCGCCCGCAATACGGGCTGAAGCGGCCGGACCCCGGAACCGACTGGGCCGGCGCGTTTCACCGCGCCGGACCTGAGCATGAGCTGAAACCTGCTTTCCCGGATCAGTCGCCCTGCGCGTCCGAGGCCGCGTTGCTGTCCTTGCTGCGCGGCTTCTTGGCCGCGGCGGGCCGGGCCGGATCGGTCTTGCGTGCGCGGGCGCGCGGTGCGGCGGACGCGGCGCGGCGGCCGCGCGCGGCCGGTTTCGCGGCCGCCTGTTCCGGCGTATCGACCTGCCCAGATTCCTCGCCAATGGCAGCGGGCAGACCCTGCGGCGCGGCGTCTGCACCCTCTTGCGCGGGCGCTGTCTGGCCCTGCTCAGGCGCCGCCGCATCCCCGGCGGCGTCAACCGGCGCAGCTGGCGGTTGTTCCTCGCGCAAGGCGCGCCGGTTGTCGCGGCCATTCACCGGCGGCTGCGCATCGTCGCCGCGCGCACCGTTGGCGGCGTCGCGATGGTCCTGGCGCTCCGACCGGTCCGGGCGATTGTCGCGGCGCGGGTTGCGGTCGTCCCGGCCCTGATCGCGCGGCGCGTCATCGCCGCCTTCACGGTCGTCATCGCCGCGATTGCCTTGATTCTGGTGGTTCTGCTGGTTTTGCTGATGCTGCTGCTGACGCTCGGCCTGTTCGCGCTGCGCCTCGCCCAGCATGCGGGTGTAATGTTCGGCGTGCTGAAGAAAAGCCTGCTCGGCCACGCGGTCATTGGAGAGCTGCGCGTCGCGGGCCAGCGTCAGGTACTTGTCGATAATCTGCTGCGGCGTGCCGCGCACCTTGCCCTCTGGGCCCGAGGAATCGAAGACGCGGTTGACGATGTTGCCAAGCGAACGCTGACGGTTCGACTTCGAACGCGAACGGGATTTGGAAGATCTCATCTGTCTGACTTTATCCAGTCATCTGGAATGGTTGACATGCCACATGTCGCCTGCGTCCGATTGCGTTGCGGGTGACCCGCGCCCTGGACTTCAGCAATGTCGTGGCTGATTGGTGCGGCGAACCCGGTCCACCGTCACGCAGATCGAATAAGCACGGCTGGGATTGCAATACAAGCAAAAACTGCATTTGCCGCCTCTGGCCGGGGAGATCTGCCGATTCCCGCATGTCTCAATCCATTCCGTGCGGAAAAACCGCGCCGACCACCCGATCGCGCCCGTCGAGATCCGGGATCAGCCGCACCACCGCGCCTTTAGCCTCGAAGATCCGGCGCACGCTGTCGCCCTGCTGCCAGCCGATCTCGGCCAGCACATGCCCGCCCGGCACCAGCACGCGCCGCGCCTGTGCGGCAATGGCGCGATAGGCAGACAGCCCGTCTCCGCCATCGGTCAGCGCCCCTTCCGGCTCCCATCGCGACACTTCGGGTGCGAGATCGGCCATCTCATCGCGCGCGATATAGGGCGGGTTGGACACGATCAGCTCATACGGCCCGGTGACGTCGTCGAGCCAGTTGCCCGTGCGGAACTCCGCCTCGACCCCGATCCGTGCCGCATTGTCGCGGGCCACGTCGAGCGCGGCCTCGGAGATGTCGATCCCCAGTCCCCGCGCAGCCTTTCGTGCCGCCAGCAGCGAGATCAGGATGGCCCCGGTCCCGGTGCCGAGGTCAATCACGCTTCGCCAGGGCAGGTCGAGCGCCGCGGCGACGAGCACCTCTGTCTCCGGTCTCGGGTCCAGCGTGTCGCGCGTGACGCGAAACTCATGGTTCCAGAAGGCGCGCCTGCCGGTGATCTGGCTGACCGGCTGGCGCGCTTCGCGGGCCATGACGAGCCGATCATAGATCTCCGGCAGCCCGTTCATCGCGGGGCTGTCGAGATGGTCCGACAGGTGATGCGCCGCGACCCGTCTGCCCAGCAGAAGTTCCAGCGCATGGGCCAGCAGCAGCGTCGCATCGCGCCGCGGATCGGCCACCCCTGCCACCGTCAGGCGTTCCTGCGCCTGCGCACGAAGCGCCCGCCCGGTCAATCCGGTCATTCCTGCGCCGCCAGCCGCTCCGCCTGGTCATGCGCCGTCAGGGCGTCGATGATCTCGCCCAGATCTCCCTGCATGACCCGGTCGAGCGCATAGAGCGTCAGGTTGATCCGGTGATCCGTCATGCGCCCCTGCGGGAAATTATAGGTGCGGATGCGCTCCGACCGGTCGCCCGATCCGACCTGCGATTTCCGGTCTGCCGCGCGCGCGCTCGCGGCGCGCTCCCGCTCCATGTCATAGAGCCGCGCCCGCAGCACGGCCATCGCGTTGGCGCGGTTCTGATGCTGCGATTTCTCGGACGAGGTGACCACGATCCCGGTCGGCAGATGGGTGATCCGCACCGCGGAATCGGTCGTGTTGACATGCTGTCCGCCCGCGCCGGAGGCCCGCATCGTGTCGATGCGGATATCGGCGGCCGGAATTTCGATATCGACCTCCTGCGCCTCGGGCAGAACGGCGACCGTGGCAGCGGAGGTGTGAATGCGCCCGCCCGATTCGGTTTCCGGCACGCGCTGCACACGGTGCACGCCGGATTCGTATTTCAGACGCGCGAACACCCCGTCACCGGCGACGCGCACGGTCGCCTCCCGCACACCGCCCAGCTCGGTCTGCGCCATCTCGAGCAACTGGAAATCCCAACCCTGCGCCTCGCTGTGGCGGCGATACATGGACAGCAGATCACCGGCGAACAGCGCCGCCTCCTCGCCCCCCGTGCCCGGTCGGATCTCCAGAATCGCGGGCCGCGCATCGGCCGCATCGCGCGGCAGCAGCGCCACCCGCAGCGCCTGTTCGAGCAGCGGCAGCTCGGCCTTCAGCCGCGTCACCTCCTCGTCGGCCAGCTCGCGCATATCGGGATCGGCCAGCATGAGCTGCGCCTCTTCCAGCCCCTCACGCGCGGATTGCCAGCGACCGATCTGATCGACGACCGGTTTCAGATCGGCATATTCCCGGCTGATCTCGGCAATCTCATCGGCGGCCGGCCCGGCGTTCAGCTTGGCCTCGAGAAACTCGAAACGCTGGATGATCTGCAACAAACGGTCCTGTGGAAGCATGTCTGCGAAGTGCACCGCGGCATGGCGCAGGTCAAGCCAAAACGCGGTTGCATCAAGTTTGCATCTCGGGCAGCCCGCGGCGTTCAAGACCTCAATTCAACAGATCGGGCGTGGCGAAGCCGCCGCCCGACCGCCCTCAGCGGCGGGTCCAGCCGTAAAGGCAGATCAGTTCGGTGGCGACATGGGCCCCGGCGATCGCGGTCGCGCCGGTGGTGTCATAGGGGGGCGAGACCTCGACCACATCGCCGCCGAGCAACGGGATCCCGGCCAGGCCGCGCAGCAGCGCCGCCGCCTGCCAACTGGCCAGACCACCCCAGACCGGCGTGCCGGTCCCCGGCGCGAATGCGGGGTCGAGCGCGTCGATGTCGAAGGTGAGATAGACCGGGCGCGCGCCGATGACCTCGCGGATTCGGTTCAGCGTCTCCTCGATCCCGGCCCGGTGGACGGATCGCGCGTCCAGGATGGTGACGCCCATCGTGTCGGGATTGTCCGTCCGGATGCCGACGCTGACGCTCGCCGCGGGATCGACGACGCCTTCGCGGATCGCCTTGTAAAGGAACGTCCCGTGATCGATGCGATCGGGGTCGTCATCGACCCAACTGTCGGAATGGGCATCGAACTGGATCAGTGCAATCGGGCCGTGCCGCTTGGCATAGGCCCGAAGGATCGGCAGGGTGATGAAGTGATCGCCCCCGAGCGTTACCGTGCCCACGCCCTGATCCAGCAGCCCGCCGATATGCGCCTCGATCCGCTGCGGCACCTCGCGCGTATTGGCGTAGTCGAAGGCCATGTCGCCCGCATCGGCAATCGCCAGCGTCGACAACGGATCATAGCCCCAGCCATAGGGCGGATCATAGGGTTGCAGTGCCGACGCCTCGCGGATCGCGCGCGGGCCGAAGCGGGTTCCGGGACGATGTGTCACCCCCTGGTCGAAGGGAATGCCGGTGACGGCCAGATCATATCCGGCCAGATCCTTGGTGTAGCGCCGCCGCAAGAACGAGGTCGCGCCGCCGAACGCATTCTCGAAGCTCAGTCCCCGCGGGTCCTGCCGCGTAAAGGCCTGATCCACCTGGTTCTTCGCGTCCTCGAGCGCCATGTCGCCGTCCTTCCCCCGTTTGCGTGCAAGATGACCCGGCAGCCGGTGCGGTGCAATGCCAAACGGGGCCGAGCGATGGCGGCCCCGCGCATCCACGCAGTCACGCTGTCAAAGCTTCAGCCGTCGGCCTTTGCCTCCACCGAGATCTCCAGTTCGATCTCGTCATCCACCGCGGGCACGAAGGCGCTCAGACCGTAATCGGAGCGGTCGATCTCGCCCTCGGCGGAGAAGCCGATCGTCGGCTGCTGCGTGATCGGGTCCAGCCCGGCGCCGTTGAACTCCACATCCAGCGTCACCTGCCGCGTCACACCGTTCAGCGTCAGATCGCCGGTCACGCGGGCCTCTTCGTCGTCATCCTCGACCTCGACGCCGGTCGAGACGAAAGTGACAATCGGTGTGTCGCCGCTCACGTCGAAGAAATCCGGGCCCATCAGATGTGTGTCCAACTCCGGCGAGACGGTGCGCAGCGCGTCGAGTGGAAACGACGCCTCGACCGTGGCCGCACCAAGATCGGCCGGATCGAGCGTGATTGTGCCTTCCAGACCGTTCACGAAGCCGCGGGAGGTCGAGAATCCCATATGGTCATAGCTGAACATGATCTGGCTATGGGCGGGATCGAAGCTGTAGCTGCCGGCGTCGGGCATGGTGTCGTCATCGCCGGGTTTGGACATGACCGGCGCGCCAGCCTGCGGCTCCGACCCGGTGGCAGCGGGGGAGTCGCCGCCCGTCTGTTCGCCCTCTGCCGCGCCTTGGGTCGGCTGTGCGGCCTCGTTCGTCGCATCCGCGCTGTCGGTCGCCCCTGTCTCCTGCGCGAATGCCGCGCCACCGTGCCCGATTGACACCAGGATCGTTGCGGCGAGAAGATGGCGCTTGCGGATCGGTGTCGCGGTAAAAATCGTGAACATCAAAGTTTCCTTCAAACTGGATGGATACTGCATCCCGCAGCCAACGTCCCGCCTCTGGCGAGGTTCCAGCCACGGATCGGGCCGGTCACCACGCGAATCGGCTTGCATTGCCGGGTTTCGCCGCTATAAAGCCGCATCCTTCCGCAATCGCGAAACCGGCGCAGCCTCTCGTGGCGGGGCGCGGAAGGGGTGTCCCGCCGTTGAAGCCGCCTGAAACTGAAAGGTCTGACATGCCGCTTTATGAGCATGTGCTGATCGCCCGCCAGGACCTGTCGAACACGCAGGCCGAAGGGCTGGTCGAACATTTTTCCACCGTGCTGGCCGATAATGGCGGCAAGGTGGTCGACAGCGAATACTGGGGTGTCCGCACCCTCGCCTACAAGATCAACAAGAACCGCAAGGGGCATTACGCCTTCCTGCGCACCGACGCGCCTTCGGCCGCCGTGCAGGAGATGGAGCGTCTGGCCCGTCTGCATGACGACGTGATGCGCGTGATGTCGATCAAGGTCGACGCGCATAAGGAAGGCCCCTCGGTCCAGATGCAGAAGCGCGAAGAGCGGGGCGAGCGCCGCGAGCGTCGAGATCGCGACCGCGACAACTGAGGAGAGCGAGAATATGGCAAACAAACCGTTTTTCCGTCGTCGCAAGGTCGATCCGTTCGGTGGCGATAACGCCCCCAAGATCGACTACAAGGACACCCGCCTGCTGCAGCGCTACATCAGCGAACGCGGCAAGATCGTGCCGTCGCGCATCACCGCCGTCTCGGCCAAGAACCAGCGCAAGCTGGCCCAGGCCATCAAGCGCGCGCGGTTCCTGGCGCTGCTGCCCTATGTCGTGAAATAAGGAGGAAGACCGATGCAAGTCATCCTGCTGGAACGCGTCTCCAAGCTTGGCGCGATGGGCGATGTCGTCCGCGTCAAGGAGGGCTACGCCCGCAACTTCCTGCTGCCGCAGGGCAAGGCGCTGCGTGCCTCTGACGCCAATATCGCCGCCTTCGAGGCGCAGAAAGCCGCGCTCGTCGCCAAGAACGACGAATCCAAGGCCGATGCGCAGAAGGTCGCCGACAAGCTGAACGGCGAAACCTTCGTCATCATCCGCTCGGCCTCTGATGCCGGTGCGCTTTACGGCTCCGTCAGCCCGCGCGACGCGGCCGATGCCGCCAACGAGGCCGGCCACAGCGTCGATCGCAAACAGATCGTGCTCGGCGCGCCGATCAAGGAGTTGGGGCTGCATAAAGTTCAGGTCGTTCTGCACCCGGAAGTCGAGGCCGAGATCACGCTGAACGTCGCCCGCTCCAACGAAGAGGCCGAGCTTCAGGCATCGGGCAAGTCGATCCAGGATCTGGCCGCGGAAGAAGACGCCGCTGCCGAGTTCGAGATTGCCGAGCTGTTCGACGACATCGGCTCCGCCTCGCGCGAGGACGAGGAGCTGGTGAACGAGGCGCCGGAAACCACGGCGGGTTCGGGCGAGTAACCGCACCGATTCCGACCCAGTCGCAGCCAAGGGCCGCGCCGGATCACCGGCGCGGCTTTTTTGCATTCCACGTGCCGTTGGTGCGCAGCGGTTTTGGAGCGATCTGCGGAACGAAACCGCGCCGCCGCTCGTTCTGTCCCGACACGCGAATCGAAAGGAATGGCCCATGTCGCGCTTTGCTGATGTGACCTCTGACACCCCCCACGGCCCGCGCCCCGTCCCCGAGGGCCATATCCCGTCTGACAGCATCCCGCCGAACCGGCGTCTGGCACCGCCGCGGAAAGGTGGTCCCGACTGGCTGATCTGGGGCGGCGTCGGCGTGGCCGCAGCGGCGACGACCGCGCTTGCGGTGTTCGCAGGCCGCGCCGTGATTGACGCGGTCAGCGGAGACGATGATGACGACGATCACCGGGCGCGCCGCTCGCGCAGCCGCCATGCAGGCCCCCGTCGCCGCTACGCCCCCCGCTTCGAGGCGCTTGGCGCCGAGGACAGGCAGGCCATGCGCAGCCGGGCGCGCGCGAATTTCGACGATTATGACGACCATGCGACCGAGACCCGCAAGCGCGCGCGCCGTCAGGCACAGTCCCGCGCCCGCTCCTCGCAACGATCGTCAGGGAATTTCATCGACGATCTGAGCGACAATGCCAACAAGGTCGCGACCAGCCTGACCGGCATCCTCACAGCCGCAAATGCCGCGGTCGAGGGTCTGCAGAAGGTCTCCGGCAAGACCGACGGCATCATGCGCGACTTCGAGAGCGCCGCGGACCGCCTGACCGGATTCCTCGGCAGCCGCAGCACCGACGGGTCAACGGATCGCGGATCACGTCGCCATGCCGCTGGGGATCGTGACGATGCGCCGCGCGGCCGCGAGGCGGCCGGGCGTGACGACACGGGCCGCGATGCCGAGTATCGCCGCGTGGACGGCAGCAAAGACCGGACCCACAGGCTGTAATCCCGCATGACTGCACGCTCTGACCGATCCGTCGCCGATGCGTTTTTCGGCCCGCTCCCTGACGATGTCCGCCGCAGATACGGGCTGGACGAGCCGCCGCCGCCAGCCGCGGCCAAGCGGGTGCGGGACGGTGATCCCGACGCTGACCTGCCCGCCCCGCGCGCCGATGCGCCCCGGACTCCCTGGGGCTTACGTGGGTCCGAGTGGTGGGCGGTCCTCAAGGGCACGGTCAAGGAAATCGGAGAGGATCGCGTGACCTCGGTCGCGGGCGGCGTGACGTTTTTCGGGCTGCTGGCGTTGTTCCCGGCCATCACCGCGCTCGTGTCGATCTTCGGGCTGGTGGCCGATCCCGAGGTGATCCGCCAGCAGCTCGACAGCCTGCAGGAATTCGTGCCGTCCTCGGCGCTCGACATCATTCGCGGCCAGGTCGAGGCGATCATCGAATCGCCCGGCACCGCCTTGTCCTTTGCCGGGATCGCCGGGCTCCTGGCGACGTTGTGGTCGGCCAATGGCGGCATGAAGGCGCTTATGGACGCGCTCAACGTCGCCTGGTTCCAGCGTGAGCGGCGCGGCTTCGTCATGCTGAACATCGTATCGCTGGCGATGACGCTGGGTGCGATCGTGCTGGTCATCGCGCTCGTCGCCACAATCGCGGTGCTGCCCGCCCTGCTCGACTGGCTGCCCATACCGGCAGAGACGCGCGATCTGGTCACTGCGATCCGCTGGCCGATCATGTTCGCGGTGCTGCTGCTGGCCATCTCGGCGCTGTATCGCTGGGGACCGAGCCGCGATGACGCGCATTTCAGCTGGATCTCGCCCGGTGCGCTGTTCGCCGCGGTCGGGCTGGTGGCGGCCTCGGCGCTGTTCTCTTTCTATACGTCGAATTTCGCGTCCTACAACGAAACCTACGGCACGCTTGGTGCCGTCGTGGTGCTGATGATGTGGATGTGGATTTCCGCCATCGTCGTGCTTGTCGGCGCAGAAATCAATGCCGTGGCCCAACGCCATCTGCGCGCGCTCAACGGCGAGGCGCCGCGGCGCTGACCGGCGGGTGCGTGGCCTGCGGCACAGGCCGCGCGACGGCGCCTCCCCCGTGCGCCAGACGCCTCGATTTTCCGCTCGCGCCCGCGCGATTGCTTTGCTAGAACGGCGCGGATTTACGGGGCGGGCCGGAGTGCCCGCCGCTTGACATTGCGGGTGTGGCGAAACTGGTAGACGCACCAGATTTAGGTTCTGGCGCCGCAAGGCGTGGGGGTTCAAGTCCCTCCACCCGCACCATGACGAAGGATGAAACATGCAGGTCACAGAGACCCAGAACGAAGGCCTCAAGCGCGGCTACCAGATGACCCTCCCGGCCGCGGATCTGGCCGCCCAGGTGGATGCCAAGCTGAAAGAAGCCCAGCCCGAAGTCGAGATGAAGGGCTTCCGCAAGGGCAAGGTGCCGATGGCCATGCTGAAAAAGCAGTTCGGCCCGCGCGTCATGGGCGATGCGATGCAGGATTCCATCGACGGCGCGCTGCGCGAGCATCTGGAGAAATCCGGCGACCGTCCGGCCGTGCAGCCCAAGGTCGAGATGCAGGATGGCGAGAACTGGAAGGAAGGCGACGACGTCGTGGTCAACGTCTCCTACGAGATCCTGCCGGAGATCCCCGAGGTCGATCTGTCGAAGGTGAAGCTGGAGCGCCTCGTCGTGAAGGCCGAAGATGCCGCGGTTCAGGAAGCCCTGGACGGGCTGGCCAAGAACGCCACCGCTTATGAGGACAAGCGCAAGGGCTCCAAGGCCGCGAAGGACGATCAGATCGTGATCGACTTCAAGGGCTCGGTCGATGGCGAGGAATTCGAGGGCGGCGCGGCCGAGGATTATCCGCTCGTGCTCGGCTCGAACAGCTTCATCCCCGGTTTCGAGGATCAGCTGATCGGTGCGAAGGCCGGTGACGAGGTCGAGGTGAAGGTCACCTTCCCCGCCGAATACGGCGCCGAACATCTGGCCGGCAAGGATGCGGTCTTCGCCACCACCGTCAAGGCCGTCAAGAAGCCGGTCGATGCCCAGATCGACGATGAACTGGCCAAGCGTTTCGGCGCCGAGTCGCTCGACAAGCTGAAAGAGCAGATCACCGAACGGCTCGAGGCGGAATACAAAGGCGCCAGCCGCGCTGTGATGAAGCGTTCGCTGCTCGATCAACTGGACGATCAGGTCAAGTTCGACCTGCCCGAGGTTCTGGTGGAGGCCGAGGCCGGCCAGATCGCCCACCAGCTCTGGCACGAGGAACATCCCGAGGAGCAGGGCCATAACCACGGCGAGATCGAGCCGACCGAGGAGCACAAGAAACTGGCCGAGCGCCGCGTGCGTCTTGGCCTGCTGCTGGCCGAGATCGGCCAGAAGGCCGAGGTGCAGGTGTCGGATCAGGAATTCACCCAGGCGGTGATGAACCAGGCCCGCCAGTTCCCCGGCCAGGAGCGTCAGTTCTTCGAGTTCATCCAGCAGAACGCACAGGCGCAGCAGCAACTCCGCGCCCCGATCTTCGAGGACAAGGTGGTCGATCACATCGTCGAGCAGGCGAAGGTCGAGGACAAGGAAGTCAGCAAGGAAGAGCTGGAGAAAGCCGTCGAAAGCCTCGACGAGCTGTAATCCGCGCGCAAACGCAGACGGATAAGCCGCGGCCATCTGGCCGCGGCTTTTCTGTATCCGGTCTCCCTGAGACCGGCAGATGCCGCCTGGGTTTTGGCAAGCCCTGCGCAGCACGATCTGCTCCGACGCGGCCGAACGCTTTCTCACGCTCGGCTTCATCGGGGTCTGCCTTGACCGCGCCGCGGCACCGCCGCGAGAACCGGATACCGGCCGGATTGATGTCCAGGGCGGCATTGGCGCGCGGGGCTGATGACCGTCGCGCCGAACGACTAGAGACAAAAGCTGCCTGTTTTCTGTGCACATCGCCCAATTGCTAGGCGAATGCCCGGATCTTTCCGGCCCAACCGCCCGGATCTTATGCGCAATGCGTGGACGGCTGACCGCAAACCCGGCAAGCAGGTCGCAGACAAGCGCAGGAAGGATCACCGCGATGAAAAAGATCGAAGCGATCATCAAGCCGTTCAAGCTGGACGATGTGAAGGAGGCCCTTCAGGA
Organism: Paracoccus isoporae; assembly: GCF_900101865.1. Classification (GTDB taxonomy): domain Bacteria; phylum Pseudomonadota; class Alphaproteobacteria; order Rhodobacterales; family Rhodobacteraceae; genus Paracoccus; species Paracoccus isoporae. The sequence goes on from NZ_FNAH01000001.1 coordinate 316,345, forward strand.
AGTCGGCGTGCAGGGGCTGACCGTCACCGAGGTCAAGGGCTTTGGTCGCCAGAAAGGGCACACGGAGCTCTATCGCGGGGCCGAATACGTGGTGGATTTCCTGCCCAAGATCAAGATCGAGATGGTGCTCCCCGATGACCAGATCGACGCCGCCGTTGAGGCCATTGTCTCGGCGGCGAGAACTGAGAAGATCGGGGATGGCAAGATCTTCGTCTCGCCGATCGATCAGGCGATTCGCATCCGCACCGGCGAAACCGGCGAGGACGCGGTCTGACGCGCGCGCGGGGCCGGACGAGAACAGAGATTGGCGACACGGAGCCGGCCCTGGCCGGTTTCAGCACGAAAAAGGAAGGGCAACCATGAAAGTCGCAGACGTCATCAAGCTGATGCAGGATGAGGAGGTCGAGTATGTCGATGTCCGCTTCACCGATCCGAAGGGCAAGCTTCAGCATGTCACGCTGATTAAGGATGAGATCGACGAGGATTTCTTCGAGGACGGCTTCATGTTCGACGGCTCCTCGATCGCCGGGTGGAAGTCGATCGACCAGTCCGACATGAAGCTGATGCCGGACACCTCCTCGGTCTATCTGGACCCGTTCTACGCGGAGAAAACGCTCTGCGTGCATTGCAATGTGGTCGAGCCCGACACCGGCGAACCCTATGCCCGCGACCCGCGCGGCACCGCCGTCAAGGCCGAGGCCTATCTGAAATCGACCGGGATCGGCGATGTCTCCTTCTGGGGGCCCGAGGCCGAGTTCTTCCTGTTCGATGATGTCCGCTACTCCGTGACACCGCACAAGGTCGCGTACCAGATCGACGCCGCCGACGCCGCCTGGAACACCGACGCCGAATACGAGATGGGCAACACCGCGCATCGCGCCGGTCACAAGGGGGGGTATTTCCCCGTAAACCCGATTGATGCGGGGCAGGATATCCGCGGCGAGATGCTGTCCACGATGAAGCGGATTGGCATGAAGGTTGACAAGCACCACCACGAGGTTGCCAGCGCGCAGCACGAGCTGGGGCTGGTCTTTGGCGAGTTGACCGAACAGGCCGACCATTTGCAGAAATACAAATACGTCATCCACAACGTGGCCCATGCCTATGGCAAATCCGCGACCTTCATGCCGAAGCCGATGAAGGGCGATAACGGCAGCGGCATGCACGTCAACATGTCGATCTGGAAGGACGGCAAGCCGATCTTTGCGGGCGACAAATATGCCGATCTGAGCCAGGAAGCCCTGTGGTTCATCGGCGGCATCCTGAAACACGCCAAGGCGCTGAACGCGCTGACCAACCCCTCGACCAACAGCTACAAGCGGCTGATCCCCGGCTTCGAGGCGCCGGTGCTGCGGGCCTATTCGGCGCGCAACCGCTCGGGCTGCGTGCGGATTCCGTGGACCGAAAGCCCCAAGGCCAAGCGGGTCGAGGCGCGCTTCCCCGACCCCGCCGCCAACCCCTATCTGTGCTTTGCGGCGCTGCTGATGGCGGGTCTCGACGGGATCAAGAACAAGATCGACCCCGGCCCGGCCTCGGACAAGGATCTGTACGACCTGCCCCCCGAAGAACTGGCCGAGATCCCGACCGTCTGCGGTTCGCTGCGCGAGGCGCTGGAGGAGCTGGAGAAGGATATGGACTTCCTGCTGCAGGGCGACGTGTTCACCCGCGACCAGCTGGAAGGCTATATGGCGCTGAAATGGGAAGAGGTCTACGCCTATGAGCACACCCCCCACCCGGTCGAGTACCAGATGTACTACTCGGTCTGAGCGGACAAATTAACCCCACAGGTTGTCAACTGATCTGTACACAGGGTTTTCCACAGGCAGCCTTCGGGCTGCCTGTTTTTTTGGCCGTTTTGCGGGGGTCACAGCGCGTACACAGGGCGTACACAGGCTGTACACGGGTTGTGCACAGGGTTGTGCTCGTGCTTTCGGCGAGGCGCGCGTCCGGGCAGCTAGCGGACATGCGGCGGGGCAGCAGAGCAATCGCAGCATCGTGCGAGAACCGCCATTCGACTGAAGGCCGCCGTCTCAGGCAAAGCTGCTACGGCTGCGAGCGAGATAGTAGAGCAAATTCTCACCCTTCCATTTGTTCTAGTTATGTTCTACTTTTGGGTATGGAACAGTCGATCTACTATGGCGTGCAACAAGACAGTAACCTTGGGGCATTTATGTCAAAAAAGTTCTTTGAAGAACGCGGCGACCAATCGATCGTCAAGGCGCGTATTGTGCAAAAATATTTTGTCGCATGGGCAAACATCGTAGTTGGGAGTGCGAAGAGGTGGGGTGAAGGAAAAATCGCCTATATCGACCTTTACGCGGGGCCGGGGCGATACAAGGATGGTTCGGCATCAACGCCCTTGATGGTGCTGGAAAAAGCAATTGAAAACGAACGAATTCGAGACGCGCTTGTTGCACTGTTTAATGATGTTGATGAAAATAATTCGAGCACTCTCAAGCAGGAAATAGCCAAATTACCCGGGATCAAAACTCTCAAATATCAGCCAGTTGTGAATTGCAACGAGGTCGGCAAGGACGCCGAAGAGTATTTCTCGGAAACTCAAATTATTCCCGCTTTCACGTTTTTCGATCCTTTCGGGTACAAGGGATTGTCTTTGCGCTTGGTTAATGGGGTGATTAAGGATTGGGGCTGCGACTGTGTCTTCTTTTTCAACTATAACCGTATCAATGCGGGAATCTCGAACGCGTCTGTAAAGCCGCACATGGACGCACTGTTTGGTGAGGAGCGCGCCGATCAATTGCGCATCAAAGTCAATGGCGCGAGACCGGCTCATCGGCAGGAAATGGTGCTCGAGGAACTATCCAATGCTCTTATTGAGATGGGCGGAAAGTTTGTGCTCCCTTTCCGTTTCAAAAACCCAGAAGGTCGTTTGACGCACCATCTTGTCTTCGTATCGAAGAATTTCAAAGGATACGAAGTCATGAAGGAAATTATGGCAAAGGAGAGTTCCACCGAGGATCAGGGAGTGGCGAGTTTTTCTTATTCGCCTGCCGACGAGACTATGCCTTTCTTATTCGAGTTTCAGCGTCCGCTGGATGATCTTGCCGATTTGCTCCTACACGATTTTGCAGGCCGAACTGTTTCCCTGAGAGACGTTTACTGTGAACACAGCGTGGGTCGACCCTTCCTGAGCCGCCACTACAAAGATGTCTTAGGAAAACTAGAGTCTGCTGAAAAAGTTTCCGTTGTTGACCCTGAGGGTAAAAAGAGGAGGCAAAATTCCTTCGCTGATCGTCTTCTGGTAATTTTTCCATAGGTGGTATGATGGGCACAAATTCAAAAATTGAATGGACTGAGGCGACGTGGAATCCCGTCGCTGGTTGCAGTATCGTTTCGCCCGGTTGTACAAATTGCTATGCGATGCGGATGGCGCAGAGGCTAGAGGCGATGGGTCAACCGAAGTACCAAGGCCTTACTCGAAAATCGGGCGGACGCCCTAAGTGGAATGGAAGAATTCGCATAGACGAAGAAGCGCTGAAAATTCCGCGCTCCTGGAAGCAAGGCCGGATGATCTTCGTCAATTCAATGTCTGACCTGTTCCATGAAGATGTGCCTCTTGATTTCATTAAGCGCGTTTTTGCTGTGATGCGGGTGTGCTCGCATCATACGTTCCAAGTTTTGACAAAGCGTTCCGACAGGCTCAAGGAATTGTCACCTTTTCTTCGATGGTCATCCAATATCTGGATGGGAGTGAGCGTTGAGAGTGCCGATTACACTTTCAGAATTGATGATTTGCGGGCGAGTGGAGCCTTCACAAAATTTCTTTCACTTGAACCTCTTGTAGGGGACGTTGGGCTACTAGATCTTGATGGTATCGAATGGGCAATTGCAGGCGGAGAAAGTGGCCCCGGAGCTCGTTATATGGACCCAGATTGGGTACGTTCAATTCGAGATCAGTGCGTGAGGAGTAGCGTTGCGTTTCATTTCAAACAGTGGGGTGGTGTCAACAAGAAAAAGGCTGGTCGAACTCTCGACGGACGCACATGGGATGAGTTACCGTCTCGGGCCGTAGCGTAGGAGTATGTTGGCAGACACTGAGTTTAACGGCAGTGAGATCTGCATAATTGCCGCAGCGCTGAAAGTTGGCTTCGTCCAGCATCGCTTGAATTCGAGCGGCCCAATTTTTCGCAAATGCGGCGAATGGCCGGTCCGGTGAATGCTGCGGGGCAGCGCCACGCTTGGTCGAACGGCGGCTCAGGGCCGTCCCAACCCCTCACCCAATCGTTCCCCATCCCCGGCTTGCCTCGGCCTCGCCAAGCGTCCAACCTGCGACCAAAGCCAGATTCAGGAGGACAGCATGTCGGCGCAGGATGACAGCAAAGGCCGGATGACGCGGCGGGGGGTGGTGCTCTCGGGGGTGGCGATGGCGGCGTGGCCGCTGGCGGGGCGCGCGCAGGAGCCGCATCCCAATCCGATGCCTGAAGAACTGCGCGACGTGCTGGAACGCAACCCGGCGCTGCCGGTGGCGGGGAACCCGGATGGCGATGTCACGCTGACGGAGTTTTTCGATTATAACTGCACCTTCTGCCGCAGGAACATTAAGGCGGTGCAGCAGATCGTTTCGCGCGATGAGGATCTGCGGCTGGTGTTCCGGGAATGGCCGGTGTTCGGTGAGGGGTCGATGTTCGCGGCCAAGGCGTCGCTCGCGACGCTGAACCAGGGGAAGTACTGGCAGTTTCATTCGGCCATGATGGGGCTGAATGCGCGGGCCGAGGAGGCCACGGTCATGCGGGTCGCGCGCGAGATCGGGCTGGATACCGAGAAGCTGCGCGCGGATATGGAGGCGCGGGCGATCCTCGATCAGATCTACGAGACGATGGACCTGGCCGACACGATGGGGTTGCAGGGCACGCCCACCTTCATCGCTGGGCATGAGGCGCGGTTCGGGTTGCAGACGCTGGGCGATCTGCAATTGCTGGTGGCGCAGGCGCGGCGCAACCTGCTGTAGCGGGGCGTTGAGGGGGCATTGACGGGGCGCCCCCAATCCGCCCAATCTGTGGCCGGATCATGGGAGGATGACGGATATGAGCAAGCAATTCGCATGGGCGGCGCTGGCGCTGGCGGGATCGGTATCGCTGGCTGGGGCCGAGGAGGTCAAGCTGGGCTATGCGCTGGCCGAGGACAGCCATTACGGCGCGGGGGCGCGGGCGTTCGAGGAGACGCTGACGGCGGAGCTGGGCGACGCGTTCACGGTGCGGCATTACCCGTCCTCGGGGCTTGGCGGTGAGCGCGAGGTGATCGAGGGGCTGCAGATCGGCACGGTGCAGGCAACGATCGCGTCGTCGGGCACGCTGTCGAATTTCGTGCCGGATGTGGGGGTGTTCGACATCCCGTTCCTGTTCCGCGATCTGGACCATGCCCGCACCGTGCTGGATGGCGAGATCGGGCAGGACATGCTGGCGAAGTTCAGCGAGACCGGCACCCATGCGCTGGCCTGGGGCGAGCAGGGGTTCCGGCACATCACCAATAATCGTGGGGCGGTGGCCTCGCCCGCGGATATGGCCGGGCTGAAGATCCGCACCATGGAGAACCCGGTCCATCTGAAGGCCTTCGAGGCGCTGGGCGCGGCGCCGACGCCAATGGCCTGGCCCGAGGTGATCCCGGCGCTGGAACAGGGCGCGATCGACGGGCAGGAAAACCCGCTTTCGGTGATCGTCTCGGCCAAGCTGGACGAGGTGCAGCAATATCTGACGCTGGACGGGCATGTCTATTCCCCGGCCATCGTGATGGTCTCGGGCCAGCTCTGGGAGAGCCTGGACGACGACCAGAAAGCCGCCTTCGAGGCGGCCGGCGATGCCGCAGTGGTGGCGATGCGCGATTATGTCGATCAGGTCGAGGCCGAGGGCGTCGCCACGCTGAAGGAGCGCGGCATGGAAGTGAACGAGCTGTCTGCGGAGGACAAGGCGGCATTCCAGGAACAGCTCGCCGATGTCTATACCGATTACGAGGCGCAGTTCGGCAAGGAGCTGATGGACCGCATCATCGCCACCGAATGAGCGCGGAAGACAGCATGGCGGAGGGCGGGCCGCGCCCTTCGCGGGCCGAGCGCATCTTCGTCGGGCTGAACGCCGCCGCCATCGTGGCGCTGCTGGCGGTGATGTGCGTCGTGGTCGGCTGGAATGTCGGGCTGCGCTATCTGACCGGGACATCGCTGTCCTGGGCGGATGAGGTCGCGCGCTACACGATGATCTGGATGTGTTTCGTGGGCGCGGGCCTCGCACTGCGCGAGGGCGCGCATGTGGCGCTGACCAATTTCCAGACCGCCCTGCCCCTGCCCGCCGCGCGGGCGCTGCGCGGGGTGGTGCTGGTGCTGCTGATGTTCTTCTTCGCGGTGATGATCTGGATGGGCTGGGATTACATGACCCGCGCGAGGTTCCAGCTTTCCGCGGCGCTGCGGCTGAAGATGTTCTGGGTCTATGCCGCGATGCCGGTGGGATTTGCGCTGCTGGTCGTTCATCTGGCGCTGATCGCGAGGGCCTATCTGCGTGACGGGCTGGAGGCGGAGGAGGCCGAGGTTCCGCGATGATCGCGCTGATGGTGCTGTCCTTCCTGGTGTTTCTGGTCATCGGCGTGCCGGTGGCCTTTGCGCTTGGGCTGGCGGCCTTTGCTGCGCTGGGGCTGACCGGGGCCTATCCGCTGGTGGTGATCGTCAAGGAGATGTTTTCGGGGCTGGACAGTTTCCCGCTGCTGGCGGTGCCGTTCTTCATCTTCGCGGCCGAGATCATGTCGGCGGGGGCGATTTCCATGTCGCTCTTGCGCTTCGCGCGGCAATTCGTCGGGCATCTGCGCGGCGGGCTGGGCTATGCGAATGTCATCAGCCAGACGTTGTTTGCCGGCATTTCCGGCTCGGCGCTCGCCGATGCGGCGGGGCCGGGCGCGATGATGACGCGGATGATGGAGAAGGGCGGCTATGACCGCGCCTATGCCGGGGCGCTGACGATTTCGAGCGCGGTGGTCGGGCCGATCATCCCGCCCTCGATCACCATGATCATCTATGCGTTGCAGGATCAGAATGTCTCGGTCGGCTCGCTGTTCATGGCGGGGATCCTGCCCGGGCTGCTGATCTCTGCGGCGATGGCCACGGTGAATTTCTGGATCAGCCGCAAGCGCAACTATGTCAGCGACGCGGCGCGGCCCCCGCTGCGGGATATTCTGCGCAATTCGGCGCATGCGGTGCCGTCGCTGATGCTGATCGTGCTGATCGTGGGCGGCATCCGCAGCGGCATCACCACGCCGACCGAGGCCTCGGTCATGGCGGTGTTCTATGCGCTGCTCATCAGCGTGGTGATCTATCGCTCCATGGGGTTGCGCGAGATCTGGGGGGCGGCGCGGCGGGCGGCGATCATGTCGGTCGCGGTGCTGCTGATCCTCGCCTCGGCCCGCGCCTTCGCCTGGGTGCTGATTATCGAGGGCGTGCCGCAGGATCTGGCGGATTACGTCATCGCGCTCGACCTGTCGCCCATCGCGTTTCTGCTGGCGGTCAATCTGCTGCTGCTGGTGTTCGGCATGTTCATGGACCCGCTGCCGGGGGTGATGATCCTTGTGCCGATTCTCGCGCCGATTGCCTATGCGTTGGGGATTGCACCAGATCATTTCGCCATCGTGGTGATCGTGAACCTGACCTTCGGCTTGCTGACGCCGCCGGTGGGCGGGCTGATCTTTGTGATCGCCGCCTCGACCGGGCAGCGGCCCGGCGCGCTCATCCGGGAATTGCCGCCGTTCTTCCTGGCGGCGATCGCGGTGCTGATGGTGCTGACCTTCGTGCCGTTCTTCTCGACCTGGCTGCCGGGGATGGGCGGGTACGGGCATTAGCGCGGGGGCCGGTGGCGGTTGCGGCGCGCCCGGCTAGAGCTGGGGCGTATCGCCGGGGCGCGCGGCGGGGCTTTGCGGTGCGGGACTGACGGCCATCGCGGCCCGTCGCGGCAGGAACACGGTCAGCACGCCAATGGCCGGCGTCCAGGCGCAAAGCGCAAAGACGAAGCCCACGCCGCGCAGATCCGCCACCACGCCGAGCGCGGCGGCGGCAATCGCGCCCGAGCCGAAGGCGAAGCCGAAGAAGATCCCGGCGATCAGCCCGACCCGCCCCGGCACGAGTTCCTGCGCGAACACCACGATGGCCGGGAAGGCCGAGGCGATGACCACCCCGATCACCACGGTCAGCACCCCGGTCGCCATCAGCCCGACATGGGGCAGCATCAGCGTGAAGGGCAGCGCGCCGAGGATCGAGATCCAGATCACGGTGAGCGGCCGGAACCGGTCGCCCAGAGGGCCGCCGAGGATCACACCCACCGCCATGGCGGCGAGGAACAGGAACAGCATCACCTGCGATTGCTGGGTGGTGAGTTCGAATTTCTCGATCAGGTAGAAGGTGTAATAGCTGGTGAAGGAGGCGGTGTAGATGTTCTTGGAGAATGTCAGCAGCGCCAGGATCGCGGTGGCGATCTTCACCTTGCGGCGGGACAGGGCATGCATCGCGGCGGGTTTGCGGGCCCGCGTCGTGTCGCGCAGCCAGGCCGCATACCAGACCCCGACCCGTGACAGGATCAGCACCCCCAGCAGTGCCAGCGCGGTGAACCACAGGATCGCGCCGCGCCCGTTCGGCACCACGATGAAGGCCGCCAGAAGCGGGCCGATGGCGGTGCCGGCATTACCGCCGACCTGGAAGAAGCTCTGCGCCGTGCCGAACCGCCCGCCCGAGGCCATGCGGGCGACCCGGCTCGCCTCGGGGTGGAAGACGGCCGAGCCGATGCCGATCAGCATCGCGCCCGCGACCAGCAGCGGATAGGAGGGCGCCTGCGCCAGTGCCAGGAGGCCGAGCAGGCTGCACCCCATGCCCAGCGGCAGCGACATGGGCAGCGGGTGGCGGTCGGTCACCAGCCCCACTGCCGGTTGCAGCATCGAGGCGGTGCCCTGAAAGGCCAGCGTCAGCAGCCCGATCTGCCAGAAATCCAGCGCGAATTCCGCCTTGAGCAGCGGATAGATCGCCGCCAGCAGCGACTGCATGATGTCGTTGAGCATGTGGCACAGGCTGACCCCGGCGAGGATCAGCCACGTGGTCCGCTCGGGCGCGGCAGCGCTGTTGGTGGCGGGATGGGCCATGTTGTCCCTTTCGGCTGATCCGTTGATCTGCCTTGCGGCGGGCGGCGTCAAGATGCGGTCCTGCGGATGCGGGCCGGGTGGTCGGGCGCTTGCCCGGCGGGGCGGGCTTGCCTATCCTCGCCCCATGCGCGATCAGCCTGTCGCACAGGCATTGGTGCCGGGACAGCGGACCGGTCCGGGGCGCGGGTATCACGACGGAGCGGGAGGCATGGGCAGCACAGCGGGACGCTTTGTCATCATGGGGGTGTCGGGCTGCGGCAAGAGCACCATCGGCGCGGCGGTGGCAGCCCGGCTGGGGCTGGCGTTCATCGACGGTGATGCGCTGCATCCCGATGAGAACATCGCCAAGATGGCGCGGGGGATTCCCCTGGACGATGCCGACCGGGCGCCGTGGCTGGACCGGGTGGGCGCGGCGCTCGGTCCCGGCGCGCTCATCGCCTGCTCGGCGCTGCGCCGGGCCTATCGCGACCGGATCCGGGCGAATTGCGACGGGCCGGTGACCTTCCTGTTCCTGCGCGGGCGGCGCGAGACGCTGATCCGGCGCATGTCGGACCGCGACGGGCATTTCATGCCGGCGGCGCTGCTGGACAGCCAGATCGCCACGCTGGAGCCGCCGACGGCGGATGAGCGCGTCGTGGCTGCCGATATCGAGGAGGATCCGGCGCGGCTCGTGGACCGGCTGCTGGCCGGGATCGCGGCGATGGACGGGCCGGGTCCGCCGGGCTGACCCCGGCGGCGCGGCGATCAGCGCCCGGTGATGCCCGGAAACGCCACCAGCAGGCCCACCGCCAGCAATTGCAGGCAGATGAAGGGCAGAAGCGAGCGGAAGATGTCGCCCAGAGAGATATCCGGCGGGGCCACGGATTTCAGATAGAACGCGGCCGGGCCGAAGGGCGGTGACAGGAAGCTGACCTGCATGTTCATGCAGAACAGCACCCCGAACCACACCGGGTCCATGCCCAGATCGGTGATGATCGGCACGAAGATCGGCATGGTCAGCAGCGCGATGCCGACCCAGTCCAGAAACGCGCCCAGAAAGAACAGGATCGCCATCATCACCAGCACGATCACGGTCGGGTTGTCGGAGATGCCGGTGATCATCTCGGACACGAAATCGACGCCGCCCATCAGGTTGTAGACGCCGACGATTGCCGTCGCCCCGATGCCGATCCAGACGATCATGCCGACCGTGCCGAGGGTCTGCAGCGCCGCGTCGCGCAGCAGCGCATAGCTGAATTCGCCGCGCAGCACGGTGGACAGAAGCACGCCGCCCACGCCGATGGCCGATGCCTCGGTCACCGAGGCGATGCCGCCATAGATCGAGCCCAACACCATGACCACCACCAGGATCGGCAGGGCCAGCCCCTTGAGCAGGCGGATCTTCTCCTCCCGCGGGACCGGGGTGGGATCCACATCGGGCACCGCGCCCGGCGTCAGATAGGCGCGGGCGAGGATATAGGCGCAGTAGAACATCGCCAGCATGAAGCCCGGCAGGAAGGAGGCGGTGAACAGCTCTCCGATCGAGACATTGGCGGTCAGGCCATAGATGATAAGCACGATCGAGGGCGGGATCATCGTGCCGAGCGAGCCGCCAGCGCAGACGACGCCGATGGCGAGGTTGCGGTCATAGCCCAAACGCAGCATCTGCGGCAGGGCCAGAAGGCCCAGCAAGACGATCTCTCCGCCGATGATGCCGGACATGGCGGCGAGGATCACGGACACGAACACGGTCTGGATCGCCACGCTGCCCTTGATGCGCCCGGCAAACAGCTTCATCGCGTCGAACAGGTCGCGGGCGATACCGGAGCGGTCGAGAATCGCCGCCATCAGCACGAACATCGGCACCGAGACGAAGACGAAATTCATCACGAAGGAATAGACCCGGCTGGTGATGAGCGGGATCGACATCGGCCCGAACCAGCCAAGCGCGAAGATCAGCGCCACCAGCAAGGTGACGAAGGCCAGCGGCATCCCGGTCAGCAGAAGCAGGATCAGCATGCCGAACATGACCGCCGTGCCCCACTCGATCCCGAGCGCCTGAAGGTTGAAGCCCAGATCCATCATGCCGGATTACCTTTTCACGCGGCGGGCATAATTCACCGCCAATATCAGGAACTGCACCACCAGGAGCAGCATGACGACGAACACGAAGATCTTGATGAGCGCCGGTGTCGGCGGGCTCCACGCGCTGCCGGTGGTTTCCAGCCGGATCTCGCCCGACGGCGCCCAGACCGAGCGGGTTACCATGTGCCAGGCGGCATAGGCGAAGAAGCCCGCCGCAATCGCCGAGGCCAGCGAGATTACGATGTCGAAGATCCGCCGCAGGCCGGGCGAGATCACGTCATAAAGCAGCACCACCCGGATATGGCTGTTGCGGCTGGTGCAGTAGAGCCCGCCGAAGGTGAAGGCCAGCCCGCAGAGAAACACGGTCGTCTCATGCGCCCAGATGGTCGGGCGGTTCAGCAGGTAGCGCAGGAACACCTCCATCAGCAGGACGGCAGCGGCCACGACGATGCCCGCGGCGAAAACATATCCCACCCGGTCCACGATGCGGCCCATCAGCCCGGCTTCGGGGGCCACCGGGCCCGCGCCTTCGCTGGTTGCCGCAAGGTCGATCTGGTCCTGCTGCGGCTGGCCCTGTTGGTCTGCCATCGGTCGCCCTCCTGAAGCTGGATATGGCCGCCCCGCTTCGGGGGCGGCCGGGGATCGCGTTACTGCAGCAGATCCTTTTCCTGCAGATAGGCGGTCAGCGTGTCGAACACCTGCTGCGCGGCCGGGGATTCACCAGCGATACGCTCCCATTCCGCGACGCCGAGTTCGCGGAACTTCGCGCGCTCCTCCTCGGACCAGTTATGCACGGTGATGTCGGGATTGTCCTCGGCCTCGGCCAGGGCGGCCTCGTCCGCGGCGCGGTTGCCGGCAAGCTGGGTCTGCTGGAATTCCTTCACCGTCTCTTCCAGCATGGTCTGGATATCCTCGGGCAGCGCGTCCCATTTCGCCTTGTTCATCGACACCTCGACCAGAGGCAGCGAATGGAAGCCCGGATAGACCGGATGCGGCGCCACGTCGTTCAGCCCTTGCTGCTGGTTGACCGAAAACACCGAGTAATCGGCCGCATCGACCACGCCCTTGTCGAGCGAGGTGAACACCTCGGACGAGGGCAGGTTGACGGGCGAGGCGCCGGCGGCGGCGAAGACATTGGCGATCGGCCCCTCGGGCGAGCGCATCTTGACGCCCTGCAGGTCATCGACGCCGTCCAGCGGCACGCGCGACACGAAGGCCTCCAGCCCCGGTGTCGAGACGCCGATGAAATGCAGCCCGTAGCTGCCCAGCAATTCCTGCATGATCTCCTTGCCGCCGCCATTCTCGACGAAGTCGATCATCTGTTCGGGATCGGACCACGCGCCGACCGGGTTGGAGATCAGACCGAACGCCGGATCCTTGCCCGCCCAGTAGGAGCTGTCGCAGATCTGCCCGTCCAGAATGCCCGCGGCCACCGCGTCGAGCGTCTCGTTATATTCGACCACCGAGCCGACCGGCAGCAGCTCGATCTCGACCGCGCCGCCGGAGCGTTCCGCGACCAGTTCGGTCCAGCCCTTCTGGAATTCGAAATTCGGGTTCCCGGCCGGGTCCGAGGACTGGAATTTGAAGCTGTATTCCTGCGCCGCGGCACCGCCGCTGCACATCGCGAGAGCCAATGCGGCCGCGTGAATGAGTTTCATAGGGTTCCTCCCACAATCTGTTTTTCCCGGCCCGCCCCACCGCGCGCCGGGCCCTTGCCGGGCTAGCCCGCCCGGCCCCCCTGACCCGTTTCCAGGCCGAAGCTGATATCGAGGCAGGCGGGATCAATATGGCGTTCCAGCCGATCCAGCATTTCCAGCCCGAAATTGATCAATCCATCCGACATGTCGCGGGCGCGCGCCACATCGCGGTCCAGCACCGCCTCCATGATCGCCAGATGCCGCTCCACCGTCTCGCGGAGCCCCGCCGCGCCGCTGACGCGGCTGATGTCGAGATACCCGGCGCGCCGCCCGAGCGCCTTCAGCGGACGCAGGCTGCGTTCCAGAAAACGTTCGCGCGAGGCCTGGATCATCAGCATGTCGAAAGCTTTGTCCAGCATGTTGAAACGGTCAAGCGTGATTCGGTCGGCATCGGCGCGAAGCTGGTCCTTGATGTAGAAAAGCCGGGCGCGCTCATTGCCCTCCATCCCGGCGATGGCGGCGCCGCAGATGAAGCGCTCCATGTCGCGGCGCAGATCGGCCAGGCGGCGTTCCCGCGCGAGATCGATGGGGGCGACGCGCACACCGTTTCGGGGCTGGACATCCAGCAGGGTTTCGGCGGCAAGGCGGCGCACCGCCTGATGCACCGGGGTGCGTCCCAGCCCGGTCAGCGCCTGAAGATCCTGGGTGCGCAGTGCCGCGCCGGGCTGAAGTTGCAGCGAGACGAAAAGCTCCTCGATCCGCTCATAGGCAGCGGCGGTGCGGTCGCCCGCCTGCGGTTGGGCCGGATGGTCCAGCCCGTCCGCGCCCGGCCCGTCCGGGTCCGCATATTCTGCCCGATGGTCGATCTGCTGCACCGTGCCTCCCCCGCCAATGCCCTTGTGATATTTCACAGTATATCTATACAGTCAATCACGAGCTTATGCGAGGGGAGCGCCAAGAGGATGAAGATCACCCGGATCGAGACGCTGCGCACGGCCGAGTTTTCCAACGTGCTGTGGGTGCGGCTGCATACCGAAGACGGACGTGTCGGGCTGGGCGAGACCTTCTATGGCGCCGAGGCGGTGGAGGCGCATATCCACAACACGCTCGCCCCGCGCCTGCTGGGCCGCGACGCGACCCGGATCGAGGCGCTGAACCGCGCCATGGTGGATCTGCCGATGGCGCAAAGCTCGACCGGGGTGGAATACCGCGCCTGCTCGGCCATCGACATTGCGCTGTGGGATCTGCTGGGCAAGCTAACCGGGCAGCCGGTGCATACCCTGCTGGGCGGGCTGAACTGCGACCGGCTGCGGATCTATAACACCTGCGCGGGCTACGGCTATGTGCGCAGCAACAATATCCGCCCGGTCGATACGTGGAATATCGGCGAGGCCGAGCGGCCGTACGAGGATCTGGCGGCCTTCATGTCCGATGCGGGCGCCCTGGCCGAGAACCTGCTGGAAAGCGGCATCACGGCGATGAAGATCTGGCCTTTCGATCCGGCGGCGCAGGAGAATCGCGGCATGTCGATCAGCGCGGCACAGATGCGCGAGGCCCTGGACCCGTTCGAGAAGATCCGCAGCCGTGTCGGCGATGCGATGGATATCATGGTCGAGTTGCACTGCCTGTGGAACCTGCCGACCGCGATGCAGATCGCCCGCGAGGTCGCGCCCTATCGCCCGTTCTGGTACGAAGATCCGATCCGCATGAACTCGCCACAGGCCCTGGCCGAATACGCCGCCGCGACCGAGATCCCGGTTTGTGCGAGCGAGACGCTGGGATCGCGCTTTCCCTACAAGGACATGCTGGACCGGGGCGCGACGCATATCGCCATGGTGGATCTGTGCTGGACCGGCGGGCTGACCGAGGGGCGCAAGATCGCAGCCCTTGCCGACAGCTATCACCGCCCCTTCGCGCCGCATGACTGCACCGGGCCGGTCGGTTTCGTGGCCGCGATCCACGCCTCGTTCAGCCAGCCCAACACGCTGATCCAGGAATCGGTGCGCGCCTTTTACGACGGCTGGTATCGCGAGCTGGTGACCGAGATGCCGGTGATCCGCGACGGCCATGTCCTGCCGATGGACGGGCCGGGCCTGGGCACCGATCTGCTGCCCGCCGTGTTCGAGCGCAGCGACCTGACCACCCGCAATTCGGAGCTTGACGCATGACCACGCAAAATCTGTTCGATCTCAGCGGCCGCACGGCGCTGATCACCGGCTCCACCCGCGGGCTGGGCCGGGCCATTGCCGAAGGGTTCGGGCAGGCCGGGGCCGCGCTGATCGTCAACGGGCGTGACGCGGCCAAGACCGAGGCCGCCGCGGCAGAGCTGCGCGATGCCGGTCTGAGCGTTCGCGCCGCCGCGTTCGATGTGACCGATGAAGCGGCGGTCGAGGCGGTGTTCGCGGAGCTGGATGCGGAAGGGGTGGCGGTCGATATCCTCGTGAACAATGCCGGCATCCAGCACCGCCAGCCGATGGTGGAGCTGTCGCTCGCCGACTGGCAGCGGGTGATCGACACCAACCTGACCAGTGCCTTCCTGCTGGGTCGCGAGGCGGCCAAGCGCATGATCCCGCGCGGGCGCGGCAAAATCGTGAATATCGGCTCGCTGACCAGTGAACTCGCCCGCGCGACGGTCATCCCCTACACCGTCGCCAAGGGCGGCATCCGGCTGCTGACCAAGGGCATGGCGGCCGAGTGGGGGCCGCACGGGATCCAGGCCAACGCCATCGGGCCGGGCTATATGCTGACCGAGATGAATGAAGCGCTGACCTCGAACCCGGAATTCGACGCCTGGGTGAAAGGGCGGACGCCTGCCGGCCGCTGGGGCAAGCCGGAGGAACTGGTCGGCACGGCGGTGTATCTGGCGAGTGCCGCGTCGGATTATGTGAACGGGCAGTTGATATTTGTCGATGGGGGGATGATTTCGGTGTTGTAGTGTTGGTCTGCCCCGCGTCATCAGCGCCGCGAACCCCGGCCTGAAACAAGGGGCGCAGCCCCGCCGGGCCAGCGGCCAATTGACTCGCGTCAATCGAGGTGGAGTCAATTTTCGGTGCTACATCGACCCGAGCAACATGCAACCACTCAAGACGGAACCTAGCAAACCTGCGTTTCGTCGACGCGCGCCTCATGATGCACAAAGCCCTGCCGAGGCAGGGCTTTGGGACGTTCGACAATATCTAGGCTACTCAAATCTTGTCATCGATCAGCGAGCAGCCTGCCTAGTGTTCTAGGTCTTAAAGCCCGATTTACGGGGTACAGGCCTCACATAGTGGATCGCTTCCTAAGATTCAACTAACTTGCAGCCCGAGACCGGCAGCAACAGCTTTCGGAACAGCGGCCAGATCCTCTGGAGAGACGCTGGGCGTCGCCCATTTTCGGCGGCCGACCTTGAAGCCGTTCAATCGTTTGAGCGAGATATTCATCAAAAGATCGCATTTTGCCCAGCAGGGCAGGTCATCCGGCGAGTCAGGATGGTAATTTCTCGAAAGTCGATGAACGTAGGGCAGTTCAGTTCTGGGGGCTGTCAGGCTGACCGGAACGATCGCAACCAGTCCGCTTCTAAATCGCAGTTTCGGCGATACGACAATCACCGGCCTGACCTTGCAAATCTCGGGAGGTTGAAGGTCGCTGAAATCTCCGACCAGTATCTGCCCGGCGCGCGGGTGAAATCCAATCGCCACTACCGCGACAACCCACCCGCCACGCTCGGCACATCGCCCGCCGCGAAACCGTAATGCCTCAACCACCTCAGATCGCTCTCGAAGAACGCGCGCAGATCGGGGATGCCGTATTTCAGCATCGCCAGCCGGTCGATGCCCATGCCGAAGGCGAAGCCCTGCCACTGGGTGGAATCGACGCCAGCCGCTTCCAGCACCTTGGGATGGACCATGCCGGAGCCGAGGATCTCCATCCAGGAATCGCCCTGACCGATCTGCAGCTTGCCGCCTTCCCATGAGCAGCGGATATCGACCTCGGCCGAGGGCTCGGTGAAGGGGAAATGGCTGGCGCGGAAGCGCAGCTCGACCGCCTCGACCTCGAAGAACGCGCGGCAGAACTCCTCCAGCACCCATTTCAGGTTGGCCATGGAGATGTCGCGGCCGATGGCCAGCCCCTCGACCTGGTGGAACATGGGCGTATGGGTCTGGTCCATGTCCATGCGATAGACCCGGCCCGGCGCGATGACGCGGATCGGCGCGCCCTGTTCCTGCATGGCGCGGATCTGGACGGGCGAGGTATGGGTGCGCAGCACGTGGGGCGGGCGGTCGTCGCCCGCTGCCCGGTGCATGAAGAACGTGTCATGTTCCTGCCGCGCGGGATGTTCGGGCGGGATGTTCAGCGCGTCGAAATTGAACCAGTCGCTTTCCACCTGCGGGCCTTCGGCGACGGCGAAGCCCATATCGGCGAAGATCGTCGTGACCTCCTCCGTCACCTGGCTGACCGGGTGGATCGTGCCCTGCGGACGCGGCCGGCCCGGCATGGTGACATCCAGCCATTCGTCGCGCAGCCGGGCATCGAGCGCCGCATCCTCCAACGCCGTCTTGCGGGCGCGGATGGCGGCGTCGATCTCGTCCTTCAGGCGGTTCAGCGCGGGGCCGGCGGTCTGCCGCTCCTCGGGCGTCATCTTGCCCAATTCGCGCATCTTCAGGCTGATCTCGCCCTTCTTGCCGAGGGCTGCCAGCCGCACCTCCTCCAGTGCCGCCGCATCGGCGGCGTCGGCCACACGGGCGAGATAGGTCGAACGGAGTGTGTCGAGATCGGTCATCGGCGTCATCCTGAAGTTTCGCGGGCGGGCTTAACATGGCCGCGCGGACGGGAAAAGATGCTGCAACCCGGCCGCTGCAATGCGATGCGCCCGCCCCTTGACGGGACGGGCGCGGGCGTGGTGCGGAGAGGCCGGGGGCGGCTCAGCTCCAGATCTCGCGATTCACGCCGGGCGCGATGTCGGGATATTGCGAGATGCGGAAGAACGGCTCCTCGCCCACCTTGCGCTTGGCCAGGTAATCGCGCGTCACCGTGGCCACCGTGCCCGACAGAAGCACAATCGCGATCAGGTTGATCGTCGCCATCAGCCCCATCGAGGCATCGGCGAAGTTGAACACCGTGGTGACCGCCTGCGACGCGCCCCAGACCACCATCGCCATCACGGCGAGCCGCAGGGCGACGATCCCGCCGCGCCCGCCGCCCAGATGGACGATGGCGTTCTCGGCATAGGAGTAGTTGCCGATGATCGAGGTGAAGGCGAAGAAGAAGATCGCCACCGCGACGAAGACCTGCCCCAGCCCGCCGAAATGATCGCCGAGTGCTGCCTGGGTCAGGTTCACCCCGGTCAGTTCCTCGGACGGCATGACATCGGCCAGCAGGATCATCACCGCCGTCGCGGTGCAGACCAGGATCGTGTCGATGAACACGCCGAGCGCCTGGACGAAACCCTGGCTGGAGGGGTGATGCGGCGCGGGCGTGGCGACGGCGGCGATGTTCGGCGCCGACCCCATCCCGGCCTCGTTCGAGAACAGGCCGCGCTTGATCCCGTTCATGGCCGCGGCAATCACCCCGCCGGCGACGCCGCCGACGGTTTCCTGCAGGCCGAACGCGTTCAGCACGATGCCCGACAGGATGCCCGGCACACGCTCGATATTCAGAACAAGTGCGATGATCGCTGCCAGCAGATACAGCCCGGCCATGATCGGCACCACGAATTCGGCCACCCGCGCGATCTGCGGAATGCCGCCGAAGATGATGATGCCGGACAGCAGCGCCACGGCGATGCCGATGACGATCTTGGCGGCGACATAGGCGCCGATCTCGTCGCCCGTCGCGGGGGCCACGAGGTCCCATTGCACCAGCAGCGCCTCGATCGGGGCGGCGGCGGCCTCGGCGATGGAATTGGCCTGCACGGCGTTGAAGATCAGCCCGAAGGACAGGATCAGCGCGACCGAGAAGATCGCCGCGAGCCAGGGCGCCCCCAGCCCGCGCGCGATATAGGCCGCCGGTCCGCCGCGATACATCCCGTCCGGGCCGTGGCTCTTGTAAAGCTGGGCCAGGGTGGATTCCGCATAGGCCGTGGCCATGCCGACAAGCGCCACCATCCACATCCAGAAGATCGCCCCCGGTCCGCCCAGCGTCAGCGCCACGGCGACACCGGCGATATTGCCGGTGCCGACCCGGCTGGCGAGGCTGACCGTCAGCGCCTGGAAGGGCGAGATCCCGTCGCGGTCCGTCACCCCCGATGAGGTGACGCAGCGCCACATCTCGCGGAAATGGGCGAACTGGATGAAGCCGAGCCGGATGGTGAAATACAGCCCGACCGCCAGCAGCCCGTAGATGAGGATGTAGCCCCAGAACAGGCCGTTGGCCCAGTCGATGATGCCGTTGATCTGCGCCATGATGTCCCTCGTTCAAGGATTATTGACATGCATGATTAACGTCCGCGGCGGGCCCGGCAAGCGCGGAACGGTTCGGGCGGGCCGGATAGTGGCCAAGTTGCCGCAGCCGGAGCGAGCGGGATTGCGTGGGTTTCAGGACAAATACTCGCTCTGACGGCGGCGAGGTTCAGGCCCGCCCTGCCGCCTTCAGCGCCTGCGGCAGCGCCGCCGCGAAGGCGTCCAGCTCTGCCTCGGGGGCGCAGGATACGCGGATGCAGCGATCCAACGGGGCCACGCCCGGCATGCGCACGAACACCCCCGCCCGGTCCAGATCGGCCAGCACCGCGCGGGCGAAGGCGCCGTCGCGGCCGCAGTCGATGGCGACGAAATTCGTCGCGGATGGCAGGGCGGACAGCCCGTTCCCGGCGGCGATCCGTCCGATCCGGGCGCGGGCCGCATCGACACGCTGGCGGATGTGTTCCAGCCAGGCCGCATCCTTCAGCGCCGCGAGCGCGCCGGCCTGCGCGATCCGGTTCACCCCGAAATGATTCCGGATCCGGTCGAACCCGGCGATGAGATCCGGCGCGCCGATGGCATATCCGATCCGCGCCCCCGCCATGCCATAGGCCTTGGAGAAGGTGCGCATCCGGATCACGCGGCGGTCGGCCGGGTCGATCACCGGCAAGGCAGAATCCGGCGCGAATTCCGCATAGGCTTCGTCGAGGATCAGCAGGCAGCCCTGCGGGATCTGGTCGAGCCGCGCCGCGATCTCCGATCCTTCGTGCCAGCTTCCCATCGGGTTGTCGGGATTGGCGAAATAGACCAGCCGCGCCTGCCGTTCGGCCGCTTGGTCGAGCAGCGCCGCCAGATCCTCACGATCATCGCGGTAAGGCAGTTTGACCAGATCCCCGCCGAAGCCCGCGACATGGTAGTTGAAGGTCGGATAGGCGCCGTCAGAGGTGATGACGACATCGCCCGGCGCGACCATCAGGCGCACGGTCAGGCCCAGAAGCGCGTCGATCCCCTCTCCCACCATTATGCAGTCCGGATCGCAGCCGTGATGCGTGGCCAGGGCGTGGCGGAGTTCGTGATTGTCGGAATCGCCGTATTTCCAGATCTCCGCGGCCTCGCGCGCCATGGCTTCGATGGCGCGGGGCGAGGGTCCGAAGCCGTTCTCATTGGCACCGATCCGGGCGGTATACGGGGCCCCGCGCCGACGCTCCTGCGCCTCGGGTCCGACGAAGGGGACGGTGGCGGGAAGGTTTTCGGGGATCGGGGCAAACCACATCAGCGCAATCCCGATCCGATAAGCGATTGTAGCGCCGCCCGCGCCGTCTCCACCCCGCCGACGAACCCGGCTATGGGGGCGGGCGCGTCGCCGCTGCGGACCCAGAGCGCGGCGAGCAGATAGAGGATGAGGAGTGCCGCGACGGCGATCAGCGCGCGCGTCATGCCCGCACCATATCCGTGCCGTGCGCGATCCGCTTCGTGCGGTGGGCGGGCATCAGTGGCGGCACGGCCGGGCTGCAACGTCGCCGCGATGATCTCGGCGTCCGGCAGCGTCGCCACCGGCTCGACATCCTCGGGCGGCAGGTTGCGGCGCGGCACCGGCGCGGGATCGGTCGGGGCGGCGGTGGTCAGGATAGCAGAGCCATCCTGCCCTGCCCGATGCGGACGGGCCGCGCCGCGCGCCACCACGCGCGGTTCGGAATCGTCGGGTGCCGTGACCGTGGTCGCAGGCCAGTCGAGATCGGGCGCGTTCTGCACGGCATCGAGCCGTGGCGCATCGTCCGCGGGATCGGGCTCTCGCGCCACGGCGTCGCGCGCGGGCGCGGCCGGCGCGGGCTCCACGGCGTCGGTGCGCGGCGGAGGCGAGTGAGGCCCGGCCTCCTCCGCCCCGGCTCTGTTTGGGGCAGCCGTTTCGGGCCGTTTCGGTGGCTGTGCCGTGTCTTGCTGCGCCGCGCCGGGCTGGATGCCGCGGCGGGCGCGCAGCTCGCGGGCGGTTTCCTCGCGCAGAATTGACAGCACATCGTCGGGCAAGGGCCGGCGCAGCACCGGCGCATCGCCCAGATCCGGATCCGCGCCGTCCCGGACCTGACCGTCACCAGACTGCGCGGCGGCGCGCAGATCGTCGGACAACCCGCGCGACGGTCTTGTCTCCATGTCGGGTGCGGGCGGCTGCTCCGCATGAGCCGGCTGATCCGCATTCGGCACAGAGTGCGGGGCGCGCGACCCTGCGGGCGGCTCGGCTGACCGGGCCGGAGCCTTGTTCGCCTGGTCCTGATGCCAGATCGTGCCGCACGCCGCGCATTCGACCTCCCGCCCCTCCGGCGGGATGGCGTCCTCGGGCAGCTCATACTGCGCGTTGCATTCCGGGCAAATCAGCCGCATCAGTCGTCCTGTCAAAAGCCGCGCCGTTTCTGGCATTCCGCCACGCGCTGTTCTATCAACGCAACGCCCGGCTTCCAAGCGCCGCGGCATGACAAGTACGCCAAGGAGGCAGCCTTGATCGAAATGCAGGACGTGTCCTTCGGCTATCGCGAAGGCGGAGACTTGCTGTCGGAGATGAACCTAACCCTGCCCGCCGGGTCGTTTCATTTCCTGACCGGGCCGTCCGGGTCGGGCAAGACCACCTTCCTGCGGCTGTGCTATGCCGATCTTTTGCCGAGCAGCGGCAGCTTGACCGCCTTTGGCCATGACGTGTCCGGCCTGTCGCGCGACGGGATCGCCATGCTGCGCCGGAAGGTGGGGGTGCTGCATCAGGACGCGCAATTCCTCGATCACCTGCCGGTGGCGGAGAACGTGGCGCTGCCGCTGACCGTGGCCAGCCAGCCGGTCGATATGCAGGCGCTGAAAGAGCTGCTCGGATGGGTCGGGATGAGCGGCCATGCCCGCGCCTTGCCGCCGTCGCTGTCGGGCGGAGAGCGGCAGCGGGCGGCGCTGGCACGCGCGGTCATCATGTCGCCGGATTTCGTGCTGGCCGATGAGCCGACCGGCAATCTGGACTGGGACATGTCGCTGCGGCTGCTGCAATTGCTGGTCGAGCTGAACCGCTCGGGCAAGACGGTGCTGATCGCGACCCATGACATGGACCTGATCCGCGCGGCGCGGCAGATGGATGTGCAGGCGCGGTCGCTCAGGATCTCGGGGCGGAAGGTGCAACTTGCGGGGGCCGATCTATGAGGGCGGATCTGCGGAATGTCGATTGGCGCAGCCTGTGGCGCGGGCTGATCGGGCGCGACAATGCCGGCACCGGTCGCATCGTGCCGCCCACCGGCGTCACCGCGCAGCTGACGCTGTTGACCGCAGGCGCGATGGCTTTCCTGGCGGTGTTCGCGCTGGCGCTGAGCTTTGCGACCGGGCGGCTGGCGGAACGCTGGTCGGCCTCGCTGGCGCAGACGGTCACGGTGCGGGTCTCGGCCCCCGCCGACGAGATCGAGGCGCAGACGGGCCGTGTCATGGGCATTCTCGATCAGACGCCGGGCATCGCAGAGGCGCGGATGCTGCCCTCGGACGAGGTCGCGGACCTGCTGACCCCGTGGTTCGGCCCGGACGTGCCGGTCGAGGCGCTGCCGGTGCCGAAGCTGATCGAGATCCGCGAGGGCGGGGACGCGTTCGACGCGGAAGGTCTGCGGTTGCGGCTGGAGGCGGAGGTGCCGGGCGCGGTGCTGGACGACCACACACGCTGGCGCGAACCGCTGGTCTCGGCGGCGCGGCGGCTGCGCGTGCTGGGCGTTGTCTCGCTGGGGCTGATCGCTGCGGCCGGCGCGGCGATGATGGCGCTTGCCGCGCAATCCTCGCTGGCGGCGAACGGGCAGGTGATCCGGGTGCTGCGGCTGATCGGGGCGCGGGACGTGACCATCGCGCAGGCCTTTGTGCGGCGCTTTACCCGCCGGGCGGCGCTCGGGGCTGCGGGCGGCACCGTGCTGGGGATGCTGGCCATCGCCTTTCTGCCGGGGATGGACGAGGCGGGCGGCTTCCTGACCGGGCTGGGGTTTCGCGGCTGGGGCTGGCTGTGGCCGCTTCTGATCCCGCCGCTGGCCGCCTGTGTCGGCTTCTTCGCCACCAGATGGGCGGCGCTGCGCATGCTGCGGGCGGTGCCATGAGCGGCGCGCTGCTGACCGGTACCGAGGGCGCGCGGCTGTCGCCGGTGCCGCGCCAGACCGGCCTGTTCAGCCATCTGCGCACGCTGAGCTATTACCTGCATGTCGCGCTGGCGACGCTGGTGCTGGGGCTCTGGGGGATCACCCAGCTTCGCCAGGGTCGCAAGGGCGCCAACCGGGTCGCCACGATCTGGATCGGCTACATGCTGCGCGCGGCCCGCTGGCATATGGGCGTCGCGGTGGAGCTGCGCGGGACGCCGCCGCTGCGGGGCGAGGACGCGCTGATCGCATCCAAGCACCAGAGCTTTCTGGACATCCTGGCCATTGCCTGCGCGGCGCAGCGGCGCGCCTTCGTGATGAAGCGCGAGGTGCTGCGCGTGCCGATCATGGGCTGGTATGCGCGCGAGGTGGGCTGCATTCCGATCGACCGCACCCGCGGCCGCGACGCGATGGGCCAGATCGTCGGCCGGATCCGCGAGCGCATGGCGACGCCGGACGGGGTCGGTCACCTGATCGTCTATCCCGAGGGCACCCGCACGAGGCCGGGCGAGCATCGCCCCTACAAGCACGGCATCGGCACGATCCATCTGGAGACCGGATTGCCGGTGCATCCGGTCGCGGTGAATTGCGGGATGTTCTGGCCCAAGCGCGGCACGCCGGTGTCCGGGGGCCGCGCGATCATCGAGTTCCTGCCGCCCATGCAGGCCGAGCCGGGCGAGAGCCGCGATGCCTTCATCGCACGGCTGCGCGAGGTGATCGAGACCCGCAGCGACGCGCTGATGCGCGAGGCGGGACTTCGGACCGACGGCTTCACCGGTTGACCCGTCATTAACGAACTGCCTTTTTTGGCAATTGCAAGAGTGAGTTAAGGCCCTATCATTCGCCTGTCGCGCGAATTTTTGTGCCGTCATTCCTCTGACCGATAGGATCGAAGTCATGTATCTGAGAACTGCCCTCGCCATCGCCGCTGTCGGCGCGCTGTCCGCCTGCATCAACCCCGAAGACTTCGAATCCGCGCCGGTGATCGCCGATACGCCGATGGGGCCGGTGACCTGCCAGCTCTACACCACCGGCCAGACCGCCTGGGACCGTGCCATCGACATGCCCGTCGGAATGAGCATCAAGACCGGCGATACCTATTGCCGGAACGAGGGTGTGCGGATCTTGGAAGGTGGCGAGCCGGTCTATGCGCCGACCGCGGGCAACCCGGCCTGACCCGGCTGCGACCGGGAGACGGGTGAGATCCTGCGGGCCGCGTGACGATCGCGCGGCCCGCTCATCTTTGAACGGTAAGAACGCCGTTATTCCGCCGCGGTCGCGGCCGACGGCACGTAGTTGAGGATCGGCGCCAGCCAGCGTTCGACCTCTGCCAGCGCCATGCCCTTACGGGCGGCATAATCGGCCACCTGATCGGCCTCGACCTTGGCGACGCCGAAATAATAGGCGACGGGATGGCCGATATAGATCCCGGACACGGATGAGCCCGGCCACATCGCCATCGACTCGGTCAGCTCGACCCCGGTGGCCTGCGTCGCGTCGAGCAGGCGGAACAGCGTCAGCTTTTCCGTGTGATCGGGCTGGGCGGGATAGCCGGGGGCGGGGCGGATGCCGCCATAGCCTTCGGCAATCAACTCGGCATTGCTCAGCGTCTCATCGGGCGCGTAACCCCAGTGCTGTCGGCGCACGCGCTGATGCATCATCTCGGCCATCGCCTCGGCAAAGCGGTCCGACAGGGCCTGCACCATGATCGCGGAATAATCGTCGCCCTTTTCCTTGAAGCCATTCGCCAGCTCGTGATCCTGCGGGCCGGACGTCACCACGAAACCGCCGACATAATCCGCCTGCCCCTCCGGCGCCACGAAATCGGCAAGCGCCGCGTTGGGCCGCCCCTCGCGTTTCGAGACCTGCTGGCGCAGCGTGTAGAATGTTGCGAGTTCCTCGGCGCGCGTCTCGTCGGTGAACAGGCGGATATCGTCGCCCACCCGGTTCGCCGGCCAGAAGCCGATCACAGCGCGCGGGGTGAACCATTTCTCGGCAATGATCTGCTTCAGCATGGCCTGCGCATCGGCAAACAGCGCCCGCGCCGCCTCGCCTTGTTTCTCATCGTCGAGAATGCGGGGATAGACCCCCTTCATCTCCCAGGTCTGGAAAAACGGCGTCCAGTCGATGAACTCCGCAATCTCGGCCAGATCGAAATCCTCGATCACGCGCGGCCCGAAAAATTTCGGCACCGTCGCCTGCCAGTCGCTGAAATCCACCGGCACGGGATTGGCCCGCGCATCGGCAAGCGCCAGCCGCGTCTTGGTCTTGTCGCCGCGATTATACTTCGCCGCCGCCTCCTCGTATTCGGCGTTGATATTCGCCGTGTAATCCGCCCACTGATCCGACAGAAGCTGCGACACGACACCGACGGCCCGGCTGGCATCGGTGACATAGATCGCCTGTCCCTTGTGATAGCGCGGATTGATCTTGACCGCCGTGTGCACGCGGCTCGTGGTCGCGCCGCCGATCAGCAGGGGGGTGTCGAAGCCTTCCCGCTCCATCTCGGCGGCGACATGGACCATTTCATCGAGCGAGGGCGTGATCAGGCCGGACAGGCCGATGATATCTACCTTCTCGGCCTTCGCGGTCTCAAGGATCTTTGTCGCGGGCACCATGACGCCGAGATCGATGATCTCGTAATTGTTGCAGGCCAGCACGACGCCGACGATGTTCTTGCCGATATCGTGCACATCGCCCTTCACGGTGGCCATGAGGATCTTGCCGTTGCTGCTCTCCTCGCCCGATGCGGCTTTTTCGGCCTCCATATACGGCAGCAGATGGGCCACGGCCTGTTTCATCACGCGGGCGGATTTGACCACCTGAGGCAGGAACATCTTGCCCGCCCCGAACAGGTCCCCCACCACATTCATTCCGGCCATCAGCGGGCCTTCGATCACATGCAAGGGCCGGGCGGCATTCAGCCGCGCCTCTTCCGTGTCGTCGTCGATATATTCGGTGATGCCGTTGACGAGCGCATGTTCCAGCCGCTTCTCGACCGACCATTCCCGCCATGACAGGTCTTTTTCGCGGGTCTTGGCCCCGCCTTCGCCGCGATATTTCTCGGCAATCTCCAGCATCCGCTCGGTTGCGTCCGGGCGGCGGTTCTGGACCACATCCTCGCAGGCCTCGCGCAATTCGGGGTCGATCTGGTCATAGACCGCCAGCTGCCCGGCATTGACGATGCCCATATCCATCCCGGCCTGGATGGCATGATAGAGAAACACCGCATGCATCGCCTCGCGCACCGGTTCGTTGCCGCGGAAGCTGAAGGACAGGTTCGACACCCCGCCCGAGATATGCACATGCGGCAGGGTCTGAGTGATGCGGCGCGTGGCGTTGATGAAATCGACGCCGTAATTGTCGTGTTCCTCGATCCCGGTCGCGACGGCGAAGATATTCGGGTCGAAGATGATGTCCTCGGGCGGGAAGCCGACTTCCTGCGTCAGCAATTCATAGGCGCGGGTGCAGATCTCGACCTTGCGGTTTTCGGTGTCGGCCTGCCCGGTTTCATCGAAGGCCATCACGATCACCGCCGCCCCGTAGGCACGGCAGAGGCGGGCATGGTGCAGGAACTGCTCCTCCCCCTCCTTCAGGCTGATGGAGTTCACCACCGGCTTGCCCTGAATGCATTTCAGCCCGGCCTCGATCACCTCCCATTTGGAGCTGTCGACCATGATCGGGACGCGGGCGATATCGGGCTCCGAAGCAATCAGGTTCAGGTAGTCGACCATCGCCTTTTCGCTGTCGATCAGCCCCTCATCCATGTTCACATCGATGATCTGCGCGCCGTTTTCCACCTGATCGCGCGCCACGTCGAGCGCGGTGGCGTAATCGCCATTGGTGATCAGCTTGCGGAACCGGGCAGAGCCGGTGACGTTCGTGCGCTCGCCCACATTCACGAAGGGGATGTCATCGGTCTTGGTGAAGGGCTCCAGACCAGACAGGCGCAGCAGCGGTTCCTTTTCCGGGATTTCGCGCGGGGTCGCATCGCGGACGGCCTCGGCGATGGCGCGGATATGGTCGTAGGTCGAGCCGCAGCAGCCGCCAACCACGTTGACCAGCCCCTCACGCGCGAATTCGGCCACCTGCGCGGCCATCTGTTCGGGCGTCTCGTCATATTCGCCCATCTCGTTGGGCAGACCGGCATTGGGATAAGCGCAAACCAGCGTATCCGCCGCGTCCGAGATTTCGGCCAGATGCGGGCGCATCGCCTCGGCCCCAAGCGCACAGTTCAACCCCACGGTCAGCGGCTGCGCATGGCGGATGGAGTGCCAGAACGCGGTGGGCGTCTGCCCGGACAGCGTCCGGCCCGACAGATCGGTGATCGTGCCAGAGATCATCACCGGCAGGCGCAGCTTGTTTTCCGCGAACACCTGTTCACACGCAAAGATCGCGGCCTTGGCGTTCAGCGTGTCGAAAATCGTCTCGATCAGGATCAGATCGGCCCCGCCCTCGATCAGGGCGCGGGTCTGTTCGGCATACGCCTCGGCCAGTTGATCGAAGGTCACGGCGCGGTAGCCGGGATTGTTCACATCCGGGCTGATCGAGGCGGTCCGGTTCGTCGGGCCAAGCGCGCCGGCCACAAAACGCGGCCGCCCATCCTCGGCCGTGGCGCGGTCCATCGCCTTGCGGGCCAGCCTTGCGCCCTCGAAATTCAGATCCCGCACCTTGTCCTGCAACGCGTAATCCGCCTGCGCGATGGTGGTGGAGGAAAACGTGTTGGTTTCGACGATATCGGCCCCTGCCTTGGCGTAGAGATAATGGATCTCCTCGATCGCGTCGGGGCGGGTCAGGTTGAGCAGGTCGTTATTGCCCTTTTGCGGGTGATCGCTGTGGATATGGCAGGCACAGCCCGCGCCATGGCCGGTGAAATCATCCTCCGACAGGCCGAGCTTCTGGATCTGCGTGCCCATCGCGCCATCCAGGATCAGGATGCGCGTACGCGCCAGCTCGCGGATCTGCTGGAATGCGGGGGAGAGAGGAAGTTCGGCCACGTGGTCACCTGCTGCGAAATCAGGCCATGCTTCTAGCAGCCGTCAGCATGTTCGACAAACGCATGTTCCGCATGATGATCTTGCGGCGCGTTCAAGTCCAGCCGGGGTCCGCGATGGCGGGCCGCAGTGCCAGCGGCGGGCCCGCGTCAGCGAAGCGGCTCGTCCGACGCCCCGTCCTTTCCGCGCTGGCTGAACCTGTCAGCAAGATGTTCGCCGGTAACCTTGTCATAGGTCGAATGCAGCCGAATCTTGCCGCGCTCGGCCCCGACATGAATCGTGCCGCCGTCTTCCGAGATCTCGATATGCTCATAACCCTGGGCAAAGAGCTGCTCGCGCACGCGCTCTTCAGAAAATTGCGCCTGCGCGGTACCGGCGAGGCAAAGGCTTGTCACGCCCAGAATAGCGGCCTGCATGTATAACCCCGTTAACATTTTAACATATGATTATAACAGCTTGGCGGGAATGCGTCCATCTGTCCGATAGATCAGGCGGCGCGCATCAGCCGCCGATCACCGCTTGCCCTTCCAAACCCCTGCGGCAAGCGTTACATACCGCGCGATCCTTGCGGGAGCGCACATGGCACGCCATCTCATCACCTCGGCCCTGCCCTATATCAACGGCATCAAGCATCTGGGCAATCTCGTCGGCTCGCAATTGCCGGCGGATCTCTATGCCCGCTATCTGCGCGGGCGCGGCCATGAGGTCATGTTCATCTGCGCCACCGACGAGCATGGCACCCCGGCCGAGCTGGCCGCGGCCAAGACCGGCGAGCCCGTTGCCGAATATTGCCGCCGGATGCATGCAGAGCAGTCCAAGCTGGCCGAGGGGTTCGGCCTCAGCTTCGATCACTATGGCCGCTCCTCCAGCCCGCAGAACCACCGCCTGACCCAGCATTTCGCGGGCCGGCTGGACGCGGCGGGGCTGATCCGCGAGGTCAGTGAAAAGCAGGTCTATTCCAACGAAGATGGCCGCTTCCTGCCCGACCGCTATATCGAGGGCACCTGCCCGAATTGCGGTTATGAGAAGGCCCGCGGCGATCAATGCGAGAACTGCACCAAGCAGCTCGACCCGACCGACCTGATCGACCCGCGCAGCGCAATTTCCGGCTCGACCGACCTTGAGGTGCGCGAGACCAAGCATCTCTTTCTGCGCCAGTCCGCGATGCGTGACCGGATCGCCGAATGGATCGACAGCAAGACCGATTGGCCGGTGCTGACCACCTCCATCGCGAAGAAATGGCTGTTCGACGGGGACGGGTTGCAGGATCGCGGCATCACCCGCGATCTGGACTGGGGCGTGCCGGTGCAGAAGGGCGATCAGGCCTGGCCAGGGATGGAAGGCAAGGTCTTCTATGTCTGGTTCGACGCGCCCATCGAATATATCGGCGCCACTGCCGAGTGGGCCGAGGCGCAGGGCGGCGACTGGGAACGCTGGTGGCGCACCGACAAGGGCGCGGAGGACGTGACCTATACCCAGTTCATGGGCAAGGACAACGTGCCCTTCCACACGCTGGGTTTCCCGGTCACGATCATGGGCTCGGGCGAGCCGTGGAAGCTGGTCGATTACATCAAGTCGTTCAATTATCTGACCTATGATGGCGGGCAGTTCAGCACCTCGCAGGGGCGCGGCGTGTTCATGGATGACGCGCTCGACCTGCTGCCGGCCGATTACTGGCGGTGGTGGCTCCTGTCCCATGCCCCCGAATCCGGCGACAGCGAGTTCACCTGGGAGAATTTCCAGCAATCGGTGAACAAGGATCTGGCCGATGTTCTGGGCAATTTCGTCAGCCGGGTCACCAAGTTCTGCCGATCGAAATTCGGCGAAGCCGTGCCCGACGGCGCGGCATGGGGCGATGCCGAGCGCGAGTTGGCAAGCGCGATCACGCGGCGCGTCCGCGCCTATGAGGCGCAGATGGACCGCATGGAGATCCGCAAGGCGGCGGCGGAACTGCGCGCGATCTGGGTGCTTGGCAATGAATATCTGCAGGCGGCGGCACCCTGGGCGACCTTCAAGGAAGATCCCGACCGGGCGGCGATGCAGGTCCGGCTGGGGCTGAACCTGATCGGGCTTTACGCGGTGCTGTCGGCCCCGTTCCTTCCCTTCACCGCCGCGCGGCTGCGCGAGGCGATGAACAGCAGCGCCGCCTGGCCCGATGACGTGGACGCGGCGCTGACCGCGCTGCCGCCGGGGCATGCATTCACCGTGCCGGACAATCTGTTTGCGAAGATCACCGACGATCAGCGCGACGAATGGTCAGAACGGTTCAGCGGCGTGCGAGGCTGAGCGGTGCCGGATCCGGGCCTGATCATCTTCTGGGTGGTCGCAGCGATGGGAGCCTGGATCCAGACCACCACCGGATTTGCGCTCGGGCTGATCCTGATGGGTGTGACCGGGGCGCTCGGCCTGATGCCGGTGCCACAGGCGGCGGCGATTACCTCGATGCTGGTCATCCTGCATGGCAGTTTCGTGCTGCGCCGCAGCCTGCGCGAGGCTGATCGCCCGGCGCTGATGCTGGTCCTGCTGGGCGCCTGTCCCAGCCTGATCGCGGGGTTTTTCCTGCTGGGCTGGCTGGCCGGGACGGCGATCGGGCTGTTGCAGCTTCTGCTGGGGCTGGTGATCGCGGGTGCTGCGGTCCAGCTCGCCATGCGCCCGACGCAGCGCGCGACCCGCTCCGCGCCGGTGACATTTTTCCTGTCCGGCCTGGCGGGCGGGGTGATGGGCGGGCTGTTCTCGACCACCGGCCCGCCGGTGATCTGGCATCTCTATCGCCAGCCCATGCCGCTTGCGGCGCTGCGTGCGACGCTGCTGCTGCTGTTCTTCGCCACCCAGATCCTGCGCAGCCTGCTTGTCATCTCCACCGGTGGATTCGACACTGCGCTGCTCATCAGTGCGGCGGGCGCGGCCCCGGCGGTGCTGTTCGGCACCTGGGTCGCGCGGCGCTTTCCTCGCCGTTCGAGACCGCCACGATCCGCAAATTCGCCCTCATCCTGCTGTTTCTGTCGGGGACGTCGCTGATCGTCTCCGCCATCGGCAGGCTGGCCTAACCCCCTCATCCCGCCTATCCTTTTGCCCGAGAACGACAAGGGAGTCCCGGATGACGAACTGCATATTGATCGGCGCCCCGATGGATGAGGGGCAGCGCCGCGCGGGCTGCCTGATGGGTCCGGCCGCCTATCGCGTGGCCGGGCTGGCCGAAGTGCTGCGCGCGCTTGGCCACACGGTCGAGGATCAGGGCGACGCGACACCTGCCGCCCTAGGCGAAGAGACCCATGCGAACGAGGCCATTCATCACTTGCCCGAGGTGATCGGCTGGACCAATGCGCTGGCGGCCGCCGCGCGCGATGCCATGCCGCGCGGCATGCCGATCTTTCTGGGCGGGGATCATGCGCTGGCGCTTGGCACCCTGTCCGGGGTCGCCGCCCATGCGAAGGCCGTGGGCCGCCCGCTTTTCGTGATCTGGCTGGACGCGCATAGCGACTTCCACACACCCGCCACCACTACCTCCGGCAATCTGCATGGCACGCCGATGGCCTATGCCGCGGGCCGCGCGGGTTTCGCGCCCTTCCCCGATTTTCCGGCCCCGGTGCCGGGCGAGAATATCTGCATGTTCGGCATCCGCAGCGTCGATCCGGCCGAACACGCGATGCTGGAGGAGACCGAGATCACCGTGAACGACATGCGGGTTCTGGACGAGCGCGGGATTGCAGCCCCGCTGAAGGAGTTCCTGGACCAGGTGCAGGCGGCGGACGGGATGCTGCATGTCTCGCTCGACGTGGATTTCCTCGACCCATCCATCGCGCCGGCCGTCGGCACCACCGTGCCGGGCGGCACGACATTTCGCGAGGCGCATCTGGTCTGCGAGATGCTGCATGAATCGGGGCGCGTGACCTCGCTCGACCTGGTCGAGCTGAACCCGTTCCTCGATGATCGCGGCCGGACCGCGAAGCTGATGGTCGATCTGGTCGGCTCGATGATGGGGCAGAAGGTGTTCGACCGCCGCACCCGCAGCTATTGATCCGCGCCGCCTGAACGGGCGGTGCGCAGCGCGGCGATCCCGAAACCCGGGCCGAGCACCAGCAGCAGGAAAGTCGCTTGCCAGCCGATTGCCGCGGCGACAACCGGGGTGATCTGCACCGTAAGGATGGTCAGCGCGAATCCGAGCGCCGTCTGCAAGGCCATCAGGCTGCCCGCCAGATGCGGCGGCGCGTGATCCGCGATCAGCGCCGAGAACTGGGCGCTGTCCGGGATGATCGCAGCGCCCCATAACAGCAGCAGCCCGGCAACCAGCCAGACCTCGCCGCCAAACGACGCGGCGCTGAGCAGCCCGGCCGTCCCGGACAGGATCAGCGCCGTGGCCGCAATGCGGGACTTGCCCCAGCGGTCGGCCATGCGCCCGGCGGGCACACAACACAGCGCCCCGAGCGCGATTGCGCAGAACGCCGTCAGCGCGGCAAGCGCCGCCGCCTCCGCGTCTGGCAATCGCTTGGCATAGCTGGCGGCAGCGAAGGCCCCGATCCAGGACCAGAAGGCGTAAAGCTCCCACATATGGCCCAGATAGCCGCCCGTCGCGGCGCGGATATTGCGGTCGGTCCAGATCAGGCGGATGGCGCGGATATCGAAGCCGCGCGCGCGGGCGTGATGCGGGCCGAGGCGCAGGAACAGCGCCATCAGCGCCGCCAGCAGCGACGCGATGCCGGTGGCAGCGATCACCACGCGCCAATCCGTGCCGCCCAGATAGCTGACGAGATGCGGCAGGGCCGAACCCATCGTCAGGGCCCCGACCAGCAGCCCCACCAGATAGCCCCGGTCGCGCAGCCCCCAGCCGACCATGATCTTCATCCCGACCGGATAGATGCCCGCGAACCCCATTCCGGCCAGAAAGCGCAGCAGGACGGAGGCCGGGCTGCCCGGCGGCAGGACCAGAAGCGTCAGCGTAAGCGCCGCGTTCAGCAGCGCCGAGACGGCCAGCACCCGCCTCGGGTCGATGCGGTCCGCGATGCCGGTGACGGCCACGCCAAGCGCACCGGCAACGAACCCCGCCTGCACCGCCGAGGACAGCATGGCCTGCATCACCGGCCCGATCTGGCGTTCGCGGGCGATGTCGAGGATCGCCGCACCGGTGGCGAACCAGGGCGACATGCCGCAGATCACCGTGAGGCACAAAAGCAGCGTGGCATTGCGCTTGGTGGCGCGTGCATCCGCACCCTCCGGCTCCTCCATGTCTGTCAATGCCACCCCGACGCTCTGCCATTCAGTTGCCCGGATCGGCTTAGCGCCCGTCCCGGCGCAGGTAAAGCGGGCAGGATGGTGGCACATCCTTGGGGAACGGGGCCCGATCACGGTTGCAATCGCGCGACGCTCGGCCCATCTGTTCCATGACCGCAACCGGAGAGATCGATGTCCAGCAAAGCCACGAAAAGGCTGTCCTTCTACCTGTTGGTCCTGCTGACGCTGTATGCGTCGCTGGCAGGCGCGGCATAGGCGGCGACATGGCCAAGCGTTTCGGTGGACGTTTCTCGCCCGGTCAGCCGGATATGCCCCAGCCCAAGGGGGAGCCGGTCCATCCGCTGGAGTCGCGGGTGAAATGGATCACGATCTCCGCCTCTCCGTTCCTGATGACCGCCTTCTGGCAGGACCCGTTCGGGCTGGTCACGAACCTGGCCGGATTCGGCATCGTCGCCATTGGCGGGCTGCTGACCCGCGAGGGGTTGCAGGCCGAGGCGTCCTATGACGCGCGGCGCGTCGCGCGCCGTCCGGCCTGGCCGCGCAAGCTGTTCGGCGGGGTCGCGACCGGGCTTGGTCTGGCGGTCGGGGCAGCCGAACCATCTGCCTTTGCCGGTGCCGGGCTGATCGGCGTCGCGGGGGCAGTGCTGCATTACCTGTCCTTCGGCGGCGACCCGATGCGCGACAAGGGCATGGAAGGGATCGATCCGTTCCAGCAGGACCGGGTAGCGCGCGTCGTGGCCGAGGGCGAGGACTACCTGGCCGGGATGCTCGACGCGATCCGCCGCACGGGCGATCGGCGGCTGGAGGCGCGGGTGCAGGTCTTCGCCGAGACCGCGCGCGAGCTGTTCCGCCGGGTCGAGGAGGATCCCGGTGATCTGACCGCCGCGCGGCGCTATCTGGGCGTCTATCTGATGGGCGCGCGCGATGCGACGGTGAAGTTCGCGGATCTCTACGCCCATACCAAGGATGCCTCGGCCCGCGACGATTACGAGAAGCTGCTGAGCGATCTGGAAGGGAATTTCGCCGCCCGGACCCGCTCGCTGATCGAAGGCGGCCGGGCAGATTTCGATATCGAGATGCAGGTCTTGCGCGACCGGCTGGCACGGGAAGGCGTCCGCACGCGGGAACCGGCATCCCCGGCCCTGGAGGACCGTCGCGGCCATGAT
Organism: Paracoccus isoporae; assembly: GCF_900101865.1. GTDB lineage: Bacteria > Pseudomonadota > Alphaproteobacteria > Rhodobacterales > Rhodobacteraceae > Paracoccus > Paracoccus isoporae. The sequence continues at coordinate 351,059 of NZ_FNAH01000001.1, forward strand.
CTGACCGATCTGATCCGGGACACCGTCAAGGCGGGGCGCAAGCGGGACTGATGCCGCGCTACGCCTTCCGGGTCGAATATGACGGCGCGCCCTTCGCCGGCTGGCAGGCGCAGGCGGGTCAGCCGAGCGTGCAGGCCGCGATCGAGGCGGCGCTTGGCCGGCTGGATGCGGGCTTCGCCGAGGGTGCGCGAATCGCGGCAGCCGGGCGGACGGATGCGGGCGTTCACGCCACGGGCCAGGTCTTTCACGCCGATCTGGCGCGAGACTGGCCGCCCTTCCGCCTGGGAGAGGCGCTGAACTGGCATCTGAAGCCGGATCCGGTCGCCATCACCGCGGTCGCGGAGGTCGGTGACGATTTTCATGCCCGCTTCTCCGCGCTCGAACGGCGCTATGCCTTTCGGCTCGTGGCACGCCGCGCGCCGGTGGTCGCGGATCGCGGGCAGGTGTGGCAGGTGCTGCGGCCGCTCGATGCCGATGCGATGCGCGACGCCGCGCGGCATCTTCTCGGCCAGCATGATTTCACCACCTTCCGCAGCACGATGTGCCAGGCGAAATCGCCGGTAAAGACGCTGGACGAGATCGTCATCGACGAACTGCCCTATCCCGCCGGGCAGGAGATCCGGTTCCAGCTTCGCGCGCGCAGCTTTCTGCACAATCAGGTGCGCAGCATCGTGGGCACGCTGGAACGGGTCGGTGCGGGGGCCTGGGCGCCCGAGCGGGTGCGCGACGCGCTCGACGCACGGGACCGCGCGGCTTGCGGGCCGGTCTGCCCGCCGCAGGGTCTGTCCCTGACCGGCGTGGGCTACGCGACCGATCCATTCGCGTGATGCGGCGGCGCGGTCAGATCGCGCCGCGCGGCATCGGCAGGTCGCCGCGATTATAGGGCTTCCAATCCGCGATATCGGGATAAAATTGCCGCCGCCATGCCCGCACGCGGGGATTCATGCGCCGCCGCCACAAGGGCGGGATCATCGCCAGGAACGTCATCGCCGGATAGCCCATCGGCAGTTGCGGCGCCTCATCCACGGAATAGGTCTGGAGAAGCGGGAAACGCCGGTCGGGCTTGTAGTGGTGGTCCGAATGCCGCTGAAGATTGATGAGCAGCCAGTTCGTCGCCTTGTGCGCCGCGTTCCAGCTATGCCGGGGCAGGACATGCTCGTATTTCCCATTGCCCAGATGGCGCCGGGTCAGACCGTAATGTTCGACATAATTCGTCAGCTCAAGCTGCCAGATCGCGACGAAGGCCTGCCAGACGAACAGCAGCACCCCCTGCCAGCCGCCAAGCAGCAAGGCGAGGCCCAGCATCCCCGCCTGCAATGCGCCATAGCGCCAGAACGGGTTGCGCCGGTCGGTGACCGGCCGTCCGGCGCGGGCTAGCCGGTTGCGCTCGGCGCGCCACGCACTTGCCGGCCCCTCTGAAAGAACCCGCCAGAAGAAGCGGTAAAAGCCTTCATTGTAGCGGGCCGAGACGGCGTCGCGCGGTGTCGCCACCCAGGAATGATGGACCAGCAGATGCTCGGTGCGGAAATGCGAATACAGCGTAGAGGCGAGGAGCAGATCGCCCAGCCAGCGCTCCCAGCCCGGCCGCTGATGGAGCAGCTCGTGGGCATAGACCATGCCGATCGTGCCGCTGGCGACGCCCAGCCCGAAGAACAGGCCAAGCTGTTCCCAGCCTGACAGGCCGGACCGGGTGGCGTAATAGATCAGGCCGAAGATCAGGCAGAACTGCACCGGAAACCAGACCACCGTGACGGCGCGATACCAGAACAGCGCCTCCACCCCGGTCTCGGTGTCGGGGTTTGACTGATCCAGCCCCAGCACCAGATCCAGCCCGGTCACCAGATACCACGCATATGCTGGCATCAACCCCCACCACCAGCCCCCCATCGCGGCGGCCAGCACCGCCAGCGGCACGAGGCCGAGCGACATCCAGAAGGGCAGCGCGTGGCGAAAATCCGGGTCCATGCCCCATCCTATAGCGAAGCGATCGCTTTCGCGGAAGCGCGGCAAGGGCGGATCACGGCGCTGCGGCCGCGCCCGCCCGGATCAGGCCCGCACAAGCGCGTCATAGGCGTCCGAGACCTCTCGGGTGATCTGCCCGACCTGGTAATGGTGATCACCGATCTGGCCCACCGGCGTGATTTCGGCCGCGGAACCGGTCAGCCAGCATTCGCTGAACTCGTCCAGCTCCTCGGGCCGAATCCGGCGTTCATGCACGGTGTAGCCCATCTTCTTCAGCATGCCGATCACCGTCTGGCGGGTGATGCCGTTCAGGAAGCGGTCGGCCATCGGCGTGTGCACCTCGCCATCCTTGATGAAGAAGATATTCGCCCCCGTCGCCTCGGCCACGTAGCCTTCCCAGTCATAGAACAGCGCGTCAGAACAGCCTTTCGCCTCGGCCGCATGTTTGGACATGGTGCAGATCATGTAGAGCCCGGCGGCCTTGGCGGCGGTCGGGATGGTCTCTGGGTCGGGGCGTTTCCACTTGCTGATGTCCAGCTTCGCCCCCTGCCATTTCGCATCGCCGTAATAGCTGCCCCATTCCCAGGCCGTGACCGCCACGCTGATCGGGTTGCGCCGCGCCGAGACGCCCATATCCGGCCCGGAGGCCCTGAACGCCACCGCGCGGAGATAGGCGTTGGTCAGCCCGTTCGCCTTCAGCACGGCCTCTTTCGCCGCGTCCAGTTCTTCTGCGGAATAGGGCACCGGCATGTCCAGCAGCCGCCCCGATTCGATCAGCCGCAGCGAATGGTCGTGGCTCTTGAAGATCTTGCCGTCATAGCAGCGCTCCCCCTCGAACACGGAGGAGGCGTAATGCAGCGCATGGGTGAGCACGTGGATCGTGGCATCACGCCACTCCACCAACTCGCCATTCATCCAGATCTTGCCGTCGCGGTCGTCATAGGCACCTTCCATGCGCATCCCCACTGCTTGCCTTTCGGAAAATTGCGACAAGATGCAAAATGGAGTTTTATTCTTGCGCAACTATGGCGATTTTCTAGCAATTCATTCTTGGAAAGTCAACAAGGCTGACTTAAAATATGGGCTGAACGAGCGGGGGGCACGGGATGAAGAACCCAACGGCAAATCCGGTGATCGGCCAGGGGGCGGAAAACCTGCTGTTCCTCACCGATGAGCAGATCCGGGGCGGGATCGAGGCGTTCTTCTTTGCCTATCGTGCCTTCACCTCCGATCCCGACGAAATCCTGGAGGGGATGGATTACGGTCGTGCCCATCACCGCGCCATGCATTTCATCGCCCGCAAGCCCGGCCTGACCGTGTCCGATCTGCTGGATATTCTGGGCGTGACGAAGCAGTCGCTGAACCGGGTGCTGCGCACGCTTCTGAAAGACGGGCTGGTCGAATCCCGCGTGGGTCAACGCGACCGGCGCGAACGGCAATTGTTTCTGTCCGAAACCGGCGCTGCGCTGGAAAAGCGGCTGTCCGAGGCGCAGCGCGCCCGCGTCCGTGCGGCCTATCGTGCGGCGGGTCCGCAAGCCGTGGCCGGGTTCCGGCAAGTGCTCGAGGCGATGATGGACGAGGCCGGGGCGCGCCGGTTCCGCGAGATGCGCCGCCAGGATGCCGCGGAATGAGCGAGGCGGCGCATATCCTGGTCGTTGATGATGACGAACGGATCCGCAGCCTGTTGCGCAGGTTCCTGGTCAAGAACGGCTATCTCGTCTCCACCGCGCATGATGCCAGCCATGCGCGCAAGATCCTGCGGGGGCTGGAGTTCGACCTGATCGTGCTGGATGTGATGATGCCGGGCGAGGACGGTGTCGGGCTGACGCGGGATCTGCGCAAGCGTCTTGCCACGCCGATCCTGCTGCTGACCGCGCTTGGCGACACCAGCGAGCGGATCGCGGGGCTGGAGGCGGGGGCGGATGACTACCTGCCAAAACCCTTCGAGCCGCGCGAGTTGCTGCTGCGCATCGCCGCCATTCTGCGCCGGGTTCCGCAAGCCCAGCCGGCCGGGCCGAAATACATGACGATGGGGCTGCTGCGCTATGACACCGAGCGCGGACAGCTTTTCGATGGTGACGCCCATATCCACCTGACCGGGACCGAAGCCGCGCTGCTGCGCCGGCTGGCCGAAACGCCGGGAGAGCCGGTCAGCCGCACCGATCTGACGCTGGATCTGGGCCGCACCCCGTCCGATGACGGCGAAAGCTCGGACCGGGCGATAGACGTGCAGATCACCCGGCTGCGCCGCAAGATCGAACGCGATCCGAAGGAGCCGCGCTATCTGCAGACGGTGCGCGGGGCGGGATACATGCTGCTGCCCGACTGATCCGGCGCCTAGCCGCTTCGCGCGGCCGAGCGGCGGGCGTCGGTGGCGATATTGGCGCGCAGTTCGAGCAGCGCGATATGACGCCGCAGCGCGTCACGCTCCGCCTCGTCCTCGATCTGCTCGAGCACCGCGCGCTTGGCCTCGACCTCCTTGCGCAGGCGGAACTCCTCCGGCAGGAAGCCGGTATCCGCCATGATCCGATGCATCACGTCATCGGACTTTTCGCGCAGCCTCGCCCGGTCCAAGGGCCTGCCCTCTCCGGCCAGCCCGCGCAATTCGCCCCTGGCCTCGGCTTCGTCGATCCGGCGTTGGGCGATGCGTTCAAACCAGTGCACTACATGGCTTTCAACTGGGCCAGAGCGGCATGGATCCGGGCCAGGTCCTGGTCCAGATCGGCAAGCTTCTGGCGGGTTTCCTCGATCACCTCGAAATCGGCGTTCTCGACAAATCTGGGGTTGTCGAGCCGCTTGCGCAACCCGTCCGCATCCTTGCTGGTCTTGGCCGCGTTCTTTTCCAGCCGCGCCGTCTCGGCCGCCACGTCGATCACGTCACCAATCGGCAGCGCGAAGGACGCCCCTCCAGCCGACACCGCGAGCATGCCATTGCCGCCTTTGCCCTCCTGCGGCGGGTTGACCCGCGCCAGCCGCTCGATCAGCGGCGCGTTGGCGGCAAGGGCCGCGCGGGCCGGCGCATCCGCCTCGGTCACGATGAGGTCGAGCCGCGCGCCAGCGGGAACCCCCATCTGCGCGCGGGCCGAGCGGATATTCTCGATAAGCTGGATGACCCAGTTCATCTGCCGGTCGGCATCCTCGTCGATCACGTCGCGGCCGAATTCGGGCCAGTCGGCATGGATCAGCATGCTGTCCCGATCGCCGGTCAGCGACCACAGCTCCTCGGTCACGAAGGGCATGATCGGATGCAGCAGCGTATAGCACTGATCGAGCACCCAGCCCATCGTGGCGCGCGTCTCCTCGGCGTGCTCGCTGTCGAAAAGCGGCTTGGCGAATTCGACATACCAGTCGCAGACCTTGCCCCAGACGAAGGCGTAAAGCCCGGAGGCCGCCTCGTTGAACCGGAACCCCTGCAAGGCCTCATCGGTGGCGGCGGTGGCCCGCGCCACCTCACCGATGATCCAGCGATTGACGGTGTGACGCGGGTTGGGGCGGTCGCCGCCGCCGCGCACCCCGTTCATCTCGGCAAAGCGGGTGGCGTTCCAGATCTTGGTGACGAAATTCCGGTTGGCCTCGACATGCTTGGGCCCCAGCTTCGGGTCACGCCCCATCGCCGCCATGCTGGTCAGGGTAAAGCGCAGCGCGTCCGCACCGTATTCGTCCACCAGCGTCAGCGGATCGATGACATTGCCCTTGGATTTGGACATCTTCGCGCCTTTTTCGTCGCGCACCAACCCGTGGACATAGACGGTGTGGAAGGGCACGTCGCCCACCACCTCAAGCTGCATCATCATCATCCGGGCAACCCAGAAGAAAATTATGTCGAACCCGGTCACGAGCACGTCGGTCGGGAAATATTTCCGCATCTCCGCCGTGGCGTCCGGCCAGCCGAGCGTGCCGATGGGCCAGAGGCCGGAGGAGAACCATGTGTCCAGCACATCAGGGTCGCGCCAGACCGGGTAGACCAGCTTGGTGGGATCCTGCGAGAGGTTGTAATCCGCCAGACCGCGGCTGAACGCCTCGATCGCCGCGTCGCGATCGGCCACCTCGATCACGCGGGCGATCTCCAGCGGCTGCGGCAGCCCGGCGATGTCGTCGCGGAAGCGTTCTGCCACCTCGTCGAAACTGGCCGCTGCGTGATGGTAATCACCCCGTTGCACGAGCCCGTCGGACAGCAGCGCGAACAGCTCGACCTCATCGAGCGCACCGTCGCCTTCATCATCGGTGAAGCCGCGGCTCTCCAGATCCAGCCCGTACCAGACCGGGATCTGGTGCCCCCACCAGAGCTGGCGCGAGATCGTCCAGGGCTCGATATTCTCCAGCCAGTGTTCATAGACCTTGCGATGCTGATCGGGCAGGATCTGGGTCCGGCCATCGCGCACGGCGTCGAGCGCCGGGCCGACGATCCGCGCCGTATCGACGAACCACTGATTGGTCAGCATCGGCTCGATCACCACGCCGGAGCGGTCGCCGAAGGGCTGCATGATCTTCTTGTTCTCGACGACCGGCGCGCCCTCGGCATCGGTGACGGCGAGGCCTTCCCCGGTGATGTCCGCGATCACCTGCGTGCGGGCCTCGAACCGATCCAGCCCGCGCAGATGATCGGGAACGAGGTTCACATTGGATACATCGCCCACATCCTCGCCTTGCGCGGCGCGGCTGGCAATTGCGGCGCTCTCCGCATATGACAACCCGTCTTCACGCATCGCGCCCTTGGTGTCCATCAGTGCATAAAGCGGGATGTTGTTGCGGGTCGCGACGCCGTAATCGTTGAAATCATGCGCCCCGGTGATCTTCACCGCGCCCGAGCCGAAATCCGGGTCGGGGTAGTCGTCGGTGATGATCGGGATCAGGCGGCGATGTTCCTTCGGCCCGACCGGGATTTCGCAGAGCTTGCCGACAATGGGGGCATAGCGCGCATCGTCAGGGTGCACGGCCACCGCACCATCGCCCAGCATCGTCTCGGGCCGGGTCGTGGCGATGGAGATATAGTCGCGGGTCTCGCGCAGGGTGATATTGCCGTCTGCGTCGCGCTCGACATATTCATAGGTCTCGCCACCGGCGAGCGGATACTTGAAATGCCACATATGGCCGGGAACCTCGCGGTTCTCGACCTCCAGATCCGAAATCGCGGTCTCGAAATGCGGATCCCAGTTCACCAGCCGCTTGCCGCGATAGATGATGGCCTTGTTGTAGAGATCGACGAACACGCGCAGCACGGCATCGTGGAAATTCCCGCCCTGCCCCTCTGGCGCGCCCGGTGCGCCGGACATGGTGAAGGCATTGCGCGACCAGTCACAGGATGTCCCCAGCCGGCGAAGCTGGTTGACGATCGTGTCGCCGGATTCCTGCTTCCACTGCCAGACCTTCTCGACGAAGGCGTCGCGACCGATTTCACGCCGGCCCGGCTCCTGCCGTTCGGCCATCCGGCGTTCGACGACCATCTGCGTGGCGATCCCGGCATGGTCCTGCCCCGGCTGCCACAGCACGTCGAAGCCGCGCATCCGGTGCCAGCGGACAAGGATGTCGGGCAGCGTATTGTCGAGCGCGTGACCGATATGAAGGCTGCCGGTCACGTTGGGGGGCGGCATCAGCACCGAGAACGTCTCTGCCCCCGGCTTGGCATTGGCACCGGCGGCGAAGGCGTTGATCCTGTCCCATTCGGCGCTGATGCGGGCCTCGGCACTGGCGGCATCGAATGTCTTGTCCATGCTCATCGTGATCCCCTGATCTTTGCCGGTTGTCCTAGCCCGTTCGCGCGGCAAGGCCAAGACCGGGAACCGATGCCGTGGCGAGCGTGTTGGCCCGCGAGCATTCAGCCGGACCCAGATGACCGAGACATTCGACCTCGCCCGCGCCCGCGTCGCCGCGATCCTGAACCTGAAATCCGGCCGCGGCAACGGCGACGGGCTGGGGCAGCAGCTCCAGGACCGCCTCGCGCCGCGCTGCGCCAGCTTTCGTGCAGTCCGGGTCGAAAAGGGGCAGGATCTGATCCGCCTGGCGACCGACCTGAACACCGATCACGACCTGATCATCGCGGCAGGCGGCGACGGCACGCAGGCGGCAGTGGCCCAGGCCCTGGCCGATGCAGAGCTGCCGGCGGTGATGGGCGTCATCCCGGGCGGCACGTTCAATTACTTCGCACGCGATCTGAATGTGGGCGAAACCCCGGACGAGGCCATCGAGACGCTGTTGAATGCGCGGGTCGAGCGGGTCTCGGTCGGGGATATGAACGGCAAGGTGTTCCTGAACAATATCAGCCTCGGCGCCTATCCCGAGATCCTTGAACGGCGGGAAAACTTCTACAAGCGCTGGGGCCGCAGACGCGTGCTCGCCTATTGGGCCACGCTGCGCAGCCTGATGGATCTGCGTCACCCGCTGCTGCTGACCGCCACGGTGGATGGCGAGGAGCGCCGCTTCCGCACCGCCCTGGCCTTCGTGGCCCAAAGCGAGACCCAGTTGGAAAGCTTCGGGCTGGAAGCGGCCGACGAGGTGCGGCGCGACCGGCTGCCGCTCTTCATCGCCAAGGCAGAGCGGGCCCTGCCGCTCGTCGGCGCGGCGCTGCGGCTGGCATTGGGGCGGATGTCGCGCGGCGAGGATTTCGAGCTGATCGTATCGGATCACTTCATCATCGACACGGACCGGCCGACGCGCCATGTCGCCCATGACGGCGAACGCTCGCGCGTCCCCGCGCCGCTGAAACTGAGCATCCGCAAGGATGCGCTTCGCGTTCTCGTGCCCGCCCGCGCGGCCAACCCGGCCGCCGAGGGAGATCCGGCGTGATGCGACTCGCCCTCTTGGCCGATCTGCATATCGGGATGCATCGCGCGCATCTGGTCCAGCCGCTGCTGGATGCCATCGCCACGGCAAGACCCGACAATCTCGTCATCGCCGGTGATCTGGTGCAGAGAGCGCGGCGCGGGTTGTTCGCGGAGGCGCAGGCGCTGCTCGACCGGACCGGCGTGCCATGGCTCTGCGTGCCGGGCAATCACGACATTCCCCTGCTGGATCTGCCAGGACGGCTGCTCTCGCCTTTCCGCGCCTATCAGCGCGCCGTGCAGGGCCCGCGCGAGCCGCTGCTGGAACTGCCGGGGCTGAAGATCATCGGCGTGAACTCGACCTTTCCCTATCGCTGGCGCAACGGGCGTATCACGCAGCGCCAGATCGACCGGGTGCGCCACCTGTCGCGCAGCGGGCCGGTCATGGTGGTGCAGCATCACCCGATCAGCCTGCTTCCCGGCGAGACGAAGGAGCTGATGCTGAACGCCGAGGCTGCGCGCGCCGCCTATGACGCCGCCGGTGTATCGCTGGTGCTGACCGGGCATCTGCATCAGTTCAACATCGCAGGGTCTGTATCGGGCATGACCCAGATCCACGCCGGATCGGTGCTGTGCGACCGCCCCGAGGATCCGCCGAACGAATTCGCCTTGCTGGACATAGAGGGCGATGTTTTCACCCTTACCCGGATGATCGCCGCGTCAGACGGGGCGGGGTTCATTGCCCAACCGCCGATCCAACTGCCCAAAAAACGTTGAGCCTCCGACTGGATGCCTCGCCCAACAGAGGGCCAGCATCCGACCGCGGGCTGACACTGCCTGCATTTCCACGATGCGCTTTATGGTGCATCCCCTCAGAAAGGCTGTTCAGCGCGGATGGGTGACGAAGCGTCCGCCCTCGCGGGTGGTCGGACGCTGGCCCGGCGGTGTTGCGCACCTTGTCCCGGGCCGGTTGACCGCTCCAAGGCGCGGCGATGTCCGACCCGGAACTACACCGGACTTTCGGATCAACCCAGCCCCAGCACATCCATCATGTCGTACTCGCCCGGCCCCTGATCCTGCCCCCAGATCGCCGCGCGCAGCGCGCCGCGGGCAAAGATCGCCCGGTCGGTCGCCAGATGGCGCAGCACCAGCCGCTCTCCCTGCCCCGCGAAAATCACGTCGTGCTCGCCCACCACATCGCCTCCGCGAATGGCGGAAAAGCCGATGCTGCCCGGCTGCCGCTCGCCCGTCATCCCTTCGCGCGCGGGGCTGCGCAGCGCATCGAGGCTGGCGCCGCGCCCCACGGCCGCGGCCTCGCCCAGCATCAGCGCGGTGCCGGAGGGGGCATCGACCTTGTGACGGTGATGCGCCTCGACCACCTCGATATCCCAATCCTCGCCAAGTGCCGCGGCGACCTTGCGGGTCAGCCCCATCAGCAGGTTGACCCCAAGGCTCATATTCCCTGCCCGGATGATCGGCGCGTGGCGTGCGGCGCGCGAGATTGCGCCCAGATCTTCCGGCGACAGCCCGGTCGTGCCGATCACATGCACCGCGCGGGCCTGCGCGGCCAGTTCGGCAAACGCGACCGTGGCCTCCGGCGTGGTGAAGTCGATCACCGCCTGCGCCCGCGCAACAGCCGTCACCGCGTCGTCGCTGACCAGCACACCGCTGGCCTGACCGCCCATCGCCTCGCCCAGATCCCGGCCCAGCCAGTCGCTGCCCGGCCGCTCGATCGCGCCGACCAGCCGGACCTCGTCCGATGCGCTGACCACGCGCACCAGCATCTGGCCCATGCGTCCCGAGACGCCCGTGATGACGATGCCCGGCTTTTCCATCTCTGCCTCCTACAGCTCTCCCGTTTCGCTTAGTCCATTGCGGGGCGCGGCCCAACCCCCTACATCTGCGGGCATGGCACAGAACCGCTTCCATACCGGCCCCGGCCCCTCGCAGCGCCAGCTTCGCGTGGGCGAGCTGATCCGCCACCGCCTGTCCGAATTGCTGCTGCGGGCGGAGGTGCATGATCCCGATCTGAACCGGCATTCGATCACCGTGGGCGAGGTGCGCGCTTCGCCGGACCTGAAGGTTGCGACCGCCTTCGTGATGCCGCTTGGCGGGAACGAGGCCGACGTCGCCCTTGACGCGCTGCGCCGCAATTCCCGCGAACTGCGCCATCTGGTCGCCAAGGGTCTGAACCTGAAATACGCGCCCGAACTGCGGTTCCAGTTGGACGAAACCTACGATCGCATGGACGACACGCGCCGCATCTTCGCCGATGAGCGTGTGCGCCGTGATGTCGAGTCGGGGCTGGATGACGACGATCTGGACTAGGGCGGTCAGCCGGCTGGGCATGCTGGCAGGCGCGGTCCTGGCCCTGAGCCTGCCCGCGCGCGGCGCCGAGTGCAGCCGGATCACCCATGCCGGTCAGGGCTATTCGGTCTGCACGGTTTCGGCGGCGGAGGAGCCGCGTCTCGGTCTGTGGATCGACGACGCCAGGGGCCGCAAGCTGGGCGGGTTCAGCAGCCTGCGCAGCGCATTGCCCGACGGGCAATCACTGGTCTTCGCGATGAATGCCGGGATGTTCCACCGCGATTACGAGCCGGTGGGGCTGTATAAATCCGGCGATGACCTGCGCGGCCGGCTGGTCACGGGCGGGGGCGGCGGAAATTTCGGGTTGTTGCCGAACGGGGTGTTCTGCGCAGGCGGCGCCAGCCCGTTCCGGGTCTATGAAACCGGGGCGTTTGCCGCGGCGCAGCCACAATGTCGCCTGGCCACGCAATCCGGCCCGATGCTGGTGATCGAGGGCGAATTGCATCCCCGCTTCCTGGTCGATTCCGACAGCCGCTATATCCGGAACGGCGTGGGCGTGTCGGCAGAAGGCGACACCGCGTGGTTCGCGATTTCCGACCGGCCTGTGACATTCCACGAATTCGGCAGGTTCTATCGCGACGGGCTGGGGGCGCGGAACGCGCTTTATTTCGACGGCTCGATCTCACGCCTCCACGCGCCATCGCTGAACCGCTCGGATTTCGGCTGGCCGATGGGCCCGATCATCGGGCTGGTTGACGGCGGCTGAGACGGGCGCTATCCGCGCAGCCTTCTGAGCGAGGGACATGATGGCACGCAAGAAGGGCCGCGCGATTTCCGGCTGGCTGATCGTCGACAAACCCGCGGGCATTGGCTCCACCGATGTGGTGGGCAAGGTCAGATGGGCGCTGGATGCGAAGAAGGCGGGCCATGCGGGCACGCTGGATCCCGACGCGACGGGAGTGCTGGCCATCGCGCTCGGCGAGGCGACCAAGACCGTGCCGCTGCTGACCGAGGCGCTGAAAGCCTATGATTTCACCGTCACCTGGGGGGCAGAGACCGCGACTGACGACGCCACGGGCGAGGTGCTGCGCCGCGCCGACAGCCGACCCGATCCTGCGGCGATCCGCAAGGCTCTGCCCGGCTTTACCGGCGACATCATGCAGGTGCCGCCGGCATTCTCGGCCGTGAAGGTCAGCGGAGAGCGCGCTTACGACCTCGCCCGTGACGGCGCCGCGCCGGAACTGGCGGCGAGGCCGCTCTATGTCGACGAATTGTCGCTGATCGAGGCGCGCGCCGATGATGCCGATCTGCACATGGTCTGCGGCAAGGGCGGCTATGTCCGCGCCATTGCCCGCGATCTGGGGCGCGAGCTGGGCTGCCTCGGCCATGTCGCGCGCCTGCGGCGGGTGTGGTCCGGCCCGTTCGATGCCACCGACGCCGTGCCCTTCGACCTGATCGACCGGGGCAGCCAGGCGGCGCTCGAATCCCGCCTGCTGCCGATCCACTCGGCCCTGACCGGCCTGCCGGAGATGCAGGCGACCGAACAGGGTGCGCTACGCATTCGCAACGGCAATCCCGGCCAGGTGCTGGGAATGGCGCAATATGGCGAAATGGTCTGGGTCAGCCACACGGGCCGCGCCATCTGCATCGGCCGCTATCTGGGCGGCGAGGTGCAGCCGGACCGCGTGTTCAACCTGTGAGCGCGGCGATGCAGATACGTCCCGAACGCCCCGGCGATGCGGCGGATATCGCCACGCTGACGACCACGGCCTTTGCACAGGCCGAACACAGCAGCGGCACCGAGGCGGCGATCATCGCTCGACTGCGGGATGCGGATGCGCTGCTGCTTTCGCTCGTCGCGGTCACGCAGGGCAGGATCGTCGGCCATGTCGCGTTTTCACCCGTCACGATCGACGGCGAGGATCGTGGCTGGATCGGCCTCGGCCCCGTCTCTGTCGCGCCGGAACGGCAGCGCGCCGGCATCGGCTCTGCCCTGATCCGCGAGGGGTTGAACAGAATGCGCGCCGCCGGTCGAAAGGGATGCGTCCTGCTCGGCGATCCGCGATATTATCAGCGCTTCGGCTTTCGGCCCCAGCCGGGTCTGGTCCTGCCGAACATGCCGCCGGACTATTTCGTGGCGCTGCCCTTTGGTGGCGATGTGCCGGCGGGAGAGGTCGCCTTCCATTCCGCATTCGGCTGATTTGCCGAAAGCTGGCACCCCACCGCCAGCATCTCAGAATGCGACCGATCCATCCCCGGCACGCCTGGCCCCGCGATAGGGGCCGTGACCCGCCGCGTCGATCCGCGCGATGGCCTGGCCGATCTCCTCGTGGATCACCCGCATCTGCCAGGCGGTTGCGTGGATCATCCGCCCGTCACCGCAGGCCATGGCCACGTGACCCGGCCAGAACAGCAGGTCGCCGCGCAGCGCCTCCTCCACCGGCTGGAACGCCGCCTCCTGCAGATCCGCGTCGCCGGGACAGGCGATCCCGCAGCCATGCAGCGCCGCCTGCATCAGCCCGGAGCAATCGATCCCGCCGCGCGAATTTCCGCCCCACAGATAGGGCGTGCCGATGAGCGATTCCGCCAGCGCGACCGGATCGGTCGCGAATTCGTCAGAGATGGCTTGCTGCGGCACCCAGCCGCCAGTCCCCAGCCGCGCAAATCCATCGCGCATCTCGACCACCGACAGCCGGGCATTCAGTGACAATGCCCCGGACTCGCGCTGTTTCATGTCGGGCGCGGGATAGAGATGCGTGGCCGGCACGCTGACGCGATGCGTGATGGCGGGGCGTTGGGCCGACAGCGCCGTCTCTTCGATCCAGCCGCAATAGCCGTCCCGTGCGGCCTGCACGAAGGCCCAGCCCCCGCGCCGCTCGATCACCGTCACATCGGCACCGAAATTCAGTTGCCGGTCCCGCGCGCCGCCCGGCGCCACAAGCAACTCGGCCAGCGGCGCAGTGATGCGCGCCGGGGTGCCATCGGTGAAGGCGGGCCGGTCGAGCGTGCCACGCAGCGAGGACAGCGCCACCCGATCCGTGGCCGGGGTGATGCGCCGGTCGCTCATCGCGCGAGCAGCTCCGGCAAGGCAGCGAGCAGCGCCCGCGCGCCCTGCTGGACACCGCCCTGCGTCCGCCCCGGCGCGGCCGATGGCTGCCAGCCGTAAATGTCGAAATGCGCGTAATGCGCCGCGCCTGCCGCGAATCGGCGCAGGAACAGCGCGGCCGTCACCGATCCCGCCATGCCGCCAGCGGGGGCGTTGTCGAGATCCGCGATGCCGGGCTCGATCATCGCCTCATAGGGCGCCCAGAACGGCATCCGCCAGACCGGGTCACATTGCGCCAGCCCGGCCGCCTGGATGGCCGCGGCCGCGGCATCGTCATCGCAGTAGAAAGGCGGCAGATCGGGACCGAGCGCCACGCGCGCCGCGCCGGTCAGCGTCGCCATGGTCACGAGCCAGTCCGGCTCCGCCTCTGCTCCATAGGCCATCGCGTCGGCCAGAACCAACCGGCCCTCTGCATCGGTGTTGTTGACCTCGACCGTCAGCCCTTTGCGGCTTGTCAGGATATCGCCGGGCCGGAAGGCCGCGCCGCTGATCGCATTCTCGACGGCGGGGATCAGCACCCGCAGGCGCATCCCCTCCGCCGCCCCGGTCGCGACCAGCATCTGCGCAAGCCCGAGCACGGTTGCCGCGCCGCCCATATCCTTTTTCATCAGCTTCATGCCAGCGGCAGGTTTGATGTCCAGCCCGCCCGTATCGAAACAGACCCCCTTGCCCACCAGCGTGAGCGCCGGCCCCGACTCGCCCCGGCGCAGCTCGATCAGCCTGGGTGCCTGCGCAGAGGCCCGGCCCACCGCGTGGATCATCGGGAAATTCCGGTCCAGCAGATCGTCGCCCGCGATCACCTCCACCGCGAAGCCATGCCGCCCCGCCAGGGCCCGCGCCGCCTCTTCGAGCGCGTCCGGCCCCATGTCGCTGGCCGGAGTGTTGATGAGGTCGCGGGTCAGGAACTCCGCCTCGGCCATGGCGATCAGCCGTGGGGCATCCACCCCCTCGGGCGGCACCAGCCGCGCCTTCGCGCCGTCGGCCTTGCGGTACCGGCCGAACGCATATTGCGCGAGCAGCCAGGCGAGCGCCGCCTCGCTGCGGTCGACGCCGTCCGGCCATGTCTCGATGCGCCATGCGCCTTCGGGCAGGGCCACGGCGGCCTTGGCGAGGAAGAAGCGCTCTCGCCCGGCCTTGCCATCCGGCTTGCCCATGCCGAACAGCGCCCCGGCGAGACCGCCCGAGCCGTCCGACAGCAGGCAAAGCTGGCCTGCAGATCCGTCGAACCCGCACGCCTCGGCCCAGCCGCGCGCCGCGCCATCAAGCGCACCCGGCAATTCGTCCCGCACCAGCCAGAGTGGCTTGGCATCGGCATCTGAGGCTGCGAATTCTGCGGTCATGGCGTCCCCGGCGCTGTGTCGGCCGGCAGAATGTCACCACGGCGCATGACCCGCAAGGCGATGTCAGACGCCGTCCCAGATCTCCGACAGGGAGCGGTTGGCGACCCTGACCGTGCGGGCCAGCGTCGCGTCCAGCGCGACCGCGTCCTGACGATCGGCACAATGCGCCACATCATCAGCCACCCGCGACAGCGAAACCAGACCCACCTGGCAGGCCAGACGCGACAGGCGCCGCGCCTTTGCCACCGTGCGCGCGCTGTCGCCTTCGCGCGCCACGCGCTGCAACGTCCGCACCGCCAGCGCCATCTGTTCCAGCGCCATCTGGATCAGACCCTTCGCCGCGATCTCGCCCAGCTCATCCACGATATTCTGCACACGTCCGGTATCGACGCGCACCCGCTCGGCCATGCCGAGGGCTGCCAGTTCACCCATCACATCACTCCACACTCGTGTCCCCACACGCAGCGGCAATCTGGCACGCGAGAGTTATCAAATCCTTAAACGGCGGATCAAAAATTGCTCGAATTATGGCCGGTCCCGTCCTATCAGGGAGCCGACACCAGAGGGATGCCCGATGCAAAACGCCAAGCTATTGCCGCAGTATCTCGTCAGCCGCTACACCGGCTGGCGCGCTACCACCTTCGCCGAGAACCAGGCGTGGTATACGCGCCTTGCCGAAGACGGGCAGCGGCCGCGCGCGATGGTGATTTCCTGCTGCGATTCGCGGGTGCATGTGACATCGATCTTCGGGGCGGATACGGGCGAGTTCTTCATTCACCGCAACATCGCCAATCTCGTCCCGCCCTATACGCCGGACGGCAAGCAGCACGGCACGTCGGCGGCGGTGGAATATGCCGTGAATGCGCTCAAAGTGTCCCATCTCATCATCATGGGCCACACCAAGTGCGGCGGCGTGGCCGGGTGTCACGCCATGTGCTCGGGCCAGGCGCCGGATCTGGAGGAGGATTCGAGCTTCGTGGGTCGCTGGATGGACATCTTGCGCCCCGGCTATGACCGGGTGGCGGATCTGCCCGCGCCCGAACAGGTGCCCGCACTGGAGCGCGAGGCGGTGATGATCTCGCTGGAGAACCTGATGGGCTTTCCCTTCGTGCGCGAGGCGGTCGAGGCGGGGCGGCTGACCCTGCATGGCCTGATCCATGACATCGGGGACGGCACGCTGTTCCAGCTCGATGGCAGCAACGGAAAATTCCAGCCCGTGTGATGAAACGCTTTACCGCCGGGATCTGGGTGCTGGTTCTGGGCTATACGCTCAGCCAGTTCTACCGTGCCTTCATGGCGGTGCTGAGCCCGGTTCTGCGGCAGGAGCTGGGCGCGGGCCCCGGCGATCTGGCGGTCTCATCCGGTGTCTGGTTCTTCGCCTTCGCGGCCATGCAGATCCCCGTCGGCGGCTGGCTCGACCGGTTCGGTCCGCGGCGGACCGCGGCGGGGCTGATGCTGGTTGCTGCGGCGGGGGCGGCGGTGTTTGCGATGGCGCAGAGCGCGTGGCATCTGCATCTGTCGATGGCGCTGATCGGCATCGGCTGCTCTCCGGCGCTGATGGCAGCCTATTTCATCTTCGCGCGGGAGTATTCGCCGCGCGAGTTCGGCACGCTGGCCGGGATGTTCGTGGCCGTGGGTGCGCTCGGCAATATTCTTTCGGCGGCACCGCTCGAAGCCTTTGCGCAGGCCATCGGGTGGCGCGCGGCGATGTGGGTGATGATGGCCGTGACACTCGGCGTGGCGGTGGCGGAATACATGGTCGTCCGCGATCCCGCGAAGCTCGATCACCGCCACCCCATCGGCCGGCTTGCCGATATCCTGCGGCTGCGCGCGCTTTGGTTCATCCTGCCGCTGTTTTCGGTGAACTACGCGGCCTCCGCCGCCATTCGCGGGCTGTGGGCCGGCCCTTATCTGGAGGAGGTGTTCGGCGCCAGCGGTGACATGATCGGCATAGCGACGCTGCTGATGGGCCTCGCCATGATCGCCGGCAATTCCATCGCCGGGCCGATCACCCGGATTGTGGGGTCGGTGCGCCGCACGATCCTGATCGGGACCACCGGCACCATCGTCGTCATCGCAGCCCTGTGGCTGTTCACCGCCAACAGTATCGTGCTGTCCATCGCACTGCTGACGCTGGTCGGGTTCTCCGGCGCGTCCTATGTGCTGCTGATCGCGCATGGCCGCGCCTTT
The DNA here is from genome assembly GCF_900101865.1 of Paracoccus isoporae. Lineage (GTDB taxonomy): Bacteria > Pseudomonadota > Alphaproteobacteria > Rhodobacterales > Rhodobacteraceae > Paracoccus > Paracoccus isoporae. The sequence continues at coordinate 368,722 of NZ_FNAH01000001.1, forward strand.
CTGCCCAACCATCTGGTGGGGCGCGGTGTCACCTTCCTGAACATGTTCTCCATCGGCGGAACCGGCGCGCTGCAATTCGCCTCCCGCCCGGTCTATCGCTGGGCGTCGGAGGGCGGCGATCCGGCTGCGGCCTATTCAACGCTGTTCCTGTTCTTTACCATTCCGCTGGTGGTCGGGCTGTTCCTTTATGTCCGGACGCAGGAGGCACCGCATGACTGAGCCGAGCCAGATCGAGGTCGTCGCCCCGAACCTCAAGCGCCGCCTGTCCGGCGTGACGGCGACGGTGGTGCGGCTGCTCCCGGTTCAATCGAAGATGATCGGCATCGTGGCGACAGGGCCGGGACTGCCCGGCGATCTGCCGCATATTTCGCTGTCCCGAGCTGCAAGCCTGCCCCGCTCACGTTGGCGGGTTTGGCATGCACGGCGCAATACGGAGATGGCGCTCGGGCTGATCTTCCGGCGCCTGCTGCGGCGGCGCTATCGGCTGCTGTTCACCTCGGCCGCGCAGCGTCATCATACCGGCTTCACACGCTGGCTGATCCGTCAGCAGGACGCGCTGATCGCCACCTCGCCCCAGGCGGCCTCCTATCTGGAGCGCGAGGCGACGGTGATCCTGCACGGCGTCGATACCGGGATCTTCCGGCCGGCGGAGGACAGATCGGCGCTGCGCCGCGAACTCGGCCTCGATCCCGATGCGGTACTGATCGGCTGTTTCGGGCGCGTCCGGGCGCAGAAGGGCGTGGATCTTCTGGTCCGTGCGGCGCTGCGGCTGTTCCCGGATCATCCCAAAGCGCGACTGATCTTCACCGGCCGGATCACCAAGGAGAACGAAGCATTCGCGGAGGCGCTGCTGGCCGAGGCAGAGGCCGCCGGATTGCGGGACAGGATCAGCTTTCTGGGCGAATTGCCCTGGGACGAGGTGGTCCGGCATTACCAGGCGCTTGACCTGTTTGCAGCGCCTGCCAGGTGGGAAGGGTTCGGCCTGACCCCGCTGGAGGCGATGGCCTGCGGGGTGCCCACCGTGGCCGCCCGTGTCGGGGCTTACGAGACGCTGATCCGGGACGGCGTGACCGGCAGCCTGGTTCCGGCGGACGATCTGGATGCGCTGACCGCGGCATTGCGGCACTGGCTGGAGGACGAAGCAGGGCGGCAGGCGGCGGGGCTGGCGGCCCGGCGGCATGTCACCGAGAACCATGCCATCGAAGGCGAGGCGCGGGCCATCGTCGACGTCTATCGCAGGCTGCTGTCGTGACTCCGCTGCGCTTTTATATTGCCAGGCTGATGGGCAATGACGACATGCTCTCGAGCCTGTCGGTCCCGCGGGACGAGCTTCTCGGGACACTTCGCGGCAAGTCGGTCGCGCTTGTAGGCAATGCCCGCGCTCTGTCAGGCGGCACGCAGGGGGCGGAGATCGACGACCATGACCGGGTGGTGCGGATCAACCTCGCGCCCATGCCATCCCCGGAGAGCCATGGCCGCCGGACCGACTGGCTGGGTCTGGCGACCCGCCTGCCCCGCTCCGAACGGGCACGGATCGACCCCGCGCGCATCCTGTGGATGTCGCATAAGCGCAAGCGGCTCGATCATCGCAGCGCGCATACGGACGGGTTCTATCTTCACCCGCGCGCTGATTACGACGCGCTGCGCGACACGCTTGGCGCGCAACCCACGACGGGGGCGATGCTGATCGAGCTGCTGCTGCGCTCCGAGCTGGCGCGGCTGGATCTCTACGGCTTCGACTTCTTCGCCTCGAAATCGCTGTCGGGCAGTCGGTCGGCCGAGCAGGTGCCGCATGATTTCACCGGAGAGGCCGACTGGGTGAACCGCCTGCGTCAGCGCGATCCGCGGCTCAAGCTGCACCCGCCCGGCTGACCGCTCCGGCGGTGTCGTCTCGCCAGCCGTCAGCTTCGCAACACGCCGCCCGTCGCCTTCGCAACCTTCTCCACGATCTTTGCAGAAACCGCTTCGATCTCGGCATCGGTCAGGGTCTTGTCGCGCGGTTGCAGCCTGGCCGTGATCGCCACGGATTTCTTGCCCGGACCCATCTGCGCCTCGGCCTTCTCGCCCGCGAACTGGTCGAACACCCGCACGCTGTCGATCAGCGCCTTATCGGCACCGGCCGCTGCATTGACCAGCTTCAGCGCCTCGACATCGTGATCGACGACAAAGGCGAAATCGCGTTCGACCGACTGCAATGCCGAGGCGTCGAGCGCGGGGCGCGTGGTGGTGCGGGATTTCGGCAGCGGGATATTCGGGATATGGATGGTGAAGGCGACCGCCGGGCCCTTCACATCCATTTCGCGCAGGATCTTCGGATGAACCTCGCCAAAGCTTGCCAACCGGTTCGGCCCAAGCTGGATATTGCCCGACCGGCCAGGATGCCACCAGCCATCAAGCTTGCGGTCGATCTGGAACTTCGCCGGGGCACCTATCTCCGACAGGATGGCTTCGGCATCTGCCTTGGCGTAATAGATGTCCACGGATCGGCGCGAGCCATAGGCGTCGCGCGGCGCGGTCGAGCCAACAAGCAAACCGCTGAGCTGCAACGCCTGCTCCCCCGGTTCACCGCCCGAGAAAACCGGGCCGCATTCAAACAGCGCCAGATCACCAAAGCCGCGCGCCTGATTGCGCGCCGCCGCCGCCAGAAGACCGGGCAGCAGATCCGGCCGCAGATGCGTCATTTCGGAGCTGATCGGGTTTTCCAGCCGCACAGCGTCATCGCCGCCGCCGAACAGCGCCGCCGCCTTCGCGTCGATGAAGCTGTAGGTGACGCATTCGTTGTATCCAAGCCCGGCCGCCATGCGCCGCGCCGCACGCTCGCGCCGCTGCAGCGGGGTCAGCACCGGCTGGGGCACACCCGCTTGCGGGCGCGGCATCGGCCTGCCGACCAGCCGGGTCAGGCTGGCCACGCGCGCGACCTCTTCGATCAGGTCGGCCTCGCCCTGCACATCGGGGCGCCAGCTCGGGACATGGGCCATGTCACCGTCCATGCGAAAGCCCAACGCCTCCAGCGTCTGGCGCTGCACGGTCTCGTCGATCTCCATGCCGACCAGGCTGACGACGCGCCCGGTATCCAGCCGATAGGCGCGGGCATGATCGGGCGCCTCTCCGGCAATGACCGGCCCGGAGGCTTCGCCGCCGCAGAGATCCATCACCATCTGCGTGGCCAGGTTGAGGCCGGGAAGGGTGAAGTCCGGGTCCACGCCGCGCTCGAACCGATACCGCGCGTCGGAGTTGATCTTCAGCGCGCGTCCGGTGGCGGCGGTGCTGATCGGGTCGAAATACGCCGCCTCGATGAACACGTCGGTCGTCGTCTCATCCGCGCCGGTGGCTGCACCACCCATCACGCCTGCGATGGATTCCAGTCCAGTTTCGTCGCAGATCACCACCGCCCCCTCGGGCAGTCGGTATTCCCTGTCATCCAGCGCCAGCAGTTTCTCCCCGTGCCGTGCGGCGCGCAGATGCAGATCGCCCGGCATCTTGGCAATGTCGAACACATGCAGCGGCCGGTTCAGGTCGTGGGTGAAATAATTGGTGATATCGACCAGCGAGTTGATCGGCCGCAAGCCGATGGCACGCAGGCGCTTCTGCATCCAGTCCGGCGAGGGGCCGTTCGTGACGCCCCGCACCACGCGGCCGGTGAAATAGGGCGCCTTGGCCGCGATCGCCGGGTCGATGCTGACATTGACCGGGCTGGCAAAGCTGCCCTCGATATTCGCCTCGGCAAGCGGTTTCAGTGTGCCCAGCCCGCGCGCCGCCAGGTCGCGGGCAATGCCGCGCACGCCGAGCGCGTCGGGGCGGTTGGGCGTGATGGCGATGTCGAAAATTGGATCGATCTTGTCGGGGGCATGTTCCGCCAGCCAATCGGTGAAACGCTGCCCGACCTCGCCCGAGGGGAGTTCGATGATGCCGTCATGTTCGTCCGAGAGTTCCAGCTCGCGTTCGGACGCCATCATGCCATGGCTCTCGACGCCGCGGATCTTGCCGACGCTCAGCGTGGTGTCGATGCCTGGCACGTAATCGCCCGGCTTGGCCAGAACCCCGATCAAGCCGGTCTTGGCGTTCGGCGCGCCGCAGACGATCTGTTTCTCGCCCTCATCCGTCTCGACCAGCAGCACCCGCAGCCGGTCTGCATCGGGATGCTGTTCGGCCGCGATGACCTTGGCAATCGTAAAGCCCGACAGCCGCGCGGCGGGATCGACGATCTCCTCGATCTCCAGCCCCAGATCGGTCAGAACCCGCCCGATCTCCTCCACCGAGGCATCGGTCTCCAGATGGTCTTTCAGCCAGGACAGGGTGAATTTCATGGCGCACCTTGAATGAGAGGCGCTCGCCCCGTCGGGGCGAGCGTCGGTTTCATGCCTTCAACAATCCGCAGGCCGGGGCGTCAACCCCGCGCTTGCGGCAAATGCGGCTCAGCGGTCGTTCCGGTCCAGATATTCGCGGGTCAGCATGACCACGACCGGCGACAGCGCGATCAGCGAAATCAGGTTCGGAATCGCCATCAGCGCGTTCAGCGTGTCCGCCACCAGCCAGGCGAAGTCCAGCGTCACCACCGTGCCGACGAAGACCGAGACGGTCCAGAGCACCCGGAACGGCAACTCGGCCTTGGCGCCGAACAGGAACTCCCAGCATTTCTCGCCATAGAAGGCCCAGCCGAGGATGGTGGTGAACGCGAATACCGAAAGCAACAGCGCCAGAAGCTCCGAGCCGAAGCCCGGCAGCGCCGCCTCGAACGCCGCGGCCGACAGCGCCGCGCCGGATTCGCCGGTCGTCCAGACACCGGTGACCATGATGGCGAGCGCGGTCATCGTGCAGATGATGATCGTGTCGATGAAGGTGCCCATCATGCCGATCATGCCCGAATAGACCGGATCGCGGGTCGCACCGGCCGCCTGCGCGATACCGGCGGTGCCGAGACCCGCCTCGTTCGAGAAGATGCCGCGCGCCACGCCGAAGCGGATGCCGTGCATCACCGCCGCGCCCGCGAAGCCGCCAACCGCCGATGTCGGCGAGAAGGCCGAGGTGATGATCGTCATCAGCGCCCCCGGAAGCGCCGTCAGGTTCAGCAGCAGGATGATGCCCACCGCGATCACATAGATGACCGCCATGGCCGGGATCAGCTTTTCGGCGACCGCGCCGATCCGCCTGATCCCGCCCAGGATCACCGCGCCGGTCAGCACCGCCAGCACCACGCCGCTCACCCAGGTCGGCAGGCCGAACGCGGTGCCCATCGCCTCGGAGATCGAGTTCGACTGCACCATGTTGCCGATCCCGAACCCGGCCAGCCCGCCGAACACGGCGAAGGCCACCGCCAGCCAGCCCCAGCCCTTGCCGAGCCCGTTCTTGATCGCATACATCGGGCCACCGGCATGTTCGCCCTGGTCATCAACCTCGCGGTATTTCACCGCGACGACCACCTCGGCATATTTCGTGGCCATGCCGACGAACGCGGTCATCCACATCCAGAACACCGCGCCCGGCCCGCCAAGCGCGATGGCCGTGGCGACGCCGGCGATGTTCCCGGTCCCGATCGTGGCCGACAGCGCCGTCATCAGCGCCGCGAACGGGGTGATTTCCCCGTCCGCCGCATCGTCCGGCCTGCGGCTTTTCCCGATCATGCGGAAGCCGTAACCGATCTTTCGGATTGGCATGAATCCCAGCCGAAGCTGCAGGAACAGCCCGGTGCCCAGGATCAGCACGATCATCGGTACGCCCCAGACGATCCCGTTCAGCCCGGACACGAAATTATTTATAGTTTCCAACACTTTCCCTCCTTCTTTGCGCAATTGATAAGCGCGGGAGGACGGCTTTGTCGAGGGTGACGCAAAGATGAGCCCGCCCGCATCAGCAGCGCGGGGCGGATTTCCCGGCGCAGGTCACGCCGAAGGCCGGTTCGCCGGGCCTCGAAACATGGACCCGTGCGGCGGTGATTTCAGGACCGGTCCAGACTCAGCCAGTGAACAGCGCCAGCGTGGCGAAGACCGCACCGGCGCCCAGCCATGCCGGCTTGTTGCGCCTGGCCAGCCCGCCCAGCACCAGGCATGGGATGGCCAGGAACCACGCCCAGTTGCGCGCCATCACCGGGGCCGCGCCGTCCATCCAACCCGGCGACAGCAGCGCCAGCAGATAGCCGACCAGTGCCAGCAGCCCGAAATAGCAGGACACGGCCAGGCCGAATTCCAGTACCCGTCGCTCGGTCTGCTCGTCATTCCAGCGATGCGGTCGGCGCAGATGCCCGCGCGACAGCGCCATCAGCGTCACGGCCAGAAACGTAGCCGCCGCGATGCCAAGCACCGGCAACAGGAAAGCTTGCGAGACCGTGGTGCTGGCCGTTCCGTCCTGTGCATGCACGGCATCGACCAACCCGAACAGGCTCATCGAAGCAAGAAATGCCGTCGCATAGGCGGTGAGCGTGGTGGTGTTGGTCATCTGAACCCTCTGACTGACATATGGCGGCATCTCCGGCGGGTTGGAGAATAGTCAGCACGAGGCGGCTTGTCATCCTCGCGCGGGCCTCGGGTCGGTCACGCGCCCAAGGGTGTCGGCGTCAGATATCGGCTCCGAAACCGATACGATAAGGCTCCTGCTCTGCGACGGGCGGCACGGCCACCAGCATGAAATTAAGCTGCGAGACGTGCTGGACCACGGCGACCTGGGTCTGTCCCTCCAGCAGGCCATAGAACTCGATGATATTCGGGTTGCGATAGCCCATGCCGCGCACATGCACCGCGCGTTCACCGCCGAAATTCGCCAGTTGTATGCCAAGCTCGTATTTCTCCGGCAGCGATTCCTGGAACGCCTTCACCCGCGCGATGAGGTGGTCATAGACCTGCTTTGCAGCCTGCATGACGGCCTGATCCGCCTCGTCGCAGACCACATGGCCCTCGGCCACCGGTGCGAGGGCGGGCGGCGCGGCCTCCTTTTCCGACTGTTCGGGCTTTGCCGTCTTGCCCTTGGCGTTCTGCTTTTCGGATTTACTCGATTTTCGGCCCATGCCACCTGCCATGCCTTCGATATACTGGATTTGTCCTGCTTCCGCCTGCCACGCCGATCCGGCACGGGCAGCACCGGACGCGGGAGCAGCTTGCCTGCCGCCCCCGCGCCTGGCCCGCGATCAGTAGCCGACCGTCGCCGCCCCTGCGCGGCGCGGGTCGGAGGCCCCCAGAAGGAAGCTCGATTCCGGGTCGCGCATCACCGACTGGGTGGAGCCCATCACCTCCTGCAGCGAAACGGTATGGCCTTTCGCCTGCAGCGCACGCTGGGTGTCGATGCTGATCCCGTCCTCGATCCTCAGCTCGTCCGGCAGCCACTGGTGATGGATACGCGGCGCGGCGCTGGCTTCGGCCACATTCATGCCGTGGTCGATCATGTTCATGATGACCTGCAGAACCGTTGTGATGATCCGCGCCCCGCCGGGCGATCCGGTCACGAGCCAGACCTCGCCATCCTTGTTCACGATGGTCGGCGTCATGGAGGAGAGCGGCCGCTTGCCCGGCTCCACCGCGTTCGCATCGCCGCCGATCAACCCGTAGGCATTCGGCACGCCCGGCTTGGCCGAGAAATCGTCCATCTCGTTGTTCATCAGCACGCCGGTGCCATCCGCCACCAGCCCCGAGCCGTAGGAGAAGTTGATCGTGTAGGTGTTGGAAACCGCGTTCCCGTCCTTGTCGATGATCGAGAAATGCGTTGTCTCGTTCGATTCGTAAGGCGTCAGATCCGCCGGTCCGATCTGCTCGGCCGAGGCGGCATAGGTGGCGCTGATCTTGTCGCGCATGTCTTCGGCGTAGTCCTTGCTGGTCAGCGTCTCCATCGGCACGTCGACGAAATCCGTGTCGCCGAGATATTCAGAGCGATCTGCATAGGCGAGCTTCATCGCCTCGGCCATGAGATGGATGGTTTCGGCCGAATTCGCGCCAAGCGCGCCGATCGGATAGGCTTCCAGCGCGTTCAGGATCTGGATCAGGTGGATCCCGCCAGAAGAGGGCGGCGGCATGGACACGATTTCATAGCCGCGATAATCCCCCCGGATCGGCTCTCGCTGCACGGCCTGGTAATTCGCCATGTCCTCGACGGTGATGAAGCCGCCTGCGGCGGTCACCGAATCCGCGATGGCCTGCGCCACCTCGCCGGAATAGAAGCCCTCCGGTCCCTGCTCGGCGATCTTCTTCAGCGTCTCGGCCAGATCGGCCTGCACCAGCGTGTCTCCCGGCCGGTAAAGCGCGCCATCCTCCTTGTAGAAGATCGCCGCCGCCGATGGATAGCGGGTCAGCCGGTCCTTGAGCGATTCCAGACTGTCGGCCAGGTCGGGGGTGACGGTGATCCCTTCCTCCGCCAGCCGGATCGCCGGCGCGATCACATCCGCCCATTCCATGCTGCCATATTCGTCCAGCACCAGCTTCATCCCGGCGACCGTGCCCGGCACGCCGGAGGCTGCGCCGCTAAACCGCGACACGTCGCTGTCGGCATTGCCCTCCGCGTCGAGAAACATGTCGCGCGTCGCCGCGGCGGGAGCCATTTCGCGATAGTCGAAGGCATGGGTCTCTCCGGTCTCGGCATCATGGACCAGCATGAAGCCGCCGCCGCCCAGATTGCCGGCGCGAGGCAGGGTCACGGCCAGGGCAAATGCCACCGCAACCCCGGCATCGACAGCGTTGCCGCCCTGTTCCAGAATGTCGCGGCCGATTTCTGCGGCCACACGCTCCTGCGCGGAGACCATGCCGTTCTCGGCCCAGACCGGATGGGTCCGGTCCATGCCGGAGTAGATCGCCGCCTCCTGCGCATGCGCCGGAACCGCAGCCACGCCCGCCAGCGCAAGCGCCAAGGGCTGCCATGAAAATGAAATCAGCGTCCGCATAGTAACCTCCCCAATGAATGACATGGCGTCAGTCCAGCCGGGAATGGCCCCTCGGTCAACCGCTATGTGGCAGAGGACATCCGGGCGAGCCTTGCCGGGCCGCGTGGCCAGTCGGCCGACGCGACGCGGATCGGCCTAGAGTTCGCCCGGAAACAGCACCGCGCCGCGATCCGTCTCGGCCTCCGCGGCGTCGAGCATCGAGGCCACGCGTTCCAGCACCGAGACCATCATCGCCTGCTCCCAATCCGGCAGGCGCTCGAAATCGGTGGCGAAGCGCTGCTGAAGCGCATCGGGCGCGCGGCTGAGCGCGGAGACGCCCTGATCGGTCAAGGTAATGAGCGTTTGACGGCGATCGACCGGATTTGACTGGCGGCGGACATGTCCCGCCCGTTCCAGCTTGTCGATCATCGCCGTCACGGTCGCAGGTGCGACATGCATCCGCTTTGCGATGGTGGTTCCGGTGCTGCTGCCGGTTTCGGCGATGATCTGGATCACGCGGAGCTGCACGGGGGTCATGCCGGCCGACTGCGCCAGCTCCTTGCCGTGAAGCTCTGCCGCGCGAAGGATTCGCCTGAGCGCGATCAGGCAGACATCGATCCGATCCAAATGCGCCCCCAAAGCGAATTTCCGATCAGTCTATATTCGGGATTCGCGGGTAACGGTCAATTCCTTAACAAAGGACAATTTGTTTCACGAATTTTTCGATGCCCGAAAGACCCAATATAGCTTGACCAGAACGGCAACATCGAGGCTGAAATGGCGCTATGAGCGCGTGAAACGCCATGCTGCACTTGCAAAATGCTCAGGATGTGTTATTTAGTGTCTCGAAATAAATTGAGGATTGCGGCATGAAAGACATGATCGAGAACAAGCCCCAGACCGAACTGACCTTCCGCAAGCCGGAGCCGGAGGATGGTAGCGATGTCTGGGAACTCATCAAGTCCTGCAAGCCGCTGGACGAGAACAGCATGTATTGCAACCTCATCCAGTGCGATCATTTTGCCGATACCTGCATCCTGGCAGAGCGCGACGGTGTGCCGGTCGGCTGGATCTCCGGCTATATCCTGCCCGACGCCACCGACACGCTGTTTGTGTGGCAGGTCGCCGTCTCCGAAGAGGCGCGCGGGCTCGGGCTTGGCGGGCGGATGCTCGACAAGCTCCTGTCGCGCGACGACATGAAGGACGTGCTGAAGCTAAAGACCACCATCACCCGTGACAACGAGGCGAGCTGGGGCCTGTTCCGCAGCCTTGCCGAGCGGCATGACGGCGTGCTGACCGACGAGCCGCATTTCAAGAAGGACGACCATTTCGACGGCGAACACGCCACCGAATACATGGTCACGATCCGCTTTCCGGCGCCGGTGGCGATGGTCGCCTGACGGCCGACCGCCACCGCCCACATCTTTTCATTACATCCGAGGTACTCCCATGCCGACCGAGAAACCGGCCGATACCACTGTTTTCAATCGCCGCGAATCCGAGGCGCGCTCCTATTGCCGCAGCTTCCCGACGGTGTTCACCAAGGCGAACGGCTCGATCATGACCGCCGAGGATGGCCGCGAGTATATCGACTTCCTTGCCGGCTGTTCGTCGCTGAACTATGGCCATAACGATCCCGACATGAAGGCCGCGCTGATCGAGCATGTCAGCAATGACGGCATCGCCCATGGGCTGGACATGTTCACCACCCAGAAGGCCGCCTTCCTGGAGACGTTCGAGCGTCTGATCCTGAAGCCGCGCGGCATGGACTACAAGGTGATGATGACCGGCCCGACCGGCACCAATGCGGTCGAGGCTGCGATCAAGCTGGCCCGCAAGGTCACCGAACGCCGCAACGTGATCGCATTCACCAACGCCTTCCACGGCATGACCATGGGCAGCCTCGCGCTGACCGGCAATTCGGGCAAGCGAGAAGGCGCGGGCGGCGGCAGTCTGGCCGATGTGACCCATATGCCGTTCGAGAACGCGATGGGCGAGAATGACACGCTGGAATATATCGAATGGGCGCTCGACAACCCGTCCAGCGGCATTGATGCCCCGGCGGCCTTCATCGTCGAGCCGGTGCAGGGCGAAGGCGGGCTGAACGCGGCCAGCAAGGAATGGCTGCAAGGCATTCAGCGCATTGCCCGCAAGCATGGCGCGCTGTTCATCATCGACGACATCCAGGCCGGGATCGGCCGGACCGGCACCTATTTTTCGACCGAGGAATACGGGCTGGACCCTGACATGATCACCCAGGCCAAATCCTTCAGCGGGATGGGCCTGCCCTTCGCGGCGCTGCTCATCAAGCCGGAACATGACATCTGGAAGCCGGCCGAACATAACGGCACCTTCCGCGGCAACACCCATGCCTTCGTGACCGCGCGGGTCGCGTTGGAGAAGTTCTGGGCCGACGACGCCTTCTCGAAAGAAGTGCAGCGCAAGGGCGAGTATCTGCGCGAGCGGCTGCAGGCGATGGCCGATCTGATCCCGGATGCCACGCTGAAAGGCCGTGGCATGATGCGCGGCATCGATGTCGGCAGCGGCGAGCTGGCGGGTGAGATCTGCGCCAAATGCTTCGAGAACGGGCTGATCATCGAGACCTCGGGTGCGCATGACGAGGTGGTCAAGGTTCTGGCCGCGCTGACCACGCCGGACGAGATCTTCACCAAGGGTCTGGACATCCTGGAGGCTGCCCTGCGCGACGCCATCGGCAACAACCAGATCGCAGCGGAGTAATTGACATGATCGTACGTGATTTCAACAAGCTGAAGAATACCGACCGCGATGTGAAGGACGCGCAGTGGTCCTCGGTCCGCATGTTGCTGGCCGACGACAAGATGGGGTTCTCGTTCCACATCACCACGCTGGAAGCGGGCTCGGAGCACACCTTCCATTACAAGAACCATTTCGAGAGCGTCTATTGCATGTCCGGCAAGGGCTCGATCACCGATCTGGGCACCGGCGAGACCCATGAGATCACGCCCGGCGTCATGTATGCACTAAATCTGCACGACAAGCACACGCTGCGCGCCGAGGAAGAACTGGTCATGGCCTGCTGCTTCAACCCTCCCGTCACCGGGACTGAGGTGCATCAGGCCGACGGCTCCTACGCCGCGCCGGCAACGCAGGACGCATAAGCGCCGCCTTCGCACGCAACCCCGACACGCAATCAGAGGCCCGGCCCGACAACAGGGCCGGGGAAGCGGATTGACCGAACTCATTTTTCCCAAGCATACCGTAGAAAAGATCGGTGGCACGTCGATGAGCCGCCTGAAGGAGTTGCGGGACACGCTGCTGATCGGCGATCGCAAGGGTGCCGATCTGTATCACCGGATCTTCGTTGTCTCTGCTTTCGGGGGCATCACGAACCTGCTGCTGGAACACAAGAAGACCGGCGAGCCGGGCGTCTATGCCAGCTTCGCCAATGCCGCCGACGACCAGGGAAGCTGGCAAAGCGCGCTGAACCGTGTCTCCGACGCGATGCGCGAGGCGAATGAGGACATTCTCGACCACGCCGCGGACCGCAACATGGCCGATGAATTTGTCCGCGACCGGATCGAGGGCGCGCGTTCCTGCCTGATCGACCTGCAACGGCTGTGCAGCTACGGCCATTTCCGCCTGTCCACCCATATGATGGTGTTCCGGGAATTGCTGTCCGGCCTGGGCGAGGCGCATTCCGCCTTTGTCGCCACGCTGCTGATGAATCGCGCCGGAGTCTCGGCCCGCTATGTCGATCTGACCGGCTGGCGTGATGAGCGCGAATTCAGCCTGGACGAACGGCTTCATGCCGGTCTGGAAGGGGTCGATCTTGCCAATGAGCTGCCCATCGTCACCGGCTATGCGCAGTGCACCGAAGGGCTGATGGCCGAGTTCGACCGCGGCTATTCCGAGGTGACCTTCTCGCGTCTGGCCGCGCTGACCGGCGCGGACGAGGCGATCATCCACAAGGAATTCCACCTGTCCTCGGCCGATCCGGGTCTGGTGGGCGCGGATGCGGTGCGGAAACTGGGACACACGAATTACGACGTGGCCGACCAACTGGCCAATCTCGGCATGGAGGCCATCCATCCGAAAGCCGCCAAGACCCTGCGGCAGCGCCAGATCCCGCTGCGCGTCACCAATGCGTTCGAGCCGAACGATCCCGGCACGCTGATCGACGACGCGCCGGCCGAGGCAACGGGCGCAGAAATCGTCACCGGCCTGCCGGTCGTAGTGCTGGAGCTGTTCGAGCAGGACATGGTGGGTGTGAAAGGCTACGACGCCAAGATCCTGGAGGTGCTGGCGCGGCACAATGCTTTCATCGTCTCGAAGAACTCGAATGCAAACACCATTACCCATTTCCTTGCCACCACGCTGAAACGCGCCCGGCGGATCGAATCGGAACTGTCCGAGCATTTCCCCTCCGCCAATGTGACCGCGCGTTCCGCGGCCATCGCGTCTGCCATCGGTCGCGATTTGAAGGGACAGCGGGTGATGCTGCGCGGCCTGCAGGCGCTCGATGAGGCCGGGATCGAGGTTCAGGCCGCGCAGAAGCCGACCCGCGCGGTGGATGTGCAATATCTGCTCAGCCGGGACGATCTGGACCGTGCCATCGCGGTGCTGCACGGCGCGTTGATCGAATCGTCCAGATCGGCGGAGCCGCGCGCCGCCGCCTGACCTTCCGCGGCTTGCGTGACGGCGCGGGCGGGCCACGGCTCTCGCGCCGATGCGCCTTGTATCCTCCCACATGCGATGCTGTAAGCATAAGCAGCAAGCAGAGGCGGACCCGGCCTGCGGCATAGGGCCGGGATCCGCCTGCGCAGATTGGGACAGGGGCGGACGCATGGACGAGACGGTAAATTTCGGCCTCATCGGGCTGGGAACGATGGGCGCGGCACTGGCGCTGAACATCGCCGAAAGCGGTTATCCGATCGCGGTGTTCAACCGCACCGCAGCGGTCACCGACGACTTCATCGAAAATGCCGGCGCGCTTCGGCCGCGGCTCACCCCGACGAAATCGCTGGAAGAGCTTCTGGCCGCGATCTCGGCGCCGCGGACCATCATCCTCATGGTGCCGGCCGGTCAGGTCGTCGATCAGCAGATCGAGGCGCTGGCGCCGATGTTGGAGGAGGGTGACCTGATCATCGATGCCGGCAATGCGAACTACGCCGATACCGAACGCCGGGTGCGCGACAGCGATGGCAAACCATACGATTACATGGGGATCGGCGTCTCGGGCGGCGAAGAGGGCGCGCGGCATGGGCCGTCGAGCATGGCGGGCGGCACGCAGGCGCAATGGGAGCGGGTCGGCGGGATGCTGGAAGCGATCTCGGCCAGATATGACGGCGCACCCTGCGCGGCGCTAATGGGGCCGGGCGGGGCCGGGCATTTCGTCAAGATGGTCCATAACGGCATCGAATATGCCGACATGCAGATGATCGCCGAATGCTACGCCATCATGCGCGACGGGCTCGGCATGGAGGCGGGCGCGATTGCTGATGTGTTCGAGGCGTGGAATGACGGCCCCCTTGCGTCGTATCTGATCGAGATTTCCGGCAAGGTCGCCCGCGCCACCGACCCCATCGCGGGCGGCCCCATGCTGGACGCGATCCGCGACACGGCCGGCCAGAAGGGCACCGGTCGCTGGACCGCCGTCGAAGCCCAGCATCTCGCCGTGCCGGTCCCGGTGATCGAGGCGGCCGTCGCCGCGCGCAACCTCTCCGCCCGGATCGAGGCGCGCCAGAGGGGGGCGGATGCGTTCGGCGCAATGCCGCGCGAGATGCAAGGCGCAGCCATCGGGACCGAGCTGCTGGAACAGGCGCTGATCGCGGGAAAGATCCTGTGTTATGCGCAGGGCTTCGACATGCTGGCGAAGGCCGCGTCGGAATTCGGCTGGGATCTGCCCATGGCCGGGATTGCCCGGATCTGGCGGGCGGGCTGCATCATCCGCTCGGAGATGCTCAACGACATGGCCTCGGCGCTTGAGGCGATGCCCGGCGACAACCTGATCTTCGCCCCGCCCTTCTCTGACCTTCTGACGCGGAACAGCGACGCCCTGCGCAAGACGGTCACGACCGCGATCTCCGCGGGCATTGCGGTGCCTGCGCTCGCATCCGGGCTGTCATGGTTCGACACGATGCGCACGCCGCGCACCCCCGCCAACATGATCCAGGCGCAGCGCGATTTCTTCGGCGCGCACGGATTCGACCGGCTCGACGGCAAGGACGCGCCGCACGGGCCGTGGGGTGATGACGGCTGAGACCGGCCGCCGCGCAGGACCAGAGGCGTTCGCGGGCGCGCCGTGGCTCTGATTTTCGCCCACAGGCAAGGACTTGACCCGCGCGACGGCACTTGACCTGCGGCAGAGATGGCGTCATTCAGGCCGCGCTCAGGTTCCGGTGCCGACCGCGCCGGTGAAAAGGGAACACGGAACGGCAGGTCGCCGCAGCCGTGGCTGCCCCCGCAACTGTGAGCGGAGAGCGACGCCGGTATGCCACTGGGACCGTCCCCGGGAAGGTCGGCGAAGCGACGATCCGCGAGCCAGGAGACCTGCCCGGGCGATCACCCTTTTCGCGATGCGGGGCGCATCGGGGAAGCGGCCTTTCCGCAGCGGTGACGCCACGGCTTCCGGCATCCCCCGGCAGCCAACATGATCACCCGCGGGGCCAGCCCCCGCCAGGAAAGACTTGCCAATGCGGATTCACGCCCTTCTTCTCTCGACCCTTCTGCCTGCCGCCGCGACGGCGCAGGATGTCCCGATCATTCTCGAAACCATCACGCTCGATGCCGGCCTCTCGCCGATCGAGGTGCAGGCCTACGGGCGCGCCAACACCGTGCTGACCGCCGAAGAGATCAGCAGCAAGGGCGTGCGCAATGTGCAGGACGCGCTGCGCGCCGTGCCGGGGCTGGCCGTCAGCAGCTCCGGCGCGTCGAACACGCAGCTTCGGATCCGGGGCGCGGAAGGCAATCACACGCTGATACTGATCGACGGCGTCCGGGCCGCGGCCGGAGACAGCGAATATTTCCTGTCCGGTCTCGACATCGCGAATATCGACCGGATCGAGGTGCTGCGCGGGCCGCAATCGGTGTTCTTCGGTGCCGATGCCTCGGCCGGTGTGGTCAATATCATCACCCGCCAGCCCGCCACGGGCAGCGAGGCCGGTGGCGCGGTCGAGATCGGGAATGGCTGGGCCGCCTCCGCCTACGCCTCGACGCGGGGTGACCGGGGCGGGGTTGCGCTGAATCTCTCGGCGCGCGACGACAAGGGCTATGACCATTCCGGCACGCCGGGCGGCGAGGCGGACGGGATCCGGCGCAAAGCCGTGTCGCTGAGCTTCGATCACCGGCTGACCGAGGCGCTGACGGCCGGAGTCATGCTGCGCAGGGCCGATGAGGAATACGACTATGACGACGAATCCTGGACGGCGAGCACCGCCGGGGAATATGTCGTTGACGCGGCCGGACAGGCGGATCGCGATGAAACGGCCGGGCAGGTCTGGCTGGAGATCGGCCAGCCCGGCGGACGGCTGTCGCATCGGCTGTCCTATGATCGCACCGATTTCGCGCTGAGCCAGTCGAACGGCACCCGGACCGAGGCCCGGACCGATATCTGGAAATATCGCGGCATTTTCGGGCTGGATGGCGCCTACGACACGGCGCGCCAGACCCTGTCCATCGGCGCAGAGCGGCGCCGGGACGAGAACAGCATCACCACTTCGCAGAACCGCCGGTCAAACTCCGCCATCATCGAATATCGCGGCAGTTTCGCCGATGCGCTCGACCTCCAGCTCGGGCTGCGCCACGATGATAACGAGATCTTCAAGGACGCCACCACCTGGTCGCTCGGCCTGTCCTATGCGCTGCCCAATGCGCCGGTCCGCATCCACGCATCGGCAGGGACGGGCGTGGTCAACCCGACCTATTCCGAACAGTTCGGCGGGTTCGGCTATATCGGCAATCCCGACCTGAAACCCGAGGAGAATCGCGGGTTCGACATCGGCGTCGAAACGGAGTTTCTCGGCGGCAGGGGTCTGATCGACGTGACCTATTTCCACGAGAAACTGGAGAACGAGATCAGCTTCAACGGTCTGCCGCTGCCTGACGGCACCAATTACCTCAACCTCTCCGGCACCAGCACGCGGCGCGGGGTCGAGATGGCGGCGCAACTTCAGGCGAGTGACCGGCTCTCCTTCGGGGCGAGCTATACCTATCTGGATGCAAAGGCGCCTGACGGGCAGGTGGAGACCCGCCGCCCGCGTCACACGCTGGGGCTGACCGCCGCCTACCTGTTCGCCGAAGGACGCGGCAGCGTTTCGGGAGAGTTGCTGCATGTCGCCGGGAATTACGACACGCAGTTCTTCGGAAGCTTCGCCACCGAGGAGCTGGACGACTACACGCTGGTGAATGTCGCAGGCGGATATGATCTGACCGAGCGGGTGCGGCTGACCGGGCGGGTGAAGAACCTGTTTGATGCCGACTATACCGAGGTCTTCGGATACGCCACGCAGGGCCGCACGGCCTATCTGGGGCTGGAAGCCCGGTGGTAAGGCTGATCGCCGCGTTGGCGCTCTGCCTTGCCGGCGCGGCATCGGCTGGCCCGTCACGGGTGGTGTCGATCAATCTGTGCACCGACCAGTTGGCGATGCTGGTGGCAGGGCCCGGCCAGCTTGTCTCCGTCTCCTGGCTGGCGGCTGATCCGGCGCTTTCGCTGATGGCCGAGGAGGCGGGGCAGATCGGCGTCAATCATGGCGGCGCGGAGGAGATCTATCTGATGCGGCCGGATCTGGTGCTGGCCGGGCCCTATGCGGCGCACGCGACGGTCGAGATGCTGACCCGGTTGGGTGTGCAGGTTCGGACGATCCCGGCGGCCAATACCATCGCGGATATTCGCCGCAACATCACGCTGATGGGCGACGCGTTGGGCCGGGAGGCGCGCGCGGAAGAGATCCTGTCGGCCTTCGATGCGGATCTGGCTGCGCTGCCCGAGGGCCGGCCCTTGCTCGCCACGACCTATGCGGCGAACGGGTTGGCGAATGGACGAGATACGCTTTCGGCCGAGGCCATGCGCCGGGCCGGGCTGTTCCTGCTGGCAGACCGGATCGGGCATTCCGGCGGGAAGATGGCGCTGGAAGAATTGGTGATGGCCGGCCCGGAACTGGTGGTGACAGGGTCGCGCTATGCGACGCCGTCCCGCGCCGAGGCGGTGCTCGATCACCCTGCCCTGTCCGCCCTGCAAGCCGAGCGGCTGAGCGTGGCGGATCGTGGCTGGATCTGCGGCTTGCCGGCCCTGACCGGGACAATCCGCAGCCTGGTCCGGTGAGGCTGCTCGCCGCCCTCGGCGCGCTTTGCGCGGGTCTGTTCGTCGCGGCGCTGATGATCGGGCCGGCGCAGATCGGTATCGCGGAGTCGTTTCGCGGCTTGCTGGCGGGTGACGGCGCGGCCGGGCTGGTGATGCGCGAGATCCGCCTGCCGCGGGCAGTGCTGGCCGCCCTGATCGGCGGCTGCCTGGGGCTGTCGGGTGCGGCGATGCAAGGCTATCTGCGCAACCCGCTGGCCGAGCCGGGTCTGATCGGCGTGTCCGCCGCCGCCGCGCTTGGCGCCGTCATCGCAATCCAGACCGGCTTCGCGGCCGCGTTCGCGCTTGCCCTGCCCCTGTCTGCCCTGGCGGCGGCGCTGCTGGCTGTGCTCCTGATCCTTTTCATGGCGGGGCCGGGCGGCGGATCGCTGGCGCTGATCCTCGCCGGGGTGGCGGTGTCAGCCTTCGCGGGCGCGCTGACGTCGCTGGTGCTCAACCTCTCTCCAAACCCGTTCGCGGCAAGCGAGTTCGTGTTCTGGATGATGGGTTCACTGGCCGACCGGTCCTGGCTGCATGTGGTCATCGCCGCGCCGGTCATGGCTGTCGGGGCGGCGATGATGTGGGGCATCGGCCGCGGTCTCGATGCGTTGACACTGGGCGAGGATGCCGCGGCCTCCATTGGGATCGGGCTGCCGGGTCTGCGCCTGCGGATCGTGCTGGGGGTGGCGGCCATGGTCGGGGCGGCGACATCGGTGGCCGGGGCGATCGGCTTTGTCGGGCTGGTCGTGCCGCATCTGCTGCGCGGCCGGGTCGGCGGGCGCCCCGGCGCACTGCTGCCGGCGGCGGCGCTTGGCGGGGCGGCGATGGTGCTGGCCGCCGATATCGCGGTCAGGCTGGTCCTGCCGGGCCGGGATCTGAAGCTGGGTGTGGTGATGGCGCTGATCGGTGCCCCTGTCTTTCTGCATCTCATCTGGCAGCAGAGGCGGGGCGGCTGATGCGCATCTCCGCCGAGAGTTTGACTGTGCGCCGCGGCGGGAGGGTCACGCTGGATGGCGCATCGCTCAGCCTTGCGCCGGGAGAGCTTGTCGGGCTGATCGGCCCGAACGGCGCAGGAAAGACAACGCTCATGCGCGCCATGCTTGGGCTGGTTGCGGCCAGCGGACATTCCTCCTTGGCGCAGCTTCCCGCCGCGCGCCGCGCGCATATCGCCGCGTGGCTCCCGCAGGAGCGCGAGGCGGCCTGGCCGATCTCGGTCGAGGCATTGGTCCGTCTCGGTCGCATCCCGCATCGCCGGCCGGACGCGGATCACGCGCAGGTCGAGCGCGCCCTGTCCCGGATGGGGCTGACCGATCTCCGCCAACGGCCGGTCAATACGCTGTCCGGCGGTGAACGCGCCCGCGTGCTGATCGCGCGCGCCCTTGCGCAGGACACGCCGGTTCTGCTGGCGGATGAGCCGATCGCCGGGCTGGACCCGGCATACCAGATTGCGACGATGGCGCTGTTTCGCGGGCTTGCTCAAGACGGGCGCGCCGTCATGGCATCGCTGCATGATCTGGGACTGGCGGCGCGGCACTGCACCAGGCTGGTGCTGATGGATCGGGGGCGCATCGCGTTCGACGGTCCGCCCCAGGACGCCTTGTCGCCCGAACGACTCGCCCGGATCTTCGGGATCGAGGCGCATCTGGAAATGACGGCGGAGGGGCCGGTCTTCCAGCCCCTCCGCGTGTTGCGCTGACACCCCGGCCGGGGCGCAGCCGTCAGTCGGCGTCGAGGTCGAACCGGCCTGCGTTCATCACCTTCGTCCATGCCGCGACGAAATCCTCGACGAATTTCCGCTCATTGTCGTCCTGGGCGTAGAGCTCGGCATAGGCGCGCAGGATCGAGTTCGAGCCGAACACCAGATCGGCGCGGGTCGCGGTGAAGCGGGTCTCGCCGGTGTTGCGGTCGCGGATCTCGTAGATCCCGCCGCCGGCGGGAACCCAGCTATAGCGCATATCCGTCAGCGTGACGAAGAAGTCGGTCGTCAACTGGCCCTTGCGCTCGGTGAACACGCCATGCGCGCTGTCGCCGTAATTGGTGCCGATCACCCGCATTCCGCCGATCAGCGCCGTCATCTCCGGCGCGGTCAGGCCCAGAAGCTGGGTGCGGTCCAGCAACAGCTCCTCCGGCGCGACGGCATAGTCCTGCTTCGCGAAGTTCCGGTAGCCATCGGCCAGCGGTTCCATCGCGTCGAAGGATGCCGCATCGGTCTGCGCATCGGTCGCGTCGCCCCGGCCGGGCGCGAAGGGCACCGAGATGTCGTGACCCGCGGCCTGTGCCGCCTGCTCGATCCCCAGATTGCCGGCCAGCACGATGACATCGGCGATGCTCGCCCCGGTCTCGGCCGCGATCGGCTCCAGCACCGACAGGACACGCGCCAGCCGCTCCGGCTCGTTCGCCTGCCAGTCCTTCTGCGGGGCCAGCCGGATGCGTGCCCCGTTCGCGCCGCCGCGCATGTCCGAGCCGCGATAGGTCCGGGCGCTGTCCCAGGCCGTCGCAACCATGTCCGAGACCGACAGGCCACTCTGCGCGATCCGCGCCTTGACCGCCGCCACGTCGTAGTCGCGGTTCCCGGCGGGCACCGGATCCTGCCAGATCAGATCCTCCTGCGGCACGTCCGGTCCGAAATAGCGGTCTTTCGGCCCCATGTCGCGATGGGTCAGCTTGAACCAGGCCCGCGCGAAGGCGTCGTCGAGCGCCGAGGGATCGCGATAGAAACGCTCGGCGATCTCGCGATAGACCGGGTCCATCTTGATGGCCATGTCGGCGTCGGTCATGATCGGGTTCAGCCGGATGGACGGGTCCTCGACATCGACCGGGCGGTCTTCGTCGGCGATCTCGACCGGCTCCCACTGATGCGCACCGGCGGGGCTCTTGCGCAGCTCCCACTCATGCTCCAGCAGCATCTTCAGATAGCCGTCATCCCATTTCGTCGGGTTGGTTGTCCAGGCGCCCTCGATGCCGCTGACCACCTGGTCACGGCCGATGCCGCGCCCCTTGGTGTTCATCCAGCCCAGCCCCTGCGCCTCGACCTCGCCGCCCTCGGGCGCCGCGCTCAGGTCGGCGGCGTTCCCGTTGCCGTGGCTCTTGCCGATGGTGTGGCCGCCGATGGTCAGCGCCACGGTCTCCTCGTCATTCATCGCCATGCGGGCGAAGGTCTCGCGCATATGGGCCGCGGTCCTGAGCGGGTCGGGATTGCCGTTCACCCCTTCCGGGTTCACGTAGATCAGCCCCATCTGCACGGCGGCCAGCGGGTTTTCCATCGTCTCGGGCGAATCAACGCTGTCGTAACGCCCGTCGCTCGGCGCCAGCCATTCCTTCTCCGCGCCCCAGTAGATGTCCTGCTCGGGATGCCAGATATCCTCGCGCCCGAAGGCGAAGCCGAAGGTCTTCAGCCCGGCGACCTCATAGGCGATGGTGCCGGACAGGATGATCAGGTCCGCCCAGGAGATGCGGTTGCCGTATTTCTTCTTGATCGGCCAAAGCAGGCGGCGGCCCTTGTCGGTGTTGGTGTTGTCCGGCCAGGAGTTCAGCGGCGCGAAGCGCTGGTTCCCGGTGCCACCGCCGCCACGGCCGTCGGCCAGACGATAGGAGCCCGCCGCGTGCCACGCCACGCGGGCGAACATGCCGACATAGCTGCCCCAATCGGCCGGCCACCAGTCCTGGCTGTCGGTCATCAGCGCCCGCAGATCGGCCTTCAGCGCCTCGACATCCAGCTTCTTCAGCTCTTCGCGATAGTCGAAGTCCGGGCCGAGCGGGTTCGTCTTGCTGTCATGCTGATGCAGGATGTTCAGGTTCAGCGCTGCCGGCCACCAGCCCGTCACCGACGCGCCGCTGGCGGTGTTGCCGCCATGCATGACCGGGCATTTGCCCGGCGAAAGATCGTTTCCGTCCATGTCCATTCTCCTAGCTGGCTGGCCCGCCCATGCAATCCGGCAAGTCTGGCGCCGCGGCACCGGGTGTTCGCCCGGAGAATATCAAGCCATTGAGATAATTAGTAATTGCAAATTCTTACGGTTGAGATAAGTTATTCTGATGCAATCCTTGACGCTCAAGCAGCTCCGATATTTTGAGGCCCTGGCACGGACAGGGCAGTTCGGGCTGGCCGCAGATGATTGCGCGATCACCCAGCCTGCCCTGTCGATGCAGATCAAGGATCTGGAACTGCTCGTCGGTGCACCTCTGGTCGAGCGGGGCACGCGGCGGGTCAGGCTGACGGCGCTCGGCCAGCAATTCGCCGCGCGGGCGCGCGAGATCCTGCGCTCGGTCGATGAGCTTGGCGATCTGGTGCGGGCCGATGGCGACAGCCTGTCCGGCCCGCTGCGCATCGGTGTCATTCCGACGGTCGCGCCTTATCTTTTGCCGCGCCTGATCGCTGCGCTTCACCGCCAGTTTCCCGCCCTCGATCCCCAGCCGCGCGAAACCGTCACACCGCGCCTGATTCGCGATCTGGCCGAGGCCCGGATCGACATCGCCATCGTGGCCCTGCCCGTGTCCGAGCCGACGCTTCAGGAAACCCCGCTTTTCGACGAGGAATTCGTGTTGGTCCGGCCGGCCAGCGAACGGGACAGGCCGGTCCCGCTGCCCGAACATCTTCAGGAGGAGCGTTTGCTTCTTCTGGAAGAGGGGCATTGCTTCCGCGACCAGGCGTTGTCGTTCTGCAAAATGGCGCAAGCGCCGCGCGGGCTGATGGAGGGCAGTTCGCTGTCCACGCTGGTTCAGATGGTCGGGGCCGGAATCGGCGTGACCCTGATCCCCGAAATGGCAATCGATCTGGAGACGCGCAGCGCCAATGTCTCCGTCGCCCGGCTCAGCGCGCCGCGCCCGACGCGCACCATCGGCATGGTCTGGCGCCGGTCGAACCCGCTCGCCGACCGGTTTGAGCAGATCGCCGGCATCGTGACCGACCTTGGACAGCCGACGGCGGACGCATAGCTCGCGCCGGCAGAGAGCGCGTGGTTGCGTGGCAGGCCGCACCGGATATGGTCGGATTGCGATTTGGGCATCCTCCCTTGCCAGGCCGTCACGCCGCGATGCAGGTTCGGTGCGGGCTGAATCGGTCTCGGCCCGAAGGAGGCGCAGGCATGATCCATGATTTCGCGGTCATCGGCGGGGGAATCGTCGGTCTGGCGGCGGCCCGCGCCCTGCTGCAGCGCCAGCCGGGCGCGTCGCTGATCCTGATCGAAAAGGAGGATCGTCTCGGCCGGCACCAGACCGGGCATAATTCGGGCGTCATTCATTCCGGCATCTATTACGCGCCTGGGTCGCTGAAAGCCCGGCTGTGCCGGGAGGGCGCGTCGCGCACAAAGGAGTTCTGCGCCCAGCACGACATCCCTTTTGAAGATCGCGGCAAGCTGATCGTGGCAACCCGGAGGGAAGAAATCCCGCGGCTCGATGCGCTGAACGCCCGCGCCCTGGAAAACGGCATCACCACGGAGCTGATCGACGCCGCCGAGATCCGGCGGCGCGAACCTGCCATTGCCGGGCTGAAGGCGATCTGGGTGCCCGCGGCGGCCATCGTGGATTACACCGCCATCCTGCAGGCCATGGCGGAGGAGTTGCGAGACAACGGTTCAGAGATCCGGTTTGCGACCCGGCCGCGCGCCATCCGGGAATCCGCCGGGCAGGTCGATCTGGATTGTGACACCGGCCAGATCGCAGCCCGCCGGCTGGTTGTCTGCGCCGGGTTGCAGTCGGACCGGCTGGCCCGCATGGCCGGGCTGTCGATCCATCACCGCATCGTGCCGTTTCGGGGCGAGTATTACCGGCTGCGGCCGGCGCGGAACGGGATCGTCAACGCGATGATCTATCCGGTGCCGGAGCCGGGTCTGCCATTTCTCGGAACCCATCTGACCCCGATGATTGACGGATCGGTGACGGTCGGACCCAATGCCATGCTCGGCTTCTCGCGCGAGGGCTATCCGAAACTGTCGGTCAATCTGCGCGACATGGCGGAGATGGCGGCCTTCCCCGGATTCTGGAAATCCATCTTCTCCTTCATCCGCCCCGGCCTGAACGAGCTGCGCAACTCCCTCTTCAAGCGGCGCTATCTGGCCGAGTGTCAGCGCTATTGCCCTGAGATGGTGCTGGATGATCTGGAGCCGATGGAATGCGGAATAAGGGCGCAGGCAGTGATGGCCGACGGCACGATGCAGCATGATTTCCTGTTTCTCGACACGCCGCGCATGCTGCATGTCTGCAACGCTCCCTCGCCCGCCGCGACCTCTGCCCTGCCGATCGGCGACATGATCGCCGACAGGGTGCTTGCTGCCGGTTGAAGCGGTTCAGCCTTCGCTCAACGGATCTTCAGCCTGCAATCCGACAGGGGACCGTGTCATCGCCGCGCCAGCCCGATCCGTCGCGCGGTGCGGGTTTCCAGCGCCTGAAACGCCTCGTAGATCAGGATTGCCAGCAACCCCACCACCAGACCGCCCTGCACGACATAGGCCGTGTTCGACGACAGAAGCCCGGCAATGATGACCTCGCCCAGGGTCTTGGCCGCAACGGTCGACCCGATTGTCGCCGTGGCGAGCGAGATTACCGCCGACAGCCGGATCCCGGCCAGGATCAGCGGCATGGCCAGCGGCAGCTCGACCTGCACAAGCCGCTGGCGCCGGGTCAGCCCCATGCCCCGCGCGGCTTCCGATACCTCTGGCGGCAGATTGGTCAGCCCGGTCAGCGTGTTCTCGAAAATCGGCAGCAACCCGTACAGAAACAGCGCCACCAGCGTCGGCCATGCCCCGAAGCCAAGGATCGGCACGGCGAGCGCCAGCACCGCGACGGGCGGAAAGGTCTGCCCGATCGATGTGACCGTCCGCGCCAGCGGCAGGAATTCGCGCCCCGCCGGTCGGGTGACAAGGATCCCCAGCCCCACCGCCACGACCGTCGAGGCCAGCACCGCCACGCCCACCAGACCCAGATGCGACAGGGTCAGGCTGAGCAGCCCGGTCTGGGTATAGATCGCCGGGGCGTTGTTGGTCACGAACGGCCGGAACAGCCCGGCGAAGCTTTCGGGGCTGGCCAGGAACAGCACGAGAAACAGCGCCGCCGCCGCGAGGAGCAGTCGCGCCATCACGCGACAGACGCTTGCGCGGCGCGGGACTCGAGCTGGTCCAGCGTCACCACGCCGCCGCCTTCCACCGGCAGGGCAGAGCGCCCCGACCACAGGCATTCCGCCAGCGCGTCACGCAGGCTCGCACCCGCCGGGATCGTCTCGCCCCCGGCCTCGCCGGTCTTGGCGATGTCGCCCACGCGGGTCAGCGACAGCAGCCGGAACGGACGCTCCCCCTCGCCGATCAGCTCCCGCACGAAGGGGGCGGCCGGCTGGGTCAGCACCTCGCTGGGTGGGCCGTATTGCAGCAATTCGCCCTTGTCCATCACCGCGATCCGGTCGCCAAGGGCCACAGCCTCCTCCATGTCGTGGGTCACGATCACCAGCGTCGTGCCAAGCCGACGCTGGATGTCGCGCAGATCCTGCTGCGCCTTTGCGCGGATCACCGGGTCGAGCGCGCCGAAGGGTTCGTCCATCAGCAGCAGTTCCGGCCGCGCGGCAAGGGCGCGGGCCACGCCCACGCGCTGTTGCTGACCGCCGGACAGCTCGTAAGGCATCCGGTCGCGGAATTGCGCGGGGCTCATCTGGAACAGTTCCAGCAGCTCGTCGACGCGCGCCCGGATATCCGCCTCGGACCATTTCAGCAGCGCCGGCACGGTTGCGATGTTCTGCGCGACGCTCCGGTGCGGAAAAAGTCCGTGGCCCTGGATCGCATAGCCGATGCGACGCCGCAGGGCGTGGGCAGGAATACGTGACGTGTCTTCGCCGTCGATCAGCACCTTGCCGGATGACGGCTCGACCAGGCGGTTGATCATCCGCAACAACGTCGTCTTGCCCGACCCGGATGTGCCCACAAGCGCCGCTATCTGTCCGGTCTCGACGGTCATGCTGACCTGGTCGACCACGGTGGTGTCGCCGTAAATCTTGGTGAGGTTCTGGATCTCGATCATGGCGCGTCTCTCCTGCGCTTGCGGTGGTCGAGCGCCTCTACCAGCAGATCCAGCGCGATCCCGGCGGTCAGGGCCAGGGCGATGGTCGGCAGTGCGCCCAGAAGAACAAGATCCATCGCGGTCTGGTTCAATCCCTGAAACACGAAAGTGCCATAGCCCCCCCCGCCGATCAGCCCGGCAATGACCGCAAGGCCGATATTCTGCACCAGGACGATGCGCACCGCGGCCAGAAGCACCGGCAGCGCCAGCGGGATCAGCACCTGCCCCAGAACCTGCGCGTCCGTCATGCCAAGCCCGTAGGCGGCCTCTTTCGTGGCTGGCGACACGCCGTTCAGCCCGACCACCGTGTTCGAGACCACCGGAAGCAGCGAATAGAGGAAGAGCGCGACGAGCGCCGGAAAGATACCAATCCCGGCCACGCCGATCGACGCCGCGCCGGGCACGGTTGCGGCGACCCAGCCGAATAGCGGGATCATCAGGCCGAACATCGCCAGTGACGGGATGGTCTGCAGGATGTTCAGCACCCCCAGCACCGCGCGTTTCAGCCGCGGCACCTGGTAGATCAGGATACCCAGCGGCAGCCCCACCAGGATCGCCGCCCCGAGCGAGCCGAAGGCCAGGATCAGGTGCCGCAGCGATTCGCGGTGAAACAGATCCTGCCGGGCCGCGTATTCCCGCATCACCGAGACGCCATCGAGCCAGCCCGACCACAGGATCGCCGCCAGCATCGCAAGGACCGCCGCCAGCATGAGCCAGCGCAGGCGCAGCGACAGGCGCATCCGCGACAGCGCGTCCGCCATCATCAGCGCGAATGCCAGCAACAGCAGCCAGAACCCGGCGGCGGGCGAGACCCGCGCGAGGTTGTTGTCGGGCGGGGTCAGGTTGCGCACCGCCGCGCCGAGGATCAGGAAGGCAGCCGCGACGCCCGCGACGCCGATGGCCAGCCGAATGGGCAATGACGCCCGGTCCGTGACCCCGATCAGCAGCGCGACGGCAAGACCCAGCAGCACCACCCAGCCCGGCGGGCCAAGCGCCGCGGTCAGCGAAATCCCCTCGCCCAAAACGATCCGGTTGGGCTTGAACTGGACCAGCGGCAGCGCAAGTGCCACCAGCCCCAGCCCCGCGAAAAGCAGGCCCGTTCTGCTGATCGCCACTCCGGTCGGGCTGTCGGCGGTGATCGGGATCTCGGTCATCTCGGCCTCGTCGGAGCGCAGCAGGCAGCGGCGCGCCGGGCGCCGGCTGCCGGGGCGTTACTGCAGCACGCCCTGCTGCGTCAGGTAGTCGGTCGCGACCGCCTCGGCCGGCTCGCCGCCAATCTGGATGCGACCATTCAGCTCCTGCAGGACTTCCAGCGTCAGCCCCTCGAAGATCGGGTTCAGCACTTCGGCGATCTGCGGATGCGCGTCGAGGATCTCCTCGCGCACCAGCGGGGTCGGCTGGTAGACCGGCTCGACTTCCTTGTCGTCCTCCATCACCACCAGCCCGGCCGGCGCAATGCCGCCGTCAGTGCCATAGACCATCGCCGCATTCACGCCCGATGTCTGCTGGGCGGCCGCCGCGATGGTCGCGGCGGTATCGCCGCCGGAAAGCTGCACGAGCTGATCCGGGCTCAGCTCGAACCCGTAGGTCTCCTGAAATGCCGGCAAGGCGGCAGGAGAGGTCACGAATTCGGTGGAGGCGGCCAGCTTCACATCCCCGCCCCCGGCCACGTAAGCGCCGAAATCCGACATGTTGGCCAGATCGTTTTCCTCCGCAAGATCCTGACGCAGCGCGATGGCCCAGGTGTTGTTCGCGGGCGAGGGCTGAAGCCAGACGATCCCGTCCTCCGCATCCAGCTCTGCCGCGCGGGCATAGCCTTCCTCGGCGTTCTTCCAGATCTCGCTGTCCGCTTCGTTATGGAAGAAGGCGGCATTGCCGGTGTATTCCGGGTAGATGTCGATCTGGCCGGAGGTCAGCGCGTCGCGCAGGATCGGCGTGCCGCCGAGTTGCAGCTTGTTCTGGACCGGCAGCCCGGCATTTTCCAGCGCCTGATAGATCATGTTGCCCAACAGCCCGCCCTCAGTGTCGATCTTCGACGACACGACAATCTGCTGTGCGCTGACTGCGCTGCCCATCAGCCCGAACACGGCTGCGGCGGCCAGTTTGGTAAAGCGTTTCATACTCGGTGCTCCTGTTGGATCGCTTTTCTCCATTGCGTTCTCTTTTCGTCCCGGGATCAACCCCAAAAAGCCCGGAAATCCGCGGATCGGCGCAACTCCCCGGACGCGCACCGCAAATTCCCATGCAGGATCGCCGCGATCGCCGTCGGGTCTGCCGCCGAATTGCGGAATGTCAGTTCGCCCCGCAGGGTTTCCTGATCGGCGCGGGGTCCCCGTCAGTCAGCCGCCGATTAACAGAGAATTTTACTCGGGCACTGGACCCTGCTTCGGCAGCCGACTAGACACGGCGCGTCGCGTGCAGCCAGCGAACAGCCACACGCATCTCGCGAAAGGATCAGTTCATGCGCCGGATCTCCGCTCTCGTTCTTGCCGCAGCCAGCCTTGCGACCGCCGCCGGGGCTCAGGATGTCACCATCGCCACCGCGCAGGGCGAGGCGACCGTCCCTGCCTCGCCCGAGATCGTCGTGGCCTACGATGTGGCGGCCATCGACACGCTGCAATCGCTGGGGGTCGAACTGGCCGGTGTACCGGACAATCTCTATATCCCCTCTCTTTCTGCCGATGGGGCGGAGACCGTCGGCACGCTGTTCGAGCCAGATCTGGAGAAGCTGGCCGGTATTGGCCCCGATCTGGTCGTGGTGGGCGCGCGCTCCGCGCCCGCGCTGAATGCGGTGTCGCAGCTCGCACCGGCGATCGACATGACCATCGGCAGTGAACTGCTGGAAGATGCCAAGGCCCGGATCGCGGCGTTCGGGACCATTTTCGACAGGCAGCAGCAGGCAGAGGCGCTGACCGCGACGCTGGATGACAAGATCGCGGCATTGGGCGATGCCGCCGCCGACAGCGGCACTGCGCTGATCCTGATGACCAATGGCACCAAGATGGCCGCCTATGGTCCAGGCTCGCGATTCGGCTGGCTGCACGATGTGACGAAGATGCCCCCGGCTATCCCCGAGCTGGCAGCGACTGAAAACCACGGCAATGTGCTGACCCATGAAGCGATTGCGGAGGCCGATCCCGACTGGCTGTTCGTGCTGGACCGCGGCGCGGCCATTGGCGAGGACGGGCAGAGCGCGGCACAAACCCTCGCATCGCCGCTGATCGAGGGGACCACGGCCTGGCAGAATGACCAGGTGGTCTATCTGCCGGCGGCCGAGCTGTATATCGGCGGGGGCGGATACAGCTCGCTTGTGACCGTGATCGACGCGCTGACCGAAGCATTCGGCGCGTGAACAGGCCGCTCGGCATGACGCTGGCGGCGCTTGCGCCGCTGACGCTGGCCAGCCTGATGACCGGGGCAGCCAGTGTCGATATCTTCGCCGCGCTGAGCGATCCGCGCGCCATGCTGGTGCTGATGGAATCGCGCCTGCCGCGCACGCTCGCGGTGCTGCTGACGGGCGCGGCGCTTTCGGTTGCGGGGATGCTGTTGCAGGCCATCGTGCGCAACCGCTTCGTGGGCCCCGACACCGTCGGCACGGCGGAGAGCGCGGCGCTCGGCCTGCTTGTGGTGACGCTCTTTGCCCCGGCGATGCCGATATGGGGCAAGATCCTCGTCTCCAGCCTGTCGGCCATGCTGGGCACGGCGCTGTTCGTGGCGCTGATCCGACGCCTGCCCCCGCGAGAGATCATGCTGGTTCCGATCACCGGGATCGTGCTGTCGGGGGTGATCGGTTCTGTCGTGGTCTATATCGCCTGGCAGGCGGATCTGATGCAGTACATCACCACCTGGCTGATGGTCGGCGAGTTCTCCGGCGTGATCGCCGGGCGCTATGAGATGCTGTGGATCGCGGCGGCGGCGGCAGGGCTGGCCTGGCTGGCCGCGGATCGTTTCGCGATCCTGGCCCTGGGTGACGGAGTCGCGACGGGTCTGGGGCTGAGCGCGACATCCGTGATGCGGTTCGGGCTGGCGGTCGTGGCGCTGGTTTCGGCGATGGTCGTGACGACGGTCGGCATGATCCCGTTCCTGGGTCTCATCGTGCCCAATATCGTGTCGCGGATCATGGGCGACAATCTGCGCCGCGCGCTGCCCATGGTGGCTGCGGCCGGTGCGGCGCTTCTGCTAGGATGCGATCTGCTGGGACGGCTGATGCGCCACCCGTTCGAGATCCCGGTCGGCACGGTGATGGGCTTTGTCGGGTCGGGCATCTTCCTGTACCTGCTGTATCGTCGGCCGGCCCATGGCTGAGATGGCAGCGCCATTTGCCCCGGCCCGCCGCGGCGCGGCGGGGATCGTGGCCCCGCTTGCCGCGCTGTTGCTGGTCTCCTCCGCGCTGTGGCTGTTTCAGGGGTTGGGCGAGGGCAATCGCGGATTCATCCTGGCGCTGCGCGCGATCAAGCTGGGCGGGATGATGACCGTGGCGGCGGCGGTGGGCGTATCCACCATCCTGTTCCAGACGGTGGCGGGCAACCGGGTGCTGACGCCGTCGATCATGGGGTTCGACTCGCTTTATGCGTTGCTGCAGACCGCGATGGTCGCCAGCCTCGGCGCGGCGGGGTTCGCCGGCATCGCCTCCCTGCCGAAATTCCTGGCCGAGGTCGGCATCATGTGCCTGCTGGCCACCGTGTTGTTCGGCACGCTCCTGGGCCGGGGCAGCCGCGATATTGGCCGCACCATCCTCACCGGGATCATTTTCGGGGTGATGTTCCGCTCTGCGAGAGATCTGCTGAGCCGGCTCATCGACCCGAATGAATTTGCCGTCGTGCAAGCCGCAACGGTGGTGAACTTCGCGCGCACCGATGCCTCGCTTCTGCCGCTGGCGGCGACGCTCTGCGCGATCTGCGTCGCCCTGGCGATGGTGATGGCGCCCCGGCTGGACGTGCTGGCGCTTGGCCGGGACGGCGCGATCAATCTCGGCCTGCGGTTTCGGCGCCTGGTCATCGCCACGCTTGGCCTGGTGGCGGTGCTGGTGTCGGTCTCTACCGCGCTTGTCGGCCCGATGTCGCTGTTTGGTCCGGCCGCGTTTTTCGGGCTGATCGTCGCAGGCATCGCGCATGGGCTGGCGCGCAGCTATCGTCATGCCGTGCTGCTGCCGGTGGCGGCGCTGATCGCGGCGAATATCCTGGTGCTTGGGCAGATGATCTTCGAGCGGATTCTGGGGCAGCAAACCGCGATGGGCGTCGTGATCGAATTTGCGGGCGGTCTCTTCTTTCTGTTCCTGCTGCTGAAAGGGCGTATCCGATGATCGAGCTGGATGGGGTGTGTCACGACATCGGCAGCACGCGGATCCTGAGCGACATCAGCGCCGAGATCCCGCGCGGGCATCTGACCGCGCTGATCGGCCCGAACGGCGCAGGCAAGTCCACGCTGCTGCGCCTGATCGGCCGGCTGGAATCCGTGCAGCGCGGCCGGATCGAGATCGACGGGCTGGATGTGGCGCAAACGCCGAGCGCCACCCTGGCCCGGCGCATGGCGGTACTGGGCCAGCAGACCGCGATTTCCAGCCGCCTGCGCCTGTCGGAGCTGGTGGGATTCGGACGCTGGCCGCATCATCACGGCAGGCCGCGCGACATCGACCGAGCCGCCGTCGAGACCGCCTTGCAGGTCTTCGGCCTGTCGCCGCTTGCCGACCGGTTCCTGGACGAGGTCTCGGGCGGGCAGGCGCAGCGCGCCTATCTGGCGATGACCTTCGCGCAGGACACGGACTGGCTTTTGCTGGACGAGCCGCTGAACAATCTGGACATGTCCCATGCCCGCGGCCTGATGGCGCGGCTGAGCGATCTGGTGCGCCGGGCTGGCAAGAGCGTTCTGGTGGTCGTGCACGAGGTGAATTACGCCGCCGCATGGGCGGATCACATCGTGGCGATGAAGCAGGGCCGGATCGTGGCCGAGGGCGCGCCGCGCGATGTGCTGAAGGATGGCACGCTGAGTATGCTATACGACACACCGGTCGCGGTGACGCAGCATGAAGGGCGGCCGCTCGTGCTGCATCACTACTGACGTTTGCGGTTCAGCTTGCGCAGCCCCCACCGCTTGCGACGTCTAACGATGCTGATGGTCAGTCGGTCACAGTCATGGGCGCGTCGAACCAGTGCTCTTCGAGGTTGCTGCCCGCACCGATCCGATCGACCACGGCATAGAGCCCGGCACCGTCCAGCGGGCACAGCACGCCGTGCCAGACATTGCGGTGCAGGTTCACCCCCTGTCCGGCGCGGGCGATGAAGGCCTGCACCGCTCCGGGCACCCCGCCCGCATCGGGGGCGACCGTGACCAGGAAACGGCTTTGCGACATCGGGATGAAGGCCTGAGAGCCGAGCGGATGCCGCTCCAGCAGTTCAAGGCGATAGGGCATCTCGGCCAGTTCGGACTTGAACAGGCTGATGCCCGCCTGACCGTCCGTGAAATCCAGCTTGGCGCGGTCGTGATGACGGGCGCAGCGGCCCTGATTGATGAACTTCTCGGCCGTGCCGCTGGCATCCAGCACCTCTCCGAAGGGCGCGAAGGCCTCTGGCGTCAGGTCTTGGGCAGTGATCGTGCTGGTCATGGCAGGATCTCCTTCAGGCGCAACTCGGCAATGCGTTCGACCTGGCGGCAGGCATCTGCGAACTCTGTGGCGCGGTCATGCGCAACGCGGCGCTTGAACGCATCGAGGATCCCCGCCTTGTCGTGATCTCGCACGGCGATGATGAAGGGGAAGCCGTGCTTCTCGACATATTCATCGTTCAGCCGGGTGAACTCGGCCCGCTCCTCGTCGGTCAGCGCATCCAGCCCGGCACTGGCCTGCTCGGCCGTCGATTCCGCCGTCAGCCGTTTCGCCAGCGCCAGCTTGCCCGCCAGATCCGGGTGCGCGGTCAGCACCCCCAGCCGTTCCTCCTCCGATGCTGACCGGAAGACGCGGCACAGCGCGTTGTGCAGCCCCGCCGCGCTATCATGGGCGGGGCCAAGCTCCAGCCCCCAGGCCCGCTCCGCGATCCAGGAGGAATGCTCGAAGATACCGCCATAGCGGGTGACGAATTCCTCGCGCTCCATCTCGCTGGGCCGATCGAACCGTTCGGGCGGGTGATGTTCGGCCCAATGCCGGGCGATGTCGATCCGGCGCGGCGTCCAGACCCCGTCGAAGCCCTGGATGTAATCGATGAAACGCTTCAGCCCGGCCAGCTTGCCGGGCCGGCCGATCAGCCGGCAATGCAGCCCGACGCTCATCATCTTCGGCGCGCCGGCCTCGCCTTCTGCATAAAGCGTGTCGAACGCGTCCTTGAGATACTGGAAGAACTGTTCCCCGGTAATATAGCCGGGCGCGGTCGCGAAGCGCATGTCATTGGCTTCCAGCGTATAGGGAATGACCAACTGGTCGCGCCCGCCGATCCGGGTCCAGTAGGGCAGATCGTCGTCATACGTGTCCGAGATATAGGCGAACTGCCCGGTCTGCGCGGTCAGCGCCACGGTGTTGCAACTGCAACGCCCGGTATACCACCCCTCGGGCGGGGTGCCGACCACCTCGGTATGCAGCCGGATCGCCTCCGTGATGGAGGCGCGCTCATCGGCCTCCGGCATATCCTTGTGTTCGACCCATTTCAGGCCGTGGCTGGCGATTTCCCAGCCCGCCTGCTTCATCGCCGCCACCTGTTCGGGGCTGCGCGCAAGTGCTGTGGCCACGCCGTAGATCGTGACCGGAATGCCCGCCCCGGTAAACAGGCGATGCAGCCGCCAGAACCCGGCCCGCGCGCCGTATTCATAGATCGATTCCATGTTCCAGTGGCGTTGACCCGGCCACATCGCCGCGCCCGCAATATCCGACAGAAACGCCTCGGAGGCCGCGTCGCCATGCAGGATCGAATTCTCGCCGCCTTCTTCGTAATTCAGCACGAACTGCACGGCGAGTTTCGCTCCGCCGGGCCATTTCGGATCCGGGGGATTGGCACCATAGCCGCGCATGTCACGAGGGTAACGATTCATCTTCACTTCTCCGATCTGCTGACCCGCTTCTAACCCGGCAGGCCGTCGCGCACTTTCGCATTATTCCAGAAAAAGCTTATCGTCGCTCTCATCTGTGCGGTAAGCGCAAATACGTCCAGACTGGTGCCGGACCAGATGAGGGAAAAGACCATGGCAGGCTATCTGACAACGCATGTGCTGGATACGGCGTCGGGCCGTCCCGCCGAAGGGTTGAAGATCGAACTTTACCGGATCGAGGATGGCGGGCGCAGCCTGCTCAAGACGCTGACCACCAATGATGACGGCCGCACCGATGAGCAGATCCTGCCCGAGGCCGAGTTCGCCCTTGGCACTTACGAGATGGTGTTCCATGCGGGCGACTATCTGAAGACGCGCGATTTCCTGGACGTGATCCCGCTGCGCTTCACCATGGCAGAGGACAGCCATTATCACGTCCCGCTGCTTCTGTCGCCCTACGGCTACTCCACCTATCGCGGCAGCTAAGCGGCGTCCTCGACGGCACGCTGGATGTGGCTGACCATGAAATCGATGAACAGCCGCGTCTTCGGATCCTGACGCCTGCGGTGGGTGTAAAGACACGCCATCTGAACCGGAATCGGCGGCTCTTTCGGCAGGACCGGGATCAGACGCTTGGCCCTGAGATGCTCGACCACCTCGAAGACCGGCTTGAGCACGATGCCCAGACCTGCCAGCGCCCAGCCGGTGAGCACCTCGCCATGGTCGCATTCCAGCGGCCCGACGACGGGGATGCGCTTGATCCCGTCAGGGGTTTCCAGCGGCCACTGGAATTCCGGCGCGCCGGGGAAGCGCAGGTTCAGGCAGTCATGGCGGTCGGCCACGAGATCGGCGCTGCTGCGGGGCTGGCCGCGCCGGGCGATGTAATCCGGAGAGGCGCACAGGATCCGCGGGCAGTCCGCGATCTTGCGGATGCGCAGCGATGAATCCTCCG
This sequence comes from Paracoccus isoporae, assembly GCF_900101865.1. GTDB lineage: Bacteria > Pseudomonadota > Alphaproteobacteria > Rhodobacterales > Rhodobacteraceae > Paracoccus > Paracoccus isoporae. Next base: position 403,876 of record NZ_FNAH01000001.1, read on the forward strand.
GCTGTCCCAGGAAGAAGGCCGCATCCAGACCCTCGGCGGTGATGTCCAGCCGCCGGTCCGACAGGCGCAGCCGGATGTTGATCTGCGGATAGGACTTGCGGAATTGCGGCACGGCGGGCGCGATCAGACGCTGCCCGACACCCAGCGGGGCCGCAACATAAAGCGTGCCGCGCGGGTTCTCCGTCACATCGCTGATCTCGGCCTCGGCATCGTCCACCGCTTCAAGGATCTTAAGCGCACCGGGGTAGAAGATCTGCCCCTGCTCGGTCGGGTTCAGCATCCGCGTCGTCCGCTGGAACAGCCTGACGCCCAGATGTTCCTCGAGCTGCGAAATCCGGGACGAGGCCACCGCCGCGGAAATCCGCAGATCCCGCGCCGCCGCGGACATCGAGCCCAGCTCGTAAACCCGTGCAAAGGTGCGGATATTGTCAAGATATGCCATGGCCGCAATCTACGGCTTTATTTGAAGCCGGGCAAAGCCTTTCGCATAAAGCCAAACGCCGCGCCAGGGCGGCGCGGCGTTCGGGATAGCGCGTGGCACCACTCAGGCGACGCCGTGCTTGTCCTTGAACTTCAGCCGATAGCTGTGCAGCAGCGGCTCGGTATAGCCCGAAGGTTGCTCGCGCCCCTTGAAGACCAGATCGCACGCAGCCTGGAAGGCCAGCGAGTCCGCGCCCTCGGCCATGGGCAGGTAATTCGGATCGCCGGCGTTCTGACGGTCCACGATGGCGGCCGCCTTCTTCATTGCCTCCATGACCCGGTCCTCGCTGATGACGCCGTGATGCAGCCAGTTGGCCAGCATTTGCGAGCTGATGCGGCAGGTGGCGCGATCCTCCATCTGGCCGACATCGTTGATGTCCGGCACCTTGGAGCAGCCGACGCCCTGATCGACCCAGCGGACGACATAGCCCAGGATGCCCTGCGCATTGTTCAGGATTTCCGCGTCGATCTCCTCATCCGGATAGATATTCGACGGCGCCAGCGGGATTTCCAGCAACTCGCTCAGGCTGCGGCGGGGCACTTGTGCCAGGATCTGGTCCTGCCGGTCCTTGACGCTGACCTGATGGTAATGGGTGGCGTGCAGGGTCGCGGCGGTCGGCGACGGCACCCAGGCGCAGTTGGCGCCCGATTTCGGATGGCCGATCTTGGCCTCCAGCATCGCCTCCATGCGGTCGGGCATGGCCCACATGCCCTTGCCGATCTGGCCCTTGCCCTGGAAACCGCAGGCAAGCGCAATATCGACATTGCGATCCTCATAGGCCGATAGCCAGTTCTCGTCCTTCATCTGCGCCTTGCGCTTCATCACACCCGCTTCCATCGAGGTGTGGATCTCGTCGCCGGTCCGGTCGAGGAAGCCGGTATTGACGAAGGCCACGCGATGCCGCCCGGCACGGATGCATTCCTTCAGATTGGCCGAGGTGCGGCGCTCCTCATCCATGATGCCGAGCTTCACGGTGTATCGCGGCAGGCCGAGAATGTCTTCGACCGCGCCGAAAATCTCGTCGGTCAGGGCGACCTCTTCCGGGCCGTGCATCTTCGGCTTCACGACATAGACCGAGCTTTCAGAGTTGAGCTGCTTGCCCTTAAGGTCATGCACCCCAGCGGTCACGGTATAGAGCGCGTCCAGCAACCCCTCCGGGATCTCCTTGCCGTCGGACAGCAGCACCGCGGGGTTGGTCATCAGATGCCCGACATTGCGCACGAACATCAGCGCCCGACCCTTCAGCGTGGCGGCCTGCCCGTCAGCGGTCGTGTAATCGATGTCACCGGCCAGGCGGCGAGTCATCTGCTTGCCGCCCTTCTCGAAGCTTTCCTCCAGCGTGCCGTCCATCAGCCCCAGCCAGTTGCCATAGGCCAGCACCTTGTCCGTCGCATCCACCGCGGCGACCGAATCCTCGCAATCCATGATCGCGGAGAGCGCCGATTCGAGGCGCAGATCGGCCACCCCGGCCTTGTCGGTCTTGCCGATCGCATGGTCGCGATCGACGTCGATGATGATGTGCAGCCCGTGATTGACCAGAACGATCCCAGCCGGCGCATCCGCATTACCGATATAGCCCGTGAAAGCGGCCGGATCGGCCAGGCGCGCCTGCCCCCTGTCCGTCTGTGCAACCAGTGCGCCATCCGTCACGGTATATCCGGTGACGTCGGCATGGCTCGCCCCATCCAGCGGCACCGACTGGTCGAGGAAATTCTTGGCCCAGTCGATCACCTGCTGTCCCCGCGCCGGATCGTAGCCCTTGCCCTCCGGCAGGCTGCCGAGCGCGTCCGAGCCGTAGAGCGCATCATACAGGCTGCCCCAGCGGGCATTGGCGGCGTTGAGCGCGAAGCGCGCATTCATCACCGGCACGACAAGCTGCGGGCCGGAGACCAGGGCAATTTCGGGGTCGACATTCTGGGTCTCGATCTGGAAATCCGGCCCTTCCTCGACCAGATAGCCGATCTGGTCCAGAAACGCACGATACTCCGCCGCATTGGCCGGATTGCTGCGATGGGCGACATGGAAACGGTCAATCGCCTCCTGCAACTCCTCGCGCTTCTTCAGCGCATCCTCGTTGCGTCCGGCGAAACGGTCCGCCAGATCCGAGAGCCCCGCCCAGAAGGACTGTGCCGCGATGCCGGTTCCGGGCAGGAGCCGCTGCTCCGTGAAATCCACCAGTTCCTCTGCGACCTGCAGGCCGGATTTCTCAACATATCCCATATCGGCTTTCCTCGCTGTTCGGGGGCAGATGGCTTCATCCGCACCTGCGCTTCTTCGGCTTTTTTTCGTCGGGGGCAAAATTGCCCGCCGGAATTGTGAAGTTCAAGTGGCAAGAAAGCGCAGAATGGGCAAGCCCCGCCGCGTGATGACGCAGCGGGGCCAGCCGGTTTTCTCTCTTTGCGGGTGGATCAGTGGCCGCCGTCAGACTGCATCGCCGCCTGCCGCATCTCCTCATCGGACATCGGCTCGGCCCCGTTGAACAGCATGTTCAGCAGCAGGGCCGACATCGAGGCCAGCAGGATCCCGGAATCGATCAGCGGGTGGATCGCATGGGGGATGTGCATCTTGAAGTCCGGGGCGACCAGCGGGATCATACCCATCCCCAGCGAAATCGCGACGATCAGCGCGTTCGACCGGTTGTCCTTGAAATCCACCGCGCCGAGGATGCGAATGCCCGTCGCGCCGACCATGCCGAACATCACCAGCCCCGCACCGCCCAGCACCACGGTCGGCAGGGATTCGACCAATGCGCCCATCTTCGGGACCAGACCGAGCACGATCATGATCGCGCCGCCCATCACGCAGACAAAGCGGGAGCGCACGCCGGTCACGCCGACCAGCCCCACATTCTGGCTGAAGGACGTATAGGGGAAGGTGTTGAAGGCGCCGCCGATGAACGTGCCCAGCCCATCGGTGCGCAGCCCCGCGGCCAGTTTCTCCGGCGTCGGGCGCCTGCCGCACATCTCGCCAAGGGCCAGGAACATGCCCATCGATTCGATCATCACCACGATCATCACCAGCGTCATGGTCAGGATCATGATCGGATCGAACAGCGGCATGCCGAAGCGGAAGGGCAGGATCACCTCGAACCACGGGGCGGTGGCCACGCGGTCGAAATGCATCAGCCCCAGCACCGCGACGACAACCGCACCCACGACAATCCCCGCCAGAACCGCGATATTGGCCAGAAAGCCGCGCGCATATTTCATCACCAGGATGATGGTCAGCAGCACGATGGCGGCGATGATGAAGTTCTGGGCCGGGGCGTAGGCGGGATTGTCCAGCGTCGGCGCCAGCGCGAAGCCCTCCGGCATGGCCGGCGCGCCAGGCAGCGCCTGCACCGCTTCGACCCAGGATTGCGACTCCGGGTTGACGGTGCGCGGCGCGGTCGGACCCACCGGATTGCCGAAGATCCAGTTGATGCCCACCCTCATCAGGCTGACCCCGATCACAAGGATGATCGAGCCGGTCACGACGGGCGGAAAGAACCGCACCAGCCGCGACACGGCCGGTGCGATGATCATGCTGATCAAACCGGCCGCCATGATCGCACCGAAGAGCAACCGTGCCCCCTCGACCCCCGGATTGGCAAGTGCGATCGACACCATCGGCCCGACCGAGGCGAAGGTCACGCCCATCATCACCGGCAGCTTCACCCCGAAATAGGGCGTCATGCCGTAGGACTGGATGATCGTGACCACCCCGCAGACGAACAGGTCCGCCGAGATCAGGAACGCCACCTGTTCGGGTTCGAGCCCGAGCGCGCGGCCGACGATCAGCGGCACGGCAATCGCGCCGGCATACATCACCAGCACATGCTGCAGGCCGAGCGTGAAAAGCTTTGCGGGCGGGATGACCTCATTGACAGAATCGGCGGTCATGTCAGTCGCCATATGTAAACTCCCTGGCTGAATATCTGGTAGTTTTATTGATCTTGGGCGGGCCCTATGCCCGCCGGTCGTCACGCTCCTCCACGTGGGCTCCGCTGTCAGGTGACCGCGTGTCGCGGCTGAGGCGGAGCATGCCGACCAGTTTAGCGGTCCGGCGGGCGAAATCCCGGCTTATTCACGACCGCGCCCTGACCGGGGGGAATCTGTAATTTGTTAATTAAATCCGTAAATTGTCGGAACTCAGCCATTTCCGCATTATCTACGCAAAGGCAAAACTGCTTCGTCTTTCCCGAATATAATCGGAATCACACTCCCGGCCGAAGCGGCATATGCCGGTTCACGTCCTTGTAAAGCAGATAGCGGAACGGCCCCGGTCCGCCGGCATAGCAGGCCTGCGGGCAGAAGGCGCGCAGCCACATGAAATCGCCCGCCTCGACCTCCACCCAGTCCTGGTTCAGCCGATAGACCGCCTTGCCCTCCAGTACGTAGAGCCCGTGCTCCATCACATGGGTTTCAGCAAAGGGGATCACCCCGCCGGGCTGGAAGGTGACGATGGTGACATGCATGTCGTGGCGCAGATCCGCGGGATCGACGAAGCGCGTCGTGGCCCAGGCCCCGTTAGTTTCCGGCATCGGCGTCGGCGCAATGTCGCGCTCGTTCAGGATCAGCGGATCGGGCGCATCCAGCCCCTCGACCCGCTGATAGGCCTTTCGGAACCAGTGAAAGCGCGCGGTCGCGTCGCCCCGGTTGCGCAGCCGCCACTCGCTGCCCGGCGGGATATAGGCGTAGCCGCCTTCTGCGAGGCTGTGATCCTGCCCGGCCAGCGTCAACGTCAGCGAGCCCTCGACCACGAACAGCACGGCCTCCGCCGCGGGATCCGTCTCGGGACGGTCACTGCCGCCGCCCTGCGCGATCTCTCCGATATATTGCGAGAACGTCTCTGCGAAGCCGGACAGGGGCCTGGCGATCACCCAGAAACGGGCATTCTCCCAGAATGGCAGGAAGGAGGTGACAATATCGCTGAACGTGCCTTTCGGGATCACCGCGTAGGCTTCGGTGAACGTCGCGCGGTCGGTCAGAAGCTGGGTCTGGGGCGGAAGCCCGCCGGTCGGTGCGTAATAGCTGCGATCTGTCATGGTCTGCCCCTTGGTCAAGTCAGTTCCATGAAACAGGGGGGGCCGCGCCTTGCCAATGGGATTCCCGGTATGTCGCGGCTGAAGCAATCATTGGCAGAATTTGACAATGCCGACGCCACAGCCAGTTCAGCCCCCTGTCTCCAGCCGGTCCGGGTCCACGCCGCGCTTGATCGCGCTGTCGCGCACCACCTGCCGCAGCGCCGGGCTGCGGGCCAGCAATCGGCGGAACCGCGCCTCGTCCAGCTTGAGCAGCGTCGACGGCGCGATGGCGCGCAGCTCTGTCCGCAGCGGATTGCGCATCAGAAGCTGGATCTGGCCGAACATCTCGCCGCGTCCAAGGCGGAACCTGACGCCCGCCGTCTCGCCCTCGACCGCGCCGGAGGAGATGAAATAGACCGCGCGTTCCGGCGCATCCTTGCTCAGGATGACCTGGCCCTGCGCGACATACCGGGTCACGAGCGCGCGCGACAGCGGCCGCAGCGTCCGGTCATCCAGCCCGGCAAATGCGGGCAGGCGGCGGACCAGTTCCAGCTTCTGTATCGCCATGTCCAGATGCGGCCGCGATTCCGAGTTGCTGCGACGGGAATCGATGGCCTGGTTTAGCGACAGATACAGCTCGTCCCCGATCAGCCCTTCCTCGAAGAAGGCGTCGTATTCGCGCTCCTCCAGTCGCAGCGCGGTGCGGCGGATCATGCGCCGCTCGATATCCTCGGCGAAATCCGGGAACTGAAGCCGCATCCCCTCCAGGGCCTGCTCCACCTCCTCCAGCCGCCGGGCCAGCATGTCGTGCAGCAAATCGGACACCCGCCGGCCGTGGATCCGGCGAATGCGCCGGTCGATGAAACCATGCAGACCGGTGATGATCTGGCGCAGCGACACCAGCACCTCGAACCGATCGGCGGTCAACTGTTCCAGCCTGCGCGACAGGCCCAGCCGGTTATGCAGCATCAGCGCAAGGCGCAGACGCAGCCCGGGCTGAAGAATGCGCCGGGCGGCGCGGGCATAGCCCACGCGGCCGCCGCTGCGCGCGCCCTCCATGACCCGGTCCGCCTCGGCCAGAACCGTCTCGAAATTCCGCGCAGAGATCTCGCGCTCGTGAAACGCCTTCAGCACCAGTTCGCGCTCATACCCGGCAAGCGCGATCAGCCCCAGCGTGACCCGGTCGCGATCCAGGATCGCCTCGGACTCCTCGGCCTTGCTGACTGCCTCATCCAGCCGCCGCCCGAAGCGCTTGGCCTCGGACCGAACGGTCTCGCGGGTCAGGCGATAGGTCTCTGCCGTTTGCGCCAGATCCTCGCGCACCTGCTGCAACGCCACCGCGATGACCTGGTTGGACAGCGCCGTATCCAGCGGCGACAGCTTGCTGAGACCCAGCCGCGAGATCACCCGGCGCAGCGTGGTGCCCTGCACGAACAGCGTGAACAGCGTAAATCCGGTCGCGAGGATGCCGACCTGCCGCTTGATGTCGGGCGGCACCCGGAAACTCTCGGTCACAGCCAAAGCGAGGGCCAGCGTCACCGCGCCGCGCAACCCGCCCCACAGGATCGCCACGCGGTATGGGCGCTGCACCGGCGGCGACAGGCGCAGCAGGCTGAGCACGGGCAGCACCCCCCAAAGGATCACGGCGCGGGCCAGAAAGGCGGCCAGGATCACCACGACGATCAGTGCCAGATCGTAAAGCCCCGCATCCCCCAACAGGCGCGGGATCAGCAGGGCGGCCAGAATGAAGATCAGCGCCCCGGCCCAATGCGCCAGCGTGGACCAGATCTGACGCAGATTTGCCCAGATCTCGGGCGACATGCGCCCCGGCCCGAGGAAATTCAGCGTCATGGCCGACACGACCACGGCAATCACGCCTGAGGCAAAACCGCTCTGCTCGGCCGCGATGAAGGCCAGATAGGGCAAGGCGATGGAGATCGAGATCACCGCCAGCTCATGTTCCGCCACCATCGCGATCACCGCAACCGCCAGCCGCGCGGCGAGCCAGCCGACGATCGCGCCCCCCAGCATCAGCACCGGCAACTGCATCAGCGCCCGGCCGACCGTGGGGTCGGGCACGCCGTCCATCACCAGCCCCATGAACAGCGAAAACAGGGCAATCGCGGCGGCGTCGTTCAGCAGGCTCTCGCCCTCGATGATCCGGGCGAGCCGGCGCGGCGCGGCCAGCGACCGGAAGATCGCGACAACGGCCGAGGGATCGGTGGTCGAGACGATGGCGCCGATCAGGAACGCCGCTGCAACCGGCACCCCGCCGGTCCAGCTCAGCGCCGTGCCGACGAAGAATGTCGCCACCAGCACCGCCACCACGGCCAGCACCAGGATCGGCACCCAGTCATCCGCCATGCGGCGCAGGTTCATCTCGATCACGGCCTGAAAGATCAGCGTCGGCAGGAAGAGATACAGGAAGACATTGGACCGGATCGGGAAGGTCAGGATCGCCGCCGCCTGCTGATTGAACGCATCCGTCAGCTCCGTGCGCAGCAGGAACCCGGCCCCCGTCGCAATGATGACGCCGATCAGCGCCAGTACGACGCTGAACGGCAGGCGCAGCCTAATGGCAACGGGCTCTGCCAGACCAATCACCAGAAACAGCGATGCGATGATGGTCGTGATGACGACGATGTCCATGACCGCGTTCTACCCATCCGGCGGGATGGAGAAAATGACAATCGCATGAGGCGCTGCGCGTGAAACCGAGTTTCCAAGCGCGGTCAACCGGGCCGTGCAGGCCGCCGGTCAGTCAAGCCCGGTCAGTCGTCTTTGTGCTCGGGCTTGCCCTCGTGGCTGGTGCTGGCCATCTCTTCCAGCTCCGCCTCGGTCATCGATTCATACATCTCCAGCGACGCGCCGACGAGATCGGATTTCTTCGTCTCTCCGCGCTTGGCGGATAATGCGGCGCCCGCTGCTTTCTGCTGGGCTTTCGATTTTGCTTCCATGGCCAATGCTCCGGTCATGCCCGACAACCGGGCAAAAGCGGAACGTGGGGGAGACCGGGATGTTCCCTACCGTGCATTTCCGCCTCCCGACCTCGGCGCATGCGCGGCGGGGTGCGGTCGGTCAATCGGACAGGATGGCGGGATGGTTCAGGATCGTCTCCGCCGCCAGTGTCGCGCCCCGCGCGTTGAAATGCGAATCCGGCGCGTAGAGCGATCCGGCCTCCTCCGCCTCGCGGAAGACCGGGGTCAGGTCGATCACCTCGACCCCGGCGCGATCCGCCGCGCCGAGGACCATGCCGCGCAGCGGATCCTGCACGAATTCATGCGGAAACAGCCCGCCAAACCGGTCCAGCGACGGAATATAGACCACCACCAGCTTGCCACCCCATTCGCCCGCGATCTCCCGCCCGCGTCGCAGCACGCGCTCGTAATCCGGATTTTCGTCCATGGCCTTGGGGTAGTGCAGGCCGAGGATATTGGCCGTGTTCTGCAGCGCCAGCAGATTTCGCAGAAAGGACCGCCGGCGCAGATATTCGTTGATCGAGGCGGCCGATCCGCTCCACCAGTCGCTGATCACCTCCGAAATCTGCCCGCGCCGCAGATCGGTCCATTCGGCCGCGCCGAAATCCGCACCGGGTTCGAGCGCCTCGGCCATCCAGGGCACCACCGCCTCGTTGGCCAGGTTCTCCCAGTCATTGCCCTCGAAAAACGCCATCAGCGTCGTGTCCGGCTGGTAGATCGGACCATAACGCCCCAGAACCGCCAACTCGAACAGCGGGCCGGAGCCGCGGCTAGCGGTGTTCATGACAGAGAAATCCCCCTCGCGCAGCTGATCCACGAAATGGGCGCCGTCGGGCAAGCAGATCCCCTCGGCGAAGGAATCCCCGATCACCATCAGGTCGACAGGCGCCTCCGGCAGGGGCAGCGGGTTGCGAAAGCCGTTTTCGTCGCTGCGGGAGACGACCGGTTCGCCCATCCGGCTGCACAGCATGATCTCTTCGTCCGGGACGCCGGACAGGACCGCGTCGCTGAGCCTCTCGGTGTTGAGCTGAAAATTCATCGACTTGATCGTATAGGCCGGAGGCATGGCGTTGCCGAACCGCCCTAGATCGACATCGTCATCGACCACCCCGGCCAGCCCGATCTGCTGCGGCAGCAATTGCAGCCGCATATAGCCCTCGAACACGAACAGCCCGATCAGGATGGAGGTGGCGGTGATCCCGATCATCAGCGATGTATCGGCCGAGAGCGCGAAAGCGCAGAGCGCAAGGATCGCGACGATTGCGAGCGGCCCAATCACATAGCGCATCAGCCGCGGCATATCGGATGCGAAATCGCCGTAATTCAACAGCGCATAAACCGCCGTCAGAAGGAAATAGGCCGCCGGTATCAGGCACAGAATGACAGCGATCCTGCGCTGTCCTCGCGATTTCGTCACGTCGCCTCTCCCTTGAGGATGGCCTGCCGCGCGGCGCGGACCTTAGTCGAGCTCATATTTTTCTTCATAATTCTCCCGCAGCGCCGGATCCTGCGCTTCCTTGCGCAGCACATGGTTTCCGGCCACGAGCAGTTCGATCTCCGTGCCCATGAAACAGCGGAATGCATCTTCCGGAGTGCAGACGATCGGCTCGCCCCGCACATTGAACGAGGTGTTGACCACCAGCGGGCAGCCCGTCAGTTCGTTGAAGCGCGAGATCAGCGCGTGATATTTCGGATTGGTCTCGCGATGAACGGTCTGGACCCGCGCCGAGTAATCCACATGCGTCACCGCCGGGATCTCGGAACGCTTGACGTTCAGCTTGTCGATGCCGAACAGCGCCTGCTCCGCCGCCGTCATGTCGCGGCGGATGTCTTTCTGCACATCCGCGACGATCAGCATGTAGGGACTGTCGCCGTCCAGCTCGAACCAGTCACCGACATGCTCGCGCAGCACGGACGGCGCGAAGGGACGGAAGCTTTCGCGGTATTTCACCTTCAGGTTCAGCAGCTTCTGCATCACCTCGGAGCGCGGATCGCCCAGGATCGAGCGTCCTCCAAGCGCGCGCGGCCCGAACTCCATCCGGCCCTGGAACCAGCCTATCGCCTTGCCGCCAGCAAGCGCCTGCGCCGTCGCGTCGATCATCGCCGCCTCGTCGAGCCGCTCGAACACCGCGCCCGCGCGGGTCAGTTCTTCGGCGATCTGGTCATCGCTGTAGCCGGGCCCCAGATAGCCACCGCGCATCGAATCCGCGCCGTTGATCTTGCGCGGCTGGCCCAACTCCATATGCCACGCCGCCTGCGCCGCCCCGAGCGCGCCGCCGGCATCGCCAGCCGCGGGCTGGATCCAGATATTCTTGAACGCGCCGTCGCGCAGGATCTTGCCATTCGCGACACAGTTCAGCGCCACACCACCTGCAAGGCAGAGCGAGTCGATCTGGTATTCGCGGGCCAACGCACGGGTCAGCCGCAGCATGATCTCTTCCGTCACCGCCTGGACCGACGCCGCGATGTCCATGTGAAACTGGGTCAGCTCTTCGCTTTCGGGCTGTCGGACGGGCGCGCCGAACAGCTCCTCCATCGCCTTGCTGGTCATGGTCAGGCCGGAGGCATAGTTGAAATATTTCTGGTTCAGTCGGAACGAGCCGTCCTCTTTCACCTCGACCACCTTGTCGAGGATCAACGCCTTGAAGCGCGGCGTGCCGTAGGGGGCCAGCCCCATGACCTTGTATTCGCCGGAATTGACCTTGAACCCGGTATAATAGGTGAAAGCGGAGTAGAGCAGGCCCAGCGAGTGCGGGAAATGCAGTTCCTTCCTGATCTCCAGATCATGTCCGCGGCCAATCCCCACCGTGGTCGTCGCCCATTCCCCGACCCCGTCGATGGTCAGCACCACCGCCTCCTCGAACGGGGACGGAAAGAACGCGCTTGCAGCATGGCTGATGTGATGTTCGGCGAACATCAGCCGCGCCTCCTGAAAGCCACGGTCGAATTTCCGCAACTCCTTCTTCAGCAGATCCTTCAGAAACAGCTTCTCGCGCAGCCAGACCGGCATCGCCATGCGGAAGGAATTGAAGCCGCGCGGCGCGACGGCCAGATAGGTTTCCAGCAGCCGCTCGAATTTCAGGAACGGCTTGTCGTAGAACACCACATGGTCCACCGCGTCCAATCCGATCCCGGCCTCTTCCAGCACATAGGCTATGGCCCTGGCCGGAAAGCGCGGGTCGTGTTTGCGCCGGGTGAAACGCTCCTCCTGCGCGGCCGCGACGATCTCTCCGTCCACGAGCAGCGCCGCCGCGCTGTCGTGATACAGTGCAGAAATGCCCAGTATCGCGGTCACGGATCAGAACAGCGTGTAGATGAACGGTGCGACGGCCGAACCTTGGCTCAGCACGATCAGCGCGCCGAAAATCGCCAGGATGATGACAATCGGGAACAGCCAGAACTTCTTGCGATCACGCAGGAAGCTGAACATTTCTGCAATAAGCGACACTCTTTACTCCTTCCGGCGAACGCGCCGGTCAGTACTGCAACTTCATCGGCTTGGGTGGCTCGTTGCGTGCAATCCAGTAGCTGTCCCGGTCCGGCTCCATGTTCTGGTCCAGCAGATCCTTGCCCATGAGTCGCAGGATCACCCCCATCGGCACGAAGGCCAGAAGATAGATCAGCCCCATCACGATGGGCGCCACGATCGCGCCGAGCAACATGCCCAGCTTAAACCACAGCCTGTTCGGGGTGCGCAAAACCTGCGGCGCCATAAAGGCGAGCGCGGCAAAGATCGCTGCAATTGCAAGAACCACCGATCGCGGCGCCTGCCCGCCGAACAGGGGCAGCAATGCGATCAGGGCGAACACGACAGCAAAGACAAGCCCGAAATTACGCTCGGTGCCCATCTGCACATCGACGTTGGATCGGTGGTCACTCATCAAGAATCACCGCTTACAAAAACCACGTCCAATCGTAGCAAAGAACGCTAACAAAAGGAAATATCCGTCTCCGCGCCGACCGATACAGACGTAAATTCACCGCCCGGTTGTGCCGCGCCACGACGCGGATCCGTCCCCCGGAACAACCGCGCGCGGCCGATCAGATCCGGTAATATCTGATCCCTGCGACGAAGCCGTCCAGCCGTGCTGCGGTTGCGAAATGGTGCAGGTCGGAGGTCTTGTTGATGAAGCCAGCGCCGGCAAAATTCAACGATGTGTTGCAAAGCACGCCGACGCCGCTGCGCTTCTTGAAGGCCAGCAGCAGGGCGTGAAGCATCGGATGCTGATTTTTCGACACGGTCTGGACCCGCGCCGTGCCGTCGGCATGGCTCACCGCAGCCAACCGACCATCGGTCACGTGCTGACGATACAGCATATGGGGCGAGGGCAGATGCCCCGCGAAATGCAACGCCGCATCCTCCTCCAGACAGACAGGCGAGATCGGAGAGTCGGCCGGCCGGTCCTTCATGGCGTTCAGCCGCCTGCGCATGGCGGCATCGAAGGGCGCCGCGAAGATCGACCGGTTGCCGAGCGCGCGCGGCCCGATCTCGCAATTTCCCGCGGCCCAGCCGATCACGTCGCCCGCAGCCAGCGCGGCCGCGATCTGATCCGGGTCGATCTCGCTGCCCTTCAGCCCGGCATTCGCCGCCGCGTCATCATGGAAGGGCTGACCGGCATAGACCGACCAGCCGATCTTTGCCTGCCCGGTGAAATGCCGCATCGCATCGATGGCCGTCCCGATGGCGCAGCCGACATCGCCCGCCGGGGGTGGCACGAACACGTCCGGGAACAGGCCGGTGTCCTGCCACCGCGCCGTCCAGCCTGCGTGCAGCCCGCCCTCTCCCGCGATCAGCAGCGGATGACCGGCCGTCAGATTGGCGCGGGCAAAACCGGCAAATGCCGCGAAGATTTCGTCGGACAGACCGGCCGCCATATCTCGGAACCGCGGGTCCTGCGCGCCGATTCCGCGATAGCACGTCTCGATCGGCACCGACGCGTCATCCGCGGAGATGAGCTGCGCGATCAGCCGCCGCCCCTTGGCATCGACGGCCCCGGCATTGCCGCAGGACGCCGCCGCCAGAATGCGGCCGAAACCGCCCTTGCGCATGGGATTGCCGGCCTGCCCATCGGACACCGCCAGCGCATGGGCGGCGGTCAGCCTGCTGCAAGGCCGGTCCATCACGCGGCCCAGATGGCGGATGGAGAGCGACTCATCGACCTCGTAGAAATCGCCCAGCACGTCATCCCAGACCAGCACATAGCAGGGCTGACCCTGCGGGAAGGGCGACAGCCCATAAGCCGTCCAGATATGGGCGCGCTCATGCGAGGAGGAGAAGTAGTCCAGAGTCCGGCCGAAAAAGCCCTTCTTGCGGATCGTGACGGCATCGCTTGAGACGCCGAAATACCCCGCCCCCGCCGCCGTGGCATATTCGAGCCCGGTCTTGGCCGTCCCGCTCTGCGCCAGGACATCGGGCAGATCTCCGAACCATTCCGCCCCCGCGATGAAGGTGTCGGCGGTGGCCGAGGTGTTTTTTGGAAAACTGTCCTTCTCTGCCTCGTAGGAGAACAGCAGCTCGCGCCGTGCTGCGTCGATGGCGGCGAGTGCCCCGCCTGTCCCGGACTTGAACGACAGAATCTTCACGATCCAACCCATCGACTTGATACGAGATCAATTCTGTCAACAGCATGGCACAGGGCTTGGCGGAGGCAAAGATCGGATCACGACCGACCGTCCGGCCCCGCAACGGTGCCGGTCATGGGCCGTCACGGGAAACTCTGCCCGCGTCTTGTCCGACCCGCAGCGCTATCCGAGCAGCCGCACCAGCATCAGCGAAATACCCGGCACCATCACCAATGCCGCGATGCGGATGAAGTCGCTGATCAGGAACGGCAACACGCCGCGGAAGCTCTCGATCATCGGCACGTCGCGGGCCATGCCGTTGATGACGAAGACATTCATCCCGACGGGCGGCGTAATCAGCCCGACCTCGACCACCACCACGGCAAGGATGCCGAACCAGATCAGCGTATCCTCGCGCCCCATGCCGAAATCGAGCCCGGCGATGATCGGATAAAAGATCGGCACGGTCAGCAGCAGCATGGACATCGAATCCATCACGCAGCCCATCAGCAGATACAGAAGCAGGATCGCCAGCAGGATCAGCATGGGCGACAGCCCGCTGTCCACGATGGCCTGGGCGGCCAGCATCGGCGTCTGGGTGGCTGACAGGAAGGCGTTGAACATCTCCGCCCCCAGCATGATCAGGAAGATCATCGCCGTTGTCTTGGCCGTGCCCTGAAGGCAGTCGAGCAGACCGCGCAGGCGAAGCCCGCCATGCAGCACCGCCAGAACGAAGGTGCCGAACGCGCCGATGGCCGCGCCCTCTGTGGGCGTGAACCAGCCCCGATACATGCCGACGATTACCAGCAGGAAAATCAGCGCGATGGACCAGGTTTCGCGGATGGCCTGGAATTTCTCGGCCCGCGTGGCGGGTTCTGCCGCCGGCCCGGCCTCCGGGTTGCGGCGCACGAACCAGGCGATCGCCAGCATGTAACCGAGCGCGGCCAGAATGCCCGGCACCATCGCCGCGACGAACATCTTGCCGATGCTCTGCTCGGTCATCAGCGCGTAGAGGACCAGAATGACCGAAGGCGGGATCAGGATGCCCAGCGTCCCGCCCGCCGCGACAGAGCCGGTGGACAGCGCCCCGGAATAGCCGTAGCGCCGCATCTCCGGCAGGGCCACCTGCCCCATCGTCGCCGCCGTCGCCAGCGACGATCCGCAGATCGCCCCGAAGGCCGCACTGCCGCCGATCGTCGCCATGGCCAGCCCGCCCCGCAGCCGGCCCAGAAACGCTGCCGCCGCGCGATACAGCGCCCGGCTCATCCCGGCATGGGTGGCGAATTCGCCCATCAGCACGAAAAGCGGGATGACCGACAGCGAATAGCTGGAGAACTGGTAGAAGGTGTTGGTCTTCAAATAGGCCAGAAGCGGCACCGTGCCGTTGACCAGCCAATACCCCCCGATCCCGGTGCTCAGCATCGCGACCGCAATCGGCACGCGCACCGCCATCAGCGCCAGAAGCACCGCGAAACCCGTCAGCCCGGCGGCGATCCCGGTCATGCGCGGGCCGCCCGGACATGGCCGATCATGGTGTAGAACGTCGCCAGGATCAGAAGCGCGAAGGCCGGCAGCATCAGCGCCGCGCTGATCCAGACCGGCAGGCGCAGCACCATGGATTGCTCGCCATAGCCATAGAATTCGGTGACGCCGTGCCACATGCGCCAGGTCAGCAGAACGCCGATCAGCAGATAAAGAAGATCGCCCACCGCCTCCAGCATGTGGTTCAGCCGCGGCCCGGCCCGCATGGTGAAGAAATCCACCAGCACATTGCCGCCGCTGATCTGGCACCAGGGCAGGAAGCAGGCGATGAGGATGGCCGAACCCAGCTCGACCAATTCAAAATCGCCGGGGATGGGGGCGCCGAACAGGCTGCGCCGGGTGACGCTGATGACGGTCATCAGCATCATCGCCATCAGCACCAGCCCGCCGATCCCGGCAAGCCAGCGGCACATCGCCACCAGCCAGCCCGGAACCTCGACCTCATGGGCCTGTTCGGTCTGCAGATCGGCATCGGCCATCGTCGCCCCCTTCTCCTTTTACCTCACCCTGAACCGCCGACGCGGATCACTCCGCCGCGGCCGCTTCGCTTTCGGCATTCGCCGCCTCCAGCATGGCGCGCGCGTCGTCCAGCATGGCCTGACCGTCATGGCCGGCATCGTCCATCGCCTGAACCCAGGCATCGACGACCGGCTGCGTCGCCTCCCTCCACGGTCCCAGATCCTCCTCCGGGATCACGGTGATCGCGGCCCCGGCATCGACATATTTCTGACGCTCCGCCTCTTCGGCGGCGTCGAAGGCCGCGCCGGCCAGTTCGGCCAGGGCGGCACCGGAATTCTCGTCGATCACCTGCTTCAGATCGTCGGGCAGCCCGTCATATTTCGCCTGGTTCATCACCAGGGCCATGACGGAGTTGGCGATCCCGCCATTCTCGGTGCCGAGTTCGGTATGGCCATCGGTCACATCCTCGATGCGCAGCGACCCCACGACCTCCCACGGAATCACCGCCCCGTCGATCACGCCGGTGGTCAGCGATTGCGCGACCTCGGGCACCGGCATCCCGACCGCCGTCGCGCCAAGCGCGTTGAGCCCGTCCGTCATCGCGCGCGAGGGCGCGCGGATCTTCATGCCCGACAGATCCTCAAGCGAGGCGACCTGGGCATCGGCCATGTGAAATTTATAGGCCGACGGCGCGTGGATCAGCAGCGGCTTCACGTCACCCAGCTCCTCGCCCAGATATTTGGCCTGGTAATCCTGCAATGCCAGCGTCGTGGCGGTGGCCGTGGTGGACATGAAAGGCAGTTCGAACACCTCGGCTATCGGGAAGCGGCCGGGCGTGTAACCCAGCAGCGTCCAGGCAATATCCACCACGCCGTCGCGCGCCTGATCGAAGAGCTGCGGCGGCTTGCCGCCAAGCTGCATCGAGGGGTAGAGCTGCACGTCGATGCGCCCGTCCGACTCCTCCTCGACCATCTGTTCCCAGGGTGCCAGCACGTCGGCATGCATCGGCGCGTCAGCCGACAGGAAATGATGCACGCGCAGCGTCACCTCCTGCGTGAAACCGGGCGCGGCAGATGCGGCGAATACGGTGGCGGTCAGCAGAATTCTTCTCATCTTTCTTTCCTCCCTTGAATGGTGATGCTCCGGGCAATGCGCACAGCATCGCCGAGATGGTTCTCCGGCGCCAGCAAACGGGCCCAATCCCGGTCCGGCACGGATAAGGTCAGCGCGTCGGCCAGCGTCAGCGCCGGTTCGCGTTGCATGGCCTGCAACGCGGCGCCCACGATCGTGAGCGCCTCGGGACGCGGCATGTCGCGCGACAGAAGAAACCCTGCCGCCTCGGCCATCATCATGCCGCGATCCGCCGCGAGGCCCGCGGCGATGCGCGCAGGGTCCGGCCGCAATGTCCCGACAAGGCCGCCGGCGATGCACAGCGCCGCCGCCGCGCGTTCCAGCATGTCGGGCAGCACGGCCCATTCGATTTCCAGCGCCGATCCGTCTCGCTCATGGGCGTGGATCAGCGATTGATGCAATGCGGACACGGACCCGGCATTCAGCCGCGCCAGCGTCACCAAAGTCTCGGCCGCGACCGGGTTCGATTTCTGCGGCATAGTGGACGATCCGCCACCCGTGCCCGCCGCGACCGACGCCACCTCGGATTGGGTCAGCAGCACCAGATCCGCGCCGATCTTGCCGAGCGCGCCCGTCAGCAGCGAAAGCCAGCTCCCAAGCTCCGCAATTGTGTCGCGCGTCGCATGCCAGGGGGTCTCGGTGGCCGCGAGGCCCAGCTCTTCGGCCATCGCCTCGCGCAGCTCGGACGCTTTCGGCCCAAGCGCTGCCGAGGTTCCTGCCGCGCCGAACAGCGAGAGGCGGAGAAGCCGGGGCCGCAACTCGGCCAGCCGCTGCCGCTGCCGCGCCAGTGGCGCGTGCCAGACAGCGATCTTCGCGCCCAGTGTGGTGGGGGCGGCAATCTGAAAGCGCGTATGGGCGGGGATCACCTGCTCTGCATGGGCCTCCGCCTGCGCGGCGAGGCTGTCGCACAGCGCGTCGAGCCTGGCGTCGAGCAGTGCCGTGGCCTGCTGAAGCTGAAGCGCAAGCGCCGTATCCACGATGTCCTGCGAGGTGGCGCCGAAATGCACCCAGCCGGCGTTATCCCCCGCCGCCGCTTTGAGGGCGGCGATGACCGGCTGCGCCGCGATTCCCGCCTGCGCCACGCCCTCGGCAAGCGCCGCCGGGTCGGGGCGCAGGGTGTCAGCCGCGGCGGCGATGCCCTGCGCCGCCTCCTCCGGGATCATCCCCAGCCTGGCCTGTCCACGCGCAAGCGTCACCTCCACGCGCAGCATGGCCGAGATCGCGGAGGCATCCCCCATGATCTCCGCCATCTCGGCATCTCCGAGAAGCTTGCTGAGCAGCGCCGTCACCATCAGGCCGCCCGAAGTCCCAGAATCGTCCGCGCCGTTCGGAGATCGGCCACGGGACGTTCGTATTTCTCGCACAGCGCCACCGCGCGACGCACGAGCGCGGCATTCGACGGTGCCAGCCGGTCGCGTTCCAGCCTGACATTGTCCTCCAGCCCCGTGCGCGCATGTCCGCCGGACGAGATCGCCCATTCGTTCAGCACGATCTGGTTCGGGCCGATCCCCGCCGCGCACCAGGGCACATCCTCGCCAAACAGACGCTTTACCGTGTGAATGTAGTAATCGAACACGTCGCGGTCGGCGGGCATGGCATTTTTCACCCCCATCACGAACTGCACATAGGGCGTGCCCGCCAGACGACCGTCATCGGCCATGCGCCGCGCCTGCAGGATATGGGACAGGTCGAACGCCTCGATCTCCGGCTTCACGTCATATCTCAACATCTCGGACGCCAGCCAGTCCACCAGATCAGGCGGGTTCTCATAGACGCGGCTGGGGAAATTGTTCGATCCGACCGACAGCGAGGCCATGTCCGGTCTGAGCGACAGCATCCCGCCGCGCTCCCGCCCCGCGCCGGAGCGGCCGCCGGTAGACAACTGGACGATCATGCCGGGGCAGTGTGTCTCCAGCCCTTCCTTGAGCGCCGCGAAACGCTCCGGGTCCGAGGTCGGCTTGCCCGCATCGTCGCGCACATGGCAATGCGCGATGGTCGCACCCGCCTCGAACGCCTCCTGCGTGGATTCGATCTGCTCGGCCACGGTGATCGGCACGGCGGGATTGTTCTGCTTGGTCGGCAGCGAACCGGTGATGGCGACGCAGATGATGCAAGGCTTGTTGTCAGACATCGAAGAACACCGTTTCCGCGTCGCCCTGCAGGCGGATATCGAAGCGATAGACCGGCACGCCGTCGCGGTCGCCGTCACGTCGCGCGATCAGCGTCGCGCGGCGCTGCTTCCATTCGATCAGGTTCAGCACCGGGTCGGCTGCATTCGCCTCGGCCTCGTCGTCGAAATACATCCGGGTATTGAGCCCGAGATTGATCCCGCGCGCGACGATCCACAGGTTGATATGCGGCGCCATCGGCGCATGGCTTTCCATGCGGCCCTGCCAGTCAGGATCAGCCGCGCTGACCCGCTCGGACACGCCAGAGGCCAGCTTGACGCGCGACCGCACCGGTCCGGGCTTGACGGTGTCGAAGCCCCATTCGCCGGTGTCGAAATCGGTGATGACCCGGCCCCAGCCGCGAAACCCGTCCTCGACCGCGCCGCCGCCTTCGGGATGCGCATAGATGCCGTCGGCATTGGCCTGCCACGCCTCCAGCAGCACATCCTTGACCGGGCTGCCCATGCCGTCGATCACCAGACCTTCGACCCGGATCCTCTGGCCCTTCGGGTCGGGTCCGGCAATGTCCCAGCCCAGCTCCTCGCGGTAGATGTCGAACCCTGCCGCGCCGGGTGCCAGGCCGATATGGACATAGGGTCCGGCGGTTTGTGACGCGGTCTCCTTGAGATAGTCGAGCGGTCCGGTCATGTCAGTTTCCCTCCAGCCGGTTCTCGAACAGGGTCGAGCGGCGTCCGCGCAGCACGATGTCGAACCGATAGGCGATGCTGTCGAGCGGCACGGTGGCGTTCATGTCCAGTCGCGCGATCAGCCGGTCGATGGCATCGGGGTCGGGAATCGTGTTCACGATCGGACAAAGCGGGATCAGCGGATCGCCCTCGAAATAAAGCTGGGTGATGAGCCGCTGGCTGAAGCTGCGGCCGAACACCGACAGATGGATATGCGCGGGCCGCCAGCTATTGATCGTGTTCCGCCAGGGATAGGCACCGGGCTTGATGGTGCGGAAGACATAATATCCGCTCTCATCGCTCAGCGTGCGTCCGCATCCGCCGAAATTCGGGTCGAGCGCGCCAAGATACGTGTCCTTCTTGTGGCGGTAACGGCCGGAGGCATTCGCCTGCCAGATCTCGACCAGCGTGTCCGGCACCGGCTGCGCGTTCTCGTCCAGCACCCGGCCGTGGATGATGATGCGCTCGCCCACCGGGTCGGCTTCCTTGGCGTAATTCTGGATCAGGTCATTGTCGATCGGGTCGATATCGTCATGCCCGAAGACCGGCCCGGTGATTTCGGAGAGCGATTGTTGCAGCGCGATCAGGCTGTAGCGCGGCGAACGCGCCACCGAGGTCTTGTAGCCGGGCGTCAGCGCCGGCGGATGGCGGCTGCGGTCGCGCTGATAATATTCAGCGGGCTTCATTGGCTTTCCTCCATCTCCTCATAGGTCTGCTTGGCCAGCTTCAGCGCGTGATTGGCACGCGGCACGCCGGCATAGATCGCCACGTGCAGAAAGGCCTCCAGCACATCGCGCTTGGAGGCCCCGGTGCGGGCGGTGGCGCGGATATGCATCGGGATCTCGTCGAAATTTCCGGTCGCCGCCAGCAAGGCCAGCGTCAGCATGGAGCGTTCGCGGCGCGAAATCCCGTCGCCCGCCCAGACCGTGCCCCAGGCGGATTGGGTGATGAGATCCTGGAAGGGCTGATCGAACTCCGAAGCCGCGGCCTCGGCGCGGTCCACATGCGCGTCGCCCAGCACCTCGCGGCGGGTCTTCATGCCGGTGTCGTGGCGATCAGACATGGCCGATCTCCTTCAGGAAGCGGGTCAGGATGGCGGCGTAGTCGGCGGCAGCCTCCACGCAGGGCAGATGGCCCGCCCCGGCGATTTCGTCATATCGCGCATCGGGGATCATGTCGGCGGTGGCCCGCACCAGTTCCGGCGGGGTGGAGCCGTCCAGGCTGCCCGCGATCACCTGCACCGGCAGGCTCAGCGCCGCGGTCTGCTCGCGCAGATCGGCGGCGGCGATGGCCTCGCAGCAGGCGATATACCCCGCTGCCGGTTGCCGTTCCAGCATGCGCTGCCACATGGCCAGCTCAGCCGTGGCGCGGAATGCGGGCGAAAACCAGCGTTCCATCGTTGGCGCGGCCATCACGTCCAGACCGCCCTTTCGGATGCCCGCGATCCGCTCTCTCCACATCGTGGCCGTGCCGATCTTGGCCGCGCTGTTGGAGATCACGAGCGCGCGCAACAATTCCGGCCGCCGCGCCGCCAGCTCCTGCCCGATCAGCCCGCCGATGGACAGACCGACAAAGACGGGTTGGCGCAGACCCAGCGTCTCGATCAGACCGGTGGCGTCATCCGCCAACTGCCCGATGCTGTAGGGCCCGGGCGGCGCTTCGCTCAGCCCGTGTCCCCGCTTATCATAGCGCACCAGCCGCAGACCATCGGGCAGATGCGGCAGCAGCGCATCCCACAGTCGGAGATCCGTCCCCAGCGAATTGGCGAAGACGACGGCCGACGCGTCCTGCGGCCCCTGATCGGCGACATGCAGCCCGATCCCGTTTGCGTCGATGATCCTCATCAATAGGGCAACCCCACATAGTTCTCGGCGAAGGCCCGCTGCTGCGCCTCGTTGTCGCGCAGGAACGACAGATCGGCCTGCTGCATCTTCAGGTCGAACGGGCTCTGATCCGGGTAGCGGTGCAGAAGGCCGCTGAACCACCAGCTGAACCGTTCCGCCTTCCACACCCGCAAGAGCGCACGTTCGGAGTAGCGATCAATCCCTTCATCATCCTTGTCCCGGTAGTGCTGGACAAGGGCGTGGTAGAGATAATGCACGTCGCTGGCCGCCGTGTTCAGCCCCTTGGCCCCTGTTGGCGGGACGATATGGGCGGCGTCACCGCATAAAAACAGGCGCCCCCAGCGCATCGGCTCGGTCACGAAGCTGCGCAGCGGTGCAATCGATTTCTCGATCGTCGGTCCGGTCTCCAGCCGCTCCGCGATCTCATCGGGGATGCGGCGTTTCAACTCCTGCCAGAAGGCCTTGTCGGTCCAGTCCTCGGGGTGATCGGACAGCGCACACTGGATATAGTAGCGCGACAGATGGGCGTTGCGCATCGAGGACAGCGCGAAGCCGCGGGGCGAATTGGCATAGATCAGCTCGTCATGGACCGGCGGCGTCTCGGACAGCACGCCCAGCCAGCCGAACGGATAGGTCTTCTCGTACTCACGCCGGACGCTCAGCGGGATGCTCTGCCGGCTGACACCGTGGAACCCGTCACAGCCGGCGATGAAATCGCAATCGATGCGCCGCGCCGTCCCGTTCTGGTCGAAGGTCACATAGGGATGATCGGAATCGGCGTCATGGATGACGACGTGATCCACCTCGAACTCGGTCTGCGCGCCGGCATCCGCGCGCGCATCATACAGGTCGCGCGTCACCTCGGTCTGGCCGTAGACGATGACCGGCGTTCCGGTCAGCTTTCTGAAATCGACATGAAACATCTCTCCGTCGCAGGCGATCTCCGTGCCGTCATGGACGAAGCCCTCGCGGTGCAGCCGTTCGGCCACGCCCGCCTCCTCCATCAGCTTGACCAGCCCGGTTTCCAGCACGCCCGCTCGGATCCGGCCCAACACATAGTCGCGGGTCTTGCGTTCCAGCACCACCGCCTCGATCCCCTGCCGGTGCAGAAGCTGACCCAGAAGCAGGCCGGACGGGCCGCCGCCGATAATGACCACTTGGGTGCGCATGCCGATTTCCTCCTGTTGAGAAGGATTACATATGGAAATCGACATGAAAAATGAGATTATGCCCTCACTGATTACCAATTCCGGTAAGCAATGGACCGACGCATCAAGCTGCGCCATATCGAGGCCTTCGTTGAAATCACCCGTCAGCGCAGCCTGAAACGGGCCGCGGAGCGGCTGAACCTGACCCAGCCGGCGATCTCGCGCACATTGGCTGAACTGGAACAGATCACCGGCACCCGCCTGCTCAATCGCGGCCGGGGCGGGGTCGAACTGACGGCACAGGGCGCGGTGCTGTTCGACTTCGCACAGACCGGTCTGGGCGCGTTGGAGCGCGGCATCGACGGCGCTTCGGCAGGGCTGCGCCAGAACGTCCCCCGTCTGCGCATCGCCGCCCTGCCCTCGGTCGCGGCGCGGCTGCTGCCCGAGATCGTCGCCATTCTGGAGGAGATCGCGCCGGATCTGCTGCTGACCATCGCCGATGGCTCGCACGAACATCTGACCGGCCAGCTTCGCGCGGGTGTGGTTGACCTGGTGCTGGGACGGCTCGGCGCGCCGGAGACGATGCGCGGGCTCAGCTTCACCCAGCTTTATGTCGAGCATGTCGCCTTCGTCGTCCGGCCCGGTCATCCGATCCTGCACGATCCCTCGATCCACCGGCTGGCCCGAGAGTTCAGCGTGATCTTCCCCCCGCCCTGGGCCGCCATCCGCCTCTTCGTGGAGCGTCTGCTGATTGCCCAGGGCGTGCCCTTGCCGCTGCGCCGGATCGAGACCGTGTCCGGGGCGTTCGGCCGTGTGCACACCGCGCGCAGCGATGCCATCTGGGTGATCTCATCCGGCGTGGTCAGCAATGAGATCGCTGATGGCCGTCTGGTGGCCCTGCCATTTTCCGCGCAAGGCACCGAGGGGCCGGTCGGTCTGATGCGGCGCTCCGCGGATCGCGACACGGCGGAGATGCGTCTCCTCGCCCGCGCGGCAGAGGACGCGGTCCGGCGGCTGGGACTCGGCTGACCCGGCGCCGTTCGCTCAGAACGGCCGCACCGTCCAGGGCAGCAGGATCACCATCAGGATCACGAGGATCGCCGCCAGGATATAGGGCGCCAGCAGCCGCGACAGCCGGGTGATCGGGATCTCGCTCAGCGCCGCGCAGATATACAGACCGGTTCCCACCGGCGGGGTCAGCAACCCGAGCACCAGTGTCATCGACATCATCACGCCGAACTGGACCGGATCGATGCCGTAATTCGACATCGCCACCGGCAGCAGGATCGGCGTCAGGATGATCAGCGCCGCAATTCCGTCCAGAAACATGCCGACCACCATCAGCGCGAGCATGATGAGCAGCATGAAGATGGTCGGATCAGCCGTCAGCGAGACGATGAAGGCGGCGACCGCCTGAGGGATCTGGTTGAAGGTGAGCACCCAGCCGAACACCTTGGCGGCCATGATGAGGAACAGCACGATGGCCGTATTCGTCACCGTGCGGTCGATGATGCGCGGAATTTGGCTGAACCTCATCTCGCGGAACACCGCCACGCCGAAGATCAGCGCCACGACGATGGCCACGGCGGCGCTTTCCGTCGGCGTGAAAATCCCGAGGCTGATGCCGCCGATGATCGTCAGCGGGATCAGCAGGGTCGCCAGCCCCGGCAGGCTCGCCTTCAGGCGCGACGTATGCTGCTCGGGTTGCGGCGCGGCATTGCCGGTGCGGTGCCGGGCAGCCTGCCAGAGCGCGATGCAAAGGATCAGCGCGAAAAGCAGCACACCCGGCACGATCCCGGCCATGAACATGTCGGCAATCGAGACCTGCGCCAGCACGCCATAGATGATGAACACCATGGAAGGCGGAATGATCGGCCCCAGCAACCCGGCACTCGCGGTGATCGACGCGGCATAGCCGCGATCATAGCCGTCCTTCTCCATCTCCGGCACGACGACCCGCGACATGACGGCCATCTGCGCCGTGGCAGACCCCATGATCGCGGCAAGCGCTAGGTTCGAGATCAGGTTCACGATGACCAGGTTATGCGGTAGCGACCTGAGCCAGAGACGCGCGGCGATGATGATCCGGCGGGTCAGCCCGCTTTCGTTCATGATCTCGCCCAGCAGGATGAACAGCGGGATCGCCAGAAGATCGAAGCTCTCGACCGATCCGAAGAGAATCTGCGGCACCGAGTTGAGGATCTGGAGGTTGCCGGTGGTCAGCACGAAGACGAAGGTCGCCGCCAGCAGCACGAAGGCAATCGGCATCCCGGCCAGCATGAAGGTCAGAAAGGACAGCCCGGTCATATCTCCGCCTTCCGCGGGCCGGCCGCCTCGTCTGCGGAACCCTCCGCGACCATTTGCGCAAGCTGGGCCAGCACATGAATCAGTGCGGTTGCGGCAAAGATCGGCACGATCCAGAAGAACGGCGCTTTCGGCCAGCCGGTGGTGATGATCTGTTCGAACGAAACGGCGGGCGAGCGCACCCAGGTGAGCGAGGTCCACAGCAGCACAGCCAGAATTGCCGCCACGATGACGCGGACCGCCAGATCGATGCTGTGCCGGAACGGCCGCGGCAGGTGACCCGTCAACAGCGTGACGCCGATCTGGCTGCGGTCGTGAATTGTGATCGACGTGGCGGTGAAGGCCAGCCAGACCAGCAGTATGGCGGCCAGTTCCTCGGCGAAAACGATGGGCCGGGTCAACACATAGCGCATTGCGACATTCGCGACGATCAGCGTCACGAAAGCCGTCACGAGCAGCCGGCTGGCCCAGCGTTCCACGCGGACCAACCCGTCGGAGATCACCATGAGCCGGCTCATTCTCCCTCGACTTCAGCCAGGAAGGTCTGGATGATCGGATCGCCCGCGAAGCTGTCGCGCACCGCCTGGTTGGCCTCGGCAAAAAGATCCGCGCCGTCGTCTATGGTCACGATGTCCAGCTTGCCCTGCAGCGCCGCCAGATTGAACCGCTCGGCCGCGATCTGCTGCTCGGTGCCCCAGGCGAGCGCCTCGCGTGCGACGTCCAGGTAAGCGGTCTGGTTTTCGTCCGACAGCGATTCCCAGGTCGTCCGGTTGACCACCAGAACCGCCGGGAAGGGCATGTGGTTGGTAATCGTCAGACCATCCGCAACCTCGTCGAATTTCAGCCCGACCAGGGCATCGAGGTCAATATCGATCCCGTCGAGCAGACCGCTTTGAAGCCCCTGATAGACCTCGGTCAGATTGACCGGGGTCGGGACCGCGCCGATGGCCTCCCACCACGTCTTCATCGCCGGGAAAGGAACGATCCGCATCTTCTTGCGGGAAAGATCCCCCGGACCGGCGGCCGCTGCGCCCTTCATCAGGATGTGGCGCTGCCCGGCGAAGGTGAAGCCCAGCCCGATCAGCCCGGCCTGGTCCAGTTGCGCCAGCATATGCCGTGCGCCGTTCGTATCGGCGGCCGCCGCCGCGGCGGACACGTCCGCGAACAGATATGGCGTGAACCAGCCCTGCATCGCGGGGGCGCGCAGGCTGGTGATCGCGGCGGTCATCAGCCCGCTATCCAGAAGCCCGCTGGACATTTGCTGGAACATCTCCTGCTCCACGCCCAACTGCCCGCCGGGAAAGATCGCGATGCTCAGCTCGCCACCCGTGGCGGCCGGCAGCTTCTCGGCCATGCGCTGCGCCACCTTGGTCCAGACATGGGTGGGCGGGGTAATCAGCCCCATCCGCAATTCCCGCGCCGCCGCATCCTGCGCGATCCCGGCCGAGAACAGCGCCGTTACAGACAGAGCCGCGCCGATGATGGCGCTGCGGGTCAGTTTGGTGATCGACATGCGTATCCTCCATGTGTGTCGATGCGTCTCAGACGGCGTCCGGCTGCCTGGCCGGGTGTGCTTGGGCAAATTCCGGCAGCGCTTCGCAGGCCGCGCGGATCTCGCGCAGCCGCCCGAAGGGCGCGGTGTCCAGACCGAACCGGTCGGCCGAGAAAATCTGCGGGACCAGGCAGATATCGGCCAGCCCCGGTGTATCGCCAAAGGTGAAGGCCCCGCCATGTGTCTGCGACGCGGCAATCGCCTCGCAGGCGGCCAGCCCCTCGCCGATCCAGTGGCGACACCAGGCATCGGCACCGTCCTGATCCTGACCGTGCTGCGACTTGATGAAGTTCAGCACCCGCAGGTTCTGCAGCGGATGGATCTCGCAGGCGATGACCTGGGCAAAGGCACGGACATGGGCGCGCGCCAGCGGATCGCCTGGCAAGAGGGCCGGGTCAGGTCGAGTCTCTTCGAGCCACTCGATGATGGCAAGCGACTGGGTCAGCACCGCCTCACCTGTATCCAGCGCCGGCACCAGCCCTTGCGGATTGAGGTCGCGGAAGTCGTGCTGTTTCTGCGCACCGTCGCGCAGGTTCACCGGCACAAACTCTGTCGCCACGCCCTTGAGGTTGAACGCGATCCGGCAGCGATAGGCGGAAGAAGACCGGAAATAACCGAAGAACCGCATCATTCCGGCGCCCCCACGGTCAGCTCGACCGGCTCCAGCCTGTCGATCGTGCCACGAATCTTCGCGCCCGGTTCCACCGCACCCACCCCGGCAGGCGTCCCGGTATAGATGAGATCGCCCGGCGCAAGATGGTAGAACTTGGACAGATCCGACACCAGCTCCTCCACCGACCAGACCAGATCGGAGAGCTTGGCGTCCTGCTTCATCTCGCCATCGACGCTCAGGCTGATGCGCTGATCCGCCACCTGCCCGAACGCCGCCGCCCTGGTGATGGGCGAGATGACCGAGCTTCCCTCCACATCCTTGCCGAGATCCCAGGGACGCTGCTTGGCACGCGCGGCAAGCTGCAGGTCGCGGCGGGTCATGTCGAGCCCGCTGGCATAGCCATAGACCGCGCGCAACGCGTCTTTCGTGCCGATGCGGAAGGCCGGTGCGCCGATGGCGATGACGAATTCCATCTCATAGTGGAAATTTTCCGTTCCGGGTGGATAGGGAAATTCCTCACCGCTCGGCAGGATGGTCAGCGGGGATTTCGTGAAATAGAACGGCGCCTCGCGATCGACCTCGACCCCCATCTCCTTGGCGTGGTCGGCATAGTTGCGACCGACGCAGAACACGCGGCGCACCGGGAATGTCGCGCCCTCGCCCTTGATCGTCACGCTCGGCCAGTCGGGGGCGGGAAACACGGTGTGGGTCATGTCGGTCGGTCCTTCTTCGATGGTCTTGTCACGGCTGCGAGTATAGGCCGCGCGCGGGTGAAGCGGAGACGCTTTGTCGCGCCTGCGCGAGATCGGCACGGATGGCATCGGGAACGTCGCGCAGACGCCCGCCCGCATCCAGATCGAGCGCCGCCTGCCAGAGCTGCCGTGCCCGCGCCTCGGCTGTTTCCCTGATGCGGGCTGCCATGTCGGGCAGCGCGACTGGCAGATCCCATTCCGCATCCGACAGATCCCGCCACACCACGTCCAGATGAATGGCGCTGTGATATGTCAGGTGACGCAGCGCGCGGGGCGGCAGCGTTTCGGCCAGATCGAGCGCAGCCAGATCGGTCGGCGCCCGATCGCCCTGCCGCCCGGTGGCATCCTCGATGGCCTGCGCGATCCGGCGGGCCTGCAACGCGGTGCCGGCAATGACGCGGCGCCGCGACCAGCCGGTCCGGGGCGAAGTCACGTTCAGCCCAAGGTCATCCAGCCCGTTCACGATGCGCGCCAGATACGCCACGCCGCGCCGCGCCAAATGCAGCGCCTCGGCCGGTGCGTGGGGCGCGTCGTAGCGCGCGCCTTTTCCCTGCCGTGCGCGCAGCTCCGCGCGGGCCAGCGACAGATCGCTCATTCCCGGCCATCCACCATGCTGCGCTGGAAATTCAGCCGCTCGATGATCGGCGCGTCAGAGAAGCGGAACAGGTCGAACTGGGTTTCGGCCTCCAGCGACCAGGACACCCAGGACGGGACGACGAAGATGTCTCCCTTTTCCAGCGTCTTGCGCGCACCGTCGAGGCGCACCGCTCCCTGCCCGTCGAACACCTGGAACACGCAGGAGCCGACCTCGCGTCGCGCCGGTGTCTCCGTTCCCGCACGCAGCCGGTGAAATTCGGCGCGGATCGTGGGCATCACGTCGCCGCCATTGGTCGGATTGACATATCTGACCGCCGCATGACCCTGCTCGACCGTGGCGGGCTGGCCTTCATCCTCAAGCAGAAGCTGCTGGGTCAGGGCGGCATCGGTGAACTCCCAGCGATAGGCGCCGATGGGGCTCGCCACGCTGTCCTGAAGCTGCGACAGCGGGCGCAGGCCCGGATGGCACCACAGCCGTTCGCCCCGCGAATAGCGCGGCGTCGCGTCATCGGTGACCCGGTCCGCGCCGAACTCGAAGAAGCCGACATCATTCTGGTAGCTGAACGGAATATCCAGACCGTCGATCCAGGCCATCGGCCGGTCGCTGTCATTGTGGTGGCCGTGGAAACACCAGCCGGGCGTCAGCAACAGATCGCCCCGGCTCATCCGCACCGGATCGCCGTTGACCACCGTCCAAACACCCTCGCCCTCGACGACGAAACGAAACGCGTTCTGGGCGTGACGATGCTCCGGCGCGGTCTCGCGCGGGCCGAGATACTGGATCGCACACCAGAGCGTCGGCGAGATATAGGCCGCCCCGCCGAGACCGGGATTGGCCAGCCCGATGGCGCGACGCTCCCCCCCGCGACCGACGGGCACGAGATCACCGGAGGCTTGCGCCAGCGGATAGAGTTCGGACCATTTCCAGACATGGGCCACGGCCTTGGGCCGCGGATGCACCGGCATCAGATCGCCGATCTGTGTCCAGAGCGGGTTGAGATGGTGCTCGCTGAACCCCTGATAGAGCCGCCGCAGCTCCGGCGTATCCTCTGGCTGCATCGCGTTTTCCGTGTTCACAGCGCCCTCCCGAATCGCAATATTGATATGTATGCATATCGCATGTATACGTATCAATAGATTTGTTGTGTTTTCTGATATTAACGGGAATTGTGACGTCATGGATAAACTGCACGACCTGCCCGGCTACCTGATCCGCCGGCTTCAGCAAATGGCGGTCAGCGCCTTTGTCACGCGCGCGAAAGCCGCCGGGTTCGACCTGACGCCGGTGCAATACGGGTCGCTGGCCACGCTCGCACAGCGGCCGGGCATCGATCAGGCCACGTTGGCCGCCCTTGTCGCTTATGACCGGGTCACCATCGGCGGCGTCGTCGGCAGGTTGGAAAGCCGCGGCTATCTGGCCCGACATGTCAGCGAAGAGGACCGCCGCGCGCGGCTGCTGACGCTCACCGAGCGTGGTAAGTCGGTGCTTCAGACCATTCAGCCGGCGGTGCGCGCGGCGCAGACCGATATGCTAGCGCCGCTCACGCGCGAGGAACGGGCGGAGTTCATGCGCCTGATGCAAAAGCTGACCGGCACCGGCAAGGGAGGCGAGGATCAGGACATGGCCGCGACGCTCCCGGAAACCGCAGGCTGAATGGACGGGCCGCGCGCGACGCGGTCGGGCGCGGTTCCCAGCCGGCAATCGCAACAGGGTCCGGCGGATCCGATGATGGCGTCAGGTTTCGCCGCCATTCAAGTCGAAAAGGCCAGGCCGCACCGCCTCAGCCTGGTGTCTTCTGGATCCGGCTCAAAAGCTCCAGCAGAACGGATTTCTCGTCGCTGCTCAGCGCGTGCAATGCGATGTCCTCCGCCTTTTCCACTTCTGCAACGGCCCGGTCGCGCAGTCTGCGCCCCCGCACCGTCGCGGTCAGCGCAAAGCGGCGGAGATCCTGCCGCGACCTGCTCCGGCTGATCAGCTTCTGCGCCTCCAACTCATCGATGATCCCGACGATATTAGACCGCTCCATCTGCAAGTCGTCCGCAATCCGCGACGGGGCGATGCCGGGATTGTCCACGATCAGCGACAGCGCCGTCATTGACACGATCCTCAGCCCGAGCGGCTCCAACGCCTGCTGCGCCGCGTGGCGGACGGTAAGGTAACTGATCTTCAGCTTATAGCCGACCAGCCGATGCACGATGCGATCGACCGGGCGGTCCGGGTCGGTGCCCGGCGGCGTGTGATCCACCTGCTTGGTCATCTCGCAATCCCCCGATCCGATCGTGACGTGTGATAACGGTTACTGTCAATAATGACCAATCCGGCACGGGCCGTGCGTGACAACCGGGGCCGCCCTCAAGCCCGGCCTGCTGCACGGGGACACGCGGTGCCGCCCGGACCCGACAACCCGAAGCCTCCCAGCTCCACGACACCACAGCGCCCGAGACGTCGAAACCGGCGCTGATGTCGCATGGATCGGGCGGCTCTGGCGAGCGATGCTGAAACCATCGCCGTGCCTGCGGGTTGCCTCGGTGGACAGCACACGCGATCACCCGGAACAGCGCGGATCAGGGGAGAGATTTCACCAGATGACAAGCGGCATCCACCACGTCACCGCGATCACCCGCAACGTGCAGCGGAACGTGGATTTCTATGCCGGCTTCCTCGGTCTCCGCCTCGTCAAGCAGACCGGCGGGTACGAGGATGCCGAGCAATTGCACCTGATCTATGGCGACGCCGCCGGAAGTCCGGGCAGCCTGGTCACCTTCCTTGTGTGGGAGGCCGGCGCGGCCGGGCGGACCGGGCTGGGCCAGGTCACGGAAATCGCACTCGCCATCCCCCCCGTCGCGATCTCGGACTGGCTGCAGCGCGCGATGGAGGCGCGGATCCCCGTTGAAGGTCCGCTGCGCGAGTTCGGCGAGACGCTGCTGCGGCTGAAGGATCCGGACGGCATCATCATCAAGCTGGTCGGCGCCGACATGGCGGCAGTGGCGCCGCTGTCCGATCCGATCGCGCCGGGGCGGATCCGCGGTGTGACGGTGCTCACCGACCAGCCGGACGCGACGGCCGGGTTCACCGCGCGCTTCGGCTATCGGCCGGGCCGGTCAGAGGGCAATACGCAGCGGATGACCTCGGATCGCGACAGTGTCGATATCCGCGATGCACGCGGCTATTTTCCCGGTATTCCCGGCGCCTCGATCATCGATCACGTCGCTTTCCGCGCCGCCGACGAGGATGCGCTGCGCCGGATGCGCGTCTCGCTGCGCGACGCCGATGGGATCACGAAGGTCCACGACCGGAAATATTTCCTGTCCCTCTATGTCCGCGAACCGGCGGGCACGCTTTACGAATATGCCACGGACGGCCCCGGCATGACGGTGGATGAGCCGCTGGACAGTCTTGGCACCACGCTGATGATCCCGCCCGGCGATCAGGGCCGGGCCGAGGATCTGAGACTGATGTTGCCGCAATTCGCCCGGCCGGGCGAGGAAAGGATACCTATGCGCGAGCTGAGCTTCATTCACCGGATCCACACGCCCGATGATCCCGATGGCAGCGTGATCTTCCTGTTGCACGGCACGGGCGGCAACGAGGCCGACCTGATGCCGCTGGCTGCGAAGGCTCGGCCGGGCGCAACACTGCTGGGTGTTCGCGGACGCTCGACGGAGGAAGGCATCAATCGCTGGTTTCGCCGCTACGACGCCGTGACCTACGATCAGGAGGACATTGCCGCCGAGGCCGAGGCCTTTGCCGCTTTCGTCGATGAGGCATCCCGCGCCTACGGTCTTTCGGCTGACCGGATCAGCTTCCTGGGCTATTCCAACGGCGCGAATCTGATGGCCGCGATCATGCAGTTGCAGCCGGGCGTGATCCGCAGGGCCGTGCTGCTGCGCGCGGTGCAAGCCCTCGACACGCCGCCGCAGCCGGATCTGGCCGGCACGCAGGTGCTGATGCTGACCGGGACGCGCGATCCCTTCGCCCGCATGGCACCCCCGCTTGAGGAGGCGCTGAATGCGGCGGGCGCCGCGCTCGATGCGCGGCTGATCGAGGCCGGACATGAGTTGGCGCAGGCCGATATCGACGCCGTCTCAGCCTGGATGACGCGCGTCGATCCTCCGCCTGCGTAAGCTTCGCCCCCTACAGGCTGTCGGAAAAGTCGGCGACGAATTTGCGAAGCTGCTCGCGCGTGTCGTCGTCGGTCAGACTCCCGTCATCGCTGAATTTTTCCGCCGCGCGCGAGACGGTCAACTGCCCGCCGGCCCAGACCTGCATCTTCAACCCGCGCAGCACCGGCAGCCAGGCATTCTGCGACAGCACCGTGCCGAACCCGCTGATCGACGCGCCCATCAGCGCGACCTGCTTGCCGGTGAAGATCTTCAGCCCGTCCCCGCGCGACATCCAGTCGATCGCGTTCTTGAACACACCCGGAATGCTCTTGTTGTATTCCGGCGTAACCAGAAGCAGCGCATCGGCCGAATCGAGCTGGTCCTGCAACCGTCTGACGGCCGCAGGCAGCCCCTCGGCCTTTTCCAGATCGCCATCATAGAGCGGCACGTCGCGGATGCTGCCGATCTGGATCGTCGTGCCATCGGGGGCGGCATCCGCCGCCGCGCGGAGCAGGCCGGAATTGTAGGAGGCTTCGCGTAGGCTGCCGGATAGACCAAGGATGCTGGGCATGTTTCGTTCCTGACTAAGGGCGCGGATCGCGCCGGTTGCCATCAGAACGCGGCCGACCTGCTCCGGGTTCAGAAGGGGTCCGACGATGCGACGGCGCCGGGTTTGGTGAACTGAGATCCCGATAAATTGCTCCGCGAATAGACGCTGCCGTTCGCAGTAATCTCGGAAAACCGGTTGTGGTCAGAAATGCCCCGACGACCGATTCCGTCCCCTGGTCAGAGATTGCGCCCGTGCAGGAGCGTCTAGCCGTGCAGCGCGGTGACCGTTTTGAGGCGCGAGAAACCGTAAAGAGCCTCGAACCCCTTCTCGCGCCCGTGGCCGGAGCGTCCGACCCCGCCAAATGGCAGTTCGACACCGCCACCGGCGCCGTAATTATTGATGAAGACCTGACCCGCATCCAGCCGGCGGGCCATCCGCATCTGCCGCCCGCCATCCCGCGTCCAGACCCCGGCGACAAGGCCGTATTCGGTTCCGTTGGCAATGCGGATCGCGTCCTCTTCATCGTCAAAGGGGATCAGCACCTGGACCGGGCCAAAGATCTCCTCCTGCGCCAGCCGGTGATCGGGGGGCACATCGGCAAACAGGATCGGGGCGACGTAATGTCCGCCCGCCGGCGCGTCGTCGCGGATCCGCCCCTCTGCCGCCACGGCAAGCTCGCGCCTGCCCAGCTCGATATATTCCGCGACGATCCGCTTTTGCTTTGCCGACACGAGCGGTCCCAGGTCGCAATTCTCGGCAGCCGGACCGACCTCGAGCCGCGCATAGATATCGGCCATGCGGTCGCGCACGTCGCTGTAGATGCCGCGCTGAACCAGAACCCGCGACGCCGCCGAGCAGGTCTGCCCCGCCGCCTGCATGCAGGCACCGACCAGGACCGGCAGGGCCGGCTCCAGATCGACATCGTCGAAGACGATATGCGGCGACTTGCCGCCCAGTTCCAGCGTCACGGGCACGACGTTGCCCGCCGCAGCCGCCTGGATACGGCGGCCTGTGGCGACCGAGCCGGTGAACGACAGATGGTGCACACCCGGATGCACGGACAGTGCCGCGCCCACCTCGGCCCCGTAACCCGTGACCACATTCAGCGCGCCGGCGGGCAGCCCGGCCTCTTCCGCGATGGCGGCGAAGGCCAGCGAAGACAGCGAGGCATCCTCCGCCGGTTTCAGCACACAGGCATTCCCCATCGCCAGTGCCGCACCGACCGAACGGCCCAGGATCTGCATCGGGTAGTTCCAGGGTATGATATGTCCGGTCACGCCATGCGGCTCGCGCAGCGTGTAGACCGTGAAGCCCGGCTGATAGGGAATCGTCGTGCCATGCAGCTTGTCTGCCGCACCGGCATAGAATTCCAGGTATCGCGCCAGAGCCACCGCATCGTTGCGCGCCTGGTTCATCGGCTTGCCGACATCGCCGGATTCGATCAGGGCCAGATCCTCGGCGCGCGCCAGCACGATCTGCGACATCCGCGCCAGCACCCGCCCGCGTTCCGCCGCAGCCATCCGGCCCCAATCCCCGGCGCGCGCAGTTTCGGCCGCCTGCACGGCCAGATCGACATCCTGCCCGCTCGCCCGTCCGATTGCGCCGACCTGCTCGCCGGTCGAAGGGTCCTCGACCGGGATCAGCCCGTCGCAGCCGGGCTTCTGCCAGTGTCCGCCCACGAACATCATGGTCGGATCGAACCAGAGCGTTTCCCGTAGCTGCATGACCCCTCGCTGTCCCATTGCCACCCGTCGGCTCATGCTAACGCCGGACAGGTTCCGACGCCATCCGCTTGCACTGGCTGCGCCGGGCGGGTTTCATGGAACGTGATCTGATCGGCAGACGGGGGCACGGGCATGATGGACACGAGCGAGGTCGGGCTGATCGGGGTTGGCATGATGGGCCACGGCATCGCGCGCAATATCCTGCGCAGCGGGTGGAGATTGCGTTACCTGTCCCATCCGGGAAACCAGCCGACAGAGGATCTGGATGCCGCAGGGGCCGTCGGCCATGAGACCGCCCGCTCACTTGCCGAGCAATGCGATCTGCTGATTCTCTGCGTCACCGGCACGCCGCAGGTGGAGGACGTGCTGACCGGGTCGGGACAGGTGCTGAGCGCGCTGCGTCCGGGCAGCGTCGTGATCGATTGCTCCACGGCAATCCCGGAATCGACCGAAGACCTTGCCCGCCAGGTCGAGGCGCGCGGGGCCGACCTGGTGGACGCCGCCATGACCCGCACCCCCGCCGAAGCGGCCGCGGGGCGGCTGAACCTTCTCATCGGTGGCAGGGCCGAGGCGGTGGACCGGATCATGCCCCTGCTCGAAACCTTCTCCGAGAACCGGTTTCATGCCGGGCCGCCAGGGGCCGGGCACCGCCTGAAGCTGCTGCACAACTTCGTCTCGCTCGGCAGTGCTGCGCTGATTGCCGAGGCCTCGGCCTGCGCCCGCGCGTCGGGCATGGATGATGCGGTGCTGATCGACTGCCTGCGCCGTGGCGGCGGGCATGGCGCGGCCCTTGAGCGGATCGCGCCCTATCTGACCGAGGGACGCACTGACCAGATGCGGTTCTCCGTCGCCAATGCCCAGAAGGATCTGGGGTATTACGAGCGCATGGCCGAGGCCCTGGGGGCCGAGCATGCCATCGCGTCATCTGTCGCCGCGCTCATCGACCGGCTGGATGCCGACGGGCACGGGCAGGAGATGATGCCGCGCATGGTCGATCTGCTGAATGCCAAGACGGGCCGCGACTGACTACAGGCCCGCCCGGATCGGCCTTCCGCACCGACGGCAGGCGCGGCTCACCCCACCTGCCGGCCGCGACACCAGACCCCGCGCAGGCGTGGCGTCGCATCGGAATCGGCGATGCGGATCACATCGGCGCGCAATCCGGGAACCAGCCGCCCGCGATCCGTCAGCCCGGTGGCAGATGCCGGCGTCGAGGTGACCGTCGCGAAGGCACGGGGCAGATCCTCCCACAACCGCCCCAGCCGGCAGGCCGCCATCAGAAGGCTGGACGGGATGTAGTCCGACGACAAGATGTCCAGCAGCCCGTCCTGCGCCAGTTCCTGCGCCGCGACATTTCCGGAATGGCTGCCGCCGCGAATCAGGTTCGGCGCGCCCATGATGACCCTGATCCCCGCCGCGTGGCTGGCGCGCGCCGCCTCCACCGTGGTCGGAAACTCCGCCAGCCTGACACCATGCGCCGCGCTGACCCCGACCTGGTCGGAGGTCGTGTCGTCATGGCTGGCCAGCGTCGCGCCGAGGCCGCGCGCGATCTGCACCGCCGCGCGCTCATGCCCGTCGCCGAGCCTCGCACGCAGCTCCTGCAACTTCGCGACATGGGCGGTGAACTGCGCGTCGCTCATCCCGTGCTTGCCCTTCTCGTATTCCTCCAGCTTGCTCAGGTCACGAAACTGGCGCTGACCGGGCGTGTGGTCCATCAGGCTGACCAGCCGGATCCGGTGATCCGGGCCGAAGGCCTCCATCTCCTCGATCAGGGTCTCGGAACAGATCTCCGCCCGCAGGTGGATGAAATGGCTGATCCGGGTCGCCTGCCGCGCGTTCAGCCCGTTGATCTCGTTCACCAGCGCCAGCGCATAGGGCGCATACCCCGCGCTCGCCCCGTAGATCGATCCGACGCGCAGCGCGTCGAACACCGTGGTGATCCCGGCCGAGGCCAGTTCCCCGTCATGGGCCAGGATCGCCGTCTCATGCGGCCAGTCCACGCCGGGGCGCGGCCGGATATGGCGTTCCAGATTGTCGGTGTGCAGCTCGATCAGACCAGGCGTCAGCAGATCGCCTGCGCAGTCAACGGCGCCATCCGGGATCTCGGCCCCCTCGGTGACTGCCGCGATGCGGTCCCCCTCGATCCGGAGCGCGCCACGGATGACGCGGTCGGGCAAGACGATATTGGCATTGGCGAGGATCATTCGGAAAGCTCCCTGACGGCGGCATTGAAGGCAGCACAGGCCTGCGCGAGCGCGCCGGAATTGTCGATGGTGATGACGCGCAGACCCGCCGCGTCAAGCCGGGCGTCCCGCGCCACGCGCAGGGCAATCTCGTCAGGTGCTTCGCGTCCACGCGCAACCAGCCGCGCCGCCAGCGTCTCCGGATCGGCGGTAACGTGGATCACCGACAGATCCGGCAAGACCGAAGCCGCCTCTCTCAGCACCCCGCGCGACAGGTTGACCAGCCGGATCGCGTGCCCCTGCGCCCCATGTGGCCGCGGAATGCCATAGCGCAACCCATGCGCCTGCCAATCGAGGATCAGCTCGCCGGCCTCCCGCCGCCGCAGAAACTCGGCCTCCGTCACCGGCTCGAAATCCTCGCTGCCGCGATCGGCCGGGCGGGTGATCGCCCGGCGGACTAGCGTGACATCCGGCAGCGCGGACGCAGCCTGGCGCATCAGCGTGTCCTTGCCTGCGCCCGACGGCCCGACCACGGCGATATGGGACAGGCTCATGCCGCGCGTCCGGGCGTGAACAAGGTGACATCCACCACCCGGTCGCAGACCCGCTTTCTGGCATCCTGGTCGTGGAAGATTCCCAGGATGGCCGCACCGCGCCGCTTCGCCTCCTCGATCAGCGACAGCACGGTCTCGCGATTGGCGGCATCCAGACTGGCCGTCGGCTCATCGAGCAGAAGGGCGGGATAGGGATGCACGAAGCCGCGGGCGATATTGACCCGCTGCTGTTCCCCGCCCGAAAACGTCGTCGGCGACAGGGTCCAGAGCCGCTCGGGAATGTTGAGACGGCGCAGCAGATCCCCCGCCCTTGCCTCGGCCTCTTGCTGCGCCACACCAAGCGCCAGAATCGGCTCCGCCACCACGCTCAGCGTCGGCACGCGCGGCACGACGCGCAGGAACTGGCTGACATAGCCCAGCGTCCCGCGCCGCAGCGCGATGATCTGGCGCGGCTCGGCCCCCGACACCTCGGTGTCGCCGACCCGGATCATCCCGTGATCGGTGCGGTAATTCCCCCAGATCATCCGCATTAGCGTCGATTTTCCGGCGCCGGATGCTCCGGTCAGCGCCACGCATTCACCGGGCGCCACCGCCAGCGACGCGCCCTCCATCACCCGCAGCACCGTGCCGCCTTGGTTGTGGAGGATGAAGTCCTTTGCCACGTCCTTCGCTTCGATCATCGTCACACCTGCAACACCGAGGAGACCAGAAGCTGCGTATAGCCATGCTGGGGATCGTCGAGAACCTGGTCGGTCAGCCCGGTCTCGATGACGTGGCCATCTTTCATCACCATCAGCCGGTCGGCCAGCAGCCGGACCACGGCCAGATCATGCGTCACCAGAACCGCCGACAGCCCCATGTCGCGGACCAGCCCGCGCAGCAGGTCCAGCAGACGGGCCTGCACGCTGACATCGAGCCCGCCCGTCGGCTCGTCCATGAAGGCCAGCTTCGGGCCGCTCACCAGGTTCCGCGCGATCTGCAGCCGCTGCTGCATCCCGCCGGAGAATTGCGACGGGCGGTCATCGATCCGGCCGCGGTCGATCTCGACCCGCTCCAGCCACTCGCCCGCGCTGCCCCGGATCCGCCCGTAATGCCGCGCGCCGGTGGCCATCAGCCGCTCGCCCACATTGCCGCCGGCGCTGACCCCCATGCGCAGCCCGTCACGCGGGTTCTGATGCACGAAGGCCCAGTCGGTGCGCGCCAGAAGGCGGCGATCGGGCTCGGACATGCGGACCGTGTCGACCGGGCCGGTGCGGGTGCGGAACACGACCTCGCCCTGATCGGGGCGCAACTGGCCCGACAGGCAGCCCAGCAAGGTAGATTTGCCCGATCCGCTTTCGCCGACGATGCCCATCACCTCGCCGGGCCAGAGATCGAAGGACACATCCGCGCAGCCGATCCGCGCGCCGTAGCGCTTTGTGATCTGGCGCACGCGCAGCAATGGCGCGTCGGGGCCAGGGTATTTGGATGAAGAAGAAATCGGCCCTTCTTCTTCACCGGAAATACCCGGTCCGGCCTCGGCAAGCATCGCCATCATTCACCTCGCTCCGCGCGCGCGGCGCAGTAATCCGTGTCCGAGCACACGAACATCCGCCCGCCCGCATCATCGGTAATGACCTCGTCGAGATAGCTGTCCGAGGCGCCGCAGATGGCGCAGTCATGGCTGGCCTTGCTGGCGCGGAACGGATGGTCGTCGAAATCGAGGCTGACCACGCGCGTGTAGGGCGGCACGGCATAGATGCGTTGTTCCCGACCGGCGCCGAAAAGCTGGATCGCGGGACAGTCATTCATCTTCGGATTGTCGAATTTCGGGATGGGCGACGGATCCATCACGTAGCGACAAGCGACCTCCACCGGATAGGCATAGCTGGTGGCGATCTCGCCGTGCCGCGCGATATCCTCGTACAGCCGCACCTGCATCAGCCCGTAATCGGCAAGCGCATGGATGCGGCGCGTCTCCGTCTCACGCGGTTCCAGAAAGCGCATCGGCTCGGGGATCGGCACCTGGTAGACGAGGATCTGCTCCTCGGTCAGAGGGGTTTCGGGGATGCGGTGACGGGTCTGGATCAGCGTCGCCTCGGCCGTGCGCTCGGTAGTGGCGACGCCGGCCGTGCGCTGGAAAAACTTGCGGATGCTGACCGCGTTGGTGGTGTCATCCGCGCCCTGGTCGATCACCTTGAGCCGATCCGTGGGCAGCAGCGTCGCGGCTGTCACCTGGACACCGCCCGTCCCCCACCCGTAGGGCATGGGCATCTCGCGGCTGGCGAACGGCACCTGGTAGCCCGGCACCGCGATCGCCTTGAGGATGGCGCGGCGGATCATCCGCTTGGTGTCCTCGTCCAGATAGGCGAAATTATAGGCCTGATCGGTCACAGAAGCCCCCTGCGTTGCAACGCCGCTTCCAGCGCGTCCGGTGCGGTAAAGATCTCGGCCTGCATTCCGACGCGCATGGCGGCGGCGCAATTCTCTTCCTTGTCGTCGATGAACAGGCAGTCCTGCGGCGCCAGCCCCGTATGCTGGCAGAAGAACTCGAAGATCGCCGGGTCGGGTTTGACCATGCCCAGCTCACCCGAGACGATCACCGTGCCGAAGGCCGTGCCAAGCCGTGGGTGGACGGCTGCGCCTTCGGGCCAGGTTTCCGCCGACCAGTTGGTGATGGCGTGGATCTCCAGCCCGGCGCCCGCAAGCCGGTCGAGCAGCGCCCAGCTTCCGTCGATGGTCTCGGCTATCGTCCGGCCGAACCGCGCGGGATAGGCCGCGAGCAGGGCGTGGTCGCCCGCGTCATCGAGTTCCTGCGCGAGATCGGCGAAGGAGCTGCCGGCATCGGCGCGCAGATTGCGTGCATCGAAGTCGATTCGGCGCAGGAATGCCTCGGCCTGCTGCCGACCGCCCAGATCATCCTCAAAGGCCGCCACCGGATCCCATCTAACCAGCACATTGCCGATATCGAACACCACCGCCTTCATTCCGCACCCTCCTGCGCGGGGTCTTCCACGCTGGCGCGCAGGCGGCGGACCAGCTCCAACTCGGCCTGAAAATCGACATAATGGGGCAGCTTGATATGCTCCAGAAATCCCGTGGCCTGGATGTTGTCGCAATGGGACAGGACGAATTCCTGGTCCTGCGCCGGCGCGCCCTGATCGTCCTCGCCCAGCTCCGCCCAGCGAAGGGCCCGATCGACAAGCGCCATGGAGATCGCCTTGCGCTCGGTCTGACCGAAGGTCAGCCCGTAGCCGCGAGTGAATTGCGCGGGCTCGGTCCGGCTGCCCTTGAACTGGTTCACCGTCTCGCATTCGGT
This sequence comes from Paracoccus isoporae, assembly GCF_900101865.1. Taxonomy (GTDB): domain Bacteria; phylum Pseudomonadota; class Alphaproteobacteria; order Rhodobacterales; family Rhodobacteraceae; genus Paracoccus; species Paracoccus isoporae. The sequence goes on from NZ_FNAH01000001.1 coordinate 445,111, forward strand.
CAGCTCGACCTCGCCGATCTCGATGGCGAAGCCCAGCTCGGGAATGTCCATCTCGACCGCGACCGTGCCGATGCGCAATTCGCCCACAAAGGCGTGGTTGCGGGCATAGCCGCGCTGCGTGGAATAGGCGAGACCCAGCAGGAATCCTTCGTCACCTCGGGCGAGCGCCTGCAGGCGCAGCGGGCGCTCGGCGGGCAGTTCCATCGGCTCGCGCGTCAGGTCGCCCGGCACGGCCTCATCCGGCGCCGCGGCCTCGATCAGATCGTCCCGGTTCAGAAAGTCGAGGATATGCGGCAGCGCGGGCTTCGCCGGGGCGTCCACGCAGGGCATCGCGCCGGGGTCGGGCGGTGTGCCATCCGTGTCATCACGGTCCAGCTCGCCATCCGCCATCAGGCGGAAGTCCAACAGCCTGTGGGTGTAGTCGAAAGTCGGCCCGAGGATCTGTCCGCCCGGCGCGTCCTTGAAGGTGGCGCTGACACGACGCTTGACCCGCATCGCCTCGGTCTCGACGGGCAACGCGGCACCAAAGCGCGGCAGGGTCGTGCGGTAGGCGCGGATCAGGAAGATCGCCTCGATCAGATCGCCGCGCGCCTGCTTGATCGCCAGCGCGGCGAGATCGGGGTCATAGAGCGAGCCCTCGGCCATGACGCGTGCCACGCCGATGGCAAGCTGGTCGCGGATCTGATCCGTGTCCAGCACCGCCTGCGCTGCCGGCCCGCGCCGGGCGCGGTCCAGCCAGTCATGCGCGGCGTCGATGGCGCGTTCGCCCCCCTTCACGGCGACATACATCAGGCAATCTCCGTTGATCGGGGAAGCGCCGCCAGACGGTCGCCACCGCAGAAGATGGCGTCCCAGCCAAGCGGGAACCGCGCGTGGTTCCGGTGGAATGCCTCGCGCTCGGGCAGGGCCAGCTCGGCCGTGTCGCGGATGCCGGGCCCGCACAGTTTCACCGGCTCGGCATCGAAATCATGGCCGTCCACCAGCAACGTAGCCGCGCGGTCAGGATATTCCGGCGTGCCGATGGCAAAGCGGTCGAGCGGGGCGAGCGCGGCCCAACTTCCCAGGGCGAAACTGGCCTCCTCGGCCGCAACCAGCGGCGCGCCGAGATGAAAGGCAATCCAGTCGCGCAGCGGAACATGGTCATGCGAGGATGCCAGATGCAGCTTCGTGGTGCGGTCGGCCAGCGTGAGCAGAACGGTGGCGGCCGCCGCCGAGATCGGCGCGGGGCCGCGCCCCAACCCGTCCAGCGTCACGATCCGGCCCGGCCGGGCCATGGCATCAAGGATAGCGCGAAACGCATTGGCCGATTGCGCGGGGGGATCGGTGAAACCGCCGGACAGATCGTTCATTCATCCTCTCCCCGGACCAGTGTGAAGAACTCGACCCGCGTCTTTGCCGCGTCGCGGGCCGTCTCGGCGCGGCGGGCGGCCTCTTCGGCGCGAAGCGGGGCGAGGATGCGCTGTTCGACGCCGGCAGGGTCGTCCTGCCCCATGGCATCGATCAGCGCCGCGCGCAGCGCATGGGTCCGGTCCCGGCCCTGGACATAGCCATGTCCGACCGCGCCGCTGTCCAGTCGGATCGATGCGCGGGTCACCGTCATCTCGCCCAGGTTGAATGCGGCACCGGTGCCGCCGGCACGCCCGCGCAGCATCACCGTCCCGATTTCCGGCGCGCGCAGCAGCTCATGCGCCGGAAGCGCGTCCAGCAATTCGGCCAACCGCGCCGCGGGCGCGCGGGCCAGAAGACCCAGCGCCGCCCGGCGAAATTCCTGTGCGTTTTCAGATGACATGGGACTTAGCCTGTCCTATACAACTAGACATCTTCTAGCGCCGCAGGGCTGGTTTGGCAATCGGCGGAACCGTGAATATTTGGTGACAAATGAGTCTATGGCAGAACATCGCAGACACGCTGCGCGCCGAAATCGCCCGCGGTCTCTGGCGGCCGGGGCATCGCCTTCCGCCCGAGGCCGCGCTTGCGGCGCGGTTCGGCGTCAACCGGCATACGCTGCGCCACGCCACCCGCGCCCTTGCGGATGAGGGGCTGCTCTATTCCCGTCGCGGCGCGGGCGTTTTCGTTGCGGCCCAGCCGGTCGAGTATCGGCTGGGCGAGCGGGTGCGGTTTCATCGCAATATCGAACTCGCCGGTCGGGTTCCGGGTCGCAGCATCGACAGCGTTGCCACCCGCGCCTGCGATGCGGCGGAGGCCAAGGCGCTCAACATCGCGCCGGGGGATCCGGTGCATGCGGTGGACGGGGTGGCCACGGTGGACCATCGTCCGGTGGCGCTGTTCCGCTCGGTCTTCAATGCGCGGTTGCTGCCTGACCTGCCAGGCGCCCTGGCCGGGCAAGGCTCGATCACCCGCGCCCTCGCCGCGTGCGGGATCGCCGATTTCATCCGCGCGCGCACCCTCATCAAGGCGGCGGTCGCGGATGAATCGCAGGCTGTCCGTCTGCAGATCGAGCCGGGCGGTCCACTGATCCGCAGCGAGTCGATCGATGTCAGCGACGGACGGCCAATCGAGCGTGGCATTGTGTGGTGGGCGAGCGAGCGCGTCACCCTTGCCCTGGATCACGGGGACTGAACCACCCGCGGCCATGGACCGGCCGCGGCGGCGGTCAGGCCGCCGCGCCGCGGATCAGCCGCGCCCTGATGCGGCCGGACAGCCAGTCCATCGCAATGATCAGCAGCACGATCAGCACGATGTAATAGGTCACATGCTCCCAGTCCTTCTGGGTCTGAATCGCCTGCACCAGCAACAGGCCGATCCCGCCGCCGGTGATCGCACCAATGATCGTGGCGCTTCGGGTGTTGGACTCGAAGTAATAGAGGAGTTGCGACAGGATCACCGGCGCAACCTGCGGGATCACCCCCCAGCGAATGCGCGGCGCCGCGCCCGCGCCGGTCGAGCGCAGCCCCTCCACCGGTTTCTCGTCGATATTTTCCAGCGCCTCCGAGAACAGCTTGCCGAATGTCCCTGTCTCGGTCAGCAGAATGGCGAGCGTTCCGGTCAGCGGGCCGGGCCCGTAGGCGCGCGACAGCACGATGGTCCAGATCAGCGCATCCACGCCGCGCAGGAAATCGAAGCCGCGACGGAAAACCTGGCGCACAATGCGGGCGGGCGTGAAGTTCGAAGCGGCCATGAAGGCGATCGGCAGGGAGATCAGCCCGGCGCCGAACGTGCCCAGAAACGCCATCAGCAGCGTCTCGAAAATCGCCCAGGCCACATCGCCGTGGTGCCAGACGCTGTTAAACCAGAAATCGCGCCCCATCGCGGCCAGGTTGCTGCGCGCCGGGTCCAGCCGCTCGCCGCTGACCGCAAGCGCCAGAAGCTGACCGGCCGTCTTGCCGTGGAACGGGCTGTCCAGGTCGAAGAAGAACAGCTCCCACCCTGCCGAACGGCGGAAGACCTCGGTGCGCGACCGGGTGACGGTCAGCCGCCCGCCCTCCGGCAGATTGGCCATGAAGCGCTTGTCGGACAGGCTGATCCAGCCCGGCGGATCGGTGATGTCTGTGCGGATGCCATCAGCCTCGGGCATGACCTCGATCAGCTCGCCTTTGGCGGAGAGCGTGACACGCCCATCCGCGGCGATGGTCACGGACGCCTCTCCTGGCAGCGCGATCTCGGCCCCGCCATCGGGCAGGCTCCGCACCCAGCCGGGCTCTTCGCCGGCGGGATAGGTGGCATTTCGCATTCCCTCGATCGCGGTCACGATCTCGCCGTCGCCGCGCCGGTTTTAGCGGGTGACATGGGTCTTGTAGGACCAGAAATCCTGAAGCAGCAGCGCGCCGTTATCCCATCTTGCGCGGGCGGCCAGCCCGGCCAGGTCGAACGCGATCGCCACGTAGATGAGATAGGCCAGAACCGCCGCCGGCACCGCCAGCGAGAAGGCCCGTTTGCGGCTGAACCCGGCATGGACCGCCTGGTTGATCTCTGCCATCGCCATCAGATCCGGCCTCCGGCATTGCCCCGCACCAGCCGTTCCCGCGCCATGCTGGACAGCTGGTCAAAGGTGACGATGGTCAGGAACAGCAGGATGAAGATGGCGGCGGCCGCGTCGTAGCGGCCCTGCCCCCAGCTAATCGCGTTGCGCAGCGCATAGCCGATGCCACCTGCGCCGACGAAGCCCAGGATGGCACTGGCGCGGATATTGATCTCGAAGCGCAGCATGGCATAGCTGATCCAGTTCGGACCGACCTGCTGCAGCACGCCGAACCACATCCGCTGGATCCAGTTCGCACCGACGGATTCAAGCCCCTCGACCGGTTTCGGGCTGGCGTTCTCCGCGACTTCCGAGAACAGCTTTCCCAAGGCGCCGATGGCGTGAAACGCAATCGCAAGCGTTGCCGGCACCGGTCCGCCGCCCAGCACGAAGATGAAAACGAGCGCAATCACCAGCTCCGGGATCGCGCGGGCAATGTCGAGCATCCGCCGAAACAGCGGCACCAGACGCGGCCAGGGCGCCAGGCCCGGCGTCGCCAGCAGCGCCATGAACCCGCCGCCGATCACCCCGATCAGCGTCGCCACCGCGGCAATGTTCAGCGTCTCGATCAGCGCGGGCAGGTAGCTGAGCATATGGCCGGGCAGCGCCCCGGCCTTTTCGATTGCTTCGCCGATCAGTTCGGACGGAAAGGCGAAGATCTGCGGCAGCCCGTCCCAGAATCCGCCCGCGTTGCGGTCATTCGCCAGCCGCAAACCGGAGATCATCAGGGCCGCGAAGATGCCCCAGAGCAGAAAGGAATACAGCCGCTTTCGCCCGGCAATACCCCGGTAGTCGGCAGAGATCTGGGCAATATCGGTCATCAAGGGCACCGCGAAAATGAAAAGGCGCGGTGCATGGCCCAAGCCAGCACCGCGCCAGTCGGTCTGGATCAGCTTCCGGCGGCTTCCTGCGCCTTGCGGACCTCGATGATGGTCTCGTAGGCGTCATGGCCAACCGGCGCGAAGCCCGCGGTTTCACCGGCCGCGACGCCGTAGGCGCATTCCTGGTCCTTTTCGAGCAGTCCCGCGACCAGGGCGGTCATCTTGTCTTTCACGTCCTGCGGCAGCGCCTTGCGCAGCACGACCGGCCCTTCCGGGATCGGCTTGGAGCGCCAGATCTCGACCAGGTCGTTCATGTCGACGATGCCGGAGTCCACCGCCTTGCGCAGCGCGCCGGAATTATAGCCGTCTTCCCAGTCGCCCTGACCGTCGGCCCAGGTCACGCCGCCGTCGATGTCGCCGTTATTCACCGCGACGATGGTCTGTTCATGACCGCCGGTGAATTTCACGTCGCTGAAATACTGGCCCGGCTCGACCGAGAAACCGGCCTTCGGCATTTCGACGGCCGGGATCAGGTAGCCGGAGGTGGAGTTCGGATCACCGAAACCCAGCACCTTGCCTTCCATGTCCTCCATCGAGGTGATGCCGCTGTCGGCGCGGGCGAAGCCGATCGAGAAATAGGTCGAGCTGCCGTCGAGATTGGTCTTGACCAGCACCGGCTCCACCGCCTCGGGGTCGGTCAGATAGGCCTTGGCATAGCCCGACGCGCCCAGCCACGCCATGTCCAGCGTGCCGCCCAGGAGGCCCTGGATCACGCCGTCATAATCGGCCGGGGTGAACAGCTTGACCGGCACACCCAGTTCTTCCTCGGCATAGGCACGCATGCACTCATTGCTGGTCATGCGGTCCTGGGCGTTCTCGCCGCCCAGAACGCCGATATTGAACTCGGTGATCTCCTGCGCGGCGGCGGGGATGGCCATCACGGCACCCAGCAGAGAAGCAATAAGCGTCAGTTTCATGGTCGTCTCCAGTGATGAAGGAATGTCAGTCGGTGAGCATCTGCTCGGCATATTCGCGGTCGCCGCCGGTATCTCCGCCGATGGCCGTCGAGGTCGCCGTTTCAGAAAAATCCACGCCCGCGCCGTAGATGTCGCGCGCGACGCCGGTGGTGAGTTGTTCGGGCGTGCCGTCAAAGACGATCCGGCCCTTGCGCATGCCGATCACCCGGTCGCAATAGCGCCGGGCCGTGTCCAGCGTGTGCAGGTTGCAGATCACGGTGCGCCCGTCCTCGTCATGGATCGCGCGCAGTGTGTCCATCACGACCTGCGCGTTCATCGGATCGAGGCTGGCAATGGGTTCGTCGGCCAGGATGATCTTGGGATCCTGCATCAGCGCGCGGGCGATGGCGACGCGCTGCTGCTGACCACCTGACAGCGCCTCTGCCCGCTTCGTCGCCTGTTCGGCGATGCCCAGCCGGTCCAGAATGGCAATGGCGCGGTCGATATCCGCGCGCGACCAGATGTTGAACAGCGTGGACAGCGTGCCGCGCTTGTTCAGCAGCCCATGAAGCACGTTCGAGACCACGTCGAGCCGCCCGACAAGGTTGAACTGCTGAAAGATCATCGCGCAATCGGACTGCCATGACCGCTTTTCGCCGCCGCGCAGCGCCAGCACGTCGCGCCCATCAACAAGCAATTGCCCGTCGCTGGCATCCGTCAGCCGGTTGAGCATGCGCAGCAGCGTGGATTTGCCGGCCCCGGAACTGCCGATTATGCCGATCATCATCGGCCGGTCGATGGTAAAGCTGGCAGCGTCCACGGCTCGGGTGGAGCCGAAAATTCGGGTGATGTTTTGCGCTTCGATTCGCATGTGCCATCCGGTGTCTCGGTGGCGCACTGATCCCGCCAAACTGTTGCGCTTAGACGACGGCAACGTGACGGTTGGATGAAGCTTCGGTCAGATCACGACCGGAAAGATGCCGAACCTTCCGCGCGTTAGCGAAGGACCGGCGCCGCGCGTGGTTGGATCGCCAGACCCCTCAACGCCTACCCGAAACCCCTCCCGCGACGGGCGCGGAAGGGGTGTGACTTCGCGCAGTTGAAGGATTTGTTTACATGTCCAGTGTCACCAGCGGCTGCTGATTCTTCGCATGGCGCGCAGACAGCTTCCGCCCTTTTCGTCCCTGCGCAAACGGCCGGGCGGAGACCGCGGCCCGATCGGATTGGCGGAGTTGCGGGAACAGGATGACGAGTTCACGGAATGCCGCGCGCCCGATTGATCTGAGCGCCTCCGGCCCGGTGAACAGCGATTCCGTCTCCGCGCCGTTCGAGATCACGATCTCATGGGCGTCGAACATCAGGTGGAAATACTCGATCCCGGCAAGGTCCGACGCCACATCAATCCCGTCTATGTCCAGCAATTGCTTCGCGGCGACAAGGATCTCCTCCGTTCCGAACATGCGCCGCGCGATGCTGGAGCGGATCAGGATCCGATGCTGCGGCGAGACGCGCAGATCGTGCGTCGGGCTGTGCTGACCCAATGCCCCCGCCCGGATGCGGATCGGCCGCAGCTTCGGACAGACCGAAAGCGCGAACGCGTCGAGCTTGCGCGAGGCGATCCAGCGGATCGGTTGCGGCCCGTTTTCGCGCGTCATCACCAGATCACCGACCGCCAGCTCCTCCACCGGCACGTCGCCGCGCACCGTGCGGATCAGCGTGCCGCGTGTGAAGCATTTCAGGATGCCGGGGAAGGTAAAGGTGTCCGAGGTCAGGTAGGCGTCGGGATCCGCCTTGAACAGCGCGAACTCATCCGCCGTCATCGGGATCTTGAGCTTAATGGTGTCGGACACCCCAACCAGCCCCAGCAGCGCACTGCCTTTCGACACCAGGCTGAGATGTGTCCCGTCATACGCATCATCTGCGTCACTGCCGTCGAGTTTCAGATTGGTTCGCCCTTCGACGGTGAAGGCGTCGGTCTCCTGCATCCCGTTCAGTGTGAAGGTCTTTGTCCCCAGCAGGGCGACACTGGAGGGCTTGTAGGTGAACGTCCCTGTATGATTTTCGCCCTCGTAGCTGACAGAGATGTTGCCGCCAAGATTGTCGGCGATGCCCCCGCCGATCGTGCCCTCCCTCAAAGTGATGTCACTGTCATCCTTGACGATGAAGTTCATGCTGCTCAGAACGCTGAGGCCGAGAGCGCCCTTATCCAAGGTCAGCGAGCCGCCGTTCTGCGCGATGAAGGTCGGATTCGACAGCGCGGCAATCGACGCAGCGTTGTCTATCTCGACATCGACCCCGTCAATCACCAACGTCCCCGAACTGAGTGCGGTGATGTTGAGCGTGTCCCCATCGGTCCAATTGGTTGAGTCAATCGTTTTTGTTTCACCATCCAGAATATCAAGATTCAAGATCGCCATGTGTCACCTCGCGCGTCAGACATGCGGCATCACGGCACAGCCCGGCCAATGACCGGCGCCACGCATGCGCGTCCCCCATATCGTTAAGTTATGTTACTGATTTCGCCCGGATTCAGACCGGAGTGATCCCAGTAAGTTTTTGATAAGATGCAAAATTATTAATTACAACTTTAATTTTCATATAGTTTTGTGCGCATACTTATGGCTTGTATTCGTTGTATTTTTGAAGCGCGCCCGCAGTCGGAGATTTGTTCTTACTCGGAAGGTGACGCAGGGGCATCTTCGACGGATTTCCGGCCTGCTGGCTCAGGAAAAAACACATGGGTGTCCAACTCGCCTTCAACGCAGCCGGACGCCGTCGCAGCCCGCTGCAACCGGCAAGGCGACTGTTCATCTGCATCTAGCGCGGCTTAACAAAACTGATGCCCGGCTGCGCTGAGCCCGCAATTTCAGGGCGCTTTCCCATGCGCACGCAACGCGCCCGCAAGCACGTCGCGGAACCCCCGGATCCGCTGAGGTGTGGCGTCCGCGAACCCCACGATCAGACCGCGAATAGCACCAAGTGAACTGGCCGAGAGACGCGAAGGCCTGAACCCCGCGCGACCACAGGCGGCCAGCACGGCGCCCTCGTCCTGATCGCCACAAAAGCGCAGGGCGAGCTGGACGCCGCCATCCGGGGGACGAAGCGCAATTCCGGGCAGGTCCGCCAACGCATCAGCCAGCGCCAGCCCGCGCGTCTCGTAGGCGCGGGTGATCCGCCGCAGATGGGTCCGGTAGCGGCCGGAGCGCATCATCTCCGCCAGGGCATATTGCCCGTGCAGGTTGACTAGCAGACCCAGATTGCGCTGCGCCGCCCGCATCGGCGCGACAAGCGCGTCGGGCAGCATCATCCAGCCGATCCGCAGCGCCGGGATCAGCACCTTCGCGGCCGATCCCAGATAGGCCACCTGCTCCGGCCCATGCGCCGCAAGTGCTGCAATCTCGCGGCCGCGCCACAGGAACTCGCTGTCGTAATCATCCTCCAGGATCAGGGCCGCATGGCGACGCGCATGATCCAGAAGCGCCATCCTGCGCGAAAGCGACATGCGATAGCCCAGCGGATACTGGTTGGAAGGCGTGACATAGATCAGCCGGGCATCATCCGGGATGGCAGTCACCGCAATCCCCTCCGCATCGACGGGGACAGGCGCGATGGACAGGCCCGCCCCGGTGAAGGCCGCGCGCGCACCGGCATATCCCGGACACTCCATCGCCACGGTCTCTCCCGCGTCGGTCATCACCTGCGCCAGCAGCGCAAGCGACGCCTGCGTGCCGGGCGTGATGAGGATGCGCTGCGGGTCGGCGCGGACGCCGCGATCACTGGTCAGACGTTCAGCGATGGCCTGCCGCAGTTCCGGCACGCCGTGAAGCATCCCGTATGCCGACGCCTCGCCATGTCGCCGCTGAGCCGCGCGTCTCAGCGCCAAGGCCCACTCGTCGCGCGGAAACAGCGTCTCGTCCGGCGTGCCCGGCGCCATCACCCCCCGATCGGCGGCGTAGACATCCTGACGATGATCCCGCGCCATTGCGCCCCCACGTGCCGAAGGCCGCGGGGCCGCACCCTTTGGCTGCGCGTCCGGCGGCGGCGACGGCGGGGCAACCACTTTCGGCGCCGCACCCTGCCGGGTCAGCAGCACGCCTTCCGCCCGCAGAAGATCATAGGCCGTAATCAGGGTCGTCCGCGACAGCCCGAGCGCCCGCGCCGCCGCGCGGCTTGATGGCAACGTCGCACCATCCGCCAGCCGCCCGTCGCGCAGCGCCGAAAGCAGGTCGCGATAGATCTGCACCGGCATCGGATCGGCCAGCTCGGGATCGGGCGAGGTCAGGGAAGCAATCGAAACTGGCATGATAGTTTGTTCTAAAACTGGATATTCAATAAGTCCAGTTGGCGCGCAATAACCCCGGTGAGTCAAGATAAAGGAGAAACACCATGCGCCCCGCCTATGCCAAAGCCCGCCAGCCCAAGCGGGCCAGCTATGATGAGGACGTCATTCATGCGATCCTGGACGAGGCGCTTGTCGGCCATGTCGGCTTCATCGCCCATGACCGGCCGATGGTCATCCCCATGGCCTTCGCGCGGATCGGACGGGTCATCTATCTGCACGGCGCATCGAAGACCCGGATCGTCGGGCTGCAGGGCAAGCCGCTCTGCATGGAGGTCACACGGCTGACCGGCATCGTGGCCGCGCGCTCCGGCTTTCATCATTCGGTGAATTACCGCAGCGCGGTCGTCCACGGCACCGCACGCGCCGCGAGCGAGGATGAAGTCGGCCCGGCACTCGATGCCATCCTCAATCATCTGCTCCCCGGTCGCAGCGGTGAGGTGCGGGAGATGAGCGCGCGGGAGCGCAAGGCCACCGGCGTGCTGGCAATGGACATCGAACATGCGAGCGCCAAGCGGCGCAGCGGACCGCCCGTGGACGAAGATGCGGATCACGACCTGCCGATCTGGGCCGGAATCGTGCCGATCACGACCGCGCTTGGCACCGGGATCTCCGACAACCACGTCCACGAGGATCTGTCCGAGGCGGCATCCGTCACTGCGGCGCGCCGCAAATTCGCGTGACCTGCGCCCGGTCAGCCGGTGAGCAGCCTGGCCCCGTCCAGAACGCTGACAACCGGGCGGTTCAGCGCGCGCCGAAGCGCCGGTGCGTAGGGTGGCAGATTGCCGCATTCCAGCACGACGGCGCTGATCTCCGGGGTCTGCGCCAGAAGGCTGCGCCCGGCCTGCACGACCGCGCGCTCCATCGCGTCGCGCGAAAAGCTGCGGCGCTGTGCGTGCTTCGGCACCAGAAAAGTCTCTGAAAAGAGCGGAACGTTCTCCAGCCCTGCCACGCGGAGGCGGTCCGCCGCGAGACCGGCCGCCCGCAGCGTCGCCGGGCCCAAACGGTCCGCCGCGGCGGTCAGGACGCCGACCGGCCGATGCGGCGCGAGCGACAGCATCAGCGGCGCGAGGCTGAGGCCGGACAGCAGCACCGGGACGCTGACCCGCCGCGCGATGACCTGCTGCACCGAGATCAGGAATCCGCAGGTCGAGGTGATGAGGACTGCGCCCTCGGCCTCCAACCCGCGCGCCGCCTCTGCGAAGCGTTGGACAAGACCCGGATCCGGCGGACTGTCGCGCACAATCTCGGGGCTGCCCGCCCCCTCCACCAGCCGGATACGGGCCGGCAGGTGATAGCTGTCAGGATGGCCCGCATCGCCGGGGATGCGCGGGAAAGCCGTGTCGAGGGCGAGGACGCCGATAAAGCCGCTCATGCCGCGCCCTCTCCGTCCAACGCCCGCAGGATGACGGGCGAGCTGTAGATCGGGATCTGCGCCATTGCCACGAACAGGCTGAAGGACGGGTCATGGGGCAGCGCCGCCAGCAGGATGGCGATGTTGCGATTGCCGAAAATCAGACCCAGTGCGCGGGCGCGGGGACGGGCGAACGCGAACCCGGCCAGCCACCGGGTCACCAGGTTGGCCCCCAGATTCAGCGCCACCGCCAGCACCGCCAGGCCCATCGCCCGGTCCGGCTGCGCCGCGATTTCTGATACCGCCCCGTCCAGCAGCGGAAACAGGAAGGCCAGCACGACCAGTGCCGACATTCCGTCGAGCGCCGCCGCGTCCCGCGCAATGCGTGCGGGGCCGAGCCCGCGCCGCAGAACCACCCCCAACCCGATCCCGCCCATCAGCATGGCGAACAGCTTCAGCGCCAGCCAAGACGGCGTGATCTCCAGCGCCAGCCCAGTCGCGCCGAAGGCGAGCGGAATGGTGGCGGGCGCCAGAAAGGTCGAGCACAGCGTCCAGAGCAGGGTCAGCCGCGCATCATAGCCCAGCATGAGCGCGATATTCGGGGCAGATGTCAGGGTCGGCGCCGCCGCGAAGGCCATGACGATCATCAGCAGTCCGGGACCGACGCCCAGCACTGACCCCAACCCGTGAAACAGCATCGCCGCAACGATCTGGAACAGGGCCAGCCCGATCAGCAGGCTCGGAAGAAAGCGCGGGTCGGCCAGGTCCGCCAGCAGCGCGGGCAGATCCAGACGGCACAGCGCCAGACCGATCAGCATGCTGACCAGCAGCGGCAGGACCGGCTGGAACATCCCGTGCGGCATGGGCAGCAAGGGCACGATGAACAGCCCCGCCAGAAGGATCGGCCGGGCATGGCGACCCACCCAGATCAGCCCGTCCCGCGCGCTCATCCACCGGGCGCTTGCATGACCATCGCCGGCAGCCAGGTGGCAAGGCGGGGGAAGGCGACCAGGATCGCCACCATCACCACCATGATGAGGAACATCGGCAACGCCGTCCGGGCAATATAGCCCATGTCGTGTTTGGTCATGCCCTGAAGCACGAACAGGTTGAACCCGACCGGCGGGGTGATCTGGGCCATCTCGACCACCACCACCACGAAGATGCCGAACCAGATCATGTCGATCCCGGCACCGCGCACCATCGGCTCGATGATCGCCATGGTCAGCACCACCGCCGAGATCCCGTCCAGGAACATTCCGATCACGATGTAGAACAGCGTCAGCGCGGCGATCAGCGCCACCGGGGACAGCTCCATCGCGCCGATCCATTCGGCCAGCGTCCTCGGAACGCCGGTGAATCCCATGGACAGGGTCAGGAAGCTCGCCCCCATCAGGATCAGCGCGATCATCGCCGATGTGCGGGTCGCGCCGAGCAGGCTCTCAACAAAGCTGTTCCAGCCAAGCGAGCCTTGCAGCAGCGCCAGGATCAGCGCGCCCACCACGCCGAAAGCCGCCGCTTCGGTCGCCGTGGCGATGCCCAGATACATCGAGCCGATCACCATCACGATCAGCGCGATCACCGGGATCAGCAGCACGGAGTTGCGCAGCGCGCCGAGAAATCCGATCCGCGGCTCTGCGTCGGGCCGGTCCTTGGGACGCGCCAGCGACCAGCCGGCGATATACAGCATGAACATCGCCGCCAGCACCAGGCCGGGGACGACGCCCGCCATGAACAGGCTCGTGATGCTCTCCTTTACCGTGACGCCATAGACGATCAGCGTGAGCGAAGGCGGAATCATCAGGCCAAGAGTCGCCGCCCCCGCCAGCGTGCCGATGATCATGAATTCGGGATAGCCGCGCTTGCGCAGCTCGGGGATCGACATCTTGCCCACCGTGGTCAGCGTGGCAGCGGATGAGCCGGACACGGCGGCAAACACGGTGCAGCCCACCACATTTGTATGCAGCAAGCCGCCCGGCAGCCGCGACAGCCAGGGGGCCAGCCCCTTGAACATGTCCTCGGACAGGCGCGTGCGATACAGGATCTCGCCCATCCAGATGAACAGCGGCAGCGAAGTCAGCGTCCAGCTCGACGAACTCGTCCAGATGGTGATCGACATCGAACTGCCCGGATTGCGCGAGGTAAATCCGATCATCCCCATATAGGCCACGCCCATCAGCGCCAGCCCGACCCAGACGCCCGAGCCGAGCAGGAAGAACATCACGAACAGGAACACCCCGATCTTCAGCCCCGTCGCCTCCCGGTCCAGCCCGGTCATCAGATGCAGCGCGGCATAGACCACCAGCAGAAACCCGCCCAGAACGGCGAAGCGCAGCCGGCGATCCGCCAGCACGTCGCGCTCCGGCTCCGCGCGGGGCGGATCGACCCCGAAACTGTCGGTCGTCAGCACCCGGACCAGATTGTCCAGCATGGCGATGGCCATGACACTGACCCCGACCGCCATGGAAAGCTGCGGGATCCACAGCGGCGTGGCGTCCTGCCCCTGCGAGACATCGCCGAAGCGATGGCTCAGGATCGGCGCCTGGATTGCGTACCAGGCGAAATACAGCACCGTCGCCGTGCCGATCGCGTAGCACCAGATTTCCAGCGCACGGCGCTGATTGCCGCTGCGATCGACGAACAGGCCGACGCGGATATGTTCATTCTGGACGAAGGTATAGGCCATGCCCAGAAACGAGGCCGCCGCCATCGCGTAGCCCGCATAAGTGGCCCCGCCCGGCAGCAGCAGGCCCAGCCAGCGCGCCACCATCTGCACGACGACCAGCACGAGGATCATGAACAGCGCGCAGGCCGCCACGTAGCCTGTGCCGGTATACAGCATATTCAGTGCCGATCGCATGGTCACCTCGGTTCCGGTCGGGCTGACCGGCGCATCCCGCTGTGGGATCCGCCGGTCTGAAAGCGGCGCGGCAGCGCCGTGGCCTGCGCCGCTTACTTGGCGCGGTAGGCGTCGATGATCGACTGCCCCTGCTCGCCGGTCGATTCCAGCCACTCATTCGTCATCTGCTCGCCGATTTCGGCCAGATCGGCGGCCAGTTGCTCGCCGGGTTCCGCGACGGTCATGCCGTTCTCGGCCAGCGTGTCGAGAAAACCCCCGCTCAGCGCCGCGGCTTCCTCGGAGCCCCGGCTCTGCGCGTTGGCGGCGGCGGTCGTGACGCAGTCCTGCTGCTCGGCCGGCAGCGCCTCGAAGGCGGCGGTGTTGGCAAAGACCGTGTTGCGCGGCAGCCAGGCCTTCACGTCGTAGAAATGGGACATGTCCTCCCAGGCCTTCTCATCCACCCCGGTCGAGCCGGAGGAGATCATCGCGGCCACCACCCCGGTCGCCAGCGCCTGTTTCAATTCCGCCGCCTCGACCTGCGTCGGCACCATGCCCGCCAGTTCCGCGACCCGCGCCGTGCTGGCGTTATAGGCGCGGAACTTGATCCCGGCCATGTCATCGACGGAGTTCACCTCCTGCGTGAAATACATCCCCTGCGCCGGCCACGGCACGGAGTAAAGCAGCGTCATCCCCTGCCCGGCCATCAGATCGGCCAGCACCGGCTCCGCCGCCGCGCGCAGCTTCTCGGAAGCCTCGAAGGAGCTGGCCAGGAACGGGACCGAGTCGTAGCCATAGATCCCGTCCTCGTTGGCATGGGCCGACAGCAGCCGCTCGCCGATCTGCGCATCGCCGGTCTGGACGGCCCGCTTGATCTCGTCGCCCTTGAACAGCGACCCGTTGGGATGAACGGTGATTTCAAGTTCGCCATTCGTGCATGCGCCGACCTCCTCGGCGAAGGCCACCGCATTCTCGGTGTGATAATTATGCGAGGGATAGGCGACGGGCATATCCCAGGTCTCAGCCTGGGCGGCACCGGCGGCCAGCGTCCCGGCGACGAGGAGAAGGGGAAATCTGGTGGTCATGTCGGTTACTCTCTGTTGGTGAGATCGGTTTTATTTGCGGTTCTCTTATGGCGAGATGACAGAATTCATATCACCGATCCCGCATTCGTGACCACCCCGCAGCAGGCAGCGCCCAACCCGGCGCGATGCGGCTCAACCCCGCCGAAACCGGGTTGGCGCGTAGGGTGACAGATCGACCGGGCCCGCCCGCCCGGCCAGCAGGTCCGCGACCAGCCGTGCCGTCATCGGCGCCGCGGCAAGACCTATATGGCCGTGTCCGAAGGCATGGATGATATCGGTTGCACCCGATGCCGGACCGATCACCGGCCGCCCGTCCGGGGTAGACGGGCGGTGCCCCATCCACCGCGACACCTGCGCCTCCGCCACGTCGTTCAGCGCAGGCCAGCTGCGCCGCAGATGCGCCAGCAGGATCTCGGCGCGCCGCCAGTCCGGCGCGGCGTGCGGTGATGCCAGCTCGACCTGCCCCGCGGCACGGAACCCGCCCTGCGTGACCACATTCGCCATGCGCCCTTCCTGCGGCATCACCGGGCATTCTGGCCGGATCGGCGGATCCGCAATCTCGACGTGATAGCCGCGCTCGCTTTGCAGCGGGATGCGATCCCCCGCAGCGCGCGCCAGATCGCGCGCCCCGATCCCGCAGGCGATCACGGCGCGGTCGCAGTCAAGTTCGTCGGCCCCGCAGCGCAGCGCACGCAGCTTGCCTTCCTCGACACGAAACCCCGTCACCGATGCGCGGCGCAGCACTGCGCCCTGCCGCCGCGCCCAGCCCAGCATGGCGGCGACATAGCCGCCGGGATCGGTGCAATGCGCGCCGTCAACCACGCGGATCCCGAAGCGATAGTGCTGCGACAGCTCCGGCAGGCGCTCGCGCAGTTCCGCCTCCGACATCTCCGCGATCCTGACGTCAAGGCGTCGGCGCAGCGTCCAGGCCGGCGCCTCTGCCTCATAGGCGGCGCGGTCTGTAAAGACATGGATCAGACCGTCCTGCCGGATCAGATCGGGCCGGCCGATCCGCTCAGCGATCCCAAGATGCTGCCTCGGCGCCTCACCCAGCAGCGCAGCAAGCGCGCAAGCCGTGCGCTCGACATGCGCGGCGGACCGGCCCGCCATCACGAAGCGCCACACCCACGGCGCCAGCCGCGGCGCATCACGCCAGCGGATGGTCAGCGGGCCGGCTGGATCCAGCAAATATCCCGGCACCTTGCGCCAGATGCCGGGATGCGACATCGGAATGACCGAGGCCGGGCTGATGAAGGCGCCATTGCCGAAACTGGCAGCCTGCCGCCCGCCCGGCGCGGCCGGGTCCAGCAACGTCACCCGATGCCCGTCGGCCAGCAGGGCCAGGGCCGTGCTGGCACCGATGACTCCCGCCCCGATCACGGCCACATGAAGCGGCGCTGCCTGCGCCATGCTGCCCTGCATGATGTTGGTCCCGGCACGCAAAACTCTTCGACCGCGAACCATAGCGCGCCAAACCGCGTCAGCAAGCGGGTTCGCGCCCGCACCGTGACACGTCCGACGGCATGCGTGCGCAAACGCGTGGCATTCCCGGCACGGCCTGCGCTAGAAACACGTGAAACCAAGGCAGAGCAGGCGATATCCATGACCGATCCAGACCCGACCGATCCCGGCCGCAGCACCGGGCAGCGCGACCCGATGCGGGATCTTGTCACCGGCACGGATGTCGCGACGCTGCAGGATGCGTTGGCCAGATCGCTGGATGAGCGGGATTCGCTCGCCGCCGAACTCGCGCAGCTCAGAACCGAGATGCGCGACCCCACGGCGGCAGACATTGCCATCGCGCAACTTTCCGCACGGGTCAGGGAGGTGGAAACCGAGCTTGCCGCGGTGCGGTCACGGCCAGTCCCGGCCGCAAAGCCCGGCAACACCGGCTCTGGGTTGCGACGCATCCTGGCCGGATTGCTGGGCCGGCGCCGATCGTGAGCGAGGCCCCCTCGGACATGGTCGCGCAGGGGCTTCGGCGGGCGCAGGACCAATTGGCCGGCCGCGTCCCGCCCGCGACGCGACTGGCGCTGTTGCAGCGTGCGCAGATGCTCCAGCCGACGCTGGACGGCGCGCGCCAGATGGTCGGTCTCGCGCTTGACGCGGGGGATCCAGAACGCGCCGCGCAGATCTTCGCCGGTCTGCCGCCGATGGTCTGGCGCGGCGATCACGCCAGCACGGGCTGGTTCGACCATGCACGGCAACGGCTCCTGCAAGCCGGGTTAGCGCCGCCCCGCCTGCCGGAGAGTTCCGACACGCTCGTCATTTCCTTCGCCTTCCCGCCCTTCGCCAATACCGCTGGAAACGTGATGGCGCGCCGGATCGAGACCGCCGGCGAACGGGTGGATGTCATATCCAACGACATGACCGGACGCGCCGGTCTGGACCTGTCGCTCTATGCGGCGATCCGTCCGCTGATCGGGCGTCATCTGCTGGTCACGGCCGAGAACTGGCCCGCCCGCGCCACCGCGGCGCGCCAGTTTTCCGAGATAGTCGTCGAAGCCGTGCGCTCCGGCGCAACCGGCCGTCGCCATTACCGCGAGATCCGGTCCCGCGCAATGTGGGCGCAGTCGCATTTCGCCGCCGCGGCCCTTCTGGCCGCAGGTCTGGCGGATCGTTGGGTGGCGGAGTTTTCGGACCCGTGCCGGCTGGATCTGGACGGCAACCCCGCACAGGCCCCGGCCGATGAGGCATGGCTGGAACAGATGGGGATCAGCGCGCTGATCCGCGACCGCGGATACCCGGTCCCAACGGGAAAGCCGCTGATGTTCTGGGCGGAATATCTGCCCTTTTGCCTGGCCGAGCGGATTATCTTCACCAACCCGGTCCAGCAGGCGCTGATGCTTTCGCAAGACGATCCGCAGGCGGTGCGCGACCGGGCCCGCGCCGTTTCGGAGATCTCGCCCCATCCGCAGCCGGGCCCGCTGCTTCTGTCACATCTGCCCGCAACCGCGCCGCCAGACCGGCTGTGCCGGGTCGGCTATTTCGGCCATGCCAATCCGCGGCGGGGGCTGGGCGAGCTGCTTCATGCGATGGCCGCGCTGCAGCCGGGAGTGGCACAGCGTCTCGTGCTGCATGTGTTCGGCACCCCCGATCCCGCGCTGCCCGAGCTGGTGGCCCGGCTGGGGCTGGGCCGGCAGGTGCGGATCAGCCCGCCGCTCGGCTATCTCGACGCCCTGGCGCGAATGCGCGAGATGCGCTGGCTGTTCCTCAACGATACCGCGACGGCCGGCGCATTTGCCCGCAACCCCTATCTGCCATCGAAACTCTCCGACTATCTTTCCGCGGATCTGCCGCTGCTTGCGGTGGTGGAGCCGGACAGCCCGCTGGCCAACACGCCACTACCCGAGGGCTCGATCAAGGCCCCCGCGGGCGATATGCCCGCCCTTCAGGCGGCGCTGCAGACCATGCTTGCCGGGGCTGATGCAGACGCCATGTGAGGCAGCGGTGTCCGAGATCCTGCGCCCCGCGATATCGCTTCGGTTTAGTCCTCGCGCTTCGCCGCCAGCGCGGCCTCGCGCATCTGGCTGAGCGTCTGGCGCGGCGTCAGAGCCTCGGGCGAGATGTCCAGATCCAGCAGCGCCCCGGTTTTCGAGGCAAGCGCACGGTCAAAGGCGGCGCCGAAATCCGCCGTGTTGCCCACCCGCTCGGCATGGAACCCGAAGGCCCTGGCAAGCGCCACGAAGTCGGGATTGTCCATAGTCGTGCCCGACACGCGGCCGGGATAGTTCCGCTCCTGATGCGCGCGGATCGTGCCGTAGATCCCGTTATTGAGCAGCAGGATGATCGGCTGGGCATCAGCCTGTGCCGCGGTCGCCATCTCCTGCAGGTTCATCTGGAAATCGCCGTCACCCGCGAAGCAGACCACGCATCGTTCGGGAAAATTGACCTTCGCCGCGATGGCCGCGGGCAGGCCGTATCCCATCGCGCCGGACTGGGGCGCCAGCAGCCGCGCTTCTGCACCGAAGCGGAAGAACTTGTTCGGCCAGACGGTGAAATTGCCCGCCCCGTTGGTCAGGATCACATCGCCCGGCAGCACGTCGCGCAGATGCGCCATGACGGCCACCATATCAACGGGAGAGGGCTGGGCCGGCGCCTCGAAGGAGGCGTCATAGCCGGCCCGTCCCTGCGCCAGCCAGCCTGCCCATTTGTCCCGGACCGGCCGAATCGCACGGGCGAAATTATTCGGCCCGGACTGGATCGCGATGGCGGGCTGATAGATTTTCCCGATCTCGGCATCCGATCCGTGCACATGGATGATCCGCTGCGCCGGCAGCGGCACAGATAGCAGCGAATAGGCATCGGTCGTCATCTCGCCAAAGCGGATATTCACCGCAAGGATCACATCGGCATCCGCCACCAGCTTGCGCACATGCGGCGGCATCCCCACCCCGGCCTCGCCGCAATAGACCGGCGCGTGATTGTCGAAGCAGTCGTGAAAACGGAAAGCCGCGACGACCGGGATCTGCGATTGCTCCGCGAAGTCCTGCATGGCCGCCCGCCCCGCCGCGCTCCAGTTGCAGCCGCCGATCAGGATCAGCGGTCGTTCGGCAGCCGCCAGAAGCCCGCGCGCCTCCTCCAGCATCTCCGGGTCGGGGGCGGGCTCGGCCGCGACGATCGGGCCGGGCAGCGGTTCGGCGTCTGTGATGTCGGTCAGCATGTCCTCGGGCAGCGCCACCACGACCGGCCCCGGCCGCCCGGAGATGGCGGTGCGCCAGGCGCGGCCGACCAGTTCGGGGATGCGGTCGATCTCGTCGATCTCCACCGCCCATTTCGCCATCGACCCGAACACCGCCCTGTAATCGATTTCCTGGAACGCTTCGCGCCCACGCATGTCGGTGCCGACCTGCCCGACAAAGACCAGCATCGGCGCGCTGTCCTGCATCGCCGTGTGGATCCCGATCGAGGCGTTGGTGACGCCCGGCCCGCGCGTGACCAGACAGATGCCCGGCTGACCCGTCAGCTTGCCATGCGCCGCCGCCATGAACGCCGCCCCGCCTTCGTTCCGGCACAGCACGAAATCCAGCCGCCCTGCGGTGTCGTGCAGCGCATCGAGCACCGCCAGATAGCTTTCGCCCGGAATCCCGAAGCTCTTCGTGGCGCCGAGCGCCATCAGGCAGTCCACCAGCAACTGTCCGCCATTGCGCGTCATCTTCCAAAGCCCCCCTGCTGCGGCGTTGCTGCGCATCTTGCGGCGGAACGGCACCGGCATCCACCCCTGTCGCGGCTTGCGGGGGCCGGGACGGCAGCGGGGGCGCGGCGGGACGGGCCGTCCGGCTGCGGTTCAGATGTGCCGCAGCCGGGCAATGCGGTCGCGCCGATCCGGGCTATTCCGCGATGGCCGGCATCCGTTTCGCGCTCGGCTCGGCATCCGGCGCAAGCCAGCCCCGCATATGATAGGCGCTGTCCCAGAAATGCCATTCATGCCAGCAGCTCCGGGCAAAGCTGCGCTGCATCCGCGCCCGCGTGGCGTCCGAGGAGGCGGCGGCCGTTCGGTCGATCAGCTCCAGCATCCGCTGGACGCCATCCGCGAAATCCTCGCTGGCATAGGTGTCGATCCAGGCCTGGTAGCGGTTGCCCGGCACGGCCTCGGCGGCAATTTTCTGTCCGACCTCGTGATAGATCCAGAAACAGGGCAGCAGCGCCGTCAACCCGACCGCGAAGTCATCGGTCGCCACCATGCGCAGCAGGAAGGAGACATAGTGATCGCAGGCCTCGGAGATCTCCGTCGCCTCGTATTCCTCGGCGCTGACCCCGAACTGGGCCATGTACTCGCCATGCAGCCCCCGCTCGACCGAGATCGCCTTGATCGCGGACCCGGCAAGCTGCGCCACCGCATCCGCATCCGGCGCCTTGGCCGCCGCCATGGCAAGGGCACGGGCGAAGCCTTCGAGATAATGCGCATCCTGAACGATATAGCCGCGAAACACCTCCTGCGGCAGGGTGCCTGCGGCCAGGTCGCGGTTGAACGGCATGTCGAGGATCTGCTGGCGAAGCTGCGCCGTGTCGCGCCGGAGTTGCTGGGTGAAGGACATGGGTCAGATTCCTTTCTGGTTGTGAAAATGATGCACCGGGCCATGGCCGTGCCCGACGGACAGGGCGCCGGCCGCTGCAATGGCGTCGGTGGTGTAGCGCTTGGCCCGCTCCACCGCGCGCGGAACGGTCAGGCCGAGGGCAAGCTGCGTCGCCAGCGCCGCGGACAGGGTGCAGCCGGTGCCATGCGTGTTCTTCGATACGACCCGCGTCGCCGCGAACCAGCGGGCGCGGCCGTCGCCGACCAGCAGATCGGGGCTGTCCCCGCCGGGCAGATGCCCGCCCTTCAGCAGCACGTGGCGCGGGCCGAGCGCCAGCAGCGCCTGCGCCTGTTCCGCCATGTCGTCGGTGGTCTTCGCCTCGCGGCGGCCCAGCAGATCGGCGGCTTCGGGCAGGTTGGGCGTGATGATCGTGGCGCGCGGCAGCAGATGGCCGCACAGCGCCGAGACCGCGGATTCATCCAAGAGCCGCGCACCGCTTTTCGCCACCATCACCGGATCGAGGACCACCGGGCAGCGCAGCCCCTCCAACCCCTGCGCAACGGCGGCGATCACCTCTGCCGTGCCCAGCATCCCGATCTTCACCGCGTCGATGCGGATATCGTCGCGGATCGCCCTGATCTGGGCCAGCACCATGTCGGGCCGCGTGATCTGGACTTGCGTGACCGCGCGGGTGTTCTGCGCGGTCAGTGCCGCGATCACCGACATGGCATAGCCGCCATTGGCCGAGATGGCCTTGATGTCGGCCTGAATGCCGGCACCGCCACAGCAATCGGATCCGGCAATGCTGAGGATGTTGGGGATCATGGCCGCCTCTCTCGCCGGACGAGGAGGATCGGACGAGCAAGTTCCCAAGCAGAAGGGAGGCCCCACCCGCGCCTCCCTCCGCCAGCATTATCTGGTTCAGGTTCAAAGGGTGCATCTCAGCCCGGTCATCCCGGGCGCCCCCGTCGCGTGAGGACAGGCGTGGCACGCAAGGCGCGGCCAGTCAAGCCCGCACTCCGCGACGGCACTGTGCCTCACGCCGCCGCAGGCCGTCCCGCCGCGTGGTGCGGAACGCCGCTACCCCGCCGCCGCGACCCGGAACCCGATATGCCCGGTCGAACTTTCGGGGTCATTCCGGGTGCGGGAATGGACGTGATAACGGTCGCAATAGCTGACATGGCACAGATAGGATCCGCCGCGCTGCACCCGCGCATAGCCTTGCGCCGGGCCGGTCGGATCGCGCAGCGGGAACGGGCCGGAGACAGGTTCACTGCCGAACAGATCCTGCGTCCATTCCCAGACATTGCCGCACATATTGTAGACGCCGTACCCGTTCGGGCTGTAGGCGGTCACGGGGGCTGTCCCGACAAATCCGTCCTCGCCGGTATTCACCATCGGGAACTCGCCCTGCCAGGTGTTCATGGCGGGCCGACCGCCCGGCCAGAACGCGTCGCCCCAGGGAAATTTGCGCCGGGCCAGCCCGCCACGCGCCGCATATTCCCATTGCGCTTCGCTTGGCAGGCGCAACCCCGCCCAGGTGCAATAGGCAAGCGCGTCATACCAGCAGACATGCACAACCGGGTGATCCTCGCGCCCGGCCAGATCGCTGCCGGGGCCCTCCGGCGCGGCCCAGAAGGCGCCATCGACCTTGCGCCACCACGGCACCGAGGCCGGCGCCTCGGTCCACCGCTCCGGCTCGGCCAGCAACAGATGGAAGACATAGGACCAGCCCTCCGCCTCCGCCACGCTACGATAGCCGGTCTCGGTCACGAAACGGGCAAACTCGGCATTGCTGCAGGCGGTGGCAGCGATGCGGAACGGCGACAGCTTCACCTTGCGGCGCGGCGCGTCCAGATCCTCGGGAAAGCGCGACCGCCTTGCGCCCATGTCGAAGAATCCGCCCTTCAGCGGGATCAGTGCCGATGAAAGCTGCTGTCGCGTGGCCTCGGCCGCCGGTGGCACCGATTGCGCCGCCGCCAGATAAGCGGCGTCCCGCGCGTCCAGCTTGCCACCGCCCCCCGCGCCACAGCATGTCTTGGTCACGATCCGCCCCTTTTCCTTGCCTCCGCCAGCCGGTCATGGCCCCGGCGTCATGTCGCCCGGGCCCGCAAGCATGTCGGGCATAGCGCCGGAACCGGCGGCTGTTCAAGCACCGCGCGGGCAGCGGGACGCTTTGTCCCCAATCAGACCGGATCGAGCCGGAGCGCCGCAACGAGTTCGTGGAACCGCTCCCCCTGAATGACGACATGCGCGTTCATCTCCGTCGCCGCGCGTTCCGCATCGCCAGCCTCGATCATCTGCACGATCCGGCGATGTTCATGCAAGGACCGCATCATCCGCCCGCGCAACTGCACCTGCCTGCGGCGATAGGGCTGAAGCATCGTCTGCATCCGGCGCGCCTCGGCTTCCAGGAAGCGATTGCCGGAGGCCGCGTAGATCGCGTGATGGAAATAGGTGTTCTGGTGATAATATTCGTCGCTGTTCCCGGTCTCGGCCGCCGTCTCGCATCCGGCCAGCGTTTCCCGGATCCGCCAGATGTCGTCGGCACCGGCGCGGGTCGCGGCCAGCCTTGCGCTCATCGCCTCAAGCTCGGCCATCACCTCGAACCGCTCGGTCAGCTCGACCACGTCCAGACGGGTCACGAAGCTGCCCCGTTTCGGCTCGATGCGGACGAGACCGGAGACCTCCAGCGCCTGAAGCGCCTCGCGGATCGGGGTGCGCGAGCAGGCGAATTCCGCTTCCAGCTTTTCCAGATCCAGCTTGTCGCCCGGCGCGAATCGGCCCTCGACAATCGCGTTTTCCATCGCCTGCCGGATCTGCGGCGCGGTCATCCTGTTCTTCACTGTCATGCGTCGGTCCGGTCAAGTTGCTGTCGCCACGCGGAAATTCTGACGGTTTCGCGCCTCATGTCCATCAAACTTTCTGTTATATACATCAGGTGGTGATTTATGTATAAGAGTTGCAGGGAGGACGAAGCATGGCGCGACCGAAACTGGCATTTCTGAACGATCTGGCGCAGGCGATCATGGGCGGCGACCGGCGTGAGAAAACCGCGCGGGGCAGCGACGAAACGGCGCTGCGCAAGGCCCTGGCCCGCCCGCCTGCGGAACGTCTGGTCGCCGCCTGCGAGGTGCTGATGGGCCGCATCGGCGACGCCGCGCGCGTGGCCGTGGCCGAACAGGCGCTTGCCGCCTATGCCGAGCAGGATCGGGACGGCAAGCGGCAGTTCTTCTGCCTGCTGCGGGACGGGTTCAATCCCGACCCGGACGCCATCCGCTCCGCCTTCGCCGCATATGACAGCGACCCGACCGCGGATACGCTGGTGCCGCTGTTCGATGCTGTCGAACCGCCGCGCCAGACCCTGCTGCGGCGCCTGAACACCGCACCGGGGGCCACGCTTAGGCTGGTGTCCATGCGGGCCGAGCTGCTGGCGGAGATCCGCAAGGATCCCACGCTTGCGCCGGTGGACAATGATTTCGCGCATCTCTTCGGCTCCTGGTTCAATCGCGGCTTTCTGCGGATGGAGCGGATAAGCTGGTCCACCCCGGCCGAAGTGCTGGAAAAGATCATGCGCTACGAGACCGTGCACCCGATGACCGGGTGGGAAGATCTTCGCCGCCGGCTCGATCCGGCAGATCGCCGGTTCTACGCCTTCTTCCACCCGGCCACCGGCAACGAACCGCTGATCTTCGTCGAGGTGGCGCTGACCCGCGACACCCCGGACCGGATCGCACCCATCCTGAATGCCGCCAGCGAGGGGTCGGCAGAGGATGCCGATACGGCCGTGTTCTATTCGATCAACAACACGATGCGGGGCCTCAAGGGCGTCTCCTTCGGGAATTTCCTCATCAAGCAGGTGGTCGCCGAATTGTCGGCGGAGCTTCCTTCGCTCAAGACCTTTGTGACCCTGTCTCCGGCACCCGGATTTGCCGCATGGCTGGCCGGGCAGGACGATCCCCGCGCCACGGCACTTGCCGAACGTCTACGCAAGGACGACTGGCAGGACAACCCGGAGCGGCAGGCGGAGCTGAAGCCGGAGGTCGAGGCCCTCGCCGCAAGCTACTTCACCGCCGCCAAGGGACGGTCCGGCCAGCCCCTCGATCCGGTCGCCCGGTTCCACCTGGGTAACGGCGCATCCGCCTGGCGGGTCAACTGGCCGGCCAACCTGTCGCCGGGCGCTCTCGACTCCGCGCACGGGCTGATGATCAACTATCTGTACGAACCCGGCGCCATCGAGGCGCAGCACGAAGCATTTGTCCGCGCCGGCACGATCGCAACCGGCAAGCCGCTTGCCGCGATCCTGGCGCGCTGACACATCACTGACTTGTTGAACTGCATATGGGAGGATACCGATGCAGACCATTTACGAAAGCTTTCTCACCTCGGCAGAGGCGCAGCCGGACAAGGCTCTGTTCCGCCGCCCCGATCAGCCGGATGTCAGCTATGCGCAGATCCGTGAGCTGACGCAGAAACTTGCGGCGGTGCTGACCGGGATTGGCGTGCAGCCGGGCGACCGGGTCGCGGTGCAGACCGATAAATCGCCGGAAGCCATCTGCCTCTATCTGGCGACGTTGCAGGTCGGCGGGGTCTATCTGCCGCTGAACACCGCCTATACCGGCGCGGAGATCGACTATTTCCTGGGCGACGCATCGCCCCGGCTGTTCGTCTGCACGCCCGCCAGCCTGGACCAGCACAAGTCGCGCGCCGGCGATGCGCTGAGCGTCGAGAGCCTTGGCGCATCCGGCGATGGTAGCCTGGCGGAGCTGGCCCGCGACGCGGCCCCGATGACCGAGGCAGTCGCGCGCGAAAAAGACGACCCGGCCGCGATCCTCTATACATCCGGCACCACCGGACGCTCGAAAGGCGCGGTGCTGACCCACGGCAATCTCGCCTCGAACACCGAAGCGCTGCTGCAAAGCTGGCATTACAGCGCGGAGGACGTGCTGATCCACGCCCTGCCGATCTTCCACACCCACGGATTGTTCGTCGCGGTCAACATGACCCTGGTGGCAGGGTCGAGCCTGATCTGGCTGACCAAGTTCGATGCCGATCAGGCGGTTTCGCTGATGTCCGACGCCACCGTGCTGATGGGCGTGCCGACCTTCTACACGCGCCTCCTGAAATCCGACCGGCTGGATCGCGACGCCACGCAGAACATGCGGCTCTTCGTCTCGGGCTCGGCCCCGCTTCTGGCCGAGGATCACCGCAGCTTCGAGGATCGGACCGGGCATGCGATCCTGGAACGCTATGGCATGACCGAAACCTGCATGATCACCACCAACCCCTATGACGGCGCGCGCAAGCCCGGCGCGGTGGGCATGGCGCTGCCGGGGATCGAGATCCGCGTGACCGACCGCGAAACCGGCAAGGCGCTGCCCGACGGCGAGATCGGCGCGATCGAGGTGCGCGGCCCCAACGTGTTCGAGGGCTATTGGCAGATGCCCGAAAAGACCGCTTCGGAATTCCGCGATGACGGGTTCTTCATCACCGGCGATCTGGGCCAGATCGGCGAGGACGGGTATCTGCGCATCGTCGGCCGCGACAAGGATCTCGTGATCTCGGGCGGCTACAACGTCTATCCCAAGGAAATCGAGGCGCTGATCGACGATCTGCCCGGCGTGCTGGAAAGCGCCGTGATCGGCGTGCCGCACCCCGATCTGGGCGAGGGCGTGACCGCCGTGGTCGTGCCGCAGCCCGGTGCCGCGCCGAGCGAGGACGACATCTTCAGCGCCATCGGCGACAGCCTCGCGCGCTACAAGCAGCCCAAGAAGATCATCTTCGTCGAGGAGTTGCCCCGCAACGTGATGGGCAAGGTTCAGAAGGCCGAGCTGCGCAAATCCTACGCGGAGCTTTATCGCTAGTTTTCGCGACCGCACGGCGGGGGGAGGCCCGCCGGCGGCCGTATTTCAGGGAGGAATTCGATGATTGTTTACGGTGTCGCCGTTCTGGCGGCCTGCCTCATTGCGGGCATGATCGTGGGGGATGCGCTCGGCGCGCTGCTCGGGGTGGAATCGAATGTTGGTGGGGTCGGCTTTGCCATGCTGCTGCTGATCTTGCTGACCGACCGGCTGCGCCGCGCCGGCCAGTTTCCCCAGCACAGCGCCGACGGGGTGCTGTTCTGGAGCGCGATGTATATCCCCATCGTCGTCGCCATGGCCTCGATCCAGAATGTCGTGGCCGCCGTCGGCGCCGGGCCGGTCGCGCTGTTGGCCGGGGTGCTTGCCACGGTGCTGTCCTGGGGGCTTGTCCCGGTCCTGTCGCGCATTGGCGGCGCGGAGCCGCCCCTGCCCCCGATCAGCGAAGAAGCGGAGGTGTAAGCATGGAATTGGTCTCCGACGTTCTCATCAAGAATGGGCTGCTTTTCGCCTTCGTGGTGGTCGGCGCGGTGATGTGGCTGAGCTATTACGTCTCGCATCACCTGACCCGCGGCCGGCTGCACGGCTCGGCCGTCGCGATCATCATGGGACTGGTGCTGGCCTGGCTGGGCGGGCTGTTCACCGGCGGCACCAAGGGTCTGTCTGACATTCCGCTGTTCGCAGGTCTCGCCATCATGGGCGGCTCGATGCTGCGGGACTTCGCCATCGTCTCGACGGCCTACGGTGTCGATCTGCAGGAGATTCGCAGGTCCGGCATGGTCGGTGTGCTGTCGCTTCTGCTGGGCATTGTCCTGTCCTTCGTTGTCGGCGCGGCGGTGGCATTGATGTTCGGCTACAACGATTCGGTCAGCATGACCACGCTGGGGGCCGGGGCCGCCACCTATATCGTGGGGCCGGTGACCGGATCGGCGCTTGGCGCGTCGAGCGAGATCGTGGCGCTGTCGGTCGCCGCGGGGCTGGTGAAATCGGTGCTGGTGATGATCGGCACCCCGTTCATCGCGCCCTATATCCGGCTGAACAATCCCAAGGCGGCGATGGCTTATGGCGGGCTGATGGGCACGACCAGCGGGGTCGCGGGCGGTCTGGCCGCCACCGACAAGCGGCTGGTGCCCTATGGGGCAATGACGGCCACCTTCTATACCGGGCTTGGCTGCCTGCTGGGACCGTCGGTCATGTATCTGATGATCCGCACGGTGATGGGCGGCTAGGATCGGGGTCGCAAGGGGCCGGGTGCGGGGGATGTGCCCGCGCCCGGCCTCAGTCGCGCCGGCCGACCCGTGCCAGCATCACCACCGGCAGGATCCCCACCAGCACGATCGCCAGGGCCGCGAGGGCGGCATCCTCATAGGTGCCGCGTGCGGCCTCGGCGTAAAGATGAGTCGACAGCGTCTCGAAATTCAGCGGGCGCAGCAGTAGCGTCGCAGACAGCTCCTTCATGCAATCCACGAAAACCAGCAGCCCCGCCGCCGCCATCGCGCCACGCGACAGCGGCAGATGCACGCGCCACATGGCACCTGTCGCCCCGCTGCCCAATGCCCGCGCGGCGTGATCGTAACTGCGCGGGATGCGGCTGAACCCCGCCTCGATCGAGCCGACCGAGATGGCCAGGAACCGCGCCAGATAGGCATAACCCAGCGCGGCACCCGACCCGATGATCAGCAGCCCGGTCGAGACCCCCAGAACCTGCCGCGCCGTCTGGTCGATCCAGCGATCCAGCCCGGCGGAAATGATCAGGATCCCCAGCGCCAGCACCGTGCCCGGCATGGCATAACCCAGCGAGGCGATGCGTTGCAGCGCCAGCATGTCGCGCTTGGGCCGCAGCCGCGCAGCATAGGCCACAACCAGCCCGCAGAGCAGCACCGCCAGCGTCGCTGACGCCGACAGGATGAAGGTGTTGGCCGCCTCGGTCACCAGCGTATCCGACAGCCCGGCGAACCGGAATCGCCGCCACGCCTCCGAGGCCAGGAACAGCGCGGGGAACACGAAACCCAGCAGCACCGGCGCAAGCCCGACCGCAAGCGCCGCCAGCCCGGCTCCGCCGCTGAGCCGCCTCGGCTCGAAGCTGCGCGACCGCTGCGCGCTGACCGAGAAACGCTGCCGCCGCCGTGCCCACCGCTCCAGAGAAACGAGCAGCACGACCAGCAGGATCATGGCGAGCGAGATCTGCGCCGCGCCGGGCAGATCGGACCGCGTCACCCAGGTCGTGTAGATGGAAATGGTCAGCGAGCGCACGCCCAGAAATTCCGACGCGCCGATATCGTTCAGCGTCTCCATCAGCGCAAGGCTCATCCCCACGGCGATGGCCGGTCGGGCGAGCGGCAGCGCCACCCGGCGGAACACCTGCGCCCGCCCGGTGCCCAGCGTGCGCGACACCTCGACCAGATTGGCGGCCTGGGTCATGAACATCGCCCGCGTCGGCAGGTAGACATAAGGATACAGCACCAGGCTGAGCAGGATGATGGCGCCCGCCATGTTGCGGATATCGGGCAGGCGGAAATCGCGCGGGCTGTCATAGCCCAGCACGGCGCGGATCGCCGATTGCACCGGCCCGATCGGATGCAGCATGTCGAGATAGGCATAGGCCACGATATAGGTCGGGACCGCCAGCGGCAGCAGCAGCGCCCATTCCAGAACCCGCCGCCCGCGGAAATCATAGGCCGTCACCAGCCAGGCCATGGTCGTCCCGATCACCGCGACCAGCACCCCCACCCCGGCCAGCAGGATCGCGGTCTGCGACAGCGCATGCGGCAGCACGTTCGCGGCCAGATGCGACCACAGCCCCGCCGAGCCGCGCGCGGCCTGCCAGATCAGTGCCAGCACCGGCAGCAGCATCAGCGCGGCGATCACCGCGCTCAGAACGATCCAGACCCTCCCGCGGATGCGGAAGGGTCTGGCCGGGATCTCCTGCGGCGCAAGGGCGAGCGTCATCGCGTCATCCGGCAGGGCCCGTGCGTTTCGGACAGGGCCGGATCAATTGTCGAAACCGACCTTGTCCACCAGCTCGCTGGCTTCCTTGCGATAGGTGACGATCTCGGTCAGCGGGATCGTGTCCACGGTCAGCTCCCCGAAGGATTCGACCATCGGGTCCAGCGGCGCGCCTTCCTTCACCGGGTGCTCGTAATTCGCCTCGGCATAGATCTTCTGCGCCTCGTCGGAAACCAGATATTCCAGAAGCTGGATGGCCTCGTCCTTGTTGGGCGCATATTTCGCGATGGCCGCGCCGCTGATATTCACATGGGTGCCGCCATTCTCGAAGGTCGGCAGGATCACCTTGATCGCATCGCCCCATTCCGTCTGCTCGTCGCCGCCCGCGCCCGAGCGCATCCGGCCGACATAGTAGGAGTTGGCGACCGCGATGTCGCAGATCCCGCCAAGGATGTCGCGGGCGCTGTCACGGTCGCCGCCGCCGGCCTGACGGGCCAGATTGTCCTTGATGCCGGTCAGCCATTCTTCGGTGGCCTCGGCCCCGTGATGAGCCAGATAGGCCGAGAAGAGCGCCGTGTTATAGGGATGCTGGCCCGAACGGATGCAGAGCTTGCCCTGCCATTTCGGGTCCGACAGCTCCTCATAGGTGATCGCGTCCAGATCCAGATCCTTTGCGGCATAGACCACGCGGGCGCGGGTGGACAGCGCCACCCACTGGTTGTCGGGGTCGCGCAGGTTTTCCGGGACCGCCGCATCCAGCACCTCGGAGTCGATGGGCTGGGTCAGCCCGCGCTCGGCCAGATCGGCCAGGTTGCCGGCATCGACCGCCATCAGCACATCGGCGGGCGAGCTTTCGCCCTCGGTCTCGACCCGCTCGGCCAGCCCGTCCTTCAGGAACACGGTGTTGACCGCGATGCCGGTGGAGTCGGTGAAGGCCTCCAGCAGCGGCTCGATCAGCCCCGGCTCGCGCGAGGTGTAGATGTTCAGCTCCTGCGCCGCGGCGGCGGTCGCACCGCCGGTCAGGGCGGTGGAGGCGATCAGGACTCCGGTCAGGCGGGCGGCAATCTTCATTCCAACATCTCCAATTGGGAAACCGACAAAATCAATCGGTTACTTCGGTGTCGCCGCCCTGCTAGCGTGCCAAAGCATTTCAGTCAACTATTTCTTGCAGGTGATTTTCGTCAGTTCCGCGATACAGGTTCTGCAAAAACATGCACTTGCGCGCCATTCAGTTGCAGATGCACCTGCTCGCCGATCTTCATCGGGATGCGCTCATGGCTGTGCATCCGCAGCGGTTCGGCCAGCGGATGCACGCTGACATCGATCTGCTCGCTTTCGCCCAGGAAGGTCTTGCCGAGGATGCGGGCGACGATGCCTTCGCCGTTTTGGCCGATGGTGATGGCCTGCGGGCGGATACAGGCCAGTGCCAGCGCACCGTCCGGCAGGTCCAGATTTCCCGCGAACCGGCCGATCGGGGTCTCGATCTCGCCACCCGCCCAGATCCCGGTCAGCCGGTTGCACGGCCCCATGAACTCGGCGCAGTAGGCCGAGTTCGGACGGTCGTAAATGTCGAAGGAACTGCCGATCTGCTCGATCCGGCCCTGCTTCATCAGCACGATCTGGTCACCCACCGCCAGCGCCTCCTGCGGGTCATGGGTGACCAGGATCGCCGTCGTGCCCAGCTTGCGCAGCGTGTCCACGGTCTCGCGGCGGACCCGTTCGCGCAACCCCTGGTCCAGATTGGAAAACGGCTCGTCCATCAGCAGGATGGCGGGCTGCGGCGCCAGCGCGCGGGCCAGCGCCACGCGCTGCTGCTCGCCCCCCGACAGCGCATAGGGGAACCGGTCCAAGAGATGAGCGATCCCGATCCGCTCGGCGATATCCGTGACCCGCGCGCGCCGCAGATCGCCGGGCAGATCGCGCAATCCGAAGGTCAGGTTGTCCGCCACGCTCAGATGGGGAAACAGCGCGTAATCCTGGAACATGAACCCGATGCGGCGCTGCTCCGGCTCGACGAACACGCCCTCGCCGGTGATCTGACGCCCGGCCATGAAAATCGCGCCGCTCGTGGGCCGCTCCACCCCCGAAATCAGCCGCAGCAAGGTCGATTTCCCGCAGCCCGATTCGCCCAGCAGGCAGGTGATCTGCCCCGCCGGCACCTCGACCGAGATGTCTTTCAGCACCTCATGGCGCCCGAAGCGGCAGGAGATCCGGTCGAGTTGCAGCGGCGGAGAGATCGGGTCGGGCATCGGCGTTCCAGACGGCATCGGGTGGCGCGACCCTGATGAGAGTGCAGGCGGGGCGCCCGCCGCGGGCCGGTTCCACCCGCTTTAATGCGAGCGGCACGGAAAGGTCCAGCAATTGCCGCAATTCGTGACTCTGTCCGCAGGGCGCGCCGCGGCTTTGGCCGGTCAGTCCTGCCGCGAATCTCCGCGCCCCAGCAACAGCCGCCGCCCCAGCAGCGCGGCGCTGCGCGCGGCGCATCCGCTCGGGTCCAGCCGCGGCGAAAACTCCACCATATCCGCCACCGGGACTGTGGGCGCACAGTCAAACACCATGTCGATCAGCGCCTCCACCACATGCAGCGGCACACCGCGCCCGGCGGGCGCGCTGACCGCCGGCATGACCGCATGCGGCAGCACGTCCAGATCCAGCGTCAGATAGACCTGATCGACCCGCGCACACAGCGCCTCGACCGCCGCCCGCGCCGGCTCGGCGCCTGATTGCAAAGCGCGGTCGGCGACAACGCCGACCGACCACTCCGCCGCCCGCTCGCGCAGCGCCTGGGTGTTGGCCTCTTCCGACAGACCCAACACGAGATAGTCGAAGCCCTCCGGGTCTTCGGCGCGGATCTGGGCGAAGGGCGTGCCGGAGGACGCACCCTCTGCGCCGGGGTTCCGAATATCCAGATGCGCGTCGATATTGACGATCCCGATTCGCCCGGCGCGCGCGCGCCGCAACCCGCCCCACGAGGCGAAGGCGGTCTCGTGCCCGCCGCCGAGCACGACGGCGCGATCATGCCGGACAAGCCCCTCCGCGATCCTCCGCGCCATGGCCGCCTGCCCGTCCGCCAGATCGGACCCGGTCACGCCGACATCGCCCAGATCCGCAAATCCCGGCCAGCCGGCCGGCACGGCCAGCCCCGCCATCGCCGCGCGCAGCGCCGACGGACCTTCAGCCGCGCCGGGCCGGCCCTTGTTGCGGCGCACCCCCTCGTCACAGGCAAATCCCAGCAACGCGACCCTCGCGCCATCGGCACCGGCCCGATGATGCAGGCGCAGCGCATTCGGACCGTCCTCCGGGTCGCTGCGTCCGGTCCAGGGCTCGGGCGGCAGGATCTCAGCCATAAAGCCATCCCGGCAGCCATGTCGCGATCACCGGCAGCAGCCAGACCACCGCCACCGCCGCGGCCTGCAACGCCAGATAAGGTGCCACACCGCGATAGATCTGCCCCGTCGAGACCTCGGGCGGGGCCGCGCCGCGCAGATAGAACAGCGAGAACCCGAAGGGCGGGGTCAGGAAGCTGGTCTGCAGGTTGATCGCGATCAGCACCGCCAGCCAGATCGGATCATGGCCCATGGTGATCAGCACCGGCACCACCAGCGGCAGCAGGATCACCGAGA
This sequence comes from Paracoccus isoporae, assembly GCF_900101865.1. Taxonomy (GTDB): domain Bacteria; phylum Pseudomonadota; class Alphaproteobacteria; order Rhodobacterales; family Rhodobacteraceae; genus Paracoccus; species Paracoccus isoporae. The sequence continues at coordinate 478,925 of NZ_FNAH01000001.1, forward strand.
TCTCGACGAAATCGAGAAAGAAGCCGAGGATGAAGATCAGCCCCATGGTGAACAGAAGCGCCCCTGTCGGCCCGCCCGGCATCTGCTCCAGCAAATCCGCCAGCCGCTCCTCGCCACCCAGCCCGATGAACACAAGCGAGAACATCCCGGCCATCAGGATGGTGGCAAAGATCATCGCGCTGACCGTGGCGGTTTCGGTGACCACCGCGGCCAGCATCCCGCCCAGCCTGACGCGCCAGGCGGCGAGGCCCAGCACGATCATCGACAGCACCGCCAGCACGGCATAGCCCAGCCCCAGCATGAACTGCGCTTGGGTCAGATCGCTGCGCTGCATCCGCACCGGGGCCGCGCCCGCCGCGATGGCCAGTGCCAGAAGCGCGCCGAAGCCCAGCCAGAATTGCCATGCCGGCATCCCGGCGTGACGCCCCGCCAGCAACAGCGCGCCCGCCGCACCGACAGCGCCCGCCTCGGTCGGAGTCGCGATGCCGCCCAGTATGGCGCCGAGCACCGCGACGATCAGCGCAATCGGCGGCACCACGGCTGCCATGACCTCCCCGGCCGTTGGCCGGCCGCCTTCGTCCATCACCGGCGGCATGTCGTTCGGGCGCAGCCAGGCGCGGACCACCAGATAGATCAGGTAGATCCCCACGATCGCCAGACCCGGCAGCATCGCCGCGGCGAAGGTCTGCCCGACAGAGATGGTCTGGATAGAGAACTTCCCCTGCGCATATTGCGCCTGCTGATAGGCTGACGACATCACGTCCGACAGGATGATGAGCAGCGTCGAGGGCGGGATGATCTGGCCCAGCGTGCCCGCCGTGCAGACCGTGCCGCAGGCCAGCGGCACGTCATAGCCGTTGCGGATCATCGTGGGCAGCGCGATCATCCCCATCGCGATCACCGTCGCCCCGACGATGCCGGTCGAGGCCGCCAGCAGCGCGCCGACCAGAACCACCGAGATGCCCAGCCCCCCGCGCCGATGCCCGAACATCCGCGCCATCGTCTCCAGCAGCCGCTCGGCAATGCCGGAGCGTTGCAGGATCACCCCCATCATCACGAAAAGCGGGATGGCGATCAGCGTGCGATTGGTCATGATGCCGAAGAAACGCTGGCCGATCGCCCCGAACAGCGCGGTCTCGAACCCGCCGGTCAGCCAGCCGATCCCGGCGAACAAAACCGCGACGCCGGAGATGGTGAAGGCCACCGGATAGCCCAGCAGAATGCCCACGATCAGCGCCGCGATCATCCACAGATCAAGCATGCGGCGTCTCTCCCTCGCCGTGTCCGGTCAGCCGCGCCAGGTCGCGCAGGATCAGCGCGATCCCCTGCACCGCCATCAGCGCGCAGAAGGCCGGGATCAGCGATTTGAGCAGATAGGAAAACGGCAGACCGCCAACCGAAATCGCCCCCTCGCGGATCGCCCATGAGGCGCGGATGGCAGGCCAGCTCCACCAGGCGATCACGGCGAGGCTGGGCAGCAGCAGCAGGCAATGCCCCGCCAGGTCCAGCAGGGCCTTTCCGCGCGGCGGCCAGCTTGCATAGAAGATATCGACCCGGACATGCCGGTCGATCAGCAGAGTATAGCCCGAGGCCAGCATGAACAGGCTGGCATGGGTGTACAGCACCGCCTCATCCGCCCAGATCGCGCCGATCCCGAACACGTAACGCAGCAGCACAATGGCGAACTGCACCGCCAGCAGCAGCAGCGCCAGCCAGCGGACCGTCTGGCCGGTGATCCGATTGATCGCGTCCAGACCGTCCGCCAGCCTTAGCATCAGACGCCCATCGCCGCGGCGCGGGCATTGATCGCACCGGCCTCGGATTGCACCTGGTAGCCGGCGATCAGGTCACGATAGGCCATGAAGCTCTCGGTAACCTTCTTCGTGGTCTCGTCGCCCGCCAGCAACTCGTCATAGACCTCGCCTGCGGCGGTCCACATGGCGGCCAGCACGTCGTCGGGCAGGCGGTGCACCTGCACGCCGTCATTCGCCACCAGCTCGCTCAGCGCGCGGGCATGGTTGGTCAGATACTCGGTGAGCACCTCGTTATAGAGGCTCTCGCAGGCCGCCCGCACCGCCGCCTTCAGATCGTCGGGCAGCGCCTCCCAGCTTGACAGATTGACCGCACATTCCTCGGCCGACCCCGGCTCTCCGATGCCGGGCCAGTAGTAATTCTTGGCAATCTGCTGATAGCCGACGGCGGCATCGGTCCACGGCCCGATGAACTCGCCCGCATCGAGCGCGCCCGACTGCAGCGCCTGGAACATCTCGCCGCCCGACAGCGCCTGCACCGACATGCCCAGCTTGGTGCACATCTCGGAGGCGAGCCCGGTCGAGCGGAAGCGCAGCCCCTTCAGGTCCTCGGCCGAGTTGATCGGCTCGCGGAACCAGCCCGCCCATTGCGGGCCGGAATTGCCGCACAGGAACGGCTTCAGCCCGAACCCCGCATAGACCTCGTCATAAAGCTCCTGACCGCCGCCATAGCTCATCCAGCCGACCTGCTCGGTCGCGGTCAGACCGAAGGGCTGGCTGCAAAACAGCAGGATCGCCTTCGACTTGCTGCCCCAATAGCTGGGCACCGCATGATACAGATCCGCCGTGCCCTGCGACACCGCGTCGAAAACGCCATTGCCCGGCACCAGCTCGCCCGCGCCGAAAAGCTGCACCTCGATCCGGCCGCCCGAAAGCAGCGTGATCCGGTCGGCCAGCTTCTGCGCCGCCACACCCGGCCCGGGCAGGTTCTTCGGCCAGGCCGTGACCATCTTCCATTGCAGCACGTCCTGCGCAATCGCGGGCGCGGCCACGGCGCTCGCCGCGGCGCCGATCCCGGCCGTCCTCAGGAAATTCCGTCTTTTCATCTCGCTCCTCCCTCTCCGAGCTGTCGATTTATCCGGGCGATCTGCCCGGCCATCCAAGACATCGCAATCTCGCGTCAGACCCGTTCCGGTCTGCGTCATCCCCCGATGCGGCGCCGCAATCCGAATCACGGCTGGCGCATCTCCCCTCATATGTTTAAACATATTTTTCATTTGTTCAATCTTATTTCTCGCTTCTCAGCCGAGGCAGAAAGCGATTAGGATCGCAAGGGATGATGAAACGCTTTGCCGCCATACGCGACGAGATGCTGCGCCGGATCAATGACGGCGACTGGCCGGTCGGGCATGAGCTGCCGACCGAACCCCAGCTTGCCGCCGAATTCGGCGTCGCGCGCGGCACGGTGCGGCGGGCGATGGATGCGCTCTCCGAACAGGGGCTGGTGGAGCGGCGCAAGCGTGCCGGCACACGCGTCGCCGCCCGTCAGGCCCATGCGTCGCGGATGAGCATCCCGATCGTGCGCCACGGGATCGAGGCGCGCGGCGACACATATGGTTACCGCCTGCTGGACCGGCGCATCTCCAAGGCGGATACGGCATTCGGCGGGCCGGCCGGGATGCTGCATGTCGAATGCCTGCATCTGGCCAACAATGTCCCGTTCCAGCTTGAGGAACGCCAGATCAGCCTCGACAGCCTGCCGGAAAGCGCCGAGGCCGATTTCAGCCAGCAAAGCCCGAATGAATGGCTGGTCAGCCTGATCCCGGCCACCGATGTCGAAACCACGCTGCGGGCGGATGGGGCGTCGGATCACGTGGCCGAGCGGCTGGCGCTCTCGCCCGGCGCGCCGATCTTCGTGCTGGAACGCCGCACCTTCCTGAACGGAGAGGCGCTGACCCAGGTGCGCATGTCCCACCCCGCATCGCTTTTCTCGATCACCACGCGCAACTGACGCGCGGCAGGATTACCCCGGCGCGCGCCGCAGGAAACGCGACGGGCCGTTTTCTCCGAACAGCTCGATCTCCAGCGCCTCCGCCACCTCGCCCTCGCCCGAGAACACGGCCAGCGAGCGCGAGCCCTCGACCGCATTCTCGGTGACGAAATCGAAGACCATCGTCCGGCCATCCCAAGGGCGCAGCGGCAGCACCATGGCCGCCGGCCCGGCCACCAGCTCCAGCCCGTCGCGGCCCCCGCGCACCTCGACGCTGCCGAAATAGGGATGCTGATAGCTGCCGACCGCCCAGCCCGCATCCGGCGGCGCGGCGGAGGCGCGGGGCGGCGCCATCCCGGCCGTGCTGCCCAGGGGCGTGAAGAAAGGACCGACCAGCCCCTGATAGGCCGCGTACCAGTCCCGGCTGATCCGCCCAAGCTGGGCCAGATCGGTAAAGGAGGCGGCAATCGCCTCCACCGCGCCGACCGGCGCGGCGTTGGACAAGACCACGATCCCCAGATCGAGCGACGGGATCAGCGTGAAGCACGTCCCCGCCCCCATCAGGAACCCGCCCGAATGGCTCAGGCTCTTCCGCCCCGAGGACTCGGTCGACACGTTGAAGCCGAAGCCGTAGAACCCGGCCCGCGCATCCGATGTCGGGGCGGGCACCGACACGGCCTGCGGCGAGATGGCGGGACGCAGCGCCGCAGCCGGGATCAGATCACCCCCATCCGCGAGCATCATCGCCAGCCATTTCGCCATGTCGCTGACCGAGGCGCTGACCCCGCCCGCCGGGGCCTGCGGGTCCGGCTGACGCTGGAACAGCGGCGCGAAACCATCCTCGGTCCTGGCATGGGGCACGGCGCGATCGGCCCGCGCCATGAAGTCGTCGTACCGCGCGCTCGTGGCAGACATGCCGAGCGGCGCGAAGATCTCCTGCGCGACCAGCTCGCTCCAGTCCATCTCGGCCTGCGCCGCCACGGCTTCCGCTGCCGCGGTGAATCCGAAATTCGTATAGGCGTAGCTGTCACGAAAGGCGCTGAGCGGCAAGAGCCGCAGCCGTTCCAGCACCCTGCGCCGACCGAAGCCGATATCCTCCAGATCGTCGCCGGCATGATCGGGCAGGCCGGAGCGATGGCTCAGCAGATCGCCAATGGTCAGCCGCGCGGTCACCGCTGGATCGGACAGCGCGAACCACGGCAGCAGCTCCCGCATCCGGCTGTCCCAACCCACGGCACCCTGCCCGACCCGCGCGGCAATCGCCGTGGCACTGATGGATTTCGACACGGAGGCGAGTTGGAAGACCGTGTCCGGGGTGATCTCATCGGGGGCCGCGATCTCGCGCAATCCGTATCCGCCCGCCTTCACCGTGCGGCCGCCATGAACCACCGCCACGGCGATGCCCGGAACCCCGCTCCGCGCCATCACCTCTGCCACGATCCCGTCAATCGCGGCAATGGCCGCCTCGATCTGCTGCGGCGGCGCATCGAGCGCCACGAAGCGGTTCGGATCCGGCATCTCGCCAGCCGCGCGCATCGGCAACAGCGCCGATACGGCCGCGCCGAGGAACAGCCGCCGCGAAAACCTGAAATCCGTCATCCGTGCCTCCATCATCGCCTGCCCAAGCCTAGGCGCGGGCCGCGCGCACAATCAAGGGTTGAGAGGCCGGGTTTCCCCTTTTGATTCAGACCGAAAACCCCCGCGCTGCGGCCTCAAGCCGTGCGCAGGGTCGGGGACGGGATACCGTCGCCAGCGGCTGCAACAGATGTTCTGCACGCCCGAGCTGCGGATCAAGGCCTCACCACACCGGCGGCATCAAGATAGACCGGGCGGCGCTGCGCCAGTCATCCAGCCGCCCCACATCGCCGCCGGGCTTTCCTTCCCCCGCGCGGGGATGCAGACTTGCCGCCATGACCGACACAGCCGCCCGCCCCGCCCGCGTCGCAATCCTGACCGTCTCCGACCGCGCCGCAGCGGGTGCCTATGAGGACAAGGGCGGCCCCGGCGCCGAGGACTGGCTGCGGCGCACCGTCACCTCGCCGATGGAGATCAGCCGCAGCATCGTCCCCGACGGGCGAGAGGTGGTCGCGTCCCGGCTGCGCGAGCTGTCCGATCAGGGCGCCGATCTGATCCTCGTGACCGGCGGCACCGGCCCCGCACCCCGCGACCTGACGCCAGAGGCGGTGATGGACGTGGCCGAGCGCGAATATCCCGGCTTCGGAGAGGAGATGCGACGCGCCAGCCTGCGCGAGGTGCCGACCGCCATCCTGTCGCGCCAGACCGCGGTCAGCCGCGGGGCCTGCCTGATCATCACCATCCCCGGCAAGCCCTCGGCCATCGCCACCTGCCTCGACGCGGTGTTTGCTGCCGTGCCCTACTGCCTCGACCTGCTCGGCGCCGCCCGGATCGAGACCGACCCGGCACGGATCGAGGCGTTCCGGCCGAAGCCGAAATGAACGCGCTGCTGATCGTCGCCCACCCCGTTCCCGCCAGTCTCAACCGCCATCTGGCAGAGATCGCCGCGAAAGCAGCGCAGGACGCGGGCGCCTCGCTGCGCCGGATCGACCTCTACTAGACCGGGTTCGAGCCGCGCCTGACCGCGGGCGAACGCAGCGCCTATTACGCCGATCCCGGTGCCATCCCCGATGCGCACATCGCGAATCATGGCGCGGCCCTGCAGGCGGCCGAGCTGCTGATCCTCGTCTTCCCGACCTGGTGGTACGGGTTTCCGGCCATCCTGAAAGGCTGGTTCGACCGCGTCTGGCGGCCCGGCATCGCTTTCGATCACGCGCCGGACAAAAGCCGTCTGCACCCGCGCCTGTCCCGGCTTCGGCAGGTGGTGGCAATCACCACCATGGGCTCGCCCGGCTGGATCGACCGGCTGGTGCTGCGCCAGCCGCTGCGCCGGGTGCTGCGGCTGGCCATCCTGCATCCCTGCGCCCCGCAGGCCCGACTGCGCTGGCTGGCGCTCCATGATGCCGAGACCGTCAGCCCCGCGCGTGCCGAACGCTTCGCCCGGCGCATCCGCCGCAGCATCGCGCGCGCCGCGCGCTGAACCTGCGCCTCAGTCGATGGGCCGGCGCGGCACGGGCTGCGTCACCAGGTGTTTTTTGCGCTTCTCGTAGAAGGCATTGCCGCCGGCGGTCAGCACATAGTGCATGTTGCGATAGGGGAATCGGTAGCCATAGGTGTGAAAGAACCGCGCCTTGCCGATGCCCGGCGCGCGCTCGCCGCGCAGCACCGCCCGCGCCGCCTCCTGCACATCCGGCATCGCGCGGGAGTTCATCTTGCGCGTCATCACCCCCGGCGCGAACTGGTTCTTCTGCCCGACCACCCCGCACACCGTGTTCGGAAAATCATCCGAGGCCACGCGGTTCATCACCACATTGCCCACCGCGATCATCCCCACCCGGCTGGAGCGGTTGGCCTCGAAGAAGATGGCGCGTTCCATGCACGCCACATCGCCTTTCGCGCCACGCCGCAACGGCGCGGAATCCCCGCCGCACCCCGCCAGGGCCACGGCCAGAACCGCGCCCATCGCGGCAAGCCGCATCTTCACCGTAACGATCATCATCTGCCCGTTCTGTTTTTCTTGTTTCTGCCTGTGACGGCAGTGTCGCCGGGTCACGTGCCCCGATCAACGAAAAATCGCGTCGGATTGGCGCGCGCCCGGTCCGAGCGCGACAGCGGCACCCGGCACGATGCGCCGCGGCCGGGATCTCAGCCGCCGCCGCTTTATTCCGCCGCTTCGGCGTAATCCTCCAGCGGGGGACAGGTGCAGATCAGGTTGCGGTCGCCATGAACGTTGTCCACACGCCCGACCGGCGGCCAGTATTTATCCACCCGGAAGGCCCCGGCCGGGAAACAACCCTGCTCGCGGCTATAGGGGCGGTCCCACTCCGCGACCAGATCCTCGACCGTATGCGGCGCATGGCGCAGCGGGCTGACCTCCACGTCAACCTCGCCATCGGCCACCGCCTGGATCTCCTCGCGGATCGACAGCAAAGCGGCGATGAATCGGTCGATCTCGGCCTTGGTCTCGCTCTCGGTCGGCTCGACCATCAGCGTGCCGGAGACCGGCCAGCTCATCGTCGGCGCATGGAAACCGTTATCGATCAGCCGCTTGGCGATATCGTCCACCGTCACGCCATGCTCGGCAAAGGGCCGGGTGTCAATGATGCATTCATGCGCCACCCGTCCGCGATTGCCCATGAACAGGATCGGATAGGCCCCGGCCAGACGTGCGGCGATATAGTTCGCGTTCAGGATTGCCACCCGCGTCGCTTGCGTCAGCCCCGGCCCGCCCATCATCAGGATATAGGCCCATGAAATTAGCAGGATCGAGGCACTGCCATAAGGCGCCGCAGAGACCGCGCCGTCGCCCCCGCGCGGATCGCCCGGCAGATGCGGCGCCAGATGCGCCTTGACCCCGATCGGCCCCATGCCCGGCCCGCCGCCGCCATGCGGAATGGCAAAGGTCTTGTGCAGGTTCAGATGGCTGACATCGCCGCCGATCTCTCCGGGTTTCACCAGCCCGACAAGCGCGTTCATATTCGCGCCGTCGATATAGACCTGCCCGCCATACTCATGAGTGATCCGGCAGACCTCGCGCACCGTATCCTCGAACACGCCATGCGTGGACGGATAGGTGATCATCACCGCCGCCAGCCGGTCGCCCGCGGCCTTGGCCTTGTCGCCGAAATCCTCCAGATCGATATCGCCATTCGGCGCCGATTTGACGACCACGACCTTCATGCCGCACATCTGGGCGCTTGCCGGGTTGGTCCCATGCGCGCTTGACGGCACCAGGCACACATCGCGCTGATCGTCGCCATTCGCCCGGTGATAGGCCTGAATGGTCAGCAAGCCCGCATATTCCCCCTGCGCGCCGCTGTTCGGCTGCATCGAGAACGCGTCATAGCCGGTGATCGTGCACAGCTTCTCCGTCAGATCCTCCAGCATCTCGGCATAGCCCGCGGCCTGATCCGCCGGCGCAAAAGGATGCAGCGCGCCGAATTCCGGCCAGGTGATCGGCATCATCTCGGCCGCGGCATTCAGCTTCATCGTGCAGGACCCGAGCGGAATCATCGCCCGATCCAGCGCGAGATCGCGGTCCGAGAGCCGCCGCATATAGCGCATCATCTCCGATTCCGCCCGGTTCATGTGGAACACCGGATGGGTCAGATAATCGCTCTCGCGCAGCAGATCCTCTGGGATCGCGGGCGCGGTCGCGGGGGTCGCGGGATCGGTGATCCCGAAGCTGTCCAGCAGCCGCGCAATGACGCCCGCATCGGTGGTCTCATCGACCGAGATCCCGACGCGATCCCGCCCGATCCTGCGCAGATTGATGTCGTGATTGCGAGCGGCGGCCAGAATCCCCAACTGCCCCACGCCCACCCGCACGGTGATCGTGTCAAAAAACGCCTCCGGCTCCACCTCGGCCCCGGCGGCGCGCAGCGCATCCGCAATCGTCACCGCATGCAGATGCACACGCTGCGCAATGGCCCGCAGCCCCACCGGCCCGTGGAACACGGCATAGAACGACGCCATCACCGCCAGCAAAGCCTGCGCCGTGCAGACATTGCTGGTCGCCTTCTCGCGCCGGATATGCTGCTCGCGCGTTTGCAGCGCGAGGCGATAGGCCTGATTGCCCTTCGCGTCGATGGAGACCCCGACGATCCGCCCCGGCATCGCCCGCTTGAACGCATCCCGGCAGGACATGAAGGCCGCATGAGGCCCGCCATAGCCCATCGGCACGCCGAAACGCTGGCTGGAACCCACGCAGATATCCGCCCCCATCGCGCCGGGCTCGCGCAGCAGGCACAGCGCCAGCAGATCCGTCGCGACAATCGCCACCGCCTTGGCGTCATGCAGCGCGGCGCATTCGGCGCTCAAATCGCGGATATGGCCAAACGTGCCCGGATACTGGAAGATCGCACCGAAGACCGCCTCCGGCTCCAGATCCTCGGGCCGCCCCACGATCACCTCGATCCCCAGTGGTTCCGCCCGCGTCTCGATCACCGCAATCGTCTGCGGATGCAGGTTTTCGGAGACAAAGAACCCCTTCGCCTTCGACTTCGCCACACGCTGCGCCATGGCCATCGCCTCGGCCGCCGCCGTCGCCTCATCCAGCAGCGAGGCATTCGCCACCGGCAGCCCGGTCAGATCGCTGACCATGGTCTGATAATTCAGCAGCGCCTCCAGCCGGCCCTGCGCGATCTCCGGCTGATAGGGCGTATAGGCGGTATACCAGGCCGGGTTTTCCAGGATATTCCGCTGGATCGCCGGCGGCGTCACCGTGCCGTAATAACCCTGCCCGATCAGGCTGGTCATCACCTCGTTCTTCGCCGCAACCGCCCGCATCCTGTCCAGAAGCGCGGCCTCGGACAACGGCGCCCAGTCGAGCGCCGCGTCCTGCCGGATGGAGCCCGGCACGGTCTGCTCGATCAGCGCATCGAGACTCTCCGCCCCCACCGCCGCCAGCATCTCCTCCATCTCGGCCGGAGAGGGTCCGATATGGCGCCGATTGGCAAAATCGTCAGGATTGTAGTCGGTAGGATTCCAACGCGTCATCTCGTCCAGATCTCCGCACACGGGAACATGCCCAATTCTTCTTCACCCGAAATACCCCGGGGGGTCCGGGGGCAGCGCCCCCGGTCCGGCCTCAGCCGATCAGCGCCTTGTACGCCGCCTCGTCCATGAAGCCGTCGATGCTTTCGCCACCGGCCGGCTTGATGCGAAAGAACCACGCCGCCATCGCGTCGTCATTGACCGCGCCGGGATTATCGGCCAGATCGTCATTCACGGCCACGATCTCGCCCGCGATCGGCGCCACGATGTCCGACGCAGCCTTGACAGATTCGATCACCACGATCTCCTCGCCCTTCTCGACCTCGCGGCCGACCTCCGGCAGTTCGACGAAAACGACATCGCCAAGCTGCTCGCTGGCATGGGCGGTGATGCCGACCGTGACCTCGTCACCGTCCTGCTTCAGCCATTCGTGATCTTCGGTGTATTTCAGCATGGGGATGCTCCTCAGCGCTTGTAGTCAGGTGTGATGAAGGGAAGATCGGCGACAGAGACCGGGATCCGCTTGCCCCGCAATTCTGCCCAGACCGTGTCGCCGCTGGCAAGCGTCGCGGGCAGGATCGCCATGGCGACGGGCGCACCGACACTCGGCCCGAACCCGCCCGAACAGACCGTGCCGATCTGCGCGCCGCCCTCGGCCGCGTCGAAGATCGCCACGCCCTCGCGGATCGGCGCGCGGCCCTCGGGGCGCAGCCCGACACGTTTTTTTGCCGGGCCCTCGGCCAGTTCCGCCAGGATCACATCCGCGCCGGGGAACCCGCCCGCCCGCGCACCGTCCCGGCGGCGGATCTTGGGGATCGACCAGCCAAGCGCCGCCGCCCCCGGCGTCACCCCCGCATCCATGTCATGGCCATAAAGCGGCATCCCCGCTTCCAGCCGCAGCGAATCCCGCGCGCCAAGCCCGATCGGAGCCACCGCCGCATCGGCCAGCAGCCGGTCGGCAAACTCCCGCGCCGCCGCCGCGGGCACCGAGATCTCGAATCCGTCCTCGCCCGTATAGCCCGAGCGCGAGACCCACAGCGCCACCCCGTCCCAGTCGAGGATCGCCACATCCATGAATTTCATCGCAGCCGCATCCGGGACCAGCCCGGACAGCACGCCCACCGCCTCCGGCCCCTGCAACGCCAGCAGCGCCCGGTCCGTCACCGGCTCCACGGTGACGCCGTCCAGCGTCTGCAGATGCGCGATGTCCTGATCGGCGCAGGCGGCATTGACGACCAGGAACAGGTGATCCCCGCGATTGGCGATCATCAGATCGTCAAGGATCCCGCCTTGCGCGTTCGTGAACAGGCCATAGCGCTGCCGCCCCTCGGCCAGCCCGAGCAGATTGGCGGGCACCAGCGTTTCCAGCGCGCGCGCCGCATCCTCCGCAGTGCCGGAGGGCGCGCGCAGGATCACCTGCCCCATATGGCTCACATCGAACAGCCCGGCCTTCTCGCGGGTATGCAGATGTTCCGCCATCACCCCGGCCTTGTACTGGACCGGCATCTCCCATCCGGCAAAGGGCACCATCTTCGCGCCAAGCGACAGATGGAGTTCGTGAAGCGGTGTGCGTTTCAGTTCAGTCAAGAGCATCCTCCCAGCGTGTGGCCCCGCGCCGTTGGCTGCCCCCTCTGTCCCTGCCGTCGCCGGCGCCTGAGATCGTTATCCTTCGGCGGGCCCTTGCGGACCACTCTTCAGAGTTTATGCGGAACCGGTCCCTTTGCCTGAGAGATTACCGGGGCGGTTGCTCCTTCGGCCCTGGCCTGCGCCAGCGTCTCCCGTGTTCCGGCTGCACGCCTAGCCCGACAAAGGGCGGTCAGGCAAGCGGAAACTCATCTTTGTTCATCCGCACGGGCCTTGCAGAGCCTGCCCGGCGGCGGTCTAATTGAACATATGGAAGGTATCGCCCCCCCTGACGCCATCATCGACGCCGCCGGCGGGTTCTGGCAGGAGCTGGACCAGATCGCGCGCACCATGCTGCTGCCCTCGCGGCTCAATCAGGTGCTCGCGGTGCTGGTGATGATCCTGGCCGCGCATCTGCTGGCCCGGCTGCTGTCGCCGCGTCTGCGGCTCTGGCTGCGGCGGCGCGAGGGCTGGGCGAAATGGCGGCTGCGGCTGGGGCTGGTGATCGACCGGCGGCTGCGGCTGATCCTGTTCTCGGCCATGGCCTGGATCGTGGTGCTGGTCATGCGCGAGGTGACATGGCCGTCGCTCAGCCATGTGATCCGGCTGGCGGCGACGATTGCCACCGCGGTGCTGTTCATCGCCTTTGCCTCACGGCTGATCGTGAACCCGCTGATGCGGCGCATCGCGAAATGGGCGGCCTGGATCTGGGCGGTGCTGTATCTGCTGGACCTGACACCCGCGGCAGCCCAGCTCATGGACAGCATCGCGATCAGCATCGGCTCGTTCCGCCTCTCGGCGCTGACCGTCCTGCAGGCGCTCGCGGTGATGACCGCGCTGCTGGCGGGGGCGCGGCTGCTGACCGGGGTGCTGACCCGGCGGCTGGCCGACACCGCGGATCTGTCGCCCACCATGCGGGTGCTCACCGCCAAGATCCTGCAGGTGGCGCTGTTCACCCTGGCGGTGGTGATCGGGCTCAAGGCGATCGGGCTGGACCTGACCGGGCTTGCGGTGTTTTCCGGCGCGGTCGGCGTCGGGCTTGGCTTCGGCCTGCAGAAGGTGGTCTCGAACCTCGTCTCCGGCGTCATCATCCTGCTCGACAAATCGGTGAAGCCCGGCGACGTCATCAGCCTGGGCGACACGTTCGGCTGGATCGACGCGCTCGGCGCCCGCTATGTCTCGGTGGTCACGCGCGACGGCAAGGAATTCCTGATCCCGAACGAGGATCTGGTCACCAGCCAGGTGGTGAACTGGTCGCATACCAATAATTTCGTGCGGCTGGACGTGCATTTCGGCACCGCCTATGGCGATGATCCGCACAAGGTCTCCAAGGTTGCGATCAACGCAGCCATGACCGTCAAGCGCGTGCTGGCGCAGCGCACGCCGGTCTGCTGGATCACCGGTTTCGGCGACAGCTCGGTCGATTACGTGCTGCGCTTCTGGATCTCGGATGCGCAGGGCGGGCTCACCAATGTGCGCGGCCAGGTGTTCCTGGCGCTGTGGGACGCGTTCAAGGAACATGACATCTCCATCCCCTTCCCACAGCGCGAGGTGCGGGTGCTGGGCGACGAGGACGGCGCCACGCCGCCGAAATTCATCGCCGGTGATTGAGAATAGCCGCATGAATGCTATATTGAGATCAGCCCGGCGCCGGGGCGATCAGGCGCGATGACCGGAGGATGAACCCCTGTCCACCCAAGTCCAATCGGCCGTACAGCCGAATGTGACCGCCGCGCCGCATGATCTGAGCAGCGACGAGATCCTGCAGCGCATCCTGACCTCTCTTGACTATGACAAGGCCGAGGATGTCGTGACGATCGATCTTCGCGGCCGCTCCGCCATGGCCGATCACATGGTCATCGCATCCGGGCGCAACGCCCGCCAGGTCGCCACCATCGCCGAAAAACTCGCCCAGCGGGTCAAGGACGCCACCGGCCGATCCGCCCGGATCGAGGGCAAGGATGCCGGCGACTGGGTGCTGATCGACACCGACGATGTCGTCGTCCATGTGTTCCGGCCCGAAGTCCGCGACTTCTACCAGCTCGAGAAGATGTGGATGCCCAGCGACCAGCTCAAGGCGCTGCGCAGCGACACCGCCGCGCATTAAGCGCCCCGGGGCTGCCGCGCGCGGAGCATCGCCGGCCGCCACGACCCCATCTTCCTGCCCGCGCAAGGATGCGGGCGGGACCGGCTGTCCAGAAACCCCCGTTGCGCAAGCCACCAGCCCCGGCGCAGCCGCTTGACGCCTCGCCGCCCGCGCCGCAAAACACCCCATGCGCATCACCCTCCTCGCCGTCGGCCGTCTGCGGAAATCGCCCGAGCTGACCCTGATCGACGACTATCTCGACCGCTTCGCCAGGACCGGCCGCAGCCTCGGCCTGCCGCCGGTGCAGGTGATCGAGGTCGAGGACAAGCGCGGCGGCGGCATGGCCGCCGAGGCCCCGCTGATCGAACGCGCCATCCCCGCCGGATCCTTCGTGGTGATGATGGATGAGCGCGGCGAGCAGCCCAGCTCACCCGATTTTGCCGACCGGCTCGCCGCGCTGCGCGATCAGGGCCGCGACATCTGCCTCGTCATCGGCGGCGCGGACGGGCTGGACCCAGGCCTGCGCCAGCGCGCCGACTGGCAGATCAGCCTCGGCCGCATGGTCTGGCCGCATATGCTGGTGCGTGTGATGCTGGCCGAACAGCTCTACCGCGCCGCCTCGATCCTGGCCGGCGCGCCCTATCACCGGGCCTGAGCCACCCCGTCGCAGTCCCGGTACAGCGGAATATCCTCATCGCCGATCAGGCTCGCCGTGGCGGCATTCCCCTTGGTGAACAGCTCCATCCGGCCATCATCGGACAGGTAGCGCGCGCCGGAACCCGACGGCGCGATCTCCAGCGTCACCAGCCGCCCGCCATCCTGCAGAACCGCGAAGCTCCCATCCCCGGCATTGATGAAGGCCACCGACAGGCGCCGCGCATCCGCACAGGTGTAATCCAGAACCGCCATTTGCGATTGCGCAGACGCCGCGACCGGCAGGGTAAGACACAGCCCCGCCAGCAAGGCGGCAATCGGTTTCGTGGGGATTTGGCGCATGACGCGACTCCGTATGGATCCGGCACATCCTCGCCGGGGGGATCAGCCCTCCGGCGTCAGATCGGCGCGGAAGATCATGTAGCGCAGGCTGAAGCCGCGCGGATCGTCATGCGGCAATTCCTGCACGCAGACCGGCTTGTCGCCCGGCTCGTCCTCCAGGCACAGCAGCCCGTCATCGCGCCACCACCGGCCCTTCTGCTCCAGCTCGGTCTCGGTGGATCGCTGCCCGATCACCCGCCCGTCCGCCAGGAACGCCACCCGCCCGCGGGCGAGGCCCGGCACCACCACATCGTAGAATCGGTCCGTGACCATCTCCGACGCCACTGGCCCACCCGACGGCCAGGTCGTCAGCATCCCGCCCAGCAGGAGAAGAGTTGCAATCCGCATCCAGAAAAGCGCCTTCGGAACCAGCACGTTACTCGACGTCACTATGCCATCAAATGACAACGGGGGCCAGATGGCCCCCGCTGAATTGCCCGTGAGGAAGGTTACTCGGCCGGCATGGCCGCCAGATCGCCGCTTTCGGCAATCGGATGCTCCAGGTTGGGCAGCATCTCCTTGGGGCAGATCTGCAGGAAATGCGCCTTCTCGCGGTCCCAGTTGTCCAGGATCTCGCGCGCCTTGACCGAATTGGTCTCCTCGGCATGGCGCGCGATCAGCCCTTTCAGCTCATCTTCCCAATGCGCCACCGTGACCGGGCAGGTCACCAGCGTCTCCGGGTTGATATAGTTCTGCGCCACCCCGTCCGGGTCATACAGATAGGCCATCCCCCCGGTCATCCCGGCGCCGAAATTGGTCCCCACCCGGCCCAGGATCACCGCCACACCGCCGGTCATGTATTCACACCCATTCGTGCCGCAGCCCTCGATCACCACCTTCGCGCCCGAGTTGCGCACCGCGAAGCGTTCTCCCGCGCGCCCGGCGGCGAACAGATAGCCGTCGGTCGCACCATAGAGCACGGTATTGCCGATGATGACGTTGTCCTCCGCGACCAGCGGCGAGACCATCTGCGGGCGCACGACGATCATGCCGCCCGACAGCCCCTTGCCGACATAGTCATTCGCGTCGCCCGAGACCTCGATCTTCAGCCCCGGCGCGGCAAACGCACCCAGCGACTGACCGGCACTGCCCGACAGCCGCACCGTCAGGTGATCGGGTTGCAGATTGTTCCGCATCCCGAAGGTCTGCACAATCATCGACGAGGTCCGCGTGCCGATGGTCCGCAGCGTGTTCCGCACCGCATAATGCAGCTGCATCTTCTCGCCCGCGCTGAAGAAGCGTTCCGCATCGCGGATGATCTCGGCATCCAGCGTGTCCATCACCGCATTGCGCGGCTTGGTGCGGTCATAGACGATCTTGTCCGCGCCATCGACGGTGATCAAAAGCGGGTTCAGATCCAGATCGTCCAGATGGGCCGAGCCACGGCTGACCTGAGTCAGCAGATCGGCGCGCCCGATCACCTCATCCAGAGACCGCGCCCCGATGCTGGCCAGCACCTCGCGCACCTCGGTCGCATAGAAGGTGATCAGGTTGACGACCTTGTCAGCCGAGCCGTTGAAGATCGCGCGCAGCTTTTCATCCTGCGTGCAGACCCCCACCGGGCAGGTATTCGACTGGCACTGACGCACCATGATACAGCCCATGGCGATCAGTGCTGCGGTGCCGATGCCGTATTCCTCGGCCCCCATCATCGCCGCCATGACGATGTCGCGGCCCGTGCGCAGCCCGCCATCGGTGCGCAGCGTCACCCGCTCGCGCAGATTGTTCATGGCGAGCACCTGATGCGCCTCGGTCAGCCCCATCTCCCAGGGCAGACCGGCGAACTTGATCGACGTCGCGGGCGAGGCCCCGGTGCCGCCATTATGGCCCGAAATCAGGATCACATCGGCCTTGGCCTTGGCCACGCCCGCCGCAATCGTGCCGACACCGCTGGAGGCCACCAGCTTCACCGTGATCTTGGCACGCGGGTTGATCTGCTTCAGGTCATAGATGAGCTGCGCCAGATCCTCGATGGAATAGATATCGTGATGCGGCGGCGGCGAAATCAGCGTGACACCCGGCGTCGAATGGCGCAGCCGCGCGATCAGCTTCGTCACCTTCATGCCGGGCAACTGCCCGCCCTCGCCGGGCTTGGCGCCCTGGGCCACCTTGATTTCCAGCTCTTCGCAGGCGTTCAGATATTCCGCCGTGACCCCGAACCGGCCCGACGCCACCTGCTTGATCTTGGCGCAGGGATTGTCGCCATTGGGCAGCGGATGGCTATGCGCCGGATCCTCGCCGCCCTCGCCGGAATCCGACTTGGCGCCGATCCGGTTCATGGCGATGTTCAGCGTCATATGCGCCTCGGGCGACAATGCGCCCAGGCTCATCCCCGGCGTCACGAAGCGCTTGCGGATCGAGGTGATCGATTCGACCTCCTCGATCGGGACCGGCTTGCCCATCGGCTTGATGTCCAGAAGATCGCGCACATGGATCGGCGGATTCGACCGCATCGCCTTGGAGAACTGTTTCCACACGTCATAGCTGGCCTTTTCGCAGGCCAGTTGCAGAAGCCGCATGGTGTTGGCTTCCCAGGCATGTTTCTCGCCCAAGCGGCGCAGCTTGTAGAAGCCCCCCACCGGCAGCAGATCGGCGTCGCCGGCAAAGCCGCGCGCATGAACCTCTTCCAGCTTGTGCTGGATGCCGTGCAGACCGATCCCGGAGATCCGGCTCTGCATGCCAGGGAAATATTCGTTCACGAGCGCGCGCGACAAACCCACCGCCTCGAAGTTCAGCCCGCCCCGATAGGAGGACAGGACCGAAATCCCCATCTTCGCCATGATCTTCAGCAGCCCCGCATCCACCGCATCGCGGTAGCGGCGCATATTCTCGATCAGCGTGCCCTCCAGCAGCCCCCGGTCGATCCGGTCGGCAATGCTGTCCTGCGCGAGATAGGGATTCACCGTCGTCGCCCCGCATCCGATCAGCACCGCGAAATAATGCGGGTCGATACATTCGGCGGACCGGATGTTGAGCGAACAGAAGGTCCGCAGCCCTTTCCGCGTCAGCCAGCTATGCACGGCCGAGGTCACCAGGATCATCGGCATGCCCACCCGGTCGGCCCCCAGCTTCTCGTCGGTCAGCACGAGCTGCCCCGCCCCGGAACGCACCGCGTCCTCGGCCTCGGCCCGGACCCGCGCCAATGCCTCGCCCAGCGCCTCAGGCCCGGCATCCTTCGGGAAGGAGCAGTCGATCACCGTCGCCGCATCGCCGAACATGTTCATCATCTCGGCGAATTCGCCATTGGCGACAAACGGCGTCTCCAGCAGCAGGATCTCGGTCTGCGCGCTCGATTCGTCCAGCACGTTCTTGAGGTTCCCGAACCGCGTCTTCAGCGACATCACCCGCGTCTCGCGCAGGCTGTCGATGGGCGGGTTCGTCACCTGGCTGAAATTCTGCCGGAAGAAATGGCTCAGCGGCCGGTATTGCTTGGACAGCACCGCCGGCGGCGTGTCGTCGCCCATCGAGGCCAGCGCCTCCTTGCCGTCCTCCGCCATGGGCGAGAGCACGTTCTCCAGCTCCTCGATGGAATAGCCCGCCGCGGTCTGGCGCCGGCGCAGCTCCTCGCCGCGGAAGGTCAGCTCCTCGGGCAGATCGCGCATCTCCTCGGACAGTTGCACGACCTTCTCGATCCACTCGCCGAAGGGCTGCGACCCGGCCAGCCGGTCCTTGATCTCCGAATCGTGGTAAAGCTTGCCCTCTTCCATATCGACGCAGATCATCTGCCCCGGCCCCAGCGCGCCCTTCTCGACCGCGCTCGCCTCATCGACCGGCACCATGCCGACCTCGGATCCGGCGATCAGCAGATTGTCGCCCGTCACCACATAGCGCATCGGACGCAGCCCGTTGCGGTCCAGCCCGCCGCAGACCCAGCGCCCGTCGGTCATCGCCAGCGCCGCCGGGCCGTCCCAGGGCTCCATCACCGCGTTGCAATAGGCATACATGTCGGCCCAGGCCTTCGGCATGTCGGTCACAGCCTTCGACCAGCTCTCCGGCACCAGCATGGTCTTGGTCATCGGCGCCGACCGGCCCGAGCGCACCATCACCTCGAACACCGCGTCCAGTGCCGCGGAATCCGACGACCCGCCCGGCACGATGGGCTTGATGTCCTCCGCCATGTCCCCGAAGGCGGATGAGGCCATGCGGATCTCGTGGCTGCGCATCCAGTTCAGATTGCCCTTCAGCGTGTTGATCTCGCCGTTATGGGCCAGCATGCGGAAAGGCTGGGCCAGCCACCATTGCGGGAAGGTGTTGGTCGAATAGCGCTGATGATAGATCGCGAACGCGCTCTCGAAGCGCTCATCCTTCAGGTCGGGATAGAACTCCGCCACCTGCTCGGCCAGCATCATCCCCTTGTAGATCACGCTGCGGCAGGACAGCGAACAGAAATAAAGCTGCGGGATCTGTGCGGCGGCCGCCGCCTTCTCGATCCTGCGGCGGATGATATACAGCTCGCGCTCGAACTCGACCGCCGACAGCCCCTTCTCGTTGCGGATCAGGATCTGCTCGATCTCGGGCCGGGTCGCATTGGCCTTCTCGCCCAGCACGGAAATATCCACCGGCACATGCCGCCAGCCATAGATATAGTGACCCATGCGGATCACCTCGGTCTCGACGATGGTGCGGCAGCGCTCCTGCGCGCCGAAATCGGTGCGCGGCAGGAAGACCTGCCCGACCGCGATCAGCTTGTCCTTGTCCGGCTCATGCCCGGTGCGGCGGATCTGGTCATAGAAGAACGGCACCGGGATCTGGACATGGATCCCCGCCCCGTCGCCGGTCTTGCCATCCGCATCCACCGCGCCGCGATGCCAGATCGCCTTCAGCGCGTCGATGCCGTTCTGCACCACCTGGCGCGACGGCGTGCCGTCGATGCTGACCACCAGACCCACCCCGCAGGAGGAATGCTCGTCCTCGGCGCGATAGAGGCTGTTTTCCGCCATCCAGTTGCGGCGGGCGTCTTCGCGGGCTTGCCAGTCTTGCGGAAATTCAGTCATGGGACGACCTCCTGAAAAGAGATGCTCTGTGCAGCTTGCGGCAGCGCCGCCTGCGTGTTCATCGGGGGCGCGGTCAGCCGCGCCGGGATCTGGTCGGCGCGCGCCGGGCCGGGTCCGGGGCCGGACCGCACCATCTGCATGTCGCAATCGTAAAGCGGCTCGGTCGATCCGAACCCGGCCTCTCCGGGCGTGGCGAAGGCGACCGGCGTATCGTTGGTTTCCTGCACCGCGCCGGTCCAGTCCTCGGACCGCTTGAGGCCGCCATAGAAGCGCCCGTGATCGCGGCTGACGAATTGCTGACCTGCCGAGTCGATCAGCAACTGCCCGTCCTCGGAAAATGTCCGCAGCTCGAACTCGGTCAGTTCCAGCCTGACCCCGTCGATCACCGCGGTCTCGCCGGTCAACCGGTCCTCGCCGATATTGCGCAGTCGCTCGCCGGTGTTGGACAGCGTCCAGAAATCGAAATCGTCCCGGCCGGTGCGCAGCAGCGTGGTCAGCGAGGCGTGATCGGCCGACTCCTCGATCAGAACATCGCTCAGCCCGGTGCGCAGATCGTTCGATTCCAGCCAGCGCGTCTCGGCGTCGATGACGGAGTGATAGCTCGCCCCCTCGCGGTTGTAATAGGTGACATGCTGATCGCCCGGCGCATCGGCCTCGCAGCGGTAATGCTGCGCCACGACACAGCCGCGAAGCTGCACGGTCATCTCCAGTGCGCAGCCGTCCGGCGGCCCGAATTGCTGCGCCTGTGCGGGCGAAAGGGTCAGAAAGGCTGACATGAACGCGCATGCGCCGATACAGGCCCCGATCGGCGCGGATGCGCGCCGCGCAACGCCTCCGTGCGCAGCCTGTGTACGCGCGGTGTACAGCCTGTGTACGCCATGTGCGGCGCGCTGTGCCATCACTCCGCCGCGACCTGCGCGGTCTCGCTCAGATAGGCGGCGATGCTGTCGGCGGCCTCGCGCCCGTCGCGGATCGCCCAGACGACAAGGCTCGCACCCCGGACGATATCGCCCACCGCATAGACGCCCGGCAGGCTGGTCTGGTGGCTGCCGAACTCCGCCTTGATCGTGCCCCAGCGGGTCACTTCCAGCCCCTCGACCCCCCAGAGCCGCGGCAGCTCCTCGGGCTCGAAACCCAGCGCCTTGATGACCATCTCGGCGGGCTCGTCGTAGTCCGCCCCCTCGATCAGCTCCGGGCTCTGGCGGCCCGACACATCGGGCTTGCCCAGCCGCATCTTCTGGACCCGCACGGCCGAGATATGGGCCTGTTCGTCATTGATCGGCGTGTCGATGCCGCTCTCGCCCTCGACCGCCCCGACAAAGCTTCCGGGCGCCGACAGCCAGACGAATTCGACGCCCTCTTCCTCGGCATTCTGCACCTCGCGCTGAGAGCCGGGCATGTTCGTCCGGTCCCGCCGATACAGGCATTTCACCGATGTCGCGCCCTGCCTGATTGCCGTGCGCACGCAGTCCATCGCTGTATCGCCGCCGCCGATGACCAGCACCCGCTTGCCCTTCGCGTCCAGCTCGCCATCGGCGTAATCCGGGATCTCGTCGCCCAGATCGATCCGGTTCGAAGCGGTCAGGAAATCCAGCGCCCGGATCACGCCCTTGGCGGCGGCATTGTCGATGTCGAGATCGCGGGTCTTGTAGACGCCGGTCGCGATCAGCACAGCGTCATGCTTGCCGCGGATCGCGTCAAAGCTGATATCCTCGCCGACATTGGCGTTCAGCACGAACTCCACCCCGCCCTCTTCAAGCTGGCGGTTGCGGCGCTCGACAATGTCCTTCTCCAGCTTGAAGCCGGGAATGCCATAGATCATCAACCCGCCGGCGCGGTCATGCCGGTCATAGACCGTCACCTGGAACCCCATGCGCCGCAGCCGGTCGGCGGCGGCCAGCCCGCCCGGCCCCGCGCCGATGATGCCGACGGACTCACCGCGCTCCTGTGCCGGGCGGATCGGCTCCACCCAGCCTTCGTCGAATGCGGTGTCGGTGATGTATTTCTCGATCGCGCCAATGGTGACGGTGCCATGCCCCGACTGCTCGATGACGCAATTGCCTTCGCACAGCCGGTCCTGCGGGCAGATGCGGCCGCAGATCTCGGGGAAAGTGTTGGTCTGCTGGCTGACGGCGTACGCCTCCTGCAACCGCCCCTCGGCGGTCAGGCGCAGCCAGTCGGGGATGTTGTTATGCAGCGGGCAATGGCTCTGACAATAGGGCACGCCGCATTGGCTGCACCGGCTCGCCTGCTCGGCGGCTTTGGCGGCGGCGAATTCCTGGTAGATCTCATGGAAATCGTCGCTGCGCTCCTCAGCCGACCGCTTTTCGGGCATCTCCCGCCCGACATCGACAAATTTGAGCATCTTCTGCGTGGCCATGCGCTGCGCCCCCAATTCTCACTCCCCACTCCCCTACACAGGCAAAAGAACGATTAAAAGGCAGCATAACTGACCTAAATGCCATTTTAATGGTCAGACAGAGAAGAAAGGCGGCATTCGACCGACAAAATAGGTCAGATTGGCTTACCCACCAGCCGCAAGCGCCAGCAAAACAACGGTTCCGACGATGATTCGCCACCAGCCGAACAGCGCGTATCCGTGCCGCGAGACGTAGCCGAGCAGCCACTTGACCACGATCACGGCCGAAAAGAAGGCGCAGACGAAGCCGATGGCGATATTCCCGAGCGCCTGCCCGTCCAGAATATCGCGATTCTGCATCAGATCATAGGCAAAGGCGCCGGCCATGGTCGGCATGGACAGGAAGAACGAGAACTCTGCCGCGGCGCGCTTTCCGACACCCATCAGCATCGCCCCCACGATCGTCGCGCCGGAGCGTGAGACGCCGGGGATCATCGCGAGGCACTGAATGAAGCCGATGCCGACCGCCATGGGCAGGGTAATCGCCTCGGCCTGCTCCACCCGCGGCGTGGGCGCATGGCGGTCCACGATCAGGATGATGATCCCGCCGATCACCAGCATCGAGGCGATCAGCACCGGGGTCTCGAACAGCACGGTCTTGATGATTTCATGCGCCATCACGCCGATGACGGCGGCCGGCAGGAAGGCCAGCAGCACGGCGAGGATAAAGCGCCGCGCCGCCGGGTCATGCGGCGCGGAGGAGAACAGCGACCACAGCCGCCCGGCATAGACGCCCAGGATGGCCAGGATCGCGCCGAGCTGGATCAGCACCTCGAAGGCGCGGCCGGGGCTGTCGAAGCCAAGGAAATGTCCGGCCAGCAGGATATGGCCAGTCGAGGAAACCGGGATGAACTCGGTCAGCCCTTCCAGCAGACCCAGCAGGGCCGCGGCAATCGTGTTGTCCATGATGCTCTCAGCGTGTCCGCAGGTTTTTGGCGGATGCGGTCATGTCGGCATATTGACCGTTGGGACGGAACCGCCAGAGATACTCGTCGATGACCGCCCCCGGAGAGAGCGGCTCGATCCCCAGCTCGGCGAAGCCACGCGCTTGCGGCGACACGACATTGTCCTGCCGCAGCAGCCGCACCTGGTCCCGCGTCAGGATCCGGTTGGTCAGCAAGCCGCCGGTGATCTTAGATCCGATGTCGAAGATTCCGCCGACGATGCCCGACAGCCAGAATGGCAGGTTCACCACGAGGCGGCGGCGATAGCTGGCCTTAAGCGTCTGATCCACGATTTCGCGCAGCGTCATCACGTCGGGTCCGCCAAGCTCATAGATCCCCGGCGCGGCCTGGCCCAGCACGGCCATTTCCGCCGCGGCGGCCACATCATCGACATAGACCGGCTGCATCCGCGTCGCGCCGCCGGTGATCGGCAGCACCGGCCCCATGCCGGCCATGGCCGCGAAGCGTTCATACACGCCGCCCTCCGGTCCGAACATCACCGAGGGGCGCAGGATCACCGCATCCGCGAAATGCGCCAGCACCTGCGCCTCGCCCCCGGCCTTGGAGGACGCGTAATCGCTGTCCGATTCGGCATCCGCGCCGATGGCCGAGACATGCACCATGCGCGACACGCCGGTCTCGGCGGCCAGACGCGCGATGCGGCCCGCGCCGTCGGCCTGCACGGCCTCGAAGCGGTTCCTGCCCTCGTTGACCATGATGCCGACGCAGTTCACCACCGCCTCGGCATCGGCCATCGCCGCGCGCACCGACAGATCGTCCCGGATGTTGCACGGCACCGGCTCGACCTGGCCCACCGCGCCATAGGTCCGCACAAAAAGCGCCTCGCTGGGGCGGCGCACGGCCACCCGCACGCGCCAGCCATGCTTGGCCATCCGCCGGGCGATCTGGCGTCCGACAAAACCGGAACCGCCGTAAATCGTGACGATCTTCGACATGGAGCAGCCCTCTTGCTAGCGGCGTCGTCCCCGCTGATAACGTGCCGGGCCGGGGCGGGCAAGCTGCAGGCGCCGGCTCCGGGCCATTGCAGCGGTGGCAGGCGCAAGATTCTGCGAAATCCCCGTTGACACCCCTTGGCCGCAGGGATAATCACCCGCCTCACGACACCTGCCCAGGTGGCGGAATTGGTAGACGCGCACGGTTCAGGTCCGTGTGCCGCAAGGCGTGGAAGTTCGAGTCTTCTCCTGGGCACCAAAAGACCCCGCAGACCACCCGGTCCGCGGGGTCTTTTGTTTGCGGCACCTGTGGAACATCTCGGGACCGCCTCAGTAGCCCGTCTCTTCCTCCGCGCGCGCCGCCACGCTGACCGCGATGGCGAGCAGCCAGGGCACCACCCAGAACCGCGCGTAGTAATGGGTGATTCCCATCTGCGCGAAGGCCAGCATCAGCGTCATCACGATGGTCAGCGCGCCGAACCAGCGGGTCGCCCTGCGCGCCCAGACCGGCCAGGCGATATACAGCCCCGTGACCTGCAGCCCGAAATGACCCAGCAGGCTGATGAGCCCGCCCTCCGCCAGCAGCAGCAGATAGACATTATGCACCGGCGCCTGATAGCTGCTGACCACGCGATACTGGTCGGCCCCGAGGCCGAGAAAAATCGTGTCGCGTGAGATCGCGAAGGCCTCGCGCATCAGCGCCAGCCGATCCTCGAAGGTTCCGGCCTCGCTGACATCGCCGCTTTCCAACGCGCCGAAGACCCGCTCCATGAACACCTCGGGCAGGAACAGATCCCCCCATGTCAGCAGAACATAGATGAACGCTCCCGCGCCGAGGGCCATGCCGATCAGCACGCGCAGCGCGCCGCTGAACAAGGCCAGGCAGGACGCGCCGATGGCGGTCAGCAGGAAGCCGGAATTCGACCCCGTCAGCAGCAGCCCCCAGACGAGCGGCGCCAGAACCACGGGCAGCAGCCACGGCCTGAGTTCCTTGATGAAGAACAGCCAGAGCGTGAAGGTGATGGCAATCGCGGCAAGTGCCGCGGTGGCGTTCTCACGCTCGACCAGGCCGGCCAGGCGGCCATTGCGGCTGACGAATCGCAGATCCTCGGGGGTGTAGACCACCGCCCATGCGCCGTGGATCAGCACCATCACCATTGCCGCCACGAAAACCTTGATGAGGAACACCAGTTCCTGCCGGTCGCGCTGCATGAACAGAAGCGGCAGCAGGATCAGCGAAAAGCAATACTGGCCGACCACGACGAGGCCGTTCAGAAGATCCCCGTTCATCGCCGAACCGATGATCAGCCCGAAGGTCAGCATCAGCACGCTGATGAGCCATCCCGCCGTCGCCTGACCGAACGGATAAAGCGGCAGCCGGCCCTGCACGAACATCACCGAGATCGTCGCCAGCGCGAACAGATCACCGAGCGTCACATAGGCGAAATCCGCGCGAAGGAAGTTGATCGGCGACAGGAACACCGCGATGGTCGCCAGCATCATGTCGGCGCGGAAAAACGTCTCTCCCCGTGCCGCGCCCGCCTCAATCGGCCTTGGCGCTGCCGCAAGATCACTCATCGACTCGGTCCAAACTCGTTACCTCGGCGATTATGAAGGCAGCAAAAATATGCGGCAAGGCGCTTTGTTGCGCAGGGCAGCCATGCTAATCATAACACGTTGTTTACTGGGGTCCGGCGCGGTGTTTGCCTCGGGCCGCTTTCGGGAAGTTCTGTGTTATGTGCCCAGTCAGAATTCTGTTTCCCTTTGCCGGGGATACCGGCCTCGGGGGAAGCCATGTCTCCGCGCTCAATCTCATCACCGGCCTCGACCCCGACCGCTTCGACGTGCGCATCCTGCTGCATCAGAGGCTGGGCACGGTGGGCGAATATTTCCGGGACATGGGCCTCAATTGCGAGGTGATCGAGGATCTGCCGCTGATGCGCACCCTGAATTACCCGCGCGACGGAGATGTCGGGATCGGCCGCTATATCGGCTCTCTCTCGCGGCGGATGATGGGCGAGATCAGGCGTCTCGATCCGCAGATCGTCCACACCAATGAGGGGCGAATCCACACCAACTGGGTGATCCCGACGCGCATGGCCCGGCGCAAGCACCTGTGGCATCACCGCCAGGATCCGCGCGCCTTCGGGATCAACAAGATGGCGCCGCTGCTGACAAACCAGATCGTCAGCGTCTCGCATTTCTCGCGCCCCGCCGCCCCGGTCCGGCCCGTGGACGACATCTTCACGGTGGTGCGCAGCCCGTTCGATTTCGACGACCAGGTGCCCGATCCCGCGCAGGCGCGACGGGACATTCTGGCGGAGCTGGGCCTGCCCGATGACACGTTGTTGCTGGGATGGTTCGGAACGCTGGTGGACCGCAAGAAGCCGGTTCGCTTTGTCGAGGCCGTGGCCGCGATCCGCAACGCCGTGACCGACCGCCCGGTGCACGGGCTCCTGTTCGGCGGCGCGGTGGATACCGACCCCACGCAGTGGCAGCAATGCCTGGACAAGGCAGCGTCCCTGGGGATGTCCGACGCCATCAGCATGATGGGCTTCCGCCACCCGATCCAGGGCTACATGGCGGGGGTCGATCTGTATCTGGTCACGGCGATCAACGAGCCTTTCGGCCGCACGCTGATCGAATCGATGCATTTGGGCACACCGGTGATCGCCACCGCGCATGGCGGCAATCCCGAGGCCATCCGGGATGGCGAAAACGGCTTTCTGGTGGCGCCCGAAAATCCCGCCGCCTTCGTCGCCCCGGTGCTGGACCTGCTGAACGACCCCGGCCAATATGCCCGCATCGTCGCCAATGCCCGCGCAGATGTGCATGCCAAATACGGGCGCGAGGTGCATATCCGCCAGATGACCGAGATCTATGATCGCCTGGCGCCGCCAGGCCGGGCCGCCTAGCCGTCGGCGGCCGGACCGCCCGGCGATTCGGCCAGATGCACCGCGCGCAGCAGGGTAATCAGGTCGGATTGCCGCGACGTGCCGCTTTTCTGATAGATATTGCGCAGGTGATAATTCACCGTCGGCTTGGCGATCCCCATCATGTCGCCGATCTGGTCCAGCCGCAGCCCCTCGGCAAGAAACTGGGCCAGCCGGGCCTCGGTCGGGGTCAGCCCGATGGCGTCCGCGACCAGCCGACCGCCCTCGTCGCTCTGATGGCTGGTGGCGAAGATCAGCGAGGCGACGATCATCTCCGGGTCGTCCTTCGCGGTCAGCGCCATTGTCGCCACGAAAAGCTGCTGCGCCGCATTGCCGCGCGACAGGCCGGTCGGGATCATGCGGAAATCAAGCAGTGGAAACTGGACGCAGTTCGCGCCATTCCCGTTCTCGCGCCCGATCTGCGACACCTGGCGCAGCACCCAGCTTCGGATCCGGGCAGCATGGGCGCGCGAAAGCTGCCGCGCGCTGCGGTTGGTAAAGATCTGCTGGCCATGCGAATCGAACAGCACGATGCCAAAGGACAGCCCGTCGAGCAGCCGGTGGAAGGCATGGATGCGCGGCACGCCCTCGTCAAGCTCGCCCTCGATCAGCATGGCCGAGCGCAGGCGCGCCGCGATGCGAAGCTGCGCCTCGATGGAGGCCACGATCAGATTGAGGTCCACCGGCTTGACCGCGTAATCATCGGCCCCCGCCAGCTTGGCCGCGGCGATGTCGGAGGAATGGCCATATTCCGACATGACGATGATCGGCATCGCCGCAAGATCGCCGCGGTCACGCCGGATCATCTGCAACAGCGCCATGCCCTCATACCCCGGCAAGGCCTGGTCGCACAGCATCACATCCGGCGGCACGACGTTGAGCTGGAACAACGCGCTATCCGCATCCGCCGCCAGCGAGACCTGGAAACCCCGGCACTGCAATCCCGGCATGAGCCGCTCCTGCAGCGATCTGTCATCCGTGCACAGCATGATCCGCCGCGACCGGTCGATGCCGGGACGCTCCATCACATCCCCCGTCGAAACGCTGTGTCGCATCCGGTTCCTGCCCACCTCTCAGCCCGTCGCATCGGCCAGCACCTCCAGCAGGGCTCCGGCGAGGCTGTGCAGCTCCTCTGCCGACCATGTCGGATCGACGAGGAAGGCGAGGCTGGTGCGCCCCAGCTCCTCCGCCACCGGCAGGGGCGCGTCCGGGCGGTTGCCGGGTGCGGCGAAAATCTGCTCGCGATAGATTTCTGAGCAACTCCCGGAGAACACCGGCAGACCTCGCGCGCCGGCCTCGGCCAGGATCCGGTCGCGATCCCATCCGGCTGCCAGCGTTTCCGGGCGCAGGAAGGCGTAGAAGCGATACCACGCATGGGTGATCCCCTCGGGCGGCATCGGGATGCGCAGCGCCGGCGATTCGCCAAGCGCCTTGGCCAGGGTCAGGGCGTTGGCTTCACGCGCCGCGCGCCAGTCCGGCAGGCGGCGAAGCTGGATGCGGCCAATCGCGGCGGATGGTCCGGTCATGCGCAGATTCGTCCCCGGCCCCGCCGCATGCAGCCAGCGGAAACCGGGTGGCGGGTTCTGCTGGAACACCAGCTCCCGGTCCTTGCCGTGATCCTTGAAGCTCCAGATCCGGTCGAAGAGATCCGCGTCATCCGTGACGACCATGCCGCCTTCGCCCCCCGTGGACATGATCTTGTCCTGGCAGAAGGAATAGGATCCGAGCGTGCCGAACCCGCCCACCGGCCGATCACCGATGCGGGCGCCATGTGCTTGCGCACAATCCTCGATCACCCAGAGATCATGTTGCCGTGCCAGCTCCATGATCCGGGCCATGTCGCAGGGCCATCCGGCCAGATGCACCGGGATGATCCCGATCGTGCGATCCGTAATCAGCGGCGCGATCGTCTCGGGCGTGATGTTCTGGCTGTCGGGGTCGATGTCGGCGAACACCGGACGCCCGCCCGCCAGAAGGACACAGCTTGCCGAGACGACGAAGCTGCGCGGCGTCACGATCACCTCCTCGCCCGGCTGAAGATCGAGCGCGCGCAGCGCCGCGTCCAGCGTCACGGAACCGTTTGACATGGCGATGGCGTGGCTGGTTCCGACATGGGCGGCGAACTCCGTCTCGAAGGCGCGCACATCCGGGCCGGTCCAGGCATTCACCTTGCCGGATGCGAGCGTTGCCGCGACAGCCGCGATCTGCTCCTCGTCGAAAACCGGCCAGTTCTGGGATCGCTGCATCGTCAAACCACCATTCTGATCGTGACAAAACCTTCCGCCGCGCGGCGGTGAACGGTCGCGCCGCGCAACGTGGCAAGCGCGGTCAGCGACGCGACGGAGCGTTCATGCGGCGGCGGTTTCTGCTGGCTCTCGAACATGGCGAACGCGTCCAGCTTGCGCTGCAAGCTGTCCGAGATGTCGATGAACATGTTGGGCAGGAAACCGGGCGTCAGATAGGGCGCGTTCCAGTTGGTTTCCGACAGCGTCTCATAGGCGAAGATCTGCGTCGGATAGGCCTGCTGATGCGGGCGCGACGCAACGAGGGCGGACAGGAAGCTGAGCTGGTGGTCGAGGTGAATATCACCCGGATGCGGCGCGAAGATGGTGCGCGGCGCGACGTTCCCCACCACGGCGGAGATCGCGGCGTTCAGCTCGGTATGCGCGTATTCGCCCAGTTCCGCCGCGGGGCAGTCGAGGTAGTGCGTCTCGGTCACGCCAAGCGCGTCATGCGCGGCCTTGGCCTCGGCCCGCACGGCCGCCACCTGCTCGCTGGCAAAGCGCGGCGCACGGCCCGTCGTCACGATGGCGACATGCAGCTCCGCCCCCGCATCGGAGAGCCGCGCCATCGTGCCGCCGACGCCAAGCACCTCGTCATCGGGATGCGGGGCAATCACCAGGACAGGGCCGAATCCCGCCAATGCGTCGGTCATGCCCTGCCCCCCAGAATTGCATGGCGCCCGAGCCGCACAGGCCCGGACCAGTCGAGCAGGTCGAGGCAGCGCCCATCGCCGCACATCACCGTCACCTCTCGCCCGTCGATGTGCTGGATCTGGCCGGGCAGGCCGATGAAACGGTCGCTGCGCGGATGCAGCCTTGCGCAGGTGACGGTCACGATCTCTGACTTGCCGGTCCGGGTGGTCGCGCCGGGATAGGGCGGGCCGACGGCGCGGATCAGCCGCTCGATCATCGCGGCGGACCGGGTCCAGTCGATCTCGCCATCTTCGGGGCGGCGCCGGGCGCAAATCGTGGCCGCGTCGTGATCCTGCGGGATGGCGGGGCGTTCGCCCGCCGCGATCCCCGCGACGAGCGGCGGCAGGATCCGCGCCATCTCTCCCACCGCGCGGTCATAGAGTTCGCGGGCGGTGATCCGGTCCGGGTCGATATCAAACACGCTCTGCGCCGCGATCTCGCCATCGTCGACGCCTTCGTCGATCCAGAACAGCGTGGCGCCGCCGACCCGCTGCCCGGTCAGGATCTGCCAGGGGATGACGGCGCGGCCGCGCATCCTGGGCAATGGCGCGGGGTGGAAGCCCAGCACGCCCTGGCCGGGCAGGTCCAGCAGGTCGCGACCGATCAACTGCGACCAGCCGATGATCATGACAAGGTCCGGCGCCATCTGGCGCAGCGCCTCCATCAGCGCCGGATCATCCGTGCGCGCCACGCGCTGCAAGCGGATGCCATGCGCGCCCGCGATCGGGCCGAGATCGGCGAAATCCGAATGGGCCGAGGCGCGCTCAAGCGGCAGCGTCACCACCAGATCCGGCGCCTGACCGGCTTCGCACAGCGCCCGCAGCGCGACCGCCGATCCCTCCACCGCGCCGATGAAGACGGTCCTCATGCTGCCTCCTCGACCGCGCGACCGAAACGCTCGCGCGCCCAGCGAGAGGCACGCGCCAGCCGGGCGTCGTGCCGGACCTCGCCACGCAGCGGCACCAGCAGTGTTTCGGCCAGGATGCGGAGATCCAGCCCCGCGCGACGATGCGCCACATACCAGAGATCGAAGGCCAGCTTCTCGGCATTGCTGAGGCGGGTATTCCCGCTGACCTGCGCCCAGCCGGTCAGACCGGGCGGCACGGAATTGCGGATCTCGCCCAGGCGGCCAAAACCGGCCACTGTCGATTGCAGCAACGGGCGCGGCCCGACAAGCGCCATGTCGCCGCGCAGCACGTGCCATAATTGCGGCAGCTCATCGATCCGCAGTCGCCGGATCAGCCGGGTCATTGCGCTTTGGCGCTGATCGTCGGGCAAATGCGCGCCGGCCGCATCCCGCGCATCCGTCATCGTCCGAAACTTGACAACAGTTATTTTTCGCGCGTTTTTTCCAGCCCGGATCTGACGGAAAATGACCGGCCGGCCGAGTTGCATATAAATTAATAATGCAACCGAAAGCTGAACGGGCAGAGATACGGCTAACAATATCGCCGAGATGAGAAATTCCAGAGGACGGGACACGAACTGAACCTGATACTCGATAACACGTAAACGCCTTGGTCTTGTCTTAGCCAATTAACCGCTTCTGCCGCAACGATCAATGCCGTCCATTCGCAGCAGGCGCGCACATGCATTAAACTTTCCGTTTCAAATTCACGAAATCTCGATTAGCGTGTGCTTTGTTTTGTTCGGTTATCAAGTTTTCCACGGTATGGCTCAATCAAAAATTGTTCATGTGATTGCCGGCACATCATTAGGTGGCGCCGAGATGATGCTTTACCGTTATTTGCGCGCCCTTGACGCGCGCCGCCACGATCATCTCGTCGTCTCGGTCATGCCGCCGGGAGAGATCGGCGAGATGATTCGCGAGCTCGGTGTCGAGGTGGTGGACCTCGGCGCGCAATCCGGGCGCGATCTGGGTTTTGCGGTGCGCCGTTTCCAGACCGTCATTGCAGGGACGCAGGCCCGGCTGGTTCATGGCTGGATGTATCACGGCTGTCTCGTGGCGACGCTGGCGCTGCTTTTGTCGCGGCGCAGCGATATCGGGCTGATCTGGGCGATCCACCATTCCCTGTCCGACCTGCGGCTGGAAAAGCGCGCGACGCGGGTGGTGCTGCGCGCGCTGCGCTGTCTTTCGGGCCGGGCGGATCGAATCACCTACTGCTCGCGCCGGTCGGCGGCTCAGCATATCGCGTTCGGCCTGCCTCCCAATCATTGGGAATTTCTGCCCAATGCGGTTGATTCCGCAGAGTTTTCACCGGACGCGGAAGCCCGGTCCCGCCTGTGTGCCCTGACGGGCATTCCGCCGCAACGAAAGATCATCGGAACCATCGGCCGCAGCCACCCGATGAAGGACCACACCACCTTCGCGCGAACCATTGCGCGGCTGATCGCGGATGGAGTGGATGCTCACGGGGTGTTGATCGGCGATGGCCAGCCCAACGGGGCGGCGATGGCGGAGGCGCTGCGATGCGGCATTGCCGACCGCCTCACCGCGCTTCGGGCGCGGCGAGACATTCCCCAGCTTGTGCCGGGTCTGGACCTGTATCTGCTGAGCTCCGCCTGGGGCGAGGCGCTGCCGCTCGCGGTGGCCGAGGCGATGGCGGCCGGGGTGCCGGCGGTGGTCACGGATATCGGCGATTGCGCCTGGCTGGTGGAGGGCTGCGGCGCGGTTTGCCCGCCCGGAGAGCCCGAGGCACTGGCGAAGGCCGCGAGAGGTCTGTTAGAATTATCTGCGGCCGACCGTGTTGTGTTGTCGGAGGCCTGCCGTCGACGAGTTGCCGAGTTTTTGTCCATGAACGAGTATATCTTGCGACATGCTGATCTGTACCGCCGTGTCCGGCGGAGGCGCTGTTCAACCCCGCGCCAGGAGGCGGCATGAACAGCCCCGGCCTGCCAAGGCGTCGTGCCGTCAAACCCGCATCCACCCCGCAAGAGCGGATGGACAGCGAGGAATTCATCCAGCTTTTGCGACGGAACATGTGGCTGATGCTGGTCGTGGTGCTGCTGGTGATGGGCGGCACCTATGCCTACCTGTCGCGCGTCACGCCGATGTATCGCGCCGAGGCCGGCATGGCGCTGACCACGTCGGAGGTGCGGATCAGCCAGGTCGATACCGAGCTCGAGGTGTTCGACCTGACCCGCGCCCGCGTCGAGACCGAGCTTGACCGGCTGCGCTCGCGCAATTTCGCCGAACGGGTGGCCAAGTCGCTCGACCTGTTCAGCGACCCGACCTTCCTGCCGGTGAGCGAGGGCGGTCCGGCGGTCGATTCGCCCGCGCGCGGCCGCGCGGTGATCGACAAGGTGCTGGCGTCTTACACGCTGCAGCGCTCTGGCGAGAGTTTTGTGATTACCGTCGTGGCGGAATCCTCATCGCCGGACATGGCGGCGGCCATCGCGAACTCGGTGGTCAAGGCCTTCATTGCCATGTCAACCGAGGCGCAGAGCGAGGGGATCGAGAAGTCCATCGAGTATCTGCAAAGCCAGATCGACCGGATGGGCGAGGATCTGACGCTGGCACAGATGGAACTGGCGACCTTCATCCGCGAAAACGTGCTGGACGACATGGAACTGCCCGACCGGCTGCGCCGCGAACGAACCCATATCAGCTCGGTCATCGACGTGATGAACCAGAGAAACGAGGGGAACACGGCCGAACGGCAACGGCTGGAGGCCGATCTGGCCGAGGTCGAGGAACAGCTCTCTGAACGCACGCTGAGCGAGCTTCGTCTGGCCCGGCTTGAGCTGGGGGTGGAATTGATGAACACCCGCTACCAGACCGCGGTGGAGCGCCTGAACATCCTGGAGCCGCAGCGCGATCAGGTGCAGCCCGATGCCCGGCAGATCACGACGGCGGAAGTGCCGACCGAGCCGTTCCGGCCGAATATCCCGACGACGCTGGCACTCGCGCTGCCGGGCGGGCTGATCCTCGGGTTCATCCTGGCGCTGCTGCGCAGCACGATGAACCGGCAGATCTGGAACGGCCCGCAGGCCACCCATGTCAGCCAGTTGCCCAATCTGGGCAATCTGCCCCGGATCCCGCGTCGCGGCCTGTTCCGCAACCATCGGCCCACCTGGTTCGTCAACCGCTATCCCCGGTCCGAATACAGCGAGGCGATGCGCGCGCTGCTGACAGTCTGGTCCAGCCAGGACACGCGCGACAAGGCCCCGCGCGTGGCGATGATTACCTCGGCCCTGCCCAATGAGGGGAAGTCGACCGTGGCGACATCCATGGCGGCCATCGCCTCGCAGGACGGGATGGAGGTGCTGCTGCTGGATTTCGACACGCAGCGCGCCGGGGCCACGCGATATGTCAGCGGCAACGTCAACGCCCATTCGCTCTCGGACATGAATGACGGCCGCATCACGCTGGATCAGGCGGCGGTGGCGGCGGGCGAGGACGGCAATTTCGACGTCATCTCCTTCGACCAGAAAACGATGCTGACCCCGCGCGTCGTGTCGGATTTCGAGAAGAACGTGCTGCCGAAGATGATCCGCAAATATGACATGATCCTGATCGACACGCCCCCGGCACTGGGTGTCGCGGACGCCGCCCGGCTGGGGACGCTGACCGACAACACGCTGATCGTCGTCCGCTCGGGCAAGACGCCGGAGCGCGCGCTGCGCAACTGTGCCGAGCGGTTGGAGGATAGCGGCGTCAAGATCGCGGGCACCGTCATCAACGATATCGAGGCGCGCCGTTTCCGGCAGACCAATCTCGGGGGCAGCTATGGCTATTACTGATCCCGCCTTACGCAGGCTTGTCTGGCGCTTGGCCGTCCTGCTTGCGATCTTGCCGTGGCTGGCCCTGCAATCCGCGGCGCAGGAACCGCGGGCAGCGGCTTTTCCTGGTGCGCAGGGATACGGCGCCGCCGCAACCGGCTGGCGCGGCGGAGAGGTGATCGCCGTCACCAATCTGGAGGCGCGCGGCACAGGCAGCCTGCGCGATTGTGCCGAGCGCGACGTGCCGCGGGTTTGCGTGTTCCAGGTCTCCGGCACGATCGAGCTGGACGAGCCGATCTTCGCTAAATCCGACCTTTACATCGCCGGGCAGACCGCGCCGGGCGACGGGATCCAGCTTCGCAACCGCGCCGGCGCCACCCACGGCCCGATCATCGCGAAGGACGCCGACGACGTGGTGATCCGCTTTCTGAAGCTGCGCCCCGGCGCGGGCGACCGGGAAAGCTCCACCATCGATGCGCTGACGGTGGAGAATGGCACCGATGTCTATCTGGGCAATCTGTCGCTGATGTTCGCCTCGGACGAGACCTTCGCGATCCATGTCTCCAGCGGCACCTCGTCGGACATCACGCTGGCCGACAGCATCCTGGCCTATAGCCTGGACGGCGCGAACCATCCCAAGGGCCGCCACTCCAAGGGCGCACTGATCTGCTCGGAAGAGGGGCAGGGATATGAATGCGGGCGGATCAGCCTGCTGCGAAACATCTTCGCCCATCACCGCGACCGCAATCCCGACATCAAGGCAACCGATATCGGGCCGGTCGAAGTGGTCAACAACGTCTTCTATGATCCGATCAGCCAATTCGGTGAGTTCTACGACCATCTGGGCAATGCCCGTATCGCCTATGTCGGCAACCTCGCCATGACCGGCCCCTCGACGAACAAGCGCGCCACCGCCGCGGTCGAGCTGTTCGACCGGGTGGAGGGCAATGACGTGCGCATCTTCGCGCAGGACAACATCGCGCGAAGCTGCAACGGCGAATCTGATCTGCCGGTCCTCGACCCGCTGGCCGAGAACCTGCAGACCGATGCGCCGATCGAGTTGACCCTGGCACCGGCTGCGGCGTCGGATCTGCCCGGATCGCTGATCCGGCGGGCGGGGGACGTGCTGCCTGACGGCGCGCATCGTGACCGGCTGGATCAGCGGGTCATCACCGATGTCAGCGAATGCCGGGGCGAGGTCATCGACGACCCGGCGGAAGTCGATGGCTGGTCCGACATCGCCGCATCCGATGGCGCGGCGGATCGCGACGGCGATCTGCTGCCGGATGCCTGGGAAGAGGCGCAGGACGGGCTCGACCCGGACCGGGCCGATGATCCCTGGCAGGTGATGGACGGCAGCGGCATGTCGGCCGTCGAGACATGGCTGGCGGAGTTGGCAGGTGACGCATGATCGACCGGATACGCCGTTTGCCGAGACGCTGGTTTTGCCGCTTCACCGCCCCCCGCATCGCGCCGATCCTTGCCGTCTGCGCGCTCGCGATCCAGCCGCAATCGGCCCACGCGCAGGCCGAACCCTATCGCCTGAACCCGCAGGACCGGCTGATGATCCGCGTCCTGACCTATGATTACCGGCTCAACAGCCTGACCGGCTGGCAGGGCCTGTCGGGCGAGTACGGGATCAGCCCGGAAGGCAGTCTTCAGCTTCCGCTCGCCGGCACCCTGCAGGCCGAGGGCCTGACCCAGGCAGAGCTGAGCGAGGCGATATCCGA
This sequence comes from Paracoccus isoporae, assembly GCF_900101865.1. Taxonomy (GTDB): domain Bacteria; phylum Pseudomonadota; class Alphaproteobacteria; order Rhodobacterales; family Rhodobacteraceae; genus Paracoccus; species Paracoccus isoporae. The sequence goes on from NZ_FNAH01000001.1 coordinate 515,611, forward strand.
CCTGCTGCGCCGGCGGGCCGGGCTGGATGAGACCCCGCAGCTTTCCGTCGAACTCATGTCCAGCCTGCCGGTCTATGTTCTGGGCAATGTCGAACAGCGCGGCGCGGTCGAATACCGGCCCGGCATGACGGCGCGCCAGGCGCTTGCGCTTGCGGGCGGCATGTTTAGGGCGCAGGCCGCCAATGACACGGTCAGAATCGTGGCGCTTTCCGGCGCGCTGAGCGAGGCGGAGGGCACGCTGCGCGCCTTCGAGACCGAACAGGCCCGGATCCGCGGCGAACTGGCCGAATTGCAGGGCGATCCGACGGCTGCAACTGACGCGCCGACGCCATCCGAAAAGGACGTGCAACGGCGATTGCAGATCGCCGACCAGACGGCGCGGCAGGTGCGGATCGACAGCTACAACGACCTGCACGTCATGTTGCAGGAAAAGGGCGCGCGCCTGACCAAGCAGCTCGAGTTGCGCGATGAGCAGATCGAATCGACCCGTGAACAGCTTGCCGGGATCGAATCGCTGAACGAGCGGGGGCTTGCCGTGAATGCCCGCGTGACCTCGCTGGAAGCCTCGCTGAGCGAGCTGGAGTCGAAGCGGCTGGAGATCGAGACGGCCCTGCTTCTGCTGGACGAGCAGTTGAACCAGGCCGAACGCGACCGCGACACGATCACCACCGATGCCATCGCCGAACGCCTCGCACGGCTGAGCGTGCTGGAGTCCGAACTCGCGGCGGCGCGAATCCGGCAATCAACGGCGCGGGCTCAGCTTCAGGCGGTGCTGGGGGCGGACACGCCGGCCCCGGACGCGGAAACGCCGCCGGAGCCGATCTTCATCGTCACCCGCGACGGCGACAGCAGAGAGATCCTGCCCAACGACCGGCTGCAACCGGGCGATACGCTGGATATCAACCTGCCCGCCATCGATACCGCCGAGACCGAGCAGGACATGATGCAATGAGCGATGCCCGCCATTTGCCAGATTTCATCATCGCCGGCGCCGCGAAATCCGCGACGACCTGGCTGCAGCACTCGTTGCAGCAATCGCCGCAGATCACCATGCCCAGCCACGAGCCGCATTTCTTCTCGCGCCGCTACGAGGAGGGCATCGACGCCTATCTGGAGGAGCTTGGCGAGGCGTCGCCCCGCACAGTCTTGGGCGAGAAATCGAACAGCTATCTGACCGCGCCGGAGGCGGCCGCACGGATCCGGCGGCACGTCCCGGATGTGCGGCTGATCTTTCAGTTGCGCGACCCGGTTGCGCGGGCCTACTCGGATTACCTGATGCTGTTCCGGCGCGGAGAGGTGGACGCGAACATCTCCCACCATCTCGACCCTGACAAATCCGCTTCGGGCCGGTTTCTGAATGACGGCCGCTATGCCGACCATATGCAGCGTTTCTATGATCTGTTCCCGGCGGAGCAGATCCTGGTTCTCCGCTATGAGGACATCAAGCGCGATCCGGTGCGGCAGCTTGCCCAATGCTCGGCGCATCTGGGATTGCGCGAAGTGCTGGCCTTGCCGATCGAGGGGCGCATCAAGGATTCCCGCGCCGCCGTCGTGCCACGGCCGTTGCGGCGTATGCTGGCACCGTTCCGCCCGCTGGTCGACCCGATCCGCAACACCGCCGCGGTCAGCACGTTGCGCAACCTGGTCGCGCGGCCCGTGAAATACCCGGATTTCGATGAAAAGCTGAGGGCAGAGCTTTCGGCATTCTACCGCCCTCAGATCGCCCGTCTTGAAGCGATGACCGGCAAGCAGTTCACGGCGTGGCCTGATGCCTGATCCGCGCCGCCAGGGATATATGTCGAATCATGCAGTGCGCGGCGGCGCGGCACCTGCGCCCGTTTTGCTGAACGGTTTTCAGCGCGGCGCCTGTCCTGACGCCGGGTCAAAGTGCAACGACAAACCTGGCTCACTTTTCAGTTGTAAGTTTGCAAGTGTCGACCTTCAACGAATGTGCAGAACCCCCCATACAAGCAGGAAAATTGCCGGCACTGCCCATGGCAGGTCAGCAGATGTCCGGATCGGCGGTATTTGCCGAACCCATGCGAACTGACGGGTTGTGGACGCCATGATCGTGCCATCATAGCTACGGGGCATTAGTTCTGATTTTGTCGGGGGTTGTCCGCGAGATCGCTCGACTGACCTTGATAGGTGTGTGTGTTATGTTTGCGCGTGTTGACGAGTTGCGGCGGCTCGGATTCTGGGCCTCCAGAAAATTCGTGACCATCGGATCCGAGCTTCGGTCGAACTGGAAGCTGTTTGCTGCCGATCTGGTCTCCGTGGTTACGGCGGCGTCGATCAGCATCGTGCTCGCCTCTGGCTCCTATCTCAGCTACACCGAGATCGCGGTCATGCCGGAATTCATCGGCGCGTCATTGCTGGTGGTCATCCCGATCCTGATCCTGTCCGGCTTCTATCGCCGCCACCGGCATTCGGCGACCGTGCCCGGCCTGCTGACCCTGATCCCGGGCACGATCATGGCCGTCGCCGCCTGCTGGTTCATGGCGCGCGGATCCTATTGGCTGCCCGAACTGCCGATCACCACCTTCCCGATCATGTTCCTGCTGATGCTGACGATGTTCGCAGGCGCCCGCGTGATGGCCCGCACGCGCGAGGTGCGCCGCCGCCGGCGCAATGTCTCAGGCGAGGGCGAGCCGGCGGTGCTTGTCGGTCTTGGTGCGACGAGCGACATGTTCATGCGCGCGGTGCATCAGGGCCTGTCGCCCTATCGCATCGTCGGCATTGTCGATCACGCCATGGACAGCGCCGATCTGCTGTTCCATTCGGTGCCGATCCTTGGTTCGGTGCGGAACCCGCAGAAGGTCATCCGTCGGCTGATGGCGGCCGACGAGCTGCCGCGCGCGCTGCTGTTGACAGAGTCTGTGACGCATTACGACAGCGAGGGCATCGGCGTGCTGCGCAGTTGGGCCGAGGCGCATGGCATCAAGCTGCGTTCCCTGCCCAACCTGACCGATCCCGAGAACCTGTCGCAGACGGCCGGCAATGCGCGGACCATCGACCCCGAGGACGTGCTGACCCGGCCGCAGAAATCGGTGGAGCTGCAATTGCTGCGCAACACCTATCGGGGCCAGAAGGTGCTGGTGACCGGCGCAGGCGGCAGCATCGGCAGCGAGCTGGTCCGGCAGCTTGCCTCGCTCGGGCCGAAGGAGCTCGTTCTGATCGAGCACAGCGAATACAACGCCTACCAGGTCGACCGGCTTCTGGCGCGCCACTTCCCCGATGTGCCGCGCAAGCTGCATCTGTGCTGCATCCGGGACCGGGTGCATCTGCAGTCGATCTTCGAGGAACATCTGCCCGACATGGTGTTCAACGCCGCGGCGCTGAAACATGTGCCGCTGGTGGAGGCCAATCCCTGCGAAGGCGTGCTGACCAACGTGATCGGCACGCGCAATGTCTGCGACGCCGCCCGCGCGGTCGGCGTCAGGGCATTCGTGCAGGTCTCGACCGACAAGGCGGTCAACACCACCAACATCATGGGCGCGACAAAGCGCGTGGCCGAGTTCTACTGCCAGGCGCAGGATCTCATCACCCGCGATCTGGGTTGCGACACGCGGTTCTTTGCGGTGCGGTTCGGCAATGTGCTGGGGTCTTCCGGTTCGCTGATCCCGCTGTTTCAGGAGCAGATCGCGCGCGGTGGGCCGCTGACCGTCACCCACCCGGACATGGAGCGCTATTTCATGACCATTCGCGAGGCGGTCGAGCTGACGCTGGTCGCCGCAGCCCAGGGTCTTCGCGCGCCTGACCATAACGGCCGGATCTATGTGCTGGACATGGGCAAGCCGGTGCGCATCGTCGAGATGGCGGAGCGGATGATCCGCATGGCCGGCAAGGTGCCGGGCGAAGACATCCAGATCGATTACATCGGCATCCGGCCGGGCGAGAAGCTGTTCGAGGAGTTGTTCGACCGCAACGAGGTCGTCGAACCCGCAGGTTTTGCCGGCGTAAGCTGCGCGATACCACGCCCCCTGCCGATCTCGCGCCTCAGGGCGGCGCTCTTGCAGCTCGAACGCTCGGCACGCAGCGGCGACGAGACTGCCGTGCGGCGCGGCCTGGCGGAGCTGGTGCCCGGCTTCAACGGCAGCACCGGCCCCGAGACTCCGGGGCCCGGCGCGGAGCCGAAAGGCGCGGTTCATCCCTTCCCCGCAGCACGGCCGCAGCTTGTGCCCGCATCGCAGCCGCATCAATTCCCGGAGCCGGTCTTCGTGGCACGGGGAAAGGCGATGGCATGAACCGGTTCACCCGAGATCTGGAGGGAGCGCAGGTGCCGGCACCGGCGGTGGCGCCGAAAACCGTCCTTGTCATTGCCGGGCTGGCCTGGTCGCTTGTGAATTTCCGGCTGACGCTGATGCAGCGCATGATGGCAAACGGCCACCGCGTGCTCGCCGCGGCGCCGGACTTCGACCCCGAGACGGAAACCCGCCTGCGCGCCGAAGGAATCGAGCCACTGACGGTGCCGATGCACCGCACCGGGCTGAACCCCTCGCAGGATGTCCAGACCCTGCGCGCGCTGCGCAAGCTGATCCGGGACCGGCGGCCGGACGTGATCCTGCCCTATACCATGAAGCCCATCGTCTATGGCTGCCTCGCCGCGCGGCTCGAGCGCCATCACCGCTGCTACCCGCTGTTCACCGGGCTGGGATACGCGTTCTCCGAGGATGCGCCGCAGGGAAAGCGGCGGGTGGTTCGGCGCGTCGCGATCGAGCTGCATCGCAGAGCTTTGCGGGCTGTGCGTCTCGGCTTCTACTACAACTCTGCCGATCTGCAGGATCTGCGCCGGTTCCGCATGATCCCGGAGGAGGCGCGCATGGTGGCGATCCCCGGTTCCGGGGCCGATACCGATCATTTCGCGGCCACGCCGATCCCGGACGGCATTCCGGTCTTTCTCTTCGTGGCCCGGATGCTGCGCAGCAAGGGGATCTCGGATCTGCTGCAGGCCGCCCGGATCCTGCGCGACGAGGGGCGCGCGTTCCGGCTGGAACTGCTTGGCCCGACGGACAGCAATCCCGATGCCATCGACGCCGAGACCCTCCAGCTTCTGCATGATTCCGGCGAGATCATCTATCACGGCGCGACGCGGGATGTGCGGCCCTACCTAAGGGCGTGCCATGTCTTTGTCCTGCCGACCCGGTTACGCGAAGGCGTGCCCCGCACCATTCTCGAGGCCATGTCCTCCGCCCGCGCTGTCATCACCACCGACGCGCCAGGCTGTGGCGAGACGGTGGGCGATGGCGAAGGCGGCGTCGTGGTGCCGAAGGGTGATCCGGTGGCCCTGGCGGGTGCGATGCGCCGCTTCCTGGACGATCCCGATCTCGCCGCGCGCATGGGACGGCAGGCGCGCGAGCGCGTGCGCCGCAACAATGACATCCATGCCGTCAACCGGCTGCTTCTGACCGAGATGGGGCTGGAGGCCGAACCCCGCATCGCCTCGCCCCCGGCGATTGAACACGCCGTCGCATAACATTCCCGAGATTTCCTGAGCTGCCATAGACGATCGAGAGGGCGCGTGATGAAGACGATCCTGCTTGCTGGAGGAAGCGATACGCTTCCCGCCGAGGAGATCAGCACAATTCCCAAGCCGATGATCGAAATCGGCGGACGCCCGATCATGACGCGGGTGATGGATATCTACAGCCATTTCGGCTTCAGCGATTTCATCATCGCCGCCGGTCATCAGACGGCGGTCATCAAGCAGTTCTTCACCAATTATCACCTGATGGCGAACGACGTGCGCGTGTCGATCGACACCGGACAGGTCGAGCTGCATCCTACCCATGGTGCCGGCTGGACCGTGGCGGTGGTCGATACCGGCATTTTCACCGCCAATAGCGGGCAGTTGCGTCTTTTGCGGGACTGGATCGGCAACGAGAGCTTCATGGTGACCTATGCCGATGGGCTGGGAAATGTGGATATCTCGGCGCTTGTCGATTTCCATCACGGCCACGGCAAGATCGCGACGGTCACGGCGGTGCGCCCGCCGGCGCGTGGCGGCAATCTGGAACTGCTCGACAGCCGCGTGACCGCGTTCACCGACAGTGTCCGGGCGCAGGACACCTGGATCAATGGGGGTTTCTTCGTGTTCGAGCCGACGGTGTTCGACTATCTCGTCGACGATTCCGAGCCGCTGGAGCGTGCCCCGCTGGCCCAGCTTGCGCAGGACGGGGAGTTGAACGCCTATCGCCATACCGGGTTCTGGCATCCGGTCGACACGGTCCGCGACCGCAAGCGGCTGAGCGGCTTCTGCACCACAGACACCCCGCCCTGGCTGCGCTTCGAGCGGCCGGCGGTGGTGAACGCGGCGGAATAGCGTCGGGAGGAGTTCCGTTGAAGATCCTGATGATCCAGGCCGGGTTCGGGGCGGGAGGTGCCGAGAAGGTCATGGCCGCGCTTGCCGCGCATCGCGCCACATTGGGCGACGAGGTTCACGTGGCCGCGATGATGATGCCCGAGGCGGGCAGCTTCTTCGCCTATCCGGGCTCGGTCCGGCTGCATGTCATGGGGCCGCAGCGCGCGCGTGGACCGCTGCTCCAGCCCCGCCGCGCGGTGGATACGGGCCGGCTGATCCGCAAGCTGAAGCCCGATCTCGTGGTCAGCTTCCTGACCAAGGTGAACTGTCTGACCCTGATCGCATCGGCCGGGACGGGCGTGCCCGTTGTCATCTCCGAGCGCAACAATCCGAGCGCGCAGTCCGCGCGCGTCTGGCGCAGGTTGCAGAAAGCACTGATGCCGCGCGCGGCCGGGATCGCGATGCAGACGCAGGACGCAGCGGACGACCTGGCGCCATCGCAGCGGGACCGGGCGCGGATCATCCCGAACCCCTGCCTGCCGGTCGACTTCTCCCCGGCCCCGCCATCCGAGACCTGCCGCTTCGTCGCGGTGGGCCGACTGACGCCGCAAAAAGGCTTCGACATGCTGATCGACGCCTTCGCGGCCCTGCCCCGCGACCTGCCCGCCACACTCGACATTTTCGGACAGGGCGGCGCGCATGGGGCGCTGTCGCAGCGGATCCGGGATCACGGGCTGGAGGGCCGGGTGCGGCTGGCGGGGCTGGCGCCGACCGCGCGGCACTGGATGTCGGCGGGCGATGTGCTGGTGGTCAGCTCGCGCTACGAGGGCTTCAGCAATGTGCTGGCAGAGGCCACATGCTCCGGCCTGCCCGCCATCGGGTTCGATTGCCGCTACAGCGTGTCCGAGATGATCCGGCATGAAGAAAACGGGTTGATCGTGCCCGATGGCGACGTGATGGGCCTGTCCCAGGCGATGGAGCGGATCAGCCGCAACCGGGAGCTGCGCCGCGCATTGGGGCGATCGGCCCATCTCATGGCAAACCGGCTGAAGCCCGCGCAAATCATGTCGCAATGGGACGAGCTCATCGATCAGGCAGCCCGGCAGTCGCCGCGTGTTGCGCCGTCTCAATCGGCCGAAAGCGCCGCATCGAGCTGATCGAAGGTTTCGATCACGCGCTGCGCTGCGTGGGCCCGATCCGGTGGCGACACCAGATGCACCCGCCCCGGTCGGCAAATCTGGACGGTGATCCATCCCATCCGGTTCGGGGTCACGAAATCCTTGCGTGGATTGTCCGCGACATAGACGCAGCGCCGGTCCGGCGCGGCGGCCTCGATCTCCTGAAACGCCCTGGGATGCGGCTTGCCGAAACCCGCGCCCCATTGCCCGGTCGGAATGATCTGATCGAAATGGCGGGACAGCCCGAGCGCCGCGATCTTGTTGCGCTGCATCCGATCCGGCCCGTCGGTAATCAGGCCGAACATCCCGCCGCGTCGGTCCAGATAGCGTGCGGCATCGGGGCACAGCGCAATGCGCGGGTCGTGGTCACGGTAGATCCCCACCAACTCCCCCACGGTCTGCCGATCGGTCAGCCCGGTCCGCCGCAGCGCCTCATCGAAGATGGCCGGGCGATGCGGGCTGTCGAACAGCGCCCGGCACATGGCCGCGAAGCCCGGCACACCGTGCCGCGCCTCGACCCAGTGTCCCACCGCCGCGAATCCGCTGAACGCGAAATCGCGTTCCAGATACAGCGTGTCGTCCAGATCGAAGACGATGCGGTCAGCCGGTGAAGACCGCATCGTCATATCGCAGCATGGTGACACCGTCGCGCCAGTCGTCATGGGCGCGGCTTTCCTGTCCCGACACCTCCTCGACCAGCCAGTCCGCGAAGCGGGCGCCGGCATGATGGGCCAGCGGATAGCCGCCGCCGAACCGCGCATTGATCTCGATCACCTGCGGACCGCGCTGCGCATCGTCCATCACCTGAAAGCACAGCACGCCCCGCGCACCCGGCAAGGCGCGGTGGATCCCCTCGGCCAATTCGCGCAGATCGTCGCGGCGGGTGGTCCGGCCCTTTTCCACCTCGCCGGCACGGGTCTGGATGCGCAGATGCGGCACCACGCAGCGCAGCGCGCCGTTCCGGTCGATGAACATGTTGATCGTGTATTCCGGCCCGTTCAGTACCGGCTGGAACATCATTGCCTCGGGGTAGCCGTCGGGCAGATCCGACAGCGCCCGATAGACGCCGAGACCCCGGCTGGCGCTGCCGCCGACCGGCTTGCCGAAGACCGGCCAGCCCCCCAGACGATCCGGATCGGCGCGAAGCGCGGACTCGCTGCAACTCGGCGGGACAGGAACCCCTTCCGCGCCCAGCACCTGCATGGTCTGCATCTTGTCGCGCACCGTGGCGATCACGCCGGGCGGGGAAACATGGACGAATGCCCCGGCATCGGCCAGGCGATCCGCCGCGGCGGCATAGGCCGCAAGCTCCGTGTCGATGGTTGGCACGATCAGCCGGATGCCGTTCTGCCGCACGATCTCCTCGATCCGGTCGATAAAGTCGGGGGCCGTGCAGCGCGGAACCTGATGCGCATGATCGGCCAGCACGCAGCCGGAGGACAGCTCGGGCTGCATGTCGCAGCCATGCACGACGGTGGCGCCGCCCGCGGCCTGCTGGAAGGCCCGAACCAGTGCCCCCCTGCGCCCGGCCGAGGAAATCAGGACCGGGATCCGGGACAGCGCGCTCATTCCGCGGCGATCTTGTAGAAGTCGCGGAACCATTCGACATAGCTGCGCACCCCGTCGCGGACCGAAGTCTGCGGCGCATAGCCGGTCAGGCGTCGCAGCAGCGCGGTATCGGCCCAGGTGGCAGGCACGTCGCCCGGCTGGATCGGCAGCATGTCCTTGATGGCCTCGCGCCCGGCAGCATCCTCGATCGCGGCGATGAAATCCATGAGCTGCACCGATTCGCCATTGCCGATATTCACCACGCGCCAGGGGGCGACGGGCGACAGCGAATCATCCGGCGCGATTTCGGCCGGATTGGCGGGCCTAGCGGGGGCGGCGTCGATCAGCAGGCGGATGGCGCGGACAAGATCGGTGACATAGGTGAAGTCGCGCCGCATGTCGCCGTGGTTGAACACCTTGATCGGCCGGCCCTCGAAAATCGCGCTCGTGAACAGATAGGGCGCCATGTCGGGGCGTCCCCAGGGTCCATAGACGGTGAAGAAGCGGAACATGGTCGTCGGAATCCCGAACAGATGCGCATAGGAATGCGCCATCGCCTCGTTCGACTTCTTGGTCGCCGCGTAGAAGGACATCTGCGTGTCGACCTTGTCGATCTCGCGGTAAGGCATCTCCGTATTGGCGCCGTAAACCGAACTGGTCGAGGCCATCAGCAGATGGTTCGGCCGGTGCGCCCGAGCCGCCTCGAGCAGCTCGAAACTGCCGAGCAGGTTCGCTTCCACATAGGCGCGCGGATTGTCGATGGAATACCGGACGCCGGCTTGCGCGGCCAGATGGACCACGGCCTCCGGCTTGTGCGTCGCGAACAGCTCCATCAGCAGCCCCGGCTCCTCGACCTTGCCGCGGATGGCCTGGTAATCGGGGTTGAGCTTTAGCTGACCTTCGCGCGCGCCCTTCAGCGCCGGATCGTAGTAGTCGTTGTGACTGTCCAGACCGATGACCTGATGGCCCTCGGACAGCAGCATTTCAGACAGGTGATATCCGATGAATCCTGCGGCGCCGGTGACAAGAACCCGCATCGAGTGACCTCACTTCATTCAACTGCGACGCAACAATGCATCGCATCGAGATCATCGCATCGCAATTCCAGATCATGGCCGAATTGCGGCCCGGAACGACAAAGGATGTTCCCAAACTCGTTAAAGCGGCAGCAGCCGACAGGTGCCGTCCGCCCCGGCGAGATTGAAATCGCGGGCCGGTATTGTCAACAGCATAGTCCTGATCTGGTTCAGAAAATGAACGTCGCGGCGTCGTCTCAACCGGCTGAAAATATGTCGTTTTCATGGCGTTCTATCAGATTGCCCGGGCACGATTGCGCGGCAGGCTGTAGAATTGCGCTGGCTTTCCCGTTTTGCGGGCAATTCGGGGAATTATGTGCGTCTCAGGATTGTAAATAGGCCACTCACATTGGCGAAAGCTTTTCGCGTGCAATTCGCGTCTGCGTCCGCATTCGGTGCAATTCACGCCACCACCGCCGCACATCACTCCAACATGAATGGCGGGACACCGGCCCGGTTTCTCCGCTCATTTATTTACCCGGCCATTTTTCTGTTGCGCCGCGACCAGCCAGGCGACATGAACAAGGCAACCGCTGTTTCGGTTGCATTTTGTGGTTTTACAACGTGACGAGTGATGCAAGATCAGGGTTCGATGACGGGGGCGACTAGCTCGCTGCGCGCACGGCTGGCCCGAAACCTGTCCTGGACCTTCGCCAGCCAGGTCATCATCTCCGCCGGCGCGGTCATCACGCTGTTCATCACCGCCCGCGCGCTCGGACCCGCCAATCTGGGCATCCTGGCGCTTGTCGAATCCTTTGTTCGGGTGGTTGACCTGATCCTGCGGATCGAGCCGTGGCAGGCGGTGATGCGCTATGCGATCCAGGCCCAGAATCGCGGCGACGATGCCGGGTTTCTGCGGCTCATCAAGCTGTCCATCCTGATCGACGCCGTCGGGGGCGTTGTCGCGGCCCTGGCCTGCATGATCCTTGCGGGGTTCGTGGCGCCGCTGATCGGGCTCGATCCCGGAACCGGGCCGCACTATATCTACCTGACCGCCTTCGCGCTGTTCTTCTCCTTCCGGCCCACCGCGACGGCGGTTCTGCGTGTCTTTGACCGGTTCGATGTGCTGGCCAAGATCGACATGGCCTCGGCGCTGATCCGTCTGATCCTGACAGTGATCGCGTGGCAGGCGGGGATGGGTTTATGGGCGTTCTTCGTGATCCTGTTGGTGCAGAATCTCTCGGACCGGCTGCTGTGCTTCGGCTTCGCGATGCGCGAGATGCGCCGGCGTGGACATCGCGGAGTATTTGCGGCGAACGGGATCTCCGCGATCAGGGAGAACCCCGGCATCCTTCGCTTCATGTGGAATTCCAATTTCAACGTCATCCTGCGCCAATCCGCCAACCGCTTCGACGTTCTGGTTCTGGGCGCGATGCTGAACCCGGCGGCGGTCGGCATGTATCAGCTCGGCAAGCGGGTGATGAACCGGGTGGTCAAGCTGGCCGGGCCGGTGCGCCAGACCATATATCCCGAACTCGCGCGGCTGTGGGAGCAGGGGAAGGTCGCGAGGTTCAACCGGCTTATCGTGATCGTGTCGGTCTCGATCCTGGCGCTGCAACTGGTCGTGGCCATTCCGGTGATGCTGAACATCGAACGGATCATCGAGATCGTCTTCGGCGCCGATTTCGTCGGGGCGGGCACGGTGATGAACATCCTGCTGATGTCGTCGATCATCTTCGCCGCGGGCGTGGCGCTCAACCCCGCGCTGCTCAGCATGGGCAAGGACGGGTTGCTGGTTCTGGTCACCGTGGTCTCGACGCTGCTTTTTGCGTTGTCATTCCTGCCGATGGTGCATCTGTTCGGGGTCGAGGGGGCCGCGCTCAGCAACCTGATCTTCAACCTGAGCTGGACCATCGGCTGCGCCTTCGGGTTTCAGCGCGCGCGGGGCTGAACCTGCGCCGATATCCGTCGCTAGACCGGGATCACGCTGCGGCGCTTGATCGCCTCCAGCACCACGTTGGTCTGGGCGCTTTCTATGGCCGGCAGGCGGAACAGGAAATCATCCAGGAACCGGCGATAGGCGGCCATGTCGGCGCAGATCACCCGCAGGTGATAATCATACTGACCGGTGACGGCATAGCACTCGACCACCTCCGGCCGGATATTCAGCTCTGCCATGACCCGCTTCACCGCATCGCGATCATGGCGGGCCAGCTTCACATGCACGATGGCCTGAAATTCCAGCCCCGCGCGGTCCGGGTCCACCGTTGCGGCGTAGCCGGAGATCACCCCCGCCTCTTCCAGAAGCCGCATCCGTCGCCAGCAGGCCGAGGCCGACATGCCCACCCGTTCGGCCAGTTGCGCGTTGGGCAGGCGGCAGTCCTGTTGCAAGGCGCGGATGATGCCGCGGTCGATCTCGGTAAGGTCAATCTGATCCATATTAGCGCCAATTCTGATTAATTCTTCCGGTCATAAGCCTGACTGTCGCCCAACTTGGCCGATTTCTCCAGATGATTCGGTATACCCTGTTCACAATGGGGAGGATCAGCCATGTTGGATCAGTCGAGTCCGCACAGCTACGCATTGGAAGACCGCTACGACGCCACCAATGGGCGGGTGTTTCTGACCGGGACGCAGGCGCTTGTTCGCATCATGCTCGACCAGGCACGGCGCGATCGCGCGGCCGGGTTGAATACGGCGGGCTTCGTGTCCGGCTATCGCGGCTCGCCGCTCGGCGGGGTGGATCTGGAGCTGTGGCGGGCACGCAAACGGCTTCAGGACAGCGACATCACCTTCCTGCCGGCGGTGAACGAGGATCTGGGCGCGACGGCCGTGCTGGGTGCGCAGCAGGCGGTTTTGGACCCGGAAGCGCGAGTCGAGGGCGTGTTTTCGATGTGGTACGGCAAGGGGCCGGGGGTGGACCGGTCCGGCGACGCGCTGCGCCACGGCAATGCCTATGGCAGTTCGCCGAAGGGCGGCGTTCTGGTGGTGGCGGGCGACGATCACGGATGCGTCTCCTCCTCCATGCCGCATCAATCCGACGTGGCTTTCATGACCTGGTTCATGCCGGTGCTGAACCCGGCATCCGTGGCCGAATACCTGTCCTTCGGGGAATACGGCATCGCCCTTTCCCGTTTCTCCGGCACCTGGGTCGGGTTCAAGGCCATCTCGGAGACGGTCGAATCGGGCGCCTCGGTGGATCTGCCCGAGGACCGGCAGTTCGTCATCCCGGCGTTCGAGGCTCCGCCCGGCGGGCTGCATGTCCGCCCCGCCGATTTGCCCAGCCCGGAGATCGAGACCCGGCTGACCCACAAGCTGCGCGCCGTCGAAGCCTTCGTGGAGGCCAACCCCATCGACCGCCGCATCTATGACATCAAGGGCGCGCGCTACGGCATCGTCTCCACCGGCAAGGCGCATCTCGACCTGATGGAGGCGCTGCATCTGCTGGGGCTGGACGAGAGCGCATGCCGCCGGCTCGGGATCGACATCTACAAGGTCGGCATGGTCTGGCCGCTGGCCCGGCGCGACGCGCTGCATTTCGTGCACCGCAAGACCGAGGTGCTGGTGGTCGAGGAAAAGCGCGGCATCATCGAAAGCCAGTTCAAGGAGCATTTCTACGACTGGCCCGGCCACAAGCCCGAGGCAATGGTCGGCAAACATGACGAGAAAGGCGCGCCGCTGATCCCCTTCGCGGGCGAGCTGTCGCCGCGCCTGCTGGCCCCGATCCTGGCCGCGCGGCTGCACCGGCATTTCCCGGATGAGGGCCTGCCGGATCGCGCCGCCGCGCTGCAATCCGTGCCAGATCTGTCGATGAATGTCACCGGCGCCACGCGCACGCCCTATTTCTGCTCCGGCTGTCCGCATAACAGCTCGACCAGGCTGCCCGACGGCTCGATGGCGGCATCCGGGATCGGCTGCCATGTCATGGCAAGCTGGATGGACCGCAACACGGTCGGCTATGCACAGATGGGGGCAGAGGGCGTGCCCTGGATCGCGCGGCAGGCCTATAACGGCGGCAAGCATATCTTCCAGAATCTGGGCGAAGGGACGTGGTATCATTCCGGCTCTCTCGCCATCCGGCAGGCCGTCGCGGCGGGCGCGAATATCACCTACAAGATCCTGTATAACGACGCGGTGGCGATGACCGGCGGTCAGCCGGTTGACGGCCCGGTCAGCCCGGCGACGATCGCGCAGTCCTGCCGGGCCGAGGGCGTGGCGCGCATCGCGGTCGTCAGCGACGATCCCGACAAGTTCGATCGCGCGGCCTTCCCGCCCGAAACCAGCTTCGATCATCGAGACCGGCTGGACGCCATTCAGCGCGAGCTGCGCGACATACCGGGCGTCACCGTGCTGATCTATGAGCAGACCTGCGCAACGGAAAAGCGGCGCCGCCGCAAGCGCGGGCTGCTGCCCGATCCGGCGCGGTCGGTGGTCATCAACCACCGCGTCTGCGAGGGCTGCGGCGACTGCTCGGTTGCGTCGAACTGTCTCTCGGTCGAGCCGCTCGACACCCCGTTCGGACGCAAGCGGCAGATCAACCAGAATAGCTGCAACAAGGATTTCTCCTGCCTGGGCGGGTTCTGTCCCAGCTTCGTGACCATCGAGGGCGGGACGCGCCGCCGGCCCACCCCTGCCGATCTGGATATGGACAGGCTGCTGGATGGGGTGCCGCTGCCGGATCTCCCCCCGCTCGACGCCACATTCGACCTTCTGGTCGGCGGCGTCGGCGGCACCGGGGTGGTGACGGTCGGCGCGCTCATCACCATGGCCGCGCATCTGGAAGGCAAGGGCGCGTCCGTGCTCGATTTCACCGGCTTCGCGCAGAAATTCGGCACGGTGCTGGGATATGTGCGGCTGGCCGATCATCCCGACCGCATTCACCAGTTGCGGATCGAGAACGGTGCCGCAGACGCGGTGATCGGCTGCGACGTGGTTGTGGCCTCCGCGCCCAAGGCATCGGCGCTCTATCGGCGCGGCACGAAAATGGTGCTGAACCTGGCGGAAATGCCGACGGGTGATCTGGTGCTGAACCGGGACGCGGATCTGAGGGTGGATGACCGCGTTGCCGAGATCGGCCGGGCAGTAGGTCCGGAAAACCTGGCGGCGTTCGACGCAAACCGGCTGTCCGCGGAATGGCTGGGCGACAGCGTGTTCGCCAATGTCATGTTGCTGGGTCATGCCTGGCAATCCGGGCTGGTACCTGTCGGGCTTGATGCCATGCGCCAGGCGATCATCCTGAACGGGACCGCCGTGGAAACCAATCAGCGCGCCTTCGATCTGGGCCGCGTGCTGGCCGCGCGGCCCGAGCGGCTGCCTGCCAGAGATCCGGCCCCGCAGACAGAGACGCCGGACCAACTCCTTGCCCGGCTTGAGGCGGAGCTGGTTCTGTATCAGGACGCGCGCTATGCGGCGGGGTTTCGCCAAAGGATCGGCGCCTTTTCCGACGCTCTGCCTGATTTGCCGGCCCCGCAGCGCGAGATGCTGGTGGCGGCGGCGACCCGGAACCTGTTCCGGCTGATGGCCTATAAGGACGAATACGAGGTCGCGCGGCTGCTGACCCTGCCCGGCTTCCGCGATAATCTGGCGAAAGATTGGCAGGGCGGGCGCATCGTCTATCACCTCGCCCCGCCGTTCCTGCCGGCGCGCCGTGACGCGCGCGGCCGCCCGGTCAAGAAACGCTTCGGCGGCTGGCTGACCCCGGCGCTCAGGCTTGTCGCGCGCGGCAAACGCCTTCGCAGCACCGCGATGGACCCGTTCGGCTGGCAGGCCGAGCGGCGCGAGGAACGCGAACTGATCGCGTGGTATGACACCATGTTGAGCGATGTGGCCACGCTTGCGGAGTCGGGTGAGGTCGGAACGCTCTGCGACATCCTGAACGCACCATCGCAGATGCGCGGCTACGGCCCGGTGAAGTCCGCGGCCATTGCCCGGTATCGCGGCGAGGCCGAGCGGGGAGTGAAGGCGCTGAGGCGGAAAGCGGAACCCGGCGCGGCGCGGGACGCGGCTGGCTAGGCGCCAGCAGCCTCCGCCCTCGGCCTGGCATCATGTTCCACCAGCACGGCGGACATGTCGTCGAATTGCTGCCCGCCGCTATATCCCAGCACCGACCACACCATCGCATCGACCATGTTCGATCCCCGCGTGCCGCGATTGGTGCGCAGGATATTCGCCAGCCCCGCCTCACCCAGCATGTTGCCCGAGCTGTCGGTCGCATCCCACAGCCCGTCGGAGGCGATCAGCAGCCTGTCGCCGGGGTCCAGCTTGAGCGAGATCTCCTCATAGGTTGCGTTCTCGATCACGCCGACGGGCAAGCCGCCCTCGCCCAGCCGTTCGATCCTGCCGCAGGCGCGCTGCACGATGGGATGCGGGTGACCGGCCTGGACCAGCCGGACATCGCCGCTGACCTGGTCGATCACGGCATAAATCATGGTGAAATAGGAATCCGTCTTCAGATCGGCCAGCATCAGGTGGTTCAGATAGCGCCCGAGCACCGCCGGCGCCCGCGAATCGTAGAGCCCGAACTCGTCGATGAACAGCGCCGCGTTCTGATCGACCGAGGCCGAGAATTGCGTCGCCAGCCGCGCCGTCAACAGGGCGGCCGCCACACCATGGCCGGAGACATCGATGGCAAAGACGCCGAATTTGCGCGCATTGATGGCAAAGCTTCCGGTCAGGTCGCCGCCGACATGCCCCGCCGGGCGCAAGAGGTTCGAGACCCGGAAATCGCCGAACACCGCCTGGCTGTCCCCGATCAGGCCCTGCTGCAAACGCCTCGCCTCGTTCAGATCGCGGTCCATCGCGGCTTGTGCGCTGCGCAGCGCGGCCAGCGTCTCGCTGAGCCGGTCATGGGCGCTGCGGGCGTCATCCTGCAATTGCAGGATCCGTTCGCCCGCCCGCAGCCGGGCCAGCAATTCCGCCGCCGAGGCGGGCTTGATCAGGAAATCATCGGCGCCGCTTTCCAGCCCGAAGGCGATATCCCCCGGTTCGGCCTTCGAGGTCAGCAGGATGAAATAGATATAGGCGCCGTGCCCTTCGGACCGGATCTGCTGGCAAAGTTCGGGGCCGGACATGCCGCGCATCACCCAGTCCGACAGGATGATGTCGGGGCGGGCGTGGCGGAACGCCGACAGCGCCTCGTCCGCGTTCACCGCCTCCACCACCTCATAGCCGGCGCGTTTCAGGTGGATCGCCAGCATGGCGCGCTGTGCCCGGCTGTCGTCCACCAGAAGCACCCGCCGTTGGGTGGCGACATCGGGCTGCGGGCGGTCAGGGGGCGCGGTTCTCATGCCCCGGAGTTAGCGCAGAGAAGCTAATCGCCGGTAAAGACATGGCTGAAAAAGGAAACGGGCCGCGCGAAGAGCAGCGGCCCGCGAGATCCTCGGAGATGGTCCGGTTAGGGATGAGTCATCCGTCCGTCCCAGCCAGGGTTCTGAACCCTTGGGTTTGCCCTCAGGCCGCGGCCCCCCTGACTGTCCCGACACCTCTCTCCAATATCACTCTCGACACTGGACCACCTCCTTTCAATATGTTGCCACGTAGGGAAAGGGTGCCACAGCCTGTGGATAAGTCAACTCAAAATGCAGGGCGACGACGCAAGATATTGCGGACGATGAGTCGGAACGGCACCAGAGCCAGCAGGGCCAGTGCCATCTTCATCAACCAGTCCGCCGTGGCGAGCGACATCCAGACCGGCGCGGCCGGGCCGGCCCCCAGCAACGGGATCATCTCATTGGCCCAGGCGACATTGTCGGTCGGGTCGATGAAGCTGAACTGCGCCGCAAAGGCCACGGAAAAGAAGATGGCGGTGTCGAGCGCGGCCCCGAGACAGGACGACATCAGGGGCGCGGTCCACCAAGAGCCGCGGTTGCGCATGGCGTCGAACACCGAGATGTCAAGCAACTGCGCCAGCAGGAAGGCCGAGCCCGAGGCAATGGCGATGCGCAGCGTGGTCTTGTCAAACCCGGCCGCGATCAGCGAGCAGGCCACGCCGATCACAAACCCCACGAACACCACGCGACGCGCGGCGGCGGGGCCATAGACCCGGTTCATCACGTCAGTGACCAGAAAGGCGAAGGGATAGGTGATCGCGCCCCAGGTCAGCCAGGCGCCGAGATGATACTGAACGAGGATATTCGAGGCCACCACGATGACGGCCATGGCGATCACGCCGGGAAGAAAGCGGGTCATGTCTGATTTCCGTTTTACAAGGTTGCGGAAGAACTCGGCCCCGCGATGCGGGACGGACGGGCGATAGGTCAGGACCGCGCCGGAGTCAACACGACCCCTGGCCCTGCATCGCGCCGCGCCCATAACGGCAATGTCGCAGTGGTCAGTCGAGCACCCGGTACTCGACCAGTTCGGTCCGCTGGATCGCCAGGAAATTGTCGTCCGAGATCATGGTGATGCGGATCCCCTGCCCGTCATCCCAGACCGAGATCCCCTCCAGATTGTCATATTGCAGCGTGGTGCTTTCCAGCAGCACCTCCCCCGCGCCGATGCCGTCGTCGCGCAACTCGAAGCGGCGGACGCGGGACTGGAACCCCAGCAGACCGCGGAAATTCCGCTCCAGCAGATACAGCATCCCGTCGGGCCCGATATCCGCGCCCGTGGCCTGGAACCGGTCCGATGCCGGGATCGCGAAAGGCTGGTCCCAGACCCCGTCGCGATAGCGCCAGACGGGGAATTCCTGACCGTCCCCGAGCGCGTATTCCGGCAGGGTCAGCAGGCTGCCGTCCGGGGTGATCGCAAGCGCCTCGAACCCCTCATTGGTAGGGATCTGTTGCCAGTCCGGCGGGATCGGGATGCGGATCGCCGCGCCGTCGAGATCATCGTAGCGCGCAATCCGGTCCAACCCCTCGAAGCTGATCCAGGCGGTTCCATCCCCGCCGATCGCCAGACCTTCGCTGTCGCCCAGATGGCCGGGACGCAGCGGCGTGCCGTGGCTGTCCTTGAGCTGCGCGCGGCCCGCCATCCGCATGCCGCGAATCCGGCCGGCGCTGTCACGCGCCACGCTGCCCCATCGCACCCAGGCGCGGTCGCTCACGACATGGAACTCGTCCCCGTCATCGCTGATCTCGATCCCGGAAAACCCGCCGAAATCCCGGTCCGGCAGCGACCAGACATAAGTGCCGACATACTCAACCGTGGCGGCGCCCGCTGGGGGCGCCGTCAGCAGCATCATCAATGCAAAGAAGATCAGCGGGCGGTTGCGACGGCCTGACATTGCCTCGGCATCTCGCTCAGGCGGAAGCTGCGGGGGTGGCGGTAATTCGGGTTCGGCGTCCCTTTCGGGCGGGTCGAGGGGTTGGCGCGATAGCGCAGCTCCTGCCGCGCGGCACCGCAGCCATTGTCATTGCCCGACAAGGCGGCCACCGGCGCGGCACCGTTCTGACAGTTCGGGCTGCCGGGCGGGCAGTTCAGCCGGACATGGAAATGGTAGTCATGGTTCGGCGTCGGACGCAGCTTTTGCAGCCAGCGTCCCCGGTCGCCATTCTGGTCGCACATCGCCACCTTGATCGCCGCGTCGAGGAAGATCCGGTCCACCCGAGGGTCCATCGCCGCCGACTGGATGATCGCCGAATGCGAGCCGGTCCAGTTGCCGTTGACGCTCAGCCCGTTCCCGGCAACGACCGAGATCGAGGAGATGTTCTCGCGCTGCGCCCGCGACAGGCTCAGCGACGATGGCGGAAGCATCCAGATATCGGCATCCAGCCCAAGCTGGTGGCTGGCATGGCCCGACAGCATCGGGCCGCCGCGCATCTGGCTCATATCCCCGACATAGAGGCCGCGAAACCCCATCTTCGTCGCCGCCTGCGACAGGCCGATCACGAAATTCACCATCTCGGGATGGGCCCAGTTGCGGTTGCGCGACAGCCGCATGGCCTGCCAGGTCGGCCCGGTTTCCGGCAATTGCACGGCGCCGGACACACAGCCCTTGTTATAGGTTCCGATGGCCACACCGGGGGCCGCCGTGGGGCCGGGCGCATAGCCGAACACATCCTTGGCCAGCGGGTCGGCCCAACTCGGTGCGGCCAGCCCGACCAGGGCGGCTGCGGTCAACATCAACTTGCGGATCACTGCACTGCCTCTCCGTTCTTATGGACCCAGTGTAACAGGAAGATCGCCAGAAGGAACATCACGATCAACGGAGAGATGCCGATCCTCTGGCTTCCGGTCAGATCCGTCGTCACCGCGATTAGGAAGGGCGCCAGAAACGCCGTGGCCTTTCCCGACAGGGCGTAGAGGCCGAAGATCTCGGTCGCCCGGGCCTCGGAGGTGTGGAACACGGTCATCGTGCGCGACGCGGCCTGCATCGCGCCGCCCGCGCCGCCGATCAGCGCCCCGCAGACGAAGAAGATCGCATCCGGAATCTTCGATCCTGCGGTCAGGGGCACACCGAACAGCGACTCGCGGCTCATGCCGACGATGATGACGCAGACGAGGCTCAGCACCAGGATTGTGGCGATGATGACGGGTTTCGGTCCCCATTTGCGGTCGGCCTTGCCGCCTAGCCAGGAGATCACTGCCGCGGCACTGGCGCTGACAATGCCGAACACGCCCGACAGGATCACCGGCCAGCCCAGCACGGTGCCGGCATAGACCCCGCCAAAGCCGTAGAGCGCATTCAGCGCATCCCGCGACAGCATGGAAGAGATCAGCCAGGCCGCCAGGCTGCGGCGATGGCGCAGGCTGCGGATCAGCCCCAATAGGTCGCGCATCGCCACACCCAGCCGGATCGGCCGCCCGCTGCCCGCGGGCTCCCTCACCCACAGGAAGAACGGCACCATGAAGATGGCGTACCACAGCGCGGTGAACGGGCCGACGAAGCGCGTGCCTTCACGCGCCACCGGGTCGAGACCGAATGCGGGGCTGAGCCCGACGATGGTGGTGCCGTTCCCGCCCTCGGCAAAAAAGATCAGCATGATCGCCAGCGATGTCAGCCCGCCCAGATATCCGAACGCAAAGCCGGAACCGGAGATCCGGCCGATCTCGTCGCGCGACGCGAGGCCCGGCAGCAGCGCGTTGGTGAAGATGGTGGCAAATTCCAGCCCGATCATGCCCAGGCCGAAAAACGCCACTGCGGTCAGCAGGCGCGGGTCGTCCGGCGACAGCAGCCAAAGACCAGCCGCACCCACGACCACCACGCCCGAGAAGAACCAGACCCACGGCAGGCGCCGCCCGGTGGTGTCGGCAATGGCGCCCAGAACCGGCGCCAGCACGGCGATGATCGCGCCGCTGACCGCCAGCCCGTAACCCCAGAGCGACTGCGCCTGCGCCCCCGCCTGCACCGGGTCTATCCCTTGGGCCACGAAGCTGTTGCGCGCCACTTCCGCGAAATAGATCGAGAAGATGAATGTCACCAGCAGCGTGTGATAGGGCTGTCCGGCCCAGTCGAAAAACCACCAGCCCCAGATGCGTCTGCGCTCCATCGGTCCCCTTCCCGCGGCCTGAGCCGAGATAAGTCCGAACCGCACTGTTTTGGCAACCTTCTTTTCCAGCGACCGCACGCCCAGGGCGGCTCAACCGGGCGCCGTCTGACAGCAGCCGCGCGGGCGAATGCGCCGCGGCGCGATCAAGCGCCGCCGGCGTCTCGTGAGCGCTGCGCGTCGGTCACCGCGGCCGGACCCGGCGATGCCGTGTCCGGCGACTGCAGCGGGGGCCAGGGCCGCTGTGCGTCCGCGGCGATCCACGCGGCAACCCAGTCGGGAAGCTCCGGCGCCTCCTGCTCGATCTGCATCGCCTCCAGCACGCGGTCGGGTGCCACGATCCCCTCTTTCCCGGTGATCGCCCCGCGCAGCAGCATCTGGTTGCAGCATTCGCCATTCCGCCACATCGACTGCTCCAGATAGATGAAGCGGTGGTCCCAGCCGATCATGCGGCTCAGCATGGTGAAGCGGTGAAAGGCCCGGATCCGGCGGCGATAGCGGGTGGAGTTTCCGGCGACCGTGATCCCCCAGCCCTGCGCGCGCAGCGCATCGACCATGCCGGTGCGGACGACCAGCGGGATCCGGCCCATATCATACAGGGTCAGCGTCCGACCGTTGTTCAACTCGGCCCAGGGATCGAGATCCCAAGGCCAGCACATATGCGTCGAGACATGGGCATCGAGCGGCCCCAGCTTCGGCGCGCTGCGAAATTTCAGCATTTCCTTGGCAAATCGGATAACGGGATACATCGGCGACCTCCTGATCCGGCGCGGGTAGCAGAGCGCCTTGCGGTGTCAACGCGAACGTCGCGCAACCTTGCACCGGCGGCGCGGCTGGCTTAGGTCATGGGCGGAATCTCTGAGGGGAAACGGCTATGGCGATGAATGCGACGCCGCGTGTCGGCCTGATCGGCTGGCGGGGCATGGTGGGTTCGGTCCTGATGGACCGGATGACGACCGAAGGCGATTTCGACAAGATCGAGCCGGTGTTCTTCTCCACCTCCAACGCGGGCGGCAAGGCCCCGATGGGCGACGAACCGCTGGCGGATGCCTATGACCTCGCGGCGCTGAAAAGCTGCGAGGCGATCCTGACCTGCCAGGGCGGCGACTATACCAAGGACATGCACGCCAAGCTGCGCGCCGAAGGCTGGGACGGGCACTGGATCGACGCGGCCTCGACCCTGCGGATGAACGAGGATGCGCTGATCGTGCTGGACCCGGTGAACCGGCCGCAGATCGACGCGGCCATGGCGGCTGGCAACCGCAACTGGGTCGGCGGCAACTGCACCGTCTCCTGCATGCTGATGGGGGTGGGCGCGCTGTTCAAGGCGGGGCTGGTGGACTGGATGTCCACCCAGACCTATCAGGCGGCCTCGGGCGGCGGCGCCAAGCATATGCGCGAATTGCTGACCCAGTTCGGCACGCTGAATGCCGAAGTGAAATCCCTGCTCGACGACCCGAAATCCGCCATCCTCGAAATCGACCGTCAGGTGCTCGGCCGCCAGCAGGCGATGACGGGTGGCGACGAGGCGGCGCAGTTCGGCGCGGTCCTTGGCGGCTCGCTGATCCCCTGGATCGACGCCGATCTGGGCAATGGCGTCTCCAAGGAAGAATGGAAGGCCATGGCCGAGACCAACAAGATCCTCGGCCGCGGCCCGGACGCGCTTGGCGGGTCGGAGGAGCGCGCGATCCCCGTGGACGGGATCTGCGTGCGGATCGGTGCCATGCGCTGCCATTCCCAGGCGCTGACCTTCAAGCTGAAGGGCGATGTGCCGGTGGGCGAGATCGAGGCGATGATCGAAGAGGACAATCCCTGGTCGAAGGTCATCCCGAACGAGAAAGAAGCGACGATGCGCGACCTCACCCCCGTCGCCGTGACCGGCACGATGGACATTCCGGTCGGCCGGATCCGCAAGCTGGCGATGGGGCCGGACCATGTCGGCGCCTTCACCGTGGGCGACCAGCTTCTGTGGGGTGCGGCCGAACCGCTGCGCCGCATGCTGCGCATCCTGATCGAGGCATAAGACCATGACCACGCTGTACCAGGCCATCGACCTGATCCTGAGCATCGTCTGGTTCCTGATGATCGCCCATATCATCATGTCCTGGCTGATCAACTTCCAGGTGCTGAACCTGCGCCAGCCGATGGTGGCGACGATCTGGGACGGGCTGACCCGTCTGTTGGAGCCGATCTATGCCCCCATCCGCCGGCTGCTGCCGAATACGGGCGGGCTCGACCTGGCGCCGCTGGTGGTGTTCGTCATCATCATCGTGCTGCGCATGGCGCTGCAGAACAATGCGGGCTTCTTCCTGGGGTATTGATGCCGGCCGACCTGCTGCGCCAGATCTTCGGCTTCGATGATTTCCGCGAGGGCCAGCAGGAAATCGTGCAGGCCGTGGCCCATGGCCGCGACGTGCTGGCGATCATGCCGACGGGCGGCGGCAAATCGCTGTGCTACCAACTGCCCGCGCTGATGCGCGAAGGGGTCACGGTGGTGATCTCGCCACTGATCGCACTGATGCGGGATCAGGTGCGCGCGCTGCGCGAGGCGGGTGTGGCGGCGGGCGCGCTGACCTCCGGCAATACAGAGGCCGAAACCGACGACGTGTTTGCCGCGATCCGCGACGGTGCGCTCAAGATCCTCTACATGGCGCCGGAACGGCTGGCCTCAGGCGGCACCTTGCCGCTGCTGCGCCGGGCGGGCGTGACCGCGATCGCGGTGGACGAGGCGCATTGCGTCAGCCAATGGGGCCATGATTTCCGCCCCGACTACCTGCGCATCGGTGAGCTGAAGCAGACTCTCGGCGTGCCGCTTTCCGCCTTCACCGCCACGGCAGATGCCGAAACACGCGCAGAGATCGTGACCCGGCTGTTCGGCGGAACGGCGCCTGTGACCTTCCTGCGCGGCTTCGACCGCCCGAACATCCACCTGGCCTTCCAGCCCAAGGACGGCCCGCGCCGCCAGATCATGGAGTTCGTGGCCGCACGGCCCGGCCAGTCCGGCATCGTCTATTGCGGCAGCCGCGCCAAGACCGAGACGCTGGCCACCGCGCTGAACGCGGCAGGACATTCCGCGCTGCATTACCACGGGGGCATGGACCCCGAGGCGCGGCGCGAGGCCGAGGGCCGGTTTCAGCGCGAGGACGGGCTGATCGTCGCGGCAACGGTCGCGTTCGGCATGGGGATCGACAAGCCCGATATCCGCTGGGTCGCCCATGCCGACCTGCCGAAATCCATCGAGGCCTATTACCAGGAAATCGGCCGCGCCGGCCGCGATGGCGAACCGGCCGAAACGCTCACCCTCTACGGCCCCGACGATATCCGCATGCGCCGTGCGCAGATCGACGAAGGTCTGGCCGAAAACGACCGCAAGGGGGCCGATCACACCCGGCTGAATGCGCTGCTGGGTCTCGCAGAGGCCACGTCCTGCCGCCGGGTCATGCTGCTGGCTTATTTCGGGGACACGGCCGAGCCTTGCGGGAATTGCGATCTCTGCCAGAACCCGCCGCGCCTCTTCGACGCGACCAAGCCTGTGCAGATGGCGCTGTCGGCCATGCTGCGGACCGGGGAGTGGTTCGGCGCGGGCCATATCATCGACGTGCTGACCGGCAATGAGACGGACAAGATTCGCCAGCGAGGTCACGACCGGCTGCCCACATGGGGCGTCGGCACCAACTGGTCGCGCCCGCAATGGCAGGCCATCATCCGCCAGATGATGGGCCGCGACTTGTGCCGGCCCGACCCGTCGCGCCACGGTGCCCTGCACATCACCG
The DNA here is from genome assembly GCF_900101865.1 of Paracoccus isoporae. Classification (GTDB taxonomy): domain Bacteria; phylum Pseudomonadota; class Alphaproteobacteria; order Rhodobacterales; family Rhodobacteraceae; genus Paracoccus; species Paracoccus isoporae. Next base: position 540,853 of record NZ_FNAH01000001.1, read on the forward strand.
ACGCCGCCCATCCGATCCTGCGCGGCGAGACGCAGGTGACGCTCCGCGAGGACAGCATCCGCCGCGCCAAACCCGCCTTCACGCCGAAGATGCAGGTGTCGGAGGAGGACGCGCCCCTGCTCTCGGCCCTCAAGGCCAAGCGCCGGGCGCTTGCCGAGGCGCAGCGCGTGCCGGCCTATGTCATCTTCCCGGACCGGACCCTGCAGGAAATGGCCGAGCGCCGCCCGAAGACCCTGGACGACATGGCCCGCATCAACGGTGTCGGCGCCAAGAAGCTGGAGAGCTACGGCACCGCCTTCCTGGAGGTGATCGCGGGCGAGGCCGCGCCGATGCACCCGCAACGCCGCGCGCTCGCGGGACGACCCGCCGGCACGCTGTTCGACCGGCTGGCCGAAACCCAGCAGCGGCTCGCGCGCGGCCAGGACGGGACCGAAAAGCCGCTGAGCTGTTCGACCAGCCAGCTTCGCCGCATTGCCGAGACCCGGCCCGCCAGCCGCGACGCGATGTCGCGCCTGCTCGACGAGGCGAGGCTCGACCGCTTCGCAGACGCGTTCCTGGACGACATCGCCTCACTCTGACCCTTGTCGCGCCGCGCCAATCGGTTAGGCTCCCCGCGAACAAGACACGGAAAGGATCCGACCATGGCGCTCAGCGAAGGCGACAGCCTGCCCGACGGCACGCTTCTGAAAATGACCGAGAACGGCCCGGCTGAGGTCGATCTGGCCGAATACCACACGGGCCGCGTGGCGATCTTTGCCCTGCCGGGTGCTTTCACCGGTACCTGCTCGACCCAGCACGTGCCCAGCTTCATGCGCACCGCCGACAAGTTCCGCGAAAAGGGCGTCGACCGGATCCTGTGCATCAGTGTCAACGACCCGTTCGTGATGGGCGCCTGGGAAAAGGACACGGGCGCAGGCGAGGCCGGTCTGACCTTCCTGTCCGACGCGGACGGCAGCTTCACCAGGGCGATGGGGATGGATTTCGACGCCGCCCCGGCGGGGCTGTTCGGCCGCTCGAAACGCTATGCCATGCTGGTCGAGGACGGCACCATCACGACGCTCCAGGCCGAGGAATCGCCCGGCCAGTGCTCGATCTCGGGCGGTGAAGCCCTGCTGGAAAAAGTCTAGACCGGGATCATCGTGCCCTGCAGCATGGCGACATGCTTGCGGGCATCGCCGGTCTCGGCAAACACATCCGCGGCGACCACCACGATCCGGCGGCCGGCGCGGATGACCCGCCCTTCCGCGACGAGCCGATCCCCCATGGCCGGGGCCATCAAGTTGATCTTCATCTCGACCGTCATCACCTCGCGCCCTGCCTCCATCACCGTCAGCGCGGAATAGCCCGCCGCCGAATCACCGATGGAAAAGGCCAGCCCGGCATGGCCCGCCCCCTGCTGCTGCAGGACACTCGGCAGGATGGGAGAGACGATCACCACCCGCCCCTCGGCCACACTCTCCAGCGAAGCGCCGAGCGTCTGCATCATCGTCTGTTTCGCAAAACTCTGGCGAACCCGGTCCTCGATTTCCATTCTTCTTCACTCCCAATACCCCGGGGTCCGGGGCAGCGCCCCGGTCCGGGCTCACTCCTCGAACAAGGGCTGCTGCGCGGGCGCGTTCGGCGCGTCCAGCCCCAGATGGCGCCAGCCCTTCGATGCCAGCATCCGCCCGCGCGGCGTCCGCGCGATCAGCCCCTGCTGAAGAAGATAAGGCTCAATCACCTCCTCGATCGCATCGCGGCTCTCCGACAGCGCCGCCGAGATCGTCTCGACCCCCACCGGCCCGCCGCCGTAATTCTCCGCGATCAGCCCCAGATAGCGCCGGTCGGCCCCGTCCAGCCCCAGGTCATCGACGCCGAGCCGGGTCAGCGCGTTATCCGCTACCGCGCGCGAAATCCGCCCGTCGCCCTCGACCAGGGCGAAATCCGCCACCCGACGCAAGAGGCGCCCGGCGATCCGCGGCGTGCCCCGCGCCCGCCGCGCAATCTCGCGCGTGCCGTCCGGGTCAGCCTCATATCCCATCAGCCGCGCGCCGCGCCGCACGATCTGATCCAGCTCGTCCACCGTGTAGAATTGCAGCCGCGTCGGGATGCCGAACCGGTCCCGCAGCGGCGTCGTCAGCAAGCCCAGCCGGGTCGTCGCGCCGACCAGCGTAAAGGGCTGCAATTCGATCCGCACGGTGCGCGCCGCCGGGCCCTCGCCGATCATCAGATCCAGTTCGAAATCCTCCATCGCGGGATAGAGCACCTCTTCCACCGCCGGGTTCATCCGGTGGATCTCGTCGATGAACAGGACATCTCGGGCTTCCAGATTGGTCAGGATCGCCGCCAGATCGCCCGCCCGCGCCAGCACCGGGCCGGAGGTCATCTTGAAGTTCACCCCCAGCTCGCGCGCCATGATCTGCGCAAGCGTGGTCTTGCCGAGACCGGGCGGGCCGTGGAACAGCGTGTGGTCCATCGCCTCGCCCCGCCGCCGCGCGCTTTCGATGAAGACCGCCAGGTTCGCCCGCGCCTCGGCCTGCCCGACGAACTCGCTCAGCGCCTGCGGTCGCAGGGCGCGTCCCGGCTCATCCTCGGGCAGGGGCGCGGGGCGCAGCGTGGGGTCAGGCGCGTCCATTCAGCCTCAGCTCTCTCAGCGCGGCGATGCGCGCTTCGGTCGGCGGATGGGTGCGGAACAGCCCGTCCATATTCATGCCAGACAGCGGGTTGATGATGAACATCGAGGCCGAGGCCGGGTTGCGTTCGGCCGGCACGTTCACCACCCGCCCCGCTGCCTGCGCAATCTTCTGCAGGGCCGAGGACAGCCCCCCGGTCTGCCCGGCTATCTCGGCACCAAGCGCGTCGGCCTTGAACTCGCGCGTGCGCGAGATCGCCATCTGCACCAGGCTGGCCGCAATCGGGGCCAGGATCATCGCCGCCAGCCCGGCCAGCAAACCTCCGCGCCCGTTCCGCCCGCCGGTCCACAGCGCCATGTTGCCCAGCATGGCAATCGCCCCGGCCAGCGTCGCCGCGATGGTCATGGTGAGCGTGTCACGGTTGCGGATATGGGCCAGCTCATGTGCGATCACCCCGGCCAGCTCGTCTCGGTTCAGGATCTGCATCAGGCCCTGCGTGACTGCGACTGCCGCGTTTTCAGGGTTGCGGCCGGTGGCGAAGGCGTTTGGTTGCTCGGTCTGCATGACATAGACCGCCGGCATCGGCAGATCGGCATTCCGGGCCAGCTCTTCCACCAGATCGACCAGTTCCGGCGCGTTCTGGCGGGTGACGGGAACCGCGTTGTTCTGGCGCAGCATGGCCTTGTCGCTGTTCCACCACGCCCAGATATTGCCAGCCCCGGCAAACAGCAGCGCGATGATCGCTCCGGTCATCCCGCCGATCAGCCAGCCAAGTGCCATCAGCAGCGCGGTCAGCGCGGCCATCAGGGTGAATGTGCGAAGCGTGCTGGACATCCGGCCTCTCCTATTCCTTCGGCGCCAGGGATCGCAGCGCCGCGCGGATCAACGCGGGCATGGCCGCAGCCGGTTCCGCCTGCGCCGCCCGCGCCACGGCCGAGGCCGCCTCGGAGGGGTTATATCCGAGATTGGTCAGTGCCGACAGCGCCTCGGATTGCGCGGCCGCATTGCCGGGCGCCTCGCCTGCCCGCGAGGCGGCGCCCGCCGGGGCAGCGGTCATGGCGGGATCAGTGTCGCCCTCGATCACCGCCATGCCTGCATCCACGGTCAGCGCCCCACCCATCGCCATGACCGAGGGTGCCTTGTCCTTCAACTCCAGCACCACGCGCTGCGCCAGTTTCGGGCCCACCCCCGGCGCCTTGCGCACCGCCGACCAGTCACCGAGCGCAATCGCCCGGCCCAGCCCGTCCTCGCCCAGCGTTCCCAGCACGGCCAGCGACGCTTTGGCGCCGATCCCCTGCACGCTGGTCAGCAGCTTGTGCCATTCCTTTTGCAGCAGGGTCGGAAAGCCGAAAAGCTGCAACAGATCCTCGCGCACCAAGAGATCGGTATAGAGCGCCGTCGCCTGCCCGACAGGCGGAAGATTGGCGGCGGTGCGTTCGCTGATATGCACAACATAGCCGACACCGCGCACGTCGATCAGGACGTGATCCGAGGCCCGGTGCAGGATGATCCCCGCAATCCGCCCGATCATGCGCTGACCTTGATGCGCAGGGCGCGCGATTGCAGATGATGGGCGTGGCAGATGGCGATGGCGAGCGCATCGGCGGCATCCGCCCCGGCAAAATCAACCCCCGGCAGTTGATGGCGCACCATGTGCTGCACCTGGTCCTTGGCCGCATGACCGACGCCGACCACCGCCTTCTTGACGGCGTTGGGGGCATACTCACCGATCTCCAGCCCGGCCTCGGCCGGGGCCAGCAGCGCGATGCCCCGCGCCTGACCCAGCTTCAGCGTGCCGACCGCGTCCTTGTTGACGAAGGTCTGTTCAACCGCCGCCGCGTCCGGGCGATGGGCGGCAATCACCGCCCGCAGCCCCTCGCAGAGGCGCAGCAGCCGGACGCCCAGATCCCCCTTGCCGGAATGCACGATCCCGTTGGCCACGTGGCGCAGCCGCGCCCCGTCCGTCTCGATCACGCCCCAGCCCATATTCTGCAATCCGGGGTCGATGCCCAGAACCCTCATGCCCGCCCTCATCCGGTTGTTTTCGCGACGCTAGCACGAAACGCGAACATCGCCTAGAGGCCGGAGAGGTGCGAGCCGATCACAAGAGAACGGCACCGCACAGAGGCGGCGCCGGCCAGGGTTTCTTGTGCCACGGCTTATTGCAGCGGCGTGGCGTTCTGGGCGTGCCGCATGGCCAGTTGACGACCGCGACGGCCATTGGTCAGCACCCGCGCCGCTTCCGGCTGCTGCTCCTCGCGGAGTTCCGGGAACAGGGTGAACAGCTCCTCACGGGCCGCGTCGTCCATGCCCCGGATGGCCTCTTCGCCCGCGTAGAGCGACTCGGTCTCCAGCCCGTTGGAATAGATGATCTCGTGGCGGTCGAACATGATGTGGTAGTAGGCCACGCCGTCCGCCGGCTGCTCGACCTCGACCCCGTCCAGCGACAGGAGATGCTTGGCGGCGACCAGAACCTCATCCGTGCCGAACATGCGCTGCGCGATGCGCGACCGGACCAGAACCCGGTGCTGCGGCGACACGACCAGATCGCGGTTCGGCGCGCCTTTCCCGAGCGCGCCTTTCAAGATGCGGATCGGCAGGAGCGACGGGGTGTCCGACAGCGCGCCGGCATCGACGCGCGAACACCCGATCCAGCGGACGGGCTGAGACCCGTTGTCGCGGGTCTTGACCATCTCGCCTTCACAGAGCTGTTCGACCGGACGAAGCCCGCGATCCGTCGCGATCAGCGTGCCTGCGGCAAAGCAGCGGACGGTGCGGACATTGTAGTTTTCGTTGGCAAAATAGTATCCGCGGAACGTGTCTTGCGCGACGGAGGTGAGTTTGATTCCCTGAATAGGCTTGTCGGCCGGAAACATCGAACTCATGGGGATGTTGGGCCGATAATAATCGGTATGCGGTTCTGGCGTGACCGGCACCATATAGGTGTTGCCGACTTTATCCTGGATGATGGCAATCTCACCCGTACGCTTGGTGCCGTCGTCGAAGGTGACCTCGCCGTTATAAAGCGCGACGGCATCGAAGATATGGTTGGTGGATGTGCCGTCCTGCGTGGTGATCTTGAAGCTGTTCGGCTGTGTATAGACCAGCTGTGACATCACTTCGGCTTGGTCGTAGGTCTTATTCGCGTACTGGCTGGTCGTGCCGTCGTGATAAGTATTGTAGCTATTCGCCCCCCTATCGGGGCTGAACGTCACAACGCTTTCCGGCGTGAGGTCGTTATACTCACCGATCAGTTTGCTGGCCTGTTCTGCTTTATAGTTGGGGTCAGCTTGGGGAGGATTAGCATTAGGATAATAATACCCCTCAAAGGTGTCGATGACATCGTGCTTGCCAAGATAGATGACATTGAAAGTATCGGAACGGGCCATGTCAGCGTCCTATTGCATGCGAGAGCCTCCGGCCTGAGGCCGGACAAGCGATGGGACGTTCTGTCATGGGTCATAAACCGCCCATACTAGACGGTTTGGTGTGTATGATATTGCATATGTAAGTGGTCTTCACAAGCGTCTTCGGCCGCCGACTTCAGGGAATGGTTAACGCAGCAAGCCGGATCATCAGGCGCGATCCGCCGCTTGACAGGGCGGCCCCTTCTAAAGAGAAAAATCTTTCGCTAGGTTGCCGTCATAGCAAACTCCCGAGGGGCCATGTCACCAGCACTGATCGCCGCATTGCCCTTCCTGGGCGCGCTTCTGCCCGGATTGCTGATCCGCTCGGGCCGCAATGTCGCGGCGTTTTCCTGTGGCACGATGACCTTGCTGGCGCTGATCGGGGCGGTGCTGCATATCCCCGCAATCCTTCAGGGGCAGGTGATCGTCGCGGATTTCGCCTGGCTGCCGCGGATCGGTCTGAATGCGAGCTTTCGCATCGACGGGCTGAGCCTGCTGTTCGCGATCCTGATCCTCGGGATCGGGCTGCTGATCATCACCTACGCCCGCTATTACCTGTCGAAAGACGATCCGGTCGGGCAGTTCTATACCTATCTGATGCTGTTCCAGGGCGCGATGGTGGGGATCGTGCTGTCGGACAACATCCTTCTGCTGCTGGTGTTCTGGGAGCTGACCTCGCTGTCCTCCTTCCTGCTGATCGGGTACTGGAAACATCTGCCCGAGGGGCGGCAGGGCGCACGCATGGCGCTGACCGTGACGGGCGCGGGTGGGCTGGCGATGATCGCAGGCATGCTGATCCTGGGCGAGATCGCCGGCAGCTACCGCATCAGCGACATCTTGCAGGCGAAGGAGGCGATCCAGGCCTCGCCGTTCTATCTGCCGGCGCTGATCCTGATCCTGATCGGTGCGTTCACCAAATCGGCGCAGTTCCCGTTCCATTTCTGGCTGCCGCATGCGATGGCCGCGCCGACGCCGGTCTCGGCCTATCTGCATTCGGCCACGATGGTGAAGGCTGGGCTGTTCCTGATGGCGCGGCTATGGCCGGTGCTGGCGGGAACGCCCGAATGGTTCTACCTGGTCGCGACAACCGGGCTTGTAACGATGCTGCTCGGCGCGCTGATCGCGCTGTTCAAGGATGACCTGAAGGCGCTGCTGGCGTTTTCGACGGTCAGCCATCTGGGGCTGATCACCATGTTGCTGGGGCTGGGAACAGAGGCCGGGGCGATCGCCGCGGTGTTCCACATCATCAACCACGCCACCTTCAAGGCGGCGCTGTTCATGACAGCCGGGATCATCGATCACGAGACCGGCACGCGGTCGATCGCGCGTCTTGGCGGGCTGCGCAAGCTAATGCCGGTGACATTCCTGATCGGCACCATCGCGGCCTTGTCCATGGCCGGGATCCCGCCCTTCAACGGGTTCCTCTCCAAGGAGATGATGCTGGCCGAGGCGAATGACACGGTCTGGGCCGGATACACGCAGCTTTTCATGGTGATGGCCACGATCGGGGCGCTGTTCTCGGTCGGGTATTCCTTCCGCTTCATCTGGCAGGTGTTCTTCGGGGATCAGCGCGACGACTACCCCCACCACCCGCATGATCCGGGCCCCGGCCTGTGGTTCAGCCCGGCGCTGCTGGTGGTTCTGGTGATCCTGATCGGGCTGATGCCGATGACGATGTCGGGATGGCTGGTGCGCGTCTCCGCCGATGCCGTGACCGGGCTGGAGACGCATCCCCATATCTATATGTGGCACGGGGTGAACGCGGCGCTGATCGCCTCGATCATCGCGATTGCCGGCGGGGCGCTGCTGGTATTCCTGCACCGCCCGCTTCAGAGCGGCTGGGATGCTGCACCGCGACCTGAGGCGAAGGCGATGTTCGACGCGGTGATCCGCCGTGCCGCGCGGTGGGCGCAGGCGGTCAACGACGCGCTGCATGACGGACGCCTGGCCCGCGGGGCCAGCATGATGGCGATCACCGTGGTGATGGCGGGCATCTTCGCCTGGGCCACCGGGGCGGTCGGGCCGAGCACACGGGAGATGCTGCCAGTCGAGCCGGTGGCGGCGATCGGCTTCGTGCTCTTGATCGTGGCGACCGGCTGCATGGTCACCTTCCACCGCAACCGGCTGCTCGCGCTCGTCCTGATCGGCATTGTCGGGCTGATCGTCTCCTGCGCTTTCGTGTATCTGTCGGCACCCGATCTCGCGCTCACCCAGATCTCGGTCGAGGTGGCCACGGTGATGCTGATGCTGCTGGCGCTGAATTTCCTGCCCAAACGCACCTGGGTCGAGACCGGCGGGCTGCGCCGCGGCGCGGATGCGCTGATCGCGACGGCGGTCGGGCTGGGCTTCGGCGGTCTGGCCTATGCCATCATGCGTCGTGATTTCGCCTTCGAGACGATCTCGGGCTATCACCTGGAGAACAGCTACAAGCTGGGCGGCGGCGACAATGTGGTCAACGTGACACTTGTCGATTTCCGGGGCTATGACACGTTCGGCGAGATTACAGTTCTGGGCATCGCCGCCCTGGTGATCTTCGCGATGACCGAGACGCTGATGACCGGCCGTTCCTCGCGCCGCCTGCTGAACTGGCGGCATGACCATCGTGAGGCGGGCGACCGCCACCCGCTGCTTCTGGTGGTGGCGACGCGGCTGATCCTGCCGATCTCGCTGACCGTGGGGCTGTTCATCTTCCTGCGCGGGCACAACCAGCCGGGCGGCGGATTCGTGGCCGGTCTCGTGGTGGCGATTTCGCTGCTGATGCAATACATGGCGTCCGGTTTTGCCTGGGCGCAGGAAAAGCAGCGCGTGCCGTTCCACGCCATGATCGGGCTGGGCGTCGTCGTCGCCGCCGCGACCGGGATGGGCGCCTGGCTCTGGGGGGTGCCGTTCCTGACCTCGAACTACACCTATGTGAAACTGCCCTTCCTGGAAGAGTTCGAGCTGGCCACCGCGATGGCCTTTGACTTGGGCGTGTTCCTCTGCGTGCTGGGTGCGGTGATGCTGGCGCTGAATTCGCTGTCGCGGATCGCGCGCCGCGCCGGCGAGACGGTGAATCGCGAGCCGATGGACATCGATCCGTCGCGGGACGGGCACAGCCACGGGGAGGCGAACTGATGGAAGCACTCGTCGCCATTGCCATCGGGGCCATGACCGCCGCCGGGGTCTATCTGGTCCTGCGGCTTCGCACCTTCCCGACCGTGATCGGGATGACCATGATGTCCTATGCGATCAACATTTTTCTCGTCGCATCGGGACGGCTGGCGGTGAACAAGCCGCCGATCCTGGACCCGTACGCGACCGGGATCGAATACACCGACCCGCTGCCGCAGGCGCTGACGCTGACCGCCATCGTGATCTCCTTCGGGATGACCGCCGTGGTCGTGCTGCTGGCGCTCGGCGCCTATATCGAGAGCGGGGACGACTATATCGACATGCCTGACGCCGACCGGCGCGAGGACGGGGACGCCGAATGAACCACTTTATCATCGCCCCTGTCGTGATTCCGGCGGTTATTGGCGGACTCATCATCCTGTGGATGCGCCACGACATGCTGTTGCAGCGCATCTTTTCGACCGCCGGGTCGATCGTGCTGCTCGGGGTGTCGCTGTATCTGGCGTTCCATGCCAGCGGCGGCGAGGTCTTCGTCTATCGGCTCGGCAACTGGCCCGCGCCCTTCGGCATCGTGCTGATGCTCGACAAGCTGGCGGCGCTGATGCTGGTGCTGGGCGCATTCCTGGCAGTGGTGGTCCAGCTTTACGCCATCGGATCGGGCTGGGACCGCAAGGGCTGGCATTTCCACGCGCTCTGGCAGTTCCAGATGATGGGGGTGATGGGCGCCTTCCTGACCGGGGACGCCTTCAACCTGTTCGTGTTCTTCGAGGTGCTGCTGATCGCCTCCTACGGGCTGATGATCCATGGAGGCGGCGCGCTGCGGCTGCGGGCGGGGGTGCAGTATGTCATCATCAACCTGATGGGCTCGACCCTGTTTCTCGCGGCACTGGGGACGCTTTACGCGGTCACGGGCACGCTGAACATGGCCGACATGGCGGTCAAGGTCGCGCAGATGCCGGCCGAGGATACCGCACTGCTGCGCACCGGTGCGGTGCTGCTGATGCTGGTCTTCGCGATCAAGGCGGCCCTCGTGCCGCTGCATTTCTGGCTGCCGTCGACCTATGCCAACGCGCCCGGCCCGGTCGCGGCGCTATTCGCGATCATGTCCAAGGTCGGGGTATATTCGATCATTCGCTTCTACACCCTGGTCTTCCCCGGCGATTCCGTGGTTGAGGACATCGCCTCCGACATGTTGCTGCCCGCCGCGCTCATCACGCTGGTGATCGGCCAGATCGGAGTGCTCGGCGGGCGCCATCTGGGTCGCGTTGCCGCCCTTTCGGCCATCGCCTCGATCGGGACGCTGGTGATCGCGGTGTCGATCTTCACGCCGCAATCGATCTCTGCGGCGCTGTATTACACCATTCACTCCACGCTGGCCGCGGCGTTGCTGTTCCTGGTCTCCGACATGATCGCGGCGCGGCGAAAGGGCGAGCTCTGGCTGACGCTGCGCCCCAAGATCCGCGACAACGGGCTGATCGCCGCCTTCTTTTTCGCCGCAGCCATTGCTGTCGCCGGCCTGCCGCCGCTGTCGGGTTTCATCGGCAAGCTGCTGGTGCTGGACGCGACCCGCGACGACATCTGGTGGATCGGGATCTGGTCCACCATCCTTGTCACATCGCTGTTTGCGATCATCGGATTCAGCCGCGCCGGCTCGACGCTGTTCTGGCTGCCCTACCAGCTTCAGCGCATCGAGGCCCAGGCCGAGGAGGAGGGGCGGCCCCGCCCGCAAGGCCCGATCCCGCCCAAGCTGGAGCCGGACGAGCATATCCAGGATATTGACGACGCCGTGTCGCCCACGCTGACCTTCGTCGCCGCCGGGACGTTGCTGGCCGGGCTGATCGCGCTGACCGTCTTCTCGCGCCCGGCGATGCTGATGACCGACTCGATCTCCGAACAGCTCTTCGATCCGCAACCCTACGTGGAGTCGGTGCTGATCCGTCAGGAAGGAGCGCGGCAGTGAAACGGTTCTTCCCGCATCCCTACCTGTCGGTGCTGATGGTCGTGATCTGGCTGTTGCTGGTCAATGATTTCCGCTGGGGATCGCTGGTCTTCGGCATGATCCTGGCGGTGCTGATCCCGGCGCTGATTGCGCCTTACTGGCCGCGCAGCGGCGCGTTGCGCGCTCCGATGCGCTGCCTCAGCTATTGCGGCATGGTCATCGGCGATATCGTCGTCGCGAATATCGAGGTCGCGCGGATCGTCCTGTTCAAACCCCGCGCCGAACTGAAGCCGGCCTGGATCGTGATCCCGCTGGAGTTGCGCTCGCCCGAGGCGATCGCGATGCTGTCGGGCACCATCACGCTGACGCCCGGCACGGTAAGCTGCGATCTGTCGGAATGCGGACACGCCCTGCTGGTCCACTGCCTGCACGCGCCCGATCCCGATAGCGTCGTGACCGAGATCAAGACCCGCTACGAGGCAAGGCTGAAGGAGATCTTCACATGATCGGTTACGCGCTTCTCTTCGCCTTTGCCTGTTACGGCATCGCGCTGCTGTTCAACCTGTATCGCGTGGTGATCGCGCCGGGCGTGCCGGACCGCATTCTGGCGCTCGACACGGTGGCCATCAACATGATCGCGCTGCTGACGCTGTTCGGCATTCGCGAGGGCACCGAGATGTATTTCGAGGCCTCGCTGCTCTTCGCCATGACCGGCTTCGTGTCCACGGTGGCCTATGCGAAATTCATCCTGCGCGGCGACATCATCGAATAGGAGACGACATGGACCTGATCTTTGAAATCATCGTCTCTGCCCTGCTGGTCATCAGCGGGATCTTCGGCTTTGTCGGGTCTTACGGTCTGGTGAAGCTGCCGGAACCCATGACCCGGTTGCACGCCCCCACCAAGGCCGCGACACTCGGCGTCGGCGCGGTGCTGATCGCCTCGATGATCCATTTCGCCTGGTTCGGGGGCAGGGTCAGCTGGCACGAGCTGCTGATTACCGTCTTCGTCTTCCTGACCGCCCCGGTGACCGGGCTGATGATCGCCAAGGCGAATATCCACCTGCAATGGGACAAGGAGGAGCTGCCGCCCACCGGCACCGGCACGAACTGGGCCACCCAATCCGACCGGCCCAGCATCATGGATGACGGCGCGGATTCCCGCCTGAAACACGAAGGCGACTGAGCGCGCCATCGTCAGACCGCGCGCGATCTTGGCGCAGCCGGTGCACAGCCCCGCCTGCTGCAACGCTACGACCTAGATCAGCCCGGCGTGCTGCATCGCCTCGTCGATGCGGGCCTTGGTCGCCTGGGTCAGCCCGACAAGCGGCAGCCGCACCCGCTCATCGCACATGCCAAGCCGCGACATGGCGTATTTCGCACCGACGAGCCCCGGCTCGATGAACAGCGCCACATGCAGCGGCATCAGCCGGTCCTGCAATTCGAGCGCCTTGCCGTAATCGCCCGACAAGGTCGCGGCCTGGAACTCGGCGCAAAGCCGGGGGGCGACATTCGCCGTGACGCTGATGCAGCCGACGCCGCCATGCGCGTTGAAGGCGAGCGCCGTCCCATCCTCGCCCGAAAGCTGGACGAAATCGGGCCCGCAGGCAATCCGCTGCTGGCTCACGCGCTCCAGCTTTCCGGTGGCATCCTTGACGCCGACAATGCGCGGCAGACGGGCCAGCTCGCCCATCGTGTCGGGCAGCATGTCCACCACCGAGCGGCCGGGGATGTTGTAGATGATGATCGGCAGATCGGTGGCGTCGTGAATGGCCGTGAAATGCGCGATCAGCCCGGCCTGGGTAGGCCGGTTGTAGTAGGGCGTGACGACAAGGGCCGCGTCGGCGCCCACGGTCTCGGCATGCTGCGCCAGGCCGATCGCCTCCCGCGTGGAGTTCGAGCCGGTCCCGGCGATCACCGGCACCCGGCCTTCGGTGATCCGCACCACCTCCTCGACCACCCGCCGATGCTCGTCATGGCTCAGCGTCGGGGACTCGCCCGTCGTGCCGGTCGGCACCAGCCCGTCGCTGCCCTCGGCAATGTGCCATTCCACGACCTTCTTGAGCATGTCCAGATCCAGCTCGCCGTCCGGGGTGAACGGCGTGACCAGTGCGGGCAAGGACCCTTTGAACATGACACGCTCCTGAAGCTCGGGGGTTAAAAAAAGCTGGCGGGACACTAGACCCGGCAAAGCGAATTGCCAAGCTTGTGAATTGAAGATGGGCAGGCTTGCCATCACATTGGGCGCGATGATGTATCCTTTACGCGACATGATGGCCGCAGCCCTGCTGACCCTGTCCGCGGCGCTGCCCGCCCGCGCCGAGTCGGTACCCGAACTCGCCACCGCGCTGACGGCGGCAAATGCGGGGAACTGGGCCGTCGCGACGGATGCGGCGGATCAGTCCGGCCCGCTGGCGCGCGCCCTGGTGGAGTGGCAGGCGCTCCGCGCCGGTCGCGGTTTGTTCGGCGATTACCTGGCCTTTGTGCAGGACCATGCCGACTGGCCGGGGATGGAGCTTCTGCGCCGTCGGGGCGAGGGCAAGATCACGGAAGACATCCCGGCACGGGACGTTCTGGCCTGGTTCGACGGCCACGCGCCGCAATTGCCCGCTGGTGCCATGGCCCTGATTGCCGCCCTGACGCAGACGGATCCAGACCGCGCGCAGCAAGAGGCGCGCCGCGTCTGGCTGACCATGCCGATGACGGCGACGGATGAAACGGCTTTCCTGGCGAGGTTCGGCGCTGACGTGGCCGATTTGCACAGCGCGCGTGTGTTCGCGCTGCTCGATCAGTTCGAATGGCAGATCGCGGAGCAGGGGCTGTCCCGGCTGGACGGTGCCGAGCGGGCACTCGCGTCGGCAAGGATCGCAACCCAGGCCCGGCGCGGTGGTGTGGACGAGATGATCCTCGCTTTGCCGGCCGCGCAGCAGGACGATGCCGGGCTCGCGATGGACCGGTTCCGCTGGCGTGTGCAGGCGAAGCTGCATGATCTGGCACGCGAGTTGATGGCGGAACGCTCCAGCTCTGCCGAGGATCTGCGCCGCCCCGAGATCTGGGCCTCGGCGCGGGCCGATTACGCGCGGGCATCGCTGCGCGACGGCGATTGGACGGCGGCGGAGAGCATCGCGGCACCGCATTTCCTCGAACCCGGCACCGAAGAATATGCCGAGATGGAGTTTCTCGCCGGTTATGCGGCGCTTCGTGGCGGCGATGCGGACCGGGCCTTGGCGCATTTCGACAATCTGGGCGAGAACACCAGCAGCGTCATCAGCCAGTCCCGCGCGCTCTACTGGCAGGGAAGGGCGCAGGAAGCCGCCGGCGCCGACGCGGCCGCGCGGGAATCCTTCGAGAAAGCGGCGCAGATGCAGTCCGCCTATTACGGCCAACTCGCCGCCGAACGCATCGGCGCGCCCACCGATCCCGCCCTCTCCGTGCCCGGACGGGCGGAGGCTGCGCTGCCGCAATGGCGGCGGTCCGCGCTGCGCGAGAACGAGGTGTTCCAGGCCGGCGTCTTTGCCTTCGCATCCGGCCACCCGGATCTGGGCCAGCGGTTCTTCCTGCATCTGTCGGAAACCGCCGAGGCCGAGGATATCGCGCGGATGGCGCGGCTGACGCTGGAGATGCGCTACCCCTGGCATGCGCTGCGACTGGCCAAGCGTGCCGCAGCACAAGGTGCGGTCTATCCGGCGGCCTATTTCCCGCTGACCGGGCTGGAACGCGCCCCCCTGGACCTGCCGCCAGAGCTGGTCATGTCCATTTCCCGCCAGGAATCGGAGTTCAACCATACCGTTTCGTCCCATGTCGGCGCGCTCGGCCTCATGCAGTTGATGCCCGGCACGGCGCAGCAGATGGCCCGGCAGGTCGGGCTGCGCTATGACCGGGCGCGGCTGACGCAGGACCCGCAGTATAACGCCACGCTCGGCGCCGCCTATCTGAAAGGGCTGCGCGAGCGGTTCGGGCCGTCATCGGCGCTTGTCGCGGCGGGCTATAACGCCGGGCCGGGCCGGTCGCGCGAATGGACCGAACGTTTCGGCGATATTCGCACCCAGGCCGATCCGGTAGACTGGGTCGAGATGATCCCCTTCGACGAAACCCGCAACTACGTCATGCGGGTGACCGAGGCGCTGCCGATCTATCGCGCCCGCATCGCAGGCCGGCCGATGCCGCTGACGCCGACGCGGGATCTGACCGGCGACGGCTATGTGCCGCCGCCGCCGAAGCCGAGGCAGACATTGCCAGATGTGCTGACCCGCTCCGTCCCGCCACCGCAGCCGGGTGACGCGCTGTCGCCCGCGGCCGCGGCATTCGTGGAACCCGAGTCTCCCGCCCCGGCGGCCCCGACCCGCCCCACGGCCCGGCCGAGCAGCGGCTAGCGCCTGATCCCCCGGCTCATATGCCGTTTGCCGGCGAAGCCGGGGCTGCGGTGGACCTCGAACCCGGCCGCCTCAAGCGCGCGCCGGACATGGCCCGCGGCGGAATAGGTCGCGAATGTTCCGCCTTGCCGGGTAAGGGCGCCCACCTGCGCCAGCAGCTCCGCCCCCCAAAGCTCGGGATTCCTCGCCGGGGAAAACCCGTCGAGAAACCAGGCATCCGCCATGCCGTTCCATAAGGGCAGGGTCTGGCGGGCATCGCCGACGATCAGTTCCGCCTGCACCTGCCCGACGCGAAAACGCCGCGACCCGTAGCCAAGACGAAGCTGCGCCGACAGTTCCGCGAGGTCTGGGAAGGCGGTGTGGGCCTGCGCCAGTTGGCTGGCGTCCATCGGATAGGCCTCGAAGCTCTTGAACCGGACCGGCCGGTCCGCAAGCTCGGCAAGCGCCAGCAGATTCAAGCCGGTTCCGAATCCCAGCTCCACCACGTGAAGCACATCTGCTCCCGCCTCCGCGATGCGCGCTTGCAGGTCGTTCCCGGACAGGAACACATGCCGCGTCTCGTCGAGCCCGCCGGCCAGGCTGAAATAGGGATCGTCGAACCGGCGCGACACCGGCACGCCGCCGTCGCGCCATTCCAGGTCCGGTGGCTGGTCATGTTCGCTCATCGCCGTTAACTCCCTGAATGTGCAGAACTGGCGAAAGAGGGCGGCAATGGCAAGCATCACCGTGATCGGCGCAGGCATTGCCGGGCTTGGCGTGGCGTGGGAGATCGCCCGGCGCGGCCATCACGTCCGCGTGCTGGAGGCATGCGAGATCGCGGCTGGCGCATCGGGCGGCACGGTCGGCGCGCTCGCCCCGCATGCGCCGGATGGCTGGAACGTCAAGAAACAGATCCAGCTCGACAGCCTGCTGGCGGCCGGTGATTTCTGGCGCGAGGTGGCGGAGGCCGGCGGTGTCGATCCCGGCTATGCCCGCACCGGCCGCATCCAGCCCGTGGCGCGCGCCGATCTGGACCGGCTCGCGCATCGGCTCGAGGGGGCTTCGGCAAACTGGCGCGGGGCGGCGCGGATGTGGCTGACGCAGGCCCCGGACACGCCGCTTGTTCCCGAAAGCGCGGATGGCTGGTGGCTGATGGACGATCTGACCGCCCGCATTCATCCGCGCCGGGCCTGCGCGGCGCTTGCCGCGGCAGTTTCCGCGCGGGGCGGCGAGATCCTCACCCAGCATCCCGCGACGCCGGGTGAGGTGGCGGCACAAGCGATCTGGGCGACCGGCGCCGCCGGGCTGGAGGCGCTGTCGCAGGATCTCGGGCGCAAGATCGGCCAGGGGGTGAAAGGGCAGAGTGCGTCGCTGCGATACGATGCGCCCGACGCGCCGCAAGTCTTAACCGACGGGGTGCATGTCGTGCCGCATGTCGATGGCACGGTCGGGATCGGCTCGACCTCGGAGAACGGTTTTGACCATGACCGCGTGGATGCGCAGCTTGACGCAGTTCTGCACCGGGCGCGCGTCCTGTGCCCCAGCCTCGACGGGGCGGAGTTGATCGAAAGCTGGGCCGGCATCCGCCCGCGCGCGCGCAGCCGCGCCCCGCTGATCGGGGAATGGCCCGGCCGGCCGGGACAATTCGTGCTGAATGGCGGGTTCAAGATCGGTTTCGGCATGATGCCGGAAATGGCGCGGATGACGGCGGATCTTGTGCTTGACGGGCACGACGTGATACCCGAGTCCTTTCGCCTGTCCATGACGGGCGATGCGACGAGCCGGGGCGGGTGATGCGCCGGCCGGGCCGGGTTGCGGTCCTGCCGCGGCCGTGATTGGCTGATCCCAGCCCGCGCCTGAACCCGGACGGAACCCAGCATGCCCCGCCCCGTCATCATCGTCGCACACGGCCAGCCCTCCGCCCCCGCGCCGCAACAAGCGGCGATCGAGGCGCTTGCGGGGACCGTTGCAGAAGTCTCGGACCGCAAGTCGGTCGGCGCGACGCTCGCCATGCCGGGTGCCCTTGATGAGGCGGTGATGCGTCACGGCGGGGCACTGATCTATCCGATGTTCATGGCGGAGGGCTGGTTCACCGGCACCGAACTGCCCCGCAGGGTCACGCTGGCCGGCGGGGATCCCGCGCTGATCCTGCGGCCCTTCGGGGTCGATCCTGCCCTGCCCGCGCTGTGCGAAGCCCGGATCGCGCAGGAGGCCGCACGGCAGGGATGGCAGGCATCCGACACCACGCTTCTGCTGATCGCACACGGTTCGCAGCGCGCACGCGGATCGGCGCGCGGGGCGGAGGAGATGGCGGCGAATCTGCGCGGGGCGTTCGGCCGCGTCGTCACCGGCTTTATCGAGGAGGCCCCCTTCCTCGCCGATGCCGCGCGGAATCTGGGCCCGCGCGCCATTGCCCTGCCGTTCTTCGCCACACGGGCCGAGCATGTGACCGATGACATCCCCGAGGCCCTGCAATCCTCGGGTTTTGCCGGTCCCTGCCTGCCGCCCATCGGGCTGGCAGACGAGGTGCCGGCGCTGATCGCCGCGGCGTTGGATCGCGCCGACGCCGCGATTGCGTCCGCGCCGCCGGGCGCATAGTTTCCGGCCATCGACCCAAGCTGGAGAATTTCCGATGACACAACGACTTCACCTCGTCTTCGGGGGCGAACTGACGGATCTGGACGGAACCGAGTTCCGCGACACATCGGCCATCGACGTGGTTGGCGTTTTCCCCGACTTCGCCTCGGCGCAGGCGGCCTGGAAGGGGGCCGCGCAGCGCACCGTGGACAGTGCCCATACCCGCTATTTCATCGCCCATCTGCACCGGCTGATGGACGAGGAGCGCGAAACCAGCCCCACGGCGGAACTGGGCATCTGATGCCGGGCGGCGGCGATGGCGGCGTGATGGGCTGGCTGCGCGGCATCCTGTCGCCCGCCACGCCCGCCCCGCAGATGCCGCTGCCCGATCTGCCGCTGCCCAATGGCGACGGCCCGCTGATCTGGATGCGGATCGGGGCCGGGTATGACCAGTCCGATATATCCGCCGAACAGGTGCCGGCTCCGCTGATCCAGCTTCTGGCCCAGATCCGGCGTCGCGGCATGCAGGTGGCGCTCAGCCGAGCGGTGGGCGGACCGGCCGAGCTCGGGACACGCGGGGTCAGCTCCATCGCCGATCCGCCGCTGACGGCGACCCGGATCCGGGCGCATCTCGATGCGCTGAACCCAGCGGCCATCCTGCTGATCGGCACCGACCTGCCGCGTCCCCTGATCGAGATCGCCGCGTCGCGAGATATTCCGGTGATCCTGGCAGAGGCCCGGCTGGCCGGATCGCGGCGCAACCTGCCCCTGCCCAAGCTGGCGCGTCGCTCTGCCATCACCCTGCTGACCCGGCTGCTGCTGCCCGACCCGATCAGCCGCACGGCCGCCTTGGAGCTGGGGGCCTCACCGGAGCATGTGGAAATCTGCGGGCCGATCACCCCCGCCCGCGAGCCGCTGAAGCACAACGAAGCGGAGCGGGAGGCCCTGGCAGAGGCGTTTCAGGGCCGCCAGATCTGGCTGGCCGTGCATATCACAGAGGCCGAGGAGCAGGCGGTGATCGACGCTCATCTTGCCCTGCTGCTCTATAGTCATCGTGCGATGCTGATCGTGATGCCGGACGACCCGCGGCGGGCCGAGGCGATGGCGGCACGCATGGAGGCCGCCGGGCTGGTTGTTGCGCAACGCAGCCTCGACGAAGACCCGACCGACGAGGTCAGCGTCTACCTGGCCGACGATTCCTATGAGCTGGGGCTGTGGTACCGGCTCGCCCCGCTCTGCTTCACGGGCACGACGCTGGCCGGACCGACCGACGCGGCGCGCGACCCCTACGAGGCGGCGTCGCTCGGCTCTGCGCTGATGCACGGGCCGCGGGATGGCGCCTACGCCGTGGAATGGGCGCAGCTTGACGGTGCGGCCGCCGCCCGACAGGTTGGCGATGCAGGCGGGCTGGCCGGCGCGGTGGTCACGCTGCTGGCCCCGGATCAGGCGGCGATGATGGCCACCAATGCCTGGGCCGTGGCCACGGGCGGGGCCGGCGCCGCCAGCCGGATTGCGCAGGTCATGGCCGAGATCCTCGACGAAAAGGACCTTACAGCATGAGCCGACGCGCCCCGGCCTTCTGGTTCATCAGGCCCGCCTCGACCGCCGCGACACTGCTGCGACCGCTCGCGGCGCTCTATGCGGCCGGCACGGCGCGGCGGCTGGCGCGCGGGCGGCGGATCAGGCTGGAGGTGCCGGTGATCTGCGTCGGCAATCTGAATGCCGGCGGGACAGGAAAGACCCCGACCGTCATTGCCCTGGCACAGCGCCTTGGGGCCCAGGGGCGCAAGCCCGCCATCGTCAGCCGGGGCTATGGCGGGACGGTCAGCGAGCCGACGCGGGTGGATGAGCGCCGCCACAGCGCCGCAGAGGTGGGTGACGAGCCGCTGCTGATGTCGGCCTTCGCGCCGGTCTGGGTCGCCCCGTCCCGCCTTGACGGCGCCCGCGCCGCGATCCGTGACGGGGCCGAGATCCTGCTGCTCGATGACGGATTCCAGGATCCGGCGCTGCATCACGACCTGTCACTGATCGTGGTGGACGCGGCCAAGGGCTTCGGCAACGGGTTGTGCATCCCCGCGGGTCCGCTGCGCGAGCCGGTCTCCGCCGGGATGGCGCGATGCGATGCGGTGATGTCCATCGGCCCGCCCGCCATGCAGGACCGGTTCCGCACCACATGGGGCAGCGCGATCACCGTGCCGCACCTAGCCGGTGCGCTCGCTCCGCTGCAAACCGGGATTGACTGGCAGGGACAACGCCTGCTGGCCTTTGCCGGGATCGGCCATCCCGAAAAATTCTTTGCCACGCTGCGCGATCTGGGCGCCGATCTGGTTCGCGGCGAGGCGCTTGACGACCACCAGCCCTTCACCCCGGCCCTGCTTCAGCGGCTGAGCGCCGAGGCCACCGCCGCCGCTGCGCAGCTTGTCACGACAGAGAAGGATGCCGTCCGCTTGCCGCCGGATTTCCGTCGCCAAGTGCTTGCCCTGCCGGTGCGGCTGGAACTGGCGGACTGGTCTGCGCTCGACGCGCTGCTTCAGCCGGTGCTGGGGTCGTCCTGACCCAGCCGCGGCGAGGCGCGATCCGTTGCTAGCTCTGCATCCGAGAAAACGACCGGCAGCCGCACACCCGGCACACCGTCAGGGTCGATCCGCAAACCGCGCGCGATCACCTGCGGATCGGCGAAGACATCCTCCATGTCGTTGATCGGCCCGGCCGGGATGCCGCGCGCCTCGAGCGCGGCGAGAAGATCGTTCCGCCCCCATCCGCGTGTCACCGCCGAGATGGCCGCGCTCAGCGCCTCGCGGTTGCGGATGCGGTCGGCATTGGTGGCGTAGTCAGGCGCTTCGGCCAGGGCCGGCAGCCCCAGCACCTCGCAAAGCCGACGGTATTGCGCGTCGTTGCCGGTGGCAATGATGATCCACCCATCCGCGCAATCGAACACCGCGTAGGGGACGAGGTTGGGATGGGCATTGCCCATTCGCATCGGCGCCTGCCCGGTGACGAGATAATTCATCGCCTGATTGGCCATGATCGCCACGGCGACATCCATCAGCGCCATGTCGATATGCTGTCCGCGCCCGGTCCGGTGGCGCTGCTCGACCGCGGCCAGGATCGCGGTCGCCGCGTAGATGCCGGTGAAGATGTCCGTCACCGCCACGCCGACTTTCTGGGGCTGTCCCTCCGGGTCGCCGGTCACGCTCATCAACCCGGACATGCCCTGGATGATGTAATCATAGCCGGCGCGGTGCGCGTAAGGCCCGGTCTGCCCAAAGCCGGTCACGCTGCAATAGATCAGCCGGGGGTTCAGCGCCGAGAGACTGGCATGATCGAGCCCGTATTTCGCCAGCCCGCCAACCTTGAAATTCTCGATCAGGATATCGGCATCCGCGACCAGTTGGCGGACCTTCTCCTGCCCCTCTGGGCTGCGAAAATCCGCCATGACCGATTTCTTGCCGCGATTGGTGCCGTGGAAATAGGCGGCCGAGGCATCCGCACCCCGCTCGATGAAGGGCGGCCCCCAGCGGCGGGTATCGTCGCCTTCGGGGGACTCGACCTTGATGACCACGGCCCCCAGATCGGCAAGGATCTGGCCAGCCCAGGGACCGGCCAGAATCCGCGCCAGCTCGACGACCTTCAGTCCGGCGAGCGGGGTCATTACTCGGCCGGAGCCGCGTCTTCCGCCTCGGCCAGTTTCTCGTCGATCACCGCCTTGAGATCCGTCCAGGGCTGGTTGCTGACCTGCTCTCCGCCGATCATGAAGGTCGGAGTGGCGTTGATCTCGTCCTCCGCCGCGTTGTGCTGGAAGGTCGCGACCAGATCGGCGACCCGGTCCCCGTCAGCCCAGCACGCGTCGATCTGTTCGGCGGTCATCCCGGCCTTGGCGCCGATCTTGCGCAGATTGGCCACCAGCTCCTCGCCATTCTTGGCCCCCATCCACTCGTCCTGACCGCCCATCAGCATGTCGGCGACGGGATAGAACTTGTCCTCGTCGCAGCGCGCGAGGATCCCGGCCCACAGCCCGACCTGGTCGAAATACACATCGCGCTGAATGAAGCGCACCTTGCCGGTGTCGATATATTCGGATTTGAGCTGCGGAAAGCCGTCCTCGTGGAACGCCGCGCAATGGGGACAGGTGAAGCTGGCATATTCGTAGATCGTCAGCGGCGCAGATTCGTCGCCCAGCACCACGTCATCAAGGATCTGCGGCTCTGCCTGCGCGGCAGTCTCGCTTTCGGCCGCGTCCGAGGATTCCGCCGCCGTTTCGGCATCATCTGCCTGCGTCGCGCTGTCCTGCGCGAAAGCGGGCATCGACAGCGCCGCGGAAAACAGTGACGCGGTCAGCAGATGGCGAAGTTCGAATGTCATGGATTGGCCTTTCGGTTTTTTCGGCCCTCGCGGGCCAGCTTGAGTGCCGCAAGCCGCGTGACGGCCGCCTGCAGGTCGGGGTCGGTGATGTCGGAGGCGATGGCGCGCGCCGCCGCACGATCCGCATCGCAGGGATCGCGGTCCCGCGCCGGGGCAGGCTCGAACCGGGCGCTGCCCTCGGCAAAGCCGGTCGGAGCGGTCTGAGTGATGATGATGCGGGAAATCGCGTTATAGCCGTAGCAGGCATTCACCCGCTCGCGAATGGCGGGAAGTTGCATGGTCAAAAGCGGCGCGAACGCCCCTGTCGTCAGCAGCGTCAGCGTGGCGCCCATCGCACCCCGGCCGTGGCCGATCTTGACCGGCCGGGCGCGGGCGGCGGTCTCTGCGCCGACAATCTCGGCCCAGTGGGTCAGCAATCGCGCCACCGCAAACCCCCTTCCTTCCGCCGCCTGGCGGACAGGTCCCGCCACCAGGCTCGCGGCCTGCCGGAATCCGCGCGATCGACGGGGGGGCTGTGACATGCGGGGCTCCGCGGTTAGAACGGGGGCAGTTTACCAACCCGGTGCCCGTATGCCAGTGAGACAGGTCAAAAAACCCGTGAACCATGCGTGATGTCGCGCAGAGATTGCTGGAATGGTATGACCGACATGCCCGCGTGCTGCCCTGGCGCGTGCCGCCCGGCGGGAGCCGCGCCGATCCATATCGCGTCTGGCTGTCCGAGATCATGCTGCAGCAGACCACCGTGGCGGCGGTGAAATCCTATTTCGAGCGGTTCATCCAGCTCTGGCCCGATGTGCACAGCCTGGCTGCCGCAGACGATTCGGCGGTCATGGCGGAATGGGCCGGCCTGGGCTATTACGCACGCGCCCGCAATCTGCTGGCCTGCGCGCGCCAGGTCGCGGCCGAGGGCGGATTCCCGGTGACGCGGGCCGGATTGCAGACCCTGCCCGGCATCGGCCCATACACATCGGCGGCCATCGCGGCCATTGCCTATGACCAGCCCGAAACCGTGGTCGATGGCAATGTGGAGCGGGTGGTGGCACGGCTTTTCGCGGTCGAAACGCCGCTGCCAGCGGCCAAGCGCGAACTGGTCGATCTGGCCGAGACGTTGACCCCGAACGGGCGCTCGGGTGATTACGCGCAGGCGATGATGGATCTCGGCGCCACGATCTGCACCCCGCGCAACCCGGCCTGCGTAATCTGTCCGCTTTCCGACGGCTGCGCGGCGCGCCGGCTGGGAATTGCGCCCGAACTGCCCCGCAAAGCCCCCAGGAAGGCCAAGCCGCAGCGCGCAGGAATTGCTTGGGTGGTGACCGACGGCACCTCGATCCTGCTGGAGCGGCGTCCGCCGAAGGGGCTGCTCGGCGGCACGCTTGCGTTTCCGTCCACCGGCTGGGATGGCGGCGCGGCCACGGCCCCGCTCGACGCGGCATGGCGCAAGCTGGAGCCGATCCAGCACGTCTTCACCCATTTCTCGCTGGAGATGCAGGTGCATCTGGCAAAAACCAACGCGCCCGCCGCCCGCGGTCACTGGGTGAGGCTGGACCATTTCAACCCGGCCGATCTGCCGGGGCTGATGCGAAAGGTCTGGGCACGGGCCGCGCCCGAAATCGCGCGCTGATCAGGCTTCGTGGCCGCGCTCGATGCGCGCGTATTCGCTTGCCTTGCGGCTATCATCCTCGGCACGGGCATGATGGCGCCTGTGCAGCTTGGAGATCGAAGGGTGCAGACCTGATTCGCGGTCCTGGGTCACATAGGAGCGGACGCGGCCATTGGCCGTGCTGCGTTCGCGGTCGGTCAATTTCTTGGTCATGTAACGGTCCTCCTCTGACCCAACAACCATAGGGCCGAATCGGTTCAGGACCAAATCAGGCGGCCTGCACGCCCCGGCCTGAGCTGAGGATCGCGTGCAGCGTCGCGGGGTCGGAATTCGCGCGCAGCTTGGCCCGCAGGTCCGGGTCACGCAGCGTGCGCGACACGAGGGCGAGCGCCTTGAGGTGATCGACGCCGCTGCCCTTCGGGGCCAGAAGCGCGAAGACCAGGTCCACCGGCTGGCGGTCCACCGCGTCGAAATCGAGCGCCTTGTCCAGCTTGACGAACACCCCGGCCACCGAGGTCAGACCGTGCAGCCGGGCATGAGGCAGCGCCACGCCATTGCCGACGCCGGTGGGGCCCAGGCTTTCGCGTTCCTGCAAGGCATCCAGCGTCTGGCTGGCATCCTGGCCGTAGATCTGTTCGGCCAGTTCGGAAATATCCTGAAACAACCGCTTCTTCGAACTCGCCTGGGGATAGGCGCGTACGGCCGCGGGTTTGACGATCGTGCTAAGCTGCATACCAATCCGTCTTTCTACCTGCCCGGGGCGACATGCCCCGGGCGGGATGCCGCGCGAGGCAGCTAACCGATATTGCGCGGGTCGATCCAGCCGATATTGCCGTCGTCACGACGATGAACGACATTCACGCCCCCGTGCTTCTCGTTGCGGAACACCAGAAGCGGTGCGCCGGCCAGTTCCATCTGCATGACCGCGTCACCGACGGACAGGGTCGGGACGCGCGATTCCATTTCGGCGACGATCACGGGTTGCAGGCCATTCGCATCCTGCGATTCCCACTCCTCTTCGTCGGCCGGCAGCACATACAGCCCTGCGGCGCCGTATTCAACCGGGCCGGACCTGTCCTTATGGTGGTCCTTCAGCCGTCGCTTGTATCTGCGCAACTGCTTGTCCATCTTCTCGCGGGCGGCTTCGAAGGCGGCGTAGATATCGGCCGCCTCGCCCTTGGCCTGAACGGTCAGGCCCGTGGAAAGATGGACCAGAACGTCGCAAACCAGCATATGCGCTTTCTTGGAGAAGGTCACATTGGCGTCCGTCGGGCGCTGCGAATACTTGCCAACCGTCTCACCAAGTTCGGTCTCGACATGCTGTGTCAGGGCTTCACCGATGTCGATCTGTTTTCCGCTGATCTGGTAACGCATTGTTCTTTCCTTTCATTGCCCGGCCCCCGCCGGAAGCTGACGGGACCGCTCCGGACAGGATCAGTCTGCGACCGGTCCGCGGGTGTGTCAACGATGCCCGCGCAGCAGGATCGGCGGCAATGGCGGGCCGGAAAAACCGGCCCTGCACTCAGCTTAAAGAGAAGCTTTCGCCCAGATAGACTTCGCGCACGCGCGGGTCGTCCACGATCTCTCGCGTGGTGCCTGACATCAGCACATGGCCGTCATGCAGGATATAGGCCCGGTCCACGATCCCGAGCGTTTCACGCACGTTATGGTCGGTGATGAGCACGCCGATCCCGCGCGACTTCAGATCATGGACGAGCGCACGGATATCGCCCACCGCAATCGGATCGACCCCGGCGAAGGGCTCGTCCAGAAGCAGGTATTTCGGGTTCGAGGCCAGGCAGCGCGCGATCTCCACCCGGCGCCGCTCCCCGCCCGAGAGCGCCATCGCGGAGGCATGGCGGATATGGCCGATCGAGAACTCTCCCAACAGCTCCTCCAGCCGGTCGCGGCGATGCCGGGGACCGGCTTCGACGACCTCCAGCACGCCCATGATGTTCTGCTCGACCGTCAGCCCGCGGAAGATCGACATTTCCTGCGGCAGATAACCGATCCCACGGCGGGCGCGCATATACATCGGCATGCCGGTGGCGGGTTGCGCGTCGATATAGACGTCGCCGCCATCAGGTGCGACGAGACCCGCAATACAATAGAAGCAGGTCGTCTTGCCCGAGCCGTTCGGCCCCAGCAGCGCCACCACCTCACCCCGCGCGAGGTCCATCGACACATCGCGGATCACCGGCCGCTTGCGATAGGATTTGCGCAGCCCCCGGACCGAGAGTCCCTGCGGCGCGACCAGATCCGGCATTAGTCGCGGCCCGGCTGGAGCACCGTGCGCACCCGGCCGGAGGCCTGCGCGGTGCCATCGCTCAGATTCACCACGATGCTGTCGCCGGACATGATGTTCTCGCCCTGGGTCAGCAGAACCTCTCCGGTCAGGGTGATGTTCCCGGCCTCGACCTCATATACGGCCTCGTTCGCTTCGGCCGCGTCCTCGCCATTCACCAGCGTCACGTTGCCGATCGCCTGCAGGCTGTCGATCCGGCTGGTATCGCCCTCGGCATAGCGGACCAGGACCTGATCGGCCGACAGGCGCATCTCGCCCTGCCCGATGATGACATTGCCGCTGAACTCCGCCTCTCCGCTGCTGCGGTTTACCGTCAGGTTGTCCGCAGACAGCTCCACCGGGGCGTCCGTGTCGGCACCGCCGCCGCCGAACCCCATCACCTGGGCAGAGAGCGGCGCGGCACCGATGAGGCACAGCGTCAGCGCGAGAGCGGGGAACAGAGCAGCTTGCATCCGACATCCTTTCGAGAGGGATCAGGGTTCATATAGCAGACGCACATCGCCGGATAAATTCAGAAGCTGCGCGCCATCGGCATCACGCGAGATCACCATCTCGGCCGCGTCGATCCGACCCATCGGCGCAAACGCGGTCAGCCCGCCCGTGCCGGTGACAAGGTCGGCATCCAGATCACTTTCCACCTGCGGCACGGTAATGGCCCAGCCATCCGAGGTCGTGACCCGCACACCGCCGTCTAGCCGGATCGCCTGGCCGTCCACATCCCCGTGCGGCGCGGTCAGATCCGCCGCCAGCCCGTCGGCCGACCGCCAGGTCATGCGCAGCGTCTCGGCGCTGCCCTCGCGGTCGGAATTCGGGGTGGCCCGATCCGCCGTCAGCGTCACCGCCGCGCCGCCATTCGTCACGCCGGCGAATTCCGGTCGCGTCATGCGGGGATCACGGGCCAGCTCCTCGGCATCGACATCGGCATAGGGGATTGCGTCATCCGGGTCGGGCGAGCGGCCCAGCAGAAACAGCGTCGACAGGATGGCGAGCGCGGCCAGTGGCAGCAGCACACGCAGCCAGGCGATCACGCGCGAGCGCATCACACCATCCCGGCCCGCAGGCAGTCATGGATATGCAGGATGCCGGTCGGAAGACCGTCCTCTACCGCGAAGAGGCAGGTGATCTTGCGCGACTGCATCTCGGCCAGGGCGGCCTCGGCAAGCTGATCGGGACCGATGGTGCGCGGATCGGGCGTCATCACATCCGCCGCGCGCCGGTCCAGCAATCCGTCCATATGCCGCCGCAAGTCGCCGTCGGTGATGATGCCGATCAGCCGCCCATCCGGCCCCGTCACCCCGGTCACGCCGAATCCCTTCTGGCTGATGGTCAGCAGCGCCTCGGTCATCGGGGCCTCCGCCGCAACCAGCGGCATGTCGCCATGCATCAGATCGCCCACCCGAGACAGCAGCGCCCCCAGCTTGCCGCCGGGATGAAAGGTGCGGAAATGTTCGGGCGTGAAGCGCCGATGCTCCATCAGCGCGATGGCAAGCGCATCCCCGAGCGCGAGCGTCATCGTCGTCGAGGTGGTCGGCACGATGCCATTGCCGCAGGCCTCAGCCGCGGCGGGCAGCAGCAGCGCCACGTCGCATTGCCGGATCAGTGTCGAGCCGTCGCGGCTGGCAATGCCGATCAGCGGAATGCCGAAGCGGCGGGTATGGGCGACGATATCCGCGATCTCCGGCGTCTCGCCGGAATTTGAGATGACGATCACCACGTCGCCCTCGGCCACCATGCCGAGATCGCCGTGGCTCGCCTCTGCCGGATGCACGAATTGCGACGGCGTGCCGGTAGAGGCCAGCGTCGCTGCAATCTTGCGCCCGATATGCCCGGATTTGCCCATCCCCGACACGACGACGCGCCCGCGTGCGGACAGGATGGTATCCACAGCCCGATCGAACGGCTCGTTCAGGGCCGCGGACAGGGCGGCAAGCCCGTTCGCCTCGGTCTCGATCACCCGCCGCGCGGTTTCCAGATAGCTGCTCATGCGCCGGACCTAGTGATGGAAGATGTCATTGTCATCACCCCAGCCCAGCAGATCCAGCCGGGCGCGGCTCGGCAGGAAGTCGAAGCATTCCTGCGCGAGCGCCAGCCGCCCCTCTCGGATCAGCAGCGTCTCCAGCTCGTCGCGCAGGCGATGCAGATACAGCACGTCGGACGCCGCGTATTCGAGCTGCGCCTCGCTCAGCTCCGCCGCCCCCCAGTCCGAGGTCTGCTGCTGCTTCGAGACATCCACATCGATCAGCGATTGCAGCAGATATTTCAGCCCGTGCCGGTCCGTATAGGTGCGGATCAGCTTGGAGGCGATCTTCGTGCACCAGACCGGCGCGGTGACGACGCCGAAGGTATTCTCAAGCGCGGCGATGTCGAACCGACCGAAATGGAAGAGTTTCAGCACCTCGGGATCGGCGAGCATCCGCGTCAGATTGGGCGCGGTGGTCTGGCCTTGCGCGATCTGGACCAGATGCGCGTCCCCGTCGCCGGACGACATCTGCACCAGGCACAGCCGGTCGCGGCGCGGGTCGAGCCCCATCGTTTCTGTATCCATGGCCACGACCGGGCCGAGATCCAACCCGTCGGGCAGATCGTTCTGGTAAAGATGAATCGCCATGCGCACCCCTTTTTCACGCGTGCATACAGGGGTTTTCTGCAAAGGTCAGCCCTTCCCGAACCGCCCCTGCGCTGCGCCGCTGCGCTCAGCGCGCGGCAGGGAAGCGGATCGGGGTCGCCGGATCAATCGCCTCGGTCGTCTGCGCCTCGACATTCAGCGTCGCCTCGACGATCGGGGCGTTGATGTTCTTGGTCTGCATGAAGATGCGCCCGATATATTCACCCAGAATACCAAGGAACATGGCGTTCAGCGTCATCGACATCAGCAGCAGGATCACGATCGTGGCGAAGCCCGGCGGCCATTGCTGGCCGAACAGCAGCTTGCCGACCAGATATCCCAGCAGCACGATGAACGTGATCAGCCCGACGAGAAGCGACGTGGTCGAGGCCAGCCGCAGCGGCACCAGCGAATGGTTCACAAGCCCGTCAACCGCCAGCGACAGCATCGCCTTCAGCGGGAACTTGGACGCCCCGGCGGTGCGCGCCGCGCGGTCATATTCGAACCCGACCTGCCGGAAGCCCATCGCGCTGATCATCCCGCGCATATAGGGCGAGCGGTCCTCGCTGCGGCGGATCTGTTCCAGCACCCGGCGATCCGCCAGCCGGAACTCACCGGCATTGCGCGGCAGGTCGTCATGGCTGATCCGGTTGATAAACCAGTAGAAGCCGCGCCGCAGCGCGGCCACCACCGGACCATCGGGCAGCTTGCGGCGGATTCCGTAGACCACCTGGTTGCCCTGTGTCCATAAATCCAGCATCTGCGGGATCAGCTCCGGCGGATCCTGAAGGTCGCAATCAAGCTGGATGGCGCAATCCCCCCGCGCCGCCTTGTAGGCGAACATGACCGAATTCTGGTAGCCGACATTGCGCGAGAAGCGGAACACCCGGACACGCGGATCCTCGGCGGCGATCTCCGACAGCACGGCAAAGGTCCGGTCGGTGGAATGGTTGTCGGTAAAGATGAACTCGACCTCGTGCTGCGGCAATCCCGCCATCACCGCCGCCATCCGCTCATAGCAGTGCCGCACATTGTCTTCTTCGTTATAGGCCGGGACCAGAAGGGAAATCAGGCTCATGCCGTTCGCCTCGACGTTGGGGTTTCGTTACGGGCCGTTTCCCAGGCAATCACCTGTTTGAGCCCCTGCGTGATCGGGATCAT
This sequence comes from Paracoccus isoporae, assembly GCF_900101865.1. Taxonomy (GTDB): domain Bacteria; phylum Pseudomonadota; class Alphaproteobacteria; order Rhodobacterales; family Rhodobacteraceae; genus Paracoccus; species Paracoccus isoporae. Next base: position 570,883 of record NZ_FNAH01000001.1, read on the forward strand.
CTGCCGCCAGCCGAGATCGAGAAGTTCCGGCGAAGGCGGCAGGGAGACGTGATCCTCCGCCCCGGACCCCGCGTCTGACGCGGGGGGGCGGGCCTGCCCGGTCAGACGGGCGATCTCGGCGGTGACATCCGCCAGCCGATGCGGCTGCCCGGTGGACAGGTTGAGGACCGGCGGCAGCCGCGCCGCATGATCCGCAATGCGCAGCAGACCCGCCACCACGTCACCCACATGCAGCAGGTCGCGCATCGCCTCGGGCCGCTGCGGTGCCCGTAATCTGCCGGCGAGCGCGGCATGGATCGCCTCCGGCACGAAGAAGTCGCGGGACTGATCGCCGCCATAGGTCAGGCTGAGCCGGGCGGTGATCGCCGGAATGCCCGCCTCTCGCGACCAGATCCGCGCCAGATGCGTGCCCATGAGGATCGACAGCCCGTAGATGCCCGCGGGCCATTCCCGGCCGCTGCCGTCCTTTGCCAGCTCGGCCAGCGTTCCGGTGCGGATCACGGCACGGGGCTTGCGTTCCAGCCCGTTAAGCCCGTCCAGCATGATCCGCAGCGGCTCGACATTCGCGCGCAGGGCTTCGCCCATCGCGGCCAGATCCCGGTCCCCGGCAATGCGCGTCGCCGCGGCCAGCAGGAACACCCGCTCCGGCGCAAGCTCGCGCAGAAGCTGCGCGACCGCATCCGCGTCCAGCGGATCGACATGGCGGATCGTGATCCGGTCCGCGACATCCGCAAGCCGCCACGGATCGGAGCCGGGGCGCGAGAGCACCGCGACCTCCCCGCCCCGATCGAGGCAGGCCCGGACCAGATGCGATCCGATAAAGCCGCTGCCGCCAGTCACCAGGATGCGCGTCATTCTTGAGCTCCAATCCATTCAGCCGGAAGAACCCGGCCATGACGGGGCGCGGCTGGTACCGTTGGCCGGACCCCGGGCGGCACGGGCCGGACGCCCTGAACACGCGCCGGCCCCTGCCAGATATGCTTCATCCCGATCGCTCAGCCCCTTTCCTTGGCGAAGGCTGTGAAAGCCTCGTGCATATAGTCGATCTGCGGCTGATCCAGCCCGTGATGGCACGCCAGCAGGATGCCGCCGCGCATCACCTGGTCGGCCACCGGATAGCCCTCCGCCCGCCTGCGCGATTCGACATCGGCCATCGCTGGCTGGCGCAGGATATTGCCGGTAAAGACCGGCCGCGTCTGGATCTCTCGCTTTTCGAGGAAAATCTGCATGTCGCGCCGCGTAAAGGGCGCACCCTCCCGCAGCGTCAGCGGGAAGGCCAGCCAGCCGGTGCGCGAATCGGGAAGCTGGCGGGGCAGGATGAACCACTCCTCGTAGTCCCGGAAGAATGCCAGGTGCTGGGCGAAATTCTCTTCCCGCGCGGTGATGTTGCGATCCAGCTTGCCAAGCTGCACCAGCCCGAAGGCGGCGCTGATCTCGGACGGCTCCAGGTTGTAGCCGAGCTCCTCGAACAGGAATTTCGCGTCATAGGAAATCCCGTCCAGCTCGACATTGAATCGGTTCTCGATTGCTTCGCTGCCCTCCTGGAACAGCGACGAGGTCCGCCCCCAGCTTCGCAGCAGCAGCGCGCGGCGGGCCAGATCGTCGTCATTGACACACAGCATTCCGCCATTCCCGGCCCCGTTGATGACATGGCTGCCATAGAAGCTGGTGGTAGAAATGGCGGAATTGACGCCCGTGCTTTCCCCGCCGATCGTCGCGCCGAGCGTATCGGCGCTGTCCTCGATCACGATCAGATTGTGCCGTTCGGCAATCTCGCGGATCCGCGTCCAGTCGGGCAGGTTGCCGATCAGCGACGGGATCATGATGGCGCGGGTGTCGGGCCCGATCATCGCCTCGATCTGATCGGCATCGGCATTATAGGTGCCGTCTTCCGCGTCGATGAAGGCCGGGACCAGCCCGTGCTGCACCATGGGCGCGACGGTGGTGGCAAAGGTCAGCGCCGGGGTAATCACCTCCGCCCCTTTCGGCAGATCCAGAAGCGCCACCGCGATGAAATTCGCCGATGAGCCGGAATTGACCATGATGCCATGCGACTTGTCGAACAGCTTGGCGACGCCCGATTGCATCTCGCGCACATGCTTGCCCATCTGGGTCGAACTGCGAAGGACGTTGACGACCGCCTCGATCTCTTCCTCGCCATGGACGGTCTGTCCGTAATTCACGCGCATCTCCTGGCTCTCCTATCCTGCAAGCATGTCCGTTTCAGGCAATACCGCGCGGGGCTGCATCAGCCCGGCATAGGCGGCGATCTGGTCCAGCGTGATCTGGCGCATATCCGCGCCCCCGGCCTGGGCCCGGTACCAGTCGGTGGTCAGCGCCAGCGCATCGGCCAGACCCAGACGCGGCCGCCATCCCAGGTGAAGCCGCGCCTTGGTGCTGTCGAGGCGCAGCAGCCCCGCCTCATGCGGCGCATCGGGGTTGGATTGCATGACGAAGCGCGGCCCGCCCTCGCCCCAAAGCCGGGCAAACAGCGCACAGACCTCTCCCACCGGGACGGTCGACTCGGTGTCGGGCCCGAAATTCCAGGCGCCGGACACGGCGTCACGGTCATCGCCGAGCAGTCGGGCGGCGATCATCAGATAGCCGGAAAGCGGTTCCAGCACGTGCTGCCAGGGGCGGACGCTCGCCGGGTTGCGGATCGTGACATCCTCACCGGCGGCGGTGGCGCGGACGATATCCGGGATCAGCCGATGCGCCGCCCAATCGCCGCCGCCGATGACATTCCCGGCCCGGACAGAGGCGAGCCGCGCCGCGTCCGGCGCACTGAAATACGACCGGCGATAGGCCTGCGCGACCAGTTCGGTGCAGGCTTTCGACGCGCTGTAAGGATCGGACCCGCCGAGGGGATCGACCTCGCGATACCCCCAGTCCCATTCATTGTTCTCGTAGCATTTGTCGCTGGTGACGACGACCACACCGCGCACCGACGCGCTCTGCCGGGCGATCTCCAGCACATTCGCGGTGCCGACCACGTTCGTCGCAAAGGTCTCGACCGGCGTGTCATAGCTGTCGCGCACAATGGCCTGCGCCGCCATGTGGACGATCAGCTCCGGCGCGAACCCCGCCACCGCCGCGCGCAACGCCGCGGCGTCGTTGATATCGGCAAACCGGCTGTCGCAGAGATCCGCAACGCCCGCCAGATCGAACAGCGAGGGCGAGGTTTCGGGCGGCAGCGAGACCGCGCGCAGCTCTGCGCCGAGCGCGTGGAGCCACAGCGCGAGCCAGCCGCCCTTGAACCCGGTATGGCCCGTCAGCAGCACCCGGCGGCCGGCAAATATGCCGCCGAAGCCCGAGGACAGCTCGCCCGGATTGGTCCATGCATCCATCAGATCACGGCCCGCGTCACGTGCTGCGGATCCTGCGCCGCGGCATCGAATTGCAGCCATGGCGGCGGATCCTGATCGCAGAGCTCGTTCAGCGCATTGCGGTCGCGGATCGTGTCCATCGGGTGCCAGAACCCGTAATGCTTGAACGCCATCAACTGCCCGTCGCGGGTCAGGTTGACCATGGGCGACTGTTCCAGCGGCTCCATGTCGTCGATCAGATAGTCGAACACGCCCGGCTCGAAGACGAAGAACCCGCCATTGATCCAGGTCTCGTAGCGGCGCACCTTCTCGGTGAAGGCCTGGACCTTGCCGCCCGCCGTCAGCTCCATGTTGCCGAACCGCGCCGGGGGCTGCACCGCCGTCACCGTGGCCAGCTTGCCGTGACCGCGATGAAACTCCAGCAACTGGCCGATATCGACATTGCCGAGCCCGTCGGAATAGGTGACCATGAAGGTCTCGTCGCCCACCCAGTCGCGCAGCCGCCGGATGCGTCCGCTGGTCATGGTCAAGGCGCCGGTATCGACCACGCTGACCTTCCACCCGCCTGACGAGATCGGCTTCAGCGCCAGATCGCCGGAATCGAGATCCACGCTGATGTCATTCGCGATCAGGTGATAATTCGCAAAGAAATGCTTCAGCATCAGGCATTTGTAGCCGCCCGCGACGATGAACTCGTCATGGCCGAAATGGCTGTAGACATCCATCACACGGGCAATGATCGGACGTCCGCCGACCTCAACCATGGGTTTCGGAATGCTCACGGTTTCCTCGGCGAGGCGCGAGCCAAGCCCGCCGGCTAGCAGGATCGTCTTCATGGAATGTCTCCTGTCTGGTCCTGTGGGGTGACGGCGTCGGGCGACAGCCACAGCCGGGCCTCGCCGTAGCGGTCGCGAATTTCGGGGATCTCCGCGCGGGTGAAGCCGTTGGCACGGGCATAGGCCTCGAACGGCGCTTCGAGTTCGGCGTCGAACCCGGTCAGGATCGCCGCGGGCGGGCGGGCTGCGAACAGCGCATCCAGATCCTCCGCGCCCGCCATGGCATATTCTGCGCGCAGCGCCGGCTCGGTATATGGCGCGACGCGATAGGCGAAGGGGCCGGCCGAGAACTCGGGATAGATGGGCAGCCCGGCCTCCAGCGGATAAAGCGGCGACAGCGTGGCGACCGGCCCGGCATCTGCAAGCCCCGCCTCCGCCAGCCGCGCGCGCAGCAGCTCGGCACTGCGCGCGATCCGGGCCGGGGTCAGGGCGGCGGGGTCGCGCAGCGCGGCCAGCCCAAGTCCCAGGCGCGGCGCGGCGAAAACCGCCATCATCGCCGCGGCGACCATCATCGCGGCCCCGAAATGCACGCGCGACGGATCGGACATGGCGCGATAGGCAAGTGCGGTCAGCACCGGAAACCCGACGAGCGGCGCGACGTAGTATTGCGGGAAACCGGGGGTCGGCACGAAAGCCAGCACCGCCGTTGTCACCGTCGCGGCCAGCACGACCCGGAACACCGCATGGGTGCCCGACATGCCGCGAAGCCCCGTCACGCCGCGGCCGCGCCGCATCAGGAACCAGCCCCAGCAGGCAGCGAACATCGCCAGCATCGGGGCGCCGACCAGCCAGACCGAATAGGCCAGTTGCAGCTTTTGCGGCGGGCTGAGCGCCAGCCCCGGCTCGCTGGACGCGTTGGCCTGCCAAAACGCCACATGCGGCCCGGCATGATAGCCCGCGATATGGGCGAAGAAGGTCTCCGGCATGGTCAGCGCCAGCCAGAACAGTGGCAGCGCGCCGATCAGCCCGCCAAGCCCGACCGGCAGCACCAGCCGGCGGATCCGCTCGGACAGACGCAGCTCCGGCGGCATGAGGAAGCATCCGATCGCCACGGCGGGAATGAAGGCGATCGCGCTCGCCTTCATGCCGGCGGCCACGGACAGCATCATTCCGGCCAGAAACAATCGGTCGAAACGCAGATCGCCCTCTGCCAGCGAGATGGAAAGCAGGCCCAGCCCCACCAGGGCAAAGGGCAGCGGCAGCAGGTTGTTCGTCGCCGCCATCCCGGTCTGACCCAGCAGCACCTCGGCGGTCAGCAGGCTGACCGGGGCAAACAGCGTCAGGCTCGGCGAGCGGGTCAGCCGCCAGCCGATCCAGCCCGCACTGCCCAGCAACAAAAGCCAGGCCATGAACACGGTCAGCCGCGCCGCCGCCAAAAGCCCAAGAAACGGCAGCAATTGGTGGACGGCACGAAACAGCCAGGCGGAATAGGGCACGTGATTGTAGAACAGGTCCCGATACAGATCATGCTCGTCCAGCAATGCCGCGGGCGGCACGAACATGAACTCGTCGCGCCGCAGATCATATCCCATGATCCGGCCAAGCAGGCCCAGCACCGCAACGGCAAGCGCGAGGAGGACCAGCGACCTCGCGACGCTCGGCAGGCGCGGCACAGCCGCCGGGCGGGTTGCGGCCTCGGTCACGCTCATCTCCGCACCCCGCGATGGCGAAACCCCATCACCCGCCCGATCAGCAGCCAGGAGGCCAGCACGACGAATGGCAGCAGGACGAGCTGCGCCACAAGCGGCCCGACCCCCTGCGCCAGCAGGAGGCGCAGCGCCAGTGCGTTTGCCGCGTAGATCAGCAGATAGCTGCCGATATAGGCCGGCAGGCGCCGCCAGCCCTCGACCGCAAAGACCATCCGGGCGTGAAGCTGATAGTTCCACAGCGCGCCCAGGACGAATTGCAGGATCAGCGCGAGTTGCGGGGCCGCACCGGCGATCACCGCGACCAGGTAGATGCCGTAGCCGACAGCCGTGTTCGCCACGCCTGCGGCCAGAAAGCGCAGCACTGTCTCGCCCGTCGATTGCGCCTGCGACGGCATGATCCGCACGCGGGACATCATCGCGCCGGGCCCGTAAAGGGGCATTGGTCCGCCTGCGCGGCCGACTGCCGCACGCAGATTGCGAACGGAACGCCCGCGTCAGCTTGCAGAGACAAAGATTGGTTGAAGAATGGTGCAGGCCCGCCGCAAACCGGCAATTCGCCTGCAAAACGCAAAGGCAACATCGTCACAACCAGAACTGACAAACCAACTACAACGCCGACAGCTTGCCGCACTGAAACGAAATTCTCAAGCGCAAGCCAGCGTTTATTTTTATGCCGCCGCCGGAAATGTGGCGAAACTGCCGGAAAAGACAGTTTGCGCGCGGCGCGATTTCGCCATGGGGCATCCGCGGCGTGCACCAGCTCAAAATATAACTATATCTCAGATGCTTGAGAACTTCTTGACCGCGTTGGTTTTCCAGCATGCCGAGCGCATTTGAACCCGAAACCGCAAATCCAATTAACCTGCACGTGTGTCAAAACACGCAATAGCTGAAAAATTCCACCCGCCAAGATTCCGAATCGCAAAACCGTCAACTTATGGTTGCATTTCGCGTTCGATTTCGACTTTGACTCTATGCTATCGCCACGCGCCACAAATCGGCCCGAGAAAAGATCCCGCTGCGAAACCCCTGTCGGAACGCAGCCGAGACAGGCCGCCGCCCCGCGAAGATCACTCCGCAGGCTTCACCTTCGAGAACATGCGCAACAGGCTGATCTGCTCGCTCTGCGTCAGAACGGCGCTGTCGCTCGCGAAGAGGATCTGGCAGAACAGGTCATAATAAGGCTGCCGCGCAAGCAGGTGCCGGAAGCGGGTGCGGTGCCAATCGAACCCCGCCTGATGCAGCTCGCCCACCCCCGGCAGCCCCTTCAGCGCCTCGATCCGCGCGTCGAGCTGCGGCAGATGGCGCTGCGCCGCGCGGTTTTCCTCGCTATTGAAATTCCGCTCCACCCAGTAGCCCAGATCGACGCGCTTGTCGCTGCGATTGGGCAGGCCGCGTTCAGATTTCACCAGGTAGGATTGGGCGGACCGCAGCGAGTAGTGATGCATCTCGGCCAGGCTGCGATGTTCGGCCGTGCCGATCAGCGACAGCCGCTTGTCGTTTTCCGCGACCACCGGGTCCATCGGATTGCCGGATCCGTTGATCCAGACCGGCGCGCTGTCCTTCTTGTGGCGCGGACGGTGAACGCCCGGCCCGCCGAAGGCGGCGGGCCGGAACAGCGATTTGAAGAAGGTCGCGGCAATCGGATGCATCACGCCGACCGGGGCACAGCGGATGAACGTCTCCACCGTCGGCCGATCCACGATCCGGGCCACACCGCCCGCCCCGAACAAGCGCCACGCAAGCGCGATGGCATCGGCATTCTCCGGCACCGATGACAGCAGGTCCGCGATCCGCCCCTCGCCCGCATGGATGACCGGAAATTCGTCAACATCCGAAATCAGCATCCAGTCCGCCTGGCGGCGCAGCTCGTGCTGCCAGGCGGCTTTCAGCGCGCTCCACTGGATCGACTTTCCGGGACGCCGCTCGGCCTGGGCATGGCGCAGCACGCCTTCTGCGGCCAGCCGGTCCAGCAAGCGGTCGGTGCCATCGTCGCAGTCATTTGAATAGACCAGCAGATCGGTGATCCCGATCAGTTGCTGCCAGGCGATCCATTCCAGGAGATAGGGCGCTTCATTGCGGACGGAGGTGACGGAGAGTAGCCGCATCGCGCGCCGGTTCAATCCACGCCGAACAGGTCGCGCGTATAGACCTTCCCGGCCACGTCACGGATGTCGTCCGACAGCCGATTCGCGAGAATAATGTCGCTTTCCTGCTTGAACCGGTCGATGTCGCGCTCCACCCGGCTGTTGAAGAACAGATCCTCCTTCAGCACCGGTTCATAGACGATCACCTCGATCCCCTTGGCCTTGATCCGCTTCATCACGCCCTGGATCGAGCTGTCGCGGAAATTGTCCGAACCCGCCTTCATCACCAGCCGATAGACGCCGACCTTCGCGGGTTTGCGCGACACGATCTGGTCAGAGACGAAATCCTTGCGGGTGCGGTTGGATTCGACGATGGCCGAGATCAGGTTCTGCGGCACCTGGTCGTAATTCGCCAGAAGCTGCTTGGTGTCTTTCGGCAGGCAGTACCCGCCGTAACCGAAGCTGGGATTGTTGTAGAAATCCCCGATTCGCGGGTCGAGGCACACGCCGCCGATGATCTCGCGCGAGTTCAGGTCATGCGCGATGGCATAGCTGTCCAGTTCGTTGAAATAGGCGACGCGCAGGGCAAGATAGGTGTTCGAGAACAGCTTGATCGCCTCGGCCTCCACGGGGCCGCAGAACAGCACCGGCATGTCCTTGCGGATGGCGCCTTCGGTCAGCAGATCGGCGAATTTCCTGGCCCGGTCCGAGCGTTCGCCCACCACGATCCGCGACGGGTGCAGGTTGTCAAACAGCGCCTTGCCCTCGCGCAGGAACTCGGGGGAGAAGATGATGTTGTCCCAGCCCATTTCGGCCCGGACACGCTCGACGAACCCGACCGGGATGGTGGATTTGATGATGGCCACCGCCGCCGGATTGATCCGGTGCACCTGCTCCAGCACCGTCTCGACCGTCGAGGTGTCGAAGCGGTTGGTCTTGGCGTCGTAATTCGTCGGGGTGGAGATGATCACCAGCTCGGCATCCCCGAACGCCGCCTCGGGGTCCAGCGTCGCGGTCAGGTCAAGATCCCGGTTGGCCAGGAAATCCGAGATTTCCGCATCCTCGATCGGCGACGTGCCGGCATTGACCATCTCGACCCGGTCCGGCGTGACATCCAACGCCGTCACCGCGTTATGCTGCGCCAGCAGCACCGCGTTCGACAGGCCAACATAGCCGAGACCGGCCACCGCTATTTTCGTCTTCGACACTTTCTCAACCCTTCCAACGGAGTAAAAACATCCTCAGTCTACAGTTTCTTCCCCGGACGGGCGAGCAAATCGCAAGGATCCTGAATCCGCCGCGTCCGAGACCTCGCGGAGCCCCTTCGAGATAAGGACTTCCCCGTAGGATTCGCGCAGCGCAGCAATCTCGGCGGCCTCCTCGAAAGGCAGGATGACGCGATCTATGCCGGACAGATCCTGCGCCGCCAGCCGCGCGCCCCCGATCCCGGCGCGGGCAGAGATTCGCAGCGTGTCGGGCCGGAAATCCCCCAGATAGGCGGCCAGCCCCCGCGCCTCATCAGGCCCGTCACCCGGCAGGATCAGCGGCCCATCGACGAAACGGACCCGTGCGGAATTGCCCATCCCGTTGCGATCCCGGATCCGCGCGAGCGCGCGCCCCATGCCGGGCTGGCTGTCCTGCACCATGATGGTGCAATCCGTGCCGGATTTCTCCAGCCGCAGCGCCGGCAGCGCAATGCCTGCGCCGAGATCCAGCACGCGGCGGCTGCCGGACAGGTAGCTGGCGATGTTGCGCACATTCCGTCGGTCAAACTTGCCCGCAAGCACAGCCATCAGCGCATCGCTGGAAAACAGGCCGGGATCGCAGGGCAGCAGCACACCGTGCGATTCGATCCACTCGACCGAGTCCGGCTCGCGCAGCGAGATCCGGCCGGTGACGTAATGATCCACCCCGATGGCGTTCCAGCCCGACGCGCGGCTTTCTTCGGCAGACTGCGCCGAGCTCCGGGACGCTTTCTTTTCCACCGAAGACATCAGCGCCGCGATCTTCGCCGGATCGCGGGCCTTGGGCGGCTTGGCCTCGACCTCGGTGATCGGGATCTTTCCGGCCTCGATCAGCCCGTCACGGAATGCGGCGTATTCATCCGACTGCCGGAATTCCGCCAGCCGCGCCTCCACCGCCTCGAGCGCCTTGTGGTGCAGATCGTTCAGGACCGGATCTTTCAGCAACTGCGCCATGATCTCGGCGCGGCGGGGGGCGTGGCGCAGGATGTGGGTGTCGGCCACTTCGTTGCGATCCTGGAGCGACCAGTAATCGGCGTTATACTTGTCCTTCTTGTTGTTCACATTGCCGCGGAAGCGGCGGGCGGCATAGCTGTCGATGGACTTCACCGCGTAGTGGTTCAACTGGACCCAGTCATATCCCAAGGTCCGGCGGATGGAGCGCCAGCCGCGGAACTTGAAATAGCTTTCCATCTCCTTGCCCGAGCCGTTCAGCCATTTGACGCTGTCGGGAAAACCGCCCTCCAGATGTTTCTTCTTCATGGAAGGGCGGTGGATGCCCAGCTTCCAGTAGTCCGGGTCGAACTTGAACAGGGTCTTGACCCCCCAGCCCTTGTTCCACAGATGCGGCGCGGCGCGGGTATATTGCTCGGTCACCGGGGCGCGCGACCAGTCGATCACGCCGTTCGAGCCGAAAATGCGCCAGGTAACGACAATGCCGTTCGCGCCCTGCGCCACGACATCATCCAGAAGCCCGTCCAGATGGCCGGAGGGATGGTTGACCGACAGAAACTCGTCCGCGTCGAACAGCATCACCCAATCGGCCTGCTGCACCAGCGGCTCGCGCTGCGCATGGCTGATCGCGGAGGGCTGGGGCTTCACCCCGTCCGGGATGTCATTGCGGCGGTGATGACCCAGCCCCAGCTCCTCGAGCCGCTGAAGCATCTCCACCGTGCCGTCGGAGCAGTCATTGGTGTAGACGAGGATATCGGTAAATCCGACCGCCAGGTGATGGGCGAACCATTCCAGAAGATACGGCGCCTCGTCCTTCATCATCGACACCGCCATGACGGTGCCGTGGCGGCTGGCATGGCGGTTCAGCTCCGGTCGGTTACTCATTCACCCATTCCCATGGCGCCGCACGAGCAGGTGCCGCGCCTCAGCTTTCCAGCGCCTGTGCCGGGTCGATCCCGACCTCGGCGCACATCCGCGCCGCGTAGGAGTTTTCCAGCGGCGGATTCTTGCGCCACCACGGCTTGGTGCCGTTGGTATAGAGATGCACCGACATGGTCTGATCGGTAAACCACCCCTCCACCCGCCCATGCGGGTCGTAGAAGATGTCGTTCAACTGGAACGGCACCGGATAGAGCGTGTCCGGCGTCATCGCCCGCTCGATATCGCCGGTCTGCTGCGCGAACCAGGTGAAGGCCTGCGGCCCGAAGGCGGTCCGCTCGGCCTTGTAGATGGCGGCGGCGTGGGTATAGCCGCCCTTATCCTTGATCCGGTCCATCTGCTTGCGCTGCCGCTTGTTCCACCACGCGGGGTAATCGGGCAGGTTGTCGTAGTAATCCAGAAGCTGATCCATCAGCGCGCATTCCCGCGGCAGGGCCACCACCCCGCAATTCAGCGCCCCGCGCATGCCGTGGCCGGCAAAGATCCATTCCTGGTCGTCGGGAAAGGGACGGTGACAGAACGCATCGCAATCGATCCAGATCGCACCGGTCTTCTGGATCATCTTGTAGCGGAACACGTTCGACAGGAACGAGGCCGAGGTATCATTGACCAGGGCCATGTCGATCGACATGATCTCGGAGGCGGGGCGGATCTCGACCCCGTCCGGGGCGTTCTTCACGTCATCCGTGCAATACAGCGTCACCGGATGGCCGTGGCGCAGATGCGATTTCAGGCAGAGCTGGTTGAGATAATGCAGCTCGGCTCCGATCCAGAGCGAGGCAACAGGGCGGCGGTCGAGTTCCATGGCGAAGCCTCGGCAGGTGTCGGTTGGGATGTTGTAGCGGACCGGGTTCAATGCGGCTAGGGTGAGTTCGAGAAATTGTGGAAAATGGTGATCCGCCTTGTATTTCAGCACCGTGCAGTTAGACCGGGACGCCGGACGGGCCGAAGGGCAGGGTGACTGAGATGACCGGGCGAACCATTCTGCTGAGCGCTGAGAACGGCCCGGTTCTGGCCGCCGACGACACCGGGCTGGTGATGCGCCTGTCCGACCGGGTGGTGGCGGATATCGCGCGACGGATGGGCCAGGCGCCCGGCACGGCCAAGGGCGAGGCTCTACCGCAAGGCGATCCGGTTGCTGCCGCGCCTGTCACGCTCGACGCCGCCATTCTGGGGGATATCGACGCCTGGGACGCGATGCGGGACGGCGACTGGCTGCGCTTTACGGCGCGGCTGCCGGGGGCGGAGGGGGTGCGGCGCTATCGCCGCCACATCTCCGGCCCGGCGCTGCTGGCAGAGACGCCGGGGCCGGTGCTGGGGCTTTTCTCGCTGTCCGGCGGGCGGCGATTCAACGCGCCGAGTGCGCTGCCGGAATTTCCCTATCATCTTGCCAACATCTCGCCGCAGGAAGACGAGGGGGAAGCGCCGCGGCTGTTCGAGGCCCTGCACCACAGCGGCATCAATGCGTACACAGCCTGTACACTGCTCAGGCACCGCCATGATGCCTTCCGGGCCCTGCCGCTGTTCGCAACCGCCGCCGCATTGCTGCCGCCGGGGCCGTTGGGTTCCGGGACGGATCTGGACATGCTGCGGCCATCGCTGGACCGTTTCGCAGCACTCGCCGGGGCGCTCGGCAAATCGGCGCGGATCGCGGCCATCGCGGTGGAGATCGGGCCGGATCACCTGGCTGACGGGATGGACGCGCGCGGATTCCACGCCGCCGGCCTCGCCCTGCTGGACGGGATTTCCGCAACGGTCGATCAGGCCGGTCTGGCGCCGCCGCGCATTCTGCTGACGCTGGATTGCGGCGCATGGTGGGGTACGCAGGCCGCGCGGGCGCGCATCGCAGCCGAGGGATTTGCGCTGCTGGCGCTGCGGCCGGGCGGGCATGATCTCTGCGTGGTCGGTGCCACCGCCGCGCTGACGCAGGACCGGTTGGGCCAGCCCACGGCGGATGCCATTCTGGCGCAGTCCGCCGTCGAAGCGCAGGCTCTGGAGGCGCGGATGGCCCGCGAGGCGTGGACCGCGCCGCTGATGTGCCTGGCGGAACGGGACGGGCCGCGTGCGCTGCGCGCCGTGTTCAAGGCGGGGGCGGCGCTGATCCTCGATCCCGACGATCCGATGCAGGCCGGACCGGCGGCCGGGTTCGCGATAACCGGCGCGGATGCGGCTCCTGGCATCGCCGGGGTCGAGATCCATCCGCAGGACGATCGCGCGATCCGCATCACATTGGACGGCGACCTGCCGGACAGCGGCGAGTGGCGGCTGGATTATGCCATACCCGAAGCACCCGGCGCGGGCCGGCCCGGCTGGAACGGTGCGCTGCGGGATGACTGGCAGGCGGTCTCTGGCGATGGACGCACGCATTACAGATGGGCGGTCCCGGCCTCGCAGGTGATCCGATGAGCGGGGCGGGGTTGCAGGTCGGCGTGACCGTGCCCGAGGCCGCGCTGCTGAGCGGCGCGGTGGCGCGGATCGCGGCGCTGAGCGCCGAACTGGGCGGGTCGTGGTTCGACGCCGCGTCGCACGGCGATGATCCGGCCGTCTGGCCGGATCGATGCGCCGCGCAGCGCCAGGCCGATGCCGTCTCGCCCGAGCCCGAGGGCCAGTTCCAGACGGTCGGGGACCGCGCCGCGCTGCTTCTCCGCGCCGGGCGCAACTGCGCCTATCGCGTCCGCGATGTGGTGCGCGCCGATAGCTGGACCGTGGCCTGCATCTGGCATCCCGCCCCGCGCGACGAGGACACCCGCAGCCTGTTTGCGCTGCGCGGATCGGGGCGCAGCAATTACGTCTATCTGTCGCAGGATCAGGAGCTGACCACGACGCTGCGCGACAATGCGGGTGCCGCGATTGCCGCCCTGCCCGGCGCGGGCGATGGCTGGCAGGCGGTGATGGCGTCGCAATCGGGCGGGGAATTGCGGCTGTGGCGGCCCGCCGATGACGCTTTCGCCACCGCGGCGGGGGCCGGAGATTTCGCGCCGAAATCCGATCTGCTGATCGGCGCGCGCAGCCATCGCCAGGGCATGCCGAAAACCCTGGGGTCTGCCGCGATCGGCGGTGTCTTGCTCTGGCCCGGTCTGGATGTCCTGTCCGCCCCGCCCGGCAGCACCGGTCATCGCCTGCGCGACGCCTTCGCATCCTTCTGCCTGTGGGAGCTGTGAGCCATGGGGTTTGACCGCGCCGCGACCCGCGACGACAATATCTGCATGATCTGGGTGGATGACATGATCGATGTCTTCACCTGGCGGGCCACATTCGGGATCGAGATCCAGACCCCCAATATTGACCGGCTGATGGCCGAGGGGGTCCGCTTTGCCAACAGCTACGCGACCGTGCCGCTCTGCGCGCCCTGCCGGGCCGAGATTGCGACCGGCATCTCCCCCTATCGCAGCGGTCTGGTGGATCTGAACCGGTTCTGGCGCGACGTGATGCCGCCGGAACGGGCCTGGGCCTATGATCTGCGGCGGGCGGGGTTTTATAACTTCACCACCGGCAAGGTGGACAGCAATTACAAGCCGATGCCGGAAGAATACCGCCGGATGCTGTTCCATGAAGAACCGGAGTGCTCGGACCGCGGCGGGCGCCGGGGCGTGCATGAATATCTGGGCGGGCGCGGGCCGGGCGTGGCCGGGATCAACCATCCCGATGACGATGGCAGCCAGGATGACCGATTCTATGATTACTGGGTGGCGCAGAACGCCATCGACCATGTGAACCGGGCCGACCCGGCGCGGCGGCATCTGATCCAGCTTGGATTCAAGCATCCGCATTTCAATCTGGAATGCCCGGACCGGTTCTATCAGCTCTACGATCCGGCGGCGATCGAGTGGCCCTCCATCGCCGCGCCGGAGGATTATTACGGCCCGCCGCCCGGTTTCGCGGTCTATGAGGCGGCCTATATCGCCAATGGAAACTGGACGCCGGAAAAGGGCGGGGACGAGGGCTGGCGGCAAGTGGTGCGCGCCTATTTCGCCGCGATGAGCCATGTCGATCACGAGATCGGCCGGTTCCTCGACGCGCTCGCGGCCAGCCCGCTTGGCGCGAATACCACGGTGATTTTCCTGTCCGATAACGGCTTCAACCTGGGCAATCACGACAGTTTCCACAAGATGAGCCAGTGGGACAGCGCCGCCCACGTGCCGCTTGGCATCTGGTCGCCGCGCATGACCGAAGGCCGGACCGTCGAGATGCCGGTGTCGCTGCACAACCTGCCCTGCACGATCATGGATCTGGCCGGGCTGCCGCGCCGCGCCGACTGGGTGTCGGGGCAAAGCCTGCTGCCGCTGATCGACGACAGCTTCGGGGAATATGACCGCAGCAAATCGCCCGTGACCTCGGTCTTCGGGACGCTGTCGGTGCGCCCCTCGGACCCCGACTGGCAGCATCTTCGCTATTTCCGCTATCCCAATGGCGAGGAGCATGTCTATGATCTGGTCCGCGATCCCGGAGAGACCGACAATCTGGCCGAATCGGCGCCGGAGACGACGCCGCTGGAAAGGCTGCGCGACGAGCTGGTGCGGGGCGCGCGCGATCTGGGGCTGGACCTGACCGGGGCGGAGAACCCGGCCGACGGGGTGAACGCGATCATGGCGGTGGACGGCTCGGTCGTGCTGGCCGGCGGGCTGCGCGACAATGACTACTGGGCCTATGGTGCGGATGTGGAGAAGATCCGCGAGGATGCGGATGGCGGGCATGACCGGCTGTGGTATCTGGGCGGGCCGGACGACTATGTGGTGAACCTGCCCCCGCATGTCGAGGATATCCGGATCGCCACGGTGGTCGCGCGCAAGGAGGACAGCGACGAGCGGGAAGGCAAGATGATCCGCGTGGTGGGCCATCCCGACAGCCCGTTCCGCTTCGAGACGTCGGAGCGGGTGTCGGTCGATGTGATGGGCTCCATGGGCGATGACGTGCTGATCGGGCCGAAATACGGCGCGTCGATCCTGCATGGCGGGGCCGGGAACGACCGGCTGGAGGCGCGCACCAAGCGCAGCAAGGACAGCAACCGCTTTCATGGCGGGTCGGGCAATGACACGCTGATCGGCGGCGCGGGCAGCGACACGCTGGATGGCGGGTCGGGCGATGATCTCATCATCGGCGGGGCCGGGCGCAACGTCATCCTCGCCGGAAGCGGCAATGACGTGATCGAGGACGGGCCGGGGTCGTCACGGATCGACACCGGCACCGGGCGCAACCGCCTGACGCTGGCCGAGGGCGATCACAAGGTGCGGATCGGGGCGGGCGCGAATGTCATCATCTGCGGCAAGGGGGCGAAGCAGTTCACGCTGGATGCGGGGGCGACCGCCGAGCTGACCGGCTGGGATGCGGCGCAGCGCTATGACCTGACCGGCTGGGGCGCGCGGCCCGAGATCCTGACCGAGGCGGATGGCGCGGTGGTGATCCATTCCGGCAGCTCCTGCCTGATCCTGACCGATATTGCGCCGGACGCCGATCCGCTGACGCAATGCCTGCTGGCCGGGGCAGCGCGATGACGGGCCGGGCGGTCACAATGTGCGCGGCGAGAAAGGGATCAGCATGAGTTTTGATCCGACGCAATCGCTGGCCGGCGACATCCGCACGGTCGAGAGCGCGCTGATCGTGCCCTTCGCGCCCGGCAAGACCCGCGGGCTGCGCCGCCCTTCGGGGGTATTCGACGCAAGCGGCAGCTATCTGCCGCTCGGCCAGTGTTTCCGCAACTCGACCACCCCGGTGACTGTCGAGCCGACGGAGGAGACGCCGCAGATCGCGGAGGAAACGCTCAACGGCACATGGCTGTTCGGCGGGATGCTCTACGGGCATTTCGGGCATTTCCTGGTCGAATCGACCGCGCGTCTTTGGGCGATCCCGCATGTGCGCGACAAACTGGACGGGGTGATCTTCCTGACCAAGAAACAGGTCACCTGGCCGCGCCGCTTCGTGCGCCCGCTGCTGCCGCTGCTGGAGATGTTCGGCCCGCCCTGCGCGAACTCCGAAGGCGCGGTCCGCCCCACACGGGTCGAGCGGCTGGTTCTGGCACCGCAGGGCTTCGGAACCGGCGACATGATCGGCGGATGTCCCGAATACCGGCAATTCGTGCGCGCGCATTTCGGCCGCGACATCGCGCCTGCCGGGGCCGAGAAGATCTATATCTCGCGCAGCAGGCTGTTTTCCAAGCGCGGCCGCTATCTGGGCGAGGCGGCGCTTGAGCGCATGTTCGCGGCCGAGGGGTATCGCATCTTTCACCCGCAGGATCTGCCGATCTCCGAGCAGATCGCGCAATACAAGGCGGCGCGGGTCATCGTCTCCAGCGACAATTCGGCGCTGCATCTGGCCGGGTTCTATACCGGGCCTGAGGTGCGGGTCGGCATCATCCTGCGCCGACCGGGCGGAATCGTGGCGGATTTCATGCGCCAGTTCCGGCATTTCGCCGGGCGCGCGCCGGTGGTGATCGACGCGCTGAGCGGGCGGCAATACCAGTTCGAATCCGCCGATCGCCGCCAGGTGAGCGAGATCTACGCGGAGCTTGATTTTCCCCGGCTGACCGCGGCGCTGCACGACCATGGCTTCCTGCAACAGAGCCATGGCGCTGCCTTCCCCGGCCGGGTCGAGATGGATGCCGAGGTGGCAACCCTGTCCGAGCGGTTGGGACAGGCCGTGGTCCCGGTCGAGATGCCGTGACTACCGCGCCACCGAGGCGCCGCGCTGCCGGATCTCGAACCGGATCAGCATCACCAGCCCGGTTGCGACCAGCCCGGCAAGCGCGAACCAGGTCAGCGCATAGCCCAGATGCGCGTTGCGGAACCGGGTGACGGTCAGACCGCCCAGCGGATAGCCGCCGGGCTGCGGCGTCGCGTCGGCATCCACGAAGAAGGCGGCGACCCGGTCGAGATCCCGCGCCTCGGCGATCGCGGCGACATCGCGGGAGAACCAGCGATCCGCGACCGGATCATTCTCGCGCAGGAACGCCCCGCCCGGCTCGGTCAGCCGGGCCAGCCCGATGACTGTGACCTCGCCCTGCGGCAATGCCTGCGTCCGGCTGGCCGGGTCACGCCGATCCGGCGGCACGAAGCCGCGATTGATGAGCACCGTCGTTCCGGCCACGCTCTGCATCGCGGTCAGCAGCCAGAACCCGCCGCCTTCCTCCGTCACCGCCTTCACCAGCACTTCGCTGTCGTGATCGAAGCGGCCCGTCACGCGAACGGGGCGGTATTCCTGTTCACCGGGCGGCAGGTTGACGATCTCTGTCCAGTCGACCGGATCGGCCGCCAGCCGCGCATCGACCCGCGCGATCAGGTCGCGCTTCCAGGCCAGCCGCTCGACCTGCCAGACCCCGAGCGCCAGAAAGCCCAGCATCAGGCCCAGCCCGACCGCCAGCACCGTCGCCAGTTGCCACAGCGGGCGCGGCTGATCCGGCGACCTGCCGGTCAAGGGCTGGGGGATTCGGACTGGGCGTCGGTGCCCATGCCCGGCATCATGTTCGCA
Source organism: Paracoccus isoporae (assembly GCF_900101865.1). Classification (GTDB taxonomy): domain Bacteria; phylum Pseudomonadota; class Alphaproteobacteria; order Rhodobacterales; family Rhodobacteraceae; genus Paracoccus; species Paracoccus isoporae. The sequence goes on from NZ_FNAH01000001.1 coordinate 589,376, forward strand.
TCCATGTTGTACATGACCCAGATCGTGCCGACGACGGTGATGGTCAGCAGGATCAGCGTGAAGGCGAGCGAGATCAGCGTCCAGCCGCTTTCTGCCTTGGGGGTCATGTGCAGGAAATAGATCATGTGCACAACCATCTGCACCACGGCGCAGGCGAGGATCACGAAGCCTGTCATCCGCGCCGAGTCCAGCCCGCCGGACATGACCAGGCTGAACGGGATCACCGTCAGGATCACCGACAGCACGAAGCCGGTCACATAGTCGCGCTTGGTGCCGTGAGGAAATTGCGCGGCTTCGTGGTCGCCGTGATGGTTGCTGCTGGCGCTCATCAGATCATTCCCATCAGGTAAACGAAGGTAAACACCCCGATCCAGATCACATCGAGGAAGTGCCAGAACAGCGACAGACAGTTCAGCCGCCGCTGATTGGCATTGGTCAGTCCGTGCCGGCGAAGCTGGATTACCATCACCCCCAGCCACAGCAGCCCGAAGGTCACATGCAGCCCATGCGTGCCCACGAGCACGAAGAAGGCCGACAGGAAGGCGGAGCGGTCCGGGCCCGCGCCTTCATGGATCAGGTGGTTGAACTCGTAGAGCTCGATGCACAGGAACGCCGCGCCGAAAATCGCGGTGATGCCCAGCCATTTCAGCACGCCCTTCTGGTTGCCCTCATGCATCGACAGCATGGCGAAGCCGAAGGTGATCGAGGAGATCAGCAGCATCGCCGTGTTCAGCGCCACCAGCGGCAGGTCGAACAGCTCCTGCGGGCCGGGGCCGCCGCCGAAACGCTGGCCCAGAACCGCAAAGGTCGCAAACAGGATCGCGAAGATGAGGCAATCGCTCATCAGGTAGATCCAGAACCCCAGCGGGGTGGAATGACCCTCGGGGTGATGCGGCTCTTCCTCGGGGTGGTAGACCCGCGTATCGCCGGGATCGGTGACGATGTCAGAACTCATGGCAGGCTCATACCGCGTTGCTGAGGGTTTGGGTGCGGGCATCTTCGGTGGCGGTCACCTCCGCCTCGGGGATGTGGTAGTCCCGGCTGTAATTGAAGGTGTGCCAGATCGCGGTGCCGAGCACGGCTGCGAAGGACAGCACCGCCAGCCACCAGATATGCCAGACAAGCGCAAAGCCCAGCACCACGCTGATCGCCGACAGGATGACCCCGGTGCCGGTGTTTTTCGGCATATGGATCGGCCGGAAGCCCTTCAGCGGGCGTTTATAGCCGTGCTCCTTCATGTCGTGCCAGGCATCGACATCGTAGATCACCGGCGTGAAGGCGAAATTATAGGCCGGCGGCGGCGAGGAGGTGGCCCATTCCAGCGTCCGCCCCTCCCAGGGATCGCCGGTCTCGTCGCGCAGCGTGTCGCGGTCGCGGATCGAGAAGGCGATCTGCAGCACGAGCGCCACGATGCCGCAGGCGATCAGCACCGCGCCGAGCGCGGCAATGGCGAACCAGATCTGCAGCGACGGATCGTCGAAGGTCCGCAGCCGCCGCGTTACCCCCATCAGCCCCATGATGTAGAGCGGCATGAACGCGACCCAGAACCCGATCACCCAGCACCAGAAGCTGACATGGCCCCAGAACTGGTTCATCTTGTAGCCGAAGGCCTTGGGCCACCAGTAGTTGATCCCCGCGAAGATCCCGTAGACCACGCCGCCGATGATGACGTTGTGGAAATGGGCCACAAGGAACAGCGAGTTATGGACGATGAAGTCCGCCGGCGGCACGGCCAGCATGACTCCGGTCATGCCGCCAATGGTGAAGGTCAGCATGAAGGCCACCGTCCACATCATCGGCAATTCGTAGCGGATGCGGCCCTTATACATGGTGAACAACCAGTTGAAGATCTTCGCCCCGGTCGGGATCGAGATGATCATCGTGGCAATGCCGAAGAAGGCGTTCACCGACGCGCCCGATCCCATGGTGAAGAAATGGTGCAGCCAGACGACATAGGACAGGATGGTGATGCACACCGTGGCATAGACCATCGAGTTATAGCCGAACAGCCGCTTGCCGCAGAAGGTGGCGGTCACCTCGGAGAAGATGCCGAAGGCGGGCAGGATCAGGATATAGACCTCCGGGTGGCCCCAGATCCAGATCAGGTTCACATAGAGCATCGGGTTGCCGCCGAGCTCGTTGGTGAAGAAGTTGAAGCCCAGATAGCGGTCGAGCGCCAGCAGGACCAGCGTTGCGGTCAGCACCGGGAAGGTCGCCACGATCAGGATATTCGCGCAGAGCGAGGTCCAGGTGAAGACCGGCATCCGCATCAGCGTCATGCCGGGCGCGCGCATCTTCAGGATCGTCACGACCAGGTTGATCCCTGACAGCGTCGTGCCGACCCCGGCGATCTGCAGCCCCCAGATATAGTAATCCACCCCCTCGGTCGGGCTGGACACGATGCCGGAGAGCGGCGGGAAGGCCAGCCAGCCGGTCATGGCGAACTCACCGATGAACAGCGAGGCCATGACCAGCACCGCGCCGCCGGTGGTCATCCAGAAGCTGAAATTGTTCAGGAAGGGGAAAGAGACATCGCGCGCGCCGATCTGCAGCGGCACCACGAAATTCATCAGCCCGGTGACGAAGGGCATGGCCACGAAAAAGATCATGATCGTGCCATGCGCGGTGAAGATCTGGTCATAGTGATGCGCGTTCAGATAGCCTTCGGAGCCGTTGAAGGCCCAGACCTGCTGGATGCGCATCATGATCGCATCGGCAAAGCCGCGCAGGAACATCACCAGCCCGAGGATCATGTACATGATCCCGATCTTCTTGTGATCGACGGTGGTGAACCACTCCTTCCACAGATAGCCCCAGAGCCGGTAATAGGTGACCGCGCCCACGAGTGCCGCGCCCAGGATCGCCACCACCACGAAGGTGCCGACCACGATCGGCACATCCAGCGGAAGCTGATCCCAGCCCAGCCGGCCGAACAGGAACGAACTTTCTATCGGTGCTGCTTGCGTTGCCATCTTCTTACCCGTCAGTTCGCGCCCGCATCGACGTCTCGCGCCATGCCGGAATGATCCATCTCCTGTTGGCCGTTTTGGGCCATCGCGGTGCCGGCCGGATCGGCATCGGCTTCGGCCGTGTCCTCCGCCATGCCGTCGCCATGCCCGCCGCCGTGGCTCTCCTCGCCCCGCGCGGCGCGGTCACGCGCCATCATCTCGTCCATGCACATCTGCCCCGGCTCGACGCAGCGGTTGAGGATGTCGTGATACAGCTCCGTGTCGGCCAGCCGGTAGAAGGCAGGCGGCACATGCTCGCTCGGCTCCAGCAACTCGCGATATTCGTCGCGGTCCAGCACCTCGCCCGAGTCGCGCGACTTCTCAACCCAGTCGTCGAACTCCGCCTGCTCGTAGCCATAGAACTTGAAATTCATCCCCGAGAACCCGGCGCCGTTGTAATGCGAGGCCATGCCCTTGTACTCACCCGCCTCGTTGATGACGGCGTGAAGCTGGGTCTGCATCGAGGGCATGGTGTAGATCATCCCGGCCAGTGTCGGCACGTAGAACGCGGTCATCACCTGCGTCGCGGTCAGATCGAAGCGGATCGGCCGGTCCAACGGCGCGGCCAGTTCGTTCACCGTGGCGATGCCGTATTCGGGATAGATGAACAGCCATTTCCAGTCCATCGACACGACCTGAACGACAAGCGGCTCCTCGCCATCGGTGACGCCCTGAGTCTCGCTGTCGAGCGGCCGGTAGGGGTCCAGCTTGTGGGTGCTGACCCAGGTCAGCGCGCCCAGCCAGATGATGATGACCAGCGGCGCGGCCCAGATCAGCAGCTCCAACTGGACGGAGTGGTGGAAATGCGGATCGTATTCGGCCTCGCTGTCCTTGTTGCCGCTGCGATAGCGGATCGCGAAGATCACCGTGGCGACCATCACCGGCAGAACGATGACCAGGATCAGCGCCGTGGTGATGCCCAGCACGTCGCGGGTCTTGGCAGCGACATCGCCGCCGGGCGACAGCACCTCGGAGCCGCAGCCGGACAGAAATGCAATCAATGCCGAAATGATCGAAAGCCGAATTAGGGTCATTCTGAAAGCTCACACAGCCGAGCGAGGGTCGAGCGGGACGGAACAGATCGCCCCGGCGATTTTCCGGGGTGCACATCCAAGGGTCACGGCCCAAGCAAACCAAAGCCGGGCTGGATTGTCCATGCGCCAAACGCGCTTGACACAGGGCGGCGGGAGTTGCTCCCTAACAGGAGAATGCCCGCCCGCCCAAAGAGGCCAGAAAGGTAGCAAATCATGCATGCCGCAGCCGATTCCACCGCCGCAGATCCCGATCGCGAACATGTCCGACTCAGCGATATCGCGATAGGTGTGATCATTGGTCGCACCTCGGAATTCTTCGATTTCTTCGTGTTCGCCATCGCCGCGGTGCTGGTCTTTCCGCAATTCATCTTCAGCTTCGCCGCCCCGGCGGAGGGGATTCTCTATGCGTTTCTGGTCCTCGCGCTCGGCTTCGTTGCCCGTCCGGTGGGGACGTTCTTCTTCACCGGGGTCGACCGCCGCTGGGGCCGGGGCACCAAGCTGACCTCGGCGCTGTTTCTGCTGGGGCTGTCCACCGTCGCGATTTCCTTTCTGCCGAGCTTCGAGCAGGAGGGCTGGCTCACCGTCGCAAGCCTGTGCCTGTTCCGCATGGGTCAGGGCGCGGCGCTTGGCGGGGCCTGGGACGGGATGTCATCGCTTCTGTCGCTGCACGCGCCCGCCGACCGCAAGGGGCGCTATGCGACGCTGCCGCAGATCGGGGCGCCGCTGGGGCTGATCCTGGCCTGCGGGTTGTTCATCTTTCTGCGCAGCTCGCTGTCGGAGGCGGAATTCCTGCGCTATGGCTGGCGCTACCCGTTCTTCGTCGCCTTCGCGATCAACGTGGTGGCGCTGTTCGCGCGGCTGCGGCTGGTGGTCAGCGACGATTTCGAGTTGCTGTTCAAGCAGGCGGAGCTGCGCCCGCGCATCAATCCCCGGCTGCTGCGCGAGGAATCGCTGAACATCATTGCAGGCGCCTTCATCCCGCTGGCGACGCTGGCCCTGTTTCACATGGTCACCGTGTTCCCGCTGAGCTGGATCTATCTGAACGCGCCGGAAAACATCACCGGATTCCTGTGGATCGAGATCGTGGGCGGGCTGATCGGGCTGGGCGGGATCGTCGCATCCGGCTTCATCGCGGACCGCACCGGGCGGCGCAGCCTGCTGCGCAACTGCGCCATCGGGATTGCCGTCTACGCCGTCATTTCACCGCTTCTGCTGAGCCTCGGCTTCAGCGGCGAGGCGCTTTACGTGTTCATCGGCTTTGCCCTGCTGGGGCTGTCCTTCGGCCAGTCCTCCGGCGCGGTGGCGTCGGGCTTCGCGATGAAGAATCGCTATACCGCGTCGAACCTGACCGCCGATCTGTCCTGGATGTTCGGCGCCGGTTTCGCGCCCTTCGTGGCGCTGTATCTGACCGAGACCTTCGGGCTGTGGTCATCCGGGGCCTATCTGCTGTCCGGCGCGCTGTGCACGCTGGCCGCGCTCGTGCTGTTCCGGCGCACGCAGGAGGCACGGCGTCAGCAGGACAGTTCCTGGCGGTAGTCGCGCGCCCTTGGCCGGGCGGTCACCGGGCGCTGTGTTGCGCCCGGCGTCAGATCCGCCTCAGACCCATTCCCACGGGCGGGTGAAATCGCCGAGACGGGCCCGGATCTCGTCATCCGTGGTGGTCTCGCGGCCCGCGATGCGTGCCACCAGACCGCGCTTCTTGTCCTCGACCACCTCGGCCACGCGGGCGCCAGTGCCTTCCAGCGCCGCGTCATAGACGCGGGTGATGGCGAGGCGGCGCAGGTCGGGCTTGAAGATCTTGCCCACCGCGGTTTTCGGAAGCTCGGGCAGGATTTCCAGATATTTCGGGATCGCCGCGCGCTCATGGATGTGGCCCGCAGCATGTTCCAGCAGCTCGTCCTGCGTGACCTCCGCGCCTTCGACCAGTTCCACATAGGCACAGGGCAGTTCGCCGGCCCGCGCATCGGGCTGGCCGATGGCCCCGGCAAAGGCCACCGCCGGATGCGAGAGCAGCGCGTCCTCGATCTCCGCCGGGTCGAGATTATGGCCGCCACGGATGATGAGATCCTTCGCCCGGCCGGTGATCCACAGATAGCCATCCGCGTCGATCCGCCCCAGATCCCCGGTGCGCAGGAACCGGTCCTCGGCGAACAGATCGTGGTTCTTGTCGGCCTCGGTATAGGTCGATCCCTCGAACACGCCGGGATTGGAGATGCAGATCTCGCCCACCTCATCGGCCGCGCATTCGTCGAACCCCTGCGGCGTCTTTCGCAGGATGCGGATATGCGTATAGGGCAGCGGGATGCCGACGGAGCCGACCTTCTTCAGGCCGTCCACCGGGTTGCAGGAGACCAGGCAGGTCGCCTCGGTCAGGCCATAACCTTCGGCAATCTCCACGCCGGTCGCGGCCTTGAAACGGTTATAGAGCTCGATCGGCAGCGGCGCGGAGCCGGAAATCGCGGTGCGCAGCGAGGACACATCGGCATCGACCTTGCGCTGCATCAGCGCCGAGATCGCGGTCGGCACGGTGATCAGGAACGTGGCCTGCCAGCGTTCGATCAGCTTCCAGAAATTGTCGAACACGCCCTCGCCGCGATAGCCCGCCGGGGTCGGCATCACCATATGCGCGCCAGAGGCGATGCAGCTCATCAGCACCGGGTAGGCCGCGAAGACATGGAACAGCGGCAGCGGGCACATCAGCACGTCATTCTCGTCGAACAGAAGCTCGGCGCCAAGAAAGCCGTTATAGATCATGCCGGAGTATTTATGCTGCGCGATCTTCGGCAGGCCGGTCGTGCCGCCGGTGTGGAAATAGGCCGCGATCCGGTCGCGTGACGGATCGTCGAAATCCAGCCGGTTGTGGTTCTCGGAGGAGACCGCTGCCTCGAAGTTATGAACCTGCGCGTGATGTTTGACCGGCAGCTTCGGACGGGCGAGCGGCACGATGAACTTCTTCAGCCCGGTCAGATGGCGGTTCAGGTCGATCTCGAGCACATGCTTGACATTGGGGGCGTCCGCCACCGCCTGCGCCGCCTTCTGCGCGACATCCGATTTCGGGAAGGATTTCAGCGTCACCAGCACCTTGGCATCGGTGGCGCGCAGGATGCCGGCGATATGTTCGGGTTCCAGAAGCGGATTGATCGGGTTGACGATCCCCGCAGTCATCCCGGCCAGCAGCACGACCGGCGTCTCGATGCTGTTGGGCAGCAGATAGGCGACAGTGTCCTGCGGACCCACGCCGAGCTTGCGCAGCAGATTGGCGGTTTCGGTCACCCGCTCGCGCAGATCCGACCAGCTCAGCGTCGTGGCGTGGTCGCGGGGGCCGCCCAGAAGCTGGAATGACACGGCCGGGCGGTCCGGGAACCGCTCCGCCGCGCGCGACAGGAACTCGTACATCGTGCGGGCATTGTCGCGCGCGGCATACGGCATCGCGTCTTCGACCGCCTGACGGTCGGTGATTGATCTGAACAGCCCCATCTTCCCCCCTTGCCGGGCGGCTTCGCGCCCGTGATTTCGGGCGTAAGCATGGGACATAACGGGGCCGCGGGGCAAGCCTGACCACGCGGCCACGGCCGCCGGAACGCAGCGTCATGGCCGCTGACGCCGCGCCCTGGCCCGTTGGTCGCGCCCTATTGCGGGATGCGAAGTGTCTGACCCGGATAGATCTTGTCGGGGTCCGACAGCATCGGGCGGTTCGCCTCGAAAATCTCGTTATAGCGATTGGCGCTGCCGAGATATTGCTTGGAGATCGCTGACAGCGTCTCGCCCGATTTCACGGTATGGAAGACGGGTTCGGCGGATTTGCTGCTGACCGTCGCGGTCTTCTCGGCCTCGGGCAGATCGGCCTCGACCTTGGCGATGCCCTTGATGTTGCCGATCGCCAGGATCAGCTTCTCCATCGTCTCGCGATCCGCGCCCTTGGATTCGACCTTCACGGTTTCCTTGTCGCTGCGCAGGGTCAGCTTCACGTCGTCGGCACCAAGACCGAGCGCCTTCAGCTCTGCCTTCATCGCCGCAACCTTGCGCTCGGTGTCGGCCTGCGCATCCGCGGCACCGCCATCTTTCGGCTCCGCCGCCTCTGCCGATCCGAACACCGACTTGCCTGCATCCTTGACAAAATCCCACAAAGCCATCGGCTTATCCTTCCATGTTTGTCGTCGCGCCCCAACGCAATCCGCTCGCGTCGGTTCCCGGATGCTGGCACAGCGCCGGGAATTGCGATAGCGGGTCGCTACGTCAGATGCCCAGACCGAACCGGGGAGCCTCATGCATATCGTCACCGTCATCGCCGCGACCGAGCGGGCCGATCTTACCCCGGACCGCGTAAATGCTTTGCGACATCTCTTCGAGGGCGGAAACCCGGTCTGGCTGGCCGACAAGATCGCGGCAGAGTTTCCGGTCTCGGCCCTGCCCGAGGATGCCGCGGCCATTGCGACAGACACGCGGATGGCGGGGTTCGACCTGGTCATCCAGCCGGTCGCGGGGCGGCGCAAGGCGGTGCTGCTGGCGGATATGGATTCGACGATGATCCAGCAGGAATGCATCGACGAGCTGGCGGCAGAGGCCGGGGTCGGCGCGCGCGTGGCCGAGATCACCGCCCGCGCCATGAACGGAGAGCTGAATTTCCACGAGGCGCTGCTGGAGCGCGTCGGCCTGCTGGCCGGGCTGGGTGAAGAGGTGATCGGCCAGGTTCTGGATCAGCGCATCACCCTGGCCCCCGGCGGGCGCGAGCTGATCGCCACGATGCGCGCGCAGGGCGCCTATACGGCACTGGTTTCTGGCGGGTTCACCGCCTTCACCGGCCCGGTGGCGGGGATGCTGGGCTTCGACGAGCACCGCGCGAACACGCTTCTAGCCGATGATGGCGTGCTGACCGGCCATGTCGGCCTGCCGGTTCTGGGGCGCGAGGCCAAGCTGCAGGCGCTTGAGGAGATCACCGCCGCGCGCGGCCTGACCCCGGATGATGCGATGGCGGTCGGGGACGGCGCCAATGATCTTGACATGATCCGGCGCGCAGGCACGGGCGTCGCCCTGCACGCCAAGCCGGTCGTGGCTGAGCAGGCGGCGGTGCGGATCGATCATGGCGACCTGACCGCGCTGCTCTATATGCAGGGTTACGGGCGTGACGAGTTCGTGACCGGCTGAGCCAGGCTCTCGGCGCATTCCCGCCGGCGGGGCGGTCGCGGTGCGATCCCCCCTCGCAAACGCTGGCGATCCGGCCTATGTAGGGGGCGCATCTCTTTTTTCGGACCTGTTCCTTTTCGGCTCAGCTTTCGACTTCAGCTTTGCCGGGCCGCTGCATTCCGTGAGCGGCAAAAACACAAGGAATGACACGATGGCCAACGGCACCGTGAAATGGTTCAACGCCACCAAAGGCTACGGCTTCATTGCCCCGGAATCGGGCTCCAAGGACGTTTTCGTCCATATCTCGGCCGTGGAACGCGCCGGTCTGACCGGTCTGAATGACGGCCAGGCCGTCACCTACGACCTGGAACAGGACCGCAATGGCCGCGAATCGGCCAGCAATCTCGCGCTCGCCTAAGCAGCGCCGGGATCGGAACGGGCGGGGTTGCGGCGACGCAACCCCGCTTTTTTCATGTCCGGCCCCACGAAAAAGGGCGCCCTTGCGGACGCCCCTCACCGTGACCCCAGCAGGCAAAATCAGTCCTTCGCGCGCTCCACATAGGAGTTGTCGCCGGTGTTGATGACAATGCGCGTCCCGGTGCTGATATGCGGCGGCACCATCACCCTAAGCCCGTTATCGACCATCGCCGGCTTGTAGGAGGAGGACGCCGTCTGCCCCTTCACGACCGGTTCGGTCTCGGTCACCTCCACGGTCATCTTCTGCGGCAGTTCGAGCGCGATCGGCGCGCCGTTGAACACCTGCAGGAACACCCGCATCCCCTCTTGCAGATAGACCGACTGATCGCCCACCACATCCTCGGACGCGACGAGCTGCTCATAGGTCTCCGGCTCCATGAAATGATAGCCTTCGCCGTCATTGTAGAGGAAATCATACTCGCGCTCGTCCACATGCGCCTTCTCGACCTGATCGGTGGTCTTCCAGCGTTCCGACACCTTCACCCCGTCCGAGATGCGGCGCATATCGACGCTGGTGGTCGGCGTGCCCTTGCCGGGATGGAAATTCTCGGATTTCAGCACGACATACAGCTTGTCGTCGAGTTCCACGACATTGCCCTTGCGGAGGCTGGATGCGATGACTTTCATCTGCGGATTCCTTGCGAATTGTCGGATGGGCGCATAAGCGCATTTCGCGTGTCCCTATCGCAATGACCGAGCTATTGCCAGCGAAACCATGACCGACGACCAATGGTGGCAGCCCCACCGTCACGCCGACCGACGCCCGGCCCTGCTGGCCCGCAACCGCATCCAGCGGGCAATCCGGCACTGGCTGGACCGGAACGGGTTCACCGAAGTCGATCCGGCTGCATTGGCGATCAGTCCGGGAAATGAAACCCATCTGCACGGTTTCGCCAGCACGATGGTCGGCAATGACGGCGCAGCGCGGCCGGTCTATCTGCACACCTCGCCGGAATTCGCGATGAAGAAACTGCTGGCGGCAGGCGAGACGCGGATCGCCGCCTTCAGCCATGTCTGGCGCAATCGCGAGCGCGGGGCGCTGCATCATCCCGAATTCACCATGCTGGAATGGTATCGGGCGGGCGCGGATTACAGGGTGCTGATGGATGACTGCGCCGATTTCCTGATGCTGGCGGCCGAAGCCGCAGGCGCGGCCGAGTTCCGGTTCCGCGACCGCCTCTGCGACCCCTATGCAGCGCCCGAACGGATCAGCGTGGCCGATGCGTTCCACGACCTGGCCGGGATCGACCTGCTCTCCACCATCGACCGCGACGGCGGGACCGCCCGCGACGCGCTTGCCGCCCAGCTTGCCGAGGCGGGGATTTCTCACGGCCCGGATGACAGCTGGTCGGACCTGTTCTCGCGCGTGCTGTCGGATCGGGTGGAGCCGCATCTGGGTCATGGCTGCGCCACGATCCTTGACCGCTATCCGGTCCCCGAGGCGGCATTGGCGCGGCGCGCCGCCGATGATCCGCGCGTGTCGGAACGCTTCGAGCTTTATGCCTGCGGGGTCGAGCTGGCGAATGGGTTTGGCGAGTTGACCGACGCCGCCGAGCAGCGCCGCCGTTTCGAGGCGGACATGGAAGAGAAGGCCCGGATCTATGGCGAGGCCTATCCGCTGGACGAGGAGTTTCTGGAGGCGCTACGGATCATGCCGGCGGCATCCGGCATCGCGCTCGGCTTCGACAGGCTGGTGATGCTGGCGACCTCCGCCCCGTCGATCGAGGCGGTGATGTGGACGCCCGCGCCGGATTAAGGCACCAGCCGCCCGAGGATCTCCGCCGCCGTTCCGGGGCGGGCCTCGGCGCATCCGGTGCCGGCCCAGAACGGCCCGTAGCCGGTCTCCCCCGCCGCAGAGGCCGCACCATGCAGCGCCTTGAGCGCCGAATAGGGCAAGGGGTAATCGGGCGCGGCGCTGTCATCCCGGCGGCTGATGATGTTCTCGACCCCGCGCGCCGGACGGCCAGAGATGGCACGGGTCATGCGGGTCTTGCCCGACGCAAGCGCCTGCCGGTGCGGGGCGGTGGTCCCGGCCTCCTCTGCCATCAGAAAGGCCGTGCCGCATTGTGCCGCCACCGCACCGGCATCCATCGCCGCCTGCACATCGGCGCGGGCCATGATCCCGCCCGCCGCGATCAGCGGCAGCCCCACCCCGGACAGCGCTGCCAGCAGTTCCCGCGTCTCCAGCCGCTCATCCGGCCCGTTCTCGTCGAACACCCCGCGATGCCCGCCCGCCTGCCAGCCCTGCGCGACGATCCCGTCAAGCCCGGCCGCCCTGATCTTAAGCGCATCCGCAAGGCTCGTCGCCGATCCGAGCAGGATGGCACCGCTGTCCCGCAGCGCGCCGATCTGCGCCGCAGCGGGCAGGCCGAAATGGAAGCTGACGACGCCCGGCCGTTCCTCCACCAGCATCCGCAGCATCGCGTCGTCGAGCAGGAAGGAGCGATAGCCATCCGCCAGCGTCTCCGGGACCGCCGCATCGAACCGGGCGAAATCATTCGCCAAGCCGTCAAGCCACGCGGATTCCCGGCCCGCGTCACGACGCGGCGGCTGATGACAGAAGACATTCACATTGAACCGCGCCGATGTCGCCGCCCGGACCGCCCGCACCTCCTGACGCGCGCGCGCCGCATCCATAGCCGCCACGCCGAGCGAGCCGAGCCCGCCCGCATGGGCCACCGCCGCAGCCAGCGCGGGCGTGGTGATACCCGCCATCGGCGCCTGCACGACAGGCACGCGCATTCCGATCTGTTCCAGCAGCATCATGGCCTCCTTTTGTCCATTTACATTCCCTGCGACGGGGAGGATCAAGCCGTCATGTTCGAACTTGCCCTCGATGTCGTGTTTCTGCTGATCCTCGCGGCCTTCGCGGCGGGGTTCATCGACGCCATTGCGGGCGGCGGCGGGCTGATCACCGTGCCGGTGCTGATGCTGGCGGGGCTGCCGCCGGCGCAGGCGCTCGCCACCAACAAGGTGCAGGGCGTGTTCGGGGCGGCCACCGCGGCGATCAGCTATGCGGCCTCCGGCCATGTCGATCTGCGGCGGCAACTGGGGGCGGCGTCGGTCTCGTTCCTCGCCGGGCTGATCGGGGCGTTCTGCGTGACGCTGATCCCGACCGAGGCGCTGCGCTATCTTCTGCCCCTGCTGCTGATCGGGATTGCCGCATTCTTTGCGCTCAAGCCCGGTCTCGGCGATGCGGACCGCACCGCCCGGATCAGCCCCTTACAATTCACCGCCTTCGTGGTCCCGCTGATCGGATTTTACGACGGGCTTCTGGGTCCGGGCACGGGGTCGTTCTTCATGCTGGGCTTCGTGATGCTGGCGGGTTACGGCATCCTGCGGGCCACGGCGCATACCAAGCTGCTGAATTTCGCCTCCAATCTCGGCGGGCTTGTGGCCTTTGCACTTGTCGGCAAGCCGCTCTGGATCACCGGGCTGGCGATGGGGGTGGCGCAGATCGCCGGGGCCTGGGTCGGGTCCGTTCTGGCGATGCGGGTGGGCGCGCGGCTGATCAAGCCGCTGCTGGTCGTGACCTCGACGGCATTGGCGCTGAAACTGCTGCTCGACCTGGTCTAGATCGGCAGCCCGCCATCCTGCTTGGCCGATTTCAGCACGATTTCGGACCGCACCTGCGTCACCTGAGAATGCTGCAACAGCCGGTCATGGATGAAATCCGCCAGCGCATCCAAATCGCGGACCTGCAATTCCAGCACGTAATCCGCATCGCCCGAGACCGAATGCGCCGCCCGCACCTCTGGCTGCGCGGCGGCGAAGCTGGCGAAATCCTTGTCGCCCGCCGCGCCATGGCTGCGCAGATTGACCCGCGCAAAGGCCCTGATCCCGAAACCAAGCGCCCGCGCATCCAGCCGCGCCGTATAGCCCCGGATCGCGCCCGATCGTTCCAGCGCCGCCCGCCTGCGCGAGCATTGCGAGGGAGAGAGATTCACCCGCTCCGACAATTGCGCATTGGTCAGCGCCCCGTCGCGCTGCAATGCGGCAAGGATTGCACGATCAAAGCTGTCATGCGTGATTTCGGCCATTATCCCGCGCCCAATGCACAAACCATGCATAGATTTGCCGTATCGCGCCTTCATTGCAACCCACTTGCATCCCGGTTGCTGCATAATCGTCTTCAAGCAAACAGGAGGATTTCATGGGACCGTTTCCCCACGACGCACCGAAGGCCGAGATCAGCGACGCCAACCCCGCGGGCACGGACGGGTTCGAGTTCGTTGAGTTCGCCCATCCGAACCCGGCGGAGCTCGATTCGCTGTTCCGCAAGATGGGGTTCGTGCCGGTGGCAAAGCACAAGTCGAAGAATGTCACCCTCTACCGCCAGGGCGGCATCAATTACGTGCTGAACGCCGAACCGGACAGCCATGCCAGCCAGTTCATCACCGATCACGGCCCCTGCGCGCCCGCCATGGGCTGGCGCGTGGTGGATGCGCAACACGCGCTGAAACGCGCGGTAGACCTGGGCGCCGAGGAATATACCGGCCCCGGCAAGGTGCTGGATTTCCCGGCCGTGCGCGGGATCGGCGGCAGCCTGCTCTATTTCATCGACAAATATGACGACACCGGCAGCGCATGGGATGCGGAATATGACTGGCTCGGGGAAAAAGATCCGCGCCCGGAAGGCGTGGGCTTCTACTATATCGACCATCTCACGCATAACGTCGTGCGCGGGAACATGGACACCTGGTATAAATTCTACAACCAGACCTTCAATTTCCGCGAGATCCGCTATTTCGACATCAAGGGCAAGCAGACCGGGCTGTTCAGCCGCGCGCTGACCTCTCCCGACGGCAAGATCCGCATCCCGATCAACGAATCCGCCGATGAGCACAGCCAGATCGAGGAATATCTGAACGAATACAAGGGCGAAGGCATCCAGCATATCGCGGTGGCGTCCGAGGATATCTATGCCTCGACCGACGCGATTGCCGAAAACGGGCTGGAATTCATGCCGGGGCCGCCGGATGTCTATTACGAGATGTCCCGCAAGCGCGTGACCGGCCATGAGGAACCGCTGGAGAAGATGAAGAAACACGGCATCCTCATCGACGGCGAGGGCGTGGTCGATGGCGGCACGACGCGAATCCTGCTTCAGATCTTTTCGAAAACCGTGATCGGGCCGATCTTTTTCGAGTTCATCCAGCGCAAGGGCGATGACGGATTTGGCGAGGGGAATTTCCGCGCGCTGTTCGAATCGATCGAAGAGGACCAGATGCGCCGCGGCGTGCTGAAGGACACCGCCGCGGAATGAGTTGGCAGGACATCTCGACCGCGCCCGCGCCGGGCACGGTCGTCTGCAAGATCGACGAGGTCGAGGGGGTCAAAGCCCTCGACCTTGCCGGTTTTCCGCTGCTGGTGGTCCGGGATGCGGACGGGCTGCGCGGCTTCGTCAATCTCTGCCCGCATCAATATCTGCCGCTGGATTACCAGGGCACGCGCATTCTGTCGGCCGATGGCGCGCGGCTGATCTGCAGCTCGCACCAGGCGCAATTCGACTGCCGGACCGGCGCTGTTATTGCCGGGCCGGCCGGCTGCGGGCTCGACCCGGTGCCGCTGCGTCAGGAGGCGGACCGCGTGGTCATTGCGGAGGGGTGATTCTGCCCGCCGTCGCGCCGCATCCTCAAGCATGGCTGGCCGCCTACCAGATACCCGCGTGACTGCCCCGGCTCGCCCCATAATGGGGATGCGCTGTCAACCCCTAGATATATGTCAGCCAAGCCACACAAAATATTGACAGCCCCCCGGGCTTGGGCACAAGATGAACGGGTTCTGGCACAGGGGGAATCACCCCGAAGCGGGCGAGACGCGACACAGGCGACACGCTGACAAGACCCGCGGCGAACAGGGCCGGAATGTCAACAAACCATGGTGCCGGGGCCATGGGCGCATCGGTGGGAAGGCTCGTCTTTTCCGCCAGATTCCGTTCCTTCCGGTGCCGCACAGAGAATGAGGGATCAGATGAGCATCACCGTTTACTCCAAGCCGGCCTGCGTCCAGTGCACCGCCACCACCCGCGCCCTGCAGGCGCGCGGAATCGAATTCGACGTGGTCGATCTGACCCAGGACGAAGATGCCTATGCGCATGTTTCGGATCTGGGCTATCGTCAGGCACCCGTCGTCATCGCTGGCGATTCGCATTGGTCCGGCTTCCGGCCCGACCTGATCGGCCAGCTGTCCTGATTTCCGGCGGCAGGCTCTATTGGCACCGGTCGTATGGCACAGCTTGTTTTCTTTTCCTCTCGGTCGGGCAATACGGCGAATTTCGTCTCCCGGCTGGGTGTGGACGCGCTGCGCATCCCGATCAGCCCCGATGAGCCGATGCCCGCACCCGATCAGCCATATGTGCTGATCACACCGACATTTGCGGATGGCGAAGGCCGGGGCGCCGTGCCCCGGCAGGTCATCCGCTTTCTGAACGATCCCGGCCGGCGTGCGCTCATCCGCGGCGTGATCTCGGCCGGGAACCGCAATTTCGGAAAATTCTTCGCCGCCTCGGGCGACGTCATTGCCCGCAAATGCGGGGTGCCCCTGCTGTGCCGGTTTGAACTTGCCGGCACCGATCACGACATTGCCCGCATCCGCGACGGGCTTCATCGATTCTGGAGAGAGACATGCTTGACGACCGCCTGAACCGTCCTGCGCCAGAGGCAAAGGACTATCACGCGCTGAACGCGATGCTGAACCTGTATGACGATGCGGGCCAGATCCAGTTCGACGCGGACCGGAAGGCGGCGCGGCAGTATTTCCTGCAGCATGTGAACCAGAACACGGTGTTCTTCCACAGCCTCGACGAAAAGCTCGGCTATCTGGTCGAAGAGGGCTATTACGACCCGGCCGTGCTGGACCAGTATTCCAAGAATTTCCAGCGCAGGATCTGGGATGAGGCCTATGGCAAGAAATTCCGCTTCCCCAGCTTTCTCGGCGCGTTCAAGTACTACACCTCCTACACGCTGAAGACCTGGGACGGGCAGCGTTACCTGGAGCGGTATGAGGACCGCGTGGTCATGGTCGCGCTGACGCTGGCGCGGGGTGATGAGGCGCTCGCAATGCGGCTGATGGAGGATATCGTCGAAGGGCGGTTCCAGCCCGCGACGCCCACCTTCCTCAATGCCGGCAAGCAGGCGCGGGGCGAGTTCGTCTCCTGCTTCCTGCTGCGCATCGAAGACAACATGGAATCCATCGGGCGCGGCATCAACTCGGCCCTGCAACTGTCGAAACGCGGCGGCGGCGTGGCTTTGATGCTGACCAATATCCGCGAGCATGGCGCGCCGATCAAACAGATCGCCAACCAGTCCTCCGGCGTGATCCCGGTGATGAAACTGCTTGAGGACAGCTTCAGCTATGCCAACCAGTTGGGCGCGCGGCAGGGGGCGGGTGCGGTCTATCTGAACGCGCATCACCCCGATATTCTGCGCTTCCTCGACACCAAGCGCGAGAATGCCGATGAAAAGATCCGCATCAAGACGCTGAGCCTCGGCGTGGTGATCCCCGATATCACCTTCGAGCTGGCAAAGAAGAACGAGGATATGTATCTCTTCTCGCCCCATGATGTGCAGAAGGTGTACGGGGTGCCGTTCTCGGATATCTCGGTCACCGAGAAATATCACGAGATGGTCGACGATCCGCGCATCCGCAAGAAAAAGATCAACGCGCGGGCGTTTTTCCAGACCATTGCCGAGATCCAGTTCGAATCCGGCTATCCCTATATCATGTTCGAGGACACGGTGAATGCGGCGAACCCCATCGCCGGCCGCATCGCCATGTCCAATCTGTGCAGTGAAATCCTGCAAGTGAACACGCCGTCTGAGTTCAATGACGACCTCTCCTATGCCGAGATGGGCACGGATATTTCCTGCAATCTCGGCTCTCTCAACATCGCCAAGGCCATGGATAGCGGCGATCTGGCCGGCACGGTGGGCACCGCCATCCGGGCGCTGAACGCGGTGTCCGAAATGTCGTCGATCGACAGCGTGCCCTCGATCCGCAAGGGCAATGACGAAAGTCACGCGATCGGGCTGGGCCAGATGAATCTGCATGGCTATCTGGCGCGCGAGCGGATCCATTACGGCTCGGAAGAAGGGATCGACTTCACCAATATCTATTTCGCCACGGTGCTGTATCACGCGCTGCGCGAATCCAATGCGCTGGCGAAGGAGCGCGGCCGCAGCTTTGCCGGGTTCGAGGAGTCGAAATACGCCGATGGCTCGTTCTTCGACAAATATACGGACCGCGACTGGCTGCCCGAGACCGACCGGGTGAAAGAGCTGTTTGCCGAGGCCGGGATCGAGGTGCCGAGCCGCGAGGACTGGGCCGCGCTGCGGGACGCCGTCATTGCCGATGGGCTCTACAACCGCAATTTGCAGGCGGTGCCGCCGACCGGCTCGATCAGCTATATCAACTACGCCACCTCCTCGATCCATCCGATCACGGCGAAGATCGAGGTCCGCAAGGAAGGCAAGATCGGCCGCGTCTACTACCCCGCGCCGTATATGACGAACGACAATCTGGAGTTCTACCGCGACGCCTATGAGATCGGCCCCGAGGCGATCATCGACACCTATGCCGCGGCCACCCAGCACGTCGATCAGGG
Source organism: Paracoccus isoporae (assembly GCF_900101865.1). GTDB lineage: Bacteria > Pseudomonadota > Alphaproteobacteria > Rhodobacterales > Rhodobacteraceae > Paracoccus > Paracoccus isoporae. Next base: position 607,624 of record NZ_FNAH01000001.1, read on the forward strand.
CCTGTCGCTGACCCTGTTCTTCCCCGCCGACGCCACGACCCGCGACATCAACCGCGCCCAGATCTATGCGTGGAAGAAGGGGATCAAGACCATCTACTATATCCGCCTGCGCCAGAACGCCCTTGAGGGGACCGAGGTTCAGGGCTGCGTTTCCTGCACGCTGTAAGGACGAACACCATGAAAGACGCCATGAACACCGCCCGCGCCGTGCCCGCCGCCGTCAACTGGAACCGGCTGCAGGATGACAAGGATCTGGAGATCTGGAACCGGCTGACCGCCAATTTCTGGCTGCCGGAAAAGGTGCCGCTGTCCAACGATATCCAGAGCTGGTCGCAGCTGACCGAGGCCGAGCAGAAGCTGACGATCCGCGTCTTTACCGGGCTGACGCTGCTCGACACGATCCAGAACACGGTGGGCGCGCCGGCGCTGATGCCCGATGCGCTGACGCCGCATGAAGAAGCCGTGCTGAGCAATATCTCCTTCATGGAGGCGGTGCATGCGCGCAGCTATTCCAGCGTGTTCTCGACGCTGTGCCAGACCTCCGAGGTGGACGAGGCGTTCCGCTGGTCCTCGGAAAACGAGCAATTGCAGGCGAAATCGCGGCTGATCCTGGATGAGTATGACAGCACCGGCCACCCGCTGAAAAAGAAGATCGCCAGCGTGTTCCTGGAAAGCTTCCTGTTCTATTCGGGCTTCTATCTGCCGATGCACTGGTCCAGCCGGGCGCGGCTGACCAACACCGCCGATCTGATCCGGCTGATTATCCGGGACGAGGCGATTCACGGCTATTATATCGGCTACAAATTCCAGCGTGGGCTGGAAAAACTGACCGAATCCGAGCGGGCGGAGCTGAAGGATTTCGCCTTTTCGCTGCTCTTCGATCTCTACGAGATCGAGGGGAAATACACCGAGACGCTGTATGATCCGGTGGGGCTGACCGAGGATGTGAAGACCTTCCTGCATTACAACGCCAACAAGGCCCTGCAAAACCTGGGCTACGAGGCGCTGTTCCCGGCCGAGGCCTGCAAGGTCTCGCCCGCGATCCTGGCGGCGCTGTCGCCCAATTCGGACGAGAATCACGACTTCTTCTCGGGCTCGGGTTCCAGCTACGTCATCGGCAAGGCGGTCGCGACCGAGGATGAGGACTGGGATTTCTGATCCCGACAACCCATAAGCGTGATCTAGGGGGCGTGCCGCGGCGCGCCCTTTTTCATGGCCCGTTCAACGCCGCCGGACCCCGGTCACAGCCGTGTCACAGACCATGCACCGGGCGTGCACAGCCTGTACACCATGTGTACACCGGCAACGCGCGTTGCGTTCAGTCGATCCCGAGCATCTGTTTTTCCCACAGCTCGGTCAGGTTCTTGCCCGACCGCTCGCGCGCCCGGCCCGCCTCTCGCCTTGCAGCCGGCAGGTGGCCCTCGCGGGCCAGCACGTTCAGACAGTCATGCAGCGTCTCCTGCACCTCCAGCACGGCGGTGCCGTCGCGGGCGATGGGCGCGAAGAAACTGGCATAGAGCTGCGGCACATCCAGCGGCGGGGCATGGACGCGGGGATAGTCCGGCTCGCGTTCCTCCTCCAGCGGGCGGTGGAATTCCTGCAGCACGCGGGTGCCGGCGCGCAGCACCTCGATGGCGGTGCCGGGATCGTTGATCCCCGGCGACAGCGCCTTGCTGGCCACCTCGCCCAGCACGGTCATGCCGTATTGCAGATCCTGGTCGAAATTGCGCGAGGTGCCGAGGGTGAAGCAATCGCGCATGGCGTGCTGGAACTTGTCCTCGACCTGCGCCGAGAGCCGCAGCAGCACCTCGCCGCGATGGGCGTATTTGCCCGGCATCCGGCGGATCTCCACCTCCACCCCGGCCAGCTCGGACGCCTCCTGCAACTCGGCCATGTCGATATAGCGGACATAGCCGGGCGTGTCGGCGGTGATGACCGGCGCGGTGTCGGGCAGGACCGACTGGCCGGGCACCGCGCCCAGGGCGGGCGATTCGCGATAGAGCCGGGTCGGCCGCATCGCGGCCTCCTCGATCCGGTCGATGATGTCGCTCATCCGGCCGAATTCGTTGAGATGGTTGACCCAGCGCAGAAGCGCCCAGGTGATCAGGAAGATGTCGAGCAGCGTGGCGATGAACAGCAGCACCCGCGCCTTGTCGGGATACATGCCCGCCGACAGCCCGATGATGCCGACGATGGAGAACAGGAAGGAGCCGATGAAGATCGACACCGCGGTCTGGGCGACGCGGTCCTCCTCCAGCAGGCGTGTCGCGCGCGGGGTGGCGTTGGCGGTGGCCGATGAATAGGCCGAGACGATGATCGACATCGAGAAGGTCGTCACCGCCAGCATCGACGAGGCAATGATGTTCAGAAGCGAGCCGACCGAGCCCGAGGCCAGGTCGATCTTCGGGATATAGGGCAGGTAGGGGCCGACGAATTGCGCGGTCAGTGCCAGACCGATCCCGGCCAGGCTGTAGAGCACGACCCGCACCCACATCTTGCGAAGCTGCTCGCGCAGCTTCATCGCCCAGCCGCTATGCACCCAGCGAAACATGCCTGACCCCTTGCCGCACCATCTGCGCCGGTCGCGACCGGCAGGCATGTTGTGGCGGTTTTCGGCCGCGGGATCAATGCGTCCCGCGCGGGCCGGGCCGGGGTCTTACCGTGCCGGGGTCTCACCGGGCCGGTCGGGCCGCGTTGCGCCGCACCTGTCCGCGCAACCCGCGGCCGGGGTCAGTGCCGCGTCGCCTCGCGCGTGGTGGACAGCGCCACCATCGACACGCCGGTTGAGATCAGCTCCACCGCCAGCAGGATGCCCAGCAGCGTCGCGGCCGAGGCGGGGAAATTGCCCAGCACCATCGCGCCCAGCACGACCGAGACGAGGCCGCTGAGCATCATCAGCCAGAAGGCCGGTGTGCCGCGCAGATCCATCGCCAGCACGATCTTGAAGATGCCGGCGATGATGAAGGTGACGGCGGCAGCGAACGTCAGCGAGACGATCCCGGCCAGCGGGTTCAGGAGCAGGAACACCCCCAGCAGGATACAGGCCAGCCCCAGCAGGATCACCCAGATCCGCCCGGCCCAGCCGACGGTCTGGAAGGCCGCGCCGATCTGGAGCCCGCCGATGAAGATGAAGGACCAGCCGGCGAAGCGTTCCGCGGTCAGCGTCGCCATGAAGGGATTGGCCAGCGCCAGGATCCCCGCGAGGACCGACAGGATGCCGATCACGATCCAGAGAATACGACCTGTCATGTTGAAGACTCCACTCGAAATGACGCGCCCCGCCATCGGTGCAAACCGGCGGCGCACCCTGTCCGGGGTCGTGCCATTTCTGCGTGCATTGCGCCACGAAATTCCACCCCCAACCCGCCGAATCACCGAAAGCTTCACGGAGCTGTGGCTTTTCTCACCCGCTTTGCCGGGTCAGAATGGGAAGACCAAGAAGAGATTGTCTGGCCATGTCGCATTTCCGCATCCTGCCCGTGATCGTCCTGGCGCTGGCGATGGCCCTGCCGGGTGCGGGCCAGGCCGCGATCACGGAGACCAGGCAGGCCATCGTGGTGATGAACCACAAGGGCGGCAATGTGCTGGACATGGTGAAGCTGCGCAGCCGGCTGGAACGCTCGGGCAAGCGGGTGGAGGTGCGGGGCTATTGCCGGTCCGCCTGCACCATGCTGATTACCATGCGCAATGCCTGCCTGGGGCCGCATGCGACGATCGGGTTTCACGCGCCGCGCATTCCGAACACCCAGATCATCCCGCCCTATGTCGATCAGATCATGGGGATGTTCTATCGCAACGGCATCCGCGAGCGATGGGAGCGGGAGTGGAAGGGCTCGCTGAAGATGCACAAGATCACGGCGCGGGATTATATTCGCCTCGACCCGCAGTCACGCATCTGTAACAATTGATGATGGAGAGCCCGCGCCGTGGCGCGGGCCCCTACCATTGGTCAACTCGTTAACAGCCACCGGAACTGCGCGTTCCGGTGGTACCCCTGATCCGCCAACGGACGGAAAGTCTGGCTCTGGCCAGGCCGGGCACATGTCACCTGTCACTCTGAACCGTCGGGCGGCGTCGCCCGTGGGCCTGACGAACTGGCAGAGGAACACATGGTCACTGGCGAGGGTTCCGGCAAGTAACTTGTCCTTTCGGGCAGGTTTCGCAGTAAACACAGATCCGGGATTTGCACGTTTCGCGGGAATTTCGGGATTTATCAGGCGCTGAGATCCCGCAAAACCACCTTACAACAAGGGATTGTCCAATGCGGTCGCAGCGACCGGCCGAACCGGTCGGTCCAACGGCCCCGCGCGGTCACGGCGCTTCACAGGGCGGCGAGACGCGGCGGCGCGCGCGGCTCAGTCGCGCAGCCGCCAGCCGGTCAGGAAGATCCAGCGGATGATCCCCATGCAGACCAGGATCATCAGCCCGACCGCGAACAGCGACAGCCCGACCGGCACATCGGCCATGTCGAAGAACGACCAGCGAAACCCCGAGATCAGGTAGAGCACCGGGTTCAGCTTGGCCACCGTCTCCCAGACCGGCGGCAGCATCGAGGCGGAGTAGAAGGCCCCGCCCAGGAACACCAGCGGCGTGATGACCATCATCGGCACGATCTGCAACTGCTCGAAATTCTTCGCCCACAGACCGATGATGAAACCCAGCAGCGAAAACGCGAAGGAGGTCAGGAACAGGAAGGCCAGCATCCAGACCGGATGGGCGATCTGCGCGCCGACGAAGAAGAAGCTGGTCAGCAGGATGAGCATGGAGATCAGGATCGCCTTCGACGCCGCCGCGCCGACGAAGCCCACCGAGACCTCGATCCAGCCGGCCGGGGCGACCAGATATTCATAGATCGTGCCGGAAAACTTCGGGAAATAGATCCCGAAGGAGGCGTTGGAGACGGATTGCTGCAGCACGGTCAGCATCATCAGGCCGGGCACGATGAAGGCGCCGTAAGGGATGCCTTCGACCGACTGGATGCGCCCGCCGATCGCGGCGCCGAACACCACGAAATACAGCACGGTGGACAGCACGGGCGAGGCGATGGACTGCCAGACCGTGCGGAAGAAACGTGACATTTCATGGCCGTAAATGGCCCGGATCGCGCCAGTATTGATCATGCCGTGGCCTCCTTCAGTGCGGGCCGGGCCGCGTCGTCGCGGTCTGGCCCCTCGTCATCCGGTTCGGCCACCAGCGACATGAACACCTCCTCCAGGCTGGATTGCTTGGTGGAGACGTCGCGGACCTGAAGCCCCAGCCCGGCCAGATCGGCCAGCAGCCGGGCGATGCCGGTGCGCTCGGACCGGGTGTCATAGTCGTAACCCAGGCGCCTGCGATCATCGGACAGAGTCAGGCCGCGTTCGGCCAGCGACGCGGGCAGCGCGTCCAGCGGCTCCTGCAATTCGACGGTCAGGTGCTTCTTGCCGAATTCGCCCATCAGCTCGTCCTTGGGCTGCATCAGCAAGAGCTTGCCGTGGTTGATGACCCCGATCCGGTCGGCCATCTCCTCGGCCTCTTCCAGGTAATGGGTGGTCAGGATGATCGTGACCCCGTCGCGGCGAAGCTGTTCGACGACCTGCCACATCTCGCGGCGCAGCGCGACATCGACCCCGGCGGTGGGCTCGTCCAGAAACAGGATCTTGGGCTGATGCGACAGCGCCTTGGCGATCAGCACCCGGCGCTTCATGCCGCCCGAGAGTTCCCGCGTGGCGGCATCCTTCTTGTCCCACAGCGCGAGGCTGCGGAGCACCTGTTCCAGATAGGCGTCATCGGGCGGCGCGCCGTAGAGCCCGCGGGTGAAGCGGACCGAGTTGAGCACCGTCTCGAACGGCTCCAGCGTGATTTCCTGCGGCACCAGCCCGATCAGCTTGCGCGCGGCGCGCCAGTCGGTGCGGATGTCGTGCCCGCCCACGCGCACCGTGCCGCCGCTGGGCACGACCAGCCCGCAGATGATCGAGATCAGCGTCGTCTTGCCGGCCCCGTTCGGCCCCAGCAGCGCCACGATCTCGCCCTCGTCGATTTGCAGCGAGACATCGTCCAGCGCCTTGGGTCCGTTGACATATTGCTTGCTCAGACGATCGACGTCGATGATTGCATTCATCGTGATATTCCCATCCCGGATGCGGCGCGTGCGACGCTATTGCGCGCGGGCGGTGTTGTCTACGTGCGGCTGGCGGTGTTTCAGCGTCACCGCCAGAATCACGCTCAGCCCCAGAAACAGCAGCGAGCCGGTGGTGAAGGCCGCCGGATAGCCCCATTGTGCCACCAGCGGCTGGCTGGCCACGGGTGACAGGAACTGGCCCAGGAAGAACGAGGATGTCACCAGGCCCGACACCAGCCCGCGGCGGTTGAACGGCGCGGCATTCAGCGCCGTGGTGATGAAGGTGGGCATGCAGAAGCCCAGCCCCGACCCGATCAGCGCGGTCCCGGCCATCGCCAGCGGCAGCGCCGTGGCCTGCGCCAGGATCCAGAACCCGCCCGACAGCAGCAGGAACCCCGTGACCGGCGTGCCGATCCGGCCCAGCAGCGGCCGCACCAGCCCGGAAATCACCGCCGAGACCGCGGCGGCCAGCATCATCGAGGCCATCACCTCGCCCGCGTAGCGCGGATCTTCCAGCCCGATCTCGGCCAGGTGATAGGGAAGCTGGGTCGGGATGGCGTAGAACACCACGAAGGTCAGCGCCGCGGCGGTCGCCATGATGAGCACGGTGACGGGCCAGCCCGGCTCTCCGCCGCCGCCGGGCATGGCGGTGCCTGGGTTCTGCTCGGCGCTGCGGTCGGGTTCGGGCAGTAGGCGCCACAAAAGCGGGAAGATCGGCAGCGCCAGCCCGTAGATCAGGAAGGGCAGGCGCGGGCTGATCGCGGCCAGGAATCCCGCCGTCATCACGAAGATCAGCCCGCCCAGATTGACCGCGGCAAGCTGATAGCCCATCAGCCGCCCGCGCTCCGGCCCGGTGAAGTAATCCCCGATCAGCGCGGCCTGCGCGGTCATGATCCCCGCCACCCCAAGGCCCAGCGCCAGGCGGGACGCCAGGATCGCCTCCAGCGATTGCAGATAGAGACCCGCCGTCCCGGCAAGCAGATAGATCCCCAGCCCGGTGAACAGCGGCAGGCGGCGGCCCAGCCGGTCCACCATCACCCCCGCGAAGGGCGCGATGATGGCCACGACCAGCGACGGCGCGGTAATCAGCAGCCGGGTCAGCAATTCGGCATTGGGATTGTCGGGAAACATCGCCTGGATGCCCGGCAGGGCCGGGGTAATCGTCGCGTTCGACATGATGGTCAGCGTTGCCGCCAGCATCACGCCCCAGGCACGGGAGTCCCTCAGGATCCGGTCGATCATGCAGCCTTCTTCCGATCATAGGGGGATGCCGCGCGCGCCGGGCCCAGGGCCGCGATCCACCAGCGCAGACGATCCCCGAAATGGGACATGGCGGCCGATGCGGCCGCGTGGTCCTCAGGATCGGTCAGCCGGCCTGAATCGTCAAACCGATTCCATGGCGCCGCGAAGCTGACCGTGTCACGCAGCGTCACGGCGTGCAGCTCGGCAAAGACCGGGCGCAGCGCCTCGACCGCGCGCAGCCCGCCCGAGATCCCGCCATAGGAGACGAAGCCGACCGGCTTGGCCTGCCAGACATGTTTCTGCGAATCGATCAGCGTTTTCAGCGGCCCCGGCGCGGCGTGGTTGTATTCCGGCGTCACCACCACATAGGCCGCGGCCGGCTCCAGCCGTGCCGTCAGCCGCGCCGCCGCCGCCTCGTCGCCGGTCTGGATCGGCAGGAATTCCGGGTCGGCCGGGTCGATCACGTCGGGGCTGTATCCCTGCTGCTGCATGGCGCGGACCACCCAGGCGGTGACGCGGTCGTTGATCCGCCCGGCGCGAATCGAGCCCTGGATGACGGCAATCTGGTTGTGATGAGACATTTGTCTTTCCTTGAAATCTGTTTCGATGCGGCGCACCCTAAGACCTCAACAATAGTTTAGGACAAGAGCATAATGTCGTTTGAAAACAGTGGCACCCGCCGTCCGCCACCGATGCTGTCCGTCGGCGCGCTAGCCAAGCGGAGCGGGTTTTCCGTCTCCGCCATCCATTTCTACGAGCGCGAGGGGCTGATTCGGGCGACGCGGAACGGGGCCAATCACCGCCGCTATACCCGCGCCGCGCTGCGGGTGCTGGCGATCATCCGGGCCGGGCAGCGCGCCGGCATCCCGCTGGCCGAGATCCGGCAGGCCATCGCGCCTGCGCTGGACGGACTACCGCTGAACCGCGATCAATGGGGCCGGATCTCGGCGGCGTGGCGCGACGATCTCGACCGGCGGATCGAGACGCTTTCCCTGATGCGCGAACGGCTGGCCGGCTGCATCCAGTGCGGCTGCCTGTCCCACGACCAGTGCCCGATCTTCAATGAAAACGACCGCGCCGCCGCCTGGGGGCCGGGCGCGCACCGGCTGGGGGCAGAGGCCGAGGCGGGCCGGCGCTAGCCCCGCGCGGCCATGATGCTCTCGTCGAGGATATCCAGCGCCTCGGTAAACACCGCATCGGGGATGGTCAGTGGCGCGAGGAAGCGGATCACATTGCCGTTCACCCCGCAGGTCAGCAGGATCAGGTTGCGCTTCAGCGCCTCCTCGCGCACCCGGTTGGCCATGTCGGTGTTGGGCCGGTCGCTGCCCGCGATGTTGAACTCCACCGCGTTCATGAAACCCGGCCCGCGAATATCGACGATCTCCGGCACCGCATCGCGCAGACCCGCCAGGCGCTGTTTCAGCCGCTGGCCCAGACGTTCGGCGCGGTCGCACAGCCCCTCCTCCTCGATCACGTCGAGCACGGCATGGGCGGCGGCCACGCCCAGCGGATTGCCGGCATAGGTGCCGCCCAGGCCCCCCGGCGCAGGGCTGTCCATCACCTCCGCCCGGCCGGTCACGGCGGAGATCGGGAACCCGCCGCCCAGCCCCTTGGCCATGGTGGTCAGATCGGCGGCCACGCCGTGATGTTCCATCGCGAACAGCTTGCCGGTGCGGGCGAATCCGGTCTGCACCTCGTCGGCGATCAGCAGGATGGAATGCGCGTCGCAGATCTCGCGCAGCCGCGACATGAATCCCTGCGGCGCCTCGTAGAACCCGCCCTCGCCCTGCACCGGCTCGACGATGATCGCGGCCACACGCTCCGGCTCCAGATCGGCCTTGAACAGGCGTTCCAGCGCCGCGACGGCCACGTCCTGGCTGACTCCGTAGAGATCGTTCGGAAACGGCAGATGCCAGATGTCGTTCATCATCGGCCCGAACCCGGCCTTGTAGGGCTGGACCTTGCCGGTCAGCGCCATGCCCATGAAGGTCCGCCCGTGAAACCCGCCCGCGAACGAGATCACCGCCGGGCGCTTGGTATAATGCCGCGCGATCTTGATCGCGTTTTCCACCGCCTCGGCCCCGGTGGTGGCGAAAATGGTCTTTTGCGGCCCCGCGCCGGGCACGAGATCGTTCAGCCGCTCGGCCAGCGTGACGTAGTTCTCGTAAGGCACGACCTGGTGGCAGGTATGGGTGAAGCGGTCGAGCTGCGCGCGCACCGCCGCCATCACCTTGGGATGGCGATGCCCGGTATTGACCACCGCGATGCCGGCGGCGAAGTCGATATAGCGATTGCCGTCCCTGTCCCAGATCTCGGCATTCTCGGCCCGCTCGGCATAGATCTGCGTGGTCATGCCCACGCCGCGCGAAATCGCGGCATTCTTGCGCTCGGTCAGCTCCGCCATGATGGCCCCCCTGGTCGTTCCCGGAATCTCTCGCAGCGATGATTGCGCCCTTCGCCGCGTTCCGGCAAGGGGGTGACGCTTGCCTCATTGCGCCCGCTCGGGCATCGTCGGCGCAAAGAAGGACACCAGATGTTTCCGATCCGCGATCACAACCCGTCCGAGCGCACGCCCTATATCCGCAACCTGCTGATCTTCCTGAACCTTGTCATGTTCGTGCTGACCATGCCCTGGGCCGGCGGCATGACCGCGCTGTGGGAGGATCTGGCGCTCTACCCGGTGGCGGTGACGAATGGCGCCAATCTCTGGGGGCTGGTGACGCATATGTTCCTGCATGCGGGCATCCTGCATATCGCGGGCAACATGCTGTTTCTCTGGGTGTTCGGGGATAATCTGGAAGACCAGATGGGGCATCTGGGGTTCCTGGTCTTCTATCTCGCCTGCGGGCTGGCGGCGGCGGGCGCGCAGATCGCCGCCAACCCGTCCGACGGCATCCCGATGGTCGGGGCATCCGGCGCGATTGCCGGGGTGATGGGCGGCTATCTCTTGCTGTTTCCCAAGGCCAAGGTGGATGTGCTGGCGATCATCATCATCGTCATCAAGATCTTCACCATCCCGGCCTGGGTGATGCTGGGGCTGTGGTTCCTGTTCCAGGTCTTCGGCAGCTTCTCCCTGATGGGCGATGATGGCGTCGCCTACTGGGCCCATGCCGGGGGGTTCGTGGCCGGGATCGTGCTGGCCGCCCCGGTGCTGATGCGCCGCGGCGGGCGCAGCTTCTGGGACCGCACCCACGGCCACCCGCCGCATCCGGCGGTGAAATACAACCGCAGCCGCATCCCGCAGGTCCGGCGGTGAGCCTGCCGCCGATCACCGATCCCCACCGGCTGAGCTGCCATTGCGGCGCGGTCGAACTGGCCGTGACGCTGCCGGACGGGCTGGGCACCGCGCGCCGCTGCGACTGTTCCTTCTGCCGCCGCCGGGGGGCAGTCGCCGTCACCGTGCCGCTGGACGGGCTGCGCGTGGTGAAGGGGCTGGAACACCTGACGCTCTACCAGTTCAACACCGGCACCGCGCAGCATTATTTCTGCGCCATCTGCGGCATCTACACCGATCACCGCCGCCGCTCGAACCCCAACGAATACGGGGTGAACGCCGCCGCGCTCGAAGGGGTGAATCCGCGCGATCTCGACCCGGTGCCGTGGTCGGACGGGGTCAACCACTCCTCCGACCGCTAGGCGTTCTTCTTCACCCAAATACCCAGGGACACCGCGCCTCAGCCCGCCCGCACCCCGGCAGCGGCGTAATTCACCGACAGGTCTCGATCCGACAGCGACCAGTCCCAGCTCAGCGGGTTGAACACCATGCCGGTGCGGTCGGCCACGCGCAGCCCGGCCGCCTGCATCATCTCTGCCAGCTCGTCAGGCGTGATGAATCGCCGCCACTCATGCGTGCCCTTCGGCAGCCAGCGCATCACCCATTCCGCGCCGATGATCGCGGCGGCAAAGCTGCGCGCGGTGCGGTTCAGCGTGGACATGACCAGCAGCCCGGACGGGTTCAGCAGATCGTGGCAGGACTGCACAAAACCGGGCGGATCGGCCACATGCTCGACAATCTCCATCGCCAGCACCGCGTCGAAGCGTTCGCCCGCCGCCAGCAGCGCCTCGGCGGTCTCGGCGCGGTAATCGATCTCCAGCCCGACCTGTTCGGCATGGATCCGCGCCACCTCGATATTCTTCGGCGCGGCATCCGCGCCCACCACCTGCGCCCCCAGCCGCGCCATGGGTTCCGACAACAGCCCGCCGCCGCAGCCGATATCCAGGATCCGCAGCCCCTCGAACGGGCGGGGCGCTTTCAGGTCGCGCCCGTATTCCGCCGCGATCTGGCGGGTGACATAGCCCAGCCGCACCGGGTTCATCATGTGCAGCGGCTTGAACTTGCCCTTCGGATCCCACCACTCGGCGGCCATCGCCTCGAATTTCGCGATCTCGGACGGGTCGCGGCTGTCACTCGTCATCGTCGTCGGTCCTTTCACGGCTGATCCGTCGCGTATATAGGGGAAACATGGATCGCACAGCAGGGCAAATCGGCGCAGCGCGCCTCTATCCGCATATCGAGCCCTTCGACCGGCGAAAGCTCGCCGTGGGTGGCGGCCACACGCTCTATGTCGAGCAATCCGGCAATCCGCGGGGCCGGCCGGTGGTGGTGCTGCATGGCGGGCCGGGCGGCGGGTGCAGCCCGCTGATGCGGCGCTTCTTCGATCCGGCCCATTACCGCGCCATCCTGTTCGATCAGCGCGGCTGCGGGCTGTCCACGCCCCATGCCAGCGTCACCGACAACACCACCGCCGATCTGGTCGCCGATATCGAGCGCATCCGCGAGGCGCTGGAGATCCCCGGCTGGGCGGTGTTCGGCGGAAGCTGGGGGGCGACGCTGGGCCTGGCCTATGCGCAGGCCTTTCCGGAACGGGTCTCCGCGCTGATCCTGCGCGGGGTGTTCCTGGGCACCGGGGCCGAGCTCGACTGGTTCTATGGCGGCGGCGCGTCCCGGTTCTGGCCGGAACGCTGGCAGGAATTCTGCGCCCCCATCCCCGAGGCCGAGCGCGGCGACATGATCGCCGCCTATCACCGGCGGCTGTTTTCCGGCAATGGCAGGCTGGAACGGCAGATGGCGCGGCACTGGGTGATGTGGGAAAACGGGCTGGCGGGGATGGATATCGCCCGGCCCGCCGCCTCGGCCTCGGATTACGCCCGCGCCTTCGCCCGGATCGAGTGTCATTATTTCCGCAATCGCTGCTTTCTGGACGAGGGCCAGCTTCTGGCCAATCGCCACCGGATCGAGACGATCCCCTGCCAGATCGTGCAGGGCCGCTATGACATGGTCTGCCCGCCCGTAAGCGCCCATGCGCTGGCCGAGGGCTGGCGCGGCGCAAGGCTGCGGCTGATCCCCGGATCGGGCCATGCCCTGTCCGAGCCGCTGATCGCCGCCGAGCTGGTAAGCGTGATGGACGAGATGAAGGGGACGCTGTGATGGCTGCCTATTATTTCCTGATGTTCCTCGCCGCCAGCGGCGCGGCCGCCGTCACCGGCAGCGTGTTCCGCCCCGGCCGCTGGTATCTGACCCTGCAGAAACCCGGCTGGACGCCGCCGCGCAAGGCCTTCCCGATCATCTGGACGGCGCTCTACGTGCTGTCCGCCATCGCCGCGACCCGCATCGCGCTCAGCCCCGATCCCGCGCCGGGCCTGGCGCTGTGGACGGTGCAGATCACGCTGAACACGCTGTGGACCCCGGTGTTCTTCGGCGCGCAACGCATGGGCATGGGCATGATCGTCATCGCGCTGCTCTGGGTGGTGCTGGCGGCGACCGTGGTGATGTTCCTGATGACCGACCTGATGGCAGGCCTGCTGATGATCCCCTATTTCACCTGGGTCGGCCTCGCCGCGGCGCTGAACTGGCGGATCTGGCGCGACAACGGCGAATCGGCTTGAACTCCGCCGCCCGCGGCGCTATATCGGCGTCAACAGCGGTGCAGGCTTCCACCCCCTGCGCCACCGCAACCACGTCAACGGGCCGCTGCGGGCCCGTTTTTTATTGTCCGAGAGCCCCTCATTTTCAGGGAAGCGCATGTCGAACGACCTGATCGCCAAGACCGCCATCGACCGCCGCCTGGCGGAGATCATCACCCCCGTCATCGAGGATATGGGGTTCGAGCTGGTGCGCGTCCGGCTGCAAGGCGGCAAGACCGCGACGCTGCAGATCATGGCCGACCGCCCCGATGGCGGGATCAATGTGGATGATTGCGGCGAGATCTCGACCATGGTCAGCGCCACGCTGGATGTCGAAGACCCGATCGAGGACAAATACATGCTCGAGGTCTCCTCGCCCGGCATCGACCGGCCGCTGACCCGGCTCAAGGATTTCGCCACCTATGAAGGCTATGACGCCAAGCTGGAAACCGACCAGCAGATCGACGGGCGCAAGCGCTTCACCGGCGTGCTGGCGGGTGTCGAGGGCGAGGACGTGCTGATCAATATCGAGGTCGGGGGCGAGACCCAGACCATCGGGCTGAATTTCGACTGGCTGGCCGATGCCAAGCTTTTGCTCACCGACGAGCTGATCGCGGAAATGCTGCGCCAGAAGAAAGAGGCCGGGGTCGAGATCGACAATCTCGACGAATCCATGTTCGACGAAGTGCAAACGGAAGACGGCGCGGATGACGACGCCGCAACGAAGGAGTAAGTGATGGCAATCACCTCTGCCAACCAGCTTGAACTGCTGCAAACCGCCGAGGCCGTGGCCCGCGAGAAGATGATCGAGCCCGAGCTGGTCATCGAGGCGATGGAAGACAGCCTCGCCCGCGCGGCCAAGTCGCGCTATGGCGCGGAGATGGACATCCGCGTGGCCATCGACCGCAAGAACGGCAATGCGACCTTCACCCGCGTCCGCACCGTCGTCGACGAGGAATTGCTGGAAAACTACCAGGCCGAATTCACCGCCGACCAGGCGAAACCCTATTTCGAGCCGCAGAAGAACGCCCAGAACATCTGGCTGCGTGACGGCGCCCCGGTGGAGGATTTCGCCGCCGGCCCGCAGATCGGTGACGTGTTCCAGGAACAGGTCCCCCCGGTCGAGCTGGGCCGCATCGCCGCGCAATCGGCCAAGCAGGTCATCCTGCAGCGCGTCCGCGAGGCCGAGCGGGACCGCCAGTACGAGGAATTCAAGGACCGCGCCGGCTCGATCATCAACGGCATCGTCAAGCGCGAGGAATACGGCAATATCATCGTCGATATCGGCCGGGGCGAGGCGATCCTGCGCCGCAACGAGAAAATCGGCCGCGAAAGCTATCGCCCGAACGACCGTATCCGCGCCTATGTCAAGGATGTGCGCCGCGAAACCCGCGGCCCGCAGATCTTCCTGTCGCGCACCGATCCGCAATTCATGGCCGAATTGTTCAAGATGGAAGTGCCGGAGATCTATGACGGCGTGATCGAGATCAAGGCCGTGGCCCGCGATCCGGGCAGCCGCGCCAAGATCGGGGTGATCTCCTATGACAACTCCATCGACCCGGTCGGCGCATGCGTCGGCATGCGTGGCAGCCGCGTTCAGGCCGTGGTCGGCGAATTGCAGGGCGAGAAGATCGACATCATTCCGTGGTCGGAAGATCAGGCGACGTTCCTCGTGAACGCGCTGCAACCGGCCGAGGTCTCGAAGGTCGTCGTCGATGAGGACGCGCCGCGGATCGAGGTGGTCGTGCCCGAGGAACAGCTTTCGCTGGCCATCGGGCGGCGCGGCCAGAACGTGCGCCTGGCCAGCCAGCTTACCGGGCTGGATATCGACATCCTGACCGAGGAAGAGGAATCCCGGCGCCGTCAGGCCGAATTCAACGCCCGCACCCAGCTGTTCATGGACAGCCTGGACCTGGACGAATTCTTCGCCCAGCTTCTGGTGGCCGAGGGCTTCACCAATCTCGAAGAGGTCGCCTATATCGAGCAGGACGAGCTGCTGTCGATCGACGGGGTGGACGAAGCCACCGCCGAGGAGTTGCAGGCCCGCGCCCGCGACGTGATCGAGGCGGCGAACCGCGAGGCGCTGGAAAATGCGCGCGGTCTGGGTGCCGAGGACAGCCTCATTGAATTCGAGGGGCTGACCCCCCAGATGGTGGAGGCGCTGGCGAAGGACGGCGTCAAGACGCTGGAAGATTTCGCCACCTGCGCCGACTGGGAGCTGGCTGGCGGCTGGACCACGGTGGACGGGCAGCGCGTCAAGGATGAAGGGCTGCTGGAGCCGCATGGCATCTCGCTCGAAGAGGCGCAGGACATGGTGATGACCGCCCGCGTCATGTTGGGCTGGGTCGATCCCGACGAACTCGCCGCCGCCGCGGCCGCCGACGCCGCGGAGGATGGCGATGCGGCCGCCGACGCCGCCCCCGCCGAAGACGGCGCGCGCACCGAGGAGGCCGGGGCGTGATGCCCCGGACCGGACGCGGAAGCGGGTGCCATGACACGGGGCGGGCGCGATAAGGACCGGGAGACCGCCGAGCGGCGCTGTCTTGTCACCGGCGAGGTGCAACCGAAGGCGGGGCTG
This sequence comes from Paracoccus isoporae, assembly GCF_900101865.1. Taxonomy (GTDB): domain Bacteria; phylum Pseudomonadota; class Alphaproteobacteria; order Rhodobacterales; family Rhodobacteraceae; genus Paracoccus; species Paracoccus isoporae. Next base: position 623,448 of record NZ_FNAH01000001.1, read on the forward strand.
ATCCGTTTCGTCCTCGGCCCGGACGGCATGGTCGTGCCGGATCTGGCCGAGAAACTGCCGGGGCGCGGCTTCTGGTTGACCTCGGACCGGACGGTGATCGACAAGGCCATTGCCAAGGGCGCCTTCTCGCGCGGTGCGAAGGCGCAGGCGACACCACCCGAAGGGCTGACCGCGCTGATCGAGCACGGGCTCGCGAAACGGGTGGTCGAACTGGTCTCGCTGGCGCGGAAATCGGGCCGCGCGGTGGCCGGGTTCGAGAAGGCCAAGGACTGGCTCGCGGCCGGTCGGGTGAAGGTTCTCCTGCAAGCGTCGGACGGCTCCGAACGCGGCAAGGGGAAGCTGTGGACACCGGAAGGGGCACGCTGGTTCGGCTGTCTCACCGCATCAGAATTGGGTTTGGCTTTCGGGCGCGATCATGTCATACACAGCGCGCTTTCGCAGGGCGGACTCGCCGAAAAAGTGATCCGGGACGCCGGCAGGCTGAATGGCCTGCGGGGGCAATCGGCCATCCGGGCCGGGAAGGAATAAGACGCAGATGAGCGATACAGACGGCAAGAAACCTCTCGGGCTCGGCGGCAATCGTCCGGGCCAGGTGAAGCAGAGCTTCAGCCACGGCCGCACCAAGAACGTGGTGGTCGAAACCAAGCGCAAGCGCGTTGTGGTCCCCAAGCCGGGTGCCGGTGCGGGCGGCGACAAGCCGCGCCCCTCGGTCACCCCCGGCAACGCGGCCCGCGCCGTCGCCTCCTCCTCCAAGCGTCCGGCCGGCATCTCGGATGCCGAAATGGAACGCCGTCTCAAGGCCTTGGCCGCCGCGAAGGCGCGCGAGGCCGATGAGGCCGCCGCCCGCGCCGCCGAGGAAAAGGCCCGCGAGGAAGAACGCGAGCGCCGCCGCGCCGAGGCCGAGGCCAAGGAGCGCGAGGAGCGCGAGCGCGAAGAGGCGCTGAAGGCCAAGGCCGAGGAAGAGGCCCGCAAGGCCGAAGAGGCCAAGCTGCGCGCCCAGAAGAAAGAGGAGGTGCGCAAGCCCGCCGCCAAGGACGCGCCGGTCGATGCCGCCGCCGCCCAGGCCGCCGCCTCGCGCGCCGAGACCAAGGGCGTGCCGAATCGCACCGCGCGCAACGATCGCGGCCGCGACAACCGCCCCGACGACCGTGATTCGCGCGGCAAGACCGACCGCGAGGGCCGCCGCTCGGGCAAACTCTCCGTCACCGCCGCGCTGGCAGGCGAAGGCGGGCGCCAGCGCAGCCTCGCCGCGATGAAGCGCAAGCAGGAACGCGCCAAGCAGAAAGCCCTCGGCGGCTCCTCCCGCGCCGAGAAACAGTCGCGCGAGGTGCAGTTGCCCGAGACCATCGTGGTCCAGGAACTCGCCAACCGCATGGCCGAACGCGCCGCCGACGTGGTCAAGTCGCTGATGAAGATGGGCATGATGGTCAATATGAACCAGCCCATCGACGCCGACACCGCCGAGCTGGTGATCGAGGAATTCGGCCACAAGACCGTGCGCGTCTCCGATGCCGATGTCGAACAGGTGATCGACACGGTCGAGGACAAGGACGAAGACCTGAAATCCCGCCCGCCGATCATCACCATCATGGGCCATGTCGACCACGGCAAGACCTCGCTTCTGGACGCGATCCGCAAGGCCAATGTCGTCTCGGGCGAGGCCGGCGGCATCACCCAGCATATCGGCGCCTATCAGGTGACGACGGAATCCGGCGCGGTGCTGTCCTTCCTCGACACGCCCGGCCACGCGGCGTTCACCTCGATGCGCGCGCGCGGTGCGAATGTCACCGATATCGTGGTGCTGGTCGTCGCCGCCGATGACGCGGTCATGCCGCAGACGATCGAGGCGATCAACCACGCCAAGGCCGCCGACGTGCCGATGATCGTGGCGATCAACAAGATCGACAAGCCCGACGCCGATCCGCAGAAGGTCCGCACCGACCTGCTGCAGCACGAGGTCATCGTGGAACAGCTTTCGGGCGAGGTGCAGGATGTCGAGGTCTCGGCCCATACCGGGCAGGGTCTGGACGAGCTGCTGGAAGCCATCGCCCTTCAGGCCGAGATCCTGGAACTCCGCGCCAATCCCGACCGCGCCGCACAGGGTGCCGTGATCGAGGCCAAGCTGGATGTGGGCCGCGGCCCCGTCGCCACGGTGCTGGTCCAGAACGGCACGCTCAAGCGCGGCGACATCTTCGTCGTGGGCGAGCAATGGGGCAAGGTCCGCGCCCTGATCGACGACAAGGGCGACCGCGTGGACGAGGCCGGGCCGTCCGTCCCGGTCGAGGTGCTGGGCCTCAACGGCACGCCCGAGGCCGGCGATGTGCTGAACGTCGTCGATACCGAGGCCCAGGCCCGCGAGATCGCCGAATACCGCTCGGAGGCCGCCAAGGACAAGCGCGCCGCCGCCGGTGCCGCCGTCACGCTGGATCAGATGCTGGCGCAGGCCAAGGCCAACGAGAACCTGGCCGAACTGCCCGTGGTCGTGAAGGCCGACGTGCAGGGCTCGGCCGAGGCGATCGTGCAGGCGCTGGAAAAGGTCGGCAATGACGAGGTCCGCGTCCGCGTGCTGCATTACGGCGTCGGGGCCATCACCGAATCCGATATCGGCCTGGCCGAGGCCTCCCGCGCCCCGGTCATCGGCTTCAACGTCCGCGCCAACGCGCCCGCCCGCAATTCGGCCAACCAGAAAGGGGTCGAGATCCGCTACTACTCGATCATCTACGACCTGGTGGACGACATCAAAGCCGCGGCCTCGGGCCTGCTGTCGGCCGAGGTGCGCGAGACCTTCATCGGCTATGCCGAGATCAAGGAGGTCTTCAAGATCACCGGCGTCGGCAAGGTCGCGGGCTGCCTAGTCACCGAAGGCATCGCCCGCCGCTCCGCCGGCGTCCGCCTGCTGCGCGACAACGTGGTGATCCACGAGGGCACGCTGAAGACGCTCAAGCGCCACAAGGACGAGGTCAAGGAAGTCCAGTCCGGCCAGGAATGCGGCATGGCCTTCGAGAATTACGACGACATCCGCCAAGGCGACGTGATCGAGATCTTCGAACGCGAGGAAGTTGAGCGGACGTTGTAACTGCTTATACTGCTTGGACTAGCGTGAATCAGGGCTCGCCATATTGGCGGGCCCTTTGTGCTATTCGTGGCAGGCGCAGAACACTTATCCACAGGCCATCCCCGATCTTGCCCCAGTAATTAACGGATTCACGACTTGTCAGGTGATTTAGACTATAAGATATTGATCCTGACGCCCGCCGTCACACCATATGTTGCTCCAAACCCCATCTATTGAGATCAGGGGTACATGGGGTACTCCATGGGCCGGGACATACTCGGATTACACTGGAGAAACATCATGGTATCGAACTGTGGTTGGCCGAAACCGGTGAGCGTGTGCTCATACATCCGGTTTCGGCATGGGCGGTGGGAGCACGTAAGTGCTCACTGCCGCTCATATCCGTCTCGGTAATGTCGTTGAGAGGACCCCGAGACTGACCTGAAGCGACGCGCGGGCGTCACCTTTCTCCATTGAATCATCCATGACTCTTGGCCGCAAGATCGAAACGTGTCCATCCAACTCCATTAGCAAACCATGCAGCTTGTTTTTGTCTCGGACAGTATTTACGCCATTGATAAGTACCTTATCTTGTACCATATCGGACGCGTGTGGCTTATTAGTGAAAGGCACCCCATGGACATCCTGACCTACACCGATGCCCGAAAGCATCTCAAGGACGTCATGGATCACGCGATCCACGACAAGACCGAAACCGTCATCACGCGGTCCGGCAAGGAGGCGGTTGTCGTCGTCGGCAAGGAAGAATGGGATGCGATTCAGGAAACGCTGTATCTGCTGAACTCCCCGGCCAATGCGCAGCGCCTGCGGGACTCCGTTGCCGAACTGAACGCCGGCGAGGGGACGGAGCGGCGGCTGGAAGATGAAGCTGATCTTCTCTGACAATGCCTGGCAGGACTATCACCACTGGCGGACGTCCGACGCCAAGGTCTTTGACAGGCTGAACGATCTGATCAGGGAGGCCATGCGCACCCCCTTCAAAGGCACCGGAAAGCCCGAACCGCTGAAAGGCGATCTCAGCGGCTGGTGGTCGCGCAGGATTACCCAGCGCGACCGTCTCGTCTATCGCGTCTCGGGCAGCGGCCCGGCACAGGCACTCGAAATCGCGCAGTGCCGCTATCACTACTAGGACGGAGGGTGTGCTTCGGCGCCCCATCCACGCCACCGCCGCGACCCGCCCGCAGCGCAGACCGCACGCAAGTCCCGTCCACCGGCGCTTTCTGTTCCATAAAATCGATCTTCACGCCCGCCCTACGCTCCGCCGTGAACAGCCACCAACCTGATCCGTCAGCGGCGGCTGTCAGGCGACCCGGCGCGAGAGATGGAAACGCCCGCCGCGATGGCGGGCCTTCTTGTTCGGGGGCTGTTCGATTGGCGGTTAAGTCGGCCAATCGCGTCTCGACCATCCCGTGGACCCCCAGTGTACAGCCTGTGTACGCCCGGTGTACGCATTGTGCGGCGGAAAACCCAGCAATTGCTGGCCCATGTCACGCAACAGGCCGCATCACGCAACAACCATCGCGCGCCGCCCGTTGCGCTCGCCTCGCCGTGTCGTCAGCTTATCCGGAATAGCCGCGTCAGCGCGGCGGGTCAGCCGCCGCCGCCAGCGCCTCGCGGATCACCTCCGCATCACCGATATGGTTCATCAGAATCAGGATCAGCCGGGCGTTCAGCGCGTCCGACTCCGCCTTGCTCAGCCCCTCATGCGCCGCCAGCAGCATCGCATAAGCGTCGTCTGGCGCGGGCAGGTTCGGTTGCAGATTGAGTCTCATGGCGCAGTCCCCGTGGCGCGCCGCAGCGCGGATGTGATCTCATCGGCGTCAAAGACCGGCCATCGCCCGGCGACATGCTGGTCCGGCCGGATCATATAGACGCCCCGCCCATAGCGGTCTGCCAGCGCCCCCTCGGCCGGGAACGCCAGCAAATCCGCCTCGATCCCGGCCGCGTTGACCGGCTCCGCCGCAACGCCGATGGCCAGCAGGCTGAACCGCCCGCCCAGCCGGTCCAGCAGGAAACCCTGCGCCAGCGGCGCATCCGGGCAGGGGCTTCCGGGCCGCGTGCGGGCCGGGCCGTCCGGCATGGCATCGGCGCTGTTCAGGGGGGAGTTGTCATAAGTGCAGGGCACGGAGAGCCGCCCGGAATTGACGAAGGGCCGGGCGAACGCATGCTGCCGCGCCAGCGTCAGCGCGGCATCCCGGAAGATCCGGCTGATCTCGGATTTCGGGGTGATGAAATCGGTCGAGCGGGTGGAGTTCAGGATATTCTCCTCCGCCCCCTGCACGCGCTCATGGTCATAGCTGTCCAGCAGCGCCTCCGGCGCAAGCCCGTCCAGGACCAGCTGCAGCTTCCAGCACAGATTGTCGGCATCCTGGATGCCGCTATTGGCACCGCGCGCCCCGAACGGGCTGACCTGATGCGCGCTGTCACCGGCGAATATCACCCGATTATGACGAAACTGTTCCATTCTGCGGCACTGGAACGTATAGACGCTGAGCCATTCCAGCTCGAACTTAACATCCTCCCCCAGCATCTCGCGGATCCGGGGAATGACATTCTCAGGCCGTTTCTCAGCCGCGCGGTCAATGTCCCAGCCAAGCTGCAGATCGATCCGCCAGACCCCGTCCGGCTGCTTGTGCAGCAGCGCAGACTGGCCCGGATTGAACGGCGGATCGAACCAGAACCAGCGTTCGGTGGGAAAATCGGCCTGCATGGTCACGTCGGCGATCAGGAAATTATCCTCGAACACCCGCCCCACGAAATCCAGCCCGAGCATTCCCCGCACGGGCGACGCCGCCCCGTCGCAGGCGACTAGCCATTCCGCTTCCAGCCCGTATTCTCCCTCCGGCGTGCCAACGGTCAGGGCGACATGATCGTCATGCTGCTGGATGGCGCTGACCCGCGACTTGCCGCGGATCTGGACCGGCGCGCCCTGCGATTGCAGGGATTTCAGCCGGGCAAGCAGGCATTCCTCGAGATAGTATTGCTGAAGATTGATGAAGGCCGGACGGCGGTGCCCCTCCTCCGGCTGAAGGTTGAACTCATAGATCTTGTCGTGCCCGGCAAAGACCTTGCCGACATTCCAGACCACGCCCCGATCGACCAGCTCCTGCCCGCAGCCGAGCCGGTCGAAGATCTCCAGCGGGCGCTTGGCGAAACAGATCGCGCGGCTGCCGGTCGAGACGCTGTCATTGTCGTCCAGCACCAGCACCGGCACGCCCTCCAGGCCCAGATCAACCGCCGCGGTCAGCCCGACCGGCCCCGCCCCCACGATGATGACCGGGTGGCGCACCGCCGCCGTCGCATCCTGATCGGGATGGCGGCGATACGGGTAGAGCGGCTGATCGCTGGTCTTCGGCTGTGTCATGGGCCTCCCCTCCCGCTGACCGCTGCTCAGCCTTGCAAGAGCGCCCACATCTCGCGGTCGCGCTCGGCCGTCCAGATCCGCGGCGTGTCGATGCCGCGCGCCTCGTCATAGGCGCGGGCGACGTTGAAGGGCAGGCAGTGCTCGTAGATCGCGTAATCGCCGAATTTCTCGTCGCAAGCCGCCCGCACCGCGTCCCAGGCCTGTTTCAGAGAGCCGCCACCCTGCGCCACGCGGGCCACCGGCTGATAGGTGGAGCGGATGAAATCGGCGGTATTATCCAACGCCGCGTTGACCATGTCCGAGCCGACAAGCGCGTCGCCGCGGCCCGGCGCAATGGCGTCCAGATCGAAGGCGCGGATCTTCTCCAGCGTCTTTGGCCAGTCGCTGAAATGCCCGTCGCCGCAATAGCAGGCGCTGTGATATTCGACGATATCGCCGGTGAACATGACGTTCTGATCTGGAACATGGGCCACGATGTCGCCGGCCGTATGGGCGCGGCCCGGATGCATCAGATCGACCCGGCGGTTGCCCAGATAGACCGTCATGCGGTCGCTGAAGGTGGTGTTGGGCCAGGTCAGGCCGGGGATCTCCTCATGGCCCTGGAAAAGGCGCGGGAAGCGGGCGAACTCGCTGTCCCAATCCTCCTGCCCGCGCTCGACCACCATGGCGCGGGCGGTGTCGCCCATGATGATGTTGGGCGCGCCGTAGGCCGAGGCCCCCAGCACGCGCACCGCGTGATAATGCGTCATCACCAGATGGCTGATCGGCTTGTCGGTCACCTCTCGGACCTTCTCGATCACCTTGCGGGCCAGGCGTGGTGTCGCCTGCGCCTCGACGATCATCACCGACTCGTCACCGATGATGACGCCTGTATTCGGGTCGCCCTCGGCCGTGAAGGCCCACAGGCCCTCGCCGATCTCGGTGAAGCTGATCTGTTTTTCCGCCATGTCGCCGGCGGAGGCGAATTGCTTGCTCATCCCGGTCTCCCTTCCGGTCTGGTGGGCGGCGGGGCGCGGATGCCGCCGCGTTAGCTCCGCGCGGGCAGCACCTTGCCCTCGCAGGGGCCGAAGCCGATCCGGTAGCCATCGCCCTGCGCATGGCCGCTGAGCGAGATCGTGTCGCCATCCTGGATGAAGCGGCGCTCCTCGCCTCCGACCATAACAGGATGTTTGCCTGCTTCGGTCATCTCCAGCAAGGCCCCGGTCTGGTCGCGCTCCGGCCCGGAGATCGTGCCGGAGCCGAGCAGGTCGCCCACCCGCATCGGGCAGCCCGATCCGCTGTGATGCGCCAATTGCTGGGCTGAGGAATAATACATCACGTTGTAGTTGGTTCGCGCCAAAACCTCCCCGTTCAGCGCCCAGGACAGGTTGATGTCGTAAAGTCCGGGGCGGTCTTCCTGGAGATAGGGCAGCAGGTCGTTGACCCGTTCGGCGCCTTCGCTGCGAAACGGTGCGAGTGCTGCGGTGGTGACGATCCAGGGGCTGATCGTGGTGGCGAAGGCCTTGGCCTGGAACGGGCCGAGCGGCTGGTATTCCCATGCCTGGATGTCGCGGGCCGACCAGTCGTTCAGCAGGACATAGCCGAAGATCATCTCCTCCGCCTCGGCCACGCTGATGCGGTCGCCCAGTCGGGAATTGGCCCCGACGATGGCGCCCATCTCCAGTTCCAGGTCCAGCCGTTTGCATTCCGACCAGATCGGGCCGTCATCGGTTTTCAGCTGACCCATGGGCCGGATCACGTCGGTGCCCGACACGACCACCGAGGAGGCGCGCCCGTTATAGCCGATGGGCATGTGGGTCCATTGGGCGGGCAGCGCGTTCTCCGGGCCGCGGAACAGCACACCCACGTTGAAGGCATGGTTTCGCGAGGCGTAGAAATCGGTGTATTCGGTGACGCGGATCGGAAGGTGCAGCCTGGCATCCTGCATGGCGACGAGCGGCAGGTCGCGGTTGCCGTCCTCGCCCAGCAATTCGGTCAGCCGGTCGCGGATGCGCGCCCATGTCTCGCGGCCGAGCGCGATGAAGTCATTGAGCTGCGGGTTTGCGAATGTGCCGCCCGCGTCGATCAGCCCGTTCGTCTCGCAGGCGGCCAGATCGAGGATCCGATCCCCGATTGCCACCCCGCAGCGCGGCGCGTCCCCCGCCACGGAGAATACGCCGTAGGGAAGGTTCTGAATCGGAAACTCGCAATCGGGCGCGTTCGCGCTTTCAATCCAGCTTTTCGCCGCCATCGCCGTGATCCTCCATTAAGTTGCAAACGCAACTAACATGGCCCGTCTCGTCGCGCAAGCGTTCAGTCGGCCTCGGCCTGCGCCAGCTCGTCCAGCAATTGCGCCAGATGGCGGGCGCGCTCCGGCCCCAGCCTCGCCTCCATCTCCTGCTGAAATTCCTGCGCCTGCGCGGCAAGGATGGCATGGACCTTCCGCCCGCTTTCGGTCAGTGACAGAAGCTCGGCCCGGCGGTCGGAGGACGAGGTCATCCGGCGCAGCAGCCCGCCCTCCTCCAGCCCGGACACGGCGCGGGAGACCTTGGATTTTTCCAGATGGCCGCGGGCACAGATTTCCGTCGCGGTCAGCGCGCCGCCCTGACCCAGATGGGCCATGATGCGCCACTGCGCCCGCGTCATCCCGAATTTCTTGCGGTAGCTGGCCGAAAAGGTGCGGCTGGTGACCTCTGCCGCGTTGTTGAGCAGATAGGGAAGAAAGTCGTTCAGCCTGAAATCGGTCATCTCTGCCATTGCGCCCAGCACGTCGTCACACTGCAACTGTCGCATATGCAACAACCACTTGCCAATGTTCCAGAATCGCGCAACGGAAGTCCCATGGCTGGATTTGTCTCCTTCGTCTCGTCTGGCCCGGGTGATCCGGAGCTTCTGACCCGCCGGGCCGCGGACCGGCTGGGTGCCGCCGATGTGGTGCTGTATGACGATCTGTCCTCCGGCCCGGTCCTGGCCATGGCGCAGCGGGCCGAGCTGGTCCCGGTGGGTAAGCGTGCCGGGCGTCCGAGCGCCAAGCAGGAGGCGGTGAACGCGCTGATCCTGGCGCATGCGCGGGCAGGGCGGCATGTGGTGCGGCTGAAATCCGGCGATGCGGGGATGTTCGGACGGCTGGAGGAGGAGCTGGCGGCCGTGCGCGGTGCGGGCATCGCGTTCGAGATCGTGCCGGGCGTCTCCTCGGTCAACGCGGCCGCGGCCGTGGCCGGAGTGCCGCTGACACGGCGGCTGACCGCGCGACGGGTGCAGTATCTGACCGGCGCCGATGTGACCGGAAAGCTGCCCTCAGAGCTGAACTGGGCCGCCATCGCAGATCCTCATGCCGTCACCGTGGTGTTCATGGGTCAGCGCAGCTTTCCCGAACTGGCGGCAGGGCTGATCGCGCATGGCCTGCCGCCGGAGACACCGGCGATGATCGCCGAGGCGGTGACGCAGCATGGCCAGCGATTACGGCGCAGCACCGTGGCCGGGCTGGCCGCCGCGCTGCGTCGCGACGGGCCGAGCCCGGCCCCGGCACTGATCTTTTACGGGCCGCTGGCCGAGATCAGCGACGCGGCGGTCGAGTGGCTGGCTGCGGGCGCGGAGGATTAGGCCAGGGCGCTCCGCGCGGCGGCGTATTCCTCGCCCAGTTGGTCGATGAAGGCGCGGGCCGGCCGGACCTCGCTGATCGCGCCGATACCCTGGCCCGCCCCCCAGATCGAGCTCCATGCTTTCGGCTTGGATGAGCCCTGCCCGAAATTCATGCTGCTGGCATCGGCATGTTCAAGCTGGTCGGGATCGAGACCGGAGTTGCGGATCGACTGCTTGAGATAGTTGCCGTGAACACCGGTAAAAAGCGAGGAATAGACGATGTCCTCGGCGCCGGAATCGCAGATCATCTGCTTGTATTCCGGCTGCGCGTTGGCCTCTTCAGTGGCGATGAAGGGGCTGCCGATATAGGCCAGATCGGCCCCGGCGGCGCGCGCGGCCAGAATGGCGCGCCCGGTTGCGATGGCACCGGACAGCGCCACGGGACCGTCGAACCAGCCGCGGATTTCCTGAAGCAGGGCGAAGGGCGACTGCATCCCGGCATGTCCGCCCGCACCGGCGGCGACGGCAATCAGCCCATCGGCCCCTTTTTCGATCGCCTTGCGCGCGAAGGTGTTGTTGATGATGTCGTGAAACACCACCCCGCCCACCGAATGCGCGGCCTCGTTCACCTCCGGCCGGGCGCCGAGCGAGGTGATCCAGAGCGGCACCTTGTGGCGCACGCAGATCTCCAGATCGCGCTCCAGCCGCGCGTTGGAGCGGTGCACGATCTGGTTGACCGCGAAGGGCGCGGCCGGGTTGTCGGGATTGGCCTGGTTGTGGCGGTCCAGCTCCTCGGTGATGCGGGTCAGCCAGGCGTCTAGCTGGATCGGTTCACCGTCCTTCTCGCGGGCATTCAGCGCCGGGAAGCTGCCGACGATGCCGGCCTTGCACTGGGCAATGACCAGATCCGGTCCGGAAACGATAAACATCGGCGAACCGATCACGGGGAGACGCAGGCGGGACAGGATGGGCGGCAATGACATCGGAAACTCCTTTACACTTCAATGCCATAATCGCCAGCCGCGCGGCGGGTGCAAGCCCGATCACAGGGTGACGCCACGCTCAGGAGGCGCGGCGGCCCAGTTTCTTGAGATATGACGGCGCGGCATCGGCGGCATCGCGCCAATGCGGCCAGGGCTGACGCCGGGCGAGATCGGCGTCGATCTCCACCTCGTCGAAGCCGGAGCGGCGGGCCATCGGTAACTGGTCGGCGATGACATAGCCCGTGGCGCGCAGCCGGCCCTTGTAACCGGCCACCCGCAGCCGGCGGGCCAGGGTAAAGCCGCGCCCGTCGGTGAAGCTGGGGAAGGCGATGCGGATCATCGTGGCATCACCGACGCGCAGATCGGGATCGTCCAGATCGGCATCCGACGCCAGATCCAGGATCGGGCCGGTCCAGTCCTCGGGGCCGAAGCCGCTGTCGCGCACGATGACGGGCTGGCCATCCGCCGGCACGAAGGGCGCGGGGGCGGCGGGCGGAATGCGTTGCATCTTACCGTTCACGAAATGAATTCCACATTCTGTCTTGTCCTGGCCACGCCAGCGGCCTGCACGGGGGTCTTCGCCTTCCTTCACCGGGCTGGTGCAGGGCATGCAGCCGATGGATGGATAGCCCTTGGACACCAGCGGATGGCGCGGCAGCCGGTTATTGGCGATATAGTCCGCGACATCGCGCGCCGTCCAGTGGGCCAGCGGGTTGATCTTGATGCGGTCGCCGGCCGGGTCTTCCTCGAAAAACTCCATCTCCGAGCGGGTGGCACCCTGGAAGCGCTTGCGGCCGGTGATCCAGCTATCGAATGACGAGAGCGCCCGGTTCAGCGGCACGGTCTTGCGCAGGTCGCAGCAGGCATCGGGGTTGGTCTGGTTCAGATCGCCATCGGGATCAGCCGCGGCAATGGCGGCGGGGGTCGCCCGGATGGTGCGGACATCGGTCAGCCCCAGCTTCGCCGCCACCTCGGCCTGGTAGGTCAGGGTTTCGGGAAACAGCATCTGGGTGTCGATGAACAGCACCGGCGTGGTGCGGTCGATCAGCGAGATCATGTGCAGAAGCGCCACCGAATCCGCCCCGAAGGAGGACACCATCGCCACCCGACCCAGCTCCGGGTCGGACAGCGCCTCGCGCAGCACCTGGATCGCGGCACGGTGGCGGTAGCGGCGGTTGAGCGCCGCCACCCGCGCCGGGCGCGTCGGGATTGTCTGGAGCTGTGCCATCACGCCGCCTTTTCCTCAGCGGGATAGAGCGCGGCCTTGAACGGGGCGGGGCCAAGCCGGCGATAGGCTTGCAGGAAGGTCTCGTCTTCGTCCTCACGGATGGCCAGATAGCCCTGCACCAGCCGTTCGATGGCCGGGATGATCTCGTCCTTCGAAAAACCCGGCCCGGCGCGTTCTCCGACCGACATGGTCTCGGTGCCGTCGCCACCCAGCGTGACCTGGTAATTCTCCACCCCGGCGCGGTCCAGACCGAGAATCCCGATATGGCCGACATGGTGATGCCCGCAGGCGTTGATGCAGCCGGAAATCTTGATCTTCAGCTCACCGATTTCATGCTCCAGCTTCAGCTCGTCGAAGCGGGTCGCGATCTGCTGGGCAATGGGGATCGAACGGGCCGTGGCGAGCGCGCAGTAATCCAGGCCGGGGCAGGCGATGATGTCGCTGACGAGGCCGATATTGGCCGTACCCAGACCGGCCTCGCGCAGCTTCGCATGGATCGCGGGCAGATCGGCGCGGTGGATATGCGGCATCACCACGTTCTGCTCATGGCTGATCCGCAGATCGCCCTGCCCGTACTCCTCGGCGATGTCGGCGAGCAGCCGCATCTGATCCGAGGTGGCGTCGCCCGGCGTGGCACCATGTTTCTTCGTCGAGACGGTGACGATCGCATAGTCCGGGTTCTTGTGGTCGTGCAGGTTCGTATCGGCCCAGGACCGGAACACCGGATCGGCGTCGCGCGCCGCGTCATACGCGGCGGTGCTGCGGCCCTCGACCAGTTCCGGCTGCGCGAATTGCTTTGCGATCTCGGCCAGCACGGCCTGATCGGAGCCGTCGAACATCGGCCGGGTCTCGGCAAAGCGGGCCTCGACCAGTTCGCGGATATGGTCGATGCCAAGTTCCTGCACGGCGATCTTCAGCCGCGCCTTGTACTTGTTGTCGCGGCGGCCGACCGTGTTGTAGGCCGACAGGATCGCCTCCAGATAGGGCAGCAGATCCGTTGTAGGCACGAACTCGTTGACCACCTTGCCGACGAGCGGCGTCCGGCCAAGCCCGCCACCGACCGAGACCTCGAATCCGATCTGGTCGTCCCGACGCACCATGCGCAGGCCGATATCATGCGACTTCACCACCGCGCGGTCATTCGGGCTGCCGGAGACGGCAATCTTGAACTTGCGCGGCAGGAACTGGAATTCCGGGTGGTCGGTGGACCATTGCCGGATCAGCTCGGCATAGGGGCGCGGGTCGGCGATCTCATCCGCCGCAGCACCCGAGAAGTGATCGGCCGTGACGTTGCGGATCGTGTTGCCCGAAGTCTGGATGGCGTGCATCCCCACCTCGGCCAGGCTGTCCAACATGTCCGGGATATCGACCAGCTTCGGCCAGTTGAACTGGATGTTCTGGCGGGTGGTAAAGTGTCCGTAGCCCTTGTCCCAGCGATCGGCGATATGGGCCAGCCGGCGCATCTGGTCGGGGCTGATCGTGCCATAGGGAATCGCGATCCGCAGCATATAGGCGTGAAGCTGCAGATAGACGCCATTCATCAGGCGCAGGGGACGGAACTCCTCCTCGGTCAGCGCGCCGGAGATGCGGCGGTTCACCTGATCGCGGAACCGCTCGGCGCGGTCGATGACGAAGGCTCGGTCGAATTCGGAATGATGATACATTACGCTTCTGCCTGCTTGCCGTGAAAATAATTGGACGGGCCGTTGGCCCGGAACGCCTCGCGCGGGTGGCCGGGCACGGGTCCGTCGGGACCGGGTCGGGCGGGGGCCAGGAACACCCCCACGGCCCGGTCGGAGAGCGCGAGCGCATGGGCCATGCGATGCTTGGCGTGGTCTTCTTCGGTGATGAGTTCGGCCTGGTTGAGATGCGGCACCCACTCATCGGCCCCGGTCAGATAGATGACCCGGCCATCGAACAGGTCGTTGGCTGAAATGACGACGGGCTCAAATTTGCGGGCCATGGCGAATCTCCGTGCTTGCTGGGTGCAATATGGGATATTTTCCCATCTGAACGCTAGTATCTCGCATAAATAAGGAATACTGTTCCAGAGTGCCCGCTGTAGAGGACCAACCCCCGCGATGAACGAAGTGAATGAGAAGAAACTCCGCCTGGACGCGCTCGACCGGAAAATCCTGATCGAATTGCAGGACGACGCCAGCCAGTCCCTTGACGACATCGCCCGCAAGGTCGGCTCGTCGAAAACCCCGGTCTGGAACCGGATCCGCAAGCTGAAGGATGCCGGCGTCATCACCCGCCAGACCGTGATCCTCGATCCCGATGCGGTCGATCTGGGCACCTGTTTCTTCGTGCTGATCCGCACCAGCGAACACGAGGCAAGCTGGCAGCAGCGCTTCCTCGCCGCGCTTCAGGCCCGGCCGGAGGTGCTGGAAGCCCATCGCCTCGCCGGCGAGATTGACTATATAGTGAAGCTGCGGGTATCGGACGCACGCGCCTATGACGCCTTCTACCAGGCGCTGATTGCCGAGGTGAAAATCTTCAACGTCACGGCGCTTTTGTCGATGGAAGAGCTGAAATCCACGACCTTTTTGCCGGTCTGACCGGCAGAACCGGAGAGGAGAGACATGCTGGACCATGCCGGGCTGGCAGCGCGAATCGCGGCCCTGACCGAAGGCGAGACGGATGAGGTCGCATTGATGGCCACGCTCGCCTGCGAGATCCACCACGCCGATGACCGGTTCGACTGGACCGGCTTCTACCGCGTGACCGCCCCCGAGACGCTGAAAATCGGCCCCTACCAGGGCGGGCATGGCTGCCTTATCATTCCGTTTTCGCGCGGGGTGTGCGGTGCGGCGGCCCGCAGCGGCGAGATCCAGCTTGTCCCCGATGTCGATGCGTTTCCCGGCCATATCGCCTGCGCGTCCAGCACGCGGTCCGAACTGGTGATCCCGTTCTTCGGCCGGGCCGGACGGCTGGTCGGGGTTCTGGATATCGACAGCAATCAACCCGATGCCTTTACCGAAGCCGACGCAACCTCATTGCAGGAGATACTGAACGATGTCTTCCGAGAATGTTGAGATTACCGGCGGGTGCCTGTGCGGCGCCATCAGCTTTCACGCCATGCGCCACGACACGCCCAGCATGTGCCATTGCGGTCAGTGTCGGCGGTGGAGCGGCCATGCCTGGCCCGCGGTTGGCGGCACGGATCTGAAGATCTCGGGACGCAAGAACCTGCAATGGTTCCGGTCGTCCGAAAACGCGCAGCGCGGCTTCTGCCGGGTCTGCGGCTCCTCGCTGTTCTGGAAGCAGAACGGGTCCGTGCATATCTCGATCTCGATGGGCTGCATCGACGAACCCACGGGAATGACACTCGGCGGTCATATCTATGCGGCACATAAGGGTGACTATTACGACATTGCCGACGATCTGCCGCAGGAGGCGACGGAATGACGCATCTCTGGGTGCGGGCCGAAACGCGCGCCAATGAACGCCGGGTCGGTCTGACCCCCGACGGCGTCCGCAGGCTGATCGCGGACGGGTTTGGCGTGACGGTCGAGGACAGCGCGGACCGCATCATCCCGGCCCAGGCCTATCGCGACGCGGGCGCGACGATCACCCCGGCCGGAAGCTGGCGCGAGGCGCCGCCCGACGCCATCATCTTCGGTCTGAAGGAATTGCCGGCCGATGGCTCCAAGCTCGTGCATCGCCACATCATGTTCGGGCATGCCTTCAAGGGCCAGGATGACGGCCCCGACCTGCTCCGCCGGTTTCGCGAAGGCGGCGGCGCGCTCTACGATCTGGAATATCTGACCGACGAGGACGGCCGGCGGCTGGCGGCGTTCGGATATTGGGCCGGTTACACCGGCGCTGCGGTGTCTCTGCGCGCTTGGGCGGCGCAGCAGCGCGGTGCGGTCTGCGCCCCTGTCCACGCCTATGCAGATCGCCACGCCCTGACCGCCGAGCTGCGCGCGGATCTCGATTCCGTGGCGGCACCGCGTCCGAGCACGATCATCGTCGGCGCGAAGGGCCGGGTCGGCCGCGGCGCGCATGATCTGCTGACCGAGATGGGGGGCCATGTCACCGGCTGGGATCTGGACGAGACCCGCCATGGCGGACCCTTCCCGGAAATCACGCAACACCCGATCTTCATCAACGCCATTCTGGCCCAGCCCGGCTGCCCGGTGCTGCTGCCCCGCGCGGCGCTCGGCCCGTCCCGGCTGCTGCGCGTCGTGGGCGATGTCGCCTGCGATCCGACGAGCGAATTCAACCCGGTGCCGGTCTATGACCGCGCGACAGGCTGGGACGCGCCGGTGATCCGGGTGGAGGACGATCCGCCGCTGGACGTGATGGCCATCGACAACCTGCCCTCGATCCTGCCGCTGGAATCGTCGCAGGATTTCGCCGCCCAGCTTCTGCCGGTGCTGGCCGGTCTCGACCGCATAGACAGCGGCGCCTGGGGACGGGCGCGCGCCATCTTCGACAGCCATGTTCAGGAGGCATGATGTCACGCATCCACTGGGTCCATTGCGGCCCCGACGCCGTGTTCGGCCTTCGCCATCTCCAGCAACGCGGCATCGAGCCGATGGTGTGGACCGCGCATGGCGTCAGCCCGGACGAGATCCCGGCCGGGCAGCAGCGCCCTTATGAGGCTGCGGCGCTGAAAGCGGAGCTGGCGCGAGGCGACATCATCGTCGCGCCGCGCCCGACCGATCTGGAGGTCGCGCGGATCGCCATGGATTGCGGCGCGCATCTGGCGGTCGGCTGGCATGTCTCTCCCACCCTGCGCGAGGCGGTGGGAGCCGCCGCGGGTCGCGGGCTGTCCGTGCTGGCCGAGGTGGGCATGGTCCCCGGCATCGACCACCTGATGGCGCGGGATCTGGTCAATGATTACCGGCAGGTGGCGCAGGACGGCGACAGGCTGCATTTCAGCTCCTATGGCGGGGGGATGCCGAAACACCCCGACAACTTCCGGCACAAGTTCAACCTGTCGCCGTTGCCTCTGCTGAACGCGCTTGCCACGCCCACGAGCTGGATCGGGCAGGGCGAGACAAGGCGCGCCGCGTTCCCCTTCGAGGTGATCCGCTCCTTCGACCTGAATCTGCCGACACCCGAGCGGCACGAGGTCTATCCGCATTACGACGTGGCGCCCTATCTTGAGGCTTACGGCTTCGATCCCGGCTGGACGATCGCCACCGCAGAGCGCGGCGCGATCCGGCTGAAGGGCTGGAAACAGGGCTGGGCCGCCGTCTTCGCCAGCATCCGTCAGACCGGGAAGGATGCCGAGGCGCTTGCGACACTCTCCGAGACGTTGTGGGCCGAACACCCTTTCGCCCCCGAGGAGGCCGACCGGATCGTGCTGTCCGTGGCATTGCGGGCGGAACGGGACGGTCGGGCGCGGTGGCACCGCGAATGGGTTCTGGACAGCACCGGGGGGCGCAGCGGGTTCGCCCGGTTTCGCCTGAAATCCCTGATGCTGGCCCTCGCCGCGGAGGCGCTGCTGGCGGGCCGGGTCGAGCCGGGGCTGCATATCGGGCCCACCGATCCCGAGCTGATCGCAAACTGGCTGGTCGAGATCACCCACGAGGCCGGGTTTGCCCGCCGGATCGACCATTTGCGCAGCGACGACGCGAAGGGCGCGGCCTAGGGCCCAAGATCCTCGGCAATCCCCCGCGCCGCCTGCCGGCCGGAGAACATGCAGCCGCCGAGGAACGTCCCCTCGAGCGCGCGGTAGCCATGCATCCCGCCGCCGCCGAACCCGGCCACCTCGCCCGCGGCATAGAGCCCCGGCATCACCCGGTCCGGCGCGGCCAGACAGCGCGCGCCGAGATCGGTCTCGATTCCGCCGAGGGACTTGCGGGTCAGCACATGCAGTCGCACGGCGATCAGCGGGCCGTGGGCCGGGTCCAGAATGCGATGCGGCCGGGCGGTCCGGATCAGCCGGTCGCCCATATATTTCCGCGCGCCGCGCAGCGCGGCGATCTGGGCGTCCTTGCCGAAGCCGTTCGCGATCTGGCTGTCGCGCGCCTCGATCTGCCGCCGAACATGGGCAGCATCCAGCACATCCTCGCCCGCGATGCCGTTCATCCGCGCGATCAGGCGGTCGAGATCTTCGGCCACCACCCAGTCTTCGCCCTGTTCCTTGAACGCCTCGACCGGCGGGGTGGCGGCGCGGCCGCGGATCCGCGCCAGCACGGCTTTCCAGTCGCGCTCCGTCAGGTCCGGGTTCTGCTCCGATCCCGACAGCGCGAACTCCTTTTTCAGGATGGTCTGGGTGGTGATGAACCAGCTATGATCGCGCCCGGTGCGGCGCAAATATTGCAGCGTGCCGAGCGTGTCGAAGCCGGGAAAATTCGGCGCGGGCAGCCGGTTGCCCGCCGCGTCGAGCCAGATCGAGGACGGGCCGGGAATGATCCTGATGCCATGTGCCGGCCAGATCGGCGCAAAGTTGCGCACGCCCTCGGTATAGTGCCACATCCGGTCGGCATTCACGATCCGCGCACCGGCATCGGCCCCGATGTCCAGCATCCGCCCATCGACATGCGCAGGCACACCGCACAGCATCGATGCGGGCGGCTGGCCAAGCCGGCGCGGCCAATGCCTGCGCACCAGCTCGATATTCCCGCCGATCCCGCCGGACGCCACCAGCACCGCCTGCGCGGAGAGCGCAAAGCCGCCCACCGCCTCACGGCTGGTGGACACACCGCGCTCGGCCTCGTCCGGGGCCAGCCTGACGCCCTCGACGCCGGTAACCGCGCCCGCGGCAAGCGTCAGCGCATCGACGCGGTGACGCCAGTGAAAACGGATATTCGGATGACCGGCGGCGCGCTGTGCGAAGGGATCGACCACGCCAGGCCCGGTGCCCCAGGTGATGTGGAATCGCGGCACCGAGTTGCCCGGACCGGCCGCCAGCCCCCCGCCCCGCTCGGCCCAGCCGACCACCGGGAACAGCTTGATGCCCAAATAGCGTAGCCAGGCGCGGAAATCCCCGGCGGCGAACTCCACGAAGGCGCGGGCCCATGCGCGCGGCCAGTGATCCTCTGCCCGGTCGAACCCCGCCGTCGCGTCCCAGTCGGACCACGCCAGATCGAGGCTGTCGCGCACGCCCATCCGGCGTTGTTCGGGGCTGTCGACCAGGAACAGCCCGCCAAAAGACCAGAAGGCCTGGCCTCCGATGGATTGCGGCCCTTCCTGATCGACGATGGCGACCTGCAACCCGGCATCGGCCAGTTCCACCGCGGCGACGAGACCCGCCAGCCCGGCCCCGACGACAACGACATCCGCATCCATCCCTGATCCCTCTTCCCTGCCGGCCCGTCATGTGGCTCTATTCCGGCAAGAATGCCCCAGTGTCCCGCATGACGCCAGTTCTTCGAGAAAGGGGACCGCAATGGCCTATGATACGCAGCTCGCATCACGCATCCGTGCCGTCCTCGCCGCAATGGGCGGCGGTGATGAGGTCAGGATGATGGGCGGGCTGTTTTTCCTGCGCGGCGGCAACATGGCCTGCGGCGTGACGGGCGGCCGGCTGATGGTCAGGCTGGGCAAGGCGGGCGCGGCAGAGGCGCTGACCGCGCCGGAGGTCGAGCCGCTTGAGATCGGCGGCGGGCGGACGGCCGATGCCTTCGTCACCATCGACCCCGCCGCAATTGCCGAGGAGACTGCGCTGAAGGGCTGGGTCGCGCGCGGGGTGGCCTTTGCCGACGCGCTGCCGGCAAAAGCTCAGCGCCGCAAATAGACGTAATAAGCGCCGGTGCCGCCATGGCGGTGATGGGCCGGTGCGACATGCTGCACGACGCGCGACAGGGGCGGGCTCGAGAGCCAATGCGGCACCTGATGGCGCAGCGCGCCGGGACGGGTCGGAAGCGGCCCGATATCGCCGGCCCGGCTGCCCTTGCCGGTGATGATCAGCACCAGGCGCAACCCGCCGCTGTGACAAGAGAAGATGAAGGCCGTCAGCTCCGGCCCCGCCTCGGCCAGCGTCATGCCGTGCAGATCCAGACGCGCCTGAGGCCGCAGCTTGCCGCGGCTCATCTGCCGGTGAAGCTTCTGATCCATCCGCACCGGCTGTGCGCGCAGCGCATCGGCGGGGCCGGGCGCGTGAAGATGCGGCTTTGCACCCACCGACGCGGCACCGATGCGCAATCCGCGCGGAAGGGTCGCGGCAGGCTGGGGCGCAGGCATCGGGCGGGCCGGTTGGTGGTCACGTGGCGGATCGGCTGGGTCTGGCAGCTTCGCCTTGTCGTGCATCGGCGTCGTGTTCCGCACCACCCGCGACCAGAGTTCGCGATCTTCTGGCGTCAGACCGCGGCGCTTCGACATCAGGCGCCGGTCGCCACCAGTTTCCAGTTCGGATCGGCCGCGCCCATTTCGCGCTCGAAGGTCCAGCTGTCACGCTGCTTGCGGGGCGTCTTGGGATCGCCCTCGACCACCTTGCCGTCGGCGTCCCGCGTCGCCACGATCATCTCGCCCAAAAAGCGCACGGTCAGCTCCGCCACATTGGTCCCGGTATCGAATTCCGCGGCGGCGAGCGTGGTTTCCCGCGTGCCGAGATATTGCACATCCACCGACTGCCCGGAGCGGCCGCGGGCCGCGATGGCGCCGTCGAAGGCGGCCGCCACGTCGTCGGACAGGAAGGGGCGGATCTCGTCCATGTCGCCCTTCTCGAAACCGACAAGGATCATCTCATAGGCCTGGCGCGCGCCGGACAGAAACTCGCCGAGCGAGAAGGACGGCTCCACCTGCTTCATCGCTACGAGGGCCGCATAGGCCGGGCTGCCGGTGTCGACGTGATCGGTGATGTCCTCATCCGTGGCGGCGTTCTCGCCATCCCCGTCGTCATCGGACAACTCGTATCTGCGGTCCGCGCGGTGCTCCTCGATCGGATCGGGCTCGAACCCGTCACGCGTGCCCAGAACGCCGCGCAGCCGCAGGACCAGGAACACCGCGATCGCGGCCAGAACGATCAGCTGGATCACCGAGTTCGACATCATTCATCCTTCGCCTGCTCTGCGGCGGTTGGTAAATCCGCCATCCGCCCCTATGTAGGGATGCAACCGGAACAAGTCCAGTTTCCGACAAGCCCGTGAGAGCGCCATGCCACTTCTGATCCTGTTCATCCTCATCCCGGTGATCGAGATTGCCCTGTTCATCCAGATCGGCGGGCTGATCGGGTTGTGGCCGACCATCGGGCTGATCCTTTTGTCGGCGGTGGTGGGCATGGTGCTGATCCGCAGCCAGGGCCGGCGCGCGCTTGGCGAGTTGCAGGAGTCGTTCCGCAAGCTGAATGATCCGACCCGACCGCTGGCACATGGCGCGATGATCCTGTTCGCCGGTGCGCTGATGCTGACGCCGGGCTTCTTCACCGACTCGATCGGTTTGCTGCTGCTGGTGCCATGGGTCCGCGACCGGGTGATGCAGGCCGCGGCGCGGCGGGTGCATGTCACCCGCAGCGGGTTCGGCTTCGATACCTCCAGCCAGCCACGACATGGTTGGCCCGGCAAGTCCGGCGACGTGATCGACGGCGACTATTCGACCCAGGACGACCCCTATGCCACGCGGCCGGATACCGAGCTGCCCCCGGTGGATCGCAGCGCCTCACCCAAACGCAGCAAGCCCTCCGGCTGGACGCGGCCCGAGTGACGTGGCGCGTTGAGCCGTCCGCACGCAGGTGCTAGAACCCGGCCGAGCTTCTTGAAAGGACCAGAGATGACCGACGAGACCCCGAACGCCGCTGCACCCGAAGGCAATGGCCAGACGCAGGCGCAGCAGCCCCCCCGCATGCAGATCCTCGCCCAGTTCGTGCGCGACATGTCGTTCGAGAACATCGTGGCGCAGAAGGGCATCAACAATGCCGAGGTGAAGCCCGAGGTCTCGGTCCAGGTCAGCCTGGATGCGCGCAAGCGGAACGTGGAAAACCAGTACGAGGTGATCTGCAAGTTCCGGGTCACCTCGAAGAACACCGCCAATGACAGCAACCTGTTCCTGTGCGAGCTCGATTACGGCGGGGTGTTCCATATCGAGAACGTGGCCGAGGAGCAGCTTCACCCGTTCCTGATGATCGAATGCCCGCGCATGCTGTTTCCGTTCATCCGCCGGATCATCAGCGATGTGACGCGCGATGGCGGCTTCCCGCCGGTCAATCTGGATCCGGTGGATTTCGTCGCGCTCTACCGCCAGGAAATTGCCCGGCGCGCGCAGGCCGAACGCCCGGCGGACGCGCCGGTGTCCTGATCCAAGATGGCGCGTCGCAATGCGCCGCGTGCATGGCAACGCATGTTGTCGGGCCGCAGGCTCGATCTTCTCGACCCGACGCCGGTCGATATCGAGATCGAGGACATCGCCCACGGTCTGGCCTTCGTCGCGCGATGGAACGGCCAGACCCGCGGTGACTGGCCCTATTCGGTGGCCGAACACTCCCTGCTCGTCGAACAGGCCTTCACCCGGATCAACCCCGCCGCGGGGCCGGAATGGCAGCTCGCGGCGCTGCTGCACGACGCGCCGGAATACGTGCTGGGCGACATGATCTCTCCGGTAAAGGGTGCCCTGGGCGGGGAATATGGCGAAATGGACCGCCGCATCGGCGAGGCGGTGCACCGCCGCTTCGGCCTGACGGTCAGGGTGCCCGCCGGCATCAAGCGGCAGATCAAGCTGGCCGATCAGGTCTCGGCCTGGCTTGAAGCGATTCAAATCGCCGGATTTTCCGAAAAGGAGGCGCGCGGTATTTTTCGCGTCCCGGCGCCTGAACTGTGCGACGGCCTGGAAATTCGCCTTCGTCCGCCGGCCGAAGCGCGCCACGCCTATTTGGAGCGCTTCGCCGAATTAATTGCCGCAAGGGAAAGCATCTAACAAAAATTAGTTACCGCTCGCGGATTAACTTTTATAAATAAAGATTCAGATTTCCAGCTCTTCCAGGGTTTTGCCATTTGCCAGTGCATCCTGGATCCAGATCGGACGGCGGCCGCGGCCGGTCCAGGTCTGGGTCGGGTCTTCGGGATTGGCGTATTTCACCGCAACTTTCGTCCCGCGGCGCGCAGACTTGCCTGTTGCCAAGTCGTTAAACGTGAAACCGTGTTCCCGCGCGATTTCCTCAACCGCAGCAAGAGCTTCCCGCCGTTTGCGTTCTTCAAAACCAGAAATTGAACGGTCCACCTTGTTGCGCAAGTCACGCAGTTCCTTGAGTGACAGGCTGTCAAGATCGATCATCGACGTCTCCATGAGGTTAAATTCGAGTGGCGGAACTACTCTCACATAAACCTTAACATGGAAATAGATGGTTTTTTATTTTGGGCTTCTTTTGGCTAAAATCCGCTGCAATGTTCGGCGATGCATATGCAGCCGGCGCGCCGTTTCACTGACATTCCGGTCGCATTGTTCATAAACTCGCTGAATATGCTCCCATTTCACCCGGTCTGCAGACATGGGGTTTTCCGGGGGCGGCGGCAAAAGCTCTCCGGTTTGCAGCAGCGCGGAAACGATATCGTTTGCATCGGCTGGCTTCGAAAGATAGTCGGTGGCGCCCATTTTGACCGCCGCGACGGCCGTCGCAATCGCGCCATAGCCGGTCAGCACGATGATTCGGGCATCGGGCCGCGCCTCGCGCAGTGCTTCGACCACGTCCAGTCCGCTGCCATCTTCCAGCCGCAAATCCACCACCGCATAGGCGGCCGGGCTGCGTTTCGCGGCGGCGATGGCATCTGCGACATTCAGCGTCACCTGCGGCCGGAAGCCGCGCCGCTCCATCGCGCGTGACAGCCGATTCACAAATATCTCGTCATCGTCGACCAGAAGCAGCGACGGGTCCGGTCCCAGGTCAATTTGCGTCTGTTCAGCCATGTCGCATCTCCGGCCTGCTGATATGGGAATATCAAACAGGCCTAAGCGCGGCAGCGCAATTTGTCGAGAGATGCGGGATCAGGCGGCGTTGGCGAAACAGGCCACCTGCTCGGCCATTCTTTCCGGCGTCACGTCGCGATTGAAGAACTCCACCGTGCCGGCCTCCGGCAGAACCAGATAGGTCATGGTGGTGTGCGAGACGAGGTAATCCGGCGTGCCGTCATCCTGAATCTGATAGGCCACGCGGAATTCCTTCGCCGCCGCGGCAATATCTTCTTCTGATCCGGTCAGCCCGATCATGTTCTCATGCATGTTGAATGTATAGTCCGCCATCACCTCGGGCGTGTCGCGTTTCGGATCGACAGAGATGAAGGCCGCCTGCGCATCCACCCCCTGCGCGGAAAGCAGGTCGAGCGCCTCTGCATTTCGCGAATTGTCGAGCGGGCAGACATCCGGGCAATAGGCATAACCGAAATACAGCAATGTCGGTTTGGTAAACAGGTCCGCATCGGTGATCCGCGCGCCGGTTTCGTCGGTCAGCTCGAACGGCCCGCCCAATTGCTCGGTTCCGCCGGCCACGACGCTAGTCCGGCAGGGCGCGAAGGGATCATCGCTGCCGCGATTTTCCATCCACAGCCAGCCGCCCAGCAAGAGCCCCACCGTCGCGGCGCAACCAACTGCGATCAGTCCCTTTTCGTTCATAGCCCACCTCGCGCGTGATTTGCGCCAATTGATCGCGCAATATGCGCAGGATATCAACGCGACCAAATGGCGCGCGAAGGAGGCGGCCGTGGAAAATGCCACGCTACCAGATACCGGGCCCTATCCCGGTCCGCGCCGCCCGGCCGAGCCCATTCGCCGGCGCACCATGGTCCTGCTGCGTTGGGTGGCGCTTGCCGGGCAGATGGCCGCGATCATCCTGGCCTGGCTGATCGGCGTCCATTTCGCGGTTCAGCCCGCCATCGGCGTCGTGGTGATCGGCGGGCTTCTGAACCTGCTGATGACAGTGACGCCGGTCCGGGTCTCGCAGCGCGGGGCGACCTGGCAGCTGGTGTTCGACCTGGCGCAGATCGCGCTGCTGATCGGTCTGACCGGGGGGCTGTCCAACCCGTTCGCGCTGCTGGTGCTGGCACCGGTGACGATCGCGGCGACCGCGCTGCAGAACCGCCAGACCGTGCTGATCGGCGCCGCGACGGCCGTGATGATCTCGCTCGCCGGCTGGTTCGCCCTGCCGATCCATCACCCGACGCTGGATCTGAGCATGTCGCCCATCCTCCAGCTCGGCCATTGGGTGGCCATTCTGATCGGCGTGGTGTTCTTCGCCGGCTACGCCCGCCGTGTTGCGGGCGAACTGGCCACCACCGGGGATGCGCTTTTCGCCACCCAGATGGCACTGGCGCGCGAGCAGAAGCTGCAACATCTCGGCGGCGTGATCGCCGCCGCGGCGCATGAGATGGGCACGCCGCTGGCCACGATCAAGCTGATTGCCGCCGAGCTGCGCGACGAGCTGGGCAGCGCGCTGCCCGACCGTGACGATCTGGCCGAAGATGCGGCAACCCTCGCCGCCTCCGCGGATCGGTGCAGCGCCATCATGCGCTCCATGGGGCGGGCCGGGAAAGACGATCTGAAACTTCACGCCGCGCCCCTGCTGACCGTGCTGCAGGAAGCGTCAGAGCCCCATGCGCAACGCGGCAAGCAGGTCGTGTTCCATCTGAACGCCGAGCCTCCGGCACCCAGCATCATCCGCGACGCGGGCATCATTCACGGGCTGCGCAACATCATCCAGAACGCGGTCGATTTCGCGGCGAGCCGCGTCGATGTGGTCGCGTTCTGGGACGAGGAGGTCATGCAGATCCGGGTCCGCGATGACGGACCCGGATTCCCGGCAACCATGCTGGGCCGTCTGGCCGATCCCTTCCCGGTCAGCCGTCGCAGCCAGGACGGCCGCGACGGCTATGAGGGGATGGGGCTGGGCCTGTTCATCGCCCGCTCCCTGCTGGAAAGCGGTGGCGCACGGATGCGGCTGTCCAATACCGGGGGCGGCGCGCAGGTGGATGTCACATGGCCGATCGACCGGATCCGGGCCGACGACCGCGCCCCTCTGCGCGAGAACCCGAAAATATTGTAATTATGTTAAGTGCTTATTAATTGCCCAATGCGAGGTTGATCGCGATCAGTTGAGGGCGGATATGACATGGAATCCCTACTGCTAGCAGCCGCGGCCCTCGCCTGTGGTGTGATCTCCGTCCTGGTCGCCCTGCTGGTCATGCGCAGGTTCGAGGACAAGTCGCCCGCCATGTCCTTCGCATCTGACATGATCGCCCCCTGCGTCTTTCTGTTCCGCGACGGCGATCTGGTGGACGCCACCGCGCCGGCCCGCACCATCCTCTCAGGCTGCTCCGCCCCCACGCTGGCCGCGCTCAAGCCATGGCTGTCGCGGCGCTTCGACGATCTGTCGGCGCTTGACCGGGTGCTGGACGAAGGCGGCGAGGCGGAGATTGCAGGACGCGGCGGATCCGGCGCGGCCAGGATGCGGCTGACCGTGACCACCATCGCCGATGGCGTACTGCGGCTGAGCCTGATCGGCCCGGATTCCGAAACCAGCGGCATCGTGGTCGACTCGCTGTCGCAGCAGGCGCTGGAAGAGGAGCTGGAGCTTTTGCGCAGCATCGTGGAGGATTTTCCGGCGCTGATTTTCCGGCGGGACCGGCAGGGACAGATCGTCTGGGCGAATGACACCTATCTGCAGATCGCGGAACAACAGGCCGGCAGGGAAAGCGACTGGCCGCTGCCCGAAATCCTGATCCCCGACGCCACCCAGAACGCCGCCGGCAGCACCTGTCGCGCGAGGCTCGACGATCCGCTGGGAACCCGCTGGTTCGAATGCCACGACCACGATCATGCAGGCGGCTCGACCACCTATGCGCTTCCAGCCGACGCGACCGTTCAGGTCGAGGAAAGCCTGCGGAACTTCCTTCAGACCCTTACCAAGACCTTCGCGGAACTGCCGATCGGGCTGGCCATTTTCGACAGGGGCCGGCAATTGCAGCTCTTCAACCCGGCGCTGATCGACCTGACCGGCCTTTCCGCCGGGTTCCTGACATCGCGGCCATCGCTGTACAGCGTGCTCGATCAACTGCGCGAATTGCGCATGGTGCCGGAGCCGCGCGACTATCGAAGCTGGCGCAAGCAGATCACCACGCTGGAGGCGGCGGCGGCAGCCGGGTACCACGCGGAAAGCTGGTCGCTGCCCGGTGGCCGGACATATCGCGTGACGGGTCGGCCGCATCCCGGCGGGGCCATCGCCTTCCTGTTCGAGGATATTACCACGGAAGTCTCGCTGACCCGCAAGTTCCGGGCGGAGCTGGCGCTCGGCACCCAGGTGCTCGACGGGCTGGAACAGGCGCTGATCGTGTTCAACGCCGTCGGGCAGACGGTCACGGTCAACCGGGCTTACCGCGAATTACGGACCACCGATCCGCCGGAGCGCGTGGCCGAGGCGCTGCGGCAATGGCAGGGCGAATGGAACGAGGCACCGGGCCTGTCCCAACTTGAGACCGCGCTGACCCGCGCCGATGAGGCCGGTCAGGATCAAGGCGTGATCTTCGGTCCCGGAGAGAGCGGGGTGCTGCACTGGGTGGTCACCGCGCTGCCGGGCGGAAAGCGGATGCTGCAATTTGCAGCAACGGCGGCCGCGTCATCCGCGACCGGGGGCGAGGCGGAAACCGAAGATGCTGGCAACGCCGCGACCGTTGGTGCGGAGGCCGGGGAAAAGATCAAACCGGCCCGTCAGCGGTGACGCGACCCAACGCTGTTCAAATTGTGCCGCCATCACCAGGCAGGAGGTCGTCTGCGCCCTCTTACGACAGGCTCAAGCCGCCTAGAGGCGCTAATGCCGGCCGAGGTTGGACTTGGGTCCCGCCAGATACCACGCCACCAGCCCGACCACCGGCAGCACGGCGACCACGATCACCCAGATGATCTTGCTGCTCTTCTGCGCACCGGAATTGATGATCTGCGCGATGGCCCAGACATCAAGGGCGAAGATGATGAGGCCGATCAGGCCGGAGAACATGTTGAACTGCATTTCGGTCTCTTCCTCGTTTCGTTCGGCGCTCGCGAGTCAACGAGCATTGGGCGGGTGGGTTCCGGCCAGGCGGCAACAAAGCCGCCTGCCGAATGCGATGCGCGCCCGCACAGCTCCCTCGCGCCGCGCAGGCATGACGGGACGCGGCCGTGGCTACAGCACGTAGCGCGACAGATCGGTCGAGCGGGACAGGTCGCCGAGATGCGTCTCGACGAACGCCGCGTCCACGACGACCTTGTCGCCGTCCCGGTCGGGCGCGGTGAAGGACAGCTCCTCGAACACCCGCTCCACCACGGTATAAAGCCGCCTCGCGCCGATATTCTCGACACTGCCATTCACCTCGGCCGCGATCCGGGCCAGAGCCGCGATGCCGTCATCGGCGAATTCCACCGTCACCCCTTCCGTGCCCATCAGCGCGGTATATTGCCGGGTCAGCGCATTGTCGGTTTCGGTCAGGATGCGGACGAAATCCTCCTCGGTCAGCGCGCGCAGCTCCACCCGGATCGGCAGACGGCCCTGCAATTCGGGAAGCAGGTCCGAGGGTTTCGCGACATGAAACGCACCCGAGGCAATGAACAGGATGTGATCGGTGCGCACCGGCCCGTATTTGGTGGACACCGTCGTGCCCTCGATCAGCGGCAGCAGGTCGCGCTGCACCCCTTCGCGGCTGACATCGCTGCCGCGCGCATCAGTCCGGGCCGAGACCTTGTCGATCTCGTCGATGAAGACGATCCCGTTTTCCTGCACCGATTCGAGCGCCGCGGCCTTCACCGCCTCGTCATCCAGGAGCTTGTCGGCTTCTTCCGCGATCAGCAGCTCATAGCTCTCCGCGACGCTGACCTTGCGCGTGATCCTGCGGCCGCCGAAGGCCTTCATCAGGCCGGACAGATCCATCATGCCGACGCCGCTCTGGCCGGGAATGTCCAGCCCGCCCAGCGGGTTGGAATTGTCCTGCACCTCGATCTCGATCACCGTGTCATCCAGCTCGCCCCGTTTCAGCTTGTCGCGGAACATGTTGCGGGTCTGGTCGCGCGCGCCTTCGCCGGCCAGCACCTCGATCACCCGATCCTCGGCGGCCTGATGGGCGCGCGTCTTGACCTCCTCGCGCATATGCTCGCGGGTGTTGATCATCGCCGCATCGATCAGGTCGCGGATGATCTGCTCGACGTCGCGGCCGACATAGCCGACCTCGGTGAACTTGGTCGCCTCGACCTTGACGAAGGGCGCCTGCGCCAGCTTGGCAAGCCGCCGGCTGATTTCCGTCTTGCCGACGCCGGTCGGCCCGATCATCAGGATGTTCTTGGGATATACCTCGTCGCGCAGATCGTCGGGAAGCTGCTTGCGCCGCCAGCGATTGCGCAGCGCAACGGCCACGGCGCGTTTCGCATCCTTCTGCCCGATGATGAAGCGGTCGAGCTCCGACACGATCTCGCGGGGGGTCAGTTCGGTCATGGTCGCCTTTCGTCTGGCTGATGCGTTTCGGGGCTGGCGGTGCGCTTATCCGGCCAGCGTCTCCACGGTCAGGTTGCCGTTGGTATAGACACAGATATCGGCAGCGATCGCCATCGCCTTGCGCGCGACGGATTCGGCATCCAGATCCGTTTCCAGCAGGCCGCGCGCGGCGGCGAGCGCGAAATTGCCGCCCGAGCCGATGGCGGCGATGTCATGTTCGGGTTCCAGCACATCGCCCGCGCCGGTGACGACGTAAAGCTGGCTGCCATCGGTCACGATCAGCATGGCTTCGAGGTTGCGCAGATATTTGTCGGTGCGCCAGTCCTTGGCCAGCTCCACACAGGCGCGCTGCAACTGGCCGGGCGCGGCCTCCAGCTTCTTTTCCAGCCGCTCCAGGAGCGTGAAGGCATCCGCGGTCGATCCCGCGAAGCCCACGATCACCTCGCGCCCGCCCGGCGACAAACGCCGTACCTTGCGGGCGCTGCCCTTCATCACCGTCTGGCCGACGCTGACCTGACCGTCACCCGCAACCACGACCTTGCCGCCGCGCTTGACCGCCAGGATCGTCGTGCCGTGCCAGCCGGGAAACCTGTCATCCGCCATCAATCTCTCCTTCATTGCTGACCAGATAGGCGTGGCGTGGTGCGCCCGCAAGATATTGCGGGAATCCGAAGGGCGGACTAACGTGCGGCATGACCGAAAGAATGCTGCGAATTCATCTGGATGCGGGATTGCTCGAACAGGCGCGTTCGGGCAGTTTCAACTTCATCAACCGCATCGTGAGCGCCGTGGAACGCCGCGGCTGGAAGGCCGAGCTGGCGCCTGAAACGGATGCGCCGCCGGAACGCTATGTCTATGCGCTGCATCACATGAGCGGGCCGACCCACAAGCGGGTGAAGATCTTCCGGCGGACCTATGTCTATCCCTACTGGCATATCGAATCCGAACCGCAGCGATGGCGGTGGCAGGTGGCGCGGCGGAAATTCAGACCTGCCGCGATCGACCAGAAGGAGGCGCGGGTGCTGATCCACCATTTGCGCCACCGGGTCATGCCAGACATCACGCCGACCGAGCCCACCCACGTCCTCATCCCGCTGCAGCGGCAGCTCACGCAGCGCCGCTCCTTCCAGACGATGAGCCCGATCGAGATGGTCAGCGCGGTCGCGAAGACCGGCAAGCCATGCATCGCGACGCTGCATCCCAATGGCGAGTACACGCCGGAGGAAACCGAGGCGCTCGATCTGCTGGCCTCGATCTATCCCAATCTCAAGATCGGCGGGAACAGCCGGGACTTGCTGGCGGGGGCGGAATATGTTGCCACCCAGAACAGCGCGGTCGCCTTCGAGGCCTATCTGCTGGCGCGTCCGGTAGTGCTGTTCGCGCAGATCGATTTCCACCACATCGCGCTGAACGTGTCCGAGCTGGGGGTGGAGGAGGCGCTGTCCCGTGCGCCCGATCACAAGGCGTATTACGCGAAATATCTGTGGTGGTTCCTGAAGGATCAGGCCATCGACGCCATGGCCGAGACGGCCGAGGAGCGGATCCTCGCCGCCATGAAAAAGGGCGGCTGGCCCCTTTGACCGCCGCCCTGCCGTGATCTCTTAGCCGGATCAGACGTTCTCGTCGATCCAGGCCTTCAGCGCGGCTTTCGGCGCGGCCCCGATCTTGTTCGAGACGACCTGTCCGTCCTTGAACATGAACAGCGCCGGGATGCCGCGAACGCCCATCGAGGCCGGGCTTTCCGGGTTCTCGTCGACATTGACCTTCACGATCTTGATCTTGCCGTCATATTCGTCGGAAAGCTCTTCGAGCGCCGGTCCGATCTGCTTGCACGGGCCGCACCATTCGGCCCAGAAATCGACGATGACCGGAAGATCGGCCTTCACGACCTCGGATTCGAATTGCGCGTCGCTGACGGGAAGCGTGGCCATGGCAGATTCTCCTGTATGGCGGCCGGGCGTGCCGGCGGGGTGGGTTGTCTCAACAGCTATGTAGCTTGCCGGGCCGGGTCAAGGGCGGCCATCGCGCGGTCCAGCACCGGATCGGGCAGCCACATCAGCTCGCGCGTGACGGTCCATATCAGCCCGGTGGCGATCTCCCGGCCGGGGTAGAGCCCGCGCAGCGCGGCGCGGTAGGCGGCCATCTGGCGCAGAATGCCCTGGGGCGTCGCCTCGGGGCGGTCGGGCACGGTGGCGTTCGACTTGTAGTCGATCACGCTGACCCGGTCCGGCGCGACGATCAGCCGGTCGATCACCCCCCGGATCGGTCCCGCCCCCGGAAGCGACACGGCCAGATCGACCTCGCGCAGCACATGCGCGTCAGGGCCGGGGGTGAACAGATCCGTCAGCGCCGGCGCATCCAGAACCGCGCCCGCCTCGCGCAGCAGCCAGGACAGCGTCTCCTCATCCGGCAGGCCGGCGTCGGATCCGGCCAGGATGTCGCGCGCCAGCATCGGCCAGTCACGCCTGTCCGCATCAGGCAGATGCTCCAGCATCAGATGCAGCCGCGTGCCCATCAGCATGGCGGTGTCCGGGTCGTCGCCATCCGGTCCCGGCAGCGCCTTTGCACCGCCGAGCGCCGAGGCCGCGCGCGGCTTTCGCCGCGGCGCGACCGGCGGCGGATCCTGCCACAGCCAGTCGGCGGGCGCGGGCGGTTCCACATCGGCGCGCCGGGCTGGCGCCGCTTCAGGCCAATCCCCGAACCCGTAGCGCCGGATCGGGCCCAGCCCGCCCTCCAGCGTCTCCTCTTCCAGCCCGCTGGAGGACAGGCCCTGCTCGATCATCGCATACCAGCTTTCCTCGTCCACGCCCGGATCGCCGGCAGTTGCGACGATTAGCCAGCTTTCCGCGCGGGTCATCGCGACATAGAGCAGCCGCTTGCGCTCCTCCGCATCCAGCCGGGCGGCGGTGTCGACCATGTCCTGCGCGAAATCCGGCCGCACATCGCTGCGCCCGGTCAGGATCGGCAGCCCGTCCTTCGGGCGCAGCACCTCCGGCGGGCGATAAGCGTTGCGTTTCTTGGTGTCGGGCAGGATCACGATCGGGCTTTCCAGCCCCTTGGAGCCATGCACCGTCATCACCCGGATCAGCCCCACCCCCGCGCCGGGCTGGCGGCGCACCTCCACGTCATCGGCCGACAGCCAGACCAGGAAGCCGGTCAGCGAGGGCACCTCGGTCCGCTCATAGGCAAGCGCCTGGGTCACCAGCTCGTCAATGCCGTCCTCCGCCTCCGGTCCCAGCCGTGCCAGCAGCTTCTCGCGCCCGCCATGACGGTTGAGCAGGCGCGAGATCAGCTCGAACGGACGCATCGCCGCGTGATCGAGCATGTCCCCCAGCAGGTCGCGCGCCGCCATCTGGTCGGAGTGGCGCAGCCGCTCCCACAGATACTCGCCCCGCCTGCGCCCATGTGCCAGGCGGTAAAGCGCATCCTCGTCCAGCCCGATCAGCGGCGAGCGCAACAGCCCCGCCAGCGACAGATCATCCTCCGGTGTGGCGAGGAAATTCAGCATGGCGCGGATATCCTTCACCGCCAGCTCTGCCGCCAGCTTCAGCCGGTCAGCCCCGGCGACGGGCAGTTCCGCCGCCTTCAACGCCCGGATGATCTCGCCGAACAGGGCGGATCGCCGCCCCTGCACGAGGATCAGGATATCCCCCGCGCCGACCCGCCGCACCCCGTCGCGGGTGGCGATCGAGGCACCGTGGACGGGATCCAGCATCGCCTTGACCTGCCGCGCGATCTCCTCCGCCAGCCGGGTCGGCGCGGAGTCGGGCGCAAGCTGATCCACCGGATCCTCCCAGGGCGGCTCGTCCTGCTTGTCCGGTGCGTCGATCACCGGCCACAGATCGACCCGGCCGGGCCGCTCCGCCAGGAACGCCCGGTGCAGCGCCGCCTGACCCAGCCCCTCACCGGCCGCGCCGCGGAACGTCGCATCGACCGCCGTCAGGATCGCGGGCGAGGAGCGGAAGGAATATTCCAGGTCGAGCTGCTGCATCGGCCGCTTCACCGCCGCGAAATCGGCCGCAAAGCCGTCCCGCCGCGCCTCGAACACGGCGATATCCGCGCCCTGGAAGGAATAGATCGACTGCTTCGGATCACCGACCACGAACAGCGTCCGCAGCCGGTCAGAATCGCCCGCGGTAAACTCCGCCGTCAGCCGTTCGACGACCCGCCATTGCTCGGGCGAGGTGTCCTGCGCCTCGTCCACGAGGATGTGGTCGATCCCGCCATCCAGCCGGAACAGCACCCATTGCGCCATGGTCGCATCGGACAGCAGACGGGCGCTGCGGGCGATCAGGTCGTCGAAATCCAGCCAGCCCATCGCGGCCTTCCGCGCCTCGTAGCGGCGGGAAAACTCCCGGCCGAAGCGCCGAAGCGCCTCTGAGCGTTCGACGAATTGCAGCGCGATCCGCCGGGGCCTGGTTTCGGCCACCCGCTCCATCAGCGCGTTGAGATCGGGCATCAGCGCCGCGCAGGGGCCGTCGCGCAGCTTCTTCGTGGGGATCTTGTCGATCTTGGGCGCGAAAGGCGCCGCCGCTTTCGCCCCGAACAGCAGCGCCCCCTCCAGCACGGCCAGATCGTCAAGCCGCGGCGCGCCCCACCGCACCGATTGCAGCTTTTTGGCCAGCCCGGCATCGCTGCTGCCGCCGCCCGCCAGCAGGGCTGTCAGATCGCGGACCCAAGCCGCCTCGCCCCCCAGAAAGACCTCCGACAGAAGATCGCCCGCCGTCAGATCCGGCGAGAGCCCCGCCTGCGCCGATAGCGACCGCGCCGCGGCCTCCGCATCGAAGCCGCGCGTCACCTGCGCCAGCAGCCCATCCAGCAGATCGCCGGAATGGATGGCGGTCAGATCGCCCATCTCCGGCGGATCTTCCGCGGCCATCTCCTCCAGCACCTCGTCGCGCAGCAGTGTGGCGGAGCGGTCGTCAAGTTCGGTGAAGCCGTGCGGCACGCCGGCCTCCAGCGGAAAGCGGCGCAACAGGGCGGCGCAGAAGCTGTGGATGGTCTGGACCTTCAGCCCGCCCGGCGCCTCGATCGCCTGGGCAAAGAGCCGCCGCGCCGCGTTCAGGTCCGGCGCCCCCGCCACGCCCAGTTCCGTCAGCGCCCGGCGCAGATCGGCATCGCCCAGCATCGCCCACTCGCCCAGCCGTTTCAGCAGCCGGTTCTGCATCTCGGTCGCGGCGGCCTTGGTATAGGTCAGGCACAGAACCCGCTCCGGCCGCGTGCCGTCCAGCAAAAGACGGGCCACGCGATCGGTCAGCACGCGGGTCTTGCCGGATCCGGCATTTGCGGTCAGCCAGGTGGAGCGCCCCGGATCGGCGGCGGTCATCTGGCGGCGCGTCGCATCATCGGGGGACGCGGGCGGCATCATCGCATCGTCAGTCATCGCCGCCCACCCGCATCTTCACCGGCACATCGCCCGCCCCCCATTCGCCATAGCGCGACAGATGGTCGTAATCGCTGGCATCGGTGACCTTCTGCAACGCCCGCCGGGCGGTGAAGCCGGTGTCCCGCCGCAGGTATCGCGTGGCGAGGATCACGAATTTCGCCCAGGTCTCCTCGGCCATATCGGGCGAGAAGCTGCGCGCAAAGGTCTCGCCCTCGCCGCCGAGCTGGATATAGCTGACCCCCTCCACCCCGGCCGCCCCGATCTCCGGGAAGGCGCCGCGCATGACCATCGCCGCTTCCAGCACCAACTGCTTGTCGAAATGCGCCATCTCACCGTCACTGGGCGGCCTGCCGGATTTGTAGTCATAGACATGCGCGACGGCGCTGTCGTCCAGCAGGTCGATGCGATCGGGCTTGGCGGTCAGCTTCAGTTCCAGCCCCGGCACGGGCAGGGAATGCGCGGCCTCGACCACCACCGGCGCACCGCGCTGCAGGCGGCGCTGCTCATCCGCGGCGATCCGGTCCGCGATCCGGGTCATCCGCGCCTGCCAGAAGGCGCGGGCGGCGGGCCAGGGCACATGTTCTGACAGCACCTCTGCGGTGATCTCAAGGAACCGTGCGCGCAAATCCTCCGCCGTGATCTCCAGGCCGGGCCGCGGCTGAAGCAGCCGTTCCGCGACCTTGTGGAGCACCTGCCCGCGAAGCTGCGCGCCAGGTTCCGGCCGCAGCGGGTCGAGCGGCTCCAGCCCCAGCACCTTGCTGGCATAGATCGCATACGGATCGCGGATCAGGGTTTTCACCTGCGTCACCGAGATCGCATCGAAGGCCGGTGCCGGCGGGATGGGCGCGGGACGCGGCGCGGGATCGAGCCGGTGGCGCGGCCGCGCCAGTTGCCGCGCGAGATCCAGCCACACCGCGCCCCGCGCACGCATTGCGCCAAGCGCCTCCGGCCCGGACCGCTCCGGCAGGCCGGACATCAGGTTGGTCATCCGGTTCAGCCAGCGCGACGGGATGGTTTCGGCCTCCGCATCCCGCCGGGCGCGGGTCAGCACCACCTCGGGCGCAGCCACGGCCTGCTGGAAATCATGCGCCGACAGACCGATCAGCCGCTCGGGCAGGGTCAGGCCGATCTCGGCGCGCATCGCGCGCGACAGCCAGGGGTCGGGGGAAAGCGGTTGCGGCCAGCCGCCTTCGTTCAGCCCGGCAAGGACGATCAGCGCCCCGTCGCCCAGATTGGCCTCGGTCCGCGCGTCGCGCGTGCCACAGGCCCGGATCAGCGGATGGCCCCGATCCGCCGCGCGAACCCCCTGACCTGCCAGATGCGTGTCGATCAGCCGGGCATAGTCGCGCGCGCCCATCGGCTGAGCCCGCGGCGCATGGGTCGCAAGCAGGGTCATCGCCATCTCTGCCGCGCGCCCGGCAGCATCGTTCCACAGCGCCGACGCGTCGGCATCGCCGCCCGGACCCGCCGCCAGCATCCGCGCCAGCTTCAGATGCAGCGCCATGTGGTCCTGCACCGGGCGGGGTCCGGTTTCCTGTTGCGAGTCCGACAGCAGATCCAGCGTATCGGCCAGCCAGCCGGTCCAGCCTTTGCGATCCTCGCCCGCGCGGCTGCCCCAGTCACGCAGGAACGCCGCATCGGGAAAGGCCGGGCCATGGCGGCGCAGATGCAGCTCCATATCGCGTGTCATCCGCAGATTGTCGCCGGGCGCGCCGCCGGTTGCCGTCACGGGATGTTTCAGCAGGGTCAGCAGCGCATCAATGGTCAGCGGGCGGCCGAACAGACCGGCGACATGGCGCAGGAACAGCCCCGGCTGGGTGAGGTGGAGCGGCTCTCCGGCGCTGTCGTCGATCACCAGCCCCCATCGGTCGAGCGCGGCGGCGACCCGGCGCACGAGACCGCGATCCGCTGCGAAAAGCCGCGTCTTGCGGCCTTTGGCCACGGCATCGCGGATGATGACGGCGATGGCGTCGGCCTCTTCCTGCGGCTGATCGGCCTCGATCAGCGTCATCGCGGCCGTGGCCTCACGCAGATCCGGCAGGTCCGGCCCCTCGGCGATCCACTGATCCGTGACCGGCGCGGGCCGCAGCGCCAGCGAGATGAACCGGTTGCGGTCGCTGTCCGGCACCGCCACCCAGGGCCGGACGGATCCATGACGCAGCACCGCCAGCCGCGCCTGCGGATGATCCTCGGCCCCGTCTGCCAGATCATCCCAGACCCGCTCGGGCTGATGGAAATCATAGCCGGGCAGGATCACCGCACCGAGCTTCAGCCGGGCCACCGCCTGCAGAAACAGCCGCGTCGCACCGTGCGATCCGGTCGAGCCCACGGCCAGGATCGGCGCATCGGGCACGGCCTGCCCGTCCTGCCAGAGCCGAGCCATCCCCTCTGCCTTCGCGCGCTGCCGCGCGGATTGATCGACGGGCGGATCGGTCAGATAGAACTGCGCCGCGATCTTCAGGAAGGCGAGGGCGCGCTGCCAATGCGCTGCGTGGTTTCCGGCATCGACCCGGTCGAGCGATCCCGGCCCGCAGCCTTCTGTCTGCATCTCGCTCATCAGCGCGGCCAGAGACTCGGCAAGCTCAGGCGCGGATTGCCCCGCACCGATCCCCGGATCGCGCGCCATCAGCCGCGCGACCAGATTTCCCAGCTCCAGCACCCGCGCCAGCGGAGCGGCACGCTCTCCGGGCAGGGCGCTGCCCAGATCTCCGAACCGCATCATCCGTGGCAACAGGATCGGGCCGTGATGCGCGGCGTGATCGTCGAAGACCTCTCGCAAGGTCTGGATGGTGCGGCCGGAATTGGCATAGATGGTCACGCTGGCAAGCGCCTCGGGCGGTTTGCCCGCCATCCGTGCCAGCAGCCCCTCCACCACGCCGCGGCAGAAATCCGCACCAGGCGGCAGGGCAAAGGTGCCGCCCTGCCAGTCAGCCCACATGTTCGGCCAGCATCTGTTCGGCCAGCGGGATCGTCTCCGGCCGGCCCAGATCGCACCACCCGCCCGGATGGACGATGCCATAGGCACGCCCGTCCCGGATCATCTGGTCCCAGAGCAGGTTGAGCGAGAACACCTCCTCCGCGATGCCCGCCAGCCGCTCGGTCCGCATGATCTGGCAACCGGCATAGACCAGATCGCCCATGCGGCTGATGCGGCCGGTATGGTCGAGCGAGAAATCCCCCGGCCCGACCCTGCCCCGCGCCCGCGCGTGCGGCACAAGCATCAGAAGCGCGTCCATGCGGCTGTCGTCCCAGGCCATGTCGAGCGCCTTGAGCGGGTTCGGTCCGGTCCAGATCACATCGGGGTTGAGCGTCATCACCGGCCCGTCACCCAGAAGCGGCAGCGCCTTGCGCAGCCCGCCGCCGGTTTCCAGCAGCCGGTCGCGCTCATCCGAGATCGCAACCTCCGAGCCCGCCAGATGCGCATGGATCTGCTCGCCCAGATAATGCGCATTGACCACGATCCGCGATGCACCCGCGTCCCGCCCGATGGCGAGCGCGCGGTCCAGAAGCTTGCGTCCCGCGACCTCGATCAGCGGTTTCGGTGTCGTGTCGGTCAGCGGCGCCATGCGGGTGCCCTTGCCTGCGGCGAAGATCATCAGGGGCGGCATCGGGATCGGATCCTTTCGATCAGGTCAGGCGTGGGGGCGGGAATGCGGGCGACGCGCGCGGCAAGCTCGCTCAGCGCCGGATGGGCGGTCTCGCGCCCGATCAGCGACCAGACATGGGGCATGAACGCCAGGTAGCGCGGCTTGCCGTCACGAATGCAAAGGCGCGTGAAAATTCCCATGATCCGCAGATTACGCTGCGCGCCGAGAAGCGCAAAGGCCGCATCGAAACGGTCGGGGTCCAGCCCGGTTTCGGCCAGGAACACCGCGATGCTGGCCCGCTCCACCTCCGCCGGGATGGCGCGGCGGGCATCGTGCAGGGCAGAGACGAGATCATAGGCCGGATGCGCGGCCACCGAGTCCTGGAAATCCAGCAGCCCCAGCCGGCCATCCGGTGTCAGCAGGATATTCTCGGCGTGGAAATCGCGCAGGCTGGTCACGGCGGGCAGATCCGCGCACAGCCGGTCATGCAGCGCGGCGATGCAGGGGGCGATTTCTGCGGCGGCCGCCTGCGCATCCGCGCCCGCCCCGACCGCGCCGGGATACCATTCGGCGAACATGCCGACCTGGCGTGCCATCTCGGCCCCGTCGAGCGCCATGATGCCCGGTACCGGCGGGTGCGAGGCCAGCCGCGCCAAAAGAGCGGCGACCTGCGGATAAAGCTCGGCCGCGCGGTCCGGTTCGGCTTCCACGATGCGGGCAAGCTGCGCATCCCCGAAATCCTCGATCAGCGCCAGCCCCTGCGCCTGATCGCTGGCAAGGATTGCGGGCACGGCGAAATCCCGCGCGGCCAGCCATGCGGTCATCCGCAGATAGGGCACGAGCGTCGCCTGATCGGCGTCCATCAGCACCGCGCTATGCCCGTCCTGCTCCACGCGGAAATAGCGCCGTGCCGAGGCATCGCCGGCCAGAAACGCCACCTGCGCCCCGGCCCAGCCATGGGCATGCAGGAACACCGCCCGCTCCACCGCGCGCCGGATCCGCCGCCACCGGACCGGATCGCCATCCGTGCCGAGGCGGACCCGCCGCAATTCCGGGTCGTCGAGCGCGGTCAGTCGAAGACGCAGCGCCCCGGTCACATCGCCCATCCGGTCCGGCCATTCGATCAGCGTGATCGCCTCCTCCATCGCGTCGAGAAGCCCCAGCTCCTCGACCTCTGCGGGGTCGCTGAGGCGATAGAGATCGGCGTGCCAGACCGGCGGGTCGCCGTCATAGCTTTGCACCAGCGTGAAGGTCGGGCTGGGCACCTCCTCGGCGGGGTTGCGCAGCACGGCGCGGATGAAGGCCCGCGCGAAATGCGACTTGCCCGCGCCCACCGGACCTTCCAGCAGCACGGTATCGCCGCCCCGCAGCTCCGTCGCCAGGGCGCGGGCAATGGCCGCCAGCAGCGTCGCGTCCGCGGTCAGGCTCAGTAGGGCATCGGACATTGGCGGTGCAGATCGTCGATGGCGGAAACCAGATCATCGGTCAGCCCGACATCCAGACCGGAAAGCTGATGTTTCAACTGGTCCAGGCTCGTCGCGCCCAGGATCGGGATCACCGGGAACGGCCGCGTGCCCAGCCAGGCGAGCGCCATATGCACCGGGTCAACGCCATGTTCTCGCGCCAGGGCGTGATAGGCATCGACGGCCTGCATCGCCCGTTCGGTCTTGCGCCCGCCCAGAATGCCCTTGCCGCCATGTGCCAGGTCCACCGCGATGCGGCTGTCATCGGGCACGGCACCATTGGCGTATTTCCCGGTCAGCAGCCCCGCCGCGAGCGGCGAGTAGGCCAGGAGCGTGACCTGCTCGTTCACCCCGACTTCGGCCAGGTCGGTGTCGTAGAGCCGCTGAAGCAGTGAATATTCGTTCTGGATCGACACCACCCGCGGTCCGCCGATGCGTTCGGCCACGTCGATCCAGCGGGTCGTGCCCCAGGCGGTTTCGTTGGATAGGCCGAACTGGCGGATCTTGCCGGCCTGCACCATCTCCTGCAATGCGCGCAGCACATCCTCGAAATGATCCAGCGTCTCGGCCCGGTCCTGGCCGGACGGATCGTAGCGCCAGTTCTGCCGGAAGCTGTAGCTGCCCCGCATCGGCCAGTGGATCTGGTAGAGGTCGATCACATCGGTTCCGAGCCGGGAGAGCGACCCCTCGACGCAGCGTTTCAGGATTGCGCCGTCATAGCCTTCGCCATTGCGCACGACGCTGCCATTGCCGGTGATCTTGGTGGCGATCTGCATCTCTGCGCGTCGCCCGGACCGCTTCAGCCAGCTTCCGATGATCTCCTCCGAGCGCCCGGCGGTGTCCGAGCGCACCGGGTTGACCGGATACATCTCCGCGCAATCCAGAAAGGTGATCCCGCTGTCATAGGCCAGATCCATCTGCGCATGGCCGTCGGTCTCGTCGGTCTGATGCCCGAAGGTCATCGTGCCGAGGCACATGGAGCTGACCTCCAGGTCGCTCCGGCCAAGTGTCTCGCGCTGCATCCTGTCTCCTTCGCGTTTGCGCCGGACGCTATCGCGCGGCGACGGCAATGGAAAGACCGGGGCGCGCGGATCCGGCGGCTCGGGCGCCCTTCCCGTGATGCGACTGTGCCGAAGGAGAGAAAGCGCGCCCGCGGATCAGTGCTGCGCCCCGTTTCGCGCGGCCGAGGTCAGCACCACGGTGCGATCTTCCAGCGGCAGACGCCGAATCTCCTCGGTGTGGAACAGCAGCGACAGCGTGTATTCCGTCTCGTCCTGCTCGATCTTCGCCTCGCCTTCCAACTGCATCGCAAAAGCCTCGATCAACTGGCTGCCCAACCCGGTGCCCTCGCTGACCATGCGCTGATCGCCCATGGAGTTCGTCACCTCCAGCCGCGCATGGTCGGCATCTACCCGCTTCAGCCGCACCCGCACCCACGCCGTGTCATGCCCTGGCGGGATGCCCGCATATTTCAGCGCATTGGTGAAGGCCTCGTTCGTCAGCAGGGTCAGCGGCACGGCCTGATCGGGCTGCAGGATCAGCGGCTCGATGTCGGTGTCCACCTGCAGGCTTGTCTCGGCGTCGCCGGAGGCCCGTGTCATCTGGTTGATGATTTCCGAAATCAGCCGGTCCGCATCGACCGATTCCAGATGTTCCGCCTGGTAGAGATTCTTGTAGATCGAGGCCAGCGAGGCGACCCGGTCCTGCACCGAGCGCAGCACCCGCTTGGCGTCCTCATGCTCGATGACCCGGCCCTGCATCGAGATGATCGAGGCGATGAGCTGGAGATTGTTCTTGACCCGGTGATGCACCTCCTTCAGCAGCACCGTTTTCTCGTCGATGGCCGCCTCCAGTGCGGCCTCGTCGCGGTTGAGGATGCGCACCATGTTGTGGAATGTGCGCGACATGTCTGCGATCTCGGTCGGTGCATCCTCGATGATGCGCGGCGGGGCGGCGCGGTCGCCCACGGCGAAGCGCCGCATCTGGCTGCGCAATTCGCGCACATGGCGCAGCACGAGGCGATAGACCGCGTAATAGGCCACGCCGAGCGACACCGCCCACAGCGCCACCGCGAACAGCACCGCCGACAGCTTCGTCACGCTGTAGCCCTGCACCCCGGCCTCGCTGGGGCTGTAGCTGCCAAGCGCATAGACCAGCCCCGGCACCACGGAGACGACGGCAAAGACCCGCTGTTCGCCAGAGGCGGTGATGTCGGCAAAGGTCGTCTCGCCGCGCGAGATCAGGCTGCGCAGGGTCTCGTTGCGTGGCAGCGCGCCGCTGATCTCCTCGACCACGCCATCATCGGCGGTCAGGATATCGCCATCAGCGTTAAAAGTGACGGTGCGGGCGCTGTCGCCGCCATAGATCGGGCTGTGGGTGGATTTCAGCAGCTCCTGGGACAGCGACACCGCGACATAACCCAGCAATTCGCGATCCCGGTAGAGCGGTTGCGCCACCACCACGACCGAGCGGCGGCTGACCGCCCCCTGGCGCATCGGCACGACCATCGTGGTCGGGTTGGCGATGAAATGCTCATAGGCGGCATAGCCGGTCAGATCACGCGCATCCTCGCCGGAATTGCAGGTCGAAACGCCGTTGAGCTGGACGAAACCGGCATAGACATAAGTGGCGCCACGCTCGACGAAGCTTTTCAGCATCTGCGAACAGGCCTGCGGATTGTTGAGCTCGCGCAGCACCGCCGGCCCCAGGGCATCCGCCGTGCCGAGCGCCCCCTGAAGCAGCGCCCGTTCGCCCGCTGCTGCAGCGCCGGTGCGCCCGACAATCGCGGTTTCGGCGGACCGCTCCGCCTCGCCCGACAGATACATGGTCTGGATCAGAGACATCAGACCAATGGGCAGGATCGCCACCGAAAGCAGCGCCGCCAGACGGAAACCGAGCCCTTTCGCGAATTGCAGCGACTCGCCCAGCCCCCCCAGCATGGCGCCTCAGCGCATGACGGGCGAGTTGGACGCCATGGCCGCAAGGGTCGCGCGATCGGTCATTTCCAGCTCTTCCCCCTCCTCGAGATGCAGCAGCTCCGCGAGCCGGCGCCGTCCGCGATTGGCACGGGATTTCACCGTGCCCACCGCGACGCCGGTCATGTTCGCCGCCTCTTCATACGAGAAACCGGACGCGCCGACCAGAATCAATGCCTCGCGCTGCTCGTCGGGAAGCTGCTTGAACGCCTCGCGGAAATCGTTCAGCGCCAGCCGTCCGTCATGCTCGGGGCGCGCCGCCAGCCGCGCCGCGTGAATGCCGTCCGCGTCAGAGACCTCGCGCTTGGTCTTGCGGCGGGCGGAGTAGAAGGTGTTGCGCAGGATGGTGAACAGCCAGGCCCGCAGATTGGTGCCGGGCTGGAACTTGTCCATATTCGTCCACGCCTTCACGATCGTGTCCTGCACCAGATCGTCGGCCGAGGCCCCGTCCCGTGTCAGCGACAGCGCGAAGGCGCGCAGCGCCGGCAAATGGTCCACCAACTCGTCACGCGGCGATGCGCCGGACGTGCTGCCCTGCGCGGTACTTACGTTTTTCGCCATGAAATCACTCCTGCTCGCGCAGTTTCTGGAGCAGTTCCAGGAATTTGTCGGGAACCTCCTGGTCGCTGTCCTGTTGATAGACGCGCTTCAGATTCTCGTCGATCTGCTTGTCCAACGCTGTTTTCTTGCGTTCGTCCCGCTTGCTCGTCATGTTTTTGTTTATCCCGACAATCTTGTGCGCACGCCGTTCAACCGATAGACGGATAAGAGGTTCCATAGGGGGCCGCGACGATCGAGGTTTATATGTCTTCTGCCGATCTTGCCAAGTCCATCGGACGCGAACTGCCCTTTCTGCGCCGCTATGCCCGCGCGTTGACCGGCAGCCAGACCGCTGGCGACAATTATGCAGGCGCCGCGCTCGAGGCGATCCTGGCCGACCGCAGCATCATGGACGGACAGGACACCCGCGTCGGCCTGTTCCGTGCCTTCCACGCCATCTGGCAGTCCAGCGGGCAGCCCATAGCAGAGGCTGATGGAGGAAAACGCGGCGCGCGGGCGCAGTCGCTGATGTCCCGCCTGACGCCGAATTCGCGCGAGGCGCTGCTTCTGAACTCCATCGAGGGGCTGCGCTTCGACCAGATCGCCCTGATCATGGGGGTCGAGACCTCCGAGGCGGAGGAGCTGGTCCGCATCGCCATGGACGAGATGAGCCAGTCGGTCAGCGGCAAGGTGATGATCATCGAGGATGAGACCATTATCGCCATGGACCTCAAGGGCATCGTCCAGGCGATGGGCCACGAGGTGACCGGCATTGCCCGCACCCATTCCGCCGCGATCCAGCTTGCGAACGAAAACCGCCCCGACCTGATCCTGGCCGATATCCAGCTTGCCGACGGCTCCTCGGGCATTGATGCGGTCAACGAATTGCTGCCGTCGCTCGGTGACGTGCCGGTGATCTTCATCACCGCCTTCCCGGAGCGGCTGCTGACCGGCGAACGACCGGAGCCGGCCTTCCTGATCTCCAAGCCCTATACCGAGGATCAGGTCAGCTCTGCGCTGAGCCAGGCGATGTTCTTCTCCTCGACCGAGGGGCTCGAGACAAGCTGAACTCTCTCGGGATTTTCCTTGTCGCGACGCCGGGGCTGGAGCAGCCACTGGCCGATGAGGCGCGCGCAGCGGGGTTTGCGGATCCGGTGATCGTGCCCGGCGGGGTGGAGACGCGCGGCGCGTGGTCCGACGTCTGGCGCGCCAACCTGGTGCTGCGCTGCGCCACGCGGGTGCTGGTGCGGATCGGCGCGTTCCGGGCCATGCATCTGGCGCAGCTTGACAAGCGGGCGCGGAAATTTCCCTGGGCGGAGTATCTGCGCCCGGATCAGCCATTCCGCGTCGAGGCGAGTTGCCGGAAATCGCGCATCTATCATGCAGGTGCCGCGGCGCAACGGATCGAGCGGGCCATCACCGATGAGCTTGGCGCGACGCTGAGCAAGGATGCGGCGGTCGTGGTCAAGCTGCGGATCGAGGA
Source organism: Paracoccus isoporae (assembly GCF_900101865.1). Taxonomy (GTDB): domain Bacteria; phylum Pseudomonadota; class Alphaproteobacteria; order Rhodobacterales; family Rhodobacteraceae; genus Paracoccus; species Paracoccus isoporae. Next base: position 668,426 of record NZ_FNAH01000001.1, read on the forward strand.
TGATCTGGCCACACTCAGCCTCGACAGCTCGGGCGAGAGCCTGCACAAGCGCGGTCACAAGGAGGCCGTTGCGAAAGCGCCAATGCGCGAAACCATGGCGGCGGCCTTCCTGCGCGAATGCGGCTATCGCGGCGATGAGCCGGTCCATGACCCGATGTGCGGCTCGGGCACTTTCGTGATCGAGGCGGCGGAGATGGCGCTCGGCCTCGCGCCCGGCCGCAGCCGGGACTTCGCCTTCATGCAGTTCGCCAGCTTTCGCCCGGAGATCTGGGACGAGATGAAACCCGCCCCGCCCGGCGCCGCCTGTGAACACAGCTTCTTCGGATCGGATCGCGATGCCGGGGCCATTCGGATGAGCATCGCCAATGCCGAGCGCGCGGGGGTCGCGGCTTGCTGCGATTTCACGCGACGGCCGATTGCTGACGCCGCGCCGCCGGACGGACCGCCGGGGCTTGTCATCATCAACCCGCCCTATGGTGCTCGGGTCGGCAACAAGGGTCCGCTTTTCGGACTGCATGCCGCGATGGGCGAGGTGCTGCGGAAGAGATTTGTCGGCTGGCGGGTCGGGATCGTGACATCGGAGCCCGGACTGGCGAAGGCGACGGGGCTGCCATTCCGGGATCCCGGCCCCATCGTGGCCCATGGCGGGCTGAAGATCCGGCTGTACCAGACCGGTCCGCTCTAACCCTCCACGGCCTCCTCGCGCAGGGCTTGCCTGGCGTCCCGCGCGGCAGCGATCCGGCGGCGGCGGCGCAGTTCGACATTGAACACCGCGCCCAGCATCACCGAGAAGGCGGCCAGGTAGAACCACATCAGCAGCGCCACCACCGCCCCGATGGAGCCGTAGATCCGGTTGTAGCTGTTGAAGCTGCCCAGATAGGCCGAGAAGGCCAGCGAGGCGAGCCCCCAGGCAATCGTCGCCACCACCGAGCCCCAGGTGAAGATCGGCGTGCGCGGCCGCCGCACATTGGGACCGAAGCGATACAGGATGCCGATCCCGATCATCACGATCAGCAGCATCCCGCCCCAGGGCAGCGCGGTGATCAGCCAGCCGCGCAGCGGGCCGAGCGCAAACAGGTTCAGGATGATCGGGACGACCACGATGGTCACCAGCCCCATGAACACCACGCCCACGATGGCCAGCGTCAGCCCATAGGCCAGCACGAACCCCACGATGGTCGAATGCGCGCGCACCCCGTATGCGGCGTTCAGACCGCGCACCAGGGCATTCACCCCGGCACGGGCCGCGATGGTGGCGATCATGAAGGACAGGAAGGTGGTCCAACCCAGCTTGGTGCGCCCGCCCTCGGTCAGCGAATCCACCTGTGCCTGCAGGATATCCATCGCCTCGGGCGGGATGAATTCCTCTCCGACATGGACATATTGCTGGATCACATGCGGATCATACCACAACCCCCAGAGCGCGATGATCGCCGCGAGGCCCGGAAACACCGCGAACATCGCGTAGAAGGCCACACCGGCGGCGATCAGGCCCATATGGATCTTGTCCATGCGCTCGCCGAGCGCCTGAATGAATTGCCAGATATCGCGAAACGGCTCGATCATGCGCCCTGCCCATGCCTGTGCGGCGATCTTCGGCCCTGCCTTGGCAGAGTTCAACCGTCCGACCGGGGCATATACCGCAGCCAGATGGCGTTTTCGCCCATTTTCTCGACAAAATCGGCATGGGCGGCGCGTTCCTCGGCCGAGAGACGCGGGGGAAGCGGCGCGGGACGCCGACTGGTTCCGCCCTTGCCGCGACCATCCTGATCCGGCGCGGTGCGGGAGAGTTGCCGCGCGGGAGTGTCGAGGACCAGGTCCGGCTGCCGCCCGCCGATCAGTTCCAGATAGACCTCCGCGAGGATCTCGCTGTCCAACAGCGCCCCGTGCAGAACCCGCGCGGAATTGTCGATCCCGAAGCGGCGGCACAACGCATCGAGCGAGTGCTGCCCGCCGGATAGTTTCTCGCGTGCCAGAGCAAGCGTATCGAGTGCGCGCGACCAGGGCAGCGTCGGGTGGCCGGCCTGCTTGAGTTCCGCGTTGAGAAATTTCATGTCGAAACTGGCATTGTGGATGACGAGTTTCGCATCGTCCCCAATGAAATCCAGAAATGCCGCGGCGATGTCCTTGAACACCGGCTCGTCGCGCAGCACATCCGCGGTCAGGCCGTGAATCCTGACGGCCTCCTCCGGCACGTCGCGTTCGGGGTTGATATATTGGTGATAGGTCCGGCCGGTCGGCAAGTGGTTCAGCAACTCCACCGCGCCGATCTCGACCAGCCGGTCCCCCTGTGCCGGGTCGAGGCCGGTGGTTTCCGTATCCAGCACGATTTCACGCATTGTCTCGGCTCCCTATCTCGCTGCAAATGGCGGCAACCGCCGCTTCGGCCTGTTCAATATTGTCAGTCGGGATTACCCAGTCGGCCCTGGCGCGTTTCTCCGCATCGGGCATCTGCCGGGACAGGATCAGGTCGAAATTCTCGCGCGTCATGCCGGGGCGGGCCATCACGCGCTGCGCCTGCCGATCCTCGCTGGTGCTGACAACTGCGACCCCGTCCATCGCCGCCTCGGCGCCGGTTTCAAACAGCAATGGAATGTCGAGCACGACGATCCTGACGCCCGCCGCCTCTGCTCTTCGGACGAAATCCACCCGATCCGCGGCCACCAGCGGATGGACGATGGATTCCAGCCGCGACAGCCCGCCGGGTTCGCGGGCGAGCGCCTGCTTCAGCGCCGCGCGGTCGATCCCGTCGGCGGTCAGCGCGCCGGGAAAGGCCGCGGCGACGGGCCCGGTGGCCGCGCCGCCAGCCGCGTAGAGCCGGTGCACCGCCGCGTCCGCGTCCCAGACCGGATGGCCGCGTCGCGCGAACATTGCGGCGGTGGTCGATTTTCCCATGCCGATCGACCCTGTCAGCCCGAGGCGGAAGGTCACAGCACCGCCTGACGCAGCTCTGCATCAACCTCGGGCCGGTGGCCAAACCAGCGTTCAAACCCCGGCGCGGCCTGATGCAGCAACATGCCGAGACCATCGACGACCTTGCAGCCGCGCCGCAGCGCCTCGGTCAGGAACTCGGTCATCAGCGGCGTATAGACCAGGTCGGTCACGACCGCGCCCGGCCGCAGCGCATCGAGTGGCAGTTTCAGCGGCTGATGACCGAGCATCCCCATCGAGGTGGCATTGACCACGGTGGTCGCACCCTCGAGCATGTTGCCGGCCTGCGCCCAGTCATAGATCACCACCTTGGCGCCGAAATCCGCCTTGATCTGCTCGGCCCGGATGCGAGTGCGGTTGGCAATGCGCAGCTCCGGCACGCCGCTTTCGAGAAGCGAGGCCACGACCGAGCGCGCCGCACCGCCCGCGCCGATCACCGCCGCCGCACCGGCTGCGGGCTGCCAGTCCGGTGCGTTCTGGGTCAGGTTGGTGATGAAGCCGTAGCCATCGGTGTTGTCGGCATGGATCTGTCCATCCTCGCGGAAGATCAGCGTGTTCGCCGCACCGATCAGCGACGCGCGGTCGGTCACGATATCGGCGATCTTGAGCACGGCCTCTTTGTGCGGGATGGTGACATTCGCCCCGACGAAGCCCATCTTCGGCATGACCTTCAGCACGCGGGCCAGGTCGTCGGGCCGGACCGGAACCGGGACATAGGCACCGGGCAGGCCGTAGCGCGCCAGCCAGTGCCCGTGCAGCGCCGGGGAGCGCGAATGCGCGATGGGCCATCCGATCACGGCGGAAAGCGGGATCTGGCTGGGCGGCGGACCGCTGTTTTGCTGTTCATCGCTCATATGTTCTGGATAGCTGCGGCGTCGGTATCAGGAAAGAAGAAAAGCAGTGTCCGGGACGCACCGTTCTGGGCAGGTCTGTGGATAAGGCGGTGGGCCGTGATCTGGACAGAACATGCTGGGGATGAGGGGGGCGAACCGAAAGAGAACGGCGGGGCGAGATCCACATGTGAAAACAATCCACCGGGGCGTCCACAGCCTGTGGAGAAAGTCGGTTTCTAAATGTCAATTTATTGTTTTCTATACATTAAATTGAGTCTTGTCATGCGGCCGACGCGGTGGACGAAGGGTCGGCGATCGGGTTATCCCGTATTGCACAGGCCCTAACTTCTTCATCATCTATCTTCTTCTCTTCTTTCTATTTAGACAGAGAGAATGGCCGACCTGCTCGCTTCGCTCTATCTGCCGATCAAGGCGCTTCACGTGATGGCAGTGCTGTCCTGGATGGCGGGGTTGTTCTATCTGCCCCGGCTTTACGTCTATCATGCCGAGCGTGGTGAGTCGGGCGATGGCGGCGCGGAACCCGCGTCGTCCTTCGCGATCATGGAAGAGAAGCTTCTGCGTCTCATCATGACCCCGGCCATGATCCTGTCCTGGATCTGCGGATTGCTTCTGGTGATGACGCCGGGGATCGTGGATTGGTCGATGATCTGGCCGTGGAGCAAGGCGGCCTCGGTGCTGGCGATGAGCTGGTTTCACATGTGGCTGGCGGCGCAGCGACGGGCCTTGGCGGAGGGGCGCGGTCTGAGCGGTCGCAGCTATCGGATGATGAACGAGGTGCCGACGCTGCTGATGGCGGTCATCGTGCTGTCGGTGATCCTGAAGTTCTGACCTTTCCGCGCGCAGCAGGGTGCCGGCTTGGCCGGAGAGATTGACTCGCGGGCCGGATTGCCCTATTGGGCGGCCAGCGATCCGCCCGTCCGGTGCGGATATTTTCCAGAACAATGAAGAGCAGGTCCGACGTTGTCGGGCTGCGATGCGGTGAAGCGATGAGCGAAGAGCGTTTGAACCTGTCGGATCTGAAGGCGAAGAGCCCGAAGGATCTGCTGGCCATGGCGGAAGAATGGGAGATCGAGAACGCCTCGACCATGCGCAAGGGCGAGATGATGTTCTCGATCCTCAAGGAGCATGCCGAGGACGGGTTCGACATTGGCGGCGATGGCGTTCTGGAGGTTGTGCAGGACGGGTTCGGCTTTCTGCGTTCGACCGAGGCGAACTACCTGCCCGGCCCCGACGATATCTATGTCAGCCCGGACATGATCCGTCAGCACGCGCTGCGCACCGGGGACACGGTCGAAGGGGTGATCCGGGCGCCTGGGGAGAATGAGCGCTACTTTGCGCTGACCAAGGTCGAGCGGATCAATTTCGAGGATCCCGACCGGGCCCGGCACAAGGTGGCCTTCGACAATCTTACACCGCTCTATCCGGATGAGCGGCTGAAAATGGAGATCGAGGATCCGACCATCAAGGACCGCTCGGCTCGCATCATCGACCTGGTGGCCCCGATCGGGAAGGGTCAGCGGTCGCTGATCGTGGCGCCGCCGCGGACCGGCAAGACGGTGCTGTTGCAGAATATCGCCCATTCCATCGAGAAGAATCACCCGGAATGCTACCTGATCGTGCTGTTGATCGACGAACGGCCCGAGGAGGTGACGGACATGCAGCGCTCCGTGCGGGGTGAGGTGGTCAGCTCTACCTTCGACGAGCCGGCGAGCCGTCACGTGGCGGTGTCGGAGATGGTGATCGAGAAGGCGAAGCGCCTGGTCGAACACAAGCGCGACGTGGTCATCCTGCTCGACTCGATCACCCGGCTGGGGCGAGCCTTCAATACGGTCGTGCCGTCCTCGGGCAAGGTGCTGACCGGGGGTGTGGATGCGAATGCGCTGCAGCGGCCGAAGCGCTTCTTCGGGGCGGCGCGGAATATCGAAGAGGGCGGTTCGCTGACCATCATCGCGACGGCGCTGATCGACACCGGCTCGCGCATGGACGAGGTGATCTTCGAGGAGTTCAAGGGGACCGGCAACAGCGAGATCGTGCTTGACCGCAAGGTGGCCGACAAGAGGGTGTTCCCGGCGATGGACATCCTGAAATCGGGGACGCGGAAAGAGGAGCTGCTGGTCGATTCGCGCGATCTGCAGAAGACCTATCTGCTGCGCCGGATCCTCAATCCGATGGGGACGACGGATGCGATCGAGTTCCTGATCTCGAAGCTGAAGCAGACGAAGAACAATTCCGAGTTCTTCGATTCGATGAACGCGTGATGGGCGGTGGAGACGATCTTCGCAGAAGCGACCCCGCCCGGTCGGGGCGGTGTGTCGATCATCCGGCTGAGCGGGCCGGAGGCGCGGCGCGTGGCCGAGGATCTCTGCGGCGCGCTGCCTGACGCGCGGCATTGCTATTACCGGGAGCTGCGCGACGCAGGCGAGTTGATCGACCAGATCCTGGTGGTGCGTTTTGATGCGGGTTCGAGCTTCACCGGCGAGGACACCGTGGAGTTTCATCTGCACGGTGCTCCGGTGGTGGTGCGGCGATTGGCTGCAGCGCTGCGCGTGCGGGGCATCCGGCAGGCAGAGGCGGGCGAGTTCACCATGCGCGCCTTCGTTCATGGCCGGATGGATCTGGCCGAGGTGGAAGGGCTTGCGGATCTGCTGGCAGCGGAGACCGAGGCGCAAAGGAAGCTGGCTTCCGAGGCTGCGAGCGGTGCACTGGGTCGGTTGGCGGCGGAATGGCGAGAGGCGCTGACAGAGGCCGGTGCAATGATTACCGCCTCGATCGACTTCGCGGATGAAGAGATTCCCGATGACGTGGCCTCCGGCGTGCATGATGTGATGCATGAGGTGCGTCGGGGCATCGATGCCCAGATTGCCGGTTTTCCGGCGAGTGAACGAATCCGGGCCGGATTCGAGGTGGCTCTGGTCGGGGCGCCGAATGCCGGAAAATCGTCGCTGATCAATGCGATTGCGGCGCGTGAGGTTGCGATCGTGACGGATATTCCGGGGACGACGCGCGATGTGGTGGAGTTTCGGGCTGATCTGCGCGGACTCGCGGTGACGTTCCTGGATACGGCGGGCTTGCGGGAGACCGGCGATCTTGTCGAGATTCAGGGGATCCGGCTGGCGCGATCCCGTGCCGAGGCGGCGGATTTGCGGGTATTTCTGGGGGATGTCCCGGCCGAGATCGGGGGACTGGCACGGCCGGAGGACCTCTTCGTGGAGACCAAGGGCGACCTCACCGGCATTGTCGGCGCGATTTCCAGCGTGACGGGCGCGGGCATCGACGGGTTGCTGGAGCGGATCTACGAGATCCTGCGGAGCCGGGTGGCGGGGGCCTCATTGGCGAGCCACGAGCGGCAGGTTGAGGCTTTGCGTGAGGCCGCGTCTGCACTGGATGTGGCGGCGGATGATGCGCCGGAGATTCTCTCGGAAAGATTGCGAGAAGCGACCTTTCACCTCCGGCGGCTGGTTGGCAAAATCGACGTCGAGGACTATCTTGATCGCGTCTTCAGCAATTTCTGTGTCGGCAAATAGCGGGTGTTTCACGTGAAACAATACGACGTTATCGTGATCGGCGGAGGGCATGCTGGGACAGAAGCTGCCGCAGCGGCGGCTCGGCTTGGTCGGAAGGTTGCTTTGGTGACGATGTCCGAGCGCGATATCGGGACCATGTCCTGCAATCCGGCGATCGGGGGCTTGGGGAAGGGGCATCTGGTTCGCGAGATCGACGCCATGGACGGTCTGATGGGCCGTTTGGCGGATCACGCGGGCATCCAGTTTCGCTTGCTTAACCGGCGTAAGGGACCGGCGGTGCAGGGTCCGCGGACCCAGGCGGATCGCGTGGCGTACAGGAAAGCTGCCCAGCAGGAAGTGAAGAGTAACCCCCGCATCGAAGTTGTTCTCGCCGAGGTAACGGAGATCCTGATCACCAATGGTGCGGTGCGAGGGATCCATACGGCCGACACGATATTGCGGGCCCGGCGCGTGATCCTGACCACGGGAACCTTCCTGAACGGGTTGATCCATGTGGGCGAAGAGGCCCGGCCGGCCGGGCGCTGGGGTGGGAAGGCATCATCGCGGCTGGCGGAGAGTATCTCCGGTCTGGGCTTGAAGCTTGGCAGATTGAAGACGGGGACACCGCCCCGGCTCGACGGACGGACCATCGACTGGGCCGCTCTCGACCATCAGCCGGGAGACGTGGAGCCCGAGTTTCTGTCGTTCCTGACACAGCGTCCCGAGTTGCGGCAGATTTCCTGCGGGGTCACTCACACCAATCCTGCGACCCATGACATCATCCGCCGTAACCTTTCGCGCTCCGCTATGTATGGCGGAAGGATCGACGGCGTGGGACCGCGCTATTGCCCGTCGATCGAGGACAAGATTCACCGCTTCGCTGACAAGGAGTCGCACCAGATCTTTCTGGAGCCTGAAGGACTCTCCACCGACACGGTCTATCCAAACGGGATCTCCACCTCCCTACCGGAGGATGTACAGGCTGAGTACGTGCGGTCGATCCGGGGGCTGGAGCGAGCTGTCATTCTGCAGCCGGGATATGCGGTTGAGTATGATTATGTCGATCCGAGGGCTTTGACCGAGACGCTGGAGTTGCGCGACGTGTCGGGCCTCTATTTTGCTGGGCAGATTAACGGTACCACTGGGTATGAGGAAGCCGCGGCTCAGGGCATGGTCGCGGGGCTAAATGCGGCAAGTAACGAGGCGGTGAGGTTTTCACGCGCGACATCCTATATCGGGGTGATGATCGACGACCTGATTACGCGCGGCGTTACCGAACCATATCGGATGTTCACTTCTCGTGCGGAATATCGGCTGTCGCTGCGCGCCGATAATGCTGATCAAAGACTGTCACCGATGGCAATCGGGCTGGGCTGTATCGGCGAACCCCGCAGGGCTTCGTTTTTGGATAAGATGAACCGGCTTGCAAAGGCGGACCGCGGCCTGAAAGAGTTGAGCTTCTCTCCGCGGGAGCTTGAGGCCGTGGGCCTCAAGACGGGACGAGACGGCCGACGAAAGACAGGTTATGAGTTGTTGGCCGAGAAGGACTGCGAATTCGATACTCTGGCGAAGCTTGCACCGGACCTAACGGAGCATGACGCGGCAACGCGGAAGCAACTCAAGATCGACGCCACCTATGCACAGTACGAAGATCGGCAAAGGCGAGAGGCGGAGGGTTTGAAACGTGACGAAGGCGTGCCGCTGTCGCGGGATCTGGATTACAGCCAGATGGCTGGACTGTCCAATGAGCTGAAGGGCAAGCTGGCCGCTACGCGTCCGCATAATATCGCCGCCGCGGCCAGGATTGAAGGCATGACGCCCGCTGCCTTGTCGCTGCTGATGGCAACCTCACGGAAGGCCGCGCGGAGGTGAGCGATGTTTCACGTGAAACAGCCGCGCGGCTTGATTGCTATGCCGCGCTACTCCGGAAGTGGAACCCCGCAATAAACCTCGTCGCGCCGGCGACACTTGTTGAGCTCGGGCATCGCCACATCGCCGATTCTGCGCAGATCTACGACCTCGCCCAGCCTCAGCAAGGGAATTGGATCGATCTCGGAAGTGGCGGCGGGTTGCCCGGCGTGGTTGTCGCAATTCTAGCGCACGCGCAGCCGCTCACCGTCACGCTGGTCGAGAGTGACCGCCGCAAGGCGGCCTTTCTGACAACGGCGCGCAGAGAGCTAGACCTGTCCAACCTTCATATCCGCTGCCAGCGGATCGAAACCATTCCGGACGCCGCACATGATTTTGTCAGCGCCCGTGCCCTTGCCTCGGTGAAGAATCTTTTGCCCAACCTGGCACGGCAGCTTGCATCACAGGGAGAGGCATGGCTACTGAAGGGTCGAAGCTGGCGCGGCGAAGTCGAGCTCGCCAGGCAGGACTGGTCGTTCGACATGGAGGTGTTTCCAAGCGCGACCGACCCGGAATCAGTCGTTTTGAAGCTGAGGAATATCGAGCGCCATGTCTGAACAGACCGTTATCGCAATTGCCAATCAGAAAGGCGGGGTCGGAAAAACCACCACGGCCGTCAATCTCGGCGCAGGCCTGTCGGCGCAGGGTCTGCGCGTGCTGATCATCGATCTTGACCCGCAAGGCAATGCCTCGACGGGCGTCGGTTGCCCGGTCAAGGGGCGCGAGGCCACGTCTTATGACCTGATGTCGGGGCAGGCGGACCTGCGCGATGCGGTCGTGAACACCAGTGTCCAGCACCTGAGCCTCGTGCCATCAACCCCGGATCTCAGCTCCGGCGATATCGATTTCGCAACGCGTCCCGACCGGATCAGGCTGCTGAAATCGGCGCTCGCGCAAGCCGACGGATATGATTACATCCTCATCGACTGCCCACCGGCGCTCGGTCTTCTGACCGTTAATGCTTTGGTCGCGGCACATTCCGTGCTGATCCCGCTCCAGGCCGAGTTCTACGCGTTGGAGGGCTTGTCCCAACTCCTGATGACGGTCCGCGAGGTTCGGCAGGGGGCCAATGCCGCGCTGCGCATGGATGGAGTTGTGCTGACCATGTATGACGGGCGCAACAACCTGTCCCAACAGGTCGAGGCAGATGCGCGCGCGACGCTTGGCGAGTTGGTCTACGACACGATCATCCCCCGAAACGTGCGGATTTCAGAGGCGCCATCGCATGGCCTGCCGGTCACGATCTATGATCCCGGCTCGACCGGCAGCCGCGCCTATCTCGCCCTGACAAGTGAGTTCCTATCGCGCCAAAAGGAGATGCAGACATGAGCCAGAACAAACGCAGCAGCCTGGGTCGTGGACTCTCGGCCCTGATGGCCGATCTGCAAACTGACGAGACCACGGAAGATCAGCCCCGCAGCGGCACGCTGGTCGTCCCCACGGAACAGATCGCGCCCAACCCGGATCAGCCGCGCCGCGTCTTCGACCAGGCGGCTCTGGCGGAGCTGGCCGACTCGATCCGCCATCGCGGCGTGATCCAGCCCCTGATCGTGCGCCGGCACCCGCAGGACGACAATCTCTACCAGATCGTGGCGGGGGAACGCCGCTGGCGCGCGGCGCAGATCGCGCAACTGCATGAGCTCCCTGTGCTGGTCCGCGAGTTCAGCGATGCCGAGATGCTCGAGGTCGCGATCATCGAGAATATTCAGCGGGCCGACCTCAATGCCATCGACGAGGCCGCGTCCTACAGGCAACTGATGACGCGCTTCGGACATACGCAGGAGAGGCTGGCCGAGGCGCTTGGCAAGAGCCGCAGTCACATCGCCAATCTCCTGCGCCTGCTCAACCTGCCCGATCAGATCCAGGAATGGGTGCGCGAGGACAAGCTGTCCGCCGGCCATGCGAGGGCGCTCGTGACGGCCGAGAACGCCACCGCCATCGCCCGCAAGATCATCGAGAAGGATCTCTCGGTGCGCGAGGTTGAATCGTTGGTGCGCGGCGACAAGCCGGCGCGCCTCTCCCGCCCGCGCGGAGCCGCGGAGAAGGACGCCGATACCCGCGCTCTCGAGGGGGATCTCAGCGCCACGCTGAAGATGCGGGTCCAGATCAAGCCGGTCGGGCATGATGGCGGGCAAGTCGTCATCACCTACAAGGATCTGGATCAACTCGACACGCTGTGCCAGGTCCTCGCCGGAAGCCGCTGAGCCAGGGGCGCCTCAGGCCTCTGGCCGGGTCACGATGAACCCGGCGACGGCCGTCAGCAAAAGGGCCTGCACGGCAATCGCCATCACGGGCAGGCCGAGGAACGTGGCAATCCCGACGCTCGCCGCCATCGCCAGAACCGCCAGGATCTTGGCGGGCCGCCTGATCGCCCCGCGCTCCTGCCAGCGGCGAATGTCAGGCCCGAAGACCGGATCCGCCAGCAGCCGACGCCGCAGCCGGTCAGACGACCGGCTGAAGGCCCATAGCGCGACCAGAAGGAAAGGCACGGTGGGCAATATCGGAAGGAAGGCCCCGACCGTTGCGCAGGCGACCGCGATCCAGCCGATCGCCAGGTACAGCCACCGCATCAGCCGGCCATCGAACGCAGAAGATAATTCAGCACCGGCCTGCCCGCCTCGGTGGCGCGGACCCGGCCGGCCGAACGCTCCAGCAGACCATCTGCGATCAGCGCGTCGGTCCGCCGAACATCCAACTCGCCGCCCTTGTCGAAGAAGCGCTGAAGCTCCATGCCTTCCGCCAATCGCATTGACATAATCAGATACTCTGACGAAACATCGTCGGCGCTCAGCGGTTCCGCCTCGACATCGCCGCTGCCGCCGCCTTCGACCATTTCCAGCCAGCGATCCGGCATCATTTCCGCGACTGTGGCCATACGCGCTGCGGGCAGGGTAATCCGCCCATGGGCGCCCGGCCCGACCGCGGCCCAGTCCCCCTGGCGCCAATAGATCAGGTTGTGCCGGGATTCACATCCCGCCGCTGCGTGATTGGAAATCTCGTAGGCCGGCATCCCGCGAGACGCGAGAAACTCGTTTGTTTCCAGATACATATCTGCCGCCAGATCGTCGTGCGGCAATCCCTTCAACTGCCCCCGCGCATGGCGCGCACCGAAGACCGTTCCAGGCTCGATGGTCAACTGATAGAGCGACAGGTGATCCACCGCCATGGACAGCGCCTCCTCCAGTTCCCGCCGCCATGCGGCCCGGTCCTGATCCTGCCGCGCATAGATCAGATCGAAGCTGACCCGGTCAAAGCTGGCCTTGGCCAGATCGAAGGCAAGCCGCGCCTCTGCCACGCTGTGCATCCGCCCCAGCCGCCGCAGATCCGCGTCGTTCAGCGCCTGCACCCCGAGCGACAGTCGGTTCACCCCGGCCGCGGCATATCCGCGAAACCGGCCGGCCTCGACGCTGCCGGGATTGGCCTCCATGCTTATCTCGATGTCATTGGCGAAGGTCCACCCCGCCCGCGCGGCCTCGATCACGGCGGCGACGGTTTCCGGCGCCATGAGCGACGGGGTGCCACCCCCGAAGAAGATGCTGTGCAGCACACGTCCTGGCAGCAGCGCCGAAAGCCGCGCGATCTCGGACGCCAAAGCCCGCGCCCATCGCGCCTGATCGACATGGCCCGCGACATGGCTGTTGAAATCGCAATAGGGGCATTTAGAGGCGCAGAACGGCCAATGCACATACAGCCCGAACCCGCCTGCCCGCCAGTCCTCGCTCATGATTGCAGCGCGGTGAGTTCGATCTCGATCTTCATCTCGGGCCGGTTCAGCCCGGCAATCGCCATCGTCGCGTCGTCATTTTCCGTCATGCCCGATGTGAAGTTCCACGGACCCTTCACCACGGCGCGGCAATAGCCCATCTCGCTTTCGAAGGGCGAGCCGGTGGAGTTCCTACGCAAAGCAGCCCTCGAGCAGCTTGCGCACCGCGACGGCGCGATGGCTGATCGCGTTCTTGTCCTGCGGGCGCATCCGGCCCAGCGTCATGTCATGGCCATCCGGCTGGAAGATCGGGTCATAACCGTGGCCTTCCACGCCCTGTGGCGGCCAGACCACCTGGCCGGGCAGCACCCCCTCAAAAATCTCCTCATGCCCATCCGGCCAGGCCAGCACCAGCGTGCAGCGGAACTGCGCCTTGCGGGGATGCGGCGCGCCGCGCGCCTCGAGCTCGCGCCAGGTGCGCTCCATCGCCATGCCGAAATCGCGCCCGCTGCCGGTCTCCGCCCAATCCGCAGTGTAGACACCCGGCGCGCCATCCAGGGCATCGACGCAGATCCCGCTGTCATCGGCCAGTGCGGGCAGGCCGGTCGCGGCAACCGCCGCACGGGCCTTGATGCGGGCATTGCCGACGAAATTATCCTCGGTCTCCTCCGGCTCGGGCAGCGCCATCTCCGCCGCGCCGACCACCTCGACCCCGTAAGGTGCCAGCAGCGCGCGCATTTCGGCCAGCTTGCCGGCATTATGCGTGGCGACCAGAAGCTGACGGCCCTCGAATTTCCGCATCACAGCGCGGCCTTCTGAGCGGCGGCAAGCGCGGCGATGCCATCCTGCGCCAGGTCCAGCAATTCCCTCATCTGCGACCGGCTGAACGTGGCGCCTTCCGCGGACATCTGCACCTCGATGAGCTGGCCCGCGCCGGTCATGACGAAATTTCCGTCCGTCCCGGCCACGCTGTCTTCGGCATAGTCCAGATCGAGGACCGGCTGGCCCGCATAGATCCCGCAGGAGACGGCGGCGACATGGTCCATGAGCGGATCACTGGTGACCAGCCCCGCCTCCAGCAGCTTGTTTGCCGCCAGCCGCAGCGCCACCCATCCCCCGGTGATCGCGGCGCAGCGCGTGCCGCCATCGGCCTGAATCACGTCGCAATCCACGGTGATCTGCCGCTCGCCGAGCGCCCGCCGATCCACGCCAGCCCGCAGCGATCTTCCTATAAGTCTTTGAATTTCAACGGTTCTGCCACCCTGCTTGCCCGACGAAGCCTCTCGCCGCATCCGCGTGTTCGTGGCGCGCGGCAACATGCCGTATTCGGCCGTCACCCAGCCCTGACCGGAGCCGCGCAGGAAAGGCGGGGCCTTTTCCTCGATCGTCGCGCTGCAGAGCACATGCGTGTCACCGACCTTGATGAGGCACGACCCCTCGGCATGGCGCATGACGCCGGTCTCGATTGAAATCGTCCGCATTTCGCTTAAGTTCCGGCCTGAAGGACGCATCGGATTTCCTTTCCTGCTTCGGCGTTCAGATACAGGCCCGCAAAGGACGGACGCAACCCCGCATGAGCACCCGGCCCATCCTCGACGAACTGAACGATCGCTCGCGCGAGGTGTTCCGCCGCGTGGTGGAGGCCTATCTGATGACTGGCGAGCCGGTCGGCTCGCGCACGCTGACCCGCGACATGTCGGAAAAGGTCAGCGCGGCCACGGTGCGCAATGTCATGCAGGATCTGGAATATCTGGGCCTGCTGGACGCGCCGCATGTCTCGGCGGGGCGGCGGCCCACCCAGCAGGGCCTGCGGATGTTCGTGGACGGGCTGATGGAGATCGACCCCGTCGCCCCGACCGACCGCGCCCGGATCGAGGAGACGCTGGGCCATGACAGCTCGGACGTGGCCGGGCTGTTGGACCGTGTCGGCGCGGCGCTGTCCTCGATGACGCATGGGGCGAGCCTGGTGCTGACGCCCAAGCACGAGGCCCCGATCCGCCATATCGAATTCGTCAATCTCGGCACCGACCGCGCCCTGGTGGTTCTGGTCTACTCTGACGGGCGGGTGGAGAACCGGCTGTTCACGCCCCCGCCCGGACAGACGCCCTCCTCCATGCGCGAGGCCGGCAATTTCCTCAACGCGCTTGCCGAAGGGCGCACATTGACCGAGCTGCGCACCCAGTTCACCCAGGAGATCAGCCGGCGGCGGCAGGAGATCGACGGGCTGGCCGCGGCGCTGATCGAACAGGGGCTGGCGATCTGGGAAAGCAATGACAGCGATGCGCGGCTGATCGTGCGGGGCCGGGCCAATCTGCTGGACGCCGAAGCAGCCGATCTGGACCGCATCCGCGAGCTGTTCGACGATCTGGAACGCAAGCGCGACATCGCCCAGTTTCTCGACCTGACCGAGCAGGGCGACGGGGTGCGCATCTTCATCGGCTCGGAAAACAAGCTTTTTTCACTTTCGGGTTCCTCTCTGGTGGTTTCTCCCTATATGAACTCCGACCGGAAGATCATTGGTGCGGTGGGCGTGATCGGCCCGACGCGGCTCAATTACGGGCGCATCGTGCCAATCGTCGATTACACTGCGCATTTGGTCGGACGGGTGCTGTCCGGCCTGAAAGGATGAGAAGGATGAGCGATCAAAATTCTGACGGGCTGCCACCCGAGGATTTCCCGCTTGATGAGGATTTCATGGACCCGCTCGCCGATCCGGATAGCGAGCTGGACCGCCTGAAGGCCGAGCGCGACGAGCTGCGCGACCGCTTCATGCGCGCCCTTGCCGATGCGGAGAATGCGCGCAAGCGCGCCGACAAGGAGCGTCGGGATGCCGAGCAATATGGCGGCACCCGCCTGGCGCGCGATCTGCTGCCGGTCTACGACCATCTCAACCGCGCGCTGGATGCGGTGCCGGAGGAGCAGCGCGGCGCCAATGCCGCCCTGCTGGAAGGGGTCGAACTGACGCTGCGCGAACTGGGCAATGTGTTCGGCAAGCACGGCATCACCGTGCTGCGCCCGGAGGTCGGGTCGCGCTTCGATCCGAAGATTCACGAGGCGATGTTCGAGGCCCCGCTGCCCGACACCAAGGCCGGTGACATCATCCAGCTCATGGAGCCGGGCTTCATGCTGCATGACCGGCTGTTGCGCCCGGCCAAGGTCGGCGTAAGCTCCACCCCGGCCTCGTGAGGGGCCCGAAAGATTTTCCGAAGAAAGAGGACATGATGCCCAAATTCCGGCTGGACGACGAAGACGACGACGAACGCGACGACGAGGCGCCGAAGGATGAGGGGCTGGGTCTGCCGGATGCGGGCAACATCGCCAAGCTCTATTTCAAGTCGCGCAATGTGATCGTCGCGGGCGAGATCAACGACAAGCTGGCGCAGCGCACCGTGGCTCATCTGCTGGCACTGGCCGAAGATGGCGATGCCCCGATCAACATGATGATCTCCTCGCCCGGCGGCCATGTCGAATCCGGCGACATGATCCACGACATGATCAAGTTCATCCGCCCCACCGTGCGCTGCATCGGGTCCGGCTGGGTGGCCTCGGCGGGCGCGCTGATCTTCGTCGGCGCGGCCAAGGAAAACCGCTACTGCCTGCCCAATACGCGCTTTTTGCTGCACCAGCCCTCGGGCGGGATCCGCGGCACCTCGTCCGACATGATGATCCAGGCCGAACAGGTCCGGCTGATGCGCGAACGCCTCAACCAGATCTTCGCCGAGGCCACCGGCCAGAGCGTCGAACGGATCGAAGAGGACACGCAGCGCGATTTCTGGCTGAACACGCAGGAGGCGCTGGATTACGGCCTGCTGGGCAAGGTGATCCGGTCGATCGACGAGCTGAAATAATCCCTCACGCCATCTGACGGAAAAGGCCGGGCGCAGCACGCGCCCGGCCTTTCTTGTTGGCGTGAGGTGATCGCACCGATCAGATCGCGGCCTTCAGCGCCTCGGCCCGGCCGGTGTCTTCCCAAGTGAACCCGCGATGGGTCTTGCCGGCATAGTCGATCGCGACCGGGTTCTTGCCGAAATGCCCGTAGGTCGAGGTCGCGCGATAGATCGGGTGCAGCAGGTCGAGCTCTCCGATGATCGCGAAGGGACGCAGATCGAAGACCTGGCGAACCGCCGCAATGATCTTCTCGACCGGCACCGTCTCGGTCCCGAAGCAGTTGAGCGAGATCGAGGTCGGCTCGGCCACGCCGATCGCATAGCTCACCTGAATCTCGCAACGCTGGGCCAGCCCGGCCGCGACGATGTTCTTCGCGACCCAGCGACCCGCATAGGCGGCGGAGCGGTCCACCTTGGACGGATCCTTGCCAGAGAATGCGCCGCCACCATGCCGCGCCATGCCGCCATAGCTGTCGACGATGATCTTGCGCCCGGTCAGGCCGCAATCGCCCACCGGGCCGCCGATGACGAATTTGCCGGTCGGATTGATGAAGTATTTCGTCTCCCCCGACAGCCATTCGGCGGGCAGCACCGGCTTGATGATCTCCTCGATCACCGCCTCGCGCAGATCGTCGAGTGCGATTTCCGGGTTGTGCTGCGTGGACAGCACCACCGCATCGACGCCTGCCACCTGCCCGGCATCGTCATAGCGGAAGGTCACTTGCGATTTCGCGTCCGGCCGCAGCCAGTCCAGCGTGCCGTCGCGGCGGACCTTGGACTGACGCTCCACCAGCCGGTGCGCATAGGTGATCGGGGCGGGCATCAGCACGTCGGTCTCGTCCGAGGCATAGCCGAACATCAGCCCCTGGTCGCCCGCCCCCTGCTCTTCCAGAGCCGCGCGGTCCACGCCCTGGTTGATCTCGGGCGATTGCTTGCCGATGATGTTGATGACCGAGCATGTCGCGCCATCGAAGCCCACATCCGACGAGTTGTACCCGATGTCGTTGATGACATCGCGCACGATGGATTCCAGATCGACCCAGGCGCTTGTCGTGATCTCGCCCGAGATGATCGCGACGCCGGTCTTGACCATGGTTTCACAGGCGACGCGGGCGCGCGGATCCTCGGCGATGATGGCGTCCAGCACCGCATCCGAGATCTGGTCCGCGATCTTGTCGGGATGGCCCTCGGACACGGATTCCGAGGTGAAGATGTTATATTCGCTCATATGCTCAGTACCGGTAATGGTCAGATTTGAAAGGCCCGTCCTGCGAGACACCGATATACTCCGCCTGCTCCGACGAAAGCTGGGTCAGTTTCGCGCCGACCTTGTCCAGGTGCAGCATGGCGACTTTCTCATCCAGATGCTTCGGCAGGATATAGACGCCGGGCTGGTAGTCGTCGCCCTTGGTATACAGCTCGATCTGCGCCAGCACCTGATTGGTGAAGCTGGCCGACATCACGAAGGATGGGTGACCGGTCGCGTTGCCCAGGTTCAGCAGACGGCCCTGCGACAGAAGGATGATCCGGTTGCCCGAGGGCATCTCGATCATGTCCACCTGGTCCTTGATATTGGTCCATTTGTGGTTCTTCAGCGCGGCAACCTGAATTTCATTGTCGAAATGGCCGATATTGCCGACGATGGCCATGTCCTTCATCTCGCGCATATGTTCGAGCCGGATCACGTCCTTGTTGCCGGTCGTGGTCACGAAAATATCGGCATCGGTAACGACGTCTTCCAGCGTCACCACCTCGAACCCGTCCATCGCGGCCTGAAGCGCGCAGATCGGATCGACCTCGGTGACCTTCACCCGCGCCCCTGCCCCTTGCAGCGAGGCGGCCGAGCCCTTGCCGACATCGCCGTAACCGCAAACCACGGCGACCTTGCCGGCCATCATCACGTCGGTCGCGCGGCGGATCCCGTCCACCAGCGATTCCTTGCAGCCGTATTTGTTGTCGAATTTCGACTTGGTGACGCTGTCATTGACGTTGATCGCCGGGAAGGGCAGCAGCCCCTTCTTGTGCAGATCATAGAGGCGGTGCACGCCGGTCGTGGTCTCCTCGGACACGCCCTGGATCGCATCGCGCTGCTGGGTGAACCAGCCGGGGCTTTCGGCGAGCCGCTTGCGGATCTGGGCAAACAGCGCCTCTTCCTCTTCGCTGGTCGGGGTGGCGATCAGCCCGTCCTCGCCCGCCTCGACCCGCGCGCCGAGCAGGATATACATCGTCGCATCGCCGCCATCGTCGAGGATCATATTCGCGGTGCCGTCGCCGAAGCGGAAGATCTGGTCGGTATAGGACCAGTATTCCTCCAGCGTCTCGCCCTTGATCGCGAACACAGGCACACCCGCCGCCGCAATCGCCGCGGCCGCATGGTCCTGCGTGGAATAGATGTTGCACGACGCCCAGCGGACATCCGCGCCAAGCGCAACCAGCGTTTCGATCAGCACCGCGGTCTGCACGGTCATGTGCAGGCTGCCGGCGATGCG
This sequence comes from Paracoccus isoporae, assembly GCF_900101865.1. Lineage (GTDB taxonomy): Bacteria > Pseudomonadota > Alphaproteobacteria > Rhodobacterales > Rhodobacteraceae > Paracoccus > Paracoccus isoporae. The sequence continues at coordinate 687,701 of NZ_FNAH01000001.1, forward strand.
CGCGCCCTTCAGCGGCTTGCTGTCGCCATACTCCGCCCGCAGAGACATCAGCCCCGGCATTTCGGTTTCGGCGATATCCAGCTCCTTGCGGCCGAAATCCGCCAGCTTGATGTCTTTAATGGTATATTCGTTCATGGATGGACCTTTCAGGTGACGTCTGGCGCATACCACTTGACTTATGCAGATTCAATGAAGGGCAGCCCGCTTGCACGGGCGTTAGCGCTCGCGTATCGCAGGGTGAGGCGGTTTTTACGGGGGGTCGAGTGATGGCGGTGCTTCTGGCGGATGTGGGCGGGACCAATGCGCGGCTGGCGCTGGCACGAAACGGCGTCATCGATGCTGAGACCATCACCCGGTATCGGGGCGATGATTACGACAGTTTCGACAAGGTCGTGCAGACCTTCCTGACCGAGCAGGACAACCCCAGGCTGTCGGCCGTCTGCGTCGCCGTGGCGGGCCCGGTGGCGGGGGGACAGGCGGCGCTGACGAATCGCGACTGGGATTTTTCCGAGGACCGGCTCGCGCGGCTGACCGATGCCGATCATGTCCGGCTCATCAACGATCTCATGGCGCTCGGCTATGCCACGCCGCGGCTGGACGGCGACGGCGTCTCGGTGCTGCGCAGCGCCCCGGCACACCGGGCGCGCAACGCGCAGGCGCTGGTTGTCGGGGCCGGCACCGGGTTCAATGTCTGCGCCGTGCAGCATCTGCCCGGCGGGGGCATTTCCTGTCAGGAGGCCGAGGAGGGCCATACCAGCCTGCCCGCCAATATCCATGCCCGGCTGATGGAGCGCGTCGGCGCACAGGCCATGCCGGCGTTTTTCTCGACCGAAGAGACCTTTGCCGGGCGCGGCCTGGCGCAGATCCATCTGGCCATGCATGGCGAGAAGGTCGCGCGGGCCGAGGCGATCTCCACCGCCGCCATGCAGGGCGATCCCCGCGCCGAGGAGACCTATAGCCTGTTCACCGAGCTGTTCGGTCTGCATCTGCGCGAGCTGGCGCTGCGCTTCATGCCACTGGACGGAATGTTCCTGGCCGGATCGGTGGCGCGCAGCTTTGCCCATCGCACGCAGTTGCTGGAAGATGCGTTCCTGGCAGAACCCTATATGCGCCATATCCCGGAAAACACGCCTCTGCTGCTGATCCGTGACGATATGGCCGCGCTGCATGGGTGCCTTTCCGCCATTTCATGAAATTTACTTGTCCTGCGGAAGCAATTCTGGATTTCCTTAACGCAAGCTGCGACAAAAGCGGCGTGGGTAAGTGAGGCAGGTATGCAGCGAAGCGTCAGGCTAGCCGTCATCACCGTGGTGGCCGGAGCCGTTTTCGGGGCCGAGGCGCTGGCGCAATCGGCGTCGTCCTCCAACCCGTTTGCCGGCCTGACCCGCATCTTCAACCCCGCCGACCAGCCTGTCACCGACGATCAGGGCCGGGTGCTGGGCCCGCCGGTTGAGCTGGACGTGGTGGTGGTGGATGGCGATGACGATCTGAGCGGCCCGCTGCGCAACGCCTCTCTGGTGGCGGCGGCACTGGCCGAGGACCGGGCGACCGGACAGGACGTGCTGGCCGCCGCGCGCGGGGATTACGCCCGGATGCTGGGGGTGATGTTCGACGAGGGCTATTTCTCTGCCATCATCAACATCACGCTGGACGGCGTCGAAGCCGCCGAGATCGCGCCGCTCGACGCGCCGCGCTATGTCGGCCGGGTGGTGGTTGCGGTCGATCCGGGGCCGCGTTTTGCCTTCGCGCAGGCCGACCTCGCGCCGCTGGCGCCCGGAACCACCGCGATTGCGGGCTATGCCGTCGGCGAGCCGGCCGGGACCGGCGTCATCAAGCGTGCCACGTCGAGCGCGATCAGCGATTGGCGCGACGCCAGCCACGCCAAGGCGCGGGTCGCCGGGCAGGAGATCATCGCAGACCACAATGTGTCGCGGCTGGAATCGCGTGTCGATCTGAACCCCGGCCCGCCGGTTACGTTCGGGCGGCTGCAGGCGACGGGCAACGAGCGGCTCAGCACGCGGCGGATGCTGAAGATCGCGGGCTATCCCGAGGGTGAGCTGTTCGATCCCGAGAAGCTGGAGACGGTGCGCAAGCGGCTGCGCCGCTCGGGCGTGTTTTCGGCCATTACCCTGGTCGAGGCGGAGACGCTCAATCCCGACAACTCGATGGATGTGGCGCTGACGGTCGTGGAACAGAAGCCCCGCCGCATCGGGGCGGCGTTCGAGCTGTCGAATGTCGATGGCGCGATGGTGTCGGCCTATTGGCTGCACCGCAACCTGCTGGGCGGTGGCGAACGGTTCCGCATCGAGGCGGAGGTCAGCGACATCAGCGCCGATGCCGACGAACAGGATTATTCCTTCGGCGTACGCATCGATCGCCCGGCCACGCTGAACCCGGACACGACGGGCTACATCGCCCTGGACCTGTCCGAGGAGCACGAGCCGGAATATTACAAGCGCAGCGGCGAGTTCTCGATCGGGTTCAACTATATCCGCAGCGAGCGGCTGACCGCCGATATTGCGCTGTCCTATACGCGGTCGCGGGTGAATTACGGCACGGGTTACTACGATTACGAAACCATCTCGCTGCCGATGGGCGTCATCTGGGACCGGCGCGACGACATGAACAACGCCAAGCGCGGCTACTGGCTGTCGGGCGAGGCCACGCCGTTTGCGGGGTTGCAGGGCACCGGATCGGGGCTGCAGCTGACCGGCGAGGGCCGGATCTATCGCAGCATGCTGGAGGGTGATCGGCTGACTTTCGCGGCGCGCGGGCGGGCGGGCACGGTGCTGGGGCCCGATATTCTGGAGGTGCCGCCCGATTACCTGTTCTTTTCCGGCGGCGGCGGGACCGTGCGCGGGCAGCCTTACGAGTCGCTGGGATTCGACGTGCCGCTCCAGAACAGCACCGAAGACGCCTATGTCGGCGGGCAGAGCATCGTGAATCTCAGCCTGGAGACCCGGTTTCAGGTGCGGGAGAGGATCGGTGCGGTCGCCTTTGTCGATGCCGGCAAGATCTGGGATGAGGGCGCGTTTCAGGGCGAGGCGAAATGGCATGCCGGTGCCGGGGTCGGGGTGCGCTACGACACGCCCATCGGCCCGATCCGGCTGGATGTCGCGACCCCGATCCAGGGCGACGACGATGACAACAAGGTGCAGATTTACCTCGGGCTGGGGCAGGCATTCTGATGGGGATTTTGTCGCGCATCCTGCTGCTGCTGTCGCTTCTTCTGCTGACGCCGGCCTCCTTCGCGCAGGAGGGTGAGACCGGGGACGCGACGGTGGCAGAGATCGCGGCCGAGGAATCGAGCGATCAGGGATTCTTGACCCGCTTCCTGCAAAACCGCCTGTCGAGCGCCGGGCGCTCCGTCGAGATCACCGGGTTCCAGGGGGCGCTGTCCTCGCGCGCCACATTCGAGCGGATCGTGATCGCGGATGCCGAGGGGGCGTGGCTGACGCTGCATGACGGCGCGATCCAGTGGAACCGCTCCGCCCTGCTGCGGGGCCGGGTCGAGGTGGGCGAGCTGACCGCAAGCCTGATCGAGATCCCGCGCGGCCCGGTCGCGGGCGAGGAGGAGCCCGAGGCCCGAGCCACCGCGCGCAGCTTTGCCCTGCCCGAGTTGCCGGTGGGCATCCAGATCGAGTTGATCGACGCCGAGCGCGTGGTGCTGGGCAGCCCGCTTCTGGGCGAGGAGGCGGAGATCACCGTCAATGGCTCCATGTCGCTGGCGGGTGGGGAAGGCGTTGCCGATCTGGTCATCAGCCGCACCGACGGAAAGAAGGGCGAATTCACCTTTGACGGCAGTTTCGACAATGACAGCCGGGTGCTGAATATCGATTTGTCACTGGACGAGGATCCGAACGGCATTTTCAGCCGCATCGCCCGGCTGGACGGGCGGCCCTCGGTCACCGCCCAGATCAACGGCGCCGGCCCGTTGAGCGATTACCAGGCCGATATCCAGCTTGCCACCGGCGGTGTGGAGCGGATCAGCGGCGATCTGAGCTTCATGGCCGAGGAGGGCGCGGACGGCACATCCGGCAACCGCTTCGCGCTCGATCTCGGTGGCGATATGGCCAGCCTGTTGCCGCCGGAGAACCGCGAATTCTTCGGGGACAGCACCCAAATCGTCGCGCGCGGCTGGCGCGCCGATACCGGCCGGCTGGAGGTCGAGTCGCTGAATTTCGACACAGACGCGCTGAAGATCGCCGGGCAGCTTGCGACGAATGACCAGAACGCCCCGCAAATGCTGGATCTGAGCATTGATTTCGGCGAGGAGGCCGGGGCCCAGACCCTGCCGGTGACGATCCCCTTCGTCGAGCCTCGGGTGACGGTGCTGTCGGGGAACCTGGATGTCGGCTACGACGCCTCGGAAGGCTCGGACTGGTCGCTGAGCGGCTGGCTGACCGAGATCGACCGCGAGGCGATGCGGCTGTCGCGGCTGGAGTTGGACGGCCAGGGGCAGGTGGTGCTGGGTGAAGGCGAGAGCCTGGAGCAGATCGATGGCCAGATCGGGTTTGACGCCAACGGGATCGAACTGGTCAGCGCGCGGCTGCAACAGGTGGTGGGCGACCGGATCGCCGGATCGACCGGGTTCGACTTCACGCCCGGCCAGGTGATCGATCTGACGGGGATGGAAATCTCGGGCAAGGATTACGCCCTCGACGGGGCGCTGATGATCGACGGGCTTGCCAGCGGCATCGTGCTGTCCACCACGCAGCTTGTCGCGCGCCACGACAATCTCGCCAACCTGTCCGAGCTTGCCGGGCGCGATCTGTCCGGGCAGGCGCAGGCCGATCTGGCGGGGTATTACCAGGTCCTTTCCGGCGCGTTCGACATTGACGGCACGGTCACCGGGACGGATCTGAGCGTCGATAACGAACGGCTGGACAATCTTCTGCGCGGGCAGTCGACCATCCGCATCGGCGCCGGTCGGACCGAGGACGGGACGGAGCTGCGCAATCTCTCGGTCAACGCGCAGCAGATCTCGCTGACCGCCAGCGGCAGCGTGACCGAGGACGCGGTGGATCTGACCGCCGATTTCAACATGCCGACGCTCGCCGATATCGACCCGTCCTTCGAGGGACGGCTGACCGCAAACGCGCGGCTGACCGGCGCCACCGGGTCGCGGGTGCTCGCCGTGGACGGGATGGCGGCCGGGCTGAAAACCGGGATCGAGGCGATTGACGGGGCTTTCGCTGGGGAAACCGACCTGACGGCAGAGCTGGTGGAGGATGCGCAGGGCAGTTTCAACCTGACCGAATTGCGGCTGGACAATGACCAGCTTGCCCTGGACGGCTCCGGCACGATCAGCGGCAGCGACGTGGAGGCGCGGTTCGATCTCGACCTGACCGATCTGGCGGCCTTTGGGGACGGGTTCGGCGGGACGGTGGATGCGGCCGCGGTCATCACCACCGAGGCCGGCGCGCGCAACATCGAGGTGACCGGCACCGGGCGCGATCTGTCGGTCGGCCAGGCCGATCTGAACGCGGCCCTTGCGGGAGACACCGAATTCAGCCTGAGCGCCGAACAGCGCGACACCGCGATCGAGATCACCTCCGTCGCGCTGTCGAACGATCAGCTTTCGGCCACCGGTACCGGCCGGATCGCAGAGAACGGCACGGAAGCGCGCGCAGAGCTCAACCTGCCGTCGCTCGCCGCGCTCGGTCGCGGCTGGTCGGGCTCACTCACCGCGGATGCGACGCTGGACGAAGGCGCGGATGGCGAGCGGGTGATCCGGGTCGATGGCATCGGGCAGGATCTGAAGCTGGGGCAGCAGAATGTCGACGGTGCGCTTGACGGCCAGACCGATATCGCGATCCGGGCCAGCCAGCAGCCGGGCGGTGCGCTGACGCTGGATGCGCTCGATATCACCAACCCGCAACTGACCGCGACGGCGTCGGGCGCGTTGCAGGACGGGGCGGTCAATGGCCGCGCCTCGGCCGAGATTGCCAGCCTTGCAGCACTGGGGCGTGGCTGGTCAGGCACGCTGGACGCAGAGGCGACGATCCGCACCGACGAGGCCGGCGCGCGGCAGATCGAGGTGACGGGCAACGGCGAAAACATCAAGCTGGGTCAGGCCCAGGCCGATGCTGCGCTGACCGGGACCACGACGATTGATATTCTCGCCGAACAGGGCGCAGATGGCGCGATCCGGGTCGAGCGAGCCGATATCCGCAACGATCAGCTCAATGCGACGGCCAATGGGGTCATCAGCGAACAGAGCACCGACGCGACGGCCGAGGTGACGGTGAGCGAGCTCGCCTCTCTCGGGCTGGGCCTTCAAGGAGCGCTCGACATCTCGGCGGGGTTCAGGGACACTGGCGACGGGGCGCGGCGGCTGACCGTGACGGGCACGGGCGAGAACCTGGCGCTCGGCCAGCAGGGCAATGCCGGCACGCTGACCGGCACCACCAATATCGATCTGGCCGCGGTGGAGCGTGACGGCGTGTTCACCATCGAGCAGGCCAATCTGAGCAACGACCAGACACGCATCGTGGCGCAGGGCGTCATCGGGCCGGAGGGGACCGACGCCTCGGCAGAGCTGGAGATCAGCGATCTCAGCGCGCTCGGGCTGGGCATGTCGGGCGCGCTCGACGCCGAGGCCAGTTTGCAGGACGACGGGTCGGGCGCGCGCAACTTCACGCTGGACGGGACCGCCACGGACCTCGCGCTGCGCCAGGCCGGGGCCGACCGTGCCTTGCAGGGTGAGACCCGGATCAATGCCCAAGGGTCGGAGCGGGACGGGGTCATCACCATCGATTCCGCGCGGATCGACAACCCCAACCTGACCGCGACAGCACAGGGTGTCTACGGACCGGACCAGACGGCGCTGGATGTGGATCTTCAGGCGGAAGATCTGGCGTTTCTTGGCGGCGGGTTCGGCGGTGAGGTCGATGCGCAGGCGACGATCACCGATAGCGGGCAGGGCCGCCGCTATGACCTGACCGGGACGGCGCAGGATCTGCGGGTCGGAAATGCGCAGGCCGATGCGGCGCTTTCCGGCGAAACCCGCTTTGTCGCCGAAGCCGTACAGCGCGGCAGCGAGATCGAGATCGGCCGGCTGGACGCCGAGAACCCGCAGCTCTCGATCAGCGGGGACGGTATGCTCGGCGGCGGCCGCACCGCTTTCGATGCCGAGGCGATCAGCCGCGACCTGTCTTTCCTGGGCCCCGGTTTCGGCGGATCGCTGCGGGCCGAGGCCAATCTGCGCGACCAGGGCGGTGTCCAGGCGTTCGAGATCAACGGGACCGGCACGGATATCTCTCTCGGCGTGGCGCAGCTTGACCCCGCGCTTTCTGGCGAAACCAGCTTCTCCGCCACCGGCACGCGGCGCGGCGAGCTGATCCGGCTCGAGTCCGCCCAAGTGCAGAACGGGCGGCTGAGCGCCTCTGCCTCGGGTGTCTACGGCGCGGGCCAGACCGATCTGACCGCAGAGCTGAGCGCGCCTGACCTAGGCTTCGTCTCGCCGGGTTTCGGGGGCGGGATCGACGCCACCGCACAGATCCGCGATGAAAGCGGCGGGCGGCGCATCTCGGCGCAGGCGACCGCCAACGGGCTGCGCATCGGCAATGAGCGCGTGGACAGCCTGCTGGCAGGTCAGACACGGGCCGAGCTGGTGGCGGTGCAGACCGCCGACGGGATCGTGCTGCAACGGCTGGATGCGCGCAACGGGCAGGTGCAGATCCTTGCGGATGGCAACCCGGCGACCGGGCTGAATGTCGATGCGCGGCTGGCTGACCTTGCGCCGCTGGCGCCCGGCATTGACGGGCCGGCGCAGGCGGTGGGCACGATCCAGCAGACCGGCGCCGGCACGCAGATGGACATTGCCGTCACCGGGCCGGGGGGCACGCGCGCCCAGATCTCCGGCCTGCTGGCCGGGGCGGCGACGGATCTGCGCATGTCAGGCATCAGCAACGCGGCGGCCGCCAATGGCGCGCTGCGCACCCGCAGCATCGAGGGGCCGGTGGATTTCGATCTGCGCATGCAGGGTGAGCCGGGGCTCGATGCGCTCACCGGCGAGGTCCGGCTGAGCGGCGGGCGGCTGGCCGAGCCGCGCATCGGGCTGACCATCGACGATCTGAACCTGACCGCCCGGCTGGCGCAGGGGCTGATCGATCTGGACGTGGATGGCGGGCTCAGCGCCGGTGGCGCGCTGGCGGTGGACGGCACGGTGGATCTGCGCCCCGGCTCTCCGGTCCTCGATCTGACCGCGGTGCTAGATGAGGCGGTGGTGCGCGACCCCAGCCTGTACGAGCTGACCGCGGATGGCACGGTGTCGGTCACGGGTGTCGCGGCGGACGGCCCGCTCATCAGCGGCACGCTCAATATTCTTCAGGCGGAGTTTCGCATTCCCTCCACCGGGCTGGGCGGGGCGCAGGACATTCCCGACATCACCCATGTCGGCAGCAGTTGGCAGGCGGCGGCGACGCGGGCGAAGGCCGGGTTGGAACCCTACGGCAGCCTGGCTGCGCAGAATGCGGAGCTTGGCGGACCTGCGGCGACCCCGCCGCCCAACCCGGCGCGGTTCGATCTGACGATCAATGCCCCCAACCAGATCTTCATCCGGGGTCGCGGCGTGGACGCCGAGCTGGGCGGTGACATGCGCCTCACCGGCGATGCGCGCAATCCGGTGCCGATCGGGTATCTGTCCCTGATCCGGGGCCGGGTCGATCTGCTGGGCAAGCGCTTCGATCTGACCGAGGGGCTGGTGGAGTTGCAGGGCAGCCTGATCCCTGTGATCCGGCTGGTTGCGACGCATCAGGAAAACGACATCACCATACGCATCATCATCGATGGCGAGGTGCGCGAGCCCGACATCACCTTCGAATCCGACCCCGAACTGCCGGAGGAAGAGGTTCTGTCGCATCTTCTGTTCGGGCAGGGTCTGGACCAGATCAGCCCGCTGCAGGCCGTGCAGCTTGCCAATGCGCTCGCCGTGCTGGCGGGGCGCGGCGGGATCGGTGTCGTCGGCAATATCCGCGACGCGACCGGGCTGGACGATCTGGATCTGACGGTTGATGACGATGGCAGCGTCGCCGTGCGTGCCGGGAAATACCTGACCCGGAACGTCTATACCGATGTCGAGCTGGACGATGAGGGCAAGACCCAGATCAACCTGAATCTCGACGTGACCAACTCGGTGACGGCCCGCGGATCGGTCGGCACCGACGGCGAAAGCTCCATCGGCGTGTATTACGAGCGCGATTACTGACCGATCGCGGCGCGGGGGGCTTGGCCTGACAACCGGCCGCTCCGCGCGGCAGCGCCGAGTCGCGCTAACTCACGGAAGCAAATGCTTTACCCACGGCCCCGGCCGAATTAGGCTCCGAGCGTGTTTGACAAAAATCAAGTGCCCGGAGGGAGGGTGATGACATGAGCAAACGTGACGAGCTGATCGCGAAATACGCGGCGGACATGAAGGAAAAGATGGGCGTGACGCCCGACATGGACCTGCTGACCAAGGTGACGATCGGCTGCGGCCCGTCGATCTACAGCGCCGACAGCGAAACCGTGGCCGGCAGCGACATGGCAGAGCTGGAGCGGGTGAAGACCAACTTCCTGATGAAGAAGCTGGGGCTTCCTGACGGTCCGCAGTTGATGGAGGCGATCAAGAAGGTCATGGCGGATTACGGCAGCGCCAACCGCAACAAGTATCGCGCGGTGGTCTATTACGCGCTGACCACGCATTTCGGCAAGGAATCGGTCTATCACTGAGCGGATTGCGCGGCCCTGATGGGCTGCAGCCGAGAGATGCCTGCCGTCGTGACGATGGCAGGCATTTTTCCGTGGCAAACCGCGCCTGAACAAGGTGTTACATCGCCGGTTGACGGGCCGGGCGGCGGCGCCTGCCCGGCTTTGTTTCCGATTGTCACGGAATTGTCGGCTGATTTCTGGACGATAAACTGGCATCTCTTTGGCCACTCGCGCGTTGGGACGGCGCGCAAGGGAACTTGAATCGACCACGGGGTTACCAACATGACGACATTTCGCACCGCTACGGCAATCGGCATCATCCTGGCCGCGACGCCGGCACTGGCGCAGGTGACGCCGCAATCCGCCTGGGATCAGCTCAGCAGCTATTACGAGACGCTGGGGCTGGAGGTGGAAACCTCGTCGGTCGACGAGTCCGGCGACACGGTGACGGTGAACGATCTGGTCCTGCGCCAGACTTCGGACGATGCCGAGCTGATGCTGGATTTCGGCCAGCTCACGCTGAGCGCGAATGGCGATGACAGCGTGTCGATTGACCTGCAGGACGAGGCCAGCGGAGAGATGATCTATGACCGCAGCGAGGACGCCGCATCCGCAGATGACGGGGCCGAGACGGATGGCTCCGGCAGCGAGGCGGATGAGATGCCCGAAGCGGAAAGCAGCGACGGCGTCGAGACGGATGCCGCGAGCGAAGCGATGTCCGGCAGCGATGGCGAGGAGATGGCAGATGAGCCCGCCGCAATGCCCGAGCGCATCACCTTCACCATGCGCATGCCCGGAGAGACCATGACCGTCCGCGAGGAGGGCGGCGACAGCGTTTACGATTACACCTTCCCGACCTTCGACGTGCTGCTGGACGGGGTCGAGATGACCGACGGCACGTCGCTCAGTGAGCTGGGGCGGCTGACCTTCACCGACCTCGTCGGCACGGATCGTTTCGCCAATGAAGGCGGCACGGATGTGCGCCAGACCGGCACTGTCGCGTCGATGGAGTTGGCCTTCGACATCGCGCAGCAGGACGGGTCCGCCGTCGGCAATGTCACGGTCAACGGGTTGGGCTTCGAGAGTGCCACGAGGATCCCGGAAGGGGTCGCGCTCGATGCAGAATTCTCCGACGGTGACCTGGAAGGAGTGGCGATCTCGGGCGAGATGACGGCGGATGCGCTCACGGCGCAGATGGATTTCGACGGGCTGAACGAAGAGGGTGAGGCCGTTCAAACCGCGCTCGGGTCCGACGTGGACGGTCTGAACCTGACCTTCGCCCTGGACGATGAACGGCTGAGCTATGGCGGTGGCTCGGGCACATCGACCGTGGACATGACCCTGCCGAACCTGCCTGCACCGGTCGGCTACAGCACCGAAAGCGCCAGCTTCAATCTGGACATGCCGATGGCCGCCGACCCGGAGCCGCAGGAATTCACCGTGGACTACGATGTCTCCGGTCTGACCCTGACCGACTCCGTCTGGGCAATGTTCGATCCGCAGAACGCCCTGCCCCGCGATCCGGCATCGCTGGCCGTCAAGCTGAACGGTCTGGCGACGCTGGATGTCGGCTTCATGGACAGCGAGGCGATGTCGGATCCCGAAACTGCGCCCGGCAGCTTCGATGAGCTGAATATCGAGGAGGTGTCCGTGTCCGCCCTGGGGGCGAGCGTGAATGCCTCCGGCCAGCTCGAGTCGCCCGAGGGGGGCGATCTCTCCACCCCGGTCGGCACGATCAGCGGCCGGATCGAGGGCGCGAATGCGCTGATCGACATGCTAGGCGAGGCCGGGTTCATCCCGCAGGAGCAGATGATGGGCGTCCGCATGATGCTGACCATGTTCGCAAAGCCGGACCCGGAGAACGAGGATGTGCTGACCTCCGAGTTCGAGTTCCGCAACGGCGGTGAAATCTACGCCAACGGACAGCGGGTCAAGTAACACCGGCTGACAGCAATGATGACGGGCCGCCCCGAATAACGGGCGGCCCGGCCATTATCAGGTTGCGTCTGCGGGCGATTGGACGTTTTTTGGCTGGACCCGTTCGCCCGCCGCTGACCAAGCAGGTTCTCCATGCTCGAAGCCCTCACCCATGCCATGCTCAAGGCCGCGCGCGACGCCGGTGCCGATGATGCCGAGGCATTGGCGATCCGCGCCGCGGCGACTGGCATCGACATCAGGGGCGGCCGGCTGGAACATGCCGAGCGTGCGGAGGCGGTCGAGATCGGGCTGCGGGTTCTGGTCGGCGGGCGGCAGGCCAGCGTGTCGGGCGCCGATCACAGCCAGGACAGCATCGAGGTGATGGCGCGGCGCGCGGTGGCGATGGCGCGGTCGGGTCCGGTCGATGACAGCATCGGGCTGGCCGATCCCGATCAGCTTGCGCGCGATCTGGACGCCACCTCGCTGGAGCTGTTCGATCCCGGCGCAGAGCCCGATCCCGCGACGCTGGAGGAGCGTGCCTTGCGTGCGGAGCAATCGGCGCTCGGCGTTTCCGGCGTGGCCACGGTCGAATCCGCCAATGCCAGCTATTCGCGGCGGCAAAGCTGGATGGCGCTCAGCAACGGGTTCGAGGGCGGACACCGCCGCAGCCAGTTCTCCACAAGCTGCACCGCGATCAGCGGCACCGGCCGCGACATGGAGCGCGATCACGCAGGCGAGGGGCGGATCTGGGACGAGGACATGCCGACACCGGAGGAGATCGGCCAGCTTGCGGCGGAACGCGCCGTGTCACGCGCCGGTGCCCGCAAACCGCCCACCGGCGCCTTTCCGATCCTGTATGACGAGCGCATCTCCTCGGGGCTGATCGGGCATCTTCTGGGCGCGGTGAACGGTGCTGCCATCGTGCGCGGGTCAAGCTGGCTCAGGGATGCGATGGGCATGCAGGTTCTGCCGGGCGGGATCACCCTGCGCGAGGATCCGCATCTGCGGCGCATGTCCTCGTCGCGCGTGTTCGATGCCGAGGGGCTGGCCACCGCTCCGCGCGACATCGTGCGCGACGGCATGCTGCAGGGATGGACGCTGGATCTGGCCACGGCGCGCAAGCTGGGGCTGGTCAGCACGGCAAGCGCGGTGCGCGGGCTGGGATCGGCACCGGCGCCGGGCAATTCCAACATCGTGATGACCGAAGGCGCGCGCAGCCGTGACGAGCTGATCGCGGATATGGGCAGGGGGCTGCTGGTGACATCGCTTCTGGGCAGCAGCATCAACGCGACCACCGGCGATTACTCGCGCGGGGCGGCGGGGTTCTGGGTCGAGAACGGGCAGATCAGCCATCCGGTGAATGAATGCACCATTGCCGGAAATCTGCGCGACATGCTGTTGCGCCTCACACCGGCCAATGACGCGCGGGACTGGCGGTCGGTACGGGTGCCGAGCCTTCTGGTCGAAGGGATGACGGTTGCCGGGGCGTAGCGACATCGATCTGCTCATCGCCGCGGCGCATGGTTCCGGCAAGATCGCCCGCCGCTACTGGCGGCGAGAGCCCCGGATCTGGGACAAGGGCGGTGGTGCCGGCCCGGTGACGGAGGCCGATCTGGCCGTGAACGACTACCTGATCGACCGTTTACTGAAAGCGCGACCGGATTACGGCTGGCTGTCCGAGGAGAGCGAGGATGGCCCGGCGCGGCTGGATGCGGAACATTGCTTCGTCGTCGATCCGATCGACGGCACCCGCGCCTTCATCGACGGGCAGCCGGGCTATTCGCATTCGCTTGCCGTGCTGCGCGGCGACCGCGTCGTGGCCGGTGTGGTATATCTGCCGGAGATGGGGTTGACCTATGCCGCCACCGAGGACGGCCCCGCCAAGCTGAATGGCGAGGTGATCGCCGCCAGCGAGACGGATCTGGCGGATGCGGATATCCTGATGTCCAAGGCGGCGCTGAAGCCGGAACACTGGAAAGGCGGCACCCCGCCCGAGTTCACGCGCAGCTTTCGCCCCTCGCTTGCCTGGCGGCTGTGCCTGGTGGCGGAGGGCCGGTTCGATGCGACCATGTCGCTGCGGCCCGCCTGGGAATGGGACATTGCCGCCGGAAGCCTGATCGCGGCGCGCGCGGGATGCACGGTCAGCAACATGCATGGCCGGGCCATGCGCTTCAACAGCCGCGCGGCGCAGGTCCCCGGTCTCATCATTGCCGGGCCGAAGCTGCATGGCCAGATTACCGAGCGGATGGCCCTCGCGCCCGGCGTCGGATCGTCCCGGCCCTGAAGATCAGAACAGCGGCGGGAGATCCGCGAACGGATCGTCCGGGGCGGGCATGGTGGCCACGATCGTCGTTCCCGGCCCGCCCAGCGTGGCGATCTGCTCGGCCAGCAGGGTGACCGACTGCGAGGCGGCGGTCGCGATGGAGGCAGGGTTGTCCTGTTCTACCGGCACGGCGATATCGAAGGACCGGCTGTGATGCGACCCCGCACCGCTGCCCTCGACCGACAGGAAATACCGCCCCTTCAGCCGGAAATATCCGTCATTCGCCGCGAGCGCCTTTTCCACCCGCACATCCAGCTTGTGCTGCGGCGGCGACGACAGCGGCCAGGGCTCCGCAATGACCGAGGCGCCGGACATTTCCGATATTGCCCGCGCCAGGGTGATGGTGAAGGCGCGTTGCGGCTCGTCCGCCCACAGCACGCCGGTATTCGACCGGATCGCCCCGTCCGGCCCCTGCCAGGCGATCTCGTCGCCGGAGGCGTAGCCGGGCAGCGACACCTCGCGCAGCTCGGTCGGGCCAAGTTGGTCGCCGGTGACTTGCTGCGATGGCGGCGGGTCGATCGGGTATCTGGCGGTGTCGGTGCCATCGCCGCAGGCGGCGAGGCCAAGGCCGATCACCGGAATGGTCAGGGCAAGAAGAAAACGCTGCATGTCACTATCGTCCCAGAATGAAGGCCCGTGGATTGCGTTCGATGGTGCGCGAAAGCGATCCGAAAGCGGCCGCGGCGCGGGTCAGTTCGCGGATCATGGTGCGCGCGTCGTTGGTGAAGGCGCCATTCTCGCCATAGGTGGCGACCGCGGCTTCGGCCCGTGCCGCGAGACGCTGGAAGCGTTCGGACAATGCCGGCAGCGTCTCTGCCGCCTGCGCGACCTCGTCGGCGGCGACGCGGGCGGAATCCAGCGTCGCATTCAGGCTGCCCGCGGCATTGCCGTCGCGCAGATCGTTCAGAAGGCCCGACGCCGCTTCCAGCGTGTCGGAGAGGTTGCGCGGCAGTTGCTCGGCATCCTCGGTGCCCAGCATCGCCCGCAGATCCGCGAGGATTGCCGAGGCCTGCGCCGATATCTCGTCGAAGCGGAAATCCTCGATCGCCTCGGCGGCTTCGTCCATCTGCTCGACCATCTGCGGCACGTCGGCGGCGGCGAGTTGCACCGCCTCGGCCGCCTGCGCCGCCTCATCCAGCATCCGCGCCAGATTGGCCGCTGCGCCGGCATCGCGCAGCTCTCCGGTCATGGCCTGCACATCCGCCACCGCCAGGCGCGCCTCGTCCAGCGTCTCGCGCAGCGCGCCGGGTATGGCGCGGGTATCGGGCGAGGCGGCGAGCTGCGTGACCGCATCCATCATATTGGTCGCCGATTGCAGCAATTCCTCGAAATTCAGCCCGCCGAGTCGATCCATCAGCCCTTCGGCCGAGGCGCCGAGATCCGAGACTTCCGGCGGCAGGGACGGCATCACAGGATAGGGCTCGGCGTCGATATCGAGCGTGGCATCGCTCGCGCGTGGCTGTTCCAGAAGCTCGACCACCATGGAGGTGCCGAGGAAGCCGGACGAGGTGATGCGGCTGCGCAGCCCCGCCTCGACGCGGTCCTGCAAAAACTCCAGCATTTCCTCGCGCGTGCTGCTGGCGGGCACGCCAAGCCGGTCGGGCGCGATGACGAAGGTGATGCGCTGCAGGATCTGCTCATCCTCGGGGCGGGTCTCGTCGAAATCGACGCCGATTTCGGTGACGCGGCCGATCACCAGTCCGTCAAATGTCACATCGGCATTGGTCTGCAGCCCCGAGACATCGTTGCTGGCCAGCATGGTCAGGCGAAGATCGCGGTCGCTGGACCCGAACAGGCTGGTCCGCGCGGTTTCCTCGTCCGGCTGGAGATCGAAGACATGGCCGGCTTCGACCGGCTGCCCGCCCGTGGCCATGGTCGAAAACGCCACGCCGCCCTGCACCAGCTTCGAAAGCGAATCCACGTTCAGGCTGAGGCCTTGCGCGCCGAGCGACACCGAGAACCCTGATGTGTCCCAGAACACGGTCGAGGTGGTCAGGCGTTGGTCATGCGGCGCCTCGATAAAGACATCCGCCAGCACCGTCTCGTCCTCCTCGGACAGATGCAGGTTCTGCATCCGGCCAACCTCCAGCCCGCGAAAGGTGACCGGCGCGCCTTCGGCCAGTCCCTTCGCGCCGGGCGAGGACAGGGTGATCCAGGTGCCCTCTCCCGAAAGCCGGGCGAGTGTCGGACGGTCCAGCCCGACGAACTCCGTCGCAGGCTCGCCCCGGTCCGCATCCCAGAACCCCTCGATGAAGACGCCGGACAGCACTGTGTCCAACCGCGAGATGCCCTGCGCGGACACCACCGGCCGCACGATCCAGAACTCCGCATCGGCGTCGATATAGGGCGTGACCTCCGGCTCGGTGCGGATATCCACCTCGACGCTGCGCAGATCGTCGGTGAAGCGCACGGCCTCGACCTCGCCCACGGTGATCTCGCGGAATTTCAGCGTGGTCTCGCCCGGAACAATGCCTGTCGCGTCGCGGAAGGTGACGGAGATCAGCTCTCCGCGGCCGGAATAGGCGTTCCAGGCCAGCCCGAGCGTGACGGCAAGCGCCAGGATCGGGACCAGCCAGATCAACGAAAAGCTGGCCCGTGCCGCCCGCGCGGCCGTGCGCCGGGCCGGGTGGGCAGGGCGAGGGGTGGTGTCGTCACTCATAGAAATCTATTCTTTCCGACGATGCAGCGGCAGGCCACGCCAAATCAGCCGCGGATCGAAACTTTGTGCAGAGAGCATTGTAAATGCAACAGACAGCGCAAAGGACGCAGCGGCAGGGCCCGGTTTGATCGACACGACAAAGCCGAGCTGCACCAGGGCCGAGAGGATGGCGACGACGAACACGTCGATCATCGACCAACGCCCGATGAACTCCACGATCTCGTAGATATGCAAGCGGTTATGGGCATCCGCCTCGGTCGCGGGTTTTCCGGCCACCAGGGCCAGCCAGATGATGGCGACGAACTTGCCGATCGGGACCATGACCGACGCCGCGAAGACGACGATTGCGATGAACCAGTCGCCGTGATTGGCAAGTTGCAGCACCCCGCCGATGATCGTCGCATCGCCGCCCCCGCCCAGACCGCCAAGCGATTGGGTGGTCATCATCGGCATGAGATTGGCGGGAATATAGAAGATCATCCCGGCGATCAGCCAGGCCCAGACCGCCTGCAGCCCGCGGCGATCCGGCGGGGTCAGCGGCGCCTGGCACCGCGCGCATTCCATTGCATCCTCGGGCCAGACCCGGCCGCAGCTTCTGCATCCCAGCAGCCCGGCGCGATGCGCGGTCAGCAGGGCACTACTCCGACCCCCGCCGGTCGGGGCATCGTCGTTCGCGGTGTGCGGGGGCGGCATCGCTGCGGGATCGGCGCTCATGCCGGCTCGACCTGCTCGCGGCCATCGGTCGCCGCACCGCCATCCTCGATGGCGTCCCAGATCGTGGTCGAGCACATGAAGCTGCGATTGGCGAGGTTGACGAAGATCAGCGCGCAGAACGCCCAGAAGGCCGGCCCGAAGTTGATGGTCGCAAGCCCGCCGACCTTTACCATCGCGATGGCCGTGCCGATGATGAAGATCTCGGCCATCGACCAGGGCTTGAGCTGCTCGGTCAGCCGGAAGGCCCGGACGGCGTGGCGATAGGGCGGGCGCCGGCGCGCCAGCGGCCAGAGGGTATAGACCAGCAGGGCCGCCCTGAGCGCAGGCAGTGCCACGATCACACCCAGCAGCGCCACCGTCAGCGGCGCGATGACGCCTTCGGAGAAGGCCATCGCCACCCCGAAAAGCGAGGTGCCGTGCCCCATGCCGAGGCGCGAGATCTCCAGGAAGGGAAAGAAGATTGCCCCGAACATCAGCACCATCGTGGTGATGGCAAGCGCGATGATCTGGGTGAAGGCGCCCGATTGCGGCCGCGCTAGGATGCCGCCGCAGCGCACGCAGCGGGCGGTTTCGCCATAGGTCAGCTCTTCCTCGACATGCAGCGCATCGCAGCGCGGGCAGGCAATCAGCCCCTCGCCTGTCTGCAGGTCATATTCGCCCGGTCGCACCATCCGCCTAAGATACGCGGGCCAAGGCCCGCATCAAGGCCGGAACGCAGGCAAAACGTGCAAGACTGCGTGACCGCGCCATTGGAGCGGTGGCTCCGGCCATGCCGAGAATGAACTGCGCGCGCGGGCGCTCTGGCGTTGTGCGGCGATCTGCGGGATGCTGCCCGGCGGGAGGAAGGCATGGATTACGACTTCATCATCGTCGGGGCCGGCAGCGCGGGCTGCGTGCTGGCCAACCGCCTGTCGCGCGATCCGGGCACGCGCGTGCTGTTGCTCGAAGCCGGCGGCAGTGACCGGCAGTTCTGGGTGCATGTGCCGGTCGGCTATCTGTATTGCATGGGAAATCCGCGCGCCGACTGGTGCTATCGCACCGCGCCGCAGCCCGGTCTCGACGGACGGTCGCTGGCCTATCCGCGCGGCAAGCTGCTGGGGGGCAGCAGTTCGATCAACGGCATGATCTATCTGCGCGGCCAGTCGCGCGATTACGATATCTGGCGGCAGCTCGGCTGTGTCGGCTGGGGCTGGGACGATGTGCTGCCCTATTTCCTGAAATCCGAGGATCACGCCGACGGCGAGAACGCGCATCACCGCACCGGCGGCGAATGGCGGGTGGAAAGCCAGCGCCTGCGTTGGGACATTCTGGAGGATTTCGCCAGCGCGGCAGAGACGGTCGGGATCAGGCGGGTGCCGGATTTCAACGACGGAAATGCCGAAGGGGTGGGGTATTTTAAGGTCAATCAACGCCGCGGGCTGCGCGTTTCCGCAGCGAAGGCATTCCTGCGGCCGGCGCTGAAGCGATCCAACCTGGAATTGCGCACCCATGTCCATGTCCAACGGCTGTGCCTGGACGGCAATCGCGCGACCGGTGTCGAGATCGAGCGGCAGGGACAGCGCGAGACGGTGACGGCGCGCAACGTGATCCTGTCGGCCGGTGCGATCGGGACGCCGCAGATCCTGCAGCTTTCCGGAATCGGACCGTCCGCCCTGCTGCGCGAGCACGGCATCGACGTGATCCGCGACGCCGCGGTGGGCGAAAACCTGCAGGACCATCTGCAGATCCGCTGCGCCTATCGGGTCGAGGGCGCGAAGACGCTGAACCAGATGACCGCGACGCTGCTCGGCAAGGCGCGGATCGCGGCGGAATACGCGCTGTTCCGCTCCGGCCCGATGAGCATGGCGCCCAGCCAGCTCGGCGCCTTTGCGCGCTCGAGCCCGGATGTCGCGACACCGGATCTGGAATACCACGTCCAGCCCCTGTCGCTGGAGTCGTTCGGCGAGGATCTGCATGATTTTCCGGCGATCACCGCCTCGGTCGTGCCGCTGCGCCCCGACAGCCGCGGCCATGTGCGCATCGCCTCTGCCGACCCGATGCAGCCGCCCGAGATCTCGCCCAATTATCTCGACACCGAAACCGATCGGGCGACGGCGGCCAACGCGATCCGTCTGACCCGCCGGATCATGGCGGCCGAACCCATGGCCCGCAACCGGCCCGAGGAGTTCCGGCCCGGCCCGACAGGCGACAGCGACGCAGATCTGGCAGAGGCTGCGGGCCGGATCGGCTCGACCATCTTCCACCCGGTCGGCACGGCGCGAATGGGCGACGACCCGGATGCGGTCGTCGATCCGAAGCTGCGGGCGGTGGGCATTGCCGGGCTCCGGGTTGTCGATGCCTCCGTCATGCCGCGGATCGTGTCGGGCAACACCAATTCGCCCACCATCATGATCGCGGAAAAGGCCGCCGACATGATCCTCGATGAAATGCGTGGTTTTTGATGCATTAACTTGGTTCGCGGCCCCGCGCTGATAGCTGTTCTTGCGGGTTTTGCGGCAAGGGGTGCGCGATGGTTGGGCGCGACGGCAATTCGGTGGTGTTGATCAGGCGGGTCCAGCCCGCGCAGGAACCGGCACATCATGGCGGGGCCTGGAAAGTGGCCTATGCGGATTTCGTGACCGCGATGATGGCCTTCTTCCTGCTGATGTGGCTGCTGGATGCCACGACGGAGAAGCAGCGCGAAGGGTTGGCGGATTACTTCAACCCGACCGTGGTCAGGCAGTCCTCCGGCAGCGAGGGCGGCGATCGCGGTCGGGGCGAGCCGGCCGGCCCGCCGGCGGAACCCGCCTCCGCCGATGCCGCAGCGCGGCTGGCAGAGATGGAGCGACGCATTCAGACCGAGCTGGCCGGGATCGGCGCGGACTCCCTGCAGGCGCAGAATCTGCTGCGCCATGTCGTCACGCGTATCTCGGATGAGGGGCTGGTGATCGAGCTGTCGGATCTCGCAGATGCCCCGCTTTTTGCGGCAGAGACCACCGAACCCACCGCATCCCTGCGCGAACTCAGCCGGATCGTGGCGCGGGTGGTGGGCCGCACGCGCAATCCGGTCGCCGTATCGGGCCATGTGCGCGCCTATCCCGCGGTGCTGGCCAGATCTCCGATCTGGGACCTGTCGCTGGGGCGTGCGGACCAGGTCCGGCAATTGCTGGAGGATGCGGATTTGCCGCCCCGGCGCATCGCCCGTGTCACGGGCCATGGCGACCGCCGGAGCCTGCCCGCTGATCCGTCAGCGGAGACCAACAACCGGATCGAGGTGATTTTACTGAAATGAGCCAAGGCGCGGCGCGGCGGTTAGGCCGTTCTTAAGCCATGTCTCGCAATGTCGGGTCAGATGATCGGAACAAAGGGGTGAACCATGTCCATATCGTCCTCGCTGAATGCGGGAGTTGCCGGGCTTGCGGCGAATGCGACGCGGCTGGCGACCATATCGGACAATATCTCCAACTCGGGCACCTATGGCTACAAGCGGGTCATCACCGATTTCGAGGGGATGGTCATCAACCAGGCGCGCGGCGCCGGCGTCTATTCCGCGGGCGGTGTGCGCGCTTCGACCACGCGCCTGATCGATCAGCGTGGCACGGTCGTGCCGACTTCGAACCCAACCGATCTGGCGATCTCCGGGCGCGGCATGCTGCCGGTGGTGCCGTCTGTGTCGCTGGGCAGCAAATTCGCGGATCAGCCGATGATGATGACCACGACGGGATCATTCCGGACGGATGCAGACGGGGTGCTGCGCACCGAATCTGGCCTGGTCCTGCTGGGCTGGCCCGCGAATGCCGATGGCTCCATCCCCTTGATGCCGCGCGACACGGTCGGCGGGCTGGAACCTGTCGTGATCAATGCCAACCAGGCTGCGGGGGATCCGACGACCAAGATGTCGCTCGGGATCAAGCTGCCGGCCACGCGGACCGAGGCAGGGGGCGCGACAGACCCGCTGACCTCGAAGATCGAGTATTTCGGCAATCTCGGGACATCGGAATCGCTCAATGTCAGCTTCACCCCGCTGACCTCCCATGCATCCGGAATGTCGAACTCCTGGACGATGGAGCTGAGCGATTCGGCAACCGAGGACGATCCGGCGACGGCGGCGGATGAGCGTGTCGTGGCGTCGCTGCGGCTGGTCTTCTCCAACGATCAGACCAAGGGCGGAACGATTGCGCAGGTGCTTGACACGTCTGGCAATCCGCATCCTGCCTATGATCCCGCAACCGGGACGCTGAATCTGACCGTGGGCCGGACCGCCAGCTATCCGGGCGACACGATGACCGTGACGATCGGCAAGCTGGGCGATCCCAACGGCCTGACCCAGCTTGGCGACAATTTCGCGCCGACCAGCATCTCGAAAGACGGCTCTCCGGTTGGCAACCTGACGGCTGTGGAGGTCGATGAGAACGGATATATCCGCGCCACATACGACACCGGCTTCATTCGTACGATCTACCAGATCCCGCTGGTGGATGTGCCCAACCCCAACGGGCTGATCTCGCTCAACAACCAGACCTACCAAGTCTCGCCCGATTCCGGCTCCTTTTTCCTGTGGGATGCGGGGGACGGGCCGACCGGCGCGGTGGTGGGCTATGCGCGCGAAGGATCGACCACCGATGTCGCGAATGAATTGACGGATCTGATCCAGACCCAGCGGGCCTATTCCTCGAACGCCAAGGTCATCCAGACGGTGGATGAGATGCTTCAGGAAACCACCAATATCAAGCGCTGAGGGTAACAACGGATGAGCATCGCGAACGCCCTGAACAACGCGCTCACCGGCCTCTCCGCGGCGTCGCGGGGCACCGAGATCGTCGCCTCCAACCTCGCCAACGCGTTGACGCCGGGCTATGCGCGCCGCGAATTGCAGCTTTCGCCGCGCATCCTGGCCGGTGGTGGCGGCGGGGTGGCGGTGTCAGGCGTCAGCCGGATCATGTCGGAGGCGGTGCTGTCGGAGTTCCGGCTGGCATCGGCACAGCTTGGCGGCGCGCAGGTCACCCATGAATTCAGGCTGCGGGTCGAAGCCGCCATCGGTCTTCCGGGCGATGGCAAATCGCTTGCGGCGCTGATCGCGGACACCGAGGCCGCGCTGATCTCGGCCGCGAGCCGCCCGGACAGCGAGTTCCGGCTGGGCAATGTGGTGGATGCGCTCGGCCGCCTGCTGCAAAAGACCGCGGCGATCAGCCAGGCGATCCAGCAGGGCCGCACCGACGCGGATCGCCGGATCGCCGCCGATGTCGACCTTCTGAATGCCAGCCTGGGCGAGGTGTCGCGGCTGAACCGCCAGATCATCGTCGCACGGGCAAACGGGGGCGATGCCGCATCGCTGGTCGATGCCCGGCAGGCGGTGATCGATCGGATCGCGACCATCGTGCCGGTGCGGGAACTGCCGCGCGACGGCGGCCGCGTGGCGCTGTTCACCGCCGGCGGCGCGGTGCTGATCGACGGAAAGGATCCCGTCCGTTTCGGCTTCCAGGCGACCGGCCAGATGACACCCCGGATCGATGGCAATTCCACCCATCTCGGCCGCCTGACCATCGACGGCGAAGCGGCATCGGATCTGGAGATGTCGCTTTATTCAGGCGGCTCGCTTTCCGCGCGGTTTGCCATCAGGGACGAGGCCGGGATCGCCGCGCAGGCGGCTGTGGATGGCTTTGCGCGGGACCTCTATGCGCGGCTTTCCGGACCTGGGATCGAGCCGGGACGCCCGCCCGGAACCACCGGGCTGATCACCGATGGCGGCAGCGCCTTCGATCCTTCGGCCGAAACCGGCCTGGCCCAGCGTCTGCGCCTGGCCGCGACCGTCGACCCGGATCAGGGCGGCGCGCTCTGGCGTTTGCGCGACGGCGTTCATGCGACCGCGCCCGGAGAGGCGGGCGATGCCGGCATCCTGAATGCGCTCTCGGACGCCATGTCGCAGATTGCGCCCTTTGCGTCGCCCGGCGCGCCTGCGCGATCCGGCAATCTCTCGATGCTGGCGGCCGAGATGCTGTCCTCGGCCGCGTCAGCGCGACTCGCCGCCGAAACCCGGCTGCAGCATGACCGCAGTGTCAGCGAGACGCTGGAAGCAAGCCTGCTTCAGGACGGGGTGGACAGTGACCGCGAGATGGAACTGCTGCTGCAACTCGAGCGCGCCTATGCGGCCAATGCCAAGGTGGTGCAGGCCATTGACGACATGATCGGCAACTTGCTGAGGATATGAGGATGGAGTTCGTATCGATCGGCGATCTCGCCCGAAGCTATGCCATGCGCCAGGCGCATGGCGGTCTGCGACGCGAGATCCGCGACCTCTCGGAGCAAGTGGCGTCGGGCAAGCCATCGGATGTCGCGCGGCATCTGGGCGGTGATCTGGTGGAGCTGGCCCGTCTGGATCGCGGCCTGCGCGAGGCCGAGGCCTATCTCCGGGTCTCCTCCGAAGCCGCGGCGACGCTTGCGGGGATGCAATCCGCGCTCGGCCATCTCCAGGAGATTGCGGGCGGCGCAAGCCAGCAGATGCTGTCGGACGCGATGCTTTCATCGGATCACGGCATCAGGACCGTGGCGGACACGATCGCGGCCGAGCTGGATGGCGCG
Source organism: Paracoccus isoporae (assembly GCF_900101865.1). Classification (GTDB taxonomy): domain Bacteria; phylum Pseudomonadota; class Alphaproteobacteria; order Rhodobacterales; family Rhodobacteraceae; genus Paracoccus; species Paracoccus isoporae. The sequence continues at coordinate 711,565 of NZ_FNAH01000001.1, forward strand.
CTGTCGGCGCTGAATATCTCGGTCGGCGGGCGTTTCGTCTTCTCCGGACAGCATGTCGACAGGCCGCCGCTGGTTGCGGCAGATGAGCTGATCGCGCTGGCTGAAACGGTGGTGACGGGTGCCGGAAGCCCGGCGCAGGCGCTGTCTGAACTGACGGCCTGGTTCGAGGCACCGGCCGGTGGCGGCGGGTTCAGCGATCTCGCCTATCGCGGTGCGACGGGCGGTGGACCGGAATTGCAGATCGATCCGACCACCCGCGTCACGCTGTCCCAGAACGCAGCCAGTCGCGGCATTCGCCAGGTCGTTCTCGGCCTGACTGTCAGCGCGCTCGTCTCGCGCGGGGCCTATGCCGGAGATCGCGCGGCACAGGCCGAGTTGCTGCAGGCGGCCGGAACGGCCCTTGCGGATGGCAATACCGAACTGGGGCTGGAGCGCGCCGGTCTCGGCGTGGCGGAACAAACTGTCGAACGGGCGCGGGTTCGGATGGCGCATGCACAGACCACCCTGTCGATCGCCCGCGGCCAGCTGACAGAGGTGGACGGCTATGCGGCCGGAAGCCGGCTGATCCAGGCCGAGGCGCAGCTCGAGGCGCTCTACGCACTCACCGCCCGGCTCAGCCGGTTGAGCCTGTCGAGATATCTATGAGGTTGCTGGTTACTCTGCTGACCGTCTTGCTGTGGGCACAGGTGGCCGCCGCGGCCCCGGTGCGGCTGAAGGATATCGTGGCCTTCGACGGGGTGCGCGGCAACGACCTTGTCGGCTACGGGCTGGTGGTCGGTCTGAACGGCAGCGGCGACAGCCTGCGCAATGCGCCCTATACCGAGGACATGATGGTGACCCTGCTGGAACGGCTGGGCGTCAATGTCAGCTCCGACCAGTTCCGGCCAAAAAATGTCGCGGCGGTGATGGTCACGGCGGTGCTGCCGCCCTTCGCGCGGTCCGGGGCGCAGCTTGATGTGACCGTGTCGGCCATCGGGGATGCCCGCAGCCTGATGGGCGGCACGCTGATCCTGACGCCGCTCAGCGCCGCGGACGGGGATGTCTATGCGGTCGCGCAGGGCTCGGTCATCGCCGGCGGGGTCTCGGCGCAGGGCGAAACCGCGTCGGTGGTTCAGGGTGTGCCGACCTCGGGCGCGGTGCCGTCCGGCGCCAGGGTGGAGCGCGAGGTGGATTTCGAGTTTGCGACGCTGCGCAATGTGCGGCTGGCGCTGAAACACCCGGATTTCACCACCGCCGCCCGCATCGCCAACCGGATCAACCGCAGCGGCGTCGGGCGGATCGCCACCATGCTGGACGCCGGCACGGTGTCGCTCGACATCACGGCGACGCGCAGGGCGGATCCGGCCAGCGTCATCAGCCGGATCGAGAATCTGCTGATCGAAACGGAAACCAGGGCGCGGGTGGTGATCGATCACCGCTCCGGCACCATCGTGATGGGCGAGGATGTGCGGGTGTCTCGCGTGGCGGTGTCGCAGGGCAATCTGACCTTGCGGGTGCGCGACACGCCGGTCGTGTCGCAGCCCAGCCCGTTCTCCGAAGGGCAGACGGTGATCGTGCCGCAGAGCGACGCCGAGATCACCGAGGAGGCCGGAATCGGATTTGCGGAGGTGCAGGGCAGCTCGTCGCTGTCGGACGTGGTGGCGGGTCTGAATGCGCTCGGCGTCTCTCCGCGCGACCTGATTGATATTCTCAAGGCCATCCACGCCGCCGGAGCGCTGCATGCGGAGCTGGTTGTCAATTGAGTGCTGCACCAAGGGTTTCGAGAGGCGCGAGAGGTGAGATCCAATCGGGGCGCGAGAGGTGAGCGCCAAGACGCGATATCGGAGACAGGGGTGAAGTTGCAGCAGATCTGGATGAATGATCCGGTGAAGAAAGGGAGGTCCGCCGTCGATGCGCAGCCTTGCGTCGCCACGCGACCGGCGCAACCGCCGGAAACTGGCCTTATGCCGGATGCGTGCGGTCGATCCGCGCAAGCTCAAGATCGCCGGTCCGGGAAAAGCCGCTGTTCTGGCTGGCGCCGACCGAGCAAGGTGCCGTCCGGTTGAATTGTCGATCTGGCCAAGCGCCGCTCGGGCCGAGCGCAGGTCAGGACAGGTGCCGAGACGCTGCGCTGTCCCGGCGCAGGACGTCGTCCGTCGCCCGACCTGGGCGGGTGGTCACATCGTCACATTCAGCGCGCCGCCATCCAGCAGCAGGTTCTGGCCGACGATGAACTGGGCCTGCTGGCTGCACAGAAACGCGCAGGCTGCGCCGAAATCCGCTGCTTCGCCATAGCGGCCGGCCGGGATCGCGGACTGGCGCCGCGCGCGGGCCTCCTCGATCGAAATGCCCTCGGCCTTCGCCGTGCCGCCATCGAGGCTGTCGGCACGATCCGTGGCATGGAGGCCGGGCAGCAGGTTGTTCACGTTCACCCCGTGCTTGATCACATCGCGCGACATGCCCGCGACGAAGCCGGTCAGGCCGGTGCGCGCGGTGTTGGACAGCCCCAGCACCGGAATGGGCGTGCGCACCGCGGCCGAGGTGATGTTCACCACCCTGCCCCAGCCGCGCTGCATCATCCCCGGCACGGTGGCCTGCATCAGCGCCACCGCGCTCAGCAGATTGGCGTCGAGCGCCTTGATGAAATCGTCGCGGTCCCAGTCCTGCCAGCGACCGGGCGGCGGCCCACCGGCATTATTGACCAGAATGTCGATCTCTCCTGCGGCGTCCAGCACGGCCCTGCGCCCGTCATCCGTGGTGATATCGGCGGCGACCGGCACGACATGCACTCCGTACCGCGCGGCGATGTCGGTCGCGGTGGCGCGCAGCGCCTCTTCGCCGCGGGCATTGATGATCAGATCCACGCCTTCCGCGGCCAATGCCTCGGCACAGCCGCGGCCGAGCCCCTTCGACGCCGCGCAGACGATCGCGCGCTTTCCCCTGATGCCCAGATCCATGTCTCGCCTCCCTTGCCGTTGACGCAAGGAAGCGCGGGGGCGGCCGAATGTCCAGCGGAACCTTGGCGCGCGCCAGCGGGTTGAGCCGCGACACCCGTGCCGGCCCGGTCTCAGCTTCGGGTCGGCGATGCAGATCCACCCGCCCATACGGAAGGAATGCCCATGTCCGATCTTCTCGTGATTGCCTTTGACGACGAAGCCTCCGGTTTCGAGCTGCGGGCCGAGCTGGTCAAGCTGCAGAGCGAATATCTCATCAAGCTGGAGGATGCGGTCGTCGTCACCAGACCCGAGGCCGACGACATCCAGCTTCACCAGGCGCTGAACCTGACCACAGCCGGGGCGGTGGGCGGCACGTTCTGGGGCACGCTGGTGGGGCTGCTGTTCCTGAACCCGCTGGTCGGCGCGGCGGTGGGCGCAGGGTCCGGGGCCCTTGCCGGTTATCTGACCGATTACGGCATCAATGACGATTTCATGCGCGAGGTTGGCAACAAGGTGCAGCCCGGCGGCTCGGCGGTGTTCCTGCTGATCCGCGAGATGACGGCGGACAAGGTGCTGGACCGGATTTCCGAGTTCCATCGGCGCGGCCGCGTGATCCAGACCTCGCTGACCAAGGACGAGGAAGAGAAGCTGCGCGAGGCGCTGTCGGGCACGCAGGCGCCGCTGGTTCCGGCCGATGCCAGGGTTTCGGCCCAGGCGGAACCCGGCGCTGCGGGGGATGGGCCTGAAACGGCACCGGCGCCCAAGCTGTGACTTGACCGGCAGCATGATCGCGTGAGACGACGCGGTCATGCGCAGGCCGGTCCAGACAGAAGACATCCCAGACGCCGCCGCACTCCCATCGCGGCGGCGCTTTTCATTGGCGGGATGGCTGGGTGGCTGGTTGCGCTGGCTGGCGCTGCGCGCGCTGCTGGCGGGGGTCGTGCTGGTGTTGCTGTTCGCGCTGTTCAACCCGCCCACCACGCTGACCATCATCCAGAATGCGCGGGATTATCCCATCGCCGAGCGACGCTGGCGGGATCTCGGGGAGATTTCGCCTGTCATGCTGCGCTCGGTCGTGGCGGCGGAGGACGCGAATTTCTGTCGCCATTGGGGGTTCGATATGGAGGAGATCCGGCGGGTCGTCGCCGCTGGCCGGGGTGGCGGCGCCTCCACGCTCAGCCAGCAGGTGGTGAAGAATGTCTATCTCTGGCAGGGGCGGAGCTGGACGCGCAAGGCGTTCGAGGCGGTGCTGACCCCGATGATCGAGGCGGTCTGGACGAAGCGGCGGATCCTGGAGGTCTATCTGAACGTGGCCGAGTTCGGACCGGGAGTGTTCGGCATCGACGCGGCCGCAAGGCATCATTTCGGCACCACGCCCGACCGGCTGGATTACGTGCAGGCCGCGCGGCTGGCCGCGATATTGCCGGCGCCGAAGTCGCGCAGCACGCATTCCGCCAGCCGCCGGTCGCGGGCCATCGCCGACGGGGCGGCCACGATCGAGAAGGACGGCCGGGCGGACTGTTTCGAGTAGCGCGTCAGGCCCCGGCCGTCTCGGCCGCGATCTGGGACCGGGATTTGCGCCCCCGCTCGGTGGCGGATTTCAACTGACCGCAGGCGGCCATGATATCCTCGCCGCGCGGGGTGCGGATCGGGCTGGCATAGCCGGCCTTGTAGATGATGTCCGCGAAAGCCTCGATCCGTTCCCAGCTTGACCGCTGATAGGGCGCGCCGGGCCATTCGTTGAACGGGATCAGGTTGATCTTGGCCGGGATGCCGCGGATCAGCTTGACGAGGCGTCGCGCATCCTCGTCACTGTCATTCACCCCGTCGAGCATCACGTATTCAAAGGTGATGCGTTCGGAGTTGGACAGGCGCGGATAATCCCGCAACGCGTCCAGCAAAGTCGCGATGTTCCAGCGTTTGTTGATCGGAACCAGACGGTCGCGCACCTCGTCGGTGGTGGCATGGAAACTGACCGCAAGCTGGCAGCCGATTTCCTCGGCGGTCTTGGCAATTTCGGGCACCACGCCGGATGTGGACAGGGTGATGCGGCGGCGCGACAGCGACAGCCCCTCGCCATCCATGACGACCTTCATCGCATCGCGGACCGCCTCGAAATTGTAAAGCGGCTCCCCCATGCCCATCAGCACCACGTTGCTGACCAGCCGGGTCTCGTCCTTGGGCTTGCCCTGAACGGGCCATTCCCCCAGATCGTCGCGCACCAGCATCAACTGGCCCACGATTTCGGCGGGGGTCAGGTTGCGCACCAGTTTCTGGGTGCCGGTGTGGCAGAAGGAGCAGGTCAGCGTGCAGCCCACCTGCGATGACACGCAGAGCGTGCCGCGCCCCTCTTCCGGGATATAGACTGCCTCGACCTCATGCCCGCCGGCAATCCGCAGCAGATATTTGCGGGTGCCATCCTCGGAAATCTGGCGTGTGACCAGCTCGGGCAGCGCGATCTCGAACCGCTCCGCCAGCATCGCCCGGTAGTCCTTGGCGAGATTGGTCATCGCCGCGAAGTCGCGCACGCCCCAGTAATAGATCCACTGCCAGATCTGGCCGACGCGCATCTTGGCCTGCCGCTCCGGCGTGCCGGCAGCGATCAGGGCATCGCGAAGCTGGTCGCGGGTCAGGCCGACCAGATTCTGGCGGCCGGTTTCGGGCAGCTTGCGCGGAATGGTCAGCACGTCTTGCGTGATCGGGGCGGTCATGGCGGCAGATTCCTTGGGGAGGCTGCATATTTAATGAAAAACGCCCCGCCGATCAAGGCGGGGCGCGGGATCAGTGCGGCGCATGTGGCGCCGCCGTGACGAACGGCGCTACTGACACTGCGACTTCGCGGCATTGGTGGCCGCGGTGATGCCAGACAGGCTGAACGTGTCGACCGTTTGCGTGCCGCGCGAGGACATGCCGGTGATGCTGGCTTCCGCGCCCGCGCGCAGCGCCGCGATCAGCCGCGCATCTTCGGAGGAGGAGCCGGTCCAGGCGTTCTCGCCTTCGGTGAACAGGTCGAAATTCTGCCCGCCCACATTCACCGCGACGGTGGAGCCGGGACGGAACGGGTAGCCGCCGGTGAAGCTGACTTCACCCGCCGCGCCGGGCCGATATGCCACGTAGAGCCGGATATCCCCGCGCTGCACCTCGACCTGCTGGCCGTCCTTGGTGTTCACGGTGGATTTCGGCGGGGACACGGCCCAGCACTCCCGCGGATCGCTGCCCGCGAAGACCGTCCAGTCCCCTTCCGTGGTGACGACATTGGTGGATTCCTGGGCATGCGCCGGGCCCGAGAGCCCCGCCGCAACCACGATGATCGCGGCAGCGCCGCGCAGCATTGTCTTTGTCATGTTCTGCCTCCTGCCGATAGCTTTCTTAACGATGCCTGTGGCCTTTGATGTGCTTCCTCGTCAAGATAGCGCCAAACGAAGGCGCGGAAAAACCCCATTTGGCAGGAAATCGCGCATTTGTCAGGAAAATGAGAGGAAGCGGATTCATGCCGGCAGCGGAACTGATCGAATTGTGGCGGGGCGGGTTGCGCGAGGGCGTGCATCGGGGTCACGCGGTGATTCACGATGGCCGCGACGTGGTGGCGGCCTGGGGCGAGCCTGATGCGGTGATCTTCCCGCGCTCCTCCTGCAAGATGATCCAGGCCTTGCCGATGCTGGAATCCGGTGCGGCCGACGCCGCAGGCCTGGGGGTGGAGCAACTGGCGCTGTCCTGCGCGTCCCATAACGGTGCGGCGCGCCATGTCGAACGGGTCGGAGAGTGGCTGGACGGCATGGGGCTGGGCGAGGCGGATCTGCGCTGCGGCTGCCACAAGCCCTGGGATCGCGAGGAGGCGAAGCGCCTGACCTGCAGCGACGCCGTGCCCAGCCAGTTGCACAATAATTGTTCGGGCAAGCATGCCGGCTTCCTGAGCTGGGTGCGCCATGCGGGCGCCGGTGCCGAATATGTCGAGCTGGATCACCCGTTGCAGACGGCGATCCGTCAGGCCACGGACGATGTCACGCAAGAGGAACCGGCAGGTGTCGGGATCGACGGCTGCTCGGCCCCGAATTTCGCGGGCTCGATCACCGGGCTCGCCCGCGCCATGGCCGCCTTCGCACAGCCATCCGGCGACGGGCGCGGCCGGGCGATGACGCGGCTCGTGGAGGCGATGACAACCTACCCGGAACTCGTCGCCGGGGAAGGCCGGGCCTGCACCGAACTGATGCGCGCGATGGAGGGTCGCGTCGCGGTCAAGACCGGCGCTGAGGCCGTGTTCATCGCCATCATCCCGGAACGCAAGCTGGGCGTGGCCGTCAAGATCGAGGATGGCGGCACCCGCGCCTCGGAGGCGGCGATTGCGGCATTGCTGGTGCATCTGGGGGTGCTGGACCGCGCCCACCCGGTCGTCGGGAAGCTTCTGAGCGATCCGATGAAGAATTGGCGCGGGCTGGAAGTGGGCGAATTGCGGCTGGCTTCGGGCTTTCCGGTCTGATTCCGGTGTCCCTTCGCCGCCGGCCGGTCCGGCATTGCGCGCCTTCAGGGCTGGCGCGCGATCCTCAGCAGGTCAAAATAATCCGCGATCGCCTTGTGCATCAGCCGGTATGGATCCTCGCCATCCGGCCAGGCCGTATAATGCCCGTGCAACAGCATTCGCGGCAGCCCGTAGAGATAGGCGCGCAGCGACAGCTCGACCGTGCGGACATCCGGGGCGAAGCTGACCGTCGCGTTCCGCCTGCACGATCAGGTCGAACATCGTGTCGCGCAGCCACATGTAGAGTTCAAACAGCTTCTCTGACACCTTGAACTCATCGATCGGCCGCGAGCCGATGAGGTCATACTGGGTCGGATTGTCGCGCACCCAGCGGATATAGCCGATGCTGAACAGCTCAAGCTGATGCAGCGCATCGTCTTCGGGGCCTTCCGACTGGGTATGCGTGATCGTGTTGACCAGCTTCTCAATTGCGGTTTCAGCGACGGCGCTGATCAGATCCGCCTTCGAGGAGAAGTGCCGGAATGGCGCGGCGACCGACACGCCGACGCGATCCGCGACTTTGCGGATCGACACGCCGTCCAGACCCTCTTCGTCGATGATGTCGATGGCAGCGGCAATCAGCGCGGCGCGCAGATTGCCGTGATGGTAAGCCATTCGCCCTCCCGCATGTTGCCCGGATCAGACACCGGGACCGCACAATGCTAGTCGGACGAGATGTTATAATACAGTTAACCTTTATTGACCTATTGAAAACATATTTGGATCAAGGCTCTGTGCCCAAGGGCGAGCCGTTGGCGGGAATTCCCGAACAAATTTATGCGATCCGGTTGCGCCGATCAGGCGTGCGGTGACAGCGCGTTCTGCTGCTCACAAGGGAGTTCGGCACATGAGAAAACCCGCCATGCGGACATGGCGGGTGTTGCTGTCAGCCCGGGCGAGCCGGTTGTCGCGTCAGCCCTGGCGGGCCTTGAAGCGACGATTGGTCTTGTTGATCACATAGATCCGGCCCTTGCGGCGCACCACCTGGCAATCGCGGTGGCGGCTCTTGAGCGAGCGGAGCGAGTTGCGAACCTTCATCGGTCTTCTCCTCATCGCGGCGCTCAGCCAAGCGCCTTGAAACTGAAATACCCCCGGCCCATGTCCGGGGGCGCGAAAATGGTGGGCGGTACTGGGATCGAACCAGTGGCCACTACGATGTCAACGTAGTGCTCTACCGCTGAGCTAACCGCCCGTTCCCGTGCGATTCGGCCCTTTCAGGGGACAAGCTCGCGTCGGTTCGGGGGTCTATATAGGCAGTCCGAAACGGTTTCAAGATGGTTGGCGGCAGAAAAACGCGCCGCTATAAACGGACAAAGCGCCGGGCTGGGCAGAGCTGTCCGGGTATCGGAGGAGCCATGGAAGCGGCCGCGCATCCCGACGACATGTTCAGCCATGTTCTGCATCGCCCCAGAAGGTGGCATGGCGGCGTGATCGTCTGTTCGCCGCATTCCGGGCGGGAGTTCCCAGGCTGGTTCCTGAAGGAAAGCTGCCTGGACATTGCGGCGCTGCGTTCCTCGGAAGACGCGTTCATGGACCGACTGATCGCGCCTGCCCTGGCTGCGGGCGCCGTGACGCTCTCGGCGCGGATCCCGCGCAGCATCGTCGATCTGAATCGCAATGCGACGGAGCTGGACCCGGCGACGGTCGATTGCGGTCCGCGCCGGCCGACCACGCCGCGTGCGATGGCCGGTCTGGGGGTGATCCCGCGCGTCGTGTCGGGGGCGCGCCCCATTCGCCAGGCGCCGGTCCCGATGATGGAGGCGCAGCGGCGGATCAACAGCTATTGGCGCCCTTACCACAAGGCGCTGCGCGGCTTGGTCAACGAGGCGCTGCACCGGTTCGACCGGGCGGTGATCCTGGACATGCATTCCATGCCGCATGACGCGGTCAGCCACATGCTGGCGCCAAGACCGGAGGTGGTGATGGGCGACCGGCATGGCGTAAGCTGCGGTGCAATGATCCGTCAGCAGGTCTGCGCCTTGTTCCGGGCGGAGGATTTCCGGCTGCGCATGAACGCGCCTTTTTCCGGGGCTTACGTCGCCTCGGCTTACGGCCGGCCGGCGCAGCGCGTCCATGTGCTGCAGGTCGAGATCGACCGGGCGCTTTACCTTGACGAGGCCCGGATCCAGCCATCGGCGGGGTATCCCGCGCTGGCGGCACGGCTGGGGCGCGTCTTGTCCGGGGCGGCGCGGCTGCCGCTCGACGCCAACCCGTCCGGCATGGCGGCCGAGTGAGCGGCGATCTCGCCCGTCCTCGGCCCTGGAGTTGCGGCGATGGGTTCGTCGCGACCAAGCTGATCCTGCTGCATGGCGACGATCTGCTGACCTATTTGCGCGACGACCGCCCGGATATTCCGCACCCCGCGCAGTGGGATCTGCCCGGCGGCGGGCGCGAGGGTGACGAGAGTGCCGCGGATTGCGCCCTGCGCGAGCTTGCAGAGGAGTTCGGACTGCATTTTTCCGCCGATCGGCTGCGCGCGCCCGTGGCCTTCACGAACCCGGCCCGCCCCGACTATGTGTCGGTCTTCTACTGCGGCGCGCTCCGGGAATGCGACATCGCCGCCATCCGCTTCGGCGATGAGGGGATCTGCTGGCGCATGATGCGCGTTGCCGACTATATCGTCCATCCGGCGGCCGTGCCGCATTTTCGGGCGCGCGTGGCGCATTGTCTCAGCCAAGCGCGGAGCGAGCTGGATTGGTTATAAATTTGTAATTTGATTAATAAACGTTAACAGAAATTAAACAATATCAGCGGAATAACCGGCTGGGAATTGCGGTTTGAATTGACAACTCGCTTCCTCTCGCCGCATTGTTCTTTAGAATGTTTCTCTCGTCCGGCAATCAGAATGTGCCGACGTGATCCCGGCCCAGAACGGGCAGCGAGCAGGGCGTGGCGATGGCCCGCAAGGTCTCCCGTGCTGCGCAAGCCGGGATGGGCGCTTTCGCGACTGCTGCTGAGCGGGTTAATACAAAACAGCGACCGGCCGGGCCGTTCCGCGTGACGCGGACGCGCGACTGCCCGCTCCGCGCCGCGATCGAGGATGTAGTGATGATGACTCCGCGCCGTAGTCTGGCCGACGTGGTTTTTGAACGGATGGAACTGTCGATCAAGTCCGGCGCCTATGCCGATGACGAGCGCCTTCCGACCGAGCATGAGCTTGCCGCCGAGTTCGAGGTGTCGCGCCCCATCGTGCGCGAGGCGCTGCGCCGCCTGCGCGAACGCGGGCTGATCTATTCGCGCCAGGGGGCGGGAAGCTTCGTGCGCACGCTGGGGCTGCGCAACCCGCTGGGTTACGGCGCGCTCGAAAACATCGCCGATTTGCTGAGCTGCTATGAATTCCGCGCCGCGATCGAGCCGTCATCCGCCGCCTTGGCTGCCGCACGGCACACGGAGGACAGCCTCGCAGCGATTGTTGCGGCGCTGACGGTGATGAAGGAATCCGGCAATCGCCAGGCGCAGCGCGAAGACGCGGATTTCCAGTTCCACCTGGCCATCGCGGTGGCCAGCGACAACAGCTACTACTCCACCACGCTGGCGGCGATGAAGGATCACATCGGCGCCGGGATGAAGCTGAGCGGGTTATCAGCGATGCGCGCCAATGCGTCAGGCCCGATCAGCGACGAGCATGACCGCATTGTCGAGGCGATCCGCAACCGGGACGAGGAGGCGGCCAGTCTTGCCATGCGGGATCACCTGAACGGCTCGCGCGAACGGCTGTTCGAGCGGCGCAGGCCGGACCCTGTCTCGAACGGGGTGATCTGACGCGCTGCGTCCCCGCGGGCGGGCGTGATCCGGGCACGGGGCGTGAGGCGGCATCACATGTCCAGCAAGCCGCGCAACTCGGCGTAATCTCCGGCAAGAAGGTCGCAGAAATCGAAGGGCGCGGGGTCGGCCGCGACCTCTGCGCCCACGGCAATCGTGAAATATCCCGCGGCAGAAGCAGATCGCGCGCCGGGCAGCGCGTCCTCGATCGCGATCAGATCGCCGGGGCGCAGCCCAAGCCGCTCTGCCGTGACCAGATACGGCATCGGATGCGGTTTGCGCTGCGGCATCGGATCGGCCGAGACGACAAGGCGCACCAGCTCCAGCACGCCGATCTGGCCGAGCGCGTCGCGGATCAGATGCTCGGGCGAGGACGAGCAGATGGCGACCGGCAGCCCCAGGCGATGAATATCACCCAGGAACGCCGCCGCGCCAGGAACCGCCACGCGCATCTGTGGTAGCCAGGTCGCCGCCTCGGCAAAAATCTCCTCCTCGATGGCGCGGGCCGCCGCCCTGTTCCCCGGCGCGAACACATCCGCGACCAGATCATCCATGCTGCGCCCGACACTGGCCGAAAGCTGCGCGGCGGAGATCGACCGGCCATGCCGCGCGGCGACGATGCTTTTGGCCTTGCCCCAGGCCGGTTCGCTGTCAACCAGCGTGCCGTCGAGATCGAAGACCACGCCGCGGAACCGTCCCGGCAAGGTGATCCGATCGGCGGACCCGCTCATCCTGTGTCGCCTTTGGCTTTCGGAATGGCCATCCGCACAAGCGGCCGCAGCGTTCGTCCCTTGACCACCCAGCTCGTCGCAAAGGCAAAACAAGCCACGACCTCCAGCCAGAGCACCGGCCGTAGCGCGGCCAGTTCCTCTGCAATCCCGGCGATCTTGAGAATGCCAATAGCCGAGATCGAGGCCAGGATCAGCCAGCCGCAGATCCGATAGATCCGGTGCCGCGCCCGGTTCTCGGCCGTGCGGCGGCTGCCGCGCACGAACAGCACAAGGCAGAATACCGCCAATGCCCCGAAAAAAAGCCCGGCGCTGAGGCTGTGCAGCAGGGCGGATACGTCCTCGCCGACCACGCATTGCGCGAGAGTGCATTCGACCGGTCGATCCACGATCACTGGCGCCGATTGCGGAACATCGTAGGCGTCGGCCTCGGCCATGGGCAGGAATGCCACGCCAAGCGCGCCGAACGCGGCGGCGCGGGCGACATTGCGATCGGTGATGATGGCGGCGGAGGAGGGACGGTATCCCTCGTAACTCCACAGGAACACCGCCTGTGCACAGAGCGTGCCGACAAGCACATCCCGCATTGGCGAAAAGTAGTAAGCAGAAATGCTGGACAGGATGCCGTCGGCGGAGAACAGGCCATAGAGGATCAGCGCGATGGGCAGGAAGAATCCCAGATAACCGATGGCGCGCCGGACGGCGAGAAAGGACAGCACGAGATCATTGCCCGCCTGCTCTGCCGTTTCGGGTTCCCGCGCCAATGCTCTGCTCCCCTGCTGAATACAGGCAGAGCAGGATGAGGGAGACGCGTCAAGTGGTGGCATCCGGGCGGCGCGCCGACCGGCATGGGGTGGCGCGGCACAATTCATGTTCAAATATTTCAAACTTGAAATGAAATCCCTGCTGGCCTAGGCTGCAGGCGCCGGGCGACTCTGTCCGGGCCAGGATTTTCGGGAAGGACATTGCCATGCGGATCGCATGCCTTGGGGGCGGGCCGGCCGGGCTCTATTTCGCGATTTCGATGAAACTTCGCGACCCTGCGCATGAGGTGGTGGTGATCGAGCGCAACCGGGCCAATGATACTTTCGGCTGGGGTGTCGTGCTGTCGGACGAGGCGCTTGAAAACCTGGAAGCCAATGACGCCGAATCCGCCCGGTCCATCCGCGATCACTTCGCCTACTGGGACGATATCGCGGTGATCCATGACGGGGTGCGCACCGTGTCGGGCGGCCATGGCTTTGCCGGGATCGGCCGCAAGCAGATGCTCATCATCCTGCAGCAGCGCGCGCGGGAACTGGGTGTCGATCTGCGATTCGAGACCGAGTTCAGGAGCGCGGAGGATTACCGGCAGGATTACGATCTGGTCGTCGCCTGTGACGGAATCAATTCGCGGGTCAGGAATGAGTATGCCGAGATCTTCCGGCCCGACGTGGATCTGCGGCAGGCGAAATTCATCTGGCTCGGCACGCATCAGAAATTCGACGACGCTTTCACCTTCATTTTCGAGAAGACCGAGCATGGCTGGCTCTGGGCGCATGTCTACCAGTTCGACGCCGATACCGCGACCTTCATCGTGGAATGCCAGCAGGATACCTGGGACCGCTGGGGCTTCGAGGCGATGTCGAAGGAGGAGATCGTCGAGACCTGCCGGAAGATCTTCGCGCGCCATCTGGACGGGCAGGCGCTGATCTCCAACGCCGCACATCTGCGCGGCTCGGCAGTGTGGATGAACTTTCCGCGGGTCATCTGCGAGAAATGGCATCACGAGAATGTCGTGCTGATGGGCGATGCGGCGGCGACGGCGCATTTTTCCATCGGGTCCGGCACGCGGCTGGCCTTTGAAAGCGCGATCTCGCTGGCCGGCTATCTGCACAGCGAAGCCACGATGGAGGCCGCCTTCGAGCGGTATCAGGACGAACGCAGGCTGGAGGTGCTGCGCCTGCAATCGGCGGCGCGCAACAGCCTCGAATGGTTCGAGCAGGTCGAGCGCTATCTGCATCTGGATCCGGTGCAGTTCAACTACTCGCTGCTGACGCGGTCGCAGCGCATCAGCCACGAGAATCTGCGCCTGCGCGATCCGCAATGGCTGGAATCGGCCGAGCGGTGGTTCCAGTGCAGCGCAGGCGTCGCGGAAGATGCCCCGGTCCGGGCCCCGATGTTCACACCGTTCCGCCTGCGCGGGATGGATCTGGCGAACCGGATCGTCGTCTCGCCCATGGCGCAATACAAGGCGGTGGACGGCACCCCGACCGACTGGCATTTCGTCCATTACGCCGAACGCGCCAAGGGCGGCGCCGGGCTGGTCTATACCGAGATGACCTGCGTCTCGCCCGAGGGACGGATCACCCCCGGCTGTCCCGGTCTCTACGCGCCTGAGCACGAGGCCGCATGGCGGCGGCTCGTCGATTTCGTCCATGCCGAGACGGACGCGAAGATCTGCTGCCAGATCGGGCATTCGGGTCGCAAGGGCTCCACCAATATCGGGTGGGAGGGGATGGACAAGCCGCTGGCCTCCGGCAACTGGGACCTGATCTCGGCATCGGCGATTCCGTGGTCCGGCGAGAATGCCGTGCCGCGCGAGGCGTCGCGGCAGGATCTGGACCGGATCAAGGCGGAATTCGTGGAGTCGACGCGCATGGCAGAGCGCGCTGGCTTTGACATGATCGAGCTGCACGCGGCGCATGGCTATCTGCTGTCATCCTTCATCTCGCCGCTGTCGAATGCGCGGGAGGATGACTATGGCGGGAGTTTCGAGAACCGGATGCGTTGGCCGCTGGAGGTGCTGCGCGCCATTCGTGACGCCTGGCCGGCGGACAGGCCGCTCTCGGTGCGGATTTCTGCGAATGACTGGGTGGGCGAGCGTGGGGTGACGCCTGATGAGGCGGTGCAGATCGCGAAAGCGTTCAGCGAGGCCGGGGCGGATCTGATCGACGTGTCGGCCGGGCAGACCTCAACCGAGGCGAAGCCGGTCTATGGCCGGATGTTCCAGACGCCATTTTCGGACCGCATCCGCAACGAGGCGGGGCTGGCGACGATGGCGGTGGGCAATATCTACGAGGCCGATCACGCCAACTCGATCCTGATGGCGGGACGGGCCGATCTGGTCGCGGTGGGACGCCCGCATTTGGCCGATCCCTATTGGGTTCTGCGCGAAGCTGCGAAGATCGGGGATCGCAGCCAGGACTGGCCGCTGCCCTATCTGGCCGGGCGGGATCAGGCTTGGCGGCTGGCCGACCGCGAGGCCGAGGCGATCCGGGCATGACAGGCGCGCAGAAACATATCGTCGTCACCGGCGGCGGCAGCGGGGTCGGTGCCGAAACGGCAAGAGTGCTGGCGCAGACCGGCGCGCACGTGACGATCATGGGGCGGCGCGAGACGCCGCTGCGCGCACAGGGACTGCCCTACCAGATTTGCGACGTCACCGATCCGGACGCGGTGGAGGCGGCGTTCGAGGCGGCGCGGAAGGCGCATGGCCCGGTTCTTGGCGTCGTGGCGAATGCCGGGGCGGCGGACAGCGTGCCCTTTGCCAGAATGACCGCGGAGACCATGACCGACATGCTTGCGGTCAATCTGATGGGCGTCGTGAATGTCTGGCGGGCCGCGCTGCAAGACATGAAACAGGCCGGATGGGGGCGAATGATCGCCATCGCCTCCACCGCCGGGCTGAAGGGCTACCCCTATGTCTCCGCCTATTGCGCCGCCAAGCACGGTGTTGTGGGGCTGACGCGGTCGCTGGCGATGGAGCTGGCAGGGGCCGGGATCACGGTGAACGCGGTCTGCCCCGGCTTTGTCGAGACCCCGCTGCTCGACAGATCGGTCGAAAATATCATCGCCAAGACCGGGCTTTCGGAGGACGCGGCGCGCGACAGCCTCATCCGCAACAACCCGCAGCGCCGCTTTATCCAGGCCGAGGAGGTCGCGGGAGCCGTGTCCTATCTTTTCTCCGACGCGGCGCGTTCGGTGAACGGCCATTGCCTGACGCTCTCGGGCGGCGAAATCTGAGGAGACAGGATGCGCAGCGATACCACCCATTTTCATTGCGAGATCGCGGACCGGATCGCGACGCTGTCTCTGGCCCGGCCGGAGCGGAAGAACCCGCTGACCTTCGACAGCTATGCCGAGCTGCGCGACTGGTTCCGTGATCTGCATTACGACGACACGGTGGGCGCGGTGGTCTTTGCGCCGAACGGGGGCAATTTCAGCTCTGGCGGCGATGTGCATGACATTATCGGTCCGCTGACCGAGATGAACATGAAGGAACTGCTGCGGTTTACCCGGATGACAGGCGATCTGGTCAAGGCGATGCTGAATTGCGGCAAGCCGATCATTGCCGCGGTGGACGGGGTTTGCGCCGGTGCGGGCGCGATCATCGCGATGGCGTCGGATCTGCGCATTTCCACGCCGGATGCGAAGACGGCGTTCCTGTTCAACCGCGTGGGCCTCGCCGGCTGCGACATGGGGGCCTGCGCGATCCTGCCTCGGATCATCGGACAGGGGCGCGCGGCGGAGCTGCTGTATCTCGGCCGGTCGATGAGCGCGGAGGAGGGGCTGGCCTGGGGGTTTTTCAACCGTGTCGTGGACCGGGACCGGCTGATCGCGACGGCGCAGGATATGGCCGCGCGGATCGCCGCCGGGCCCGGATTTGCGAATATGATGACCAAGACGATGCTGGCACAGGAATGGTCGATGGGTCTGGACCAGGCCATCGAGGCCG
The DNA here is from genome assembly GCF_900101865.1 of Paracoccus isoporae. Classification (GTDB taxonomy): domain Bacteria; phylum Pseudomonadota; class Alphaproteobacteria; order Rhodobacterales; family Rhodobacteraceae; genus Paracoccus; species Paracoccus isoporae. The sequence continues at coordinate 728,203 of NZ_FNAH01000001.1, forward strand.
AGGCGCAGGCGCAGGCGATCTGCATGCAGGGACAGGATTTCCACCGCGCCTATCACGCCTTTGTCGGCAAGCAGAAACCTATATTCGAGGGCGATTGATGGCAGACCGGAGCTTTCTCGACTGGCCGTTCTTCGAGGAGAGGCACCGCGCCTTGGCGGCGGATCTGGAGGGTTGGGCGGCGGAAAACCTGCGCGCGATCGACCACGCCGACACCGATGCGGCGTGCCGCCGGCTGGTCGCGTCGCTGGGCGAGGCCGGGTTCCTGACGCATTCCGCAGTCGACCCGGATGGTGAAGCGCCGATCGATGTGCGCAGCCTGTGCCTGATCCGCGAGACGCTGGCCCGCCATGACGGGCTGGCCGATTTCGCCTTTGCCATGCAGGGGCTTGGGACAGGTGCATTGTCGCTGTTCGGGACGCAGGCGCAGAAGGCCGAGTGGCTGCCGCTGACCCGGTCGGGCAAGGCCATCTCGGCCTTTGCGCTGACCGAGCCGCGATCCGGTTCGGATGTCGCGAATTCGACCATGACCGCGGTGCGGGATGGCGGCGATTATGTGCTGAATGGCGAGAAGACCTGGATCTCCAACGGTGGGATCGCGGATCTCTATACGCTTTTTGCCCGCACCGGCGAAGCGCCGGGCGCGAAAGGGCTGTCCGCCTTCATCCTGCCTGCGGGTCTGCCCGGTTTCGAGATTGTCGAACGGCTGGAGACGATCGCGCCGCACCCGCTGGCGCGGCTGCGCTTCACCGATTGCCGGATACCGGCGACATCGCTGTTGGGTCAGCCCGGACAGGGGTTCCGCATCGCCATGTCGGTGCTCGACGTGTTCCGTTCGACCGTGGCGGCAGCGGCGCTCGGATTTGCGCGGCGGGCCCTGGACGAGGCGCTGGCACGCGTCACCACCCGCCAGGTCCAGGGCGCCAGGCTGAGTGAATTGCAGATGGTGCAGGGCCATATCGCGGACATGGCGCTGGATGTGGATGCAAGCGCGTTGCTGGTCTATCGCGCCGCCTGGACCAAGGATAGCGGCGCGCCGAGCGTCACCCGCGAGGCGGCGATGGCCAAGCTGTTCGCGACCGAGCGGGCGCAGAAGGTGATCGACATGGCCGTTCAGCTTCATGGCGGTGACGGCGTCAGGTCGGGCGAGACGGTGGAGCGGCTGTATCGCGAGATCCGGGCGCTGCGGATCTATGAAGGTGCCAGCGACGTGCAGCGCGTGGTGATCGCGCGGCAGGCGCTGTCCGATGCGGCGGGCGGATAGCGCCATGCCGGATTTCCGCTTTCCCCAGAAAATCCTGTTCAAGCATTGCGACCCGGCCGGGATCGGCTTTTACCCGCGCTATGTCGAGATCATCAACGACGCTGTCGAGGCCATGTTCGACGATCTGCTGGGCTGGCCCTTCGCCGAGATCGTCGCGACCGGTGGGGTGCCGACCGCCTCGATCCATATCGAGTTCGAGGCGCCGTGCCGACTTGGCGATCATATCACGCTGGAAATCACGATCGACCGGGTGGGCGACAGCAGCATGACCCTGCAAACCGAGGCCCTGTCCGACAGCGCGCGACGCTTTCACGTCCGGCAGGTGCTGGTCTGTATCGGCGAGGATGGGCGGCCGCGACGCTGGCCCGATCATCTTCGCGCCAAGGTGGACGAGATCATGGAGGGCCGCACATGACGCCGGAGACGATTCACCCCGAGGGCTGGGCGCCTGCGCTGGGATACGCCAACGGCATGCTCATGCCGGACGGAACGCTGCATATCGGCGGCCAGATCGGCTGGAACAAGGACAAGATCTTCGAGGCCAAGGACTTCATCGGCCAGATGGAGCAATGCCTCCGTAATATCGTCGAGGTGGTCCGCGCCGCCGGGGGCGCACCGGAACATATCGGCCGGCTGACCTGGTATGTGAAGGACAAGTCCGACTACATGGCCAATCAGCGCGCGATCGGAGATGCCTATCGCGGGGTCATGGGGCGGCATTTCCCGGCCATGTCCCTGCTGGTCATCAGCGATCTGCTCGAGGACGAAGCGCTGATCGAGATCGAGGCCACGGCGTTTATTCCCCGCTGATCCGGGCGAAGCCGCCCTGCGGCTCGGAGAACGCGTGGAGCTTGCCTGGCGAACAGCCGACTCGCGTTAAGCGTGTGCAGCCGGTCGAGTCACTGCTGATCGCTTCCATTCATAAGTGAAGACTAAGGCTGGCTATCGCCCGCCGAAACGCAAATCGGCCCGTATTTTACATCTAGGTTGATAACAACTCGTCGCGCTATGCTGCCATCGGCCGAGTCGGCTGGACAGGATTGCAAGCGAGCGCCGGGAACTGCTAGGTTTTCCGCCGCGTCACAAGCGCGGATCTGACGTCGGTGAGTTGTAATTTCCCTTGACTAACAATGCAGTCATAGGGAACTACCGTTTAAGTAGATACTCGATAGATAAGCGGAGGATTTTCATGTCAATGCGGACTGACAGGCAAATCCGCCCAGCTGGCAAGACAGCACTGGAACAAATGCCATCATATCGTCTGAACCATATCGTTCACCAATACCAGCAGACCGTGCAATCCCGGCTTCGTTCCGTCGGCGTCTCGATGCTGAAGATGCGGATCATCATGTCGCTGCGCAGCTATGGACAATTGACGGTCAGCGAGCTGTGCAATCACGCCATTGCCGAGCAGCCGACGATGAGCCGCGCGCTCGACAGCCTCGAACAACAGGGGTTCGTTCGGCGCGAGCAAAGCCGGGTCGACAGCAGGTTGCGGCTGGTGACGCTGACCGATGACGGGCGCCGGGTGGGCGAGGAGATCCATCCGGTCATCATGGAGATCAACGCGCGGATGACGGACGGGCTGGAACCGGAGCAGCGCGAGGCGTTCTCGCAGCATCTCGGCCAGATCCTGAACAACCTGCGGACCATGTGAGGCGCATGGGTGTCGGGAGCCGGCTGTGCGTCAGCCCCGAGCGTCGGACAGGCTATTCCGCAGACGCCGCAGCACGTTTTTCAGCGCATCAAGATCCGCTTCAGTCATCTCCGCGAACAGATCGTCCACCACATCGCGATGCTCCGCGGCGAGCGCCTCGAAGATCGTCAGCCCTTTCGGCGTCAGCCGGACCGTGATCCGGCGCCGGTCCTCGTCGGAGAGGATCCGCGTGACCAGCCCGTCCTTGACCAGCCGGTTGACGACGGTGGTGGCGTTTCCGTTTGAAATCAGCAGGGTCCGCGACAGCTCGGTCATCGTCAGCCCGTCGCGCCGGCGGTGCAGCGCGGCCATCACGTCGAAGCGCGGCAGTGTGGTGTTATGCGACACCCGCAGGAACTCGCGCAGCTCGTTCTCGACTTGACGGGTGACGCCCAGCATGCGGATCCACAGCTTCAGCCGCCGCACCGCCAGGGTCGGTTCGTCGCCGTGCGCCTCATTTTCCGGGGTGTGATCCAAGCGTGCCTCGCATCCATGCGAAAGATTACCGCATGTGATAGAGTTGAATTACCTTGAATACAAATATTTTGAGAATGAATTGTCGGAACTTACCTGCGCACACCCCCCGGCATGGCCAACATGCGCTACCAGGACGCGCCGATCGCGGTGGCGCAGGCGATGACCTGCTCGGCCGCGCCGTCCGGCAATTCGTGCAGCGCGACGATCGAGACAGCGGCATCGGTGGGGTTCGCCTCTGCGTCGCGGCTGATGATTGGCGCGGCGATGCCCACAGCCCCCTGCTGCAACTCGCCGCGGGTCATGGCATAGCCCTGCTCCCGCGCGCGTACGACGCCGGGCAGATCCTCGCTGGTCGCGGGCCGCCCCGACAGGATCGCCAAGCCTGACGCGCCGCGGGTTAACGGGTGACGCACCCCGAGGCGATAGGACAGGCGCAATATGCCGTCGCCGCCCTCCTGCACCAATGCCACCACCGCGTTGGGTCCATCGGCCAGAACCACGCAGGAGGTCGTCCGCGTCGCCTCCGACAGCGCGGCCAGATGCGGTGCCGCCGCGCTCAGCCGGTGCCGCTCCACCCGTGCGGCGAGCGGGATCAGCCCCGCCCCCAGCACTGCGCGCCCATCCGTCAGCCGCCGCACCAGCCCATGCGACTCGAGCGTCGCGATCAGCCGATAGGCGATGGCCTTGTGAATGCCGAGACGCAGCGCCAGCTCGGACGGTTTCATCCCGGCTTGAGCTTCGGACAACACGCCCAGCACGGCCAGTCCGCGATCCAGTGTCTGCAGCATCGTCGCGGCCATAAGTCCCTGCCTTCTTTGCGTGATTGACTTGTACACGTATTAAATGTATCGCTAAAAGTAACAGAAGGTGCGATAAACGACAACAAGGGAGGCGCATCATGGCAGCGACGCATGACAACGATGCGGCTTGCCCGTTTAGTCGGCAGGCCCGCAGCTTCGATCCGTTCGGCGTGGCGTATCAATCCGATCCGGCCGAGGCGCTGCGCTTCTCACGCGAGGATGAGCCGGTCTTTTACAGCGAGGCGATGGGCTATTGGGTCGTCAGCCGCTATGACGACATCAAGGCGGTGTTCCGCGACAACATCACCTTCTCGCCCGCCAATGCGCTGGAAAAGATCACCCCGGCCACACCTGAGGCGGTGGCGGTGCTGAAGCGCGAGGGTTACGGCATGGACCGGACCCTGGTGAACGAGGACGAGCCGGTGCATATGGCCCGCCGCCGCGCGCTGCTGGACGCCTTCGCGCCGGATGCATTGGCCGAACATGCCCCGATGGTCCGCGATCTGGTGCGCGAGAAGCTGGATGCCATCATCGAGCGCGGCCATTCCGATCTGGTCGAGGACATGCTGTGGGATGTGCCGCTGACCGTGGCGCTGACATTCCTCGGCGTGCCGGATGACGACATGACGACGCTGCGCAGCTTCTCGGTCGCCCATACGGTAAACACCTGGGGCAAGCCCACACCGGATCAGCAGGTCGCGGTGGCGGAGGGGGTGGCGAAGTTCTGGAATTACTCCGGCGATGTGCTCGCGCGGATGTCGGCGCAGGTGGACGCGGGAAAGGATGTCCACGGCTGGATGTATGACATGATCCGCCAGAACCGGGTCATGCCGGACATCGTGACGGACAATTACCTTCAGTCGATGATGATGGCGATCATCGTGGCGGCGCATGAGACCACCGCGCTCGCCTCTGCCAATGCGTTTCGCGAGCTGCTGACCCACCGGCATCAATGGGACGCAATCTGCCGCGACCCGGCGCTGATCCCGGCGGCGGTAGAGGAATGCCTGCGCCATTCAGGCTCCATGGTGGCGTGGCGCCGCATCGCGACGAGGGATGCGGCGGTCGGCGGGGTGACGATCCCGGAAGGCGGCAGGATCCTGATGGTCATGGCGTCCGGCAATCGCGATCCGCGCCATTTCGAGAACCCCGATGCGCTTGATATCTGGCGCGACAATTCGGCGGATCACCTGACGTTCGGCTATGGCGCGCATCAATGCATGGGCAAGAATATCGGCCGCATGGAGATGGCCATCATCATCGAGGAGGTCAGCCGCCGCCTGCCGCATTTGCAGCTTGCCGAGCAGGAGCTGACCTATCTGCCCAACATCTCGCTGCGCGGTCCCGAGGCGCTGCGGGTCACCTGGGATCCGGCCAAGAACCCGGAACGGCAAGACCCCTCCCTACGACACACGGGGCGGAATTTCCCCGTCGGCGCGCCGGACCGGAAATCCATTGTCCGCCGCCTGCGCGTGGCCGAGGCCGCGCCACTCGCCCAGAACATTCTCGGCATCACCCTGGCCGACCCTGCGGGTGAGCGGCTGCCATCCTGGTCGCCGGGCGCGCATGTGGACATCGTGATGCCGGACGGGGAGAGCCGGAAATATTCGCTCTGCGGCCCGGCAGATGCGGGCGAGTGGCAGATCGCGGTGCTGCGCGACGACCTCGGCCGGGGCGGATCGCGATGGATGCACGAGAATGCCGGCACCGGAGCAACATTGCCGGTCCGCGGCCCGCATAATCACTTCCGCCTCGAAGAGGACGCAGCCCATCATGTGCTGATCGCGGGTGGCATCGGCATCACGCCGATCCTGGCCATGGCGGACCGGCTGAAGGCGTTGGGAAAGCCTTACGCGCTTCATTATGCCGGGCGCAACCGGGCACGCATGGCGCATCTGGATCGGGTCGAGGCGGAGCACGCTGACGCGGTTGAGCTGCATCTCTCCGATGATGGCACACGGTCGGATCTGGAGAAAATCGTTGCGGACGCGCCAGCAGGCAGCTTCATTGCCGCCTGCGGCCCCGCGCGGCTGCTGGACCAACTCGACGCGCTGATGAGCCGCCGGCCCGACCTGCGGCTGCGGTTCGAGCATTTCTCATCCGACGACAGCGCCGCGGAACTGGCAACGGGTCAGGCCTTCGACGTCGAATGCACCGACAGCGACCTGAGCCTGCACGTCCCGCAGGATCGCAGCCTGTTGCAGGTTCTGCGCGGCGCCGGTCTGGACGTGCCGTCCGACTGTGAGGAAGGGTTGTGCGGAAGCTGCGAAGTCGTTGTCGAAGAAGGACAAATAGAGCATCGTGACCGGGTGCTCACGGCGGTTGAGCGCGCGGCCGGGGACCGGATCATCACCTGCTGCTCCCGCGGCAGGGAGAGGCTGAAAATCAAGATCTGACAAAGTTCCACAGGGAGGACATACTGAATGAAAACCACCATCATCTCTGGCGCCGTGGCGCTGACAGCGGCATTGCCGGCCGCGGCGGAGACGACGTTGTCGCTGAGCCACTACCTGCCTGCCGTGCATGGGATCCACACGGATTTCATCGAACCGTGGACCCAGCAGGTTTCCGAGTGCAGCGGGGGCGAGGTCAGCTTCGAGATCTTTCCGGGCGGCACCCAGAAAGGCAATGTCGCCAAGCAGCAGGAACAGGTGATGGCCGGGGTGGTCGATATCGCGCATGGCCTGTCGGGCATTCCGCGCGGCCGCTTCAACCGCACCTCGCTGATCGAAATGCCGTTCTTGACCCGCGATGCGGGGGCTGCGTCCAACGCACTGTGGTCGCTCTATGAGGAAGGCGAGCTGGGCGACGAATATGACGGGCTGAAGGTGCTGGCGCTGCACGCGCATAATGGTGGTCTGCTGCACACCAATGGCACGCATGTCGAGACCATGGAGGACATGAAGGGCCTACGCATCCGCACCCCGTCCCCGCCCGTCTCCGAGATGCTGACCTTCCTGGGCGCCACGCCGCAGGGCCTTCCGCCCGGCGAGGTCTATGAGAACATCCAGCGCAAGGTGATCGACGGGACGGTGTTTCCGTGGGATCCGGTGAAAAGCTTCGGCCTGAACGAGGTGCTGACCGACCATCTGGATATCGGCGCCTATACCGTATCCTTCTTCTTCGTGATGAATCAGGACAAGTTCGACAGCCTGCCGGAGAACGTCCAGAACTGCATCGACGAGGCGTCTGGCGCGGAGCTGGTCGGCAAGTTCGGCGACTGGTGGGACGCGTGGGATGCGGCGGGTCGTGAAGAGGCCGAGGCGGCCGGCCACACCATCACCGCGCTGTCGGACGAGGAGCGCGACCGCTGGCGCGAGGCCCTGACCCCGATGATCGACAAATACCTGGAAACGATGCAGTCCGAAGGCGTCGAGGACGCGGCGGAGCTTTACCAGAAGTTCCAGGACCGGATCGCGGAGTTCGAATCCGGCCAGTAGGCCCGGCCAGAAAACCGCATCCGACAAGCCCCGGCGCGGTCAGCCGCGCCCGGGCCCGAGCTTTCTGAAGGACGAGACATGCAGAATTTCTTGCGCCGCATCGACGGCGTGATCGAGTTTCTGGCCGCCATTGGCGTGCTGGCCTATTGCGGCGCGGCGTTGGTCAGCGTGGCGGATGTGATCGGGCGCCGGATCGGGACACCGGTGCCGGGCGTCGTCGATCTGGTGCAGCTTTTCATCATGGCCGGTGCCTGGCTGTCGATCCCCTGGGGTTTCTCGGTCGCCGCCCATGTCGGCGTGGATTTCCTGATCGAGCGGCTGCCCAACGGGATCGGTCGTATCCTGCACGGGGTGGCCGCGACGGCGGCGATCCTGCTGATGATCCTGATCTTCATCGAGTGCATCCCCACCTACCGGATGCAGGTGATGCTGGGCGACAAGTCGCAGCAACTTGGTATCCCGATTGCCTTCTACTGGCTGCCGCTTCTGGGAGGCGTGCTGGCATCGGTGCTGGCGCTGATCCCCGTGGTCCTGCGGCTGGTGCTGAACCTGCCCCAGACCAGAACCGCTGCGCATTGAGGATCCTGCCATGTCCATGCCTCTCATCGGCCTCGCCGGATTTCTTCTGACCCTCGTTCTGATCGCGCTCGGCTTTCCAGTGGCCATCTCCATGGCGGTGATCGGGCTGGCCGGGATCGCGCTGAGCGGCGGGCTGGATCAGGCCGCTTACGTGCTCTCCACCGCGCCGTTCGAGTCGATCTTCCCCTACAGCTTCAGCGTCATCCCGCTCTTCGTGCTGATGGGGGTGTTCGCGGCACATGCCGGGCTGTCGCGGTCGCTGTTCGACGTCATCAATGCCTTTGTCGGGCAATGGCGCGGCGGGCTGGCGGTCTCGACGGTCGGGGCCTCGGCCGTGTTCGGGGCGATCTGCGGCTCGTCGCTGGCGACTGTCGCCACGATCGGCCGCGTCGCCATGCCGGAGATGCGCCGCTATGAATACGACGACTCGCTCGCTGCCGCTTCGGTCGCGGCCGGCGGCACGCTTGGCGTGCTGATCCCGCCCTCGATCATCCTGGTGATCTTCGGTCTGCTGACCCAGACGCCCATCGGCGCGCTGTTCATGGGGGCGATCATCCCCGGTGCCCTGGGAACGCTGCTCTATGCGCTTGCGGTGATGGTGCGGGTGCGCAGGCGGCCCAGCCTTGCGCCTGCCGGTGCGCGGGTTGGCTGGGCGGACCGGGTCTCGTTGCTGGCCAGGGTCTGGCCGGTGGTGCTGCTGTTCGGCGTGGTGATCGGCGGGATGCAGCTTGGCTGGTTCTCGCCCACCGAGGCCGCGGCGGTCGGCGCGTTCGGTGCGTTTCTGCTCGCGCTCGTCATGGGCGGTCTCGGCGGCGCTGTCCTGCGCGAGATCATCCGCGAGACCGCGGCGCTGACCGGCATGATCTTTCTGATCCTGATTGGCGCGGCGTTCTTCAACTTCTTCCTGGAGACGACGGGTCTGCCGATGATGCTGGCCGAGACGATCGGCGCCTCCGGCCTGCACCCGACGGCGGTGATGGTGCTTATCCTGCTGTTCTACGTCGTGCTGGGCTGTTTCATGGACTCGATGTCCATGGTGCTGCTGACCGTGCCGCTGCTGGCCCCGGTCGCGATAGCGCTCGACTACGACATGGTGTGGTTCGGCGTGCTGGTGGTGACGGTGGCCGAGATCGGGCTGATCACCCCGCCGGTCGGGATGAACCTGTTCGTCGTGCAGGCCACGGCGCCGGGGCTGAAACAGGACACCGTGATCCGCGGGATCCTGCCCTTTATTGCCGCCGATGTGCTGCGGCTGATGCTGTTGCTGATCTTTCCCTGGCTGGTCTGGTCCGGGATGTAGGCCGGATCACGGCAGTTCCGCGAGGATCGCCTGCGCCGCGGCCCGCGGATCGGGTGCCTGCCAGACCGGCCGGCCCACCACGATGTGATCGGCCCCGGCGGCGATGGCGTCCGCCGGGGTTTCCACGCGCTTCTGGTCGCCAAGCGCCGCGCCGGCGGGACGCACCCCCGGCGTGACGATCAACCGGCCCTGCGCCTCGGGCAGCGCGCGGATCGCCGCGGCCTCGCGGGGCGAGGCGATCACCCCGTCGGCCCCGGCCTCGAAGGCACGGACGGCGCGCTCCACCGTCAATTCGTGCAGATCGCCCGGCGCGATCAGCGCCGCATCCAGATCGGCGCGGTCCAGAGAGGTCAGGACCGTCACGCCGAGGATCCGGGTCTTTGAACCGGCCGCGCCCTGCTTGGCCGCGCGGACCACATGCGGATCGCCATGCACGGTCAGGAAATCCAGGTCGAACTGCGCCAGCCCCTTCACCGCCGCCTCCACCGTCGCGCCGATATCGAAGAGCTTCATGTCCAGGAAGACGCGTTTGCCGCGCTCGTCCTTCAGCTCCCGCGCGAGCGCGAGCCCGCCGCCGGTCAGCATGCCCAGACCGATCTTGTAGAAGGAAACGCTGTCCCCGATCCGGTCAGCCATTTCCATCCCGGCAATGGCATTGCCCATGTCGAGCGCCACGATCAAACGGTCATCCATGCTGTTCCCTTCCATTTACGCAAACGGCCCGCTTATGTCGCGAAAGCATCGCGAAGAAAAGCGAAATTTCGGGAGACCGCCAAGCTTACAGGTCAAGCACACCCATCGGAGATCTACTCCGTGCGAGGGGCGGGCGCTGCGGCAGAGACTCATGCCGAGCAACGGGAACACCGCCCACGCAAACGGGTTCTGTTGCTATTGTAACACACCCCGATGATACCCAGATCAAACCCGAAGACCCGGCCCGCGCCGTGCCAGTTCGGGCGGCGCAATACCGGGGGCTGCATAGGAGAGATGTCCATGGATATGGAAAAATTCACCGAGCGTTCGCGCGGGTTCATGCAGGCCGCGCAAACGATTGCGATCCGCGAGGAAAACCAGCGGGTCGTGCCGGAGCACCTGCTGAAAGCCCTGATGGATGACGATCAGGGATTCGCCACCAACCTCATCACCAGATCGGGCGGCGACGCCAAGGCGGTTCGCCAGGCGGTCGACGCGGCCGTGGCCAAACTGCCCAAGGTCTCGGGCGGCGAGGGTCAGGTTTATGTCGATCCGTCGCTGGTGCGGGTGCTGGACGAGGCGCAGAAGCTCGCCCAGCAAGCCGGAGACAGCTTCGTGCCCGCGGAGCGCCTGTTGACCGCGCTCGCGATGGCCAACACCAATGCCAAGGACGCGCTTGCCGCGGGCAAGGTCAATGCCCAGTCACTCAACAGCGCGATCAATGATGTCCGCAAGGGCCGCACCGCCGACAGCGCGAGCGCCGAGGACAGCTATGAAGCACTGGAGAAATATGCCCGGAACCTGACCGAGGCGGCACAGCAGGGCAAGATCGACCCGATCATCGGCCGAGATGAAGAGATTCGCCGGGCGATGCAGGTGCTCAGCCGCCGCACCAAGAACAACCCGGTGCTGATCGGCGAGCCGGGCGTGGGCAAGACCGCCATTGCCGAGGGGCTGGCGCTGCGCATCATCGACGGTGATGTGCCCGAAAGCCTGCGCGACAAGCAGCTTTGGGCGCTGGATATGGGTGCGCTGATCGCGGGGGCGAAATATCGCGGCGAGTTCGAGGAGCGGCTGAAGGCGGTCCTGAAGGAGATCGAGAATGCCGCCGGCGAGATCGTGCTGTTCATCGACGAGCTGCACACGCTGGTCGGCGCGGGGAAAACCGATGGCGCGATGGATGCCGCCAACCTCATCAAGCCGGCGCTCGCGCGGGGCGAGCTGCATTGCGTCGGCGCCACCACGCTGGACGAGTACCGGAAATATATCGAGAAGGATGCGGCCCTTGCCCGCCGGTTCCAGCCCGTGATGGTTGAAGAGCCGACGGTGGAGGATACGGTGTCGATCCTGCGCGGCATCAAGGAAAAATACGAGCTCCATCACGGGGTGCGCATCTCCGACGCGGCACTGGTTGCGGCGGCAGAGTTGTCGAACCGCTACATCACCGATCGCTTCCTGCCCGACAAGGCCATCGACCTGGTGGACGAGGCGGCGTCGCGCCTGCGCATGGAGGTCGACAGCAAGCCCGAGGAGCTGGACGCGCTCGACCGGCAGATATTGCAGATGCAGATCGAGGCCGAGGCGCTGAAGAAGGAAGACGACGCGGCGAGCCGCGACCGGCTGGAGCGGCTGGAAAAGGAGCTTGGCGACCTGACCGACAAGTCCAAGGCGATGACCGCCCGCTGGCAGGCGGAACGGGACAAGCTGGAAGGGTCGCGCAGCATCAAGGAGCAGCTCGACCGGGCGCGCGCCGAGCTGGATCAGGCCAAGCGCGAGGGGAACCTGGCCCGCGCGGGTGAGCTGTCCTACGGCATCATTCCGGGGCTGGAGAAACAGCTGTCCGAATCCGATGAAGCTGCGGGTGATGGCGTCATGGTCGAAGAGGCCGTCCGGCCGGAGCAGATTGCCGAGGTGGTCGAACGCTGGACCGGCATCCCGACCAGCAAGATGCTGGAGGGCGAGCGCGAGAAGCTGCTGAAGATGGAAGAGATCCTCGGTCAGCGCGTGGTCGGCCAGGACGAGGCCGTGGCCGCAATTTCGCGTTCGGTGCGCCGGGCCCGCGCGGGTCTGAACGAGGAGAGCCGTCCGCTCGGCTCGTTCCTGTTCCTCGGCCCGACCGGGGTGGGCAAGACCGAGCTGACCAAGGCGATCGCGGAATATATGTTCGACGACGAGAACGCCATGATTCGCATCGACATGTCGGAATACATGGAAAAGCACTCGGTTGCCCGGCTGATCGGTGCGCCTCCGGGTTATGTCGGCTATGACGAGGGCGGGGCGCTGACCGAGGCGGTTCGCCGCCGCCCCTATTCCGTGATCCTGTTCGACGAGGTCGAAAAGGCGCATCCCGATGTGTTCAACGTGCTGCTGCAAGTTCTGGATGATGGTCAGTTGACCGACGGCCAGGGCCGGAAGGTGGATTTCAAGAACACGCTGATCGTGCTGACCTCCAACCTTGGCAGCCAGGCCCTGTCGCATCTGCCGGATGACGGAGATTCGACGCAGGCGCGGCAGGAGGTGATGCAGGCCGTCCGGGCGCATTTCCGGCCGGAGTTCCTGAACCGTCTGGACGAGATGATCATTTTCCGTCGCCTGACGCGCGACAATATGAACGGAATCGTCAAGATCCAGCTCTGGCTGCTGGAGCAGCGGCTGGCGAAGCGCAATATCAGTCTCGAGCTTGATGACAAGGCGATGGGCTGGCTGGCCGAGGAAGGCTATGATCCGGTGTTCGGTGCGCGACCGCTGAAGCGGGTGATCCAGCGTGCCCTGCAGGATCCGCTGGCGGAGATGCTGCTGTCGGGCGAGGTGCTGGACGGCCAGACCGTCTCCGTCAGCGCAAATGACGACGGCCTGATCGTCGGCGAACATGTCGGCACCGCCGGCCCGAAGCTGGGCGCGGTCGGGGAAGGCCCGAAAGACGCCACCATCCACTGAGCCGCGTGCGAACGGCAAACCCCCGCCTCCTTCGGGAAGCGGGGGTTTCCAACATGAGCGTATCGACCTGAGGGGTCGGACTGGCCCTACACTGATTAACAAACTGCAACCGGACTACTCGTTAACAACCTCGCTGGGGCAGACGTCGCATTGCGCGGTCTTGCTTGCCACCAATCCAGGATGCGTGAATGCGGTAGGCTGTGCCGGGTCAGGACCGGAATTTCGATGCTAAACACTTGGAAACGCCGACTGGTTCCTGAAATTCTTCGAGTTGCTGAACAATGTTCGAGACGCTGCGTGGCAGATTTCTCAAACAATCTTCTGCAAGGCTCGGAGGACGCGGAGAATATGTTCAACGCCGTCGAGGCCCAGCGGTGACCCGGAAAAAACCTCCCTTAACGAGAGGCCGGGTTGGCCCGCGGGGCGGAGCAAACATACCGGGCGACCTGACTCCGACCTACTGACACCTCCCTGACTGGACAACGTAAAGGCAGCGAACTTCGGCACTTCTGCACCCGGGAGGATCCATCCACGCATCCGTCCCGAAGCCAAGTTAACCGCGATCTCAACCGGCCGCCCCGTGTCTTCAGACGGTTCTGTCTGATAAGTGTCCCGCTGGGTTAACGGCGGAGCACCATGCGGCCACTTCCTCCCAAACCTTGGAATGAAGGCGCTTTCACCTCGTCGGCGGGGCGAACGGCAGGATTCCTTTAACGCGAACTGCTGAACCGAAGTTATCGCAGACACCCCGACAGGATGGCGCAGGAGGCCGCGTCAGGCGTTTTCTCAGGGACCGGTCCGAATCGAGATACGGTCCCGCCGGGCCGTGCCGCGCAGTCCTCGAACGGCAATGTGATCTGATTTGTGTGGCCGGTCCGGTGCTGGTGCCGCATGATGCGGTCAACTCAGGAGGCCGGAATGAAACTCGGATGGTCGGACGTCACCCCGCAGGCGCTGTGGCTTGACCGGCGCAGCTTTATCGCGGGCGCCACGGCGCTGGCGGCGACACCTGCCGCGGCGCTGACGGGGTCTGCATCGCAGTACTCCACCTCGGAAAAGCCAAACAGCTTTGAGGAAATCACCAATTACAACAATTTCTACGAGTTTGGCTTCGGCAAGGAAGATCCCGCGCGATACGCCGACCGGATGACGACCGATCCCTGGTCGGTGGAAATCGGTGGCCTTGTCGAGCGACCGGGAAGCTACGGCGTCGAGGATCTGGCACCCGATAACGCGCTCGAGGAGCGAATCTATCGCCTGCGCTGTGTCGAGGCCTGGTCGATGGTGATTCCCTGGCTCGGCGTGCCTCTGGCGTCGGTCCTGTCGAAAGCGGGCATCAGGCCGTCGGCCAAATTCGTCGCATTCGAGACGCTTTACCGCCCCGAGGAGATGATCGCGCAGCGCGGCGGCGGCATTGACTGGCCCTATCACGAAGGGCTGCGGATCGACGAGGCGATGCACCCGCTGACGATCCTTGCCACCGGGCTGTATGACAAGCCCATGCCGAACCAGAACGGCGCGCCGATCCGCCTCGTGGTGCCGTGGAAATACGGGTTCAAGTCCATCAAGTCGATCGTCAAGATCACGCTGACCGAGACCCAGCCGCTGACGAGCTGGCAGACCCTGCAGCCGCGCGAATACGGGTTCTATGCGAATGTGAACCCGGAGGTGGACCATCCCCGCTGGAGCCAGGCGACCGAGCGGCGCATCGGTGCCGGCCTGTTGGGCGGCCGGCAGGAGACGGAGATGTTCAACGGCTATGGCGATCAGGTCGCAGGCCTGTATGCCGGCATGGATCTGGCCAAGAACTACTGATGCAGGCACTGAATCGCGCGCTGAGGAAACTGCCGGAATGGTCGGCATGGCTGCTTGGTACCATCCCGCTCGCCCTGCTGGTCAGTGATGTGATGACATCCCAGCTCGGCGTGGATCCGGTGCGGGAGATCGAGCACCGGCTTGGCCGAACGGCGCTCTATTTCCTGATTGCGACATTGGCGGTCACCCCGCTCAGGCAGTTGCTTCGGGTCAATCTCATTCATCTGCGGCGGGCGCTGGGTCTGCTGTCCTTCAGCTACGCGCTGCTGCATATGCTGGCTTGGGCCGTGTTCGACATGGCGCTGCTCTGGGGCCAGATGATTCCCGATGTGGTGAAACGGCCCTATCTCCTGTTCGGGATGACGGGCTTCGTGATCCTGCTTGCTCTGGCCGTGACCTCGAACCGCTTCTCGATTCGGAAACTCGGTCGGCGCTGGCACAAGCTGCATCGCCTGGTCTATCTCGCTGCGCTTCTGGCCTGCCTGCATTGGCTCTGGGCGCTCAAGCTCTGGACCGGCTGGCCGCTGTTCTGCACGGCGGTGATTCTGATTCTGCTGGCCATGCGGCTGCCAGTCCTGCGGCGCGCCCGGGCATAAATCCATTTACAATCAATGGTTTGCGTTTTTTCGGCATTTATATGAACACACCCCCTTGCGCCAGTCCGATACGGGCCGTAGATACCCCCTCACCGAAACGGCGGCGACGCCGGATCGGACGGGGCCCAGGCGGGCAGGCCGAAAAAGTCGGGAAACGCTCTTGACGGGATCGGAACCAATCGCTAGATAGGGCTTCTGCTTCGGAACTGGAGACGGTTTTGCGGCAACAATCTGGAAGCAACGGCTTTGACGGCGCCGAAAGGGTTTTGGCGCGGTTGGGGTTGTTTTGTTTCCCTGCTATTTGACATTGTTATGCATACTTGAAGAGATATGCGGGCGGTTTGGTCGGTATTCGACTGGATTTTCTTGCATATCGGCTCACTAGGGTTTCGGTC
>NZ_FNAH01000008.1 GCF_900101865.1 Paracoccus isoporae
GTCGACAGCTATATCCCGACGCCGGAGCGCGCCGTGGATCAGCCCTTCCTGATGCCGATCGAGGACGTGTTCTCGATCTCGGGCCGCGGCACGGTGGTGACCGGCCGGGTCGAGCGTGGCGCGGTGAACGTGGGCGACGAGCTTGAAATCGTCGGCATCCGCGACACCAAGAAGACCACCTGCACCGGCGTCGAGATGTTCCGCAAGCTGCTCGATCGCGGCGAGGCGGGCGACAATATCGGCGCGCTGCTGCGCGGCATCGAGCGTGACGGCGTCGAGCGCGGCCAGGTTCTGGCCAAGCCCGGTTCCGTGACCCCGCACACCAAGTTCGAGGCCGAGGCCTACATCCTCACCAAGGAAGAGGGTGGCCGCCACACCCCGTTCTTCGCCAATTACCGTCCGCAATTCTACTTCCGCACCACGGATGTGACCGGCACGGTGAAGCTGCCGGAAGGCACGGAGATGGTGATGCCGGGCGACAACCTGAAATTCGAGGTCGAGCTGATCGCCCCGATCGCGATGGAAGAGAAACTGCGCTTCGCCATCCGCGAAGGCGGCCGCACCGTCGGCGCCGGCGTGGTGGCCAAGATCATCGAGTGATGACCGGCTGAGGGCGGGACCACCCCCGCCCGCGCGACGAGATCAAGGCCCGCCCCGAAAGGGGCGGGTTTTTTCGTGACGGGGCGGGGGCGGTGGTGCGCCATTCCGCGAAAGCCGCGAAAAACAGGCCGTTAATTTCACCGCGGCCCGTTCAGAACGAGCTGTCACATCAGCATGCGACCGCGTCCACCTGCTGACGCGAATTGTCAGGGCCGGACGATGATACTGTGCCGGTAAGCAGCAGGAGCATGACGATGATCGACCATATCGGATTTCACGTTTCGGATCTGACCCGCGCGCGAGCCTTTTACGCGGCGGCTTTGGCACCGCTCGGTCTGACAGTCCAGATGGAGGTGACAGAGGAGATGACCGGCGGACATGGCAGCCACGTCGCCTTCGGCCGCGAAGGCAACCCGTTTTTCTGGATCGGCACCGGAAAGCCGGCGATGGGCGGGCTGCATGTCGCGTTTCTGGCGGATGACGAGGCGGGCGTTGCTGCGTTTCACGCCGCAGCGCTCGAGGCTGGCGGGACGGATAACGGTGCGCCGGGACCGCGCCCGGACTACCACGCCGGCTACTACGGCGCCTTCGTGATCGGTCCTGATGGCAATAATATCGAGGCCGTCTTCCACGGAGCCACGCCATGACACGCTACCAGGGAAGCTGCTTCTGCGGCGCGGTGCGCTTCGAGGCCGAAGGCGATCTGGCGGATGGCACCCTGCGCTGCAATTGCCGGTTCTGCCGGAAGATGCGCTATTGGGAATTGCGCCTGCCGGAGCCTGAGGGGTTCCGCCTGCTGGCCGGTCGCGACGATCTGGCCGAGACGCCGCGCGCGGACGGGGCGGCGCTTGACATGCATCACTGGTTCTGCCGCCGTTGCGGGATCAGGCTGTGGACGGATGGCGAGATCCCGGAAATGGGCGGGCGCTTCGTTCAGGTCGTCGTCGCGGCGCTTGACGATGTCGGGGAGGCCGAACTGATTTCGGCGTCGGTCCATTACACCGATGGGGCACATGACGACTGGATGAATCCGGCCCCGGAGACGCGGCATCTCTAGCTCGGGCGCCGCGCCGGGTCTGGCTGCGAGCGGGCGGCACGGGAGGCTGAGCGCCTCCCGTGACCCGCACGCGCGATGTCAGTTGGTCGCGGCCTTGTTCACGCCGCCCTCGGCGATCTGGGTCATGTGGCGGTCGCCTTCCCAGGTGTGGTCGAGGCATTCCTGCAGCTTCGCCGCATCCCCGTCGAGACCCAGCCGGTTGGCGAAGGTGCGCACGCAGCCATAGCCCGCGATCGCGTAATGGGCCAGGCGCTGATACTGGGTTATGATGGCCGCGTCCTGCGCGTCCTCATCGGCAAATTCGGCTTCGAGCGCGTGCTTGCGGGCCTCGGTCACCAGCCCCTCCATGCCCTTGCAATGCTCGCCCGTCGGGTCGACGCCATGATCGTTGCAAAGCTGGGCCAGCACTTCCATCCCGTCGGAGGTGCCCTGGTTGCTGGCGATCAGCGCCTCGGACAGCTCCTTGGATTTCGAGGCGCGGCCCATCTCGGTGACGATCGGCATGGATTGCTTGCAGGCCGAATAGATGTCGCGAAGCTGGTCGAGATACAGATCCTTGAGGTTCTTGATGGCCATGATGACGCTCCTTTTGAATGTGTCTTCGGGTTTTGCCTTGCCGGGTCCACCCGTCGCATCGCCAACGCCGCGCGGCTTGCGGATGTTCCGGCCATCCAGCAAAGATCAACGGGAGACCGGACGCGCGGGTGGCCCCGTGCGCCGGATACGCTTGACACGGAGAGCGCGCTGCGCCAGCCCTTCGCCGCCGGTATGCGGGCCGGGCATGATGATATGGTGAGATGATGTTTGGCTGGTTTGAACGCCGGTTGGATCCCTATCCGCAGGGGGCGCCCGAGATGCCGCCGCGCAGCTTCTGGGGGTTCCTGCTGCATTACTCGCACGGCGCGCTGCCGTGGCTGGTGCTGCTGGCGCTGGGTTCCGCCGTGATCGCCATCATCGAGGTGGCGCTGTTCGGCTATCTGGGTGAACTGGTCAACCGGCTGTCCGACACGCCGCGCGATCAGTTCTGGCAGGCCGAGGGCCGGCGGCTGATCCTGATGGGGGTGGTCCTGCTGGTGGCGCTGCCGGTGTTGAACGGGCTGGCCAGCATGGTCATGCATCAGACGCTCCTGGGCAATTTCCCGCAGCGGATCCGCTGGCAGGCGCATCGCTACCTGCTGCGCCAGTCGGTCGGATATTTCCAGGACGAGTTCGCCGGGCGGATCGCGCAGCGCCTCATGCAGACCGCGCTCGCGGTGCGCGAGGTGGCGATGAAGATCATGGATGTCGCGGTCTATGTGCTGGTGATGTTCCTGGGCGCGGTGGTGGTCGCCGCGAGCCAGGACTGGCGGCTTGCGCTGCCCTTCGCGGCCTGGGGGCTGTGTTACGGGCTGCTGCTGTGGCAGATCGTGCCACGGCTCGGCCGGGTGGCGCAGGCGCAGGCGGATGCGCGCAGTGCCATGACCGGGCAGGTGGTGGACAGCTATACCAATATCGCCACGGTGAAGCTGTTCTCGCATTCCGACCGCGAAGAGGCCTGGGTGCGGCGCGGCATGGATGGATTCCTGCAGACCGTCTATGCGCAGATGCGGCTGTCTGCGTTGCAGGACATGCTGCTGACGCTGCTCAACGTGATGCTTGTCGCGGCGGTGACCTGTATCGGGCTGGTGCTATGGGTGGGCGGCACGGTCAGCGTGGGCGCATTGGCGGTCGCGGTGCCGCTGGCGCTGCGGCTGAACAACATGTCGCATTGGATCATGTGGGAATTCGCCGCGCTTTTCGAGAATATCGGCACGGTGCGCGACGGGATCTCGTCGCTGGCCCTGCCGCGCGCGGTGCAGGACAGCGCCACCGCGCAGACCCTGCGCCGTGGGCCGGGCGCGGTCAGCTTCGCCGATGTGACGTTCCGATATGACGCCTCGGCGGCGGATCGACCGCTGGCGGTGCTGGATGAGCTGAATCTCGAAATCGCGCCGGGCGAGCGGGTCGGGCTGATCGGCCGCTCTGGCGCGGGCAAGTCCACGCTCGTGAACCTGCTGCTCCGGTTTCACGACCTGGAGCGCGGTCGGATCACGATTGACGGGCAGGACGTGTCAGAGGTGACCCAGGAAAGCCTGCGCGCCGCCATCGGGGTGGTGACGCAGGACAGTTCTCTCCTGCACCGATCTGTCCGCGAGAACATCACCTATGGCCGCCCCGATGCGACGGAGGCGGAGATCCGGGCGGCAGTCGAGATGGCCGAGGCGCAGGATTTCATTCCGCTTCTGGCCGACAGCAAGGGTCGGCGGGGGCTGGATGCGCATGTGGGCGAGCGCGGGGTGAAACTGTCCGGCGGGCAGCGTCAGCGCATCGCCATTGCCCGTGTCGCGCTGAAGGATGCGCCAATCCTGGTGCTGGACGAGGCGACCTCGGCGCTCGACAGCGAGGCGGAGGCGGCGATCCAGTCGCGGCTCGATGCGCTGATGCAGGGCAAGACGGTGATCGCCATTGCTCATCGCCTGTCCACCATCGCGGCCATGGACCGGCTGGTGGTGATGGATCAGGGGCGGATCATCGAACAGGGCAGCCATGCCGAGCTGCTGGAGGCGGGCGGGCTTTACGCGCGTCTCTGGGCGCGGCAGTCCGGGGGGTTCTTGCTGACCGAGGACGCCGACGAGGACCGGGCGCTGGCGGGGGAATGACGCGGGCGGGCGGGTCTCGGACCCGTCAGTCGCCACGGTATGCGCGGGCTTGGGTGGGGTTCGCAACCAAACGTTCAGCTTGTCCCTGCTATTCCCCTTGCGCCGTGATCCGTTCCGCTTTAATCAGGCCCGCGGCCTAGGGGTATAGCTCAGTTGGTAGAGCATCGGTCTCCAAAACCGAGGGTCGTGGGTTCGAGTCCCTCTGCCCCTGCCAGTCGCCCGCCCGATTGCGCCAGAATGCGCAGCACCGGCCAAAGGCACGTCATCACATGACCCTGAGGATCCATCTCGGCGCGCACAAGACCGCGACAACAGAGCTGCAGCACGCGTTTCGCCGCGTGCGCGGCAAGTTGATCGCCGGTGGGCTTGGCTATCTGGGTCCGCGTTCCCTGCGCAGCGAGGCGTTGCCGCTCTATACAGCGCTGCATGCCGGCGACGATGCGGCGCAATCCATCGCCAAGACCGAGCTGAACGCCTGGCTGGCGCGGCACGACCATCACCTGATCTCCGAAGAGAACATCATCGGCACGACCTATCGCGCCGCCATGTTCGGCGAGGGCAATATCCTCTATCCCGGCGCGAAGGACGCGGTGGACGCGCTGCTGGCGTTGCTGGGCCATCCCGAGGTCGAGCTGTTCCTGGCGGTGCGCGATCCGGCCAGGTTCGTGTCTTCGGCCTATGGCCAGCAGTTGCGCATGGGCGTCGCCATCGACATCGACCGCTATGTCAGCGGGCTGTCTGTGGAGGAACTGGCCTGGACCGAGCTTGCACAGCGTTTGCTGTCCTGCGAGGGGGTGACCCGGCTGGTCTGCTGGCAGTATGAGTATTACGTGGCGCTGCGCCCGCAAGTCATCCGAGAGATGGTCGGCCCGGACTTGGCGCCGATCGTGCCCGCACCGACCTGGCGCAATGGCGGCATTTCCCAGGATGCCTATCACCTGTTCGCCGAACTGGCGATGAGCGATCTCGACACCCCGGTGGAGAAATTGCTGAACCGGGCCTGTGCCGAGCATCCGAAGACACGTGGCGTGCCGGCCATGCGGCCGCTGCGACCGCGCGTCTACGCGGCCAGCCGGCGCAACTATGCGCGTGATCTCGAACAGCTCTCGCGGTTGGACGGGGTGACATGGCTCGCGCGCGATGCGGGGGACGGATCCGGCGCGGACGGTGCCGAGCCTGCTTGAAAACCTTGCCGCCCCGGTCTATCTGGGCGGCTGCAACACGAGGATACCAATGGCCAACCCCGTCCAGTTTCTGTCTCAGGTCCGCGACCAGGCCGCCAAGATCACCTGGCCGACGCGGCGCGAGGTGGTGACGACCACGATCATGGTTTTCATCATGGCCACGCTGGCCGCGATCTTCTTCTTCCTGGTCGATATCGCGATCCGCACCGGGCTGACCTGGCTGCTCGGCTCGGTGTCCTGACCGGCCAGGGGCCTGACAGGGTTGCATTTGGCTGAGGGCGGGGTTATCTCCGCCCGACTTGCCCGGCCATCGGCGTGCACGATTCGGTGCGCGCCGGTTTCATTTTCGGGCATATTGGAATTCACGCGGACGGCAGGGCCGTCCCCAGACGACAAAACAGGGGTCGATCGGAACATGGCAAAGCGTTGGTATTCGGTCAGCGTCCTGTCGAACTTCGAGAAGAAGGTCGCCGAAGCGATTCGTCAGTCCATCGAGGAAAAGTCGATGGGCGACGAGATTGACGATGTCGTGGTCCCCACCGAAGAGGTGATCGAGGTGCGCCGCGGCAAGAAGGTGACCTCCGAACGCCGCTTCATGCCGGGCTATGTACTCGTGCATATGGACATGAACGACCGGACCTATCACCTGGTCAACTCGATCAACCGGGTGACCGGCTTCCTGGGTCAGCAGGGCAAGCCGTCGCCGATGCGCGATGACGAGGTCAACCTGATCCTGCACCGCACCGGCGAGGGCGGGGCAGAGGTCGCGCCGCGAAACCTGATCCGCTTCGACGTGGGCGAGACGGTGAACGTGACCGACGGCCCGTTCGAGGGGTTCTCCGGCACGGTCGAAGAGGTCGACGATGCGGCCGCCCGGATCAAGGTCACCGTGTCGATTTTCGGCCGGCCGACGCCGGTCGAACTGGAATTCACGCAGGTCGCCAAGACCGCGTGATGTGAGCGCGGGAGGCCCGAGGCCGCACCGCTATATCTGCCCGGACGCCCGCGAGGGCAGGGCGCGATGAAAAAGGAGAGGCCAGATGGCCAAGAAAGTTGTTGGGCAGCTCAAGCTGCAGATCAAGGCGGGTGAAGCCAACCCGTCCCCGCCCGTCGGCCCCGCACTGGGTCAGCGCGGCATCAATATCATGGAATTCTGCAAGGCGTTCAACGCCAAGACGCAGGAGATGCAGAAGGGCTCGCCCGTCCCGGTGGTGATCACCTATTACCAGGACAAGTCGTTCACCTTCGAGACTAAGACGCCGCCGGCGTCCTTCCTGCTCAAGCAGGCGGCCGGTCTGAAGCCGCAGGGCAAGCGCAACCGCGCCAAGGGCTCGGAAAAGCCCGGCCGCGCCACCGCCGGTTCGGTCACCACCAAGCAGGTGCGCGAGATTGCCGAGATGAAGATGAAGGACCTGTCCGCGAATTCGGTCGACGAAGCGATGAAGATCATCGCCGGTTCGGCACGTTCGATCGGCATCGAGGTGAAGGGCTGAGCTGATGGCAAAGATTGCAAAGAAGAAAGCCGCCGCCCGCGCCGCCTTCGAGGGCAAGGCGAACCTGACCGTCGATGAGGCGGTCAAGCTGGTCAAGGATGCGGCCTCGGCCAAGTTCGACGAAAGCGTCGAGATCGCGATGAATCTGGGCGTCGATCCGCGTCACGCCGACCAGATGGTCCGCGGCGTAGTGCAACTGCCCGCCGGCACCGGCAAGGATGTCCGCGTGGCCGTGTTCGCCCGCGGCGCCAAGGCCGATGAGGCCAAGGAAGCCGGCGCCGAAGTCGTCGGCGCCGAGGATCTGGTCGAATCGATCCAGGGCGGCAATCTGGATTTCGACCGCGTGATCGCCACACCCGACATGATGCCGCTGGTCGGTCGTCTGGGCAAGGTGCTGGGTCCGCGCAACCTGATGCCGAACCCCAAGGTCGGCACGGTGACGATGGATGTCGCCCAGGCCGTGGCCGCCGCCAAGGGCGGTGAGGTGCAGTTCAAGGCCGAGAAGGCCGGGGTCGTCCATGCCGGCATCGGCAAGGTCAGCTTCGACGCCGAGAAGATCGCGCAGAATGTCCGCGCCTTCGTCGAGGCGGTGAACCGCGCCAAGCCGACCGGCGCCAAGGGCACCTATGTCAAGAAGGTCTCGATCAGCTCGACCATGGGTCCGGGCGTGACCATCGACGTTGCCGACGCGGTGGCGGCGCAGTAAGCGATTCGATCCGAACGTGAAGATCCCCGGCGCCGGACTGGCGGCCGGGGATTTTCTTTTGGTCGCCAGTGAATTGAACTGGCTGCGTGACTGGTGCTACACACGCTGTGATTGATCGGGTGAAACGCCCCTCACGCTGAGACAGGCCGGGCCCCATGCGAAAGACCAGCTATTTCTTCGTGATGGATGGTCCGGGCTTTCAGAGCGCCGCGGTGCTTCTGGCCACGTCCCTGCGCATGCAGATGGGTGAGGATGTGGAGATCATCGCCTATGTGCCGGAGCATAACAGCAAGGGCTTCGCACGCGCGCCCGAAATCATGCTGGAGTTGCTGCGCATCGATGTGCGGACGATGAGAACGGATCATGTCGCCTGGGCAGAGCCCTATCCGCATGGAAACAAGATCATCGCGTGCTGCGAGCCGCGGAGTTGCGAGCTGTCGGTGTTTCTCGACACCGACATGATCTGCGCGCGACCGCTCGATTTCTCTGACGTGCCGGATGAGCCCTGCCTGTTTGCAGTGCCGGAAGGCGTGCCGACCTGGGGCATTGATCCGGGCGACTGGGAAACCGCTTACGCGGTGCTTGATCTGCCGCTCCCGGCGGAAAGAATGTTTCTGGTGCGCCCCCCATATTTCCGGTCGCTGCCCTATCTCAACGCGGGGCTTGTCGGGTTTCACGAAAATCTCGACGGCGGCAACCGCCTTCCCGAGCTGTGGCTGGACACTGCGCTGAGGCTGGACCGGGACGATCGCGTGACGCAGAAACGGCCCTGGCTGGATCAGATTGCACTGCCGATCGCGGCCCGGCGCGCAGGCGCGGCGCTGCATGTTCTGCCGGAAAGCTATAACTACTCTCTGTTTCGCCGCACCCAGGCAGAACAGGCTGTCAAGCCCCATATCGCGCATTACCATATGCCTGCACATTATCGCCAATGGGCCTGCTGCCGGGCCGTCACCGAACGCGCCCTGGCGCTGTGCCCCGAGCGGAAGCGCAGCCATTTGCGACGGCATCTGGGAGTGTTTTTGCGGGGGATTGAGACGGAATGACGAAGCGCATGACTGAAACCGTGCAGATGGCCACAGTGCTTCGCGAGCCGCTGGAGCAGACCCTGCGCTTCGTGTCCTGGTATTGTGAACTGGGCGTCGAACGCATCGAGCTGTTCTTCGACGATCCGCAGGACCCGGCGATCGAATTGGTGGAGACGCGACCGGAGGTCCGCGTGCATCGCTGCACGGCGGATTTCTGGCGCGGCATCGGGGCGCAGCCCGACATGGCCTTCGTCAAGCGGCAGAACGCTGCGCTGACATTCGCTTATCGTGGCGCGAAAGCAGATTGGTTTCTGGCTGTGGACAGTGACGAATTCGTCTATCTGCAAGGCCGCAATTTCGACGAGTTCCTCCGCTCCGTGCCCGATGATGCCCCCGCGGTCCGTTTCTGCACGGCCGAACATGTGACGACGCCAGGACACGGGGGGAACTGGTTCCGCTTGCCGCTGCCCCGCGCCGTGATCCGGCAGAATGGCGGTGCGGCAGCCTTCTATCTTGCGCCGCGTGGCGGCCTCGTGGGTCATGCGGACGGAAAATCGCTGACCCGCACCGGGTTCGACGTTTTCCGGGTGAGGCAGCATTTGGTCGTGGGCCGGGACCGCAAACCGATTGACGGAATCTTCGTGGGGCCGGCAAACGGCGCCATGCTCCTGCACTTCGTCGACAATGGCTATGATCGATGGCGCGCGAAGCTGGCCTGGCGCAGAGGGTCCTGGGGGCTTCCCCGGCGTGCGTCAGCGCGGCTCGACGAAATTGATCGCTTTCCCGCGGAGGAGGCTGAGCGGGAATACCGCGCGCTCTACGACCTTCTGCACCAACTCGAACCTGAGACGTGCGAGAAGCTCGAAGGCTTGGGTGGAGTCATCCGCTTGGATGTCGATACGCACGGCCAGATCGACCGTATTTTCCCCGGCCATGGGAATAGCAACCAAGGTTGATCTGCCGAAGCGATGTCGCCCCTTGGCAAAGACCGGCATTTGCCCTAAACGGGCCATTCGCATCGGATCCGTGATTCGCGGACCCGGTGCTTTCGTCCGAGACGGAGGGTGCCGCGTGCGGCTTAATGTCCTTCCCGAGATGGAAGTCGAGACCATTTTTCCGGGGGCTCTCCTCGGGTGATCTCGGGTCCATCGATTGCGGACCCGACCCGCGGCCCTTCGGGGCCAACGGAAAGTGAGAGCCGGGGGTTCGCCCCCAAACTTGGAGTTAACCGTGGATAGAGCGCAAAAAGAACAGGTGGTCGAGGAACTCGGCCAGATCTTTGAAAGCTCTGGCGTCGTGGTGGTTGCCCATTACGAAGGGATGACGGTTGCACAGATGCAGGACCTGCGCGCGCAGATGCGCGACGCTGGCGGGTCCGTTCGCGTTGCCAAGAACAGGCTCGCCAAGATCGCCCTGGAAGGAAAGCCCTGCGCAAGCATTGCTGACTACCTGACGGGCATGACCGTGCTGTCCTATTCGGAGGATCCTGTGGCTGCGGCCAAGGTCGCCGATTCATACGCCAAGGGGAACGACAAGTTCGTGATCCTCGGCGGTGCGATGGGCGACACGGCGCTTGATCCGGCCGGTGTGAAATCCGTGGCCGCCATGCCTTCGCGCGACGAGCTCATTGCCTCGATCGTCGGCTGCATCGGCGCTCCGGCTTCGAACATCGCCGGTGCGATTGGCGCACCTGCTTCGAACATCGCGGGCATTCTTTCGACGCTCGAAGAGCGCGAAGCCGCCTGATGCAACTCATTCCCGGCGTATGGACGATATCCGACGTTGGAACACAAACTTGGAAAGAACGGAAAAATGGCTGATCTGAAGAAACTCGCCGAAGACATCGTGGGCCTGACCCTGCTGGAAGCCCAGGAACTGAAAACCATCCTGAAGGATGAATACGGCATCGAGCCCGCCGCCGGCGGCGCGGTGATGATGGCTGGCCCGGCTGCCGGTGCGGCCGAAGCTGCCGAAGAAAAGACCGAATTCGACGTCGTGCTGACCGAAGCCGGCCCGAACAAGATCAACGTGATCAAGGAAGTGCGCGGCATCACCGGTCTGGGCCTGAAAGAAGCCAAGGACCTGGTCGAAGCCGGTGGCAAGGTCAAGGAAGGCGCTGCCAAGGACGAAGCCGAAGAGATGAAGAAGAAGCTCGAAGCGGCTGGCGCCAAGGTCGAGCTGAAATAATCGACCCTTCGGTCGCATGATTTGGGCAGGGTCCGGGAATTTCCCGGTCCCTGCCGAACCTGTCTTGAAGGGCGCTGATCCGATGCCTACATGGCATCAGCTTCCTTCAGGGCATGTTCAGGTTCGGGAGCCGCGCGGTGGGACGGGCGGCAGGTATTGAACAGGAACCCCTGACATTCGCAGACCGCGCCTGCCGGGCCCCGACGGCACGCGCGCGTCAAGACGAAAGGTGCAAGACCCCATGGCGCAGTCCTATGTCGGCCAGAAGCGTATCCGGCGCAGCTACGGCAATATCCGCGAAGTTCTGGAGATGCCGAACCTCATCGAGGTCCAGAAATCCTCCTATGACCTGTTCCTGAATTCCGGCGATGCCCCGACCCATACCGATGGCGAGGGGCTGCAGGGCGTGTTCCAGTCGGTCTTCCCGATCAAGGATTTCAACGAGACCGCGACGCTGGAATTCGTGAAATACGAGCTGGAAAAGCCGAAATACGACGTCGATGAATGCCAGAGCCGCGACATGACCTATGCCGCGCCGCTGAAGGTGACGCTGCGCCTGATCGTGTTCGATGTTGACGAGAACACCGGCGCGAAGTCGGTCAAGGACATCAAGGAACAGGACGTGTTCATGGGCGACATGCCCCTGATGACCCAGAACGGGACGTTCATCGTCAACGGGACCGAGCGCGTTGTCGTGTCGCAGATGCATCGCTCTCCGGGCGTGTTCTTCGACCATGACCGCGGCAAGACGCACAGCTCGGGCAAGCTGCTGTTCGCCTGCCGCATCATCCCCTATCGCGGCTCCTGGCTGGATTTCGAATTCGACGCCAAGGATCTGGTGTTCGCGCGCATCGACCGCCGCCGGAAGCTGCCGGTCACGACGCTGCTCTATGCGCTCGGTCTGGATCAGGAAGGCATCATGGATGCGTTCTACGACACTGTGCCGTTCAAGCTGCAGAAGGCGCAGAAGGGCAATGAGGGCGGCTGGGTCACGCGCTTCTTCCCCGACCGCGTCCGCGGCTCGCGCCCGGCCTTCGATCTGATCAACGCCGCCACCGGCGAGGTCATCACCAAGGCCGGCGAGAAGGTCACGCCGCGCAAGGTGAAGCAGCTTCTGGAAGGCGGCGAGGATATCGACCTGCTGGTGCCGTTCGATCAGATCATCGGCCGGTTCGTGGCCAGGGATCTGGTGAATGACGAGACCGGGCTGATCTATGCCGAGGCCGGGGACGAAATCACCGCCGACTATGACAAGGATGGCGAGCTGACCGGCGGTCTGCTGAAGTCGCTGCTGGATAACGACATCACCGACATTCCGGTTCTGGACATCGATAACGTCAATGTCGGCGCCTATATCCGCAACACCATGGCCGCGGACAAGAACATGAACCGCGATCAGGCGCTGATGGATATCTATCGCGTCATGCGTCCGGGCGAGCCGCCGACCGTGGAAGCGGCCTCGACCATGTTCGACAGCCTGTTCTTCGACAGCGAGCGTTACGACCTGTCCGCCGTGGGCCGGGTCAAGATGAATATGCGCCTCGACCTCGATGCGCCGGACACGCAGCGCACGCTTCGGCCTGAGGATATCGTGGCCTGCGTCAAGGGGCTGGTGGAACTGCGCGACGGCAAGGGCGAGATCGACGATATCGACCATCTGGGCAACCGCCGGGTGCGTTCGGTCGGTGAGCTGATGGAAAACCAGTATCGCGTCGGCCTGCTGCGCATGGAGCGCGCGATCCGCGAGCGCATGTCGGGCGTCGAGATCGACACGGTCATGCCGCAGGATCTGATCAACGCCAAGCCGGCGGCGGCGGCGGTGCGCGAATTCTTCGGCTCTTCGCAGCTTTCGCAGTTCATGGACCAGACCAACCCGCTGTCGGAGGTGACGCATAAGCGCCGCCTCTCGGCGCTCGGGCCGGGCGGTCTGACCCGCGAACGCGCGGGCTTCGAGGTGCGCGACGTGCACCCGACCCATTACGGGCGGATGTGCCCGATCGAGACGCCGGAAGGTCAGAATATCGGTCTGATCAACAGCCTCGCGACCTTTGCCCGCGTGAACAAATACGGCTTCATCGAGACCCCCTATCGCAAGGTGGTCGAGGGCAAGGTGACCGACGACGTGGTCTATATGTCCGCGACCGAGGAGATGCGCCACACCGTCGCGCAGGCCAATGCGCAGCTCGACGATGACGGCAAGTTCGTCAACGAACTGGTCAGCACCCGTCAGGCGGGCGATTTCATGCTGAACCCGGTGGACGCGGTCGATCTGATCGACGTGTCGCCCAAGCAGTTGGTCTCCGTCGCCGCGGCGCTGATCCCCTTCCTTGAAAACGATGACGCCAACCGCGCGCTGATGGGCTCCAACATGCAGCGTCAGGCGGTGCCGCTGCTGCGCGCCGAGGCGCCTTTCGTCGGCACCGGGATGGAAGCCACTGTGGCCCGCGATTCGGGTGCTGCGATCATGGCGACGCGTTCCGGCATCATCGACCAGGTCGATGCGCAGCGGATCGTTGTCCGTGCGACCGAAGATCTGGCTGGCGGCAATGCCGGGGTGGATATCTACCGGCTGCGCAAGTTCAAGCGCTCCAACCAGTCCTCGACCATCAACCAGCGTCCGCTGGTCAAGGTGGGCGAGAAGGTCGTGAAGGGGCAGGTGATCGCGGACGGTCCCTCGACCGATCAGGGCGAGTTGGCCATCGGCCGGAACGTGGTCGTCGCCTTCATGCCGTGGAACGGCTACAACTACGAGGATTCGATCCTGATCTCCGAGCGGATCCACCGCGACGACGTGTTCACCTCGATCCATATCGACGAATACGAGGTTGCGGCGCGCGACACCAAGCTCGGCCCGGAAGAGATCACCCGCGACATCCCGAATGTCGGCGAAGAGGCGCTGCGCAACCTCGATGAGGCGGGCATCGTCTATATCGGTGCCGAAGTCGGGCCGGGCGATATTCTGGTGGGCAAGATCACGCCCAAGGGCGAAAGCCCGATGACGCCGGAGGAAAAACTTCTGCGCGCCATCTTCGGCGAGAAGGCGTCCGATGTGCGCGACACCTCGCTGCGTCTGCCGCCGGGGGCCTACGGCACCATTGTCGAGGTCCGGGTGTTCAACCGTCACGGCGTCGACAAGGACGAGCGCGCGTTGCAGATCGAGCGCGAAGAGGTCGAACGCCTGTCGCGCGACCGCGACGACGAGCTGGCCATCCTGGAGCGCAACATCTATGCGCGGCTGAAGACGCTCATCGCCGGCAAGACCGCGGTGAAAGGTCCGAAAGGGATCAAGTCGGGCAGCATGATCGATGATGATCTGCTGGGCTCGATCTCGCGCGGGCTGTGGTGGCAACTGGCCATCGGCGACGAGGACACCGCCAAGGAAGTCGAGGCGCTGCACGATCAGTTCAACGCCCAGAAAAAGGCGCTCGAGGCCCGGTTCGACGACAAGGTCGAGAAGGTCCGTCAGGGCGACGATCTGCCTCCGGGCGTGATGAAGATGGTCAAGGTGTTCGTCGCGGTGAAGCGCAAGCTTCAGGCCGGCGACAAGATGGCCGGACGTCACGGCAACAAGGGGGTCGTCTCGAAGGTTGTGCCGATGGAAGACATGCCCTTCCTGGGCGACGGCACCCCGGTGGACCTGGTGCTGAACCCGCTCGGCGTGCCGTCGCGGATGAATGTCGGCCAGATCCTAGAAACCCATATGGGCTGGGCCTCTCGCGGGCTGGGCATCCAGATCGACGAGGCGCTCGAGGCATTCCGCAACGGGTCGGGCGACATGTCGGGTGTGCGCGACGCGATGAAGAACGGCTATGGCGACGAGATGTATGCCGAGACCTTCGACGGGTTGGCGGACGATCAGCTGCTGGAGCATGCCAACGCGGTGCGCAACGGCGTTCCGATCGCCACTCCGGTCTTCGACGGGGCCAAGGAAAGCGACGTGGATGACGCGCTGAAACGGGCGGGCTTCGACCAGTCCGGTCAGTCGGTGGTCTTCGACGGCCGCACCGGCGAGCAGTTCTCGCGTCCGGTGACGGTGGGGATGAAATATGTCCTGAAGCTGCACCACCTTGTCGACGACAAGATGCATGCCCGCTCGACCGGACCCTACAGCCTCGTCACGCAGCAGCCGCTGGGTGGTAAGGCCCAGTTCGGCGGCCAGCGTCTGGGTGAGATGGAGGTCTGGGCGCTTGAAGCCTATGGCGCCGCCTACACGTTGCAGGAAATGCTGACCGTGAAGTCGGACGACGTGGCGGGCCGAACCAAGGTTTATGAAAGCATCGTCAAGGGCGAGGATAATTTCGAGGCCGGCGTGCCGGAATCGTTCAACGTGCTCGTCAAGGAGGTCCGGGGTCTGGGCCTCAACATGGAACTCCTGGATGCGGAGGAAGAGGAATAACGGCTGTGGCCGTCTGGCGGGGCCGCTGCGCCCCGCCGCCTCCCTCCTCCCGCGCCCCTCATTAGGAATCTGAAATGAACCAGGAACTTGCCACCAATCCCCTGAACCCGATGGCCCAGCCTCGGCAGTTCGACGAAATCAAGATC
This sequence comes from Paracoccus isoporae, assembly GCF_900101865.1. Classification (GTDB taxonomy): domain Bacteria; phylum Pseudomonadota; class Alphaproteobacteria; order Rhodobacterales; family Rhodobacteraceae; genus Paracoccus; species Paracoccus isoporae. Next base: position 15,476 of record NZ_FNAH01000008.1, read on the forward strand.
TCGCTGGCCTCGCCCGAAGAAATTCTGGCCTGGTCCTTCGGCGAGGTGAAGAAGCCCGAAACCATCAACTACCGCACGTTCAAACCGGAGCGTGACGGCCTGTTCTGCGCGCGGATCTTTGGCCCGATCAAGGATTACGAATGCCTGTGCGGCAAATATAAGCGCATGAAATATCGCGGCCTTGTCTGCGAGAAATGCGGCGTCGAGGTCACGCTGCAGAAGGTCCGCCGCGAGCGCATGGGCCATATCGAACTGGCCGCGCCGGTCGCCCATATCTGGTTCCTGAAATCGCTGCCTTCCCGCATCGGTCTGATGCTGGACATGACGCTGCGCGATCTGGAGCGGATCCTCTACTTTGAAAACTACGTCGTCATCGAGCCGGGTCTGACCGACCTGACCTACGGCCAGCTTATGACCGAGGAAGAATTCCTGGACGCGCAGGACCAGTTCGGCGCCGACGCCTTCACCGCCGATATCGGCGCCGAGGCGATCCGCACCATGCTGGCCAATATCGACCTGGCAGCCACGGCCGAGCAGCTTCGCGAGGAACTGAAAGAAGCCACTGGCGATCTGAAGCCCAAGAAGATCATCAAGCGTCTGAAGATCGTGGAAAGCTTCCTCGAATCCGGCAACCGCCCGGAATGGATGGTGCTGACCGTGATCCCGGTGATTCCGCCGGAACTGCGCCCGCTGGTGCCGCTGGATGGCGGCCGCTTCGCGACCTCGGACCTGAACGATCTCTATCGCCGGGTCATCAACCGCAACAACCGCCTGAAGCGCCTGATCGAGCTGCGCGCGCCCGATATCATCGTGCGCAACGAAAAGCGCATGCTGCAGGAATCGGTCGATGCGCTGTTCGACAATGGCCGCCGCGGCCGCGTTATCACGGGCAACAATCGCCGCCCGCTGAAATCCCTGTCGGACATGCTGAAGGGCAAGCAGGGCCGGTTCCGCCAGAACCTGCTGGGCAAACGGGTCGACTTCTCGGGCCGTTCGGTCATCGTGACCGGGCCGGAGCTGAAGCTGCATCAATGCGGGCTGCCGAAGAAGATGGCGCTCGAGCTGTTCAAGCCGTTCATCTATTCGCGGCTTGAGGCGAAGGGCTTTTCCAGCACCGTCAAGCAGGCCAAGAAACTGGTCGAGAAAGAGCGCCCCGAGGTCTGGGATATCCTGGACGAGGTGATCCGCGAGCATCCGGTTCTGCTGAACCGCGCGCCGACGCTGCACCGTCTGGGCATTCAGGCCTTCGAGCCGATCCTGATCGAAGGCAAGGCGATCCAGCTTCACCCGCTGGTCTGCTCGGCCTTCAACGCCGATTTCGACGGCGACCAGATGGCCGTGCACGTGCCCCTGTCGCTGGAAGCGCAGCTTGAAGCGCGCGTCCTGATGATGTCCACGAACAACGTGCTGTCGCCTGCCAACGGCGCGCCGATCATTGTGCCGTCGCAGGACATGATCCTAGGTCTCTATTACACCACGATGATGCGCGAGGGCATGAAGGGCGAAGGCATGGTCTTTGCCAATGTCGACGAGGTGGAGCACGCGCTGACCTCCGGTCAGGTGCATCTGCACGCCAAGGTGACCGCGCGCCTCAAGCAGATCGACGATGACGGCAATGAGGTGATGCAGCGCTTCGAGACCACGCCGGGTCGTCTGCGGCTGGGTTCGCTGCTGCCGATGAACGCCAAGGCCCCGTTCGAGCTGGTCAACCGCCTGCTGCGCAAGAAGGACGTGCAGCATGTCATCGACACGGTCTATCGCTATTGCGGCCAGAAAGAGGCGGTGATATTCTCGGACAAGATCATGGGTCTCGGCTTCCGCGAGGCGTTCCGCGCCGGCATCAGCTTCGGCAAGAACGACATGGTGATCCCGGACAACAAATGGGAGATCGTGGGCGAGGTGCAGGACCAGGTGAAGGAGTTCGAACAGCAATATCTGGACGGTCTCATCACCCAGGGCGAGAAGTACAACAAGGTCGTCGATGCCTGGTCGAAGTGTAACGACCGCGTCACCGATGCGATGATGGCCACCATCTCGAAGACCAAGAAGGATGATACCGGCGCAGAGCTGGAGCCGAACTCGGTCTATATGATGGCGCATTCCGGCGCGCGGGGCTCGGTCACGCAGATGAAGCAGCTTGGCGGGATGCGTGGCCTGATGGCCAAGCCCTCGGGCGAGATCATCGAGACGCCGATCATCTCCAACTTCAAGGAAGGCCTGACCGTTCTTGAATACTTCAACTCGACCCACGGTGCCCGGAAAGGCCTGTCGGACACGGCGCTGAAGACCGCGAACTCTGGTTACCTGACCCGTCGCCTGGTCGACGTGGCGCAGGACTGCATCGTGCGCGAGCATGATTGCGGCACAGAGCAGGCGATCAATGCCTCTGCTGCGGTCAACGATGGCGAGGTGATCTCGCCGTTGAGCGAGCGCATTCTGGGTCGCACCGCGGCCGAGGACGTTCTGGTGCCCGGCACGGACGAGGTTCTGGTCCGCCAGGGCGAGCTGATCGACGAGCGCAAGGCCGATGCGGTCGAGAATGCCGGTGTGCAGAATGTGCGCATCCGCTCGGCACTGACCTGTGAAAGCGAGGATGGCGTCTGCGCGCTGTGCTATGGCCGCGATCTGGCCCGTGGCACGCTGGTCAATATCGGCGAGGCTGTCGGCATCATCGCCGCCCAGTCCATCGGCGAGCCCGGCACGCAGCTGACCATGCGGACCTTCCATATCGGCGGTGTTGCGCAGGGCGGTCAGCAATCCTTCATGGCCGCGAACCAGGAAGGCACCGTGTCGTTCGAGAACGAGGCGATCATCAGCAACGACATGGGCGAGCAGATCGTCATGGCCCGCAACATGTCGCTGGTGCTGCTGAACAAGCAGGGTGAGCCGGTGGCCTCGCACAAGCTGTTCTACGGCTCCAAACTGATGGTCAAGGAGGGCGAGGAGGTTATCCGCGGACAGAAACTGTTCGAATGGGATCCCTATACCCTGCCGATCATCGCCGAAAAGCCGGGCACGGCGAAGTTCGTCGATCTGGTCTCGGGCTTGTCGGTCCGCGACGACACCGACGATGCGACGGGGATGACCCAGAAGATCGTAACCGACTGGCGCTCGACGCCGAAAGGCGGCGATCTGAAGCCGGAGATCCTGATCGTCGGCGCTGATGGCGAGCCGGTCCGCAACGATGCGGGCAACCCGGTGACCTATCCGATGTCGGTGGACGCGATCCTCTCGGTCGAGGACGGCCAGGAGATCAAGGCCGGCGACGTGGTCGCCCGGATCCCGCGCGAAGGTGCCAAGACCAAGGACATCACCGGGGGTCTGCCCCGCGTGGCGGAACTGTTCGAGGCCCGTCGTCCGAAGGATCATGCGATCATCGCGGAAATCGACGGCAAGGTGCGGTTCGGCAAGGACTACAAGAACAAGCGCCGCATCTCGATCGAGCCGACCGATGAGGGCATGGATCCCGTCGAATACATGGTGCCCAAGGGCAAGCACATCCCGGTGCAGGAAGGCGACTTCGTGCAGAAGGGTGAGTATATCATGGACGGCAACCCGGCCCCGCATGACATCCTGCGGATCATGGGCATCGAGGCACTCGCCGATTACCTGATCGATGAGGTGCAGGACGTCTATCGCCTGCAGGGCGTGAAGATCAACGACAAGCATATCGAGGTGATCGTTCGCCAGATGCTTCAGAAGATCGAGATCCTGGATTCGGGCGACACGACGCTGCTCAAGGGCGAGCATGTCGAGCGTGACGAGTTCGAGGAAGAGAACGCCAAGGTCGAAGCCAAGGGCGGCAAGCCCGCGGTGGGCGAGCCAGTCCTGCTGGGCATCACCAAGGCGTCGCTGCAGACCCGCAGCTTCATCTCTGCCGCGTCCTTCCAGGAGACCACCCGCGTGCTGACCGAGGCGGCCGTTCAGGGCAAGCGCGACAAGCTGGTTGGGCTGAAGGAAAACGTCATTGTCGGCCGGCTGATCCCGGCGGGCACCGGCGGCGCGACCATGCGGATGAAAAAGATCGCCACGGATCGCGATGCCGAGGTGATCGAGGCACGCCGCGCCGAGGCGGAAGCCGCGGCGGCCCTCGAAGCACCGGCGGAGGCGGACAACCCGACCGTCGCGCCCGAGACCATGGACGAAGGCGCTCTGGCCGATCTGCCGGAGACGAATGGCGAGGAATGAGGCCGATTTTGGGCCAATGACACGAGAAAACCCGGTCACGCGCCGGGTTTTTTCACATGAACGCCTGTCGGGGCTGCGGCATTGAACCGAAGCGCCCGACTGCCTAGATTTAAGCCATGCAGGGGGTCCGGGTTGCCGAAATCGGGACGCGCGCCCTCGGGCTTGAAAGGAACAACATGACCGAGATCAATCATTCGCATCCCGTGTTGCCGCTGCGTGATATCGTGGCGTTCCCGCATATGGTCGTGCCGCTTTTCGTCGGTCGCGACCGGTCCGTGCGGGCGCTGGAGGCGGTCATGGCAGAGGATCGTCCGATCCTGCTGGCGACCCAGAAGGATGCCACTGTCGACGAGCCGGATTCCGACGGCATCTATCGCGTCGGCGTGCTGGCCAATGTGCTGCAATTGCTGAAGCTGCCCGATGGCACCGTGAAGGTGCTTGTCGAAGGGCAGCGCCGGGTTGAAATCACCCGTTTTCTGGAGAATGAGGAGTATTTCGAGGCCGAGGCGACCCCGCTGATCGAAGAGCAGGGCGATGCCGATACCGTGACCGCGCTGACCAAGGCGGTGGCCGAGGAATTCGAGAAATACGTCAAGATTCGCAAGAACATCCCCGACGAGGTGGTCTCCACCGTGGCCGAGACCAGCGATTCCGAACGGCTGGCCGATCTTGTGGCCGGTCATCTCGGGGTCGAGATCGAGCGCAAGCAGGAGCTTCTGGAAACTCTCGTGGTGGCCGACCGGCTGGAGAAGGTGTACGGGCTGATGCAGGGCGAAATGTCGGTCCTGCAGGTCGAGAAGAAGATCAAGTCGCGCGTCAAGACCCAGATGGAGAAGACGCAGCGCGAGTACTATCTGAATGAGCAGATGAAAGCCATTCAGAAGGAGCTTGGCGATGGCGAGGAGGGCTCTGACGAGCTGGCCGAGCTGGAGCAGAAGATCGAAGAGACCAAGTTCAGCAAGGAAGCCCGCGAAAAGGCGGAGGCCGAGCTGAAGAAGCTCAAGGCGATGTCGCCCATGTCGGCCGAGGCCACGGTCAGCCGGAACTATCTGGACTGGCTGCTGGCCCTGCCCTGGGGCGTGAAGTCGCGCACCAAGAAGAACCTTGGCAAGGCCGAGGAGGTGCTGGACGCCGATCACTATGGTCTTGAAAAGGTCAAGGAACGCATCGTCGAATATCTGGCGGTGCAGAATCGGTCGGCCAAGCTGAAAGGCCCGATCATGTGCCTGGTCGGCCCGCCCGGCGTGGGGAAAACCTCGCTTGGCCGGTCCGTGGCCAAGGCGACGGGGCGCGAATTCATCCGCATCAGCCTGGGCGGTGTGCGCGACGAATCCGAGATCCGCGGCCACCGGCGGACCTATATCGGCTCCATGCCCGGCAAGATCATCCAGGCGCTGAAGAAGGCCAAGACCACGAACCCGCTCATCCTGCTCGACGAGATCGACAAGATGGGGCAGGACTTCCGTGGCGACCCGGCAAGCGCGATGCTGGAGGTGCTGGACCCGGAACAGAACTCGACCTTCGTGGACCACTATCTCGAGGTGGAATACGATCTGTCGAATGTCATGTTCCTGACCACGGCCAACAGCTACAACATGCCGGGCCCGCTTCTGGACCGGATGGAGATCATTCCGCTGGCCGGCTATACCGAGGATGAGAAGCGCGAGATTGCGCGTCAGCACCTGCTGCCCAAGCAGGTCAAGGCGAACGGACTGCGCAAGGGCGAATTCAGCGTCACCGACGAGGCGCTGACCCATGTGATCCGCTACTATACCCGCGAAGCCGGGGTGCGGTCGCTGGAGCGTGAGATCGCCAAGCTGGCGCGGAAAGCCGTGACCGAGATCCTCAAGGGCAGCACGAAATCGGTCGAGGTCGGCCCGGAGAAGGTCGAGGATTATCTCGGCGTGCGCCGGCACCGTTACGGCCTGGCCGAGAAGGAGGATCAGGTCGGCGTCGTGACCGGGCTTGCCTGGACGCAGGTCGGCGGCGATCTGTTGCAGATCGAGGCGCTGCGACTGCCCGGCAAGGGCCGCATGAAGACGACGGGGAAACTCGGCGATGTGATGAAGGAGTCCATCGATGCCGCGTCCTCCTTCGTGCGCTCGGTCGCGCCGGAACTGGGGATCAAGCCGCCCGAGTTCGACAAGCGCGATATCCATGTGCACGTGCCCGAAGGCGCGACTCCCAAGGATGGCCCGTCGGCGGGTCTGGCGATGGTGACCTCGGTCGTGTCGGTGATGACCGGGATCCCGGTTCGCAAGGACATCGCCATGACCGGCGAGGTGACGCTGCGCGGCAATGCGCTCGCCATCGGCGGTCTGAAGGAAAAGCTGTTGGCGGCACTGCGCGGGGGGATCAAGACGGTGCTGATCCCCGAGGACAATGCCAAGGATCTGGCGGAGATCCCGGACAATGTGAAGCAGGGGCTGACCATCATCCCGGTGTCCAATGTCCGCGAGGTGCTGAAGCACGCGCTCGTGCGGATGCCCGAGCCGGTCGAGTGGGACGAGGCCGCCGAGGAGGCGGCCGAGGCCGCGCGCCAGGCCGCAAGCCGCGGCGAGCAGGGCGGGGCGGTTCCGACCGCGCATTAAGTCCCCTGGCAAGCATCGAAAGGCGCGGGCTCACCCCTACGCCTTTTTGCTGTTTTCGCGCTGCGTGACAGCCCCGTGATTTCAGCGAAATCCCCTTGCGCAGCCCGCCCGGCAGGGCTATCTAGCCCCCCACGGGTGATTAGCTCAGCGGTAGAGCGCTTCGTTCACATCGAAGATGTCAGCGGTTCAAATCCGTTATCACCCACCATGTTTCCGAAGCGCCGGCGCAGAGATGCCCGGCGCTTCTTTCGTATCTCCGACAGCCATCCGGACCAGATGTCAGCGCGGCGGATCGGTGTAGATGTGGAGGCCGCCGCGCCAGTCGCGGATCTGCCATCGACCCGCGCCGAGCGGGACCACGTCGCGCGTCTCCAGCGGCACCTTGCCGTATCCCCCCGGCAGGTCCAGCACATAGCTGGGGATCGCGATGCCGGACAGATGACCGCGCAGCGCGGCGATCAGTTGTAGCCCCTCATCTATAGTGGTGCGGAAATGGCTGGTCCCGCGGGCGAGGTCGCAATGATGCAGGTAATAGGGCGTGACGCGCAGCTCGGTCAGCGCGCGGAACAGATCCGCGAGGGTCGCGGCATGGTCATTCACGCCGCGCAGGAGGACGGTTTGCGACAGGAGTTGAATCCCCGCATCGGCCATGTCGGTGATCGCCGCGACCGCGTCCCCGGTCAACTCGTCGGGATGATTGGTGTGGATGACGACCGCCACCGCCTTGCACCGCCGCAGCACCGGCAGCAGCGCGTCGATCCGATGCGGTGCGACCACCGGCACGCGGCTGTGCAGGCGGATGATGCGCAGATGCGGGATGGCATCCAGCCGGGTCAGCAGCTCGTCCATCCTGCGCGGCGCGATGCTCATCGGATCGCCGCCGGTCAGGATGATCTCGCGGATGGCCTCGGTTCGGGTCAGATAGGCGAGCGCCGCGTCAAGCTGGGCCGCGGGCAGCAGCCCGGCCGCGCCCACCACTTCCCTGCGGAAGCAGAAGCGGCAATAGACATCGCAGCTTTGCGTCAGATGCAGAATGGCGCGGTCGGGATAGCGATGGGTCAGGCCGGGGACCGGGCTGTGTGCCTGATCGCCGATCGGATCGGCCAGCTCCTCGGGGCGGGTCTGCAGCTCGCGCGCATCGGGCACGAATTGAGCGCGGATGCCGGGGCTGTCCTGCTGCATGGGCGGGGTGACGCGCACGCGGAACGCGGAGGAGACGCGCCGCATCATCGCGGCATCGCGGGCATCCGCCAGACCCGCGGCGACGAGATCGTCGGCGGTGGTCAGATCCCGCTTTGCCTTCCCCATCTGGTCTGTCGTCCCCGCCGCGCGGTTCAGTTCAGCGCCGTTTGCAGCGGGTAATACCCGTCCTGAAACTCGCCGAAGATCCCGGTCAACTCGGGATGTTCCACCGGCTCTCCCGACTGGTCGGGCAGCAGGTTCTGTTCCGATACATAGGCGACGTAATACGTCGCCTCGGTTTCGGCATAAAGATGATAAAAGGGCTGGTCGCGATCCGGCCGGCAATCCTCGGGGATGGATTGATACCATTCCTCGGTGTTGGAGAATTCGGGGTCGATGTCGTAGATCACGCCGCGGAACGGGTGCTGACGATGCCGCACCACCTGCCCGATCATGAATTTTGCCGTTCGTGTTTCCATCCGGCACCTCTCTGAACTCGGCGTGTGTACGCCTTTCAGGCCAAGCTGTCCATGGATAGCTTGGCAAAGGGCCGATAAACGCGGCGAAACTGTCTTCTCAGGCGGGGGAGCCGCCTGTCCTGACGACTTCCGCGGTGTCCGCGCGTGCCTCGGGGACGGACTCCGATTCGTCGCCCGCCTCGACCAGGTCGCGCGCCTCCTCCTCGTCCTCGTCCTCAAGCGCGGGCGGGGCCTCACCGGCCAGGAAATTGCCGAACTTCTCCAGCCGCGGAATATGATCCGCGATCACCTTCAGCACGACCAGCATCGGCACGGCGACGACCATCCCCAAGACCGACCACAGCCATGCCCACAGCGCCACCGTGACAAAGACCACCACGGTGTTCAGCCGCAGGCGGCGGGACACGAAATAGGGGGTGATGAGCTGCCCCTCCATCGCCGTGAACCCCATATAGGTCGCGGCAACCAAGATCGGGGTGTAGATGTCGTCAAAGGAGATGATGGCCACGACGAAAGCCGCCACCACGCCGGACACCGCGCCCAGATAGGGGATGAAGTTCAGGATGAACGCCGCGATCCCCCAAAGCAGCGGCTGCGGCATCTCCCAGAACCACATCGCCAGCCCGATGCAGATCCCCAGCCCCGCATTGATGAGCGTGATCGCCCCGAGATAGGAGCCGAGCGACGATTCGATCTCGCGCATGGCCATATAGGCGGCGCGCTTGTCGCGCAGCGTGTCGAAGCTCTGCACGACCTTGAGATACAGAAGATCCCCCGACGCCAGCAGGAAGAACAGCAGGAACAGCGTGAACACGATCTGCCCGGCGACGGATGGACCCGCCGAGGCCAGCGTCTCGAGCGTCGAGCTCTCCTCGGTATCGACCCGGACCCGCACCTCCTGCGCGCCGTCTTCCGCCTCTGCACTCGCCTCGACGACGGTGCGCGCGCCGGTGGTCGCTTCGGAGGGCAGGGAGGCGATGGGGTCCGGGCGGTCATCGGCCGCGGCCGGGGCCTCGTCCCCGCCATTCGTCACCTCGTCGATCTTGGCGGCCGCTTCCTCCAGCGGTCGCATGCTTTCGCGCAGATCGCTGAACCGATCCTCCAGACGTTGGGTGATGCGGGGGCTGTCCTCCACGATGTCGCTGATCGGGCCGGAGATGGTGAAGCCCAGCACGCCGACAAGCGCCACGAGTCCGATGGTCACGATTGCGGCGGCGAAGCCCGCCGGCACGCCGATCCGACCCAACAGGCGGCGGAAGGGCACGAATACGAAAAACAGCAGGATGCCGAGCGTGACCGGCATCAGGAAGGCTGCGGCGGAGGTGATGAAGTTGAACAGAAGGATCAGGAAGATCCCGATGATGGCCCAGCCGGGGACAACGCGCGTGACCCCTTCCTGTCTTTCGGCGGCGGGGAAACTGTATTCCGTCATATAGTTGGGCTTGCGCGCCATGCATCTCTCCGTCGGGGTCGTATTGCTGCCCAACCCAACGCCGGTCGCGGCGGGACCGGTTCCCCGCCGTGATGGAGATAAGACTAAATTTTAGTTAGCCGTCAGGCGATTGCGGTCAGATCGGATGATCGCCCGAGGCGTCGATCACGCGGCTCGGCAGCCCCATCTCTCCCAGCAGTTCAAGGAAGGGCCGGGCCGGCAGATCCTCGACATTCGCCATGCGCTTCACGTCCCAGTCGCCGCGCGCGATCAGGATGGCGGCGGCGACCGGCGGGACGCCCGCGGTATAGCTGATGCCCTGGCTGCCGACCTCCTCATAGGCTTCCTTGTGGTCGGCGACGTTGTAGATGAACACCTCGGCGTCCTTGCCATCCTTGCGGCCCTTGACCAGATCGCCGATGCAGGTCTTGCCGGTATAGTCGGGCGCCAGGCTGGCCGGATCAGGCAGCACCGCCTTGACCACCTTGAGCGGCACGACCTCCTGCCCCTCGGCGGTGGTGACGGGCTGCTCGGAGAGCAGACCGAGCGATTGCAGCACCGTGAACACGTTGATGTAATGCGCGCCGAAGCCCATCCAGAACCGGACATCCGCATCGGCATAGCGCGCCGACAGGCTGTGCACCTCGTCATGGCCCGACAGATAGGCCGTCTGCTTGCCGACGGCAGGCAGATCCCATTCCCGGCCGACCTCGAACATCTTGTTCTCGGTCCATTTGCCGCCCTGCCAGGCATAGACCGTGCCGGTGAATTCGCGGAAATTGATCTCGGGATCGAAATTCGTCGCGAAATAGCGGCCATGGCTGCCGGCATTGATGTCCACAATGTCGATCGAGGTGATTTCGTCGAAATAATCGTCTTCGGCCAGCCGGGCATAGGCGTTGACCACGCCCGGATCGAACCCGGCGCCCAGGATGGCCGTCATGCCGGCCTTCTCGACGGCCTCGCGGCGCTTCCATTCGTAGTTGCCGTACCAGGGCGGGGTTTCGCAGATCTTGTCCGGCTCTTCATGGATCGCCGTGTCGATATAGGCGCATGCGGTGTCGATGCAGGCCTGAAGCACGGTCATGTTGATGAAGGCGGAGCCGACATTGATGCAGATCCCGGCCTCCACCTCGCGGATGAGATCAGCCACGGCGCTGCTGTCCATTGCGTCGATCTCGTGGCTGGTGAACTCCATCTCGTGGCCCTTCTCGCGCAGAGAGGCGATGATGGAATCCGCCTTGGATCTGGTGCGTGAGGCGATGTGAAGCGTTCCGAACTCGGAGGCCCATTGCGCCACCTTGTGCGCGGTGACTGTGGCGACGCCTCCGGCGCCGATGATGAGAACGTTCTGTTTCAACATTTCCCCCTTCGGTGTCAGGACAGGCTGTCCCGATAGTCATCATACGTGAAATCGCGGACCAGGCGGATCGTGCCGTCCTCGTCCCGGATGGCGATGGCCGGCATGTTCACCCCGTTGAACCAGTTCTTCTTGACCATCGTATACCCCGCGGCGTCCGCGATGCTGATCCGGTCGCCGATCTGCAGCGGGCGGTCGAATTGCGCCTCGCCGAAAATGTCGCCCGCAAGGCAGGTCTTGCCGGCGATCTGATAGGCATGGCCGCCCTGCATCGGCAGCTTCGCGGTTTCGCGATAGATCAGCAGGTCGAGCATATGCGCCTCGATGCTGGAATCGACGATGGCGACCTTCTTGCCGTTGTCGATGATGTCCAGCACGCTGACCTCGAGCGTGGCGGAATTGGTGATGCTGGCCTCGCCCGGCTCCAGATAGATCTGTGCGCCCATCCGATCGCTGAACGCCTTGAGCCGGTCGGCGAGCCGGTCGAGCGGATAGTCCGGTCCGGTGAAATGGATGCCGCCGCCAAGCGAGATCCAGTCGAGCCGTTTCAGGAATGCGCCGAACTCTGCCTCGATCCGGTCGAGCTGGGCGGAGAACAGCTCGAAATCCGCATTCTCGCAATTATAATGGACCATGACCCCGCTGATAAGATCCGCCGCCGCCTCCAGCCGGTCCAGATCCCACTCGCCCAGGCGGGAGAAGGGCCGCGCCGGGTCGGCCAGATCGAAGCCCGAGGTCGAAAACCGCGGATTCAGCCGCAGACCGCGTTCGATATGGTCGGCCTTGTCGGCGAAGCGGTCGAGCTGGGTCAGCGAGTTGAAGATGATCTTGTCGGCATAGGAAATTGCCTCATCGATCTCGTGATCGGCCCAGGCGACGGAATAGGCATGGGTTTCCTTGCCGAATTTCTCATGCCCAAGTCGCAGCTCGAACAAAGACGAGGAGGTGGTGCCGTCCATGTCGTCGCGCATCTGATCGAAGACCGACCAGGTGGCAAAGCATTTCAGCGCCAGAAGCGCCTTGGCGCCAGACGCCTCGCGCAGCCGGGCGACGATCTCCATGTTCCGGCGCAGGGCCGAGAGGTCCATCAGATAGTAGGGCGTCGGAATCGTCATCTGTCCCCCAGGGCAATGAGGGCGACGATATATCCCCCGGACACGGGTTTCGCAAGGAAAGGTGACGGCGCCGTGACGGGGGCCGCGGGCGGCGCTCAGTGCGGCTCGGCCTGTTCGACCGGGACGGTGAAGGCGACGAAGTTCCGGTCATTCTCGCGGAAATAGACCAGGGACTGGGTCAGGTGGTCGATCAGGAACCAGCCGAACCCGCCTTCGGGATAGGTGGCCGGGTCCGGCGCGCGGGGCGAGAGGCACACGCCGGGCAGAAGCCCGCCATCGTCGCTGACCGAACAGGCCAGCCCGTCTGGCTGGGCCACGATGCTCATATGCACCAAGGGCTGCGCGCCCATGCCGCGCGGGCGGCCATGTTGTGCGACATTGTTCAGCAGCTCGGCCAGCACCAGTTCCGTCCGGCTCATCAGGTCGGCGCCGACATGGCCGCGCACCCGGTCGGTCAGCGCCAGCAGCGATTCCCGCACCGTGTCCTTGGTGGCGCGAAAGCTGCGCGTGAACACCACCATGGGGCGGGCCGCTGCCGGCGGACCATCCAGTGCCACGGGCCCCTTGCCGGCGATCATGCCGCGCTGCCTTCGGCGTCGGGCAGGATGTCGAACACCTTGTCCATGCGGGTCAGCCGGAACACCCGCTGGACATTCGGTGTCAGGCCGCGCAGGGCCATCCGCCGCCCGTCCGGCAAGGCCTTGCGCAGTGCGATCACCGCGCCCAGGCCGGAGCTGTCAAGGAACTCCACCGCCGCGAGGTCCAGCACCAGATCCGGACCACGCGCGGCGACATGCGGGCGCACCGTATCCTTGAACTCACCGGCAATCGCGGCGTCGAGCCGCTTTTCGGACATTCGGACGACGACCTTCCCCGCCTCGTCATCTAGCGTCACTTGCATCCTGCCCTCGCATGAAGCCATGTCTTGCATTGCCTAGCGCAGAAAGCTTACGAAGCGGTGAATGGGCCAGAATCCGGCAGAACTCTCCATGAAGGACGGCAATGACGGCGGGACCGATCATCGGGCGACGGTGATCGATCTGCCCGCCGGGCGATTGCGGGTGCGTCACGGCGGCGGGCTGATCCGGGCCTTGGGCATACCCTACGCCGAGGCGGGCCGATGGCAGTTCCCGCAGCCAGTTGAGCGCGGCGCTATCGACGCCACGAACTGGGCGCGGGGATGTCCGCAACTGCCCATTGCGCGACTCGATGCGGCAATTCCGCGTGCCTTCGACCGGATCCGCTTCGACGAGAACTGCCTGCAGCTCTCCGTCACCGCGCCGCAGGCGGGGCGCGATCTGCCGGTAATGGTCGGGCTGCATGGCGGCAGCTACGAGGCCGGGGCGGGGGATATGGGCGTGTTCGATCCCGCAGCACTGGCGCGTGAGCAGCGTGTGGTCGTGGTCTCGGTCACCTACCGGCTCGGGCTGTTCGGCTGGCTGTCGGGGCGGGATGCGCCCGCCAATCTGGGTGCGCATGACGTGATCGCGGCGCTGCGCTGGGTGGCTGAAAACATCGCGCCCCTGGGCGGCGATCCGGGGCAGTTGACGTTGTTCGGTCAGTCCTCGGGCGGTGATCTGATCGCACGGCTGATGGTGGCGGAGGCGGCGCAGGGCCTCTTCCATCGCGCCATCATCCAGAGCGCGCCGCTGGCACTGCCGCTCCGCAGCGGCCGGATGCGCGCGGCAATGCGCAGGGCAGCCTCGGCGCTGTCCGCCGATGCCTCGGCGGCGGAGGTGCTGGCGGTTCAGGCCGCGGTTCAGCGGGCGGCGCGGCGGTTCGGGCTGGCGGGGCAGATGCCGTTCGGGCCGGAATTCGGAGCACCACCCTTTCCGCCGGAGACCGCCCTGGAGGCCGCGCATCGCGCCGCGGCGCGGCGCATTCCCTTGCTGATCGGGCATGCGCGCGACGAGGCGGCGCTGTTCCTGCCGCCTGTGCCAGGCGGGCTGGGGCGGTTGGCCAATCCGCTCCGCCGGGCGGTCGTGGGGGGACTGACGGCGCGGCTCTATGGCCGGCCAGCCGCCGGCTTCGCCGCGCGCCATGCCGGGGCCGGAGGCGAGGCGATGCGCTTTGTCATGGAGTGGCAGGGGGGCGCGTTCGGTCGCGCGCATCTGTCGGAACTGCCGTTGCTGTTCCCGCATCGCGACTGGATCGGCAGCCCGCTGGTGCCGGAGCAGATGTCAGTGGACGAGTTGACCCGCACCGGACGGGATCTGCGCCGGGTCTGGGCCGATTTTGCACGAGGGCGGATGCCGCAGGACGATCTGCCCGGCGTGATCCGCTTTCTCGCGCCGCGCTGAGCGGTGCGGCACAAAAAAACCCGCGCCGTGGCGCGGGTTTTTGCGTATCTTGATCTGTCGCCGGATCAGGCGGCAGCCTTGGCCTTCTCGACGATCGCACCGAAGGCTTCGGGCTCGTGCACGGCCAGATCGGCCAGCACCTTGCGATCCACCTCGATCCCGGCCTTGGTCAGCGCATTGATGAAGCGCGAATAGGTCATGTCGGCATCCACCGCGCGCACGGCGGCATTGATCCGCTGGATCCACAGGGCGCGGAAATTGCGCTTGCGGTTCTTGCGGTCGCGGGTGGCGTATTGATTGGCCTTGTCGACGGCCTGGGTCGCGGTGCGGAAGTTGCGCGAACGGTTGCCGTAGTAACCTTTGGCCTGCTCCAGCACCTTCTTGTGACGGGCGTGGGTGACCTTACCGGATTTAACGCGTGCCATGTCTCAGTTCTCCGATCAGCGGTTATAGGGCATGTATTTCTTGACGATCTTGGCATCTGCGTCGCACAGGACGGTGGTGCCGCGCGCATCGCGAATGAACTTCGTCGTGCGCTTGATCATGCCGTGGCGCTTGCCGGCCTGGGCGGATTTCACCTTGCCCGAAGCCGTCATGGAGAACCGCTTCTTGGCGGCTGCTTTGGTCTTCATCTTCGGCATTTTGCTCTCCTTGTCAGAGGTTTACGCGCGACTCGGCAATGCCTTTTCGGCCGGCCGCGCGGGATTGAAGGCGCCCATATACGGCGCGGGGCGCGGGAATGCAAGCAGGATCAGCCGAAAACCCGGCCGAACGCCGCGCCGATCTGGTCGAACCCGACGCTGCCCGGTTCGATCACCGCCGCCACCACCAGCACCGCGATGCCAAGGCACAGCAGGATCGCCGCCGGGCGCGGGGCCTGGGTCCGCAGCACGGAGATGATCGCGGACAGCACCGAAAGGACACAAAGCGCAGTGCCTAGAAGCAAAAGAACATCAGCCATTTCCAACCCCTTCTTCGTCGGGATTGCAGTTATTCCGCTTCTGACCGGTTGATCAAGTCCTCATCGCAGGTCGCCACGCGCAGGATGTTGGTGGTGCCTGCGACATTGAACGGCACGCCGGCGGTGATGACGATCTGCTGCGTCTCATTGGCGAACCCGAATTCGCGGGCGATCTGGACGCCGCTGATCACGGCCTCGCGGAACCGGCTCAGCGGCACGGTCGAGACGCAATGCGTCCCCCAGGTCAGGCACAGCCGACGCAGCACGGTGGGGATCGGCGACAGCGCCAGGATCGGGACGCGCGGGCGCTCGCGGGCGACCAGGCTGACCGTGGTGCCGGACTGGGTATGGGCGCAGATGGCAGAAATGTCGGTGGTCTCGGCGATCTCGCGCGCGGCGGCGACGATCCCGTCGGCAACGGTGTTGCGGTCGGCGCGGCGCGAGGCCTCGATCACCTCGCGGTAATTCGGGTCGCTTTCGACCGAGCGGGCCACGTCATCCATCGTCGTGACCGCCTCGACCGGGTAGTCACCGGCCGCCGATTCTGCCGACAACATCACCGCGTCGGCGCCTTCATAGATGGCGTTGGCCACGTCCGAGACCTCGGCCCGCGTCGGCACCGGGCTTTCGATCATCGATTCGAGCATCTGGGTCGCGACGATGACCGGCTTGGCCGCCGCACGGCACTGGCGGACGAGGCGCTTCTGGATCGGCGGCACCGACTGCACCGGCAACTCGACCCCCAGATCGCCGCGCGCGACCATGATCCCGTCCGAGACCTGGAGAATATCGGGGAAGGAGCGGACGGCCGCCGGTTTCTCGATCTTCGACAGCACGGCCGCCCGACCGCGCGCGAGGCGGCGTGCTTCCAGCACGTCCTCCGGCCTCTGCACGAAGGACAGGGCCAGCCAGTCCACGCCCAGCTCGCAGGCAAATTCCAGATCGCTGCGGTCCTTGTCCGACAGGGCGGCGAGGGGCAGCACCACGTCGGGCACGTTCACGCCCTTGCGGTTGGAGATCGCGCCGCCGACGGTCACGGTGCAGTTGGCGAAATCCTCGCCGCACTCCTCGACCTTCAGCCGGATCTTGCCGTCATTCACCAGCAATTCCGAGCCGGGTTCGAGCGCGGCGAAGATTTCCGGGTGTGGAAGCTGGACGCGCGTCCCGTCTCCCTCCGTCTCGTCCAGATCGAAGCGGAAGGCCTGACCGATTTCCAACTCATGCTCGCCACCCGCGAACACCCCGACCCGCAGTTTCGGGCCCTGAAGATCGGCGAGGATCGCGATGGGGCGTCCGGTATCCTCCTCGATCTTGCGGATGATGTCGTGCCGCGCCTTGTGGTCGTCGTGATCGCCATGGCTCATGTTCAGCCGGAACACGTCCGCCCCGGCCTCGAACAGCGCGCGGATCGTGGCGTAATCAGAGGACGATGGACCCAGCGTCGCGACAATCTTGATGTTCCGGTGACGTCTCATCACGTTCCCTCCGAAAAAATGTTTCCGCTATCATGGCGGAAAGAGCCTGCGGCCACAACTGGCAGAGCGTGAAGAATTCACGTAAGGGGCATGTATGAAAGATGACGCCCGCACCAGCCACGACGCCTTCTGGACGGAAGGCGAGGACCGGCCAAGCAGGTGGCTGATCACCTGCGACCATGCCACCAACCGGGTGCCGGGCTGGATCAATGGCGGCGATCTGGGGATCGCGCCGTCGGACATGGCGCGGCACATCGCCTATGATGTCGGCGCGGCGGGCGTCGCCCGGCATCTGGGTGTGCACCTAAATACGCCGGTGGCAGGGTCCGATTTCTCGCGGCTCGTGATCGACCCGAACCGGGGCGAGGATGACCCGACTCTGCTGATGCGGCTCTATGACGGCACGGTGATCCCGGCCAATCGCGATGCCGACCGGGATGAAAAAGCGCGGCGTCTGGCGCGCCTCTACCGGCCCTATCACGACACGCTGGCGCGGATCTCCGCCGCCCGCCCGGACCGCGCCATCTGCGCGATCCACAGCTTTACCCCGCAACTGCGCGGCCGCCCGCCGCGGCCCTGGCAGGTTGCCGTGCTCTACTCCCCAACGGATGAGCGCCTGGCGCCGTTGCTGATCGAACGCTGCCGTCAGCAGGGCTGGGAGACGGGCGACAACGAACCCTATTCCGGCCATCTGGCGGGCGACTCGATGGATCGCCATGCGCTGGCGCAGGGCCGGCCCCATGTGCTGATCGAGATCCGCAACGACCTGATCGCGGATGAGGCCGGGCAGGCGGAATGGGCCGAGCGGCTGTCGGTCGTGATGGACGGGCTTCTCGACGCGGCCGGTCTGTAGTCGCGGGTCTCGCAGGTCGGATGAACTCCGGCGCTATCCGCGGCGGAACGGCCCCCAGTCCCGAAGGAACTCGATCTCCTCGCCCACCGCGTCGCGCTCGCGCTGCAGGTAATCCTCGAGCGCGCCGCGAAATCCCGGATCGGCCACCCAGTGCAGCGAATGAGTCTCGGTCGGCAGATAGCCGCGCGCCAGCTTGTGCTCGCCCTGCGCCCCGGCCTCGACCCGCGCCAGACCGTGCGAGATGGCGAAGTCGATGGCCTGATGATAGCAGATCTCGAAATGCAGGAACGGGTGCTCCTCGGTGGTGCCCCAGTAGCGGCCGAACACCGCGTCCGACCCGATCAGGTTCAGCGCGCCTGCGATCGGCTGGCCGTCGCGTTCGGCCAGCACCAGCAGGCAGTCATCGCGCATCGTCTCATGCAGCCGGTCGAAGAACTCCCGCGTCAGATAGGGCCGGCCCCATTTGCGCGCGCCGGTGTCCTGATAGAAGGACCAGAAGGCGTCCCAATGCGCGGGCGTGATCTCATCCCCGGTCAGTTGCCGGATCGTGCCGCCGAACTCCTGCGCGCGGGCGCGCTCCTTGCGCAGGTTCTTGCGCTTGCGAGAGGAGAGCTGCGACAGGAAG
Organism: Paracoccus isoporae; assembly: GCF_900101865.1. Classification (GTDB taxonomy): domain Bacteria; phylum Pseudomonadota; class Alphaproteobacteria; order Rhodobacterales; family Rhodobacteraceae; genus Paracoccus; species Paracoccus isoporae. The sequence goes on from NZ_FNAH01000008.1 coordinate 34,037, forward strand.
GCCTCGTAATCCTCATAGCCGTCATTCAGCCAGTGGAATTGCTGCGTGGCCCGCGGCATGAATCCCGCCGCCGCGCCCAGTTCCGCCTCGGCCTCGGTGCAGAAGGTCACATGCGCGCCGGAGAGGTTGTTTTGCAAGCAGAGCTGCGCCATCGCGTTCAGCAAGCCCGTCTGCACCCGCGGATCCCGGGCGATCAGCCGCTGTCCGGTCACGGGGGTGAAGGGAACGGCGCATTGCAGTTTCGGATAGTACTGGCCGCCGGCCCGCTGGAAAGCATCCGCCCAGGCATGATCGAAGATATACTCGCCCTGGCTGTGCAGCTTGACATAGCAGGGCGCGACGCCCTTGAGCACATCGTCATCGCGGGCCGCGAGATGCGCGGGCACCCAGCCGCTGCGGCCACCGACCGAACCCGAATCCTCCAGTGCGGCCAGAAAGCGGTGGGTGGTGAACGGATTGCTGTCGGCGCCGGTCGCGTCCCACTCCGCGGCCGGGATCTCCGCGATCGCCTGATGCACTGTGACGGAAAGGGTCATGCGAAGATCGCCAGAACGAGCGGGGCGATGATGGCGGTCAGCACGGCATTCAGACCCATGCCGATCCCGGCGAAGGCGCCTGCGGTGTCGTTGACCTGAAAGGCGCGGGCCGTGCCGATGCCGTGCGCCGCCACGCCCACGGCCAGACCGCGCGCGCGCCAGTCGGTGACGCGCAGCGCGTTCAGCAATGGTGTCGCCACGACCGCGCCGAAAATCCCGGTCAGCAGCACAAGCACGGCGGCCAGGGTCGGCTGCCCGCCAATCCGTTCAGCAATGCCGATGGCGACGGGTGCGGTGGTGGATTTCGGGGCGAGCGAGGCCAGCAATGCCGCATCGAGCCCGAAGAGGCGGCCGATCAGCAGGGCCGATCCGACCGCGACTACCGACCCCGCAGCAAGTGCGGCCAGCACCGGCAACCAGGCGCTGCGGATCCGTTTGAGATTGTCGTAGAGCGGCAGGGCCAGGCAGACCGTGGCGGGGCCGAGCATGAAGTGAACGAATTGCGCGCCCTCGAAATAGGTGCTGTAGCTCGTACCGCTCAGCCACAATACGGCACCCAGGATGATGACCGAAATCAGCACCGGGTTGGCCAGGCTGGCCCGGCCGCTGGCCCGGAAGATCATGTCCCCGATCCAGTAGGCGGCCAGAGTCGCGGTCAGCCAGAGCAGGGGCTGGCTGGTCAGATAGGACCAGATCAGTGCCGGGTCATTCATCGGTCTGACCCGTTCTGCGCGCCACCGCTGCGAAGGTCACCGCGCCGGCGGCAATGGCCAGCACCGTCGAGGCCGCCACCGCGAGCCCGAGCGCCAGCCCGTGTTCGGCAAGCACCGGCAGATGCGCGATCACGCCGACTCCGGCGGGCACGAAGAACAGCGACAGATGCGCCAGCGTCCCGCTTGCGACAGCGCGCAGCCGATCGGCCAGGGCCGGGCGCAGCAGGCAGGCGGCGACCAGCAGAACCAGCCCGACCACCGGGCCGGGAAGCGGCAGGGACAGGCCGCGCGAGGCGATCTCTCCCACAAGCTGGAAGCAGAGGATGATGGTGAGTGCGGGGATCATGGCCCGGACGTTATGCCTCTTTCGCGGGGCTGGCCAGAGGGGCGGCACGGCGAAACCTTGCGGGCAGCCATGCGTCTGCTATCACGCTTCCGCGATGCGAAGGCGGGTGGTGGGTCTGCGACAAGTCATGCTGAATAGACGCCAGAGCTCCCCATCGCCCACACGTTGTGTCTTGGCCGACTCATAGCGTGGATCCTCCATCAACCTACCAGATATTGCGGTTCTTGTTGACTTTGCAGGCGCCGGGCGGAAGACTTCGCTGATCCGATGGCGATTCCGGGACCGGCTGCGTGAAATTCGACCGACTCAGGCTCAACGGCTTCAAATCCTTCGTGGACCCCACCGATCTGGTGATCCGCGAGGGGCTGACCGGCGTGGTCGGCCCGAATGGCTGCGGCAAGTCGAATCTGCTCGAGGCGCTGCGCTGGGTGATGGGCGAGAACCGGCCAAGCGCCATGCGCGGCGGCGGGATGGAGGACGTGATCTTCGCCGGCACGTCGCGTCGCGGCGCGCGCGCCCATGCCGAGGTGATGCTGACCATCGACAATCGCGAGCGGCTGGCTCCCGCCACGGTGAATGAGGCCGACGGCATCGACATTGTCCGCCGCATCACCCGCGATGCCGGCTCGGCCTACAAGATCAACGGCAAGGAGGCGCGGGCGCGGGATGTTCAGATGCTGTTTGCCGATGCCTCGACCGGGGCGCATTCCCCCGCGCTCGTCCGGCAGGGGCAGATCTCCGAGCTGATCAACGCCAAGCCGAAGGCCCGCCGCCGAATTCTGGAGGAGGCTGCGGGGATCTCCGGCCTCTATGCCCGGCGGCACGAGGCGGAGCTGAAGCTGAACGGGGCGGAGACCAATCTGACCCGCGTGGATGACACGCTGGACCAGTTGGCCACGCATGCGGCGGCGCTGACCCGGCAGGCACGGGCGGCGGCGAAATACCGCGAGATCGGCGCGGCGCTGCGTCAGGCCGAGGGGGTGCTGCTGTATCGACGCTGGGCCGAGGCCGATGCGGCGCGGTCGTCGGCCGCCGATGCGCTGCGCGAGGCCGTCGCGGCGGCGGCTGCGGCAGAGGCGGCGGCGCGGCAGGCGATTGCCGGGCGAGAGGCGGCAGAGCAGCAGCTTCCCCCGCTTCGCGAAGAGGAGCAGGTGGCCTCCGCGCTGCTGTCGCGTGTGACGCTGGATCGCGAGGCCCTGGACGAGGCGGAGGCCCGCGCGAGAGCCGCCATCGCTGCCTTGCAGGGCCGGATCGCGCAGTTGAGCAAGGATATCGAGCGCGAAGGCCAGCTCAACCACGACGCCGCGGAGGTGGTCGCGCGGCTGGATTGGGAAAAGCGCGAACTCGACAAGGCCGGGCAGGGGCATGGCGCGCGGCTGGAGACGGCAGGCGCGGTGGCCGACGAGGCGGCCGAGGCGCTGCGTGCGGTCGAGGCGAAGCTGGCCGAGCTGACCGACGAATCGGCCCGGCTGTCCGCGCAGGCGCATTCGGCGGAGCGGCTGGTCTCTGATCTGGGCGCGATGCGCGACCGGGCGGAACGCGCGGCGGCCGAGGCCGAAACGGCGGCCAGCCAGGCCGATGAGACCGGCCGGGCGGCGGAAGCGACGCTGCGGTCCACCGAGGCCGCGCAGCAGGTCGCCGCTGCGGCGGCCGAGACCGCAGAGCAGGCGCTGACCGAGGCCGAGGCGGCGCGAACCACCGCCGAAACCGCCGAAGCGAGCGCGCGGGCCGCCCGCGCCGAGATCGAAGGCGAAGCAGGCGCGCTGAAGGCGGAGATGGCGGCGCTGGAACGGCTCGTCGCGCGCGGCGCGGGCGACGGCAGCGCATTGCTCGACCGGCTTCGGGTGGCGAAGGGCCATGAAACGGCGCTCGGTGCCGCTCTTGGTGATGATCTGTCCGTCGGGCTGGCGGATGGCGGCTCGGGCTGGGCGGAACTGCCGGGCTATGACGAGGCGGCCGCGCTGCCGGACGGGGCCGAGCCGCTGGCAGATCATGTCACCGGGCCCGAACTGCTGTCCCGCCGTCTCGGGCAGATCGGCATTGCGCCGAGCCGGGACGCGGCGGAGCAGATGCAGCCCGACCTGCGTCCGGGCCAATGCCTCGTGACCCGCGACGGCGGGCTGTGGCGGTGGGACGGCATGCGGGTGATGCCGGGCGAGGCGTCCTCTGCCGCGGCGCGTCATCTGGAGCAGGTGAACCGGCTGTCGGAATTGCGCGGCGTGGCGGATGCGGCCGCAAGCCGCGCAGCGGACGCCGTGCACACCCATGACCGGACCCGCGCGGCGCTGAGTGAGGCGAGCGCGGCCGAGAAGGCCGCGAGAGACGGCCGGCGGGAGGCGGAACGGGCCTTGTCTGACGCCGCGCGGACGGCGACGCGGGCGGAAAGCGATCTGTCGATGGCGCGTGCGAAGGCGGAGTCGGCGCGATCGGAGCTGACCCGCCACCGCGAGGATGCAGCGGATGCGCGCGCCCGTCTGGCCGAGGCGGAGCGCCAGCTTGCCGCCCTGCCGGATCGGGGCGCGGCGGCCGCGGCCGTGGAAGCCGCGAAGACCGGCGTCGAGGCAGCGCGGATCGCGACCATGACACGCCGGGGCGCGCTCGACGAGTTGCGGCGAGAGGGCAATGCCCGCACCAAGCGTTTGCAGGAGATCGCGAAGGAGGAGTCCGGCTGGAAATTGCGGCTGGAACAGGCCGGAACCCGTGCCGCGGAACTCAATGCCCGGCTGGAGGAGGCGCAGCGCGAACTGGCCGAGGCGGAGACAGAGCCCGCGCGTCTGGCCGAACGACGCGCGGGGTTGCAAGACGCCGAGGCGGCGGCCGGATCCCGGCTGGATCGCGCCCGCGCGGCACTGGCGCAGGCCGAGGCCGCATTGCGCGACGCCGCCATGGCGGAACGTGATGCCGAGCGCCTGGCCTCGGACTCGCGCGAAACCCGCGCTGCGCGCGAAGCGCGGTCCGAGGCGGCGCGTGACACCGAAGCCGCGGCCCGGACCCGGATCCTCGAGGAAACCGAATCCACCCCCGACGCGCTGCGCGAAACGCTCGGAGATGCGGAGACAGACATCGCCGCCGCCACGCTGGAGGACCAGATTGCCCGGCTGCGCGCCAGCCGCGATGCGCTCGGCCCGGTCAATCTGCGCGCCGATGAGGACAAGCGCGAGCTGGAAGAGGAACGCGGCAAGCTGGCCGGGGAGAAGGACGACCTGGAAGAGGCGATCCGCAAGCTGCGCGCGGGCATCGCCAGCCTCAACCGAGAGGGGCGCGAGCGCCTGCTGGCCGCTTTCGATACGGTGAACGGCAATTTTGCCACCCTGTTCACCCATCTGTTCGGCGGCGGCGAGGCGAAGCTGGTGCTGGTCGAATCCGACGATCCGCTGGAGGCCGGGCTGGAGATCATGTGCCAGCCGCCGGGCAAGAAGCTGTCGACGCTCAGCCTGCTGTCGGGGGGCGAGCAGACGCTGACCGCTCTGGCGCTGATTTTTGCCGTGTTCCTGGCCAACCCGGCCCCGATCTGTGTGCTGGACGAGGTGGATGCGCCGCTCGATGATGCCAATGTGGGGCGGTTCTGCGATCTTCTGGACGAAATGACCCGGCGCACGCAGACCCGCTTCCTCATCATCACCCACCACGCCGTAACCATGGCGCGGATGGACCGGCTGTTCGGCGTCACCATGGTCGAGCAGGGGGTCAGCCAGCTCGTCAGCGTCGATCTTCAGCGTGCCGAGCAGCTTGTGGCGTGACCAGAAGGGCCGGCCGCAGGTAACAGGCGCCTGAGGTGACCTGCGCCGTGCGCCGCGATCCGCCGCGTCCAGCTTGCCACTTCGGAGAACCCCGCCTCCCGCCCTTGCGGCAGTGCAGCATCGCGCTTAGCTGTCGCGGCATGTGAAAGAGGTGCAACCATGAAACTCAACGTGATTATCACCAGTACCCGGCCGGGCCGGAATGGCGAACCCGTCGGCAACTGGTTTTTCGACCACGCCAGGCAGAATCCGGGCGGATTCAACGAGGTGGTCCTGTCCGACCTGGCGCAGCAGGGCCTGCCGCTTCTGGATGAGCCGCATCACCCGCGCGCGCAGAAATATACGCAGGACCACACCAAGGCTTGGGCGCGGATCGTGGACGGCTCGGACGCCTTCGTCTTCGTGCTGCCCGAATACAACTATGCCCCGCCGCCCAGCTTCTATAATGCAATCGATTACCTGGCGCTCGAATGGGGCTACAAGCCGGCGGGCTTCGTCTCCTATGGCGGGATTTCGGGCGGGATGCGCGCGACGCAGAGCGCCAAGGAAATCCTGACCACCGTCAAGGTGATGCCGATCCCCGAGCAGGTGGCAGTTCCGATGGTGTTCGACCATCTGAAGGACGGGGTGTTCGAGGCCCCGCAGATCGTGCGCGACAGTGCCGACACGATGATTGCGGAACTGGCCAGATGGGCCGGTGCGCTGAAAACCCTGCGTTGATTTTCCGCTTCGACAAGCAGGTCGATCCGTCCTAGGATCAGCCCGAATTGAGACGGAGCTGCCCCATGTCCATCGACGCCCGCCTGAGCGAGCTGAACATCACATTGCCCGAGGCGCTCGCGCCGGTGGCGAATTATGTCCCGTTTCAGCAAAGCGGAAACCTGCTGTTCATTTCCGGCCAGATCTCGAACGGCCCGGACGGGCTGATCGTGGGAAAGCTGGGGCAGAATATGGATGTGGCGGCGGGCGCCGCCGCCGCGCGAAGCTGCGGCCTGGGTCTGCTGGCGCAGGCGCGCGCCGCGCTTGGCAGCCTGGACCGGGTGGCGCGGGTGGTGAAGCTGACCGCCTTCGTCAACTCCACCCCTGAATTCGGCGATCAGCCGGAGGTGGTGAATGGCTGCTCCGATCTCATGGTCGAGGTGTTCGGGGAGGCCGGGCGACATGCGCGGGCGGCAGTCTCGGCACCGTCCCTGCCGCGCGGGGTCGCGGTCGAAATCGAAGCGATCTTCGAGGTCGCGTGATGGCGCTGCATCCTGATTTCACCCGGCTTCCGATTGCCCATCGCGGGCTGCACAGCCGCGGCGTGCCCGAGAACTCGCTGGCCGCGTTTCGCGCCGCGATCGGGGCCGGCTACGCGATCGAGCTGGACATCCAGCCGGCGTCGGACGGCACGCCGATGGTGTTCCATGATTACGACCTGAACCGGATGTGCGGCGATGAAGGCTATGTCAACGACATGGACCCCGAGGCCTTGGGCGAACTGAGCCTGGACGGCACGGACGAAAAGATCCCGACCCTGGCCGAAACCCTGCGCGAGGTGGCCGGGCAAGTCCCGCTGCTGATCGAGATCAAGGATCAGGACGGCCGTCTGGGCACCGGCATCGGGGAATTGCAGGACAAGGTCGCGGCGCAGCTCGAAGATTATACCGGGCCGGTCGCGGTCATGTCCTTCAATCCCAACACGGTGAAGGCATTCGGCGATGCCGCGCCGGAGATCACGCGCGGGCTGACAAGCTGTGCCTTCGACAAGGATGACTGGCCGATGCTGGATGACGAGACCCGCGAGACCCTGTCGGAGCTTGCGGATTTCGACCGGATCGGCGCGGAATTCCTGTCCCATCAGGCCAGCGATCTTGCCAACCCGGCGGTTCAGGCGCTGAAGGACCGGGGCGTGCGGATCCTGTGCTGGACCGTCCGCAGCGCCGAGGAGGAGGCCGAGGCGCGCCGGATCGCGGATGGCATCACCTTCGAGAACTACCGCCCCTGATGAGTTCGGTCACCGCGCTCTACGACGCCCGTGTCGCGGCAGGCGGGCTGACCGATGACCCGGCACAGCGCGCGGTGCTGCCGATGCTGGATCGCCTTGTCGCCACGCTGAAGAACGAGGCGCCGCAGGCCGAGCGCGGCGGCTGGCGAAGCTGGTTCGGCGGCGGGGCCGAGCCTGCGCCGCAGGGCACGCGCGGCCTGTATCTGTGGGGCGGCGTCGGGCGCGGCAAGTCGATGCTGATGGACATGGTGATGGAGGCGGCGGATATCCGCGCCAAGCGCCGGGTGCATTTCCACGCCTTCATGCAGGAGATCCAGGCCGGGCTGAACGAGGCGCGCAAGCGCGGCGAAAGCGACGCGATCCGGCCGGTCGCCAATGACGTGGCGGATCACGCACAGCTTCTGTGTTTCGACGAGATGCAGATCACCGACATCGCCGATGCGATGATCGTCGGCCGGCTGTTCCAGGTGCTGTTTGAACGCGGCGTCTGCATCGTCACCACCTCGAACCGCGCCCCGGATGAGCTCTACAAGAACGGGCTGAACCGGCATCGTTTCCTGCCCTTCATCGATCTGATCCGCGACCGCATGGATGTCCATGCGCTCGACAGCGAGAACGACCACCGCCAGGGGCGGGCGGGCGGAGATCAGGTGTGGTTCTGCCCGCTCAACCGCGAGACGCATGCCGCGCTCGAGGCGGTTTGGGCGGAACTGACCGACGGCAGGGAGGTCGCGCCACTTTTGCTGGAGGTGCAGGGCCGCAAGGTCGAGATCCCGGCCCATGCCGACCGGATGGGCCGGGCGGGGTTCTGGGATCTCTGCGCGCGCGCGCTCGGTCCGGCGGATTACCTGGCACTGGCGGAGGCGGTCGATCTTCTGGTGATCGAGGGCATTCCGACATTGTCATCGTCCAATTTCAACGAGGCCAAACGCTTCGTCACGCTGATCGACGCGCTCTATGAGGCGAAGGTGCGGCTGATTGCCTCCGCCGCTGCGGAGCCGGAGCAGCTTTACATCGAGGGCGAGGGCAGTTTCGAGTTCGAGCGCACAGCGTCGCGGCTGCGCGAGATGCAGGACGCGCAATGGGGTGCTGGCGACGCTTAGGCGGTGTCGCCGTGCTGAACCGGGATCGGGGATAAAGGGCGCGAGATCATCCGTTCTCACGCAGAATGCGACCGGCCAGATAGAGCGATCCGCAGATCAGGATCCGCGCGCCGGGATGGGCCGCCGCCAGATCAGCGACCGCCTCGGCCGGATTGTCTGCGATGTCGGTTTGCATTCCGACAGATGCGGCTGCCGATTGCGTCGCCTCGGCCGGCAGCGTGTTTTCCTCTCCCGCGATCGACACCGCCGTAAGGCCCTGCGCAATCTCCGCGAGCGGCCGCAGGTAGCCGGTGACATCCTTGGTGTTTAGCATGCCGCAGATCAGGAATGTCGGACGCTGCGGCATCTCGGACAATGTCGCGGCAAGCGCGGCGCCGCCCGCCGCGTTATGGCCACCATCCAGCCATAATTCGCAGCCGTGCCGGCTGGCCATGTCCACGAGCGGCCCGCGCCGCAGGCGCTGCATCCGTGCCGGCCAGTCGGCGCGAGTCACCGCGGACATCGCCTCGGCCGCGCCGTATCCCAGCAGGCGCAGCGCGGCAATCGCCGTGCCCGCATTGTCGATCTGATGCGGGCCGGGCAGGTTCGGCCGGGGCAGGTCGATCAGCCCGTGATCGTCCTGAAAGATCATGCCATCCGCCTCTGGAATGGCGTGATAGTTCTGGCCCGCAACGATGGCCCGCGCACCCAGCCGCGCGGCCTTTCGTTCGATGACATGCAGCGCCTCGTCCTGCTGCGGCCCGATGATGCAGGGCACGCCGGATTTCAGGATGCCGGCTTTCTCACCGGCGATCTCCGGCAGGGTCTCGCCCAGAAATTGCGTATGGTCGCGGCTGACCGGGGTGATGATCGTCAGCAGCGGCCGCGTCACCATGTTGGTGGCGTCCAGCCGGCCGCCCAGCCCGACCTCCAGCAACGTATAATCCGCTTCGCTTCGCGAGAAGGCGAGGAAGGCCGCCGCGGTGGTCAACTCGAAAAACGTGATCGGACGGCCGGCATTGACCGCCTCGATCTCGGTCAGGATGCTGGACAGATCGGCCTCCGGGATCAGCGACCCGGCCAGCCGGATCCGCTCATGGAAGCGCGACAGATGTGGTGAGGTATAGGCGTGGACGCGCTTTCCCGCCGATTCCAGCCCGGCGCGCAGCATCGCCAGGGTCGAGCCCTTGCCGTTGGTGCCCGCAATATGGATCACCGGTGGTAGACCGTCCTGCGGATCGCCGAGTTGGGCCAGAAGATCCTGCATCCGGTCAAGCGACAGGTCGATGATCTTGGGATGCAGCCCCATGACCCGCTGCAGAATGGCGTCGGATTCGTCCATTCCGGCGCTGTCCGCGGTCAGGGCTTCGCGTCCGCGGGCGGGGCCGGGATGGCTGGGGTCGGGGCGGCGCCGGCAGGCTGCGCGGGCGCGGGCAATTCGCCCATCACCGCGGGCGGCTGGCCGGTCATCATGCGCAGGATCACGATCAGTTCCTCGCGCAGATCGCCCCGGCGCGTTACACGGTCGAGCATGCCGTGCTCCAGCAGATACTCGGCGCGCTGAAAGCCCTCGGGCAGCTTTTCACGGATGGTCTGTTCGATGACGCGCGGCCCGGCAAAGCAGATCAGCGCGTTGGGTTCGGCGATCTGCACATCGCCCAGCATCGCGTAGGAGGCCGTGACCCCGCCGGTCGTCGGATGGGTCAGCACGACAATATAGGGCAGCCCGGCCTCCTTCAGCATCTCCACCGCAACGGTGGTGCGCGGCATCTGCATCAGCGACAGGATGCCTTCCTGCATCCGCGCCCCGCCGGCGGCCGAGAACAGCACCAGCGGGCGCTTGGTCTTCACGGCGCGTTCGGCGGCGGCCACGATGGCGTTGCCGACATACATCCCCATCGACCCGGCCATGAACGAGAAATCCTGCGCGGCGGCGACGATCGGGGTGCGCCCCATCTCGCCCTCGGCGACCAGCATCGCCTCTTTCTCGCCGGTGGATTTCTGCGCCGCTTTCATCCGCTCTGGATATTTCTTCTGGTCGCGGAATTGCAGAGGATCGGCGATCGGCTCCGGCACCGCCACCTCGCGGAAGATCCCGCCGTCAAACAGCGCCGCGAAACGCTCGCGCGGGGTGATCGGCAGGTGGTGGTCGCAGTTGGTGCAGACCTGCAGGTTTTCGGACAACTCGCGATGGAACAGCATGGTGCCGCATTCGGGGCATTTGGTCCACAGATTCTCGGGCACTTCCCGCCGCGAAAACAGCGAGTTGAGGCGCGGGCGGACATAGTTCGTGATCCAGTTCATCTGCGACTGCTCCAGGCCGGGGTCGGGGCAGAGATAGGCCGAGCGGCATCGAATTGCAATTGCACCTTGGCCGGTGTCGCGGTTTGATGGGCCGCTATGTGGACCCCGTTGCTCGTGACCGCCCATTACTTGCTTGCGCTGCTGTTCGTGCTGCGCGTGCTGACCCGCCCGCGCATGGAGCCCTCGGTCAGGCTGGCCTGGGTGATGGTGATCGAGGCAGTGCCGGTGGCGGGGATGCTGGGCTATCTGATGTTCGGAGAGGTGCGCATCGCGCAGGCCGAACGGCAGCGCAGCGCCGATATCCGCGCCAGGCTGAGCGGGATCTGGGCACCAAGCCCCGATGCGGTCGAGCAGCCTGCGGACTGGGCACGGGGGATCTTCGACAGCGTGCAGGCGGTGGGCGGCATGGTGCCTGTGGCGGGCAACCGCGTGACCCTTGCCGCCGAGACGAATGACGGGATCGAACCGATGCTCGCGCGGATCGACGAGGCCGCGCATCACGTCCATGTGCTGTTCTATATCTGGCTCGACGATCACAGCGGCAACCGCATCGCCGACGCGCTGATCCGCGCAGCCGCGCGCGGTGTCGAGGTGCGCGCGATCGTCGATGCGGTCGGCTCACGCGCGCTTGTGGGATCGGCCATGTGGCGGCGGATGGCGGAGGCCGGGGTCAGCCTGGTGGCGGCCATGCCGCCGGGGATCTCGCCGCTGCGGGCGCTCAGCCGGCGGCTCGATCTGCGCAATCACCGCAAGATCGTGCTGATCGACAACCGCACGGGCTTCACCGGCAGCCGCAATGCGGCGGACATGGAATTCGCCGTCAAGCCGCGCTTTGCGCCCTGGGTGGATGTGTGGTTTGCCATTGAAGGCCCGGCAGTCAGGCAGATGCAGGGCGTGTTCCTGTCCGACTGGATGAGCTATACCGGAAAGGATCTGGGCGACGAGTTGCTGAATACCGTTCCGGCCGTGGCCAGCCCCGGCGTGATCGCGCAGGTGCTCGCCACCGGGCCGGACCGGCGGGCGGGCAGCGTGTCGGATTGCATCATGGCGCTTTTGGCTGCGGCACGCGACCGGGTGACGATCACCACACCCTATTACGTGCCAACCACCGGGCTGGATGCGGCCATCCAGGCCTGCGCGCGGCGCGGGGTGCAGGTGACGCTGATCCTGCCCGAGCGCAATGATTCGCTGTTCGTGGGCGCGACATCCGAAGGATTCTATCACGGTTTGCTGCGCGCCGGTGTCCGGCTGATGCTGTTCCAGCCCGGCCTGCTGCATGCGAAGCTCGCCTCAGTCGATGGGCGCATCGCCATGCTGGGCAGCGGCAATCTGGACCGGCGCAGCTTCGAGTTGAATTACGAGATGAACCTCATCGTCGCCGGTTCGGACGTCACCGCAGAGATCGATGACCGCCAGGACAGCTACATGGCGCGTGCGCGCGAACTCTCTCTGGCGGAGGTCGAGGCCTGGCCCGCATGGCGGCGGATCAGGAACAACACGCTGGCCCTGGCCACGCCCTTGCTGTGACCGACGCGGATCTGCGTCAGGCCGCGCGAGGCCTGGCCTATTTCGGACTGCCGTAAATCGCCACCCAGTAGGACGCCTTGCCATCTTCGGCCACGGCGCGGCCGATCCCGTAATCCTGCAACCCGCCGATCATGATGTTGGCGCGGTGGCCGGGAGAGCGCGTCCATTCCTTCTGCACGCGCCCCACGTCGAAATGGCCCGCCGCGATGTTTTCGGCGGTGATCCGCGGCGCGTATCCCGCCTTCTTGACCCGTGCCGACGGGCCGGTGCCGCCGCGACCTCTATGCGTCATCATGCCGTTGCGCGCCATCTCGCAGGCATGCGCTTCTGCCGCGCGCTGCAGGCGGGGGTTGGTGCGCAGGGGGGCCAGGCCGCGGCTCTGGCGCGCGGCATTCGTGGCAGCCAGAGCGATGGCCGCGTCTGCCGCCGTTGTGCGATGGCATTGCGCGGTGCCGGGGGCGGACACCTGAATATCGCGCGGCTCCTTCATGTAGACGATGCCCGAGGGAAGGCGCGGCGATGTCGTCGAGGCGCGAGTGGTCAGGTCGGGTGTGTCACCGTGGTCACCGGCCCCGCATCCTGCAAGGCTCAGCCCACCGCCCAGAAAAATCGCCATGGCGAAATGCCGCATTCTCCAATCTCCCGTATCAAACATGCGCCAGGGTTGCGGGGCGCGCTGATCTGAAATCGTTTTATCGGTAATCGTCCAGAGGTTGAGCAACTATAACGTGTATTGTCGGATATGTCTTGCTTCTTTATTCGGGGGGTTCAGGAACCCTCGCCGATCAGGAGCACACATGGCCGTTCACCCGACCCGATGGCTGCGCCGCAAGCTCCGGGAACGCGGTCAGTCGCAATGGCCCGGCCTGTGCGACGCGGTGCCGGGAATGAGCCCGGCGCGGCTGAGCTATTTGCGGGCCGAGGCGCAGGCGATGCGCGCCAGTCTCGACCGTTTCCTGATGGTGTCGGACAACCGGATGGAGCAGACGCGCCGCGACAAGCATCTCGTGAACCTGCCTGGCGGTTCGGACTGGTGCTGGCAGCCGGAGCTTCTGACCAGCCGGCTGACGCCGAGCGGCGTGGCGGGTCCGGCACCCGGCACGAAGCTCAACCCCCATGCCACGGTCTGGCATGATTGCGGCGCCCGCTCGCTGGTGCTGCGGCAGGTGAATAATGGCGATTCCTCGGTGATGCCGCGCTTCTGCATCGTCGTCGAGGCGCTCGGCTTCACCGGCAGTTTCCTGTCGCTGTCGATCGATCTGCCCAAAGAGGCCCTGGACGGGCTGACCCGCGACCACGTCATCCGCATGGAAAGCGCGATCGAGACGGAGCGGCCGGTGCAGATCTATGGCCGCCTGAATATCGGCAATGGCCCCAATACCGAGGAGATGCTCCGCCATCTGGGCGATATGGCCTGCGACGAGACGAATAACGGCGTCACCGAATTCGATCTGGCCATGACCGGGATGAACGAGAAGCGTCTCGACAAGATCTGGCTCGACCTGATCATCGAGAGGCCGGTGATGAATGCCGTGGTGATCCGGGATCTGATCCTGTCGCGCCACCCCCGCGCCAATTTGTAATGATTTATTATCTCGCGTCCGGTTAGGTTGCGCGGATAGGATGACGCACGGTCACATATGCGGGATATGCCATGAGTGATTTTGAGACGCTCGGCCTGAAATCCGGTCGCTGGACGGGGTTGCTGCGCCGCGAGACGGGTCCGAACCGGGTGGTGCTGGCCCAGGCCGGTCGGATCATTGCCGATGCGGAGGTGACGGAGGATGCACCCGGCCTATGGCGGATCGAGGCCACATTGCCGGTCAGCAGCCTGTCCGATGGCATGCAGACCTTTTCTCTGCTGGGCAATGCAGGCGACGGGAAGATCCCGCATCCGGACTGCGAGCTTCTGGCGGAGATCTCGGTCACCTCCGGTCAGGCAGCCGAGATCGATCTGCACGCGGAACTGGCCCTGATCCGCGCGGAGCTGGACATGCTGAAGAAAGAGTTCCGGCGGATCTCGGCGCCCTGACGCGGACCCGATCAGCGGGTGAAGTAGCTGTAGCCGCCTGCGACCTCAAACCCCATCCGGTCATAGAGCGCGATCGCGGCGCTGTTTTGCCGCGTCACGGCCAGCATCATGGATGTGCAGCCCTGATCCAGTGCCCATTGCGCCGCGCGCCGGACCATCCATCCCGCCAGCCCCTGCCGACGCAGCGCGGGCAGGGTTTCGAGTGCGTGCAGCACCGCGTAATCGCCGCAGGCTGCGACGAAGCCCACGCCGCCGGCCCGGTCGTCTGTCCGGCCGAGCAGCGCGGCCTTGGGCAGACGGACCCGCGCCATCACCGCCTGCCGGGCGGCGCCGATCCCGCATTCCACCCACAACTCGCGCTGGATTGCCAGCGGGGGCCAGATGGCGAAGCTGGTCACGGGTGGGATGGCGCGGTCGGTCAGCCTTTCAAGCGGCGCGGTCATCATCTGGGTCGGGGTGATCTCTTGCCAACCCGCGGCTGACAGCGTGCGGGCAAGGGGATCGCCATCCAGCACGCGGAAGGCGGGTGGCTGGTCCCAGCCCGTCTGGATTCGCACCGCTGCGTCAATGTCGTCCTGCGTCCAGCCGTCGCTCAGGGCTCGGGCGGAACTGACCCGCATCCCGCCGCCGAGCCCGCGCCCGACGCGGAACGGCCCCGCCTGCGCGTATTCCGCGGCGGGCCAGCTCGCCTCGAACGCGTCGTGCAGGGCGTCGTCCTGGATCACGCACCGATCCGCTGCTTGAGTTCCGCCATCGCCGCCGCGACCCGTGCACCGTCAAGGCCGCGAATGACCAGCATCGTGCCGTAGCTGCCGTCGCGATGCCAGGGATAGGAGCCGAGCGAGAGATCGGCATAGCTGTCCGCCACCGCCTTCAGGTCATCGGCCACATCCGATTCGCCGCGGTCGAGATCCAACGATTCGCTGAACGGCGCCCGCCCGACCGGCAGGGTCGGCAGCACCGCATCCACCATCGCACGGAAGACCTCGGGCACGCCGGCCATCACATAGGTCTGGCCGATATGGAAACCGGGCGCGGCGCTGAACTTGTTCGGGATCAGCTCTGCGCCGAGCGGAATGCGGGCCATGCGCAGCCGGTTGCCCGTCACCGCCACACCGCGCTGCTCCCACCGCGCGCGCATCGCCGCCAGGGCTTCGTCGTTCATCTCGATCCCGACGCCAAAAGCTTCGGCCACCGCGTCGGCGGTGACGTCGTCATGGGTCGGGCCGATCCCGCCGGAGGTGAACAGCAGGTCGTATCGCCCGCCCACAGAGCTGTCGAGCGCGTGGATCGCTTCGATGATGAGCGGCTTTTCATCCGCCACGACGCGGATTTCCTTCAGGTCGATCCCGACCGCGTTCAGCACCCCGGCCAGGTGATGGGCGTTGCCCTCGCGCGTGCGGCCGGACAGGATTTCGTCGCCGATGACCAGAATGGCGGCCGTCTTGTTGTCGGATTGCATGAAAAACCTCCGTTGCCGCGCAAATCTTACGCGCGCGGCGGGGGTGGAACAAGCAGCGTGGCAAGGTTATGTGCAGGGCAACAAGAGGTTTGCCCATGAATGACGGTTCCGTGACGCGCGAAGGCATCCGCATCCACCAGCCCGGCGATTTTGCCGGGATGCACAAGGCGGGTGCGCTCGCGGCAGAAATCCTGGACGAGGTCGGCCCGCTGGTTCAGCCGGGCGCGACGACGGGCGAACTCGACGATTTCATCCGGGGCCGGATCGAACAGGCCGGTGCGGTCTCTGCGACGATCGGTTATCGCGGCTATCAGCATGCCAGTTGCATCAGCGTGAACCATGTCGTCTGCCACGGCATCCCCGGCGAGAAGCGGCTGCGCGACGGCGACATCCTGAACATCGACGTGACGGTGATCGTGGATGGCTGGTTCGGTGACACGTCGCGCATGTATGTCGCCGGCCGCCCGTCGGTGAAGGCGAAGCGGCTGATGCAGGTCACCCATGACGCGCTGATGCGCGGCATCGACGCGGTGCGTCCCGGTGCGACCTTCGGCGATATTGGCTGGGCGATCCAGGAATATGCCGAGGGGCACCGTATGTCGGTCGTGCGCGATTTCTGCGGTCACGGGCTGGGCCGCGTCTTTCACGCGCCGCCCAACGTGCTGCATTTCGGCCGGCCCGGCAAAGGCCCGGTGCTGGAAGAAGGCATGTTCTTCACCATCGAGCCGATGATCAATCTCGGCCGGCCGGAGACCAAGGTGCTGGCCGATGACTGGACAGCGGTGACCCGCGACAAGTCGCTGTCGGCCCAGTTCGAACACTCGATCGGCGTCACTGCGGATGGCGCAGAGATCTTCACCCTGTCCCCGTCGGGCCGGTTCCTGCCCGATCTGGACTGACGCCGGGCGCGCGATCCTGAACAGGGCGACGATTTTGCCCACCGCGTTTAGCTCAAATCCGACGGGCTTGCCGTTTGCGGCGAATCAGCAGCCGCGCTAGTCAGGGACAAGGCCAGAAGGCCGGAGCTGATCCGAACGCGCGGTGGTTGAGGGGCGCGTGGGGGAAGGGGCTCCGGCCCCGCGCCGGAGCCCCTGTCGCTGCTGCGGACAAGTCCCTGATCTGAAAGACCTGTCGTGGCTTGGCCTGTATCGCTGCCCGGTAAATTCCCGGCAGGCCGCAGGCGGGACTTGACCTGCGCAAGACTTGGGCAGAGAAGCCCGCAAATGAAGCTGTCCGATTTCGATTTCGACCTGCCCGAGGGGCTGATTGCCACGCGCCCGGCGCGGCCGCGCAGTTCCGCGCGCCTGCTGCTCGCGGATGGCGATATGCTGGCCGATCGCAGCGTCTCCGACCTGCCCAACATCCTGCAACCGGGCGATCTTCTGGTGCTGAACGACACCAAGGTCATTCCGGCCCGTCTGTCCGGGCGCCGGACGCGGATCTCGGCCCAGGGCGCAGTCACGGCCAGGGTCGAGATCACCCTGCTGGAGCCGACGGCAGAGGGGTGGCGGGCGCTCGCCCGACCTCTGCGCAAGCTCAAGCCCGGCGAGATCGTCCAGTTCGGAGAGGCCCTGTCGGCCGAGATCCTGTCGATCAGCCAGACGGAGCTGCTGCTGCGCTTTGACGCGGAGGGCGACGCGCTCGATTCCGCGCTCGATCAGGTCGGGGCCATGCCGCTGCCGCCCTATATCGCCGCGCAACGGGCGCCGGACGAGGACGACCGCACCGATTACCAGACGGTCTGGGCGCGCCGGAAGGGTGCCGTCGCCGCGCCGACGGCAAGCCTGCATTTCGATGACGAACTGCTCGCTGCGCTGCGCGCGCGGGGCGTGGAGTTTGCTTATGTCACGCTGCATGTCGGCGCGGGCACCTTCCTGCCTGTGAAGGTCGAAGATGTGGCCACGCACCGGATGCATGCCGAGCGGGGCGAGGTGACCGCCGCCGCCGCCGCGCAGATCAACCGGACCCGCGCGGCAGGCGGTCGGGTGATCCCCGTCGGCACGACGGCCTTGCGCCTGATCGAATCGGCAGCGGACGAGGACGGCACCCTGCGTGCCTTCGACGCAGACACCGACATCTTTATCTATCCCGGCTATCGGTTCCGCGTCACCGACGCGCTGATGACCAATTTCCACCTGCCGAAATCGACCCTGCTGATGCTGGTCTCCGCGCTGATGGGGAAGGAGCGGATACGAAGAATTTACCGTCACGCCGTAGACAACCGCTACCGATTCTTCTCCTACGGGGATGCGTCGCTCCTGATCCCGCCGAGGCCCGAATGATCACCGTCCTGCGCTCGACCTGGCCGCTTCTGCTCGGGGTGATGCTGCTGCTTGTCGGCAACGGCATGCAGGGCACGTTGCTGGGGATCCGCGGCGGCATCGAACATATGTCGACCGACCGGCTGGCCGTGGTCATGGCGGCCTATTTCGGCGGTTTCCTGATCGGCAGCCTGACCGTGCCCGACATGATCAAGCGGGTCGGCCATGTCCGGGTCTTCGCCGCGCTCGGCTCGCTGATTTCGGCGGTGCTGATCCTCTATGCCGCCTATCCGAACTGGATCGCATGGGCCTTCCTGCGGCTGCTGATCGGATTCTCCTTCTCGGGCGTCTATATCACCGCCGAAAGCTGGCTGAACGCCTCGACCGGAAACGAGAGCCGGGGCCAGGCCATGTCGCTCTACATGATCGTGCAGATGATCGGTGTGGTCTGCGCGCAGGTGCTTCTGAATTTCGGCGATCCGGGCGGCTACATGCTGTTCATCCTGCCGTCGGTTCTCGTTTCGCTGGCCTTCACCCCGATCCTGCTGTCGGTCCAGCCGGCGCCGGCCTTCGGCGCGCTGAAGCGGATGAGTTTCGGGCGGCTCTACTCCGTGTCGCCGCTGGGTTGCATCGGCATCTTCATCATGGGCAGCGTATTCTCGGCATTGCTGGGCATGACCGCGGTCTGGGGCACGATCGAGGGGCTGTCGGTCCGCGATATTTCCGCCGTTGTCGCGGCCATCTATCTGGGCGGGCTGATCGCGCAATTCCCCATTGGCTGGCTCTCGGATCGCATGGACCGTCGCCTGCTGGTGCTCGAATTGCTGATCGCGGGCGTGCTGTCAGTTTCGATGGTGCTGGCCTTCGATTTCGGCGTCTGGGGGCTGATCGTGTCCGCCGCGATTGCGGGGGCGGTGTCCAACCCGGTCTATGCGCTGTTGCTGGCCCATACGAATGACCATCTGGAAGCGGACGACATGGCCGCCGCCTCGGCCGGGCTGATGTTCCTCAACGGGCTGGGGGCGGTGGGCGGCCCGCTGATCGTGGGGCGCCTGATGGCGGTGATCGGCCCGGATGGCTACTGGATCTATATCGGCCTGCTGATGTCGATTCTCGCCGGATATACCGGATGGCGCATGATGCGCCGCGATTCGAGCACGGCCAGCGAGACCGGCGGTTTTGCCGTCATCACACCGTCGGCCAGCCCGGTCGCCGTCGAATATTCTTTCGACGCCGCGCCAGAGGGCGAGGATCCGCCGGAGGCGGAACTGCCCATCGATGTCACCACGGCGGCATTCGGCCCCATGGGCGAGGCGGAGGAGGGCGACGACACCACTGTCGCGCCAGAGGATTACGGCAGCACCTATGCCGCGCTGTCCGAGGATGGCGACGGGCCGGATGGGGATGACGCATCGGCGTCGGCCGATCCCGCCGGGGGCGGCGACGATCTTTCGGTTCCCGATCGTACCGACTCCGCGGAGGATCCCAACCCGCAGGCGTGATCGCGCCCCGCCCGGAAATCCCGCTTGCGGCTGCCGCGCGGCGCTGCAACCATGGCCGGGACATGGAGGGATTGCGATGACGGCTGACGACGTGCTCACCTTCTGGCTGGACGAGATCGGCGAAAAGGGCTGGTACGATGCCTCCGACCGGATCGACGCCGCCTGCCGGGACCGCTTTCGCCCGGCCTGGGACGAGGCGGAGAGATTATCTGCCGAATGGTCGGGCACCGCGAAGGGCGCGCTCGCGGCGCTGATCCTGACCGACCAGTTCCCGCGCAACATGTTCCGCAACGACGCACGCAGCTTCGCCACCGACAAGCTGGCCAGGCGCACCGCCGCGAAAGCCATCGAAGCGGGTTTCGACATGGAGACCGACGAACCGGCACGGCAGTTCTTCTACATGCCTTTCATGCATTCCGAGGAGATGGGCGATCAGAACCACGCCGTCGCGCTGTTCGAGGAGCGGATGCCGGGCGACAATCTGCGCCACGCCAGGCTGCATCGCGACGTGATCCGCCGCTTCGGCCGCTTCCCCTGGCGGAATGAAGTGCTGGGACGGGAAACGACGCCTCAGGAACGCGCGTTCCTGGAACAGGGCGGATATGGCGCGATGGTGCAGGGCAGGCTGTCGCTTGCTGACCCCGAGTAATTGGTTTAACGCTGAACTATCTTTTTCCGAGGAGTTTCGCATGGCGCAGAATTTCGATGTGATCGTGATCGGGGCCGGCCCCGGCGGCTATGTCGCCGCCATTCGCGCAGCCCAGCTTGGCCTGAAGGTCGCATGTGTGGAACGCGAACATCTGGGCGGAATCTGCCTGAACTGGGGCTGCATCCCGACCAAGGCGCTGCTGCGCTCTGCCGAGGTCTATCACCTGATGGAGCGGGCCAAGGATTTCGGCCTCTCCGCAGAGAAATTCGACTACGATCTGGACAAGGTCGTGGCACGGTCGCGCGGCGTGGCGAAGCAGCTTACCAGCGGCGTCGGCCATTTGCTGAAAAAGAACAAGGTCACCGTGATCATGGGCACGGCGACGATCCCGGCGCCGGGGAAAGTCAGCGTCAAGACTGAGAAGGGCAGCGAGGAGTTGACCGCAAAGAACATCATTCTCGCCACCGGCGCCCGCGCCCGCGAATTGCCGGGGCTGGAGCCGGACGGCAAGCGCGTCTGGAATTACAAGCACGCCCTCAAACCGCCCCACATGCCGAAGAAACTTCTGGTCATCGGGTCGGGTGCCATCGGCATCGAATTCGCCAGCTTCTTCAACACGCTCGGCGCCGAGACCACGGTGGTCGAGGTGATGGACCGAGTCCTGCCGGTCGAGGATGCGGAAATCAGCGTCCTCGCCAAGAAGCAGTTCGAGAAACAGGGCATGAAGATCATGGAAAAGGCGACGGTGAAGTCGCTGGAACGCGGGGCCGACAAGGTCACCGCCTCGATCGAGACCGGCGGCAAAACCGAGAAGTTGGAGTTTGACACGGTGATTTCCGCCGTGGGCATCGTCGGCAATGTCGAGGATCTCGGGCTGGAAAAACTGGGCGTGAAAATCGACCGCACCCATGTCGTGACCGATGAATATTGCCGCACCGGCGTGGACGGGCTTTACGCCATCGGTGACGTGGCCGGCGCGCCCTGGCTCGCCCATAAGGCCAGCCATGAAGGCACGATGGTGGCCGAACTGATCGCCGGTCAGAATGCCCATCCGATCAAGCCGAACTCCATCCCCGGCTGCACCTATTGCAACCCGCAAGTGGCCTCGGTCGGGCTGACCGAGGCGAAGGCGAAGGAGGCCGGCTACAAGGTCAAGGTCGGCAAGTTCCCCTTCATCGGCAATGGCAAGGCCATCGCGCTCGGCGAGCCGGAGGGGATGATCAAGACCGTGTTCGATGCCAAGACCGGAGAGCTTCTGGGTGCTCATATGGTCGGCGCCGAGGTGACCGAGCTGATCCAGGGCTATGTCGTCGGCAAGACGCTGGAAACCACCGAGGCCGAGCTGATGGAATCCGTCTTCCCGCACCCGACCCTGTCCGAGATGATGCACGAATCGGTGCTGTCGGCTTACGGTCGCGCCATCCATTTCTGAGGCGCTTCTTCTTCACGCCAATACCCCGGGGTGAGCCGCGAAAGCGGCGAGGGGCAGCGCCCCTCACCCGGAACCGCTCATCCGACGGGCCGGCTCAATAGCTAGCGCCGTCCATCAGCTTGGGCGACAGGCTGCGCGCATCCACCCCGTCAAGGCAGTTCACATTGATGGCATAGATTGTCTGCCCGTCCTTCTCGCCCACCGCATAGGGTTCGATTCCGCAGGTCGGGCAGAAGCGATGCGAAATCGCGTGCTGATTGAACAGATATTCGGTCGTCGGCCCGTCCTTGGTGAAACGGACCAGCTCCGCCGGGACAAAGCTCAGCACCCAGCCGAGCCGACGGCAGCGCGAGCAATTGCACGCATTCACCTGATCCAAATCGGCATCCAGCTCGAACGCGATGGCACCGCATTGGCAGCTTCCGCTGTAATGTTGAACCGCCATTCCACTCCTCCATGTGTTCTGTTAATGTTCTAGCAACTTGTGCTTTCCGACTCCATGATTATCTGATGGCGCGGTGGCCGAAGCGGCGGGACAGATCCATGGAACAGAAGTTCATCGAAATTCGCGGCGCGCGCGAGCACAACCTTAAAGACGTGGATATGGATATTCCGCGCGACCAGCTCGTGGTGATCACCGGGCTGTCGGGGTCGGGGAAGTCCTCGCTGGCCTTCGATACGATATATGCAGAGGGGCAGCGGCGCTATGTCGAAAGCCTGTCGGCCTATGCGCGGCAGTTCCTCGACATGGCGGGCAAGCCGGATGTGGACCATATCAGCGGCCTCAGCCCGGCGATCAGTATCGAGCAGAAGACCACGTCGAAAAACCCCCGCTCGACCGTCGGCACCGTCACCGAAATCTACGACTATCTCCGCCTGCTCTTCGCCCGTGTCGGCACCCCCTACAGCCCGGCGACCGGCCTGCCCATCGAGGCGCAGCAGGTGCAGGATATGGTTGACCGCATCATGGCGATGGCGGAGGGGACGCGCGGCTATCTGCTGGCCCCCATCGTCCGCGACCGGAAGGGGGAATATAAGAAGGAGTTTCTGGAGCTTCGCAAACAGGGGTTTCAGCGCGTCAAGGTCGATGGCGATTTCTACGAAATCGACACCCCGCCGGAGCTCGACAAGAAATACCGCCATAATATCGACGTGGTGGTCGACCGGCTGGTTGTGCGCGAGGGGATGGAGACCCGGCTGGCCGATTCGCTGCGCACCGCGCTCGATCTGGCCAGCGGCATTGCCATCCTGGAAACGGCCCCGGGTGGGTCCGGGGGCGAAGATAACGCGGGCGAACCGGAGCGTATCACCTTCAGCGAAAACTTCGCCTGCCCGGTCAGCGGCTTCACCCTGCCGGAGATCGAGCCGCGACTGTTTTCCTTCAACGCGCCGATGGGCGCTTGCCCCGAATGCGATGGTCTGGGGGTGGAGCTGTTCTTTGACGAACATCTCGTCGTGCCGGATCAGGCATTGTCTGTCGCGGGCGGAGCGATCGCGCCCTGGGCCAAGTCGAAATCCGCCTATCTGACACAAACGATCAACGCGCTCGCCCGACATTACGGCTTTGACAAGAAAACCGCATGGCGCGACCTGCCGGAGAATATCCGCAAGCTGTTCCTCTATGGCTCCGGCAAGGAGGAAATCAAATTCCGCTTTGACGATGCCGGCCGCATCTATGAGGTGACGCGGCAATTCGAGGGCGTCATCCCCAATATGCAGCGCCGCCTGCGCGAGAGCGATTCGAACTGGGTCCGCGAAGAGATGGAGCGGTATCAGAACAACCGCCATTGCGCGGCCTGTCAGGGCTACCGCCTGCGTCCCGAGGCGCTGTCGGTAAAAATCGCCAATCAACATGTCGGGCAGGTGGTGGAGAAATCCATTCGCGAGGCGCTCGACTGGATCACCGATGCGCCGAACCATCTGGGCAAGCAGAAGAATGAAATTGCCACCGCGATCCTCAAGGAGATCCGCGAGAGGCTGGGGTTTTTGGTCAATGTCGGTCTGGATTATCTGACGCTCAGCCGGGCGGCGGGGACGCTGTCGGGCGGGGAAAGCCAGCGGATCCGGCTGGCCAGCCAGATCGGATCGGGGCTGACCGGGGTGCTCTATGTGCTGGATGAGCCCTCTATCGGGCTGCATCAGCGCGACAATGACCGGCTGATCACCACACTGAAAGGGCTGCGTGATCAGGGCAACTCGGTGATCGTGGTCGAGCATGACGAGGACGCGATCCGCAATGCCGATTACGTGTTCGACATGGGTCCGGGCGCGGGTGTGCATGGCGGCGGGGTGGTGGCCAAGGGCACGCCCGATGAAATCGCCGCCGACACGGCCAGCCTGACCGGGCAGTATCTGGCGGGCATCCGTGAGATCGCGGTGCCGCAGGAACGACGCAAGGGGACCGGCAAGTCGGTGACCGTCGTGGGCGCGACCGGCAACAATCTCAAGAACGTCACCGCCGAATTCCCGCTCGGCAAATTCGTTTGCGTCACCGGCGTGTCAGGCGGCGGCAAGTCCACGCTGACGATTGAGACCCTGTTCAAAACCGCCTCGCAGCGGCTGAACGGCGCGCGTCAGGCGCCGGCACCCTGCGAGACGATCAAGGGTCTGGAAAACCTCGACAAGGTCATCGACATCGACCAACGCCCCATTGGCCGCACCCCGCGATCAAACCCGGCCACCTATACCGGCGCTTACGACCATATCCGCGACTGGTTCGCCAATCTGCCGGAATCGAAGGCCCGCGGCTACAAGCCCGGCCGGTTCAGTTTCAACGTCAAGGGCGGGCGCTGCGAGGCCTGTCAGGGCGACGGCGTCATCAAGATCGAGATGCATTTCCTGCCCGATGTCTATGTCGAATGCGAAACCTGCCACGGCAAGCGTTATAACCGCGAAACGCTCGAAGTGCTGTTCAAGGGCAAATCCATTGCCGATGTGCTGGCCATGACCATCGAAGAGGCGCAGGAGTTCTTCAAGGCGGTGCCCTCGATAAGGCGCAAGATGGATGCGCTGATGCAGGTGGGGCTGGGCTATGTGAAGGTCGGCCAGCAGGCCACGACGCTGTCAGGCGGCGAGGCGCAGCGGGTCAAGCTGGCCAAGGAACTCAGCCGCGCCTCTACGGGCAAGACGCTGTATATCCTCGATGAACCGACGACGGGTCTGCATTTCGAGGATGTGCGCAAGCTTCTGGAAGTGCTGCATCACCTGGTCGAGCAGGGCAATACGGTGGTGGTGATCGAACACAACCTCGACGTGATAAAGACCGCCGACTGGATCATCGATATCGGCCCTGAAGGCGGTGATGGCGGCGGCAGGATCACGGCCACCGGCACGCCGGAGGAGGTCGCCGGGGTGGCGGAAAGCCATACCGGGCGCTATCTTGAGCCGATGCTGCCCGCGCCGCCAAAGGCGAAGGCGGTGCGGCAAAAGTGACACGAACGCGGCCCGCGCGGTGCATTTCGTTCAAAACTATGGGAACTTTGCGCTGCTTCGCTTGCTTTCATCCCGATACCGTGGCGTTGTCCATCGCCGGAAGACAAGAACATTTCAGGATCGCCGCGCATGCGATTCTCGACGACATGCCGCTGCCGGTCTGCTCCCGGAGCGTTAAGGAAGGAAGTTAGAATGCGGATCACCCCCGTCGCGATTGCCGTCGCCCTCGGTCTCGCCGCCTGTGCCCCGACCCAGCCGACCCCCACCGCTGCGCCCGAAAAGGTTGTGCCGGCCTATTACGAGGCGCGGACCGATACCGGCCCGAATGGTGAGCCGCTGCCGATCAAGGCGGTGAAGTCGGCCTATCTGAACGAGCGCACCATGCGCACCACCGTGCCCTATAACGGGCCCGAATCTGCGGGAACCATCGTCGTCGATCCCTTTGCGCGACTGCTCTACTACGTGCAGCCGGGTGGCATGGCCGAACGCTATGGGGTCGCTGTCGGCAAGGCGGGCAAGAACTTCTCCGGCAACGGCACCATCGCCCGCAAGCAGGAATGGCCGAGCTGGACGCCCACCGCGAACATGGTCGCAACCCAGCCGGAGCTGTATGGTCCGCTGAAGGGCGGCATGTCCGGCGGGCTGGACAATCCGCTGGGGTCGCGCGCGCTCTATCTCTACCAGAACGGCCGCGACACCTATTACCGCATTCACGGCACGGTCGATCCGTCCTCTATCGGCAAGGCCACCTCGGCGGGCTGTATCCGCATGTTCAACCAGGACATCATGGATCTGTTCAACCGCGTGCCCAACGGCACCACCGTGCATGTGCGCAGCGCGGCGGAAAGCCGGCAATATGAAGGACCGGTCGTCGAATCTCCCGAAGGTTATGCGATTCCGGTGAACCAGACCCCGGCGGTGACGTCGGCCGCTGCCGCCCCGGGCGTCAGCCCCGTCGAAAGTGCCGTGGGCGGCTGATCCAAAGCGCCGTGCAATTGACCGACCCCGGCAGTCCCTGCCGGGGTTTTTTCGTTTGCCGCGGCGGGTTTGCGTGGAACTTTCTTTGATAAACTTTGTCTGTTATCAATATGTAACGATTGCAGAGGTTTGAGATGCCCAATTTTTCCAAGGAAGAGAAACGGATCCTCTCCGGCGATGAGCTTGAACTGGCCACGCAGTCCCGAAAACCGCAGATCGATGCGCTGTCCGATGCGGATCTGTCCGGGCTGATCACACGCCTGCGGAATATCCGCGACCAGATTCGCAGCCAGGCCAACAAGCAGGCACGGGCCAAGGCGGGTGACGGCCCTGCGGTGGCGGGCGAGGATGCCCAGGACATGCGCAAGCGGCAGACCTTCATGGCCGCCGCGCTGCGCCGGGCCAATGCCGAACAGAACAAGCGGCGCAAGCGCGCCGCCGAAATCGCCGGGGCTGCGGCGGACCGGGCCGAGGCGGAGAAGGCGGGGAGGCCCGCGCCTGCTGCCGGGAAACCTGCAGCAGCACAGAAGGCGAAGCGCGTGTCGGCGGCGCGCAGCGGACGCACGACGCGGGGTGGCCGGGGCCAGAACGGCAGCGCGACCGGCGCGCGCCGTGGGCGCGCTGGGTCGGGCGCGGCACCCGCAGCTCGGGCGAAGGCGGCGGGCGGCAAGCAGGCGTCCAGCGTCTCGGTCGCCGACAGCAACGGTGCCGCCAAGAGCAATGCCTCTGGCGGATCGGCCGGCGCGCGGCGCGGGCAGGGTGGCGGTGCGGCCAACAAGATGGCGGCGACGGTCAGGAACCGGGCTGGCCGTGCGGCCGGATCTGCCGCGGCGGATGACAACAAGATCGCGGCACCGGCGGTGGCGGCCAGCCTGGCTTCCGCCGGCGGTCCGCGTCAGCGCAAGGTCGATTCGAAAACCGCGCTCGTCCAGGAAATGACCGAAAAGGCCGCCGAACATTCCGCCAAGGCGGAAAAGGCCGAGGCCAAGGCGAAGAAAGCGGCCAAGCTGGCCGAGAAGCCGGGCGGCAAGAAGAAGCACCGCAAGGCCGCCGAAGAAGCCGAGGAGAAGGCGCAGAAGGCCCGGCGCAAGGCGCGGAAATTCACCCGCCGCGCCCGCAAGGCGGCGGCAGAGCTGGGCTGACGCGCACGCCGCGCCGTAACCCGGATCTCGCGGCGCGGCATCGCCGCTTTCTGTTCCCTTGCCCGGTCCGATTTGGTAACCGGATGGCATGGGTTCAGGCGGGTTTCGGTATATGCAGCGCGTGGTGACGGCGGTTCTGGCGGCTTCGGTTGGCTTAGCCAGCATGACAGTGCCGGTCAGCGCGCGTCCCGCCGTGGATGCCGTCGAAGGCCGCGCGCCCGCGAAGGAAATCGAGGACCGTCGTTGCACCGCCGATGGTGTCTATTGCATCCGCGTGGAGACCTATGTGGCCGATGTCTGCCGCAATATCGAACGCGCGGCGTCGCGCGAAGGGCTGGACAAGAACTTTCTCGCCCGGCTGTTGTGGAAGGAAAGCCGGTTCGAGCCGAGCGCGATCTCTCCGGTCGGGGCCGAAGGGATCGCGCAATTCATGCCCGGCACGGCCGAGATCGTCGGCCTGCATGATCCGTTCAACCCGGCCGAAGCGATCCAGGTTTCGGCCAATTACCTGCGCCGTCTGCGTGACTTTTTCGGGTCCATCGGCCTGGCAGCCGTGGCCTATAATGGCGGTGAGAACCGCGCCGCCCGCTTTCTGAGCGCGGGCGGGACGCTGCCTTACGAGACCCAGGATTATGTCGAGGCGATCACCGGCTTCAACGCCTGGCGCTGGCGCGAGGATCCGCCTGGCCCGGACAAGCTGGATCTTCGGCTGGATGGCGACACGCCGTTTCTGGAGGCCTGCACAAGGCTGGCCGGGAACCGCAAGCTCAAGGAGTTTTCGACCGCAGGGCAGGGCGAGCCGCCATCGCCCTGGGGGGTGATCCTCGCCTCGCATCCGACGCGGAACGGGCTACAGGGGCAGGTCAACCGGCTGAACCGCGCGCTGGGGCCGATCCTGGGCGGCAAGCGAGTCAGCTATGTGCGCCGACCGCTGCGCAAGGGCACGCGGCAGGTCTATACCGCGCAGGTCGGGTGGAACTCTCGGGGTGAAGCCAACCGCTTCTGCCAGAAGGCCAAGGTCGTCGGTCTGCGCTGCATCGTGCTGCGCAACTGAGCGGCGGCCGGCCCGGCGACATAGGGGCGACACGAAAAAACCGGCCCCGAAGGGCCGGCCATCGCGAGCAGCCAGATCGCAGTTACTCCGTCCAGCGGACCTGCGTCAGGTCATTGGCCGGGGTCGGCGCATTCTCCCACAGCCCTTCGATCTTCGCATTGGCCACGCCGGTCTTCGCAAGCTGGAACAGATAGGCATTGGCATAGTCATCCGCGATGATGGTCTGCGCCTGCCGCATCAGATCCGAGCGTTCGGCGGCGTCCGTTGCCGCGTTCAGCGCCTCCATGACGCCGTTCAGCTCGTCATTGTTGTAGTTGAAGTAGTAGTCGGGCCGCGCATAGATGCCGATATCCATCGGTTCGACATGACTGATGATGGTCAGGTCATAATCCTTGCCGTTGAACACCGTCTCCAGCCATTGCGCCCATTCCATGTTGGTCGCCTTGGTCTCGATGCCGACGGCGCGAAGCTGCGCGGCCAGCAACTCGCCCCCGCGCCGTGCATAGGGGGTGGGCGGCAAAGCCAGGCGCAGCGACAGATCTTCCGCCCCCGCCTCGGCCAGCAATTCGCGGGCGCGGTCGGGATCATAGGCGGATTGCTCGGTCAGATCGACGTAATCCGGGTGATGCGGCGCGAAATGGGTGCCGATGGGCGTGCCATAGCCGAACAGCGCGCCGTCGATCAGCTCTTGTCTGTTGATGGCATGCGCGATGGCCTCGCGCACCCTGACGTCATCCAGCGGCGGCACCGCCTTGTTCATGGTCAGGATGGTTTCCCCCTCCGTCGTGCCGACGATCACCTTGAACCGCGGATCGGCCTCAAGCTGGGCCAGGGTTTCGGGGGCGGGGAAGATCGGGAAGGCATCGACATCGCCGGCCATCATCGCGGCGAAGGCCGCGGTCGGATCACCGATGAAGCGGAAGGTCGCCGTGCTGAGCGCCGGCGTGTCGCCCCAGTAGCCGTCGAACGCCTCCAGCGTGATGGAATCGCCCTGCCGCCATTCGCCAAAACGGAACGGTCCGGTTCCGACCGGCCGTGTCGCGGCATCACCCGCCGAGGCCTCGTCCAGCATCACCGCGTCGCCCCAGGCCATCTTGAAGGGGAACATTCCGTCTGCCGCGCTCAGCGTCACGCGTACCGTCGCCGGATCGACGGCCTCCACGGCGGTGATCCCGGCAAACAGCGCCTTCTGTGCATTGGTCGAGTCCTCCGCCCGCGCGCGGTCGAGCGAAAAGACCACATCCTCGGCGGTGAATTCGGCCCCGTCATGGAAGGTCGCTCCGTTACGCAGATGGAACAGATAGGAGGTGCCGTCCTCGCTGACCTCCCAGCTTTCGGCAAGTGCGGGCTGGATCGAGCCGTCCGGCCCGAACCGGGTCAGCCCCTCGAAGACATTGGCATAGACCACCTCGTCGATGGCGGCGGCCGCATTGGCGGTGGGGTCGAGGCTCGGCGGCTCCAGGACCATGCCGAGCGTGATGCTGTCCTGCGCGGCAAGCGCCGGCGTGGTCATCAGCGCAAGCGCGGCGGCGGTGGTTTTCCAGCGATGGAGCATGAGTTTCCCTCGGGTTGAATTCAGCCTATCGGCCGATAATGCGGCGAAACGCCCGGCAATCAAGGGGAATCGCCGCAAGCGCCGGTCTCGGATGCGGCGCGGCAGGGCGCGGACCCCACGCTCATCGGCGTTCGGTGAGTTGCTGGATCGCACCGGCGACGAGCAGCCACAGGCTGGTCAGCACCAGCCCCCAATTCGCCCAGCTTGCCGGGTGGAAATCGACGATGATGGCCCACAGCGCAAAGCCCACCCAGGCGGCGGAAATGGGCAATGACACGGCCCGCCAGCGTTCGGTGCGCACCGGATGGATGAACTTCACATTGGTGAACATGGCCACCGTGAGCACCGCCACGATGATCAGGATCACCCAGAAATTCGGTTTCAGCGCGAACAGCACCAGCACCACCATGTTCCAGCAGGCGGGAAAACCGGCGAATGAGTTGTCCAGCGTCTTCATCCGCGAGTCGGAGAAATACAGGATCGAGCCATAGGTGATGGCGATGATCGCGAACCAGCCGGTCCATCCGGGCAGCAGGTCCGATTCGAACAGAGCGAAGGCCGGGATGAACACATAAGTCAGGAAATCGATGATGAGATCCATCAGCACGCCGTCATAAAGCGGCCAGTTCTCCTTGACCCTGTAGCGCCGCGCCAGCGGCCCGTCGATCCCGTCCACCACAAGTGCCACGATCAGCCACAGGAACATCAGCGACCACCGCTCCTCGACCGCGGCCAGCATGGCCAGCATCGAGAACACGGCACCGCTGGCGGTCAGCAGATGGACGAAAAGCGCTTTCAGACGAAGTTCCATCCGCAGTTTGTCGCATTCGTGACCCATGCGCGCAAGCGGACAGTCGCCACCACCAAAAAGGTCTGACGGGTCGGCCGCGCCGGCGCAGAGCCGGCCAAGGCAATGCTTGACAGCCGGACCGACGAAGGCGTTTCGTCGAAGCGGATCGGCCGCAAGGCCCGGCGCGCAAGAGGAGGAGGCATTCCGTGCACACGCAGCGCATCACGGTGGAGACCCGCATCGACGCCCCGCTCACGGAGGTGTGGCGCGCCTATACCACGCCGGATGACATCATCCGGTGGAATGCGGCGTCAGAGGACTGGCACACCACCGCGGCCGAGGTCGATCTGCGCGAGGGCGGCGCGTTCTCGTCGCGGATGGAGGCGAAAGATGGCAGCATGGGGTTTGATTTCGCCGGAACCTACACCCGCGTCGTCCCGCAGAACCTGATCGAGTATGAGTTCGGCGGGCGGCAGGCGAGGGTGGAGTTCGCCCCAGATGGCGACGCAGTGACGGTGCGTGTCAGCTTCGACGCCGAAGACAGCCACAGCGTCGAGGAGCAGCGGGCGGGCTGGCAGGCGATCCTGGACAATTTTGCGCGGCACGTCACCGCCGGATAGCCCCCGGTCAGCGGCGCGGATGCGCCTTGCGATACACCGCCAGGAGATGCGCATCATCGACGCCGGTATAGACCTGCGTCGTGGACAGGCTGGCATGACCCAGCAATTCCTGGATCGTGCGCAGATCGCCGCCCGCCGACAGCAGATGGGTGGCAAAGCTGTGCCGCATCGCATGTGGTGTCGCGGTTGGCGGCAGGCCGAGCGATTGCCGCATCGAGGCCACCGCGCGTTCCAAAACGCCTGCGCGCAGCGCCCCGCCCCGCGCGCCGCGAAACAGCGCCTCGTCCGGGTCCATCGGCCAGGGGCACAACTCCAGATACCCCGCGATGGCGTCGCGTGCGACCGGCAGGACCGGGACCATCCGCTCGCGCCCGCCCTTGCCGCGAATGGTCAGCGTCTCCGCCAGCGGCCAGTCATGCCCCTGAAGGGACAAGGCCTCGGAGATCCGCAGCCCGCAGCCATAAAGCAGCGTCAGCACAGCGGCGTCGCGCGCCGCGATCCAGGGCTTCGGGTGATGGCTGCCTGCCTCATCCAGCAGGGCCCGCGCCTGATCCTGCGCCAGCGGGCGCGGCAGGGACCGCTTGTATTTCGGACCGCGCGCCGACAAGGCGGCTGAGAGGTCGAACCCCTCCCGGTCGGACAGGAAACGCAGGAAGCTGCGGATCGCCGAGAGCCGCCGCGCCAGCGAGCGCGCCGACAGGCCGCGCTCCCGCTCCGCCGCCGCGAAGGCCCGCATATCGGTCTGCTTCAGCCCTGACAGCGATTTCGGCGTGGCGGCCTGCCCGTGATAGCCACCGAGGAATGACAGGAACGCGATCGCATCGTCGCGATAGGCCGAGATGGTGTGCGGCGAGCGGTCGCGGGTTCCCGCCTCGCCCTCCAGCCATCGCCCCACCGCATCCGCCATGGCGGGCGACAGGGCGAGCGGCCCGTTCATTCGTCCAGCCACCGCAACAGAACCAGCCGGAAGGCCTGCCCGAAGAACCGCAGCAGATCGGTGCCCTGCGCGGCGCTGAACCGGCCCGGCTCTGCCGATCCCATCAGCAGCATGGCAGGCAGCCGGGTCGGGCCGAGATCCAGCGGGATCAGCGCCTCGGACGAGACCGGGCCGCCATGCAGACCGACCGTGGCCGCCACCACCCGGCGCAGCACGACCTCTCCCGATGACTGGCCGCGCCGGCCACCCGCGAGGGATTTGGCAACGGTGCCATGCGGCACCATGGTCAGCGGGCCGCCCAGCTCCGGTGCGCCCTGCTTGGTCTCGGTCTCCATCACCAGCACCAGCGTATCGACGCGAAGAATATCGGCGAGATCGCCTTGCAGATTGTCGAGAAACCCGTCGAAATCCACCGGCTCCAGCAGCGACAACACGGCGCGGTGGATGGTGTTCATCCCCGACTGGTTCTCATAGGCCGCCGCGATGACCGTCTCATGCGCCGATTCCAGCCGGTCCAGCCGGGCCTCCAGGGCCGTCATGGCGCGGCCGCGAATGTCGATGACATTTTCGCCCACCCCGTCCTCATGCGCGCCGACAATGGCGCGCATCAGGTCGCGATCCATCAGGATCGTGCTGGGATCCTCCATCAGCGCCTGGCGCTGTTCGGCGGTCAGCCCGGTCTCGCTCATTGCCCGCCGATCTTCTGGCCGGTCTTTTCCCAGTCGGCGTTGAACTGCG
Source organism: Paracoccus isoporae (assembly GCF_900101865.1). GTDB lineage: Bacteria > Pseudomonadota > Alphaproteobacteria > Rhodobacterales > Rhodobacteraceae > Paracoccus > Paracoccus isoporae. Next base: position 66,856 of record NZ_FNAH01000008.1, read on the forward strand.
CCAGCCCCTTGTCGGTCAGCGGATGGGTGGCCATCGACTTGATGACAGTGGGCGGCGAGGTGATGACATCGGCGCCGATCCGCCCCGCCTCGATGATATGGTTCACCGAGCGGATGGAGGCGGCGAGGATCTGCGTCTCATAGCCGTAATTGTCGTAGATCTCGCGGATATCGGCGATCAGCTCCATCCCATCCAGATGGATATCGTCCAGCCGACCGATGAACGGGCTGATGAAGGTCGCGCCCGCCTTGGCGGCCAGGATCGCCTGCGCCGGAGAGAAGCAGAGCGTGACATTGACCATATGGCCGTCGTCGGACAGCGCCCGGCAGGCCTTCAGCCCGTCCCAGGTCAGCGGCACCTTCACGGCGATATTCTCCGCGATCTTCGCCAGATGCTTGCCCTCGCGGATCATGTCATCGGCCTTCTCGGCCACGACCTCGGCCGAGACCGGGCCGTCGACCATCTCGCAGATCTCGCGTGTGACCTCTTCGATGTCGCGGCCGGCCTTCAGGATCAGCGACGGGTTGGTGGTCACACCGTCCACCATGCCGAGCTCGTTCAACTCGCGGATGGCATCGACATCGGCGGTATCGACAAAGAATTTCATGGCGCTCTCCTGAATTGCGTTCGGCCGAGTGATAGCGCATCGGCGCCGGTGCGGGAAGGTCGAGGTGCTTGTTTTTCGCGCGGTCTCGGGCCAAGTCTGCGGGACTTCGCTTGAGGGCAGGCTGTGAGTTTCTACGATGAGGGCCAGCGTATCGGGGTGCTGACCACCGAGCCGGTCGGGCTGCTGGATTACCTGGCGCCCGAGGGTGGCGTGGCCGAGGGGCAGATCGTGATCTGCCCGCTGGGTCCGCGCCGGGTGATGGGGGCCGTCTGGGGACAGGGCGAGGGGTCGTTCGATCTGGCGAAGCTGCGCCCGGTGGCGCAGGTGGTGGAGGCCGCACCGCTTTCCGCGGAGTTGCGGGATTTCCTGAACCGGGCGGCGGAGTATACGCTGACGCCCCTGCCGGTGCTGCTGCGCATGGCGATGCGCGCGCCCGATCTGGGCAAGCCGCCCGCCGAGCGCCGCATCATCCACCGCGCCGGGCCTGAACCCGCCCGCATGACCGAGGCGCGGCATGCCGTGCTGCGGGTGTTGGACGATCACGGCGGGGCGGGGTTTGCGCCCACCGAACTGGCGCAGATGGCCGGGGTCGGGGCCAGCGTGGTCAAGGGGCTGGTCGCCGCCGGTACTCTGGCCGAGGTGAGCGCGCCCAGGGACTTGCCCTATCCACGGCTCGACCCGGAGCTGCCCGGCAAGGCGCTCGCCCCCGATCAGGCGGCGGCGGCAGAGGCGTTGCGCGACGCGGTCGCCTCGGGCGGCTATGGCACGACGCTGCTGCGCGGGGTGACCGGCTCGGGCAAGACGGAGGTCTATCTGGAGGCCGTTGCCGCCTGTCTGCGCGCCGGGCGGCAGGCGCTCGTGCTGCTGCCCGAGATCGCGCTGTCGGCGGAGTTTCTCGACCGGGTCGAGGCGCGCTTTGGCGCGCGGCCGGGCGAATGGCATTCCGGGATCAGCCGGACCGAGCGTCGGCGGCTCTGGCATATGGCGGCGCAGGGCGAGGTCTCGCTGGTGGTCGGCGCGCGCTCGGCGCTGTTCCTGCCGTTTCGCGATCTGGGGCTGATCGTGGTCGATGAGGAGCATGATTCCTCCTATAAACAGGAAGATACGGTCTATTACTCGGCCCGCGACATGGCGGTGCTGCGCGGGGCCGGGGCGCAGGCGCAGGTGGTGCTGGCCTCGGCCACGCCGAGCCTCGAAAGCTGGGTGAATGCGGCATCGGGCAAGTATCATCGGCTGGATCTGCGCGCGCGCTATGGCGAGGCGGAGCTGCCGGAGATGGCGACGGTGGATCTGCGCGCCGAGGCGATGCCAGGTGGGCAGTGGATTTCACCCACGCTGGCGCACGCGGTCGAGGCAAGGCGGGCGCGGGGCGAACAATCGCTTCTGTTCCTGAACCGCCGGGGCTATGCGCCGGTGACCGTCTGCCGGGCCTGTGGTGAGCAGATCGGCTGTCAGCAATGCGATGCGCGCATGGTCGAGCACCGGTTCCAGAACCGGCTGGTCTGTCATCAATGCGGCGAGTCGCGGCCCATCCCCGATGCCTGCCCCGCCTGCGGGGTCGAGGGGCGGCTGGCCCCGGTCGGTCCGGGGGTGGAGCGTCTGGCCGAAGAGGTCGCGGCGCGGTTTCCCGAAGCGAAGGCAACGGTGCTGTCCTCGGATCTGTTCGGCTCGGCGCGCGCCCTGAAAGAGACGATTGCCGAGATTGCCGGGGGTGACACCGACATCATCATCGGCACGCAACTGGTGGCGAAGGGTCACAATTTTCCGCGGCTGACTCTGGTGGGCGTGATCGATGCCGATCTGGGGCTGCAAGGTGCCGATCTGCGCGCCGCCGAGCGGTCCTTTCAGCTCATGCGCCAGGTGGCGGGGCGCGCGGGCCGCGTGGCGGGGCAGCGGCCCGGTCTGGCGCTGTTGCAGACCCATCAGCCCGATCATCCGGTGATCCGGGCGATTCTGTCCGGCGATGACGAAGGCTTCTGGGATGCCGAGGCCGCCATGCGGCGCGAGGCCGGCATGCCGCCTTTCGGGCGGCTGGCGGGGATCATCCTGTCGCATCCCGATCTGGGGATAGTGAGCGCGTTTGCGCGGCATCTGGCGGGTCAGGCCGCCCCGATCCGTGCGGCCGGGGCCGAATTGTGGGGACCGGCACCTGCGCCGATCGCGCGGATAAGGGGACGTCACCGGGTGCGCATGCTGATCCGCGCCCCGCGACAGGCGGCGTTGCAGATGGCGATTTCGGACTGGCTTCAGCCGGTGAAACTGCCGGTGAATATGCGGCTGTCGGTGGATATTGATCCGCAGAGTTTCCTGTAGCGGCAGGTCGTGCGGCGGGACCGCCCCTCGCCAATCTTCGCCTCTTTCTTCTTCACGAAAATACCCATGTCCCGACCGAGCCGGGGCAGTCCCCGCCTGGAATCAAGGGGCGCAGCCCCGCCGGGCAGCGCCCGACCGCCCCATGGGCGGGCGCTTCGTGGCCGGTCCGCGCAGGATAGTCGTTCGGCGGGGATGCGCGATGAAGTGCATTGTGGTGCGGTCGGAGGCGCCCACCCGCGGTCGGGCGTTGCCCTATGTTGCACTTGGTCAACGTCTGGCGGCGAAAAACTCACGCAATATTGCGCTGCTTTCCCCGGCGGCGATGCCGTCATGGATCTCGGGCCGGTGGTGGCATTGCGGGTGCTCGAAGACGCGCGCGCCGTGGCGCACGCCGCCCATGCGGGGATCCTCCGCGCCGAAATAGAGGATCTCGATCCGCGCGGCAGAGATGGCGGCGGCGCACATCGGGCAGGGTTCCAGCGTCACCCAGAGCCGGTGCCCCGGCAGGCGTTCGGAACCGGCGGCGGCGCAGGCGGCGCGGATGGCGAGGATCTCGGCATGGGCGGTGGGGTCGTGCACTTCGCGGGTGCGGTTGCCGGCGCTTGCCACGACGCGGCCCGCCGCATCGGTCAGCACCGCGCCCACCGGCACCTCGCCGCGTGTGGCGGCGGCGCGGGCCTCGGCCAAAGCCTGCGGCATATGCGAGACGAAATCGCTCATGCGGCGTTGTTGCATGGCTGCCCTGCAATGGGGAAGTTCTTTCCTTTGCGCGCGGGCAGGCGTATTCATGCGGTTTCGCCGCAGAGATGCGCCCACAGGAGAATCGCCATGACCGACCAGCCCAATCCCGACAAACCCGCCAATGCCGACCGCATCGCCAAGGTGATCGCGCGCGCCGGCCTCGCCTCGCGGCGCGAGGCGGAGCGGATGATCCTCGAGGGCCGGGTGACGGTGAACGGGCAGAAGATCGACAGCCCGGCGCTCGACGTGCTGCCCGCGGACCGGATCACGGTGGATGGCAAGCGGCTGGAGGAACCGCAGGAGACGCGGCTCTGGCTCTATTACAAGCCGGTCGGGCTGATCACCTCGGAGGCGGATGAGAAGGGCCGGCAGACCGTGTTCGACGCGCTGCCGCGCGATCTGCCGCGGGTGATGAGCGTGGGGCGGCTGGATCTGAACTCCGAAGGGCTGCTCTTGCTGACCAATGACGGCGAGCTGAAGCGGCGGCTGGAATTGCCGGAAACCGGCTGGCTGCGCCGCTATCGCGTCCGGGTGAATGGCCAGCCCAATGATCTGACCTTTGCGCCTTTGCGCCGCGGGGTCGAGATCGAGGGCGAGGAATTCGCGCCGATGGAAATCAAGCTCGACAGCCAGCAGGGCGCGAATGCCTGGCTGACCGTGGGCATTCGCGAGGGCAAGAATCGCGAGATCCGGCGCGCCATGGCCCATGTCGGGCTGCAGGTGAACCGGCTGATCCGCATCGGTTACGGTCCGTTCAAGCTGACCGGGCTGGAGGCAAACGAGGTCCGCGAGATCAAGCGCCGGGTGCTGCGCGACCAGCTGGGCGGGCTGCTGACCGGTGAGGCCGAGGAGAAGGACCGGCCCTTCCGCGCGCATGGCGCAGACCCAGAGAGCCGGGACCGCCGCGACGCAGGCGGCGACCGGCGTGGCTTTGGCCGTGGCGACGGCTCGGGTCGCAAGGACGACCGGCCCCGGCCCGACGGGGCGCGCGGCGGTTTCGGTCGCCGCGGTGATGGCGGTGCGGATGATGGATCGCGCAGGCCCGGCGCCAAGCGCGGTGGCGGCGACGGCAAGCCCTTCGGTCGGCGGGATGATGCCGGGCGGACACCGGCTGGGCGCAGGGCCGAGGGCGAGGGGGCAACCTCTGGCCGGACCGAACGCGGCCAGGGCGCGGCACGTCCGCGGCGCGATGACGGTGAGCGCAAGCCCTATGAACGGCGCGAGGGGGAGGCACGGCGCCCCCGGCAATCTGGCGCGGGCGACGCCGATGGCCGCAGTGAGCGCAAGCCCTTCAATCGTCGCGATGACGCAGCAAGGAAGCCGCGCCACGCAAGGGGAGACGACGCACCGCATGCCCGCTCTGGCGGGGAAAAGGGGCGCGCCGGAAAGCCCGCGAAGCGTTTTGACCGGGAGGGGGCCGGGGCCGGAGGCACGGCCGGGGCAAGGCGGGCCGACACTCCGCGCGGCGGTTTTTCAGGCAAGGGGCCGCGCGGCGGGTTCAAGCCCGACGGCGCGGGCCCGAAGCGGGGCGGCAGGCCAGGCGGCGGTCCGGCAAAGGGACCGTCCCGTTCGGGACCCAAAGGGCCGCGCCGGCCCAGTGGCTGATCACTTCGTCAGGATCAGCTTGCCGGCGCGGGTGATGCGCAGGTTATAGACCTGGTCGTTCAGCACGATCAGAGCCTGGTTGCCGCCATGCGTCAGCTCTGTGGCCTCGTGCGCGGGCAGATTGTTCACGGGTGTAATTCCGACGTGGCCGAATTCGGCAGGGCGTGTGGCGGTCATGTCGTGTCCTCTTTGCTGAACCTTGGGCCAACATTGCGCAACGCCCGACCGAATGTCAAAGTGTTTTTGTCGGAATTAGTCTTCGCCGTCGTGACAGGCGGCGATGTGCTGCCCCAATTGCAGAAGCATCTGGTTGTAGAGCGCCGCATCATCGGGGAGGTCCAGCCCCGCGGGCGAAAGCGGCGGGCCCAGTTTCAGGCCGGTCCCGTCGATCACCGTCTCGATCATCCGGGCAGGTTGATTCGTTTCGCTGAAGGCGCAGCTCGCCCCGGACGCCGCGATGCGGTCCCGGACCTCACTCAGCCGCGCGGCGGACGGGGCAGAGGCGTCGCCGAGCGTGATGGCAATGGCATCGGGCAGGCCGAAGGCGGCGGTGAAATTGCCGTATGCGTCATGGAAGGTGACAAACGGCCCGATCTCCTGGCTGGCGAGAAGCGACCGGATCTCGGTCTCCGTCGCGTCGAGCCGCGCCTGCGCCGCCACGGCATTCCGGCGATAAGCCTCCCCGTTCTGCGGGTCCAGCCGGGCCAGCTGATCGGCGAGCGTGGCGAACCAGAGCCGGCCATTCTCCGGGTTCAGCCAGCCATGCGGATCCTGCGAGCCGTGATCGTGATCGTGGTCGTGGTCGTGGTCGTGGTCGTGGCCGTTATCGTGGTCGTCTGTGTGCGCCTCCACGCCCTCACGCTCCGCCGCGGGACTGTCGTCATCAGTCAGCGCGCGCAATTCGACACCCGCCACGTCGAGCAGCGCCAATTGCGCCTCCTCTCCCCGTTGCGCGGCCGCCCGGTCCAGCCACCCGGTCAGTTCCGGTCCCATCCAGACCAGCAGATCCGCATTCTCCAACGCGCGGACCTGGGAAGGACGAAGCTGGAAATCATGCGGGTCGGCAGCGCGGTCGAGCAGCAACTCCACCTGGGCCAGATCGCCGGTCACCTGGCGGGCAATCGAGGCAGTGACCGGGATGTCGGTGGCGATGCGCAGCGGCGCGGCCCCGACCGGTGCGGCGAGGAGCAGCAGGGCGGCGGAAAACAGAAATCGTGGAGGGAAGGGGTTCATCTGGGGTCCTGGCTTGTGGAATGTCCGGGCTATCTGTATGTGATAACGTAACAAGTCAACCAGAATGTTATAAAGTTACATGAACACCGCTTTCGACCGACATGATCACGGCGCATGCGCCCATGAGGCGCTGTCGCGGGCCGAGAGGATCGCGGCGGATCGCGGGCTTCGCCTGACGCCGGTGCGCCGCCGCGTGCTGGAAATCCTGCTGGAACGCCATCGGGCCCTGGGCGCCTATGAGGTGCTGGAACGGCTGGCCTCGGAAGGGCTGGGCAAGCAGCCCCCCGTGGCCTATCGCGCGCTTGAATTTCTGGTCGAGAACGGGCTGGCGCATCGCATCCAGCGGCTGAATGCCTTCACCGCCTGCGTGGGCGACCATGCCGACGGCCAGCCCCCCGCCTTCCTGATCTGCCGGGACTGCCAGACCGTGGCGGAGTTGGATGCCAGCGCGCTGCACGAGACCTTGTCTGCGCAGGCCAACGGCGCCGGGTTTCATGTCGAGCGGGTGACGGTCGAGGCGCTCGGCCTCTGCACCGCCTGCGCGGCGGTGGCGCAATGAGCGGCGGGCCGTTAATCGCGGCGCATCGGCTGACGGTGCGCCATGCCGGGGCGGCGCGGGCGATCCTGCAGGACGTGGATTTCAGCATTCGGTCAGGCGAGATCGTGACCGTGGTGGGCCCCAACGGCTCGGGCAAGTCCACGCTGGTGCGCGCGGTGCTGGGCCATGTCGCGCTCGAAGCGGGCGAGATCCGTCGCCAGCCGGAGCTTCGGATCGGCTATGTCCCCCAGAGGGTTCATGTGGACGACCGGATCCCGATGACCGTGCGCCGCTTCCTGTCGCTGCCCCGGCGGATCTCCGACGCGGCGGCGTCGGCCGCGCTGTCACGGACCGGCGCGGACGGATTGCAGGCACGACAGATCACCCGGCTCTCGGGCGGGCAGTTCCAGCGTGTGCTGCTGGCGCGGTCGCTGCTGCACGCCCCGCAATTGCTGGTTCTCGACGAGCCGACGCAGGGGCTGGACCAGCCAGGGATCGTCGCCTTCTATCAATTGATCGAGGAGATCCGGCAGCAGACCGGCGCGGCGGTGCTGATGGTCAGCCACGACCTGCTGGTGGTGATGCGGGCGTCGGACCAGGTGATCTGTCTGAACGGCCATGTCTGCTGCCACGGCACGCCGGAAACGGTCAGCGCGGCACCGGAATATCAGGCGCTGTTCGGAGTCGATTCGGCGCAGACGCTGGCCCTGTACCGGCACCGCCATGACCACGACCATGACCAGTCCGGTCTCCCCCAAGGCGATCATGCGTGCCACCTTGGCGCGGAGCACGGAGCGCTGCGGCATGTTCGATGATTTCCTGATCCGCGCCGCCATTGCCGGGCTGGGGGTGGTGCTGGCCGCCGGGCCGCTCGGATGTTTTGTCGTCTGGCGGCGCATGGCCTACTTTGGCGACGCCACCGCCCATGCCGCCATCCTCGGCGTGGCGCTGAGCCTCGCGCTCGGCGCGCCGGTCTATCTCGGCACCATCGGGGTCGCCGTCGTGATGGGCTGGCTGGTCGCGCATCTGGCCGGACGGGGAGAGGCGGTCGATACCGCGCTTGGAGTGCTGGCACATGGCGCGCTGGCTTTCGGTCTGGTGGCGGCCAGCCTGATCCCCGGTCTGCGCAACGATCTGAATGCCTGGCTCTTCGGCGATATCCTGATGGTGCAGCATGCGGACCTGCTCTGGGTCTGGGGGGGCGCGACGCTGGTGCTGGGCCTGCTGATCTGGCGCTGGCAGGCGCTCGTCACCGCAACCGTGAACGAGGAACTGGCCATGGCCTCCGGCATTGCGCCGGGGCGCGAGCGGCTGATCCTGACGCTCGCCATGGCGGTGACGGTTGCCGTCGCGATTCGCGTCGTGGGTGCCTTGCTGGTCTCTGCCCTGCTGGTGATTCCCGCCGCGTCGGCGCGTGGTTTCGCGCGCAGCCCGGAACACATGGCCGTGATGGCGACGCTGATCGGGGCGGTTTCCGTTGCGGCCGGTCTGGGCGCGAGCCTCTCTGCGGACCTGCCGGCCGGGCCCGCGATCATTGCCTCCGCGGCGCTGATCTTCCTGCTGGCGCTGCCGTTTCGCAGAAGTTAGACATAATTGTCACACTGCGGCGGAAGCACCCTGATCGGGCAGGAACCGACCCCCTGTGAGGGTGTTGTGAAATATGCAACAGTTGAGGCAAACCCGCCGGGGATTTGAATTAATCCGACTTTCAAAGCCACGCAGTTTGTGAGACTGTCGCCCCGATGCTGCTGGAGACGGCAGCTTTCACAAGACCAAACGGAGCATGATCATGACCAAATTTGCTACCTTCGCTGCGGCCCTCGGCCTGACCGCTTCCTCGGCTCTGGCCGGCGGCTATGTTGAGCCCGTCGTCGAAGTCGAGCCGGTTGTTGTCGACGCCGCCCCCGCGGCTTCGTCGAACGCTGGCCTGGTTGTCCCGGCGCTGCTGCTGCTGGGCGTTATCGCCGCCGTCGCTTCGGACGACGACGACGACGACTCGTCGACCACCAACTAATCATTATCCGCAAGGATATGGTTTCGAGGGGCTGGCGCTTGCCAGCCCTTTTCGATTCCGGGGGCACGCGATGCCGGTCATCGATCGTGCAGGGACCGAAAAACAAAACGCCCGGCGCTGTCACCGGGCGTTTGCATGATCGGGCGACAGCCCGCGGCTAGGGGCGGATTGTCTGGATCGTCACATAGCCAAGTTGGGGGCTGATCCATTGCCGCGAGACGGGGATCTGCCCGGATGCGGTCACGAGATAAGAATTCTGCACCTCGACGCCACCACCCTCACAGGTCTCCATGACCTGGGTTGCGGACCATGCGCGCCCGGCAAAGCCGAAGCTCTTGCCTTCGCCGGTGGCGACGGTGCAGGTCATCGGCAGGGGTCGTTCCACGCCGTCGCCGCCAAGATAGCGGTTGATCCGGGTGGCCTGGCCGGCGCGGCGCGCGCGGATCAGTGCCGCCGGTCCATCGGCCTCGGCCACGGAGAGGTCATGTCCCAGCCCCTTCGTGCCGGTCAGCATGCCGTTGCGGATGATGAGCGCCTGCTCGTTGGGCGTCATGTAGGTGCGCATATCGCCGTTCTGACCGGTCATCGCCATCACCTGTGTGGCGCCGCTGCTTTCCAAGCCGGCGAGGATCAGAGGAGCGGGGTTGGCCGCCAGGGCGCGGGCAGCCATCTGCTCGGCGCTGAGCGGTGCGGCGGCTTGCGCGGGCGCCCGCCCGCCACCACCGACCCGCGCCACGGCAGGCGCGACTGCCTCTTGCAACTGCCCGTAAAGCGAGTTGCCGGCCTCGGGGTCGCGCGTGCCGCAGGCGGCAAGGGCCAGACCGGCGGCCGCCATCAGGGCTGTGTTCTTCATCATCCGCGTCATCGCCAGAATTTCCCCCATCCGTCGTAGAGATTGCCGGTATGGCTTTCACGCACCACCTCGTAGAGCCGGTCATCGACCCGCACCCGCGACCCGCCATCGCGCGACAGCGACCGGATCGTGCCGCCGATCCGCTGGGTCGAAGGTGTCCCGGTCGCCCAGCTCAGCGGAATCGACAGCCGGATTCCCTTGTCGAAGGAGCCTTCGCCGAATTCCTCTTCGCTCATATCGGTCTTGGTGGCGAAAGCGCCGATCCGCCAGCCATTCTCGAATTCGCGGTTCAGGGCGACCGTCGCGCCCACATCGCCGGCCAGATACTTGCCGACATCGATTTGTCCCCAGATCCCGCCGCCGAAATCGTAATAGGCCGAGACATGGCCGGTGGTGACCTCGTAGTCGCGGAACTCGAATGCCTCGTGGAACTCGCGCTTGCGGACATGGTTCACCTCGGCACCGATGGCCAGACGCGAATCCACCGGCTTCCACAGCGCCTCCGCCGAGACACCGCCATAGGCGCGTTCGAGCAGGCCGAATGTCACCCGCGTGTAGACGGTCGGGGTCGGCTTCGCGAACCACGCCAGGGTCAGTCTGGGGATGGACGGGCTGTCATCGCCGGAATACATCCGGCCGTCCGAGCGGACCCTTGGCACGCCGAACGCGGTCACGTCGGCATCCTGCGCCTGATACTCCTCCACCGAGAGGCCGCCGGGCGCCTCCTGTTCGATGGAGCCGAAGGCGCGTTGCTTGACTTCGCCAGAGAGGACAAGACCGGGTCGGATCTCGTAGCGGGCGCTCGCCCGCGCCCCGACCTCGTAGCGCCAGGGGTCGTCGGGGTCGAACAGGCTGACCGAGACATAGGGACGGATGCCCCAGCTAAAGCTCGGATACAGCCCGTCGGACATGACCAGATCACCGGGGCGCGGATCGGCGCTGACGATCTGGGCGCGCTGACCGATATGGGCGGCCGCCGTGTTCTCCAGCCGCTCGACATCGGACCGCCGCAGAACCACCGAGGAGGTCGGCACGCCATGTTCGACCGAGGTGATGACGAAGGTCTCGACCGATGGCGGCAGGGCGCGCGTCATCAGCCGCGCGGTGCGTCCGATCGCCTCGGCCTGCTGGCTGTAGCGGTTGTTGCTGATGCGCACCTCGGCGCGATTGGCCGAGAGCGACATGGATTCGAGCGTCTGGCCCTCGTTCCGCAGCGCCTTGCCAAGCGCGGTCTGGATGACCGGGCGAGCGGTCGCGTCCGCGGTCCAGGCACCGGACCAGCCTTCGGGATCCGCACCCGGTGCCGGGCGCGGCCGGACCGGTGCGGGCGCCGGTTCCAGACCGGACGGGTAGGGGGAGTTGCGGGCGTTCAGCGCGACCGAGCCGCGAATGCCGAACGTGTCGCCGCCGACCGTGTAGGCGCCGATCTGGTAGGTGTCGCCGATCTTGTAATTGACGCCGAGATTGAACTTGCCGCCCGGCGGCTCCGCCCCGCCGCCGATTTCGGGTTCGTAATCGTCATGCGAGTATTCGGCCAGCACCGACAGCGTGTCCGTTGCTTGCCACTCGACCGAGGCGAAGGGTTTGGCCGGGCCGGAGAACCAGTCCTCGACATTGGGCTTGCCGCCCTCGTCACGATAATCGGTCTGCCGCCACGCGCCGGCCAGGCGGCCCCAGCCGATGCCGCCGGTGACGCGCAGCCGTGGGGTGACGGTCTTGGTCGCCACCAGATACTCGCCGGAATAAACCCCGGTGCCCATGAAGTCGCGCAGACCGACGGCGACGGCGGGACGCCAGCCTTCATCCTCGTCGAAGATCTGGAACTGCATGTCAAAGCTGCGGTCCTGCAACGCGTCGCGGTTGATGTCGATCCCGTCGATCTTGGAGTAGCGCAGCGCGCCGGTCAGCCTCGGCACCGGCTGGAAACTCAGCGTCACGCGCCGACCGTAATCGCTGTAGCTGACGGTCGCGGCGATTTCCCCTTCCGGGGGCGCGATCGCGGTGGGCGTGTCGATGGCACCCGGCAGGCCATAACTGTTCAATGTCTGACCCTGCGAGGGGGAGGCCACCCCGAGCGCCGAGACAGAGGCGGTCAGCAGCGCGGTGGAGGTCAGTAACAACGGGCGGAAACGACGGCGCATGAAAGGTTCCTCGGCGATAGGTCGGGGGACTATAGGATGTCGGCCGGGCCGCGCCAATGCGTGGAGGCGCTGATGCGGCATGTTTCCGCGGCCCTGTTGCCTCAAGGCACTGGTGGACGGACCGGCCGTCTGTCGGGCGGGCCCGGATCAGCGGTGCCGGGGATCAGCCCTGCTGGGCGGCGGGCCGGGCCTGCGGTGCCGCCTCGGCCGCCGAGGGTTCGGCCGCCACCGGCTCTGCCGGACCCGCGCAACCCTGCATCCGCCGCGAGCCGACGCGCAGCAGCGCGGTCATCGGGTAGGTCCGGTCGGCCATGGTATCGGCACAGCGCACATTGCGGATGTTCAGAGAGAACGGGCCGCCGTTCAGCTCGCCGATATACTCGACACCCTGACGATAAACAATGCGGTTGACGGCGATGTTGCGGCCCGACTGGTTTTCCGGCGTGCGATACTGCGCCGTGCCGTTGGCCACATCGACGCGCCAGAACGGCTCGTTGCCGCGGGCGGTGTAGGCCTGGGTGTTCAACGTGGTGGCCTCGGCGGTGGCGACGGCGCTTTGTTCGCCCTCTACCTCGATCGGCACCTGCGTCGGGGACACTTCGGGATCGGTCAGCGGCGTCTGCATGGGATCGACGGGCTCGGCGGGCGCTTCGGCAGGTGCGGCGTCGAGCGGCCTGTCCCACGGCATGCGCATGTCCTGCATGGTCTGTTCATCGCAGGCGGCGAGCGTAAGCGGCAGAATCGCCAGGGCGTAGCGGAGTTTCATCTGACTGTCCTTCGTTCTGATGCCGGTGCAGGCAATTATGTCCCGTTGCGCCCGCAATAGCTTAATATGTCCATTGGCGGCAAGCATTGCCCGGATCATCCGGCGGCGGGTAGGCACGGGCGCATCCCGCGCCGCCCTTTGTCGGCCTGCCTGAAAACTGGTCATCGAGGAAGATTAAGCCTATTTATTGTGCAGAGATCCGGGTCGCCCACCCTATGGCCCGGGCAGACTGCTTGAGAAGCTCGCAATTGACCCGGACAACCCCGGTGATGGACAGGATGATGAACAAGCTGACCCCTGAAGCGATCCGGCTGGGCGATGTCACGCTCGGCGTGCCGGTGTTCCTGGCCCCGATGGCCGGGATCACGGATCTGCCGTTTCGCCGCGCGGTGGCGAAGTTCGGCGCGGGTCTGGTGGTCAGCGAAATGGTTGCGTCGAGCGAGATGGTGACCGCCCGCCCCTCGCCGCGTGCCTCAGTCCGGGCTAAGGCGCTGACCGAAGGCGTCACTCCGGTCTCGGTTCAGATCGCCGGGCGCGAGGCCGCGCCGATGGCCGAGACAGCGCGGATCGTGGCCGACATGGGCGCGCGGATTATCGACATCAACATGGGCTGCCCGGCCAAGAAGGTGACGGGCGGTCTGTCCGGCGCCGCGCTGATGCGCGATCTGGATCACGCGCTCGGCCTGATCGATGCGGTGGTCGGGGCGGTCGACCTGCCGGTAACGCTGAAGATGCGGCTCGGATGGGACAGCGATTGCCTGAACGCGGCCGAATTGTCGGCGCGTGCAGGGGATGCCGGCGTGCAGATGCTCAGCGTGCATGGCCGGACCCGCGCGCAGTTCTATACCGGCCGGGCAGACTGGGCGGCGATCCGCCCGGTCGCAAATCTGCCGGGCAGGCCGCCCCTTGTCGTCAACGGCGATATCTTGGACGCGCAGGCCGCACGGGCTGCGCTGTCCGCCTCGGGGGCCGAGGCGGTGATGGTCGGTCGCGGGGCGCAGGGTGCGCCCTGGCGGCTGGCGGAGATTGCCCATGCGCTGCACGGCACAGCTGCCCCCCGCATTCCCAAGGGAGATGCGCTGGCAGATCTCGTGGCCGCGCATTACGAGGACATGATGTCATTCTACGGCACCGATCCGGGTCTGCGCGTCGCGCGCAAGCATCTGGGATGGTATGCCGAGGCGAACGGCGCGGCGGGCGGCAAGCAGGCGCTGTTCCGCGCCCCCAGCCCGGCCGAAACGCTGCGGCTGATCCGAACGGTGTTTGCGGATGCGCCGGGCCCCGGCGCCGGGATCGCCGCATGAGCGCCGGGGCGAGCTTTACGCCGGGCCCCAGCTTTGACGCGCTGCCGCTGCCCGGCCTGATGCTCGACGCGCAGGACCGAATCGTCGGGCTGAACGATGCAGCCGAGATCTGGCTGAACCTGTCGCGCCGCCTGGCGCTCGGCCACCGGCTGGAGGATGAGCAGATCCACGCGCGCCTGCAGGTCAGCCCCGCCCTCTCGCCGCTTCTGGACCGGGTCCGCGACGGGCATGGCCCGGTGGGACAGCCGCGCCTGCGCTTCGATCTGGGCGACCGGACCGGTGGGCATTTGCCGCGCTTCGGTGACATCCATCTGGGGCCTGCGCCCGATGAACTGCCCGGCGGGGTCATCCTGCTCATTGCGCCGACCGAGGCGGCGGCGGGCCTGTCGCCAGGGGATGCGTCGCGCAAGGCGGCGCGGCAGGCCGTGGGCATGGCGGAGATGCTGGCCCATGAGATCAAGAACCCGCTGTCCGGCATCCGCGGCGCGGCGCAGCTTCTGTCGATGAATGTAGGCGAGCAGGATCGTGAGTTCACCGATCTGATCGTGGAAGAATCGCGCCGGATCGTGGCGCTTCTGGATCAGGTTGAACGCTTCGGTGACACCTCGCCCCCCGATCTGCGACCGGTCAATCTGCACGATGTGCTGGAACGCGCCCGACGCTCTGCCGAGCTGGGCTTTGCCCGCGATCTCCATGTGGTCACCGAATATGACCCGTCCCTGCCGGATGCGCTTGGCGACGATGACAAGCTGATGCAGGTCGCGCTGAACCTGCTCAAGAACGCGGCAGAGGCGCTGCATGGCGGGCAGGCACAAGGGCGGGACGGGCGCTGCATCCGAATCCGCACGCTGTATGACGGGGCGCTGCGCCTGTCGCCCTGCCCGGACCATCCCAATGGCCGGGCGCTGCCCTTGCAGATCGAGATCGAGGATGACGGGCCGGGCATTCCCGATGCCATCGCCGGGCAGATCTTCGAGCCGTTCGTGTCGGGGCGTGAGAACGGCACCGGGCTGGGCCTGTCGCTGGTCTCGAAGATCGTGGCCGATCACGGCGGCTGGCTGCGGGTCGAGTCCCGACCCGGCCGGACCGTGTTCCGAATTTCATTACCGAAGGCTTGAGATCCATGGACGGAACCATCCTGATTGCCGATGACGATCGCAGCATTCGCACCGTGCTCACCCAGGCGCTGACACGGGCCGGCTGTCGGGTCCATGCGACGGGCAGCCTTCAGCAGCTTCTGAAATGGGTGGAGGAGGGGCGCGGCGATCTGGTCGTGACCGATGTGATGATGCCCGACGGCAACGGCATCGACACCATCCCCGCCATTCGCCGCAGCCGCCCCGAACTGCCGGTGATCGTGATCTCGGCGCAGAACACCATCGTGACCGCGATCCGCGCGACCGAGGCCGAGGCCTTCGATTACCTGCCCAAACCCTTCGATCTGCCGGAGCTTCTGGCGCGCGCGCGCGAGGCACTGTCGCGGCGGCCCCGGATCTCCGAGCTGACCGGGCAGGGCGCGAACGCGCCTGCCGCACCCGATCTGAGCGACACAACCCTGCCGCTGATCGGGCACGCCCCCGCCATGCAGGCGCTGTTCCGGCTGGTGGCGAAGCTGCTCAACGCCGATCTGCCGGTGATGGTCGCGGGCCAGGCGGGGGTGGGCAAGACCACGATCGGCCGCGCCCTGCACGAGTTTTCGGAACGCAGCGCCGGTCTGCTGGTGGTGGTGACGCCGGCCGATGGCAGTTCCGAGACGCTGTCTCGCGCAATGCGCGGCGCGCAGGGCGGCACGCTGATGGTGGAGAACCCGGCCGGTTTCGATGCGGCGGCGCAGACGCGGCTGCTGGCGCTTTTGGAACAGGCGGATGGTGCGATCTCGGCGCCGCGGCTGGTGTCAACCGCCGGGCCCGATCCGCAGGGCGAGGTGGATGAGGGGCGGCTGCGGGCGGATCTCTATTACCGGCTGGCGGGCGCGATGATCTCCGTCCCGCCGCTGGCTGCGCGGCGCGACGACATTCCCGCGCTGGCGCAGCATCTGATGGGCCGGGCGGCCGCCCTGGGACTGGCGGAGCGGGCCTTGCCGGAGGACGTTCTGTCAGATCTGCGCGGGCTCGATTATCCCGGCAATGTGCGCCAGCTCGAGAACCTGGTCCGGCGACTTGCGCTGACCGGGTCCGGCCCCGTCACGCGCGAGGAGCTCCGCGATCTGGCCGGCGGGGCCGCGACACCAGTCCCCACCCCTGCAGGCGCGCCCTCCGCCGGCCCGCGCGGCACGGCCACCGGCCAGCTTTCGGGATCGGTGGCCGATCATCTGCAACGCTATTTCGACCTGCACGGCGATGCGCTGCCGCCGCCGGGCCTCTATGACCGGATCCTGCGCGAGATCGAGGTGCCCTTGCTGGAGATCGCGCTCGACGCGACCGGCGGGAACCAGCTTCGCTGCGCGGCACTTCTGGGCATCAACCGCAATACGCTGCGCAAGAAGCTGAGCGATCTGAATATTCAGGTGACACGCCGCCGCAGAGTGATGTAAAACGGTCACAGCGCGGCGAATTTGCGTCGCGTTCGTGCAACAAGACGCCGCCCCAAGCGGCGCGGTAGCGAGCAGAACGAGGCCATGGCAGCAACCGGCCTGACATCAATTCGCGCCCATCGGTTTGCGGACCGGCTGGCGCGCCTGGCCGCGCGGCGCCGCTCGCGGACGGTGGTGACGCTGGCGGTTGTCGTGACCGCGCCGGTGCTGGCCGTGCTGACCGTGATCGTGCTGATGCTGGTCGGGGTGGCCGGCGGGTCGCGCTGGCTGAGCCTCGTGCTGCTGCTGGATTTCATCTATCTGCTTCTGCTGATCGGGCTGGTGCTGATCCGGCTGGCCCAGATCGTGGCCGGGCGGCGTCATGCCCGCGCCGGCTCGCGCCTGCATTCGCGGCTGGTGGGGATTTTCGCGCTGATTGCGCTCGTGCCGACGGTGCTGGTGGCGCTGTTCGCGGGCGTGGTTATCAATATCGGGCTGGAGGGCTGGTTTTCCGACCGGGTGCGCGAGGTGGTGACCAACGCGCAATCCGCCGCCATCGCCTATCAGACCGAACATCGCGACGATCTGACCGAGGACGCGACGAACATCGCCGCCGTGCTGCGCCGCGCCGCCGCGGCCAACGCGCTGATCGAGGATGGCGACCTGCGGCTGATCCTGACCGACCAGCAATCCGGCACGCAGCGTGGACTGCGCGAGGCCTATATCATCGACGCCTCGGGCGCGATCCACGCGCGGGGCGAGCGGTCCTATGATTTCTGGTATGTGGAGCCGACGCGCAGCCAGTTTGACCAGGCCCGTGCCGATGGCGTCGTGCTGGTCGAGGACTGGGACCAGAATGCGTTCCGTGCGCTCGTGGCCCTGCCGCCGCTGGCCGACCGGTTTCTGTATGTGGCGCGCGACGTCGATGGGCGCCTGCTGGGTCTGCTGGACGAAACCCGAGAGACGATCGGCGAATACCGCCAGTTGGAGCAGGATCGGGGCCGGGTGCTGCTGGAATTCTCGCTGGTCTATCTGGGCTTTGCGCTGCTGCTGATTGCCGCGGCGATGTGGATGGCGCTGTGGTTCGCGGAACGTCTGTCGCGGCCCATCGGCCGGCTGGCCGAGGCGTCGGAACGGGTCGGGCAGGGCGATCTGGACCTGCAGATCCCCGAGGCCGATACCGGCGACGAGATCCAGACGCTCGGCGAAAGCTTCAACCGCATGACGCGCCAGCTCAAGGCGCAGCGAGAGGAGCTGGTCGAAAGCCATCGCGACAGCGAGGAGCAGCGGCGGCTGTTCGATTCGGTTCTGACCAGCGTTACGGCCGGGGTCATCGGTCTGGACGAGGATGGCGATGTCGATTTCATGAACCGCTCGGCCATGCGCATGGTTGGCGTCGATCCGGCGCGCGACCATGACCGCCCGCTGGCCGAGGTGGTGCCGGAATTCGCCCCGCTGCTGGACCGGCTGACCGGCGCGGTGACGGAAACCGTGCAGGACGAGATCCGGCTGGTGCGGGAAGGGCGGATGGACAGCCTGCTGGTGCGGGTGGCCATGCGCCACGGCACGGATGGCGGGCTGGAAGGTTACGTGGTGGCCTTCGACGATGTGACCGACCTGGTCAGCGCGCAGCGCATGGCGGCATGGGGCGACGTGGCCCGCCGCGTGGCCCATGAGATCAAGAACCCGCTGACCCCGATCCAGCTTTCGGCCGAGCGGATGCGGCGCAAATTCGCCAAGATCGCGCCGGAGGGAGCGGATCGCGAGGCGGTTGACAGCTATGTCGATGTCATCATTCGCCAGACCAATGATCTGCGCCGGATCATCGACGAGTTCTCGCGCTTCGCCCGGATGCCCGAACCCGACCGGCGCGAGACTGACGTGGCCAAGCTTCTGCGCGACACGGTGCTGTTGCAGCGCGACGCGGTGAAGGCCGAGCTGGTCACCGACATTCCGGACCAGGCACTGCGCATCGACTGCGACGCCACGATGATCGCGCAGGTCTTTACCAACCTCATCAAGAACGCGGCCGAGGCCATCGACGCGCTGCGCGACGATCCGCCCGAAGGCTGGCATCCGCAGATCCGAATCGAGATGGAGGCATGCCCCGATTCGGTCCGCATCGCCATCACCGATAACGGGCCGGGCCTGCCGGAGGACCGGTCGCGCCTGTTTGAACCCTATGTGACGCTGAAACCCGGCGGCACCGGGCTTGGTTTGCCCATCGTCAAGAAGATCATCGAGGAACATGGCGGCAGCCTGAATCTGACCGACGCACCCGAGCGTGGTGCGCTGGCAGAGATCCGGCTGCCACGCGAACGAAACCCCGTGCGGATCGCACGCAAGAACAAAGAGCAGGAGGACATATGAGCGACATTCTGATCGTGGACGACGAGAAGGATATCCGCGAACTGATCGCCGATATTCTGCAGGACGAAGGCTTCGAGACCCGCACCGCGGCCAATTCCGACGAGGCGATCGGCGAACTCAACGCAGCCGAACCGGCGCTGATGATCCTCGACATCTGGCTCAAGGACAGCCGCATGGACGGGATCGACATCCTCAAGCAGGTCAAGCGCAACAACCCCGACGTGCCGGTCATCATCATCTCCGGCCACGGCAATATCGAGATCGCCGTCGCCGCGATCCGGCAGGGCGCCTATGATTTCATCGAGAAGCCGTTCAATATCGACCAGCTTCTGGTGGTCATCAACAGGGCGATGGAGACCAACCGGCTGCGGCGCGAGAATTCGCAGCTCAAGCGCGGCGATCAGCGATCGGCCGAGATGCTGGGCCAGTCGGCCGCGTTCAAGCGGATGCGCGATCAGCTCGACAAGCTGGCGAAGTCGAACGGCCGGGTCATGCTGACCGGCCAGCCCGGCGCCGGCAAGGAGATGGCGGCCCGCTACATGCATGCGCACAGCCCCCGCGCGCACGCCCCCTTTGTCGTGGTTCCCTGCGCCACCATCGAACCGGAGCGGATGGAAGAAGTGCTGTTCGGTCGCGAATCGCCGGAGCGCGGGATCGAGCCGGGGCTGCTGGAACAGGCGCATGGCGGGGTGATCTATTTCGACGAGGTGGCCGACATGCCCGTCGGCACGCAGCCCAAGATCCTGCGCGTGCTGACCGAACAGCAATTCGCCCGCGCCGGCGGGGCCGACAAGGTGCGCGTCGATCTGCGGGTGATTTCCTCGACCAATCGCGACCTGCCGACCGAGATCGCCGCGGGCCGGTTCCGTCAGGAACTCTATGACCGGCTGAACGTGGTGCCGCTGGCGGTTCCGTCACTGGCCGACCGGCGCGAGGATATTCCGCTGCTGGCCGCGCATTTCATGCAGCAGATGCATGACGAACAGGGGCTGGCCCTGCGCCCGCTGTCGGATGACAGCAGCAATGCGCTCCAGGCGATGGACTGGCCGGGCAATATCCGCCAGCTCCGCAACGTGATCGAGCGGGTGCTGATCCTCGCTGAAGACAGTGGCCCGATCCGGTCGCGCGAGTTGCAGGGTCAGGGCGCGGAGGGCGAGGGGGCGGATACGCTGACGCTGGGACCACGCATCACCGCCCTGCCTCTGCGCGAGGCGCGGGAGATGTTCGAGCGCGAATATCTCGTCAACCAGATCAACCGCTTCGGCGGCAATATCAGCCGCACGGCGCAATTCGTCGGCATGGAGCGCAGCGCGCTGCACCGCAAGCTGAAATCGCTGGGCGTGGTCGGCGGCCGCGCGATGGAGGAGGAGGACGCCTGAGCGCGGACTGACCTAGCCGCGCCCGAGCATCCGGCTGAGCAGATTGCCGCGGCGTGCGGGCCGCGGCGGCTCCTGCGGTGCGCGCGCCGTCACCATGCGCGACAGCGGCGGCCAGACGATGCCATGCTGCGGCAGGTTGTCGTCATGGATGGTAATATCCACGAAGCCCGCCGCCGTCAGCTCGTCCAGCATACGCTTTCGGCTGAACATGGGCAGCTCCAGCGTCAGGCCGGGCCCGCCATGGAATTTCGGTGACTCGTCGGTTTTGCGCCGACCATCCGCGAACACCAGATCGACGACGGTTCTGCCGTCATCCAGGGTGCGCGGCGTGTAATCGGTCAGGCCGGGATAATGCTCGGACCCCTCGCGATTGACGAAGGGGACGCTGAACACCATGGTCCCGCCGGGTTTCAGCACCTTCAGCGTGCCGTCAAAGGCGCTCTGCGTGTCGCCGATGACATGCTCGAACACTTCGGAATTGATGAGCACATCCGCGATGCCGCAGAAATCCGGCTCGGGATCGCGGATGTCCAGCTTCGGCGGCTTGTGGTAGAAGGTGTTGGTATAGTTGAAATATTCCCCGAACGGCTTGGCATAGACCATGCCGTCCGACAGGCCGATCACGCGCGCCGATTTTCGGGGCTGCTGGCTGAACAGCGGTTTGTCCTCGCCATAGATGGCCTGGCAGACATGGCGGACAATCGACCCCGATCGCCCGGAGGCACCGCAATTCGGGCATATCTTCCGCTCGCGGGTCGATATGCCGTCGGGATAGCTGTAATCGGTTGCACAGATCGGGCAAGTCGCCGCGATAACGTCACCCGCCGCCGGGGCAGTTCTGGTCTCTGCTGGCGCGGCGGGTTCGGTCATCGTCATCGCCCTTGTGCTCAGGTGGCGCGCTGCAAGTGCTGGAGCAGCGTGGTGTTGGCATAGCCGTCCGGTTCCACCCCGATGCGACGCTGGAACGCCTTGATCCCGGCAATGGTGTTCTCGCCGATCGCCCCGTCCGGCTCGCCGACATTATAGCCGAGACGGTTCAGCAGGCGCTGCACCTCCTCTTTCTGATTGTGGGTCAGAGAGCCCGCCTCGCGCGGGAAGCTGCCGACGATGCCGGGTCCGCCGCTGATCCGGTTGGCCAGCATGGCCACGCCGAGCGAGTAGTTGTCGGACGCGTTATAGGCGCGCAGCGCCATGAAGTTGCGGGTGACCAGAAAGGCCGGCCCCGACCGGCCCGCCGGCGCGATGATCCCGCCCGAGGGCAGGGATTGCCCGCTGACCGAACGCACGCCCTGCGCCGACCAGGCACTGCCGGATTTCACATTGCTGCGCCCGGTCTGGCCATAGTTGAATCCCTGCGGCAGCCGCACCTCGACGACCGCGGGCAGGCCCGGCACCCAGCCCGAGCGGTTCAGATAGGCCGCAGTCGAGGCCAGCGAATCGGTCGGATCATCCGACCAGATGTCGCGCCGTCCGTCGCCGGTGAAATCTACCGCATATTCCAGGTAAGAGGTCGGCATGAACTGGGTGTGGCCCATGGCGCCGGCCCAGCTTCCCAGCATCCCGGCCGGATCCACATCGCCGGCCTGAATGATCTTGAGTGCGGCGATGAGCTGGCGCGAGAACATCTCTCCGCGCCGCCCGTCATAGGCCAGTGTGGCGAGTGACGGGATGATCTGCATCTTGCCGCGATTGCCGCCGAAATTCGATTCCATCCCCCAAATCGCCATGACGATATTGCGGTCGACGCCGTAACGCCCCTCGATGCTGGCCAGCGTGCCGCCATAGGTGCGGGCCAGGCCGCGCCCCTTGGTGGTGCGGCTGTCCGAGGCGGCGCTGTCCAGATATTCCCAGACCGGGCGGTTGAACTCGGCCTGGCGGCGGTCCAGCCGGATCACCTCCGGGTTGTAGCGCGCGATGCGCATCGCGTTGTCATAGGTGCCGGCGCTGATGCCTGATGCAAGCGCGCGCGAGCGGAAGCCCTGGATCCAGTTCTGAAGCCCGGCCTCAGAGGCCGGCGAGGCTTGCGGGATCGGCTCCGGCGTCACCGAGGAGCCGGTGGAAACGGAGCCGACCGGCGCCGTCGCGCAGGCGCTCAGAATGGCGATGGCGGCGGCCGAAATGGTCAGTCTGGTGATGGTTCTGCTCATGAAATTCCCTGCCCGTTAGAGGTGATTTGCCACGACGATAGCGCAGCTTTGGGACAAGGAAAACCGGCCGGTGCAGCGGATCGACCCAGAACGGTCAATCCTTGTCGCGCCCTACGCTGTGCCGTCGTCAAAAACCGGCTCCATCTGGGCGACGATCACGGCGTTCTCGTCCAGGGCGCGCTGCATTAGTTTCCGGTCCTCCGCGCCGATCTCGTGGCCTTCGGCTTCGCGCTCGGCCAGCGTGCCGTAGCCGGTCACGTCGAGCGGCGACATCTCCGCCTGTTTCAGGATGGCGACCGTCTCGCGCACGGCCTCGCCCTCATCGGCGCCGGAGGCATAGCACAGCAGTGCCGCCCCGCTCGCCCCTTTCGGCAGCCCGTCCTCCTTGCTGCGTCCGACCTGCACCAGCAGCGTATAGACTTGTTCGGCCATGCCGGTCCCCTTACCACTTGTCCCGACAGGGGAGTGCTTGATGAGCCGGAGTTTGGCAAGGGTGGAGGCGGCGCTGCGCGCGGCGGGTCTGGCCGCGCAGATCCGAGAGATGGGCGACACGCGCACCGCCGCGGATGCGGCGGCCGCGGTGGGCTGCGCGGTGGACCAGATCGCGAAGTCGATCATCTTCCGGGGTGTGGAGAGCGGCGGCGCGCTGCTGTTCCTGACCGCCGGGGGCAATCGCGTCGATGCCGCGCGCGCCGCCGATCTGGCGGGGCAGGACTTGGGCAAGGCCGATGCGGCGCTGATCCGGGCCGAGACCGGCTTCGCGATTGGCGGGGTGGCGCCGGTCGGGCATCTGCGCCCGGTTCGGGCCTTCATGGACCCGCGGCTGATGACGTTCGACCAGGTCTGGGCCGCGGCCGGCACGCCGCGCCATGTCTTTGCCATTGCGCCGGGTGATCTGCTGCGCATCAGCGGCGCTCAGCTTGCGGATTTCACCGGCTGATGGAGTGGCGGGGCGAGGGCACGGTGATCGGGCGGCGCGCGCATGGAGAGCACGCAGTGCTGCTGGATGTGCTCAGCGCGGAGGCAGGTCGCATCGCGGGGATCGTCCCCGGCGGGGCGGGGCGCCGGAAAGCCGCCATGCTCCAGCCCGGCCACCAGGTGGACGCGGTCTGGCGCGCGCGGCTGGAGGACCAGCTTGGCACGTTCAGCATCGAACCCGGACGGGCGCGGCCGGGATTGCTGGCCGATGCCGCCGCGCTTGACGGGATGAACGCCACCGCGGCGCTGCTGCGCTTTGCGCTGCCCGAGCGCGATCCCCATCCGAAACTGGCCGAGGCGTCGGAACGGCTGTGGGATCTGATGGACGCCGGCGCGGACTGGGCCGAGGATTACGTGCGGTGGGAAATGCTTCTGCTGGACGAGATGGGGTTCGGCCTCGACCTGCGCCGCTGTGCGGTGACCGGCGCGACGGAGGGGCTGTGCTATGTCAGCCCGTCATCGGGCCGCGCGGTGACGGCCGCGGCCGCCGGCGACTATGCCCCGCGCCTTCTGCGCCTGCCGCAAATGCTGGGCGGTCCGCAGAGCAATGACGACCTGGCGCATGCGCTGCTTCTGACCGGCCATTTCCTGCATCACTGGCTGGCCGAAGCGCATGTGTCCCGCCCGCTGCCCGCCGCGCGGCAACGGCTGGCGGCGCGGCTTACTCGGCGGTGAAGCGCAGGATGTGATCGGGGCCGCTCAGCGTCAGGACGTCGCGGGTCCGGCGTGCCGTCTCGACCTGACCCAAGGCCGCGAGAAACGCCGCCTCTCCGCCGTCCTGAACGCAGAGGCGACGTGTCGATGCGATGGCGGTCAGGTCGATCTGCGGCCATTGCGACAGGTTCTGCGCGTGAAAACGGTTGCAGGGGCCGTGCCCGGACAGGGTCGCCCCGTCGATCTGCAAGTTCGCGGTGCCTGCGATCGGTGCGCCGTCGATCCCGGCCAGGCGATAGCTGCCGTCAAGCGGCGGCGCTGCCACCGGCGCGCAGCCGGCGATGAACGTCACAGCCGCCAGCTTTGCCAGATCAGAACACCTCATCGCCACGCGCCTCCCGCCGCGCGAAGCTCAGCGTGGCATCCGGGCCGGTCATCCGCAGGCCGTCGCCATCACGCGCGATGCTGGTGAGCCGGGGCAGGAGGGCCAGATATTCTGCCTCGGCCCGGCGGCGCTGCGGATCGGCGCAGGCCATCTCGGTCACGTCCAGCCCGCTCGCCGTGAATGACGGGGCCGCGCCGCCGCGCTGACCGGAATAGGCGTTGCAGGGCAGCACGCCGCTCAGCCGGTCCCCATCGAGCCTGAGGGACACGTCATAGGGATAGGCCAGCCCGTTCACCGAGATCAGCTTCCAGTCGATCCCGTCGATGCGGTCCGCCTCCGCCACGTCGCGGGCCGCACAGGCGCCGAGCGCCAGCATGGCGGCAAGGGCGGTCAGACGGATCATCGGCGGCTTTGGGCTCATCCGTCCTGCATAGGGCAGACGCATCGCGCCTGCATCCCAAAATCCCGTGAGCCCGCAGCGTCGCCTCCAGATGACAGGCAAAGGAAAACCCCCGCCGACACGCGCCAGCGGGGGTCTTGAACCTCTCTCGGTCCGCTCGTCTTACAGAGCGCCTTCGCGCTGTGCCTTTTTACGGGCCAGCTTGCGGGCGCGGCGCACGGCCTCGGCCTTTTCACGGGCCTTCTTGACGGACGGTTTCTCGAAATGCTGCCGAAGCTTCATCTCGCGGAACACGCCTTCGCGCTGAAGTTTCTTCTTCAGGGCGCGCATCGCCTGTTCGACGTTGTTGTCGCGAACGTTCACCTGCATGTGGTTGTCACCACCTTCCTAGGTTAGAGTTGATAGAGATTGCAGGAAGCGCTCATATAGGGCGATTTTTCCGTTATGTCCAGTACAGAGGTGAGGATGACCGATACCCGTGACAGGCTGGCCGAGGCCGCCATCAGCCATGTTCCGTTCGATGGCATGAACGCCGCCGCGCTGCGGGCGGGGGCAAAGGATCTGGGCTTGTCAGAGGATGTGGCCAAGGCCTTCTTCCCCGCCGGCGGCGCCGATCTGGCCGCCTGGATCCACCGCAAGGGCGATCGGGAGTTGGCGGAGTGGATGAGCGGACAGGAAACGGGGCAGGGCGGCATCAGCGCCCGGATCGCCGCCGCCATCGCCCGGCGGCTGGAACTCGCCGATGTGGAGCTGGTGCGCGCGGCATCCGCCATTCTGGCATTGCCCGCCAACCAGCCGCTCGCCGCGCGCTTGGTCTGGGAGACGGCGGACACGATCTGGACCGGGCTGAATGACAGTTCGCGTGATGTGAACTGGTATTCCAAACGCGCCACGCTGGCCGCGGTCTATTCGGCCAGCGTGCTTTACTGGCTGGGCGACAGCTCCGCGGGCCATGCCGACACGCGCGGCTTCATCGACCGGCGGATCGAGGGGGTGATGCAGTTCGAGAAGCTGAAGGCGCGGGCTCGCAAGCTGCCCGGCGTCACCATGCTGACCGATCTGGCGACCGGCTGGATCCGGGCCCCGAAATCGACCGAGGAAGGATCGCGGCCATGACCCTGCCTGACGCCATGCGCGCCGTCGAGATTACCGAACCCGGCGCGGCCGATGTGCTGGCAGAGACCAGCCGGCCGGTGCCCATGCCCAACCACGACCAGATCGTCATTCGGCTGGCCTATGCCGGGGTGAACCGGCCCGATGTGGCGCAGCGTCAGGGCAATTACGCCCCGCCGCCCGGCGCCTCGGACCTGCCGGGGCTGGAAGGCGCCGGAGAGGTCGTCGCCGTCGGCAGCGGCGTCACCGCCTGGGCGCCCGGTGACCGGGTCTGCGCTTTGCTGCCGGGTGGTGGCTATGCGGAATATGTCGCCTGCCATCAGGGCCATGCGCTGCCAGTGCCGGAGGGCATGTCGCTGCAAGAGGCAGCCGCCCTGCCGGAGACCGCCTTCACCGTCTGGTCGAACGTGGTCATGCGCGGCGGATTGAAGGCAGGGGAGCGGTTTCTCGTGCATGGCGGCTCGTCCGGGATCGGCACCATGGCCATCCAGGTGGCCACAGCGCTTGGCGCACGGGTCTGGGCCACCGCCGGATCTGCCGAGAAATGCGCTGCCTGCGAAACGCTCGGCGCGGTCGCGATCAACTACCGCGATGCGGATTTCGTCAGCGTCCTGCGTGACGCGGGGGGGGCGAACCTGATCCTCGACATGGTGGGCGGCGATTATATCGCGCGGAACCTGAAATCGCTGGATATGGACGGACGGCTCGTCCAGATCGCCTTCTTGCAGGGTCCGAAGGCGGAGATCAATTTCGCCCATCTGATGATGCGGCGGCTGACCATCACCGGCTCGACGCTGCGCCCGCAATCGGATGCCGCCAAGACCCGGATTGCCGAGGAGCTGCGCGCGCATCTGTGGCCGCTGATCGCGGCCGGGAAGATCCGCATCCTGATCGACAGCGAATTCGATCTGCGCGACGCGGCGGCGGCGCATCGCCGCATGGAAAGCAGCGATCACATCGGCAAGATCGTGTTGAAGGTCGCGGGCGGCTGACCTTTCCGAACCGGGGAAACCACCGGGCGGTCGTCGTCGTTCTCCCTGCATTCCGTAATCCGATTGCAATGGAGGCTCCCATGCCGAACGACAACGCCCCCGCCCAGCCTTTCCGCAGCGGCGCGCTCAGCGATCCGCGCCTGCCGCGCCCGGATTTCCCGGCGCAGGAGCAGCCCTTTCCGGGTCTCGCAGCGAAAATGGACCCGCTGCCCGATCATGGCGAGGTGAGTTATCGCGGCACCGGCCGGCTGACCGGCAAGCGCGCGCTCATCACCGGCGGCGATAGCGGCATCGGTGCCGCCGCGGCCATCGCCTATGCCCGCGAGGGTGCGGATGTGGCGATCAACTATCTGCCCGATGAACAGGACGACGCCGACAGCGTCGTTGCCGCCATCGAGGCCGAGGGCCGCAAGGCCATCGCCATTCCAGGCGACATCACGGATGAGGATTTCTGCAAATCGCTGATTGAACAGGCGGTCTCCGGGCTCGGCGGCCTCGATGTGCTGGTCAACAATGCCGGGCGTCAGCAATTCTGCCACAATCTCGAGGATCTGACGACCGAGTCCTTCGACGCCACGATGAAGACGAACATCTACGCGCCGTTCTGGATTACCCGCGCTGCGCTTCCGCATCTGGACAGCGGCGCCTCGGTCATCATCACCTCGTCGGTGCAGGCCTTCTCGCCCTCCGATATCCTGTTCGACTACGCCCAGACCAAGGCCGCGAACGTCGCATTCGCGCAGTCGCTGGCCAAGCAGCTTGCGCCGCGCGGCATCCGGGTGAACGCGGTCTGCCCCGGCCCCTACTGGACGGCGCTACAGATCTCGGGCGGTCAGCCGACCGAGAAGGCCGCGATCCACGGCAAGTCGCAGCCGCTCGGCCGGCCCGGCCAGCCGGTGGAGATCGCCCCGATCTACGTGCTGCTGGCCTCGGACGAGGCGAGCTATATCACCGGGGAGTATTTCGGCTCGGTCGGCGGCGGCGGGCTGTAAGGGTCAGCGCACCTTTTCCATGAGGACGGAGGCGCGGCTGCAATCCCTTCGCACATCGGGGGCGCAGTCGCGCGGTTTCAGATCGCGGGTCAGGCAGATCCGCACCTCCTGGAGATCCTCGCTGCGACAGGTGACGGTGATCGCGTCGGCCGTCAGATCGGGGTTGTATTCGATGAACGCCTCCTCGATCAGTTCGGGCGGGATAGAGATGTCGCGGTCGAGATCGACGAAATACTCGGGCAGTGTCACCGATGCGAAGGCCGCGCGCGACAGATCGTAATACCCGGCCGCGGACAGCCCGCTGCAACGCCCGTGCTTCTGCCACTGATACCAGGCGAGCCCACCCGATCCCATGATGTCGGACATGGCCTGGGTCTCGCGCCGGGATGGATCGCGCTCGTCGCTGCGGCAATCCTGCGGCCAGCCGGATTCGTATTGCGGCCACAGCCCGTGCAGCACGAAATCGACCTTGCGGCCGGCATCGCACTGGCTGGCCCCGCGCCGGTCGCCGGTGGTGCTGCACCAGCTTGGCGACCAGCTGAGCGCCATCACGTAATAGTCGAAATCGCCGGCGCGGTCGGATTGGGCCGTTGTGGGTGCGGCCCAGCATGTCCAGACGGCAAGCGCCGCGCATAATCCCTGTTTCACCGCCGCCTCCCCGCGCTGTCCGCGCCACCGATAGCGCAGTCCACCCGGTTTTGCACGGGGTCGGATCAGATTCCGGCTTTCCCTTTCTGGCGCGAGCGTCTATACAGCCGCCGAATTCCCCCCCGAAAACGCTGAAAGGCTTCGCCCAAACGCCGTTTTCCCGGCCGGGAGAGATATGCGCAAGGAGTGATCCGATGAACAAACCGCTCATGGCCAAAGCCACCGCCGTCTGGCTGATCGACAACACGACGCTGAGCTTCAAGCAGATCGCGGATTTTTGCGGGCTGCACGAACTGGAAGTGCAGGGCATCGCGGATGGCGATGTGGCCGCGGGCGTGAAGGGCTTCGATCCCATTGCCTCGCACCAGCTCGACCAGTCGGAGATCGACACGGCCGAGAAGGATCCGGCCTACAAGCTGAAGCTGAAGCACAACCCCGCCGCCGAGGGCGAGGAGAAGCGTCGTGGTCCGCGCTATACGCCGCTGTCGAAGCGTCAGGACCGTCCTGCGGCGATCCTGTGGCTGGTCAAGTTCCACCCGGAACTGGCGGACGCCCAGATCGCCAAGCTGGTCGGCACCACCAAGCCGACCATTCAGGCGATCCGCGAACGGACGCATTGGAACATCCAGAACATCCAGCCCATCGATCCGGTCGCCCTTGGTCTCGCCAAGCAGACCGAGCTGGATGCCGCCGTGCAGAAGGCCGCCAAGAAGCGCGAAGCCGAGGGCGGGGTGATGTCCGATGACGAGCGCCGCAAGCTGGTCTCCACCGAGACCTCGCTGTCGATGGAGGACGAACCGCGCCTGCCGACCGCGATTGCCGGGCTGGAGAACTTCACGCTGACCAAGGACGAGGAGCCGGAGGAGAAGGAGCGTGAATATGACGCCGAGACGTTCTTCAACCTGCCCGACTCCAAGGATGACGCCGAGGACGAGGACAACTGATCCCCCCGCGTCCGATCCGATGAAAAAGGCCCCGCCATGCGCGGGGCCTTTCCGTTTGAGAAGTGCTGCTTCGATCAGCCGCCGTTGAGCAATTCGTCGGGGATCTCGTAACGTTCGTCACCGATATTGATGACCGTCAGCGCGCCGCGCCGTTCCGATGTCATGCCCTCACGCGGTGCGGGTGCGCCGTCTGCGAATCGCAATTCGCGCTGCCCGCCCTCGGGCCAGTCAATCGTGACGGTCACAGCGCCATCCGCCCCGCGCGAGGCCGTGAAGGCGCAGTTTTGCGTCGGCGCCCCCATCGCGACAGAGCAGGGCAGTTCGCCCTGCATCTCCGCCGGCGCCTCCGCCTGGGCGGGTTTGGGCGCGGGCTTGTCGGCGCGGATGGCGGGGCTTGCAGGCGGGGCGTCGCCGGCCTCGACCCGCGCGGGCGACGCCGCTGGCGGCTGCGCTGATACGGCGGGGCTTGCGGGGGGCGGGTCGGCCTCGACCGGCTCTGTCGGCGCGCGCAGATAGCTGTTGGCGGCCCAGCCCGAGACCGGCGTGCCCGATGTCGTCTCGACCTCGCACCAGCTCGTCTCCCCCACCGGCTTGCAGCCACGATTGCGCAGGCTGGTGCCGTTTTCGACGCGGGCCAGCACTTCGGCGGCTTGGGTCGGCTCCGAGCGGATGTTCAGGCCCGCCCCGGCCCCGGCGACCTGCCAGAGATCCGGGCCTTCCGCCGTGACCGTCGCATCCGCTCCGGCATCGGGCGCGTCGCCGTCCACGCTGACCGACAGCGTGTAGTTCGCCACGCCGTCCGCGTTGCCACCTTCCTGCGACTGAAAGGTGCGGATCAGATAGGTGCCGTCGGAGGGCATCTCCAGCGAGGCGTCCAGCCCGGCGCTGCTGCCGCTGTGCAGCGGCTCGTCCTCGCCCGGCACGCTGCCCGGCCCGTAGATGTTGAAATAGCCGGACGGGTTGTCGGTGACCATCTTCACGATCAGGGTCTGGCCCTGACGCGCGGTCAGGGTGAAATCCGCCACGTCCTGCCCGGAGATGCTGCCTTCGAGCTGGGTGCCTGTGGTGCCCACCGGAAACACGACGGGGTTGGATGCGGTCTGGGCGAGGATCGGGCCGGACAATGCGAGTGTGAGCGCCGTCGCGCCTGCAAGCCTGTGAAACATGATCTACCTCTGCTGGTCGTTGATCCTGGGCTGCGATGCCGCGGCCGGGGCGATGATGGCGGCTCGCCCGCCCGCAGGACGGGGCGCGCTGCCTGTCCTTTCAGAACGGTGCCCGGCCGCGATCGTTCCGTCAGATCGACAGGCAGATATATTTCATTTCCAGGTAATCCTCGATCCCGTGGCGGCTGCCCTCGCGGCCCAGACCGGACTGCTTGACCCCGCCAAAGGGCGCGACTTCGGTCGAGATGATGCCGGTGTTCACCCCCACGATGCCGTATTCCAGCCCTTCCTGAACGCGGGTGATGCGGCCGATGTCGCGGGCGTAGAAATAGCTGGCCAGGCCGAAGATGGTGTTGTTGGCCTTCTCGATCGCCTCCTCCTCGCTGTCGAAGCGGAACAGCGGCGCCAGCGGACCGAAGGTCTCCTCGGTGGCCACCTTCATGTCGTCGGTCACGCCGGTCACCACCGTGGGCTCGAAGAACAGACCGTCCTTGCGCTTGCCCCCGGTCACCACCTTGCCGCCGCCGCTGACGACATCCTCGATATGTTCCTCGACCTTCTCGACCGCGTCATCGTTGATGAGCGGGCCGGTGGTCACGCCCTCCTCCAGCCCGTCACCCACGCGCAGCTTCTCGACCGCGGCGGCGAGCTTGTCGGCGAAGGCGTCATAGACGCCGGACTGGACATAGATGCGGTTGGCGCAAACGCAGGTCTGGCCGTTATTGCGGAATTTCGAGGCCATTGCCCCCTCCACCGCAGCATCCAGATCGGCATCGTCGAAGACGATGAAGGGGGCGTTGCCGCCCAACTCCATCGAGCATTTCAGCACCTGCTCCGCGGCCTGGCCCAGCAGGATGCGACCCACCTGGGTCGATCCGGTGAAGGTCAGCTTGCGGATCAGCGGGTTCTCGCAGAACTCCTTGCCGATCTCGCTGCTCGAGGTGGATGTGACCACCGCGAACAGCCCTTTCGGCAGACCCGCGCGTTCCGCCAGAACCGCCAATGCCAGTGCCGAAAGCGGGGTCTCAGCGGCAGGGCGCCCCACGAAACCGCAGCCGGCCGCGATGGCGGGGCCGCATTTGCGGGTGATCATGGCGTTAGGGAAATTCCACGGCGTGATCGAACCGACCACCCCGATCGGCTGGCGGATCACCGTCAGCCGCTTGTCGGGCTGGTGGCCGGGAATGGTTTCGCCGTAGATGCGCTTGGCCTCCTCTGCGAACCATTCGATGAAGCTGGCGCCATAGGCGATCTCGCCCTTCGCCTCGGCCAGAGGCTTGCCCATTTCGGCGGTCAGGATGCGGGCCAGATCGTCCTGGTTCTCCATCATCAGGTCGAACCATTTGCGCATGATCTGCGCGCGCTCCTTTGCGGTGCGCGCGGCCCAGCCCTTCATCGCCTCGGCCGACGCATCGATGGCGCGGGCGACCTCGACGCGGGACAAATCGGCGACATGCGCGATCACGTCGCCGCGGGCCGGATTGACGACCTCGAACGTCTTGCCGTCATCGGCCTCGATCCATTCGCCGGCGACGAAGGCGCGGGTTTCCAGAAGCGACGGATCGCTGAGCATCGTTTTCAGATCGGTGGACTGCATGTTCATGGGCTGGGCTCCCTTGCCGATTTCGGCGGCAGGCTGGCGCGTTTGCCGGGGCGTGGCAAGGGGTGTTTCTGGTCGTTTCGGAATGTGGGCGGCGCAAGCGCGCCTGCAAAGCTGGTGATGTGCGTCTGCAACACAACGAAGCGCAACGGGGTGCCGGAGGATGTCACGCTCGGGGCATCCCGCAGGCGGACGACCGCCGGTGAATCGCGATCAACACTCGGCGGTCTCCGGTAAATCCGGCCGAGCTAAGGGCCGTTCTGCTCTGTCACGCGGCGTCCAATCGCGCGGTCGGCAAGGGTGTGGCTCGGCCCCGTCGTCGTGCCGTCATCCTGCGGTGTCCTGAAGCTCCGACCAGCATCGCTGCAAATCCCCCGGCGCGGGCCGGGCGGCATAGACGCCGCGGGCAATTGCGCGCGCCAGTGTGGTGGCCGCCGCATGGCCAAGCTGGAACGGCGTCACCTGTGGATCGGGCAGCTCCCGCCCGCCGGTAGAGACCGCAAAGATCAGGTCGCCGTCATAGGGCGTGTGGCTGGGCACGAGCGCCCGCGCCATCCCGTCATGCGCCACGGTGGCCAGGCGCTGAAGCCCCGCCTTGTCCAGCGTCGCATCGGTGGCGACGATCGCGATGGTCGTTGCCTCGCCCAGCCGTTTCTCGGGCAGGGGCTCATGTTGCGGGTCGAACCGGCCTGCCATGCCCAACCCGCCGAACTCGTCGCCTATTTCCCACGGGGCGGCCCAGAACGCCCGGCCATCACCGATCGTGGCCGAGCCGAGCGCATTGACCACCACCAACGCGCCGACGGTGATGCTGCACTCCAGCACCGCCGAGGCCGACCCCAGCCCGCCCTTCAGCCGCCCGGTCATCGCCCCGGTTCCCGCGCCCGCGCTGCCGATGGCAAAATCAGCGTCGGCGCGTTGCCATGCCGCCCGGCCAAGCGCGGGATAGGGGTTCCGGTCCCATCCCTTCTCGCCGCCATTCAGAAGATCGAAGACGATGGCGCCGGGCACGATCGGCACGCGCATGTCGCCCACGGCAAAGCCGCGCCCGGCGGCGCGCAGCCCCTCCATTACGCCATCACCCGCCGCGAGACCGAAGGCCGACCCCCCCGACAGGAAGATCGCGTCGATCTCCTGCACCAGCTTGTCCGGGGCCAGCAATTCGGTGTCGCGCGTGCCCGGCGCACCGCCCATCACATGCACGGCCGCGGCAAAGGGCCGATCCGCCGTCAGCACGGTCGTGCCAGACCGGAGCGTCGCATCCTCGGCATTGCCGACGCGCAATCCGGCGACATCTGTAATCAGGTTGCGGTGTCCGGCTTTCATACTGCGCTCTCCCCATCGCGGCATCCCCGCAGGATCATGCGCGCAAACGCGGCTGCAAGGCAAATCGCGCGCGCATGGCGGGCCGGGTCAGACGGCACCTTCCGGCCAGCGACGCAGATGGCTGGATCGCGCGGGACATTTGGTGAATGATGTGTCGGGACGCGGGATTCCGCGCGCGAATACCGGTGGATAGCGACGATGACAGCCGGGCAGTGACAGGGAGGAACACGGATGTTTGCCAGGGAGAAGATTGAATACGAGGCGCTCGATCTGCCGGATCGCAGCGAACTGGAGGATGCGGAGATGCTGCCCGCGGCCCGCGCCTTCTACGAGGTGATGCGCCGCCGCCATACGGTGCGCGACTATGCCGGGCGCCCCGTTGCCCGCGAGGTGATCGAGGAATGCATCCGCACCGCGGGCACCGCCCCGTCCGGGGCCAATCACCAGCCCTGGCATTTCGTTGCCATCTCGGATCCCGCGCTGAAGAAACGCATCCGCGAGGCGGCCGAGGAGGAGGAGCGGCAGTTCTATGACGGGGGTGCCGGTGATGAATGGCTCAAGGCGCTTGAACCCATCGGCACCAATGACCACAAGCCGCATCTTGAGGAGGCGCCCTGGCTGATCGTGGTCTTCGCGCAGAGATGGGGTCAGTTCGATGACGGCGTCCGGTTCAAGAACTACTACGTCCCGGAAAGCACCGGCATCGCCACGGGCTTTCTGCTGGCAGCGCTGCATCATGCCGGCCTCGTCTCGCTCACCCACACGCCGAACCCGATGAAGTTCCTCAACCAGCTCCTCGGCCGCCCGGACAGCGAGAAGGCGACGATGATCATCGCGGTGGGGCATCCGGCGGCGGATGCGAAAGTCCCGAAAGTGGCGAAGATGAAAAAGCCGCTGGACGAGATCGCGACGGTGCTGGCTTAGCGAGGATGCCCGAGGCGCACGGCCCGCACGTCGCGGCCGTGCGGGATGTGGCGGCTGAGAAGGGCTCTCGGGGCCCCTTTGCCTTATTCTGGCACGACAGAACCAAAGTCCGGCGAGATCAGGTCACTCGTATCCCTTGAGGGAGGCAGGGAAAAAATGTCCCGCGCGGTTCGGGTCGAGCTAGTCAGCGGGAACGTGGTGACCCCGGCAGGATTCGAACCTGCAACCTGCCCCTTAGGAGGGGGCTGCTCTATCCAGTTGAGCCACGGGGCCGACGCAGGTCTTGTGACCGGAAAGGCCGGGTTTGGCAAGGCGCTTGCCCTGAGCGGTTGTCATGCGCTAACTCAGATAAACCCATTGAAAGATCACCCATGCCGCACCGCAAGAACCGCCGCCCGTTGACGCTTCGAGACGTGTCCGAGGCGTCGGGTGTGTCCGAGATGACGGTCAGCCGGGTGTTGCGCAATCGCGGCGATGTCTCGGCCTCGACGCGCGAGAAGGTGCTGACCGCGGCGAAGGCGCTCGGCTATGTGCCGAACATGATCGCCGGGGGGCTGGCGAGCCAGCGCGTCAACCTGGTCGCGGTGGTGATTCCGTCGCTGTCGAACCTGGTGTTTCCCGATGTGCTGACCGGGATCTCGGCCGAGCTGGATGACACGCCGCTGCAACCCGTGGTGGGGGTGACGAACTATTCGCTCTCGCGCGAGGAGTCGGTGCTCTACGACATGCTGTCCTGGCGGCCCTCCGGGGTGATTCTGGCCGGGCTGGAACATAACCGCGCCGCGCGGGCGATGCTGGCGGCGGCGTCGGTGCCGGTGGTCGAGATCATGGATATCGACGGCGATGTCATCGATTGCGGCGTCGGGATTTCGCATCTCGCGGCCGGGCGGCAGATGGGCGAGCAGATCCTCGCCGCGGGGTATAGGCGCATCGGCTTCATCGGCACGCATATGCCCGAGGATCATCGCGCGAAGAAGCGGCTGGCAGGGTTGGAGCGCGCGCTTGGCGCGGCCGGGATCTCGCTTGCGGCGCGCGAATTCTATCAGGGAGGATCCTCGCTGGCGAAGGGGCGGGAACTGACCGAGCGGATCCTGGAGCGGCAGCCGGATCTGGATTTCCTCTATTACTCCAACGACATGATCGGCGCGGGCGGGATGCTTTGGTGCCGCGAGCAGGGGTTCGACATTCCGGGCCGGCTCGGGCTGGCCGGGTTCAACGGGGTCGATCTGCTGGACGGTCTGCCGATGCGGCTTGCGACCACGGATGCGCGGCGCTTTGATATCGGGCGGCGGGCGGCGCGGATCGTGGCCGGCAAAGAGCCTGCGCCGGATGGCGGCAAGCTGGTGCTGAAGCCGCATTTCATGGGCGGGGAGACCATCCGTCCGGCCGACTGACGCCGGAGCGGTCAAGGGTCGCGGGCGCGCGCGCGACGACAAACGCCGTGCGGCATGGCCACGGTCAGCGGGAATCGAGCGCATTTTTCCCTGATGGTCTTGCGTCTGGCGAAGAGCCGCGCGAGATCGCAGCACGGCTCGCGCAGCGAGGCAAATTCCCGTATTTCAGTTTTTGCGGCAGCGATGCCGGACCGGAGTTGTTCATGTCGGAGCCCCTCATCACTTCTGCCGCACGGCCGACCGCGCTGTGGCGCGACGCCGGCTGGTGGGCCGTCACCGCGGCCTTCGCGCTGAACGGGATGCTGTTCGGGGCCTGGGCGGCGCGGGTGCCGGATTTCAAGCAGGCATTCTCGCTCGAGCCGGCGGCGCTCGGGCTTCTGCTGCTGGCGCTTGCGGGCGGCGCGATCGTATCCTTCCCCTTCGCGGGCGGGCTGAGCGAGCGCTTCGGGGCGGAGCGGGTGACAATTGCCTGCGCGATGATCTATTGCCCGGCGCTGCTGGCGCTGGCGCTTGCCCCGACAACGATCCTGCTGGCGGTGGCGCTGTTCGTCTTCGGCACGCAGCACGGGGCGATGGATGTGGCGATGAACGGCTGGGGGGCGAAGGTGGAGGCGCGGCTGAAACGCTCCACCATGTCGATCTTCCACGCCATGTTCAGCTTCGGCGCAGGATTGGGCGCGGCCAGCGGGTACGCGGCGGTGCGGCTCGGCTTCTCGCCGGCATGGCATTTCCTGGTCGTGGCTGTCATCGGCGGTGCGGTCGCGCTCTGGGTGATGATTCCGGCCAGGGGGGCGGCACCCCCGCGCGCGGATCGCGCGACCAGGTCTCGCAGCATCTTCTCGCTCCCGTCCGGGCCGCTTCTGCTGGTCGGCACGGTCGCCTTCGCGGCCTCGATGGGCGAGGGCGCGATGGCGGATTGGAGCGCCGTCTATCTGGAAATACTTGTTCAGGCGAGCAAGGCGGAGGCGGCGCTCGGATACGCCGCCTTTAGCGCGACGATGGTTCTGACGCGCCTGTCGGGTGGTGTGCTGGTGCATTGGCTGGGGCCGGTCGCGGCCACCCGGTTCAGCGGGCTGATCGCCTTCACGGGGTTGGCGGTGGCCATTCTTGCCGACAGTCTCGGCCTGGCGCTGACCGGCTTTGCCCTGGTCGGGATGGGCTATGCGGTGCTGATGCCGCTGGCCTTTTCGCGCGCCGCCAATGACCCGGACCTGCCGCCCGGCCGCGCCATCGCCAGCGTGGCGACGGTGGGATATGGCGGGCTGCTGCTGGGTCCGCCCATCGTCGGATTCGTCGCGCAGTTGGCGGGATTGCAGGCGTCGTTCGGGATGCTGGCGCTGCTGGCGCTGGCTGCCGTGGCACTGGCGCCGGTGCTGCGGGTAGAATAGTGCAACTTTACAACTAAAAGTTGCATGCGACCTATTTTAATCTGCATATGATTGTGTATACAGCCTGACCAAAGGTCATTTGCTGTCAATCGATCCGGCGCCGGCGCGCGCGGTGGTTCCCATTCTTCACTGATACTGAGTTCGAGATCGGTTTCCGGCGGCACGCTGCGACCGACGGAAGCGAATGATTCATTTGGCAGAGCAGCCTGCCAAAAGAAGGTGACGGAAGACCATGGCGACCGACCCAAGCGGAGTTAACTTCAGCGGCAATGTCTACGCATTCTCGCGGGACATGCTGGTTTTCACTTTAGATGATCCCGGTAACACGCACGGCCCAGGCACATTAGCAGTGCATGCGGACGCCGAGCCTGGCACGATCAAGCTGTCCTCTCCGGACACACACCGGCTTATTGACGACAAACTTTTTACTGCTAGCGGCAGTATGTCCGCGATGAACGGTGACGAGATCGATTTTGGTTCGGGCACCAGCGTCCAGCCAGAATTTTCTTGGGACTTCGTCGGACCGGACGGCAAAACGTATTTTCTGGTCGAGGTCATTGGTGCCGGAGGAGAGCGAGTCTTTATCTCGAATTACAATCTGACACCCGGCGAGACCTACAACACGCTTCTCAAGGACGGCTCGCCTGGTCACAAAATCAACGACAATAATTCGGTCTTCGACACGCCTGAAACGCCCGACACGCAAATCATCTTCGACATCGGGACGAAGATCGATCATGTGGCCTCGCCCGACGGCCCCGGTGAAACGGGATCGGGCTTCACCAGCTATCTCGCCTGGCAGGCGGGCGATGTCACGATCGCGAACGAAGAGCTGACGGTTGCCAGCACGGCACAGCAAGCCGTGTTCAACTCAAAGGACAATGACGACTATCTGAACGACGGCTTCAGCAACTCGGGGGACGATAATGTCTTCAACGATCACAGCCAGATCGGCTCGGTTGAGTTGCTGTCAGGTGCCACGTCCGGCGACGGCTATTACGAGGCCGAGAATATCTACCGCGTCACCGCACCCGATGGCACCGTCATCTACGTCTCGCAGATCGATTTCAAAGACGGCACGATGCCGGATGGCAGCCCGATTCCGACAGTGTATGTCTCGACCCAGCGGCTCATCCCCGGTGTGACATACACGAATGTCACACGTGACACTTCGGCCGGCACGGATAACCCTAAAGTCGGTATCGACAAAGAATTCGCGCCCAAATACTCGGAACTGGCGACCTGCTTCGCGCGCGGCACGCAGATCGAGACGGCGCATGGCAGCGTCGCGGTCGAGGATATCGGCGAGGGCGACCATGTGCTGACCGCGGATCACGGATACCAGCCGGTCCGCTGGATCGGGCGCAAGATGTTGGACGCGCGGCAGCTTGCCGAATGT
Source organism: Paracoccus isoporae (assembly GCF_900101865.1). Classification (GTDB taxonomy): domain Bacteria; phylum Pseudomonadota; class Alphaproteobacteria; order Rhodobacterales; family Rhodobacteraceae; genus Paracoccus; species Paracoccus isoporae. Next base: position 105,682 of record NZ_FNAH01000008.1, read on the forward strand.
CCCAATCTGGTGCCGATCCGCATCCGCGCCGGGGCTTTGGGCGGCAAGCTGCCCGCGCAGGATCTGCTGGTCTCGCCGCAGCACCGGATGCTGGTCCGGTCGCAGATCGCGAACCGCATCTTCGGTCAGTCCGAGGTGCTGGTCGCCGCCAAGCAGCTTGTGGTGGTTGACGGGATCGACATTGCCGCGGACGTCACCGAGGTCGAGTATTTTCATTTGCTGTTCGACCAGCATGAGATCCTGTTCTCGAACGGCGCTGAGACGGAAAGCTTCTATACCGGCCCGCAGGCCCTCAAGAGCGTGTCGCCCGCGGCCCGCGAAGAAATCCTGACCCTGTTCCCGGAGCTGCGTGACATCGATTACACGGCGCTGTCGGCGAGGCCGCTGAGCAGCGGGCGCATGGGGCGGAAACTTGCGATGCTGCATCAGCGCAAGGGGCGTCGGCTGGTCCAGAAACGCGCCGCGTGACCGCGCCGCGCCTGCCGGTCCGCGCGGTGCCCCGCGTGGACCGTTCGGGATGATCCGTCAGATCGCGGTGCGGCGCATCTCGTCGAGATAGATCTCGCGCAACCGTGCCGCCACGGTGCCGACCGCGCCGTCCCCGATGGCGGCGCCGTCGATCTCGACCACCGGCATGACGAAGGCCGAGGCCGAGGTCACGAAGGCCTCGTCCGCCTGTTGCGCTTCTTCGACCGAAAATCCGCGCTCCTCGACCTGCATCTGCGATTCGCGGGCCAGGCGCAGCACGGCGGCGCGGGTGATGCCGTGCAGGATGTCGTGCGACAGCTCGCGGGTGATGATCCTGTTGCCCTTGACGATATAGGCGTTGTTCGAGGTGCCTTCGGTGATCTTGCCATCCTCGACCAGCCAGGCGTCATCCGCGCCCTGCGCCTTGGCCGCCATCTTGGCCATCGAGGGGTAGAGAAGCTGGGTGGTCTTGATGTCGCGCCGTCCCCAGCGTTCATCGGGCACGGTGATGACTTTCCAGCCAGTCCGGGCGGCCGGGCTGTCGGCGAGACCCGGCTTGGCCTGGGTAAAGGCCACGACGGTCTGCGGCGTGTCGGGATCGGGATAAGCGAAGTCGCGATCGCCGGGGTTGCCGCGCGTGACCTGCAGATAGATCATCCCGTCGGTGATCTCGTTCCGGCTGACCAGTTCGCGGAACATGGCCAGATACTCCGCGTCCGACAGAGGGTTGCCGATCTCGAGCGCGTCCAGCGAGCGGGTCAGCCGCGCCTGATGCCCGTCGAAGTCGATCAGCTTGCCGTCCAGGACGCTGACCACCTCGTACACCGCGTCGGCCATGACGAACCCGCGGTCAAAGATCGACACCGTGGCCTGATCTTCGGGGAGGTACGCGCCGTTGACATAGACTGTGCGGGACATGTGAGGCTCCAACTTGGGCGGTTTCCTGCCGTCATGCGCCGCGATGACCCGGTCGTCAAGCCGGAGCGCCGCGATGGCCGGTTGACAGGCTGCCGGGGTCTCAGGCAAAAGTGATCGCGTGTTAGCAACTATGACGCTTGCATGACGGAATTCGCAGGGTGCCGGGCGGGGAGGCCGGGGCACCCGAATGCGGGAGGAGACAGACCCTTCGCCACCCAGCGGAGGGTCTGTTTCTTTTCAGCGGCCTCGCATGATGTCGCAGCCTCTGGCCGCTTGGCATGGACTTTCCCGCGCGGCACGCGCAAGTTTCCCCTGCTCAGCCGTCGTCTGGAGGATTTGCATGGAGACCCGTTTTCACCTCGCTTACCACGTCAGGGATCTAGATCAGGCGCGGGAGTTCTACGGCGGCGTTCTGGGCTGCAAAGAGGGGCGCAGCACAGAAAGCTGGGTCGATTTCGACTTTTTCGGACATCAGATCAGCCTGCATCTGGGAGAGCCCTTCCAGACCGGCAATACCGGGAAGGTGGGCGATCACATGGTCCCGATGCCGCATCTGGGGCTGGTCATGCGTCAGGATGACTGGCGCGCCCTGGCCGACCGGCTGGAGGCGGCGGGCACCTTCTTCATCCTGCCGCCGCAGACCCGTTTCCCGGGCGAGCCGGGAGAGCAGTCGACCATGTTCTTCACCGACCCGTCGGGCAACCCGATCGAGGTCAAGGGGTTCCGCGACTGGGACGGGATCTTTGCAAGCTGATGGCAGGGGCCGTCCCCGACTGATGCAGGGACGGCGCCGGGGGCAAGCCGGGATCAGGCGGTTTGCGGATCGAGCGTGGTGGACCACAACTCGGTATTGCCGACATCCATGAGGCGCACGGTCATCTGCTCGGTCTCGCCATCGATATCGACGATGCCGAAGAATTGCAGACCGGCCGAAGGCGGCAGATTGACCTGACCGGGTTCCGGCGCTTTCACGAATTCGACCGACGGCCCGAAGGTCATGTCCATCTCGCCCGGCCCGAATGTCCCGGCATGGAGCGGGCCCGAGACGAATTCCCAGAACGGCGCGAACTCCTGGAACTGGGCGCGGTCGGGGCTGTAGTGATTGGCGGCGGTGTAATGCACATCCGCCGTCAGCCAGACCGTATTGGCGATGTTTTCGTCGCGGATGAAGCGCAGCAGATCGGCGAATTCCAGCTCGCGCCCCTTGGCGGGGCCGTCCTCGCCATTCGCGACGGCCTCGGCACCGGCGGCCTCCATGAAATTGTCCCAGACGATGATGCCGATGGGCATGTCGGAGGCGATCACCTTCCAGGTTGCGGTCGATGTCTTCAGCGCCTCCTTCAGCCAGGCCACCTGACGTTCGCCCAACACGCGGGATTCGGGCGTCATCTCCTCTTCCATGCTGGGGCCGTTCGGGCCGCGATAGCTGCGCAGATCGAGGAAGAAGATGTCGAGGGAGGGGCCGTAGGAGATCTGACGGAACACCCGGCCCGGCTCGGCCGGGGTGTAGGAGATCGGCGTCATCTCGTGGAAGGCGCGGCCGCCGCGTGCGGCGAGAAGCGCGATGGATTTTTCCGAATAGCGGTCATCGCCGGACAGATCCTTGGCCGAGGACCAGTTATTCGTCACCTCGTGATCGTCCCACTGGTAATAGACCGGGGTCATCGCATTGAAGCTGCGGACATGGTCGTCCAGCATGTTGTATTTGTAACGGCCGCGGAATTCGTCGAGGGTTTCGGCAACCTTGCGCACCTCGTCGATGAGCACGGTGTTGGTCCAGGTGCCGCCGTCGAAATCCTGCTGTTCGGACATCGGGCCGTCGGCATAGATCGTGTCGCCGGAATGGATCATGAAATCGGGCTCATGCTGCGACATGGTCGCGTAGCTGCGCATCCCCTCGTCATTGATGCCCCAGCCCTGACCGGCGGTGTCGCCCGACCAGACAAAGCGGATATTGCGCTTTTCGGTGGGCGCGGTGCGGAACTGGCCAATCAGCGGCTCGGACACGGCGTTGACATCGGACAGATCGGTCGCGGTGAAGCGATAGAAGATGCGCTGATCCGCCGGCAGGTTTTCCAGCAGCGCCTTGACCGCGAAATCGCTGTCGGGCAGCGCGGTCATATCGGCGACGCGGCGTGCGTTGCCGAAGCTTTCTGTTGTGGCGACCTCCAGCGTGACGCGCGAGGCGCGGTCGGGCCGTGTCCAGACCATGCCGGATGTGGCCGTCGGATCGCCCGACTGGACGCCATGGCCGAAGACCGGCCGGGCCTGCGCGCGAGAGATCGCCGGCATCGCCAGCGCCGCGGTGAAGGCGGTGCCGGTTCCCAGAACCGCGCGGCGGGTGAGACGGGAACGGATGAGACGGGGCATGGCTGACTCCTGTGGTTGCAAGAACTGGCGGGCTCACCGATCCGGGTAGCGCATGGTTATGACCATCAGATGTCCGGGAGGTGGCGGAACGGTAACGGCGCCGTGCGCGTTCGCACTGCGATCTTCGCCGCAAGGTGATGTGCAAGTCCTTCTGAAGCCATGCATAAAGGAAGCATGAAACGATTCTCGCTCGCGCTCGCGCCCGTCCTAGCCCTTCTCCTGTCCGCGCCGGCGGCACTGGCGGAGAAGATCCCGCTCAACAACATTTCCAATTATCTGAACGGCCTTTCGACGCTGCAATCCGAGTTCACGCAGGTCAATCCCGACGGCTCGATTTCGGCCGGCACCGTCTATATCCAGCGTCCGGGCCGCGTCCGGTTCGAATACAAGAATTCCAACCAGCTCATGCTCGCCTCGGGCGGGCAGGTGGCGGTGTTCGATGCCAAGTCGAACCAGGGGCCGCAGATCTATCCGCTGAACCAGACGCCGCTGTCGATCATCCTCGATTCCAACGTCAACCTGTCGCGTGCCGGCATGGTGACCGGGCATTCGGAGCGCAAGAACACCACGGTCGTGAGGGCGCAGGATCCGGCGCATCCCGAATATGGGAATATCGAGATGGTGTTCACCTCGCCCACCGAGCTGCGGCAATGGGTGGTCACCGATGATACCGGCAAGAAGACCACCGTTATCCTGGGCGAGATGAAGAAGGGGGTGCGCTTCAGCGCCTCGACCTTCGTGATCCAGAACGAGCTGGCGCGGCGGGGTCAGTAAGCATGTGCTTGCCGGGGCGGCAATGCGCCGCCCCGGCGAAGGATGGCGACAACAGTCGGGGGGGCAGCTCATGCAAGGATCGCACGTCGCGTCGCCGAGCCGTCTGCGTTCCTTTGCCGCCGACACGGTGGCGCTCATCACGTTCTTCACGCTGACCGGCATCATCAATGAACGCTTCATCGCCGGAATGGCTTGGGACGAGGTGTTCCGCGCCCGCCTTCTGGGCGCCGCGCTGATGATCCCGGTCGGCCGCCCTTACGGTGTCTGGCGGGATCTGCTGATGCGGCGGGCCGGTGAGGGCAGGCTGTCTCGGCTGATCTGGGACGGGATTGCGCTGATGAGTTTCCAGGTGCCGATCTATGCGCTCATCATCGCGGTCAGCGGGGCCAGCGGGGCGGGGCTGCTGCGCGGCACGCTGGGTGCGGCGGTGATGATGCTGGCACTTGGCCGACCCTATGGCGCCTGGCTGAACTGGGTCCGCCGGATCTTCGGCCTGCCGCCGGGCGGCGAGCGTCCGATGACGCTGAACGAGTGATCCGGCGTAGCAAGAGGGGGCCCTCCGGCCCCTTTTTCCGTGACGGGCAGGTCGGCGGGCTCAGCGGCAGGAGCGGAGTTGGGCGTGATACATCTCTGCGCGTGACTGGACCCGATTGGCCACGCCCATCAGCCAGCCCTTGGCGCGGTAAGAGCCGCGCGCGAACCCGGACCGGCCTTCGTGATAGGCGAGATACTGGTTGCGCGCATCCCATTTGGAGATTCCGAGCCGCCGCGTCGTGCCGTCCATATACCAGCCCATGAAATCGGTAGCATCGTTGATGTTGTCGCGCCGGGCGCGGCGGTTGCCGGTTTCCTGCTGATATTCCTCCCAGGTGCCGTCAAGCGCCTGGCTGTAGCCATAGGCCGAGCTTTGCCGGCCGATCGGGATGATGCCGAGCGCGTATTGATGCGGGGTGCGGGCGTCGCCGATGAACTTGGATTCCTGGTGGATCGACGCCATCTGCACCGCGACCGGCACGCCCCAACGCCGCTCGGCGCGCTGCATGGCGCGGTGATAGGCCGGGCGCTCGCGCACGATGGCGCAGGCGTTTTCCAGATCGCGCGGCGCAGAGTAATTGCCGCCGCCCCCGCATGACGCGACCAGCATCAGGATCGCGAGTTTCAGAAACCTGTTCATGACTGCCTCTCGTTACTTTTTCCCGGCATTCTAGGGGAATTGCCAATCGGTGGAAACATCTTCCGCAGATTGCCCGCCAAACCGGCAGATCCCGGAACTTCGGACATGGCTGCCCGTTGGGACAGGCGGGACCAGCGTGCCATCCGCGCCGTGATGCGCGATGCTTGGGGTCTGGTCCGAATGAAGGGGCGATGATGTATTACAACGAGATGTTCAACGGCGACGATGTGCGCGAGGCCTATGCGAGCCTGTCGGACTGGGTGGACAAGATGCCCGCGGATTTCCGCCAGATGAAACAGGCCGAGGCCGAGGCGCTGTTCCGCCGCATCGGGATCACCTTCGCGGTTTACGGCGAAGGCGGCGATCCCGACCGGCTGATCCCCTTCGACATGATGCCGCGGGTCTTCACCCAGGCCGAGTGGCGGCGGCTGGAGCGCGGCATCAAGCAGCGCGCCAAGGCGCTGAACGCGTTTCTCGCCGATGTCTATTCGCGGGGCGAGATTGTGCGCGCCGGGCGCATCCCTGCGCGGCTCGTTTATCAGAACGCCGCATATGAAAAGGCAGCGGTCGGTTTCCGCCCCCCGCGCGGTGTCTACAGCCACATCATCGGCGTCGATCTGGTCCGCACCGGGCGCGATGATTTCTTCGTGCTGGAGGATAATTGCCGCACCCCGTCCGGCGTCAGCTACATGCTGGAGAACCGCGAGATCATGATGCGGATGTTCCCAGAGCTGTTCCGGGGCAACCGCATCGAGCCGGTGGACGGCTATCCCGAATTGCTGCGCCGGACGCTGGAATCGGTGGCGCCCAAGAAATGCCAGGGCCGGCCGCGCGTGGTGATCCTGACGCCGGGCCACTACAACAGCGCCTATTACGAGCACAGTTTCCTGGCCAACCTCATGGGTGTGGAACTGGTCGAGGGCGCGGATCTGTTTGTCGAGGGGGAGTTCGCCTATATCCGCACCACCGAAGGGCCGAAGCGCGTCGATGTGATTTATCGCCGTGTCGATGACGCCTTCATCGACCCGCTGACCTTCCGCCGCGATTCCATGCTGGGCGTGCCGGGTCTGATGGATGTCTATCGCTCTGGCGGGGTGTCGATCTGCTCGTCGCCCGGTGCCGGCGTGGCGGACGACAAGGCCATCTACACCTTCGTGCCTGAGATGGTCCGCTTCTACCTCGGCGAGGAGCCGATCCTTAAGAATGTCGATACCTGGACGCTGTGGGAAGACGATGATTACCGCTACGTGATGGACAATCTGGAAGAGCTGGTGGTGAAAGAGGTCCACGGCTCGGGCGGCTACGGGATGCTGGTCGGGCCGCGCTCTTCCAAGGCGGAAATCGCCGAGTTCCGCAAGCTGATCGAGGCCAATCCGCATAACTACATCGCGCAGCCGACCCTGTCGCTTTCGACCTGCCCGACCTTCGTGGAAGACGGCATCGCCCCCCGCCATGTCGATCTGCGGCCCTATTGCCTGTGCGGCGAGCGGATCGAGCTGGTGCCGGGCGGGCTGACGCGGGTGGCGCTGAAGGAAGGCAGCCTTGTCGTCAACTCGTCGCAGGGCGGGGGCGTCAAGGACACCTGGGTCTTGTCGGAATAAGGAGGGGGAGAGAACATGCTCAGCCGCACCGCATCCAACCTGTTCTGGCTCGGCCGCCATATGGAACGCGCCGAAACCGCCTCGCGCCTGTTCGAGGTCGGCGCGCGCATCACCTTGCTGCCCAACACCGCCGAGGGGTATCGCAACGAATGGGAATCGCTTCTGCGCGCCTCGGCCTCCTCGCAGCTTTACAAGGGCAAATATGCCGAGGTGAACGAGGAGAACATGGAGAAATTCATGATCTTCGACCGCGACCACCAAGGCTCGGTGGCGAGCTGCATGTACAACGCCCGCGAATCCGGCCGCATCGTGCGCACGGCGCTGACCAGCCGGGTCTGGGATGCGCTGAACGTCGCCTGGCAGGAGCTGCGCGCGATGGATCCGGGGCAGGAGGATGCGGCGGATCTGGCCGATATGGTCGCGCGCCACGCCTCTACCGTCCACGGCGCGATTGACGGCACCCAGCTTCGCAATGACGGGTTCCACTTCATGAAGCTGGGCTATGCCTTGGAACGGGCGGATTCCACGGCTCGGGTGCTGGACGTGAAGTATTTCGTGCTGCTGCCGCGGGTGGAATTCGTGGGCTCCGGCCTCGACAGCTATCAATGGCAGGTGATCCTGCGGGCGCTGTCCGCGCATCGCTCCTTTCACTGGGCCTATGGCGACGATGTCAGCGCCGGGCGGGTCGCGCATTTCCTGATCCTGAACGGCGAGGCGCCGCGTTCGCTGACCACCTCGGTCCATGAGGCGCTGTGGCATCTCGATGCGCTTGTGCGCCGTTACGGCGATGACGTGCCGCACACGGCGCGCGACCGGGCGCGCGGCCTGGTGGATCGGCTGGGTGCGCTGAGCATTGAGGATATTTTCGACGAGGGGCTGCACGAGTTCCTGACCGATTTCATCATCGAGATCGGGCAGATCGCGAATTGCGTGCAAACCGATTATTTCTACGGAAGGGGCTGAAGATGCGGCTCAGGATCACCCATCACACGGTCTACGACTACGAACGCCCGGTCAGTTTCGGGGTGCAGTCGCTGCGGGTCACGCCATCCGTGTTCGAGGGCCAGAAGGTCATCGACTGGCAGGTGGATATGGGCGACACGAGCGAGGCCGGCGCCGGCTATCGCGACGGGGCCGGGGACTGGGTCCAGCTTTGGACGATCCACGGCCCGATTTCGAAAGTGCCGGTGCGGATCGAGGGCGAGGTCGTCACCACCGATCTGGCCGGCGTCCTGCGCGGTCATCGCGAGGTGATCCACCCGATGGTCTATCTGCAAACGACCAAGATGACCGAACCCGACGAGGCGCTGCGCGACCTGGCGGCAGGCCCCGAGCAGGGGCTGGGCGATCTGGATCTGGCCCATGCGCTGTCGCATCTGGTGCATGAGAAGGTGGCATATCGGACCGGTGTGACCAATGGTCTGTCCACCGCCGCAGAGGTTCTGGCGGCAGGCGGCGGCGTCTGTCAGGATCACGCGCATGTGCTGATGGCCGTGGCGCGCGCGCGCGGCCTGCCGGCGCGCTATGTCTCGGGCTACCTGCACGCCGATGCGGAGGGCAATATCCACGAGGCGGCACATGCCTGGGCGGAAATCCATGTCGGCGGGCTCGGCTGGGTCGGGTTCGACGCGGCAAACGCGACCTGTCCCAACGATCTCTATGTCCGCACCGGCTCTGGCCTCGATTCCCGCGACGCCGCACCGATCCGGGGTGTCACCGCGATGGGCGGCGCCGAGAAGCTCGAGGTCACTGTTGCGGTGAGCCGGGTCGAGGCGTAGACAGCGCCGCAACGGGAACCGTGAGTCTAAGATGACCTATTGCGTCGCGCTGAAGCTGAATGCCGGGCTGGTGCTTTTGTCCGATACGCGGACCAATGCCGGGCTCGACAATATATCGACCTATCGCAAGATGTTCTTCTTCGAGGAACCAGGCGAGCGGGTGATCGCGATCATGACCGCGGGCAGCCTGTCGGTGACGCAGACCACCATTGCGCGGCTGCAGGAGGCGATCGATCACCCCGATTCGGGCGAGCATAACTCGATCATGAAGGCCTCCTCGATGCTGGGTGTGGTCGGTGTCATCGGTGAGACGCTGTCGCGGACGCGCCGCGAAATCGCCGCGCAGCATGCCGATCTGCGCCAGAGCCAGGCCTCGGCCAGCATGATCGTGGCCGGGCAGCGTGCGGGCGGCGAGATGCGGCTGTTTCTGATCTATCCCGAGGGCAACCATATCGAGGCCACCGAGGACACGCCCTATCTGCAGATCGGAGAGCATAAATACGGCAAGCCGATCCTCGACCGGGTGGTGACGCCCGCGACCAGCCTGGAGGACGCGCAGAAGGCGGTGCTGCTGTCGATGGATTCGACGATGAAATCGAACCTCTCCGTGGGCATGCCGCTGGATCTTGCGATCATCGAGAAGGATGCCTGCCAGATCAGCGCCAAGCGCCGCATCATGCAGAGCGATGCGCAATTCTCGGCCATGTCCGACGCCTGGTCCGAGGCGCTGCGCGAAGCCTTCGTGCAGATGCCGCTTTAGGCGGCGGCTTGCGCGATCAGCTCAGAGATTTCAGCTCGTAGATCAGATCGAGCGCCTCGCGCGGCGACAGCGCGTCGGGGTTGATGTCCCGCAGCCGGGCTTCGGCCTCGCTGTCCCTGGGTTTGTCCGCCGCCGGAGCCGCAGCCGGGGGCGGGGCCGCGCGGAACAGCGGCAGATCGTCGATGATCTCGGCGGGATGGACCGCGCCCTCGCGCTCGCCCGATTCCAGCAGGTTCAGAATGTCGCGCGCCCGCGTCACCACCGCATCGGGCAGCCCGGCCAGCCGGGCCACCTGCACCCCGTAGGAGCGGTCGGCGGCGCCCTTGCGGACTTCGTGCAGAAAGATCACCTCGCCCTCCCATTCGCGCACGGCGACGGTGGCATTCTCGACCCCGTCCAGCTTGGCGGCGAGCGCGGTCAGTTCGTGATAATGCGTCGCAAACAGCGCCCGGCAGCGATTGACGGCCTGAAGGTTTTCCATCACCGCCCAGGCGATCGACAGCCCGTCCCAAGTTGCGGTGCCGCGCCCGATCTCGTCCAGGATGACAAGCGCGCGGTCATCGGCCTGATTGAGGATGGCGGCCGTCTCGACCATCTCGACCATGAAGGTCGAACGGCCCCGCGCCAGATCATCCGCCGCGCCGACGCGGCTGAAGAGCTGGCTGACCAGCCCGATATGCGCGCGCGCCGCAGGAACGAACGCGCCTGCCTGCGCGAGAATGGCGATCAGCGCGTTCTGGCGCAGAAAGGTCGATTTCCCGGCCATGTTGGGTCCGGTCAGCAGCCAGATCGCCGGGGTCTCGCCCTCGGTCAGCGCGCAGTCATTGGCGACGAAGCTTTCCGCCTTGCGTTTCAGCGCGCGTTCGACGACCGGATGCCGCCCGGCCTCGATCCGAAAGGCGCGGCTGTCATCGACAAGCGGGCGGGTCCAGCCTTCGCCAGTGGCCAGATCGGCGAAGGCGGCGCTCAGGTCGATCTCGGCCAGGGCACGGGCCGCCTGTCCGATCGGCGCCGCGGCCGTCAGCACCGCCTCGCGCAGACGGGCGAAGATCGCCCGCTCCATCTCCAGCGCGCGGTCGCGGGCGTTGACGATGCGGGTCTCCAGCTCGGACAACTCGACCGTCGTGAATCTGATCTGGTTGGCGGTGGTCTGGCGGTGGATGAAAGTCTCCGAGAGGGGCGGTGCCATCATCTTCTGCGCATGGGTCGCCGTGGTCTCGATGAAATAGCCCAGCACATTGTTGTGCTTCATCTTGAGGCTCGCGACACCGGCCAGTTCGGCATATTCGCCCTGCATCCGCGCAATCACGCCCCGGCCTTCGTCGCGCAATTGCCGCGTCTCGTCCAGATCGGCATCGAAGCCCGAGGCCACGAAGCCGCCATCGCGGGCGAGCAATGGTGGCTCGGCGATCAGCGCGTCGTCCAGCAGATCGATCAGTTCCTCATGCCCGGTCAGATCTTTCGCCGCCTCTCTCAGCAGGGTCGGGGAGTCGTCCTGCAACATCCCGGCCACCGTGATCGCCTGGGTCAGCCCGGACCGGATCGCGCCCAGATCGCGCGGCCCGCCCCGGTCAAGCGCCAGCCGTGACAGCGCCCTGTCCATATCCGGCACACGCGACAGCGCCTCGCGCAGATCGGCGGTCAGGCCGGCATCCTCGGCCAGATGCTGCACCGCATCATGTCGCGCCCGGATCGTGTCGAGATCGCGCGAGGGCGCAGAAATCCGCCGTTCGAGCAATCGCGCCCCGGCGGCGGTCGCGGTGCGGTCGATGGACGCCAGCAGCGAGCCGTCGCGCCCGCCCGACAGCGCCTGTGTCAGTTCCAGATTGCGCCGCGTCGCCGCGTCGATCTGCATCGCGCCCGCGATCTGCTCGCGCTGCGGCAGGCGGAGCAGAGGTAGCTGGGATTTCTGGGTCAGTTCCAGATAATCCGCAATCGCCCCCATCGCGGCGAGTTCCGCGCGTGAGAAGCTGCCGAACCCGTCCAGCGTCTCGACCTTGAACAGGGCGGTCAGACGACGCACGGCGGCGGTGGATTCGAAACTCCCCTGCGGCAATTCGGTCAGCGCCGCCCCGGCCTCTTCGGCCAGATCCTCAAGCCGCGCGCCTTCGGCCACCAGCAATTCGCGCGGGGCGATCCGGGCCAGTTCCGGGGCCAGCCGCGCCTGCGGGCAGGCCATGACCCGGAACGCGCCGGTCGAGATATCGGCCCATGCCAGCGCGGTGTCGTCGCGCACCTGCGCAAACGCCGCCAGGAAATTATGGCGCCGCGCCTCCAGCAGCGTCTCTTCGGTCAGCGTGCCGGGCGTCACCAACCGCACCACATCGCGGGCCACGACGGATTTGCTGCCGCGCTTCTTGGCTTCGGCCGGATCCTCCATCTGCTCGGCGATGGCGACGCGGAACCCCTTGCGGATCAGCGTCAGAAGATAGCTCTCGGCGGCATGGACCGGGACGCCACACATCGGGATAGGCTGGCCCTGATGCGTGCCACGCTTGGTCAGCGCGATATCGAGGGCAGCTGCGGCCGAGACCGCGTCGTCAAAGAACATCTCGTAGAAATCGCCCATCCGGTAGAACAGCAGCGCACCCGGATTGGCCTCGCGGATCGCGAGATACTGGGCCATCATCGGGGTCGGCTGGTCGGACATATGCGGCCTCCTTCTGGCGGCCTGTTCTAGCGCATCACGCGGTGATTGCCAGAGCGCGCGAGACACCGCGCCACGCCGCGGTCACGCGGTCAGGCGGACCCCGTCATGCCCGGTGATGTCGCACTCCACCAGCGTGCCTTCGGGCATGTCGCGGTCAAACGCGACCTCGGTGAACTGCTCGGTCCGCCCGATGCGCGGCCCTTCGGTCAGGATGCGGTGCCTGCGGCCGGTCTGCGCCTCCAGATGGGTGCGTAGGGCGGCGTCGCCCGCCGCGCGCAGCCGGGCGGCACGATCCTTGATCGCCTTGCCGTTCACTGCGGGCATCCGCGCGGCGGGGGTGCCTTTGCGCGCCGAATAGGGAAAGACATGCAGGAAGGTCAGTCCGCAATCCCCGACCAGCTTCAGCGAGTTCTCGAACATCGCCTCGGTCTCGGTCGGAAAACCCGCGATGATGTCGGCGCCGAAGACGATCTCGGGGCGCAGGCGGCGAGCCTCCTCGCAGAAGCGGATGGCATCGTCGCGCAGATGGCGGCGTTTCATGCGCTTCAGGATCATGTCGTCCCCGGCCTGAAGCGAGAGATGCAGATGCGGCATCAGCCGTTTTTCGGTCGCGATGGCCTGCATGAGATTGTCGTCGGCCTCGATGGAATCGATGGACGAGATCCGCAGCCGCGGCAGATCCGGCACCAGCTTCAGGATCCGCATGACCAGATCGCCAAGCCGCGGCGTTCCGGGCAGATCGGCGCCCCAGGAGGTGAGGTCCACCCCGGTCAGTACGACCTCATTGAAGCCGCGATCCCGCAGCCGCTTGATCTGGTCCACCACCACACCCGCAGGCACGGAACGCGAATTGCCGCGACCATAGGGAATGATGCAGAAGGTGCAGCGATGGTCGCAGCCATTCTGGACCTGCACATAGGCGCGGTGCCGCCGGAACCCGTCGATCAGATGGCCGGCCGTTTCCTCGACCGACATGATGTCATCGACGATCACCCGCTCGGTCCGGCCGATCAGATCAGGGGTCAGGCTGGCCCAGGTCGAGGGCTGCATCTTCTCTGAGTTGCCGATAACACGCGTCACCTCGGGCATGGCGGCAAAGGTTTCGGGCTCGGTCTGGGCCGCGCAGCCGGTGACGATGACCGGCGCGCCGGGGTTGTCGCGGGCCAGACGGCGGATGTCCTGTCGCGCCTTGCGCACCGCCTCGGCGGTCACGGCGCAGGTGTTCACGATCACCGCGCCTTGCAGCCCGGCAGAGGCGGCCATCTCGCGCATCGCCTCGGATTCGTAAGCGTTGAGCCGGCAGCCATGGGTGGAGAACACCGCCTGTTTCAGATCCGGCGCGCTCATCCCCGCCACACCCCGTCAAAGACATGCGCGGTCGGCCCGGTCATCCAGACCCCATCCTCGCGCCAGTCGATCCAGAGCGTGCCGCCGGCGAGCTCCACCTGCACCTTGCGCCCGGTCAGCCCGCGCCGCGCCGCCGCCACCGCCGCCGCGCAGGAGCACGAGCCAGAGGCCAGCGTCTTGCCCACGCCGCGTTCCCAGATGCGCACATGCAGCGTATCGGGCGCGATGAGCTGCGCCACCTCGACATTGGTGCGTTCGGGAAAAAGCGGATGAACCTCGTGGCGCGCACCGAACGCGTCGAAATTGCCGATCCCGCCCGGGTCGTCGACGAAGAAGGTCATATGCGGATTGCCCATCCCCGTGGCCACCGGATCGCCCTCGATCGGCAGGTGGTCGAGATCCACCGCCTCGGCCAGCGGAATGTCGCGCCACTCGAGCACCGGCGGGCCCATATTCACCCGCGTCAGCCCACAGCCCGCATCCTCGGCCGCCAGCACGGCATGATCGGTGCGCAGCCGCAGCCGGTCGCGTCCCGTCCCGTCCATCACGAACCGCGCGATGCAGCGTGTCGCGTTCCCGCACGCGGCCGAGCGCGACCCGTCGGCGTTGAAGAACACCAGCCGCGCATCGACCTCATCGTCATGCGCGATGGTTGCCATCTGGTCGAAACCCACGCCGAAATGCCTGTCCGCCATGGCCGTGATCGTGGCAGCATCGGGCGCCTCGATCCCGTGACGGAGATCGATGACGACGAAGTCATTGCCAAGCCCGTGCATCTTCATGAAGGGCAGGCCGGGGGTGCGGGCGTGTTCCATGCCCGCCATATAGTCGCCCCGGAAAGTTTTCGCCAGAAGCGTGTTTTTTGCGCTTGACCCCACCGATGCGCAAAACTAGGAAAGCGCCCTGTGATGTGGGCCGTTAGCTCAGTTGGTAGAGCAACTGACTTTTAATCAGTGGGTCGCAGGTTCGAATCCTGCACGGCTCACCACGTCCTTCCACCAACCCCGCCGATGCCCTGGCCATTCCGCGCGCCGCGGGGCGGTGCCGGTGGAACGCGCGCATGCAGACCTGCATGGCGGCGGTTTAACCACATATGAAAAACCTTTTCTTATTTGGCGAAGTGCTGATAAGCTGTTGAAATTGCGCTTGTCCGCTGCGTGTCTTCGGCATCGACCGGTCGGGCCGGCCACGCGGCGCTGTCGCCGGGTCGTGACGGCCCGGCTTGCAGTCGCACGCGGCTTTGGACAAGACTACGCGGCATTGCAGGAGATGGATCGCTTGGCGAACGACAAGGCCGAAAACAGATACCGCGCGCCGGCGCTCGACAAGGGGCTGGACATCGTCGAATTGCTGGCCGGCTTCGTCGATGGGATGACCCTGGGAGAAATCGCGCGCGCGCTCGACAAGTCGCAAAGCGAGATCTACCGGATGATCACCACGCTGGTCCGGCGCGGCTATGTCGTGCGGTCGGCCGAGGATGACCGCTTCTCGCTCAGTCTCAAGATGTTCGCCGTGTCGCAACGTCACGCGCCGGTCAACCGGCTGCTGGATGTGGCCCGCCCGAAGATGCGGACGCTTGCGCTGCACGCGTGGCAGTCCTGCCATCTGGCCATGGAGAATAACGGCGATATCGTCATCGTCTCCTCGGCCGAGTCGCCCGGCAATTGGGCGTTGGGACTGCGGGTCGGATCGGTGGTCGGGCTGTGGAACACCGGCTCGGGACGGGTTCTGGCGGCGTTCCGCAGCGAGGACGAGCTGGAGGAACTGCTGAACCGCCACCGCCCCGCGCTCGGCGAGCCCGAGCTGGACCGCGACGAGTTGATGCGCCATCTGGAGCGTGTGCGGCGCAACGGCTATGAGCGGATGCCGTCATCGGCCACGGTCGGGGTGACGAACATGGCCTATCCGGTGATGGATGAGAACGGGCGGGCCGTGGCGGCGGTCACCTGCCCCTATCTGGAGCGGATCGACGAATTCGAGGTGCCGTCGGTCGACAAGGTGCACGCGATGCTGACCGAGCTCGCCGCCGAACTCAGCGCCTTCTATTGCGGCGAGATGGGCTGAGTGCGCGGCGCCGATCCGGCACGAAGCCGATAGAGCGGATCCGACGCCGCGCGCCACAATTGCCTTCTGCTGTGAGGCAAGCGGAGGCCCGGCTCAGATCGCCCATCCCCCGTCGATGATATGGCATTGGCCGCTGGTAAAGGCGCTGTCGTCGCCGGCCAGGTAGAGCGCGAGTGCGGCGATTTCCTCTGCCTTGCCGACCCGGCCCATCGGCTGGCGGGCGATGAAATCGCGCATGGCGCTGTCGTAATCCCCCGTTGCGCGCAGCCGGTCATGCAGAGACGGGCTGTCAACCGTGCCCGGACAGATCGCGTTGCAGCGGATGCCCTTGGTGATGAAATCGGCGGCGACGGATTTCGTCAGCCCGATCACCGCCGCCTTCGACGCGCAATAGGCAAAGCGGTTCGGCACCCCCTTCACGCTGGAGGCGACCGAGGACATGTTGATGATCGACCCGCCGCCGCGCTCCAGCATGCCGGGCAGGAAGGCCCGGATCATGCGGTATTGCGCCTTGGCGTTCAGCTCGAAGGCGAAATCCCAGTCGCTTTCCGGGCAGTCGAGAATGCTGCCCGCATGGACGAAGCCCGCGCAGTTGAACAGCACGTCGAGACCGCCGATCTCTGCGCGAAGCGCCGCGATGGCGGCCATGTCGGTCACGTCGAGCCTGCGCGACACCGCGCCGGAGATCTCGGCCAGGCCCGCAGGGTTGATGTCTGTGGCCCAGACCGTCGCGCCCTCCCGCAGAAAGGCCTCCGCGGTGGCGCGGCCGATGCCCTGGCCTGCGGCGGTGATGAGGCAGGTTTTTCCGGTCAGTAGTCCCATGATGTCTCCTCAGGCGGGCAGGCAGGCCGGGCCGATCGGCTCGAAGCTCTTGTAGGTCAGGATGAATTCGGCATGGCCGAGCGCCTCCGACGCGGTCTTGCGACCCCGCGCCACGGCGATGGCCAGATCAAAGATCTCCGCCCCGACCTCTTCCAGCGGCGTGCCGGACAGGATGCGCCCGGCATTGACATCCATATCCCCGGCCATCCGCGCATAAGTGTCCGGGTTGGCGCAGATCTTGATGACGGGGGCCAATGCCGAGCCGACGACCGAGCCGCGCGCGGTCACGAAAAAGGTCAGATGCGCCCCGCAGGCCATCATCTCCACGATCTCGGCATTGTCGGAGATATTGGGAAATCCGAACCGCACCTCGCCATCCGGCACGACGTCCAGCAGATACAGCCCGGTTTTCGGGGGGATGTCGCCGGGTTTGAGCAAGCCGCTGATCGGGGATGAGCCGGATTTGGCATAGGCGCCCATCGATTTTTCCTCGATCGTCGACAGCCCGCCTTCGGCATTGCCGGCCGCGAAGCTGCCATATCCCAGCGTGGCGTAATAGGCAGCGGCCTTCTCGACGGAGGCGGTCAGCTCCGCCGCAAGCTCAGGCGTTGTGGCGCGGGCAGCCATGATGCGTTCGCAGCCGATCAGCTCTCCGGTTTCCTCGAAGATGCAGCGTGCGCCCGCTGCGACCAGCCGGTCGAAGGCGATGCCGGCCGCCGGGTTGCCGGTGATGCCGCTGGTGCCGTCGGAGCCACCGCAGACCGTGCCCACGACCAGTTCGGACAGCGCCATCGGCACGCGCCGTGCCGCCGCCAGTTCGGGAAGCCGCGCGGCCAGCCAGTCCCGGCCCTGCGCAATCGCCGCGCGTGTGCCACCGCTGCGCTGGATGACGATGGTTTCGACCGGCCGTCCGGTGGCGGCCACGGTCTTTTCCAACCGGAAGCGGTTGAAGCTTTCGCAGCCGAGCGACACCAGCAGCACCGCCCCGACATTGGGATGGGTGCAGAGCCGTTCCAGCATGCGCTGCGCGTATTCATTCGGGTAGCAGCCGGGAAAGCCGATCACCTGCGCGCCCAGATCGCGATAGGGCAGCACAATCTCGCTGGCCACGAAATGCGCGCATTCGACTAGATAGACCACCGCCAGATGGTTGCGGATGCCCTTGCGGCCGTCGCTGCGCAGAAAGCCGTCAAGCATCCGGGTGTCCCTTCGCGGTTTCGGCCAGTGCGTGAGTGGGGGTGTAGTCGCTTTTCATATTGTGCAGATGGACGTGGCTGCCTGCCGCGATATTGCAAACGGCCGATCCGATCGGGACGCCGTATTTCAGGATCTTCTCGCCCGCGGAGATGTCGCGGGCGGCGACCTTGTGGCCCAGCGTGACCGCATCAAGCAGACGCAGCGTGCCGCCGCCATGCAACCCCGCCGGTCCGGGGCCCACCGCACCGGTGGCGACCAGCACGTTATCTGCCGGATCGAGCCGCAACAGACGGCTGCCCGCCACGAGGTCGTCCTCCGCCATCACAGCAGCTCCCGCGTCGCGCCGTCGATCATGTCCCAGTCCAGATCGACCCCGAGGCCGGGCCGGTCGGGCAGTGTCGCGACACCCCGGCTGATCGGCAGATCGCCAGCCAGGCCGAAGGAGAAATCGGCAACCGGGGCAAGCAGCTCCAGATAGCTGCAATTGCTGATCGCGGCGCAAAGATGCAGGTTCACCATCTCCAGCGGGTGGAAGATCGAGGTGTGGATCTCGCAGTTCATCCCGAAGGATTCCGCCAGATGCGCGGATTTCAGCACCCCGGTGATCCCGCCCGTCCAGCTCACATCGGCGCGGATCACGTCCACCACCTGCCGGGCGACGATGTCAGCGAGGCAATAGGGATGACCGGCCAGCGTCTCGGTCCCGACGACGGGAATATCGAGCTGCCGGGTCAGTTCGCGAAGCGCCGGGATGTTTTCATCCGGCATCGGTTCCTCGAACCAGGCGTATTCAAGCCGTTCCAGCCCGCGCCCGTAGCGCAGCGCCTCGGGCAGGGTCATGGTGGCGACCGGGTCGCTCATCAGCGTATAGTCCGGCCCCACCGCCGCGCGCACCGCCGCATGGATCTCCAGATCCTCATCGACCGACCGGCCCGGCGGGTGCAGCTTGTAGGCCGCGTAGCGATCCAGCTTCGCCGCGAGCGCCTCGGCCACGTAGTCTTCACCGCTGTCGAGGAACATCGAGCTGAGATAGACCGGAACCTCGTTCCGCGCGCCACCGATATAGCGGTAGAGCGGCATCTCCGCCGCCTCGGCCGCCAGCAGCCACAGGCAGCAATCGATCGGACCCCACACATAGATGGGAAAATGCCCCCACATCCGGTTCTTGAGCCGGAAGGCCTGCCACAGCGCCTCGCGGTCGCGGCCGTCCTGACCGATGAGGAACGGCGCAAGGGTCTTGGCCAGATGCGCCGATCCCTTGGCGCTTGCGCCCGAGAACCCGAACATCGACGCGCTCCGCCCGCATTCGGTGCGCAGCGTGTAGACCAGGAATTCATGGCGTTTGCCGCCGCCATCGCCGCGCAATTCGTCACCGCCCGCGGGTGGTTCGGCGCTGCAGGCGCGGATCTCCAGACCGGCGATGCGCATCAGAATTTCCCGTAGCGCAGATAGGCGTCCTGCGGGTCCGTCCCCGCCAGGATCGCGCTCCGCACCTTGCTTTCGGTCTGCATGGCCTCGACCGATCTGGCCGTGACCTCGCCCAGAACGGAACGCGGCACCCGCACCATGCCGTCACGGTCGCCCAGCAGGAAATCACCCTGCTGAATGGCGACATCGCCGATATGGATCATGTGACCCGTCCCGGTCGGCAGCCAGCGGCCCACCACGTCCTTCGGCGTGTGCCCTCGCCGCCAGGTCTGGAAACCGATCTCCATCAGGAAATGCGTGTCCCGCGCCAGACCGTCGAGCACGCAACCCAGCACGCCCTTGTTCTTCAGCGTCTCGGCGGACAGCTCGCCCATCTGGGCCAGATCATGCGTGTGCGGCTGGCAGACCCAGATATGTCCGGCCGGGGCCTTCGACAAAAGCCCGGTCCATTGCAAAAGCGTCTCATGTGGATCGGCGGTGTCGTCGGGATGCCCCTCGATGGTGAAGGCCGGACCGCACAGCGTTGCCTCCGGCATCAGCGGGGTGATCCCGGCGGGCAGGGTGAAGTTGCGCAGCCCCATCGCGCGCATGATGTCATGCACGACGCCGGTATAGCAGCCGCCCAGATCGCGGCTCATCTGAGCTAGGTCAGTCATGGTGTGATCCTTCCGAAATCTCGTCTTGCCCGGAACTTGGCGCAGCCGCGCCGCGATGTTGCCGGATCATTGGCCCAGCCTGACGCCGGTGTCGGCATCGAAGAGGTGGCAGTGGTCGAGCGCGAGTTGGAAGCGCAGAACCTCGCCCGGCCGCGTCGGCCGGGGGGTCAGCATCTTGCCCTGCACCTCGACCCCCGCGATCTCGGTCAGGATCAGCGATTCCGCACCCAGCGGTTCGGCCAGCGTGATCGGGAGCTCGATCGTGGCCACCGGCCCGGTTTCGGCCGGGCCATGCCCCTCCGGCATCAGATTGTCGGCGCGGAACCCGTAGGTGACGCGCTGACCGTCGCGGATGGGGCCCGTGCGGGTCGGCAGGGGCAGTGCCGAGCCGTCGCTGAGCCGCACCGCGCCGGCATCGACCACCCCGTCAATCAGGTTCATCGGCGGCGATCCGATAAAGGTCGCAACAAAGGTGTTCACCGGACGCTCGAACACCTCCAGGGGCGTGCCGGTCTGCACGATATGACCATCCTTCATGATGACGATCCGGTCGGCCAGCGTCATCGCCTCGACCTGGTCATGGGTGACATAGACGATGGTTGTGCCGACCTGGGCGTGCAGCTTCTTGATCTCTATCCGCATCTGGGTGCGCAGCTTGGCATCGAGATTGGACAGCGGCTCGTCGAACAGGAACACATCCGGGCGGCGCACGATGGCGCGGCCCATGGCAACGCGCTGGCGTTGACCGCCAGAGAGCTCGCCCGGTGTGCGGTCGAGATACGGCTCCAGCCCGAGGATCCGGGCGGCGTCCTGCGCCGCGCGCGCGATCTCGTCCTGCGGCCGCCCCGCGATCTTCAGGCTGAAGCCCAGATTTTCGCGCACCGACATATGCGGATAGAGCGCGTAATTCTGGAAAACCATGGAGATATTGCGCTGCCGGGGCGCCAGATGGTTCACCACCCGCTCACCGATGGCGATCTCGCCGTCGGAGATCTCCTCAAGTCCTGCAATCATGCGCAGCGTGGTGGATTTGCCGCAGCCCGAGGGGCCGACCAGCACGACGAATTCGTTATGCGCGATGTCCAGGTTGATGCCGTGGACGACATCGACGGCGCCGTAGCGTTTGACGACGTTGTTCAGAGAGACTTCTGCCATGTTCCTATCCCTTGACCCCGCCAAATGTCAGCCCGGCAATCAGGTGCTTCTGCACCAGGAATGTCAGGATGAGTGCGGGATTGATGATGATGACTGCCATGGCGCTCATCCCGGCCCAGTCGATGGTGAACTGGGCGGTGAAATCCATCAGCCCGACCGGCAAGGTCTTGCTGTCGGTCGAACGCGTGATCTGGCTGGCTAGCGCATATTCGTTCCAGGAGGTCAGGAAGGCGAAGATGGCAGCACTTGCGATGCCGGACTTGGCCAGCGGAAACTCGACCTTCCAGAAGGCCTGCCAGGGGGTGCAGCCGTCGATCTGCGCGGCTTCGGACAGATCGCGCGGCACCTGGCGGAAGAAACCCTCGGTCAGCCAGACGGTGAAGGGCACGTTGATCGCCGTGTAGACCACGATCACCCCGATCTGGGTGTCGATCAGCCCGGTCCAGCTCCACAGGATGAACAGCGGCAGCGACAGCGCGATGCCGGGCACGCAGCGCGACAGCATCAGCCACAGGAAGGCCGCGCCCTTGCCGGGGAAGCGATAGCGCGCAAAGGCATATCCGCCCGACATTCCGATCAGCACCGCGATGACGGTCGAGGTGACGGAGATCACCACCGAGTTGCGGAAATAGGACGCGACCGGAATGCCCACCACATCCTCACCCATGCCGAAAATGGCGCGGAAATTGTCCAGCGACAGATCGCGCGGGATCCACACGGCGGGCTTGGTCAGGATCTCTCCATTCGGGCGGAAGGCCGACAGCACCACCCACAGTCCGGGCAGGCAGATGATCAGCATCACGATGAAGGTGGCCAGCCAGGTCAGGATGTCTTTCTGCTTGCGGCTCATCAGAACGCCCCCAGATGTTTCCGCGCCGCCATCAGCTTGCGGAAGAAGAACCATGTGAAGAAGATCGACAGCAGGATCGAGACATAGGCCATGGCATTGGCCCGCCCCATCCGCGCGTCGTCATAGGCGGTGCGCGCAATCAGCGTCCACAGAAGCTCGGTCCGCCCGGCCGGCCCACCGCCCGTCATCACATCGACGATGTCATAGGCCCGCGCCACGTCGAGCGAGCGGATGGTCATGGCGATGTAGATGAACGGCATCAGGAAGGGCAGGGTGATGTGGCGAAACACCTGCCAGTTGTTGCAGCCATCCACCTTCGCCGCCTCGACCGGGTCACGCGGCATGGCAAACAGCCCCGCCAGGATCAGGATCGCGAAGATCGCGGTCGACATCCAGATCTCGGCAAACAGGATCGAGGCGAAGGCCAGCCAGCGATCGACCAGGAACGGAATCGCCTCCTGCGCCAGACCCAGCGACTGCAGCGCGTTGTTCACCACGCCAATCGTGTCGTTGAACATGTATTTGAACTGGAACCCGACCAGGATGGGCGAGAACATCATCGGGAACATCATGATCGTGCGCATGGTGCGCTGCCCCCAGGTGATGCGGTTCACCAGCAATGCGAGGCCCAGCCCGAGCAGCATCTCGAGGTTCAGCGCAAAGGTCAGGAACAGCACCGTGCGCCACAGCGCCGACCAGAACTCGCCATCGCCCAGCACGCGGGCGTAATTTCGGAACGCCACGAAATCCCAGAGCGAGTCCGGCCGGATCAGGCGGTAATTCGAGAAGCTGGTATAGAAGGAAAAGATCAGCGGCAGCAGAACCACCAGCAGGATCACCAGCACGGCCGGCGACAAAAGCGCAAGCGGTACGGCATTGTCCCGGATAAATCGGCGCAATCGGGCCATCTTCGTCTCATGTGATTGGCAGCCGCGACGGGCGCGGCGATGTGTCCGGTCCCGCCGCGCAAGGCGGCGCGGCGGGATCTCTCAGGCGGGTGCGCGGCCTAGATGCGGCCGGCATCCTCCATGATCTCGGTGACTTCTTCGGCGGCGGTGTTCAGCGCCTCCTCGGTTGTCTTGTCGCCCAGGATCGCGGCCTGCAATTGCGGCCACAGCGCATTGGAGATCTCGCCCCATTCCGCGACAAGCGGCGGGGTGAATGCATGATCGCGCATCGATTCGCCCCAGACCTCGAAGACCTCGACCATGAAGTCGTTGCCGTCGGCCTCGAACTCGGCCGTCACGTCGTCCCAGACCTTGCTGCGCGTTGGCAGCAGCCCGGCCCGCGCCTCGATCATCTGGGCGTCATGGCTGGTCAGGAACATCATGAAGCTGGCGGCGGCATCCTTGTTGTCGCAGGATTTGGTCATCGAGAAGCTGTGCGAGCCCGACCACCCGCTGCGCTTGCCGCCCGACCCCTTGGGGGCCAGGGCCACGCCGACATCGCCCTGCACATTCGAATCCGGGCTGTTGAAATAGGCGGCCCATCCGGCCCAGTCGAGATCGTAGGCCACGCTGCCGGCGGCAAAGCCCAGCCCCAGATCGTCCCAGACATAGTTCGTCGTGCCTGCCGGAACCGCCTTGTCCTGGTAGAGCTTCACGAACCAGTTCAGCGCCTCCTGACCCTCCGGCCCGTTGAATGCCGGGGTCCAGTCGTCATTCAGAAGCCGACCGCCATTCGCAACCAGCATTTCCAGGAACCGGCCGGCGATGGCCTCGTCCTTGCCGGCGAAATGCGTGCCGTAGCGGTCCGGCGGATCTGCAAAGAAGATCGCCTGGTCGCTGGCCTGGTCCCAGGTCTCCGGCGGGGTCAGATCATAGCCGAAGCGTTCCTTGAACTTCGCCTTGTTCTCCGCGTCCTCGTAGAGCGACTTCACATAGAACATGTTCGACACGTCGGAGTGACGCGGCAGTTCCACCAGCTCTCCGTCCACCGTCGAATGCTCGATCACAAGGGGCGAGAACGCCTCCAGCACCTCGGCCGGGATCAGGTCATCAAGCGGCTGGTTCATCGCCGTGTATTGCGGCGCGAAATTGGTGTGGCTGGAGAACACGCAATAGCCGATATTCCCGGCCGCGATGTCCTGTTTCATTTCGCGGTCCAGCTCGAAATGGCTCTTGCGCGAAAGGATCTCCACCTTGGCGCCGGTCGCCTCCTCCCATTGCGGGATGAGCGCGTAGAGCGGTTCATACTGCGCACCGCCGATCAGCTTCACGCGCAGCGTATAGCCCTCGAACGTCCCGTAATCCTGCGCCTGTGCCGGCATGGCCGGGCAGGCCGCCGCCACCGTCGAGGCAAGTGCGAATGTCACGGTCTTCATTGATTCCCTCCCGAAGCCACTTGAAGCCTTTCGTATTTGATAATTTATTTTTGTCCATGAAAAAACTATTTGTGTCAACGGCTTTGTTCGGGATATAGAAATGCGCAGGGTCAGGGCCTCGGCGAAACCCCGTGCAATGACCAGCCAAACCGATGAAAGGGGAGGAGCAGAATGGCCGCAATCAGACGCACCAGGCTCGGTCAGGCGGGGCCGGAGATCAGCCAGCTCGGGCTGGGCTGCGCGACGCTGGGGGGATTGTTCTCACCGGTTTCCGATGCGGATGCCGGACAGGTGATCGACGCCGCCACCTCTGCAGGGGTCACCTATTTCGACGCAGCCCCGTTCTATGGCCACGGCCTGGCCGAGCACCGGCTTGGCCAAGCGCTGCGCGGATGTGAGGCGGTCATCTCCACCAAGGTGGGTCGGCTGCTGCGGCCGGGGGCCGCGCCCGACCCCGGTGCCTGGGTGCAGGCGCTGCCGTTCACGCCGGTCTATGACTATTCCTATGACGGCATCATGCGCAGCTTCGAGGATTCGCTGCAGCGTCTGGGTCGCGACCGGATCGAGATCCTGTTCATCCACGACATCGGCAACCGGACACATGGCGAAGAAGACGGCCCAACGCTGTTTGCGCAGGCCTTGGGCGACGGGTATCGCGCGCTGGAGGAGCTCCGCGATGCGGGCGTTGTCGGGGCCATCGGTCTGGGTGTGAACGAATCGGAGGTCTGTCTGGCCGCGTTGGCGCAGGGGCAATGGGACGCCTTCCTGCTCGCGGGCCGCTACAGCCTGCTGGAACAGGTGCCGCTTGACGATCTGTTCCCGCGCTGCACGGCCGCAGGCACCGACATCGTCATCGGCGGTCCGTTCAATTCCGGCGTTCTGGCGGGCGCCGACAGTTTCGATTACGGCGCCGTCCCGCCTGCCATCGCCGATCGGGTCACGGCAATCCGCCGCATCTGCGCCGATCACGGCGTGGCGCTTCCCGCCGCCGCGCTGGCGTTCTGCCGTGCCCATCCATTGGTGAAAAGCACCATCCCCGGACCGCGCAGCCCGCGCGAGATGAACCAGATCGTCGAATGGTGGCACAGCCCGATCCCGACATCCTTCTGGTCGGATCTGAAAACCGCCGGCCTGCTGCACGAGGCCGCCCCAACCCCGCAAGGAGAAGACGCATGAAGGTTGACAGCCATCACCATCTCTGGACCCTGTCGCGCGGCGATTATGGCTGGCTGACGCCGGATCTGGGCGCGATCTACCGCGATTTCACCGTGGCGGATCTCGAGCCGCTGCTTGATGCCGCCGGGATTGACCGGACGGTCGTCGTCCAGGCCGCCCCGTCGGTCGCTGAGACGGAATTTCTTCTGGACTGCGCGGCCGAAACCGCGCGGATCGACGGCGTGGTCGGCTGGATCGACATGGAGGCGCCGGAGGCGGTCGCAACGCTGAAACGCCTCGCGCGCAATCCGAAATTCGTGGGCATCCGCCCGATGATCCAGGGGATGGCGGATGACGCGTGGATCATGCGCAGCGATCTGGACCCGGTCTTCGATACGCTGGTCGCCGAGGATCTGTCCTTCGATGCCCTGGTGCTGCCGCGCCATCTCGCCCCGCTGCAGATGCGGATGCGGCGGCATCCCAGTCTGCGCTGCGTGATCGACCACGGCGCAAAGCCGGAGATTGCGAGCGGCCGGATCGACGAGTGGCAGCGCGAGATTGCCCGGATCGCGGAGGAGACCGCCTGCATGTGCAAGCTCTCCGGCCTGCTGACCGAGGCGGGCGATACGCCCACCCATGACCGGATCCGCCCCGCCGCCGATCACCTGATCGCCTGTTTCGGGGCCGAACGGCTGATGTTCGGCAGTGACTGGCCGGTCCTGAACCTGGCCGGGGATTACGCGGGCTGGGTGGAGATGGTGGCCAGCATCATCGCCGATCTGCCCGAGGCCGACCGCAACCGAATCTGGGCCGGCACGGCGCAGGAATTCTATCGGCTCCCGCGCGCGTAGCGGGTTTTCGGCCACACCGGCGCAAGCTGCGAAAAAAATCTTCCGCAGTGTCGAAGGCAGAGGATCCGCACCGGAAAGTCGCAAGTTCAGACGGTTGAACCGCTGGCGGGGCCGCGCCGGCGGGGTCTCCGCGCCGCGCGGGGTCTGTGCCGCGCTTGACCTCCCCCGGTCAGCCGCCATCATCGGGGGCGGACCCAGCCAGGAGGCCAGGCATGACGACATTTCGCGTCAACGGACAAGACCACGATCTCGACATCGATCCCGATACGCCGCTGCTCTGGGTGCTGCGCGACGAACTGCGCCTGACGGGGACGAAATTCGGCTGCGGCATCGCCCAATGCGGGGCCTGCACGGTGATGATGAACGGCATGCCGCGCCGCGCCTGCGTCACCCCGATCTCGATGGTCGAGGGCAGCGAGATCACCACCATCGAAGGCATGGACGGCCCAGAGATC
The DNA here is from genome assembly GCF_900101865.1 of Paracoccus isoporae. Lineage (GTDB taxonomy): Bacteria > Pseudomonadota > Alphaproteobacteria > Rhodobacterales > Rhodobacteraceae > Paracoccus > Paracoccus isoporae. The sequence goes on from NZ_FNAH01000008.1 coordinate 132,478, forward strand.
TCGGCCGTGCAAGCGGCCTGGGAAGCGATCGACGTGCCGCAATGCGGCTGGTGCCAGTCCGGTCAGGTCATGTCGGCCACCGCCCTGCTGCAGCAGATCCCGAACCCGACGGATGAAGAGATCAACCACGCCATGGCGGGCAATGTCTGCCGCTGCGCGACCTATGTCCGCATCCGGCAGGCCATCCATGACGCCGCCGCAACGCTGGAGGGCTGAATCATGGCAAGAATCCAGACCACGCGCAGGGGCGTGCTGGCCGGTGGTGCCGGGCTGCTTCTGGGGCTGACACTGCCCTTCGGGCGCGGCATGGCGCAGCAGGCGGCGACCGGTCCCTTCGCGCCGAATGCCTTCGTGCGGATCGGCACGGATGACGTCGTCACCGTGATGATCAAGCATATCGAGATGGGGCAGGGGCCCTATACCGGGCTGGCGACGCTGGTGGCCGAGGAACTTGACGCCGACTGGTCGCAGATGCGGGCCGAGGGCGCGCCTGCTGACGGTCAGGCCTATGCCAATCTCGCCATGGGGGTGCAGTTGACCGGCGGTTCGACCGCCATCGCCAACAGCTTCATGCAGATGCGCAAGGCGGGTGCTGCCGCGCGTGCCATGCTGGTTGCCGCCGCAGCCGAGGAATGGGGCGTCCCCGCGGCTGAGATCACGGTGAAGGCGGGGGTGGTCGCGCATGAGGGGACGGGCCGCAGCTCCGGTTTCGGCGCGCTGAGCCAGGCGGCCTCCCGCCTGCCCGTGCCGGAGGATCCGCCCGTCAAGGCGGCGGAGGATTTCGTGCTGATCGGCACCGACCGGCCCAAGCTGGACACGGTGGCAAAATCGAATGGCAGCGCGCAGTTCACCATGGATGTCTATCGAGACAACATGCTGACCGTGCTGGTTGCTCATCCGCCGAAATTCGGCGCAACCGTGGCCGGGTTCGATGACGGCGACGCACTCGCCGTGCCGGGGGTGGAGATGGTGCGCCAGATCCCGTCCGGCGTGGCGGTCTACGCCACCAACACCTTTGCCGCCATGAAAGGGCGCAACGCGCTGAAGGTCGATTGGGACATGACCGGGGCCGAGACGCGCAGCACCGCCCAGATGTTCGACAGCTACTCGGCTGCCGCCGCCGAAGGTGGCCAGACGGTCGAGGAGACGGGCGATCTGTCCGCACTCGACGGGGCCGCGCAGGTGCTGGAGGCGGAATACCGCTTCCCCTTCCTCGCCCATGCCCCGATGGAGCCGCTGGATGCGGTGATCGAGTTGGGCGGCGAACGCGCCGAAATGTGGTTCGGCAGCCAGTTCCCCGGCCTCGATCAGCCGACGGTGGCCGAGATTTTGGGCCTGCCGCAGGACGATGTGAAGATCAACGTGCTGCTCGCCGGTGGCTCCTTCGGGCGTCGCGCGCAGGGGACCGCGCATCTCGCCGCCGAAGCCGCAGAGGTCGCCAAGGCGGCCGGGCGTGATGGCGCGTTCAAGCTGGTCTGGACCCGCGAAGATGACGTGAAGGGCGGGCATTACCGTCCCATGACGGTGCACAGGCTGCGCGCCGGGCTGGATGCGGATGGCAACATCGTCGGCTGGGAAAACGTGGTGGCCAACCAGTCGATCCTGCGCGGCACGGCGATGGAGATGATGCTGCAGGGCGGGCCGGACGCGACCTCCTACGAAGGATCGACGAATCTGCCCTATCAATTCGGTGCAAGCCGCATCGGCTGGGCCGAGATGGAGAACCCCGTGTCTGTGCTGTGGTGGCGATCCGTGGGGCACACCCACACTGCCTATGCGGTCGAGACCTTCCTGGACGAGCTTCTGGCCGCCGCGGGCAAGGATCCGGTGCAGGGCCGGCTGGATCTGCTGCCGGGTGATGCGGCGCGAGAGCGCGGGGTGATCGAGAAGGTGGCGGAGATGTCCGGCTGGTCCGGCTCGGTGCGGGGCGACAAGGGCTACGGCGTGGCCTATACCAAGAGCTTCAACACCTATGTCGCCGAGGTGGTCGAGATCGAGGATCGCGGCGGGTCGCCCCATGTCACGCGGGTCTGGTGCGCGGTGGATTGCGGCATCGCCGTCAATCCCAACGTGATCCGCGCCCAGATGGAGGGCGGGATCGGCTATGCGCTCGGCACCGCGCTGCATGACCGGATCAGCTTTTCGCCCGGCGGCGAGGTCGAGCAGTCGAATTTCGACGACTACCCGATGCTGCGAATCTCGGAGATGCCGCAGGTCGAGGTGGAGATCATTCAGAGCGACGCTGACCCGACCGGGGTGGGGGAGCCGGGCGTGCCGCCGCTGGCCCCGGCGATGGCCAATGCGTGGCGGGCGCTGACCGGCAATCGCCAATACGAATTGCCCTTCGGCGGGGGGAGCGTCGCATGATGGCAAGAGCTTGGCTGGCCGGGGCGCTCCTTCTCTGGGCCGCGCCGATCCATGCGCAGGAGGGGCTGTCGGGACCGGATGCGTTTTCCGATATCGCCGATGAGCAGACCCGCTCCGCGGCGCTGTTCGAGGAGATGGGCAAGGTGCTGACCCATCCCCGCTGCCTGAATTGCCACCCGGTGACCGGCGGGCCGACCCAGGGCGACGACATGCAGCCCCATTCGCCGCCCGTGTTCCGCGGCGAGGCGGATTTCGGCGCGGTGGGCATGAACTGCAGCACCTGTCACAGCGCCGAGAATGTGGAATTCGTGACCGAGGCCGGCAGCATTCCGGGCCATGAGATCTGGATGCTCGCGCCCGTCAGCATGGGCTGGCAGGGCCTGAGCCTTGGCGAGATCTGCGCCCAGATCAAGGATCCCGCGCGCAATGGCGGCAAGACGCTGGAGGAGATCCATGAACATCACGCGGAAGACGGGCTGGTCGGCTGGGGATGGCACCCGGGCGAAGGCCGTGAGCCCGCGCCGGGCAGCCAGGAGATGTTCGGCCAGTTGACCCGCGCCTGGATCGATACGGGCGCGGCCTGCCCCGGCTGAGCGATGACCAGACCCGATCCCCAGCTTGGCCACCGCGGCGGCGCGGCCCTGATCCCGATCAGCGAGGCGGATGTCCCGCTCCACGCGATCCCTGATGACGGGGCATTCGCGCTGGCGGTCATCACCGGGGTCGAGGGCCCGTCCTATCGCCCCGTCGGTGCGGTCATGGCGGTGGACGCCGATGGGCGGATGACGGGCAATCTCTCCTCGGGCTGCATCGACCGCGACGTGGCCTTGCAGGCGGTGCAGGCGCTTGAGGATGGCCGGGCTAGGCATCTGCGCTACGGCGTGGGTTCGCCGTTTCGGGACTTGGAACTGCCCTGTGGCGGTGGTCTCGACATCGCGGTGCTGCCGCGCCCGGACCCGGTCCGGCTCGGCCGCGCCCGCGACCTGCTGGCCGGGCGCGAACATGCGGTGCTGGAGCTTGGCCCGGTGACGCTGGACATCCATCCCGGCCTGAGGTTTCTCGTCTTCGGGAAGGGTCCGGAGGCCAGTTGCTTTGCAGCACTGGCACGCTCGGCCGGGTATCAGGTCGAGCTGTTCGCGCCAGATGATGACACGCTGCATGGTCCGGCGCGGGGCGAGCGGCTGCGAACGCCGGAATGGCCCGCCGATTTGGCGGTGGATGCCAGGACCGCGGTCACCATCTTCTTCCACGATCACGACTGGGAACCCGTGCTGCTGGCTGCGGCGTTGCGGTCGCAGGCCTTCTTTGTCGGCGCGCAGGGCAGCCTGCGCGCGCATCGCGCGCGCTGTGCCGCGCTGTCGGATCTGGGCGTGGCGGAGGAGCTGATCGCGCGGCTGGCCTCGCCGTTCGGACTGATCCCCTCGGCGCGCGATCCGCGCACGCTGGCGGTCTCGGTGCTGGCGCAGGCGGTGGAACAGGCGCGTCTGCCGTGAGGCTGGGCGGGCTGCTTCTGGCCGCCGGCGCCTCGCGGCGGTTCGGCCCGGAAGACAAGCTGCTGGCGGATCTGGATGGCTTCCCGCTGGTCCGTCACGCGGCTCTGGCGCTGCGCCGCGCGGGGCCGGATCTGCTTGTCGCCACCGTGTCCTCGGCGCAGGTGGGGGCGCTGCTCAGGGAAACCGGCTTCCGCATCGTGACCATCCCCGCCGGTCAGCCCCAATCGGTGAGCCTGTCGGCCGGGTTGACGGAGATGCAGCGCCTGCAAGCGCAGCGTTGCGTGCTTGCCCTCGGGGACATGCCCTATCTGGCGGACGAGGATTTCAGCGCCCTGCTGTCGGCGCCTGCCGATCTGCCCGCCTGCATGTGGTCCGAGGGGGCACCGTCCCCGCCTGCGGTGGTCCCGCGGGGCTGGTTCGGTCGCCTGATCGGGCTTCGCGGCGATCGCGGCGCGCGGGAGATCTTGCAAGAGCTGCCCGCGTCGCAGCGCGTCCCGGCGCCGCGCGAACGGTTGCGCGACATCGACCTTCTGTCTGATCTGCCCGGTCGGTAGCGCAACGCGCAACCTTCCGGGCAACCGGGGGTGATCCTGTGCCGCCCCGTCGAACCGATCATCGCACAGGGCGGCCGAGTGAACGTCCGATGGCCGAACTCCGAGCGCGGGCGTGAAAGCCGAGCCCGCCGCGCAGGGCTGCGCGACGGATCCTTCCATGTCCCGACCACTGCGGCGCTTTTGCTGCACGCGGCGGCCAGGTGCGATCACGCGACCTTGCGGGGCGGCGCTTGAGCGGCAACCGGCGCAGCACCGGTGTCGAATTTCTGCAAAAGCTGCGTCAGCTCATCGACCTGCGAAGACAGGGACGCCGCAGCCGTCGCATAGCTTTCGGACATGGACAGGTTGGCCTGGTTGACGCTGTCGAGATGCGACAGCGCCGAGGAAACCTCCTGCACGCCGGTGGATTGTTCCGCCGTGGCATGGGCGATGCCGGAGATGTTGTCCACCACTCCGCGCACCGCCGATCTGATGTCATTGAGCGCGCTGCCGGTCTGGCGGACGAGATCGGCACCTGACTGCACCTCTGCCTCGCTCTTGCCGATGAGGTCGGCGATGCTTTGCGACGCCTTGCCGGATTGCTGCGCGAGATTGCGCACCTCCTGCGCGACGACGGCAAAACCGCGCCCGACCTCGCCGGCCCGCGCGGCCTCGACGGCGGCGTTGATCGACAGGAGATTGGTCTGGAAGGCAAAATTCTCGATCACGCGGGTGAATTCGCCCATGCTCTTGGTGTGCTGCTCGATCCGTTCGATCGCGGAGACCGCCTCTCCGACCACGTCATTGCCGTGTTTCACCACCTTCTCGGCGTCCTGGGCGGCGTTGTTGACCTCCTGCGCGGTTGTGCTGGTCATGGAGGTGTTGCCCGAGATCTCCTCCACCGCGGCGGCCGTTTCCTCCAGCGAGGCGGCCTGGCTTTCGCCGCGCCGTGCCAGATCGTCGGCGCCCTGGGCGATCTGGCTGGCCTCCTGATGGATCATCGCGGCGCGTTCGCGGATGTCGTTCACCATGGTGGCGAAATTCTCCACCGTGCGGTTATAGCTGTCGCGCACCTCGACGAATTCGGCCGGCATGTCGCGGGTCACCCGGCAGGTCAGCTTGCCTTCTGCCAACTGGCCGAGCCCGTCGATGATGCTGGAGATGGCGGCCTTCTTCTCGGTGATGTCGGTGGCCATTTTCAGCACCCCGGCGACACGGCCGGACTCGTCCAGCAGAGGCACGTAGCTGCCATTGATCCAGACCGGCTGGCCAGCGCGGTTCAGCCGCTCGAATTCCCCGGTGAAGGCCGCGCCGGAACCGAGTTGCCGCCAGAAGTCCGAATATTCCAGGCTGTTGGCGAAATCCGGCCGGGCGAAGATGCGGTGATGCTTGCCCAGCACCTCGTCCCGGCGATAGCCCATGAGCTGAAGGAAATTGTCATTCGCCTCCACGATGATGCCATCGGGGGTGAATTCGATCATGGCCTGGGCCAGACCGAGCGCCTTGACCCGGTCGTTGTCGTTGATCTGCTTGCTGTCGGTCATCGCCGTCCTCGTTTCGCTGTTCGCACCGACTCATAGCGGCGAAACTTTAAGAACTGCTTGACCGGCACGGGCGGGAGGGCCGGGCGGGGCGGGCGGCATGGACAGATCGGGGCGCCCGGCCTAACAAGGCCGCGCACTGCAAGGGGCTGTCATGCGGATTTTGTTTCTGGGCGATGTGATGGGCCGGGCCGGACGCGGCGCGATTGCCGACCGGCTGGCCGGGCTGCGCGCGGCACTGCGCGTGGATTTCTGCGTGGTCAACGGCGAGAACGCCTCGGGCGGGATGGGGCTGACCGGCGGGCATGCGCAGCGCCTGCTGGATTCCGGGGCGGATGTCGTCACGCTGGGGGATCACGCCTTCGACCAGAAGGACATGCTGGGCTTCATCGAGAAGGAGCCGCGCGTTCTGCGCCCGCTCAATTACGCCAAGACGGCGCCGGGCCGCGGTGCGGGCGTGTTCGAGGTCAGCCGGGGGCGCCGCATCCTGGTGGCGCAGGTCCTGGGCAATGTGTTCATGCGCCGCGCCTTCGATGATCCGTTCTCGGCGCTCGACGGGGTGCTGCGCGCCCATCCGATGGGCGCCATGGCGGGGGTGCAGGCGGCGCTGATCGATTTTCACGCCGAGGTCACTTCCGAGAAGATGGGCGCGGGACATTTCTGCGACGGCCGCGCCAGCCTGGTCGTCGGCACCCATACCCACGTGCCGACCGGCGACGCGCAGGTCCTGCCGCGCGGCACCGGCTATCTGAGCGATGCCGGGATGTGCGGCGATTACGACAGCGTCATCGGGATGGAGAAGGCCGAGCCGATGCGCCGCTTCGTGACCGGCATGACGCGCGAGCGCTTCACCCCGGCGATGGGCGAGGTCACGCTGTGCGGCGTGCTGGTGGAGACGGATGACCGCACCGGGCTGGCGAAGGCCATCTGGCCGGTGCGTGACGGCGGCAGGCTGCAGCCGGCCATGCCCGAGGCAGGCGTGCAGGGCTGAACCGCGCTTGCATAGCCTGTGCCATTCGGCCAAAGATGCGCCGATTGGCCGGCCCCGCCGGCTGCGAGTCAGGGGACTGAATGTTCGGCTTCGAACTCACCGGCACGGCATCCGCCATCGCCACGCTGTTCATCATCGTCGGGATGCTCACCCTCTTCGTGCGCGAGGTCTACCCGCCGGAGGTGACGGCAATCCTCGGCGCGACGGTGCTGCTGGCACTCGGCATCCTGCCGATCGAGCGGGCAGGCGACGTGCTGGCCAACCCGGCACCCTGGACCATCGCCTTCATGTTCATCATTGTCGGCGGCCTGGTCAGGACCGGCGCGCTCGACTGGATCGGCCAGCATGCGGCGCGCCACGCCAAGCTGCGCCCCTTCGTGACGCTGGCCGGGCTGTCGGCGACGGTGCTGGCGATGTCGGCCTTCGTCAACAATACCCCGCTTGTGGTGGTGATGATGCCGATCTTCATGCAGCTCGCCCGCGAATTGGAGCAGGCGCCGTCGAAACTGCTGATGCCGCTGTCCTACCTGTCCATCCTCGGCGGCACGGTGACGATGATCGGCACCTCGACCAACCTCCTTGTGGACGGTGTCGCGCGTCAGGCAGGCCAGCCCGCCTTCGGGATTTTCGAGATCACGCCGGTCGGTCTGGCCATGGCCTGTGTGGGACTACTCTATCTTCTCTTCGTCGCGCCCAGATTGCTTCCGGAGCGGGACTCCATGTCCTCGCTCATGTCCACCCGGTCGAAGATGAAATTCTTCACCGAGGTCGCGATCCCGGAAGACAGCGGCCTGATCGGACGCAAGCTGGACGAGGTTGATATCTTCACGCGCGAGAATGCCCGCGTGATCGACGTGCTCAGGGGCGATGCCTCGCTGCGCCGCGATCTCGGCGCGGTCACGCTGGAGGCGGGCGACCGGGTGGTGCTGCGCACGCCGATGTCGGAGGTGCTTGGGCTTCAGGGCAACCGCAATCTGCGGATGGTCGACAAGCTCAGCTCCGTCCAGACATCGACCGTCGAGGTGCTGATCACGCCCGGTTGTCACATGGTCGGCCGCTCCCTGGGGTCGATGCGGCTCCGGCGGCGCTACGGGGTTTACGTTCTCGCGGCGCATCGGAAGAACCAGAATATCGGCCGGCAACTGGATGATCTCGTGGTCCGGGTGGGCGACACGCTGCTGCTGGAAGGGGCTTCCGCCGATATCCAGCGGCTCGCCGCCGATATGGAAATGGTCGAGGTCAATGCCCCGTCTGACCGGGCGTTCCGTCGCAAGCATGCGCCGATCGTGGTCGCGGTGCTGGCCGCTGTGGTGGTGCTGTCGGCGCTTGAGGTCGCGCCGATCCTGCTGCTGGCCTTCATCGGGGTTGCCATAGTACTGGGCACGCGCTGCATCGACGCGGACGAGGCGCTGAGCTTCGTCGATGGCCGGCTGCTTGCATTGATCTTCGCCATGCTGGCGGTTGGGGTCGGTCTGGACAATTCCGGGGCGGTCGAACTGGTCGTCTCCTGGATTTCGCCAACGCTCTCGACCCTGCCCAGCTGGGCGCTCGTGCTGTCGGTCTATCTGCTGGCTACGACGCTGACCGAAACCGTCACCAACAACGCCGTGGCGGTGATCGTGACGCCGGTGGCGATCAGCCTGGCCATGTCGCTTGGGGTGGAGCCGCGCCCGCTGATCATCGCCGTGATGCTGGGGGCTTCGGCCAGTTTCGCCACCCCCATCGGTTACCAGACCAACACGCTGGTCTATGGACCGGGCGGATACCGGTTCAGCGATTTCATCCGCGTGGGTCTGCCGCTGAACCTGCTGATGGCGCTGACCGCCTCGATGGTGATCCCGATCTTCTGGCCGTTGTGACCGGCAAGGCTAGAGCGGCCAGACGATCAGCAGCATCGGCACCGAGACCAGCATCACGATGAATTCCAGCGGCAGACCCATGCGCCAGTAATCGCCGAAGCCGTAATCTCCGGGCCCCATGATGAGCGTGTTGTTCTGATGCCCGATCGGCGTCAGGAAGGCGCAGGCAGCGGACACGGCGACCCCCATCAGGAATGCATCGGGGTTCACGCCCAACTGCTCGGCCAGCCGGATCCCGACCGGGGCGGCGATGATGGTGGTGGCATTGTTGTTCAGGATGTCGGACATGAACATGGTCGTCACCATCAGCAGCGCCAGTGCCACCCAGGCCGGAAACCCGGCCGTCAGGCTGGCCAGCCCGCCCGCGATCAGCGCCGAGCCGCCGGTGCTGTCGAGCGCGAGCCCGAGCGGGATCATCGACCCCAGCAGCACCACCACCGACCAGTCCACGAAATCGTAGATCTCGGTGATGGACAGCACGCCGAACAGCACATAGGCGACGATCACACAGCCAAGCGCGATGGGCATGGTGACCAGACCGAAGCTGGTCAGCAGCACCGCCGCCACGAACAGCCCGAGCGTCAGCGCCATCTGCCATTCGCGCATGACCGACCGCCCGGTCCCCTCCAGCGGTAGCAGGCCGAGTGCTGCGACCAGGTCGTCCAGCCGGTTCTCCGACACGAGCAGCAGCATCAGATCGCCGGGCCGGATGATCTCGCGATGCAGATTGCCGGTGATGATGCGCCCTTGCCGCCGCAGCCCGATCAGCACCGAATCGTGCCGGTTGATCAGCCCCAGGCTTTGGACCGTGCGCCCGGCAATCTCCGCGCCGACCGGCACAAGGCATTCGATCAGATCCTCGCGCCCCTCTCCGCGCGGCCGCGCGCGCGGCTCGCTGCGGCCATCCGGGTAGCTGAGCTTCAGCGAGGAGCGCACCTCGTCCAGCAATTCGGAATCGGCCAGGATGGTGACGACATCGCCTGAGGCGATGGTGATGTCGGCCGGCTCGGCCTCCACCTCGTGATGATGATGCCGGTGCCGGATCAGCTTGGCACCGGCGGCGCGCACCGCCTCCTGCATCTCCGCCAGTGATTTGTCCAGAAACGTCGTCTCGTCGGTGACGACAAGCTGGGACTGGTAGCGGCGCGGGCGGCTGCGCTCGCCCTGCTGCGCGTCATCGGCGCGGCGTTTCGGGATCAGCCGCCAGCCGATGAGCGCGATGAAGATGATTCCGGCGATGGCCACCGCCCCCCCCACCGGCATGAAATCGAACATCCGGTAGGGCTCGCCCAGCACCTCGCGGCGGAACCCCGACACGATCAGGTTCGGCGGGGTGCCGATCAGCGTCAGCATCCCGCCCAGGATCGTCGCGAAAGCCAGCGGCATCAGCGTCAGACGCGCGGCGCGGCCGGCCCTGCGCGCCACCTGCATGTCGATGGGCATGAGTATCGCGAGCGCCGCAATGTTGTTCATGAACCCCGACAGGAACCCGCCAATGCCCGACATCACCGCGATATGCAGGCTGATCGGGCGGTTCTCGACCACCACCAGCCGGGTCAGCGCAGCGACGGCCCCCGACCGCATCAGCCCTGCCGTGGTAATCAGGATCAGCGCAACCACCATGGTCGCGGGGTGCCCGAACCCGGCAAACGCCGCCTCGGCCGGGACCACCCCCAGCACCACAGCGGCCATCAGCCCCGCGAAGGCCACGAGATCGTGGCGCCAGCGGCCGCTGAACATCAGCACCATCACGGCACCGAAAATCGAGAACAGGGTGATCTGGGGAAATGTCATGCGATGAACCGGTCCGGGATAATCGCCTCACCTTACCCCAGCCGCGCCGCTTGGCAATCTGCGCCTGCGCCGCCCTGTCCCTTGCGATCCGGGCATGGGCTGGATTACAAGCGCCCGAATCCAGATTGCCGCTGACCGCGAAGGACCATCGACCATGGCAGGCCATTCCAAATGGGCGAATATCCAGCACCGCAAGGGACGCCAGGACGCGATCCGTTCAAAGCTGTTTTCCAAACTCTCGAAGGAAATCACCGTCGCCGCGAAGATGGGCGACCCGGACCCCGAGAAGAACCCGCGGCTGCGCCTGGCCGTGAAGGAAGCCAAGTCCAATTCCGTCCCCAAGGACGTGATCGACCGCGCCATCAAGAAATCCCAGGGCGGGGACGCCGAGAATTACGACGAGATCCGCTATGAAGGCTACGGCCCGAACGGGATCGCCATCATCGTCGAGGCGATGACCGACAACCGCAACCGCACGGCGTCGAATGTGCGCTCGACCTTCACCAAGAATGGCGGCGATCTGGGCCAGACCGGCAGTGTCAGCTTCATGTTCGACCGGGTGGGCGAGATCAAGTACGGCGCGGATGTGGGCGACGCCGACACGGTGATGATGGCGGCGATCGAGGCCGGCGCGGATGACGTGGAATCCGACGAGGACGGCCACTGGATCTATTGCGCCGACACCGATCTGAACGACGTTTCCTCTGCGCTTGAGGCCGAGCTGGGCGAGTCCGAGACCGCGAAGCTGATCTGGAAGCCGCAGGCGCCGTCCGAGGTGACGGATCTGGAGACCGCACAGAAGCTGATGAAGCTGATCGAGACGCTGGAAGATGACGACGACGTGCAGAACGTGACCGGCAATTTCGATATTTCCGACGAGGTCGCGGCACAGCTCTGATCAGGGCGGATCAAGGGCGTCCCGCGCCGCTGCGCGGATCGCCCGCGTCAATGGCGCCATTGCGGGGACCATGATCCGCGCGATCTGCCATGAGAGCGGCACCGATAATTCCGCATCCGGTACCAGCGGTCTCAGCCGTCCGGCGCGAAGATCGTCGCGCACCATCAGCAACGGATTCATCCCCCAACCCATGCCAAGTCGGACGGCTTGGGCAAATCCCTCGCTCGTGGGGATCAGATGGGTGAGCAGGGCAATCGGGCGGCCGGTCTGCTGCCGCACCCAGCGGTTCTGAAGATCGTCCTTGCTGTTGAAGGTGATTGCCGGGGCACGCGGCAGCGCCTCGGCGGTGACTCCGTCGGCGAAATGCCGGGCGATGAAGTCGGGCGTCGCGCAGGCGACATAGCGCATGGCGCCGAGCTTGTGGCTGTCGCAGCCGCCAATCGGTTTTGACTGGCTGGTGATGGCGGCGCTGACCAACCCGGCGCGCAGCCAGGTTTCGGCATGATCCTGATCGTCGATCACCAGATCCAGCAGCCCGGGCGCGGCCGCGAGTGCCGCCACGGCCCAGCTTGCCAGGCTGTCGGCGTTGACGGCAATGCGGATCGTCGCGGCGCCCGTATCCGCGCCGGCCGCGCCCGCGATTTCCTGTTCCAGCAGCCGCACCTGGTCGACATGCGCAATCAGCCGCAACCCGGCAGCGGTCGGCATGACCGGCGGGCCGCGGTCGAGCAGGATCTGGCCGACCCGCGCCTCGAGCGACTTGATCCGCTGCGACACGGCGGGCTGGGTGATGCCAAGCGCGAGCGCCGCGGCCTCGAAGGAGCCGCGCCGTGCGATCTCTGCCAGTGCGGCCAGGGCGGGGTAGTCCAGCATAAGTCAAGTTTATCCACAAGCAGAATTATCAATTTCCATTATTTCCGCCGATCAGGCAAGACCGTCCCGACCCGAATTGGAGCGCGTATCACGATGACCACCTTTCTTGCCGGCATGGGGACCGGATTATCCCTGATCGTCGCCATCGGCGCGCAGAACGCGCTGGTTCTGCGGCAAGGACTGCTGCGGAGTCACGTCTTTGCCGTCTGCCTGTTCTGTGCGGTGTCGGATGCCATCCTGGTCACGCTCGGCGTTTTCGGGGCCGGGCTGCTGGCCAGCATCGCGCCGCGGTTCAACACCGCGATGACCTGGGGCGGCGCCGCGTTTCTGCTGGTCTACGGGTTGCGGGCCGCGATCTCGGCCTGGCGCGGCGGCGACGCGCTGCGCGCCCAAGGTGCGGCGCGCGGGTTCTGGGCCACCATGGGGGCGGTCGCGCTGATCACCTGGATGAACCCGCATGTGTACCTGGACACGGTGGTCCTGCTGGGCGCGATTTCGTCCGATTTCGCCGACAAGCAGGCCTTCGCGGCCGGCGCGATCACCGGCTCGTTCCTGTTCTTCTTCGCGCTCGGCTATGGCGCGCGGCTGCTGGCGCCGGTCTTTGCGCGGCCGCGTGCCTGGCAGATGCTCGATCTGGCCATCGCCCTGATAATGTGGTCTATCGCCCTGAAGCTGCTATGGGGATAGCCCGTGAATCAGGGGCAGAGACGCGACTTGGCCGGTGTCGGCTGGATGGTTCTGACCGGTTTGCTGTTCGTCGCCGTCAATGTTCTGGTCAAGTATTTTGGCGCCGGTCTGCCCGCCGCGCAATCCGCCTTCCTGCGATTCCTGTTCGGCTTGATCCTTCTGGCGCCGGTGCTGCACCAGATTGTCATCTCCGGCATTCCGCGCGATCTCTATGGCCCCTTCGTGCTGCGCGGCGCGCTGCATATCGTCGCGGTCATTTTGTGGTTCTTCGCCATGACCCGGATCCCGATTGCGGAGGTCACGGCGATCGGGTTCCTCAACCCCATCGTGGCGACGGTGGGCGCGGCCATCCTGCTGAAAGAGGCGATCTCCTGGCGGCGTGGCGTGGCCATCGGCGTGGCGCTGATCGGGGCGCTCGTGGTGCTGCGGCCGGGGATGCGGACGCTGGAGCTGGGCCATCTGTCGCAACTGACCGCCGCGCTTGCGTTCGGCCTGTCCTATATCGTCGCGCGCAAGCTGGCGCAGCGCTGTTCGGCGCAGGTGGTGGTGGCGATGATGTCGGTCACCGTCTCGATCGGGCTGGCGCCGATTGCCCTGGCCGTCTGGGTGCCGCCAAGCCTGCCGCAACTGGGTGGGCTGGCCATGGTCGCGGTCTTTGCCACGGCCGGACATTACACGATGACCCGCGCCTTCGCCGCCGCGCCTATGGCCGTCACGCAGCCGGTGACCTTCCTGCAGCTCATCTGGGCCAGCCTGCTGGGTGTGCTGCTGTTCGGAGAGCCGCTGGATCCAATGGTGCTCTTGGGTGGCGGCATGATGATCGCCGCGATCAGCTATATCACTTGGCGTGAGGCGCGGTTGCGCGGCGCCGAGCATGACCCCGGTGACATTCCCTGAACGCGCGGAGCGCGCAGCAGGCGGCTGATCCGGCCCGCCCGTGCCTATCGGCCGGTCAGACGCCGCAGCACATCCGCCCGGCGCACCACGCCGCCGCCCTGCACGGGCAGTGCCTCCCGTTCCGCCAGGGCGGCAAGCACCTGTCGCAGCGGCGTGTCGGCGGACAGGGGCGCCTCTTCAGCCTGCGGTCCCGCACCCGCGCGCCCGCCCGCCCCTCGCGCAGAGAGATCCCCCGCCGTCAGCACGTCGAGCGGGTTCATATGCGCCACGAAATCGGCCACGTAGTCGCTGACCGGATCGGCGATGATCTGCCGCGCGGTGCCGGTCTGCACGATCCGGCCGCCCTCCATCAGCGCGATGCGGTTGCCCAGCTTAAACGCCTCGTCCAGATCATGGCTGACGAACAGGATGCTGCGGCGGGTCTGGCGCTGAAGCTCCATGAGTTCATCCTGCAGCCGGGTGCGGATCAGCGGGTCGAGCGCGCTGAACGGCTCGTCCATCAGCAGGATCGGCGCCTCGGTCGCAAAGGCACGGGCCAGGCCCACGCGCTGCTGCATCCCGCCCGACAGCTCCTGCACCTGACGGTCGGCCCAGCCTTCCAGCCCCACCGTGGCAAGCTGCGCCGCGACGCGCGAGCGGCGCTGCGCCTTCGCGATGCCGGCCAGTTCCATCCCCAGCCCGACATTATCCGCTACGCTGCGCCAGGGCAGCAGGCCGAATTGCTGAAACACCATCGAGACATGGTTCAGCCGCAGCCGGTGCAGCATGTCGCGACTGGCTGCGGGGACGGAGATCATCTGGTCCCCCATCCGCACCCGGACATCGCCCCGCGCCACCGGGTTGAGCCCGTTCACGGCGCGCAGCAGGGTGGATTTCCCCGATCCCGACAGCCCCATCAGCACGACGATCTCGCCTTCGGCCACCTCCAGCGTGGCGTCATGCACGCCCATCACCTGGCCCGTCGCCTCCTCGATCGCGGCGCGGTCCAGCCCTTCATCGGCGAGGTCCAGCGAGCGGTCGGGCCGTCCCCCGAAAATGACCGAGCAATTGTCGAATTCGATGGCGTTCACGACGTTCTCCGAAACCGCAGAAGCCGATCGAGCATGATGGCCACGACGACGATCACCAGACCGGATTCGAATCCCAGCGCGGTGTTGACGCTGTTGAGCGCCCGCACGACCGGCACGCCCAACCCGGAGGCGCCGACAAGCGCCGCGATCACCACCATCGACAGCGACAGCATGATGGTCTGGTTCAGCCCGGTCATGATCTGGGGCAGGGCGCTTGGCATCTCGACCTTCCACAGAAGCTGGCGCGGGGTGGCGCCGAACGCCACCGCCGCCTCGCGCAGCGCCGCCGGGGTCGAGGCGATGCCAAGCTGGGTCAGGCGGATCGGGGCAGGCAGCACGAAGATCACCGTCGCGATCAGCCCCGGCACCATGCCGATGCCGAAGAACACGATGGCCGGGATCAGATAGACGAAGGTCGGCAGGGTCTGCATCAGATCGAGCAGCGGCCGCACCCAGGCATAGAGCCGGGGCCGGTGCGCAAGCGCGATCCCGATCGGCACGCCCAGCCCCATGCAGACGACGCAGGCGGCCAGAACCAGCGTCAGCGACTGCATGGTTTCATGCCAGTAGCCCTGGTTCAGGATGAACAGGAAACCCAGCCCGATCCCGGCCGAGATCAGCACCCGGCGTTGCAGCGCATAGGCGAGCGCCATGAAAGCCGCGATCACCGCGAAGGGATGCGGCGCGGTCAGCACGAACAGGATCGCGTCGATCATCGCCTGCATACCGGCGGCGAGCGCGTTGAAGAGCGCACCCGCATAGGCGGTCAGCCAGTCGAAGACCCATTCGGCGCCCTGGCCGACGGGGATCTTGTGCCCGGTGACAAGTTCGGTCAGCCGTTCCAAGATCCGGTCAGCCTTCCAGTGCGGCCGTCAGAACCTCCACCGCGTCGCGGCCATCCTGTGCGGTGACACCGTCCAGCCACCCCGTCGCCGCGTCGGGATTGGCTTTCAGCCAGTCCATCGCCGCGTCGTCGGGCTGCGCGCCGTCATTCAGGATCGCGCCCATGATCTGGTTTTCCATCTCCAGCGTGAATTCGAGGTTGCTCAGGAAGGCACCGACATTCGCGCACTCTCCGACATAGCCCGCGCGGGTGGTCGTGAACACCTCCGCCCCGCCCAGGTTGGGCCCGAAGATCTCATCGCCGCCTTCCAGATAGGTCAGGTCGTATTCGCTGTTCATCGGATGCGGCTCCCAGCCGAGGAACACCACCGGGTTTCCGGCATTTGTTTCGCGGCCGACCTGCGCCAGCATCCCCTGTTCCGAGGATTCGACGATCTCGAACGTGCCCAGGCCGAACTGATCCTCGGCCACCATCTCGATCAGCAGGCGATTGCCGTCATTGCCCGGCTCGATCCCGTAGATCTTGCCGTCAAGCGCGTCCTGATGCGCGGCGATGCTGGCGAAATCGGTGATCCCCAACTCGGCCCCGGCTGCGTTGGTCGCCAGCGTGTATTTCGCGCCGGTCAGGTTGCTGCGGACGATATCGACCGTGCCGGAATCGCGATAGGGCGCGATATCGGCCTCCATCGTCGGCATCCACAGGCCGAGGAACACGTCGACATCGTTCTGCGACAGCGCCGTGAAGGTGACCGGCAGCGACAGCACCTTGATCTCGGTCTCATAGCCGAGCGCGTCGAGAATGGTCGTGGCAACCGCGGTGGTGGCGGTGATGTCCGTCCAGCCGACATCGGAGAACGACACGGATTGGCAGGAGTCCGGCTCCTGCCCGGTGGCGGGAAGGGCGAAGGCTGCGCCGAGCAGCAGGGCGGCGAAACGGGTCATATTATCTCCTCGAAAAATTTTATTGATTGACCAGTCAATCAAGCCGGGGTATCAGGGTGCAAACCGACCGCGAGGTGCGCGGATGCGTAGGCGTGCCCG
Organism: Paracoccus isoporae; assembly: GCF_900101865.1. Classification (GTDB taxonomy): domain Bacteria; phylum Pseudomonadota; class Alphaproteobacteria; order Rhodobacterales; family Rhodobacteraceae; genus Paracoccus; species Paracoccus isoporae. The sequence goes on from NZ_FNAH01000008.1 coordinate 149,365, forward strand.
GCAGACTACCCGAAAAACCGAATTAATCAACGCCGCAATCCGGACGATTGCGCGATCGGGCACGCTGGATGTGACGGTGGCCGATATTGCGCGCGAGGCGGGGATGTCGCCCGCGTTGGCGCATCATTATTTCGGCTCGAAAGATCAGATATTTCTCTCCGCGATGCGCGAGATCCTGCGGCGCTATGGCGCAGCCGCGCGGGCGGCGCTCACGGGCGTGCAGGACCACCGCGCCCGGCTGTTCGCGGTGCTCGATGCGAGCCTCGGGCCGGAGCATTTCGATTCGGCCATCGTGGCGGCCTGGCTGAACTTCTATGTACTGGCCCAGCAGGGAGGGAAGGCCGACCGGCTGCTGCGGGTCTATCACCGCCGGCTGCGCTCAACGCTGATGGCAGATCTGCGCCCGCTTCTAGGGGCCGAGGCGGCGGCTGTGGCCGAAACGCTCGGCGCTCTCATTGACGGGGTTTATCTGCGGCAGGCGCTCGATACCGCGCCGCCGGAGATGCTGCTGGCGCTGCCGCGGCGGTATCTGGCAGGTGTGCTCGATCAGGCGGGACGGAACTGACGCCCATAGTGCCGCCCCAAGCATGTCAGCTTTCCTGCAGAAGATCCGGCCAGGAACAAGGGGCGCAGCCCCGCCGGGCCAGCGGCCGACCGCCCCCCAGGGCGGCCGCTTCGTTGCCGGTCCGCGCCGATCAGCTGTTCAATGTGGCTGCACCATAAAGCGCTGTTGCTTAGGCGCAGGCAGCGTCCGCCCGCGGTCGGCCGCCGGCCCTGTGATAGGAACCGGCGACCCTGTTTTTAGTGCGGACCAATCCGGTCCGCACAACTCCTATTGCGGAATCTCGGCGGTGATACCTTCGACATAGAAGTTGAGCTGCGACAGTTCCTCATCCGTCGCGGTCTGCCCCTCGGCCAGCCATTCCGTGCCGTCGGCCTTGTTCAGCGGCCCGGTGAAGGGGTGATACTCGCCCGAGGCGATGCTGTCCTTGACGGCAAGCGCGGCGTCGCGGACCTCGGCGGGGACGGCATCGGTGATTTCGCCGATCTCGACCTCGCCGCCGGCGATTCCGGCCCAGGTGCCCTCGGACTCCCAGGTTCCGTCCAGCACCGCCTGAACGCGCTCGATATAGTAAGGTGCCCAGTTGTCGATGATGGAGGAGACGCGCGGGCTCGGCTTGAAGGCCGCCATGTCGCTGGCCTGCCCGAAGCCGATGGCACCGGCCTCCTGCGCCTTGGCGAGCGGTGCGGTCGAATCGGTGTGCTGCAGGATCACATCCACCCCTTCCGCGATGAGCGCCGCGGCGGCATCCGCCTCTTTCGCCGGGTCGAACCAGCTATAGGCCCAGACGATGCGCATCTCGACCTCGGGGTTCACCTTGCGGGCATGGATGAAGGAGGAGTTGATGCCCTGGATCACCTCGGGGATCGGGAACGACCCGATATAGCCGATCCGGTTCGATTCGGTCATATGGCCCGCGATGGTGCCCATCACAGCGCGCCCCTCATAGAAGCGGGCGTCATAGGTGGCGACATTCTCGGCGCGCTTATAGCCGGTGGCGTGCTCGAACTTGATATCGGGGAATTTCTCGGCCACCGCGATGGTGGCGTCCATGAAGCCGAAGCTGGTGGTGAAGATGATGTCATTTCCGGCGAGCGCCAGCTGGGTGATGGCGCGTTCGGCATCGGCGCCTTCCGGGACGCTTTCGATATAGGTGGTCTCGATCCGGTCGCCAAATTCTTCCTCGAGCGCCTGGCGGCCCAGATCGTGCTGATAGGTCCAGCCGCCATCGCCGACCGGGCCCACATAGATGAAGCCGACCTTCAGCGGCTCGTCCTGTGCGATCGCAGGCAGCGCGGTCAGCGCCGTCAGCAGGGCGGTGGAGGTGGCAAGGAAATTTCTGCGCAGCATGGTGGTCTCCTGTTGGTTTGGTCTTTTGTAGTTTGTTAACTTGTCGCGTGGAAGATCTTGCCGAGCGATCCTGGCGCGGCGCTGCCCTTGCGGCGGGCCGAGATCACGACGAGGGCGATGATCGTGGCCAGATAGGGCGCCATGGCCAGCAATTGCACGGGCACCGCGATACCCGCCGCCTGAAGCCGCAACTGCAGCACAGTGACGCCGCCGAACAGCCACGCCCCGGCGAGGACACCGAAGGCCCGCCAGCCGGAGAAGACGACAAGCGCGAGGGCGATCCAGCCTGCGCCCGCGGTCATGCCCTCGGTCCATTGCAGCACCGTGGCAATGGAGATATAGGCCCCGCCGATCCCGGCCATGGCGCCCCCGAACCCGATCGCGGCCAGCCGGTAGAGATGCACCTTATGGCCAAGCGCATGGGCGGCATGGTGGTTTTCCCCGATTCCGCGCAGGATCAGACCGGCGCGGCTCCGCTGCAGGAACCACCAGATCAGCGGCACCATCGCCAACCCCAGCCAGACGATCCAGTGAATGCGCAGCGGGCCGAGCGCCATCGACGGCGCCTTGACGCCCTCATAGGGCTTGCCGAACAGGGCCGTCAGCCCCAGCCCGAACAGCGCCAGCGCCAGCCCCGTCGCCACCTGATTGGCCAGCAGGAACTGGGTCAGCACGCCGAAGATCATCGAGATCGCGCAGCCGGCGATCGCCGCCACGGCGAATCCGATGAGCGGATTGCCGGTCGCGTCCGCGGCGGCGAACCCGGCGAGCGCGCCCGTGATCATCATCCCCTCGACGCCGAGGTTCAGCACGCCGGAGCGTTCCACGATCAACTCGCCCAATGCTGCGAACAGCAGCGGCGTCGCCGCCGAGAGCAGCATCAAGAACACGGATACCGGGTCGATCATGCGGGCCTCCTGCGGATGCGGTAGCGGGTCAACAGATCGAAGCCCAGCAGGTAGAACAGCATCATCCCCTGGAACACCTGCACGGTGGCCGAGGGAAGCTGCATCATCATCTGCGCGATGTCGCCGCCGATATAGGTCAGCGCCATCAACAGCCCGCCCAGCACGATGCCGACCGGGTGCAGGCGGCCCAGAAACGCCACGATGATCGCGGTGAAGCCGTATCCCACACCGAACCCGTCGGTGATCTGGCCGGCCGGACCCGCCGCCTCGAACAGCCCCGCGAGGCCCGCCAATGCGCCAGACAGGCCGAGACAGAAGGCGACGAGCGCCGAGGGCTTCACACCGCCGAACCGCGCGGCGCGGGGCGCTTCGCCTGCCGCGCGGATTTGCAGACCCCGCAGATGGCGCGAGATCAGCACCCAGACCGCAACGACCGCGATCAGCGCAGCAATCGTGCCCCAGTGAATGCCGGTCCCGGCAATGAGTTCCGGGTTGGCGGCGGACGGGTATTGCGTGAGATTGCGCGATCCGGGCATGCCGAAGCCCTCCGGGTTGCGCATCGGCCCGAACGCCATCCAGGCCGCGATCTTCTCGGCCACATAGACCAGCATCAGCGACACCAGGATCTCCGACGCGCCGAACCAGTTGCGCAGCAGCGCGGGGATCATCCCCCAGGCCCAGCCTCCGGCCGCGCCCGCGACGATCATCGCCGGAAAGATCCACCACCCCTCGGCCGGATAGGCCGCCAGTCCGACGGCTGCGCCGGTGATGCCGCCGATGATGAACTGCCCCTCTGCGCCGATATTCCAGATCCCGGCGCGGAACCCCACCGCAAGCCCGCAGGCGATCAGGATCAGCGGGCCCGCCTTCACCAGGAGCTGCGGGCGCGAATACCCCGCCGAGGCGCCGAACAGAGGATCCCAGAATATGGTGCGGATCGCCCCGAACGGGTCATAGCCCATCAATCCGAACAGCACCGCCCCGGTCAGCATCGTCGCCAGAACCGCCAGGACCGGCGTGGCGAATTGCCAGATCAGCGGCGCATCGCTGCGAGGCTCAAGCCGCCACATGCGCTGCCTCCATCCCATGTGCGCCGCCCAGCATCAGTCCGATCTCGTCAAGGCTGAGCCCGTCGGTCGGACGCGGATCGGACAGGCGGCCCTCGTTCAGCGCGCAGAACCGGTCGCCCAGCTCAAGCAGCTCTTCCAGATCCTGACTGATGACGATGACGCCCGCGCCGCCGGCGGCAAGGTTCAGCAGCGCCTGCCGGATGGCGGCCGCGGCCCCGGCATCCACGCCCCAGGTGGGCTGGTTCACGACCAGCACATGCGGGTCCTGAAGCACCTCGCGCCCGATCACGAATTTCTGCAGATTGCCGCCCGACAAAGCCGATGCGGCGGTGTCCGGGCCGGGCGTGCGGACGTCGAATTCCGCGATCACCCGTTCGGTGAAGCTGCGCGCGGCGGCGCGGCGGATCATCCCGCCGGGTGCCAGATCCTGACGCGGCGCGGCGGTCAGCAGCGCGTTCTCGACGAGCGAGAAACCCGGCACGGCGGCATGGCCCAGCCGATCCTCCGGCGCGGCCAGCAGACCGGCGCGCCGCCGGGCCACCGGACCCAGCCGGGACATGTCCTGCCCTTCAAGCGCGATGGTGCCGGGCGCAGATGTGATCTCGCCCGACAGGGCCGACAGCAGCTCCTCCTGCCCGTTCCCGGCCACGCCGCCAATCGCCAGCACCTCGCCCGCCCGCAAGTCCAGCGACAGCGATTTCAGCGAGGTGCCGTCAATCGAGAGCGGTGCGAGGCTCAGATCACGCACCTGCAGCAGAACCTCGCCGGGACGGCGGCCCGAACGGTCGATGTCGCGCATCTCGCCGCCGACCATCATCGCGGCCAGCTCGCGCGCCGTGTGATCGCGGGGATTGCAGCTATCGACCACCCGGCCCCCGCGCAGGATCGTGGCGCGGTCACAATGGGTGCGGATCTCGTCGAGCTTGTGGCTGATATAGAGGATCGAGGTGCCGGCCCCGGCCAGCTGGCGCAGCGTGGCGAACAGGATCTCGGCCTCCTGCGGGGTCAGCACGCTGGTCGGTTCGTCCATGATGAGCAGGCGCGGATGTCCCAGCAAGGCGCGGATGATTTCCACCCGCTGACGCTCGCCCGCAGACAGATCCGCGATCAGCCGGTTGGGATTGAGCGGCAGGCCGTAATCGCGGCTGATCGTGGCGATCCGTTCGGCCAGCTCGCGGCGCGGCGGCGGGTTGTCGAGGCCGAGCGCGATGTTCTCTGCCACGCTCATCGCGTCGAACAGGCTGAAATGCTGGAACACCAGCCCGACGCCAGCGGCGCGGGCTGCATGCGGATCGGCGGGCGCGAAGGCCTGACCGCCCAGCCACATCCGCCCCTCATCGGGCCGGACCAGCCCGTAGATCGTCTTGACCAGCGTCGATTTTCCGGCGCCATTCTCGCCCAGCAGGGCGTGGATGCAGCCTTCGGTCACCGAGAATGTGATGTTGTCATTGGCCTTCACGCCGGGGTAGGTCTTGCTTAACCCTTCTGCGCGGAAAATGGCGTTCTCGCTCAATTCGGTATCCCTGTCCCTCTCCCGTTCGATTAAGACAGATACCACAAGCCGCGACAATCCGACCCGGTCTAATCGAGAAATTGTTTCAATACATGGTAGATAATCAGCCCAAATTCATCCATTTGCGCACACATTCCGAGCATTCGCTGCTGGAAGGGGCGGTGCCGATCAAGAAGCTGATCGAACTGGCGGCGGAGTCGCAGATGCCGGCCGTGGCGCTGACCGACACGAATGCGATGTTCGCCGCGCTCGAGTTCAGCGTGAAAGCACTCGACACGGGAATGCAGCCGATCATCGGGTGCCAGTGGACGGTGAAGATCGGCACCCAGTTCGGCCCGATGGTCGCGCTTGCGCAGAACCGCGAGGGGTGGCTGAACCTGATGGCGCTGTCCTCGGCCATGTATCTTCGGCAGGGCGCCGAGCCGTGGCACATCACCGAAGAGGAGCTGACGGCGCGCGCGGGCGGTGTGATCCTGCTGACCGGGGCGGCGGAAGGCGCGGTGGGCCGGCTGATCCAGTCCGGCGATCCGGCCGGGGCGGAGGCGGCGCTGCGGCGGCTCAAGGCGGCCTTCGGCGACCGGATTTATGTCGAACTGACGCGCCACAAGGACGATTCCGGCCGGCTGATGGCGGCGGAGGCGGCGACGGAGGATGAGTTCATTCGCCTGGCTCATCTGCTGGAACTGCCGCTGGTGGCGACGAACGACGTCTATTTCCCGAGACCCGAGATGTACGAGGCGCATGACGCGCTGATCTGCATCGCTGAACGCGCCTATGTCGATCAGTCCCAGCCGCGCCGCCGCCTGACGCCGAACCATGATTTCAAAAGCGCCGAGGAGATGTCGGTCCTGTTCGCGGATCTGCCCGAGGCGATCGAGAGCACCGTCGAGATCGCCCGCCGCTGCGCCTTTGCCGTCAGCCGTCACAAGCCGATCCTGCCGCGCTTTGCCGATGACGAGGTCGAGGAGCTGCGCCGCCAGGCCAAGCAAGGGCTGGAGGACCGGCTGAAGGTCATCCCCCATGCCGTCAGCGTCGAGGATTATCACAAGCGGCTGGATTTCGAGCTGGGCATCATCGAGCAGATGGGCTTTCCCGGCTATTTCCTGATCGTGGCCGATTTCATCAAATGGGCCAAGGACCACGACATTCCGGTCGGGCCGGGCAGGGGGTCCGGCGCGGGCTCGCTGGTGGCCTATGCGCTGACCATCACCGATCTCGACCCGCTGCGCTACTCGCTGCTGTTCGAGCGGTTCCTGAACCCCGAACGCGTCTCGATGCCGGATTTCGACATCGATTTCTGCATGGATCGCCGGGAAGAGGTCATCCGCTATGTGCAGGACAAATACGGCGCGGAGAAGGTCGGCCAGATCATCACCTTTGGCGCGCTCCTGTCCAAGGCCGCGGTGCGTGATGTCGGCCGCGTGCTGCAATTGCCGTTCGGGCAGGTGGACCGGCTGTCGAAGATGATCCCGCTCGAAGGCGTCAAGCCCGTCTCCGTCACCAAGGCGCTCACCGAGGAACCCCGGCTGCGCGAGATGCGTGACAAGGAGGAGGTCGTGGCCCGCCTGCTGGATTATGCCGCCAAGGTGGAGGGTCTGTATCGCAACGCCTCGACCCACGCCGCGGGGGTGGTGATCGGGGACCGGCCTCTGGACCAGCTTGTCCCGCTCTATCGCGATCCGGCCTCGGAGATGCCTGCGACGCAGTTCAACATGAAGTGGGTCGAGCAGGCCGGGCTGGTGAAATTCGACTTTCTGGGGCTGAAAACCCTGACCGTCATCCAGAACGCGGTGGATCTGATCAATGGCGGCGGCAGGCCGCTGCATATCGCGGCGGACGGACGCCAGCTTTACGACCCGCCTGCGGGTGCGGAGAACCAGATCAACGCCATCCCGCTGGATGACAAGGCGAGCTATGATCTGTTCGCCTCTGCCCGCACCGTAGCGGTGTTCCAGGTCGAAAGCTCGGGGATGATGGACGCGCTCAGGCGCATGAAACCGACCTGTATCGAGGATATCGTGGCGCTCGTCGCCCTCTATCGCCCCGGCCCGATGGAGAACATTCCCACCTATTGCGAGGTCAAGAACGGGCTGCGGGAACTGCAGCCGCTCCACCCCTCAATCGACCATATTCTCGAGGAAACCCAGGGCATCATCGTCTATCAGGAGCAGGTGATGCAGATCGCGCAGGTCATGGCGGGCTACAGCCTCGGCGGGGCCGATCTGCTGCGCCGGGCCATGGGCAAGAAGATCGCCGATGAGATGAAGAAGGAGCGTCCGAAATTCATTGCGGGCAGCGTCGAGAACGGCGTGGACGAGAAGAAGGCCGGGGAAGTCTTTGACCTGCTGGAGAAATTCGCCAATTACGGCTTCAACAAATCCCACGCCGCAGCCTATGCGGTGGTGTCCTACCAGACCGCCTGGCTGAAGGCCAACCACCCGGTCGAGTTCATGGCCGGCGTCATGAATTGTGACATCCATCTCACTGAAAAGCTGAGCGTTTACAAACGCGAACTGGACAGGATGGAGATCGAGGTGGTGCCCCCCTGCGTCAACCGCTCCGGCGCGCGATTCACGGTGCGTGACGGCCGCATCCATTACGCGCTCGGTGCGCTGAAAGGCGTTGGCGTCGATGCGATGCAATCCATCGTCGAGGCGCGCGGCGATGCCGTCTTCACCGACATGGTCGATTTCGCCCGCCGCGTCGATCTGCGCCGGGTCGGCAAGCGCGCGCTCGAAATGATGGCGCGGGCCGGGGCGTTCGATCTTTTGGACGACAACCGGGCGCGGGTGATGGCGAGCCTTGACGGGCTGGTGGCGTTCTCCGGGGCCAGCCACGATCAGGCCGCCTCGAACCAGTCCTCGCTGTTCGGCGGGGGGGAGGATCTGCCACCACCACGTCCGGTGCTGGCGCAGCTCTGGCTGCCCTCCGAGCGGCTGGCGCAGGAACATCAGGCCATCGGCTTCTACCTGTCCGGCCATCCGATCGACGATTACCTGCCCGCCCTGCGCCGGATCGAAGTCAACACCCTGGCCGAAATCCGCGCCGCGGCCGCCTCCGGCCCGCTGGTAAGCTATATCGCCGGCACCGTCTCCTCGCGGCAGGAAAAGAAATCCGCCAAGGGCAACCGCTTCGCCTTTATCGGCGCCTCCGATCCGACCGGGCTCTACGAGGCGGTGGTGTTTTCCGATGTGCTGGAAGCCAGTCGCGACCATCTGGAGCCGGGCAGCAACGTCGTGATGCAGGTCCAGGTCGAGCCGCAGGGCGACGAGGTCAAGATGCTGGCGCGCTCGGTCGTGCCACTCGACCAGGCCATCGCCAATGTCGGTCCGGCCGAGCTGGTTCTGGAAGTGACGAATGATTGCGACTTCAATGGATTGATGGGTGTTCTTGATAGGCTGGGTGAGGATCGCGGCCGACGCGGCAGGCTGATCGTCCGGCTGCACGAGGACGACGAGATCTATGACGTCGAAGTGACCGACCGCGCCCCTGTCAGTCCTGCCGCCCGGCAGCATCTGCGCATCGTGCCGGGCGTGCTGGACGTGATCGAGCAATAGGCGGAAGGAACGCGCCTGCCGCCGGGCGGTTGAATTCCCCGACCTGACGCCACAGCTTCAGGGCAGCACAAATCGAAGGATCAGGACGCGAGATGAGCGACGAATATACCCCTCCGACAGTCTGGACATGGGAACCCGGCAATGGCGGCAAGTTCGCCAGCACCAACCGGCCAACCGCCGGCGCGACCCATCAGGCCGAAAGCCCCGTCGGCAAGCATCCGATCCAGCTATACTCGCTGGCCACGCCCAACGGGCAGAAGGTCACCATCATGCTGGAAGAGCTGCTGGCCAAGGGGCATGCGGGCGCGGAATACGACGCTTGGCTGATCGATATCGGCGAGGGCGACCAGTTCGGCAGCGGCTTTGTCTCGGCCAATCCGAACTCCAAGATCCCGGCGATGATGGACCATTCGGTCAACCCGCCGCGCCGCGTGTTCGAATCCGGCGCGATCCTGCTCTATCTGGCCGAAAAATTCGGGGCGTTCCTGCCCGAGGATCCCGCCGTGCGGACCGAGGCGCTCAACTGGCTGTTCTGGCAGATGGGCTCGGCCCCCTTCGTCGGCGGCGGCTTCGGGCATTTTTACCATTATGCGCCCGAGAAGATCAAATACGCCATCGACCGCTACGCGATGGAGACCAAGCGCCAGCTCGATGTTTTGGACCAGCATCTGGCGGATAACCGTTTCATGGCGGGGAACGAATATTCCATCGCGGATATGGCGATCTTTCCCTGGTACGGTCGGCTGACCACCGGCGGTGTCTATGGCGATGCGGTGACGTTCCTTGAGGGCAAGAGCTACAAGAACGTGGTCCGCTGGAACGACGAAATCGCCGCGCGCCCGGCCGTGCAGCGCGGCATGATGGTCAATCGCACCTCCGGCGATACCGCAGGGCAGTTGCATGAGCGGCATGATGCGTCGGATTTCGAGACGAAGACGCAGGACAAGCTCGACGCGGCCGAGTAGCGGCGATTGCGCCGCAAGGCTCGCCTGCAGCCTGTTCCGAAGATACGGGAAGCATCGGGGCGTTTGACCCCGATGCTTGTTTCGCTCAGCTTCGGATAAATGCGAGCAGATCCGCGTTGATCGTGTCCGCTTCGGTCGTGGGCATGCCATGCGGAAAGCCGGGATAGGTTTTCAGCGTGGAGTTCTGGAGAAGCTCGGCCGATTTCTTGCCCGAGATCTCGAAAGGCACGACCTGGTCCGCCTCGCCATGCATGACCAGCATCGGGATGGTGATGGTCTTCATCTCCTCGCGGAAATCGGTCTGCGAAAACGCGACGATGCTGTCGTAATGCGCCTTGGCGCCGCCCATCATGCCCTGCCGCCACCAATTGTGGATCAGCGGCTCCGAGGCTTCGACGCCGTCCTGATCGAAATTATAGAACGGTCCGGATGGCACATCATTGAAGAACTGCGCGCGGTTTTCCTTGGTGTTCTTCTGAAAGTCGTCGAAGATCGACTTGTCCAGCCCATCGGGATTGTCGTCGGTCTTCACCATCAGCGGCGGGACGGCACTGATCAGCACGCCCTTGGCGACCTTGTCCTCGTGATGGCGGGTGATGTAGCGCACGACCACGCCGCCACCCGTCGAATGGCCGACATGCACGGCGCCTTCGATGCCCAGATGCTTGACCACCGCGGCGGTGTCGTCGGCATAGTGATCCATGTCGTGACCGTCCCAGACTTGCTCCGAGCGGCCATGTCCCCGCCGGTCGGCCGCGACGACACGGAACCCCTCGCCAAGGAAAAACATCATCTGTGCGTCCCAGTCATCGGCGCTGAGCGGCCAGCCGTGGTGGAAAAAGATGACCGGAGCATCCTTGGGGCCCCAATCCTTGTAATAGATTTCGACATTGTCGTCCGTGGTGACGTAACCCATTTCGCGATCCTCGATCTCATATGGCAAATCCAGATCCGGCAGTTGGCCCTCGGCCCGACCGCATCCGCTTGGCACAACGGTCCGCCGGGGTCGTGGTTTCGTATTGCGGTCTTGGGACGGTCCTTTTCGGCGACGATATGAAAAGACCCGGGTCGTGCCCGGGTCTTTCGTCGTGCATCGAGTGGATCCGAAGCGAGCCTCAGTTCCGCGCCTTATCCACCATCTTGCCCTTGGAAATCCACGGCATCATCTCGCGCAGCTTTTCGCCGACCTGCTCGATCTGGTGTTCGTCGTTGATGCGGCGGGTGGCCTTGAACGACGGCTGACCCACGGCGTTTTCCTGCATGAAGTCGCGCACGAACTTGCCCGACTGGATGTCGGTCAGAACTTCTTTCATGCGGCGCTTGGTTTCCTCATAGGGCAGGATACGCGGGCCGGAGACATATTCGCCATACTCCGCAGTGTTCGAGATCGAATAATTCATGTTGGCGATGCCGCCCTCATAGATCAGATCGACGATCAGCTTGACCTCGTGCAGGCATTCGAAATAGGCCATCTCGGGCTCGTAACCCGCCTCGACCAGCGTCTCGAAGCCCATGCGGATCAGTTCGACCAGACCGCCGCACAGCACCGCCTGTTCACCGAACAGGTCGGTTTCGCATTCCTCGCGGAAATTCGTCTCGATGATGCCCGAACGTCCGCCGCCAATGGCCGAGCAATAGCTGAGCGCGATATCCATCGCCTTGCCGGTCGCGTCCTGATCGACAGCGACCAGACAGGGCACGCCGCCGCCTTTGACATATTCGCCGCGCACGGTGTGACCGGGCCCCTTCGGGGCCATCATGATAACATCGACGCCTTTTTTCGGCTCGATCAGGCCGAAATGCACGTTCAGCCCGTGGGCAAAGGCAATCGCGGCACCTTCGCGCAGATTGTCGTGGACATGGTTCTTGTAGGTCGCGGCCTGCAATTCGTCGGGCATGGTGAACATCATCAGGTCGCACCATTGCGCGGCCTCTTCGATGCCCATGACCTGCAGCCCCTCGCCCTCGGCCTTGGCCTTGGACGGCGAGCCGTCGCGGAGCGCCACGACGACATTCTTGGCACCCGAATCGCGCAGGTTCAGCGCATGGGCATGGCCTTGGCTGCCATAGCCGAGAATGGCGATTTTCTTGTCCTTGATGAGGTTCACGTCGCAATCGCGGTCGTAATACACGCGCATGATGCGCTCCTTTCCGTTTGACTGGAGAGGTTCTAGCGAAGTTTGGACTGGTGATCGCCGCAATCTTCGCAGTATATCGACGCAATCTGAAATAATCATGCCGGTATCACAGAAATTGCTCTGAAATCATGCCTGACACCACAGACCGCCGCATCTTGCGCCAGCTTCTGGCCGACCCCGATCTGCCGGCGGCGGATCTGGCCGCGCGCGCCGGGGTCACGCCGGCGACGCTGTGGCGGCGGCTCGACAAGATGCGGCAGAGCGGGATCATCGTCGGGCAGCAGGCGCAGATCGACTGGCGCCGCATGGGTTATGAGGTCGAGGTGAGCTTGCGCTTCACCCTCGACAAGACCAATCCGCGCGGCTTTGACGAATTCACCGCCGCCGCCCGCGAGGTGCCCGAGGTGATCGAGATCCAGACATTCCTGGGCAGTGTCGATTTCCGGCTGTCGGTCATCGCCCGCGACATGGCGCATTGGCAGGAGATCTATCGCGAACGCATCCTGACCCTGCCGCATGTGGAGACGAGCGACGCGCTGATGCTGGTCTCGACCATCAAGAACAGCGCGGAGTTGCCGCTGTGAGTGTCGATCAGACCGATCTGGCCATTCTGCGGATGCTCGCGCAGGACGCGACGCAGGGCGCGGCGGAGATCGGCCGCGCGCTCGGCCTGACCCAGCCGGCGACCTGGCGGCGGATCCGGCGGCTGCAGGAGGCGGGGGTGATCGCCGGGCAGCGCGTGGTCTTGGACAATGCGGCGTTGGGGTTCGGTGTAACGGTGTTTCTGGGCATCCGCTTGGCCACGAAGGGCCGCACCAGCCTTGAGGAGTTCGAGCGCGCCGTCACCGCCATCCCTGAGGTGCAGCTTGTCCAGCATGTCCTCGGCCAGTTCGATTACCGCCTGCGCATCGTCGCCCGTGACATCGCGGATTTCGAGCGCATCCTGCGGCGGCGGATCATGACCCTGCCGGGCCTGGGACAAGTCGAGGCCAATGTGATGTTGTCGGAAGAGCGTCGGCCGGGTCCGCTCGGCTGAGTTGCCAAATGTTGCATTGCAGTTCCAATGTAAGAGTGCCTTACATTGGCCGGAACCCGCAGCTTTTCCCGTGTCCGGGGCAGGAGGTCACATGTATCACGCCATTGTCCGCCGCCGCATCCGCGGCCTGTTCGACGCGATCAATCGGGGCGATACGCAGCCGATTCTCGACGCCTTCGCGCCGGAGGGCGAGCATGTGTTTCTGGGCGCGGATCACGCGCTCGCCGGGCGGCGCGACCGGCCTGAATCGATCCGGGCCTGGTATCAGCGGCTGATGGCGCTGACGCCTGATATCCATTTCGACCTGCACCGGATCGATATTGCCGGCACGCCCTGGAACACCATCGCCTCGATCGAGTGGACGGAGCGCAATAGCGGCACGGACGGGATCGAGATGACCAATCACGGCGTTCATGTCGTTCATCTTCGCTGGGGGAAGATGACGCGGCTTCTGATCCTGACCGACACGATCCCGCTGGTCAGCACGCTGCAGCGCAGTGCCGAGAGCAGCGGCGGCATGTCGCTTGCAGCCCCGATCGACGACCGTCCCGGCTGGCCCGCGAACTAGAACAGCGAGAGCTGATCGCCACTGCGTGGCGGCTGTCCGAAGCGGCCGGAATCGAGCGGCGGGGTCGTCTCGGCGTATCCCAGCCGTTTGCGCGCGAGCCTGAAGCGCTTCATCATCAGATCGGCCTCGATCCCTTCGCCGCGCATCCGGCTGCCGAATCTGGGATCATTGTCGCGCCCGCCCCGCATGGCCCGCACCCGGTTCATCACATGCGCCGCCGCATCGGGGCGGTGGCGGTCCAGCCAGTCGCGGAACAGCGGCGCGACTTCGCGCGGCAAGCGCAGCGGGATCATGCTGGCGTTCGTGGCACCGGCCTCGCGCGCGGCGGCCAGGATCCGTTCGATCTCGGGCTCGGTCAGGACCGGGATGACCGGCGCGACCATCACGCGGACCTGGATCCCCGCCGCCGCCATCTCGCGGATCATCTTCAGCCGCGTGGCGGGTGCGGGCGCGCGCGGCTCCATGCTGCGGGCGAGGCCGGCATCCAGCGTGGTGATGGACACGCCGACATGCACCAGTTGCCGCGCTGCCATTTCCGCCAGAAGCGGCAGGTCGCGCAGCACAATCTGGCCGCGCGTCACCAGGCTGGCCGGGTGATTCCAGTCCAGGAGCACCTGCCAAAGCTCCGGCATGATCCGCCGCTTCGCCTCGACCGGCTGATAGGGATCGGTATTGGTGCCGAAGGCGATCGGGGCGACGCGGTAGCCGGGCCTGGCGATCTCGGCGGCAAGCAGTTTCGCCGCATCGGGTTTGGCGGTCAGCTTCGTCTCGAAATCCAGCCCCGGCGACAGCCCCCAATAGGCGTGGCTGGGCCGCGCGAAGCAATAGATGCAGCCATGTTCGCAGCCGCGATAGGGATTGATCGAGCGGTCGAACGGCACATCCGGCGAGGTGTTGCGGGTCAGGATCCGGCGGGGATGTTCGTCCGTTACCTCGGTGCGCAGCAGCCGGGTGTCCTCCACCATGTCCCAGCCGTCATGCGCGCGCTCGGAATGCAGCCGGTCGAATCGGTTCGCGGGCCGCGTATCGGCGCCGCGGGCCTTGATGATCTCGTCGGGATCGCGAGGTGGTAACATGACAACAGGCTAGAACATACCGGGAACATAGTCCACAATCATCAGCTTTCGGGCCGCAGCCCTTTCCAATCCCTTCGCCGTTGCCCATATTGGCAGCGAAGGGGGATCAGACATGCCTTTGCCGCAGTTTCTTTTGATGATCGCAGCCGTCGTCTTCGCCGCCGCCGCCACGTTGTGGTTCAGCCTGGCGAACGGGGTTCCGGTCGTGGCGCTGGCGCTTGCCGCGCTGATCGCGGCGGCGGTGGTCCATTTCACGCGGCATGACCGCAGGCTCTGACGCCTAGCTGTCCAGCTCGGCATCCCAGTACAGGAAATCCATCCAGGTCTCGTGCAGATGGTTCGGCGGAAAGCGCCGGCCGATCCGGTGCATGTCCTCTGCCGTCGGCTGGCGCGGCGTGCGCCGCAGCTTCAGCCCGCAATGACGCAGTGATCGGTTCGCCTTGCGCAGATTGCAGGGCGAGCAGGCCGCGACCACGTTTTCCCAGCTTGTCACCCCGCCGCGCGAGCGCGGTACAACGTGATCGAAGGTCAGATCGCCTTTCGATCCGCAATACTGGCAGGCAAAACCGTCCCGCAGAAAAAGATTGAAGCGCGTGAATGCCACGCGCTTCTGGGGTTTGACGAAATCTTTCAATACCACGACCGAGGGGATCCTGAAGGCCTGTCGCTGCGACCTGACGACCTCCTCGTATTCGGCGATGATACTGACCCGGTCGAGGAATACCGCCTTGATCGCCTCCTGCCAGGGCCAGAGAGACAGGGGATAGTAGGAAAGCGGCCGGTAATCCGCGTTCAGAACAAGGGCAGGGTAATGTTTCAGCGCCGCCGGTTCGCGCACGAACTGCGTCCTGAAATCCGCGTGGTGGTGGTCGTCGAGCATCTCCAACCCCGTCCTGCCGGTCCTTCGCCGGTCCGCCTTGGCCTGACTATATATCGGGGTCTCCTACAGGCAAGACCCAGAATGTGGTTTTGTTTTAACCCTGCTGCGTGACGTATGCGTGACAGGCGGGCGGAGCGCGGAATTTCGGCGCCACGGGGCGCGAACGGGCGCGGCGCCGTGGGCCGTATCTAGTCGCCTAGGTGACGCTGGAGGAATTGCAGCGCCGCCAGCAGCCCGTCCTGCGAAATGCCGTGCGGCGTGCCTGCCATCACATGGGTGGCGACCTCGAAACCCGCCGCCGAAAGCCCCGCCTCTGCCTTCGCCAGATCGGTGAAGGGCACGACCGGATCCTGATCGCCATGCAGCAGCAGCACGGGCGGTTTCGACCGCGCCTCGGCCGCCAGCAGTTCTGGCACCAGCAGACGACCCGAAAACCCGACAATTCCCGCCACGGGCTCGGCCCGGCGCGGCACCACATGCAGCGCCATCATGGTGCCCTGCGAAAACCCGACCACCGCCAGCCGCGCCGGGGCGATCCCCTCGGACGAAAGCACCTGATCGAGAAAGGCGTTGATGTCGTCGACCGACTGGGCCATCGAGGCGCGCGCCTGCTCCTCGGTCGAGCCGTCCATCCACGGGATCGGAAACCACTGCTTGCCGAACGGGTTGCCGGCGCTGCGTTCGGGCGCATCGGGTGCGAAGAAGGCGGTGTCCGGCAGATGCGGACCCAGCACGTCGGCCAGCCCCAGCAGATCGGCGCCGTCCGCCCCGTAGCCATGCAGGAACACCACGGCGCTGCTGGCATTGGCCGGGCCCTTTCGTTCGGATTTCAGCTCTCGCACCATAGGTCTCACCATGCTGTCGGGACGGGTTCGGGCAGAGTGTTACGCGCCCGGCGGGCCGCCTGCAACCGCGCCGGCTTGCATGGGCCGGACCCGTCCCCATCTAGACGGCAGAACCCAAGCAAAGGAAGCCGCGATGAAATGTCCGATCGATGACGAGACCCTGCTGATGACCACCCGCAGCGGTGTCGAGATCGACTACTGCCCGAAATGTCGCGGAGTCTGGCTGGATCGCGGCGAGCTGGACAAGATCATCGACAAAAGCGTGGGCGAGGCCACGCCGCCCGTCATGCTGGCGCAGCCCGCCGCCGAGGCGCAGGCGGCCTTCGGTCAGCCCCTCCGCGATCCGCGCGACGTCGATCCAGCGGCATGGCGGCGTGATCGGCGTGACGAAGACCGGCGCGACACCCGCCATGATGATACCGGCGATCGGCGCCGGGACCGCAGGGACAGATTTGACGATGACGAAGATGATCGCGATCGGCGCAGGCGCAAGAAGCGCAAGGACAGTTTCCTGAGCGAGCTGTTCGACTTCTGACACCGGCTGCAGGGCGGCCGCGCCGTTGTCATCCTGCGCGTGGCCCGATCCTGTCGGATCAGGCGATCTCGACCGTGTATTTCTCGATGACCGTGTTGGCCAGCAGCGTCTCGCACATCCGCGCCACCTCGGCTTCGGCTTCTGCCTTGTCAGTGGCGGACAGGTCCAGTTCGATCACCTTGCCCTGGCGGACCGCGTCCACCCCCTTGTGACCCAGACCGGACAGCGCGTGCCGGATCGCCTCGCCCTGCGGATCGAGCACGCCATCCTTCAGCATGATTGTCACACGAGCTTTCATCGGGCAGTCCTTCAGTTGATCAGGGTCGGCTTGTTGATCGGCGCGGCATTGGCGGGCATCAGCCCCAACCGGCGCGCGACCTCGGTATAGGCGTCGGTCAGATTGCCCAGATCGCGGCGGAACACGTCCTTGTCGAGCTTTTGCCCGGTCTTCACGTCCCAGAGCCTGCAGGAATCGGGGCTGATCTCGTCGGCCACGATCAGCCGCATGAAATCGCCGTCCCAGATCCGCCCGATCTCGATCTTGAAGTCAACGAGCTTGATCCCGACGCCGAAAAACACGCCGGACAGGAAATCATTCACCCGCAGGGCGAGGCTGACGATATCGTCCAGATCCTGCTGGCTGGCCCAGCCGAAGGCGATGACATATTCCTCGGACACCATCGGATCGCCGAGCTCGTCATTCTTGAAGCTGTATTCGACAATGGGGCGGGGAAGCTGCGTGCCTTCCTCCAGCCCCAGCCGCTTGGCCAGGCTGCCGGCGGCGAAATTGCGCACGATGACCTCGAGCGGGATGATCTCGACCTGACGGATCAGTTGCTCGCGCATATTGATGCGGCGGATGAAATGGTTCGGCACGCCGATATTGGTCAGCCCCTGCATGAAGAATTCGGACAGGCGGTTGTTCAGCACGCCCTTGCCTTCGATCGTGGCCTTCTTCTGCGCGTTAAAGGCGGTTGCGTCATCCTTGAAATACTGCACCAGCGTGCCGGGCTCGGTGCCTTCATACAGGATCTTGGCCTTGCCTTCGTAGATCTTCTTGCGCCGGGGTGCCATGGGATGCGCTGTCCTTTCAGGGCAGGATGGAATTGCCCCGCCTATAGGCCCAAAGCGCCCGCGCGGCAATACTGGGCCGCGGCCGGGCGATACAGGGTTGTGATATACGGCCTCTATGGGCATATGAAGGACAGGTTTCAGGGAGACGCGAATGACCACTTTCGACGACCGCGAACGCTCTTACGAGGCGAAATTTGCACGCGACGCCGATCTGCGCTTCAAGGCCGAGGCACGGCGCAACCGCCTTCTGGGCGAATGGGCCGCCGGGGTGCTGGGCAAATCGGGCGAGGACGCGAAGGCCTATGCGCTGAGCGTGGTGACCTCGGATTTCGAGGAGCCGGGCGATGAGGATGTGTTCCGCAAGGTGGCCGCCGATCTGGACGGCAAGGCGGACGAGGCGGAAATCCGGGCCAAGATGGCCGAGCTGGTGGTGGTCGCGCGCGATCAGATCATCAACGAAAGCTGAACCGGCAGGCCCTTCGGTCTATCCAGTTCCGAACCGGCCCGGCGGCATTGCCGGGCCTTTTTCGTTGCAGAACCGGCGGGCTGCCGGGCTACTTCGCGCCCAGCCCGGCCCGCATCATCAGCCGCCTGACCGGGGCTATGCCATAGATCGCCCCCAGCCCGGCCGCGCGCAGGTCGCGCAGCGGGCGCGGCGCCACCATGCTGGCGCGGTTCAACAGGTCGATCCCCGCGAGCCGCAGCCGGGCATCGCGCCAGCGGTTTGCCTGGAAGGCATCGAGACTTTCCCGGCTGCCCGGCGCGTCGCGTGACAGATCCAGAAGCAGCGACAGATCGGCCAGGCTCATGTTCAGCCCTTGCGCCCCGATCGGCGGCAGCACATGGGCGGCCTCGGCGATCAGGGCGGTGCGGGGACCGGTGAACCGCTCGGCAATCTGGCTGATGATCGGCCAGGCGCTGAGCCGTGTCACTGGGGTCAGTCGGCCCAAGATGCCGGTGGAGCGGGCATTCAACTCCGCCTTAAACGCATCGTCATCCAGCGACATCAGCCGGGCGATCTCCGGCCCGCGTTCCAGCCAGACCACGGCGGAGGACGGCTTGCCGTCCCGGTCGGGCAGCGGGACCAGCGTGAAGGGGCCGCCGCTGCGATGGATCTCGGTCGAGACATTCCGGTGAGGACGCTCATGGGTGACGGCAAAGGCAAGCGCCTTCTGGCCGTATCGGGTGGTATGGACACCGATCCCGAGCGCATTGCGGATGGCCGAGTCGCGCCCGTCCGCGCCCACGACGAGCTTCGCCACGATGCGGTGGCCATCCGACAGCGTGACGATTGCCTCCTGCTCCCGCGCGATCAGCCCGGTGGTGACGGTGCCGGTGCGGTATTCCACGTTCGGCATCTCGGCCAGGCAGGCCGCGATTTCGCGCCGCAGCAGCCAGTTGGGCAGGTTCCAGCCGAACGGCGCGTCGGAAATATCCGAGGCGTCGAAATCCCGGATCAGCCGCGCCTCAGGCTCTGCGCCGCCCGCATCCACGATCCGCATCACCTGCAATGGCGTGGCGTGCGGGGCCAGCCGCGCCCACAGCCCGGCGCGCTCCAGCAGCCGGATCGAGGGCTGAAGAAACGCGGTGCTGCGCAGATCGGACCCGGCCGCGCTCTCCTCCGTGATCGGGGGGGCAGGGTCCACGCAGACCACGTCATGTCCGTCAGCCCCGAACGCCGCCGCCGCAATCAGCCCGGCAATGCCGCCGCCGGAAATCAGGATGTCGCGATGCGGGACGTCCATCCGCCTCAATTGCCCAGCATGAAGGCGATCAGCGCGGCGAAGCAGGCCGCTGTCCCGGCAAGGCCGATCACCCCGAGCGCGGGCAGGCCGAACAATGTCACACTCGCCGCGCACAGCACGATCAGCCCGAGCGTCACCATCAGGATCAGCCTTGCCTGGCGGTTTTCCGCAGCCGTCGCCTGGGCGTCATCGGTGAGAGAGTTTCGGGTCATCGTCATCTCCTCTGGCGCGTTCCAGCCAGACCCTGCCAGACCGCCCATCGTCACACAAGTGAGCGCAGAAACCCTGTCAGATCATCGGTGCGGAACTGGACATGATCGCCGAGCTTCTGGCGCGCGTCGAGCAGGTCGGGCCCATGGCGCCCCGCACCCACCAGAATCGTGCGCATTCCCAGTGTTGCGGGCACGGCCAGGTTGCGCGGGTCGTCCTCGAACATCGCCGCGCGGGCCGGGTCGAACCCGTGCGCCGCAATCACTGCGTCATATGCGCGCGGATCGGGCTTGGGCTGGAAATCGACCTCTTCGATGCCGTAGATCGCCTCGAATACCGGCAAGCCAAGCTCAGCCAGCACCCTCTCGGCATAGGCCCTGTCGGCATTGGTGTGCACGATCTTGCGCCCCGGGAGGGCAGAGATCGCCGCCGCCAGTTCCGGGTCGGGGTCCAGCACCGAAAAATCGATGTCATGGACGTCCAGCAGATATTCATGCGGATCCAGCGAATGCTCGGCCATCAGTCCGGCCAGCGTCGTGCCGTAATCGCGCCAGTACTGCATCCGCAGCCGGTCGGCCTCTGCCGCCGCGACGCCAAGGACGCGGGAGACATGCGCGGTCATGCGCGCCTCGATCTGCGCGAACAGCGCCGCCTCGGGCGGATAAAGCGTGTTGTCGAGATCGAAGATCCAGGTTTCGGTCCGTGAAAAATCCATGACCCGCTCATAGGCGGCCAGCCTCCTCGCTGCAATCTCTGCGCGCGTTGCGCCGGGGCGCGGCTGGCTAACAAATGATGCAGGAACGATTTCCCGGTCACGAGCTTTTGTCGGTGGATTGTCGCCGATGCGCGGGTCTTCTGCCAGAGACGTGGCAGCGTGCGGCGATCCACGACGCAGCCAATATGCGGCGTCGCTCGCCCATCCAGGGCGGGCATGGGCCGGGGCAGCCGCCCTTGGTGATGTAGAGCATGGCGGCCGGTCGGGGCGCCATCTTTGAGAGTACAACGGGAAGGAGGCTTTCGTGGCCAACAAATCTGTTTTCAGCCCGCTCATGCTGGGCACGGCGATTTCACTGTCCTTTGCGTCGGCCGGTTTCGGCCAGACGCTGAACGTCAACGAGGAGGCCCTCGCGGACAAGAGCGAGGAATGCCAGATGCTCGGCCAGTGGCTGAGCGAGAATGGCAACGAGATCGGCGACATGCAGCCGGAGATGCTCGCCCAGGCGATCAACGGCGACAACTCGGCGCAATGCGCGGAACTGGCCGCACAGCTTTCGGGTGAGGCCCCGGCAGAAGGCGCCGAAGCCGAGACCGAGATGACCGAGATGGAGGCGACCGAAGAGACCGAGGCGACGGCAGAAGCCGATGCGACCGCGGAAGCAGAGGCCGACGCCGAAATCGTCGAAGAGGTCGATCTGTCGCAGAACATCGAGGTCGAGGGCGAAGCCCGCGTGGTCGTGCCGGAGCCGAACGTCGATGTCCGTGTCCCGCAGCCTGAAGTCACGGTAACCTCGACACCGCCGCAAGTGGCCGTCAACGAAGCGCCGACCCAGATCGAGATCGAGCAGCAGCAGCCCGAAGTCGCCGTCGAGATCCCCGAGATCATCGTCCGCGTCAACGTGCCCGCGCCGCGCATCTACATGCTTCAGGGCGATCCCGAAGTCAGTGTGACCTCCGCCGATCCGCAGGTTGAAGTCGTGCAGGGCGATCCCGAAATCACCGTCACCCAGGGCGAGCCGCAGCTTAACGTCGATCTCGGCGTGGGCGAGGACAGCGCCGATGCCGGTGGCGACGATGCCGAGATGGCATCCGCCGAAGGTGAAGGCGGCGAGCAGTCGGTTGACGGCAATGTCGAAGTTGTCGAAGAGCAGCCGATCGTGCAGCTCGTTCAGGCCGAGGGCGAGCCGGAAGTCACCGTGACCCAGTCCGAGCCGGAGCTGTCATACACCGGTGCTGAAGCCAACGTCACCGTGACGATGACCGAGCAGCCGACCATCGAAGTGATGACCTCGGGCGAGCCGGAAGTGACCTTCGAGACGATGGAAGAGCGCGAGGCACGCCGGGCCGAAGGCGGTGACGCCGCTGCCGCCGCCGAAGGCGAGGATGCCGAGGCTGCCGCCGCGGAAGGCGACCAGGCCGCAGCCGGCGAAATGACGGTGGGCGACGTTCTGGCGATGGACGTGCTCGACGTGAACGGCGAGGATGTCGGCGATCCGGAAGCGATCATCGAAGAGGATGGCGTCCGCTACCTGGTGTTCTCGAATGGCGGCTTCCTGGACATCGGTGACACCGAGGTTCCGGTGCCGATGGAGCGCATCACCATGCAGGGCGACGCCCTGATGCTGGGTGAGCTGACCGAAGCCGAGATCGAGGCCGCCAGCAATTTCGAATATGACTCGGAACTGGCACTCGACAATGAAGAGATGGTCCAGATCGCGCAGTAACCCCGCACGATCCCCGTCAATCGACGGCAACACAACGGAATGCCCGGCCGCTAGGTCGGGCATTTTGCATTGCGGCGGGTCCCCATGCTGGTCGCGGCTTCGCGCTTGCAATCCGCCGCTGAATCCCCGCAACTGATCCCATGAAAGATGCGTATAGCCTGATTGTCGACGCCATCGATAGCGGCACCTACAAGCCCGGAGACCGGCTGGTCGAATCCGAGCTGGCCGAACGCTTCGGCGTCTCCCGGACCCCGGTGCGCGAGGCGTTGCAGCGGCTCGAGACGCAGGCGATGGTCAAGCGCGACGGCCGCTCGCTGATCGTGGCGACGCTGGACCACAACCAACTCTCAGAACTCTATACCGTACGCACCGAGCTGGAGGCACTGGCCGCGCGCCTCGCCGCGCGCCACGCCACGCCGGAGGAACTCCGCGTGCTTCAGTCGATGATCGACGAGGACATGAAGATGCTGCGCGACGCCGAGGCCCTGGCCCGGTCCAACCGCCGCTTCCATCACCAGATCCACCTGGCCTCGCATAACCGCTATCTCGTTCAGCAACTGGATGTCGTGCATCGCAACATGGCGCTGATGGCGCGGACCTCGTTGGCTGTCGAGGGGCGGGGAAAGGCGGCGCTGTCGGAGCACCAGGCGATCGTCGAGGCGCTGAAATCCGGCGATGGCGCGGCGGCCGAGGCCGCGCTGCGCACCCATATCTCGAAGGCCTTTGAAACCCGGCTGCGCGAAGATGCGCAGCGCGACCGGTGAGGCGGATCGAGGGCGAGCCGGACCTGGCAGAGGGCGCGGCCCATCTGGCCGCGATCTGCCCCGTCTGGGCGGGTGCGCTGCCGGGGCTGGACCTGCCCCTGCGGCGGCGGCAGGACGGGTTTGCGGCGATTCTCGATGCGATCATCGGACAGCAGATCTCTATCGCGGCGGCTGGTGCCATCATGGCCCGGCTGCAGCAGGCCGGCCTGACCGAGCCCGCGGCGATCCGCGCGGCGGGTGAAGACGGGCTGCGCGGCTGTGGGGTGTCTGGCCCGAAGATCCGCTATCTCATGGGAATCGTGGCCCGCGAACCCGACTGGCGGGCGCTGCGCAACGCCAGCGACGACGAGGTGATCGCGACGCTGACCGCATTGCCGGGGATCGGCCGATGGACGGCGGAGATCTATCTCGCCTTCGCGCTTGGCCGCAGCGACGCGTTCCCATCGGGCGATCTGGCGCTGCAGGAATCCGCGCGCCTTCTTTACGGCCTCGATCAGCGGCCGAGCCCGAAACTGCTGGAGCAGATGGCCGAGCCGTGGCGCCCCTGGCGCGCGGTCGCGGCGCGGGCGCTGTGGTCCTATTACCGGGTCGCCAAGGGGCGCGACGGGGTGCGGAGTTGACCAAGCGCCGACGGCGCACGCAGACGCATCCCTGAGGCGGGCGTGCCCCGACAATGGAAAATGGCCCGGAGGATCCGGGCCATGTTGCGGGCTTTCGCGGCGTTACTGTGCCGAAGCCAGCAGATCCGTGATCCGGCGCACCGATGCCCGGCGATTTGCCCGCTCGTCGGTCAGGGTCGGCACTTTCAGATATTCCTCGCCATATCCCTGGACCACGAGGTTTTCCGGCGGCACATCGAAATACTC
This sequence comes from Paracoccus isoporae, assembly GCF_900101865.1. GTDB lineage: Bacteria > Pseudomonadota > Alphaproteobacteria > Rhodobacterales > Rhodobacteraceae > Paracoccus > Paracoccus isoporae. The sequence continues at coordinate 173,468 of NZ_FNAH01000008.1, forward strand.
CGACAGCGCGAGCGCCACTGATTCCGCCCGCCGGTCTGACAGCGCCAGGTTGAAGGCCGCAGCACCCACCGCGTCGGTGTGCCCCTCGATCAGAAAGATCTCGCGCGGGTTCTGCGCGATCGCATCCTCCAGCACGGTGCCCAGCGTCGCAAGCTGGCGCGCCTGATCGGGATTGATCGCGGCCGAGCCGGTGTCGAAGGTGATCGCGTCGATATCGACCGGCGCAACCAGGTTGCGCACCTCGGGGATTGAGCGCACCTGCGTCAGCGTGAAGCGCCGATCCACCGCCGCCTCGCGGGCGAGCGCCTCGCGCAGCGCGGCCTCGGTGGTGGGGGTCGCGGCCTCGGGGCGCGGTGCCGGCGCGTCGGGCAGTTCGGTCAGCTCGACCGGCGGCACCTCGACGGATTCGTCGATCAGCACGGTCTCCGTGCCGTCCGCTGCAACATGGATCCGGCGCAGCACCGACAGATCGGCGGCGCGGATGGTGATGACCTGCGAGCCGTCGGGCCGCGTCACCACGCTGCGCGACGATCCGTCCGAGAAGTTCTGCGTCTGCACCTCGTTTCCGGGGCGGCGCAGCAGGGCGTTGTCGTCTTTCAGCACCTGCTGGCTGCCATCGGCGCGGGTCACGATCACCCGGTCGCCGGTGTTCAGCGCCACCTCGCGATTGCCGTTCAGCACCTGACCGACCGCGAGCGCGCCCAGACCGCCGAGCGCCACCTGCGCGAGGGTCTGCAGCGTGTCGTCGTCATCGTCGTCATCGCTGGACCGGGCGGCTTCGCCCTGCGCTGCCGCGCGGTCGATGGCGTCAGCGATGGTGGTCTCGAAATCCTCATCGGAGCTGCGGGCGTTGTCTTCGGTGACGGTCTCATTGACGGTTTCGCCCTCACCCTCTCCGCTCAGCGCGGCGGCGTCGGGGGCGGTCGCTTGCGCGGCCTCGCGCGCGGCCTCGGTGTTGGAGCCGCGGGCTCGCAGATTGCCGTCCTCGTCCACCCGGTATTGCTGCTGCGCCATCGGGCCGATGATGATCCGGCCGGTCTCGGTCACTTCGGCGGTAACACCCTCGGGCGTGACAAGCTGGCCACCATCGCCGCAGGGCCGCGCCGAGCCATCCTTGCAGCGCAGATCGTCGGCGGTCAGCCCGTCCGCGATCTCCTGCTGGAGCACGCCGTTCAGAAGCGCCATGCTGGCGATGCGCTGATCCTCGAACTGCGCCGCCGCCGCCTCGGGGATGCGCGGCTCGTCACCGGCATGGCTGTCACGGGCCGCGGCCGGCTGCCTTGCGTCTGACGCGTCGCCTTGCGGGGTCTGATCGGTCTGCAGCTGCTGCTGCGCGGCGGCAAGCTGCTGCGCAAGCTGCTCCTGGCGCGACGGACCGTCAGAGCTGTTTTCGGCGAGCTGCGAAATGTCGCCTGCTGCCGGATCCTGTTGACCCTCTGCGGATGGCTGCGGCTGCGGATCCGGCGCGGGTTGCGCGGCCTCGGCCGTGTCGGCCTGCGCCGGGGCGGCGATCCCCAGAACCTGCGCGGCATTGGTCTGGGCGGTCTGAAGATAGGCTTGCGCGGCGGCGTTCAGCGCGTTGCCCCGCGGCACCGGCAGCCCTTCGGGATTGGTCGCATAGGGCTGCATGTCGGCCGGGGCCAGGATCATCGCGCCGCCCTGGCCGAACTGCACCGACACGCCGGAGGGCGTAATCAGCGCCATGTCGTCGGCGCAGGGCCGGTCCGACCCGTCGAGGCAGAGCAGCCGGTCCTGCGGCAGCCCCGCCTCGCGCTCGGCCTGGAGCAGATTGCGCAGACCGGGCAGCGCCGCTGCCCGCGCCGGGCCTTCTGTCTGAACCTGTTCGGGCGTCAGCACCACCTCGGCCGAGGCGACGGGCGCGAGCCCCAGCGAAACGAGCGCCGCGAGGGCAGTGGAATTGGCGGTGAGACGGGTCATGTCGGTTCCTCCGGTCGCAGGGACTTATCATTTGCAGGCTAACACGGCCGGCACGGTATCGTTCCGCAACTTCCCCGTGAATGCCGCGTGAGCGGCGGCGCGTGCTTGCACGGTGCCGCGGCGGGGCCTATCCCGGTAGGGGTGGATTGGCTGGAGGATGAGAGATGTCGCTGAAACCGAAAGACGCGCCGGGGCTTGGCAAGTTCGACTGGGAGGATCCGTTCCGGCTGGAGGCGCAGTTGACCGAGGAGGAGCGGATGCTGCGCGATGCGGCGCGGGCTTACGCGCAGGACCGGCTGCAGCCGCGGGTCATTGCCGCCTATCGCGACGAGGTGACCGATCCCGAGATCTTCCGCGAGATGGGCGAGATGGGCTTGCTCGGCGTAACCGTGCCCGAGGAATATGGCGGCATCGGCGCGGGCTATGTCAGCTATGGTCTGATCGCGCGCGAGGTGGAGCGGGTCGATAGCGGCTATCGCTCGATGATGTCGGTGCAGTCCTCGCTGGTGATGTATCCGATCCATGCCTACGGCTCGGAGGAGCAGCGGCGGAAATACCTGCCGAAACTGGCCTCGGGCGAATATATCGGCTGTTTCGGGCTGACCGAGCCGGATGCCGGATCGGACCCGGCCGGCATGAAGACGCGGGCCAGAAAGACCGAGAACGGTTA
>NZ_FNAH01000004.1 GCF_900101865.1 Paracoccus isoporae
GAATCGTAGATCTCCGGCTGGCGCGCCCAGGCCGCGGGCGACTTGGCCACCACGAAGGGCGCCCGCGTCATGCTCTCGGTGCCGCCGGCCAGATAGAGATCCGCCTCCCCCACCGTCACCGAGCGCGCCGCATCCAGCGCCGCCGCCATCCCCGAGCCGCAGAGCCGGTTCACCGTCAGACCGCCCGCCGCCTCGTGCACACCGCCCAGAAGACCCGCAAACCGCGCCACGTTCCGGCTGTCCTCGCCCGACTGGCAGACATTGCCCAGGATCACATCCTCGATCCGCTCCACCGGCAGATCCGACCGGCCCACCAGCGCAGAGATCACCTGCGCCGCCAGATCATCCGCCCGGATCCCCGACAACGCCCCGGCATGACGCCCGAACGCGCTCCGCAATCCGTCAAAAATATAGCCTTCAAGCATCAGTCCTGGTCCTTGTTCCACTGGTGAGACGGCTTCGCCGCATCAGCCCCGTTCCGTTGCCCGTCACGGGCTGCACCGCTGCGCCGTCCCCCGCTCCTCGCAAGGAGACAGCCCGCCGGGATGCGCGCGGCTTGGCCCGTGTGGCGACAACCGGCATTATCATGGGACAACCCTCTCCGTGCGGATCGATCGAATTGCGCATCCGCGACATCTTCATCCGTTCGCTTAGCGTTTTAATTGTCCGCATAGCGAAATTAACATGATCCTGCATCGCAAATCAAGCATCCGCACGGATAGCGCAACAGGGCCACCTCTCCAGTTCAGACGGTGCGGGACATATGGCTCTCAAATCACCAATAAGTGATTGTTTATAAAACGAATATCTGCCGCATGTCCCGGTCGGAGGAATTGCGGTCGACGCAACGTGATGCGGTGCGCGGCATAGCCTCGGCTCGATTTCGTTCATCTCGTCCGCTATGCGAAACTTTCAGGCGAAGCTCGCGATTCGCGTCGCCGAACGGCGCTGTCGCGGCGGCGTTGGGCCATCGCGGCCAGTCTTGGAGAGGCGACCGACCATGCCGGACGACGAGATCACCCCCGACAGGTTCACCCCCGACAGGCCGGAGGCGGAGGATGCCGACCGGCAATTCGTCAGCGCCCTGGCGCGCGGCATGGAGATCCTGACCTGTTTCGGCACCGGCGATCGCAGCCTGTCCAATCAGGAGATCGCGCGCCGCACCGGGCTGGCGCGTCCGACCGTCTCGCGGTTGACCTATACGCTGATGAAGACCGGCTTCCTGCTGAAGATCGCGGAGACCGGCGCCTACCGGCTGGGGCCCAAGGTCCTGCAGCTCGGGTTCAGCACGCTGGCCGCGACCGATGTCGGCACACGGTTCAGCGAGCTGACCGCCGATCTCTGCCGCGGGCCGAACGCCCATGTCACGGTCGCCCTGGCCGAGCGCAGCGGCACCCGCGCGGTCTATCTCGCCGTGCGACGCTCGCGCCAGGCGGTGACGCTGTCGATCGATCTGGGCGCGCGGCTGCCGCTGTTCTATTCCGGGATCGGCCGCGCCATCCTGGCCGGTATGCCGGAGGCGGAGCGGGTGCGGGTGCTGGACAAGGCCATCGCCGAATTTCCGGGTCAGCGCGACAGGCTGAAGACCAGCCTGCGCAAGGCCGTGGCGGATTACGCGCGATACGGATACTGCACCAGCTTCGGCGACTGGAAACCGGAGATCAACGCCATCGCCGCCCCGATCCGGTCGCTGGACGGCAGCGCGATATACGGGGTGAATATCGGCGGCCCGTCCTTCCTGGTCCCGGCGGACGAACTGCATGAGCAATATGGCGACCGGCTCTGCGCGGCGGTCGAGGCGCTCGGCAAGCCGTAGCTCCGCGGCGGCCGGTCAGGACGCGGTCAGGACGGGGGCAGGATCCGGGCCTCGGTTACCGCCTGGACATCGGCCAGGCTGTTGCCATCGGTCAACTCGACCAGTCGGAACCCATCCGGCGTCACATCCAGCACAGCCAGATCGGTATAGACGCGGTTGACCACGCCCAGCCCGGTCAGCGGGTAGCTGCAGCGTTTCAGCAGTTTCGGGCTGCCATCCTTGTTGACATGCTTCATCATCACGAAGATGCAGGGCACGCCGACGACCAGATCCATCGCCCCGCCGACGGCAGGCGGGAATTTCTCATCCTGCGTGGCCCAGTTGGCGAGATCCCCGTTCTCGGCCACCTGATAGGCGCCGAGCACCGCGATGTCGATGTGACCGCCGCGCATGATCGCGAAACTGTCCGCATGCTCAAAGAAGGCCGCGCCCGGCGCGACGGTGATGAGACGCTTGCTGGCGTCGATCATCTCGGGGTCTTCCTCGCCCTCCACCGGGGTCGGGCCGACACCGATGATGCCGTTTTCGGAATGGTAGAGCACCTCCCGATCCGCGGGCACATAGGAGGAGACATGGGTGGGCTTGCCGATGCCGAGATTGACGTACGCGCCATCGGGAATATCCAGCGCCAGCCGCGCGGCAAGCTGTTCATCGGTCAGCGAGATCATGGGCGCACTCCGTATTCAACAACATGGTCGATGAAGATGCCGGGGCTGACGACGCGTTCCGGGTCGAGCGGCGTCTCCGACAGCTCGCGCACCTCGGCGATGCTGTGCCGCGCCGCCGTCGCCATGACCGGATTGAAGTTCCGCGCCGTGCCGTGATAGCTCAGATTGCCCCAGCGATCGCCGCGCTCGGCCCGGATCAGCGCGAAATCGGCCGAAAGCGGCAATTCGAACACGTAGCCCTTGCCGTCGATCACGCGGGTCTCCTTGCCCTCGGCCAGCCGCGTGCCGAAGCCGGTGGGCGTCAGGAACCCGCCCAGCCCTGCACCGGCGGCGCGGATGCGTTCGGCCAGCGTGCCCTGCGGGATGATCTCCAGCGCGATCTCGCCCGCGGCATAAGCCTTCTCGAACCAGACCGAGCCGCGCGAGCGCGGATAGGAGCAGATGAATTTCGACACCAGCCCCTCGCGCAGCAACAGCCCGAGCCCGAAATCCCCGGCACCTGCATTGTTCGAGATGATGGTGAGGTTCCTCGCCCGTTTTGCGATCAGCGCGTCGATCAGCCCGAAGGGGACGCCGGAATTGCCGAACCCGCCGATCATCACCGACGCGCCGTCCTGGATCGGCGCGACGGCCTCCTCCAATGTGGCGATGCGCTTGTCCATCCTTGCTCCCCCGTCTCGTCACCCATCGGATGCACTGCAACAACCGCGTTCCGCGCGACTGACTGGCCGGTCGGGCGCGACGCCATACAGTTCACCTTTGAAACCAATTGCGGACGTCACGTCCGCTATGCGAACCGATAGGTGGATCGGATCGGCAAGTCAAGAGAAACTGTCGTTGCGGCAATCCATGCGCCCTGCGCAGACATGAAAACGGCCCCGGAGGCTACGCTCCGGGGCCGTCGATGCGGATTGCGTTCAGGCCGCGCGGTTACTCGGTGACGGTGACAGACGCCATGTAATCGGGATCTTCCACCGCGCCGTTGGCCGCGGCATCGCCCTTCTTGACCGCGTTCAGCACGTCCCAGCCGTCCACCAGCTGGCCGACCACGGTGTATTGGCCGTCGAGGAATGTCGCGGGCGCGAGGTCGATGAAGAACTGGCTGTTCGCGCTGTCCGGGTTCTGGCTGCGGGCCATGCCCACCGTGCCGGGCTGGAAGGAAACATCGCTGAACTCCGCCGCCAGATCTGGCAACTCCGAGCCGCCCATTCCTGCCATGGCGGTGTCGCCGCCCTGCCGGCCGAACTCCACATCGCCGGTCTGGGCCATGAACCCGTCGATCACGCGGTGAAACACCACCCCGTCATAGGCGCCGTCCTGCGCCAGCTCGATCAGCCGCGCGACATGGTTCGGGGCCTTGTCCTCATAGAGATCCAGCGTGATCGTGCCCTTGCTCTCGCCCGAGGCATCGGCGACCTCGATCACCAGGTTGGGGCCGGGCCCGTCTGACACGCCGGGAAGCCCCTGCGCGGCTGCGGCACCACAGCAAAGCGCCAGGGCGGCGGCGATGATCGGTTGCTTACGCATCGGCGGCCACCTTGACCGAGATCATCCGGTCCGGGTTCGCCGGCGGCTCGCCACGGGCGATCTTGTCCACGGCCTCCATCCCGTCGATGACACGGCCATAGACGGTATACTGACCGTTCAGGAAATGATTGTCCTTGAAGTTGATGAAGAACTGGCTGTTGGCGCTGTTGGGATCCTGGCTGCGGGCCGCCCCCAGCGTCCCGCGATCATGCGGCAGCTTCGAGAATTCGGCCGGCAGATCGTCCAGATCCGAGCCGCCCGTGCCGCAGCGGCGCGCATTGTAATCCTGCTCCATATTGCCGTGCTCCACGTCGCCGGTCTGGGCCATGAACCCGTCAATGACGCGATGGAAGGCCACGTTGTCGTATTTTCCGGCGCGGGCGAGTTCCTTCATCCGCTCGGCGTGTTTCGGCGCCACATCGGCCAGAAGCTCGATGGTGACCGGGCCGTCCTTCAGCTCGATGATGATGGTGTTTTCGGGATCCTTGATCTCGGCCATGCGGGCCTCCTTTGGCATTCGGGTCGGGCTACAGCTATCCTGTCCGCCCCTGCCCTGCAACGCACGAAGCCGCGCGCGGACCCGTCCGGCCGCATTGACGATCCCGTGAGGATGGCCCAAAACCCCCTCAGTCATTTCACCGGAGGCCAGCATGAAGTTCAATCGAATCGAAGATATGGACCTCGACGGAAAAACCGTTCTGACCCGCGTCGATCTTAATGTGCCGACTGACAATGGCCGGGTGACCGACACCACGCGGATCGAAAAGATCATTCCCACCGTCCGGGCGATTCAGGATGCAGGCGGCAAGGTCTTGCTGCTGGCCCATTTCGACCGCCCCAAGGGCAAGCGCGTCGAGGAGATGTCGCTCAAGCAGATCGTCCCGGCGCTGGAACAGGCGCTCGGCCAGAGCGTCACCTTCGCCGAGGAAGCCGTGGGCGGACCGGCCAAGCGCGCGGTCGCCGGGATGCAGCCCGGAGATGTCTTGCTGCTGGAAAACACCCGTTTCTATCCGGGCGAGGAGGAGAACGATTCCACCTTCGCCGCGTCGCTTGCGGCGCTCGGCGCGGTCTATGTGAACGACGCGTTTTCCGCCGCGCATCGCGCGCATGCCTCGACCGAGGGGCTGGCGCGTCTGCTGCCCGCGGTGGCCGGCAAGCTGATGGAGGCGGAACTGGACGCGCTCGACGCGGCGCTTGGCGATCCGGTGCGGCCGGTCGTGGCGGTGGTCGGCGGGGCCAAGGTCTCGACCAAGCTGGAGTTGCTCTCCAACCTGGTCGAGAAGGTCGATCACCTGGTGATCGGCGGCGGCATGGCCAACACGTTCCTCGTCGCGAAGGGGATCGAGGTCGGCAAGTCTCTGGCCGAACGCGACATGGCCGGGACGGCGAAAGAGATCCTGGAGAAGGCCGACGCGACCGGATGCAGCATTCACCTGCCCCTCGATGTCGTCGTCGCGCGCGAGTTCAAGGAAGGCGCTGCATCCGAGACGGTGGCGGCGGATGCCTGCCCGGACGACGCGATGATCCTCGATGCCGGGCCGAAGACGGTGGCGGCGATCAACGATGTATTCGCCGCCTGCAAGACGCTGATCTGGAACGGCCCGCTCGGCGCGTTCGAGATCCCGCCCTTCGACGCAGCAACAAATGCCTGCGCCCAGGAAGCCGCGCGGCTGACCCGTGACGGGGTGCTGACCTCGGTCGCCGGCGGCGGCGATACGGTGGCGGCGCTGAACAAGGCCGGTGTGGCGGGCGATTTCACCTTCATCTCCACCGCCGGCGGGGCTTTCCTGGAATGGATGGAGGGCAAGGATCTGCCCGGTGTTGAGGCGCTGGCCGACGCGCGGCGCTAGACCCATATCCGGGGCGCGCATCGCCCTGAAAGGAGACGCAGATGGATGGCGCGAGTGAGAATACCGAGACGTTGATCCGCCAGATGGGCGAGGCCGCCCGCGCGGCGGCCGCAGAACTGGCCTTCGCCAATGCGGAACGCAAACACGCCGCGCTGATCGCCGCCGCCGACGCGGTGCGCGAAGGCGAAGCGGCGATCCTGGAGGCCAATGCGCGGGATCTGGACTACGCCGCCGAGAAGGGCCTGTCCGACGCGATGGTGGACCGGCTGAGGCTGGACCCGGACCGTCTGCGCGGGATCATCGACAGCCTGCGCGCGATTGCCGAACAACCCGACCCGGTCGGCCGGGTGCTGGCGGAATGGGACCGCCCGACCGGGCTGCATATCCAGCAAGTTGCCACCCCGCTGGGTGTTCTGGGCGTGATCTATGAAAGCCGGCCCAACGTGACCGCGGATGCGGGTGCATTGGCGCTGAAATCGGGCAATGCGGTGATTCTGCGCGGCGGCAGCGATTCGATCCATTCCTCCGCCGCGCTGCATGGCTGCATGGTCGAAGGGCTGCGCGCCGCGCGTCTGCCGGAGGCCGCGATCCAGATCGTGCCGACCCGCGACCGCGACGCCGTCGCCGCGATGCTGCGCGCGCAGGGGTTGATCGACGTCATTATCCCGCGCGGCGGCAAGGGGCTGGTCGGGCTCGTGCAGCGCGAGGCGCGGGTGCCGGTCTTCGCGCATCTCGAAGGCATCTGCCATGTCTATGCCGATGCCGAGGCCGATCTGGAAAAAGCCCGCCGCGTGGTGCTCAATGCCAAGACCCGGCGCACCGGCGTCTGCGGATCGGCGGAATGCCTGCTGATCGACCGCGGCTTCCGCGACCGGCATGGCGATGTCCTGATCCGCGATTTGCTGGATGCGGGCGTCGAGGTGCGGGCCGCGGGCGAGTTGGCCGCAATCAAGGGCACAATACCGGCCACGGCGGAAGATTTCGGCCGCGAATTTCTGGACAGCATCATCGCCGTGCGGCTGGTGGACGGGGTGGACGAGGCGATTGGCCATATCCGCCAGCACGGCTCCGGTCACACGGAATCGATCCTGACCGAGAATGACGCCACCGCGCGGCGCTTCTTCGACCGACTGGACAGCGCGATCCTGATGCGCAACGCCTCGACGCAGTTTGCCGATGGCGGAGAGTTCGGCATGGGCGCAGAAATCGGCATTGCCACCGGCAAGATGCATGCCCGCGGCCCGGTCGGGGCCGAGCAACTGACCAGCTTCAAATACCTGGTCACCGGCGACGGCACGACGCGCGACTGACCCGGACGGCGCGGTGCTGCTCAGAAGGCGATCCGCGCCGCGTTCTCACGGATGTCGCAGTCGAGCGCATGGCCCATCTCCTGCGCGGAGAGGGCAAGCAGCGGGAAATGCACCTCGGACGCCGGCGGAAGCGGCAGATCGCCCCGGTCGGGCGCCAGCCACCCCCACAGCGCCGGGTCGCGCCGCAGCCGGTCGGCGCTTGCGTGCAGCGCCCATCCCCGGCCGTTCTGGCGGATCTGAACCCGCCCGCCCCAGGGCAGCGCCGATTGCAGGCACATCAGCGACAGCGCCCCCAGCTTGACGATGCCGCGCGGATGCTCCGCATCAATGTCGATCTCGATCTGCAGACGCCCCGCCTCGTCGAAGCCGCGGATCAGCGATTCAGTCTCGGCGCGGGTCAGCCTTGCGGTGCTGCCCGCTGCGCTGAAGGCGATGCGGAACCGCTCGACCCGGTCGCGCGCCGCCTGGGTCGCGCCCTCGACAAGCGCCACCTCCTCGCCCCCGGCCATCACCGCCCCGGCCGGCCCGGCCATGCGCAGCAATTCGAGCCCGTTCCCGATCGCCCCCAGGGGCGAAATCAGATCGTGGCAGATGCGTGATCCGACAAGCGCGACAATCCGCGCCGTCAACGCGTCCGCGTGCTGAGTGATTGCGAGCCTGCCGTCATCGGCGTATTCCATGGGAAAGGATCCTTGTGATGAATGAACTTCTCGAACCGGGCATGATCGTGCGCCACCCTGCTGCGCCGGACTGGGGTCCGGGACAGGTGCAGTCGCGCATCGGCGACCGGATCACGGTGAACTTCGCTGAAGCCGGAAAACAGATGATCGACGGATCGCGGGTGCAACTGGAACTGATTGATTTCGATGAAGAATGACCTCGTCACGGGACAAAGATGTGCGCGACCTGAAGGCGAGTCAATACTCCCGCACTCAACTTTGAGAATTTTGATCGCAGTTGCATCGGCCGGGGCATTTCCGTAGAGACCCCCCAACGCGACAGTCAGGTAACCCCATGAATCCCGACAGCAATTTCTTCGACATCCGCATCGCCAAGAGCGAGGCCGACCTGAAGGCCGCGCAGCGCCTGCGCTACCGCGTGTTTGTCGAGGAACTGGGCGGCGACGGCCCGATGGTCGATCACGCCGCGCGGCTGGAACGCGACGAGTTCGACGAGATCGTCGATCACCTCGTCCTGATCGATCTGCGCCGCGACCCGGCGGCGCTCGATCACGTCGTCGGGGTCTACCGGCTCCTGCCCGGCACGCGCGCAGCGGAGTTCGGCCGGTTCTATTGCGACGGCGAATACGATCTGACGCTGCTGAAATCCTGCGGCCGCCCGCTGCTGGAGCTGGGCCGGTCCTGCGTGCTGCCGGAATATCGCGGCGGGGCGGGAATGTATCTGCTGTGGAACGCGCTGTCAGAATACGTGCTGGAACTGGGGATCGAGGTGCTGTTCGGCGTGGCCTCTTTCCACGGCACCGATGCCGCCGCCCTGGCCCAGCCGCTGAGCTGGCTGCATGAGAACCACCTGGCCCCCGACTCCATCCGCCCCGTCGCCCGACCGGAGGGCTTCCAGCGCATGGACCTGGTCGCACCGGAAGATCTCGACCGCCGCGCCGCGATGGTGGCGATGCCGGCACTCATCAAGGCCTATCTGCGGCTTGGCGGCCGGGTCGGTCACGGCGCCTTCCTGGACCGCGATTTCAACACCACCGATGTGCTGCTGCTGATGGATACGACGGCCATGTCAGCGAAGCACCGCGATTTCTACACGACCCGATGGCAGACGAAAAAATAAGCCAGCCCGGCTGGATCGGGGATCCGCCCCCGGTCACGCCGCCGCCCGGCTGGCGCGTCTGGCTGCGGATCCTGCGGCGCGGTGTCCCGGCCATCGGCATCCTTGCGCTCGGCGTGCCGGTCCTCGTGCTGCTGCGCGCGGTCGAACGGGTGTTTGCCGGGCCGCGCCGCCCGGTCACCGGCCCTTTCGTGCAGATGGTCTGCCGCGGCGTGCTGTTCGCGATCGGGCTGCGCTGGCGGCGCATCGGACGACCGATGACCGGGCCGGGCGCGGTGGTGGCCAATCATTCGAGTTGGCTGGACATCTTCACGCTGAACTCGGCCATGCCGGTGTTCTTCGTCGCGAAATCCGAGGTCTCGACCTGGCCCGGCATCAACATCCTGACCCGCGTCACCGACACGCATTTCGTCGCCCGCGACCGCCGTTTTGCCGCCGCCCAGTCGGCGCAGTTCGCCTCCCGCACCCGCAACGGGCACCGGCTGCTGTTCTTCCCCGAAGGCACGTCCAGCGACGGCATCAGGGTGCTGCCCTTCAAGCCGACGCTGTTCCAGGGGTTCCTGGACCCCGACCTGCCGCGTGACCTGGCCGTCCAGCCGGTCACCGCGATCTATCACGCGCCGGAAAATTCTGACCCGCGCATCTATGGCTGGTGGGGCGACATGGCGCTCGGGCCGCATATTCTCGCCGTGCTGGCCCTGAAGCGACAGGGTCGCGTGGACATCGTGCTTCACGAACCGGTTCCCGTCGGTGGCAAGGATCGCAAAACACTGTCCCGGCTGACGGAAGAAGCGGTCCGGGGCGCGCTGCCGTTTGCGCAGGGCTGACGGGCCGCGCCGGCGCGAAATCCGCAGGAAATTGGCTTGAAAGGCAGGTCGGCGCGGTCTAGGTGAAGGACCGAACGCCGAGAGGACGCGATGACCTATATCGTCACCGACAATTGCATCATGTGCAAATACACCGATTGTGTCGAGGTCTGCCCCGTGGATTGCTTCTACGAGGGCGAGAACACCCTGGTCATCCACCCCGATGAATGCATCGATTGCGGCGTCTGTGAGCCCGAATGCCCCGCAGATGCGATCCGCCCCGACACCGAGCCGGATATGGAGCCCTGGGTGGAGCTGAACCGGAAATATGCCGAGCAGTGGCCGGTCATCACCCAGAAGAAGGAGCCGATGGCGGGCCATGAGGAGATGGACGGCGTCACCGGCAAGCTGGAGAAGTATTTCAGTGCGAATCCCGGCGAGGGCGACTGAGTCGTCAGACCGGCCCCGGCGCCGCTCGATCCTTTCGAGATATGCCGTCCAATAGATTGATTTTATTTATTTAAAACGATCTCTGCACCACGATGTCGCAGTGCAGAGAGCCGTCTTTTTCTACGCCGATTTTTGTGATATATTATTGTCATAATATGCCGGGCGAACGCCCTCTCCCGGCGTGAAAGGAAGGCAACCGCCGTCTGCCCGGCGGAGAGATGAATCGAATAATCTGACCCAGCGGAAACGGGCTCGTCCCGCCGATGGGTCATTTGCGCCGCGGATACCCTGCGCAGCGGCGGCGCCCAAGGAAGGAACAGGAATGTCCAAAGCCAAGAAATCCGAATTCCGCCCCGATGACTTCGTCGTATACCCCGCGCATGGCGTGGGCAAGATCGTCTCGATCGAGGAGCAGGAAGTCGCCGGCATGTCGCTGGAAATGTTCGTGATTTCGTTCGAGAAGGACAAGATGACCCTGCGCGTGCCCACCGCCCGCGCCGCCGAGATCGGCATGCGCAGCCTCGCCAGCCCGGATCTGGTGGAGCAGGCGCTCACCACGCTCAAGGGCAAGGCGCGGGTCAAGCGCGCCATGTGGTCGCGCCGCGCGCAGGAATATGAACAGAAGATCAACTCCGGCGATCTGCTGGCCATTGCCGAGGTGGTGCGCGACCTGCACCGCAATGACGATCAGCGCGAACAGTCCTATTCCGAGCGTCAGCTCTATGAGGCTGCGCTCGACCGCCTGACCCGCGAGGTCGCGGCCGTCGGCGGGATCGACGCCGAAGGCGCGCAGAAGAAAGTGGACGAAGTGCTCGTCGCCCGCGCGGCCTGAGCCGTTGCCGGATCTGACAAAAGGGCCGCTTTCGGGCGGCCCTTTTTCATGCGCGGCGTGACTCGGGTCGTGTATGGTTCGGCGCGAGACTGCGCAGGTTCGGAATGGATGAGGCCGGAATGACCGAAACGCAGATGGCATCATGGCTGATCGGCGCGGCCTATGTGGCGGCCTTCCTGCTGCTGACATGGCGCGCCGCTCGGCGCAGTGACCGGCCGGTCTGGCTGTTCGGCGCAGGCCGGCAGGGCTGGCAGGCCACGGGCTTTCGGCTGGGTTTCGCCGCCCTGCTGCTCTGGCCGCTGGAACGCAGCTTCGGCAGTGCCCTGCCGGTCTGGCCGGTGCTGGCGGGCCTCGGCTCCGGGCTTGCGCTGTGGGGGCAGATCCATATGCGGCAATCCTGGCGCATCGGTGCGGCCGAAGGCGCCACCGGCGATCTGGTCACGGACGGTCCGTTCCGCGTCTCACGCAATCCGGTGTTTCTGGGTCAGATCCTGCTGGTCTGGGCGCTCGTTCCGCCGGCGGGCTGGATCATGCTGGCCGGCGCCGCGATGTTGACCGCCGCCGCCATCCTGCAGATCCGCCGCGAAGAGGCGGTGCTGTCACGCGACCCCGACTGGCGGCGATACGCCCGGACCACCCCCCGCTGGATCGGCTGGCGCTAGCCAGCCGCGCACTCACTCCTTCAACCCGTGCTCGGGCTCGGGATCGTCGTCATCCGGGACGATCGGCGGCGCCGCGGGCCCGTGCGAGAAGCGGTCCATCAGTGCCGATTCCAACTCCTGGTTCACGCGCCGCGTGCGCTCGATATAGGGCTCGTTCGCCTCGGTCGGCTGCGCGGGATCCCACAGCTCGGCCAGTTCCCGCAGGCTGGCCCGGTCGATCTTGTAGAAGATCGCCTCGGCCTCATGCGCCTCGTATTCCGAAAACCCTGCGTTCTCCAGCACATAGCGTCCGACCCTCAGGCTGGAATCGAACATTTCGCGGACGATGTGGTCGGCCCCGGCCTTGTAGAGCGCATAGACCGTGATCCGGTCCCGCGCCCGCGCGATGATCGTCAGATCGGGCCGTTTCTCGCGCGCATAGCGGACCAGCTTGATGTTGTTGTCCGGGTCATCCAGGGCCGCGACCAGGATCTGTGCCTTGTCCAGTCCCGCCGCGGCCAGGATCTCCGGCCGGGTCGGATCGCCGAAATAGCCCTTGAAGCCGAAGCGCCGCATGAGCTGGATCAGCTTGAGATCGTGGTCCAGCACGGTCGTCTTCAGCCCCGAGAACGTCACCAGCCGGTTGACCACCTGGCCGAAGCGCCCGATCCCGGCGATGATGATGGGCTGCTGATCCTCGATCTCGTCCGGGCCGGGCGCATCCGGCGCGACCTCGCCCGCCCTCCGGCGCAGCCGGTCGCTGGCGATGAACAGAAGCGGGGTGATCAGCATCGACAGCGCGATGACCAGCAGGAAACCCTGCGCCAGCCGTTCGGGCAACACGCGCAGCGACACCGCATAGGCGATCAGCACGAATCCGAACTCCCCCGCCTGGGCCAGCGACAGTGTGAACAGGGCGCGGTCGCGGCCCGGCATCCGTGTGCTGCGCGCGATCAGGTGCAGCACCCCGGCCTTGATGGCAATCAGCACGGCGGTGACGCCGATCACGATCACCGGCATCTCGGCCAGCAGGTTGAAATCCATCCCCGCGCCCACGGTGATGAAGAACAGCCCCAGCAGAAGCCCCTTGAACGGCTCGATCTGTGATTCCAACTCGTGCCGGAACTCAGACCCGGCCAGCATCACCCCGGCGAGGAAGGTGCCGAGCGCGGGCGACAGACCCACGAAGCTCATCAGCGAGGCGATGCCCACGACGATGAACAGCGCCAGGATCGTGTCCATCTCGCGCAGCCGCGCGGAATGGACAAAGCGGAACAGCGGGCGAAAGACGTAATTGCCGATCAGGATGACGAGCGCCACCGCCGCGATCGTGGCCAGCGTCGCCGCCCAGCCGGGAAGCTGCGCCATGAACGCGCCGCCCATCGAGTCCGCCCCGGTCTCTGCCCGCATCGGCGCCTGCGCCAGAAGCGGCATCAGCGCCAGCATCGGGATGACGGCGATGTCCTGTGTCAGCAGCACCGCGAAGGCGTCGCGCCCGCCGCGGGTCTGCATCAGGTTCTTCTCGGTCAGGGTCTGCAACACGATCGCGGTCGAACTGAGCGACAGGATCATGCCAAGCGCCAGCGCCACCTGCCAGGACTGGTTCATCGCCAGGGCTACCGCGAAGATCAGCCCCAGCGTGCCGAAGATCTGCAACCCGCCCAGCCCGATCAGCCGCGCCCGCATCGCCCAGAGCACGCGCGGCTCCAGCTCCAGCCCGATGATGAACAGCATCATCACCACGCCGAACTCGGCGAAATGCTGAAGCTCGTTCATCTCCGCATTGCCGCCGCCGATCCCCAGGACCGGGCCGATCACGATCCCGGCGATCAGATAGCCCAGCACCGATCCCAGCCCCAGGCGGGCCGAGACCGGCACGGCGATGATCATCGACAGCAGGTAGACTGTGGCGAGCAGCAGGAAATCGGCCATGACCGGTCAGCGCCCGTTCAGGATCGGCAGCGAGTATTTGCGCCCGCCCTTCTGGTATTGCAGCCCGCCGCCGCCGATCTGGGTGATCTGCCCGCCATTGATCTTGTCGCCCAGCCGGACCGTCACGATCTTGCCGTTGCGCAGCCGGATCAGCCCGCGGCTGGCCTTGCCCGCACCCACCGTGCCGATCAACTGCGTGGCATTCAGGTCGATCCCCTTGCTCGTCGCGGCCCCCGCCACCGACCCGCTGGAGGGGGTGACCGAGGCGCGCTGCACCTCGGGCTCGTTGTCGATTTCCGGCGGGCGATAGGTCTGATTGCGCCGCCGTGCCGCTGCCGCCTCGGCCTCGGCCTGGGCGCGGGCGCGGGCCTCTGCCGCGGCCTTGGCCTGCGCCGCCGCGCGCGCATCGGCGGCCGCGCGTTCGCGGATGCGCTGCTCGGCCTGGCGCTGCAATTCATCATCCAGCCGCCGCCGCTCGGCCAGGGCCGCGGCCTCGGCGGCGGCCTTGGACGCGGCCGCGTCCGGCTGCGGCTCCGGGGCGAGCGTTCCCTCGCCCCCGGCGCGTTCGGTCGGGGCAGCCAGGGCCGCTGTCACCGCCGCATCCGTGCCGGCGTTGCGGCTGGAAATATTGCCCCGCCGCATTGGCCGGGAGGAGCTGCGCAGCGCGGTCAGGCCCACCTGCCCCGGCACCGCGGCCGAGGCAGAGACGGCTTCTGCAATCGCGCTTTCCACGGCCTTGTCCGCCGCCGCGGCGATGCCGGAGGTGCTGGCACCGGCCGCATTCCCCGGACGGCGCTGCGGCCGGGCCGAGCGCGACAGGCGCGGTGTGGCACTGCTGGCGGTGGCCGATGCAGGCGCCGCGGCGCGTGGTGCCGCATCCGGCGCGGCCGGCGGCCGGTCGCCCGC
The DNA here is from genome assembly GCF_900101865.1 of Paracoccus isoporae. Lineage (GTDB taxonomy): Bacteria > Pseudomonadota > Alphaproteobacteria > Rhodobacterales > Rhodobacteraceae > Paracoccus > Paracoccus isoporae. The sequence continues at coordinate 14,536 of NZ_FNAH01000004.1, forward strand.
CACCGCGTCAGCCAGCGCATCGGCCACCGCGCTCTCCACCGCGTCGCTGCGCCCCGGACGCGGGGCGGGACGGGCCTGCGCCGTGCGGATCAGCGGCCAGGCCTGCTGCGAGGCCGCGCGCCAGGGCGCATCCAGAAACTCCCGCATCGCGTCGTGACCCGCCGCAGAGAACATGCTGAAATGACGAGGCGCCGGCTGCATCTGCAGCGCGGCGCCCTGAACGGAGGAAACTGTCTCAGGCTTCGGTGGCGGCCTGATCCCGGTCGGTTCCGGCTGGTCGCGCCGCTCATAGGGCTGCGGGCTGCGCGGAACCGAAGGCCGTGGATCCGGCGCGGCGGAGCCGCTGGCGGGACCGGCGCTGCGAGAGGGCGCGGTGACCGGCCGGGCCGAGCTGCGCAGCGTGGCGCTTGCCGGGGCGCCGGGTGCGGCGCGGCTCGCCGCCGGCGCGGTCGCAGTGCTGCCTGCGGAATCGCCCGGACGGCTGACCGGCGCGCGCGCCGCCGAACGCTGCGGCGCCGCCTGTGCCTGCGATGTGGCGGGCGGATCCGACGCAGCACCGGCGGCTTGCCGGCGCGCGGCCAGCCCGTCGGGACGCGCTGCCGGCCGGGCCGAGCCTGTGACCGCGGCCGGATCGCCGGCGCTGTCGGCCGGGCCGGTCGCTGTCGCGGTTTGCGGCGTGGCGGTTGGCTGCGCGGAGGGTGCGGGCGCGGTGCGCTGTGGCGCATCCTCGGAGGCCTCGGCCCCCGCATCTGACACCGTCGCGGCCGGGGCGCTGTCTGGCAGCGGATCGGTGTCGCCATAGGCCGATTCCACCATCCGCGCCGCGGCGCTCGTGGCGGTCTGGGCTGGCGGTTGGCTCAGCGTCGCCTCGGCGGCGGGCTGGCCCTCGCTGCCCTGCCCGGTCGTGACGGCCGGGACCGCCGTGGCGCCCGCCGTATCGGCCGAAGGCGCGATGTCTTGCGGGGTTTCGTCGGCGGGCACCGCAGGCGCGGCACCCGGTTCGGCGGAGCCTTGCGCCTCGGTCAGTTGAACCGCCGGCGCGGAATCCGTGCTGTCCCCTGTGCCGGGACCGGCCTGGGTGGTGGCGACGCCGGGAGCCGCGGCCTCGGGCTGAACGCTGTCGGACATCACCGCCGGATCGGCGGAAGCCGGCGCCTCGGCCTGGCTCTGCACGGCGCTTTCCGGCGTGGCAGACGCGCTGTCCTTGGGCTCCGGGTCGCGCCCGGTGACGACGGCGGCGATGCCCAGCCCGAGGACCAGCACCCCCACCAATGGCAGGGCGCCGGCCAGCCCGCTGCGCCGCCCGGCCGGGGCGGCCGCGCGCGGCGGCGGGGTCGGCGCGGCGCGCAGCTTGCGGCCTTCCTGCGCCCGTTCGTGGAATTTCCGCGCCCGTTCCGACATCTGTGCCGCCGGACGCGCGGTCACGGGCTCTCCGGCAGGGGCCGCGGTGCTGTCGCCCGTGCTGTCCGCGTCTGCGGCGGGGTCCGGGGCTCCCGGCGGCGGCGTTTCGGTTTCGCCCGGCAGGATGATCGAGCCGCGATTGACCGAGGGCGCTGCCGCGACCGATCCGGTGATCGTGCCAGTTGACGCCGAAAGCGCGGCCACGCCGACCTCCGCAGCCGCCGCGTCCCGTGGTGCCGCCGCGTCCGGGGTCTCACTGGTGTGCACAGGCAGGCCGGGCACCACATGCGCGGTGATCCGCGAAATCACCGGCGGTTGGGGCACAGGCACAGACGCCGCAACCGGAGGGGAAATGCTTTCGCCGCCCGCCGGGGTCACGGTCACGCTTGTCATCTCGCGATTTGCCGGACGTGCGGAATCGTCCCGCACCGGGGTGGCTGACGGGTCCGTCGTGCTCTGCGCAACGGCCGGCGCGGTCGCGTCACCGGCGGAGGTGGTCTCCGCGTCCATCGGCGCTTGACTGTCATCAGACCGGAGATCGGCATCCGCGTCAGCCCCCGCTGCGTCGGTTGCGGCTTCGGCGTCGCCACCCGCCATATCGGTCAGTTCCTCGGCCCGCGCCCATTCCGAGGCCAGGTCGGTGCGGCCGAAATCCGGCATATGCGGGAACTGCCCCGCGGCAGGCGCGGCCAGGAAACGATCCGGCGCGAAACCGTGGCGGACGGCGAAATCCTCGGCCTCTTGCAAGGTCTGGCGCGCCACGGCGGCGATCTTGACCGTGCTGCCCGGTGCGGCGTCGCCCGGCGCGTAGTCATAGGCCAGATCCTCCACCGGGTAAGGTGTCAGCCCGTCCAGCCCGGCGCGCAGCGCATCGCGCGTATCCGATGCCTCGGGCAGGATCATGTCGGTATAGAGGATCTGGTCCTCCGGGATGACGAGCGCGAGCCCCGGCGCGTTCGCGGCGCGAAGCTGGCGGGCGAAATCGCCCAGCCCCTCGCGCAGATCGCCGGTGAAAAGCGCCCGCCCCAATTCGGACCAGCCCCCGCCATCGCGGCGCAAAAGCTGCACCCCGTCCGGCTGAAAGCCCAATGCAAAATCCCTGTCAGGGGCCGCGGCCCCCGTAACCATCTGCTCGTTCATATGCTGTGCCTTGTTCCGGCGCTCTTGTTTTAACCCTGAATAACCCGAACAGAGCCGCATGGGAAGAACGCGCGCTTATGTGATTGAACAAATCGGCATGACCCCGCGTTCAGCGTGAAACAACCGCAAGGAGATCCCATGCCCCGCACCCGTTCCAGCCGCCTCGTCCCGGCCCTGCTCGGCAGCGCCTGCACCGCCCTGATTGCCGCCCCCGCCGTCGCCGCGCCGGGCGGCGGCTCCATGGGTGGCTGCGGCCATCCCGGCATGCTGACCATCACCGGGCATGGCGAATCCCGCGTGGCGCCCGACCAGGTGCTGATCTCGCTTGGCGTGACCACCCAGGCCGACACCGCCGATCAGGCGATGCAGGACAATTCCGAGCGCCAGCAATCGGTGCTCGAGACGCTGGGTCAGGCGGGGGTGGCACCGGCCGACATCCAGACCTCCGGCCTGACGCTGAACCCGATGATGAACTACCCCGAGGACGGGGCCGCGCCGTCCATCGACGGCTACATGGCGCAGAACCTGCTGACGGTGCGGGTGACGGAGATCGCGCGGGTGGGCGAGGTGCTGGACAGCATCGTCGATGCGGGCGCCAACGAGATGCAGGGCATCCGCTTCGTGCGCGAGGACTCCCAGACCACCGAGGACGAGGCGCTGCGCATGGCGGTGGAGGATGCCACCCATCGCGCCGGGGTGATGGCCTCGGCGGCGGGGGCGGAGCTTGGCCGGATCATGCGCATGGGCGAGCCGCGCCAGCAGATCGCCACCCCCGGCCCGCTGGCGATGCGGGCAATGGATGCATCCGGCGCACAGGCCAACAGCATCCCGGTCGAGGGCGGCGAGGTCGCCTTCACCGCCGATGTAGAGGTGACGTTCTCGCTCGGCGGTGACGACGCTTCATGCGCCGGGAAGGACAAGCCGCGCGGGGACGGCAAGAAGGGCCGCGACAAGGACCGGGATGACCGCAAGGATCGAGATGAGGACCGGCACGGTGACGACCGGGGCGGCGACATGACCCGTGACGACCGGGGGCGCGGCGACATGGCCGATGACGACCGGGCCGGCGACGGCATGGACGCTGACGCCATGAACCAGGACTCAATGTCTGGAGATCAGATGGGCGGCGACGCCATGAACGGGGACGGCCGCGATGGCGGCGCGTCCCAGCCGGCACCCGGCGATGCAGGCCCGGCGGAGGCGCCCCAGCCCGTCATGCAGGATCGGCAGTTGCCGCAAGCGGACGTCACGCAGCCTGACACGGCGCCCGCAGGGACGCCGCAGCCCGACAGCGAGACCGGCCCGCAGGAGGCTGCGCCCGCCGATGCCGCCGCACCGGCTCAGGACGGCACCGACCTGCTGCGTCCCGAAGATATCATGCCGATCCCTGACGCCTCGGCCGGGCAATCCGCCGACGCCGCATCGCAGTCGGAAAGCAATGGCACTGCGGCGCAGCCCGCGCAGAACTGAGCCGCATGACCAACCCCGTCCGGGCCGCACGCGACCCCGGACGGGACCGCGTCCGGCAGCCCTAGCCGGTGGCCTTCGCCAGCGCCTGATCCAGATCCGCGATCAGGTCGTCGGCATCCTCCAGCCCGATGGACAGCCGCACCACATCCGGTCCCGCGCCTGCAGCGATCTGCTGGTCCTCGGTCAGTTGGCGATGCGTGGTCGAGGCGGAATGGATGACCAGCGAGCGCGAGTCCCCCAGATTGGCGACATGGCTGAACAGCTCCAGCCCATCGACCAGCTTCACCCCCGCCTCGTAGCCACCCTGGATGGTAAAGGTGAACAGCGACCCCGCCCCGTTGGGATAGAGCCGCTGCGCCGTCGCGTTCCAGGGCGAGCTTTCCAGCCCCGCATAGGTCACCGAACTCACCCGCGGATCGGCCTCCAGCCACCCAGCGACCTTCTGCGCATTGGCGACATGTTTCCCGATCCTCAGCGGCAGGGTCTCGATCCCCAGCAGCGTGTAATGCGCGGCCTGCGGGTTCATCGTCATGCCCAGATCGCGCAGCCCGATGGCGATGCCGTGAAAGGTGAAGGCGAGATTGCCGAAGGTCTCGTGGAATTTCAGCCCGTGATAGGCGGGCTCGGGCGCGGACAATGACGGAAAGCGCCCGCTGGCCGACCAGTCGAATGCGCCGCTATCGACCACCACGCCGCCCGTCACCGTGCCATTGCCGGTCATGAACTTGGTCAGGCTGTGGACGACCAGCGTCGCGCCCATCTCGATCGGACGGCACAGATAGGGCGTGGCCAGCGTGTTGTCCACGATCAGCGGAATCCCCGCGCCGTCCGCAATCGCGGCAATCGCCGGAATATCGGTGACATAGCCGCCGGGATTGGAGATCGATTCGCAGAAGATCGCCTGGGTATCCTCGTCAATGGCCGCCTTCACCGCGTCGGTGTCGTCCAGATCGACGAATTTCGCCGACCAGCCGAAGCGCTTGATGGTCTGGCTGAACTGCGTGACCGTGCCGCCATAGAGCCGTGTCGAGGCCACGATATTCTTGCCCGGCGCCATCAGCGGAAACAGCGCGAGGATCTGCGCGGCATGGCCGGACGCGGTGCAGACCGCCCCCGCGCCGCCTTCCAGATCGGCGATGCGGGCCTGCAACGCGCCGATGGTCGGGTTGGTCAGCCGCGAATAGATATAGCCGACCTCCTGCAATCCAAACAGCCGCGCGGCGTGGTCGGCATCTTTGAACACATATGACGTGGTCTGATAGATCGGCACCTGCCGCGCCCCGGTCGCCGGATCGGGCGGCGTGCCGGCATGGATGGCGCGCGTGTCGAATCCCAGTTGATCGCTCATGGTCTCTCCCCTCGGTCTGTCCGGCGCAGCTTAGGGCGGCGGGCGGCGCGGAGGCAACGCCGAACTGGCCGTGGCGCCACACAAGGCTGGCTGCGGCTTTCGCCCGCTTTCCAACGCCTTCCGCCCCGGCTATGACGGCAGCAGTCAAAGGAGCCGCCACCATGTCCGAAGAGCCCCGCATCCGGCCGCAACCCGGCATTCTGGAGATCGCGCTGTACGAAGGCGGCGCGTCCCATGTTGCCGGGATGGAGAACGTGGTAAAACTGTCGTCCAACGAGAACCCGTTCGGCGCCTCGGAAAAGGCGCGCGAGGCGGTGATGCGCGCGGCGCATAACATGCACCGCTATCCCAGCACCGATCACGCCGCACTGCGCAAGGCCATCGGGCGTGTCCACGCCCTCGACCCCGACCGGATCATCTGCGGCGTCGGGTCGGATGAGATCATCCATCTTCTGGCCCAGTCCTATGTCGGGCCGGGCGACGAGGTGGTCTTCACCGAGCATGGGTTTCTGATGTATCGCATCTCGACCCTGGCGGCGGGCGGCACCCCGATCGCGGTGGCCGAGCGCGACCGGGTCACGGATGTCGATGCGATCCTGGCAGCCTGCACCGATCGCACCAGGCTGGTCTTCGTGGCCAACCCCAACAACCCGACCGGCACCATGATCGGGCTGGACCAGCTCGAACGGCTGGCGGCCGGGCTGCCGCCGGGCGCGCTGCTGGTGATCGATGCGGCCTATGCCGAATATGTCCCCGATTACGATGGCGGGGCCGACCTCGCGACGCGGCTGCCCAATGTCGTCATGACCCGCACCTTCTCCAAGATCTACGGCCTGGGCGGTCTGCGCGTCGGCTGGGCTTACGGTCCGCGCGCGGTGATCGACGTGCTCAACCGCCTTCGCGGCCCGTTCAACCTGTCCAACCTCGCGCTCGCGGGGGCGGAGGCTGCGATGAACGATCAGGACCACGTCACCCGCTCGCGCGAGGATAACGCGAGGCTGCGCGACTGGCTGTCCTCCGCCCTGGCCGAGAAGGGGGTGCCGTCCGACACGTCCTGCGCCAATTTCATCCTCGCCCGCTTCGCCGACGAATCCACCGCCGATGGCTGCGATGCGGCGCTGAAGGCCGAAGGGCTGATCGTGCGCAAGATGGGCGGCTACGGCCTGCCCAACTGCCTGCGCATCACCATAGGCGACGAGCCCGCCTGTCGGCGCGTCGCCCATGTCATCGGCCGGTTCATGGCCGAAAGGGGGCGGGGATGAGCGCCGTTTACAACAAGGTCGCCCTGATCGGGCTGGGGCTGATCGCGGGTTCCATCGCGCTTGCCGCCCGCGAATCCGGCGCGGCCGGCCGGATCAGCGGGACAGCCCGCACCGCCAAGACCCGGTCCGCCGCCCGCGATCTGCAACTCTGCGACGAGATCGTGGACAATGCCGCCGCCGCGGTGCGCAATGCCGATCTGGTGATCCTGTGCGTGCCGGTCGGCGCAATGGGCAAGGTCATGTCCGAGATCAAGCCGCATCTGAAACCCGGCGCAGTCATCACCGATGTCGGCTCCGTCAAGCAGGAGGTGATCGCCGAGGTCTCTCCGCATCTGCCCGATCACGTGCATTTCATCCCCGGCCACCCGCTGGCCGGGACCGAGCAGTCCGGCCCCTATTCCGGCTTTGCGGGCCTTTTTTCCAACCGCTGGTGGCTGCTGACGCCGCTGCCCGACACCGACCCCGAGGAGCTGTCGCGGCTGCGCCGCTTCATCCGCGCGCTCGGCGCCAATGTCGAGGATATGGAGCCCGCCCATCACGACACGGTGCTGGCGGTGACCAGCCACACCCCGCATCTGATCGCCTACACGATGGTCGGCGTGGCCGATCACCTCAAGCGCGTCACCGAATCCGAAGTCATCAAGTATTCCGCCGCGGGCTTCCGCGATTTCACCCGCATCGCCGCATCCGATCCGACCATGTGGCGCGACGTGTTCCTGAACAACAAGGACGCGGTGCTGGATATTCTCGGCCGCTTCACCGAGGAGCTGTTCGTGCTGCAGCGCGCGATCCGCATGGGCGATGGCGACCACCTGCACGAGTATTTCACCCGCACCCGCGCCATCCGTCGCGGCATCATCGAGGCCGGGCAGGACACGGATGCGCCCGATTTCGGGCGCAGCGCGCAGCCGGGCGGCAAGCGGCTGGATTAGGCTTCGGCCGATCCGCGCCGCAACCGCAGCGCTCCCGCCCCGACCGGCGGCCCTTCTTCTTCACGCAAATACCCGGCAACGGTTGATCCCCGGTCCGAACCTAGGGGGTTTGGCCCCGCCGGGCCGCTCGCGCGGGCGGGTGGCCGCGGCGATCGGGGTTTGAGGCGGCCCCCTCTCAGATCAGCCCCGCCTTCTCGAAATCCACCCGCAGATCGCGTTCGGGGCGCGCGCCGACATGGCTGATGACCTCGGAGGCCGCCATCACCCCCATCCGGCCCGCCGTCTCCAGATCCTGCCCGGTGGCCAGCCCATAGATCAGCCCGGCGGCGAACTGGTCCCCGGCCCCGGTCGCATCGACCGGCGTGATCCGGTGCACCGGCACCTCCACCCGGCTGTTGCCGCGAAACAGCAGCGCCGGATCGCCTGAGCGGGTGCAGATCACCGTGTGGCAATCGGCCGTGGCCAGCCGCAGCGCCTCGTCCAGATTGGTCTGGTAGAGCGATTCCCACTCATGCGCGTTGCCGATCACGTAATCCATGCTCTCCGACACCAGCCTCCGGAAATCGTCGCGGTGCCGGTCCACGCAGAACGGATCGCTGAGCGCGATCCCCGCCTGCCCGCCCGCCTTGTGGCAGGCCTCGGCCGCCGCCGTGAACGCGGATTTCCCGGCCGGCTTGTCGAACAGATACCCCTCCAGGAACAGCCATTTGCTGCCGGCGAACACGGCCTCATCAACATCGTCCGGCCCGAGATTGCCCGAGATCCCCAGATAGGTGTTCATCGAGCGTTCGCCATCCGGCGTCACGAAGATGATCGAGCGCGAGGTCGGCAGCGCGCCCCCCGTGACCGGCGCGTTGACGAAGCGCGTGCCCTCCTCCTCGGTCTGGGCGGCATAGGACCGGCCCAGCTCGTCATCGGCCACCCGCCCGATAAAGGCAGTGTTCAGCCCCAGCCGTCCGATCCCCGCCAGCGTGTTGGCGACCGAGCCGCCCGGCACCAGCCGCGCCTCGCCGCGCTTGGCCTGCTGCGCCAGCAGGAATTCAGACCGCTCGCGCTCGACAAGCTGCATGATCCCCTTTTCGACCCGCATTTCCGAGAGATCGGCGTCATCGGCCGAGGCGATCACGTCGATGATGGCATTGCCGATGCCGATCACGTCAAAAGCGGTCATGGGGTCTTCTCCTCATAGGGGCAGAGATCTTCGATGGGACAGATGGCGCAGCGCGGACGCCGCGCCTGGCAGACATAGCGGCCATGCAGGATCAGCCAGTGATGGGCATTCTGCTGGAAGGGCGCGGGGACGTGATCCTCGATCGCGCGCTCGACCGCCTCGACATCGCGGCCCGGCGCGATGCGGGTGCGGTTGGCGACGCGGAAGATATGCGTGTCCACCGCCTGCGCCGGATGACCGAAGATGCAGTTCAGCACGACATTCGCTGTTTTGCGCCCGACACCCGGCAGGCGCATCAGCGCGGCGCGGCTGGCAGGCACCTCGCCGCCGTAACTCTCGACCAGGATCTGCGACAGCTTCATCACGTTCTTCGCCTTCTGGCGGAACAGCCCGATGGTCTTGATCTGCTCGGTCAGCCCGTCCAGGCCCAGATCCAGCATCTGCTGCGGGGTCGTGACAGTTGCAAACAGCTGCTCCGTCGCGCGGTTGACCCCGGCATCCGTCGCCTGCGCCGACAGCGCCACCGCCACGACCAACTGAAACGCATTGCCATGGCGCAGCTCGGTCACCGGCGCGGGGTTGGCGTCGCGCAGCCGCGAGAAGATCGCGACCTGCTGGGAATAGGACAAGGGGGCGGGCAGACGGGCCATGCGCCGTCTTTGCCCGCCCCGGCGCGCCAGTTCAAGCACAGATCACCCCGACCCCGGTTTCGCCCGGCCACCTCTCCGGTCATCAAGATGTGACCGGAATTCAGCCGGATAGGGGTGCGCCGTCTAGGAAAGCGGCGGAACCTGTGACACGATGCGGGCGTTTCGACACTGATTTCTGCCAGCATGGCATCTTCACCTGAACGACGGAAAGGCAAGCGAATGATGAAGCGTGTATCCCTCCTGATCGGCACGGTCGGCGTATTTGCGCTCGGCGCCTGCGCCACGAATCCCGACGGCACGATGGGCACCACCCTGACCAAGACCCAGCAGGGCGCGCTTGCCGGGGCCGCGGCCGGGGCGCTCTACGGCGCGCAGCGCGACGATGACAACAACAACCAGGGCCGCGACGCGGCGCGCGGCGCCATCCTGGGTGCGGCCGCCGGTGCCGCCATCGGCAATGTGCTGGAGCGTCAGGAACGCGCGCTGCGCGAAGTCATGACCACGCCCGGCGTCCAGATCGTCAATCGCGGCGATCACCTGCAGGTCATCCTGCCCTCGGGGCTGCTGTTTGCCTCGGACAGCGCGGCGGTCTCCGGTCAGGCGCAGAACGACCTCTACGGTCTGGCGCAGAACCTGCAGCAATATCCCGACAGCAGGGTGGAGATCTACGGCCACACCGACTCCACCGCCTCGGACAGCTACAACATGGACCTCTCGCAGCGCCGCGCCCAGTCGGTCGGCGGCATCCTCGCCGCAGCCGGGGTCAGCAGCTCGCGTCTCGTGATGATCGGGCGTGGCGAGAGCCAGCCGGTCGCCTCGAACGACACCGAGTCGGGCAAGGCGCAGAACCGCCGGGTCGAGATCCTGATCCGCCCGACGCGCTGATCGGGCAGCGATGCGACATCAGGCCGGGCCACGCGCCCGGCCTTTTTCGTGCGCGCCGCATCCGCCCGCCCCATGCAAAAGGCCCGGCGGAGCCGATCCGCCGGGCCTTCTTTCTCTGTCCGCGTCACCCGATCAGTGCAGGCGCTGCGCCACCTCGTCGATCGAGCTGTCGAGTGCCGCGCGGCGATCCGCCTCGCTGCCCTGCTGGCGCAGGATCTCGCTCGCCGCGGCGATGGCGGTCTGCACGGCGCGGTCGCGCACCGCGCGCACGGCATCATTCTCGGCCGAGGCGATCTGATCCTCGGCGCCTTTCAGGCGACGCTGGATCGAGGTTTCCAGATCGGCCTTGGCCTTGTCGGCCTGGGCCACCGCCTCGCGCTTGGCATTGGCGACGATCTCGTCGGCCTGGCCCTTCACCTCGCGCTGGCGACGCTCATAGGAGGCGTAGAGCTCCTGCGCCTCTTCGCGCAGCTTCCGCGCTTCTTCCAGATCGGCCCGGATCCCCTCGGCCCGCTTGTCCAGCATGTTGCCGATGATCCGCGGCACCTTGAAATAGACCAGGATGCCGACGAACAGCAGAAACGCGATGGTGACGATGAAATCGGTGTTGCGCAGGCTGAAAAACGGACCCGTCGCAGCCAGTGCCGGGGTCGCGGACAGCGACAGGATGACGGCAAGTCTCTTCATCAGAACGCCCCTTTCAGTCGCGCATCGACGGCGGCGTCGATGGCGGCATCGTCGGCCGTGCCGCCGAAACGGCGCACCAGCTCGGCGGTGACATCGCGCGCCACGCTGCGGGCATCGACCGCCGCCGATTCCCGGATCGCGCCGATGCGCTTTTCCGATTCCGCCGTGCGGGCGGCAATCTCGGCATCCGCCTTGGCAATCGCCTCGTCCAGTTCCTTCTGGATGTCGGCCTTCTGCGCGGTCACGATCTTGCCCGCCTCGGCCCGGGCATCCGACAGCGCCTTGTCATAGGCGGCCTCGGCGTCCTTGGCCTTTTTCTTGTATTCCTCGGCCTGCATCAGATCGCCAGTGATGACACCCTGACGGTCCGAGATGACCGATCCGATCCGCGGCAGCGCGACCTTGGACAGCACCCAGTAGAGCACCGCCAGCGTCACCAGCAGCCAGAAGATCAGGTTGCCGAAATATTCGGGATTGAGCTGCGGCATGCCGGCCGCGTTCTCGGTTGCGGCGACAGTGTGGTCGCCGGCCACGATCACGAGATCCGCGTCGGCCGCGTGCTCGGCCGCAATGGCGGCTTCCTGGTTCGCGGCCTCGACATGGGTTCCGGTATCGGAGACCACTTCGACCGCTTGTTGCAACAGGCTGAACATGTCCTATCCTCTGGCCTTTCAGTTCACAATCGGGTGGGGAACGCCGCCCCCACCCAACCGCAAGGATGGCAGGGGATCAGACTGCGAACAGCAGCAGCAGCGCGACCAGGAACGAGAAGATGCCCAGGGCTTCGGCGAAGGCCATGCCGATGAACAGCGTCGCGGTCTGCGAAGCGGCGGCCGACGGGTTGCGCAGCGCGCCCGACAGATAGTTGCCGGCCACATTGCCCACACCGATGGCGGCGCCCGCCATACCGATGCATGCGAGACCCGCGCCGAGATACTGACCCAGTTGTTCCATGTTACTTGCTCCTTGAGGCTTTATGGAATGGATGGATGGATGGATGAACCTGACCGCCAGGGCGTCAATGCGCCGGATGCAGCGCGTCCTTCAGATAGACGCAGGTCAGGATGGTGAAGACATAGGCCTGGATGATGCAGACCATCATTTCCAGCGCATAGACGCCGATGATGCCCAGGATTGCCAGCGGCGCGATCCACAGCACCGCGGCGAAGGCGGCGAAGACCTTGATCACCGCGTGACCGGCCATGACGTTGCCGGCCAGTCGGATGGAATGGCTGACCGGGCGCACGCAGTAGGAGATGACCTCGATCACCGCCAGCACCGGGCGCAGCGCCAGGGGCGCCGACTTGACCCAGAACAGCTCCAGGAAATGCATGCCGTTCTTGACGAAGCCCAGCACCGTCACGCCGATGAACACGAACATCGCCAGCACCGCCGTCACCGCGATATGCGAGGTGGTCGAGAAGCTCATCGGGATCAGCGCCAGGTAATTGGCGAATACGATGAAGCAGAACAGCGTCATGACATAGGGGAAATACTTCACCCCTTCCTTGCCGCAGATATCCTCCAGCATCTTGTAGACCATGCCATAGGTCATCTCGGCGATGGACTGGACACGGCTGGGGATCACGGCGCGGCCGCGCGTGCCGAACACCAGCAGCGCGATCACCGCCAGCAGGGTGATGGCGAACCACATCGTGGCATTGGTGGGGGTGTACCAGTGCACCGGGCCGTCGCCGAAGATCGGCTTGACCATGAACTGGTCCATCGGGTGGAAAGCAAGGCCGGTTTCAGCTTCCGTTTCCGTCGCCACGTGCGTCATCCCTCGTCTGCGGCAGGTCGCCCTGCATGTTTTTCGCAGCGCGTCGCTGCATCTCTTCGGCGGTGCCCAGCATCACCTTGATGCCGGCCGCCAGCCCCACGAGCAGGAACAGGATCAGGAACACCGGCATCGTGCCGAAATACCTGTCCAGCCCGTAACCGATGGCGAACCCGAAGCCGAGCCCCGTCACCAGTTCGATCACCATGCGCCATGCCGTGTCGGCATGGTTGAAGGTGACCTGCGCCCGCGAGAGCGGTTTCGGGGCCCTGAGCTTCTCCAGCCGCTCTTCCAGCCGCCTCAGCCGTTCCGGATCGGGCGCACCATCATGGCGGTCGGGCAAATCTCACACCCCTGTTATCTTCGGGGCGGTGATAGGCATCGCGGCGGCCCGAGTCAAGTGCGACCGGAATCCAGTCAAGCTATTGATTTATTGTCCATTTTATCCCGCGCCCAAAGGCGCATGCTGCATTTGCATTGCCCCGCGCCCTGCCCCATAATTCAACCGCGAAGTTGAGCGTTACGGCACGAAACCGGCATGACATATCAGGAACAGCGCCTCGATCAGATCTTCTCGGCCCTGGCCGACCCGTCGCGGCGGCGGATTCTGGCGATGCTGCTGGAAGACGACATGGCGGTATCGGACGTGGCCGCGCCTTTCGAGGTCAGCCTTGCGGCGGTCTCGAAACATCTGGCGGTGCTGGCGGCGGCGGGGCTGATCCGGCAGGAGCGGCGCGGGCGGATCACCTGGTGTCAGATCGACCCGGACGGAATGCGGCAGGCCTCGATCTGGATGCAGGGCTTCGGTCAGTTCGACCCGGTGGATCTGGACGATTTTGAACGCTTCCTGACGCAGGCCCTGGCCGATGCGCAGCAGGCGCAGGACGAGCCGGATACGTAAAACGGCGCGGGCCGAAACCCGCGCCGCCTCGTCTGGTGCCGGATCACGCCGCCTTGTAGAGCGGCTTTTCTAGCGGCAGCGCATCGAAGCTGAAATAGCCGAACATCTGTTCGAGCACGGCAAGCGCCGCGCGGCTCTCAGCTTTCGGCGCAGGTTTCGGTGTCGGTGTCGGGCTGGGCATGGTCGAACCCCCGTGTCGCGTGGTTCCTCCCATGCCCCCATATAATGCCGCGCCGCAGCATCAGCAAGCGCGGCGCGGTCACGACGCTGCGACAGACCGGCTCAGACGATACGGTCCACCAGCATATGCTTGATTTCCGCAATGGCCTTGGCCGGGTTCAGCCCTTTCGGACAGGTATTGGTGCAGTTCATGATGGTGTGGCAGCGATACAGCTTGAACGGATCCTCAAGCTGGTCCAGCCGTTCCGGCGTCGCCTCGTCGCGGCTGTCGATGATCCAGCGATAGGCCGCCAGCAGCGTCGCCGGTCCCAGATACTTGTCGCCGTTCCACCAATAGCTCGGGCAGGCGGTCGAGCATGACGCGCACATGATGCATTCATACAGCCCGTCCAGCTTCTTGCGATCCTCGATGGACTGCTTCCACTCCTTGCCGGGCGTGGGCGATTTGGTGATGAGATAGGGGTTGATAGAGGCGTGCTGGGCATAGAAATGCGTCAGATCCGGGATCAGATCCTTCACCACCGCCATATGCGGCAGCGGATAGATGGTCACGTCGCCCTCGATCTCGTCCATGCCGTAGATGCAGGCGAGATGGTTGCCGCCGTCGATATTCATGGCGCAAGAGCCGCAGATCCCTTCGCGGCAGGAGCGGCGGAAGGACAGGGTCGGGTCGATCTCCGACTTGATCTTGATCAGCGCGTCCAGAACCATCGGGCCGCATTTGTCCAGATCGACGAAATACGTGTCGACGCGCGGGTTCTCGCCCGTGTCCGGGTCCCAGCGATAGATCTTGAACTTGCGCAGATTGGTCGCGCCCTCGGGCTTGGGCCAGGTCTTGCCGACCCGGATCTTGCTGTTCTTGGGCAGGGTGAACTCGACCATGTCAGGCTCCTTTCTTCTGGGCCACGCGGACCTGGAAGGCGTCGATACAACGTCCGGCGCGCCGTCCGGGCGCATCCGTGCAGATGCGGGGCATCGCTACCACCGCCGCCCGGTCCAGCCGGGCTGATCGTAAAGCGGGCGCGACGGCGACTGCCCGCCGGTGCGGCGGCGCACGCAATTGTCATAGACGAGCGCGGGGTCGCGCCCGGCGATGTAATCGGAGGAGACCGAGACCTCGAACCGCGCCACCGGCAGCACCCGGTCCCCATCCGTGGCGATGCCGATATCCGCCTCGCCACGGGGTCCGAGCGCGTCGCGCGCCGTGTTGATGCAGGACCGCTCGGCATCGGCCAGCGTCATCGGGCCGCAGCCCGCGAGCACCAGCAGTGCTGCGCCCAGCCCGCCACGGATGATCCCGGTCCCCTGCATCATCAGGCGGTCTGCGCCACCCGCGCAATGCAATCGGTCGCCGCCGGACGCTGCACGATCACCGCCACCGAGGACGCGGCCGCGCCGCTGTCGCTCACACCGCGCGCGGCGATGTCGGACAGCTCGGCCATCGAGGCGTTGTTGACCACGCAGTCGGTATAGGGCCCGACATTTCGGCCCGGCAGGCGCTTGGCCATCTCGCGGTTGACCACATCGCGCGCCACCGCACGGGTGGAGCTGTTGAGCGCGTCGCCCGACGGCTGGGCCGGGCGGACCGTCGGATTGACGATCGGCGCGCTCGGCTGCTGCGGCGCGGAAACGGGGGCCACGCAGCCGGCCAGAGCCAGCGACACGGCGCCAAGAGACAGGATGAGACGCATCAATATACCCTTTTCTTCGGTGCAATCTTCTTCAGATCGATGCCACCTTCGTCTGCTTTCGTTAACGGATCAAGATGGACGGGGCGATAGTCGAGCCTCACATCCGCGCCATCAACCCAGGCCAGGCTGTGCTTGCGCCAGGTCTCGTCATCGCGATCCGGGTAATCCTCATGCGCATGCGCCCCGCGCGATTCCTTGCGCGCCTCGGCCGCGACGATGGTGGCCATCGCGTTGGGCATCAGATTGGTCAGCTCCAGCGTCTCCATGAGGTCGGTGTTCCAGATCAGCCCGCGGTCGGTGACGTGCAGATCGTCCAGCTTGGCGGCGATCTCCTTCATCTTGCCGACCCCGTCGGCCAGCGTCTTGTCGGTG
This sequence comes from Paracoccus isoporae, assembly GCF_900101865.1. Lineage (GTDB taxonomy): Bacteria > Pseudomonadota > Alphaproteobacteria > Rhodobacterales > Rhodobacteraceae > Paracoccus > Paracoccus isoporae. Next base: position 30,403 of record NZ_FNAH01000004.1, read on the forward strand.
CGGAACACCGCCGCATCGGCCTGCATGGTGCGCTGCATCTCGCCGCGCAGCTCCGCCGTCGGCGTGCCGCCATCGGCGTTGCGGATGCGGTCGAACCGGTCGAGGATCGCGTCCACCGCCGCGGTATTCGTGGCCGGAATCGCGCTGTCGCGGTCCACCACTTCGCCGGCCTTGATCGCCGCGGCGCGGCCAAACACGACCAGGTCGATCAGCGAGTTCGAACCCAGCCGGTTCGCCCCGTGCACCGAGGCGCATCCCGCCTCGCCCACGGCCATCAGGCCAGGGAAAACGCGATCCGGCGCGTCTTCGGTCGGGTCCAGCACCTCGCCCCAGTAATTGGTCGGGATGCCGCCCATGTTGTAATGCACGGTCGGCAGCACCGGGATCGGCTCGCGCGTCACATCCACCCCGGCGAAGATCTTCGCGGATTCCGAGATGCCGGGCAGACGCTCATGCAGGGTTTCGGGGTCCAGATGCATCAGGTTCAGGAAGATATGGTCCTTGTCGTCGCCGACACCCCTGCCCTCGCGGATTTCCATGGTCATGCAGCGGCTGACCACGTCGCGCGACGCCAGATCCTTGTAGGTCGGGGCATAACGCTCCATGAAGCGCTCGCCCTCGGAATTGGTCAGATAGCCGCCCTCGCCGCGCGCGCCCTCGGTGATCAGGCAGCCCGAGCCATAGATGCCGGTCGGGTGGAACTGCACGAATTCCATATCCTGAAGCGGCAGCCCGGCGCGGGCCACCATGCCGCCGCCATCGCCGGTGCAGGTATGGGCCGAGGTCGCGCTGAAATAGGCGCGGCCGTAACCGCCCGTGGCCAGCACCACCATCTTGGCGTTGAACACATGCATCGTGCCGTCATCCAGCTTCCACGCCACGACGCCGGTGCATTTGCCGTCGGTGATGACCAGATCGAGCGCGAAATACTCGATGAAGAATTCCGCATTTTCCTTCAGCGACTGGCCATAGAGCGTGTGCAGGATCGCGTGGCCGGTGCGGTCGGCGGCGGCGCAGGTGCGCTGCACGGGCGGGCCTTCGCCGAATTCGGTGGTATGCCCGCCGAAGGGGCGCTGATAGATCTTGCCCTCCTCGGTGCGCGAGAACGGGACGCCGTAATGTTCCAGCTCATAGACCGCTTTCGGGGCCTCGCGCGCCAGGTATTCCATCGCGTCGGTGTCACCCAGCCAGTCGGAACCCTTGACCGTGTCATACATATGCCACTGCCAGTTGTCGGGGCCCATATTCGACAGCGATGCGGCAATCCCGCCCTGCGCCGCCACGGTGTGCGAGCGGGTCGGGAACACCTTGGTCACGCAGGCGGTGCGCAGCCCCTGCTCGGCCATCCCCAGCGTCGCGCGCAGCCCGGATCCACCCGCGCCCACCACGACGACATCGTAATCATGCACCTGGTATTCGTAGTCCGACATCTGAACCTCAGAGCTGGGCCGGGGCGAGCATCAGCCGCGCCAGCGCGAAGAGAGACATGGCAATCACGGCCCAGCCGAAGATCGCGGCGGCGATCAGCGCCGCCTTGCGGGCGGTGTGATCGAGATAGTCGTCGATCATGATCCGCGTGCCCTTGATGAAATGCAGCATCCCCAGCGTCATGAAGATGGCCACCACGATCGCCGGATAGGGGCGGCTGAAATAGGCCATGATCTCGGCGCGCTCGGGCAGTTGCAACGCCGTGCCGATGACCATCAGGAAGGACGGGGTCAGCACCGCAAGCGCGACCGAGCTGACCGTCATCCACCAGTGATGCTGGGTGCCGGTATGGGAGGCGCCCATCCCGACGGCGGCTTTGCGCGGGGTGACGTAACGCATGGCTTTCCCCTCAGACATAATACAGGATCAGGCTCAGCAGGGTCAGGATGACCGACCCGGCGATGACGGCGATGCTGGATTTATGGGCCTCGTCGATCTCCAGCCCCAGACCGGCATCATAGAAGAAATGCCGGATCCCGGCCAGGAAGTGGAACCACAGCGACCAGGTGCAGCCGACCAGCACGATCCAGCCGAACCAGCTCCGCGTCAGCCCGTCGGCGAAGGACCACAGCCCGCCCCCCGCCGCCGCGCCAAGAAGCCACAGCGCCAGCAGCAGCAGCCCCGCCACCATCGCATGGCCGGTGGCCCGGTTCAGGATCGAGGTGATCGCCGCCAGCGGCAGCCGGTAGACCTGCAGATGCGGTGAAAGCGGCCGGTTTCCCCGGTTCACGTCAGCCATGTCGTCCCCCTTCAATCGATTGCGGGCCCACGGCGTCAGCTGGCGCGCGGGCTGGCTGGTTTGGCTCTCTCATACGGTTTTTTTGACCCCTGTCACGCCCGCTTGTCCAGTGCCGCGACGAAAACCGCGGATTTCGCCGGTTTGTGATCACAGCCGCAAGGCGCGTGATCACAAACCCGCTCATTGCTGGCCCAGCTTCATCTCCGGGTCATAGGCGGCCTCGATTTCCTTGGTCAGCCCCTGCCCGCAGCGCATCACCCCGCGCGCGGAATCGAAGGCCATGACCGGCGGGCCGTGAAGCTGCCAGCCCTTCGCCAGCGCCGCGCTGACCTTGTGGCAGAAGGCCGATGTGTCATCCTCGGTCAGCAGGCGATAGATCGTCGTCATTTCATGCTCCGAAGGGGTTATAGCCGAGCCAGGCGTGGATCAGCCCGATGACGCCGAACACCACCAGCGCCCCGATCAGCGCCATGCCGTCCTTGCTCCACGACACGTCACCGCCACGCGGCTGCCAGTCCGGCTCCGCACGGTTGATCAGCACGATCTCCGCCAGCGCCCAGGCTAGCAGCCCGCCGAACAGAACGAATGACGGCATGTCGCCATTCACCAGCAGATGCGCCACGGCCCACAGGCTGAACCCGATCAGTTGCGGATGACGCAGGCGCACGCCGATCCGGGTCTTCATCCCGTCGGCCGCGAACAGATACAGCCCCGCCAGCACCAGCAGGTTGTTGATGCCCTTCATCATCGGGCTCGGCCCCCACCAGACCGCCCCGGTCTCGGCCACGCGATAGCCCCAGATCATCAGCAGCACAGCGAAGATCAGCGCCGCCGTGACCAGCCCCCGACCCCGCTGGCCCATATCGCGCCGCGCGGCGGGCGCGACCCGTTTGAAGAGATGCGCCGCCCACCACAGCGCGACTCCGAGGATCAGGATGAACATCTGGCTGCTCCCGCTTGATGCAATCTGACCGGAGCCTGCCATTCTTTCGCCGCTGCAGCAATCGCCTGCGGCCGAGATGGTCAACGAACGATCAGGCGAGGCGCTGACGCAGCCGCTTCAGCCTGCTGCGCAAAAGCGGGAACACCTGCGATTTCTCGCGCAGATCGACCTGCGCCGGCCCCGCCGCCGCGTCCCCGCGACGGATCGCCGCAAGCGACGCGTCCAGCCACGCATCCGCATGGCGGCACAGCGCCGCGTCCTTCGCATTCGCCTCTGTCAGCGTGGCGCGCAATTCCGGCGAGATGTCATAATTCGCGCCGGTCCGCTCGGTGTTCCGGCGCCGATGCGGCGGCTCCGGCAGGGACTGCCCGCCGAAGAACACATGCGAGAACACCTCCATCGACTCGGCATATCGCTCGGTCCGGCCGAGAAAGGCGTATTGCTGCGTGTCGAGCCCCTCGAGCTGCCCGGATTGCCGGTTGCGGCCGTAGACGCCATCCGCAAAAAACGCCTCCAGCGAGACGGATTTCGCGCGCCGCTCCCAGTCAGAGTCGCGCATGGGCGAATCCGACTGCGAGCGCAGGAAATAATAGGTCGAGACGGCCCGCTCCACCGGATCGCGCAGCCATGACATGAAGACCGGCGCAATGCCCCCCATCTCCAGCAGCGGGCGGTATTTGCGGACATCGAAATGGCCGTGAATGCAGGTGATCCCGCGCAGCGCGTGGCGGATCTCCGCCTCGCTGCCCGCCAGCCTGTCGCCGCGCAGCGCCGCGGGCCGGTTGGTCCAGGGATGATCGATCAGCAGCCCGCTGCCGAACAGGCGCTCCAGCACGTGCCGAAAGCTGGTCCCGCCGGTCTTGGGCACATGAACGGAGATCAGGATTCGCTGCGCATCGGCCATGTCACCCACTCGTCACAAACCAAAGGACAAGAACCGGCAGACGGTCACTCCGGTTCCCGCGCCGCCGCGGCACGATCACAGATGCGCGGCTATGCGCCTCTATCCACCCATCCCGGTGAACCCGGCATAAAGCAGACGGGCCGAGATCAGCAGCAGCAGCACCGTGATGATGCGATAGAACAGCGCCTGCGGGATCACCCGCAACAGCCGCACCCCCAGCACCACCCCGATCACGCCGGGGATACACAGCAGCGCCGAGATCGCCAGATTGCCTGGGTTGAGCTGGCCGAGCGCGGCATAGGGGATCAGCTTCACCCCGTTCACGATGGCAAAGAAGATCGTGGTCGTGCCGGCATAGACCCGGCTGTCCATCCCCATAGGCTGCGCATAGACCTGATAGGGCGGCGCGCCGGAATGGCTGACAAAGCTGGTATATCCGGTGATCGCCCCCCAGAAACTGCCGGCCCCCAGGCTCGGGCGGCGCAGCCCCGACATGCGCGGCCGGATCAGCGCGTTCAGCGCAAAGGCCAGCCCGATCAGCCCGACGATCAGCATGATCGCGGCATCATTCACCAGATGCGCCGTGGCCCAGCCCAGCCCGATCCCGGCCACCGCGCCGGGCAGCATGCTGCGCAGCACCGCCCGGTTGAAGCTGCGCCGGAACGCGATCAGCCCGCCGATATCGGACACGATATAGACCGGCAGCATGATCCCCGCCGCCACCACCGGCGACATGGTCAGCGACATCAGCGGCACGCTGATCATCCCCACCATGCTCAGCCCGCCCTTGGCCATGCCGACCGCCAGCGCGCCGATCACCGCAAGAACCCAGGATGTTTGCGATAACTCCATGCTCGGCCTCCCGGCTGACGCGAATCGCGCCTTGAAAGCGTCCCGGCGAGGGTCTAACCCATGCCACGACCAAATGACCATTTCCCGGAGGAAACCATGGCTCGTCCCAAAATCGCCCTGATCGGCGCCGGTCAGATCGGCGGCACGCTGGCCCATCTGGCCGCGATGAAGGAACTCGGTGACGTCGTGCTGTTCGACATCGCCGAAGGCATCCCCGAGGGCAAGGCCCTCGACATCGCCGAATCCGGCCCGGCGGAAGGGTTCGACGCCAAGATGAAGGGCACCAGCGATTACGCCGACATCGCGGGCGCGGATGTCTGCATCGTGACCGCGGGCGTGCCGCGCAAGCCGGGCATGTCGCGCGACGACCTGCTGGGCATCAACCTCAAGGTGATGAAATCGGTGGGTGAGGGCATCAAGGCCCATGCGCCCAATGCCTTCGTGATCTGCATCACCAACCCGCTCGACGCGATGGTCTGGGCGCTGCAGAAATTCTCCGACCTGCCCGCCGAGAAAGTCTGCGGCATGGCCGGCGTGCTGGATTCGGCGCGGTTCCGCCATTTCCTGTCGCTGGAATTCGGCGTCTCGATGCGCGACGTTTCGGCCTTCGTGCTGGGCGGGCATGGCGACACCATGGTGCCGCTGGCGCGCTACTCGACCGTCGCGGGCATCCCGCTGCCGGATCTGGTCAAGATGGGCTGGACCACGCAGGAGAAGCTGGACGCGATCATCCAGCGCACCCGCGATGGCGGCGCCGAGATCGTCGGGCTGCTGAAAACCGGCTCGGCCTTCTACGCCCCCGCCACCTCCGCCATCGAGATGGCCGAGGCCTATCTGAAGGACCAGAAGCGCGTCCTGCCCTGCGCGGCCCATGTGGACAGCGCCTTCGGGCTGAAGAATCTCTATGTCGGCGTGCCCGCCGTGATCGGCGCGGGCGGGATCGAGCGCGTCATCGACATCAAGCTGAACAAGGACGAACAGGCCATGTTCGACAAGTCGGTCGACGCGGTGAAGGGGCTGGTGGACGCCTGCAAGGAAATCGATTCCTCGCTGGCCTGACACCCGGCCAATTCGGCGACCCAACCCCGAATGCCGGCGCCCACCGCGCCGGCATTCTGCGTTCCGAACCCCGCACGTCCCATGCCGCGACGCAGCGGAACCTTCCGGGAAACGCCCCTTGTGATCACGCCATTTCCGACTGTGATCACAAAGCCCGGTTTTTCACGCCATCCGTGGCGCTGATGACGAAAACGGTTCATCACCGCGGCCGGATGTGCCAAAAGGCCGGGCAAACCGTATCAAAGCGAGGTTTGCCATGAACATCCACGAATATCAGGCCAAGTCGCTGCTGCGCGACTATGGCGTTCCGGTCAGCGACGGCCGCGTCGTCACCCGTGCCGAGGACGCCAAGCGCGCCGCATCCGAACTCGACGGCCCGCTCTGGGTGGTGAAGGCACAGATCCACGCAGGCGGCCGCGGCAAGGGCCATTTCATGGAATCCGGCGCGGGCGAGAAAGGCGGCGTGCGCCTGGCCAAATCCACCTCCGAAGCCGAGGAGATGACCCGCCAGATGCTCGGCCGCACCCTGGTCACGCATCAGACGGGCGAGGCCGGCAAACAGGTCAACCGCATCTATATCGAAGACGGCTCGGACATCGAAACCGAACTCTATCTGGCCCTGCTGGTCGATCGCGGCACCTCCCGCGTCAGCTTCGTCGCCTCGACCGAAGGCGGCATGGATATCGAGGAAGTCGCGGCCTCCACCCCCGAAAAGATCGTCAGCTTCAGCGTCGATCCGGCCTCCGGCCTGTCCGATTTCCACGGCCGCCGCGTGGCCTTCGCGCTCGGCCTGAAAGGCCAGCAGGTCAAGCAATGCGTCAAGCTGGTCCGCGATCTCTATCGCCTATTCCTCGAAAAGGACATGGAGATGCTGGAGATCAACCCGCTGATCGTGACCACCGACGGCAATCTCAAGGCGCTCGACGCCAAGATGGGCTTCGACAACAACGCGCTCTACCGCCATGACGACATCTTCGCCCTGCGCGACGAGACTGAGGAAGACCCCAAGGAACTCGCCGCATCGAAATACGATCTGAACTACATCGCGCTGGATGGCGAGATCGGCTGCATGGTCAACGGCGCGGGCCTCGCCATGGCGACGATGGACATCATCAAGCTTTACGGCGCCGAACCCGCCAACTTCCTCGACGTGGGCGGCGGCGCCACCAAGGAAAAAGTCACCGAGGCGTTCAAGATCATCACCTCGGACGAAAACGTCAAAGGCATCCTGGTCAACATCTTCGGCGGCATCATGCGCTGCGACATCATCGCCGAGGGCATCGTCGCCGCGGTGAAAGAGGTCGGGCTGAAGGTTCCGCTGGTCGTCCGCCTCGAAGGCACCAATGTCGAGAAGGGCAAGGAGATCATCAACACCTCCGGCCTCGACGTGATCGCCGCAGACGATCTGAAAGACGGCGCAGAAAAAATCGTTAAAGCGGTGAAAGGATAATCCCGATGGCGATCCTCGTAGACAAGAACACCAAAGTCATCACCCAGGGCATCACCGGCTCGCAGGGGACGTTCCACACCGAACAGGCCATTGATTACGGCACCCAGGTCGTGGGCGGCGTGACGCCGGGCAAGGGCGGCACGGATCACCTGAACCTTCCGGTCTTCAACTCGGTCCATGAGGCCGTGGCCGAAACCGGCGCGACCGCCACCGCGATTTATGTCCCCCCGCCCTTCGCCGCGGATTCGATCCTGGAGGCGATCGACGCCGAGGTGCCGCTGATCGTGGCCATCACCGAAGGCATTCCGGTGCTCGACATGATGCGCGTCAAGCGCGCCCTCGAAGGCTCCGCCAGCCGCCTGATCGGCCCGAACTGCCCGGGCATCATGACGCCGGGCGAATGCAAGATCGGCATCATGCCCGGCTCGATCTTCCAGCGCGGCTCGGTCGGCGTGGTCTCGCGCTCCGGCACGCTGACCTATGAGGCGGTGAAACAGACCTCCGATGTCGGGCTGGGCCAGTCCTCGGCCGTCGGGATCGGCGGCGACCCGATCAAGGGGATGGAGCATATCGACGTGCTTCAGATGTTCCTCAACGACGACGAAACCGAGTCGATCATCATGATCGGCGAGATCGGCGGCACCGCCGAGGAAGAAGCCGCCGAGTTCCTGGCCGAGCAGAAGAAGAAGGGCAAATGGAAGCCCACCGCCGGCTTCATCGCCGGGCGCACCGCCCCTCCGGGCCGCCGCATGGGCCATGCCGGCGCCATCGTCTCGGGCGGCAAGGGCGACGCGGAATCCAAGATCGAGGCCATGAAGAAAGCCGGCATCGTCGTCGCCGACAGCCCCGCCGGGTTGGGCGAGGCTGTGCTGGCCGCGATCAAGGGCTGATGATTTGACAGGCCGTGCCCCCGCACTAACTATGGGGGCACGGCAAACCCCAACCGCCAGGTGGACAATGGACGCCAGCCCCAGCCACGCCGCACATGCCCCGGAAACCGGGGCCAGTCGGCTGTTTGCGCCCACCGCGCTGATCGCCGCGACGGTGCTGGGGCTCAGCGGCTGCGGCCCGCGCTCCACCGACGAGATGCTGCGCGGCGGGGTGCCGGCGCGCACCAACCTGCCCGACGCGACCAGCCTGCCGACCGAGGCGGTGCGCACCGTCTCGCGCCGCGACTTCGGATGGCGGCTGATCTATCACCCCGCCGCCGCCCCGCCCGATGCCGACCGGCGCGCCGCCGTGGCGCTGTGCCGGCTGGAACGCCGCCGCGTGGCCGAGATCCTGCCGGTGGCGCTGCGCGCCCCGCTGGACGATCCCGGCGCGCGCATGATCGACATTTACTGCGCATGAGGCGGGCGGCATGACGCAACCTTCCGACAGACAGGGCGGCCGGATCGGCGGCGCCGCATGGCCCGGCCAAAGCGGTGGCGCGGGCGGGGGCGAGGGCATCCGCCGCCCCCGCCAGCCCGGCCCCGACCGGCGCGACCGCGCGGCCGGGGCGCAATCCGCCGCAGCACCGCCCATGTCGATGGTGGACGCGATCCGCGCCGTCTACAGCAAACCCTTCACCTTTTCCGGCCGCGCCCGGCGGGCGGAATACTGGTGGTACATGCTGTTCTACGTGCTGGTCAGCTTCGTGCTGGGCTTTGTGGAGGTCGCCGCCGGGATCAGCCCCGATGCCGACACGCCCGGCCCGATCAGCAGCGTCTTCGCCCTGGCCAATTTCCTGCCCGGCCTGGCCGTGAATGTGCGCCGGCTGCATGATGTCGGGCGCAGCGGCTGGTGGCTGCTGGCCCCCGCTGTCCCCGCCATCCTCGCCATCTCCATGACCGCCGTGACCGCCGGGCTCATGGCGCCGATCGGAATGATCCTGCTGATCGGCACGCTCGTCATCTATCTTCTCATCTTCGTCTGGACCGTGACCCGCTCACATCCCGGCACCAACCGCTTCGGGCCAAGCCCGCTGGAGCAATGACCATGAACGACCACCCCAAGAACGCCGATTTCCACGAATCCTCCTTTCTTCAGGGCCACAACGCGGAATATGTCGAACAGCTCTACGGGCAATGGGCGCGCGACCCCCATGCCGTGGACGAGGCCTGGGACCGCTATTTCGCGGCATTGGGCGACAGCGCCGATGACGCCGTGGCCGAGGCCGAGGGGCCGAGCTGGAAGCGCGCCGACTGGCCGCCGGTCGAGAATGGAGAGATCACCGCCGCGTTGACCGGCGAATGGCCGATGGCCTCCAAGGAAGAGGCCAACGCCGCGATGGAGAAGATCGCCGCCAAGGCCGCCGAGAAGGGCAAGGAGATCGGCCCCGACGCCATGCGCCAGGCGGTGCTGGATTCGATCCGCGCGCTGATGCTGATCCGCGCCTTCCGCATCCGGGGCCATCTGCACGCCCAGCTCGACCCGCTGGGGCTGCGCGAAGTCCCCGATCACGGCGAATTGCTGCCCGAAACCTACGGCTTCAAGGCCGGCGACATGGACCGCCCGATCTTCATCGACAACGTGCTGGGGCTGGAAGTCGCCACGATCCGCCAGATCACCGAGCTGATGAAGCGCACCTATTGCGGCACCTTCGCGCTGCAATACATGCATATCTCCGATCCCGAGGAAGCCGCCTGGCTAAAGGAGCGGATCGAGGGCTACGGCAAGGAAATCGCCTTCACCCAGAACGGCCGCCGCGCGATCCTGAACAAGCTGGTCGAGGCCGAGGGATTCGAGAAGTTCCTGCATGTGAAATACATGGGCACCAAGCGCTTCGGCCTCGATGGCGGCGAATCGCTGATCCCGGCGATGGAACAGATCATCAAGCGCGGCGGCGCGCTCGGCGTGAAGGAAATCGTCATCGGCATGCCCCACCGGGGCCGCCTGTCGGTGCTGGCCAATGTGCTGGCCAAACCCTATCGCGCGATCTTCCACGAATTCCAGGGCGGCAGCTTCAAGCCCGAAGACGTGGATGGCTCGGGCGATGTGAAATACCATCTCGGCGCGTCCTCGGACCGTGAATTCGACGACAACAGCGTGCATTTGTCGCTGACCGCCAACCCCTCGCATCTGGAGGCGGTGAACCCGGTCGTGCTGGGCAAGGTCCGCGCCAAGCAGGACCAGCACCAGGACCGAACCCACCGCACCGCGGTCCTGCCGATCCTGCTGCATGGCGACGCGGCCTTCGCCGGTCAGGGCATCGTCGCGGAATGCCTGCAGCTTTCGGGCATTCGCGGCCACCGCACCGGCGGCACCATCCATATCATCGTGAACAACCAGATCGGGTTCACCACCGCCCCCGCCTTCAGCCGCACCTCGCCCTATCCGACCGACATCGCGCTGATGGTCGAGGCGCCGATCTTCCACGTCAATGGCGACGACCCGGAGGCGGTGGTCCACGCCGCCAAGGTCGCGACCGAGTTCCGCCAGAAATTCCACAAGGACGTGGTCATCGACATCTTCTGCTATCGCCGCTTCGGCCATAACGAAGGCGACGAGCCGATGTTCACCAACCCGGCCATGTACAAGAAGATCAAGTCGCAGAAGACCACGCTGCAACTCTATACCGACCGGCTGGTCGCTGACGGGCTGATCCCCGAAGGCGAGATCGAGGACATGAAATCCGCCTTCCAGGCCCATTTGGCCGAGGAGTTCGAGATCGGCAAGAACTTCAAGCCGAACAAGGCCGACTGGCTGGACGGCAAATGGACCGGCATGGGCCGCGAGGGCGAGGAGTATATCCGCGGCGAAACCGGCATCCCGTCCGAAGCGATGGAGGAGATCGGCCGCGCCCTGACCACCGCGCCCGACGACATCAACCTGCACAAGACGGTCGGCCGGCTGATCGAGGGCAAGAAGAAGATGTTCGAGACCGGCAAGGGCTTCGACTGGGCCACGGCCGAGGCGCTGGCGTTCGGCTCGCTGCTGCTCGAAGGCCACCCGGTGCGGCTGACCGGGCAGGATTCGACCCGCGGCACGTTCAGCCACCGCCACTCGGCCTTCGTCGATCAGGTCAACGAGCAGCGCTACTACCCGCTCAACCATATCCGCGAAGGCCAGGCCCGCTACGAGGTGCATGATTCCATGCTGTCGGAATATGCGGTGCTGGGGTTTGAATACGGCTATTCGCTGGCCGAACCCAACACGCTGACCATGTGGGAGGCGCAGTTCGGCGATTTCGCGAATGGCGCGCAGATCATGTTCGACCAGTTCATCTCCTCAGGCGAGAAGAAATGGCTGCGCATGTCGGGCCTGGTGATGCTGCTGCCGCATGGCTATGAAGGCCAGGGGCCGGAACACTCCTCCGCCCGGCTGGAACGCTTCCTGCAGATGTGCGCCGAGGAGAACTGGATCGTCGCGAACTGCTCGACCCCGGCCAATTTCTTCCACATCCTGCGCCGCCAGCTCCATCGCGGCTTCCGCAAGCCGCTGGTCATCATGACGCCCAAATCGCTGCTGCGGCACCCGCTGGCGGTGTCGGATGCCGATGAATTCCTCACCGGCTCGACCTTCCACCGCGTCCTGCCCGACGATGCCGAACGCGGGCGGTCGGACACGAAGCTGGTGGCGGATGACAAGATCCGCCGCGTCGTGCTCTGCTCGGGCAAGGTCTATTACGATCTGCTCAAGGAACGCGACGAGCGTGGCATCGACGACATCTACCTGATGCGTCTGGAACAGTTCTACCCGTTCCCGGCCCAGTCGATGACCAAGGATCTCGGCCGGTTCAAGAAGGCCGAGATCGTCTGGTGCCAGGAAGAACCCAAGAACCAGGGCGCGTGGAGCTTCGTAGAGCCCAATCTCGAATGGGTGCTCGACAAGATCGGCGGCACCGCCAGCCGCGCCCGCTATATCGGCCGTCACGCCGCCGCCTCGGTGGCCACCGGCCTCGCCTCACGTCACAAAGCTGAACAGGAAGCGCTCGTGAACGACGCGCTGACCATGGAAGGATAAATCATGGCGACCGAAGTCCGCGTGCCCACCCTGGGCGAATCCGTCACCGAGGCGACCGTCGCCACCTGGTTCAAGAAACCGGGCGACAGCGTCGCGGTGGATGAAATGCTGTGCGAGCTGGAAACCGACAAGGTCACGGTGGAGGTGCCCGCCCCCGCCGCCGGCGTGCTGGCCGAAATTGTCGCCGCCGAAGGCGAAACCGTCGGCGTCGATGCGCTGCTGGCCCAGATCGACGAATCCGGCAAGGGGGCTGCGTCGGGTGACGGCGGCAAGGACGACGCGGCGCCGGACGACGACGCCCCCGCCAGGGACGCCCCGGCGCAGGATGCGCCCGCCAAGACATCGCAGGAAGGACAGAAGAAGATGAGCGGTAAGTCGATTGAGGTGATGGTGCCGTCGCTCGGGGAATCGGTCTCCGAAGCCACCGTCGCCACCTGGTTCAAGCATGTCGGCGACGAGGTCGCGGCCGACGAGATGCTGTGCGAACTGGAAACCGACAAGGTCTCGGTCGAGGTGCCCGCCCCCGCCGCGGGCGTGCTGGCCGAGATCCTGGCCGAGGAAGGCACCACCGTCGATGCCAAGGCCCAGCTTGCGGTCATCACCCAAGGGGCCGCGGGCGGCACATCCGCCGGAAAATCCGCGCCCGAGCCGGAAGCGGCCGGCGACGGCGATGACGACGATGCGGGCGATGTCGGCTCCCCCGGTGCCGGGCCCGAGGAAACCAGGCCGCGCGAGGATGTCGAGGATGCGCCCTCGGCCAAGAAGGCGATGGCGGAAAAGAACATCAGCCGCGATCAGGTCACGGGCTCCGGCAAGGATGGCCGGGTGATGAAGGAGGATGTGGCCAAGGCGAAATCCGGCGGCGGCACGTCCGGCGGCGAGAGCAAGGCCCCGGCCAAGAAGGCGCCGGCCGCCTCCGATCAGGCGGGCCGCGAGGAACGCGTCAAGATGACCCGCCTGCGCCAGACCATCGCGCGCCGCCTGAAGGACGCGCAGAACACCGCCGCCATGCTGACCACCTATAACGAGGCGGATATGAAGGCGGTCATGGATCTGCGCAGCGAGTACAAGGACCAGTTCGAGAAGAAGCACGGCGTCAAGCTGGGCTTCATGTCGTTCTTCGTCAAAGCCTGCTGCCACGCGCTCCAGGAAGTCCCCGAGGTGAATGCCGAGATCGACGGGACCGAGGTGGTCTACAAGCATTACGTCAATATGGGCGTGGCCGTGGGCACGCCCCAGGGTCTCGTCGTGCCGGTGGTCAAGGATGCCGACCAGAAAAGCTTCGCCGCGATCGAGAAGGAGATCGGAGAGCTGGGCAAGAAGGGCCGCGACGGCAAGCTGACCATGGCCGAGATGCAGGGCGGCACCTTCACCATCTCGAATGGCGGCGTCTATGGCTCGCTCATGTCCTCGCCGATCCTCAACCCGCCGCAATCGGGCATTCTGGGGATGCACAAGATCCAGGAGCGCCCGATGGTGGTGGGCGGCGAAATCGTCATCCGCCCGATGATGTATCTGGCGCTCAGCTACGACCACCGCATCGTCGACGGCAAGGGCGCCGTGACCTTCCTGGTGCGGGTGAAAGAGGCGCTCGAGGATCCGCGCCGCCTGCTGATGGATCTGTGATCCGCCACCGCTGACGACTCAACGCAAGGCCCGGCCGCATCGCGCGCCGGGCCTTTTCATGTCGTGCGGCGCGGCGTCAGCCTGTGGCGATCCGCGACGACCCGTCGCACCACCTGCCCCTTCCCCTCGCGACGCGTCATAACCACCCGGCATCCCGTCCCAGCTTGGGGTGTGAAAGGCGGCATCCCGATATGCACGCCCTGTGTACAGGCTGTGTACGCGCGGTGCACACCCTGTGCCCGCCCCTTCGCCAGCCATGGCAGGCCGCACGCCGCGCCGCCCTGGCCGCGCCGCAACCCCCTGCGCACGCCCCTGTTGCAGCATAAGCGCAGCGCATATCCCCGCGCCCGCTGCGCCGCCACGTCACCCGCCCCGCGCGGCCCGTCTCACGCAACCGAAAACCGCCCCGCATCGTTGACTGGACAGAACCGGGGCTGCCGCGCAATCTGGCCCTGCCGCCAGCCACGATCAGCGGCCCGAACCCGCGGCCACGCCGACCAGATCACGAGGGGAACGCCATGCAGATGCTCATCAACTACACGATCTCGGACTACGCCAAGTTCAAATCCGCCTTCGACGCCGACAACGAGGACCGCCGCAATAATGGCCTGTCCCTGCTGCAACTCTGGCGCGAGGATGGCAGCTCGGCCTGGGCGCTGTTCGACCTGCACGACGCCAAGAAGGCCCGCGATTACCTCGACGGCGCGGCCGGCGCCTTCAACTCGCAGGCCGGCGTCAGCGCGGTCAGCGCCCACACGCTGGAAACCGCCTGATGACCATGACCGCCGAACTCTCCGCACTGGCTGTGGCGGCGCTGATCCAGGCCGTCCAGTTTGCGCTGTTCGCGGTGCGCGCCAATCTGGAACTGGGGCCCCGCGTGACCATGGGCCCGCGCGACCGCCCGATCGAGCTGTCGCCGCTCACCGGGCGGCTGAAACGCGCCATGGACAATCATTTCGAGGGGCTGGCCTTCTTCACCATCGCGGTGATCGTGGTGACGCTCGGCGGCGCGGCCTCCGCGCTGACGGCCTTCTGCGCCTGGCTCTACGTGGCGGCGCGGGTGCTCTACGTGCCAGCCTATGCCTTCGGGTGGTCGCCCTGGCGCAGCGTGATCTGGATGGTGGGGTTTGCGGCGACGCTGCTGATGATCCTTGTGGCTCTGTTCTGAGGCTGCGCTGATGAAAGGACGACCATGAGCCCCGAACTGAACGTGCTGGCCCTCGCGGCGCTGTTCCAGGCCATCCAGATCGGCCTTGCCGGCGCCGCGCTGAACCGCGATGTCGGCTTGGACTGGAACACCGGCCCCCGCGACCGCCAGCCGGATTTCTCGCCGCTGACCGGGCGTCTGCGCCGCGCCGTGGATAATCATTTCGAGGCGCTGTGTTTTCTGACCATCGCCGTTCTGCTGGTCGAAACGACCGGCCAGAACAGCGCGCTGACCGCCATCTGCGCCTGGCTCTATCTGCTGGCGCGGCTGCTTTATATCCCGGCCTATGCCTTCGGCTGGACGCCCTGGCGCACGGTGATCTGGGCGGCTGGGTTTGCCGCGACGCTGCTGATGATCCTGGCCGCGCTGTTCTGAGCGGCCGACGCGTCAGGCCCGCGCACGGGGTCCGGTCACAACCCGATGGATCCCGCCCGTTGCGCGTATTTTGCGGGTGAAACCGCCGTCCGGCTTGTGTAAGCACGTGCATGAACGCCCCGCGCCGCAGGACGGGCCGGGGTCAGGATCTGAAGGAGACCCGAATGTCCAGCTACGACCTCATCGTCATCGGTGCCGGCCCCGGCGGCTATGTCTGCGCCATCCGCGCCGCCCAGCTCGGTCTGAAGGTCGCCTGTGTCGAGGGGCGCGAGACGCTCGGCGGGACCTGCCTGAATGTCGGCTGCATCCCCTCCAAGGCGCTGCTCCATGCCAGCCACATGTATCACGAGGCGGCGCATAACTTCACCAGGATGGGGCTGATGGGCGACCGGCCCAGCATCGATTGGACGGTGA
Organism: Paracoccus isoporae; assembly: GCF_900101865.1. Taxonomy (GTDB): domain Bacteria; phylum Pseudomonadota; class Alphaproteobacteria; order Rhodobacterales; family Rhodobacteraceae; genus Paracoccus; species Paracoccus isoporae. The sequence continues at coordinate 46,404 of NZ_FNAH01000004.1, forward strand.
TGCAGGGCTACAAGGCCGAGACGGTCGAGACCAACACAAAGGGCATCGAGTTCCTGTTCAAGAAGAACAAGATCGACTGGATCAAGGGCTGGGCCGAGATCACCGCACCCGGCAAGGTCAAGGTGGGTGACGACACGCATGAGGCGAAGAACATCGTCATCGCGACTGGCTCCGAACCCGCGCCGCTGAAGGGCGTGGAGGTCGACAATGCCAGCGGCGTCATCGTCGATTCCACCGGCGCGCTGACACTGCCGGGCGTGCCCGAAAGCATGGTCGTGATCGGTGCCGGCGTGATCGGGCTGGAGCTGGGATCGGTCTATGCGCGGCTCGGGACGAAGGTGACGGTGATCGAATATCTCGACGCGATCACGCCGGGCATGGATGCCGAAGTGCAGAAACAGTTCCAGAAGATCCTCAAGAAACAGGGGATGGAGTTCGTCATGGGCGCGGCGGTGCAATCCGCCACCGCCAAGCGCGGCAAGGCCACGCTGAGCTACAAGCTGCGCAAGGATGACAGCGAGAAGGAGATGTCCGCCGATGTCGTGCTGCTGGCCACCGGGCGGCGGCCCTATGTCGAGGGGCTGGGCCTCGACAAGCTCGGCGTCGAGATGACCGAACGCGGCCAAGTCAAGATCGACGATCACTGGCAGACGAATGTGAAAGGCATCTACGCCATCGGCGACGCGGTGCCGGGCCTCATGCTGGCCCACAAGGCCGAGGACGAAGGCATGGCCGCCGCCGAGGTCATCGCCGGCAAGTCGGGCCACGTGAACTACAACGTCATCCCCGGCGTCATCTACACCTCGCCCGAAGTCGCGAATGTCGGCCTGACCGAAGCCGCCGCGAAAGAGACCGGGCGCAAGATCAAGACCGCGAAATTCCCCTTCATGGGCAATGCCCGCGCCAAGGCGATGTTCCAGGGCGACGGCTTCGTGAAGATGGTGGTGGATGCGGACACCGACCGGGTCCTGGGCTGCCACATCATCGGGCCCAACGCGGGCGAGATGATCCATGAGGTCTGCGTGGCCATGGAGTTCGGCGCCTCGGCCGAGGACATCGCGCTGACCTGCCACGCCCATCCCACCACCTCGGAGGCGGTGCGCGAGGCGGCGCTCGCCTGCGGAGACGGCGCGATCCATGTCTGACACTTGCGCGTCCTCCCGGCCCACCGGCGGCGCGACCGCGGCGCGGCTGTCGCGGCGCGGCGCGCTGCTGGGGCTGGGTCTGACGGGCCTGCTCGCCGCCTGCGGGCGGCGCGGCGGCGGCGAGCGGATGCCCGACGGGGCGCGGCCGGACGGGCTCTATCCCGGCGAGACGCCGGCGATGCGGCGCAAGATCAATTACTGGGCGCGCCAGCACGGCATCCCGGCCTCGCTGCTGCACCGGGTCATTCAGCGCGAATCCGACTACCGCGCGGGGGCGCGCAACGGGCCCTATTACGGGCTGATGCAGATCCTGCCGCAGACGGCGCGGACCATGGGCTATCGCGGCCCGGCCTCGGGGCTCCTGGATGCCGACACCAACCTGAAATATGCCGGGCGCTATCTGCGCGGGGCCTGGATCGTGTCGGGCGGCAACGAGGCGGAGGCGGTGAAATGGTATGCGCGCGGCTATTACTACGAGGCCAAGCGCAAGGGGCTGCTGAAAGAAACGGGGCTTCGGACCTGATGGGCTGGCTGGCGCGGCTGATGGTCTGTCTGGCGCTGCTGGCGCTTGCGCCCGTCCCCGCCGCCGCGCAGGACGAGGCGCAGCGTCGCGCCGAGCTGAGCTTTTTCCGCATCGCCAACGGCTCCACCGCCGGCACCTACTATCCGATCGGGGGCATCATCGCGGCGGCAATCTCCAACCCGCCGGGCGGGCCGGATTGCGCCGAGGGCGGCGATTGCGGCGTGCCGGGTCTGCTGGCCTCCGCCGTGTCGTCGGCCGGGTCGGTCGAGAATGTCGAGGCGGTCGGCCGGGGCAGCATCGAATCCGGCTTCGCGCAGGCCGATGTGGCCTTCTGGGCGCAGACCGGCACCGGCAATTTCTCCGGCCTGCCGCCGATCCCCAATCTGCGCGCCATTGCGCGGCTTTACCCCGAGACGCTGCATCTCGTGGCACGGCGCGACGCCGGGATCCGCGCGCTCTCCGATCTGCGCGGCAAGCGCGTCTCGCTGGACGAGCCCGGCTCCGGCACGCTGGTCGATGCGCGGCTGGTGCTGGACGCGGCCGATATCCACGATCACGAGCTGAAACTGTCCCATCAGCCCGCCAGTCGCGCCGCCATCGCCCTGCGCAAGGGAGAGCTGGACGCGTTCTTCTTCGTCGGCGGCTATCCGGCCCCGGCGATCAGCCAGTTGGCGGGGCAAGCGGACATCACCCTGGTCCCGATCGCGGGCGAGGTCGCCGCGCGGCTGAGCGGGCCGAACAGTTTCTTCGTGCCCGACACCCTGCCCGCCCGGACCTATCGCGGGATCGAGGAGGACACGCCCACATTGTCGGTCGGCGCGCTGTGGATCACCTCTGCCGAGCAGCCGGCGGATCTGATCCACGCGATCACCCGCGTTCTGTGGAATGACAACACCATGCGCCAGCTCCGCTATGGCCACCCGATCGGGCGCCGCATCCTGCGCGAGGGCGCGCTTGACGGGGTGGCCATCCCGCTCCATCCCGGTGCGGCCCGCTATTACCGCGAGGCCGGGCTGCTGAAATAGCGCGCGCCACGCTTGCAAGCGCGGCGCATCCGGTTCAAGTTCGCGCTAACAGTTTCCAGGAGATGTCGCCATGATCCCCAAGACGCAGTCCGAACAGACCCGCAAGCTGTGCCAGCTGGCCCCGGTGGTGCCGGTGCTGGTGATCGAGGACGCGGCACGGGCCCGCCGTCTGGGCGAGGCGCTCGTCAGCGGCGGGCTGCCGGTGCTGGAGGTCACGCTGCGCACCGAGGCCGCGCTCGATGCGATCCGCGAAATGGCCGGGATCGAGGGCGGCCATGTCGGTGCCGGCACGGTGCTGACCCCCGAACAGGTTTACCGCGCCAAGGAGGCCGGAGCCGCCTTCGCCGTCGCGCCGGGCGCGACCGAGACGCTGATCCGCGCATGCGAAGACGCCTCGCTGCCGCTTCTGCCCGGCGCCGTCACCGCCTCCGAGGTGATGCAGGCGAGGGAATACGGCTATGACATGCTGAAATTCTTCCCCGCCGAAACCTCTGGCGGGGCACCGGCGCTCAAGGCGCTGTCCGCGCCCCTGCCCGGCGTCTCCTTCTGCCCGACGGGCGGGGTGACGCCGCAGAACGCCGCCGATTACCTGTCCTTGCCCAACGTGGTCTGCGTGGGATCGAGCTGGGTCGCGCCGGCGTCCGCGGTCAGTGATGGCGACTGGGACGGCATCGAAAGCCGCGCCCGCAGCGCCGCGATCCTGGGCTAGCACGGGTTTGGTCGGCCCCGCCCCCGGAACCGATCCCGGCGATCTGCCGATGCGCAGGGCATGGCGCAATGTGGCCGTGCTCGTCATCGCGCAGGCGCTGATGGGGGCGCAGATGCCGATGATCTTCACCGTCGGCGGGCTGGCGGGCCAGATGCTGTCGCCCAATCCCTGTCTCGCGACGCTGCCGATCTCGATGGTGGTGCTGGCCACGGCGCTGAGCGCGCGGCCGCTGGCGGGGTTCATGCAGCGACACGGGCGCCGCGCCGGATTCCAGGTCGGCGCGGTAAGCGGCGCGGTGGGGGCGGCGGTCTCGATGCTGGGGCTGTGGCAGGGCAGTTTCGTGATCTATCTGGCCGGGCATGTGCTGACCGGGGTCTACATGGCGTCGCAGGGGTTTTTCCGCTTCGCCGCCACCGACACAGCGCCGGATCATTTCGCGCCGCGCGCCATAAGTTTCGTGTTGGCCGGCGGGCTGGCCTCGGCCTTCGTGGCGCTCGGGCTGTTGCGCGTGACCGATGGCGGCTCGGCCATCCCGTTCCTGCTGAGCTATGCGGCGATCATCGGGCTGAACCTGGTCGGGTTCCTGGTGTTTTTCGCCCTCGACATCCCGCGCCCGCCTGCGCCCGAGGACGGGGCCGCAAAGACAAGGCGCAGCGCGATTGAGATCCTGCGCGATCCGCGCCTGCTGGTGCCGATGATCTGCGCGATGGTGTCCTATGCGCTGATGAACCTGGTGATGACCTCGACGCCGCTCGCCATGGTCGGCTGCGGGCTGGACCGCAGCCAGGCCGGAGATGTCGTGTTCGCGCATGTGCTGGCGATGTTCGTGCCGTCCTTCTTCACCGGGCATCTGATAAACCGCTTCGGCGCGGCGCTGATCGTCGGCACCGGGCTTGCCATTCTGGCCGCCGCCGGGGCGGTGGGGCTGAGCGGCGTTGCGCTCGGGCAGTTCTATGTCACGCTGATCCTGCTCGGCATCGGCTGGAATTTCGGCTTTATCGGTGCCACCACCATGCTGGCCCGCGCCCACGCGCCGGAGGAGCGGGGTCAGGTGCAGGGCATCAATGATCTGGTCGTGTTCGGCGGGGTGTTCATGGCTTCGCTGGCCTCGGGCGGGCTGATGAACTGCTCGGGTGCGCTGAGCGCGGAATCGGGCTGGGACGCGGTCAACATGGCGATGGCGCCGCTGCTGGTGCTGGCGGGGGGCGCGCTGATCTGGCTGCGGATGCGGCCGAAAGAAGCGTAGGTCTAGCAATCACCGCCGCGTACAGGCCGGCCCGGAGCAAGGGGCGTAGCCCCGCCGGGCCAGCGGCCGACCGCCCCACAGGGCGGCCGCTTCTTCGCCGGTCCGCGCTGAAGTTCTGTCACATGTGGCTGTACCATAAAGGCGCACAGCAAACCCTCAGCAGCGGCAGCCCGCGGTCGGCCGCTGGCCCTCTGTCTGGAGTGACGGGCTAGGTCTGCGCCTAGCCCCTCATCGCCAGAATATCCCGCGCCAATGCCAGGGTGGAGGCATCATGTCCCGGCGCGTCCTCGCCATCCAGAAGCGGCGCCACCTTCAGCGCCAGCTCCTTGCCCAGCTCCACCCCCCATTGATCGAAGCTGTTGATGCCGAGGATCACGCCCTCGACAAACACCCGATGCTCATAAAGTGCCACGATCTGGCCCAGCGTGTAGGGGGTGAGTTGCTCGATCAGCAGCGTGGTGGACGGTCGGTTGCCGGGGAACACGCGGTGGCTCGCCTGCCGCTCCAGCTCTTCTCCTTCCAGCCCCTTCTTGCGCATCAGATCGCGGGCAGTGTCCAGATCCCGGCCGCGCATCAGCGCCTCGGACTGGGCGAGGCAATTGGCCAGCAGAAGCCTGTGGTGGTGATCCAGCTCCGGCTCATGGCCCCGCGCGGCGGCGATGAATTCGCAGGGCACGATCTGGGTGCCCTGATGGATAAGCTGATAGAAGGCGTGCTGGCCATTCGTGCCCGGCTCGCCCCAGACGACGGGGCCGGATGGGCGGGTCAGCGCGGTGCCATCCATCGCCACGCGCTTGCCATTCGATTCCATCTCCAGTTGCTGAAGATAGGCGGGCAGCCGGGCAAGACGGTTGTCATAGGGCAGAACGGCGCGGGTCGGATAGCCGCAGATCTGGTGATGCCAGATCCCCACGAGCGCCAGCAGGACCGGCATATTCTCGGCCAGGGGCGCGTCGCGGAAATGCGCATCCATCGCCGCCGCGCCGCGCAGGAAGTCGCGGAAATGCTGCGGGCCGATGGCGATCATCAGCGACAGCCCGATCGGCCCCCACATCGAATAGCGCCCGCCGACCCAGTCCGCGAAGCCGAACACGCGGGACGGGTCGATCCCCCATTCCGCGGTCTTGTCCTCGGCCGAACACAGCGCCGCGAATTGCGCGGAGGGCTCGCGGATCGACTGCTTCATCCATGCCATCGCGGTTTCGGCATTGGTCATCGTCTCGATGGTGGTGAAGGTCTTGGACGCCACGATCACCAATGTCGTCGCGGGGTCGAGCCCGCCCAGCGTCTCGGCAATATCCGCGCCATCCACGTTGGAGACGAAATGTGTGCGCGGCCCGTCATGGAAGGGAGACAGCGCCAGCGTGGCCATGGCCGGGCCCAGATCCGAGCCGCCGATGCCGATATTGACCACATCGGTGATGCGCCCGCCCTGCCCCGCGAAACTGCCATCGCGGACCGCGTCTGCGAATCCCGCCATCCGGTCGAGCGTGGCCGACACATCGGCCGAGATCTCCTCGCCATCCACCACCAGCTTCCGATCCGGGTTGCGCAGGGCCGTATGCAGAACCGCGCGATCCTCGGTTTCGTTGATGCGGTCCCCGTCGAACATCGCGGCCCGGCGTTCGGGCAGATCGGCGGCCAGTTCGAGCAGCGCGGCGCGGCGCTCCGCGTCGATGCTGGTCTTGGAATAATCGAAGACCATCCCGTCCGCCGCGATGCGAAAGCCCGAGGCGCGGTCGGGATCGGCGTCGAACAGATCGGAGATGCGGCGCCCTTCGGCCGGGCGCAGCGTGTCGAGGCGGGTCCAGATCGGGTCGAGATTATTCGGCATAATGCACCGTGGCGTCGCGAAGGAAGAGGGAGATCGGGGCATCCGCCGGATCGGCCCCGATGGCGGTGTCGAGCGCGGCGCGCTTCTCGGCGCCCGCGATCATGATATGGGTGTGCAGCGCCGATTGCAGCGCCGGCGCAGTCAGGGTGATGCGCGGCTCGGCCCCGCCACCTGCCGCCATGACAGCGGGCGCGTCATGGGCCATCAGCCGGTCGAGACCCGGCGCATTCGGGAACAGGCTGGCAGTGTGCATATCGTCGCCCATGCCCAGCACCAGAACCGTGATCGGCAGATGCGCCTGCATCTTTTCCGCCAGATCCGGCGCGGCGACCTCGGGCGTCGCGGCGCCGGTATAGAGATCCAGATACTGCGCCGCCTCTGCCGGCCCGGTCAGCAGCGTCTGGCGCAGCATGGCAGAGTTGGAGCGAGGATGATCCCAGTCCACCCAGCGTTCGTCGTTCAGGAACACCGTCACATTGCCCCAGTCGAGCGGCAGGTCCGACAGCGCCCGGAACATGGCCGCAGGCGTCGAGCCGCCCGGCACGCACAGGCTGGTCGCCCCGATCGCATCGAGGTTCTGGCGCAGCTCCGTCGCGATGCGGTCGGCCAGCGACAGTGCCATCATCTCGCGGTCGGGATAGGTCACGATCTCGGGATGGCTCATGCGCGGATCTCCCTCCAGCGGCGATTGTCGCGATGCATCAGGCGCAGCGCCTCCTCCGGGCCGGATGAGCCTGCGTCATAGGGTTCCGGCCGGGCCTTGCTGCCGTCCCAGGCGGCGATGATCGGATCGGCCCAGGCCCAGGCCGCCTCGACCTCGTCGCCGCGCATGAACAGGGTCTGGTTGCCCCGGATCACATCCATGATGAGGCGTTCATAGGCATCGGGCATATCCACCCCCGCCGGGCCGAACGTGTCGGCAAAGGACATATCCAGCGGCACCTGCATGAGCCGCATCCCGCCTGGGCCGGGTTCCTTGATCATCACGGTCAGGTCCATCCCCTCATCAGGTTGCAGCTTGATGACGAGTTGATTGGCGCGCTGCGTGCCGCTGTCGTCGAAGATCGAATGCGGCGGTTCCTTGAAGGTGATGACGATCTCGCTGGTGCGCGCGCGCATCTTCTTGCCGGTGCGCAGATAGAAGGGCGTGCCCTGCCACCGCCAGTTGGAGATGCGGACCTTCAGCGCGACATAGCTTTCGGTGCGGCTCTCGGGATTTTCCGAATCCTCGACATAGCCCGGCTGGTCGCCATCGGCCTGATACTGGCCGCGCACGATCTCATCCTCGGCCACGGGTTCGAGCGCGCGGATGACCTTCAGCTTCTCGTCGCGCACGGCGTTCGGATCGAAGTGATAGGGCGGCTCCATCGCCGTCAGGCAGAGAAGCTGCATCAGGTGGTTCTGGACCATGTCGCGCATCGCGCCTGACTGGTCGTAATAGCCGCCGCGCCCGCCCACGCCCACCGTCTCGGCCACGGTGATCTGGACGTGATCGACATGCTGCGCGTTCCAGAGCGGCTCGAACAGGATATTGGCAAACCGCACCGCCATCAGGTTCTGGACGGTTTCCTTGCCCAGATAATGGTCGATCCGGTAGATCTGCCCTTCGTCGAAATGCTCCGCCAGCGTGGCATTCAGCGCACGCGCCGATTCCAGGTCGCGCCCGAAGGGTTTCTCGACCACGATGCGGCTGTTCTGATCGGCAATGTCATATTCCGACAGGCGCTGCGCCAGATCTCCGAACAGCGACGGCGCAACCGAGAAATAAAACGCCCGCACCACGCCGGGCCGCATCATGTCGCGCAGGCTGTCCCAGCCGCCCGTGCCCTTGGCGTCGATGGCGACATAGTGAAGCTGATCCAGAAATGCGTCGAGCTGGCTGCGATCGGCCTTGGCGTCGAACTCGTCGATCGCGGCGCGCACATCGTCGCGGAACCGCTGATCGGTCAGATCCGACCGCGCCGCGCCGATGACCCGTGCCTCCGGCGGCATCTGCCCGGCCAGGAAGCGGCGATACAGTCCGGGAAGGATCTTGCGCCGGGCCAGATCGCCCGTGGCGCCGAAAATCACCAGATCGAAATCCTCGACAGGAATAGTCCGAACGACCATGGGCACCTCCTTGGAATGAAGCTCTCCGTAACCGATGTTAGCGGTATCAGCAAGCAGTGCGCGCATCAACGGCTCAATGCCTTGCCGAGACGTGGCAGGCGGGCGCGTTTCATCAGCGCTCGCAGCTCCATCGCCCCGCCCAGCCGTTCGGCCTTGGCATGCGCGGTTGCAGCGGCGCGGGCGACGGGGTCGGGATCATGCGCCCAGAGATCGGTCAGAAACGCGTCCGGGTGCAGCGCGTGCAGTCCGGCGGCGGCCATGGCCGGGCGGGGGAAATCGCGCAGATTGAAGGTCACGATCTGCCCGGCGCCCGCCTGCAGCGCCGTGGCCACGACATGCCGGTCGGCCGGGTCGGGCAGATCGAGACCCGCGGCCGCATCCTCCGCCGCGTCCACCGCCGCACCCGGAAACCGGTCACGCAGCCGGGCCGCCTCGGCCCCGGCGATCTCGGCATCCACCGGACCCAGGCGGGCGGCCGCGCGGGTCCATTCGACCAGGATCCGCTCGGACCAGACGGGCCGATACAGACCCGCCGCCGCGACATCGCACAGGATCTCGCGCAGCACGGTCGGGAACAGCACGCAGGCATCCAGCACCGCCGCCCGCATCAGCCGTCCAGCCGAAAGAACAGCGCCTTGAGATAGCCGGTCTCGGCCAGTTGCGGCAGGGTCGGGTGATCGGGGCCCGCCTGCCCGGTATGGATCAGCTGGCCGCGCCGTCCGCTCCGGCCGATGCCGCGGGAAGAGACATTGCGGAAGCTGGTCAGATCGGCGGCGTGGGAACAGGAACACAGCCCCAGATAGCCGCCGGGCGCCACCAGCGGTGCCGCCAGCCTCGCCACCCGCTCATAGGCCCGCAGCCCTGCCTCAAGCGCGGGTTTCGCGGGCGCGAAGGCGGGCGGATCGCAGATCACCACATCGAACCGGGCACCCTCCGCAGCCAATGCTTCGAGCGCCGCGAACGCATCCTGCTGCCGCACCTCCAGCCGGTCCGCGACGCCCATCGCGCCCGCCCCCTGCTGCGCGAGATCAAGCGCCGGGGCGGAGCCATCGACCAGCGTGGCATGTTCGGCCCCCGCCCCCAGCATCGCCAGCCCGAACCCGCCGACATGGCTGAACACGTCGAGCACCCGCCCGGATGCCAGCCGCTGCGCAAAGGCGTGATTCGGCCGTTGATCGTAAAACAGCCCGGTCTTTTGCCCGCCCATCACATCGGCCATGTAGATGGTGCCGTTCATCGGCACCTGGATGGGTGCGGCCGGTGCCGTTCCGCACAGCACCTCCATCCGCTCGGCCAGACCTTCGAGACTGCGCGACCGGCCCTGCCCGTTCAGGATTACGGTGGAAATGTCGGCCTCCGCGCACAGCGCCGCCGCGATCTCGCCCGACATCGCGTCGGACCAGGCGGCGTTGGGCTGGATCACCGCGGTATCGCCGAAGCGGTCGATGATGAGGCCGGGCAGCCCGTCCGCCTCGGCATGGACGACACGATAGAACGGCACATCGAACAGCCGGTTGCGCAGCGCGAGCGCCCGGCGCAGCCGCGCCCGCAGCCAATCGCCGTCAATCTGCGCCTGCGGGTCGGCATCCATCACCCGCGCGATGATCTTTGAGGCCGGGTTGACTGTCACAAGGGCCAGCGGGCGCCGCTCGGCATCCTCCAGACAGGCGAAACTGCCCGGTGCGATGGTGCGGGTGCGCCGGTCCGTCACCACCTCGTCGGCGAAAACCCAGGGAAAACCGTGGCGGATGGCCTGCGGTTTCGACTTCGGTCGCAGGCGGATGACTGGTAGCGTGCTCATGCCGGGGGTTCCTCTCGATTAAGACGGATGTGACACGCCCCCCGCCCGACGACAAGACCGGGTGCCGCTTTCAGGTCCAGCCAGCATTGAATAGTTACCGCTAACAGACTAGACTCACCGAAAGCCGATTTGCGCCCCAGCCACGGGAGAGAGCCATGACATTGCACAGCACCATCGACCGCGTCACCGACCGGATCCGCGAAAGGTCCAGCAAGACCCGCTCCGCCTATCTGGACCGCATCGCCAAGGCGGCCGAGGAGGGGCCGCGCCGGGCGCATCTGTCCTGCGGCAACCAGGCCCATGCCTATGCGGGGATGGAGAACAAGGACGATCTGGCCGCCAGCCGAAAACCGAATATCGGCATTGTCACTGCCTATAACGACATGCTGTCAGCCCATAAGCCGTATGAACGCTTCCCCGAGCTGATTCGCGCCGCCGCCGCGCAGAACGGGGCAACGGCGCAGGTCGCGGGCGGCGTGCCCGCCATGTGCGACGGGGTCACGCAAGGCCGCGCCGGGATGGAGCTGTCGCTGTTTTCCCGCGACGTGATCGCGCTCGCCGCCGGGGTGGCGATGTCACATGACACATTCGATTCGGCGCTGTATCTGGGCGTCTGCGACAAGATCGTGCCGGGGCTGATCATCGCGGCGGGCAGCTTCGGGCATATCCCGAGCGTGTTCGTGCCGGCGGGGCCGATGCCCTCTGGCCTGCCCAATGACGAAAAATCGAAGGTCCGCCAGCAATTCGCCGCCGGAGAGGTCGGGCGCGACCGGCTGATGGAGGCCGAGATGGCCTCCTACCACTCCCCCGGCACCTGCACCTTCTACGGCACCGCGAACTCCAACCAGATGCTGATGGAGTTCATGGGGCTGCATCTGCCCGGCTCCAGCTTCGTCAATCCCGGCACCGAGATGCGCGACGCGCTGACCGGGGCGGCGGTGGAGCGCGCGGCCTCGATCACGAAACTCGGCAATGATTTCCTGCCGGTGGGCGAGGTGCTGGACGAACGCGCCTTCGTCAACGGCATTGTCGGGCTGATGGCCACCGGCGGCTCGACCAATCTGGTGCTGCATCTGCCGGCCATGGCGCGGGCGGCGGGGGTGCTGCTGGATATCGAGGATTTCAACGACATTTCGGACAACGTGCCGCTGATGGCCCGGGTCTATCCCAACGGGCTGGCCGATGTGAACCATTTCCACGCCGCGGGCGGGCTCGGCTACATGATCCGGCACCTGCTGGAGGCCGGGCTGCTGCACGAAGACGTCCGCACCATCGCGGGCGGCGGGCTGGACCGCTACACGACCGAGCCCAAGATGCGCGACGGCCGCGTGGTCTGGGAGGAGGGCAGCCGCGACTCGCAGAACGACAAGATCCTGCGCCCGGCCACCGACCCCTTCGCCAAGACCGGCGGGCTGAAACAGCTTGTCGGCAATCTCGGTCGCGGGGTCATCAAGGTCTCTGCCGTGGCACCCGAGCGCCATGTGATCGAGGCCCCGGCCCGCGTCTTCACCGATCAGGAGCAGGTCAAGGCGGCCTTCAAGGCGGGCGATTTCACCACTGACACCATCGTCGTCGTCCGCTTTCAGGGTCCGGCGGCCAACGGGATGCCCGAGCTGCATTCACTGACCCCGATCCTCTCGGTCTTGCAGGATCGCGGGCTGAAGGTGGCGCTTGTCACCGATGGCCGCATGTCGGGTGCCTCGGGCAAGGTGCCGGCGGCGATCCATATCGCGCCCGAGGCCGCCAATGGCGGACCCATCGCCAAGCTGCGCGACGGCGACATGGTGCGGCTGGATGCGGTGAATGGCGGCATCGAATGTCTTGCGGAGGATTTCGACAGCCGCGACTGCGCCACCCATGACCTGACCCCGAACCAGTTCGGCATGGGCCGCGAGATGTTCGGCGCCTTCCGGCGTGCGGCGAGCGATGCAACCGAGGGGGCCTGCGCGATCCTGTAGGCACGGATCGGAGCGCGGACCGTGGGAAGGCGTTGAGTTGCGTCGATGCCTCCTTGGGTCTTTGCAAGTGTCATGCCTGTTCGATGGCGGCTATGCGGGACAAAGCTGCCGTACGCACTTGGTGTAATCTTTGATGCAGAGCGCTCTATGCTTCTGGTGTTTGCTGGTGGGCTAGGAGGACCCAACTTCCCTCGCTCTTCACATATGTACTGGCGCACAGAGCGACGTAAGGATCGTCGTTCTCTCTTTGGCCGGTGGCCTTGTAGGCAAGCACAGCAGTATTGCCCGAGCCCGTCTCTGTTTTTTCCTCGAAATCAACGGATTGCCAACGCGGGCCTTGCTTCAAACCCTCAACAATTTGTTTTCCTGCAAGAATTCCGACCGGGGGCGGGAAGACCATTCGGGCATCCGATGCCAACGAGCTTTTGTAGAAATCCGGCCCGTCGAGCCAGAAGCGTTTTTCCATATCCCAAAGCGGTTCAAAGTCCATTTCTTGAGCCTCCTTGACGAACTAATAGCATGTTCATGCTACGAGCGCAGCATCCGGCACTTCGGGCTCCGAGCGGACACCGGCTCCGACACGCCCCCGCCCGGAACAGCCGGGCCAGCGAAGATATGCTGCTTCCGCGATAAGGCGCATCGCCCGGAACCTGGCGGCGCCATCCCACGGGCAGGCCCTTGCCCTCGCTGGCGGTTGAAACCGGGCTGAGATCCGTCATGCCGCGCGGCGGTCTGGCGCCACAAAGGCCGCGTCATCCCACCCGCTCGATCGCCACCGCCGTCGCCTCACCCCCGCCGATGCAGAGCGACGCCACGCCGCGCCGCAGATCATGGGTTTCAAGCGCCGCCAGCAGCGTCACCATCACCCGCGCCCCAGACGCGCCGATCGGATGGCCGAGCGCGCAGGCGCCGCCGTGGACGTTCACCCTGCCATGGGGCAGATCCAGATCGCGCATCGCGGCCATGGTCACCACGGCGAAGGCCTCGTTGATCTCGAACAGATCGACCTTTGCCAGATCCCAGCCGGTGCGCTCGGCCAGTCGTCGCATCGCACCGACCGGCGCGGTCGGGAACAGGCTGGGCTGGTCGGCGAAGGTCGCGTGACCGGCGATCACCGCGCGCGGGGTCAGGCCCTGCGCCTCGGCCTGGCTGCGCCGCATCAGCACCATCGCGGCCGCCCCGTCCGAAATGGACGAGCTGTTCGCCGCCGTCACCGTGCCGTCCTTGCGGAAGGCGGGTTTCAGCGTCGGGATCTTGTCCAGGTTTGCCTTGCCGGGCTGTTCGTCGATCTCCACCACCACGTCGCCCTTGCGGCCGGGCACGGTGACCGGGGTGATCTCGGACGCGAACTGCCCGCCCGTGATGGCGTTCTGCGCGCGGGTCAGTGATTCGATGGCGAATGCGTCCTGTTCCTCGCGGGTGAAGCCATAGCTCTGCGCGCAATCCTCGGCGAATGTGCCCATCAGCCGGCCCTTGTCATAGGCGTCCTCGAGCCCGTCGAGGAACATGTGATCCATCACCTGCCCATGCCCCATGCGCATCCCGCCCCGCGCTTTCGGCAGCAGATAGGGGGCCATCGACATGCTCTCCATCCCGCCTGCGACGGCGATATCCGCGCTGCCGGCCAGGATCAGGTCATGGACCAGCATCGCCGCCTTCATGCCCGAGCCGCACATCTTGTTGACCGTCGTCGCCCCCGCGCCGCGCGGCAGCCCCGCGCCAAGCGCCGCCTGCCGGGCGGGCGCCTGTCCCTGACCGGCGGGCAGCACGCAGCCCATGATGATTTCCTCGATCCGCTCGGGCGCGATCCCGCCGCGCTCCACCGCCGCGCGGATCGCGGCCGCCCCCAGATCGGCGGCCGGCACGGCGGCGAAATCGCCCTGGAACCCGCCCATCGGGGTGCGCGCGGCGCTGACGATCACCACCGGATCGGAGCTGTTGCTGGTTTCAGTGGACATGTGTTCCCTCCCTGACATGGCCGGATGGTCCCGGCCGTCCTAGTCCCTCGTCGGGCTGCCGAACCGCTCCAGAATGCGGCTGCGGATCTGCTCGCGCGTCTCGCGGTATTTCTGCAACACCGCCTCGCGCCCCTCGGCCAGCCCGGACGGGTCCATCACCGGCCAGTATTCGATTTCCAGATGCGCATGACGGGTCAGCTCGATCGCCTGGCGCTGCGAGGCGGGCGACAGCGCGATGACCAGATCGAAACTGCCCAGATCGTCGCCCCAGCTCTGCATCTCCTCGAAGCTGCGCGAGCGGTGGCGCGACAGCTCCACCCCGATCTCCTGGCAGACCGCCACCGCGAAGCCGTCGATCTCCAGATCGTTGCGCACCCCGGCGGACTGCACATAGGCGGCATGGCCGTAGAATTTCTTCATCATCCCTTCCGCCATGGGCGAACGGACGGCATTGTGATCGCAGCAGAACAGCACCGAATGGGGGATCTGCGCGGCCATGAATCAGGCCTGGGGAATCAGCGCGCAGATCAGCGTGAACAGGCGGCGCGAAGTGTCGCTGTCCACGTCCGCCTTGCCCTCCAGCCGCTCCTGCAGGGTTCGCGCACCCTCATTGTGGATGCCGCGCCGCGCCATGTCGATGGCCTCGATCTTGGCGGGCGGCAGGTTCTTCACCGCGTCGTAATAGCTGTCGCAGATCTGGAAGTAATCCTTGACCACCTGCCGGAACGGGCCGAGCGACAGGTGGAACTCGCCCACCTTCTCGCCGCCCTCGGTGGAGATGTCGAAGACCAGCCTGCCGTCTCGGATCGCCAGTTTCAGCGCATAGGGGCCGGGCGGGATCTCCTGCCCCTCGCGGCCGGGCAGCGCAAAGCTGTTCTCGTCGAGCAGGTCGTAGATCGCCACCTTGCGGTCCTGGGCAACTTCGGCCGAGGCGGCAGGGATGGCGCTGTCGTCAATCTCGATCTTCGAAATGCGGTTCATGTCCCGCTCCCTTCGTTCAGAGTTTGCAGCCGTGCGGCGACCGACTGGCCATGCGCCGCCAGACCTTCGGATGCCGCCAGCCTCACGGCGGCCGGGCCGATCCGGGCAAGCGCGCCGGGGGTCAGCCGGGCAAGCGTGGTGCGTTTCAGGAAATCCATCACCGACAGGCCCGAGGAGAACCGGGCCGAGCGCGCGGTGGGCAGCACATGGTTCGGCCCGCTGACATAATCGCCCACCGCCTCGGGCGTGTGCGCGCCCAGGAAGATCGCACCGGCATGGCGGGTCCGGGCGGCAAGCGCCTCCGGCTCGGCCACGCACAGTTCCAGATGTTCGGGCGCGATCCGGTCGGACAGCGCCGCCGCCTCCTCCAGATCCCGCGTCACGATCACGGCCCCGTAATCGCGCCAGCTCGCCCCGGCGATTTCCGCCCGGTCGAGCGTCGGGATCAGCCGCGCCACGGCCTGTTCTACCGCATCCGCCAGCCCCGCATCCGGGGTGATCAGGATCGATTGCGCATCCGCGTCATGTTCGGCCTGCGCCATCAGGTCGAGTGCCAGCCAGTCCGGGTTCTGATCGCCCTCCGCGATGATCAGCACCTCGGACGGCCCGGCGATCATGTCGATGCCCACCCGGCCAAAGACCTGCCGCTTGGCCGCGGCGACAAAGGCATTGCCCGGCCCGGTGATCTTGTCCACGGGCGCGATGGTTTCGGTGCCGTAGGCCATCGCGGCGATCGCCTGCGCCCCGCCCACGCGATAGATCTCGTCCACCCCGGCCAGTTCGCAGGCCAGCAACACCAGCGGATTGACCACGCCGTCGGGCGTCGGCACGCAGACCACCAGCCGCTCGACACCTGCCACCCGCGCGGGAATCGCATTCATCAGCACCGAGGACGGATAGCTCGCCTGCCCGCCCGGCACGTAAAGCCCGGCGGCGGTCACCGGCGTCCACCGCCAACCAAGCGTCGCGCCGGCCTCGTCCGTCCAGCTTTCGTCCTGCGGCATCTGACGAGCGTGATAGGCCCGGATCCGCTCTGCCGCGAGTTCGAGCGCCGCGCGATCCTCCGCCGGCACCCCGGCCACGACACGCGACATCTCCTTCGCCGGGATGCGCAGCGTCTCTGCCGTCAGATCCAGCCGGTCGAAGCGCGCGGTATAGTCGATCAGCGCCGCATCGCCCCGGTCCCGCACATCCGCGATGATCCCGGCCACCACATCGCCCACATCGGCCGAATCCTCGCGCTTGGCCGACAGCATCGCGGCAAAACCCGTCTCGAAATCGGCGGCAGAGGTGGTCAGTCTGATCGGCATGTGCGGCTCCTGTTGCCCGCGATTACTAGCCGCAGCGCGGAGCACGCTCAAGCGCGCAAAGCACGGATCCGGGCGCGCAGCGGAAGGCGCAGCATCCGGCGCATCTCGATTTCCCAGATCCCGCGCCCGTTCAGCATCGGCGGCCCGCCCGTCGCCACGAACCCCGCCCGCGCATAGAGCCGCTGCGCGGCCAGGTTGTTCTGCCCGACATGCAGCCCCATCCGGGTCATCCCGGCGGCGGTGGCATTCCCGATCATCCGCGCAAAGATCGCATCCCCCAGCCCCTGCCCGCGGGCCTGCGGCGCGACATAGACCGACATCACCCAGCCCAGATCCGGCTCGGCCGGAGAGATGCCGTTCTCCCAGCTTGCCACCGCCAGCGGGCTGCCCGGCGCGGGGCCTGCCGCCCACATCTCGCATCCCGCCAGCCGCGCGGCGAAATCCTCAAGCGGGCGCTCCTCCCAGTCGCTGAAGCTGGAGCCGAAGGCTTCGGGCGCGCGGCGCAGCGCATCCAGACGGATGGCACGGAACTCCGCGGCGCGATCCGGGGTAAGTTGCCACAGGCGAAATCCGCCGCTCACGCCCCGTCATGCTGCGGCATCTGCCGCGAATTGGCCGCGTGCGGCCGGGTCACGTCGCGCAAATCGACCGAGACGCATTCCGCATCCACCGCAATCGTGCCGTCCCCGGCGAATTCCAGCAGAAGCCGCCCGGTGCCGTCCTCACCGGGTTGCCAGATCATCGCCAGCAGCGACAGCACCTCGTCGGCGTCGTCGCGGGTAATGCCGTCGCTGCGGATGCCGGTGATGTCCGAGACGACCAGAAGGGTCCGCACCCGCTCGAACTCGCGTTTCTCGCGCGCCGCATCCTCGGCATCTTCCCAGCGGAAGCGGTTGATGAGCATGGCAAGCTGCCGGCGCTTGCGGTCGAAGGTGATGTCGGCGCCGGTCAGCACTGCGTCCTGCACCAGCATCGACAGCACCGCCAGATCCTCTGCCCCCTCGGCGCGCAGCAGAAGCGGTCCGGGGCCTGCGTCGTGGAAACTCGCATCACTCATCGGCTGCACCTTCCTTCACCCGTTTCAGATTGGCCCCCACCCCGCGCAGCTTGCGCACCACGCGCTCATAGCCGCGATCCAGATGATAGACCCGGCTGACCACGGTTTCGCCCTCCGCCGCCAGACCGGCAAGGATCAGGCTGATCGAGGCGCGCAGATCGGTCGCCATCACCGGCGCGCCGCGCAGCTTCTCGACCCCGGTGACGGTGGCATGGCCGCCATGCACGTCGATCTTCGCCCCCATCCGCATCAGTTCGGGCGCATGCATGAAGCGGTTCTCGAAAATGGTCTCTTCCAGCACCGAGACGCCTTCGGCGGTGCACATCAGCGCCATCATCTGCGCCTGAAGATCGGTGGGAAAGCCCGGAAACACCTCGGTCTTCACATCCACGGCGCGGATCCGGCCATTCTTGCGCGCCACCTTGAGGCCGCGATTGGTCTGTTCGACCGCGATCCCGGCCGCATCCAGCTTTTCGCAGAAGGCTTCGATCAGGTCCATCCGCCCGCCGATCAGTTCGACCTCGCCGCCTGCAATGGCCGGCGCGATCATGTAGGTGCCCAGCTCGATCCGGTCCACGACGACCGGATGCGTGGCTCCGTGCAGCGCCTCGACCCCCTGGATGGTGATGCTGCTGCTGCCCTCGCCCTCGATCTGGGCGCCCATCGCGCGCAGGCATTTGACCAGATCGACGATCTCGGGCTCCCGCGCGGCGTTGTTGAGCACCGTCGTGCCCTTGGCCAGCGTCGCCGCCATGACGATGTTTTCCGTGGCGCCCACCGAGGCGAAGCCCTGATTGATGACCGCGCCCTTCAGCCCGCCTTTGGCCTCGGCATGAAGATAGCCGTCGCGCAGTTCGATCGAAGCGCCCATCGCCTCCAGCCCGGAAATATGCAGATCCATCGGCCGCGCCCCGATGGCACAGCCGCCAGGCAGCGAGACGACCGCGCGCCCCGCCCGCGCCAGAAGCGGGCCGAGCACCAGATTCGAGGCCCGCATCTTGCGCACGATGTCGTAATCGGCGGTCAGGCTGGTCAGATCATGGCTCGACAGCGACAGAACCTTGCCGTCCTGCATCGAGGTGAACTCGGTCCCCAGCGATTGCAGCAGCTCGGCCATGGTGCGGATATCCGACAGGCGCGGCGCATTGGTCAGCGTCAGCGGCTCATCAGTCAGCAATGTCGCCGGCATCAGCGTCAGGCAGGCATTCTTCGCGCCCGCGATCGGGATCTCGCCATGCAGTTCGCCACCGCCTTGCACGATGATCTGGTCCATCATTCCTCGCTTTCCGGGGCGTTGTCGCTGTCCGTTTCGCCCTCTTTGCGTTCCGCCCGTGCGCGCGCCTGTGCCTTGCGCCGGGCCAGATTGGCCCGTAGCGCCGCCCCCAGCCGGTCTTCGCGGCTGTCGGTCGTGTCGGTCTTGGGTTTGCGCGTCCTCGTCATTGCGACGTGTTAGCGGTTTGACCCGCACAGGTCTAGCGTCGGGTCAACTGACGCAGCGCGCCGTGCAGCATCTGCACATCCGCCCGGGTGAGCGCCAGCCGCGACCACATATTGCGCAGGTTGAGCTTCATCGCCGCGGCCTTGGTGGCCGGGAAGAAATACCCCGCCGCGTCCAGCCGGGATTCGCAGTGATCGGCCAGTTTCTCGATCTCGATCCGGTCGGCGGGCACCTCGCCCGCGGGGCGGCGGTTCGTGGGCATCGGCTGGTCGGGCAGCGCGCCGCGCGACAGCTCATACCCGGTCAGCAGCACCGCCTGTGCCAGATTGAGCGACGGGAAATCGGGGTTGACCGGCACGGTCAGGATGGCATTGGCCCGCGCGATGTCATCATTCTCCAGCCCCGCCCGCTCCGGCCCGAAGATGAAGGCAGAGCGCCCGCCCTGCGACACCTCCTCGCGGTGGCGGGCGGCGGCGGTGGCAGGGGTAAAGACCGGCTTGGTCAACTCGCGCCCGCGCGCGGTGGTGGCGAAGGCGTAAGTGATCCCCTCCATCGCCTCGGCCAGGGTGGGAAACACCCGCGCCCGGTCCAGCACCTGCCCCGCCGCACCCGAGGCCATCGCCACCGCTTTCGGGTTCGGCCAACCGTCGCGCGGTGCCACCAGCCGCATCTCGGTCAGCCCGAAATTCAGCATGGCACGCGCCGCCGCGCCGATATTCTCGCCCATCTGCGGGCGGCACAGGATGATGACGGGACGGGGTGCGATCTCTGACATGGCGCGCCTGTTAGCGCCGCCCGCCCCGGCCCGCAAGCGGTCGCGGAGACTGGCGCGGCGCCCGGCGCGCTGATATTGCGGTGCGAAAGAGGACACGCCATGACCGATGACCCCCAGGACGCGCCCGCCGCGCCGCAGCTTTACCTGATCGCCCCCGTCGGCGCCGAGCCGAGCGCCTTCGCCCCGATGCTGGCCGAGATGCTGGACCGGTTCCAGATCGCCTGCATCCGCATCCCCGGCGCGGGCGATGAGGCCGCACTTGGCCGCATGGCCGACACGGCTCGCGACATCGCCCATGCCAAGGACGTGGCGGTGGTCATCGACGACCATATCCAGCTCGCGCAGCGCCACGGTCTGGACGGGGTGCATCTGACCGGCGGCGCGAAACAGGTCCGCTATGCCCGCAAGGAACTGGGTGCCGATGCGATCGTCGGCGCGTTCTGCGGCGCCTCGCGCCATGACGGGATGAGCGCGGGCGAGGCCGGCGCGGATTATGTCAGCTTCGGCCCGGCGGGGGAAACCGGCCTTGGCAGCGGCGACACCGCGCCCGCGGAACTTTTTGCCTGGTGGTCCGAGATGATCGAAGTGCCGGTTGTGGCCGAAGGCGGGCTGGATGCCGCGCTGATCGGCCGGCTGAGCCCGCTGACCGATTTCTTCGCCCTCGGCCCCGAGATCTGGGGCGAAGACGACCCGGTCGCGGCGCTCTCGGCGCTGTGGCGGTGAGGTTTCGGGCCAACGCCGGGGGTCTGCTGTGCGGAATCGCCCGACACACGCTCGGGCGAGTTCGGGACCAGCGGTTTTTCCAGCCCTTTCGTCCAAACTGTCGCCAAGCCAGCAGCACAGCATGATACCGGCGATCTGGCGCGCCATGTTGCCCCGATGCCGGGCCGCGCTGTAGCGTTCATGCGCAGGAGGGGATGTTCGCCATGACCGCAACCCGATCGGCCGTCACCGTTTTCGCAGCCCTGGCCGCGCTGCCGCTTCGGGCCGCGCCGGCGGAGGTGGTGCACGTCGCGGAAATGGGCGGTCTCTACACCCAGACATGGCGCGCGGCGGATGTCGGCAGTTCGGGCCCTGGAACCCGCGAGATCTTCGTCGGCGGCGCGGGCAAGGCCGGGGATTTCTGGGGCGTCATGCATCTCGACTGCGACACGCCCCGATATTCCCGCTGGGTCGCCGAAGGCGGATACCTGTCAGCAGAGGATGTCCCCGGCGAGGCCATCCGGCAGATCCGGGCCCGCTTCTGCTGAAGCCGTTGCGACACCTGCCAGGTTAACGCCGCTCTCCGGCTGGGGTCGTCCGAATGGCCCGTCTGCATGTCACGCGCAGCGCCGATGCGCCGCCGCAAGAAAAAGGGGCCGCCCGGCCCCTTTTTCCTTGATACTGAAGCGGGACGCGCCCGCGCGGCCCTCAGCCCGCCTTGCTCTGCGCGGCCTGATCGGCGGTGCGGCGGTTGCGCAGCTCCTCCGCGACCAGGAAGGCCAGCTCCAGCGACTGGCTGGCGTTCAGCCGCGGATCGCAGGCGGTGTGATAGCGGTCCGACAGATCCTCGTCGGTCACGGCCCGCACCCCGCCGGTGCATTCGGTCACATCCTTGCCGGTCATCTCGAAATGCACGCCGCCGGGGATGGTGCCTTCGGCGCGGTGGATCTCGAAGAACTCGCGCACCTCGCGCAGGATCGAATCGAAATGCCTGGTCTTGTAGCCGGTCGAGGATTTCACGACATTGCCGTGCATCGGATCGCAGGACCACACGACATTCGCGCCCTCGGCCTGCACCGCCCGGATCAGCCGCGGCAAGTGGTCGCCCACCTTGCCCGCCCCGAACCGCGCAATCATCGTCAGCCGCCCGGCCTCGTTTTCGGGGTTCAGCTTCTCCATCAGCACCTTCAGATCATCCTCGGTGGTGGTGGGTCCGCATTTCAGCCCGATCGGGTTCTGCACGCCGCGGCAGAATTCCACATGCGCCCCGTCCGGCTGGCGCGTCCGGTCGCCGATCCAGATCATGTGGCCCGATCCCGCCACCGGCAGCCCCGTCGTCGTATCGACCCGCGCCAACGCCTCTTCATATTCCAGCAGCAGCGCCTCGTGGCTGGTATAGAACTCCACCTGCCCCAGCTCCGGCGCGATTTCGGAGGTCACGCCGGCCGCCTTCATAAAGGCCATTGCATCGCTGATCCGCCCGGCAATGTCGCGATACCGCTCCGCCTCCGGCCCGCCGACGAAATCGGCAATCCAGCTCTGCACCCGGTGGATATCGGCATAGCCGCCCGAGGAGAATGCGCGGAGCAGGTTCAGCGACGCCGCCGCCTGAGTATAGGCCGCCAGCATCCGCTGCGGATCGGGCACCCGCGCGGCCGAGGTGAAGTCGAACCCGTTGATGATGTCGCCGCGATAGCTGGGCAGCTCGACCCCTTCCTGCGTCTCGGTGGGGGCGCTGCGCGGCTTGGCGAACTGGCCCGCCATGCGGCCGACCTTGACCACGGGCAGTTGCGCGCCCCAGGTCAGCACCACCGCCATCTGCAACATCACCTTGAACGTGTCGCGGATATTGTCGGCGCTGAATTCGTTAAAGCTCTCGGCGCAATCGCCGCCCTGCAGCAGAAAGGCCCGGCCCGCCGCCACATCGGCCAGATGGGCGCGCAAGGTCCGCGCCTCGCCGGCAAACACAAGCGGCGGGTATTTCGCCAATTGCGCCTCGACCGCGTTCAGCGCGTGCTCATCGGGATAATCCGGCATCTGCACGCGCGGATAGCTGCGCCAGCCGGCCTTGTCCCAGGCGGGTGCGGCGGGGGTGGTGCGCGGATCCTGCGTCATCTCGATGCCTTTCGGTGAAAACTCGCGAGGCCCGTATATAGAACGGCGCGAATCAAAGTGAAACCCCGGCAGAGCCGCCGCCCGCGCCGCGAAATCCGCGCGAATCGTCACGCATATTCAACTTTACTTTTGGGGGTCAGCCGATAACCTGCGCCGCATCAACAAAGAACCAACAGGGGAATTTTCAATGAAACATCTGCTTCTCGCCACCGCTGCCACCGCGCTTGTCGCCGGGTCCGCCGGGGCCGAGGAAGTGAAGCTTGCATTGCATCTCGGCTTCACCGGTCCTCTGGAATCCATGGCGCCCGACATCGCGGCCGGCGGCCGTGCCGCGGCCGAAGAAGTCAGCGAATCCGGTAACTTCCTTGACGGATCTACCGTGGTCACCTCGGAATCGGACACCACTTGCATCGACGCCGCGGCCAGTGTCGCCGCCGCCGAACGCCAGGTCGCCGAGGGCGCGCGCGCCATGGTCGGCGGGCAGTGCTCGGGCGAAACCATCGCCGTGCTGGAGCGTGTGGCGCTTCCGAACGGGGTGATGATGATTTCGCCCTCGGCCACCTCGCCGGCGCTGACCACGATCGAGGATCAGGGCCTGTTCTTCCGCACCGCCCCGTCGGACGCGCGTCAGGGCGTGGTGATCGCGGAGCTGGCACAGGCCAAGGGCATCGAATCGATGGCCATCACCTATACCAACAACGATTACGGCAAGGGTCTGGCCGACAGCATCCAGGCCGCGTTCGAGGAGCTGGGCGGCACCGTCACCACCTCCGCCGCGCATGATGACGGCAAGGGCGACTACTCGGCCGAGGTCGCGGCGCTCGCGGCGGCGGGCGGCGACGCGCTCGTCGTGGCCGGCTATGTGGACCAGGGCGGTTCGGGCGTGACCCGCGGCGCGCTCGACACCGGCGCCTTCGACATGTTCGTCTTCCCCGACGGCATGGTCGGCCAGGAACTGGTGGACCGCTTCGGCACGGAAATCGACGGCTCGATCGGCATCAACCCGGCGGCCGAGGGTGACGGGCGCGACCGCTTCATGGAACTGGCCGAAGAGGCCGGCTTCGACGGCAGCTCCGCCTATGCGGGCGAAGCCTACGACTCCGCCGCGCTGATCCTGCTGGCCATGCAGGCCGCCGGCTCCTCCGATCCGGCCGAGGCCAAGGAGCAGGTGATGAACGTCGCCAACGCACCGGGCGAGCCGATCCTGCCGGGCGAACTTGGCAAGGCGCTCGAACTGATCGCGGCGGGCGAGGATGTCGATTACGTCGGCGCCACCGCGGTCGAGCTGGTCGAGCCGGGCGAAAGCGCCGGCACCTATCGCGAGACCACCATCACCGACGGTGCGCTGGAAGTGGTGGGCTTCCACTGATCCGATCAAGACCTGAAAGGCCCGGCGCGTGATGCGCCGGGCCTTTTGTCATGGTAAAATGGGCGGAAACAGTCCATAAGACGAAGAATTGAACGCTTGTTCATTCCGAGACATCATCCGACGCAACAGGGGGCGTGATGATCCAGGTCGAAAACCTGCACAAGAAATTCGGCGGCTTCTCCGCCGTCGATGGCGCCAGCCTGACCATCGAAACCGGCTCCATCACCGGGCTGATCGGCCCGAACGGCGCCGGAAAATCGACGCTTTTCAACGTGATCGCGGGCGTTCATCAACCGACTTCGGGCCGCGTCATCATGGATGGCGAGGACATCACCGGCCTGCCGCCGCACGCGCTGTTCCACAAGGGGCTGCTGCGGACGTTCCAGCTGGCCCATGAGTTCAGCACCATGACCGTGCGCGAGAACCTGATGATGGTGCCTGCGTCGCAGGCGGGCGAGTCGATCATCAACACCTGGTTCGGCCGCGGCCGCATCCGCGACGAGGAACGCGCCCTGCGCGCCAAGGCCGACGAGGTGCTGGAATTCCTGACCATCGACCATCTCTCGGACGAAAAGGCGGGCAACCTCTCCGGCGGCCAGAAGAAGCTGCTGGAATTGGGCCGCACGATGATGGTCGATGCCAAGATCGTGTTTCTGGACGAGGTTGGCGCGGGCGTGAACCGCACGCTTCTGATGACCATCGCCGACGCCATCACCCGGCTCAACAAGGAACGCGGCTATACGTTCTGCGTGATCGAGCATGACATGGATTTCATCGGCAAGCTCTGCGACCCGGTGATCGTCATGGCCGAGGGCAAGGTGCTGGCGCAGGGCAGCGCCGATTCCATCATGCAGAACGAAGCCGTGATCGAGGCCTATCTCGGCCGCGGATTGAAGAACAAGGAGATGATCGGCGCATGAGCGACAGCGATCCCTTCGGCGGGCGCGGCCATCGCGACGCCTCCATCGTCAACATGAAGGGCCGCGGCCAGATCGACGGCACCCGCCGCTCCGGCCCGGTGGGCGAGGGCCGCGCGGGCGACCCCTTCCTGATCGGCGAGAACATGACCGGCGGCTACGGCAAGGGCCCCGACATCCTGCATGACTGCACCATTGCCGTCGAACAGGGCGAGATCGCGGTCATCGTCGGCCCCAACGGCGCGGGCAAATCCACCGCGATGAAGGCGCTGTTCGGGATGCTGAACCTGCGCGAAGGCTCGGTCCGGCTGAACGGGCGCGACATCACCGAACTGAACCCGCAGGACCGGGTGAAGGCCGGCATGGGCTTCGTGCCGCAGGTCAACAACATCTTCCCCTCGATGACGGTCGAGGAAAACCTGGAGATGGGCGCCTATATCCGCGACGACGACATCCGCCAGACCATGGAACAGGTCTATGAGCTGTTCCCGGCCGTGGCAGACAAGCGCAAGCAGGCGGCGGGAGAGCTGTCCGGCGGTCAGCGCCAGCAGGTCGCGGTCAGCCGGGCGCTGATGACCAAGCCGTCGCTTCTGATGCTGGACGAACCCACCGCCGGGGTCTCGCCCATCGTGATGGACGAGCTTTTCGACCGCATCATCGCCATCGCGCGGGGCGGGCTGCCGGTCCTGATGGTCGAACAGAACGCCAAGCAGGCCATGAACATCGCCGACAAGGCTTACGTTCTGGTGCAGGGCGCCAACGCCCATACCGGCACCGGCAAGGAGCTGATGGAAAACGAAGAGGTGCGCCGCACCTTCCTGGGGGGCTGAGACGATGACACGACAGATGATCGCCGCCGCGCTGCTGGCCTCTGCCCTGCCCGTGCTGGCAGTCGCGCAGGAAACCGCATCCGAAGCGCTGCCGCCCGCCGGTCAGGCGCCGGTCGATGACATCGCGCCGATTTCCGACGCCGCCCCCGATGCGATGGGCCAGCCCGACGCGGTCTCGCGCCAGATGAGCTGCCGCTTCACCACCGAATGCGTGGATGGCGACTGCGCCGAGACCGAATATGAGGGCCAGCTTACCGTCATCTCCGACGGCGCGGGCTTTGCCGAGGCCGAATGGATCGACCCGTCCGAAACCCTGGCCATGTCGGCCATCACCGCGGGCGGTGCCACGCTGGCCAGCCTGTCAGAGAGCACCGCACCCGCCAAGCAGCGGCTGATGACCGTGCTGGACAGCGGCGAAGCGCGCTTCACCACCCATCTGACCGACCCGGTCATGTCGATCACCTATGCGGGGCAGTGCGAATGACGCCGAGACGAGCCGAGACCATGCCTGCCGGCACCGTGACACAGACCACCAATACCCGGAGGGCCCGCTGATGGAGATCCTCAACGCCATCGTCGTGTTCCTGAACTTCGTGTTCATCCCCGCCGCCGCTTACGGCGCGCAGCTTGCGCTCGGCGCGCTCGGGGTGACGCTGATCTACGGGATCCTGCGGTTTTCCAACTTCGCCCATGGCGACACCATGGCCTTCGGCACCGCCATCACCATCCTGCTGACCTGGGGGCTGCAGACCATCGGCATCAGCCTCGGCCCGCTGCCCACAGCACTGCTGGCCCTGCCCTTCGCCATCGCGCTCTGCGCCGTGGCGCTGCTGGCCACCGACCGCGCCGTCTACCGCTTCTACCGGCGCAAGAAATCCGATCCGATCATCCTGGTCATGGCCTCGGTGGGGGTGATGTTCGTGATGAACGGCGTCACCCGCCTGCTGATCGGCGTGGACGAGATCCGCTTCGATGACGGGGCGCGCTTCGTCATCGACGTGCGCAGCTTCCGCGAATGGTCGGGCCTGTCCGAGGGGCTGGCGCTGCGCTCCACCCAGGTCATCACGCTGGTCGTGGCGGTGCTCGTCGTCTGGGCGCTGTTCTGGTTTCTGAACAAGACCCGCTCCGGCAAGGCGATGCGGGCCTATTCCGACAACGAGGATCTGGCGCTGCTGTCGGGCATCGACCCCGAACGTGTGGTGCGGCTGACCTGGATCATCGCCGCCGGCCTCGCGACCATCGCAGGCACCATGTACGGGCTCGACAAGGCGTTCAAGCCGTTCAACTATTTCCAGCTTCTGCTGCCGATCTTCGCCGCCGCCATCGTCGGCGGTCTGGGCAGCCCGGTTGGTGCCATCGCCGGCGGTTTCATCGTCGCGTTTTCCGAGGTGGCGGTGACCTATCCCTGGAAGCGCGTGGCGGAATATCTGGGCTTCGACACCGGCAGCGCCATGCTGCAACTGCTGTCGACCGAGTATAAATTCGCCGTCAGCTTCGTCATCCTCATCATCGTCCTGCTGTTCCGGCCGACCGGCCTGTTCCGCGGCAAATCCGTGTAAGGGGGCACAAGATCATGGCAACCACACGTCAGGCCGAAGCCTCCCACCCGTTCCGCGCGCCGGTGATCTTCGCGATCCTCGTGCTGCTCTTCGTGCTGGAGGGCACGACCAGCAATGCGCTGTTCACCGGGTCATGGAACACCTCGCTCGCGATTTTGAACATGGGGCTGATCTCGGCCGTGATGGCGCTCGGGCTGAACATGCAATGGGGCTATGCGGGGCTCTTCAACTCCGGCGTGGTGGGCTTCATCGCCATTGGCGGGCTGGCCCCGGTGCTGATCTCGGTCGCCCCCGTCGATGGCGGCTGGGGCGCGGGCGGGCCGCGCGTGATGCTGGCCCTGATCGTCGGGCTGGGCACGCTGGCGCTGACCGCGCTGACCTGGTCGCGCGCACCGCGCAACTGGCGCGTCCCCGCCATCCTCGCGGTGCTGATCGCGGGCTTCTTCGTCTATCGCTGGCTCTTCGACCATGCCGTCGTCGCGATCGAGGCGAACCAGGCCGCGCAATACGGCAATCTCGGCGGGCTGGGCCTGCCGGTGCTGCTGTCCTGGCCGGTGGGCGCGCTCTTCGCCGCCGCCGCCGCCTGGGGGGTGGGCAAGGTGGCGCTCGGGCTGCGCTCGGATTACCTCGCCATCGCCACGCTGGGCATTGGCGAGATCATCGTCGCCGTGCTCAAGAACGAGGAATGGCTGGCCCGCGGCGTCAAGAACGTCACCGGCATCCCCCGCCCCGTGCCCTATGAGATCAACCTGCAACAGGATCCCGATTTCGTGCAGCGCGCGGCGAATTGGGGGATGAACTCGGCCGAATTGTCGGGGATCTGGGTCAAGCTCTGCTATGCCGGGCTGTTCGGCGCGGTGCTGATCCTGCTGATCGTGCTGGCCGAGCTGTCGCTGAAATCGCCCTGGGGCCGGATGATGCGCGCCATCCGCGACAACGAGACCGCGGCCGAGGCGATGGGCAAGGATGTCACCGGCCGGCATCTGCAGATCTTCGTGATCGGCTCGGCGGTGATCGGGCTGGCCGGCGCGATGATGATCACCCATGACGGGCTGATGGCGCCGACGCAGTATAACCCGCTGCGCTATACCTTCCTGATCTGGGTGATGGTGATCGTCGGCGGGTCCGGCAACAACTGGGGCGCGGCGCTTGGCGGCGTGCTGATCTGGTTTCTGTGGATCAAGGCCGAAAGCTGGGGCCCGCAACTGATCGGACTGCTGACCTCGCCTTTGCCCGCGGGCGCCATCAAGACCCATCTGCTCGAAAGCGCGCCGCATATGCGCTTCATCGCCATGGGCACGACGCTGCTTCTTGTGCTGCGCTTCGCACCGCGCGGGCTGGTGCCGGAGAAATAGGCCCGGATCCCCACGGCGAGACACGAAAACGGGGGGCCTCTGCCCCCCGTATCGTCATCCGCACGTCTCTCGCGATGACAGCGCGCGCCGCGACCGGGATCAGTCGCAGCTATCGGCCATCACCACCGACCACCATTGCTGCCCGCCCGAGCGGACCACGCCCACCCCCGCATCGTCGAATTTCTGATGCACCAGGATCTCCTCGTCCGGCACATGCCCCATCCAGGCCGCGGCCTGGGAATAGGCATCGCCCGACCGCCCGATTAGCTGCGCCGAGGAGCAGGCCGCATATTCCACCGCCCGGACCCGATGCACCACGGAAGACCCGTTCGAGCCCGCCACCGTGGCCCGGCCCATCGTCGCCATGTCGCAGGCATGAGCCTGGGCGGCGAAGGCCAGGTTGTCCTGGAAGGACAGCGGCGAGCGGCCCAGCCGGACCCGCTCGGCATTGATCTGCTCCTGCATCTGCGCCACCTGCGCCGCATCCGCAGCCGCGCAGACCGGGGCCAGCGATTCGACCGCCGGATCGGGCAGCGAGGGATCGGCCGACGGCACGATCTCGACGAGCTGCTCGGTATCACCGGCCGCGGCGATATTGTCGCCCGTACAGCCCGCCAGCAGCAGGGGCAGCGCCGCGGCAAGGCAAAGGAAAGGGGCGGTCTGGCGGGTCATGCGGCGCTCCTCGAATCAAGCCACTGTTAATCAAGCTGAATTCGCAACGCCCCCCGGCCGCGCCCGGTTCCCGCGCCCCGCCCCCGCGCTGCAGGCTTGCCACGCGCCATCCCGCGCCGTAAATGCCGCACATGACCCAGCATCAGCGCCTTCTCATCATCGATTTCGGCAGCCAAGTCACCCAGCTCATCGCGCGGCGCCTGCGCGAGTTGGACGTGTATTGCGAGATCCATCCCTATCAGAACCTCACCGACGCCAAGCTCGCGGAACTCGCGCCGCGCGCGGTGATCCTGTCCGGCGGCCCCGACAGCGTGACACGCGAGGGCAGCCCCCGCGCACCCGACGCGCTGTGGTCCATGGGCGTGCCGGTCTTCGGCATCTGCTATGGCCAGCAGGTGATGATGACCCAGCTCGGCGGCCGGGTCGAGGCGGGGCATCACGCCGAGTATGGCCGCGCCTTCGTCACCCCCGCGCCGGGGCACAGGAAGGATGGCATCTTCGCCGGTCTGTCCGACCGCGAGCAGGTCTGGATGAGCCATGGCGACCGCGTCACCGAACTCGCCCCCGGCTTCGAAGTGATCGGCACCTCGCCCAACGCCCCCTTCGCCATCACCGCCGACGAATCGCGCAGCTTCTTCGCCGTGCAGTTCCACCCCGAGGTGCACCACACCCCGAACGGCAAGACAATGCTGGAAAACTTCATCCGCATGGCCGGCTTCACCGGCGACTGGACCATGGCCGCCTATCGCGACGAGGCGATCCGCAAGATCCGCGAGCAGGTCGGCGACAAGCGCGTGATCTGCGGTCTGTCCGGCGGCGTCGACAGCTCGGTCGCCGCCGTGCTGATCCACGAGGCGATCGGCGATCAGCTCACCTGCGTCTTCGTCGATCACGGACTGCTGCGCCTCAACGAGGCCGAGGAAGTCGTGACCATGTTCCGCGACAATTACAACATCCCGCTGATCCACGCCGACGAATCCGATCTGTTCATCGGCGCGCTCGAAGGCGTCTCGGACCCCGAGGTGAAGCGCAAGACCATCGGCCGCCTGTTCATCGAGGTGTTCCAGAAATACGCCAATGAGATCGAGGGGGCGGAGTTCCTGGCGCAGGGTACGCTCTACCCCGACGTGATCGAAAGCGTGTCGTTCAGCGGCGGGCCGTCCGTGACGATCAAGTCGCACCATAATGTCGGCGGCCTGCCCGAGAAGATGGGGCTGAAACTGGTCGAACCGCTGCGCGAATTGTTTAAGGACGAGGTCCGCGCGCTCGGCCGCGAACTGGGCCTGCCCGACAGCTTCATCGGCCGTCACCCCTTCCCCGGCCCCGGCCTCGCCATCCGCTGCCCCGGAGAGATCACCCGCGACAAGCTGGACATCCTGCGCAAGGCCGATGCGGTCTATATCGACCAGATCCGCAAGCACGGGCTCTATGACGAGATCTGGCAGGCCTTCGTCGCCATCCTGCCGGTGCGCACCGTGGGCGTGATGGGCGACGGGCGCACCTATGACTATGCCTGCGCGCTGCGCGCCGTGACCAGCGTGGACGGGATGACCGCGGATTACTATCCGTTCAGCCACGACTTCCTGGGCGAGACCGCGACGCGGATCATCAACGAGGTGAAGGGCATCAACCGCGTGACCTACGACATCACCTCGAAACCCCCCGGCACGATCGAATGGGAGTGAGGCGCGGCTGAAACCCGGCTCCCCGCGCGTCCGACATCAGTTCGAGAATGTGATCTGAACGCGCGCTGATCGCACGCGACACGGTGACCCGCCCTAGAATGCGGGGTCGCCGCCCACCGCCGCGCCTGCCTGCCGACGCGTGACGGCTCTGCGGCCCAGGCTGACTTCACCTCATCGACCCTGCGCCGCCGGTCATCGTCCGCCGCCGGGCGTTGCGCTGTGTACGCGCGGTGTACAGGCTGTGTACGCATGGTGCACGCATTGTGCGCCGCAAAACCCAGCAATTGCTGGCCGCGCGCCATCGCCTGCGATTATATGCACGCAACCACCGCACGCAGATGTTGCGCGGCGTTGCGCGGCCCGGTTTGAAAAGTCGCGGAGAAGGTCGGGACTGACCCGCGGATCGGCTGCTAAGCGCACAACCCGGCTCAGCCGGTCAGGTCGCAGATCCGGCGCACGGCCGCGGCATAGCCCTCCAGCCCCAGCCCCGCGATCACCGCATCGGCCCGCAGGCTGACATAGGAGTGATGCCGGAACTGCTCGCGCCTGTGGACCTGGCTGACATGCACCTCGATCACCGGCCCGTCGAATGCGTTCAGCGCATCCAGCAGCGCGATGGAGGTATGGGTCAGCGCGCCCGGATTGATGACGATGCCTGCGGCATGTCCGCGCGCCTCGTGGATCCAGTCGATGAGCTGGCCCTCCCAGTTCGACTGTTTCGCCTCGATCCCGAACCCCTCGGCACAGGCCGCCCGCGCCAGCGTCACCGCGTCGTTCAGC
Organism: Paracoccus isoporae; assembly: GCF_900101865.1. Classification (GTDB taxonomy): domain Bacteria; phylum Pseudomonadota; class Alphaproteobacteria; order Rhodobacterales; family Rhodobacteraceae; genus Paracoccus; species Paracoccus isoporae. Next base: position 78,257 of record NZ_FNAH01000004.1, read on the forward strand.
GTGGCATGACCGTAGATCTCCGGCTGGCGCTGACCCAGCAGGTTCAGGTTCGGTCCGTTCAGCAGCAGGATGGTGTTCACCGCATCCCCTCCCTATCGCGCCTGGCGCCGGGCCATGAAGGCCAGTTTCTCGAACAAGGCCACATCCTGCTCGTTCTTCAGCAGCGCCCCGTGCAGCCGCGGCAGCATCTCCCCGGCCGGTCTTTGCAGGTCTTCCGGCGTCAGATCCTCGGCCAGGATCAGCTTCAGCCAGTCCAGCAACTCCGAGGTGGAGGGCTTCTTCTTCAGCCCCGGCACCTCGCGGATCTCGAAGAACTGGCTCAGCGCGCGCTCCAGCAGGCGCGGCTTCAGCCCCGGATGATGCACCTCCACGATCCGCTTCAGCGTCTCGGCATCGGGGAAGCGGATATAGTGGAAGAAGCAGCGCCGAAGGAAGGCGTCGGGCAGCTCCTTCTCGTTGTTCGAGGTGATGATGACCACCGGGCGATGCGCGGCGCGGACGGTCTCTCCGGTCTCGTAGACATGGAATTCCATCCGGTCGAGTTCCTGCAGCAGGTCGTTCGGAAACTCGATATCGGCCTTGTCGATCTCGTCGATCAGCAGGACCACCTTGCCCGGCGCCTCGAAGGCCTGCCACAGCTTGCCCTTGCGGATGTAGTTGGCCACGTCATGGACCCGCGCCTCGCCCAGCTGGCTGTCGCGCAGCCGGCTGACCGCGTCGTATTCATACAGCCCCTGCTGCGCCTTGGTGGTCGATTTCACGTTCCACTCGATGATCGGCAGATCCAGCGATTGCGCGACCTGGCGGGCCAGTTCGGTCTTGCCGGTGCCGGGTTCGCCCTTGACCAGAAGCGGCCGTTCCAGCGTCACGGCGGCATTGACGGCAATGGCCAGATCCGGCGGCGCGACATAGCTGTCGGTCGAGGCGAAGTTCATAGCGGTTCCTTTCATGTCGCCGCGCAATCTACCGCCCCGCCCCCCCTGCCACAAGAACGCTTCAGACAAATGGAACCATTGGCCTAGTGACAAGCCCGTCCGCTTCCTTTAAAGCGGCGCCGAGGACCGGGGGACAGGCACCCCGATCTGTCGGAGGACGTATGAAACCGCAGATTTTCCTGCCCGATGATTATCGCCCGGCCGAAGACGAGCCGTTCATGAACGATCGCCAGTTGGAGTATTTCCGGCGCAAGCTGGAAGCGTGGAAGTCAGAGCTGCTGGAGCAGTCGGCAGAGACGCTGGAGGGGTTGCAGGACAGCGCGCGCAGCGTGCCGGATCTGGCCGACCGCGCCTCGGAAGAGACCGACCGCGCGCTCGAGCTGCGCACCCGCGACCGTCAGCGCAAGCTGGTCGGCAAGATCGATTCGGCCCTGCGCCGCATCGCGAATGGCGAATACGGCTATTGCGAAGTGACCGGAGAGCCGATCAGCCTCAAGCGTCTGGATGCCCGCCCCATCGCCACCATGACCGTCGCCGCGCAGGAAAAGCACGAACGCCGCGAGCGGGTGCATCGCGACGATTGATCGTCGCCGCGCGGGGCGGTCCTTAGCAGGGGCCCGAGCCGTGACCGGATCTTTGCAAGGCCGGGACATCACCATCATCGGTGCCGGGATCGGCGGTCTGACCGCCGCGCTCGCGCTTGCCCGTCGCGGCGCATCGATCATTGTTATGGAACAGGCAACGGCGCTGACCGAAATCGGCGCGGGCCTTCAGATTTCCCCGAATGCCGGCCATGTGCTCGACGCGCTCGGCCTTGGACCGGCGCTCGACGCGGTCTCTGCCCGCTCCGACGGGGTGGTGCTGCATGACATGGCGGGGCGGCAGGTCGCCGCGCTGCCCCTGGCCCGGCGACGCCCCGGTGCCGCGTTCCGCATGGTCCATCGGGCCCGGCTGGTGGAGGTGCTGGCGGATGCCGCGCGCGCGGCGGGGGTGACGCTGCGGCTCGGCGCACGGGTCGAGTCCCTGCCGGAGGCGGAGCTGCTGATCGGTGCGGATGGTTTGCACAGCGCCGTCAGGGCGCGGCTGAACGGGGCGGAGCAGCCGTTCTTCACCGGCCAGACCGCCTGGCGCGGGCTGATTGTCGATGACCAGCCCGACACCATGGCGCGGGTCTTCATGGGGCCGGGACAGCATTTCGTCAGCTATCGCCTCGCCGGGGGGCTGCGCAATCTCGTCGCCGTGCAGGAACGCGCCGCTTGGACCGCGGAGGGCTGGTCGCATGAGGATGATCCCGCACATCTGCGCGCCGCGTTCGCCGGGTTCGGCGGGCCGGTGCCGGGCTGGCTGGATCAGGTGCAGCGGGTCGGGATCTGGGGGCTGTTCCGGCACGACGTCGCGGCGCGGTGGCATGATGCGCGCCTTGCGATCCTGGGCGATGCCGCCCATCCGACCCTGCCCTTCATGGCGCAGGGCGCGGTCATGGCCATCGAGGATGCGTGGATCCTGGCCGCCTGTCTGGACGCGATCTCCGACCAGCAGACGGCCCTGGCCCGCTATCAGGAGATCCGCGCGCCGCGGGTCCGCCGGATCGTCGCGGCGGCGAACGGCAATGCGCGGAACTATCACCTGCGCGGCCCGGCCCGCGTCATCGGGCATGCCGGGCTGCGCAGCCTGTCCCGCCTGTCGCCGGCTCTGCTGATGCGGCGCTTCGACTGGATCTATGATTACGACCCGCTGGCCGACACCCCGCGTTGAGCCGGCTCAGGCGGCGGCGTTTTCCACCGCCTCGACGATGCTGTCCACCACCTCGCGCAGCATGATTTCGTCCTCGGCTTCGGCCATCACGCGGATCAGCGGCTCGGTGCCGGATTTGCGGATCAGCACCCGGCCGGTGCCGTTCAGCCGCGTCTCGCCCGAGGTGATGGCGCGCTGCACATTCTGTGCCGCGAGCGGATCGGAGCCTGCCGCGTAGCGCACATTCTTCAGCAATTGCGGGACCGGGTCGAACTGGTGGACCAGTTCCGAGGCGGTCTGCCCGGTCTCGGCCATCGCGGCGAGGAATTGCAGCCCGGCGATCAGTCCGTCGCCGGTGGTGGCGTAATCGGTCATCACGATATGGCCGGATTGCTCGCCACCCAGGTTGAAGCCGCCCTCGCGCATCCGCTCCACGACATAGCGGTCCCCGACCTTGGTGCGCTCCAGCCGCAGGCCACGAGTGTCCAGGAACCGCTCCAGCCCCAGATTGGACATCACCGTGGCCACAAGGGCACCGCCGTCGAGCCGCCCCTGCTCCGCCCAACGCCCGGCCATCAGCGCCATGAGCTGGTCGCCATCGGCCACCCGGCCCTTCTCGTCGATCAGGATCACCCGGTCGGCATCGCCGTCGAGGCAGATCCCTAGATCGGCCTGGTTGTCCAGCACCGCCTGCGCCGCGGCCTCGGGATGGGTCGAGCCGACGCCGTGATTGATGTTCAGCCCGTTCGGGGTGACGCCGATGCGCACCACATCCGCCCCCAGCTCATAGAGTACATCGGGCGCGGCGCGATAGGCGGCGCCATTGGCGCAGTCCACCACCACCTTCATCCCGTCCAGGCGTTGCCGCGCCGGGAAGGTGGTCTTGGCGTATTCGACATAGCGTCCGCGCCCGTCATCGATGCGGCGCACATTGCCCATGTTCTGCGGCTCGGCCGGGCGGATCTGACCGGCGACGATGTTCTCGATCTCGGTCTCGGCCTCGTCGGACAGCTTGAAGCCGTCGGGGCCGAAGAACTTGATCCCGTTGTCATGGGCCGGGTTGTGGCTGGCGGAGATCATGATCCCCAGATCCGCCCGCATGGAGCGGGTCAGAAACCCCACCGCCGGGGTCGGCACCGGACCGAGCAGCAGCACGTTCATCCCGGTCGAGGTCAGACCGGCGGTCAGGGCGGTTTCCAGCATATAGCAGGACAGCCTTGTGTCCTTGCCGATCACGACGCGATGCCCGTTGCGCCCGTCGCGGCGGAAATACCGCCCCGCCGCCGCCCCCAGCCGCATCGCCATCTCGGCCGTCATCGGATCGGAATTGGCCCGTCCCCGGACCCCGTCGGTTCCGAACAGCTTGCGTGTCATCCTTCTGCCTTTCCTTGCGCGACCGCGCGCCACAGCGCCAGCCCCTGCCCTGTCATCGCCACATCATGTACCCGATGTATTTGCACCCCTTGCGCCACTGCCGCAAGCGTCACCGCCAGCGATCCCGGCCCGCGTTCCAGCGGATCGGACAGGCCGGTGACCTCGCCGATGAAGCGCTTGCGCGACGCCCCCAGCAGGACCGTGCAACCGAGCGCATGGAACAGCCCGATCCGGTTCAGGATGGCGAGGTTATGTGCCAGCGTCTTGCCGAAGCCGATCCCCGGATCCACCACGATCCGGTCGCGCGGGATGCCCGCCGCCCCGGCGTGGTCGATGCGCGCGGCGAGTGCGTCATAGACATCCAGCAGCACGTCGTCATAGCGCGGATCGTCCTGCATCGTCTCCGGCACGCCCTGCGCGTGCATCAGGCAGACCGGCAGCCCGCTCTCCGCCACCACCGACGCCAGATCGGGGTCGAAATCGAAGCCGGAGACGTCGTTCACCATCCCGGCCCCGGCGGCGATTGCGGCGCGGGCGACACCGGCCTTTCGGGTATCGACCGAGATCGGCACCTGCCCCCGCAACGCCTCGATCACCGGGAGGATGCGCGCGATTTCCTCGGCGTCAGCGATGCGCACCGCGCCGGGCCGGGTCGATTCCCCGCCGATATCCAGAATATCGGTGCCCTGCGCGCTCAGCGCACGGGCCTGCGCCACCCCATCATAGAGACCCCCATCCGAGAAGCTGTCGGGCGTCGCATTGACGATCCCCATCAGCGCGGGCCGGTCCATCGCAATCCCGCAGACCGGCGCGCGCGGCGCGGTCAGCCGTGCCAGCACCGCATCCGGCGCGGCCTCGGCCGGCAGGATCTCGGCCCCGCCGCCGCGCGACAGCCGCTCGAGCCGTGAGAACCGCACCCAGCCACCGGCGATCAGATGGGCGCCGCGGTCTTCGGGGACCGGGCGCCAATATGCGTCATCTGCGGTCACGTCCCGCTCCGCGCAACAGGGAGGGCCGTCGGCAGATCCGGCATCTCTGCCTGCGCCGGCAGGGCCAGGTCCAGCCGCCCCGCCCCGATCCGTTCGGCCAGCCACAGCGCAATCGCGACCGGATCGGCCTCCAGCCCGGCCACATCGGCCGTCATCCGCGCCGGCGCCCAGACGATCGGCCGCGCCTCCTTCACCGCCCAGTCAAGCTCGGTCCGGCTGTCGGCCACGTCCAGGCCCAGCCGGCCACCAAGCGCCCAGGCCGCCTGATCGAGCGCCAGCAGCGCGACCCGGCGGTCATTGCCGCCCGCAGGCACCGGCAGATCCGGCGCGTCCGGGGTCAGGATGACGGCCCCTTCCGGGCGCGGCACCTCGGCGCCGTGGAACAGCACGATCGGGGCCAGCAACCAGGCATCGGCGGCAACCCGGCCGCGCCGCCGGGTCAGCGTCACGCCAAGCGCGCCGGGCACGCGGTCCAGCTTTTCGACCGTCACCGTGACGCGCCCCGCGCGCGGGTGGACGAGCACCCCCGCCGCGATCTTTTCGGCCAGGGTTTCCAGCAGGTTCAGCCGCTCATCCGTCACGGCGGCGGCGACCGCATCGGTCAGCACGTCATAAGACAGGATCCGGTCCACATCATCGGCCACGCCGATCACCGGCTGGGCGAGATCCACCGTGACGCCGAAGCGCAGGCGCTGAAGGCGGCCCCGTTCGGACTGGAAGGCGCCGATTTCGGCCTCCAGGACGTAATCGCGCAGGTGGATCTGATCAGGCTGGTCCATCGACCCCAGATTTCAAAGAAAAGGCCCCGCCGCAAGGGGCAGGGCCGGTCCGGGGGCAAGTCGCTGGCGACATTCGGCAATGCCGTGCGGCAACCGCTCAGTTCGAGGCGACGCGGCGACCGTTGCGATAGAAGATATGCGCGCCGATCTTGGTGGTCCGGGTGAAGCGTTTCGACCAGGACGGGCGGACTGCCGTGGTGTGGAAATAGGTGGCCCCGTCGGTCAGGGCGCGCGGCGCGCCGGCAAGCGCATCCGCGGCGATCTGGCGCGCGCGGGCGGCGGCGGCGGCATTGGCCATGCGCAGCCCCTTCTTATAGCTGAACTGGCCGCGCTGATAGACGACGCCGCAGACCGAGTTCGGGAACGCACCGCTGTCGACGCGGTTCAGGATCACCTCGGCCACGGCGCGCTGACCGCTGCGACCTTCGCCGCGGGCCTCGAAATACAGCGCCTCGGTCAGGCAGGCCAGCGAATCCGCGCCGCCATAGCGCGCTTGGGTCAGGGTTTCGGGACCGCGGGCGGGATCGGCATTGGCAGCAATCGGTGCGGTGAGCGGCAGCGCAAGCAAAACACTCACGGCTAGTCCGGCCAGCTTGCGGGTCGGCATCGGCATTGGTGGTTTCCTGTCTCTCGTTCTTGCGGACCGAGCAGAGGCCCGCGGATCGTCGCGGAACCTACACAGTTGGCATCGCCGCAGGCCACGCAAAGCCGCGCCCGGATCCAGAACAATGCGGATTCAACCGATTACAGGCGAGATCCCGCCGATGCTTCACTGCAGCATGGGCAAGTTCGCGCCATTTCGCGCTTGCAGCATCCCGCGGCCGCGCCGCAGGAGGCGGCGAATCACGCAGACGCGCCGCGCCGTCCCCGAATCGATTCCTGTGCCGCGGCAAGTCGCGCCACCGGCACCCGGAAGGGCGAACAGGAAATGTAATCCAGCCCCGCCCGGTGGCAGAAGGCGATGGATTGCGGGTTGCCGCCATGCTCTCCGCAGACGGCGATGGTGATGTCGGGCGCGACCTCGCGGGCGCGGCCGGCGCCGGTCAGCAGCAATTCGCCCACCCCGTCCTCGTCGAGAATATGGAACGGATCCTCGTCATAGACGCCCTGCTGGACGTAGGATCCCATGAACCGGCCGGCATCGTCGCGCGACAGCCCGTAGGTCATCTGGGTCAGGTCGTTCGTGCCGAAGGACAGGAAGGCGGAGTGCCGGGCAATGTCGCCGGCGCGCAGCGCGGCACGCGGGGTTTCGACCATCACCCCCAGCCGATAGGTGAAATCCTGACCGGTCTCGTTGCGCACCGCCGCGGCCACGGCGTCGATTCGGGTCTTGACGATCTCGACCTCGCGCCGCGCGCTGACGAGCGGGATCATGATCTCCGGCACCACCACGTCGCCGGAGGAGGCGGCGGCAATCGCGGCCTCGAAGATGGCACGGGCCTGCATGTCGTAGATCTCGGGCACGGTCAGACCCAGCCTTACCCCGCGCATGCCGAGCATCGGGTTGAACTCCGACAGCGCGTCGATCCGGCGGGTCACGTCGGACAGCGGCAGGTCCAGCGATTCGGCCAGCCCCCGGATCCCTTCGCGATCCTGCGGCAGAAATTCGTGCAATGGCGGGTCGAACAGCCGGATCGTGACCGGATGGCCGGCCATGATGTGGAACAGCTCGGAGAAATCCTGACGCTGGATCGGCAGCAGCCGGGCGAGTGCGACGCGACGATCCTCGGGGCTGTCGGCGAAGATCATCTCGCGCATGATCGGCAGGCGCATCTCGTCGAAGAACATATGCTCGGTCCGGCACAGCCCGATCCCTTCGGCCTGGAACATGCGGGCAGTGCGCGCATCCTCCGGCGTGTCGGCGTTGGCCCGCACCCCCAGGTCGCGCAGATCGTCCGCCCATGTCAGAAGCTGGTTGAAACTGTCGTCAAGCGCCGGCTCCAGCATCTCGGCCGAGCCTGCCAGCACCTCGCCGGAGGTGCCGTCGATGGTGATGAGGTCGCCCTCCTTCAGCACCCGCCCCCCCGCGCGCAGCACGCCCGCCCGCGCGTCGATGCTGATCCGGCTGGCGCCCACGATGCAGGGCAGGCCCAGCCCGCGCGCGATCACCGCCGCATGGCTGGTCATGCCGCCACGTTCGGTCAGCACGGCCACGGCGGCATGCATCCCGCGAATATCCTCCGGCGCAGTTTCCCGGCGAACCAGAACACAGCTTTCCCCCCGCGCGGCCGAGGATTGCGCGGCGGTGGCCGAGAACACGATCCGCCCTGCCGCGGCACCGGGGCTGGCATCGATGCCGCGGGCGACGATGTCGCGGGGCGCGCGCGGATCGACCTGGTAATGCATCAGCTCCGACAGGGCCCGCGGCTCCACCCGCAGCACCGCCTCCTCGGTGGGAATGATCCCGTCCTCGGCCAGCGAGACACTGATCCGCACCGCCGCGCGCGAGGATCGCTGGACCCGCAGCGCGTCAATGATCGACAGCGCCCCGTCGGAAACCACGAATTCGATCATCATCTCGTCGCGCAGCCGCACCCGCGCGGCGCGGCAATATTCCACCAGATCCGCGAAAAGCTGCGGCGCTGCGTCTTCCAGGGCCGGGCCGCGCTCGTCGCGGGTCAGATAGAGCGTTTCGGCATTCTCGGCCTTCGTCGTGCCCTGCATTTGGCCGCGGAACCGCCCGGTGATGCGCGCAGCGCCGCTGACCGAATCGATAAGCTGGATCGTGCCGGAGCCGCTGAGGCCCGGCCCGACGGCAAGCGCCATCTGCTGGACCACCAGGCCAAGCGGCGCATCTTCCGGCGCGCCCTTGGCCTGGCGCAGCAGGCGAGCGGTGGGCGATTCCCAGGCCCGCGCCATGGAGCGCAGCACCTCGGTCAACTGCCGGATCGGATCCTGCGGAAACTCCTCGTCCATCTCGGCGCGATAGGCGGCCAGGCTGCGCGACAACGCCCCCTCGCCGCTTTCGGCAAACATGTCCGGGTCAAGCCGGGCGACGTTGATGGCATAGGACTGCACGAAGGACAGGTAGATCGCATCCGCCGCCTGCCGGCCGTGGCTTTCGATCAGCCGCTGATAGCAGGCATCGTTGATCCCCACATTCAGCACAGTGCCCGGCCCGCCCCATTCGGGATTGACCGCCGAGGGGCGCACGATCACCAGCCCGTCGCCATTGGCAAACAGCGCGCCGAGCGCATCGGCATCGGGCATCACCCCCTGCGCCATGGCGCGCACCGCCTCGGCGGCGATGGCGAAGGAGCGCGGCACCGGCAGCTCCATCCGCACCAGCCGTTGCAGGCATTTCGCACGCCAGCCATGCGCCTCGACGGACACCTTCGCATCCGCTGCGATTTCCACGATATCCGAAGGGGTCAGGCGGCGTGTCATCTTGGTGATACATTACCTATCATGCCGCATTTTCTGCAAGTGCGAGATGGCGCTGTGCTTCGCTTTTCCGCGGCGTTAGACTGGCCGGAAATCCAAGGAGGCGGCGATGCGACTGACGGAACTGGCCCATGGCGGCGGATGCGGGTGCAAGCTGGGCCCGGCGGTGCTGAGCGAATTGCTGGCCGATCAGCCGATAACGCAGGCATTTCCGCAATTGCTGGTCGGCAACGCGGAATCCGACGATGCCGCGGTGTGGCAGATCGACGAGCGTACCTGCGTGGTGGCGACGACGGATTTCTTCATGCCGATGGTGGATGATGCGCGCGATTTCGGCCGCATCGCCGCGACCAACGCGATTTCCGACATCTATGCGATGGGCGGACGGCCGATCATGGCGCTCGCCATTCTCGGCATGCCGATCAACGTGATGGACCCGGCCACAATCCGCGAGATCCTGGGGGGCGGGGCCGATATCTGCGCCGAGGCGGGGATACCCATTGCGGGCGGCCATTCCATCGACGCGCCTGAGCCGATCTACGGCCTCGCCGTGATCGGGCTGTGCGCGCCCGAGGATCTGCGCCGCAATGGTGGCGCCCGGCCCGGCGATGCGCTGATCCTGACCAAGCCGCTCGGCGTCGGGATCTATTCCAACGCGATCAAGAAGGGCACGGCGCGGGCAGAGGATGTGGCGGAGATGATCGAGAGCTGCACCACGCTGAACCGGATCGGGCAGGATCTGTCGCACCTGCCGGAGGTCCACGCCCTGACCGATGTGACCGGCTTCGGCGTTCTGGGCCACGGGATGGAGATGGCGCGCGGCGCGGGCTGCGGCTTGCGGATCACGCGTTCCGCCCTTCCGCTACTGGACCGGGCTGCGGAGCTGGCAGAAAGCGGCCACGGCACCGGGGCCAGCGGGCGGAACTGGGACGCGGTCGGCAAAGCGGTTCGCCTGCCGGGTGACATCACAGAGGCTGAGCGCACCATCCTGACCGATCCGCAGACCTCGGGCGGGTTGCTGGTCGCCATCACACCCGACGCAGCGGACCGGGTGCTGGCGCAGATCCGCGCGCGCCACCCCAAGGCGGCGATGATCGGCTCGGTCGTTGAAGGCGCCGGGATCGAGGTCGTCTGACCAGCCGAGCCGCGATAGCCCGGGCTCAGATCAGCCCGCGCCCGGTCAACAGAGGCTCCACCCCCGGCATCCGCTCGCGGAAGGCCGTCCACAGCTCATCGGCCGGGGCCGATCCGCCGCGCGACAGGATCGTCTCCTCCAGCCGCCGCGCGGTGTCCGAATCGAAAGCATCCCCCGCCTCGCGGAAGGCGGCGAAGGCGTCGGCATCCATCACCTCGGACCACAGATAGGAATAATACCCGGCGGAATAGCCGTCCCCCGAAAACACATGCCCGAAATGCGGCGAGGCGTGGCGCATCGGGATCGCCATCGGCGCGTTCAGACCGGCCAGGATCTCGGCCTGCCGCGCCATCGGGTCGGCGGGGGGCTGGCCGCGATGCAAGGCCAGATCGACAAAGGCGCTTTGAAGATATTCCAGCGTCGAGAACCCCTGATCGGCATTGCCCGCCGCGATCACCCGGTCGCGCAGATCGGCGGGCAGCGCCGCGCCCGTCTCGACATGGCGGGCATGTTTGTCCAGCACCTCGGGCTGTTCCAGCCAATGCTCGTAAAGCTGGCTCGGCAGTTCCACGAAATCCCGCGCAACCGATGTGCCCGAGATTGACGGCCAGGTCACGTCGGACAGGATGTGATGCAGCGCGTGGCCGAATTCATGGAACAGCGTGCCGGCATCGTCCCAGGACAGATAGGCCGGGGCGCCGGGCTCGGCGGGCGGGGTGAAGTTGCAGACATTGGTGACGATCGCCCGCTGCCCCGCCCCGATCTTGTGCTGATATTGCAACGCGCCGCACCACGCGCCCGACCGCTTCGACGGCCGCGCGAAGTAATCGCCCAGCAGGATCGCCATCTCGCGCCCGTTTCTCGTGACCTGCCAGGCGCGGACATCATGCGACCAAAGCGGCGCCTCGAACGGGGTGAATTCCAGCCCGAACAGGCGATGCGCCACGTCGAAAACTGCGCCGAGCATGGCATCCAGCGTCAGATAGGGCTTCACCGCCCCCTGATCGAAATCATGCTCCTGCTGGCGGCGGCGCTCGGCATAGTAGCGCCAGTCCCAGGGCGCCAGCTCCGCGTTGAGCCCATCCTGCTGCATCATCGCGGACAGCACGGCGGCATCCTCATCCGTGCGGCGCTTCGCGGCCTGCCACACCTCGGAAAGCAGATCCTCCACCCGCTCGGCCGTGCCGGCCATTTCCGGTTCCAGCTTGTAGGCGGCGAAATCCGCGTAACCCAGCAATTGCGCGCGTTCGTGGCGCAGCGCCAGGATCTCGGCGATGATTCCGGTATTGTCCGTCTCCGCCCCGCCCGCGCCATCGCCGCTGCCCCGCGCGACCCAGGCCCGCCAGGCCCGTTCGCGCAGGTCGCGGTCATCGGAATATTGCAGGAACGGCACGATCAGCGACCGGTTCAGCGTCACCACCTGCCCTGTCCGGCCCCTCTCCTTCGCCGCCGCCCCCATCGAGTTCAGCAACCAGTCCGGCAACCCGTCCAGACGATCCTGCGGCACCTCCATGACGAAATCGCGCTCATCCGCCAGCACGTTCTGCCCGAAATCGGTATAGAGCACGGCCAAACGCTGACGGATCTCCGTCATGCGCGTGCGGTCGGCCCCGGTCAGCCCGGCCCCCGCCCGGCGCAGGTCGCGCAGCGCAAGCTCGGTGATCCGGCGATCCTCGGGCGCAAGGGTGTCGGCCTGATTCCAGACCGCCGACACCCGGTCGAACAGGCGCTTGTCCATGCTGACCCGGCTGTTATAGGCGGCGAGCTTCGGCGCGAACTCACGGCTCAGCGCCTCGCGCCGGTCGTTCGAATCCACCCCGGTCAGCGTGTAGAACACCGCGCAGACCCGGTTCAGCTTCTCCTCGGCGGTTTCCATGGCCGCGACGGTGTTGTCGAAGCTGGCCGGTTCGGGATTTGCGGCGATGGCCTCCATCGCTTCGGCGGACGCGGTCAGCGCCGGCTCCATCGCCGGGGCGAAATCATCGTCGGAGATGTGGTCGAAGCGCGGCAGACCGTGCGGGCCGGCCCAGTCGGTGAGTTCGCGGTTCATGGAGAGTCTCCCCTTGCCGGATGTGATCTGCGCCACAGGCTACGCCCCGCCGGGCCGGAGAGCCACCCCGGAACAGACCGGGCAGTCTGTCCGGCGGCCGAGCGCGATCCGCCGGGTTTCGCCATGCAGCCCGTCATAGATCAGCATCGCGCCCGCCAGCGTCTCGCCCGCGCCGGTCAGATGCTTGATCGCCTCGAGCGCCATCATCGAACCGATGACGCCTGGCAGCGGGCCGACCACCCCGGCCTCGGCGCAGGACGGGGCAAGGCCGGGGGCGGGTGGCTCCGGGAATATGCAGGCGAGACAGGGCGCGCCGCGGGCGGGGTCGTAGATCGTGACCTGCCCCTCCCATTGCGCGATGGCACCGGCAATCAGCGGCACCCCGGCATCGACGCAGGTCGCGTTGATCGCGGCGCGGTCGGCGAAGCTGTCGCAGCCATCCAGCACCAGATCGAACCGGGAGATCAGCGACGTGTCGGCTGCGGTGATGCGCCGATCCAGCGTCTCGACCTCGACCAGCGGGTTCAGCGCCCGCAGCGCCTCGGCGGCGGCGGCGGTCTTGGGCCGGCCGGCATCCCCGCTGCGGTAAATGATCTGGCGCTGAAGATTCGAGATGCTGACATGGTCCGGGTCCGCGATGGCGAGCCGCCCGATTCCGGCAGCCGCGAGATAGAGCGCGGCCGGCGCCCCCAGCCCGCCTGCGCCCACGAGAAGCACACGCGCGTCGCGCAGCCGGGCCTGACCGGGCCCGCCGATCTCGCGCAGGACATAATGGCGGGCATATCGTTCCAGCGGGTCGCGGGACGCCTCGGGATCGGGGGCGGTCCGGCGCGCCTCATGCCCCGCCTCGCCCTGCGGATCGCCCCACCGCGCCCCGGCCGCGGCGCGGGCCTTGCGCAAGACCGCCATATATCCCAGCACAAGCGCCAGCAGCACGCCCATTGCCAGCCAGGCGCGCACGTCCATCCCGCCGAATACGCGCATCTCCGCTGCGGGAGCGGCCAGCATCAGCGCCAGCACGATCAGCCATGCCGCGAACAGCGCGGCAAGGACGCGCAAGATCCCCCAGCCCATGATCCAGGCCACCGCCGCGATGCTGAGAAGTCCCAGGGGCAGCAGGACGCCCAAGGCTCAGCCCCGTCCGGTCGAGCCGAACCCGCCGCCGCCCCGCGCGGTGTCGTCGATGGCAGCGACCGCGGTGAAGCGCGCCTGCACCACCGGGGCCACGACGATCTGGGCCACCCGGTCGCCGTGGCGGATGGTCAGCGGCCGGTCCGAGAGATTGATCGCGATCACGCCCACCGGGCCGCGATAATCCGCGTCGATGGTGCCCACGCCATTGACCAGCGACAGCCCGTCGCGCAGCGCCGCGCCGGAGCGGGCGCGGATCTGCACCTCATATCCGGGCGGGATCTGCATCTTCAGCCCGGTCGGGATCAGCGCGCGCTGCATCGGCGCCAGCACCATCTCGCCGCCGCGCAGATCGGCGCGCAGATCGGCCCCCGCCGCTCCGTCGGTTTCGTAGGACGGAAGCGGCAGGTCCGGGTCGGCGCCGTCATCTTTCAGGATCAGGATCTCGGGTGTGTTCATCGGTCAAAAAAAAGCCGCCCGAAGGCGGCCCCCTGTTCCTGCGCCGCCTCAGCGCGGCGCGATCATCATCACCATCTGCCGGCCTTCCAGCTTCGGCATGTTCTCGACCTTGCCGGCCTCTCCGACATCGTCGCGGACGCGGTTCAGCAGGTCCAGACCCAGATCCTGATGCGCCATCTCGCGGCCGCGGAAGCGCAGGGTGACCTTGACCTTGTCGCCGGCCTCAAGGAATTTCATCACGTTGCGCATCTTCACATCGTAGTCATGGGTGTCGGTTCCCGGACGGAACTTCACCTCCTTGATGTCGATGACCTTCTGCTTCTTGCGGGCCTCGGCCTCGCGCTTCTGCTGTTCATACTTGAACTTGCCGAGATCCATGATCTTGCAGACCGGCGGCGATGCATTGGGCGAGATCTCCACCAGATCCAGCCCGGCCTCCTGGGCCATCTCAAGCCCGCGCGCGGGCGGCACGACGCCGATATTCTCGCCATCCGCGCCGATCAGGCGGATTTCGGCGACACGAATTCGTTCATTGACCCGCGGGCCAGAGTCTCGGTTGGGGGGCGGCGCGTTATGGGGACGACGGGCTATGGTGGGATTCCTTTTATCGTATCGCGGTGAATGGCGGGCAAAATAGGCAGTTGCCTGCGGCGATTCAACCAAATTTGAACGAAATCGGTTCCCCTGTGCAGCCTTTCCGCGCAGTAATCGTTGTGGCATGAGGTTGCACAACCAGAAAGGCCCCGCATGAATCGGACGATTGCCCTGATCCTTGCCGCGCTTGTCCTGCTCGGCGCGGGGTGGTGGGGCTGGCAGATTGCCCGCCCCGGATCGGAGCGGGCCTCCCCCGAGCCGGAGACGGTTGGCACCCCCGATTCCGTACCGGCCGACGCGCCCGGCCCGGTGCCGGAAATGGCGGAGACGGATGCGGCAGCCGAGGCTGCGCCGCAGGATGCCGACGCGGTGCCTGAGCCGCCTGCGCCGCAGGACACTGCCAGCCCGGCAGTGCCGGCCGACACCCCGCCGCCGCGCGACGCGGAATTGCCGCCCGAAACCGGCAGCGAGATGGCGATCCTGACCGAACGTGCCGCGGAAGCCGTCATTGCCGCCGCCGACGCCCGCGCCCGCGCCGAAGCCACCGCGCAGGCCGAGGCCGCCATCCGCGTCGCGGTGCTGGACGAGGTCTCGGCCCGGCTGGAACCGGCGCTGAGCGCGGATCGGTTCGACACGGGCGACATCCGCGCCCGTCTGTCGGAGCACGGCGAGACGCTGGACCCGTTGGCGCAGCGCATTCACGGACAGCTTTTCGCCACCATCGACGCCGTGCTGACCGAGTTTGACCGGGCGAGCGGGAAGATCGAGCTCGGGACGCAGTCCACCGAGGAAGTCCCGCCTGACGCCTCCTCTGCCGCCGCCAGCCAGGGCGACGCGCCCGATCCCGCAGCCTATATCGCCCGGATCCGCGAGGTTCTGCAATGATCCCCACCCTGCAAGATTTCCTGCGCGGCAAACCCGCCGAATTGTCGCGCGGCCCGATCGCGATCATCCTGTGCGAGGATGACGTGGAGCTGGATTCGACGCTGGACCACGCGATGCATCGCGGCTTCGACAGCATCCTGGCCTTGTCGCCGGAACCCCTGGACCCGGAGATCCTGCCGGACAATGCCCGCAACCTGTGCTTCGAGACGCGGCGACGCGATGCCCATGTCGAGGCGGTGAACGCGGTCAATGACGCCGCACGACCGGGCATCTGGATCCATTACGGGTTCAATGCCGAATATCTGTTCTTCCCCTTTTCGGAATCCCGGCGCATCGGCGAGATGCTGCGCTTTCACAGCGAGGAGCGGCGCAGCGCCATGCTGAGCTACACGGTCGATCTCTACGCGCCCGATCTGGAGAGGTTCCCAAGCGGGGTGAGCATGGATCACGCCATGTTCGACGCCACCGGCTATTTCGCGCTCGGCCGGAAGAATGCGGATGGGCAGATTCAGGAGCGGCAGCTCGATTTCCACGGCGGGCTGCGCTGGCGGTTCGAGGAATTCATTCCCGAAGCCCGCCGCCGCATCGACCGCATCGCGCTGTTCCGGTCCCGTCCCGGCCTGCGTCTGCTGCCGGATTTCCGCTTCGATGACGAGGAGTACAACACCTATGCCTGCCCGTGGCACAACAACCTGACCGCCGCGATCGCCTCGTTCCGCGCGGCCAAGGCGCTTGCGCGCAATCCCGGTTCGCGCGACGAGATCAACGGGTTCACATGGCGCAACTCGCGCGAATTCGACTGGACCGCGCAGCAATTGATGGATCTGGGGCTGATGGAGCCGGGGCAGTGGTTCTGAGCAGCGCGGTCGAGCCGTCCTAGCCGAGGCTGCGCTTGCGCCAAATCACGTGCGAATGCTAGACGTCGCGTCACATTCGCGAAACCCGCCCGACACGGAAGGCAAGACCCCGCATGGCCATGGAACAGACCCAATTCGACAAGAACGACCTGCTGGCCTGCGCCCGCGGCGAGCTTTTCGGTCCCGGCAACGCGCAATTGCCGGAACCGCCCATGCTGATGATGGACCGCATCACCGGGATTTCCGAGGATGGCGGCGCGCATGGCAAGGGACATGTGCTGGCGGAGTTCGACATCACGCCCGATCTGTGGTTTTTCGAATGCCATTTCCCCGGCAACCCGATCATGCCCGGCTGTCTGGGCCTGGACGGGCTGTGGCAATTGACGGGGTTCAACCTCGGCTGGCGGGGCTGGACCGGGCGCGGCTATGCGCTCGGCGTGGGCGAGGTCAAGCTGACCGGGATGGTCCGGCCCGACCGCAAGCTGCTGACCTACAAGATCGACTTCACCAAGGCCGTGCAGACCCGCCGTCTGACCATGGGCGTGGCCGACGGCATCGTCGAGGCCGATGGCGAGGTGATCTATCAGGTCAAGGACATGAAGGTCGCCCTGTCGGAAAGCTAACAAAGATCTAGCGGCGGCCCGCGGGCCGGGCCTCGCGGATCACGCGGCGTTGCGCTATCTCCTCGGGTTCGAGGAGATAAGCGGTGCAGTTTTTCACGCTCGGCCGGACCCTGGGGGGCATCTTCGCCCTGATCCTGATCCTGACCGCGCTCGGCGCGGCCGAGGGCGACGTGACCGATCAGTTCGGCGAAGGCAAGGCGGGGACCGTGCTGTCCGGGCTGATGCTGGCGCTGATCGGGCTGGTGAATTTCAGGATCTATCATGCGCGCCGCGGGCCGGGGATGTTCCGCCTCTCCGCGCCCGAGACGCTCTGGCTGCTGTTGTCTCTGGCCTTTCTGTTCCTGTTTCTGGACGAGACGTTCCAGATCCATGAAGGAATCGACCGGGTCTTCCATCTGGTCACGGTGCTGCGCGAGACCGCCGCGACCGACCGGATCGACGATCTCATCATCCTCGCCTACGGGCTGATCGGCGTGGGCATCCTTGTCTTTCACCGCCGGGAGGTCACGCGCATCCCGCGGCTCAGCGCCTATCTGATCGCGGGCTTTGTGCTGACGCTGCTGCAAACCGGCTTCGACGCGCTGACCAATGGCGAGGAGTTCCTGGTCTGGCTGGATCTCTCCGGCCGGGTTGCCGAGACCGTGCATCGCTGGGCCAGCCTGGCCGAGGAGGCGCTTAAACTGCTGGCCGAGGCGGTTCTGCTGGCGGGGTTCGGCCACGCGCTGCGGTATCTGCGGGCGCAGACGGACCGGGACTGAGCCGGCTGCCGCCGCGCGGCCCGCGATAACGCAGTCAGGTTCAGCGTGATTCACAAGATCGGCGTCACGGCGGCCGCGGCATCAAAACGCGGCGAAAACAAGGCAATGCAGCGCCGGGGTTGTGCCGCCGCGCTCTCAGGACTATTTCTGGGCCGAACGGGGTCAGCCCCCTGAACGAACGGGAAGAGGAGCGTGCATGCGCCGCGTCGTCATCACCGGGCTGGGGATTGTCTCGCCCATCGGAAACAATGCCGCAGAGGTTACGGAGAGCCTGAAACAGGGCCGTTCCGGCATCGTGTTCGCGCCGGAATACGCCGAGCACGGTTTTCGCAGCCAGGTCCACGGCAAGCCCCAGATCACGCTGGAGGATCATATCGACAAGCGGAACCTGCGCTTCATGGGGCCGGGTGCCGCCTATAACTTCATCGCAATGGAGCAGGCCATCGCCGATAGCGGCCTGGACGACGGCGACGTGTCCAATCCGCGCACCGGGCTGGTGATGGGATCGGGCGGACCTTCCACCTCGAATTTCTTCGACGCCCACCAGATCGTCATGCAGAAAGGCAGTCCGAAGCGGATGGGCCCGTTCATGGTGACGCGCTGCATGTCCTCGACCAATTCCGCCTGCCTGGCGACGCCGTTCAAGATCAAGGGCGTCAACTACTCCATCACCTCGGCCTGCTCCACCAGTGCGCATTGCATCGGCAACGGGGTCGAGCAGATCCAGATGGGCAAGCAGGATATCGTCTTCGCCGGCGGCGGCGAGGAGTTGGACTGGACACTGTCCTGCCTGTTCGATGCGATGGGGGCGATGTCGTCCAAGTATAACGACACGCCGGAATCTGCCTCGCGCCCCTATGATGTCAGCCGCGACGGCTTCGTGATCGCGGGCGGCGCGGGCGTCGTCGTGCTGGAGGATCTGGATCACGCGCGTGCCCGCGGGGCCAAGATCTATGCGGAAGTCACCGGATACGGCGCCACCTCGGACGGCTATGACATGGTTGCCCCCTCCGGCGAAGGCGGCGAGCGGGCGATGCGTGTCGCGCTCGAAACCCTGCCCGAAGGCCGCGAGATCAGCTATATCAACGCGCATGGCACCTCGACCCCGGTGGGCGATATCGGCGAGATCAATGCCATCCGCCGGGTGTTCGGCGAGGGCAGCACCCCGCCGGTGTCCTCCACCAAGTCGCTGACCGGCCACAGCCTGGGCGCGACCGGTGTGCATGAGGCGATCTATTCGCTTATTATGATGCAGAATGGCTTCATCGCCGCCTCGGCGAATGTTCGCGAGCTTGACCCTGAACTGAAACCCGAGGAAATCGCGACGCAGCGTGTCGACAATGTCGATTTCGACTCGGTCCTGTCCAACAGCTTCGGCTTTGGCGGCACCAACGCGACACTGGTGATGTCCACCTATCGGGAGTGATGTGCATGGGCGATCTTTTGAAGGGCAAGCGCGGCCTCGTGATGGGGGTCGCGAATGACCGCTCGATCGCCTGGGGAATCGCGAGATCACTGGCCGCAGAGGGCGCGGAACTCGCCTTCACCTATCAGGGCGACATGTTCGCGCAGCGCGTGGCCCCGCTGGCGGAATCGGTCGGATCGGATCTGCTGGTCGATGTCGATGTGACCAATGACGCGAGCCTCGACGCCGCGTTCTCGCAGCTTGCCGACAGATGGGGGCGGCTGGATTTCCTGGTCCACGCCATCGCCTATTCCAACAAGGACGAGCTGACCGGCCGGTTCATGAACACCTCGCGCGAGAACTTCAAGAACTCGCTCGACATCTCCTGCTACTCGCTGATCGAGGTCGCCCGGCGCGCCCATACGCTGATGACCGGGGGCGGCACCATCCTGACGCTGACCTATGGCGGCTCGAACCGGGTGACGCCGTTCTACAATGTCATGGGCGTGGCCAAGGCAGCCCTGGAGGCCAGCGTGCGCTACCTGGCCAATGATCTGGGCCCCGACGGGATCCGCGTCAATGCGATCAGTCCCGGCCCGATGAAGACGCTGGCAGGCGCGGCCATCGGCGGCGCGCGCAAGACCTTCCGCCACACCGCCGCCAACGCGCCGCTACGCGCCAATGCCACACTGGACGCGATTGGCGGGACCGCCGTCTGGCTGGCCAGCGACTGGGGCGCCTGCACCACCGGCGAGATCGTCACGGTGGACGGCGGCTACCACGTTCTGGGCATGCCGCAGAGCGAGAACCTATGACCTTCGTCTTCGACGCCTACGGCACGCTGTTCGACGTGGACGGCGCGGCGCGGGAGGCGGCGAAAACCGACCCCGCCCTGAAAGAGAGCTGGGCCGCGCTGTCGGCCGACTGGCGGCGCAAACAGCTCGAATATAGCTGGATGCGGGCGATCACCGGCGATCATGCGGATTTCTGGCAGGTCACGGCCGACGCGCTCGACTGGGCCGCGGAGCGCCACGGCGTCGGTGCGACACAGGCGGCGCATCTGCTCGATCTCTATCGCGCCCTGCCCGCCTATCCCGAGGTGGCGGCGATGCTCGACCGGCTGCGCAACGCCGGAGCAGCTACAGCCATCTTCTCCAACGGCGCGCCCGAGATGTTGCGGGATGCGGTCAACGCGGCGGGGCTGGACGGGCGGCTTGATGCGCTTCTCTCGGTCGAGACGGCGGGCCGCTTCAAGCCCGCGGCCGAGGCCTATCGCGTCGTCACCGATCATTTCGGCTGCGGGCCGGGCGACGTGACCTTCGTGTCCTCGAATGGCTGGGACATCTATGGCGCCGCGCATTTCGGCTTCGACACGGTCTGGGTCAACCGCGCCCGCCTGCCGGTGGACCGCCTGCCGCATCGGCCGGGCCGCATCATTCCCGATCTGACGGAGCTTTCATGACGCAGTTCTTCACCGCCGATGACGGCGCGCGCCTGGCCTTTCGCGACGAGGGCGAGGGGCTTCCGCTTCTTTGCCTCGCCGGGCTGACCCGGAACATGGCGGATTTCGATTACGTGGCCCCGCATCTTGATCGGGTCCGCATGATCCGCATGGATTACCGCGGCCGCGGCCAGTCCGACCGGACCGGCGCCGACAGCTATACCGTCCCGCGCGAGGCGAAGGACGCGGTGCAACTGCTCGACCATCTCGGCGTTGAGAATGCCGCGCTGCTCGGCACCTCGCGGGGCGGGCTGATCGGGCTGGTGCTGGCGGCCACGGCCCATGACCGGGTGTCCGGGCTGTGCCTGAACGATGTCGGCCCGGTGGTTTCGCGCGGCGGGCTGGAGCGGATCTTCGACTATGTCGGGCGCAACCCGACCGCGCGCAGCCATGCCGAGCTGGCCGACAAGCTGCCGGCGAACATGCCGGGCTTCGCCGACGTCCCGGATGGCCGTTGGCTGGCCGATGCGCAGAAACATTACGAAGAGACAGCGGACGGGCTGCGCATCCGCTATGATCCGGCCCTGCGGGACGCGTTCCTGGCGGCATTCGACGGCAAAGATCCCGATCTCTGGCCGCTCTGGGATGCGACCGCCGGGCTGCCGGTTGCGGTGATCCGCGGCGCGAATTCCGATCTGCTCAGCGCGGATACCTTCGCGGAAATGCAGCGCCGCCGGCCTGAAGGGATTTATGTCGAGGTGCCGGGGCGGGCCCATGTGCCGTGGCTGGACGAGCCGGAGAGCCTCGCGGCACTCAGGGAATGGCTTTCGGCGGTGCGGGCGGCCCGCCCGGCGTCCTGAGCGGCTAGCGCCGCAGCCATTCCCCGACCACGCTGCGCGGGCCGTCCGTGTCCAGTTCGATCTCGCTGACCCGGCGCCAGTCCTGCGGCTCGGGTTCGGGAAAGAACGTGTCCGCATCTGGCACGTCCAGATCCACCTCGGTGATCAGCAGGCGATCGGCCCGCGGCAACAGATCGCGATAGATCCGCGCCCCGCCAATGCCGTAGATCCGGGCATAGCCCCGGTCCCGCGCCACGTCGATCGCGCGGTCGAGATCGGGGACGACGTGATCCGGTTCCTCCAGCGTCGATGAGACGGCCAGGTTCAGCCGGTTCTTCAGCGGCCGGACCGGCAGGCTCTCCCAGGTGCGGCGTCCCATGATGAGCGCCCCGCCGAGCGTCTCGCGCTTGAAGAACGCCAGATCCGCGGGGATGTGCCACGGGATGTCCCCGTTCCGGCCAATGGCGCCGTTGCGGGCGCGCGCGACGATCAGGCTCAGCATCAGACGGCCACCGGCGCCTTGATGGCGGGATCGGGGTCGTAGTCCAGGAACTCGAAATCCTCGAAGCGGAAGTCGAAGATCGAGTCAACCTGCCGGGTGATGCGCAATTGCGGCAGGGGCTTGGGGCTGCGCGCAAGCTGGGTGCGGACCTGTTCGAGATGGTTGGAATAGATATGCGCATCACCCATGGTATGGATGAACTCGCCCGGCTCGTAGCCCGTGACATGCGCCAGCATCGCCAGCAGCAGCGCATAGGAGGCAATGTTGAACGGCACGCCCAGGAACATATCCGCCGAACGCTGGTAAAGCTGAAGATGCATCTTGCGCCCGATGATGCGGACCTGCCACAGCGTGTGGCAGGGCGGCAGCGCCATGTCGGGCACATCGCCGGGGTTCCAGGCCGACACGATCAGCCGGCGGCTGTCGGGGGTGTTGCGGATATTCTCCACCAGATCGGCAATCTGGTCCACCGATCCGGCCAGGTAGAGCGGATCGTCGCCCTGCGTTTCACCCGCGGGCTTCAGCGTCGGAAATCGCCGCCATTGATGGCCGTAGACCGGGCCGAGATCGCCCTTTTCATCCGCCCATTCGTCCCAGATCGAGACCTTGTTCTCCTTGAGATAGGCGATATTCGTGTCGCCGGACAGGAACCACAGCAATTCATGGATGATGGAGCGCAGATGCAGTTTCTTCGTCGTCACCAGCGGAAACCCGTCGGAGAGATCATAGCGGCACTGCATCCCGAAATAGGAAATCGTGCCGGTGCCGGTGCGGTCGCTCGATTCCGCGCCCTTTTCCAGCACCGTCCGAAGCGCCTGGTGATATTGCTGCAACTCTGCCTCCCGCCATGTCCGCCTTCCCGTCATACCCAAGGGCGGAACCGGTTTGAAGCCGCTTCGGGTCCGTGTCACAGTGACCGCGATTTTTACGAGGAAAGGACGGATGATGCCGCTTCGTTACCTGCACACGATGGTCCGCGTGAAGGATCTGGACAAGACCATGGAGTTCTTCGCCCTGCTCGGGCTGGAGGAGGTGCGCCGCATCGAGAATGACGAGGGCCGGTTCACCCTGGTCTTCATGGCCCCGCCCGGCCAGGAGGAGTGCCCGGTCGAGCTGACCTATAACTGGGACGGCGATGAGGGGCTGCCCTCCGACAGCCGCCATTTCGGGCATCTGGCCTACCGCGTGGAGAATATCTACGAGATGTGCCAGAAGCTGATGGATGCAGGCGTGACCATCAACCGGCCGCCGCGCGATGGTCATATGGCGTTTGTGCGCAGTCCGGACAATATTTCCATCGAGCTGCTGCAGGACGGACACCTGGAGCCGCAGGAACCCTGGGCCAGCATGGAAAATACCGGCCACTGGTGAGGGGCTGAGCCGGGCACAGCCCATCGCGCGGCAGACGCCAACCGCCGCGCGATGAGGCCGCAGGTCAGCGCCGGCCCCGGCCTGAAATAGAGTGCCGACCGAATACGGCGGCGGTCAGAGCACGGCTCGCTAAGACGAAGTTGGTTAAGGCCGCGCCGATGACCGGGAAGCAACATGTCGCATCGCTGCGTCCAGCACCGACGACGGCGCTTCGGCACCGAGATCAACGCCCGGACACCCGATCCGCGCAGAGCGCGCCATGCGCCTAGGATCTGCGCGACTCTCCAGTTGAGTCAGAGCGTCAAACCTGCCCGCGTCCGCCCCACCCTATATTTCGCAAACCGCCCCGCCCCGACCCGCTCGCCCCCGGTTGCGCGGGTATGACTGCACCGATCCTCTCCGGTTCCAAGATGGCAGCGCGGCCCTAGTAGATGTAGCGGATCTGGTCCCCCCAGAACCGCTCGATCCGCCGCCATTGCAGGTTGACACGGTCCAGCGGAGGATCGTCCAGGATACCGGACATCACCAGGGCCTGGGCATGGCGGGCGAAGAGTTCACCGATCTGGGCCCGGATCTCCTGTCCTGCACCGGTCAGCCGCACCCGAACGGAGCGGCGGTCCTGATCGCTGCGGGCGTGATGGACATAGCCCATGCCGACCAGCTTCTTGAGGTTGTAGGACACGTTCGAGCCTTGATACATGCCGCGGCTGCGCAATTCGCCCGCCGAAACCTCCGCCTCGCCCAGATTATACAGAAGCAACGCCTGAACAGGGGTCAGGTCACAGCGTCCCAACCGCTCGAAATCGTCCTTGATCAGATCCAGCATCAGCCGGTGAAGCCGTTCCAGCATTTGCAGGCAATGAAAATAGGCCTGCACCTGGTCTGGCGTCTCCTCCTTCGGCTGCCGGGCAGAAAGTGCCGTCATGTCGTCATCATCCCCTCATTGACAGGGATGATGGCGGCCATTCCCGAATCCGCGGTTAATCGGCGCGGGTTTTCGCCGGCATATTCGTAAAATGCCGATCATCCGGGCCGAACCGGCCGAAGGCCGAGGCGGCGATGCGATCCAGAAGCGCCGACAGCGCCTCCGGCCCCGCCGCCTCGTGGCGCGACCGGGCGACGATCCAGCGATAGAGATCCTGATCATTCTCCGCCAGCAATTGCTCATAGTCAGCCAGCAGCGCGTCGGTCAGACCGGCCAGTTCGGCATCCGCGAACGGACCCAGGATCAGGTCCATCTCCTTCATGCCGCGCCGCCAGCTTCGCATCCGCAGCCGCTTGAGCCGGTTTTCCGGCGTTTCCATGCCTCGCCTCGCTTGTCGCCTGACCGCGCGCAGCCTATGACGGGTGAATTCCCCCGCCAAGGAGCGCGCCGTGGCCTTCCTTTCAGACGCCATCACCAGGATCAAGCCCTCGCCCACCGTCGCGATGACCGGACGCGCGGCAGAGCTGAAGGCCGAAGGTCGTGACATCATCGCGCTGTCGGCAGGAGAGCCCGATTTCAATACCCCCGAACATATCCGCGACGCCGCCAAGGCCGCGATCGACGCGGGCCAGACGCGCTACACCACGGTGGACGGGATCGCGCCGCTGAAACAGGCAATCTGCGACAAGTTCGCCCGGGACAACTGGCTGGACTACGCGCCCGATCAGGTCAGCGTCGCGTCGGGCGGCAAGCAGATCCTGTTCAATGCGCTGATGGCGACGGTCAATCCTGGCGACGAGGTCATCATTCCCGCGCCCTACTGGGTCAGCTATCCCGATATCGTGGCGCTCGCCGGCGGCGTTCCGGTCGTGCTGCCCTGCCCGGCCGAGGACGGGTTCCGGCTGACGGCAGATGCACTGCGCGACGCCATCACGCCGCGCACGAAATGGCTGATCCTGAACTCGCCCTCGAACCCGTCCGGCGCGGCCTATGACGACACGCAGATGCGCGCGCTGACTGATGTGCTGATGGCGCATCCGCAGGTCTGGGTGCTGGCGGACGACATCTATGAGCACCTGGTGTTCGACGGCTTCGCCTTTGCCACGCCCGCGCAGGTCGAGCCGGGGCTGATCGACCGCACGCTGACCATGAACGGGGTCAGCAAGGCCTATGCGATGACCGGCTGGCGCATCGGCTACGGCGCCGGGCCGCGCGCGTTGATCCGCGCCATGGCGAAGCTGCAATCGCAATCCACCTCCAACCCCTGCACGATCAGCCAGTATGCCGCAATCGCGGCGCTGACCGGGCCGCAGGACTATATCACCGAATCGCGCGAAGCGTTTCAGCGGCGCCGCGACATGGTGGTGGCGGGGCTGAATGCCTGTCCGGGGATCGACTGCGCGACGCCGCAGGGGGCGTTCTATGTCTATCCCTCCATTGCCGGGCTGATCGGCAGGGTCTCGGCCGGTGGCACGAAGATCACCGATGACGAGGCCTTCGCCACCGCGCTGCTGAACGAGACCGGCGTCGCGGTGGTGTTCGGCGCGGCCTTCGGCCTGTCGCCGCATTTCCGCGTCAGCTACGCGGCCAGCGACGAGGCGCTGCGCGAGGCGATGTCGCGCATCCATCGCTTCTGTGCGGGCTGGCAGGAACCCTGATCCGGTTGCGGCGTTGCTCCTGCCTGCATGAAGAGAAGGAGCAGACATGCTGGACCACAACGCACTCGTCGTCGTCGCCGACGGCAAACACGCGCTTCTCTATCGCAACGTCGCAAAACAGGGTCTGGAACTGGCCGAGGTCGATCACCTGACCCCGCAGAACCTGGCCGATGAAGGCGAGGGCCATGCGCCGCAGGAACGCTCTCCCAAGGATGAGGACGAGGCCACCTTCGCCAAGCAACTGGCCGAGCGGCTGAACCGGATCGTGCTGCGCCACAAGGCGGAGCAGGTGGCCATCGTGGCCGATCCGACGACGCTTGGCACGATGCGCAAGCATTACCACAAGGAGCTGGAATCGATCATCGCCAAGGAGTTGGCGAAGGATCTGACCAAATCCTCCCCGGCGGATGTCGCGAAGGCTCTGTCCTGACAGGCTGAACCCTCGCGAACGGATGGCCCGCGGAGCAGCCTGCCCCGCGGGCCGCATTGAAACCTACCAGAACCACGAACTCAGGCTGCTGTCCGGCCGGTCGTCCCGGATGAAGGTCCGGCCGGCGTGTCGCCCGGCCTGCAACCGCGCGCCGCCATCCAGCCCGATATCCTGGCGCAGATGTTCGGGAATCTCCGCGAGACTGCGGCGATACGTGTTCCGGGCATGCCGGGCCTCCTGCCAGCTTGCGATGCGCATCAGGCACCGCGCCAGGGGCGAGAGATATTCCCTCCGTCCAACATCGTTCATTGCGATCATGGCCATATCCGGGCCCTCCTTTTGCCAAACCTCTCCCGTCCACCATAAAGCGGGCTTGTGCCGCCTGGCGCGCGGGATCGGGCGTTTCATTTGCTGTCTTCGGGCGTGATCCGGCTTGTGATCCGGCGCATCTCCCGTTGATCCGTGTTCACAGAATGCTAGGATCAGGGCCGATTTGCCAACAAAACGCCGAGAAGTCGGCATAAGGTGCCCTTATGGAGATCCCGCCCCTCGCCGCATTGCGCGTCTTTGACGCCGCCAGCCGCCAGCTCAGCTTCACCCGCGCTGCCGAAAGCCTGGGGATGACGCAGGCGGCGGTCAGCTATCAGATTAAGCTGCTGGAGGAACGCCTCGGCGGGCCGCTTTTCCTGCGCAAGCCGAAAGGGCTGGAACTGACCGAACTGGGGCGGCGCTTTGCCGGTCCCACCTCCGAAGCGTTCGATCTGCTGCGCGAGGCGTTTTCCGGCGGCAGTGGCCAGGCCGAGACGCTGACCATCTCGACCATGACCACCGTGGCCGGGAACTGGCTGTCGCACCGGCTGGGCCGGTTCCAGATGGAGCAGCCCGGGTTGGCGGTTCGGCTGGATACGAATGACCGGCTGGTCGATTTCGCGCGGCAGGATGTCGATGTCGCGATCCGATTCGGCAGCGGCGACTGGGACGGGCTTGTCAGCCACAAGCTGTTTTCATCCGAGCTGACGCCGCTCTACGCCCCGCCCCTGCTGGACCGGTTCGGGCCGATCAACACGCCGGAAGATGTCGAGGCACTGCCCTGGCTCAACAGCACCGACAGCGCCTGGGACGAATGGCTGCGCTGCGCCGGTGTGGAAGAACTGTCCTGCGCCCCGACGCGGCGATTCGAGGTCGATTCGCAGCTTCATCTGGGCCGGATGGCGCTGACTGGCGAGGGGGTGGCGCTGCTCAACCCCCGCTTTTTCCGCTTCGAGCTGGCGACGGGCGCGCTGATCCAGCCATTCGAAACCTGCTGGCGCTGCGATGGCGCCTATTGGCTGGTCTATCCCCATGCGCGGCGCAACCGCCCGGCGATCAAGGCATTCCTGCGCTTCCTGACCGCCGAGATCGCGGCCGAGGACGCGGCCATCGCCAAGGCCGCCTGACAGGCTCGCCGCCGTTATCCGTCGCGCCGTGTCGGGGGCGGGTCGCGGTCTGGAGGCGAGGATCCGTCCTGTTCCGCGTCCGGCAGGGTCAGGTGGCACGGGATCTTGAAGCGGCGGTTCTTCTCTGCCCGCCGCTTCGTCCAGCCGTCCAGCCAGCGGGCGAACCGCCCCGGCCGGCCGGCGCGCTTACATGGCGGTCCAGCCGCCATCGACGCTGATCGTGGTGCCGGTGATCTGTGCCGCCGCGTCGCTGCACAGGAATACCGCCGTGCCGCCCATCTGTTCGACCGTGGCAAACTCGCCCGAGGGCTGGCGTTCCAGCATCACCTTGGCGATCACATCCTCGCGGCTCATGTTATGGGTCTTCATCTGGTCGGGGATCTGCTTTTCCACGATCGGCGTCAGCACGTAGCCGGGGCAGATCGCGTTGCAGGTGATGCCCTTGCCCGCCTCTTCCAGTGCCGTGACCTTGGTCAGCCCGACCACACCATGCTTGGCGGCGACATAGGCGGATTTGAACGGGCTGGCGGTCAGACCGTGGGCCGAGGCGATGTTGATGACCCGGCCCCATCCGTTCTTCTGCATCCCCGGCAGCGCCGCCGCCGTGCAATGGAAGGCCGAGGACATGTTGATCGCGATGATCGCATCCCATTTCTCGACCGGGAATTCCGGGATCGGGGCGACATGCTGGATCCCGGCATTGTTCACCAGGATGTCGTAGGCCCCGGCCTTCTCGATCAGGGCGCGACACTGATCCGGCTTCGACATGTCGGCCTGGATATAGCGCACCTCGGTGCCGAACTCCGCCGCCACGTCCTCGGCCAGCTTGTGATCGGCCGCGTCGTCGGTATAGCTGTTCAGAACGACATTCGCCCCGGCCCGCGCCAGCTCTTTCGCGATCCCCAGACCGATGCCGGAGTTGGACCCCGTCACCACCGCCGTCTTGCCCTTCAGCACATTCTCGAACATCGGGATTCCTCACATGATTTTTCCGGCGCGAGCGGACCATAAAAAAAGCGCCCGCACAAGGCGGGCGCCAGTCATGAGGCAGGTTTCATACAGGCAAGAAACCTATCGAGCAGTGACTCATGTATAGGCGAAACCGTGCGTGAGTCCAAGGCTGTTGTTTGTCAGGGTAAAGTCACTCGGATAGGCTCGGCATTGAAATAACAGGCATTTGCCGCAGGGGAGCAGTCGCCAAGATGCAAATCATCAAGAATCCTAACGAATCCGCGATCAGCGCCGCATTTCTGGCCGGATTCGCCATGTTCACCACTGTTGCCGCAATGCCGCTGGCAAGCGTCGCGGAACCGTCACACGGCATCGCCATGTATGGCGAGCCGGCCCTGCCCGAGGGGTTCGCCCACCTGCCCTATGCGAATCCCGAGGCGCCGGAGGGGGGGACGATTCGCCTCGCCGAATCGGGCAGTTTCGATTCCCTGAAGCCCTGGGTGCTGAAAGGCAGCCCGGCCTGGCCCGTCTACACCATGCCCGGCGTGCTGGCCGAAACGCTGATGCTGCGGTCGATGGACGAGCCCTTCACGCTTTATGGGCTGCTGGCGGAATCGGTGGAGACGGACGAGGCGCGCAGCTGGGTCGAATTCACCCTGCGCCCCGAGGCGCGCTTCTCGGACGGATCGCCGGTCACGGTCGGGGATGTGATGTGGTCCTATGAGACGCTCGGCACGCAAGGCCATCCGCGTTATCGCGGCGCGTGGTCGAAGGTCGAATCGATGGAGCAGACCGGCCCGAACAAGGTCCGCTTCACCTTCAACACTCAGGACCGCGAACTGGCCCTGCTGATGGGGATGCGGCCGATCCTCAAGAAGGCGCAATGGGAGGGCACGGATTTCAGCCAGTCCGGGCTGGAGGTGCCGATCGGCTCCGGGCCCTATGTGATCGAGAATGTCGATCCCGGCCGGGCCTTCACCTTCCGCAAGAACCCCGACTGGTGGGGGAAGGATCTGCCGATCAATCAGGGGCTGCATAATTTCGACCGGGTCATCTACGACTATTTCGGGGACAACAACGCCATGTTCGAGGCGTTCAAGGCCGGGGACATTGACGTCTGGCGCGAGCTGAGCCCGACGAAATGGGACACCGAGTATGATTTCCCCCGCGCCGTGGCGGGCGAGATCACCAAATCCGAAATCCCCAACGAGCGCCCCTCGGGGATCATGGGGCTGGTGATGAACACGCGGAACCCGGTCTTTGCCGACTGGCGCGTCCGCCAGGCCATGATCGAGGCGTTCAACTGGAAATTCATCAACGCCACCCTGTCCGGCGGGCAGGAGCGCCGCATCACCTCCTATTTCGCCAATTCCGAACTCGCCATGACGCCCGATGCACCGGCCGAAGGCAGGGTGCTGGAATTGCTGCAACCCTTTGCAGAGGAGCTGCCACCCGGCGCGATTGACGGATATGCGCTG
The DNA here is from genome assembly GCF_900101865.1 of Paracoccus isoporae. Lineage (GTDB taxonomy): Bacteria > Pseudomonadota > Alphaproteobacteria > Rhodobacterales > Rhodobacteraceae > Paracoccus > Paracoccus isoporae. Next base: position 108,380 of record NZ_FNAH01000004.1, read on the forward strand.
CCCGAAGGCGCGGACCGGCCGCTGGATCGAGGCGCGATGCGCCGTGCCCTTTCGCTGCTGGAGGAGGCGGGATGGACCGTCCGGGATGGCGCCCTGGTCAATGGCGACGGCGAGCCCATGGCGTTCGAGATCCTGCTGAACCAGTCCGGCGCGGCGATGACCACCGCCTCCGAGATGAAGCAGCTTGTCGATATCTTCGTCGAATCGCTGCGCAGCCTTGGGATCAACGCCCGCATCACCATGCTGGACAGCGCGCAATATATCGAACGCACCAATAATTACGCCTTCGACATGACCTGGTACGACCGCGCGCTGTCGCTGTCCCCCGGCAATGAGCAGCTTCTCTACTGGGGCAGTGCCGGGGTGAGCGATCCCGGCACCCGCAACTTCATGGGCATGGCCTCTCCCGCAGCCGAAGCGATGATCGACGAGATGCTGAACGCCGCCTCGCGCGAGGATTTCGTGTCCGCCGTGCGCGCGCTCGACCGGATCCTGACCGCCGGGCGCTACGTGATCCCGGCCGGGTATTCCCCCGTCAGCCGGCTGGCCCATGACACGACACTGAAATTTCCCGATGAAATTCCGACCTATGGCGATTATCCTGGATTCCTGCCGGAAACCTGGTGGCGCGAAACTGCCGCTCCCTGAGGGAACCCCGTCAGGCGTGTCGAAGTTAGCCGGAACACGAACGGCATGGTTCGCTTCAAGTAGAGGAGCAGCGCATGAAATGGCATCACGTCGCGAATAACTGGCCCGCCTTCTACGAGGCGATCCTGGACAAGTGGCCCGACGCGGACGAGGCGGATCTTGACGAGATCGATGGCGATCAGGCCGCCTTCATCCGCTATATCGCCGAGCTGGAGGGGATGGAGCGGTCCGAGGCGCGCGAGGAGCTGCGCGACTGGCTGGCGGGCGAGATCCCGTCCGACGTGGTGATGGACGAATCCCACGACGATATCTCCATCCGCAACTCGGCCAAATATGTCGGCGAGGGCGAGGACGAATTCGCCGACGATTCCCGCTTCGGCGATGACGAGGAGGACGCGCGCGACTAACCCGCGCCGCCGATCCGCACCAGGTGGTTGTCCCAGGCAAGCGCGTGGCTCGACATGAGCGACAGGCCATCCGCATCCGCCACCCAGATCGCACCGCCGCCGTCAGTCAGCATGAAGCCGTCCGCGTCGCGGCTGGCGGCCCCGCAGATATCGGCGCGGCGCAGCGTGGACAGATGCGCCCCGTCCGCGCGGTGGATCATCACCACCCCGCCACGGGGCGAGGTGATGGCGATCAATCCCGACGCGGTCGCGGCGATGGAACCCGCGTAGGCCTTCATCGCAAAGCGTTCGGGTTCGGGCGGCGGGCAGCCACGCAGCGACGCCCCGTCAGGCGCGATGCCGAGCAGCGGGACCGGCTCTGCCACGTCGCCCTGCCACTGCATGGCAAAGCCGATCCCGCCGGGCAGCAGGGCCAGGTGCCGGATGGAGTTCTGCGCCAGTTCATCCGGCATTTCACGACGGGAGACCAGATCGCCCTCCGCGCCGATCAGCGCGAGATTTGGCCGCATCCGGTCCAGGTTCAGCGGTTTGCGATCATCGGGGTCGGTCTCGATCCCACCATTCGCGACTGCCAGCCCGCCATCGGGACACAGCTTGATCTCATGCGGGCCGATGCCGTGGCTGTCCCACTCCCCGATCCGCGCATATCCGGCACGCACATCCCACAGCCCGATCCGCCCGGCAGAGCCCTGCGCCACCACCTCGGAGGTGAACAGCAGCCGCCCGTCCGAGGCATAGGCGCCATGCCCGTTGAACTGCCGCCCCGCAGGCGGGCTCAGGCGCCGGATCACCGCGCCATCGCGGCAATCGATCACCAGCCCGAACCGCCCCGGCCTGCGGGCGAAGGCCACGATCTCGGCCCGGTAGGGATGGGCGGCGGCGGCATGGCCCCGATCCGGCAGCGGCACGGAAAAGGTGATGCGCCCATCCGCATCCAGCCCGCAAAGCGCGTGGCGCCCATCCGCCTGCCGCGCGGCGGCCACCCATCCCGGCTGGCCCACCGCCGCCCAACCACGCACCGGCAGCACCGCAGCGGCGGCCAGACCCTTCAGGAAGACCCGCCGATCCGCCATCAATCGCCATCCAGCGAGTTGAACCCCAGAGTGAGGCCGAGCGCCTGACCGATCTCTTCCTCGACGATGTTGCGGGTCTGGCGGATGGCGCGTTGCAGCGCGATCAATTGCCGCCGGCCCTCCGGCTCGGCGGCCCCGTCGAAGACCGGGTCGTCCAGGCTCTCCGCGCGCGAGAGCGCCGCGTCGAACGCCGCCGCGCTGCGGGATGCGTCGGGGTAGAGCGCCAGGGCCATGTCCCGTATTCCCTGCAGCGACAGCGCCAGATTGCGCAGGCTGCGCCCCGAGGCGCGGCTTTCCGCACGCTCCGGGCGCGGCTGTTCGGGCGTGCCCATCGGTCGGCCCATACGGGTGTCCGCGGCATAGTCCAATCCGGTGATGATCTGGGTAAAGATCGCCTGCTGCGCTTCATCTGCGGTCAGATACCGGTCATTGCCCTCCTGACCGGCGCGGCGCAGCGTCTCCGCAAATTCCGGCCATGCCGCCGCGATCTCCGCCGACATGCGGGCAAGATCGGCAGCCGTCGCGCGGCGCATCCGGCACAGCACGTCCGGCGCGCCGTCGAGGCCCGGCGGATAGAGCAAACGCTCCAGCCCCGAAAACCCGCGCGCCGCGACCGACACCCCGGCAAAGGCCTCAGCATCATCGAGCAGCGGCGGATTGTCCCGTGCGATCGCCTGTTGCGTGCGGCGTCCTGACGATTTCGGGTCGGGCCAGAAGCTGATGGCGAGCGCCCGCCCGTCCTCCTCCACCGGGCCGAGGCGGAAGAAGCCGATCCGTGCCCATGCATCCCAGGCTGTCTGGTAGGGCGCGCGCAGCGCCTCGGCATCGCAGTCCTGCTCGGCCGCCGCCGCGAGCGCGGCGCTTTGCATGGCGAACCGCTGATAGGACGGGCCGATCACGTCCTGCGTCACCTCGTCCATATCGGCCATCGCGGCGGTTCCGAGGCAGCACAGAAGCACAAATGGTCCGGTCAGTCGCATCACCTCGTTCGTCCTCTCGCCATGAGCTTCGCGGATCAGCCGCGGAATTTAAGATGCGCCCGATGCTTGCTGAGGGTGATGCTGGCGGGGCGCGGCCATGTGATGTGCTGGATGCCAGATAACTGCATGGCGCTCAAGAACTTGCGGGGCTGCTGGCGCGGCGGTCAGCTATCGGGATGCAAGAAAAAGCCCGGCATCAGAGGGATGCCGGGCGGGTCTGACTTTCGGAGGAAGTCTGGCGGATCATTCCTCCGACAGCACATCCTCGTCCTCGGGGTTCGCGTCGAATTCCAGCCCGTGGCTGGCGCGGATCTTGTCCTCGACCTCGACGGCAAGCGCCGGGTTTTCGCGCAGGAACTGCTTGGCGTTCTCGCGCCCCTGCCCGATCCGCTCATCCCCATAGGAATACCAAGAGCCGGATTTCTCGACCACGCCGGCCTTCACGCCCAGGTCGATCAGCTCGCCCATCTTGGAGATGCCCTCGCCATACATGATGTCGAATTCGACCTGGCGGAAGGGCGGCGCGACCTTGTTCTTGACGACCTTGACGCGGGTGGTGTTGCCGACCACCTCGTCGCGATCCTTCACCGCACCGATCCGGCGGATGTCGAGCCGCACCGAGGCGTAGAATTTCAGCGCGTTCCCGCCCGATGTGGTTTCCGGGCTGCCGAACATCACGCCGATCTTCATGCGGATCTGGTTGATGAAGATCACCATGCAGTTCGACCGGCCAATCGAGGCGGTCAGCTTGCGCATCGCCTGGCTCATCAGCCGGGCCTGGGCGCCGACCTGGTGATCGCCCATATCGCCCTCGATCTCGGATTTCGGGGTCAGCGCGGCAACGGAGTCGACCACGACCATGCTGACCGCGCCGGAGCGCACCAGCGTGTCGACAATCTCAAGCGCCTGCTCGCCGGTATCGGGCTGCGAGATCAGCAGCTCGTCCAGGTTCACGCCCAGCTTGCGGGCGTAATGCGGATCGAGCGCGTGTTCGGCATCGACAAAGGCACAGACCCCGCCCTTTTTCTGTTCCTCGGCCACAGCATGCAGCGTCAGCGTGGTCTTGCCGGAGCTTTCGGGGCCGTAAATCTCGATGATCCGGCCCTTCGGCAGACCGCCAATGCCAAGCGCGATGTCGAGACCCAGCGAGCCGGTCGATGTCGCCTCGATCTCGGCGACCGGGTTGTCGGCGCCCAGCTTCATGATCGACCCCTTGCCGAACTGCCGCTCGATCTGCGCAAGGGCGCTGTCCAGGGCCTTCTGCTTGTCGGCCGATTTCTTGTCCATGGTCATGTCGTTCATCCTGCCTGCACTCCTTGCCCTTATGTCAGACCCGGTCCGGTTGCTCAATTGGCGCGGGGTTATGTTCTGTTAATGTTCTCCATACGCGAAGCCAGGGTTATTGGCAAGCACAGAGCACGGTTACCGCGCAAAGCTTAAGCAACGGTTTACTTGGCCGGTGGCGCGCAATATTCCCGTCGCCGCTGACAAGGGGGACGGCATGCTGATCTTTTGGGAACACCGGCTGGTCTTTCTGGCCACGCCGAAAGCGGGTTCGACCGCCATCGAGACCGCGCTCGAGCCGCTGGCGAGCCTGGCCGTGCAGCGCCCGCCCGAGATGAAGCACGCCGATGCGGCCCGGTTCCACCGCCATATCCATCCCTGGCTGCGCGAGATGACCGCCGATCATTTCACCACCGTCGCGCTGATGCGCGAACCGGTGGAGTGGCTGCGAAGCTGGTACCGGTTCCATCTGCGCGACGCGCAGGAGGAGGACGCAGCCATGCCGGCGGAGCAGTTCGAGGGTTTTGCGCGGCGCTATCTCGACCAGCCCAAATCGCTGACCCAGGGGATCGGCACGCAATCGGCCTTCCTGACCGCGGCCGAAGCGCCGGTGGACCGGATCTTCCGCTACGAGCAGATCGACGCTTTCACCCGCTTCCTGGACGAGTGGCTGGATTGCGAGATCAGCCTGCCGCGGATCAACGTGCCGCCATCGGCCGATGTCAGCCTGTCGCCGGCCACCGAGACCGCGCTGCGCCAGGCGCTGTCAGAGGACTTCGCGCTTTACGATTCGCTGCGCTGATCCCCTGCGCTCAGCCGTTCGGCGACGAGGCCGACCAACTCGGTGAGCGAGAAGGGTTTTTGCAGGAACGCCGCCCCGGCGACCGGGTTGCGTCCATCCTCGAACACATCCTCGGTATAGCCGGACATGAAGATGACGCCGGTGCCGGGCCGGTCCTTCAGCGCGCGGCGGACCCAGCTCACCCCGTCAAGCCCCGGCATGACCACGTCGGAGATCAGCAGATCGACCGTCAGCCGCTCGTCGCGTAGCAATTCGAGCGCGTCCTCGCCTGAATCGGCCTCGATCACCTCGTAGCCATGCAGGCGCAGCGCGCGCCCGGCAAAGGCGCGCACCGGATCCTCGTCCTCGACCAGCAGAACGGTCCGGTTGGCCGGCGCGGCGGGCGCGGCGGGCTTGGCCGGGTCGGGATCGGGGCTCTCGCTGTCCGTCTCCGCACCGCTATGCGCAGGAAGATAGATCGAGAAGGCGGTGCCCGCCCCCGGCGTGGAATCGCACACGATATAGCCGCCGGTCTGCTTCACGATCCCGTACGCCGTGGACAGGCCCAGCCCGGTGCCCTCGCCATAGCGCTTCGTGGTGAAGAACGGCTCGAAGATCTTGCCCATCACGTCGGGCGGCATGCCCACGCCTTCATCGGTCACCCGCACCAGCACGTAGCGGCCGGGCGGCACCGCGAACCGGCCGAGCAGCCTTGCGGTCCCAAGCTCCACATTCTCGGTCGAGATGACGATCCGGCCGCCCTCCGGCATGGCGTCGCGGGCGTTGACGACGAGGTTCATGATGACCTGTTCGATCTTGCCGCGATCCGCGCGAACCGGCTCCAGCGTCGAGTCGTGGCGCATCTCCACCACGATCTTCTCTCCGACCAGCCGATTCAGCAGATGCGAGAGATCGGCGATGGTGTCACGCATGTCGAGCTGCTGCGGCTTCAGCGCCTGCTTGCGCGAGAACGCCAGCAGATGGCTGACCAGGTTGGCGGCGCGGTTGGTGTTCTGGCTGATCTGGTCGAGATCGCCGAAATCCGGGTCGCCCTTGTCGTGGCGCAGCATCAGCAGGTCGCAATGGCCACTGATCGCGGTCAGCAGATTGTTGAAATCATGCGCAATTCCGCCGGCCAACTGGCCGATGGCCTGCATTTTCTGGCTTTGCACGAACTGCGCCTCCAGCGTCTTCAGCGCGCGGGCATCCGACAAGACCGCGATCAGGGTCTGCGCATCCTCCGCCTCGGGGTGAAGCGAGACCTGGATGAACCTGTCCTGCCCCGCGCGCGGGGCGCGCAGCACTTCGGGCGGTGGCGGGGTGCGCGCCTGCAGCGCCTCGCTCAGCCAGTCCTCATAGGGCCGGCCCAGCCCGTCGAGCAGTTTCGAGACATGCAGCCCGGTCGCGTCGCCGCCGCAGAACTGCCCGGCCGCCTCGTTGGCATGCAGGATCGTGCCGTCCTGGGCCACGCGCAGCACGGCGATCGGCAGGCGGTCGTAATCCAGCGGCGCCAGATCGCCCGGCTCCGCCGTGCATCGCGGGGGCTGGCGTTTCAGCGTCAGGCGCAGCACATCGCCGCCGATGTAATCCGCCTGCAGCATCCGCCCATCACCCAGGCCGCGCTCCGCCGTGCCGGCGCGGGCCGCCCGACCGATCAGCCGCGACATCTCCCCTGCCGCATCGGCGAGCAGCGAGGACAGTGACGCGGAGAGCGGCCGGCCCTGCTGGTCGCCCCAATTCCGTCGCGCTTCGGCCGACTGGCCCAGCACCACGCCCGAATCCGCCGCGACCGCCCATTCGGTCCATTCGCTCCGCGCCAGTTCGCGCCGCAGCAGTGCCAGGTGGCGACGTTGCACCCAGATCGCCCGAAGCCGCGTCAGCGCGATGCCGATCCCGAGGACGTACCAGGCCAGCACCATCACGGCGAGGATCAGCATCAGCGGCGTGCCGGGATTGTCGCGCTCCGAGGTGGCGGCGAGCCAGATTTCCCCGATCAGCATCGGCAGCATCAGCACAGGCACCCAGAGCGCGGCGTTGCGTGGCACGAGCCCTGTCAGTCTGGCCATGGCAATATGCTCCCGTTCCGATCCAGATCGTTCCCTAGAAGCCCCGGTTTAACAAAAGGTTAACCCGGTTCGCCAGCCTGAAGAAGCGCCATGAAAAACCCGTCCGACGCGTCGTCAGGGGTCCAGCGTCGGCGCTCTATCTCGCGAAAGCCCGGCGCGCGATCCAGGAACGCGGCGATCTGGGCGTCGTTCTCGCCCTCCAGAAGCGAACAGGTCATATAGGCCAGATGACCGCCTGGCAGAACCAGCGGGGCGGTCTCGTCCAGGATCGCGGCCTGTGTCTGAAGCAGCCGGTCGAGCCCCGCCCGTGTCAGCCGCCATTTGGCGTCGGGCGTTCTGCGCCAGGTGCCGGAGCCCGAGCAGGGCACATCCGCGACAACCAGATCATAGCTGCCGCGCAATTGGCCCGGCGAGGCGATCTCCACCGCGGCACCGGCCCGGCGGGCGCGCGCGGGCAGATCGGCCATGCGGCCCGGTGCGGCGTCATGGGCCACGATCCGCGCATCGCTCCGCGCGGCAAGCGCCAGCGACTTGCCGCCGCCCCCCGCGCAATAATCCAGCACGCTGTCGCCCGGTCTCAACGGCAGCGCCGCGCAGGCCAGTTGCGGCGACAGATCCTGCAACTCCACCATCCCGCCGAGATAGGCGTCCGAGCGGCCAATCCGCCGCTCCCCCGCCGTCACCTGCAACGCCGTGGGCAACTGCGGCGACGCCACCGTCTCGATGCCTGCTGCCGCCAGGCCGGCCCGCGCCTGTTCCGGGGTGGCGCGGCGCGGGTTCACCCGCAGCCAGACCGGCGCGCGGCTGCGCATCGCATGGGCCAGATGCAGCGCCCGTTCCCCCAGAGAAGCCTGCCAGTCGGGCCAGATCCAGCCCGGCAGATCCGGCAGGGCGAGCGCCTGCGCGCGGTCTATCCCGGCGGCTCTCTCTGCCTCCGACAAGGGCGCCGGAGAATGCCCCTGACCGCTGAAGATCTCCTTCGGTGCACCGCCTTCGGCACGGATCATGCCGAGAAAGATCGCCCGACCGCTCATCCCGCCGCCAAGCGCGGCGAGGCTGTCGCGCCGCCGCAGCGCCTCGAAGACCAGGTCGCGCACCGCCGCGCGGTCGCCGGATCCGGCAAACCGGCTGGACCGCGCCCAGCCGATCAGCGCCGGCTCTGCCGCGTCACCCGCCAGCACGCGGTCGAGGATCGGGATCGCGGCCGCGACACGCGCGCCGGGCGTCATTCCGCGGGCTCCGTCTCCCGCGCGCTGTTGATGCCGACCCGGCGCGAGATGAAGCGGCCAAGCCGCGTCTGCCCGCCATGGATCACCGAGAACAGCGCCGGCACGAAGAGCAGCGACAACAGCGTCGAGAGCAGCAGCCCGCCGATCACCGCAATCGCCATGGGAGAGCGGAATTCCCCGCCCGCGCCGCTGCCGATGGCCGACGGGACCATCCCCGCCGTCATGGCGATGGTGGTCATCACAATGGGCCGGGCGCGCTTGTGCACCGCGTCGAGCAGCGCCTCGCGTTTCGGGACGCCCTCTGTCATTGCGGTCAGGGCGAACTCGACCAGCATGATGGCGTTCTTGGTGACGATCCCCATCAGCATCAGAAAGCCGATCATCACCGGCAGGCTCATCGCGAAGCCGAAGAAATACAGCCCGAAAATCGCCCCGCCAATGGCCAGCGGCAGGGAGAGCAGGATCGAGATCGGGGTGATGAAGCTGTGGAACAGAAGCACCAGCACCACGAAGACCAGCAGGATCCCCGCCGCCATCGCGGTGCCGAACGCCTCGAAGATGTCGCCCATGATCTCGGCATCGCCAGAGGCCTGGATCTCGGTCCCCGGCGGCAATTCGATCTGGCCCTGCAAGGCCTTCACCTTCTGATCCGCCTCGCCCAGGGTCGTGCCCTCGGTCAGGTTCGCGGTGACGGAGGTGCGGAAACGCCGGTCATAGCGGCTGATCTCGGTGGCACCCGCGCTGATGCCTACATCCGCAACCGCCTCGAGCGGCACCTGGCCGACCGCGCTTGGCACCCGCAGATTGCGCACCTCGTCCAGGTTCTCGCGGGAATTGCGATCCAGCCGGACCATGATCGGCACCTGGCTGTCGCCGGCATTGAACTTGGCCAGGTTGGATTCGGAATCTCCGATCGTGGCGATGCGCAGCGTCGTGGCCAGGTCGATCGCCGTCACGCCGAGCTGCGCCGCAATATCGGGTTTCGGGGTGACGGTGATTTCCGGCCGCCGCAGATTGGCGGAACTGGAGACACCTTCCAGCTCCGGCATCTGCTTCATCTCGTCGGCCAGAAGCTGCGCGGCCTCCGCCGCACCTGCTTCGCTGTCACCCAGAACGCTGATCGCCAGATCATTGTCGCCATTCTCGTTCTGAAAGCTCAGCCGCAGATCCGGCATGTCGGACAGAAGCCGCTTCACCTCCTCCTCAAGCGCGAACTGGCTGCGCGCGCGATCCGCCTTGTCGCCATAATTGATGAACAGCTTCGCCGAGGCGACGTCGCTGCCGCCGCCTTCGACAAAGACCGATTGCACCTCCGGCACCTCGTCCAGCCTGCGGGTGATGCGGCGGGCGACGTCCTCGGTGTCGGTGATGGTGGCGCCCGGCGGCAGATCGGCGGTGACGGTGGACCGGCCGATATCGGTGGGCGGCATAAACTCGGTCGGCAGAAGCGTGGCGGAGTAGATCGAGCCGATGAAGATCATCACCCCGGCGAGCAGCGTCAGCAGCCGGTGCCTGAGCGTCCAGCCCGACACCGCCATCAGGCCGCGCATGATGAACCCGTCCCGCGCCTCGCTGTGATGGGCATCCTTCATCAGATAAGCGGCCATCATCGGCGTGATGATCCGCGCCACCAGCAGCGAGAACAGCACAGAAACGGCCACCGTCAGGCCGAACTGCTTGAAATACTGCCCGGCAATGCCCGACATGAAGCTGACCGGCGCGAAGACCGCGACGATGGAAAAGCTGATGGCGATGACCGTCGTGCCGATCTCGGTCGCCGCCTCCTCGGACGCCTCATAGGCGGGGACGCCCATATTGATGTGGCGCACGATGTTCTCGATCTCGACGATGGCGTCATCTACCAGGATGCCCGTCACCAGCGTGATCCCCAGCAGGCTGATGGAATTGAGCGTGAAGCCCAGCATCTCCATCACGAAGAAGGTCGGGATGATGGACAGGGGCAACGCCACCGCCGCGATCAGCGTCGCCCGCCAGTTGCGCAGGAACAGGAACACCACGATGATGGCGAGCGCCGCGCCCTCGTAGAGTGTTTCCATCGCCTGGTGGAAATTGGCCTCGGTATAGACCGTCACATCGTCAATGAGGAAGATCTCGGTCGAGGGATAGGCCTGCTGAAGCTCGGCCAGGCGCTCCTTCGTGCCCTCGGCGGCTTCAAGATCCGATTCCCCGCTGGCCCGGAACACCCCGAACGCCACCACCGGCGCGCCGTCATACAGCGCGAAGCTGCGCTCTTCGGACGCGCCGTCAATGATCTGGCCGATCTGGTCCAGCCGGATCGTCGCGCCGTCGCCGATGCGGATCGGGGTCGCGCCAAGCTGGTCCAGCGTGTCCGCCGCACCAAGCGCGCGGATCGAGAACTCGGTGCCGGCCAGATCCCCCCTGCCCCCGCCCAGGTCGATATTGAGGGCCCGAAGCTGCTGCGACACGCTGGCGGCGGTCAGCCCGTGGGCCAGCAGCCGGTCGGGGTCGAGCTCCACCTTGATCTCGCGATCGGCGCCGCCCATGCGGCTGACCTTGCCGACCGCGTCCACCGTCGCCAGTTCGCGGGCGATCACATCCTCGACGAAACTCGACAATTCCTCGATGGAGCGCCCCTGATCGCGCACCGCGTAAGTCAGGATCGGCATCCCGGTCACATCGAGCCGTCGCACCACGGGTTCGGTGATGTCGTCGGGCAGATCGCCGCGCACCTCGGCAACGGCGTCCTTGATGTCGTTCACCGCCCGGTCACTGTCGGTTTCAAGCTCGAACTCCACCAGAACCGAGAGCGCCGCATCGGTGGCCGTGACGGTCGTGTGCCGCACGCCGGTGACGGAGGCGATGGCATCCTCGATCGGTTGCGCGACCTGGGTAATCAACTCGGACGGTGCCGCGCCGGGCTGCGCGACCGAGACGGTCACGAGCGGCAGGTCGATATTGGGAAATTGCGTGACGGCGAGCGAGCGGAAGCTGAACATCCCGGCCAGAAGCAGCACCAGGAATAGTGCGATGGGGGGGACGGGATGCCGGATGGACCAGGTGGACAGGTTCATCGCGCCACCTCGCCCGAAGCGCGCTCCGCCTCCCCTGCGCCGGTCGCGTTCGCGGCGGTTTCGGTCGCCGCCGGGGCCTGCGCTTCGCCCGCCGCGCCGGTCACATCCTCTGCCGTGTCCGCACCGGACGCCGCCGAATTATCCGCAGCGCGCACTGCGTCGATCTGGTCACCGTCGCGGAAAAACGCCCCGGCGCGGGCGACGACGGTCTCGCCCTCCTCCAGCCCGCGCAGGATCTCGCGCCGGCCCTGCCAGATTGCGCCGGCCAGGACTGGGCGCGTCTCGATCACCCCGTCCGACACGACCTGAACGATCTCGCCATCGGTCGCGGCCAGAACCGCGGTCAGCGGCACCGTCACGCCGTCATGGCGGTCCGTGATGACCCAGCCGCTGGCGAAAAGGCCCGGTTTCAGCCCCTCGGTCGCGTCCATCGCGATTCGCAGCCGGCCGAGCCGCGTTGCCTGGTCGACCGTGGCGGGCAACAGCCGCACCTCGCCCTCGACCGCGCCCAGGCCGGCGACCGAAGCTATGGCCGGATCGCCCAGGGACAGCGCGCCGAGCGCGGTCTCGATCACCTCGGCCTCCCATTCGATCTCGCCCGCGGCCACGATCTCGAACATCGGCTCTCCGGCGGCATTGCCAAGCGCACCGATCCGCGCATTCCGTCCGGTCACGATCCCGTCCACCGGCGCGCGGATCTCGGTGCGCTGAAGATTCAGCCGCGCGATCTCGACGGCGGCCGCGGCGGTGGCCTGGGTGGCAATTGCCAGCGCCAGACCGTCGCGCGCCGAGGCCACGGCCGCGCGGGCCGCCGCCTCGCCAGCGACCGCATCATCGAGCGCCGCCTGCGTCGCCGTGCCGCCGCGCTGAAGTCGCTGCGTGCGGGCCAGCGACGCCTCGGCCTGCGCGGCCGTGGCCTCGGCGCTGTCGATCTGGCTGCGGGCCTGCCCGACCCCAGCCTCGGCGCGCTCCGCCTCCGCCTCGGCCTGCGCGAGCTGCGCCCTGACCGTCAGATCCGACAGCCGCGCCAGCACATCCCCGCGCGAGACCTCATCGCCGATCTCCGCCAGAACCTCGGTCACCTCGTAGCCGGAAAGCTGGGGATAGACGAGCGCCTCCTGGCGCGGCACCAGCGAGCCGGAGACGGGCACCCGGATCTCGACCGGGGCGATGCGGGCATCGACGACCGTGGCAGATTGCCGCGCCTGGACACTGCCCGGCGCCGCCGACTCCCCCTGTTCCGCATCATCGGCGATGGCGGGCGTGGCGGCACTTAGCAGCAGGGCAAGGAAAATTCGCAGCATCTCGATCCGATCTTCTGGATGGGTGGCCGGGTCGTGGCCGTGTTCCGGCTTTGGCAAATGGCCCCGGCGGACAGCCGGACCCGCCGCCACGATAACCCGATCCGCGCGCGCCATCCACGCCCGGCGGTTCCGCAACATCTTCAACAGTTTGGTGGGGTGGGCAAGTCTGACGCGGGGAAAACCCCGGTGAACTTGTCGTGTGCGCTGACATATCACTCGTCACGTCCTGACCGCCCGGCATAGCAGGCGCCGCGCCGATGCCGCGCGACCGGAAACAGGCCCTGCCACCACGTCCACCGGACCCGCGAACCATGCGGCAGAGGTGCCAAGGAACTCAAGGGTTTATTAAACGCTGTTCAATCTCTAAGGTTGACGGGCGCGGCATGGCTGGGTCAGTGTCGTCACGACCACCGTCCAGACCCTCACGACGCGGCAAAAAGTCCTGGCAGATGACATCCGAAGCGCCCGACGATCCCTCGCGCAAGAATCCGCGCGCGCGCCGACCTCGCGAAGAATTGCGCCAGCGGACGCTGGAAGCCGCCCGGCAGATCATTCTCGACGAGGGGCCGGAGGCGCTGACGGCGCGCAAGCTTGCGAAGGCTGCGGGCTATACGCCCGGCACGATCTACAACCTGTTCGACAGCCTGCCCGATGTCTTGTGGGAGGTGAACCGCGAGCATTTCGCCAGAATGTCGACGCTTTTCAGCAATCTGCCGGGTGAGGATCCGCAGACGCGGCTGCGCAATCTGGCGGTCCGTTATCTGGATCTGATCGAGAAAGAGCCGACCCTGTTCCGGGCCCTGTTCGACGGGCCGCGGCGCAGTGAGACCTTCCCTGACTGGTATCTGAACGCGATCAGCGCGCTTCTGGACAGCATCGCCTCGGAGCTGATGCTGCTCTCGCCCGGGCTGAGCAAGACCGATGCGCATCGCGAATCGGTCGCCATGTTCACCGCGATCCAGGGTATCGCGTCGCTGCACGCATCCGGTCGGCTGGACCTTCTGACCCAGGAAACCGCCGCAACGCTGGCCGACGGGCTGGTGACGCGGATCCTGCGCGATCTGTCGCGGGGCGAGGATCGCAGCGATGGCGGGGGCGAGACCGAGGACCGGGGCCACGGGGCACGCGCCAGCACGGATCGGGGCTGATGGCGCGGCCGCCCTTTCCCGGCGCATGCCACGCCCTTCCGGCACGGTGATGGGCCGCGGCCCTACCGGTCCTACGCCGGCGGGACGCCCGCATCCTGCGCACGTTCAAGCTCCGCCCTGCCACCGAAGATCCGGCGCACCAGCATGAACAGCATCGGGATCAGGAACACCCCGAACAGGGTCGCCGCAATCATCCCGCCCATCACGCCGGAGCCGATGGCATTCTGCGCCCCCGCCCCCGCCCCGGTCGCGCGCGCCAGCGGCAGCACGCCGAGGATGAAGGCCAGCGAAGTCATCACGATCGGGCGCAGCCGCTGCCGCGCCGCGGTCAGCGTCGCGTCCATCAGCGACTTGCCCTGCTGCTGCAATTCGACCGCGAATTCCACGATCAGGATGGCATTCTTCGCCGCAAGCCCGATCGTCGCCAGCAGCCCGACCTTGAAATACACGTCGTTGGACTGGCCCAGCACATGCGCGCCGATCAGCGCCCCCATCAGCCCGACCGGCACCGCCAGCATCACCGCCAGCGGGATCGTCCAGCTTTCATAGAGCGCCGCGAGCGACAGGAACACGACGAGCGCCGAGATCGCGTAGAGGAACATCTCCTGCGAGCCTGACAGCCGCTCCTGGTAGGAGATCCCGGTCCAGGCGATGCCGTAGCCGCCATCCAGGTCGGCGGCGAGTTCCTCGACCAGATCCATTGCATCGCCGGAGCTCAGCCCGGCTGCCGGCGCGCCGGAAATCTGCAGCGCCGAGGTGCCGCCATAGCGGTCCAGCGACACCGGCACATCCTGCCAGTCCACGGTGGAGAAGGCACCGAACGGCACCATTTCGCCCGCCCTGTTGCGCGCACTCCAGTCCCCGATATCGTCCGGCTGCATCCGATAGGGCGCGTCGCCCTGCACGATCACCGGCTTGAGATCGGTGCCAAGGCAGCCGCAGCATCTGCGCGCTCGTATCGGCCAGATCGGCATAGATCGGGTCGAGCCGCGTCACCGTGGCAAGCGCGTCGGCCTGACCGGCGGTGACCAGATCACCCACCGACACCGCCTGGACCGAGGCCTGCCCCTCGATCGGGCTCTGGATGGTGGTGTTGCCCAGGTTGAATTCCGCCGTCTGCACCTGCGCCTGCGCCACGGCCACCGCGGCCTCGGCCTGCGCCAGCGTGCTTTGCGCCGACTGCGCGTCGGCCTCCGTCACGCCGCGCCCGGCCAGGGCTTCGTAGCGCTCCGCATTGGCCTGCGCCTCGTCCCTGGCTGCCTCGGCACTGCGCAGATTGGCCTCGGCCTCGGCCAACGCAGCCTCATAGCTGGTGGCGTCGATCTTGAACATCGGATCGCCCGGCTTCATCTGCTGGTCCGGCCGATAGAGGATCTGTTCGACCACGCCCTGCACCACCGGACGGATATCGGCGCTTTCGCTGGCGACCGCGACGCCCGACAGGTTCAGCGACATCGGCACGGATTCGCGCGTCAGCGTCACGGTGCCGACCTGGACCGCGGCAGGCGCATCGGGCTGCTGCGCAGACAAAGGCGACCCGAGGATCAACGCGGCGGTCAGGATCAGGTGCGGAAGGATCGGCATGGCGCGCATGGAACAACTACTCCACTGGTCAACATCGCCCCGTAGCGACGGGCGCAACCGGGGCCATTGCGCCGCAACACAACCCGTATCGCAGCCCTAGCGGGACGCGCCGCCAAGCACAAGCTTACAAGCCGGTCACCGCATCGCAGCGCCGCCGATCCGCGGCGCGGCCGCATCGCTGCCCGGGCCGGCCGGTCGCAGGGCCCGACGCCGCGCCTGACTCAGAGAAGAAACAGGTCATCCGCCAGAGCATCGGCGTTGTGCAACCCGTTGATCCGCACCATGTTGCCCGCACCCAGATCCAGCACCAGATTGCCGCCGCGCATCATCGCGCCGTCCACCACATCCGCCACCGTCCGCGCCCCGTTATGCAGCGCCCCGCGCGAGATATAGAGCTCGTCCACATCGTTGCGGAAATCGCCGATGAACAGGGTGCCGCGCTGAAACACGAAATCATCCGCGCCGAGCCCGCCATAGGCGGTGTTCTGGCCCAGATCGCTCACCAGCCAGTCATCGCCCGCCCCGCCGTAAAGCCGGTCGGTCCCGGCGCCGGCGACCAGCGTGTCCTGTCCCATCTGGCCTTGCAGCAGGTCATTGCCGGACCGTCCGCGCAACGCGTCATTGCCGGCATTGCCGAGCAGCACATTGTCCCACGCATTCCCCGAGATCCGGTCATTTCCGTTGCCACCATGGACATTCTCGACACCGATCATCACGTCGCCCGCGGCGTTTCCGGCATTCTGGCCCTGCATCACCAGGTCCACCACCGCGGCCTGGTTGCCCCAATAGGCCGCGACATCCTTGCCCAGCCCGCCATTGAGCGTGTCCGGCCCCTGACCGCCGACCAGCGTGTCGTCCCCGGCCGCCCCCAGCAGCGAATCGGCGCCGAATTTTCCGATCAGGTAATCCTGCCCGGTGCCGCCATAGATGCGGTCGCTGCCGCCGCGCCCGTCCAGCCAGTCATTTCCGCCGCCGCCATTCAGCACGTTGTCGCCGTGATTGCCGAATTGCCGGTCATTGCCGTCGCCCGACACGATCCGCTCGATCCCGGTGATCCGGTCGCCCGCGGTCTCGCCACGGTTCTGCGCCTGTTCGATCAGATCCACGACCGAGGCCGAGTGACCGATAATCAGCGTATCGAACCCGTCCCCGCCGCTGATCTGATCCGGCCCGGAGCCGCCCTGGATCCGGTCATTGCCGGCGTCCCCGATCAGCGTGTCACGCCCGTCGCCGCCGATGAGATGATCATTTCCGCCGCGGCCGTTCAGATAGTCGTTGCCGGCCCCGCCGCCCAGGGTGTTCCAGACATGGGTGCCATAGATGAAATCATCTCCCGACCCGCCGATGAACCGCTCGATCCCGGTATAGACATCGCCGCGCGCATCGCCGGTCGTGTCGCTTGGTGAGGCGAGATCGAAATGCACCCCGCCTCCGCCAAGCAGCATCGTGTCGATCCCCGCCCCGCCATCGAGCTGGTCCGCGCCGGCACCGCCCGACAGCGTGTCATCGCCATTCCCGCCGATCAGCGTGTCGCGCCCCTCGGCGCCGAACAGAAGATCGTTGCCGTCACGGCCCTCCAGATGGTCATTGCCGGACCTTCCGTCCAGCCGGTTCCTGGCCGCGTTGCCCAGGACCACGTCGCCGGCATGAGAGCCGACGACACGCTCGATCACGGTCTTGCCCTCGATCACCAGGTTACCAACCGCCCCGAAAGCCGAACCGATGCCGCCCGGCGACAGATCCAGCGTCACCGGATCGGTCTCGCCGCTGAAATCCAGCAGGTCGTCGCCGCCACGGTCGATGATGGTCATCGAGAATGGATCGTCCAGCTCACCCTTGACGATGGCGCTGCTGATCATGCCGTAAAGACCGGTGGCATTGCTGTTGTGGAAATAGGTGGTGTTGCCCGCGCCGACGGCGCTGCTGATGCCATAGATCGTCTCGTATCCCACCATGTCCGCCAGCATCGGCGTCAGCACCGGCGCGCGGGTCGCGTCGATGAAGGTGTTCTCCTTCTGATTGAAATAGGACATCACCGTCATCTGCCAACTGTCATTGGCAAACAGATTGTCGCGCCCGTACTCGCCGCTGGCATCATACGGGCCCGGATGCCCCAGCCCGAGCGCGTGCCCGAGCTCATGCACCCAGCTATGATAGGTATAGCTGCCAATCCCGCCGCCATGCTTGTCGAGTAAATTCGTCCCGACATTCACCGTCGGCCTGTCCAGCCCCCGCTCCCAGCTTGTCAGACCGCCATTGCGTGAATCGGTCAGGATCACATCCGCGTTGGGCGAGGAGACCTCGTAGAACTGGGTGCCGAGCAGCGACCAGGCCTGCAGCGCCAGCCGGGCGGTGTCCGCATTGTCCGGGCGCAGGGCGCTCAGATTGACCTGAACCGGCCCGTCACCCAGCCGCGGCTGCGAGCTGGTGCGCTGATCCCAGAAAATGTTGGTCATGTAATGGGCAAAACCGCCCGCAGTGGTCGTTTGCATGCCTGTCCCTACCTAACCTGCGTTTGCGATATTCTGCCTTAATTTCCGTGATATGGCTACCCCTGTCGGCATTTGCGATCCCGCTTCCGGCTTGCATCCGCCCGCCTGCGACGCCATCTGCAAGTCAAAGGCAGGTGACAGGCTGGACATGGACAAGATCGACCTTCCCGAGCGCCCCGGCTGGCGCGACCGGGCACAGGAGCTGGGATTTACCTTCGCGGATATGGAGGGGGAACCCTATTGGGAGGAAAGCTCGGCCTACCGGCTGTCGCTCAACCAGATCGAGGATGATATCGAGGACCCGGCAACCGAATTGCACGAGATGGCCCGCGCGGCGGTGGCCGACGCCGTCACCAGCGAGGACTGGATGACGCGCATGGCCATCCCGACCGCGCATTGGGATCTGGTTGCGCAAAGCTGGCAGGACGGCGAGCCGGAACTTTATGGCCGTATGGACCTGGCTTATGACGGGCATGGCCCGGCCAAGCTGCTGGAGTACAATGCCGACACACCGACCTCGCTCTACGAATCCGCCTCCTTCCAGTGGCTCTGGCTGGAGGAGCAGCAGCAGCTCGGCGTTCTTTCGCCCCAGACCGATCAGTTCAACGGCATCTACGAGGCGCTCGTCATGCGATGGGCGCAGATCGCGTCCGAGGGCACGGATGTCCACTTCGCCGCCGACCGCAACAACCCGGAGGATTACGCGACCGTCGAAACCCTGGCCTATGCCGCGCGCGAGGCCGGGCTGGGCGCGCATTTCACCGATCTGGCCGGGATCGGGCTGACCGAGGACGGGCAGTTCGCCGACGATCAGGACCGCGTGATCGGCACGCTGTTCAAGCTCTATCCGTGGGAGGACATGCTGCGCGACGATTTCGCCCGGCATCTCGAAGCAGCGGGCGCGCGCTATATCGAGCCGCCCTGGAAGGCGCTCGTATCCAACAAGGCGATCCTGCCGCTTCTGTGGCAGATCTATCCCGGTCACCCCAACCTGCTGCCGGCGTTTTTCGAGGCTGACATCGCCGATGCGCTGCAGGGCGGCAGCCCGCCCGCCCATCTGGCCCGCGCCTTTGCCGCGGCAGAACCGGCGCTTGCGGCAGGCCACGTCTCCAAACCCATCTTCTCGCGCGAGGGGGCGGGGGTGGTGATCCGCGAAAACGGGCGCGACACCGAACGCGCGCCCGATGACAGCTATGACGACCACCCGCGCATCGTGCAGGCGCTCGCGCCACTGCCGGAGATGGGCGGGTTCTACCCGGTGATCGGCGCATGGATCATTGGACAAGCCTGCGCCGGCATGGGAATACGGGAGGACCGATCCCGGATCACCCACAACCTGTCGCGCTTCAAGCCGCATTTCATCGAGGGCTGACCATGACCGCACCGCTTCGCACCCCCATCCGCAAACGCTCGCGCCGCGTGGCGCTGATGCTGGCCGGCAGCGCCGTTCTGGGCCTCGCCGCCTGCGAAGAGGAAAAGACCGACGCCGCCGCCTTCCCCGACCTGCAAAGCTGCGTGGCCGAGGCGCAGAACGGCTCGCTCTTCTTCACGGTGGAGGATTGCGAGACCCAGTTCGCGCAGGCCCAGCAGACGCATCTGGAAACCGCGCCGCGCTACGAATCCAAGGAGCTGTGCGAACAGGAACACGGCGCAGGGAATTGCGAGGGCGACCCGGCGGCGCAGAACCAGTCCGGCGGCGGGTCGATCTTCATGCCGCTGTTCATGGGCTATATGCTCGGCTCGATGCTGGGTGGCAATCGCGGGGTGATGTCGCAGCCCATGGTGCGCACCGCGCAGGGCGGGTTTGCCACGCCCGACGGCAAGCAGAGCTTCGCGACCAATCGCGGCACCGGGCGGGTGGCCGGATCGGCCTTCACCAAGGCCCCTGCGACCATCGGCAAGGCCCCGATGAGTGCCGCACAGGTCCGCCAGCGGGGCGGGTTCGGCGCGTCGTCCACCGCGCGCGGCGGTGCGTCGCGCAGCTATGGCGGCTGACCGGGCGACCGATTCACATCCATCCACCGCCACGAAAAACGGCGCCCCGCGGGACGCCGTTTCGCAGTCGGTGACTGTCAGGGACGGATCAGACCGCGCCCTTGATGAAATTCACGGCGTCGCCGAAGGTCTGGATGGTCTCGGCGGCGTCATCCGGGATCTCGATGCCGAATTCTTCTTCGAACGCCATGACCAGCTCGACGGTGTCGAGGCTGTCCGCACCCAGATCGTCGATGAACGAGGCCGATTCGACGACCTTGTCTTCATCCACGCCGAGATGCTCGACGACGATTTTCTTAACGCGATCAGCAATATCGCTCATGTCTGTTCCTCATGTTCGCGGGCATCTGCCCAATGGTTGCGGCCATGCCGCGATGCCGGGGTGTCCCCCATGGCCTCAAATCGGGATATAGCAGCCACTTGGGTCCATGCAACCGCTTTTGCCCGATTTTCCGCCGCGATCCGCGCGGAAACCTGCCTGAAAGGACAGGTCCGATCGGGCCGCGCCGCGCGGCGCCGCGGGGCGCCTTGCGGCGCTCAGATCATCGCCATTCCGCCATTCACATGCAGCGTGGCGCCGGTGACATAGCCCGCCTCCGGGCTGGAAAGATACAGCGCCGCGGCGGCGATATCGTCGGGCGATCCCATTGACCCGGCGGGAATCTGTGTCAGGATCTTGCCCTTCTGGTCGTCGTTCAGCTTGTCGGTCATCGCGGTCGCGATAAATCCCGGCGCGATGCAGTTGACGGTGATGTTGCGGCTCGCCACCTCATAGGCCAGCGATTTCGACATCCCCACCAGACCGGCCTTCGCGGCGGCGTAGTTCCCCTGCCCCGGATTGCCGGTGGTGCCGACGACGCTGGTGATGTTCACGATCCGGCCCCAACGCGCCTTCATCATGCCGCGCAGCACCGCCCGGCACAGCCGGAAGCTGGAGGTCAGGTTCACGTCGATGACCTGCGCCCATTCCTCGTCAGACATGCGCATGAAGATGTTGTCGCGGGTGATGCCGGCATTGTTTACCAGAATATCAATTCCCCCCATCGCCTCGGTCGCGGCCTTGGGGAGCGCCTCGACCGCCTCCGCATCGCCGAGATTGGCGGTCACGACATGGGCGCGCTCACCCAGACGCCCGGCGAGGTCGTTCAGCGGCGCCTCGCGCGTGCCCGACAGCGCAACGGTGGCCCCGGCTGCGTGCAGCGCCTCGGCCACCGCGCCGCCAATCCCGCCCGACGCGCCGGTGATGAGCGCGCGTTTTCCCGTCAGATCAAACATAAGTCTCTCCTGTCTCGAATGAGGCGGCCTCGATCGCCGCCCGGCAATGGATCTCGACCGTGTCGAAGACCGGGGCTGGCACATTGTCGGCATTCAGCAGCAGCCCGACCTCCGTGCAGCCCAGAATGACGCAATCCGCCCCGGCCGCGACCAGATCGGCCGCCGCGGCCTCATAGGTGCGACGGCTGTCTTCGCGCACATCGTCGCGCACCAGCTCGTCGAAGATGATGCGGTGGATCTCGCCGCGGGTGGCGGCGTCGGGCAGCACCGGGGACAGCCCGGCGGCCTCCAGCCGGTCCAGATAGAAGCGTTTTTCCATCGTATACGCCGTCCCGATCAGCCCCGGACGGCGCAACCCGGCGGCGCTGATCGCATCGGCCGTGGCGTCGGCGATATGCACCAGCGGGGCCGCGATGGCAGCGGCCACAGGGGCCGCAACCAGATGCATGGTGTTGGCGGCGATCAGCATGACCCCGGCCCCCGCCCCCTCCAGCCGTTGCGCGGCCTCGGCCAGCATCTCTCCCAGCCCGTCCCAATCGCCTGCCTCCTGACGCGCGGCGATCTGGGCGAAATCGAAGGAGTGCAGCAGCAGCGGTGCGGAGTGCAGACCACCCAGCCGATCGGCCGCCATCCGGTTCAGCGTGGCATAGTAATGGGCGGTGGAGACCCAGGACATGCCGCCGAGAATGCCGATCGGCCGCATCAAGCGTCCTTCAGCGCGGCGATATCGGCGGGGGTGCCCACGGCGCGGGTCTCGGCACCCTTGGCGATGCGCTTGATCATGCCCGAGAGCGCCTTGCCGGCGCCGATTTCCCAGAACTCTGTGACGCCCGCGCCCGACAGGAACTCGATGGATTCACGCCAGCGGACGGAACCCGTGACCTGTTCCACCAGCAGGCGGCGGATCGCGCCGGGTTCGATCACCGGCTCGGCGCGGACATTGGCGATCACCGGCACGGCGGGGGGCTGGATGTCGATCGCCGCCAGCGCATCGGCCATGGCGGCGGCGGCGGGCTGCATCAGCACGCAGTGAAACGGCGCCGAGACCGGCAGCATCAGCGCCCGCTTGGCGCCACGCTCCTTGGCCAGCACGGTGGCGCGCTCCACCGCGTCCTTGTGGCCCGAGATCACCACCTGCGCCGGGTCATTGTCATTCGCGGCCTGGCATACTTCATCGCCCGCCGCTTCGCGCGCGATCTCGTCCACCGCGGCGAAATCCAGCCCGAGAATGGCGGCCATCGCGCCCACACCCACCGGCACGGCGTCCTGCATAGCCTGCCCGCGCAGCCGCAGCAGCCGCGCGGTATCGGCCAGGCTCAGCGCGCCGGCGGCGCAGAGCGCGGAATATTCGCCCAGCGAATGGCCCGCGACGTAATCGGCCTGGGCGATGTTGATGCCCTCGCTCTCCAGTGCGCGGAATGCGGCCATGCTGGTTGCCATCAGGGCCGGTTGCGCATTGCGGGTCAGGGTCAGCTCGTCGGCCTCGCCGTCCCAGATCAGCCGGGACAGATCCTCGCCAAGCGCCTCATCGACCTCGCGGAACACGTCCATCGCGGCGGGATAGGTCTCGGCCAGTTCGCGGCCCATGCCGATGCTCTGAGCACCCTGTCCGGGAAATACGAATGCGCGCATGATGATGCCCCTCGGTTGATGGTTTCCCCGTCCTAGCGCGGCGGGCGAGGGGCGGCAACAGAAAGGGGCGCGAACCCTGACGGTCCGCGCCCCGCACAAGACCTGCGATGCAGGATCAGCCGACCAGTTCGAGGCCGGAGAAGAAGAAGGCGATTTCGCGTGCCGCCGATTCCGGGCTGTCGGAGCCGTGGGCCGAGTTTTCGCCCTTGGACAGCGCGAATTCCTTGCGGATCGTGCCTTCGGCGGCTTCCGCCGGGTCGGTCGCGCCCATCACTTCGCGGTTCTTGGCGATGGCGTTTTCACCGGCCAGAACCTGCACCACGACCGGCTCCGACGACATGAACTCGCACAGCTCGGCATAGAACGGGCGCTCGCTGTGTTCGGCGTAGAACGCGCCAGCCTGTGCAGGCGAAAGATGGATGCGCTTGGAGGCGACGACGCGCAGCCCGGCTTCCTCGAATTTCGAGATGATCTTGCCGGTCAGGTTGCGCTTGGTGGCGTCGGGTTTGATGATCGAGAGCGTCAGCTCGGTAGCCATTTGGATAACTCCGTCAGGATGGGCGCGGCGCGGCCGCGCGTCAATTCTGGGCGGCACCTAGCATGGCGATAGCGGGTTGAAAACCCGTGATTGCGATCCCGCGCGGCGGTCCGCAGGGCGGTTTGCGGCGCGCCTTTCGGGGCCCTCAAGGAGAGGGCACGGGGCGTGCACAACCTGTGCACCGGGTGTACACCGTTCGTGCACCGTTCTGCGCACGCGCAACATGGCCCGCGCCCCGCCACGCACAGGCGGTCTCAGGCGTCGGGGTGGAGCGCGTCATCCAGCAGCGCGGCGTGGCCGTTCTCGCGCAGGTAGGTCACCATCACCCCGAAATCCTCGACGCTGTCTTCCAGCGGGACGGTGTTCTGGCGGAAATAGCTGCTGGCCAGATCGGCCGGGTCGGCCTCGGAGCGGATGAAGCCGAGAAGCCGCGCCATCTCCGCCCGGTCGCCGAGCGCGCGGTAATCCACCGAGGTCACGCGCAGCGGGCGGCGGGCGCGCATGGTCGTCAGCATCTCGGTGAAATGCCGGTCGGCCTGCAGCACCGTCTCGAACTGCGCGGGATCGAAGCGGATCGGGCGGTTGTCCTGCGGCCGGTCGCCATCGCGGCGCTTGGTGAAGCTGCCGGTCTCGCGCGCCCGCTGGAGCGAGACATATTTGCGCAGCGGGTTGCGGGTCAGGAAGATCTTCTGCCAGCGCCGGGCGCGCAGCGTGTCGGGGCCGATCCCCGACTGCACCAGCCGGGCGGGAAATTCCTTGAACCCCACCACCGGCGTCTCGATGGCCTCCAGGATCCGGCCCAGATAGGCGCGCACATCCGCGTCGCGCCGCGCCGTGTCGGCGGGTCCGAACCCGATCTGTTCGGCCAGCGGGGCCGGAAGCTCGACCCGGTCGGGTTTGAAGATCTCTCCCAGGCAGGTCACGTCCGGCGCGCTGTCCAGCAGCGAGGCCAGATGATAGGAGCCGCTGCGCGGTTGGGCGACGATGAGGAAACGGCATGTATGGCCGGTCTTGCCGAGTTCGGTCATGGGGCCACGATCACTCCGGTCTGTTCAACTGCCAATTGATATGTGCCGAGGCGTATTGACGCAACTGGCTTGCTGGGTCATGGCGTGCGCCATGCTGCGGATCGAAGACATCTCCTATTCCATCGCCGGGCGGCCGCTGTTCGAACATGCGGGCGCGGTGGTGCCGGACGGCCACAAGGTCGGGCTGGTCGGACCCAACGGGGCGGGCAAGACGACGCTGTTCCGGCTGATCCGGGGCGAGCTTTCCCTTGATGGCGGCCAGATCGCCCTGCCCGCCCGCGCCCGGATCGGCGGGGTGGCGCAGGAAGCGCCCGGCACCGCGCGCAGCGTGCTGGACACGGTGCTGGACGCGGATACGGAGCGCGCCGGGCTGATGCGGGAGGCCGAGGCGGCCAGCGACGCCGCACGCATCGCCGAGATCCAGACACGGCTGGCCGATATCGACGCCTGGTCGGCCGAGGCGCGGGCCGCGACCATCCTGAAAGGTCTGGGGTTCTCCGACGCCGATCAGCAGCGGCCAAGCGCCGATTTCTCGGGCGGCTGGCGGATGCGCATCGCGCTGGCGGGCGTGCTGTTCGCGCAGCCCGACCTGCTGCTGCTGGACGAGCCGACCAACTATCTGGATCTGGAAGGCGCGCTGTGGCTGGAGAGCTATCTGGCGCGCTATCCCTATACGGTCATCGTCATCAGCCATGACCGGGGCCTGCTGAACCGCGCGGTGGGCCATATCCTGCATGTCGAGGATCGCAAGCTGACGCTCTATACCGGCGGGTATGACCAGTTCGCCAAGCTGCGCGCCGAGAAACGCGCGCTGATGGCGTCGGAGGCCAAGAAGCAGGAGGCGCGGCGGGCGCATCTGCAAAGCTTCGTGGACCGGTTCCGCGCCAAGGCCACCAAGGCCAAGCAGGCGCAGGCGCGCATCAAGATGATCGCGAAGATGGAGCCGATCACCGCGCCGGAGGAGGCCAAGTTCCACCGCTTCAGCTTTCCCGCGCCGGAGCAGCTTTCCCCGCCGATCATCGCCATGGAGGGGGTCAGTGTCGGCTATGGCGAGCGGCGGGTGCTGCGGCGGCTGGATCTGCGCATCGATCAGGACGACCGGATCGCGCTTCTGGGGCGAAACGGTCAGGGCAAATCCACCCTGTCGAAACTTCTGGCCGAACGGCTGGCGCCGATGGAGGGGCAGATCACCCGGTCGGGCAAGCTGCGGGTCGGGTATTTCGCGCAGCATCAGGTCGATGAGCTGGAGCTGGGCGAGACGCCGCTGGATCATGTCCGGCGGCTGCGGCCTGATGAGGCCCCGTCGAAGCTGCGGGCGCGGCTGGCCGGGTTCGGGCTGATGGAGGCGCAGGCCGAGACGCGGGTCGGCCAGTTGTCGGGCGGGCAGAAGGCGCGGCTGTCGCTGCTGATCGCCACGATCGACGCGCCGCATCTGCTGGTGCTGGACGAGCCGACGAACCATCTGGACATCGAAAGCCGCGAGGCGCTGACCGAGGCGCTGAACGACTATACCGGCGCGGTGGTGCTGGTCAGCCATGACATGCATCTTCTGTCGCTTGTGGCGGACAGGCTGTGGCTGGTCGATCAGGGCGGGGTCGCGCCGTGGCAGGGCGATCTGGACGATTACCGCGCCATGCTGTTGCAGACCCCCGAGGAGAAGCCCGCGAAGGCCAGCCCGGCGCCGAAGCCGAAACGGGCGAGCCGAGACGAAATCCTGGAATTGCGGGCCGAGGCGCGCAAGGCCGAGGCGCGGGTCGAGAAGCTGACCGAGATGCTGGACAAGATCGGCGGGAAGATGGCCGATCCCGGCATCTATGACGACGCCGCCGAGGTCGAGAAATGGGGCCGCAAGCATGCCGAGGCCAGCGAGGCGATGACACGGGCCGAGGCGATCTGGATGACCGCGATGGAGCGGCTGGAGCGGGCCGAACGCGGCTGAATCGCGTCGCCCCGCCGCGGCGCGGGCTGTGTACTCCGCCCCCGCCGAGCGGCGCGTCGGCCCCGATCTGTTGTCACGATGTCACGGAACCTTGATCGCGCGGCGCGGTTAACTTTCCGTGACTTGATTTCCGCGCCCGCGGGGGGCAGTTCTGGTCAGGTCGCCACATCATCATCTTCTGCCGGGTGAGTTCATGAGAATCCTGTTTCCGCTGATCGCCGCCACCGCTTTTGCCGCCCCGGCACTGGCGCAGGAAACCGTCATCAATCCGCCGCAATCCATCTCGCTCGACGTGGGCGCGGGGGCGGCCTACAAGCCGACTTATCCCGGCTCGGACGAGCATGAGACGGTGCCGTGGCTGATCTTCCGCAATCTGGAGCTGAACGGCACGCGCAGCGGTCCGGGCGACGGGTTCTCGATCACCCCCAGCTTCAACTATCTGGGCAAGCGCGACAGCGACGATGACAGCCGGCTGGCCGGGCTGGACGAGGTGGACCGGACGCTGGAATTCGGCGTCAAGGCGACCTATCGCACCGGGCCGACCCGCGCCTTCGTCACCGCGCGCAAGGGGTTCGGCGGGCATGACGGGATCACTGGCGAGTTCGGGGCCGAATACCGGATCGATTACAGCGACCGGCTGACCATGTGGGCGGGGCTGGAAGCGGGCTACGGCAATGACGACTACAACCAGACCTATTTCGGCGTGACCCCGGACGAGGCGGCGCGGACCGCCTACGGCCCCTATGCGCCAGGCGGCGGCATCAACTCGGCCGCGGCGACGCTGGAGGCGCGCTATGATCTGAGCCCGAACACCGCGGTGATGGGCGAGGTGAAGTTCTCGCGCGTGATCGGCGATGCGGCCGACAGCCCGATCGTGCTGGACGAAAACCAGCCCTCGGTCCGGCTGGGCATCGTGCGGACGCTGAATTTCGGGTTCTGATCGCCACGGACGGCGCGGCAGGCGGGGGCGGGCGACCGCCCCTTTTCTCATGGCCGGCAGATGCCTTTCAGCGATGCGATTTTACCCAGCGACGCCGCGCAGGAGCCGCTGCCGCGCGGGCGGGATGGCGGCGATTTCCAGCCCGGTGAACACATGCAGCGTGCCGAGCTGGTCGTCCACCACCGCATGATCGCTGACCCAGCCGCCCATCATCAGGTAGCTGCGCAGAAGCGGCGGCAGACCGGCCTGGGCCAGCCGCGGATCGGGTTTCTTCAGCCGGAGCGCGCGGGCGAAGCGGAACACCTTGGGCGCCTTGACGCGCGGCAGCCAGCGGCGCGGGGCCAAGTGACGCTCCTTCAGCAGCGCAAAGGTGTCGGCATAGCCCTGCGTATCGGTGCCCATGAAGGAGGAGCAGCCGAACAGAAGCTGGATGCCGTGATCATCGACAAAGCGCGTCATCGCCCCCCAGGCGACGCGCAGGATGTCGGGATCGGCATGTTCGGGATGGATGCAGAACCGCCCCATCTCGACCATCGGGCCGTCGAAGTCGCGCAGCCGGGCCAGATCGTAATGGCTGGCGGAATAGCTGCGCCCGATCTCTGCCCCGCTGTCGAGCGCCATGAAGCGGAAGGTGGCCAGCAACTGGCCGCTGCGCTGATCCTCGATCAGCACATGCTGGCATTGCGCATCGAAGGCATCTGCGTCGATCGCCGCGCCGTCATCGGCCGCGCGGCCGCGCTTGCCGATGAAGGCCAGCCAGCGCAGGCGCTGCGCGGCGCGCAGATCCTCGGCGGTGTCGGCCAGGCGGACCCGGAAACGGCCCTTGATCAGCAACATGCCCTTATCCTCGCGCCAGCGACCACCTACATGATGGCACGAGACATATTCCCATCATGTAACGATGGCGCAACAGGAGATTGTCATGGCCCAGGTGACCAAGAGCGATGCCGAGTGGCGCGCGCAGCTGAGCGACGAGGAATATTACGTGACAAGGCAGGCGGGCACGGAGCGCCCCTTCTCGCATCCGGGTTTTCCGAAGGAGGCCGGCCATTTCGCCTGTATCTGCTGCGGGGCGCCGCTGTTCGAGCAGGATGCGAAGTTCGAGAGCCATTGCGGCTGGCCCAGCTTTTCCGCGCCGGGCGGCGAGATCGACGAACATCACGACACCACTCACGGCATGGTCCGCACCGAGGTGCGCTGCCATAATTGCGACGCCCATCTGGGTCACGTCTTTCCCGACGGCCCGCCGCCGACCGGGTTGCGCTATTGCATCAACGGCGTCGCGATCGAGTTCGTCCCGGCGCAGGAGGGCTGAGCGGGGGCTGCCCGCAGCCGGGGCGCCGGCGCCAGAGACGGCGCTGAGCTGAGCCGCGCCGCGCGTGGCGGGACGCAGCAACCGCGACAGCATCCGGGCCACCGTCCCCGTCCCCCATGACGCGGTAGCGGGGGCGCGGCGGCGGGGGTCAGCCCGACTCGCCTCGTGGCTTGTCCTCGTCCGAGGGGACGTGATCGGGCAGATCGTCGCCCAGCACCCCCTCGATATAGAGCCGCTGGACCAGCACCATCGCGACCACCATCAAGGGCGCCGCGACAAGGATGCCCGGCAGGCCGAACAGCACGCCGAAGCCGATCACCCCGAAGATGGTCATCACCGGCGGCAGACCCGCCGCGTGACGCTGGATCAGCGGCATGATGACATTGCCCTCGAGCTGCTGGACCGCCACGAAAAGGAGCAGCACATAGAGCGCGTCCTGCGGGCCCTGGGTCAGCGAGAACAGCACCGCCGGCACGCCGGAGATGAACGGGCCGATGAAGGGGATGGCGTTGGTCAGCCCGGCGATGATGCCCAGCACGAGGGCCAGCGGAATATCCAGCAGCCACAGCCCGCCGCCGGTCAGGATCGCCACGATCAGCATGTCGAGCGATTGCCCGGCCAGCCAGCTCCACAGCTTGTCGCCGATCTCGCGCAGGATGCTGGCGGCCTCGTCGCGGTGATCCATGGGCACCAGCCTGAGCACGCCTTGCACATAAGGGCCGGGATTGAGCGCGAGGAAGATCGACACGGTCACAATCAGCACCAGATTGGCGATGCCGCCGATCACCGCGTTCACCGTGCCGCGCAGCACGCCGAACACGCTCATCACCGAACCGGCGAAGGGGCCCATCGCGCCGCCGCCGCCGCCGCCGCCGCCCGATCCGCCCGACGCGGCCTCGCCGCCCTGCTGGCCGCTGTCCTGCGCGCGTTCGAGCAGGAAATTCCCGATGGCCGAGCTGTTGAGCCAGTCCATCACCTGTTGCCAGGCCTGCGGGATGGCCGCGATCAGCTGGCGCATCTGCTGGGTGACCTGCGGCCCGGCCATCATCACCAGCAGCAGCCCCGCCAGCACCGCCGCGGCCAGCACGATGAACACCGAGACGGTGGGCGACAGCCCGGTGAAGCGGGACAGGTAATTCGCGGTCTTGCGAAACGCGATGCCCAGCAGGATGGCGGCGAAGCCCATCAGCAGCATGAAGGAGAGTTTCCACGCCAGAAGCAGGGTCAGCGCCACCGCGAAGGTGGTCAGGATCGTCGGCACCGGCACCGGCCGGCGCGAGATCTTCAGCGAAGCCTCGCCCTCGGGCTCATGGCTGCGGGGCAATTCCCGGCGGTCTGGCATGGTCCTGTTCCCCGGTCACTCTGGCGCCTGCCCCCGCGGCCTGCGCGGACAGGGCGCGCGTCAATCGATAAAGTCGGAGGCGTTGAAATTGCCCAGATTGCCCAGGAGCTGGCGCACCAGGCTGATCGAGGTCACGCCCGAATCGGTCACCCGGCGCGACAGCACCACCACCCGCCCGTCCTCAAGGCCGAAGCGTTCGACATTGGACACCGTGCCGTCCGGGGCGAAGTTGATCGCAACCACCTGCCGCTGGATCTCCTCGGGGCGGCGCAGCCCGTAATGACGCCAGCGCGAGCCCACGTAATACCAGCCCGATCCCTCCAGCAGCCCCATCGAGGTGGGCCGCCCGATCAGCCCCTCCAGCTCGAACTGGCTGGTCTGGCCCGGCACCACCATGGCCAGATCCTGTTCGGGCGGCACATAGCCGTGATGGCGATAGATCGGGGAGCACGCAGCGACGGTAACAGTCAGAGCGATGACGATGCCGCGGATCAGTTTCATTGATCTTGTTCTTCCCCGTCGATGGACGGCCCCGGTTGACGCCGCCCGCATGGCTTAGCAAACTCGGCCAGCCCGCTCAAGAAGATCGCGGCGGGCCGGCAGCAAACCACCCCGGAAAGGCATCATGTCCGTTTTCACCCCCCTCTCCGACCGGCTTCGGGTGGCGCATCTATCGCCCGGCCGGGACAATGAATTCACCGTCGCCCCCGATGCGGCGGCGCGCCGGGCCATCGCCGCGGAGCTGGGGCTGAGCGATCTGCCCGATATGCGGTTCGAGGGTGCCGTGCGGGCGTCCGGCGCGGATGAGTGGGCGCTGAGCGGCAGGCTCTCGGCCCGCGTCGTGCAGCCCTGCGTGATTACGCTGGAGCCGGTGGAGACGGAGATCGCGGAGCCGGTGTCGCTGATCTTTTCGCCCCATGTCGCGGCACCTGAGGAGGAGGAGGTCGAGATGGGCGATGACAGCGTCGAGCCGCTGGGCCAGACGATCGATATCGGCGCCATCGCCATCGAGGCGCTGTCGCTGGCCCTGCCGACCCATCCCCGCGCGCCGGGCGCCGAGATGCCGGAGATCGCGGGCGACGACGCGCCCGGGCCGGAGGAGACCCGCAAGCCCTTCGCCGGGCTGGCCGAGATGATGAAGAAAGAGAACTGACCGCAGGCTGACAAGTGCCGGTAACCGCCGTCCGGACGCGCCGCGCCGCGCGGTGCTTTACTGACCCGCGTCATTATGTGACCGTTCCATGATGAGCCATGACGCCGAAATCACCGGAGGGTGCCAGTGCGGTGCGATCCGCTATCGCATTGACGCGCTCGGCCGGTCCTCTGTGTGTCATTGCCGGATGTGCCAGCGTGCCTTCGGCGCGTTCTACGCGGCGCTTGTCGTCGCCAACGGGCTGGAATGGACACAGGGGACACCCCGCTACTTCACCAGCTCCAACATCAGCAAGCGCGGCTTCTGCGCCGATTGCGGCACGCCGCTGAGCCTCGAGAACTTCGCCGATGATCAGGTCGAGATCGCGACCGGCACGCTTGACGATCCGGAGCAGGCGCCGCCCGGGCTGCAAATCAATCATCGCTACGCCTGTTCCTTCGCAGACGGGATCGGGGCGCTGCCGGAACCGGATGATCAGACGATCGCGGAAAACGACGCCTGGAATGCACAGGTGATTTCGTATCAGAAACCGTGATCTTTCGCCGCGCTCACGAGACTGGCGTGTCTCGCCAGCCCGGCGCGGGCCGAATGACGGCGACCGTATCAACGGCCCGACATTGAAGGCACGGCGGCGCGTCAATCCCCGGCTCTCAGGCAGTTCCTGAGTGGAAAGACACGCGACAGCTCCGGTCTTTACGAAGCAGCCAGAGGCGCGCCGCGGCCCGACCGGAGCACAGGCGCAATTAATCCGTCGCGGCTTTGCTGGCCGGTTTGTAGGGCTTCATCCCCGCCCGCGCCAGCTCATCGGCGCGCTCGTTTTCCGGGTGCCCGGCATGGCCCTTGATCCATTCCCAGCGGACCTGGTGGCGGCTCTGCGCCGCGTCGAGGCGTTGCCACAGATCGTCATTCTTGACCGGCTTGCGGGCGGCGGTTTTCCAGCCGTTCTTCTTCCAGCCGTGGATCCAGCCGGTCACGCCATTTTTCACATAGGCCGAATCGGTGGTGATGGTGATTGCGGAGGGCCGCCTCAGCGCCTCGAGCGCCTCGATCGCGGCGATCAGCTCCATCCGGTTGTTGGTGGTCTGCGCCTCGCCGCCTTTCAGTTCGCGCTCCTTGACGATCTCGGCGCCGTTCATCGCGCGCATCAGCACCCCCCAGCCGCCGGGGCCGGGATTGCCGCTGCAGGCGCCGTCGGTCCATGCAAACAACTCGCTCATCGGGCAGGTGATAGCCGAAGCCGGGGCGAAGCAAAACCGCTCAGGCGCGCTCGGTTGCGAGTTTCAGGCCAAGCGCC
Source organism: Paracoccus isoporae (assembly GCF_900101865.1). GTDB lineage: Bacteria > Pseudomonadota > Alphaproteobacteria > Rhodobacterales > Rhodobacteraceae > Paracoccus > Paracoccus isoporae. The sequence goes on from NZ_FNAH01000004.1 coordinate 140,880, forward strand.
GCGAAGCTGGCGGCAAAGACGCGGCGCATCCAGGACATCGCGGTCTCGCTGGCCAGCACGCGCTGCCGGCCGGTGGCGGCCAGCAGCACATAGCCCATGAACACCGCAAAGGTGGTGGCGGTGAACCCTGCGCCAAGCTGGATCAGCATCGGCGTTCCGGCCCCGGCCGGCATGAATTGCGGGATGAAGGCCATGAAGAACAGCGGCAGCTTCGGGTTCAGCATGTTCAGCAGCACCCCGCGACGCACCAGTTCGGACGCCGCGGCGGGCTGCGCCGGGCGCACGGACAGCCCGCCGCGATCCTTCAGCACCGCCCAGGCCATCCACATGAGATAGGCCACGCCCGCAAACTTGATGAGCTGGAACAGCACCGCGCTGGAATGCAGGATGGCGGCCAGCCCCGCGAGCGCCACGACCATGTGGAGCACCGTGGCAATGGTGCAGCCAAGCGCGGCCCAGAACCCGGCCCGCAGCCCGCCGCCCAGCGTGGCCGACAGGGTATAGACCACGCCGATCCCCGGTGCGACGCAGACGATGAAGGCGGTCAGAAGGTAATCCCAGCTCATTCGTCCAGCCCCTTGTAGCCCGGCAGCGCGGCGATGCGCCCCAGCCACGCATTGATGCCCGGAAATCCGTCCATGTCAAACCCGCCGCGCGCAGCCGCGGTGTGGGTATAGGCGTAAAGGCTGATATCGGCGAGGCTCGGCGCGTCGCCTGCGAGCCAGTCGTGACCCGACAGACGCGCCTCCATGTTCCGCAGCAGCGCGTGACCGCGATCCAGCAGTTCCGCCATCCGCTCGGGCGTGGCCAGATGGCGGCGGTTCTCGTAACAGCGCAGCGCGGCGCGCACCGCGATCACCCCTTCATGCTGGTTCTGTTCCCAGAACATCCAGCCCAGCATCTCGGCGCGGGTGACGGCATCATCGGGCATGAAGGCCGTGCCCTCGCCCAGATAGACCAGGATCGCATTCGATTCGGGCAGCAGCCTGCCGTCATCCAGCTCCAGCACCGGGGCCTTGCCGAAGGGCAGGACGCCCGCCTGCTTGGCCTGCGCGATGGCGGGCGAGCCATCCTCGACATCGACCAGCTCGACCGCGCGGCCGAGCAGCGCCAGCAGCAGGCGCGGCTTGTAGGAATTGCCGGAGGACGGCATCGAATAGAGCTTCATGGCGTTCTTCTTCACCCAAATACCCGGCAACCGCGCCCGCCCGCGCCCCGCGACCCGGGGGGCGTATCACGCCGGTTCGCGCAACACCCGCGGCACCTTGAATTCGACGTTTTCCTGCGCCGTCTCGACGATCTGCACATCGACCGCGAAGCGTGCGCGGAAGGCGTCGATCACCTCGTTCACCAGCACTTCGGGCGCGCTTGCCCCGGCGGTGACGCCGACAGCGCGCACGCCGTCCATCGCCCGCCAGTCGATCTGGTCGGCGCGCATCACCAGCTGGGAATAGGCGCAGCCCGCGGCGCGCCCCACCTCGACCAGCCGGCGCGAGTTGGAGGAGTTCGGCGCCCCGATCACCAGCAGCGCGTCGATTTTCGGTGCCACCGATTTCACCGCCGCCTGGCGGTTGGTGGTGGCGTAGCAGATATCTTCCTTGGCCGGGCCGATGATCGCCGGGAACCGCGCCTGAAGGGCTGCGACGATCGCCGCCGTGTCATCGACCGACAGGGTGGTCTGGGTGATGAAGGCCAGCCGCTCGGGGTCGCGCGGTTCGATCGCGGCCACATCCGCCACGGTTTCCACCAGCAGCACCTCGCCGGGTGGCAACTGGCCCATCGTGCCCAGCACCTCGGGGTGGCCCTCATGGCCGATCATCACCATCTGCAGGCCTGCAGCGTGGTGACGCTCCGCCTCGACATGGACCTTGGAGACCAGCGGGCAGGTCGCATCGACGAAGATCATCTCGCGCCGCCTGGCCTCGGCCGGGACCGCCTTGGGCACGCCATGGGCCGAAAAGATCACCGGGCGGTCATCGGGGCATTCATCCAGCTCCTCGACGAAGACCGCGCCTTTCTCGCGCAGCCCGTCCACGACGAATTTGTTGTGCACGATCTCGTGGCGCACATAGACCGGCGCGCCCCATTTCTGCAGCGCCATCTCGACGATCTTGATGGCCCGGTCCACGCCCGCGCAGAAGCCGCGCGGCGCGGCGAGATAGAGGGTCAGGGGGGGGCGCGCATCTGTCATAGAGGTCAGGTAGCAACCCGGCCGGGGAAAATCCAGTGGACCCGCGCCGCGATTGCCGCGTTGTGATCCCGGACTTGTTCAAATGCGTTTCAGTCACAGGAGTTTCGGGATGAGGATCTTTGCCACCACCGCCGCCATGGCCCTGCTGAGCGCCACCGCCGCCGGGGCCGCCCCATGGCCGCAGGCCGAGCCGAACACGGATTTCGAGCCCGCCTTTCCCGAGCAGACCCGCGCCGAGGCGATGGACAGCGGCGTCACGCTGAAGGTCGAGCCGGTGATCGAGGGGCTGGTCAATCCCTGGGCGGTCGAGTTGCTGCCCGGCAATGCCGCGCTCGTCACCGAGCGGCCGGGGCGGCTGAAATACTATGCCGACGGGACTGTCACCGATGTCAGCGGCATTCCCGAGGTCGATGCCGGCGGTCAGGGCGGGCTGCTCGACGTGGCGCTGTCGCCGGATTTCGACGAGAGCCGGGTGATCTTCCTGAGCTATGCCGAGCCGCGCGATGGAGGCAATGGCACGTCGGTCGCGCGGATGGTGCTGGCCCAGGACGGCGCCTCGGTCAGCGATGTGCAGGTGATCTTCCGCCAGACGCCGACCTATGACGGCGACAAGCATTTCGGCAGCCGTGTGGTGCCGGCGCCGGACGGCAACCTGTTCATCACGCTGGGCGAACGCTCCGACGTGCCGATCCGCGACAGCGCGCAGGACATGCAGAACCATCTGGGCAAGCTGATCCGCATCACCCCGGATGGCAGCGTGCCGTCCGACAACCCCTACGCGGACGGATCGCAGGCCCTGCCGGAGATCTATGCCAGCGGGCTGCGCAACGTGCAGGCGGCGACGATCGGCCCGGACGGCGCGCTGTGGACAATTGAACACGGCCCGATGGGCGGCGACGAGATCAACAAGCCCGAGGCCGGGCTGAACTATGGCTGGCCGGTGATCTCCTATGGCTACAACTATGACGGCTCGCCGGTGAACGAGGGGATCTCCGCCCGCGAGGGGATGGAACAGCCGATCTATTACTGGGATCCGGTGATCGCGCCGTCGGGGGCGGATTTCTATGACGGCCAGCTTTTCGCGGAGTGGCAGGGCGACCTGCTGCTGGGTGCGCTGAACCCGCCATCCTTGGTCCGGCTGTCGGTGGATGGCGACCGGGTGACGGGCGAGGAGCGGCTGCAGCCTGAGATCGGCCGGATCCGCGACGTGAAGGTCGCCGGGGACGGCACGATCTGGGTGGTCACGGATGAAGATCCGGGCGGGCTTTACCGCCTGTCGCCGCAGCAATAGGCGGCGCGGTATCTAAAGCGCGCTGAAACGAAAAGGGGCGGCATTGCGCCGCCCCTGTTCCGACCGCACCGCCGTCGCGGCGGCGATCATGTCTCCAGCGCGTGATCCTCGCGCGGGGCGGCCTCGCGCGGGGGGCGGCCGATCACGTCGCGCAGCGCGTCGAGTTCGATGAAATTGTCGGCCTGCCGGCGCAGCTCATCGGCGATCATCGGCTGCTGGCTGCGGGTGGTCGAGACCACCGAGACACGCACCCCCTGCCGCTGCAGCGCCTCGACCAGCGGACGGAAATCGCCATCGCCCGAGAACAGCACGGCGTGATCCAGACGCGGCGCGAGCTCCATCGCGTTCACCGTCAGCTCGATATCCATGTTGCCCTTGATCTTCCGCCGCCCGACCGCGTCGGTGTATTCCTTGGCGGGCTTGGTCACGAGCGAGAAGCCGTTATATTGCAGCCAGTCCACCAGCGGCCGGATCGGGGAATATTCCTCGTTCTCCAGCAGCGCGGTGTAGTAATAGGCCCGCAATAATTTTCCGCGGCGTTCAAACTCCTGCCGCAGCAGCTTGTAATCAATGTCGAAGCCAAGCGATTTCGCCGCGGCGTAGAGATTGGCGCCGTCGATGAACAGCGCGAGTCGGTCGTCTTTATAGAACACGTAATCTCCCTCGACACGCCCCCCGCTGCGTATCAGATTAAATCCAACTGCTGGAAACGACTGCCGAAACCAGAATGCCGTCCAAATTAGTTCTCATCGCGCTCGGGGCAAACTTGTCTTCTTCGGCAGGTTCGCCTGCCAAAACGCTCAAGGCTGCGCTTATATCGCTTGCGGCGCATCCGGGGCTGACGCTGCGGCAAGTATCACGGTTTTACGCAACCCCTGCACATCCGGCGGGCAGCGGGCCAGATTATGTCAATGCCTGCGCGGCCCTGGACGCCGCCACGGCCACGGCCGGCGCGGTGCTGGGGGTGCTGCACGAGCTCGAGGCGAATCTCGGCCGCATCCGGGATGGCGGCAGATGGGCGGCGCGCGGCATCGACCTGGATCTTCTGGCGATGGAGGACCAGATCCTGCCGGACCGCGCCACGCAGGATCGCTGGCGCGGCCTCGATCCCGAGCGGCAGGCACGGATCGCCCCCGACCGGCTGATCCTGCCCCATCCCCGGATGCAGGATCGCGGCTTCGTGCTGGTGCCGCTGGCCGAGATCGCGGCCGGCTGGCGCCACCCGGCAACCGGGCAGAGCGTGGCCGAGATGCGCGACGCCCTGCCCGTGTCGGCACGGCGGGACATCCGGGTTCTTCTTGACAATCCCGGTGAGAGCGATCACAACGCCGCTTCCGCCCTTTTATGATTCGAACCGATAGGTGATTCATGGCTCGCGTGACCGTCGAAGACTGCGTTGACAAGGTTCCGAACCGCTTCGATCTGGTGATGCTCGCATCGCACCGCGCCCGCGAGATCGCCACCGGCAGCCCGCTGAGCGTGGACCGCGACAACGACAAGAACCCCGTCGTCGCCCTGCGCGAGATCGCCGACGAGACGCAGCAGGTCGATGAGCTGCGCGAGCGGATGATCGAATCCAGCCAGACCCAGATCGAGGTGGACGAGCCCGAAGAGGACGCCATGGCGCTTCTGCTGGGGGCCGAGGTGGACCGTCCGAAGCCCGCCGACGAGGAGTCGGAGGAGAAGATGCTGCGGATGATGCTGGAAGCGAACCAGCGCGGCTGACAGTGACGGGGTCTTCGAGTGGACAAGTTCGACGTCGAAGACCTTCTCGCACTGATCCGCAATTACAATCCCCGCACCGATGAGGCGCTGATCCGCCGGGCCTTCGATTACGGCCAGCGGATGCATGCGGGCCAGACCCGGCATTCGGGCGAGCCCTATTTCACCCATCCCGTCGCCGTCGCCGCCATCCTGACCGAGATGCGGCTGGATGATGCGACGCTGGTCACCGCCCTGCTGCACGACACGATCGAGGACACCCGCTCGACATGGGGCGATGTGGCCGACAAGTTCGGCCGCGACATCGCCGAGCTGGTCGATGGCGTCACCAAGCTGACCAATCTTCAGCTGTCCGGCAGCCACTCCAAGCAGGCCGAGAATTTCCGCAAGCTTTTCATGGCGATGACGCGCGATCTTCGCGTGATCCTGGTCAAGCTGGCCGACCGGCTGCACAATATGCGCACGATCCGCGCCATGCGCCCGGAAAAACAGGTCAAGAAGGCCCGCGAAACCATGGATATCTATGCGCCTCTGGCCGGGCGCATGGGGATGCAGTGGATGCGCGAGGAGCTGGAGGATCTGGCCTTCAAGGTCATCAACCCCGAGGCGCGCAATTCCATCATCCGCCGTTTCCTGACGCTTCAGAAGGAAAGCGGCGACGTGATCGCAAAGATCACCGCCGATATCCGGGCCGAGCTGGACCGCGAGGGGATCGAGGCCAATGTCTATGGTCGCGCCAAGCGCCCGTTCAGCGTCTGGCGCAAGATGCAGGAAAAACAGCTCACCTTCTCGCGCCTGTCGGATATTTACGGCTTCCGGGTGATCGTCGGCACGGAAAGCGAGGCCTATCGCGCGCTCGGGCTGATCCACCGGCGGTGGCGGGCGGTGCCGGGGCGGTTCAAGGATTACATCAGCCAGCCCAAGGCCAACGGCTATCGCTCGATCCATACGACCGTGACCGGGCGCGACGGCAAGCGGGTCGAGGTGCAGATCCGCACCCGCCAGATGCATGAGGTGGCCGAGGCGGGGGTGGCCGCGCATTGGGCGTATCGCGACGGGGTGCGGTCGACCAACCCCTTTGCCGTGGACCCGGCAGAGTGGATCGCGCAGCTCAACGAACGGCTGGGCGGCGAGGATCACGACGAGTTCCTCGAGCACGTGAAGCTCGAGATGTATTCCGACCAGGTCTTCATCTTCACGCCCAAGGGCGACGTGATCCAGTTGCCCAAGGGCGCGACGCCGATTGATTTCGCCTATGCGATCCACACACGGATCGGCAACTCCACCGTCGGCGCCAAGGTCGACGGGATCCGGGTGCCGCTGTGGACGCGGCTGAAGAACGGGCAACTGGTCGAGATCATCACCGCGGCCGGGCAGCGCCCGCAGGCGGCGTGGCTGGAGATCGTGCAGACCGGGCGGGCCAAGGCCGCGATCCGGCGCAGCCTGCGCGAAGAAGACCGGGCGCGGCTGATCCGGCTGGGAGCCGAGCTGGTGCGGATCAGTTTCGAGCATCACGGAAGGCGGGTGACCGACAAGGCGCTGCGCACCGCGGCCTCGAAACTGGCCCTGCCCGACGCCGATGAGTTGCTGGCCCGGATCGGCTGCGCGGAGATGTCGGCGCAGGAGGTGTTGCAGACGCTCTATCCCGAGCTTGGCACGCGCAAGGAAACCGTCGATCCGGCCCGGCCCGTCGCCGGGCTGGAGGCCGATCAGACGCTGGGCCGGGCGGAATGCTGCCAGCCCCTGCCGGGGGAGCGGATCGTCGGCATCACCTATCGCGGGCGCGGCGTCATCATCCATTCCATCGACTGCCCGAGCCTGGCCGAGCTGGACAGCGAGGAGGACCTGAAACGCTGGGTCGATCTGCAATGGCGCGACGGCACCCATCCGCCCGCCTACCCGGTGACGCTGAGCGTCACGATCCGCCACGATGCGGGCGTGCTGGGCCGGATCTGCACGCTGATCGGCAGCCAGGGGGCGAATATCTCGAACCTCGTATTCGCCGACCGCAAGCCGGATTTCTATCGCCTGGAGGTCGAGGTCGATCTGCACGGGGTGGACCAGCTACACGCGCTTTTGACCGCGCTTGAGGCGGAATCGGACGTGGCGCAGCTCGCCCGGCTGCTGCGGCCGGAACTTGCGCCGTGACCTTGCGTTTCCCCGCCTTCTGACCACAGCCCCGACCGCGACCACCATGTTCAAACGCCGCAAACCCCGCAGCTATTCGCAGATGGCGACGGAGATGATCTATCCGCGCGGCGGCTGGTGGCGCGCGGGCATCTATGTGCTGCACCGGCTGCGCCGCCTGCCCGATCAGCCGCACCGGATCGGGCGCGGCATGGCGGCCGGCGTGTCGGTGTCCTTCACGCCGCTGTTCGGGCTGCATTTCCTGGCCGCGGCCGGGGTGGCCTGGGTTCTGGGCGGCAATATCCTGGCCGCGCTGCTGGCCACATTCGTCGGCAATCCGATCACCTTCCCTTTCATCGCCTATGCCTCGACCTGGCTGGGCCGGCTGATCCTGGGGGCGGAGGGCAACCTGTCGCCGCGGATGATCCTGAACGAGTTCGCGGACGCCTCGACCCAGATCTGGCACAATCTGCGCGCCATGTTCGGCCCGCAGGAGGTGCATTGGGACCGGCTGGCCAGCTTCTTTCACGATATCTTCCTGCCCTATCTGACCGGCGGGCTGATCCTGGGCACGCTGGCCGGGATCGCCGCGCATTACCTGACCGTGCCGGTCATCCGCGCCTATCACCGCCGCCGCGCGCGGCTGTTGTCCAAGCGGATCGAGCGGATGCGCGATGCCTCCTCGGGCGTCGCCCGCCCGCCGCCGCGCCCGGCCGCGCGGCCCGCGCCGCGCCGCGAAGATTAGGGGTTTTCATCGGCCCAAGCGCTTGTATAGTCACGCCCATGACCCGGACGCGACATATCGCCCCAATCCGCAACGCGCAATTCGGCGCGCGGTTTGCCGTGAACCTCCGCGGTCTGCTGCTTCTTACGCTGCGCTGAGCGGGTCCCGCCGGGCCGCCGCTCAGTCCGGTCACGCGCCCGGCCCCAGATCCGATCAAGCAGAAGAAGCAAGACCATGACCGACCAGAACCGAGTCTATATTTTCGACACCACCCTGCGCGACGGCGAGCAATCGCCCGGCGCCACCATGTCCCATGCCGAGAAGCTGGAAATCGCCGCCATGCTGGACGAGATGGGGGTGGACATCATCGAGGCCGGGTTCCCCATCGCCTCGGAAGGGGATTTCAAGGCCGTATCCGAGATCGCCCGGCAATCGCAGAACAGCGTGATCTGCGGGCTGGCACGCGCGCAGATCCCCGATATCGACCGCTGCTGGGAGGCGATCCGCCACGCGAAACGCCCGCGCATCCACACCTTCATCGGCACCTCGCCCCTGCACCGGGCGATCCCCAATCTGGACATGGACCAGATGGCGGAGCGCATCGAGCAGACCGTGACCCATGCCCGGAACCTGTGCGACAATGTGCAGTGGTCGCCCATGGATGCCACACGCACCGAGCATGATTACCTGTGCCGGGTGGTGGAAATCGCGATCAAATGCGGCGCCACCACGATCAATATCCCCGACACGGTGGGCTATACCGCGCCCAAGGAAAGTGCCGATCTGATCCGCATGCTGATCGAGCGCGTGCCGGGCGCCGACGGGATCATCTTCGCCACCCATTGCCACAACGATCTGGGGATGGCGACGGCCAACAGCCTGGCGGCGGTCGAGGCCGGCGCGCGGCAGATCGAATGCACCATCAACGGTCTGGGCGAGCGGGCCGGCAACACTGCCCTCGAGGAAGTGGTGATGGCGATGCGGGTGCGCCACGACATCATGCCGTTCGATACCGGCGTGGACACCACGAAGATCATGGGCATCTCGCGCCGGGTGGCGCAGGTCTCGGGCTTTCCGGTGCAGTTCAACAAGGCCATCGTCGGCAAGAACGCCTTCCTGCATGAAAGCGGCATCCACCAGGACGGGGTACTGAAGAATGTCGAGACCTTCGAGATCATGCGCCCGGCCGATATCGGTCTGAACGAAAACAACATCGCCATGGGCAAGCATTCTGGCCGCGCCGCGCTGCGCGCCAAGCTGAAGGATCTGGGCTACGAGGTGGGCGACAACCAGTTGAAGGATGTCTTCGTGCGCTTCAAGGCGCTCGCCGACCGCAAGAAGGAGGTCTATGACGAGGACATCGTCGCGCTGATGCAGGACAGCGCCGCCAATACCGGCGACGATTACCTGCAGGTCAAGCATCTGCGCGTGGTCTGCGGCTCGGACGGCCAGACCGCCGATCTGACGCTGATCGTGGACGGGCAGGAACAGACCGCCTCGACCACCGGCGACGGACCGGTTGACGCCGTGTTCAACGCGGTCCGCCAGATTTATCCGCATGAGGCGCGGTTGCAGCTCTACCAGGTGCATGCCGTGACCGAGGGCACGGATGCGCAGGCAACCGTCTCGGTCCGGATGGAGGAAGAGGGCCGGATCGCCACCGGGCAGGCCGCGGATACCGACACGATCCTCGCCTCGGTCAAGGCCTATATCGGGGCGCTGAACCGGCTGCGGGTCCGGCGCGAACAGGTCGGCAAGGACGCCGACGCCAAACAGGTCAGCATGTATTCGCACTGATCCTGCCGCCGCGAGGCGCCTGCCCCGGCCCGGCGCGCGCCGCCTCTGCGGCGTGCCGCCGGCCGCCACGGCGCGGAAACTCGGGCTTTGACACAGGGGATTTGGGCTTTATATGAAGCCGGACTGGGCCGGGTGCGATTCCCGGCCCTTCCACCATCGACACGAAACACAGGCCGGGGCAACCGGCGCGAAAGGATACGGGCATGGCGTTCTTCGGGCTGTTTTCGACGGATATCGCGATTGACCTGGGGACGGCGAACACGCTGGTCTATGTCAAGGGAAAGGGGATCATCCTGAACGAGCCCTCTGTGGTGTCCTACCACGTCAAGGACGGCAAGAAGCAGGTCCTGGCGGTGGGCGAGGATGCCAAGCTGATGCTGGGCCGGACGCCCGGCAGCATCGAGGCGATAAGGCCGATGCGCGAAGGCGTGATCGCGGATTTCGACAGCGCCGAGGAGATGATCAAGCATTTCATCAAGAAGGTGTTCAAGCGCACCACCTTCTCGAAGCCCAAGATCATCGTCTGCGTGCCGCATGGCGCCACCCCGGTCGAGAAACGCGCCATCCGGCAATCGGTGCTGTCGGCGGGCGCGCGCAAGGCCGGGCTGATCGCGGAACCGATCGCGGCGGCCATCGGCGCGGGCATGCCGATCACCGATCCGACCGGCTCGATGGTGGTCGATATCGGCGGCGGCACGACCGAGGTGGCGGTGCTGTCGCTGGGCGATATCGTCTATGCGCGCTCGGTCCGCGTGGGCGGCGACCGCATGGATGACGCGATCATCAACTATCTGCGCCGCAACCATAACCTGCTGATCGGGGACCAGACCTCGGAGCGGGTCAAGACCTCCATCGGCACGGCGCGGATGCCCGATGACGGGCGCGGGGCGACGCTGGCGGTGCGCGGGCGCGACCTGCTGAACGGGGTCCCGCGCGAGCTGGAAATCACCCAGGCCATGGTCGCGGAGGCCCTGGCCGAGCCGGTGCAGCAGATCTGCGAGGCGGTGATGGTGGCGCTTGAGGCCACCCCGCCCGATCTGGCCGCTGATATCGTCGACCGGGGCGTCATGCTGACGGGTGGCGGCGCGATGCTGGGCGATCTGGATCTGGCGCTGCGCGAGCAGACGGGGCTGTCGATCAGCCTCGCCGATCAGCCGATGAGCTGCGTGGCGCTCGGCACCGGCAAGGCGCTGGAATATGAAAAGCAGCTTCGCCACGTCATCGATTACGACAGCTAAGGCGGGGCCGGCGCGATGGCCCGCAAGGGTTACGATTTTGCCACCCCTGTCCGCCGCATCCTGATCGGCCTGCTGGCCCTGTTCCTTTTGGCGTTGTTCCTGTTCTGGCGCATCGACAGCCCGCGCGCCGAGGCGATGCGTTCGGATTTCGTGGACCGCTTCGTGCCGGGCTTCGAATGGGCGATGACGCCCGTGACGCAGTTCACCCGGATGGTGTCGAGCCTGCAAAGCTATTCCCGCATCTACCAGCAGAACCAGGAATTGCGCCGCGAGTTGCGCGAGATGGAGCGCTGGAAAGAGGCCGCCGTCCAGCTTGAGCAGGAAAACGCCAAGCTGCTGGCGCAGAACAATGTCCAGATCGACCCGTCTCTGACCTCCATCACCGGGGTGGTGCTGACCGATTCGGGCACCGCCTTCCGCCAGTCGGTGCTGCTGAATGTCGGGCGGCGCGACGGCGTCATCGATGGCTGGGCGGTGATGGACGGGCTGGGGCTTGTGGGCCGCATCTCGGGCGTCGGCAACCAGACCAGCCGTGTGGTGCTGCTGACCGACCCGTCATCGCGCATCCCGGTGATGGTCCAGCCCTCGGGCGAAAACGCGCTGCTGACCGGCGACAACTCGACCCTGCCGACGCTGGATTTTATCGAGCGGCCGGAAAATGTCCGCCCCGGCGACCGGGTGGTCAGTTCGGGCGATGGCGGGGTGTTCCCGCCCGACATCCTGATCGGGCAGGTGGTGCAGGGCAGTGACGGGCGGCTGAGGCTGCGCATGGCCGCGGATTACGGGCGGCTGGAATTCCTGCGCGTGCTGCGCTCGCACCCGGCCGAGCGGCTGGAGGATGGCGGCGCGCTGATCCTGCCGCCCGAACCGGGGCTGATCGGGCCGCGCTATCCGGCCGCGCCCTCTGCCCGCCCCGGCCCGGTGCCGGGGCAAGCCGCGTCCCCGTCCGGCCCATGACCGGCCCGATCCTGCATCGGCGGATGGCGGGGATGCTGGCCTATCTGGCGCTCGGGCTGGCGATCCTGTTTTTCCGGCTGATGCCGCTCAACCCCGGCATCCCCGGCCTGCCCGGCGCCGATCTGACGCTGTGCCTCAGCCTGGCCTGGGTGCTGCGCCGGCCCGATCAACTGCCCGCCCTGGCCATCGTGGCGCTGCTGCTGACGGGTGATTTCCTGCTGGGCCGCCCGTTCGGGCTGTGGAGCTTCTTCGTGCTGATCGGAACCGAGGTTCTGCGCGGCCGCTCCCAGAGCTGGGCCGATCAGGCATTCCTGTTCGAGTGGCTGCGCATTGCCGCGCTGACGGGGTTGTTGCTGGTGGCGCATCGGCTGTTCATGATAGTCTTTCTTGTGCCGGTTCCGGCGCTCGGCCCGGTGGTGCTCTTGTGGCTGGCAACGGTTGCGGCCTATCCGCTGGTGGTGCTGGTGCTGCATGCGATCGGCGTGCGCAGGCTCAGCCCGGCCGAACTCGAAATGATGGTGCATTGATGCGCAAATCGCCCAAGGACGTGATCGACAGCGCGCGGATCGTGTCGCGCCGCGGGATCATGCTGGGCGCGGCTCAGGCGGCGGTCATTGGCACGCTGGGCTGGCGGATGCGGTCGATGCAGCTTGACCATGCCGATGAATACCGGCTGCTGTCGGATGGCAATTCGATCAAGATCCGGCTGCTGCCGCCGGTGCGCGGGCTGCTGCATGACCGCAATGGCCGGGTCATCGCGGGAAACGAGCAGAATTACCGCGCCACCATCACCCGCGAATCCGCGGGCGACGTGGAACAGGTCATCGCCCGGCTGCGCAAGCTGGTGGCGATGTCGGACGAAGAGGCGGCGGAGCTGCTGGAGACGATCTCCAAGCGCAGCGCCATCACCCCGGTCAGCATCGGAGATCATCTGAGCTGGGATGAATTCAGCTCCATCGCGGTGAATGCCCCGGCCCTGCCCGGCGTGCAGCCCGAATCGGTGCTGTCGCGGGTCTATCCGCAGGGCGGCGATTTCGCGCATGTGCTGGGCTATGTCGGCCGGGTGTCGGATTACGATCTGTCGAAGATGGAAGATCCCGACCCGGTGCTGATGCTGCCGGAATTCCAGTTCGGCAAGGTCGGCGTGGAAAACAAGCTGGAGCCGATCCTGCGCGGCCGCGCCGGCACCCGCAAGGTCGAGGTGAACGCCGCCGGCCGCGAGATGCGTGAGCTCAGCCGCCAGGAGGGGCAGCAGGGCGCCACCGTCCAGATGACGCTGGATGCCGGTCTGCAGAACTATGCCGTGCAGCGGCTGGGAGAGGAATCGGCCGCCGCGGTGGTGATCGACGTGACCAATGGCGACATCATGGCCATCGCCTCGGCCCCGGTGTTTGATCCCAACCTGTTCGTGCGCGGCATCTCCTCGGCGGATTACCGGGCGCTGATGGAACATGACCACCGCCCGCTGGCCGACAAGACCGTGCAGGGCGTCTATCCACCCGGCTCCACCTTCAAGATGGCGACGCTGCTGGCCGGGCTGGATGCGGGGCTGATCAATGGCGGCACCAGCTATTTCTGCAACGGCGCGCTCGAAGTGGCGGGGCGTAAATTCCATTGCTGGAGCCGGGGCGGGCATGGCCATGTGAACCCGGTCGAGAGCCTGCAGAAATCCTGCGACGTGTTCTATTACGAGACCGCGCGCGCCGTCGGCATCGACCGGATCGCGGCAATGGCGCGGCGGTTGGGCATGGGTGTCGAGCATGATCTGCCGATGTCCGCGGTGGCCACCGGCATCGCGCCGGACAAGGCCTGGAAGAACGACCGTTACGGCAAGCCCTGGGTGGTGGGCGATTCGCTCAATGCCTCGATCGGCCAGGGCTATGTGCTGGCCTCGCCCCTGCAACTCGCGGTGATGACCGCGCGCGTCGCCACCGGGCGCGAGGTGAAGCCGCGGCTGGTTCGCGCCATTGACGGCGTGCCGGAACCGCAGCCGGAATTTGCCGATCTGGGCATCGACGCACGTCATCTGGATGTCGCGCGGCGCGGCATGGATGCGGTGATGAATTCCAGCGCCGGCACGGCCAGGTCGTCGCGGATCGTGGCCGATGAATGGCGCATGGCCGGCAAGACCGGCACCAGCCAGGTCCGCAACATCACCGCAGCCGAGCGCGCGCGCGGCGTGATCCGCAACGAGCAACTGCCCTGGAACCGCCGCGACCACGCGCTGTTTGTCTGCTACGCCCCCTTTGACGCGCCCAGATACGCGGTCTCCGTCGTGGTCGAACATGGCGGCGGCGGATCGGCGGTCGCGGCACCGATCGCGCGCGACATCCTGCTTTACGCGCTTGCCGGCGGGGTGCCGCCGCTGACCGCCTATCCCGACGGGCAGCGCGCCGGCATCGAGGAGATGCACCGCCAGATGCGGCTCATCAGCCCGATGGCCGGTGCGGGCGGCACACGGACGCGCGCGTGATGAGCTATCTCGATTACCAGGTCGCCGAGACCCCGCGCGGCATCCGCAAGATCCTGTATCTGAACTGGCCGCTGGTGTTCCTGCTGGCGGCCGTCGCCTCGGTCGGGTTCCTGATGCTGTATTCGGTGGCGGGCGGGAACATCAACACCTGGGCGCGGCCGCAGATGGAGCGGTTTGCCGTCGGCATGGCGGCGATGATCGCGCTGGGTTTCGTGCCGATCTGGTTCTGGCGGGGGATCTCGGTCTTCGCCTACATGGCCTGTCTGGCGCTTCTGTTCGCGGTCGATCTGTTCGGCCAGATCGGCATGGGGGCGCAACGCTGGATCGATCTCGGCCCGATCCGGCTGCAACCTTCCGAGCTGATGAAGATCGCGCTCGTGCTGATGCTGGCGGCCTATTACGACTGGCTGGACCTGTCCAAGGTCTCTCACCCGGTCTGGGTGCTGGTGCCGGTGGTGCTGATCCTGATCCCCACCGGGCTTGTCCTGCAACAGCCCGATCTGGGCACCTCGCTGCTGCTGTTGATGGGCGGCGGCATCGTGATGTTCGCCGCAGGGGTCAGCCTGTGGTATTTCGGCGCGGTGATCGCCGCAGGCGTCGGGTTGATCTGGACGGTGCTGGAGAGCCGCGGCACCTCCTGGCAGTTGCTCCACGACTACCAGTTCCGCCGCATCGACACGTTTCTGGACCCCTCCTCCGACCCGCTGGGCGCGGGCTACAACATCACCCAGGCGCAGATCGCGCTCGGCTCCGGCGGATGGTCGGGGCGTGGCTTCATGCAGGGCACGCAATCGCGGCTGAACTTTCTGCCGGAAAAAGAAACCGATTTCATCTTCACCACGCTGGCCGAGGAGTTCGGTTTCATCGGGGCGGGCTCGCTGCTGCTGCTCTATACGCTTATCGTCGGGTTCTGCCTGTATTCGGCGCTGACCAATCGCGATCGTTTCTCCAGTCTGCTGACCATCGGCGTGGCCTCGACCTTCTTCTTGTTCTTCGCGATCAATATGGGGATGGTGATGGGGCTGCTGCCGGTGGTGGGCGTGCCGCTGCCGCTGGTCAGCTATGGCGGCACGGCGATGATGATCCTGCTGATGGCCTTCGGCATGGTGCAGTCGGCCCATGTCCACCGGCCGCGGTGACGCTGAAGGCGGGCGGTGTTTTTCGGCCGTTACCGCGCGACGGGATCCGGCCGCAACACACAAAAGGGGAGCATTTGCCATGCGCGTTCTATTCGCGGCTGACGGCTGGGAGGACTGGGCCCCTGCCCTGCGCGAAGCCTGCCCGGAGATCGAGCTTTTGCGGCAGGCCGCGCCGGACAGTGTCGATGCGATCCTGTACGCGCCCGGCGGCGATGGCTGCGATTTTGCGGCTTATCCTTCGGCGCGGCTGGTTCAGAGCCTTTGGGCCGGTGTCGAGAAGATCGCGCCGGATCCCGCGCTGACGCAGCCTCTCGCGCGGATGGTCGATCCGGGACTGACGCAGGGCATGGTGGAATATTGCGTCGGCTGGGTGATGCGGCTGCATCTGGGGATGGATCGCTACGCCCAGGACGGAGTGTGGCGGAACGAGATGGCACCGAAGCTGGCCGCGTCGCGCAGGGTGACGGTGCTGGGCGCCGGCGCACTTGGCGGGGCGGTGGCCATTGCGTTGGCCGGGCTGGGCTTTGACGTGACGACATGGTCGCAATCGGGACGCGGCGTCGGGGATGTGCCGGCGCTCGGCGGATCCGAACTGGGCGCGGCACTGGCCCGGGCCGAGATCCTCATCACGCTTCTGCCGCACACCGATCGCACGGCCGGGCTGATCGGCGCCGACGCTTTGGCCGCGATGCCCGAGGGCGCGGCGCTGATTAATCCGGGCCGTGGCGTGCTGATCGAGGAGGAGGCGCTGCTCTCCGCGCTCGATTCGGGCCACCTTCGCCATGCGGTGCTCGACGTGTTCCGCACCGAACCCCTGCCCCCGGATCACCGTTTCTGGTTGCATCCGCGCGTCACCGTGACCCCGCATATCGCCGCCGCAACACGGGCAGAGACCGCGGCCCCCGTCGTGGCCGAAAATCTGCGGCGAGTTCAGCGCGGCGAGACGCCCCTGTTCCTGGTGGATCGCGGAAAGGGCTACTGATCCAGCCCCCGCCCCACCGCGCTAGAACCGCAGGATCGGCGGCTTGTCGGGATCGCTGCCCGGCGCGCGCAGGGCGGGTGGCGCGGCGGGCGCGTTACGCTCGGCCCGGATGACGGGCGCGTTCGGCGGCAGCTTCAGGTCAAAGGCCACGTCGCAGGCGTCGGGCAGCGGCGGAAGGAAGGCGATCATCTCTGCCAAGGCCTTCGCGATCACCTTGTGGCGCGGCGGGGGCGCGCCGGTCACCACGATCAGATGGCCCTGCGCCCCGTCCGGCCACCGGGCGCTGACAAGCGCCGCGCTTTCGGCCAGCCCGGTCATGTCCGCCAGCCGCGTCGCCAGCGGTTCGGCCAAGGCCGCGACCATCTCCGGCGACGGGGCGGCAAGATAGGCCGAGGCCGCGCGCTCTTCCTGCGGGGCTGACGACAAGGCCTCTGCCAGCCAGCCCAGCGTTGCCGGGTCCAGCATCATCTCCGATCTCTGGCGGGGATTGACCGTCAGCGCGACCCCTTCGGCGGAGAGCATCGCGGCGAGCACCCGCCCCGGCAGCGCCGCATAGGCCACCGGACCGCCGAAGAACGACGCCAGCCGGTCCTCGCTGTCGGCGGCGATCCCGGTCTGCGAGCCGTCGAACGCGAAAAGATGCAGCCGGACCCGGTCGCCGCGCGGCTCCTCTGCCAGAGCCACGAAAAGCTCGGTATCGGCCAGCCGGTTCAGTACGCGCGCCCGATCCGCATCGGGCAGCGTGTGGAACGGCGCCGGGCAGAGCGCGTCAAGCGGGGTCATTGAGCACCTCGTCGATCCGGGCGCGCAGCACCGGCAGCAGGTCTTCGGCAAACCAGGGGTTGCGCTTCAGCCATCCCGTATTGCGCCAGGACGGGTGAGGCAAGGGGAACACGCGCGGCGCGTGATCGCGCCAGTTCGCAACAGTTTCGGTCACGCCGGCGCGCGTGCCCAGATGCCAGCGTTGGGCATGCCCGCCGATCAGCAGGGTCAGACGCGGTTGCAGCAGCGCCAGCACCTGCGCGCGCCATGTGTCGGCACAAACCCGCGGCGGCGGCAGGTCCGCGCCTTTCGCGTCATAGCCGGGAAAGCAGAACGCCATCGGCACGACCGCCACCCGGCTGCGGTCATAGAATTGCGCCCGCCCCACCCCCATCCAGTCGCGCAGCCGCTCGCCGGAGCGGTCGTCGAAGGGGATGCCGCTGGCATGAACCCGCGCGCCGGGCGCCTGCCCGACGACCAGGATCCGCGCCCCGGACGCGAACCAGGTCACCGGCCGCGGGGCGTGGCGGGTTGCCGTGGCCGCGAACCTGTCCGCGCAGATGCGGCATCGCGAGATCCGGTCTGACAAGTCCTGAACGCGGGGCATCCCCGCAAACTAGGTGCCGGGGCCGAAGAAATGAAGCTGTGCGTTGTGATGTTATAAACCAGCCGGACAACCATTGGTGGACTTCACGCAGGCAACTGCTATTTTTGCCGGTGCGGACGGCGCGGCCGCCGCAGGGGTGTATGGACACGGGCCGACCCGCACCCAGGCCTTGGACGGGGTTATGCTGGAATTCGACAATGTCTCGAAATCGTTCTGGACCGGAACGCAGCGCAAGGTGATCCTCGACAATGCGTCGTTCCGGGTCGAGCTTGGCCAGTCGCTTGGCATTCTCGCCCCCAACGGCACCGGCAAGACAACGATCATCAACATGATGTGCGGTCTGGAACAGCCTGATGAGGGGATCATCCGCCGCGATTGCCGGATCTCCTTTCCGCTGGGATTCATGGGCGGGGTCGTGCCCCAGCATTCCGCGAACGAGAATGCGCGATTCATCGCCCGCATCTACGGGCTCGACCCGGATTACGTCGCCGCCTTCTCGCGCTGGCTCACCGATATCGACGAATATTTCGACATGCCGGTCGGCACCTATTCGGGCGGGATGCGGGCGCGGTTCGTGTTCTCGCTGCTGCTGGCGCTGGAATTCGACATCTACCTGATCGACGAAGGCATGCCGACGGCGACGGATGCGAGCTTCAACCGCAAGGCCGGTCAGGTGCTGGAGGAGCGGTTGAAGAACGCGACCGTGGTGATCGTGTCGCACCAGGCCGAGATCCTGGAGAAATTCTGCCGCCAGGCCGCGGTGCTGCGCGATGGCAAGCTTTATATGTTCGAAACGCTGCAAGAGGCGAAGCAATACTATGACTACACGGCCTAAGGTCCGCATCTATCGCAGCAAGCGGGCGGGGGCGGCGCTGCACGAACAGGATGGCGCCGGCCGCCGTGCCGCCGAGGAGATGGCGAACGCCGAACGCGCGGCGAATGAGGCCGAGGCGAGACGGGAGAAGGCCGGGCAAGACAGCCAGATGGCCGAACGGATCGCGGCGGTGAAGGCCGAGGAACTGACCGGGCGGCAGCTTCGGCTGGCGCGCCGCATCGCCACCATGCACGGCATGGATGTCGAGAGTGACGAGGAAGCGGTGATCGCGCTGCGCGAACGCGGTGTCGACCCGTTCCACCGCTCCTCGCTCAGCAAGGTGATGGCCTCGGCCGGAACCGCCTCCTCCCGCGCGGCGGGCGGGGCACAGAACCGCGCCGCTGGCCCGGCCACCGGCAGCGAGATCGCGCTGCGCCGCGACCCGCAACTGCCCGGCAGCCCGCAGCCCCTCGGCCAGATCACCCCGGTGAAGGTGCCGGCCGGCAAGGACGGCCTGCCGTCGCGCGAACAGTTGACCGAGGAGAAGCGCGCGGCAGAGATCATCCGCATTCAGCGCGACATTGCCCGCAGGCGCCGACGCAAGCAGTTCTGGCTGGCGGTCCGTCTGCTTCTGCTGGTCGGCATTCCGACGCTGATCGCGGGCTGGTATTATTTCCGCATCGCCACCCCGCTTTACGAGACGAAATCGCAATTCCTGATCCAGCAGGCCGATTCCGCCATCACCGCCAGCGGCAACTCGATCCTGTCGGGCATCCAGCTCAACCCGGATTTCGTCGCGGTGCAGAGCTATCTGACCTCGAAGAACGCGATGCTGCGGCTCGACGAGGAAATCGGTTTCAAATCCGCCTTCCAGGACCCGTCGCTCGACCCGCTGCTGCGGCTGCCCGAGGACGTGAATGACGACACCGCGTTCAAGACCTTCAAGGACATGGTCAAGGTCAAGTATGACCCGACCGAGGGCGTGCTGAACATGGATGTCGTCGCGCCGGATCCGGAGTTGAGCGAGCAGTATTCGCGCGCCCTGATCCGCTATGCCGAGGGGATGGTCGACGACATGACCTCGCGGGTGCGCGAGGACCAGATGGCCGGAGCACAGCAGAACTACCTCAATGCCGAGCAGCGCGTGTTGCAGGCGCAGGATGCCGTGCAGGAGTTGCAGCAGCAGATGGGGGTCTTCGACGCCGAGTCGGAAAGCTCGCTGGTGATGAACCGGATCACCCAGCTCGAAGGGCAATTGACCACCAAGCGGCTGGAACTGGCCCAGCTCGAATCGAATCTCAGCCCCAATGCCAGCCGCGTTCAGGGCGTGCGCGGCGATATCGAGCGCATTCAGCAGATGATCGACGATTCGCGCTCCGAGCTGACGCAGGGCAGCGACACGCGGGAATCGATTGCCGAGATCGGCGGGCGGTTGCAAATGGCGCAGGCCGATCTGGCCATCAGGCAAGAATTGATGGCCAACTCCGCCGAATTGCTGGAGGTCGCGCGGGTGGAGGCGAACAAGCAGGTGCGCTATCTCTCGCTCTCCGTCGCGCCGATCGTGCCGGAAGCCGCCGCCTATCCGAAGGCGGTCTCGAATACCATCGTTGCCTTCCTTATATTCCTGGGCATCTATCTGCTGATGTCGCTGACGGCATCGATTCTGCGCGAACAGGTGTCCACATGAAGCATGTCCGGATCGGAAATCTCGATTGCGGCAATGACCTGCCGCTGACCGTCATCGCCGGGCCGTGCCAGCTTGAAACGCTGGATCACGCGCTGATGATCGGTGAAGCGATGGCAAAGGCCTGCGCCGAAAGCGGGGCGGGCTATGTGTTCAAGGCCAGCTATGACAAGGCCAACCGCACCTCGCTTGGCGGTCGCCGCGGCGTCGGGATGGAAGACGGCCTGCGCATGCTGGAGACGCTGCGCGACCGGCTCGGATGCCCGGTGCTGACCGATATCCACGATGCCGAACAGGCGCGCGCCGCCGCCGGGGTGGTGGACGTGATCCAGATCCCCGCCTTTCTGTGCCGTCAGACCGATCTGCTGCTGGCGGCGGGACAGACCGGCGCGGTGGTCAACATCAAGAAGGGCCAGTTCCTGGCGCCGTGGGATATGCCCAACGTGGCCGAGAAGGTCGCGTCCACCGGAAACGAGAATATCCTGCTGACCGAGCGCGGGGCCAGCTTCGGGTACAACACGCTGGTGGCCGATATGCGCTCGCTGCCGATCATGGCACGCAGCGGATACCCGGTCATCATGGATGCGACCCATTCGGTGCAGCAGCCGGGCGGACAGGGTGTCTCCTCGGGCGGGCAACGCGAATTTGCGCCGGTCATGGCTCGGGCGGCGGTGTCGCTCGGCGTGGCGGGGGTGTTCATCGAAACCCATCAGGACCCGGACAACGCGCCGTCGGACGGGCCGAACATGGTGCCTCTGGACCGGATGCCGGCGCTCGTCGCCAGCCTGATGCGGTTCGACGAATTGGCGAAATCCGACCCGGTCATGGGCTGATGCTGCACCGCTTTGCGTTCCTGCTGCTGACCGCGAGCCTGTTATTTGCGCCAGGCTTGCTTGCCGCGCAGGAGGCGGAGCCGCAGCCCGACTCGGTCATCGCGGTCAGCGACGACGCCAGCACCGATGCCGCCATCCGCGCCCGGATCGAATCGATCCTGTCGGAGCTCGACGGATACGCGGATGTCGCGGTGGATGTCAGTGCGGGCATCGTCACGCTGGACGGCACGGCGCTCGACAGCAGCGCGGTGGAGCGGCTGGACCGGCTGATCGGCCGCGTGGAAGGCGTAGTGGAGATCCAGAACCGGGTCGAGGAGAACACCCAGCTTCGCGCCCGGCTGGAGCCGGTCGTGGAAAGGTTCCAGGATCATTTGCTGCAAAGCGTCGCGTTCCTGCCGCTGCTGCTGGTGGCGGTGCTGGCGGCGGTGCTGATCGGCTGGATCGGCAACCTGGTGGCCCGGCTGCGCCAGCCCTGGGACCGTCTGGCCCCGAACCCGTTCATCGCCGAGATCCTGCGCACCGCCATCCGCATGGGGTTCTGGGTGGCAGCACTCGTCGTGGCGCTCGACATTCTCGGGGCGACGGCGCTTCTGGGCACCTTCCTGGGCGCGGCGGGGATCGTCGGGATCGCGCTCGGCTTTGCGGTGCGCGACACAGTGGAGAATTTCATCGCCTCGGTCATGCTGTCGCTGCGCCAGCCCTTCCGCCCCAACGATCTGGTCCTGATCGAGGGCAATGAGGGCCGCGTCATCCGGCTGACCAGCCGTGCGACCACGCTGCTCTCGCTCGACGGCAACCATATCCGCATCCCCAATTCGACCGTCTTCAAGGCCGTCATCACCAACTACACCCGCAACCCGGAACGCCGCTTCATCTTCGATCTGGGCGTCGATGCGGCCTCCGATCTCAACGCGGTGCGGGAGCTTGGGCTGCGCACGCTGCAGGCGATGGAATTCGTGCTGCCCTCCCCCGAGCCCGCGGTCTGGGTGGCCGAGGTCGGGGATTCGAATGTCATCATGCGCTTCTCGGGCTGGGTGACGCAGCAGGGGGCGGAGTTCAACAAGGCCCGCGGCGAGGCCATCCGCATGCTGAAGGAGACACTGGAATCCGCCGGCTATGGCCTGCCGGAACCGATCTATCGGGTGCGGATGGAGGAAATCCCGCCGCCCGGCTCGGAGGCGGTGGTGGACACCGCCGCGACCACGGACGCCGAGCCGCCGAAGCCGCAACCGGAGAAAGCCGCCGCGCAGCCCCCTTCGGCCGCCGATATCCGGCCGGATGACGCCTTCGAGCGCATGGTCGAGAACAGCACCGACGATGGAGAGCCGAACCTGCTCTCCTCGGACGCCCCGCAGGAGTGAATACAAGCGCGCGGCCCCCGATGTGATTGAGACGATCAGATGCTGTCGGCCGGTGTTACGATTGGCCGAAACTGCCGCGTCCCCATTCCGGTCACTTCGACCGGCCTCGTCAGCAGCGCCGGGTGCCCCTCCACCGCGTCAAGGATCTCGCCATCGGCTGGCGCGGTGTCATCCAACTCCAGTTCGCAAAACGGCCTTTCCTTGCGGCGCGGCAAGCCGCGCAGACACAACCGGGTTCCCGCACGATCCGGCGGAGCCTGTTCCGCCACGGCGGCGTTTTCAGACACACGTCGATCTGCGGATCGATGCCGCGTTCGCGCAGTTTGGTCGGCAGCTTCCGGAGGGTCGCGCATTTCGGAGCAAGATAGATTGTCGCGTGCATCTCGTCTCTCCGCAGCGCAGGGCGGCACTGGAAGCGGGGCGGATCATGACCTATATCTTGAGGCAGCAGAACGGGATGACGCCAATGACTGACGAACCGCAAGAAGGTGAACCGCTGATCCGGCCGTCGAGCACGGAGCATCCGCTTTACGATCCGGTGGTCGAGGCCTGCCGAACGGTTTACGACCCCGAGATTCCCGTGAATATCTACGATCTCGGCCTGATCTATACGCTGGACATCTCGGATGAGGGCAAGGTTGGCGTCGTGATGACGCTGACCGCGCCGGGCTGTCCGGTGGCGGGCGAGATGCCCGGCTGGGTCGCGGATGCTGTGGAATCCGTGCCCGGCGTGCGCGAGGTCGATGTGGAAATGACCTTCCAGCCGCAATGGGGCATGGACATGATGTCCGAAGAGGCCCGGCTGGAATTAGGCTTCATCTAGAGCCGTTCCGTCATCGCGCGGGCGCGCCTGCGCGGCACGTCGCAGGGTGCTGCGCAGCCCCGGTTGCGGCGTCTACCAGTGCGGCGGGCGCTGATCGGCCAGCGGGATCGTGCCGCCCGCATCGGCCTCCCGCTCCGCCTCGCGTTCCAGAAGCATGCCGACCCGCGATTTCAGTCGCGCGATGTCTCGATCCTGGGTTGCGACCACCTCGGACAGCTCGTCCAAAATCCGCGTCAGATGGGCGATGCCCTCCTCCAGATGCTGCAACTTGTCCATTCCATTCATCTCCGCTAAGCCCCCGGCTGAGACGGAGACAGGTTCCATGCCGCAGGACAAGACAAAATCCCCGCGCCCCAAGGCCGCCACGCCCAAGGGCTTTCGCGACTATTTCGGCGCTGAGGTCACCGAGCGCAAGGCCATGCTGGACCGCATCGCCGAGATCTATCACCTGCACGGCTTCGAGCCGCTGGAAAGTTCGGCGGTGGAGACGGTCGAGGCGCTCGGAAAGTTCCTGCCCGATGTGGATCGTCCCAATGCCGGTGTCTTTGCCTGGCAGGAAGAGGCCGTTCCGGGTGGCGGCGCGGGCGACTGGCTGGCGCTGCGCTATGACCTGACCGCACCGCTGGCGCGGGTGGCGGCGCAATACCGCAACGATCTGCCGACGCCCTATCGCCGCTATGCGATGGGGCCGGTCTGGCGCAACGAAAAACCCGGACCGGGCCGCTTCCGGCAATTCTATCAATGCGACGCCGATACGGTCGGCAGCGCCTCGGTCGCGGCGGATGCCGAAATCTGCGCCATGCTGGCGGGCGCGTTGGAAGCGGTTGGCATCGCGCGCGGCGATTATCTCGTGCGGATCAACAACCGCAAGGTGCTGAACGGTGTGCTGGAAGCGGCAGGCGTCGCGGGTGGCGACAAGGCCGATGATGTGCTGCGCCAGATCGACAAGTTCGACAAGGTGGGCGAGGACGGGGTGCGGGCGCTGCTGACCACCGGGCGCAAGGACTCCTCCGGCGCGGAAATCGAGGGTGTCGGGCTGAGCGACGAACAGGCCGAGCCGGTGCTGCGCTTCCTGACCTCGCGCGGCACGGATAACTCGATGACGCTGATGAATCTGCGCAGCGCCGTCGGCCCGTCCGCCATCGGGGCGGAGGGCGTCGAGGAGCTGGCCCAGATCGCCGCGCTGCTGCGCGGGCTCGGCGTAGGCGAGGATCGCGCGATTATCGACCCCTCGGTCGTGCGCGGGCTGGGATATTACACCGGCCCGGTCTTTGAGGCCGAACTGACCTTTGAAATCCTCGACGAAAAAGGCCGCAAGCGGCAATTCGGCTCGGTCGCGGGGGGCGGGCGCTATGACGGTCTGGTGGAGCGTTTCACCGGGCAGAAGGTGCCGGCCACCGGCGTCTCGATCGGCGTGGACCGGCTGCTGGCGGCGCTCCAGGCCAAGGGGCTGACGGGCGCAGAAGAGCGTGGCCCGGTCGTCGTCACCGTCATGGACCGCGACCGCATGGCCGAATATCACGCCATGGCCGCCGAGCTGCGCGCCGCCGGGATCCGCGCCGAGGTGTATCTGGGCAACCCGAAGAATTTCGGCAACCAGCTTAAATATGCCGACAAGCGCAGTGCCCCCATCGCCATCATCCAGGGCGGAGACGAGGCCGCGCGCGGCATCGTGCAGCTCAAGGATCTGATCCTCGGCGCGAAGCTGGCCGCGGAGGTCAGCCACGAGGAATGGAAATCCCAGCCCGCTCAGGCCGAGGCGCCGCGCGGCGATCTGGTTGCGGCGGTCAGGGAGATGCTGGCGCGATGGTAGGCAAGGCCGCCAAGTTGCAGGCCGGGCAACGCCTTCTGGCGGCGTTCCGCGATGCCGGCGCGGTGGAGGTCGCGCCCGACATCCTTCTCGACGCCGGCACGCTGCTGGATCTCTATGGCGAGGATATTCGCGCCCGCGCCTATGTCACCACCGATCCGGTCCGGGGCGAGGTCGTGCTGCGCCCGGATTTTACCGTGCCGGTGGTGCAGATGCAGATGCGGGATGGGGCCGAGCCCGCCCGCTACTGCTATCTGGGCGAGGTGTTCCGCAAGCAGGATCACGGCGACACCCGGCCCGATCACCCGCGCGACAACGAATACCTGCAGGCGGGGTTCGAGATCTTCGCCCGCGACCCGGAGGCGGATGCCGAGATCTTCGCGTTGTTTCACCGGCTGCTGTTGCCCTACGGGCTCAGCGCTGCGATGGGCGATATGGATATCCTGCTGGACGCGATTCGCGCCTTGCCGGTCTCTGACGCGCGCCGCGGGGCATTGCTGCACCATGTCTGGCGGCCGATCCGCTTCTCGCGGCTGCTGGCACGCTATTCCCGGCCCGCCGCGCCCCGCAATCTGTCGCAGACGGACGCGCCCTGGACGGGGCTGCGAACCGGGCCGCAGATGGAGGCGCGCATCGCCCTGCTGGAGACGCAGCCCGACGAGACGCCGCTGCCCGCGATATGGGCCGACCGGCTGACCCGGCTGTTCGCGGTCGATGCGCCCGCGCCCGAGGCCGTGACCGCGCTGCGCGGACTTGCGGACGAAATCCCCCAGATCGCCGAGGCGGTGGACCGGCTGGCCACCCGGCTCGACCAGATCGCGTCGCGCGGCGTCGATCCCGCGACGATCCGCTTTGCCGCCAGCCACGGGCGGGAGACGATGGAATATTATGACGGCATGACCTTCACCTTCGCCGCCGATCACCCCGACTGGCCCCCGGTCGCGTCGGGCGGGCGCTATGACGCACTGACCGCGCAGCTTGGGCAGGGCCGGGCCATCCCGGCGGTGGGCGGCATCATCCGCCCCGGCCTGATCGCGGAGCTGGAGGCCACATGCTGAAACTCGGTGTGCCGTCGAAGGGGCGGCTGATGGAGGACACGTTCGGCTGGTTCGCCGATCGCGGCATCACGCTGAGCCGCAGCGGATCGGACCGCGAATATGCGGGCCGGGTCGAGGGAGCGGATCTGGTTCTGGTGCTGCTGTCTGCGGGGGAAATCCCGCGCGAGCTGGCGGCGGGGCGGATCGATCTGGGCGTGACCGGATCGGATCTGGTGCGCGAAAAGCTGGCCGGCTGGCGCTCTGATGTGCGTGAGATCGCGCCGATGGGGTTTGGTCACGCCGATCTGGTGCTGGCGGTCCCCGCCTGCTGGCGCGACTGCGAAACGCTGGACGATTTCGCGGCCATCACCCGTCAATTCCGCAGTGACCACGGGTTCCGGCTGCGGATCGCCACCAAGTATCACCGGCTGGTGCGCGCCTTCCTGTCCGAGGCGGAGGTGGCGGATTACCAGCTTGTCGACAGCCAGGGCGCGACAGAAGGCACGGTTGCCAATCTGACGGCAGAGGCGATTGCCGACATCACCAGCAGCGGTGCCACGCTCAGGGCCAATCACCTGAAAGTGCTGCCCGACGCGCTGATCCATTCCAGCCAGGCCACGCTGTTCGCGTCGCTGCGCGCGGACGACGCCGAAGTTGCGTCCTTTGCGCGGCGGCTGAATCTGCCGGGCTAATGCGCCTCAGCCGGGCCGGTCCGGCCCGGACGGCAGCAATGGCAGGCTATTTCGCCGCGTCGAACACCGGCTGATAGATCTTTTCCAGCTTTGCCACCGCATCGGCCGGGGACAGTTCCTCGGATTCGCCCGACCGGCGCGAGGTCAGTTCGATCTTGTTGGCCTGCAATCCGCGCGGACCCACGGTCAGCCGCCAGGGCAGGCCGATCAGGTCCATCGTGGCGAATTTCGCCCCCGCCCGCTCATCTCGGTCGTCATAGAGCACATCGAAGCCCTTGGCCGTCAGATCGCGATACAGCGCCTCGCAGGCGGAATCGACGGACGCGTCGCCCTGTTTCAGATTGACGATGCCGACATGAAACGGCGTCACGCCCTCGGGCCAGATGATGCCCTTGTCGTCATGGCTGGCCTCGATGATCGCGCCGGCCAGGCGGCTGACACCGATGCCGTGGCTGCCCATATGGACCGGCACGCGCTGCGCGTCCGGGCCGACCACCGTGGCCCCCATCGGCTCGGAATATTTGGTGCCGAAATAGAAGATCTGGCCGACCTCGATGCCGCGGGCGGAGCGGCGGCGGTCCTCGGGGATCTCGTTGAACACCGCCTCGTCATGGGTTTCATCGGTGCGGGCGTAACGGCTGGTGAACTCCTCAAGCACGGCCTGGCACTGCTCGACGCTGTCATAGTCGATCTCGCGGTCTCCGAATTTCAGCCCGGTGATTTCGCTGTCGTAGAACACTTCCGACTCGCCGGTCTCGGCCAGCACGAGGAATTCATGCGTGTCATCGCCCCCGATCGGCCCGCTATCGGCGCGCATCGGGATCGCCTGAAGCCCCATGCGTTCATAGCTGCGCAGATAGGTCACCAGATGCCGGTTATAGGCATGAAGCGCATCCTCGCGCGTCAGGTCGAAATTATAGCCGTCCTTCATCAGGAACTCGCGCCCCCGCATCACGCCGAAACGCGGGCGAAGCTCATCGCGGAATTTCCACTGGATGTGGTACAGCGTTAGCGGCAGATCCTTGTAGCTGTTCACATGGCTGCGAAAGATGTCGGTAATCATCTCCTCGTTGGTCGGGCCATAGAGCATGTCGCGCTCATGCCGGTCGGTGATGCGCAACAGCTCCGCGCCATAGGCATCGTAGCGCCCGCTTTCGCGCCACAGATCCGCCGATTGCAGGGTCGGCATCAACACCGGGATATGCCCGGCGCGCTGCTGTTCCTCATGCACGATCTGTTCGATCCGGCGCAGCACCTTCTGACCCAGCGGCAGCCAGGAATAAATCCCCGCCGCCTGCTGCTTGATCATGCCGGCGCGCAGCATCAGCCGGTGGCTGACAATCTGCGCCTCCTTGGGGTCTTCCTTCAGGACGGGCAGGAAATAACGCGACAGACGCATGGGCGGGCCTTCGGATTGCGGGTTTCCGCGACGGTTAGCGGAACCCCGCCATCCCCGCAAGGGTTACTCCTTGCCCCGGCGGCGCGGCAGAGACCGCCCGGCATGGGGCGTGGTTCCGAGTGGGTGCTTTCCGATGACCGCATTCTCGCAGATCACGGCCGGGTTCGCGCCGCGAAACGACGTGGCGGTGATCGTCGCCTGCGATGCGAATTACCTGCCCTATGCCGCGATCCCCGCCCTGCAACTGGCCGAAGCGGATCGCGGTTATGACGTGCTGATTGGCGGGCCGGAGCCTCTGGAGCTGCCGCCATTGCTGCGCAACGCCGGGATCGCGCATCTTGCGGCGCGTCAGGATCAGATCATGGATGCGCTGCCCACCGATGCCCGCCGCAGCGTCGCGACCTATATGGAGCTATTCGCGGCCGCGGCGCTGCGCGGGATCTATCGCCGCATTCTCGTTCTCGACAGCGACGTGGTGTTCGAGCGCGGCGATCCGCGACGCCTGCTCTGCGCGGATATGGGCGGTCACGCCGTGGCGGCGGTGCGCGACAACCGGCAATGGCGCACGCCGAAGCGCCGGATGCGCGAGTTCCGCGAACTGGGTCTGTCCGCCCGGCCCTATTTCAACGCAGGCGTCGTGATGATCGACACCGAGGCCTGGGCCGAGCATGATCTGACGGGCAGGGCCGCGGGGTTTGCCCGCGATCACCTGGCCGGGCTGGGGCGCGATCAGGCGCTGATGAACGGGGTGCTCGCCGGAGACTGGGCCGAGATCAGCCCGCTCTGGAACTGGCAGTTCACCTGGTCCTCGGCGCAGATCATGGCGATTGCCGATCCCTGCATCGTGCATTTCATCGGCCCGCACAAACCGTGGCTGGACAGCGCCGATGCGCGGGTGCCGATGCGGCTGCGAAAAGATTACGCAGCCATCCTGCCGCGCCATTTTCCCGATGCGCCGCGCGGCGCGGCACTCGATCGCCGCCACTGGCCCGCGCGGCGGGATCTGGGCAAATCCATGTTCAAGCAATGGCGGGCGGTCGGGCCGATGCTGGAATATCTGGGACGCTTCCCGGATGAATACACGCTTCTTCAGCCCTGATTCAGCGCCATTTCTCGGCAATCCAGGTGGCCGGCAGATAGAAATGACGCAGATGTTTCGACAGGCTCTCGCGGCGGCGCCCGTCGAATGTGGCCTTGAGATGATCGCCGGGCGAACGCACCGGATCGCTTTTGGACCATTGCCCGATCACCGCGTCATCCGGGTTCAGATGCCCGGCGAAGATCACCACCTTGGTGCCGCGCGGAATGCGCGGCGGGCGCAGATAGTTCAGCGGGAAGGGCGGGATGCAGTGCATGCGGAAATGGCTGACCCAGCCGCGCGGCCAGAATTTCACCCCGCCGGGCGCATTGCGGGTGACAAAGCGCTGTTCATAGCGGAACTTATCCGCGTAACCCTGCGGATCGGACAGGAATTTCTCCCGCATCGGGGCGAGCCTGCCCACTTCCATCCGGTAGATCGAGGTCTGCGCCATCCGTTCCAGCGGGGTGTTCGGGTTCTTCGCGGTGATCGTGTCGGACGGGTCGCCAAACTCGAAGAACCCGTCGAGATTGCCGGTGACGATGATGTCCAGATCCATGAACAGCACCGTGCCGGTGATGTCGCCCAGATCGCCCCAGAGCTGGGATTTCGGCCATTTGCCGGGGGTGTTTTTCGGCATCACGAAATCCGGGTCGGGCAGCGGGCGGGTCTCGATCGCAGGGTCGAGCCCCGCGCCGTCATCGGTGAAACAGATCACCCGAAACGGCGGGGTGATGTTGCGCGACACCATGCCGTAGAAGCGGTTTACGTAATCCGGGCCGTATTTCGTGCCCCATTTGATGCAGATGATCTGTTTCATGACTGCCTTTGTGGCCCGATGCGGCAGGACCGGCAAGGGCTGTTGACTCTGCCCGCAACCCGGCTATAAGCGCCGCTTCATTGGTGTTGGGGGCCCTCGCGAGAGGCAGCCTGTCGCCCTTCGGGGAAAGGACAACGCCCTTTTGAAACTGACAAAAGGAGATCAGCGGTGAGCAAACGCACCTCTGCCAAGTACAAGATCGACCGCCGCATGGGCGAAAACATCTGGGGCCGCGCCAAGTCCCCGGTCAACCGCCGCGAATACGGCCCCGGCCAGCACGGTCAGCGCCGCAAGGGCAAGATGTCCGATTTCGGCACCCAGCTTCGCGCCAAGCAGAAGCTCAAGGGCTATTACGGCGATTTGACCGAAAAGCAGTTCCGCCGCATCTATGCCGAGGCCGAGCGGGTCAAGGGCGATACCGGCGAAAACCTGGTCGGTCTGCTGGAGCGCCGTCTGGACGCGGTCGTCTATCGCGCCAAGTTCGTGCCGACGATCTTCGCCGCGCGTCAATTCGTCAATCACGGCCATGTCGAGGTGAACGGCCAGAAGGTCAACATCGCCTCCTACCGCGTGAAGGAAGGCGACGTGATCTCGGTGCGCGAGCGTTCGCGCCAGCTGGCCCTGGTGCTGGAAGCCGTTCAGCTGCCCGAGCGTGATGTGCCGGACTATCTGGAAGTCGACCACAACAAGATGACCGCCAGCTTCGTGCGCACCCCGGCCCTGGGCGATGTGCCCTATGCGGTGCAGATGGAACCGAACCTGGTCGTCGAATATTACGCGAAGAACTGATCTTCGCCGTCAGCGATGTTTCGGGCCGTCCTTCGGGGCGGCCCTTTTCGTTGTCGGAGAGCCAGCCGCGGCGGAGGCGGCGCTACCACATGGTCCGCGCCGCGCGGGCGGGCCAGTCGCGGTCGTACTCCGCGCCGCCGACCTCGCCATCGGTCATCCCGGCCAGGATCCGGCCCGGCGTCGGAAGTCCGTCGCTGTCATCTTTCCCGCTCCACAGTTCCGACCGGATCACGGCGCGTGCGCATTGGAAATACACCTCGCCCAGCTTGACCACGATCACGCAGCGCGGACGCACCCCCTTCCGCGCCAGCCGGTCGCAGAGACCGGCATCGTCGGTCAGCCGCGCCCTTCCATTGACCCGGATGACATTGCCAGAGCCCCGCACCATGAACATCAGGCTCACCCGATCGTCGCGGGCAATGTTGCGCAGCGAATCGATGCGGTCAGTGCCCCGCCAGTCGGGGATGGCCAGCGTCACCGGGTCGAGGACAGTCGACACAGGGCCGTCATCGCCGCGCGGGCTGGCATCGGTTCCTTCCGGGCCGACAGTGCTGAGCACGCAGAACCGCGCCCGCTCGATGAAGGCGCGATAATCCGGCGTCAGGTGATCGGCCACCTTCGCGGTGGCGGGCGCGGCGGGCTGACCGTAGATCCGCGACAGATCATCCTCGGTCAGCCAGCGCATCGGCTCAGTCCTTCTTGATCAACCCGGCGAGCGCCGCCGCGAAAGGGTTGTCCGGGTCGATCCGCTTCTCGGCGTTGGGTGGCCGGGTGCTGAAGCTCTTCGGCCGATCGCTCCGCTCGCCCTTGCCGCGCGGTTTCCCGCCCTTGCCCGGCTTGCCGCCCCGGCCCTGCTTGCCGCCCTCGGGCTCGCCCTGCGGTTTCCTGCCCTGGCGGCGACCGCCGCCGCCCTCGCCCGCATCGGACCGGTTGCCGTGACGGCGCGCGCCCTGTCCCTGACGCGGGCCGCGCGGTTTCGGTGCCCAGCGGAAGGTATAGAAGACCTCCGTCTCGGGCGCGGCGGCCTCCTCGGTCGGCCCCCCCTCTGCGGGCGCTTCGCCGGACGCGGCGGCTGCATCTGCTGCCGCCTTCTTCTTTTCGGCTTGTTCGGCCTCCCATTTCGCGCGGGTCTCGGCAGCCAGCACCGATTCCTCTTCGGTCAGCGGGTGGTCGTGATCGGCCTCGGCCTCCGGCTTGGGGGGCGTCGCCGCCGGGACGGGATCCGGCTTGGTCTTTTCACGCTCGCCCTTCTCGGCGGCGTAGCCAAGCCCCTCCATCAGATTGGCGAATTGCTCCAGCGTCATGCCGGTGATCGACAACATGTCCGGGTTGGCCTCGAACCCGCCGCGCGTGTCCTGGCTGCGCAGCATGTCGGCTAGACGTTCCAGCATGTCGATACGGATCGCGCGCTCGCCGGCCGGACGGTAGCCCGACAGCGTATAGGCCAAGGCCGGCACATCGGGAAGGTTCGGGATGGTGACCAGCCCCGGCGGCGGCGATTCGGGGAATTCGTCCAGCCCCTGCCACAGCCCGGACAAAACGAGCCGCAGCCGCGTCGGCGCGGGTTTCAGCAGCGCCGGCATGAAGATCGTGAACTGCCCGAAGCGCACGCCATGCTTGCGCAGCATGCCACGCGCCTCCTGATCCAGATCCTTGACCTCGGCCGCGACTTCCTCGCGCCGGATCAAACCCAGATGTTCGACCATGCGGAACGCGAAGCCGCGGGCCAGCCCGGTCAGAGTCTCGTCCCGGCTCATGGCCTGCAGCGGCTCGAACAGCGTGGCCACCTTGCGGTCGATGAAATGCTGAAGGCGGCGGCGGACCTTGTCGGCGATGTCGGTGCCGGCCTCCTCATCCACGAAGGCGTCCACCCCCGGCTTCATCGGCTCGGAGCCCTTGACCAGCTTGCCGATGGCGGTGTCGCCCCACATCAGCCCGCCCTGTTCGGTGAAATCGAGCTCCGTATCGGGCGCATTGTGGAACCGGTCCGCGCGCAGATGGAATTCCGGGCGCAGCGCCTCGTAGGCGGCACGGTTCAGCATCCGCGCCTCGTCCGGATTCTGGGTGGCGTCGGCCTTGAAGCGGAACCCTTCCAGCCGCCCGGCGAACTCGCCCTCGACGCTGACTTCACCCTTGTCATTCACCTCGGCCACGAGGGTCTCCTTCTGCTTGAGCCGGCGCATCAGAACGGATGTGCGCCGGTCCACAAATCGTTGCGTCAGCGCGGCGTGCAGCGCGTCCGACAGGCGATCTTCTACAGTGCGCGTCGCCTCGCGCCAATAAGTTTCATCCCCGACCCAGCCGGTGCGCTGCGCCACATAGGTCCAGGTGCGGATGAAGGCGAGGCGCTTCGACAACGCATCGATGTCGCCCTGGGTTCTGTCGATCCGCTTGATCGCGCGGGCCAGCCAGTCATCGGGGATCGCACCGTCCTGCAGAAAGGTGAAGATCCGCAACAGCAAGCTGGTGTGTTCCGCCGGAGAGATGGAGCGGAAATCCGGGATGCGGCACACATCCCAGAGCAGGCGCACATCCGGCGCGGTGGTCACCCGGTCGCGGATTTCGGGCAGATCGCGCAGGGATTTCAGCGCCGACAGGTCGTCCGCCTCGCGGCCCTTGACCAGCCACGGGCTGTCCGGCGCCGCCTCCAGACTGGCCACGAGACGGTCCATCGTGCCGAATTCCAGCGCCGGGTTGCGCCACATCAGCCGAGAGATGGGGGCGAAGCGGTGGTTCTCGATGGCGCCGATCAGCCCTTCGTCCAGCGGGCTGGCCTCGCCAGTGACGCCGAACGTGCCAGGTTCGGTGTGTCGCCCCGCACGGCCCGCGATCTGGCCCATCTCATGGGGAAAGAGCGGCCGCATCCGGCGGCCGTCGAACTTGACCGTGGAGAAGAAGCCGACATGGCGGATATCAAGATTCAGCCCCATGCCGATGGCGTCGGTGGCGACCAGGTGATCGACCTCGCCCGACTGATACATCTCGACCTGCGCGTTCCGGGTCCGCGGCGAGAGCGCGCCCATCACCACCGCAGCCCCGCCCTTCTGGCGGCGCAGCAACTCGGCAATCGCATAGACATCATCCACGGAGAATCCGACAATGGCCGAACAGGACGGCATCCGGCTTATCTTCTTCGACCCGGCCCAGCTCAGCGTCGAAAACCGCTCGCGCCGCATGAACTGCACCCGGTCGATCAGCGCGGAGATGGCAGGGCGCATCGTGTCCGACCCCAGCAGCAGCGTCTCGTGCAGGCCGCGCGCGCGCATCAGCCGGTCGGTGAAGACATGGCCGCGCTGCGGATCGGCGGCGAGCTGGATCTCGTCCACCGCCACGAAATCAGCAGCGAAATCAGGCATCGCTTCGGTCGTGGCCACCCAGTATTGCGCGCGCGGCGGCACGATGCGCTCCTCGCCGGTGACGAGCGCCACGACGGAGGGTCCGCGCGCCTTCACGATGCGGTCATAGACCTCGCGCGCCAGAAGCCGCAGCGGCAGGCCGATGATCCCCGTCCGGTGGGCCAGCATCCGTTCGATGGCATAATGGGTCTTGCCAGTATTGGTCGGGCCCAGCACGGCCGTGATGCGTGACATAGCTGCCCTTCGGTCCTGACCGGTCAGATGTCGGTGCCGTCCTCGCCGGTGTCAAGAAGCGCCACGGCGTCCTTCACGTCCTGCTGGTGCGGATTGATCTCGAGGCTCATCTGCACCGCCTCAAGGGCGCGTTCGCGGCTGCCGATCTCGTCCAGCATCGCGGAGAGCTGCGCAAGCGCCAGATACTGCTTCGGCTCCAGCGTCAGCGCCTGCGCCAGATCGGCCGCGGCCGGGCCGAAATCGCCATTCGACCAGTAGGCCAGGGCGCGGAGCTGATAGCCCATCGCATGATCGGGCGCGTGATCCAGAAGCGCCGTCAGATGCCCGATCGCGGCGCCGAAATCCCCTTCGTCGATGGCCGATTCGCCGCGCGACTGAAGCAGGTTCAGCGCCTCGGACCCGGTCTCGGCCCAGGCGGTCAGGATCCGGGCCTCGGCCTCGATCCAGCCATCTCCCTGTGTCTTGGCAAGGGTTTCGAACAATGCGGGGTCCGCCGGATCAGCGAAAGCTTGCACCGAGAGAAATGCGGTGGCAAATGCCGTCACGGCACGATGGAAATACGTAGCGCGCGTACTCATATACGTGTTGTAACCTGACATGCTGGCGCTCTGCCAGTGAACTTTAGGAGAGAGTCATGAGCGATGTAGTGAACAGTGCCGTCGACGCGCTGAACGCCAAGATGGGCGGTTTCGAAGACGGCACCGCGAAATTCATCATCAAGGATGAAGGCTCGGTGATGATCGACAGCGACGGCGCCCGCGCCGGCGACGAAGAGGCGGATGTGACGCTGACCGCCAGCCGCGAAACCTTCGAGGGCATGCTGAACGGCGACGTCAACCCGACCACCGCCTTCATGACCGGCAAGCTGAAGGTCGATGGCAATATGGGTCTGGCGATGAAGCTGGGCTCCGCCCTGGCCTGAACGATCCTGAAGACGAAGACCGACCCGCCCGACCAATGACCCTGTCCCCCGCTCCCTTTCACCGGTTCAGCGACTGCGCCGATCCGCAAGCCGAGGCCTATTGGCTGCGCACGGATGACGAGATCCGGCTGCGCATCGCGCTGTGGCGCGCCGATGCGGCGCAGGGCACCGTCCTGCTGCTGCCGGGCCGCACCGAATATGCCGAGAAATACGCCCCGGTCGCGGCGCGGCTGACCGCGCACGGGCTGAACGTGCTGACGCTGGACTGGCGGGGGCAGGGTCTGTCGGACCGGTTGCAGGATGATCCGCGTCCCGGCCATGTCAGCGATTTCGCCCATTACCAGCTCGACGTGGTGGCGATGATCGAGGCGGCGGACAGCCTCTCGATCCGCGCCCCCTGGCATCTGCTGGCGCATTCCATGGGCGGCGGCATCGGGCTCGCGGCGCTGATGAACGGGCTGCCGGTCGAGACGGCGAGTTTCTCCGCCCCGATGTGGGGGATCAACCATGCGCCGATGCCGCATTCCGCCGCCATGCTGCTGTCCAGCATCGCCAGCCGGATCGGGCGCGGCCAGCGTGCCGCCTTCGGCACCGGCGGTGGCGGCACCTATGTGCTCGACGAGCCGTTCCGCGACAATCTGCTGACGGCCAGCACCGAAAGCTGGTGCCGACTGGTTTGCGAGGCCGAGGCCTGGCCCGAACTCACCCTGGGCGGCGCCAGCTATGACTGGGTGGGCACGGCGCTTCGCGAATGCCGCAGGTTGGCGGCGGAGCCGTCCCCGGATGTGCCGATGCTGGTCTCGCTCGGCACGAATGAGAAGATCGTGTCGGCCAAGGCCATCCGTGACCGCGCGGCGTCCTGGCCGGAATCGCAACTGATCGAGATCGAGGGCGGCAATCACGAGGTGATGTTCGAGACGATGGCGCGACAGGAGCAGTTCTTCGACGCCTTCCTGTCGCATGTCGGCGCCGCATCCGCGCAGCGGATCGGGCGGGAAGCGAGGGGTTGAACCTGCCGGGCGCAGACTGCACATCAGGGTCAAACGAAAGGACCGCCGATGTTGCCAGACCCAAGCCGCGCCCCGCAGATCACCCGTGATGCCGAAACGGGCGCCACCGCAACGGAATTCGGCGACCTCCCCGATTGGGATCTGAGCGACCTCTATGCCGGCCCGGACGCGCCGGAGCTGGCCGCCGATCTCGAGGCTCTGACCGACAAGGCCGCGCGCTTCGCCGCCGATTTCGAGGGCCGGCTGGCCGAGCTTGATCCCGCCGCCATGCTGGACTGCATCCGCCGCTATGAGGAGATCGACATTCTCGGCGGCCGGATCATGTCCTATGCCGGTCTGCGCTATTATCAGAACACCACCGATCCGGCCCGCGCCAAGCTGCTGAGCGATCTTCAGTCGCGGATCACCGACATTACCACGCCGCTCGTGTTCTTCAGCCTCGAATTCAACCGCATCCCGGAAGAGCGTTACCAGACCGTGTTCGCGGCCCAAGAGGGTCCGGCCCGCTACAAGCCGGTCTTCGACCGGATGCGCGCCATGCGCCCCCATCAGCTTTCCGACGAGCTGGAGAAATTCCTGCACGACAATTCCGTCGTCGGCGCCGCTGCCTGGAACCGGCTGTTCGACGAAACCATGGCGGCGCTGGAATTCCCGGTGGATGGCGAGATGCTGGGGCTGGAAGCAACGCTGAACCTGCTGACAGATCACGACCGCGCCCGCCGCGAGGCCGCGGCACAGGCGCTGGCTTCGGTGTTTGGGAAGAACATCAAGTTGTTCTCCCGCATTCATAATACGCTGGCGAAGGAAAAGGCGGTCGAGGACAAGTGGCGCCAGATGCCATCTCCGCAGCATGCGCGGCATCTGTCGAACCATGTCGAGCCGGAGGTTGTCGAGGCGCTGCGCAATGCCGTGACCGACGCCTATCCGCGGCTGTCGCATCGCTACTATGCGCTGAAGGCCAAGTGGCTGGGACTCGACAAGCTGCAGGTCTGGGACCGCAATGCGCCGCTCCCGACGGCGCGCCCCGAGACCATCGACTGGGCGCAGGCCCGCCAGACCGTGCTGGACGCCTATGCCGGGTTCTCGCCCAAGCTGGCCGAACTTGCCGCGCCGTTCTTCGACAGTGGCTGGATCGACGCGGCGGTGAAGCCGGGCAAGGCACCGGGCGCATTCGCCCATCCCACCGTGGTGACGGCGCATCCCTACGTGATGCTGAACTACATGGGCAAGCCGCGCGACGTGATGACGCTGGCCCATGAGCTGGGCCACGGCGTGCATCAGCGCCTGGCCGCGGGCCAGGGCGAGTTGCTTGCCGCGACGCCGCTGACCCTGGCCGAG
Organism: Paracoccus isoporae; assembly: GCF_900101865.1. Taxonomy (GTDB): domain Bacteria; phylum Pseudomonadota; class Alphaproteobacteria; order Rhodobacterales; family Rhodobacteraceae; genus Paracoccus; species Paracoccus isoporae. Next base: position 178,890 of record NZ_FNAH01000004.1, read on the forward strand.
ACCGCCTCGGTCTTCGGAGAGATGCTGACCTTCCGCAAGCTTCTGGCCGAGACCACCGACCCGGCGCAGAAAAAGGCGCTGCTGGCCGGCAAGGTCGAGGACATGATCAACACCGTCGTCCGCCAGATCAGCTTCTACGATTTCGAATGCCGGCTGCACGCTGCGCGTGCCGAGGGCGAGCTGACCCCGGACGACATCAACGCGATCTGGCTGGAGGTCAGCCGCGAAAGCCTCGGCCCCGCCTTCGAGTTCATGCCGGGCTACGAGACCTTCTGGTCCTATGTCCCGCATTTCGTCCACTCGCCCTTCTATGTCTATGCCTATGCCTTCGGCGACGGTCTGGTGAACGCGCTCTACGCCGCCTACGAGGCCGCGCCGGACGGGTTCCAGGAGAAATATTTCGACATGCTGGCCGCCGGCGGATCGAAACATCATTCCGAATTGCTCGCGCCCTTCGGCCTCGACGCGTCCGATCCGGCCTTCTGGGACCAGGGCCTGTCGATGATCGAGGGCTTCATCGCGGAGCTGGAGGCGATGGAGGACTGATCGCGTTGCGATGGCGGGCGAGGTAGCACAAAACGCCCGGATCCGCCACGCAGCCGCGCCACCCCGCCGCCCTGCCGCCGCGGCGCAGTTTTTCGTCGCTCCGACGCGGGATTTCGCGTATCGTCCGGCCATCGGAAGGGTCGGGAATGATCACGCTGTCCTCTGTCCGTCATGCGGATCTGGCGTCACTGGCGGGGCTTCGCCAGCACCCCGGTCAATACGCCAATGACGGCATCGACATGATCGAGGATGATACGCCCGGTCTCAGCTTCCACGCCATCCGCGCGGATGGAGAGCTGGTGGGCATGTTCAAGCTGGACCCGCGCTACGCCGAACGTCACCGCTTTGCGGAACCGACCGATCTGGGACTGCGCGGCGTGCTGATCGACCGGGCGCGACAGGGGCGCGGTCTGGGGACGCAGGCGATGTGCGCCCTGCCCGGCTATGCCGCGGCACTCTATCCCGGGATGCGGCGGCTGGTTCTGACCGTCAACCTGATGAATCCGGCGGGCTACCGGGTCTATCGCCATGCCGGGTTCCGCGACGTTGGCGGGATTTATGCTGGCGGATCCCGCGGGCCTCAGCATATCCTCTGGGCAGATCTGCCGCTTGCCGAACCAGCCGAGGCCCGATGCTCCGTAGACTCCTCCTCGCCCTTGCCGGGCTGATCGTTCTTGCCGTCGCCGTGGTGCTGATCTTCGGCCCGGCCTATGTGGAGCGCAATCTGAACCCGCTAAACACCCCGGCTGAGGGCTGGCCGGTCAGCGAGGATGCACGCGCGCTCCATGACCGGCTTGTCATCGGCGACTGGCATTCCGACGCGCTGCTCTGGGATCGTGACCTGCTGGAACGCGTCGATCGCGGCCATACCGACATTCCGCGCCTGCGCGAGGGCAATGTCGCCGTGCAGGTCTTCACCACCGTCACCAAGAGCCCCTCCGGCCTGAATTACGGCGAAAACAGCGCCGAAAGCGCCGACAACATCACCCGGCTGGTGATCGGCCAGCTTCGCCCGATCCGGACATGGAGCAGCCTCAGGGAACGCGCATTGGATCAGGCCGCGCGGCTGCACCACATGGCCGAGCGCGCCCCTGATGAACTGGTCGTCATCCGCAGCCGGGCGGATCTGTCCGCGCATCTGGAACGCCGCGCAGGCGGCGCCGAGACGGTCGGCGCGATCCTCGGCACCGAAGGCGCGCATCCGCTGGAAGGCGATATTGCCAATGTGGCGGCGCTCTATGATGCCGGGTTCCGGATGATGGGGCTCACGCATTTCTTCGACAACGAGTTGGGCGGTTCGCTGCACGGTCAGAGCGGCGAGGGGCTGTCCGATTTCGGCCGCGAGGTCGTGGCCGAGATGGTCGCCCGCAACATGGTCATCGACCTCGCCCATGCCAGCCCGGCCATGGTCCGCGACGTGCTGGCGATGGACGGAACCGTTCCGATCGTCTCCCATACCGGCATTCGCAGCCATTGCGAGACGCCGCGCAACGTCCCCGACGAGCTTCTGCAGGAGATCACGGCCAAGGGCGGCGTCATCGGCATCGGCTTCTGGAGCGACGTGACCTGCGGCAGCACCCCGTCCGACGTGGCCCGCTCGATCCGCGCTGCCATCGCCCTGCTGGGCGAGGATCACGTCTCTCTCGGCTCGGATTACGACGGCTCGGTCGATGCGCCCTTCGACGCGGCGGGTCTGCCCGCGCTGACCCAGGCGCTGCTGGATGAGGGCGTCTCGACCGCGCAGATCGAGAAGGTCATGGGCGGCAACATGATGCGCTTCCTGTCAGAGCGGTTGCCCGAGAGCTGAGCCGTCCGCTTCTTCTTCACGCAAATACCCTGAGACCTACCAGATGGTTTCCTCCATCGGATCGTGCCAGGCCGCGTGATCGGACCACACGGCGCGCGCCAGCAGGCGCGGCCGGTGATGCAGCTTTGCCAACTCGCTGCGCGTCACCCAGCGGGCGCGGTCCACCACACCTTCGGGATCGGCCAGCACCATCGCGCTGCCATCGCCCTCCGACAGCGTGGCGCGGTGGATCAGGTCGACCTGGTGAAACCCCGCCTTCGAATCCTTGAACTCGTTGACCAGAATGATCGCGCCGACCGTGATGCTGAGCCCGGTCTCTTCCATCACCTCGCGGATCAGGTTCTCGTGCAGCGACTGCCCCGCCTCCGCCCCTCCGCCCGGCAGGCACCAGAGATCCGAACCGTATTCCGGCGGATAGGCATTCACCACCAGAAGCCGGTCGCCGCGCAGGATCGCCGCCCGCACCGCCAGCCGGGGCCGCGCCATCCTCACCGGCAGATCCGGTTGACATGGCCCATCTTGCGGCCCGCCCGCGTCTCTTCCTTGCCGTAGAGATGGATCTGCACATCCGCGGTGCCGAGCAACTCCGGCACCCGGTCCATGTCGTCGCCGATCAGGTTCTCCATGATGACATCGGCATGTCGCCGGCCATCGCCAAGCGGCAGACCCGCCACCGCGCGGATATGCTGCTCGAACTGGTCCACCGCGCAGCCGGCCTGCGTCCAGTGACCGGAATTATGGACGCGCGGCGCGATCTCGTTCACCACCAGCCCGTCTGGCGTGACGAACAGCTCCACTCCCATGACGCCTACGTAATCGAGCGCATTGACGATCTGCGCGGCCAGCAACACCGCATCCGTCACCGGCTTCTGAGCAAGACCGCAGGGCACGGTAGTGGTCCGCAGAATGCCGCCCTCATGCAGGTTCAGCCCCGGATCATAGGCCGCCACTGCGCCATCCGCGCCCCGCGCCACGATCACGCTGATCTCGCCGGAAAACGCGACGAATCCTTCCAGCACCGAGGCCGCGCCGGTCCAGTCGCGCTGCGCGGGATCGCGGAACCGGATCTGTCCCTTGCCGTCATAGCCCATCCGCCGTGTCTTCAGGATCGACGGCGTGCCGATCTCGGCCAGGGCGGCCGGCAGATCGGCCTCGGTCTCGACATTGGCGAAGGGTGCGGTGCGCAGACCCAGGCCGCGCAGGAACTCCTTTTCCGTCAGCCGGTCCTGTGACACGGCAAGCGCGCGCCGGTTCGGACGGATCGGGCGGATCGATTCGAGCAGGTCGAGCGACGCCGCCGGGACGTTCTCGAATTCATAGGTGATGACATCGACCGACTCGGCAAAGCGGCGCAGCGCGTCCGCATCGTCATAGCTTGCCTGGGTGACCTGATGCGCCACATCGCCCGCAGGCGCGGCGCCGGGCTCATAGATATGCGTGCGATAGCCGAGGCGCGAGGCCGCGACGGACAGCATCCGCCCCAACTGCCCGCCACCCAGAATGCCGATCACCGCGCCTTGCGGGAGCGCCTCACTCATCGCGCGGCTCCTCGGGGATCGACTCGGACAGCGCCGCGCGCCACGCATCCAGCCGCGCGGCCAGTTCCGGGTCGGACACGGCCAGGATCCCCGCCGCCATCAGACCGGCATTCGCCGCGCCCGCCGCGCCAATCGCCATCGTCGCCACCGGAAAGCCCTTGGGCATCTGGACGATGGAATAAAGCGAATCGACGCCGGACAGCGCGCGCGTCTGCACCGGCACGCCGATCACCGGCACGCGCGTCTTGGATGCCATCATGCCGGGCAGATGCGCCGCCCCGCCCGCACCCGCGATGATCGCCTTCAGCCCGCGATCCGCGGCCTGCCGCCCGTACTCCCACAGCCGGTCCGGGGTCCGATGGGCGCTGACGATCCTAGTCTCATACCCCACGCCCAACTCGTCCAGAATTGTCGCCGCTTCGCGCATCGTCGGCCAGTCGGACTGGCTGCCCATGATGATCCCCACGGGCACGCCCGCTTGCTTGCTGTCCATATTGCCCCTCGTCGCAGGAAGCCCGCACTATATTCACAACCTTGCCGGACGCAATTCCCGCGGCGTCCCGCTCAGGCGATGATATCCGGCGTCAACTCGTCCTCCAGCCGGGCTATGCGGTCCTTCAGCGCCAGTTTCTGCCGTTTCAGCCGCTGCAGCGTCAGTGACGGCGCGCCGGGCTGGGCCGCGAGCGCCGCGATCGCATCGTCGAGGTCGCGATGCTCGCGGCGCAGCACCTCCAGCCGGGCGCGGGCAATCTCTTCATGGCTCATCTCGGCGTGGAAATTCATGCGGGCGAACTCTTCCTGGCTGCGTGTGCAGATTATAGCGCGAACCGGAAAAATGTTAACTCACTGTTCCATGCAAGGCGTCGCCCTTGTTCCCGATGCGTGCTGACCACATATTAGGCACAGACGGGTCGCCATACCGGGGCCCGCAGGATCACGAGTCGCTGACAAGGGCTTGAGGAACATGACGAAGCTGACACTGGCCACGCATCCGCATTTGCTGGGATTCGACCAGATCGAGCGTCTGGCGGAGCGCGCGGCCAAGGGGGGGGAAGGCTACCCTCCCTACAATATCGAGCATTGCGCGCCGGACGGGTTCACCATCACCCTCGCCGTCGCCGGGTTTGCCGAAGACGACCTGACGATCTCGCTGGAAAACCGCCAGCTCACCGTCAGCGGTCGCCTGCCCGATAACACGCGGGAGCGGGTGTTCCTGCATCGCGGCATCGCATCGCGCGCGTTCCAGCGCGGCTTTGTGCTGGCCGACGGGGTCGAGGTTGACGGTGCACGGCTGGAGAACGGCCTGCTCTCCATCTCGCTTCAGCGCAAGCCGCAGCAAAACGTGGTCCAGACCATTCCGATCAGCCGCAAATGAAAGGGGATCGCCATGAACACGAAATATGAAGAGATGCCGGAAGCAAACGGCAACACCGTCTATATCCGCCGCGTCGCCGTGGATAGCCTGCCTGACGAGGTGCGCGAGCAGGCATCGGGGCTGGACAGCCTCTATGCCGTGCACGGGATCGACGGGGAACGGCTGGCCCTGGTGAAGGACCGCCAGATGGCGTTCTATCTGGCCCGGCAGAACGATCTGAGCCCGGTGAGCGTGCACTGACCGCCGCCCCGTCCAATTCCGACGCGCCGCCCGCCACCAGGCCGGGCGGCGCGTTTCGTTCATGTGCTCCGCAGCGGCTGTGGCATTCGCCCGATTGACCTGCGCGCGGTTTCCTCGCGAAGCCACCGCCCGATCAGAAAGCCGAATTGCCCATCGAGGATCCCTGTCCGACCTCAGCCCGGCCAGCCATATCTGTCCAGCAAGGCACTGACCGCCCGGTCATTCCCGTCCCCGCCGAGATTGGCGCTGCGCAGGTTCTCCGTCTGGCTGTCCGGCCATTCGACGATACGGAACCGCCCGCCGATCTTTGCCGGGCGAGAGCCCTTCAGCCGGTGCATCCAGTAGAGCCAGACATCATCGGCCGATGGCGCGAGATGCTGGAACAGTTCCGCATCGGTGACGTCGGGGTGAAACACCCCCGGCGCGTAGAGCACGCCCCCCACCCCGGTCGGAAAGATCAGCTTGTCGACGAGGGGCGCTGCGAGATTGCGGTCCCACGCCGCGTAGGGGCGCGGCCGGCCCGCATCCAGCGTGACCCGATGGGCGCGGTGGGAAACGACACCCGCCGCCGCATGGGCTACGAGCTGCGCCAGCCAGTCAGGTCCGTAATAGACATCATCATCCGCCGTCACGATATAGCTGCCCGGAAACGCGCGCAGCGCCGGCACGATCTTCTTGTAGGATCTCACATCGGTGCAGAGCCGGATCTCCACACCCATCCCGCGCAGCGCGTCGGGAAGTCGCGCCTCGTCCTCTTCCGCCAGCCACAGGATCACGCGATCGGGCCGGACGCTCTGCCGTATCAGGGAGGCCAGCACATGCGGCAATGCGCCGAAGCGCGGCGGATAGGAGGTCAGGTTGACGATCAGCGGCGCGTCCAGCCCGTGCGGCGCAGGGGAGAAGTCGCGCGCCGCGATCTCGGCCTGCGCATGGGCGACGCGGCGTGCATGTTTCCAGCGCCGCCATGCCCCGCCGATCAGCCCTGCCATGCGGCACGCAGCCAGTCGATCCTGCCGATCTTGCGATACCAGGTATTGCCGCGCCCGGCGAAGACATCCTCCATCTTGGGCGCGCCGGCAAAGGCCACGATCCTGGCACCTCGCGGCAGACCGGGATCGGCGAAATAGCTGCGCAGCCCGAGCGGCACGCAGTCATTCTTGAAGCTGACCACCCAGCCCTCGGGCCAGTAGTCCAGATCCCCATGCGCGGCCAGTTGCGCCGACTGGAATTGCTGGCTGATCTCGTAATGCGCGGTCGCGGCAGACGGGTCGGCCAGATAGGCATCAAGGATATAGCCATGCGCGCCGACCACGAAGCGGAACACCGAGGAGTTGCCGACCGAATGCAGGAACCTATCGCGCTGAGGGTTCACCTTGCGCAGCGGCTTGGCGCGGAACAGGTCGTCATCGCGGATGATGTAGAAGCGGCCCGGAAGGTCGAAGAACGGCGACAGATCGTCCACCACCACCAGGTCGAGATCCAGAAACAGCGCGGTCTGCCCGGTCATCCCGCCAAGATCGCGGCGAAACAGGGCCAGCTTGCGCCACCGCGTGTCGCGATGTCCGTCCGGCAGGCCCAGATCGGGCAGGGGCAGGCAGGTGACGCCGGGATCAATTCCCCGCGGGTTGTCGGTCAAGCAGACGAAGCGATGCGGACGATCCAGATGGCGGCGCACCTGCCGGTAGAGCCGGTTCACATCGGCGGCGCCGTAAAGCGTGCCCCATTTCATGCAGATGACATTGACCATGTCGGACATGGAAACCTCGCAAACCAAAAACTGATAAAAACACCCGCCGGGCCATACGCGCCCGGCGGGTTCACAATGTCAAGCAGGGGATCAGTTCAGGCCGATCAGCCCCATCTGTTCCAGTTTCAGCAGCACCTGATGGGCCGCGTTGTCCACATCGATATCGGTCGTGTCCACGCGCAGTTCCGGTGCCTGCGGCTCTTCGTAAGGGTCCGAGATGCCGGTGAATTCCTTGATCTTGCCCTCGCGCGCGAGCTTGTACAGACCCTTGCGGTCGCGGCGTTCGCATTCTTCCAGCGGGGTCGAGACATGGACCTCGGCAAAGGCGCCATATTGCTCGATCATCTCGCGGACCGACCGGCGGGTCGCGGTATAGGGCGCAATCGGCGCGCAGATGGCGATGCCGCCATTCTTGGTGATCTCGGAGGCGACATAGCCGATGCGCTTGATGTTGATGTCGCGATGCTCCTTGCTGAAGCCCAGCTCGGATGACAGATGCTTGCGCACCACGTCGCCATCCAGCAGCGTGACCGGACGCCCGCCCATCTCCATCAGCTTGACCATCAGCGCGTTGGCGACGGTGGATTTGCCCGATCCCGACAGCCCGGTGAAGAACACCGTAAAGCCCTGCTGCGCGCGCGGGGGCGAGGTGCGGCGCAACTGCTGCACCACCTCGGGGAAGCTGAACCATTCCGGGATTTCCAGCCCCTCACGCAGGCGGCGGCGCAGCTCGGTGCCCGAGATGTTCAGGACCGTCACGCCCTCTTCGATCTCATCGGCGGGTTCGTATTGGGCGCGTTCCTGCACGTAAACCATATGCTTGAAATCGACCATCTTCACGCCGATCTCGTCCTCATGCCTGCGGAACAGCTCCTGCGCGTCATAAGGGCCGTAGAAATCCTCGCCGGCGGAGTTCTTGCCGGGGCCGGCATGGTCGCGGCCGACGATGAAATGCGTCGCCCCGTGATTGCGGCGGATCAGCCCGTGCCACACCGCCTCGCGCGGTCCGGCCATCCGCATCGCCAGGTTCAGCAGCGACAGCGTGGTCGTCGAGGACGGATACTTGTCCAGCACCGCCTCATAGCAGCGCACGCGGGTGAAGTGGTCCACATCGCCCGGCTTGGTCATGCCGACAACCGGGTGAATCATCAGGTTGGCCTGCGCCTCGCGCGCGGCACGGAAGGTCAGTTCCTGATGCGCACGGTGCAGCGGGTTGCGGGTCTGGAACACCACGACCTTGCGCCAGCCCAGCTTCTTGAACATGGCGCGGAGTTCATTGGGCGTGTTGCGCCGGCCGCGGAAATCGTAATGGGTCGGCGGCTGCAGCCCCTTGACCGGCCCGCCCAGATAGACCGGCCCGGCCTGGTTATGCAGGTAATTCACCGCCGGATGGGCGAGATCGTCGGCACCGAAGACCTTCTCGGCCTCCAGCGACTTGTTCGGCACCCATTTATCGGTCACCGACATGATGGCGAGGATCACGCCCTCCTGGTCGCGCAGCGCGATGTCGGTGCCGGGCTCCAGCCCCTCGGCAAATTTTTCCGACACGTCGAGATTGATCGGCATCGGCCAGAGCGCACCATCGGTCAGCCGCATCTCGTTGACGACGCTGTCGTAATCCGCCTCGGTCAGAAACCCCTTCAGCGGACTGAACCCGCCATTCATCAGCAGTTCCAGATCGCAGATCTGCCGCGGGGTCAGATCCCAGCTTGGCATGTTGCCGGCATCGTCTTTCAGCTTGTCCGCAGCCTCTGGCGCGACATAGAGTTCCGGGATCGGGGCGTGGTTGGTTGCGGTCATGTCAGTTACTCGGTCGGATTCGGATTGCGGCGTCACGCGCCCCGCACGGGGCGAGATCGTCTTGGGCTGGATTAGCGACGGCGACACGCAGTTTCAACTCTCGCCGCCGCGTGGCAGCCATGCAGCGGGCAAATATCTTCACTTTTCGTGGATGGTTGCGCATTGGCCACGGAATCGCGACCGGGGCGCAGCAGTTAATCTCTGCGATTTTAACCATTTAGCCCGCTCCAGCCCACCGCTTCGGGCATCGCAACCGCCTTCCGCCGCCGGCCGGCTGCGCTTATGTTCTGCTTTTGTTCGTGGTAGGCTCATTCCACGATCCAGATCGAGAGAGGAATATTATGACCGCCGATCTCAGCACGAATGAATTTATGACCTTTTCCGACCCGTCCCGCGCGCCGGGCGCCGCCGCGCCGCGCAACGAGCCGGTGTTTCATCAATATGGCCGCGTCGCGATCGCGGATGCGCCCGGCGTCACGGACCCGGCCCCGCCCTCGCCTTATAATGCCGCCGAGATGTCGGCGACGGAGCTGATGGGCGCGCATGCCTTCCGGCGCCGTAGCGCAAACAACAGCCGCGCCGCCGGGAAGAAGCGGAATTTCGAGGGGCTGTCCTGGCAGGGTGCGGCGGATGGCGGCCCGGCCCCGATCCACCCGCCGGGCGAGGCGCTGACGCGGTTCGACACACCCGCCCCGCCGCAATGGGCCGCACCGGAGGAATTGCCGCCGCTGTCGGCGCGGATGACCGGGCGGATCGCGGTGGGGCTGGTGATCGTGTCGGGCACCGCCGCGCATCTGCGCTTCACCACCGATGAGCAGTTGCTCGTCGTGTCCGAGGTGCAGAACGGGTTGTCCTTCCTGGCCAATGAGGCGCCGCAGAAGGATGTGACCTTCGTGCACGACATCTCCGTCCTGTCGGTCAGCGCGGCGGAGGCGCCGCCCGACGCGCGGGATTTCGACGCCTTCGAGGCGCCATGGCGCGATGGCGCCCTAGCGCAGCTCGGTCACCGGCCGGGGCTGGCGGGGGCGGATGCCTATGCCCGCGCGTTGCGCGACAGGCACGGGACGGACTGGGCCTATATCGCCTTCTTCACCAAATACCGCCTCTGGCATTTCGCCTATGCGAGCCTGGGCGGGCCGCGCCTGGTCATGCATTTCGACAATGACGGCTGGGGACCGGAGCAGATCGACCGCGTCTTCGCGCATGAAACCGGCCATATCTTTCACGCGCCCGACGAATACGCCCAGTCCGGATGCGATTGCGGCGGGGCCTGGGGCCATTTCGGCGAACCCAACCGCAACTGCGCCAATTGCGCGCCGGGCGGTAGCCAGAAATGCATCATGCAGTCGAATGACTGGGCAATGTGCGATGCAACGCGGCGACATCTGGGCTATTCTGGTCTCTCGGAGATATAGGAGCGACCCCTGGTGTGAGCGACACGGTGCTGATCTATGTGGCAGAAACAACCGCCAGCTCGGCGACGCTGCAATCGACGATCCGCACGGCACAGCAAAGCTCGGGCGGGCGGCTCTACGTCATCAGTTCCGACGGTGGCGCAGCGCCCCAGGGTGCGCAGATCCTGCACGGCCCCGAGGATCTCGCGGCGATCCGTGATATGCTCAGCCAGAGCGACAGCCTGTTTGCGAGCGCATGGTTCTCGCGCCGTCAGGACAAGGCCCGCGCCGGCGACGGCGAAAGCTGGGACACGGGCGATTTCGACTGTCCCTGACACCCGCAGGCCATGCCCGGAACCCGTGCCGAAGGCGCCGCGTTCGCCTTCTTCAACCCGTCATCCCACCTCAGCCGGAAAGGCAAGACATGACCCAGAGCCACGATATTTCCTGCGACTGCCGTGCCGTCTCGATCAGGCTGTCCGGTGCGCCCCGCGTGCGCGGCCATTGCCATTGCCAGGACTGCCGCACCCTGCTGGACGTGCCCTATCACTCGGTCACAGCCTGGAACCCCGACCAGCTCGAGGTGACGCAAGGCGGCGACAGGCTGATCGAATTCCAGCACCCGGCGCTGCAGATGAAGCGCGTGTTCTGCGCCGAGTGTGGCGAGACCGTGTACAACACCAACGCGATGGACTGGCGCGTGGTCTCGCTGCATCTCATCGCCAAAAACAACGATGGCGAGATTCCCGACGATCTCGCTCCGCTCAGCCATTTCCACTACGCAGCTCGCATCGTCTCCATCGACGATGATCTGCCCAAAAAAGACTGAGCGACACGCGACGCGCCGACCCCGCCGCTACAGCCTGCGGCTGTCATAGGCCCAGTGCAGCAGCGCCTGCCGCTGTTTGGGCCGGCAGGACAGATCGCCCTCCTCACAGCCCTTGCGCACCTGCCCGACATGGCGGCGCATCGCCCGCCAGCGGCCGATCTGGCGTTCGTCATCCGCATGCCGGCGGCCCGTGTAATAGCGGCAATACCACTGGAACCAGCCGCGCGGGTCATCCTCGTGGATCCAGCCCTTCCTGCGCCACTCCGACAAGGGCTGGCTGGCATGGATGCCGAAATAATTCAGCGCCTTGTCCGGCTTGCCGGGCGACAGCTTGGCCCCCTCGAACCAGGATTTCGGGAACTCGTCCCGGCAATCGGTCATGTAGCAGCCGCCGAACACGCCCATCTCCAGCATGTCTTTCGGGGTCAGATCGGGTGTGAAACCCTCGGCGAAATCCTGTCCCGGCCGGGCCGTCAGATCGTAGCTGTAGCCCTGCTGCATCTTGTCATTGACCTCGACCCGGCGCGCCACGACCCTATTCCGCCGGCTCGGCGATCTGGGCGGCATCGGGCGCGGGCTCGCCCGCATCCTCCTGCGCGGCCAGATAGCGTTCGGCATCCAGTGCGGCCATGCAGCCCATCCCCGCGCTCGTCACCGCCTGGCGATAGACATGGTCGGTCAGATCGCCCGCGGCAAAGACGCCGGGGATCGAGGTCAGCGTCGTGCCGGGCTGCACCTTCACATATTTGCCGCTATGCAGCTCCAGCTGATCCGCGACCAGTTCCGAGGCCGGGGCATGGCCAATGGCGATGAACGCGCCCGCGGCGTCGATCACCTGCTCCTCGCCGGTCGCGACATGGCGGATCTTCACCCCGGTCACGCCCAGCGGATCGTCCTCGCCCAGAACCTCGACCATCTCGTGATCCCAGACACACTCGATCTTGGGGTTCTTCAGCAGCCGCTGTTGCAGGATCTTTTCGGCGCGCAATTCGTCGCGGCGATGGATCAGCGTCACCTTGAAGGCGAAGTTGGTCAGGAACAGCGCCTCTTCGACGGCGGTATTGCCCCCGCCCACCACGATCACTTCCTTGCCGCGATAGAAGAACCCGTCGCAGGTCGCGCAGGCCGAGACGCCGAAGCCCTTGTATTTTTCCTCGCTGGGCAGGCCCAGCCAGTTCGCCTGCGCCCCGGTGGCCAGGATCACCGCATCCGCCGTCACCACATCTCCCGAATCGCATTCCGCGCGGAACGGCCGCACGCCCAGATCCAGCTTCGAGACGGTGTCGAACTTGATCTCGGTGCCCATGGCGCGGGCATGTTCCTCCATCTTCACCATCAGGTCGGGCCCCTGGATCTCCGTCTCGCCCGGCCAGTTCTCGACCTCGGTGGTGATGGTGAGCTGCCCGCCGGGCTGCATTCCCTGTATCAGCAGGGGCTCCAGCATCGCCCGCGCGCCATAGACCGCGGCGGTGTACCCCGCCGGGCCCGAGCCGATGATGAGTAGCTTGCGATGTTGCTCGGCCATGCGGGCCTCCTGTCATACCTGCTTGCCATCTAGCTAGTGCAGGCGGGGCCATGCTTCAATCCCGGCCCGTGTTCGGCGACCTCGCGTAAGAATATTGCGCAATCCAACCTCTGCGTGTAGTTTCCTTCACGTTGCAGCGGAGAAACCAGAATGGCCGGAACCAAGCTTGACGGAATCGATCGAAAGATCCTGGCCGAGCTGCAATCCGACGGGCGCATGACGAATGTGGAACTGGCGCGGCGCGTCGGGATTTCCGCGCCGCCCTGCCTGCGCCGGGTCCGGGTTCTGGAAGAGGCCGGGTATATCCGCGGCTATCACGCCGATGTCGATGCCAAGACGCTGGGGTTCGAGGTCAAGGTCTTTGCCATGGTGCGGCTGCAGAACCAGTCCGAGCGCGACCTGGCGGAGTTCGAGCATCGCGCCCAGGGCTGGCCGCTGGTCCGCGAATGCCACATGCTGAACGGCGAGATCGATTTCATCCTGAAATGCGTGGCCCCCGACCTGACCAGTTTTCAGCGCTTCCTGACCGAACGCCTGACCGCCGCGCCGAATGTCGCCTCGGTCAAGACCTCGCTGGTGATCCGCTGCGCCAAGGACGAGGCCGGGGTGCCGTTCTCGGAAATCGGCATCGCCACAGCTTCGGGCTGACTTGCGGCGCGCGCGGCCCGCATCCGATCACAGCGAGATGACAGAGATCAGCCGCCCGTAATCGGCTTCCTGCCGATGGGTGCTGCGCCGATAGGAAAAGAACCGCTCCGCGTCGGAATAGGTGCAATGGCCGGTCCATGCCGCATCGACCCCGGCCTCGCGCAGACGCGCCAGCCCGTATCCCGGCAGATCGAACATCGGCTTGCCCCCGGCCCCGCCGGCAAAGAACCGCTCGGCCTCGGGATCATCGGCGGTCACGTCCTCCATGAAGTCCCATCCGACCTCATAGGCGCGCTGCGAGATGGTCGGCCCGATCACCGCCCTGATCCGTCCGGCCCCGAGCGCCCGCATCGCATCCGCCGTGGCCTCGAGCACACCCGAGAGGGCGCCCTTCCATCCCGCATGGGCCGCGCCGATCACCCCGGCCGCCGGATCGGCCAGCAACACCGGCTGGCAATCCGCCGTCAGCACCGCGAGCGCCAGCCCCGGCGTCGCCGTGACAAGCGCATCGGCCCGTGTCTCGCGGATCGCGGCCAGATCGCTGGCGGCCTTTACCGTCACCACCTCGGCGGAATGCACCTGGTGGACGGTCAGCAGGGCGGGCGCATCGACGCCCATCGCCTCGGCCACCCGCGCCCGGTTGGTCTCCACCACGTCGCGCTGATCGCTGGAGCCACGGCCGCAGTTCAGCCCGGTATAGAGCCCGGTGCTCGCCCCGCCCTTTCGGGTGAAGAACCCGTGCCGGACCGGAGCCAGCAGATCATGCGTCAGGATTTCCAGCGTCAGCTTCATGTTCCCCCATCGGCGGGATCGGTGCGGTGCGGATTTCCGAAACCCGGCGGCGCGGGGCCTCCGCGCGGCCAGATTGCAAGCGCCTTGAACAACTCTCCCATTTCGTCGCCGCGGGTCAAGCGTTCTGCGGCCCGGATCGCGCCCGGATCGCCGGACGCAGCCAGCCGTGCCGCGCGCGCCCCGATGCCCAGATCGCGCAGCAGCGCCCCCTGCGTGGTCATGGCAGCCGCACATCCGGCCGCATGCGCGGCGGCGGCAAGAGGCGCGAAATCGACATGCGCAGTCAGGTCGGCCTCGCCCGGCGCGGCCAGCGGATCGACAGGCCGGTGCCCGGCCACGGCCTGAAACGTGTCTCCCCGCCCGTTCCAGCCGCCGTAATCAATGAACAGCGCAACCCCGCCTTGCGCAGCGATCCGCCCGGCCACGGCGCGGATCACCGCCTCCGCAGGCGGGCAGCGCTCGATCACCTCTCCGGGCCGGCCTGGCAAATCCAGCGTCATCAGCGGCCCCAGACCGAAGGCGAGCCTCTCCTCTCCCAGCCCGATCAGACGCTCGGCCCATCCCGCCTCGACCCGCTGGAACTGGCGGATCGGCAGCGCATCCAGGAACTCGTTGGCCAGCAGATAGAGCGGCGCGTCCGGCAGATCGGCCACCTGATCGAGATGGCGCAGATCCGCACCCAGCCGCGCGCGCTGCAGGCTTCGCAGATGTGGCGAGGCCTCGACCAAATGCAGCCTTGCAGCCTCTGCCATGCCCGGCACCACCCGCATCGCGCGCCGCGCATCCTCCATCAGCGTGCCGCGACCCGGCCCGATCTCGGCCAGCGTGAACGGCGCAGGCCCGCCCTGATCCATCCAGCACTGCCCCAGGAACAGGCCCAGCAACTCGCCGAAGACCTGGCTGATCTCCGGCGCTGTCACGAAATCACCGGCCCGGCCGAACGGATCGCGCGTCGCGTAATAGCCGTGATCGGGATGCAGCAGGCACAGCTCCATGTAGCGCGCGACCGAGATCGGACCGCTGCGCCGGATCTCATCGGCGATGAGCGCGGCCAATCGCGTCATCTGCGCGGCTGCCTCATCGCGCGCAGGATGAACACCAGCCCGAGCGCCAACATCGGCAGCGACAGAAGCTGCCCCATGCTGAGGCCAAGCGCCACCCGGCCCAGCGGATTGTCCGGGGTAATGAACTGCGCATCCGCGACACGGTAGAACTCCACGAAGATCCGCGCGGCCGCATAGCCTGCCAGAAACACACCAAGCGCCAGGCCCGGCCGGCGCAACGCCCCGCGTCGGATCAGCACCAGCAGCAAAAGCCCCAGCGCCAGCCCCTCCAGCCCCGCCTCGTAGAGCTGGCTGGGATGGCGGGCGCACAGACCCTCGACACCGGGACAGCTCTGCGCCGCCTCGCCGGGGAAGATGACCCCCCATGGCAACTCGGTGGGACGTCCCCAAAGCTCCGCATTGATGAAATTCGCGATCCGCCCGAAGAACAGCCCGATCGGGGCCGCCACCGCCAGCGCATCGGCCAGCCGGAGCGGTGCGACGCCATTCCGGCGCGCCCAAAGCCACGCGGCAATGACGACCCCGGCGAACCCGCCATGAAAGGACATGCCGCCCTGCCAGACCTTCACGATCTCCAGCGGATTCGCGAGATAATATCCCGGCTGATAGAACAGAACGAACCCCAGCCGCCCGCCCAGGATCACCCCGGCCACGATCCAGGTCAGCAACTCCTCGACCTTGGCCGGCTGCATCGGCGCGGCGTCGCCCCAGAGCGCGTCGGATTTTATCAGCCGCCAGACCGCCCAGGCCCCGCCGACCAGCCCGACCAGATAGGCAAGCGCGTACCAGCGAAGCGACAATTCCGCGACGCCGAGCGATATGGTGAAGATCTCCGGCGCGATGTCGGGGAAGGGGATCATGTCGGTCCTCGCTGTTTCGCCGGCACGCTAGTCGCCTCGGGCGGGGTGTCAACATTGAACCCGGTCGCCCTCCACCCCATATTGCGCGAAAGTGATTCAGGAGGGCGATATGTCCACGCAAAACAAGTTCTTCGACGACATGTCGCGGATGATGACCAACGCGATGGGCGTGGCCCAGGGCGCCAAGGACGAGGCCGAGAACGCCATGAAGTCCTGGGTCGATCGCTGGCTGGCCGAGCGCAACCTCGTCACCCGCGAGGAGTTCGATGCGGTGCGCGACATGGCGATCAAGGCGCGGACCGAGAATGCCGAGCTCAAGGCGCGGCTCGACGCGCTCGAATCGGCGCAGCGCGGCGGCACTCAGGGCTGATCGAGCGAGACACGCCCCTGCAACACTCCGCTCAGGTCATAGACGAGCAATTCGTCCCGGTCGGTCAGCACGATGATCCGCTCACCCGCAAAGGTGATGGCGACGGCGCCGTGACCGGCAGGCAGCGTCACGGCCTCGGGCAGTTCCGGCAAGGGCGGCGTGCCCAGC
This sequence comes from Paracoccus isoporae, assembly GCF_900101865.1. GTDB lineage: Bacteria > Pseudomonadota > Alphaproteobacteria > Rhodobacterales > Rhodobacteraceae > Paracoccus > Paracoccus isoporae. Next base: position 195,593 of record NZ_FNAH01000004.1, read on the forward strand.
CGGACCCACAGGATCAGCGCGATCACCGCCAACCCGGCCACCATCCCCGCCGCCAGCCCGCCGACGACCAGCTTGAGAAAACGCAGATGCGGCACCTCATCCGGTCCGGGGTGGGCAGCCTCTCGCGGCCGGTCGGATTCCTCACCTGGACCGTGCGGCGATGATGGGGCTGAGAAACGATCCATGACTGAGCTGTTCCTGACTATTCCCGACAATGTCGACGACCGCATCGATAAGGCACTTGCCGATCTGGTGCCAGCAGAAGCCGCGCTGTCGCGCTCTCGCATTGCCAGGTTGATCGCGGAGGGCGCGGTCAGCGGCCCGGACGGGGTGGTGCGCGGCGCGAAGCTGAAGGTGCAGCCGGGCCAGAGCTTTCGCATCCACCTGCCCGAGCCGGAGCCGGTGGAGACCCGCCCGCAGGACATTCCGCTGCATGTCGTTTACGAGGATGCCGATCTGATCGTGATCGACAAGCCCGCGGGCATGGTCGTCCACCCGGCGCCGGGCAGCCCGGACGGCACGCTGGTCAACGCGCTGCTGCACCATTGCGCCTCCAGCCTGTCGGGGATCGGCGGCGCGGCACGGCCCGGCATCGTGCACCGGATCGACAAGGACACCTCCGGCCTGCTGGTCGCGGCGAAATCGGACCGCGCGCATCATGGGCTTGCCGCCCAGTTCGAGGCGCACAGCGCCGAGCGGGCCTATCTGGCGCTCGCGCATGGGGTGATCGACGCCGCCGATTCAAGACTTCGCGGCCTGCGCGGGATCAGCTTCGAGCCGGGCGCGGTCCTGAAGATCACTTCGCGCCTCGACCGCCATCCCGGCGACCGGCAGAAACAGGCGGTCAGCTTCGACGGCGGGCGCGGCCGGCACGCCGTCACCCGCGCCCGGATGCTGGAACAATTCGGCCGCCCCGGCGCGGCGATGCTGGTCGAATGCCGGCTGGAAACCGGGCGCACCCACCAGATCCGCGTGCACATGGCCTATGCCGGTCTTGGGCTGATCGGAGATCCGGTCTATGGTGGGGCGCGCAAGGCCTCGGCGCGCGCCCTCGGCCCGGCGGCGGATATGGTGCAGGCATTTGCCCGCCAGGCTTTGCACGCCGCCCGGCTGGGATTCGTGCATCCCGTCACCGGGGCGTATCTGGAATTCACATCGCAACTGCCCGCGGATATGCAGGCGCTTCTGACCGGGCTGCGCGGAACTGCCCCATCCCAACCGCGTTGATCCGGCGAGAGGACAGGACATGGCCAATTACACGACTCTTCCCGCCCCGAGCCCCGAGCAGGGGCTCAATCGCTACCTTCAGGAAATCCGCAAATTCCCGCTTCTGGAACCGGAAGAGGAATACATGCTGGCCAAGGCCTGGACCGATCACGAGGACAGCGAGGCCGCGCATAAGCTGGTGACGTCTCACCTGCGACTCGCCGCCAAGATCGCGATGGGCTATCGCGGCTACGGCCTGCCCCAGGCCGAGGTGATCTCGGAGGCCAATGTCGGTCTGATGCAGGCGGTGAAGCGGTTCGATCCGGAACGCGGTTTCCGGCTGGCCACCTATGCCATGTGGTGGATCCGCGCCTCGATCCAGGAATATATCCTGCGCTCCTGGTCGCTGGTGAAGATGGGCACCACATCCGGCCAGAAGAAACTGTTCTTCAACCTGCGCAAGGCCAAGAACCGCATCGGCGCGATGGAGGAAGGGGACCTGCGCCCCGAAAACGTGGCCCAGATCGCCAATGACCTGAACGTGACCGAGCAGGAGGTGATCGAGATGAACCGGCGCATGGCCGGGTCTGACGCCTCGCTGAATGCCACGGTCGGCGCGGGTGACGGCGAATCGACGGCGCAATGGCAGGACTGGCTGGAGGACGAGGATGCCGACCAGGCCGAAGCCTATGCCGAGGCCGACGAGCTGAACCTGCGCCGCGAGATGCTGGTCGAGGCGATGGATGTGCTGAATGACCGCGAGAAGGACATCCTGATGGAGCGCCGCCTGCGCGATGATCCCCTGACGCTCGAAGAGCTGTCCGGCCGCTATGACGTGTCGCGCGAACGCATCCGCCAGATCGAGGTGCGCGCCTTCGAGAAGCTGCAGGAGCGGATGCGCAACCTGGCCCGCGACAAGGGCATGTCGGTCGAGGCCGCCGATTGAGCGCCGCCCCGCAGTGAGCGCCACGGCGGCGTGGAGGGTGGCCGGATGAGATGAGATCCACCGCGCTGAAACAGTTCCAGCGGCTCGAGGCCTCCGGCCAGTGGCAGGCCGTGCCCGATGCACAGCCGCGCGAGGTGATCGTCTCGATCGGCGAGGCGACGCTGATCCTCAGCGATCCCGGCTCCGACGCCCCGCTGGCGCATTGGTCTCTGCCGGCGGTGGAGCGCGCCAATCCCGGCCAGATGCCGGCGCGCTACCGCCCCGCCGCGGCCGAGGCCGCCGGGTCGGAGACGCTGGTTCTGGACGATGTTCTGATGATCGAGGCGATCGACCGCGTGCAGTCGGCCATCGCCGCGCGCCGCGCCCATCCCGGCCGGGTCCGCGGCGGGCTGACCGTCGCGGTGCTGCTGGCGCTGATCGTCGCGGCGGCGGTCTGGCTGCCACCGGCGCTGCGCGATCACGCGGTGCGGATCACACCGGCGGCCGAGCGCGGCCGGATCGGTGCCGCCATCCTGTCGAACATGGCGCCGATGACCGGCCCCGCCTGCTCCGCACCCGCCGGGCAGGCGGCGCTGCACCGCCTCGCCGCGCGCACCGGCCTGCCGGACCCGGCCCGGCTCGTGGTGCTGCCAGACGGGATGGCCGGCGCGCGCATGCTGCCCGGCGGCATCGTCGCCATCTCCGCCGATCTCGTCACCGGGCGCAGCGGGCCGGAGGCCCTGGCCGGGCATCTGCTGGCCGCAAGGCTCAGCGCCGAGACCCATGACCCGATGGATGCGGTGATGCGGCAGGCGCGGATCAACGATGTGCTGGCCCTGCTGACCAGCGGCGCGCTGCCAGAGCATGCGTTGAGCGGTATTTCGGCCGCGATCTGGGCGGTGCCGCCGCCGATGGCCGATGAACACGCCCTGCTGGAGGCCTTCGGCCAGACCCGGATCCCGTCCGGCCCGTTCGCGGACACGCTGGCCGAGGGCAATCGCGCCTCCGTCCCGCTCTCCGAATCCGACCCGTTCCGCTCCGATCCCTATCCGCCCCTGATGAGCGAGCGCGACTGGGTCGCCCTTCAGCAGATCTGCACGGTGACGGGCTAGCACCACGCCGCGTGACATGGCGCATGACCGGCAAGCCGCAGCGGCGGGGCGGCTGCCGTCGTCGCATGACGGACAGGCAGCAGCGTCCGTCCCCGGCTGGCCCGGCTCCGCAATGCCGCCGAATACTCATGGCTCCGAGACGACGGCGGGCCGGCACGCGATTCGCCGGCGGCAGGCCCGCAGTTCATCGCGAAAACGCAGCGACGTATCCCGCCCTTTGCAGCCGGCGCAGCGCCGCCTGCAGATCGGCGGGTGAGGCGAAGGGTCCGGTCAGCACCCGCCGGTCCGCCGCGCTGTCCCCGCTGCGTTCGCGCAGGGCGCGGTAGCCCATGCCGCGCAGGTCGCTGAGCGCCTTGTCCACCCCCGCAGGACCGTAGCGGCCGATCTGGATATAGCGGGGCGCAGGCTGCGCGCGCGTGGGGGTATGGGCCTGTCCCGGCGCTGTGACGCGCTCCCGAGGCAGGCCCACACTGCGCGGCGCCGTCCGGGCCGCGTCCTTCGAGACGGCCGCTTCGCTGCGCATCATCCGCCCGCCTCCGCCCGATCCCGGTGCCGATCTGCCATTCTGTGCCTTTACTGGCGGCGTCAGCTTCGCCATGCGCGGATCAGACCCGTGCTGGAGACGTTCCTCCTCCGCCCCTGCATCTTCCGGCTCCGGCCGCGTCGCCACGCGCCGCTGCAAAAGATCCTCACTGTCACGTCCGGCGGCACAGCGCCCGCGCGTCGGATCATCCGCGGCAGGCGGCCGTCCCGGACCGGCCGCCCGCATCCCCAGCAGGGCGCACAGCCGCGCCGCGTCGGCCGTCGCCGGACCGGCCACGGCGAGACCGTCACGCAGCCGCATGGCCAGCGCAATGTCCTCGGCCAGATCGCCCCCCGGCGGCGGGGCCGCATCCGGCGGCGGCTTGCCGCCCTGCCCCGCCCCTGCGCCCGGCGGGTCCGGCTGCCGTGGCCCATCGCCCGCAATCGCCGCGCCGGAGGTCACCACGCGCGTGACCAGGTCGCGCTCGATCTGCTCCGGCGAGGCCAATGTCTCCGCCGCACTCTCCGCCGCGTCCTGTCCGCGCCCGGTCAGGCTGGGCGGAAAGCCGCAGATCGGCATGCCATCGCTGTCCCGCCGCGCGATCCAGCCGCCCTCCTGCCGCAGATAGACGCAGCCCGCGCTGTCGATATATTGCGCGGCACGAAACCCCGGCGGCGGGGCCTCCACCGGGCCGGCCCGGACGGAGCCTGCGACGATCAGGCAGAGACAGAGCAGTGCGATCCGCATCGGCACCTCGAATCGGACGGGATGCCCCGGTTCTAGCCCCGGCGGGATTGACGCGCGGTTAATCCGTCACTTCGTCCCGAACATGCGGTCGCCCGCATCGCCCAGACCCGGCACGATATAGCCGTGATCGTCCAGCCGCTCATCCAGGGCGGCGGTCACGATCGGCACATCGGGATGGGCCTCCTGCATGCGCGCCACCCCCTCCGGCGCCGCCAGCAGGCACAGGAACCGGATGTCGCGCGCGCCGGATTGCTTGATCAGATCCACCGCCGCGGCCGAGGAATTGCCGGTGGCCAGCATCGGATCGACCACGATGGTCATGCGCGCCTCCAGCCCCTTCGGCAGCTTTGAATAATACTGCACCGGCTGGAGCGTGTCGGGGTCGCGATACAGCCCCACGAACCCGACCCGCGCCGACGGAATCAGCTCAAGGATCCCGTCCAGAAGCCCGTTGCCCGCCCGCAGGATCGAGACGAGGGCCAGTTTCTTGCCCGCGATCACCGGCGCATCCATCGCGTGCAGCGGGGTCTGGATCCGCTGGGTGGAGATGGGCAGCTCCCGCGTCACCTCATAGGCCAGCAACAGGCTGATCTCGCGCAGAAGCTGGCGGAACGCGCCGGTCGAGGTGTCGCGGTCGCGCATGATGGTCAGCTTGTGCTGCACCAGCGGGTGATCGACGATGGTCAGATGCGTCTCGGACATGGGGATCTCCGTTTCGGTCAGGCAAAGCGGCCGCGCAGCCTGTCTCGGGTGGCGGCATCGCAGAAGGCGGCCTCGGCGGCAATCAGGTTCATCTCGCGGAACTCCGCCTCGGCCCAGCCGAATGCATCCGCCAGCCGCGCATATTCATGGCTGAGCGTGGTGTGGAAGAACGGCGGATCGTCGGTGGACACCGTCACCTTCACCCCGGCATCGGCCAGCTTTGCAATGGGATGGGCGGACCAGTCGGGATAGATGCCAAGCGCGATGTTGGAGCCGGGGCAGACCTCCAGCACGATCCCCTGCTCCGCCAGATCCCGCATCAGGGCCGGATCCTGCACGGCATGAACGCCATGGCCCACCCGGCTGATGCCTAGGCTCATCGCGTCGCGGATGGATTGCGGCCCGCCCCATTCCCCGGCATGGCAGGTCAGGCCCAGCCCGGCCTCTCGCGCGCAATCGAAGCTCCAGGTGAAATCCTGAGGCGTGCCGACGGTTTCCGCGCCGCCCATGCCGAAGCCGCTGACCCATCCGGTATGATCCTCGCTCGCGGTTTCGCGCGCGCAGATGGCGCTTGCGCGGGCGCGGTCGGGGCCGAAATGTCGGATCGGGGTGATGATGGCGCGGCTGTCGATGCCGTGGGCGCCCATCTCCTCCGCAACCTCGACCATGGCGGCCAGATAGTCGCGCCAGGCGGACAGATCGCCGCCGCCGCAGAATTCGGGCGACACGAACAGCTCCGCATAGATGGCGCCATGCTCGGCACAATTGCCCAGCACCTCGCGCAAGAGCCGCGCATAATCCTGCGGGGTGCGGATCACCGAGGTCGCCACCTCGTAGACGCGCAGGAAATCGGTGAAGCCGTCATAGGCATAATGCCCCTGCCCATCGAAGATGCCGGAGAGATCCGCCCCCTGTTCCGCCGCCAGCCCGCGCACGAAGCCGGGCGGGGCGGCCCCTTCCAGATGCAGATGGAGTTCGATCTTGCTGAGATCCTTCATGCGGTCATGGCCCTTGATCCGGTATCAGAGAAAGTTCTTGCCGTGGCCCGGCGCGGGCAGGCCCAGATGCGCGGCGACGCTGGCCCCGATGTCGGAGAACCCGACCTGCCCCACCGCCTGCGAGGCCGCACCATGGCGCGCGCCCAGCACCGGCACCCGCTCGCGCGTGTGGTCGGTGCCGGTCCAGGACGGGTCATTGCCGTGATCGGCGGTGAACAGGATCAGATCGCCGGGCTTCAGCCGGTGGAGCGCCTGCCCGACGATCCCGTCGAACCATTCCAGATGCGCGGCATAGCCGGGAATGTCGCGCCGATGGCCATAGAGGCTGTCGAATTCGACGAAATTGGCGAAGGTCAGGCTGTCCGGCTCCGCCTCCTCGATCAGGCGCAGCAGGTGACCCGCCAGATCGGCGTCGGAACCGCCCTTGTGCAGGCGGGTGATGCCGCGATGGCTGAAAATATCGCCGATCTTGCCCACCGCATGGGTCACGCGCCCGGCCTGCGCGGCAATGTCCAGGATCGTGTCGGCGGGCGGCGCGATGGCGTAATCGCGGCGGTTGGCGGTCCGCTGGAACCCCCCCGGCCCGCCCAGGAAGGGCCGCGCGATCACCCGGCCCACGCGCATCTCGTGCAGCATCGGCGCCAGCGTCTCGCACAGCTTCAACAGCCGGTCGAGCCCGAAGGCCTCCTCATGCGCGGCGATCTGGAACACGCTGTCGGCGGAGGTGTAGCAGATCGGCCAGCCGGTGCGCAGATGCTCCGCGCCCAGCTCCTCCAGCATCACCGTGCCGGAGCCGTGCCGGTTGCCGAGGATGCGCTCGGTCCCGGCCAGTTCGCAGACCCGCGCCACCACCTCCGGCGGGAAGGCGGGCTGACGGTCGGGAAAATAATGCCAGTCCCAGGGCACCGGCACGCCGGCCAGCTCCCAATGCCCCGAAGGCGTATCCTTGCCCGGCGAGATCTCGGTCGCCGCACCCCAGATCCCCTGCGGCGCGGCCCCCAGCCCCGGCGCCTCCGCGCCCGAGGCCAGCCGGATCGCGGCCCCCAGCCCCAGCCGGTCCAGATGCGGCAGATCGAGGCGCTGCGCCTCGGCGATATGCAGCACGGTGTTGGCGCCGGTATCGGGACGCCCTTCGTTGAAGAACTGCCCCGCATCCGGCGCGCCGCCGATGCCGACGGAATCCATCACCACCAGAAAGGCCCGGCTCATGCCTGACCCCCGTCGACCGGATCGGATGGCGGCACCCTGCCCCGGATCAGCGGTCCGGGCGGCGGCGCGTCGTCGGCAATGCGGTAAGCCGCTCTCACCGCATCCACCGCTGCCTCTGCCTCGGCCTCGCTGGCCGCATGCACGACCGCGATCCGCCCCTCCGTCGCCTCACCCAGCCTTCGCAGCTCCGACAGCCCGACCCGGTGGTCGATCTTCTGCCCGGCCCGGACGCGCCCGCCGCCCAGTCCGATCACCGCGTGACCCAATGCAGCCACATCGATCCCGGCCACCACGCCCTGCGGGGCGGACACATCGCGCGTCACCGGCGCAGCGGCCAGATGCCTGTCGGGGGCGTCGATCAGATCGCCCGGCCCGCCCTGCGCGGCGACCATGCGGCCGAAAATCTCTGCCGCTTCACCGCTGTCGAGCGCCCGCTCCGCGCGGTCTGCCGCATCGTCGATCCCGGCCAGAGCCAACGCCTCCGCCGCCAGCGCCAGCGTGACCTCGCGCAGCGCCGAACCCTCGCCGCGCAGACAGGCAATCGCCGCGCGCACCTCCAGCCCGTTGCCGGCCGCACGGGCCAGCGGCTGATCCATGTCGGTGATCAGCGCCGAACAGCGACACCCCGCCGCATTCGCGGTGGAGACCAGCGATTGCGCAAGCGCCTCCGCCTGGGCCGGATCGCCCAGAAACGCGCCGGAGCCGGATTTCACATCGAGGACCAGCGTATCCGGCCCCGCCGCCAGCTTCTTCGACAGGATCGAGGCGGTAATGAGGTCAATGGATTCCACGCAGGCCGCCTCATCCCGGATCGCATAGAGCCGCCGGTCCGCCGGGGCCAGATCGCCCGAGGCGGCGACGATGGCGCAGCCGACCTCGCCGACCACGCGGCGGAAATCGGCCTCGGGCAGATCGCAGCGAAACCCCGCAATCGCCTCCAGCTTGTCCAGCGTGCCGCCGGTATGGCCCAGCCCGCGCCCCGATATCATCGGCACGTAGGCCCCGCAGGCCGCCAGAAGCGGGGCGAGGATAAGCGACACCACATCGCCCACCCCGCCGGTCGAATGCTTGTCGGACACCGGCCCCGGCAGATCCCAATCCAGCACATCGCCGGAATCACGCATCGCCAGCGTCAGCGCGCTGCGCGCCGAAACCGGCAGGCCGCGCGTCACCACCGCCATCGCGAAGGCCGCCGCCTGCGCATCGGACACCGACCCGTCGGCCAGACCGCGCGCGAACTGCGCCGCGCCCTCCGGCGTCAGCCCGCCGCCGTCACGCAGCCGTGCAATGATCGGGCGCGGATCGCTCACCCCTTGGCACCTTCCATATGGCCCGCATCGAAGCGGCCGGGCAGCAGCGCCCCGATCGTCGTCTGCATCGTGGCCCCGCCGGTCGTGGCCAGCAAAACCGGCGTCTCGCCCGCCCCGAACTCCGCCAGCTTCTGCCGGCATCCCCCGCAAGGCGGCACCGGGCTGGGCGAATCCGCGATCACCGCCACCTCGACCAGCTCCGTCTCCCCCGCCGCAACCATCGCGGCAATCGCGCCCGCCTCGGCGCAGGTGCCTTCGGGGTAAGCCACGTTCTCCACGTTGCAGCCGCGATAGATCCGGCCCGAGCGCCCGCGCAGCGCCGCGCCGACCTTGAAGTTGGAATAGGGCGCATAGGCGGCCTCGCGGACCTCGCGCGCGGCGTCGAGAAGCGACATGGAACGGTCCCCCCGTGTTGGTTTGGGCGATTCTGCGCCCGGCGGTGCCGCGATGCAAGTGTGGCGCGGCGTCTCCGGGCGGGGCGGCGGGCCGGCTTCGCGTTTTCGCGACAGAAGTTTCAGGCCGGTTGCGGCTGGACGGTTGTGAAGCGTCATGCAACTGGTTTAACGCTGAACCAACTGGCCGGGGACGGCCGGGCCGGCGGCCGGACCCGCCGCCTTGCCCGCGCCATCCCGCCGCGCATGCAGGAAAGGGACACCGATGGACGAACAGCGGCAGGACAATGCCCGCATGGCGGCGCTTGATTACCACGAGTTTCCCCGCCCCGGTAAGCTGGAGGTCCGCGCGACCAAGCCGCTCGCCAATGGCCGTGACCTGTCGCGCGCCTACAGCCCTGGCGTCGCGGAAGCCTGTCTGGAGATCAAGCAGAACCCCGCCGATGCCGCCCGCTTTACCGCGCGGGGCAATCTGGTCGCGGTGGTGTCCAACGGCTCCGCCGTGCTGGGGCTCGGCAATATCGGCCCGCTCGCCTCCAAGCCGGTGATGGAGGGCAAGGCGGTCCTGTTCAAGAAATTCGCCAATATCGACTGCTTCGACCTGGAGATCGACCAGACCGACCCCGAAAAGCTCGCCGCCATCGTCCAGAGCCTGGAGCCCAGCTTCGGCGCCATCAACCTGGAGGATATCAAGGCCCCCGACTGCTTCATCGTCGAGAAGCTGTGCCGCGAGAAGATGAACATCCCGGTCTTTCACGACGACCAGCACGGCACCGCCATTGTCGTGGGTGCGGCCGCCACCAATGCCCTGCGCGTGGCGGTCAAGTCGTTCGAGGAGATCAAGATCGTCTCCACCGGCGGCGGGGCGGCGGGGATTGCCTGCCTGAACATGCTGCTCAAGCTGGGCGTGCGGCGCGAAAATGTCTGGCTCTGCGACATTCACGGCCTCGTTTACGAGGGCCGGGAAGAGGACATGAACCCGCAAAAAGCCGAATTCGCGCAAGCGACCGATCTGCGCAGGCTCGATCAGGTGATCGACGGGGCGGATCTGTTCCTGGGCCTGTCCGGCCCCGGCGTTCTGACACCCGAGATGGTGGCGCGGATGGCGTCGCGCCCGGTGATCTTCGCGCTCGCCAACCCGACGCCCGAGATCATGCCGGACCTGGCGAAACAGGTGGCACCCGATGCGATCATTGCCACCGGGCGCAGCGATTTCCCCAACCAGGTGAACAACGTCCTGTGCTTTCCATTCATCTTCCGCGGCGCGCTCGATGTCGGCGCGACGCAGATCAATGACGAGATGCAGATCGCCTGTATCGAAGGCATCGCCGCCCTCGCCCGCGCCACCACGGCGGCCGAGGCCGCGGCGGCCTATCGCGGCGAGACGCTGACCTTCGGGCCCGAATACCTGATCCCGAAACCCTTCGATCCGCGGCTGATCGGCGTGGTCTCGACCGCCGTGGCCAAGGCCGCGATGGAGTCCGGCGTGGCGCAGCGGCCGATTGCCGATCTGAACGCCTATAAGCGCCGCCTCGACGGCTCGGTCTTCCGCTCGGCGCTCATCATGCGCCCGGTCTTTGAGGCGGCGGCCACCGCCACCCGCCGCATCGTCTTTGCCGAGGGCGAGGATGAGCGCGTGCTGCGCGCCGCCAACGCGATGCTGGAGGAAACCACCGACGTCCCGATCCTGATCGGCCGGCCCGAGGTGATCTCGATGCGCGCCGAACGCGCCGGCCTGCCGATCCGGCCAGACACGGATTTCCAGATCGTGAACCCGGAAAACGACCCGCGCTATCGCGAATACTGGGAGACCTATCACGACCTGATGGCAAGGCGCGGCGTCACCCCGGATCTCGCCCGCGCCATCATGCGTACCAACACCACCGCCATCGGCAGCGTCATGGTCCATCGCGGCGAGGCCGACAGCCTGCTCTGCGGCACGTTCGGGCAGTATAGCTGGCATCTGAACTACATCACCCAGATCCTCGGCCGCGGCGGGCTGGAACCGCATGGCGCGCTGTCGATGATCATCCTGGAGGACGGCCCGCTCTTCGTGGCCGACACCCAGGTCCATGAACGCCCCTCGCCGCAAGAGATCGCGCGCGCCGCCATCGGCGCTGCGCGCCATGTCCGCCGCTTCGGGCTGGAACCGCATGTGGCGCTGTGCAGCCACTCGCAATTCGGCAATCTCGACAGCGATTCCGGCCGCCGGATGCGCGCGGCGATGGAGATCCTCGAAGGCCGCGAGGCCGATTTCAACTTCGACGGGGAAATGCATGTCGATGCCGCCCTCGACCCCGAGATCCGGCGCCGCATCTTCCCCGCCTCGCGCCTCAAGGGAGAGGCGAATGTGCTGATCTTCGCGGATACAGACACCGCATCGGGCGTGCGCAACATCCTGAAGACCAAGGCCGAGGGGCTGGAGGTCGGGCCGATCCTGATGGGGATGGGCAACCGCGCCCATATCGTGACCCCGTCCATCACCGCGCGCGGGCTGCTGAACATGTCGGCCATCGCCGGCACCCCGGTCGCGCATTACCAATAGAACCTGTCGCAGATGTCACCCCGGCCGCGCGCGTTGGCCGGACCGTTCGGAAACCCCTGCTGACCTGCCCTGCGCGGCACCCCTGAAATGCGTCATCCCGCCTGCATGACGCAGACGGGATGTGCCTGTCCCTTGAAGACCTGCCGGAGCCGGATCATGGCTGGGTGGCGCGTTTTGCCACCACATGTAGTGTTTTTAGCTTTCTGTGACCCAAATTGCTGAAACCACCCCGGCAGATCAAGAAATATTTCTCAATTCCGACAGAAATAATACGCCGCGGCGCAGCGCCCGCCGGTGCGGTCTAAAGCAGCACCGCCTGCGCCAGCCCCAGAAAGGCAAAGAAACCAACCACATCGGTCACGGTCGTCACGAATGCCCCCGAAGCCAGCGCCGGATCGGCCCCAACCTTGTCAAGCGCCAGCGGCACCAGGATCCCCGCCAGCGCCGCGACCATCAGGTTCACCACCATCGCAATCGCGATCACCCCGCCCAGCGAAACGCCGTCGAACCAGATCCAGGCCACGATCCCCATCACCACGGCAAAGCAGACCCCGTTCAGCAGCCCGACCACCGCCTCGCGCGCGACGACCCGCCAGACATTCGATCCGGTCAGGCTTTTCGTCGCCAGCGCGCGGACTGCCACGGTCAGGGTCTGGGTGCCCGCATTCCCGCCCATCGAGGCCACGATCGGCATCAGCACCGCCAGCGCCACCACCTCCGAGATCGTGGTCTCGAAGATCGCGATCACGAAAGAGGCGAGGATCGCCGTGCCCAGGTTCACCGCCAGCCACGGGATGCGCTGCCACAAAGTCTCCATCACCGTGTCCTGGATCGAGGAGTCGTCACCGACCCCGGCCAGGCGCAGGATGTCCTCCTCGTGTTCCTCGTCGAGCACCTCCATTGCGTCGTCGATGGTGATGACGCCGACCAACCGGTCATCCTCGTCCACCACCGGGGCGGAGATTAGGTGATACTGGTTGAACGCGTAGGCGATATCGGCCTCCTCGGCAAAGACGCCGATAGGGCGGAAGCTGTCCTCGACGATCTCGCGCAAGGGCGTCGCACGTCGCGCGGCCAGCAGACGACCCAGCGCGACGTAGCCCACCGGGTGGCGGCGCGGATCGGTCAGGATGACGTGATAGAACTGGTCGGGCAGCTCCTCCTCGCCGCGCAGATAGTCGATCGTGTCGCCCACCGTCCAATGCTCCGGCGCGGTCACCACCTCCGACTGCATCATCCGGCCGGCGGAGTATTCGGGATAGGTCAGCGATTGTTCGACCGCGACCCGGTCGGTCTCGTCCAGCGCGTCGAGGATCTTGCGCTGATCGTCCTCGTCCAGCTCCTCGATCAGATCGACGATGTCGTCGCTGTCCATCTCGCGCACGGCATCGGCCAGCACGTCGCCGGGAAGCTGTTCGACGATCTCGTCGCGGATCGATTCGTCGATCTCGGCCAGGATCTCGCCGTCGATCTCGCCCGACCACAGCGACATGAACACCCGCCGCCGCGCCGCCGACAGGTTTTCGATCACATCCGCGATGTCGGCGGCGTGCATCGGCTCCAGCAGCGCGTCCAGCCGGTCCTGTTCCTCGGCGTCGATGGCGTCGCGGATCTGGTCGATCAACGCGCGCGAGGGGGTGAAGTCATCCTCCTCTTCCCCGCGCTCGGGCTCCGGCTCGTTCTCCGGCTGCGGGGCGAGGCTGCGGCGCGGGTCCGACGCGTCGTCGGACAGATCCGGGCGCTGCGGTTCATCCTGCATGGACACCTCCCCTTTTCATGCTGTCGATTGGGTTGCGGATGGGCGGCGGCGCCCGTCCGGGATCTTAGTCCAGCACCGGTGCGGCTTCAACGCGATCCGCGTTCAGAAGCGCCAGGGCCGCGGCGTGCAGCTCGGGCGAGGCGGCGGCGATGATCTGCCCGCCGCCATGGGCCGGGCCGCCCTGCCAGTCGGTGACGATCCCGCCCGCCGCCTGCACCACGGCAATGGGCGCGGCCACGTCATAGGGCTGCAACCCCGCCTCGATCAGCAGATCCACCATGCCGAGCGCCAGCAGCGCGTATCCGTAGCAATCCAGCCCGTAGCGCGTCAGCCGCACCTGCCCGGCCACCCGCGCAAACGCCGCGCGCTCCGCCTCGCTGCCGATCTCGGGATAGGTGCTCAGCAGCGTCGCCTGCGCCAGCGTCACGCCCGTCCGAACCCCCAGCGGCCGCTCGCCCTCGCGGTCCACCAGCCGGGCGCGGCCCAGCCCGCCCTCGAACCGCTCGCCGGTGAAAGGCTGGTCGATGATGCCATAGATCGGCCCGTCCGAATCGACCAGCCCGATCAGCACCCCCCAGCTCGGCGCGCCGCAGATAAAGGCACGGGTGCCGTCGATCGGGTCCAGGATCCAGCTCAGGCCGGAGCGGCCCGGACTGGGCCCGAATTCCTCGCCCAGGATCGCGTCGTCGGGGCGGCGTTCGGCCAGGATCTCGCGCATCGCGCGTTCGCTGGCGCGGTCGGCCTCGGTCACCGGGTCGAACCCTGCCGCCAGCTTGTTGTCAGGCCGCAAACCGGCACTGCGGAACAGCCGCAGCGTCTCGCGTCGCGCGGCATCCGCCATCGCGGCGGCGGTCTCGAAAATCATGTCGTGCTGCATGCTGCCCCCTCATTCTGGCGCCGGTCTTAACGCGGAATGAGGGGGGCGAACAGGGATGCGGGGTCAGGCCGCGTGCGACAGCACCCGCGCCAGCTCGAAGATCTGGCGGCGCTGCGCCTCGGGCATGGCGTAGTAGGCGCGGATCAGTTGCAGCGCCTCCTTGTTGGCCAGCACGTCGTCATCGACGGTGGCACTGGCGCGGCCATCGGTCAGCCCTTCGAAGAAAAAGCTGATCGGCACGTCGAGCGCGCGGGCAATGTCCCATAAGCGCGACGCAGAGACGCGGTTGGCGCCCGTCTCGTATTTCTGGATCTGCTGGAATTTGATTCCGACCTGGTCGGCCAATTGTTGCTGGGTCATTCCGATCAGCCAGCGACGATGGCGGATCCGCGTACCAACATGCACATCAACTTCGTGCTTCATACTACACCTCACAAAAACTCCGAGATTAATACACGATGTGGTCCGAGACTGGCGACCGAGAATCCACGTCGACACGTTGCAGTTGACTAAAAGTACAGGTTCTTGCACGTGCTTCTTGCCACGCATCGGGGGCGTGAGCGGTTTTCGGCCCGCAAATTGCTCAAAACCGCCCATTACTGACCGAATCAGTTCGTTTAACACCGTTCAATCATCCTTTAATGGCGCGAATCACGACTGCCAGCGACACGCTATGCGGCAGTAAGCGGGGCCGCTCCGGGTCCCGATCCTTCCGGTTCCCGGCAAGCCGCGCGGCGCGCCTGCCCGCCTCCGTCGCGAAGCGAAATCCGCGAATCCGGCCCGCCACGTGACATCCGCGTTATTTTACCTGTGGCAGCGTTGAAAACATGCCATACTGGACCGATATTGACCCGGACAGGTGCGGTTGCGCACCGCCAACGCCAGTGATGGAGAGATGAATGGCTGAATACGACACCCTGAGACAGGCCCAGGCCCGGACGGGTGCCGCGACCCGTGCCGATATTGATGTCGGCCTTCGCGAATACATGAGCAAGGTCTACGGCATCATGGCCACCGGCATGGCCGTCACCGCCTTCTTCGCCCTCGGGCTCAACATGCTCGCCGTGCAGAACGGCCAGCTCACCCCGATCGGGGTCGCGGTCTATACCTCGCCGCTGAAATGGGTGCTGATGTTCGCGCCGCTGCTGATGGTCTTTGCCTTCGGCGCGGTGGTCTACCGGCTGTCCACCCAGACCGCCACGCTGGTCTTCTACGGCTTCGCCGCGCTGATGGGCATGTCGCTGAGCTGGATCTTCATGGCCTATACCGGCACCTCGATCGCCTCGACCTTCTTTGCCACGGCCGGCGCCTTCGCCGCGCTGTCGCTCTATGGCTACACCACCAAGCGCAATTTGTCAGGCATGGGCACCTTCCTGATGATGGGTCTGATCAGCCTCATCATCGCCTCGATCATCAACATCTTCCTGCAGTCGAGCGCGATGCAGTTCGCCATCTCGGTGATCGGCATCCTGATCTTCGCCGGGCTGACCGCCTATGACACGCAGAAGATCAAGAACACCTATCTGCAACTGCGCGACTCGGATCGCGAGTTTCTGGGCAAGGCCGCCATTCTCGGCGCGCTCAGCCTGTATCTCGACTTCCTGAACATGTTCATGTTCCTGCTGCAGTTCATGGGTTCCAGCAACGACTGATCCCGGCTCTGCCGGAACGGACAGGAAAGGCCCCGCAATCGCGGGGCCTTTTTCATGGGCCACCGGCCAGACTTACGGCCAGTGCTTCGCCACCATGGTCAGCACGTCATATTGCGCCACCACCTCGTCGCTCTGGTTGGTCACGCGGCAATCCCACCGCACCTCGGCATGATCGGCCCCCTCGCGCGGGTTGATCTCCTTGCAGGTCAGCCGGACGCGCAGGCTGTCGCCGAAATAGACCGGGGTGAGGAAGCGCAGATTGTCCACCCCGTAATTCGCCAGCACCGGGCCGGGATCGGGATCGACGAACAGCCCCGCCGCGAAGGACGCGATCAGGTATCCATGCGCCACGCGGTCGTCGAAGAAAGGATTCGCCCTTGCGGCCTCCGCATCCATATGGGCGTAGAACGTATCGCCGGTGAAGCGGGCGAAATGCTCCACATCCTCCTCCGTCACCTGGCGCGCCTCGGTCACGATCTGGTCGCCGATCTCCAGCTCCTCCACGGATTTGCGGAACGGGTGCCTGTCCGCCCGCGTCCCGGCCCCCTCGGACCAGATCCCGGTGACCGCGCTCAGCAGATGCGGCGCGCCCTGCACCGCCGTGCGCTGCATGTAATGCTTGACCGCGCGCATGCCCCCCAGCTCCTCGCCGCCGCCCGCGCGCCCCGGCCCGCCATGGATCAGCGGCGCCAGCGGAGAGCCATGCCCGGTCGAGGATTTGGCCGAACGCCGGTTCCCGATCAGCACCCTTCCATGCATCGGTGCCATGCCCAGCACCATCTCCTCGGCCACCTCCCTGCTGTCGGTAAACACCGACGCCACCAGCGAGCCCTTGCCGCGATGGGTCAGCGCCACCGCCTGATCGACGCCCTCATAGGGCATGAGCGTCACCACCGGCCCGAACGCCTCGACATCATGCGCCGCACAATCCGCGCCCGGATCATTCGCCAGCAGCAGCACCGGGTTCACGAAGGCCCCCTTCTCGGCATCGCCGGAGGCGACGCGCACCTCGCCCGGATCGCCCAGCACGATCTCCGCATCCCGCGCCAGATCGCGGATCCGGTCGCGCACCTCCTCGCGCTGATCCAGACTGGCGAGCGGCCCCATCCGCGTCCCCTCCACCGCCGGATCGCCGGTCACGACCCCCGCAAGCCGGTCCTTCAGCGCCGCGATCACCGCATCGACATGCGGGCCCGGCACGATGGCCCGCCGGATCGCGGTGCATTTCTGCCCGGCCTTGCTGGTCATCTCGCGCATGACCTCGCGCACGAACAGATCGAACTCTTCCGTCCCCGGCCCCGCATCCGGCCCCAGAACCGAGGCGTTCAGACTGTCCGCCTCCATGGTAAATCGCACCGAATTCCCCGTGATCGCCGGGGCGGTCTTCAGCATCCGCCCGGTCTCGGCCGAGCCGGTGAACGTCACCACGTCCTGACAGGTCACATGATCCAGCATGTCGCCCGCCGAGCCGCTGACAAGCTGCAACGCGCCCTCCGGCAGCACCCCCATCGCGATGATCCGCCGCACCATCAGCTCGGTCAGATAGGCGGTCTGGCTGGCCGGTTTCACCAAGGCCGGCATCCCCGCGATCAGCGTCGGCGCGATCTTTTCCAGCATTCCCCAGATCGGAAAGTTGAACGCGTTGATATGCACCGCCACGCCCTGCAGGGGCGACAAGATATGCTGGCCCGAGAAGCTGGCATCCTTCGACAGGGCCTCGACCGGCCCGTCAGGGATCACGCGGGCATTGGGCAATTCGCGCCGCGCCTTGGAGGCCAGCGTCAGCAACGTCCCGATCCCGCCCTCGATATCCACCCAGCCCTCGGCGCGGGTCGCACCCGTCCAGAGATTCTCGACGTAGAAATCCTCCTTCATCTCCATCAGCTTCAGGCCGATTTCCTTCAGCATCAGCGCCCGCTGATGCAGCGTCATAGCCCGCAGCGCCGGACCGCCCCTCTCGCGCCCGTATTGCAAGGCCGCCGCGAAATCCAAGCCGGTCGCGTCGATCAGCGCCACCGTCTCGCCGGTCGCGGCATTCAGCAGCGGCTTGCCGTCCTTCGACCCGGCCTGCCACTGCCCGCAAAGATAGGATTCCAGCACGCGCGGTGCGGTCTGCATGGTCATGGCAAATCCTTTCAGCCCAGCCCCAGCGGCGACATCGCGTCCGCCACGCGTCCCGCCCAGTCCTCGCGAAGCGTCTCGTTCTCGGTATGGCGCAGCCCCAGCCGCGCCTGTTTCTCGAACCGCGCAGATCCGGCCTGCCCGAAGCTCGCCTCGACCTTCGGCAGCCAGTAGGCAACGGATTGCGCGGCCTTCTGCCGGCCCGCGTCATCCCCGACGATCTGGCGCAGCCCTTTCAGCCCCAGATCGACATGCGCCGCCTCGCGCGGAGCGATCTCGCGAAACGCATCGGCCAGCGGGGCATAGCTGACCCGGCCCATCTCGTGCAACTGCACCACCGTCGCCAGCCCCATCAGCACGTTCAGCACCACCGCATCGACATAGCCCGCGATCGGATAGTGAAACACCGACAGCCGCATGTCGTCGCCATGCCGCGCCGCGTCCAGATCGGCGTCGCGCGCCATCCGCGCCGCCCAGTCATGGCGGGTGTCATAGCGCGCCGTGTCGGCCCCGAATTCGCCCATCACCTCAAGCACGCGGCCGGCATGATCCAGCTTCTCCTGGGTGATCTTCGCCGCCGCGATCCGGTTGCGGATGCCGGGCGCGTCGTTGATCGTGTCGGCAAACCCCGCCGCCCCGGCCAGCTCGCTGTCCACGAAGCTGGCCATCAGCCGCATCAGCTCGCCCCGGTAACGCGGCGGGACATTGCCCGGAGAGGTGAGCTGGCCGCCCTGCGCCAGATAGTCCTCGATCTTCATCTCCATCGCCGCCCCCTATTCGTCATAGCTGACGACGATGCGGTCGGTCAGCGGATAGCACTGGCAGGTCAGCACATAGCCCTGCGCGACCTCGTAATCCTCTAGCGCGTGGTTGACCGCCATCTCCGCCTCGCCCTCCAGCACCTTGGCGCGGCAGGTCGAACAGACCCCGGCCTTGCAGGCGAACGGCGCGTCCATGTCCTGCGCCAGTGCTGCATCCAGAAGGGTCTCGCCCTGTTTCGGCATGCGGAAACTGCGCGTCGCCCCGTCCAGCGTCACCACCGCCTCGGTCGCCTCTCCCGCCTGCGCGGAATCGCGGCTGACCGCCTTTTTCTTCGCCCGCCCCGGCTGGGACGAGGCGAACAGCTCGAACTTGATCTGCCCGTCCTCCAGCCCCGCCTCGCGCAGGCTGTCGGCCACGGTCAGCATCAGCCCCTCCGGCCCGCAGATGAAGGCCGCATCGAGGCTCTCCGGGTCGATCCAGTTCTCGAACAGCGCCGCCATCTTCTCCGCGTCGATCCGCCCCGTGAACAGATCGATCTCCTGCCCCTCGGATTTCAGGATATGGATGACCGAGAACCGCCCGAGATACAGGTTCTTCAGATCCTCCAGCTCTTCGCGGAACATGATCGAATTGACCGAGCGGTTGGCGTAGATCAGCGTGAAGCGGCTTTTCGGCTCCCGCGCCAGCGTGGTCTTGATGATCGACAGGACCGGCGTGATGCCAGACCCCGCCGCGACACCCAGGTAATGTTTCGCCACAGCCCCGTCGAGATCGGTGTGAAACCGCCCCATCGGCGCCATCGCCTCCAGCTCCATCCCGGCCTGCAACTCCTCATTGGCCCAGGTCGAGAAGGCGCCGCCATCCACCCGCTTGATCCCCACCCGCAGCACCCCGTCGTCGCGCCCGGCGCAGATGGAATAGGACCGGCGCAATTCCTCGCCGTCAAACTCGCGCCGGAAGGTCAGGTATTGCCCCTGGGTGAAATCGAACGCCCCCGCATCCTCCGGCCTCGGTTGCAGCGTCACCACCACCGCATCGCGCGTGTCGCGGCGCAATTCGGTGACGCGGAGCGGAAGGAAACGGGCCATGGCGGATCCTCTAATGGCACTTGAAATAGTCGAAGGGTTCCAGGCAGGCATTGCACACCCAACTCGCCTTGCACGGCGTCGAACCGAACTGGCTGACCCGCCGTGTGTCGGTCGCCCCGCAGCGCGGGCAGGGCACGGCCAGATTGCCGCCAAGCGCGCCGATCCGGGCCATGACGTGACCATCCGGCGCGGTGCCCGCGATCGGCGGGGCGATGCCATACTCGCGCAGCTTCTCGCGACCCTGATCACTGATCCAGTCGGTGGTCCAGGCCGGCGACAGGCGGCGCTCCAGCCGGAGATCCTCGATCCCCTTGCCGCGCAGATGGGTCTCGATATCCAGGTTGATGACCGACGTGGCCGGGCAGCCCGAATAGGTCGGCGTCACCGTGACCACCAGCGTCTCGCCCTGCCAGCCCACATCGCGGATGATCCCCAGATCGGTCAGCGAGATCGCCGGGATCTCCGGGTCCGGCAGTTCCGCCAGCCAGTCCCATATGGTCGAGACGGCGGGCCGCACCCTACCACTCCGCACCGGGATAGGCGCGCTGCAGGAACTGCATTTCAGCGAGGATATAGCCCAGATGCTCGGTATGGGTGCCCTGCTTGCCGCCCTGATGGGCGAAATCGCTGTCGGGGATTTCCAGCGTGGCCTCCGCCATCACCGCGCCGACCGTCTCATCCCAAAGCCCGCGCAGCTCCGCAGGATCGGGCGCAATCCCCGCCTCGGCCATGTTGCGGTCGGTGCCGTCGCTTGCGAACAGCTCCAGCGCATAGCTCCACTGGTCCTCCAGCGCGGCCTGCATCCGGCCCCGGCTTTCCCCGGTCCCGTCCCCCAGCGCGATGACCTGCCCGGCCGAACGCTCCAGGTGATAGCTGACCTCTTTCAGCGCCTTCGCCGCGATCTCCGACACCCGTGCATCGCTGGACGCCACCAGCCCCCGCAACTGGTGAAAATGAAACGCATCGAACAGGAATTGCCGCATCAGCGTCGCCCCGAAATCGCCATTCGGCCGCTCGACCAGCTTCACATTGCGGAAATCCCACACGTCGCGCAGATAGGCCAGATCATCGGCGCTGCGCCCCTGCCCCTCGACCGCACCGGCCAGCTCCAGCCACATCGCCGCCTGCCCGATCAGATCCAGAGCGATGTTGGAGACCGCAATATCCTCCTCGAGCTGCGGCCCGTGACCGCACCATTCCGAATTGCGATGCCCGAGGATCAGCGCATTGTCCCCCATCCGCAGCAGGAATTCGACCAACGCGTCCTGATCGGCGTCGGGCGCAGGCGCGTGGCCGCCCGCGCCGCCATCCTGCTTCGCCAGTTCGGCGGCGTTCGGGGTCATGATGTCCGGAAGCGACGGCATCACATATGCCCGATTTCGTCGGGAATGTCGTAAAAGGTCGGGTGCCGGTAAACCTTGTCATTCGACGGCTCGAACATCGGCCCCTTCTCTGACGGGCTCGACGCCGCGATATCCCCCGATTTCACCACCCAGATCGAGACGCCCTCATTGCGCCGCGTATAGACATCGCGCGCATGTTTGATCGCCACCTCCGCATCGGGCGCATGCAGACTGCCGACATGGCGATGGTTCAACCCGTGCTGACCCCGGATAAACACCTCCCAAAGAGGCCATTCGCTGGACATCTGTTCCTCCCTTCTTGCGGCGCGTTCCCGCCGCGGCTCAATAGGCGTAGAGTTCGACCCGATAGCCATCCGGGTCCAGCACCTGCACACGCGCCGGGCCTTCAGCGCTGTATTCCGTTTCGGTCACGCCATCGGCGCGAAAACGTGCGCGCATTGTCTCGATTTCGGCGGCAGAGCCGACAAGGCTGCCGAAATGGTTCGTGCGCGGCAATTCCGGCGGCACCTCGCCACTGCTAAGCGCCAGAAGACCGCCGCTGTCATCGGCAAGGATCAGCAGATGCGCATCGTCATGGACACGCTGCGTCAGGCCGAAATATGCGCCATAAAACCGCGCCGAGGCTTCGCGATCCGATACTGTCAAAGCCACATGGTTCAGCCGCGCCATGACTTGTCACTCTGCCGCGACGGCGCTGCGGCGCGCTGCCTTCTTCTTGGCATGGGCAGTCATCGCCTCGCGATACCAGGCGCCGTCCTCCCAGGCCTTCACGCGGGCACCCAGCCGTTCCTTGTTGCACGGCCCGTTCCCCTTCAGCACCTGGTAGAACTCGTCCCAGTCCGGCTCGGTGAAATCATAGCCGCCCTTTTCCTCATTCCATTTCAGATCCGGGTCCGGGACGGTCAGCCCCAGATATTCGGCCTGCGGCACGGTCTGGTCGACGAATTTCTGGCGCAGCTCGTCATTGGTGTTCATCTTGATCTTCCACGCCATCGACTGCGCGGAATGCACGCTGTCCTTGTCGGACGGCCCGAACATCATCAGCGAGGGATACCACAGCCGGTTCAGCGCATCCTGCGCCATCTTCTTCTGCGCGGGCGTGCCATTGGCCATCTTCATCATGATCGCATAGCCCTGCCGCTGGTGGAAACTCTCCTCCTTGCAGATGCGGATCATCGCGCGGCTGTAAGGCCCGTAGGAGGTCCGCTGCAACGGCACCTGGTTCATGATCGCCGCCCCGTCGACCAGCCAGCCCACCGCGCCCATATCGGCCCAGGTCAGTGTCGGATAGTTGAAGATCGAGGAGTATTTCATATCCCCCGAATGCAGCCGCTCCAGCAGTTCGTCGCGGCTTACCCCCAGCGTCTCGGCGGCGCAATACAGATACAGCCCGTGCCCGGCCTCGTCCTGAACCTTGGCCAGCAGGATCTGCTTGCGCTCCAGCGTCGGCGCGCGGGTGATCCAGTTGCCCTCGGGCAGTTGGCCGACGATCTCGGAATGGGCGTGCTGGCCGATCTGGCGGATCAGCGTCTTGCGATAGCCCTCGGGCATCCATTCCTTCGGCTCGATCTTCTCGTTGCGGTCGATGCGCTCCTGAAAGGCGATCTCCTCGGGCGACATCTCCTCTCGCGACGTGCCTTCGGACTTGACGAGCTGGGCATACATGGCAGTTCCTCCTCAGACGCGGTGTTCGGTGGCGGCGGCAACCGGCCGCGCGGAGACGTTGCCGTCTCCGGCGCCCCCTGTCCGGCCGGTCGCGGCCCGGCCGGTTCCACTTGTCCCAACATGGGGGGAATCGCCGCAAACGCCAACACCCGACCCGAACTGACGCGGCAGGGTCCGGCGCGGCACGGCCCCGTCCGGCGCGGCAATTCCGAAAGCTCCGGCCATGCGCGTTCCCCCTTCGCCCGGCCCGGCTCCAATTCCCTGACCGACCGTTCGGTTATTTATAAGGACATTCCTGCTCCGGGCAAGACAAAACTTCCCCGAGGCAGCGCGCCGGACCCGGCGCAAAACCCGGACACAAGGCGCGCAATCGCCCGGCCGGGTCGCAGATGGACGCCCGGCCCCGACCTCTGGTTCACCGCGCCATCCGCCAGAAATGACGGTTTCACCGCGCAACAGCGCGCAACCGGTGTACAGCCTGTGTACGCCCAGTGCACAGGCGGTGCACGCGCCGTGCCATAAGTTTTCCAGCAATTGCTGGGGTTCCGGCAGGCGCACCCCGTCGCGGGAGGACGGGCAACGCGCGGTGCCGTTAACCGCGATCAGCCGAGACGGTAATTCGGGCTCTCGCGGGTGATCTGGACATCATGGACATGGCTCTCCTTCAGCCCGGCCCCGGTGATGCGCACGAAGTTGCAGCCGCCGCGCATCTGATCGACCGTCGCATTGCCGGTATAGCCCATCGCGGCGCGCAGACCGCCCACCATCTGATGGACCACCGCGCTGACCGGCCCCTTATAGGGCACCTGCCCCTCGATCCCTTCCGGCACCAGCTTGTCGGTCGCCGCATCCTTCTGGAAATAGCGATCCGCCGATCCCCGCGCCATCGCGCCCAGGCTGCCCATCCCGCGATAGGATTTGAAGCTGCGGCCCTGGTACAGGATGACCTCTCCGGGGCTTTCATCGGTCCCGGCAATGGCGCTGCCGACCATGGCGCAGCTCGCGCCCGCCGCGATGGCCTTGGCGAAATCGCCGGAAAACTTGATCCCGCCATCGGCAATCACCGGCACATCCCCGGCCTCGCCGGCGACATCCATGATCGCGGTCAGTTGCGGCACGCCCACGCCCGCGACCACCCGCGTCGTGCAGATCGAGCCCGGCCCGATCCCCACCTTCACCGCGTCGGCCCCGGCGTCGATCAGCGCCCGCGCCGCCGCGCCGGTGGCGATGTTGCCCGCGACGATCTGCACGTCATTCGACAGCGCCCGCAGCTTCTCGACCGCGCGCGCCACGCCCTCGGAATGGCCATGCGCGGTGTCGATGACCACCATATCGACCCCGGCATCGACCAGGGCCGCGCTGCGCGCAAACCCCTCATCGCCCACGGTCGAGGCTGCGCCCACGCGCAGACGGCCCAGATCATCCTTGCAGGCCAGCGGATTCAGCACCGCCTTTTCGGTGTCCTTCAGCGTCAGCAGCCCGGTCAGATGGCCCCGGTCATCGGTGACCAGCAGCTTCTCGATCCGGCGCTCCTTCATCATCGCGATGGCCTGGCCGCGGTCGGCCGGCTCGCGCAGGATGGCCAGGTTCTCCGCCGTCATCATCGCGCGGACGGGGGTGTTGTCCTCGCTGGCGAAGCGCATATCGCGATTGGTCACGATGCCAAGCACGCGCCCGGCTTCGTCGATCACCGGGAACCCGGTGACGTTGTAGCGGTCCTGAAGCGCCTTGGCATCGGCCAGGGTCTGGTCGGGGCGCAGCGTGATCGGCTTGTAGACGATGCCGGATTCAAAGCGTTTCACCCGCCGGATCTCGTCGGCCTGCTGCTCCAGCGTCAGGTTGCGATGCACGATCCCCATCCCGCCCGACTGGGCCATCGCGATCGCCATGCGGCTTTCCGTCACCGTGTCCATGGCCGAGCTGAGCAGCGGGATGTTCATGCGGATCGACCGCGTGACGCGGGTCGAGACATCGGCGGTGGAGGGCATCACGCTGGATGCCGCCGGAACCAGAAGAACATCATCAAAGGTGAGCGCCTCACGAATCTGCATCGCAGCCATCCTTTCGGGGGTTCGTTTGGCAGTTCCCCTTTTCACCTCGCACCGGTTTTGTCCACCCCCTTGAAATGTCGCGGCAACCCCGGCGTGATCCTTCGCCCCGTCCCGGCATCACGGCCCCGCGCCAGAGGTCAAGAGCGAATCGCTCGCCCCGCCCCCCGGCGCGGCGTCCTCCGCCCCGCCTCACCGCCCGCCCTTCCGGTGCGTCACCCGATAATATCCTGCTTTACCTAACGTAACATTTTGCCCCGGATCACCCCAACCGTTGCCATCGCGACACGATGGTTAACAACACGAACAGGTGAACGTCACGTCATATAATCGTAAGAATTGACGGGTTTCCGGCGCAGGCTACTGTGGATTGCAGATGCCTGAGGGCCAGAAGTTTCGCGGCTGCACATGCCGCCTAGGGAGGAAATAAGGAATGAAAAAGACTATTGCCGGTGCAACCGCGCTACTCATCAGCGCCGCGCCCGTTTTCGCAGGCGGGATCGAGCGCTCCACGCAGTCGATCGGCATCCTGTTCGAGGAGGGCAACTATCTCGAATTCAACGCCCAGTTGACCAAGCCGGAAGTGGATGGCAACGACCTGGCCATCTTCGGCGGCTCGCCCACCGGCAGCGTCGCGGAAGACTTCAACGTCGTCGGCTTCGGCTACAAGCACCAGTTCACCGACAAGCTGTCGGGCGCGGTGATCGTCGAGCATCCCTACGGCGCGGATGTCGACTATCCGACCGCGGCGCAGGGCGGCTCGGTGATGCTGGGCGGCACCAAGGCGAATGTCGAAAGCGCCCATATCTCGGCCATCGGCCGCTACAAGTTCAACGATGCCTTCGCGGTTCACGGCGGTTTGCGCATGACCAAGGCCTCGGGCGATGTGAGCCTGTCGGGCCTAGCTTACGGCCCGGTCTCCGGCTACCGCGCGCGGCTGGACAATGACAGCGCCACCGGCTGGCTGGCCGGCGTCTCCTGGGAGCGGCCGGAGATCGCGGCCCGCGTGGCCCTGACCTATTATTCCGAGATCGAGCATGATTTCGGCACCACCGAAACCGGCCCGCTGGTCGATCCCGACGGGCCCGGTCCGCTGCCCTCGCTGCCGCTGCTGAATGCCAGCTCGACCACCAAGGTCAAGACGCCCTCGGCCCTGGTGCTGGATTTCCAGACCGGCGTTGCCGCCGACACGCTGGTCTTCGGTCAGATCCGCCATGTGAAATGGTCCGACTTCACCGTCGATCCGCAGCAATTCGTGCAGGTCACCGGCGGTGGTCTGGTCTCGCTGGAAGACACCACCACCTACACGCTGGGCGTCGGCCGCCGCTTCACCGAGAACTGGTCCGGCTCCGCCTCGATCAGCTATGAGCCCGAGGGCGACGACCTGGTCTCGCCTCTCGCGCCCAGCAATGGCCGTCTGGGCCTGACGCTGGCCGGCGTCTACACCCAGGACAACTGGAAGATCACCGGCGGCATCAACTACACCAAGCTGGGTGATGCGCAGCCCGAGACCGGCACCCCCGACACCGCCCGCGCCGAAATGACCGACAACCACGCGGTCAGCCTGGGTCTGCGCGTGGGCTACCGGTTCTGATCCGACCCCGCATCGGCAATCCCGCAAAAGCCCCGCTCCTCGCGGGGCTTTTCTCTTGCGCGTCCGGTGCCTAGATTGCCCGGCGACGGCGGCACGCCATTATCGGGGTCGGGACGGGCATGATCTATCGGACGGGGCAGGACTGGCTGCACACCACGCGCAAGCGGGCGCTGCTGTTCGGCATGTCCGGGCTGGGCAAGACCTACCTGTCGAACATGCTGCGCGCATCGGGCGACTGGTTCCACTACAGCATCGATTACCGCATCGGCACCCGCTACATGGGCGAATACATCGCCGACAACTTCAAGCGCGAGGCGATGAAGCTGCCGCTGCTGCGTGAATTGCTGATGTCGGACAGCGTCTATATCGCCTCGAACATCACCTTCGACAATCTCGCGCCGCTTTCGACCTATCTCGGCAAGCCCGGCAGCCCGACCCGCGGCGGGCTGGAATTCGACGAATATATGCGCCGCCAGAACCAGCACCGCGCGGCCGAGATCGCGGCCCTGCTGGACACGGGCGACTTCATCGACCGCGCGGCCGAGATCTACCGTCTGCCGAATTTCATCTGCGACACCTCCGGTTCGATCTGCGAGGTTGTGGACCCCGACGATCCCGGCGATCCCGTCCTCTCGGCGCTCGAATCCCGGCTGTTGATGGTCTGGATCAAGGGCAGCGACGCCCATACAGAGGAACTCGTGCGCCGTTTCGACCGCGCGCCCAAGCCGATGTATTACCTGCCCGAATTCCTGGATCGCGCCTGGGTCAATTACCGGATGGAAAAGGGGCTGCGCGAGGACGAGGTGGACCCCGATGATTTCATCCGCTGGGCCTATGCCAGCGCGCTTGAGAGCCGTCAGCCCCGCTATTCCGCCATGGCGCGGCGCGGCGTCACCGTCACCGCCGAGGAGGTAACCGGGGTGCGCAGCCCCGCCGATTTCGAGATGCTGATCGCCCGCGCGATCGACCGCAAGGACCACTGAGACATGCCGATCACCCTGCCCAATGACCTGCCCGCCTTCGACATCCTGTCGGATGAGGGCGTGATGGTCATGTCGCCGGGCCGGGCGGCGATGCAGGATATCCGGCCCCTGCGCATCGGGCTGCTGAACCTGATGCCCAAGAAGATCCAGACCGAGAACCAGTTTGCCCGGCTGATCGGGGCGACACCGTTGCAGATCGACTTTCAACTGATCCGCATGTCGGAGCATGAAAGCCGCAACACCGCCGCCGATCACATGGCCAGCTTCTACCGCCCCTTCCGCGAGGTGGAGGCGACGGGAGAGAAATTCGACGGTCTCATCATCACCGGCGCCCCGATCGAGCATCTGCCCTTCGAGCAGGTCACCTACTGGGACGAGCTGCGCCGCGTCTTCGACTGGACGCAGAGCCATGTCCATTCGACCTTCGGCGTGTGCTGGGGCGGGATGGCCATGGCCCATCATTTCCACGGCCTGCCCAAGCATCTGCTGGACGCCAAGGCCTTCGGCTGTTTCCGGCATGAAAACCGCGCCCCCGCCTCGCCCTATCTGCGCGGCTTCTCTGACGACCTGCTGATCCCGGTCAGCCGCTGGACCGAGGTGCGCGCGCCGGATGTGGACAGCCGCCCGGCGCTGAAGACGCTGCTCGCCTCCGACGAGGTCGGGCCGTGTCTGCTGGAGGATGAGAGCCACCGCGCGCTCTACGTGTTCAACCATTTCGAATATGATTCCGACACGCTGAAGGACGAATATGACCGCGACGTGGCGGTCGGGAAGGCCATCGGCGTGCCGGTGAACTACTATCCCGATGACGATCCGTCCCGCGCCCCGTCGAACCGCTGGCGCAGCCACGCCCATCTGCTCTACGGCAACTGGATCAACGAGATCTACCAGACGACGGAATACGACATCTCCCGGATCGGGCGCATCGGCTGAGCCGGGCCAGCCTCCGGCCGCGGGCTGACGCGACCGGCAGGACCGCAAGCCATTTGATCGCGCATTCCCGCCGAAAGACCGTCAGGCGCGGCGGGGTTTGCGCCGCTTGGTCCGGGCCGGAATCGTCGCGGCACGCTGCCCTTTTCACCGCAACGCCCGCGCCCCATACTGCCCCCGACAGACGGAGACCCAGAATGGCCAAGACCAAATCCCCCCACCCGCTGCCCTATGTCGGCGAGATCACCAAATATCTGGAGGAAGGCGCCCCGAAGGCGATCCGCAAGGCCATCGAGACGGCAGGCAAGGACGACATGCTCGACCCCGGCTATCCCTATCGCGTGGAGATGGGCAAGCGCGACTACCAGGACCACATGGAGGCGCTGCAGATCGAACTGGTCAAGATGATGCATGACATCGCGCTGACCGGCAAACGGCTGGTGGTGGTGTTCGAGGGCCGCGACGCCGCCGGCAAGGGGGGCACGATCGAACGGGTGCGCGAGAACCTGAACCCGCGGTCAGCCTATATCGTGGCCCTGCCCAAACCCACCGACCGCGAATCCCGGCAATGGTATTTCCAGCGTTACGTGGACTGGCTGCCCGCGAACGGCGAAATCGCGCTGTTCGACCGAAGCTGGTATAATCGCGGCGTGGTCGAGCGGGTCTTCGGCTTCTCCACAGACAAGCAGCGCGGCCATTTCTTCGACCAGCTTCCGAATTTCGAGGAAATGCTGGTCGATGACGGCACGATCCTGGTCAAGCTCTGGCTGAATGTCGGCCGGGCCGAGCAGCTCAAGCGGTTCCTCGACCGTGAGAAGGATCCGCTGAAACAGTGGAAGCTGTCCTCCATCGACGTGGACGGTCTGGCGAAATGGGACGACTATACCGACGCGATCCGCGACACGCTGACACGCTCGGACACGAAGCTCGCACCCTGGACGGTGATCCGCTCCGACGACAAGAAGCGCGCCCGCATCGCCGCCATCCAGACCATTCTGAACGCGGTGGATTATGCCGGGAAGGACGCGGACGCCATCGGCAGGATCGACGACCGCATCGCCGGCGGCCCGGAGATGATCGAGCGGTGATCCGCGCCATTGTCATATGGCTGCTGCTGGCGCTGCCCTGTGCCGCGCAGAACCTTCCCGACTGGGATGTGAATTCGATCACCGACCGGGCGGGGATCCTGAGCGGCGAGGATGCCCGGATCATCGATCAGGCGCTGATCGCGCTGAACGAACAGACCGGCGTGGAAGGCACCGTCGTCACCCTGACCGACCGCGGCCGCTATGGCGGCACCGACGGGCTGGAGCCGTTTGCAACGCGGCTGTTCAACGACTGGGGCGTCGGCAATGCCGAGCGCAATGACGGCTTCATGGTCCTGTTCCTGCGCGACGACCGCGAGGCGCGGATCGAACTCGGCGCGGGCTACCCGGCGGGCTATGACGATACCGCGCAGCGGATCATGGACGGCACCATGCTGCCCGCCTTCCGCGACGGGGATTATTCCGCCGGGCTGCGCGAAGGCGCGCTGGCGGTGATCGACCAGATCGCGCGTCCCCATGCCCAAGGCACCACCCCGCCGCGCCCGCGCCTCAACTGGTTTCAGCGCAACACCGACAAGGTGGTCGAAGGCTTCCTGGGCCTCGTCGGCCTGCTTGGCGCGTTCTTCTATGGCCGAAGCTGGTGGAACGTGAATCGCTGCCCGACATGCGGCGCGCGCGGCATCATCACCGAACAATCGCCCCTGCGCGTCGATCTGGGCGACGGAAGCTGGAAGCTGGAGCGCGACCGGATCGAGAAAAATTGCCCCGAATGCGGCTGGTCCGAGATCACCAGCGAGCCGCGTGTGCAAAGCGTCGTGATCGGCAGCAGCGGCGAGATCCTCAGCCGCAGCCGGAACCGCGACCACCGCTCCCACCCCAGCAGGTGGAGCGGCGGTGGTGGCGGTGGCGGGCGCGGCGGCGGGTTCGGCGGCGGCTCCTCCTCGGGGGGCGGCGCCTCGGGGCGGTGGTAGGGACCGCACGGCTTGCGCCCGCCCGCACCCCGCGGATAATTGCGGCGCATCAGCCAGCGGGAGGACCGGCATGCAACTCGACCAGACACGCGCCATCGTCACCGGGGGCGCATCGGGGCTCGGCGCCGCCACGGCGCGTTTCCTGCGCGCGCGCGGTAGCCGCGTCTGCATCCTCGACCGCGATCCGGCAGGCGCGGATTCCGCCCGCGAGATCGGTGCGGAATTCGTCGAAACCGACGTGACCGACGAAGCCAGCGTCACCCGCGCCATCGACGCCGCCTCTGCCGCCATGGACGGGCTGAGCGCCTGCGTGAATTGCGCGGGCATCGCCACAGGTGAAAAGACAATCGGCCGGGACGGGCCGCACCGGCTGGACACGTTCCGCCGCACCATCGAGATCAACCTGATCGGCAGCTTCAACGTGCTCCGCCTCGCCGCCGCCGAAATGGCCCGCAATCCGGGCGAGGAGAAGGGGGTGATCGTCAACACCGCCTCCATCGCCGCCTATGACGGACAGGCCGGTCAGGCGGCCTATGCCGCGTCCAAGGCCGCGATCGCCGGGATGACCCTGCCCGTCGCCCGCGATCTGGCCCGCAACGGCATCCGAGTGGTGGCCATCGCACCGGGCATCTTCGCCACGCCCATGCTGCGCGCCCTGCCGCAGGAGGTGCAGGACAGCCTGGCCGCCGATGTGCCCTTCCCCCGCCGCCTCGGCGATCCGGCGGAATTCGCCCGCATGGCCGGCACCATCATCGAGAGCGAATATCTCAATGGCGAGGTGATCCGCCTCGACGGGGCGCTGCGCATGCGCTGATCCGGTCGCGTGGCGGTGATGGCAAGCACATCGCTTGCGGCTTGCGCGGGGCAATGGCGCTCGCTAGCGTCGGGGGATCATTCTCCAACGGAAGGCCGTCCGCTTATGTCCCTGATGCGCTCCACCGCGATGATCGCGGCCCTCGCCACCCCCGCCCTCACCCTGCCTGCACATGCCGCCGATCCCGAACTGACCGTCTTCGACTGGGCGGGATTCGAGGAGCCGGTGATCTTCCAGCCCTATATCGACCAGCATGGCGACAGCCCGACCTTCGCGTTCTACGGCGATGATGACGAGGCATTCCAGAAGATCGCCTCGGGCTTTCAGGCCGATGTCGTCCATCCCTGCAGCCAGATGGTGTCGAAATACCGCGATGCCGGGCTGATCGAGCCCTGGGACACCGCGCGGATCGACAGTTTCGACGATCTCGACCCGGTGCTGATGGACAGCGAGACGATCCGGGACGATGAAGGCGTCTGGTTCATCCCCACCGATTGGGGCGCCACCGCCATCGCATATAACACCGAGGAGGTGCCGGAGGAGGACGTGGCCAGCCTCGACGTGTTCACCAACCCCGATTACGCCGGCCGCACCTCGCTGCCCGACAGCGCCGATGATGTCTGGGCGCTCGCCTATCTGGCGACCGGCGTGACCGACTGGACCGATGTCTCGGACGAACAGTTCCAGGCCGCCGCCGACTGGCTGCGCGAGGCGCATCAGAATGTTGCGGCCTACTGGTCCGACCCGTCCGAACAGGCCCAGCTCATGGCCTCGGGCCAGGTCGATGTGGCCTGGTCCTGGAATGACGGCGTGGTCTATCTGCAAGAGGATGACTACCCGGTCGGCTTCCAGCGCGAGGCCGAGGAAGGCTCCTCCAGCTTCATCTGCGGTTTCGTCAACATGAAGGACGGGCTGGGCAGCGAAGACAAGGTCTATGACTTCATCAACGCCTGGCTCGCCCCGGAATCCGCCAAGGGCTTGCTCGATACGATCGGTTACGGCCATTCCAACCTCAAGGGGATGGAGCTGATCCAGGACGAACCCGCCGTGCAGGACGGTCTGGGCCCGATCGACGCCCCCCTGCTGGCCCAGGTCCCCAACGATCCCCAGCAGCGCGAGCGCCAGCTGGCCGAGTTCGAAAAGATCAAGGCCGGGTTCTGATCCCCGCGCGATCCGATTCTGAACCGGAGGGGCCGCGCATGACGCGGCCCTTCTAACTTGTCGGGCGGCTTAGCTGGATCGGCGTTGCCGGAACATATGGGACAGGCATGACGCAATGCGGAGGGCTGGTGCTCGGAACGGAGCGTCTGCCGGGTTAGATGCAGAACCGGCGCGACTTTGGGCGGGGGACGCGTGCCTGCCGATGGCGCGACAGGCAGGCTAGCGGTTATCTTTCGATATCATCGCGCGGTGGCCCGTAAGCCCCGGCCAAGAACACACCCACCTGCCATGCCGATCCGGCACCACAGCCGAGCCGGGAAAGCACGCGCGCGCTTCGCCGGCGCTCAGTTCAGAGGAATCGCGTTCCCGTCCTTTCCCTGCTGATACGCCGCCGACAGGCGGTCATACTCCGCCCGGATCACATCGGCCCGATCCCGCAGGACCGCCTGCGCATCCGCATCGGCACCCGCAATCACCTCGGCCACCGAGCGCGCCCTCCAATAAGCGTTCTCGCGCCGATAGCCGCCGGGATCGAGCGTGAAGACCTCCTTGAGGATCATCAGGTCATGCGGGATGGCGAAGCTGTCGCGGCTGTCCTCATGGGTGAAGAAATCGAAGAAATTGCCGAACCCCGCCCAGGTGATGGCCGACAGGCACATCGGGCAGGGCTCATGCGTGGTCAGGAAGATCAGATCTTCGGGCGGAGGCATGTCACGGCGCTCGTGATAGCGTTTGAGCAGATGCACCTCGCCATGCCAGAGCGGGTTCTCGGTCTCGTTATTCGTCTCGGCCAGCACCACCGCCCCGTCGGATTTGCGCAAGAGCGCCGCGCCGAAGATCTTGTTGCCCGCCGCCACGCCCTTGCGGGTCAGCGGCAGGATGTGATCCTCGATCGCCGCCATCAGTGCTGCGGCCAGTTGCGTGTCGTCCATCCCGATCCCGTCCGCCATCATCGCCCCGCGCGGTTGCTGCTTGCCGTCTGCACACCCTGTGTACGCGCGGTGTACACCCGGTGTACAGGCTGTGCGCCCTTGCAGCCTGCCCCCGCGCCCCCTATATTCGTTCCGTCCGGGTTCGCCCGGACTATGGACATAAACGCGCTCGTAATAAGCGGATCGGACCCGGGGGCGGTACCCGGCGGCTCCACCATCATTCGCCTTCGTTGGGGGGATATGGGGCCGAAACAGGATCGACGAACGTCTAAAAGGGTTTGCTTTGTCCCGGTGAGCGACCACCGTTATCGGTGCAAATTGTACAGTTGCCAACGACAACCGTGCTCCGGTGGCTCTGGCTGCGTAAGCAGCTCGGGTAACCGAAACCTAACTCCTTGCGCCTAGCAGCGTAAGGCGGGGCCCGCAGGAGCCTTGCAACAGAATCCTGCACTTTCAACCCCTTGCCTGCGCTACTTGATCTCATGATCGCGGTCCGCCATCTGGATGATCCCTGGCGCCCAGATCCCGTGCAGCACCACCGAGATCAGCACGATCAGCCCGCTCACCGCCCAGAGTTCGCGGCCCAGCTCGATCTCGAACGGCGCGTTGTTGAGCGCGTAGGACAGGTAGTAGAACGTCCCGATCCCGCGGATCCCCAGCACCGAGATCGCGACACGCTGCCGATGCGGCAGATCGCTGCCGATCAGCCCGATCCAGCCGGCCAGCGGGCGGATCACGGTGATCACCAGCACGGCCAGGATCACCAGCTCCGGGCTCAGATGCGCCAGCAATCCCTGCGCCACCGCCACCCCCAGCATCAGCAGCAGCAGGGCCAGGAAGATCATCTCGATCTCCTCGCCGAAATCATGCAGGGTGACGTGGTAGTCATGCTCGCGTTCGAAATCGCGAAAGGTCAGCGCGGCGACGAAGACCGCCAGAAACCCGTAGCCCTGCGCCAGTTCGCACAGCCCGTAGGCGCTCAGCGTCAGCGACAGCGCGACGAAGCCCTGCGCGCCCCGGCCCGGATCGACCAGCAGGAACACCAGCCGCGCCATGACCGCGCCGACCAGCAAGCCCATCCCCACCCCGCAGGCAATCTTCCACAGCACCGACACGCTGAGCCATTCCAGCAGCATCGCCTGGCTGAACCCGTCCTGGGCCAAGAAGATCGCGAAATAGACGAAGGGAAAGGCCAGCCCGTCATTCAGCCCGGCCTCGCTGGTGAGCGCAAAGCGGGTCTCGGGTTCATTTCCCTCACGCGGCTTGCCGACCTGGACGCTGGCGGCCAGCACCGGATCGGTGGGTGCGATCGCCGCACCCAGCAGCAGCGCCGCCGCCAGAGGAAGCCCGGCCAGCCACAGCCCCCCGAGCGCCACCATCGCGATCGACAGCGGCATGGTCAGGGCCAGCAGGCGCCAGGTCGTGCCCCATTCGCGCCAGCCGATGCGGCGGTCGATCTTCAGCCCGGCCCCGGTCAGCGACATGATGACGGCGAACTCGGTCAGCTTCTCGATGAACACCCCCATCGAGATCACGTCGAGCTGCGGAAATTTCGGCAGGAACACCGGCAGGACCAGCCCCGCCGCCACCAGCACCATCGGCAGCGACAGGGGCAGTTTGCGCAGGAAATGCGGCAGGATGGCCGCGGCCAGTGTCAGCCCGCCCAGCAATGTCAGGAACAACTCGTAATTCATGCATCCTCCGCGCTCCGGTCGCAGCGGCTCTGCGCCGGATGCCCACACTCGCCCCCTTTTCATGCCGGGTTCAATCCCTATACTCGGCCCAATCGCGGCAGGCTTGCCGGGGGCAGAAGCGGCGGAAGGAAACGCAATGACGCGGGCAATCGACTATGGCGGCATGATGCATCGCGCAATGCAGGGCCTGATTGCCGAGGTGCTGGGCGACGTGGCGCGCAACGGTCTGCCGGGCGAGCATCATTTCTTCATCACCTTCGACACGCGCGAGGACGGGGTGGAGATCGCCGACTGGCTGCGCGAACGCTACCCCTCCGAGATGACCATCGTGATCCAGCACTGGTACGAGGATCTGCAGATCAACCCGGACGGGTTCGAGATCACGCTGAATTTCGGCAACTCGCCCGAGCGGCTGATCGTGCCCTTCGACGCGCTGCGCACCTTCGTCGATCCCTCGGTGGAGTTCGGTCTGCGCTTCGACACGCATGACAGCGACGACGCCGATGTGGAAGGCGAGGACGAGCTGGAACTGGCCGAGATCGCCGAGGAGGCGGACGGGCCCGGCGACGCCAAGGGCGGCGAGGTCGTCAGCCTCGACAAATGGCGCAAATAGGGGCGGCATACCATCGCATACTGATTGCGAATCCCGCCCCCGGCCGCTAAAACCCCCGCAAATTGGCGAGGGAGCCGCATATGACCAACACCCGCACCGAAACCGACAGCTTCGGCCCGCTGGAGGTTGACGCCTCCAAATACTGGGGCGCGCAGACACAGCGCTCGATCCGCAACTTCCCCATCGGCTGGGAGACCCAGCCCACGGCCATCATCCGCGCGCTCGGCGTCATCAAGCAGGCCGCCGCCGAGGTGAACATGGCCAGCGGCAAGCTGGATGCACGGCTTGGCAAGGCGATGGTGCAGGCGGCGGGCGAGGTCGTTGCCGGCAAGTTCGACGACAATTTCCCGCTGGTCGTGTGGCAGACCGGATCGGGGACGCAGTCGAACATGAACGCGAACGAGGTCGTCTCGAACCGCGCCATCGAGATCCTGGGCGGAGAGATGGGATCGAAAGACCCCGTGCACCCGAACGATCACTGCAATATGGGCCAGTCCTCGAACGACACCTTTCCGACCGCGATGCATGTCGCCATCGGCATGCAGGCCCGCGACGTGCTGCTGCCGGGGCTGGAGAAGCTGGCCGCGGCGCTTGAGGCCAAGTCCGACGAGTTCAAGGACATCATCAAGATCGGCCGCACCCATACCCAGGACGCAACACCGCTGACCCTGGGCCAGGAATTCGGCGGCTATGCCCATCAGGTCCGCATGGGGATCGAACGGGTCAAGATGTGCCTGCCGCAGATCTACGAATTGGCGCAGGGCGGCACGGCGGTCGGCACCGGGCTGAACACCTCGAAAGGCTGGGACACGGCAATTGCCGCCAAGATCGCCGAGATCACCGATCTGCCTTTCGTCACCGCGCCGAACAAGTTCGAGGCTCTGGCCGCCCATGACGCGATGGTGTTCTTTTCGGGCGCGCTGAAAACCGTCGCGGCCAGCCTGTTCAAGATCGCCAATGATCTGCGGCTGCTGGGGTCCGGCCCCCGCTCGGGTCTGGGCGAACTGATCCTGCCGGAGAATGAGCCGGGCTCCTCCATCATGCCGGGCAAGGTCAACCCGACCCAGGCCGAGGCGCTGACCATGGTCTGCGCGCAGGTGATGGGCAATGACGCGGCGGTCGGCTTCGCCGGGTCGCAGGGGCATTTCGAGCTGAACGTCTACAACCCGATGATGTCCTATAACGTGCTGCAATCCATGCAGCTTCTCGGCGATGCGGCGTCGAGCTTTACCGACAACATGGTCGTGGGCACCGAGGCCAATGTCGAGCGGATCGAGAAGCTGATGAAGGAATCGCTGATGCTGGTGACGGCCCTGGCGCCGACCATCGGCTACGACAACGCGACCAAGGTGGCCAAGACCGCGCATAAAAACGGCACGACATTGCGCGAGGAGGCCGTGGGGCTGGGCTTCGTGACCGATGAAGAGTTCGACAAGATTGTCCGGCCGGAGAAGATGATCGGTCCTTCGGACTGATCCGATGGATAGTTAATGAGGAAGGCGCATCCTGACGGACGCGCCTTTTTCAATTCCCCGACCTCTCCCTTCTGGACCTCACAGAGGGCAGCGTCCGACCGCGGGCTGCCGCTGCCGGCCTTTCAGTCTGCCACTTTATCGCGCATCCCCGCCGTGCATCCGTTCAGCGCGGACCGGCGAAGAAGCGGCCGCCCATGGGGCGGTCGGCCGCTGCCCGGCGGCGCTATGCGCCTTGATTCCGGGCGGATGTGAGATTCAATATTGTCTTTCGGTAGAACTACTTATCGCCCGCCATATCGTCTAGGTTGTTGGACTTCTGGCTGTCTGGGTTTGTCCGCAGATGCGGCTTGGCATTCCGGCGATGAACCGAATGGGCATTCTCAATTTCCCCTCGGTCCGCCATTTCCATGGCTTTTTTCACAGGGGTAAACCGCTGATTGCCCTCAAGTTTAACATGGGTGATGTCGCCCTCGGAATCCGCACGAGCGTCGATAACTTTACGTGATGCCATCCTTTAGTTCCTCATTTGTATTATTTTTGTTCGTATATTGTTTTTGACTTTAAATCAACGGTATCATAAGACTGGACTGAGGCGGGCGGCTCGATGCATCAAGCTACAAAATCGATCAACTTAGCTATCCGGCCTGCATGACCCAAATCACCAACCTCAACCGCGTCCGCAAGCAGAAATCCCTCGAGGCAGCCCGCAAGCAGGCCGACGCCAACGCGGTGAAGTTCGGGCGGACGAAGGCACAGAAAGCGGTGGAGAAAGCCGACAAGGACCGCGCGGCACAGCATCTCGACGGGCGCAAGCGTGACGATTGATCTGCCTCCGATGGAAACCCCGTCAAAGCGGTCTCTGACGATTGACGGGCACCGCACCTCGGTCAGCCTGGAGAATGCGTTCTGGCGGGCGCTCGGGCGGATCGCGAAGGCACGCGGCAGCACGCGGGCCGCTCTGATCGCGGAGATTGACCATGCGCGGCCGCCTGATGTGGGGCTCGCCACGGCGTGCCGCCTGTTCGTGCTGGCAGAAACCGAACGCAGCGGGTAAAGCACGGGGCCAAAGACAGGAGGCCCCGATGATCCCCCGCTATGCCCGCCCCGAAATGACCGCCATCTGGTCGCCGGAAACCAAGTTCCGCATATGGTACGAGATCGAAGCCCATGCCTGCGACGCGCAGGCCGATCTGGGCGTGATCCCACGCGAGAATGCCGAAGCCGTCTGGAAGGCGCA
Organism: Paracoccus isoporae; assembly: GCF_900101865.1. Lineage (GTDB taxonomy): Bacteria > Pseudomonadota > Alphaproteobacteria > Rhodobacterales > Rhodobacteraceae > Paracoccus > Paracoccus isoporae. The sequence goes on from NZ_FNAH01000004.1 coordinate 234,048, forward strand.
GCATGTCGAATTCGACGTCGCCCGCATCGACGAGATCGAGGCCGTCACCAAGCATGACGTGATCGCTTTCCTCACCCATCTGGCCGAGCATATCGGCAGCGAGGAGGCGCGCTTCGTTCATCAGGGCATGACCTCGTCGGATGTGCTCGACACCACGCTGAATGTCCAGCTTGTCCGCGCCGCAGATATTCTGCTGGCCGATATGGACAAGCTGCTGGCGGCGCTGAAAAAGAGGGCGATGGAACACAAGGACACGGTGCGGATCGGGCGCAGCCACGGCATCCATGCCGAGCCCACCACGATGGGGCTGACCTTCGCGCGCTTCTACGCCGAGATGGACCGCAACAAGACGCGGCTGGAAGCCGCTCGTGAGGAAGTGGCAACCGGCGCGATCTCTGGCGCAATCGGCACGTTTGCCAATATCGACCCGGCGGTCGAGGAACATGTCTGCGCGAAGATGGGCCTGCGCCCCGAGCCGATCAGCACGCAGGTGATCCCCCGCGACCGCCATGCGATGTTCTTCGCCACTTTGGGCGTCATCGCGTCCAGCATCGAGAATATCGCCATCGAGATTCGGCACATGCAGCGGACGGAGGTGCTGGAGGCCGAGGAGTTCTTCTCGCCCGGCCAGAAAGGCTCATCGGCCATGCCGCATAAGCGCAACCCGGTGCTGACCGAGAACCTGACGGGCCTCGCCCGGCTGGTGCGCATGGCGGTGATCCCGGCGATGGAGAATGTGGCGCTGTGGCATGAGCGCGATATTTCTCACAGCTCTGTGGAGCGGGGCATTGCGCCGGACGCGACGATCACGCTGGATTTTGCGCTCAACCGTCTGGCCGGGGTGGTCGAGAAGCTGGTGATCTATCCCGAGAACATGCTGGCCAACATGAACCGGTTCAAGGGTCTGGTCATGTCGCAGCGCGTGTTGCTGGCGCTGACCCAGGCCGGAGTATCGCGGGAGGATGCTTACCGGCTGGTGCAGCGCAATGCGATGAAGGTCTGGGAGCACGGCAAGGATTTCCGGGAAGAACTTCTGGCCGACCCCGAGGTGACGGCGGCGCTGAGCCCGGCCGAGATCGAGGAGAAATTCGACCTCGGCTATCACACCAAGCATGTCGACACGATCTTTGCGCGGGTGTTCGGAGAGGCCGCCTAACCCGCATTTAAGCAATCGCTGCCATGTTGGACCTCGCGAATCATGCGGGGTCGATGGATGACGCTGGAACCGATGCTGACATCGCGGCAGAAGGCCGCGGTGATCGTGCGCCTGCTGGTGGGGGAGGGCGAGACGCTGTCGCTGGGCGGCCTGCCCGCGGCCGCGCAGGCCGAGCTGGCGCAGGAAATGGCGCTGATGGGGATGGTGGATCGCGACACGCGTGACCAGGTGGTGGCGGAGTTCTGCGACGCGTTGGAGCAGGTCGGCGTGACCTTTCCCGACGGGCTGGACCGGACGCTTGACGTGCTGGGCGGCACGCTGTCGCCGGATATCACCGACCGGTTGCGCCGCATCTCCGCCATGGCCGGCAAAAGCGACCCCTGGGCGCGGATTGCGGCTCTGCCGCCTGCGCAGATCGCCCAGCTTGCCGCTGCCGAAGCCACCGAGATCGCAGCGGTGCTGTTCTCGAAACTGCCCGCGGCGATTTCTGCTGCATCGCTCGCCCTGCTGCCAGCCGAGCGCGCCCGGCAGATCGCGGCGGCAATGTCACTGACGGGCCGGGTCGAGGAACCGGCCTTGCGCCGGATCGGCATGGCGCTTCTGCATGCGACCGAAGGGATGGCGCGGCCCGCCATTGGCGATGCCCCGGTCGAAACCGTCGGCGCCATCCTGAACCTCACCCCTTCCGCGCGGCGGGAGGAGGTGCTGGACGGGCTCGATCAGGACAATGCCGAGTTCGCCAGGGCGCTGCGCAAGGCGATCTTCACCTGGGCCCAGATCCCGCAGCGCGTCGATCCGCGCGACGTGCCGCGCATCATCCGCGAAATCGAGCCGGTGACGCTGCGCCAGGCGCTGTCAGCGCGGGACGGCGCAGATGCGGACGCGGCCGCCTTCATCCTCGGCGCGCTGCCCTCGCGCATGGCGGATGGGCTTCGCGACGACATCGCGGAGGCCGGGCGGGTGAAGGACAGCGAGATCGAGGCCGCGACGGGAGAGATCACCCAGGCCATCCGGCGGATGGAGGCTGCGGGCGACCTCTACCTGATCGAGCGGAGCGACACGGCGGCGGCGGCGGAGCGGATCGAGGTCGAAACCGCGACCGTTGCGTGATGCCGCCCGATGGTCGCACCCCGTTCAGAACGGTGCGGCAGCGCGGCGGGCGGCGGCGCGGCGGGCAGCAGCCCGTCAGCGCATATCACGTCGCAGCAAAGCCCGAATGGACGCAGCACGGGGCTGACACACCTCCGCTGCGTCCGGGTCAGTCCCATTCCGACTGACGCGATTTCTCCAGGTTGCCGAAGCGCGTGAACCGCCCCTCGAAGGCCAGTTCCACCGTGCCGATCGGGCCGTGGCGCTGCTTGCCCAGGATCACCTCGGCCTTGCCATGCACGGCATTCATCTCTTCCTGCCATTTGGCCAGCTTGTCCAGCTCATGGTCGGACGGCTTCTCACGCTCCTTGTAATACTCCTCGCGGAACACGAACATCACGATATCGGCGTCCTGCTCGATCGAGCCGGATTCGCGCAGGTCCGAAAGCTGCGGCCGCTTGTCCTCGCGGCTTTCCACCTGGCGCGAGAGCTGCGACAGCGCGATCACCGGGATGTTCAGCTCCTTCGCGACGGCCTTGAGGCCCTGGGTGATCTCGGAGACCTCGTTGACCCGGCTGTCCTTTGAACTCGCGGCCTTCAGCAGTTGCAGGTAATCGACGATCAGCAGGTCCAGCCCATGCGTCCGTTTCAGCTTGCGGGCGCGGGCGGCAAGCTGGTTGATCGGCAGGGCCGGCGTGTCGTCGATATAGAGCGGGCAGGATTGCAGGTCATTCGCCGCCTGCACGAAGCGGCGGAACTCCTCCTCGCTCATGTCGCCGGACCGGATCTGGTGGCTGGGCACCTCAGAGGCTTCGGACAGGATCCGCGCCGCGAGCTGTTCGGCCGACATTTCGAGCGAGAAGAACCCGACGACCCCGCCCTCGACCGAGCCCACCGTGCCGTCGGCACGTTCGCCGGACTTGTGAAGCTTCGCGATATTGAAGGCGATGTTCGTGGCCAGCGATGTCTTCCCCATCGACGGCCGCCCGGCCAGGATGATGAGGTCGGAATCGTTCAGCCCGCCCATCTTGCGGTCGAGATCGATCAGCCCGGTCGGGATGCCCGACAGCTTGCCGTCACGCTCATAGGCCGCCGCGGCCGAGCTGACCGCGCCCGTCACCGCCTTCAGGAAGGACTGGAAGCCGCGCTCGGCCACACCCTGCTCGCCCAGCTTGTAGAGCGTCTGCTCGGCGGCCTTGATCTGCTCCTCGGCGTCGTCCTCGACCCTCACGGAGGCCGCGCGGGAGGAGATGTCCTGTCCAAGCGCGATCAGGTCGCGGCGCAGGGCGAATTCGCGGATCATCTGGGCATAGTCCCGCGCCGCATAGGCCGAGATCGCCGCCGCCGCGATCCGCACCAGATAGGCCGGCCCGCCCAGATCCTTCAGCCCCGCATCACCCTCCATGAAGGCCTTCAACGTGACCGGGCTGGCGAGCGCGTTGCGGCGGATCCGCTCCGCCGCGATCTCGAAGATGCGGCTGTGGACAGGCTCATAGAAATGCTCGGGTTTCAGGATCTGGCTGACCCGGTCGAACACGTCGTTATTGGTCAGCAGCGCCCCCAGAAGCTGCTGTTCTGCCTCGATCGAGAAGGGAACGCCCTGTTCATCCGAATCGGCGGCAGGGGACACCTGCTGCAACGCCCTGATCTCGCTCATTGCCCTGTCCGTTTGTCTTGTTCTTGAGTCTGCGAAGCTGCCTCTATGACACAGTATAAGTCAGACCAGAACGACCGGACATGAAAATCTAGTGGGAGATTCTGTGGACGCGTTGGGGATAAGTGAATTCCGGGGCGGCGCAAGGCCAGCAAATGCCGCATCGCGCGCCGCCAGACCTGTCTTTCCGGACAGGTGGCGTCAGGAATTCCTCTGCTGCCAGCCCCGCGGATCCGACAGGAACGCCTCCACCTCCGCCAGGGTCGCGTCGTCGAAGGCCGCCTGTGCCCTGGCCTCCGCCAGCACGTCCCACCAGGTGCAGAGATGGTGCAACGCCACCCCGTGATCGGCCAGGCGCTGCGTCGTCTCGGGGAAGATGCCGTAATAGAAGATCACCGCCGTGTGCCCGCAGGTCGCGCCGGTGTCGCGGATCGCATCGACGAAGCTGAGCTTCGAGCCGCCATCCGTGGTCAGATCCTCGACCAGCAGAACCCGGTCGCCCTCCGCCATGCGCCCCTCGATGCGGGCGTTGCGGCCGTAGCCCTTGGGCTTCTTGCGCACATAGCTCATCGGCAGGCCAAGCCGTTCCGCCACCATCGCGCCGAAGGGGATGCCCGCCGTCTCGCCGCCCGCCACATTCGTGAACGCCTCGAACCCGGCATTGCGCAAAGCGGTCGCGGCCAGGAAATCCATCAACGTGCCGCGCACCCGCGGATAGGAGATGATGCGCCGGCAATCCACATAGGTCGGCCCCTTGAGACCCGATGCATAGGTAAACGGCTCGGCGGCGTTGAAATCCACCGCCTTGATTTCCAGCAGCGCGCGGGCGGTCAGCCGGGCGATCTCGTCGGGGGCGGGAAAGGACAGGCTCATGCGGACTCCATCTGCCAGAAGAGGTCGAAACCCGGATCGAACACGGTCACGCGCTCGCCGCCCGCGTCGATCTGTTCGGGAAACCGGACCGGCTCGTCGTGCCGCGTCAGCCGCAGCCGGTCCTCGTTCGGGGCCACGCCGTAAAAGGCGGGACCGTTCAGCGAGGTGAAGGCCTCGAGCTGGTCGAGCCGGCCCTCCTGCGCGAAGATCTCTGCCAGGATGGCCATGGTGTTCGGTGCCGTGAAGCAGCCCGCGCAGCCACAGGGTTGCAGCTTGGCCGTGTCGGGATGCGGGGCGGAATCGGTGCCCAGGAAAAACGGCCCCTGCCCCGACATCGCGGCCTCGCGCAGGGCGAGCCGGTGGGTTTCGCGCTTCGCCACCGGCAGGCAGTAATAATGCGGCCGGATGCCGCCGGCGAGGATGGCGTTGCGGTTGATGACGAGATGATGGGTGGTAATCGTGCCGCCCATCGCGCCGCCCGCCGCGTTGTCGCGGACATAGGCGACCCCGTCCGAGGTGGTGATATGTTCCATGACCACGCGCAGGCCGGGCGTGGCGCGGCGCAGCGGGTCCAGCACCCGGTCGATGAACACCGCCTCGCGGTCGAAAATGTCGATCTCCGGGTCGGTCACCTCGCCATGCACGCAAAGCGGGACGCCCGCCTCGGCCATCGCCTCCAAGACGGGGCGCACCTTGTTGAAATCGGTGACACCGCTGGCCGAATTGGTGGTCGCCCCCGCCGGATACAGCTTCACCGCCGAAATCACCCCATCGCGATGGGACGCGACCACATCCGCCGGATCGGTCGTCTCGGTCAGATACAGGGTCATCAGCGGTTGCAGGGCGGCACCCTCAGGCAGCGCTGACAAAATGCGGTCGCGATAGGCGCGGGCCTGATCGCCGGTCACGACCGGCGGCACCAGGTTGGGCATGATGATCGCCCGGCCGAACGCAGCGGAATGCGGGGCGACGGCCGCGAGCATCGCACCGTCGCGCAGATGCAGATGCCAGTCATCGGGACGGCGGATGGTGAGGAACTTCTTCATGCTCCCCGGATTATACTGCGCTGCGCCCCGAGAAAAGCCGGGAAGCGGACTTGCAAAAGCGACAGGTTGCACTTTTCTTTTTGCAGGTGCAGCATTGCACGCGCAGAATGCACTGCGCTGAACAGAGGGATCGAGTGAATGAGTATTCTTCCACTGGGGATGTCGGAGGCGGCGCGAATCTGGACGCAGATCGCCCATATCGCCTTCGAATCTCAGATGGTGATCGGCATGCGCTTGGCCGGGATGATGGGGTTCCTGCCCCAGAAGAGCAGCGAGCCGCAGCGCATGGTGCAGGAAAAGCTGGACGCGGCCCAGGAATCAGGCCTGGCGATGTTCAAGGCGGCGTCGCGCGGGGCCTCGCCCGACAAGGTCATGGCGGCGGGGTTGAAGCCCTACAGCAAGCGCACGCGGGCCAATGCCAAGCGGCTGACCAAATCCTCCACCGCCCGACGCCGCTAGCAGACGACCTGCCCGACGCGGTCTGCCGCGCGCCATATGCGGCAAAGAAAAACGGCCCCGTCTTGGGGGCCGTTTTTCATTGCCGGGTCCGGGGACGGGCTCAGATCAGCTTGCCGATGGCGACGGCCGTGTCGCTCATCCGGTTCGAGAAGCCCCATTCATTGTCATACCAGGTCAGGATGCGGCACATACGCCCATCCATCACCTTGGTCTGATCGAGCGCGAAGATCGACGAGCGGGGATCGTGGTTGAAGTCGATCGAGACATTCGGCTGGTCGGTATAGCCCAGAACCCCGTTCAGCGGACCGTCGGCAGCGGCCTTGATGGCGCCGTTGATCTCTTCGACGGTCGTGTCGCGGCTGGCCTCGAAGGTCAGATCGACGACCGAGACATTCGGCGTCGGCACGCGGATCGCGACGCCGTCCAGCTTGCCGTTCAGCTCCGGCAGCACCAGACCCACCGCCTTCGCCGCGCCGGTCGAGGTCGGGATCATCGACATCGCCGCAGCGCGGGCGCGGTAGAGATCCTTGTGCATCGTGTCCAGCGTCGGCTGGTCGCCGGTATAGCTGTGGATGGTGGTCATGAAACCACGCTCGATCCCGATCGTGTCGTTCAGCACCTTGGCGACCGGCGACAGGCAGTTCGTCGTGCAGGACGCATTCGAGACGATCAGGTCGTCGGCGGTCAGCGTGTCGTGGTTCACACCGTAAACGATGGTCTTGTCGGCACCCTTGGACGGGGCGGAGACGAGCACCCGGCTGGCGCCGTTTTCCAGATGCACCTTGGCCTTCTCCTTGTCGGTGAAGATGCCGGTGCATTCCATCACCACGTCGACATCGGACCACGGCAGTTCGGCCGGGTTGCGGATCGCCGTGACCTTGATCGGGCCGCGGCCGACATCGATTGTGTCGCCATCGACCGTCACCTCGCCGGGGAAGCGACCATGCACGCTGTCAAAGCGGATGAGATGGGCATTGGTCTCAACCGGGCCGAGGTCGTTGATTGCGATGACCTCGATATCATCGCGGCCGGATTCGATGATGGCGCGCAGCACATTCCGACCGATCCGACCAAATCCGTTGATTGCAACTTTAACAGCCATATTGACCTCCGCTGACTGGTTTCGCAGTGCTTATGCGGATTTTTGCTGCTGATGCAAACCCCGACCGCGCCGGTTAGCGCCAGAAGCTCAGATATTCGACGAAGGCGACGAAGCGCTTGCCGATTTCGACAGGAAGGTTCCAGTGCAGCCAGATCGCGTCGGCAACAAACAGCAGCACCACCGCCAGAAAGATCGTGAACACGTTGCTGGTCGTCATGGCACCGCCCTGGCTGCTGAAGCCCGTTCTGCATAGCGTCCGCCTAACGCCCCGGCAAGCTCGCCACAAGGTTGCGTCCCGGTTCCATCACACGCCCCGATAGGCGGTTTTTCGCCACACTTGGCGAGTTTATGCCGTTCCCGTGAACCGCTTTACCAACCCGGTTGAAACTTCATGCTGTGTCCTGTTTACGACACTAAGCGGATTTTCCGGCCGCCGGGTCTCGGAAAGGCGCAAGCTGCGGAATTGCGGCGAAAAATTCTGTGAACCAGCCGGGGATAGCTGCCTTGCCCAACCGTCCGAGAACTGCGCTTGAACGCCTTCTGCCCGAGAAGCGCCTGTCCCTGAAATCCGATCAGGCGACCCGCGTCATCTATCTGCGCCCGCTCACGCAGCTGGGGCTGCTGGGGGGCGGTGTCGCGATGATGGGCTGGGCGATCATCTCGGGCGCGCTGCTGGCATACGACCATATCGGCGGCGGTGCAGAGAGCCAGAGCGCCGGTGCGCAATCGGCCTATGAAACCCGGCTGGCGGCCCTGGCGGATGAGCGTGACGCGCGGGCGGCCGAGGCCAGGGAGGCACAGCTCCGCTTTGCCGTGGCGCTTGACCAGGTGTCGAAATACCAGTCGGAGCTTCTGACCACGCAGCAGCAGAAGCGCGAACTGGAAGCCGGGCTGGATGCCGTGCAGCAGAAGCTGGGCAGTGCGATTGCCGCCATCCCGAAAGACGATGCGCTGAGCAAGGACGAGCTGGATCTGGCGCTGAACGCGCTGAACGACAAGCTGCGCGACACGGCTGAGGCCCGCGATGCCGCGACGGAGGACGCACGGCTGGCCAAGGCCGAAGCCGCCGCCGCCAAGGCCGAGCAGGAGCAGTTGCTGGCCCGAAACAACCAGCTTTTCGACCAGATCGAAACCGCCGTTGCCGCCTCGGTTGTGCCTTTCCAGGAGATGTTCGACAATATCGGGCTCGACACCGACAAGCTGCTCGCGCAGATCGACAAGGGTTATTCCGGCCAGGGCGGCCCGCTGACCGAGGCGACGGTGTCCACCAGCGGCAATGCCGCCATCAGCGAGACCGAGGCCCGCGCCGACGAAATCATCGTCAGCCTGGACCAGGTGAACCGCTACCGCATCGCAAGCGCCAAGCTGCCGCTGGATATGCCGGTGAAATCCGCGTTTCGCTTCACCTCCGGTTTCGGTCCCCGCTGGGGGCGCGTGCACAAGGGCATGGACCTGGCCGGGCCGATCGGCACCCCGGTCCTGTCCACCGGCGACGGGGTCGTGACCTTTGCCGGCCGGCAAAGCGGATATGGCTACATCGTCAAGATCGAGCACGCGCTCGGCACCGAAACCCGCTATGCGCATCTGTCGAAGATCCGCGTAAAACAGGGACAGAAAGTGTCGCGCGGCGCGCAGATCGGTGATATGGGCAATACCGGACGGTCGACCGGCCCGCATCTTCACTATGAAGTCCGGGTCAATGGCAAGGCCGTGGATCCCATGAGCTTCATCAAGGCGGCACAGAATGTTTTCTAAGTCTCGCGTGACCGAAACACCCAATCGCAACCCGGCCCCGGCAGCCGAATCGGAACCGGCCCCGATGGCCGAGGCCCCGAAGGACAAGGCCCCTGCCCCGCAGCAGAGCCCGGCCGCGCCCGCACCCCGGACGACGCCTTCGGTGCTGTCGTCGGACCTGACCATCAAGGGCGATCTTCAGACCGCGGGCGATGTCCAGATCGAAGGGCAGATCGACGGCGACATCCGTGCCCGGCAACTGACCATCGGCGACAGCGCCACGGTGCGCGGCGAGGTTCTGGCCGACGAGGTCATCGTGAATGGCCGCGTCATCGGCCGGCTGCGCGGCGTGAAGGTGCGCCTGTCCTCCACCGCGCGGGTCGAGGGCGACATCATCCACAAGACCATCGCCATCGAATCCGGTGCGCATTTCGAGGGCTCGGTGCAGCGCCAGGAAGATCCGTTGTCGCAGGGTGGCACGAAGAAGCTGGCCCCGCCTGCCTCCGATCACGCCAAGACCGGCGGCTGACCGGTCTCGAAACGGTATCGGAAAGGGGGCCGCGCGGCCCCCTTTTTCATGCGTCGGGATGGCGGTCGTGCAAGCGCCGGTCAGTCCGAAGGGGCAAAGCGCTGCATCAGCGCGTCATTGACGGCCGGCGTCACGAATTTGGAGACGTCTCCCCCAAGACGGGCGATTTCCTTGACCAGCTTCGAGGCGATGGACTGGCGTTCCGCATCGGCCATCAGGAACACGGTCTCGACGCGGTCGTCGAGCACGCGGTTCATCCCGACCATCTGGAACTCGTATTCAAAATCCGACACTGCCCGCAACCCGCGCACGATCACCCCCGCGCCCACATCGCGGGCACAGTCGATCAGCAGGTTCTCGAAGGGATGAACGACGATCTCGCCGCCGGTCCGGCGCATGATCTCGTCGCATTCCCGCTGCACCATGACCACGCGTTCTTCCAGATCGAAGAGCGGCCCCTTGTCGCGGTTGATGGCCACGCCGATCACCAGCCGATCGACGAGCGCCATGGCCCGCTCGATGATGTCGACATGACCCAGCGTGATCGGGTCGAACGTGCCGGGATACAGCCCTACGCGCATGAACAATCCTTTCCAGTGTTACAACAAGACGATCCGATGAACACGGGAAATTCAAGTGACTGCGCGCGTCAGGCCCCCATGATCATGCCGGTCAGCGCGTCCTTTTCGTCATTCAGCTCTTTCAGACGGGCCGACACCGCGTCCCCGATGGAGACGATGCCCAGCATGTTGCCATCCTCGTCCACCACCGGCAGGTGACGGAAACGCCCCTCGGTCATCCGCTCCAGAACCGCCATCGTGTCCTCGCCGGGCTGGCAGGTGGACACCTTGCGGGTCATCAGCCCGCTGACCGGGCCGTCCATGATCTCGGCCCCTCGCTTGCCGAGTTCGCGCACAATGTCACGCTCGGACAGGATGCCCGCGGGCTTGCTGCCGTCGTCGCTCACCACGACCGCGCCGATCCGCTTTTCCGCCAGCAGCTTGGCGGCCTCGGCCACCGTGGACGTGGTGGCGATGGTGACGATATCGCCCGCGCCCGCTCCTTTCAGCGAAAGTATCTGCTTGACCAGCATGCTGCCCTCCGTGGTTGCGTCTGGCCAGTCTGTCGCAACTGCTCACAAGGTCAAGCCCCGCCATCGGAATCGACGGCAGATTCCAGCCGCGCCACCTCGGCCCTCAGCCCCTGCGCCAGCTCATCCGCCAGCCGGTTCAGCCGGTCGGACCGGCGGTCATCGGCATGGCGGATCATCCAGAAGCTGCGGGTCAGCCCGAACGCCTCCGGCAGCACGCGGCGCACGCCTGGTGTGAACGGAATGGCGAAATCATGCACGATCCCGATCCCCGCCCCGGTGCGGATCGCCTGCATCTGCACGGAGACGGAGTTGGAGGTCAGCTGCGCCGGGCGCGCGTTCGCGCTGTGCAGAAGCGGGCCGAGATAATCCAGTTCCTGATCGAAGATCATGTCGGGAATATAGCCGATCAGCCGCGCCGCACGGAGCTGTCCGATCTCGTCAATCGGCCCGTGCCGGGCGAGGTAGCGCTCATGCGCGGCCAGATGCAGGCGGTAGTCGCACAGACGCTGCACCACCAGCCTGCCGGTTTCCGGGCGGCTGACGGCAATGGCGAAATCGGCCTCGCGCTTGGTTAGGTTGAAGACCCGCGGCAAGGCGACGATCTGGATCTCCAGCCCCGGATGGGCCGCGCACAGCGCCGCCGCCACCTGTGGCAGCAGGTAATTCGCGCAGCCATCCGGCGCCCCGATGCGCAACTGCCCGGTCAGCTCTCCCGGTCGGCCAAGTGATTCTTCGGCACCACTCAGCGCCAGTTCCGCCGCCTCGGCATGGGGAAACAGCCGCGCCCCCTCCGGGGTCAGCGCGTAACCCTGGGGCGATTTCAGAAACAGCGGATGACCCAGGGCCGCCTCCAGCCGCGCCACGCGCCGACTGACGGTCGAGGGATCCATCGCCAGCCGCTTTCCAGCACGCGACAGGCTGTCATCCCGCGCCACCGCAAGGAACACGCGCAAATCGTCCCAATCCATCCAGCCCCCGCATATCTGCAAAACGGTTTTGCCAAACTTAGGCTTTATCCGCGCATTTTCGCAAGATAGGCTGCGTCCAGATCGTCATCCCCATTCCAGGAAGGAGCCCGCCATGAGAGAGATCGGACATTGGATCAACGGTGAAGAGGTCGCAGGCACATCCGGCCGCACTGCCGATGTGTTCAACCCCGCCACGGGCGAGGTGCAGGGCAAGGTCGCGCTTGCCTCGGACGCGGAGATCACGGCGGCCATCGACAGCGCCGCCGAGGCACAGATCGGCTGGGCCGCGACCAACCCGCAACGCCGGGCGCGGGTGATGATGAAGATGGTCGCTCTGCTGAACCGCGACATGGACAAGCTGGCCGAGATGCTGTCGAGCGAGCACGGCAAGACCTTCCCGGACGCGAAGGGCGATGTGCAGCGCGGGTTGGAGGTGATCGAGTTCTGCATCGGCGCGCCGCATCTGCTGAAGGGCGAATTCACCGACGGCGCAGGTCCCGGCATCGACATGTATTCGATGCGCCAGCCGCTTGGCGTCGTGGCGGGGATCACGCCGTTCAACTTCCCCGCCATGATCCCGCTGTGGAAAATGGGTCCGGCCCTCGCCGCCGGCAATTCGATGATCCTGAAACCGTCGGAGCGCGACCCCTCCGTGCCGCTGATGCTGGCCGCGCTGTGGAAAGAGGCCGGGCTGCCCGATGGCGTGTTGCAGGTCATCAACGGCGACAAATCGGCCGTGGACGCGCTGCTGCACAGCGAGGCCATCCAGGCGGTGGGATTCGTCGGCTCGACCCCGATCGCGCAGTATATTTATGAGGAAGCCGCGAAAACTGGCAAGCGCGCCCAATGCTTCGGCGGTGCCAAGAACCACATGATCATCATGCCCGATGCCGATCTGGATCAGGCGGCGGATGCTCTCGTGGGCGCCGGTTACGGGGCTGCGGGCGAACGCTGCATGGCGATTTCCGTGGCCGTGCCGGTGGGCGAGGAAACCGCCGACGCGCTGATCGAGCGACTGGTGCCGCGCATCGAGAAGCTGAAGGTCGGCCCCTACACGGCGGGCGACGATGTCGATTACGGCCCGGTCGTGACCAAGGCCGCGAAGGAGAACATCCACCGCCTCGTGCAGACCGGCGTCGATCAGGGTGCGGAACTGGTGGTGGATGGCCGTGAGTTCAGCCTTCAGGGCTATGAGGACGGGTTCTTTGTCGGCCCGCATCTCTTCGACCGCGTGACCCCCGACATGGACATCTACAAGACCGAGATCTTCGGCCCGGTCCTGTCCACCGTCCGCGCCGGATCTTACGAAGAGGCGATCAAGCTGGCGCTTGATCATGAATACGGCAACGGCACCGCGATCTATACCCGCGACGGCGACACCGCGCGCGATTTCGCCAGCCGGATCAATATCGGCATGGTCGGGGTCAACGTGCCGATCCCGGTGCCGCTGGCCTATCACACCTTCGGCGGGTGGAAGAAATCGGGCTTTGGTGATCTGAACCAGCACGGCCCGGATGCCTTCCGCTTCTATACCCGCACCAAGACCGTGACGGCCCGCTGGCCCTCCGGCATCAAGGAAGGCGGGGAGTTCAACTTCAAGGCCATGGAGTGATCCGGGCGGCGGCACACCTCGCCGCTGCAGGACATGGCGGGGCGGCGTACGCCCCGCCGCCACGACGCCCCGGTCAGGCGCCTCTTGCGCGCGGCCCCCGCTTGCTGCTTTCATCGCGCCCTGTGGTCTTGTTGGCGAGGGCGTGGTCATGATCGAGGAGCCGGATTTCACACTCGGGATCGAGGAGGAATATCTCCTCGTCGATGCTGACACCGGCGAACTGGCCGAGGCGCCCGAGCCGATGATGGCGGCCTGCAAGGCGGAGCTTGCCGATCAGGTCAGCCCCGAATTTCTGCGCTGCCAGATCGAGGTCGGCACGCCGGTTTGCGCCGATATTGACGAAGCGCGCGGCCATCTGGCGCATCTGCGCCGCACCATCGCGCGGATCGCGGGCGATCACGGGCTGGCCCCGATCTCCGCCTCCTGCCACCCGTTCGCAGACTGGCGCGAGCAGGAGCACACCGACAAGGCGCGATACCGCGCCCTCTCGCGCGATCTGGCAGGTGTGGCGCATCGGATGCTGATCGGCGGAATGCATGTCCATGTCGGCATCGAAAGCCGGGCGATGCGCATCGACCTGATGAACCAGTTCAGCTATTTCCTGCCGCATCTGCTTGCGCTGTCCGCCTCCAGCCCGTTCTGGCAGGGAGAGGATAGCGGGCTGGCCTCTTACCGGATGACGGTGTTCGACGGGCTGCCACGGACGGGACTGCCACCGAAACTGTCGAGCTGGGACGAATACGAACGATCGGTCAATGTGCTGACCGGGCTGGAAATCATCGAGGACGCGAGCAAGGTGTGGTGGGATCTGCGCCCCTCGGCCGGCTTCCCGACGCTGGAGACACGGATCTGCGACGCCTGCCCGCGGCTGGAGGACACGATCACGCTGGCGGCGCTGATCCAGGCGACGCTGCGGATGCTGCTGCGCCTGTCGCGGCGCAACACACGCTGGCGGCAATATGACAACTTCCTGATCGGAGAGAACCGTTGGCGCGCCATGCGCTATGGCACATCGGAAGGTCTGATCGATTTCGGCGCACATGAAATCGCGCCCTTCGAGGCTCTGGCACGGGAATGGCTGGAACTGATCGCTCCCGACAGCCACGCGCTCGGCAGCCAGCAGGCGGTGGACGGGCTGCGCGGCATGGTGGCGCGGGGCACCTCTGCCGCCCGTCAGCGCCGCCAGTTCGAGGCGAGTGTGGCGGCCGGGGCCTCAACGCAGGAGGCGCTGCGCGACGTCGTTCGGACACTGATCGGGGAGTTCCGCGAGGGCCTGTGAACGCGCCGCGCAGGTTGCAACAATGTCGTAAGATTCGGGTCATAAACAATCGTTCAATTCAGCCAAAGCCAGGGAGGACGCGGATGGATTTCGCGCTGAGCGAGGAGCAGCAGGCGATATTCGAGATGGCACGGGATTTCGGTGCCGAACATATCGCGCCCCATGCCGAGCAGTGGGAAGATGACGGCACCATCCCACGCGCGCTGTGGTCCCGCGTGGCCGAGCTGGGTCTGGGCGGGATCTTCGTGTCCGAGGAATATGGCGGCTCCGCGCTGTCGCGCCTCGACGGCACGCTGATCTTCGAGGCGCTTGCGATGGCCTGCCCGTCCGTCAGCAGCTTCCTGTCGATCCACAACATGTGCGGGGGCATGATCGACAAGTTCGGCTCGGATGAGGCGAAGCAGAAATTCCTGCCCGAACTGTGCCGCATGGAGAAGGTCTGGTCCTACTGCCTGACCGAACCCGGATCGGGCTCCGACGCCGCGGCCCTGCGCACCCGCGCCGAGCGGACCAACCAGGGATTCCGGCTGAACGGGGCGAAGGCCTTCATCTCCGGCGGCGGCTATTCGGATTGCTACCTGACGATGCTGCGCACCGGCGAGGATGGGCCGAAAGGCATCTCGACCGTGGTGGTCGAGGCCGGGTCGGACGGGCTCAGCTTCGGCGCGCCGGAACGCAAGATGGGCTGGAAGGCGCAGCCGACATCGGTGGTGCAGTTCGATGATTGCCTCGTCCCGCTCGACAACCAGATCGGCGAGGACGGGCGCGGCTTTGCCTATGCGATGGCAGGCCTCGATGGCGGGCGGCTGAACATCTCGGCCGGGGCGCTCGGCGGGGCGCAGGCCGCGCTTGACCGCACGATCGCCTATATGGGCGAGCGCAAGGCGTTCGGCAAAACGCTCGACCAGTTCCAGGCCCTGCAATTCCGGCTGGCCGAGATGGAGACCGCGCTGCAATCGGCCCGCATCTTCCTGCGCCAGGCGGCGTGGAAGCTGGATCAGGGCGCGCCGGATGCAACGAAATACTGCGCGATGGCCAAGCTGCACGTCACCGACCGCGCCTTCGAGGTGGCAAACCAGTGCCTGCAACTGCACGGCGGCTATGGCTATCTGGCCGATTACGGGATCGAGAAGATCGTGCGCGATCTGCGCGTCCACCAGATCCTTGAGGGCACGAACGAGATCATGCGCCTGATCATCGGGCGCGCGCTTCTGGCGGAGGCAGGCTGATGGCAGAGATGGAGATCCGCACGGACCGCCGCGCAGGCCGCATGACCTTCAACCGGCCCGAGGCGCTGAACGCGCTGAGCCATGACATGGTCCGGCAGATCCACGCCGCGTTGAACCAGTGGCGCGATGACCCGGAGGTCGATCTGGTCATCATCGACGCCGCGGGCGACAAGGCCTTCTGTGCGGGCGGCGACATTGCCGCCGTCTATCGCGCGGGGCTGGCGGGCGATCACCGCGAGGGGCAGGAGTTCTTCTTCGACGAATACCGCATGAATGCGGCGATCAAGGATTATCCGAAACCCGTCATCGCCTTTATGCAGGGCTTCGTGATGGGCGGCGGCGTGGGGGTCGGCGGCCATGCCAGCCATCGCGTGGTGGGCGAGACGACGCGGATCGCCATGCCTGAATCCGGTATCGGGCTGATCCCGGATGTGGGCGGGTCATGGCTGCTTGGCCACGCGCCGGGCCGGATCGGCGAATATCTGATGATGACCGCCGATCGCATGGATGCGGGCGATGCGATCCATGCCGGCTTCGCGGATCTCTATATCCCCGAGGCCGACTGGCCGGACCTGATCGACAGGCTGGCCGAGACCGGCGATGCGCGCCTGCTCACGGGCGCGCAAGTGCCGGAGTCGCGCCTCGCCGCGGCCGATCTTTCCGCCTTCGCAGCGGACAGCACGACCGACATCGTCGCGCGGCTGGAAGCTGAGGGCAATGACACCGCGCTGAAACCGATCCGGCGCAATTCGCCGCTGTCGATGGCGGCGGGGCTGGAACTGGTCCGTGCCGCGCGCGAGGATGAGCGGTTGCAGGACAGCCTCGCGCGGGAATATCGCTTTACCCATCGCGCGACCGAGCATGGCGATTTCATCGAAGGGGTGCGTGCCCAGATCATCGACAAGGACCGCAACCCGAACTGGACGGCCGACGCGTCGCCCCAGGGCGTGGCCGCCATGCTGGCCCCGCTGGGGGATGCGGAACTGCATTTTGACGACCAAGGGGGGACGAGATGAAAATCGGATTTGTCGGACTGGGAAATATGGGCATGCCGATGGCGATCAACCTCGCCAAGGCGGGGCACGAGGTTCGCGCCTTCGACCCGGCCGCGACGCCGCAGCCGCCACTGGCCACATCCGGCTCGGCCGCCGAGGCGGCGGCGGGCGCGGATGTGGTCATCACCATGCTGCCCAATGGCGCGATCCTGCGCGAGGTCGCGGCAGAGATCATCCCGGCGATGAAACAGGGTGCCGTGCTCTGCGACTGCTCCACCGTCGATGTGGACAGCGCACGGGCCGTGGCGGATGACGCGTCCTCGGCCGGGCTCGGCGCGCTCGACGCGCCGGTCTCGGGCGGGATTGCAGGCGCGTCGGGCGGCACGCTGACCTTCATGGTCGGGGGCGGCGCGGACGCGTTCGAGACCGTGCGCCCGCTTTTCGACATCATGGGCCAGAAGGCCGTGCATTGCGGCGACTCCGGCGCCGGGCAGGCCGCGAAAATCTGCAACAACATGATCCTCGGCGCGACGATGATCGTCACCTGCGAGGCATTTGCCCTGGCCGACAAGCTGGGCCTCGACCGGCAGAAGATGTTCGATGTCGTCTCGACCTCCTCGGGGTATAGCTGGTCGATGAACGCCTATTGCCCCGCCCCCGGCATCGGGCCGCAATCGCCCGCCGACAACGACTACAAGCCGGGCTTCGCGGCGGATCTAATGCTGAAGGATCTGCGCCTGGCCCAGCAAGCCGCCGAGAGCGCCGATGCGGACACGCCGCTTGGCGCGCTCGCCACCCAGCTCTACGACCGCTTCGTCACTGAAGAGGATGGCAGCGGGCGCGATTTCTCCGCGATGCTGCCGCGTTTCGAGCAGCGTGGGCGGGGGGTCTGAACGCGGCGCGACGGTCCGGAGAAAATTTTTACCCGGCCGGGAACCAGCCGGTTCGCAACTGCGTTCACGTGGTTGCATAAGAAGCAAAACGAGCAGACCGTGTTACCGCCACTTCGCCCCGCCCTCCTCGCCACGTCCATGTGCGTGGTCAGCATCTTGGCCATTGCCGGCGGGTCCAGCAACGGAGCCAGCGCAGCGGGTGAGCATGTGGTCCCCGTGACCTACGCCACGGGGTCTGCCGACCCGGTCCAGGTGGGCGAGGTGGTTCCGCCCGATCAGATCTACATCATCTCGCGCCCCGGCCGCTACGGCCTCGGACCGGAGATTCCGGGCAGCGATTATGCGGTTGTCGGCAATCAGCTCGTCCGGGTGAATGCCGAGACCCGCAAGGTGCAGTCTATCATCCGCCGGGTCGAGCGCATCGTCGATTGACCATCAGCCGACAAGCGCGCGCGCGGCGTCGCGGGCGGCATCGGTGACCTGCTCGCCGGACAGCATCCGGGCGATCTCGTCGATCCGCGCGGCGTGATCGAGCCGGGCCACCCGGCTGGTTGTCATCTCGCCCCCGACCTGTTTCGAGACGCGGAAATGCGTGGCACCGAGCGCCGCGACCTGCGGCGAATGCGTCACCACCAGCACTTGCGCCCCCTCTGCCAGCCGCGCCAGGCGCCGCCCCACCGCATCGGCCGTCGCACCACCGACCCCGCGGTCGATCTCGTCGAAGATCATCGTCACCGCATCATTGCCGCGCGCCAGGCTGACCTTCAGCGCCAGAAGGAAGCGTGACAGCTCACCGCCCGAGGCGATCTTGTCCAGCGGTCCCGCGGGCGCACCGGGATTGGTGGCGACGGTGAAGGCCACGGCGTCGCGCCCCTCCGGCCCGGCCTCCGTCTCCGTCACCCGCGTCTCGAAGGCGGCGCGATCCATCTTCAGCGGCGCGAGTTCGGCCGACATGGCCTGATCCAGCCGTGACGCCGCCCGGACCCGCGCGGCGGACAGCGCCTCGGCCGCGGTGCTGTAGTCCTGCTCCGCGGCGTCAACGGCGGCGCGCAGCCGGGACAGATCCTCCTCCCCCGCATCAAGCTCCGCCAGCCGGGTCCGCAGTGTCTCTGCCAGTTCGGCCAGGTCGTCCGGCGTGGTGTCGTGCTTTCGGGCGAGTGCGCGCAGGGCAAACAGCCGCTCCTCGGTCGTTTCGAGCTCATGGGGATCGAAACGCATCTCGCCGAGCGCATCTTCGACACCCTGCGACGCCTCCCCCAATTCGATCAGCGCGCGCGCCAGGGCGTTCATCGCCTCATCCAGCCGCCCCTCGGCCTTCTCGGCCGCGCCTTCCAGCCAGCGATTGGCGTCCAGCATCGCGCCTTCCGCCCCGTCAGGGCCAAGCGCCTGCGCGGCACGGGCGACATCCTCTCGGATGCGCTCTGCCGCCTGCATGCTGCGCCGCGCGGTATCGAGGCGCGCATCCTCGCCCGGTTCCGGCGCGAAGCCGTCCAGCTCGGCCACGGCATGACGCAGGAAATCTTCCTCCGCGCGGGCCTGATCCAGCCGTGCCTCCGCCGCCTCCATCGCCTGCGCCGCCTCGCGCCGCGCGGCCCATGCGGCGCGGATCGGGGAAAGGTCGATGGCGCCGAATGCATCCAGCATCTGCCGGTGGCCGCGCGGGTTCAGAAGGCCGCGATCATCGTGCTGTCCATGCAGTTCCACCAGCGTATCGGAGAGCCTGCGCAACACCTCGCCCGAGCTGCGCCGGTCGTTGATCCAGGCGGTCTTGCGCCCGTCGGTGCTATTCACGCGGCGCAGGATCAGCTCGTCTTCCGCCGCGATCCCGGCATCGGCCAGAACCGCGCGGGCGGGATGGTCCGGGGGCAGGTCGAACACCGCCGTCACCTCGCCCTGGCTCGCGCCGCTGCGCACCAGCTCGGCGCGGCCGCGCCAGCCCAGCACGAAGCCCAGGCAATCCAGAAGGATCGACTTGCCCGCCCCGGTCTCGCCGGTCAGCACGTTCAACCCGGCACTGAACTCCAGTTCCAGCCGGTCGATCAGCAGCATGTCGCGGATATGCAATTCGCGCAGCATCGCCCCACCCCGCAGGGTGCGCTTCAGCGCACCGTCAAAGCCATTTGCCCTGGATCACCTGACGATAGACATTCGTCAGCCAGCTCTCACCCTTTGGCGAGGCGCTGAGCCCGCGGCCGCGAAGCTGGGCATAGGCGTCCTCGTAGAAGGGTGATGACTGGAAATTATGCCCCAGAACCGCACCCGCCGTCTGCGCCTCGTCGGTCAGGCCGAGCGCCAGATAGGCCTCCACCAGCCGCATCAGCGCCTCGGGCGTGTGGGTCGTGGTCTGGAAATCCTCGACCACCACGCGGAACCGGTTGATGGACGCCGCGTAATGACCCCGCTTGAGGTAATAGCGCCCGATCTCCATCTCCTTGCCGGCCAGATGGTCGAAGGCCAGGTCAAATTTCAGGATCGCGCTGCGGGCATATTCGCTGTCGGGATATTCCTCGATCACCTCGCGCAGCGCCTGAAGCGCCTGGAAGGTCAGGCCCTGGTCGCGCCCGACCTCGTCGATCTGGTCGTAATAGCTGAGCGCGAGCAGATATTTCGCATAGGCCGCATCGTCATCGCCGGGATAAGTGTCAACGAAGCGCTGCGCGGCCCCCCGCGCCTCCTCGTAATCCTTGTTCCGGTGATAGCTGTAGGCCTGCATGATCAGCGCGCGCTTGGCCCATTGCGAATAGGGATAGAGCCGCTCGATTTCCGAGAAGTAATAGACGGCGGTGTCGGGATCGCGGTTGTTTTCCAGCTCGTATTCGCCGCGGCGATAGATTTCCTCGGCGGCGAAATTCTCCACCGGGACGCGCTCGCCGGCATCCCCGCCCGCACCGCATCCGGTCAGCACCAAGCCCGCCAGAGCCATTGCCATCAGGGACTTTGACGAAACAAAGCGGACCATCGCTACCTGCCTGTCAGTACATTCTCACCAAGCGACGAGTCGGGACGCGCCGCGGCCCGGTCGTCCTAGCACAGAACATCAGGGTGCGCAAAATGGCAATGTGGTGTATTTCCCAACACTTGCGGGACAAGCTGAATCCTCACGCAACCGCAACGAGAGCGGGTGCATTGACCGGGCCATAGGCGGCAACGCCGGCGCCCGGAAGCCGGCATTCCAGGTCAGACGCGCAACTCTCCCATTCCCAGGCATCGGGCTGCGCGAACAACGCCCGCAGCAGTTTGTTGGTCATGGCGTGCCCGGCGCGGTGGCCGCTGTAGCGCGCCAGAAGCGGCGCGCCGGCAAGCGCCAGGTCGCCCATCGCGTCCAGCATCTTGTGGCGCACGGCCTCGTCCTTGTGGCGCAGACCGCCGGGCGACAGCACCTTGTCGCCATCGACCACCACCGCGTTCAGATAGGTGCCGCCAAGCGCCAGCCCGGCATTGCGCATCAGTTGAACATCGGACTGCCGGCAGAAGGTGCGGCTGTCCATCAACTCGCGCACAAAGGCACCATTGGCCATGTCGAGAGCCATGTCCTGCCGTCCGATGGCCTTGTCGGCAAACTCGATATGGAAATCGATCTCCAGGTGATCGGCCGGTTCCAGCCGCGCCACCGCCTCGCCCTCGCGGACCTCGACCGGACGCTTGAGCCGGATGGCGCGCTGCACCCCGTCCTGCATGCGGATGCCGGCGGCCAGGATGCCCGCCACGAAATCCGCCGACGAGCCGTCCAGGATCGGCACCTCGCCCGCGTCGATGCGCAGCAGGGCGTTCTGGATCCCGGTCCCGGCAAGTGCGGCCATGATATGTTCGATGGTCGAGACCCGCACGCCGTCGTCATTCTCGATCAGCGTGCAGAGCTTCGAGGGCACGACCCGATCCCACAGCGCCGGGATCCGGTTCATGCCGGACGGCAGATCGCTGCGCTCGAAGACGATGCCGTGACCGACCGGGGCGGGACGGATCTCCATGCGCACGGCCACGCCGGAGTGAAGGCCGACGCCCCGGAACTCTGTCGCTTTCGCAATGGTAGCCTGCATGATACTGCCCGTTTCTTGTTATGCGGTCCTGTGGTCTGTCCGCAGCTTCGACCTAGGCGCTCGGGCTGTCCGCCTCAATTAACGATTTGTGACGGTCTGTAACAAAGCCCGCCGGGAAAATGGTCGCAATTGAGCATATTGCGGTCCTGCATGGAAAAAGGGCCGCCATGTGGCGGCCCCTTGCCTGCGTCGGGACACGCGGTCGTGACCGCGCATCAATTGGGTTGTGATCAGTTGGCCTGGCGGCGCAGGAAGGCCGGGATCTCGGAGCTGTCGGTCTGCGAATCATCGGCGAGATCATCGAAATCCGTATCCAGGTTGCCCTGCCTGCGCGCCGACAGACGCTCGCTGACCCGGTCGGCGATCGAGGCGGCCGACTGTTTCTCGTTCTGGTGGCCCGACATGCGCTCGATCATCCGGCCCAGACCGGCCATGCGGCCTTCGCGGCCCTGCGTGTCCGGCTCGGGCTTGCGGCGCGCCGGGGCGGCCGGGCCGCGGGCGGCGGCACCGGGCTGCGCGGCAGCCGCGCGGCGCATGCGTTCCAGCACATCGGCGGGCGGGGTGCCGCGCGGGGCGTTGCTGCGCGGGGCCACGAAATTGCCGGCATCGTCACCGATCGGGTTGCTGGCCGGGGCGGCCTGGGGCGCCTGTTCCTTCGGCTGGTAGGCCGGGGCGGGCATCTCGTCATCAAGGGCCTGCCGCGGAGGCTCGGCGCTGCGCTCGGGCGCGGGGGCCGGCTCGCGGCGCTGCTGCGGGGCGTGATCCATCTCCAGCCGCGGCTCGGCGGCGGCGGGCTGGGGCGCGGGCGCCGGGGCCGGCTGCGCCTGCGGCGCGGCAGCTACGGCATCCACCCGGCGGCGCGGCGCCGGCGGCACGATCTCGTCCGCGGCGGCATCGATGCCGGTGGCCACGACCGACACCCGGATCGTGCCTTCCATGTCGGGATCCAGCGTCGAGCCGACGATGATGTTGGCATCGCCATCCACCTTGTCGCGGATGATATTCGCGGCCTCGTCCAGCTCGAACAGGGTCAGATCGGTGCCGCCGGTGATGTTGATGAGCACGCCCTTGGCGCCGTTCAGGCTGATCTCGTCGAGGAGCGGGTTGGCGATGGCCTTCTCGGCCGCCTCGACCGCGCGGTTCTCGCCCGAGGCTTCGCCCGTGCCCATCATCGCCTTGCCCATTTCGTCCATCACGGCGCGGACATCGGCAAAGTCGAGATTGATGAGACCCGGCCGCACCATCAGGTCGGTCACGCCCTTCACGCCCTGATAGAGCACGTCATCGGCCATCGCGAAGGCCTCGGTGAAGGTGGTCTTCTCGTTGGCCAGGCGGAACAGGTTCTGGTTCGGGATGATGATCAGCGTATCGACATGTTTCTGCAGCTCGTCCACGCCGTGATCGGCCTGGCGCATCCGCTTGCTGCCCTCGAACTGGAAGGGCTTGGTCACGACGCCGACGGTCAGGATGCCCATCTGGCGGGCGGCCTGCGCAATGATCGGGGCCGCGCCGGTTCCGGTGCCGCCGCCCATGCCCGCGGTGATGAAGCACATATGCGCGCCTTGCAGGTGATCGACGATATCCTCGATCGTCTCCTCGGCGGCGCGGGCGCCGACCTCGGGCTTGGCGCCGGCGCCGAGCCCTTCGGTGACCTTCGGGCCAAGCTGCACGCGCGATTCCGATTTCGACTGCTGCAGCGCCTGCGCATCGGTGTTGGCGACCACGAACACGCAGCCATCGAGCTGCTTTTCGATCATGTTGTTGACCGCGTTGCCGCCTGCACCGCCCACGCCGAACACGGTGATGCGCGGCGTCAGATCGTCTTCGACGTTCTTCGTCAGATTGAGGTTCATGGTGTCCGCCTGCTGTTTTGACTGCGGGCCAGGTCTGGCGCCCGGCCGAATCCCCCGTATTCCTGAAACTGTAACCAAGCTGGCCGGTATCGTCACCCGAAAAACACGTTTCAGACGCAAAATCTTGTGGGCATTCCATGGGTATCCGGCGGTATCTTGCTTATACCGCAGCATATAGGGGCCTCGCCCAAGACCCCTACCATCAACGATTTCAGACGCCTGTCACCAGTTGTTGCGGAACCAGCGATAGGCCCGGCGGATCGACCGCGCCGGATAGGCTTCGGCGGGCATTTCAAAGTCCCACCACTCGTCCTGCGGATGCGCCGCGAACAGCGCCAGCCCGACCGCCGAGGCGAAATTCGGGCCGGTCAGCTGATGCGGCAGGCCGTGAATGCGCAGCGGCCGGCCGATGCGGACATTGCGCCCCAGCATCCGCGCCGCCAGACCGTCGAGGCCGGGGATCTGGCTGCCGCCGCCGGTCAGCACCACCTGCTGGCTGGGCATGTGATCGAACCCGGCCGCATCCAGGATCGCGGCGACCTCTTCCAGGATCTCCTCGACCCGCGGGCGCATGATGCCGATCAGATCGGCCCGGCTGACGGTGCGGCGGTCGGTCTCCCAATCCCCCGTCGCCCCGCCCAGCTCGATCAGGTCGCGGTCGTCGCGCCCGGTCGCCTCGGTGCCGCCGTTCAGCGTCTTGATCCGCTCGGCCACGCCCATCGGGATGCGCAGCCCCTTGGCGATGTCCTGCGTCACCAGATCCCCGCCCATCGGCACGGCATCGGCGAAGATCATGTGTTTCCTGACGAAGATCGACACCCCCGTCGCGCCGCCGCCCAGATCGATGCAGGCCGCGCCGAGCTCCTGCTCATCCTCGACCAGCGAGGACAGCGCCGACATGTAGGAGGCCGAGGCCACCCCGGCCAGTTCCATGTCGCATCGCCGGATGACGTGGATCAGATTGTCGAGGGCGTCGGCATCCACCGTCAGCACATGCATGTCCACGCCGAGCGACTGCCCGGCATGTTCGCGCGGGTCCATCAGCCCGGAGCGGCCATCAACGGTGAAATTCACCGGCTGCGCATGCAGCACCTGCCGGCCGCGCCCGAAATCCGGCACCTCGCAGGAGGCGAGCACATGGGCAATCTCGCCCTGCCCGACCTTGCCGTTCTTGAGGGGGATATCGCCTGCCAGCCCGTAGGAGGCCGGGCGCGCACCGCTGAGACACGCAATGGCATGGTCCACCCGCACCCCGGCCAGTTTCTGCGCCGCCTGCACGGCGGTGCGGATGGCGCGCTCGGTCTCGGCCATGGTCTCGATTTCGCCGTAACGGACCCCGCGCGAGCGGGTGGTGGCGGCGCCGATGACGCGGAAATTCGACTGCCCGGCCATCGGGCCGACCCCGTCGGTTTCGCGATACAGCACCCCCGGCCCGTCGAATTGCAGGATGAAGCAGGCCACCTTGGAGCTGCCGATATCCAGCACCGCAACGACACCGCGCTGCAAGGCCGCCTGTCGCATGTTCCGCATGCCGCGCTGAAGCTGGTAGATATCCTTCATCCTGCCTGTCCCCTCACCTTCAGCTTTTCTTGTCCGCGGCCGGCAGTTCCTTGCCGTCCGGCCCCAGCAGGGGCTGGCCCCGCGCCGCGCGGATGCTGTTCTGTGCCGTCATCCCGAGCCGCGCCGTCGGGCGCTGCCCGTCGCGCAGATCGACGACCGACACATCGCGCGCCAGCAGATCCTCTGCCTCATCGAGCGCGATGAGCCGTTCGAGCGCCGCGACCGGGTTCTGCGCGGGCAATTGCACCCGCTGCCCGCCATCGAGCACCACGTCCCAGCGACGCTCCCCCAGGCGCTGCAACCCGCGCACCCGCGGCAGCAGCGGCCCGGAGGCGGCAAAGATCCGGATCGCCTCCTCCGCCACGCGATCGGCGCCCTCGCCCGCGATCAGCGGCAGTTCCGGGCGCACCGCCCGCGAGGTGACGGAGGCGACGCGCTTGCCCTGTTCGTCAAGCTGCTCGATCCCGCGCGCGTGACGCCACAGCAGCACCGGTTCGCGCTCGACCACGGTCGCGGCCAGCACCCCGCCCGGCTTGACGCGCAGATCGACATCCTTCACCGCATCCAGCAGCAGGATGTCCTGGCGCAGCTGATCGAGGTCGATATCGAAGCTGGAGGCCGGAAGATCCACCGGCAGCATCATCCTGAGCGCCTTGTCCACCGGCGTCGAGGCCCCGGAAATGGTCATCTCGTTGACCATGAACTGCTCGCGGTTCTGCACCTTCTCGACCATCCCGGTCAGCCCGCCGGCCAGCGAGGCGCGGCGATCCTCGTCCGACAGCCACAGAAGCGTGGTGAAGGCCAGCACGAAGGCCGGCAGCCCCACCCGCGTCAGCTTGCGGAAGCCCGGTGTCAGCCACATCCGGTTGAGCCGGTAGGCCAGCCGTGACGGGGCCGGATCGCGCTTCGGCTTGGCGGCGTGGCTCTGCGGCCGGTTCCAGCCCTTGCGGGGCGGCGTCGGCTGCGGGCTGAACCCGGCCTCGGGACGGTGGCTCACGCCCTGCATAGCGCATCCTCGATCAGCCATGCGCACAGCGCCGGAAAATCCATATCCGCCAGGATCGCGGCCTGTTCGGGGGCCAGCGAGGTCGGCGTCATGCCGGGCTGGGTGTTCGTCTCCAGCAGATACAGCCCCGCCAGCCCGCGCGTGTCGTCCCAGCGGAAATCCGACCGGCTCATCCCCGCGCAGCCCAGAACCCGGTGCGCGCGCAGCGCGTAATCCTGACAGGCTGCGGTGATGTCGGCCGGGATCTCGGCGGGCACGACATGGCGCGAGCCCCCCGCCTTGTATTTCGCGTCGTAATCATACCAGTCATCGCTGACGATCTCGGTCACGCCAAGGGCGCGCTCACCCAGCACCAGCGTGGTCAGCTCGCGCCCCGGAATATACGTCTCGACCATGACCTTGTCGGGCATCTGCGCGCCGATATCGGCCGGGCCGTTCGCGCCTTCGCGCACGAGATAGACCCCGACGCTGGAGCCCTCGTCATTCGGCTTGACCACATAGGGGGGCGAGATGGGATGTTCGCGCCGCGCCTGATCGGTCGGCACGATGACGCTGTCGGCCACGGGCAGACCGGCGTCGCGGAAAAGCTGCTTGCTCAGCGTCTTGTCCATCGCGATGGCCGAGGCCAGCACGCCGGAATGGGTATAGGGGATGCCCAGCCAGTCCAGCATGCCCTGAACACAGCCATCCTCGCCAAAGCGGCCATGCAGCGCATTGAACACCACGTCGGGCGCGGCCGCCTGCAGCCGCGCGGGCAGATCCTGCCCCGCGTCGATCTCGGTGACGTCAAACCCCGCCTGCCGCAGCGCCGCAGCGCATTCCGCGCCTGACGACATCGACACCTCGCGCTCGGCCGAGGGGCCGCCCATCAGGACGACGACATTCGGGGCTGTCCTGCTCGACCTGCCCGCCATCTTGCCTTTCTGCCCGGTTGGATCCGGGTCCGGTCTTCATTCGCCCGGTTGGTCCGGGTCATGCCTGTGCGGGGAAGTTTAACCGAGTCCGGCGAATCAGGGAAGAGGCTTCATGCCGGGGTCGCACCGAAACCCGCATCGGCGGCGATCTGCCGCAATGTCTGCGTCAGCCGCACCCGCCCGCCGGGCCGCCAGCCGAGCGCGCACAGCCGCTCCGTCGCCATCTGGTTGAATGCGGTGCCGTCCGCCGCCGCGGGGATGATCCCGTCCTGCCCGCTCATCTGCCGCCAGAGCGTCAGAAGCTCGCGCCGGTCGAGCAAAAGGTCGGAGACGTTGAACACCCCTCGCGCGCCGCTGAGCCCAAGACGCACGGCGGCGGCCAGATCACCGCCGTGGATTTCCGTCCCGACGCGCGGGGTGATGGGCCGACGGGCGGCGAAATCCGCGAACAGGCCGGCCCATTTATGGCGCTGACCGGGGCCGGGCGTGCCATAGACTCCGGTCGCGCGCAGCACCATGGCGGGCGCGCCGCTGCCCAGCAATTCCTGCTCCGCCCGCAGCTTCGCCTGGCCGTAAAGCGTGTCCGGGCGGCAGGTCAGATCCTCGGTCAGCACGCCGTCTTGCGGGCCATACACCGCGCGGGAGGACAGGAACACGACGGGCAGCCCCGCCGCCGCAGAAGCGGCAAACAGGCGCAGCGACCCGTCGAGATTGCGCGCCAGGAAGCCGTCGGGATCATCGCCTTCGCCGCCCCGGTAGCGGCCCGGAACATGGGCGAAGGCGGCATGGATGACAGCGTCGAACCCGCGCAGATCCGGGGGCGGGGCGGCGAGGTCATAGGGGATGTGGCGCACTGGCGCGTCGAAGAAATCCGGGCGCGGGGCGGTGCGGCACAGCACCGTCACCATGTCGCCCGCAGCAAGTGCCTCGTTGACGATGAACCGGCCCACCAGCCCGGTTCCGCCGGTGATCGCCAGCCTCATTCGGGGGCCGGAAGCCGGGCGGGATCAAGCCGTGGACCCTGCCCCGCAAAGCCGCGCCACAGATCGATCAGCGGGCGCATCTGCGCCGCTTTCGCATGGTCCTGCCAGGGTTTTTCATACTGGAAATGCAGGATGCGGATCTCCTCCCACGCCCAGAGATCCGGCAGGTTGAGCCACACATATTGCAGCATGTTGCAGAACACCGGCAGGCCGTGCCAGTCGGGGAAGAACGTCTCCAGGAAGGTCTGGTCGGTGCGCCGCCAGAACACGCCCGGCCGGTCGAGACGGTCGAGCATGGCCGCGAAGGTTTCCAGCGACGGGCGGGCGGTGAAGACACCGGAATTCAGCCGGTGAAAATCCGCGACGCTTTCATAGACATTGGGCGCGGCGCAGAACTCCGGGTAGGCGAACAGCATGTCGCAATTCTTCAGCATGATCGCGTCAGCGTCGATGAACACGACCGAGGCATATTCGGTCAGTTGCCACAGGCGCAGCTTGGCGAAATTGTCCAGCGGAGTATGGAAGGGCGGCTTGACGCCCTTGGTGAAGGCGGCGCGGGCGTGGAGCGCGTCGCGGGCATGGGTGGCGTTGAATTCGGGTGATGTTTCCAGCAGTTCCGTCCGGATCAGCCGCGCCCCCGCCACGCGCAGCGGCGCCAGCGACGCCTCGGGGACTTCGGTGTGCAGCACCACGCAATCCGCCGCCGTGCCGGTGGCCTTGATCGAGTTGACAAGTGCAAGCGCGCCGAGCGCATAATCCGCATTCGTGGCCAGCGTGACATAGGCATTCCGGCTCGACGCGGCGCGTTCCGGTTGTAAGCCGTCGGTCATGTGCCATTCCTTTGACGGACAGGGACGGGCCCGAGTTCAGTTGCTTGCGGACATGCCGACACGGATGACTTCCCATTGCAATTCATGGCCCGAATCGGCGCGGACGCGGTCGCGGACGAGCTCGCCCAGGGCTTCGAGATCGGCGGCGGTGGCGTTGTCGGCGTTGAGCAGGAAATTCGGGTGTTTTTCCGACATCTGCGCGCCGCCGAGGCGGTGGCCGCGCAGGCCGGCTGCGTCGATCAGCTTCCAGGCTTTCAGATCATGGGTGTCGTCATCGCGGCCGGTGGAGCTGAACCCCGCCGGGTTGCGGAAGGTGGATCCGGCGCTGCGTTCGCGCGTGGGTTGGGAGGCGTCGCGCCGGGCAAGCTGATCCTCCATCCGGGCATGGAGATCGGCGGGCGCGTCGCGGCCCGCGCGCAGCCGGGCGCGGGTGATGACGCTGCCCTCTGGCAGCTCGGACTGGCGATAAGCGAATTGCAGATCATCCGGAGTGAGCGTCAGCGTCTCACCGCTGCGGGTCACGATGGTGGCGTCGATCAGGTGGTCGGCCATGTAGCTGCCATAGCAGCCCGCATTCATCCGCACCGCCCCGCCGATGCTGCCAGGAATGGTGCGCAGGAAGGTCAGGTCGAGCCCCTGATCCGCCGCCTTGCGGGCCACATGCGCATCCAGCGCCGCCGCCCCGGCGGTGACCACGTCATCATCAGAAAACTCTATGGCATTGAAGCCCCGCCCGAGCCGGATCACCACGCCGCGAATGCCGCCGTCGCGCACGATCAGGTTCGAGCCGACGCCCATCGCAAAGACCGGAATCGCCGGGTTGAGATCGCGCAGGAACAGGGCCAGATCGTCCTGATCGGCGGGCTGGAACAGCCAGTCCGCCGGGCCGCCGACGCGCAGCCAGGTGAGGCTGTCGAGCGGGCGGTCGGCGGTCAGCGCGCCGCGCGGCGTGGGAAGCGAACGGGTCATGGCGATGCTGGTAGCCAGCCCCGCGCCGCAGGTCAACATTCCGCGCAACGGGACCGTGCGCCGGGTGTTGCGCCGCTGCGGGGCTCGGGCCGCGGCGGGCCAGTAATTGCTGGGTTTCGGGGCCTCACAGCCCGTGCACAGCGCGTACACCGGCTGTACACAGGGCGTACACTGCCGGGATGCCCCAGGCGAGACATCGGGGGTGACGGATGCGCCGCCGGCCGGCGTCCGGGCGCGCTCAGCAACCGGCGCATCGTCTGAACGCATTCGGGAGGCTGGGGCGGGCACGCGCGGACGGGTCAGAGGCGGCGGCGCAGCACGCGGCCGATGAGCAGGCCGGAGAGGATCGGCAGGCCGAGCACCTGGACTCCGAGCGCGAAGCCCGTGGTCCGGCCGCCGGAGCCGAGGCCGAGCCACGCATAGGCCATGCCGATGGCAGTGTAGAGCGCGGCGAGGCCGATCCACAGCGCGGGGCGCAGCAGCAAATGGCGCGCGCGGCGCCACCCGAGCCGCAGCCCGGATGCGAGGCCGGAGGCCATGACAAGCGCGAAGCTGAGCGACAGCCCGAGACTGACCGGGCTGAGTTGAACGAGGGCGGGCAGCAGCGCCACGACTGCCCCGGCGCACAGGGCGAGGATCAGGACAAGGCGCAGTGACAGGCCGATACAGGCGGCAAGCGCGGCACCGGACCAAAGCGCGATTCCGCCAATCAGATAGAGCAGATCATCGGAGAGCGGCGGGATCATTGCTGGCTCAGCCACGAATTGCGCGGCAGGGGAGTTTCCACCTGCAACGCGCCTGCTGGCAGTTGGGCGCTAGCCATAGATGCACAGCGTCAGCGCCAGAATATTGACGAGGTAGAAGGTCACCGACAACCCGATCGGGCGCGGTTGAGACGCAATGCGATCACCGCCCCGCCGGGATCGGGTCACGCCGATCAGACCGCCGATCAGGAGACCGCCGAGCCAGATGAACAGCGCGAAGGACATGGCGAGTTGAATGACACCCGCCAGAAACTCGGACCCGCCGACAGCGCGCCGGGCCATCGTGGCGCAGATCACCGCTGCGATCAGCGCCACGGCGATCAGGACAGCGTAATGGCCGTGATAGCCCCGTGCGACCTGCTGATCGCCAAGGGCGACGTAGAGCAGGAAGATCAGGATCAGCGCGACGAACAGAAACGGTTCCATGACGGGGCCTCTCGGATGCGTCCTCAAAGATTGCCGCCCTGCCCGCCCCCGGAACGGACTGGAAAGACGCCTCCGGCCGCGCCAGCCCGCATCTCTGGCCGCGTCTCAGGCCGCCTTTTCCTGAAGCCGCGCGGGCAGCGCATTGGCCCAGGCCGAGATGGAGCCTGCGCCCAGGCAGACCACCATGTCGCCGGGCCGCGCCTGTTCGCGCACCAGCCGGGCCAGGTCATCCTCATCCACCACGGCGCGGGCATGGCGGTGGCCGTGCGAGATCAGCCCGGCGACCAGATCGTCGCGGCTGGCACCGGGGATCGGGTCTTCGCCGGCCGCGTAGACATCTGCAATGCCGACCACATCGGCCTCGTTGAAGCAGCTGCAGAAATCCTCGAACAGGCTGGATAGGCGTGAGTAGCGATGCGGCTGATGCACGGCGATGACGCGGCCCTTGGTGGCCTGACGCGCGGCCTTGAGCACGGCGGCGATTTCAACCGGGTGATGGCCGTAATCGTCGATGATGGTCACCCCGTTCACCTCGCCCACGCGGGTGAAGCGGCGGCCGACCCCGCCGAAGCCCGCCAGCGCCTCGCGGATCTCGGCGCGTTTCATGCCGAGATGGCGGGCCACGGCGACGGCGGCGAGCGCGTTCGAGACGTTGTGATCGCCCGGCATGGGCAGGGTGCAGCCCTCGATCACCGGGATCTCGCCGTCATTGATGTCGGCCTCGCCCTGCAAGGCCACGTCGAAATGCGCGACGCCGTTTTCGTAGCTGAGATTGATCGCGCGCACATCGGCCTGCGCGTTGAAGCCGAAGGTCACGACGCGGCGGTCATGCAGCTTGCCGACAAGCGCCTGAACCTCCGCGTGATCGGTGCAGCAGACGGCGAGGCCGTAGAAGGGCACGGAGGAGGCGAAGTTGTAAAACCCCTCGCGCAGCCGGTCGAAATCGCCCCAATGCTCCATATGCTCGGGGTCGATATTGGTGATGACAGCGATGGTCGCGGGCAGGCGGTTGAAGGATCCGTCGGATTCGTCGGCCTCGACCACCATCCATTCGCCTGCCCCGGCGCGGGCGTTGGAGCCATAGGCATGGATCACGCCGCCATTGATGACGGTGGGGTCGAATTTGCCGTGATCCAGCAGGGTGGCGACCATGGTGGTGGTGGTGGTCTTGCCGTGGGTGCCGCCGATGGCGATATTTGATCGCAGGCGCATCAGCTCGGCCAGCATCTCGGCGCGGCGCACGATGGGCAGGCCGCGGCGGCGCGCCTCTTCCAGCTCGGGATTGCCCTTCTTGATGGCGGTGGAGATGACGACCACGCCGGCCTCGCCGATATTGCCGGCGCTCTGGCCTTCGAAGATGCGGGCGCCGAGCTGTTCCAGCCGGTCGGTGATCCTGGAGCGCTTCGCGTCCGAGCCTTGCACGTCATAGCCCAGAGTCATCAGCACCTCGGCAATGCCGGACATGCCGATCCCGCCGATCCCCACGAAATGGATGGGGCCAAGCTCTCCGGGCAGTTTCGTGGCGGCATTCATGCGGCGATCTCCGTTACGATGTCATAGAGACGCCTTGCGGCGTCGGGGCGGCCCAGCGACAGGGCGGCGGCAGCCATGCCCGCGGCGCGGTCGGGGTCCGACAGGATTGCGAGCATGTCGCGCGCCAGCGTGTCCGGGTCAACTATACTTTCCGGCAGGATCAGCGCGGCGCCGGAATCGGCAAGGGGCCGCGCATTGGCGCTCTGGTGATCGCCGGTGGCGATGGCGAGCGGAATGAGGATGGCGGGGCGGCCGATCACGGTCAGATCGGCCACCGTCGAGGCGCCGGAGCGGGCGATGACAAGCTGCGCCTGCGCGAACAGCTCCGGCACATCCTCGAAGAACGGGCGGATCCGGGCGTCGATCCCGGCGGCGCGATAGGTTTCGGTGACGCGGTCCTGATCCTCTGCGCGGGCCTGATGGGCGACGCGCAGGCGGGGGCGGAGATCTTCGGGCAGTCGCGCCATGGCGGCGGGCACGACATCGGACAGGATGCGCGCGCCCTGGCTGCCGCCGATCACAACGACATGCAACGGCCCTTGGCCGGGCGGCTGATAGGGGCTGGCCGCCCGCGCCGTCACCGCGCTGCGCACCGGGTTGCCGGTATGGACGGCGTCCACCCCGTCGGGCAGTTCGGTGGGCCAGGTGCCGCAGGCGACCTTGTGGACGCGGCGGGCGAACAGGCTGTTGACCCGGCCCATGACGCCGTTCTGTTCGTGGATCATGCGCGGGATGGCCAGCATCCGCGCGGCGGTCATCGCCGGCACGGTCGGATAGCCGCCGAAGCCCACGACGATATCGGGCCGGTCGGCGCGAAAGCTGCGCCGCGCGGCCAGCACGCCGGAGGCGATGCGGAACGGCGCGGCCAGCTTGGCCAGCGGACCGCCGCGCGCGGTGGTGGCGGCGCTGACGATCTCGCGCGTCACCGCCGCGGGAAACCCGCCCGCATAGCGCGCCCCCCGCTCATCGGTCGAGAGCGCGACGCGCCAGCCCTGCTCCAGCAGCATCTCGGCCAGGGCCTGGGCGGGAAACATATGCCCGCCGGTCCCGCCCGCGGCGATCAGCGCGTATTTCGCCATTCAGCGCCCCCGCCCGATCAGGTCCGACATCTCGCCCTGCGGCCGGTGGCGGGTCAGCGCCAGCAGCATGCCCATCGCGATGCCCGAGGCGATCACCGACGAGCCGCCATAGCTGACGAAGGGCAGCGTCATCCCCTTGGCCGGCAGAAGCCGCACCGCCACGCCCATGTTGATGAGCGCCTGCACGCCGAAGGCGCAGGCGAGCCCGGTCCCGGCGATGCGCGCAAACGGATCGCGCTCGCGCAGCAGCCGCATCAGCGAGCGGAAGACGATGGTGGCGTAAAGCGCGATGATCGCCAGCACCAGCACCAGCCCGTATTCCTCGGCCGCGACGGCGATGATGAAATCGGTATGGGCGTCGGGCAGCGACCATTTCACCGTCCCCTCGCCCACGCCCACGCCAAAGAACCCGCCCTCCTGGATGGCGTGGGTCGCGTAACCCAGCTGGGTGCGCGGATCGACCTCGGCGGTCAGGAACCCGTCGATGCGGCGGGCAAAATGCTCGGACGCGCCATAGGCGAAGAACCCGCCCGCCACGGTGATCCCGGCCACCCCCAACAGCAGCACCATCGGCGCGCCGGCGACGAAGAACATCACGCACCAGGAAAACAGCACCAGCGAGGCCTGGCCGAAATCCGGCTGGCCGATCAGCGTCAGCACCACCGCCGCGGTGATGCCGAAGCTGATCCATTTGCCGGGCGGGCCGCCCACCTCCTGGCTGGCGGCCATGCACCAGGCGGTCGCGGCCACGAAACAGGGCTTGAGAAATTCCGAGGGCTGGAAGGAGCCGAAGCCGAGGCTGAGCCAGCGCGTCGCCCCCTTGCCGTAATCGGTGCCGATCACCGGCAGGGCAAGGACCACCGCGAAGGCCAGGAAGAAACCGATCACCCCGATGCGGCGGATCTGGCGCGGGCTCATCAGCGAGATGACCAGCATCACCGCCAGCCCCATCGCGCCGAACACCGCCTGCCGGGTCACGTAGTAGAAGGGGGGCAGGTTGTTTTTCTCCGCCAGCGGCACCGAGGCCGCGAGCCCGAGCAGCAGCCCGATGGCAAACAGGCACAGCACCGCGAAGAAGGACCACCGGTCCAGCGTGCGCCACCACCGGGGAAGAATAGGATCGCCCGCCCGCACAGGGGTCGCGCCAAAGACCATCTCGGTCATGGAAATACCGCCGTCACTGCCTCAACTTGCGCCCGGTTATCCGGGTCTGATGGCTCAGCATAGCGCGATTGCCGCCCCCGCGCCACAGGTGATTCGCGCCGCGGCCTGGCCTGCGCGGCGCTTTGCCGCGCCCGACGGGCACGGGCCGGGATCGGTGACAGGGGCCGCCTGCCCCGGCTGGGCAGCAGGACAGGCCGAGCGGGCGCCGCTCAGGGGCGTGCTGCGTGGCCGCCACGGAAGCCGCCCGCCGTCCCGCCGCAGTGCTGGACCCTGCCCGCGCGCCCGGCTAGGCTCTGCCGATCAAGGAAAGGCCGTGACATGTCCGACGATCCGCTGTTCATCGTGATGATGTTTTCCCTGCTGGCGGTGGTGGCGATCCTGGCCACCGGCATTGGCGGGTTCGGCATGGGCGGCAAGTTCAACGCCAAGCACGGCAATCGGATGATGCGCTGGCGGATCATCGCCCAGGCGGTGGCGATCGCGCTGATCCTGATCTTCATCGCGCTGCGCGGCGCCTGATGGTCGTGCTGAACCGCATCTATACCCGCAGCGGCGATGGCGGAGAGACCGCGCTCTCCGATGGCAGCCGGGTGGCGAAACATGACCGCCGCGTCGCGTGCTACGGTGACGTGGACGAGCTGAACGCGGCGCTCGGCCTGTGTGCACTGCATGCGGCGGGCGGGATGGCCGGGCGCATCGCGGTGATCCAGAATGATCTCTTCGATCTGGGCGCCGATCTGTCACGGCCGGGGATCGCCGCGGATGCCGAGGCGCCCACTCCGGTGCTGCGGATGATCGCGCCGCAGGTGACGCGGCTGGAGTCCGAGATCGACGCGATGAACGCGGATCTGGACCCGCTGCGCAGCTTCGTTCTGCCCGGCGGCACGGCGCTGGCCGCGCATCTGCATCTGGCCCGGACCGTGGCGCGGCGGGCGGAACGCGCGGCGACGGCGCTTTCCGCCGCGACGGGGGATGTCAACCCGGCTGCGCTGCGCTATCTGAACCGGCTGTCGGACTGGTTGTTCGTCGCCGCGCGCCACGCCAATCTGGGCCGGGGCGGCGACGTGCTGTGGCAGCCCGGCGCCAGCCGGGAGGGCGGCGATTGACCGGCCCGTCAACGCAGCGTCACCGGATTTTTGTCCTGTCCCCGGACCGGTATGCTGTCTATCTATTGCGGCGAATTGCCTGAAGCAGTGA
Organism: Paracoccus isoporae; assembly: GCF_900101865.1. Classification (GTDB taxonomy): domain Bacteria; phylum Pseudomonadota; class Alphaproteobacteria; order Rhodobacterales; family Rhodobacteraceae; genus Paracoccus; species Paracoccus isoporae. The sequence continues at coordinate 270,074 of NZ_FNAH01000004.1, forward strand.
AAGGGAGAGAGTGCCGATGAAGGTTCTCGTGCCAGTGAAGCGCGTGATCGATTACAACGTGAAGGCGAAGGTGAAATCCGACGGCTCCGGTGTCGATCTGGCGAATGTGAAGATGTCGATGAACCCGTTCGACGAGATCGCGGTGGAAGAGGCGATCCGTCTGAAGGAGGCGGGGACGGCGGAAGAAGTCGTGGTGGTGTCGATCGGCGTGAAACAGGCCGCCGAGACGATCCGCACGGCGCTGGCGATGGGCGCGGATCGCGGCATCCTCGTGGTCGCCGCCGATGACGTGCATCAGGATATCGAGCCGCTGGCGGTGGCCAAGATCCTCAAGGCGGTGATCGACGAGGAGAGCCCGAAGCTGGTCATCGCCGGCAAGCAGGCCATCGACAACGACATGAACGCGACCGGGCAGATGCTGGCGGCGCTTCTGGGCTGGGGCCAGGCGACCTTTGCCAGCAAGCTGGAAATCGATGGCGAGGCCGCCAGGGTCACCCGCGAGGTCGATGGCGGTCTGCAGACCATCGAGGTGAAGCTGCCGGCGATCGTGACAGCGGATCTGCGGCTGAACGAGCCGCGCTATGCCTCGCTGCCCAATATCATGAAGGCCAAGAAGAAGCCGCTGGAGGAAAAGACGGCGGATGATTACGGCGTGGACGTGAGCCCGCGGCTGGAGATCACCCATACCGCCGAGCCCGAGGGGCGCAAGGCGGGGATCATCGTCGAGGATGTCGATGCGCTTGTGTCGAAACTGAAAGAAGCGGGGGTTGTGTGATGGCTGTTCTGTTGCTGGGTGAAGTCACCAATGGCGAGTTGAACCGGGACGCCACCGCCAAGGCGGTGGCTGCGCTGAAATCCCTGGGCGATGTGACGGTGCTCTGCGCCGGGTCGAGCGCGAAGGCGGCGGCTGAGGACGCCGCAAAGATCGACGGCGTGGCGAAGGTGCTGGTGGCCGAGGATGATCTCTACGGCCACCGCCTGGCGGAACCCACCGCGGCGCTGATGGTGGAACTGGCCG
>NZ_FNAH01000011.1 GCF_900101865.1 Paracoccus isoporae
CCTCGGTAAATCTCGTCTTCTTCATCAGAATCTCCTCATCGAGTCTGCCGAGAAAATTCTACTTCCGCATCCCCTTAACCATGGGGAGGATTACCGCGTCGCCGCAGGTATCAGTCAGTCCCTTCGCGTTTCGCCAGATACGGTCGTCCGCGGGGGAGAAACTCCTGCCGCTGTACTCCTTGCTCTCGATGATCTGCTTGCAGACGTCGCGCATCGTCGGCGTGAAGGTTCCCGAGTCGCTGCCCCTTATCACCAAGGTGTGGGACTTGCCGGTGTAGCGCAGATGCGGCCTTGGCCTTCCGCCGCCCTTCCCCTTAGGAAACATCATTCGCCCGCAATCCGCGCCAAAGTCACCGTAGGCCAGTCGGTCCGGTTGGACGCCTGTCTCCTTGAGTGCCGCCTGGAAGGTGGTCCACTCTGCCCTGGCGATTAACGTGCGTTCGTTGGCACCGACCGGCAGCTTGTCCGGGTACGCTGACGCTTGATAGACGATCTTGCTCCACCGCGCCGCGCCGTCCAATTGATCGAAAATTTCGCCGATAGCAGGCGCGAAGTCGGCACCGAGGGGGGCTCCGGTGAAATCCACGAAGAGGACGCAGTGTTCCGGCCGGAGGCCCGCCTTCTTCACCGCCTCGACCAAGGCAGCCGGATCAACCTCCTCGAAGTCCATGTAGATACCCGTCCTGACGTCGCCGTCCCGAATGAGCGCCTGGCGGGCCGGGTTGGTCAGATCGGCGATCGTCAGGACTGGAAGCAGGCGGAAGTTTACCGCCCTGGCGATGCGGAAGAGCGTAGCCACTCCTTCGTCGCCGAGGGCCGCCGCCGCCAGTTGCGGGTCGAGGAACGCACGCCGGTGGGGCCAGCTCTTTCCGAGGCGCTCCCCCATTATGTGGGCGATTTCGTCCAGCGTGGGTACGCGCCCCTTTTCGGGGTCGGACTCAGTGGGAGGCGGCACCACGAAGCGCGGGCAAACGTACCCCTGATAACGGGGGGCCAGCCTGCCGCAGGCCGCGAACTCGCCGGGCTTAGCCCTTAGGGCCGGGTAGTATGGGAGCATCACTCTTTCCTTTCTGGGCTTCGCCCACAAACAGTTTCTTCACGGTGTTCCTCCCGATCTTATTTGTGAACAGGGACCACTCGCCCCGCTCCTTGCGTATCCGCCCGAACACAATCGCCGGATGGATACCTAGCTCGTTAGCGAAACGCTCGATGACCGCAGCCGACTTCGCAATTCGGGCGGTAGAGCGCCGCCAACGTTCTTCCGGGATGAGCAAGTTGGAAGCGAAGCGGTTGGCTTCCTCCTCCTGTTCATCGACCGATGTCTCTTGGTCCGTCTGATCGTAGAAGCCTACGGCCAGCCCAGTGGAGAAGTGAAGCGTAACATGGGCAAGTTCGTGCATCAGCGTGAACCAAAAGTTGTCCACCGTGTCGGTCCGCAAAGTCATTCCGATGACCGGCCTTCCGTCCACGATGAACGCAGCGCCGTCGATCTTTAGGCCGGGCACCTGCGGCTCCACGATCAACACAATACCTTGGCTGGCAAGCACTTCTACTGCCAGAAGTGGCCCATGGGGCTCTTTGCTCAGCCGGACCAGGTCGGGCATCCACTTGAGTTCAAGCGGCTCGTGAACGTCCTCGACCCCCGCGAATGCCTCGCGCGCCCTTGCTGTGACCCTGGCGCGCCAAGCGTGGAGCATGACGTCTTCGGTGTGATCCACAACGTTCAGGCCAGTTCTCAGAAGTCCAGGACTTCCAAAGTCGATCCGGTTCTCGGCGATGTAGCGACGAAGTTCGGCCTCGGTGAAGTCCTCGGCGAACCAGCTGTTTTCGCGTCCATGCTTGAGGGTTTTCTTGATTTCGGCTTTCGACACCCCGTCGATGACCTTGTCCAGCCCGCGGAGTTCCGGTTGGTCGGACATGTCTGCCCACGGACGCACACCGAGCAGCGCCGCCACGCGATGGTAATTCTTGAGGCTGATCTGCCCATATCGCTCAGCTTCCCACCGCTGGACCTGTTGCTCCTTCACGCCGAGGCGCCATGCCAGGTCCTTCTGAGAGAAGCCGTTGGCGATCCTCGCCACAATAAGCATCAGCCCAAGGTCACGATTTACGAGTGCCTTTAGAGCGGTGGGGCGTTGGGTGTCCTTGGCCTCTTCGTATGCCTCAACCGCGTGGGTCAAGCGCTCGCGCTCGGCCTTCATCATGCGCGAGACTTGAGAAACCACCTCAGGCGGCAAGCCGGCAACAACCGGCTTCATTGCGTGCTCCGAGTTCAGTGCCTCGGTTAGACGAGATATACGGGCGCGTGTTTCCCGCGCCTCCTTCTCGTTAAGGGTGATTCCATTCATCGCCATGCCTCTTTTTACACAACTTTTCTGTTGTGCTCAAGTACACAACCGATAAGTTGGGTTCAACGCCTTTTTTGAGCGCTGAATGCGAGTTACGATCGTCATTAAGCGACCTGCCCTGCAGCAATCCGTGGTGGCAATAAAGGCTGGTAATCGAAACTCATCGTCGCCCCAGCCTTCCCAAGCGTGCCAGTTGCGCCAGCATTTGAGACCCGGCTCCCGATGACACTGAGCCACTTGCTTGACCCGTCTGCCCCATCCCTTGCCTGACAGGCATCTGCTGCACCCCGAAGAACTGCCGCGCCCTGAGTGCTGCGTATTCTGCGCCGCTTGCGCCTCCGATTAGGTAGCGGTTGTAGGCCTGCTGGCTGCCCATGGCGGCGCGGGCAAAGCTATACCCGCCACCGAGGCCGCCGGAGAGCGCTGGCATCATGATGTTGCCGGAGATTGCGCGGACGATGAATGGCGTGGCGACAATGAAGCCCTTGGCCATGAGGACCATCATGAAGAAGGGGATGAGCGCGCCTATATTTGAGGCCCCTTCCGGGTCGCCAAGCTCTCCGATCAGAGCGGAAGAGACGCCAGTGATCGTTGCGAACACGCCTGCGACGACGATGGGGTAGAGCGCGAAGGAAACCAACGCCGAAAGCCAGCGCGCGAAATAGTCCTTGGTCACTTCGAAGAGGGTGAGGAAAATCATCACCGGGGCGATCCCGATCAGAAGCGCGATCATCAGTCGGGAGGCCACGAGGATGAAGGTGGCCAGTCCGCCAAGGATCGAGAGCAGAAGCACACCGACGATGTCGAGCATGGCGCCAGCCATCCAGTTCAGCTCGGACCCGGCAGCGTTCAGATAGTCGCCAAGCTCCGCGATCAGCCGGTCGAATTCTTCAGCGAAAGTTCCCGAGGGCCCCGGACTGCCGCCGCCGACCGAGGCCACCAGCGCGCCCGCGATACTGTCGATCCCATAGAGAATGGCAGACGAGAACGCGTTGAACTGCATCCAATTGGTCGCGAATATCCCGATGAGCCCGATCTTGACCGCGAGCCAGAAGGCTGTGTGCCCATCCATGGCCCGATATTGATAGATCATGTTGATGCCGACGAGGATCACCACCAGCGTTGTCCCCAAAACCAGGAGCGTGCCGACCGTTGCTGCAACCGCACCAAACTGTGTCTCAGCGGCGGTGTCGAGATAGGCTTGGGAGGTTTCAACGAAATAGGTGACAACGCTCATCGCGGCCCCGCCTTACCAATTGCCTGCGGCGTCGCAGATTGCTTTCGCTGCAGGGCGGGCGGCGTTGGCGCGGCGGTTGTTGGCGTCCGAGGCTCGCAGCATCTCCCATCGTTCGTCGCTCGCGTGGCGCTCACGAAACACCGCTTCGGCAGCGTCCCAGGACGGGAACCGGATTTCGCAGGCGCAGCTGACGGTCTCGACAATCCGCTCGAGGTTCTGGGCGCGGTAGATGTCTTGAACCAACACGCGCTGATAGGCTTGGCGCAGGGGGATCTCCTGCATCCACACGGGTTCAGCGGGCCGGTCTGGACAGACGTTGAAACTGCGCTCGAGGGTCGGCACCAGGTTGCGCTCGGCAACGGCGAAGGTAGGCGTCAGGCTTAGGGCCAGCGCGGCCAAGGCGAGGTGCTGCGCCTGCCTCATGCCGTGGCTCCGGCTGGTGTGGTCTCACGCTTCAGGAAAACGGTGTGCCCGATATTGGCGAATTCCGAAGTGCTGATCGACACCACCTCCCACCCGTCTGCGCCCTTCTCGTTCAGGCTGGCCTGCATGTCGGAGAGGCTGGTCTTGCGGGTCATGGGAAAGGACAGGATATTGTATTCAAACGTCTTCATGGAGAAGTTCCAATCTCAGTTGCGCCGGGGAGGTAGAATTCTGTGATGCCGCGTTTGCCGTCATGGCGGCCGGCCTGGATGATCACGTCGATGGAGTTCTCGATGTACTGGATCATGTCGGCATAGGTCATCGGGATTTCGGTTTTGAGTGCTGCGATCGCAAGCCGCTGCACGGCCAGTTGCGGGGTTTCGGCATGCAACGTGGTCATGGAGCCGCCATGGCCGGTGTTGATGGCTTCCAGAAAGGTCATGGCCTCCTTGCCACGCACCTCGCCCAGGATGATCCGGTCGGGGCGCATGCGCAGCGTGGCGGTGAGAAGCACATCGGCGGTCTGGAATTCTGCGTCGCGATTGGCGATGAGGGTCACGGCATTGGGCTGGGTCGGCAGAAGCTCGGCCGCTTCCTCGATGGTAACGATGCGTTCCTCGGCCGGCACATGGGCGAGGATCTTGCGCGCGGCCACGGTCTTGCCGGTGGAGGTGCCGCCCGAGACGATCATGTTGAGCTTGTTCTCGACGCAAAATGCCAGCGCATCATCGATCACGCCCGCGGCCACGACGGCGCGCAAGGCGCGCTTCTTTTCCACGCGCAGGTCTTCGAGCTTTCGCTCCTTTCCGTAGAGGAAATCGAGCGCAATGCCCTCGAGTGGCAGGCTTGAGAAGAACCGCAGGCTGATCGACATGGCCGAGAGCACGGCGGGCGGGGTGATGACCTGTGCGCGGATCGGGCGCCCCTTATAGGTGATCGAGACCGAGACGATGGGGCGGTCCTTGCTCATCGTGGTATTGGCCGAGGAGGCGATCTGGTTGCCGAGGTCCCTGACCTGAACGCCCGTCAGCCTCTGGTCCAGCGCGCGCATGAAGTGATCACCCTGGAATTCGCCCCAGCAGGTCCCGTCTGGATTGATGCAAATCTCGATGACATCGTCGCGGGCGGCGGCGTCGATCCGGTCGAGCGAGGTTTCAAGATAGCTCAGCGACATGGGCTCAGAATATCTCCAGATCGCGGTCGACCATGACAGTGACGCGCGCGCCCTGGTCGACATAGATGACGGGGCCGATGGAGAGGTAATCGCCTATGACGCTGTCCGTGGCATCTGCCAGATCATCGCCAACGTCTTCGAGAACGTCGGCGGCAGTCTCATCCTGGACCTCGGAGGCGGCGGCACTTGGTGCCGCGGAAATCAGCGAGATCAAGGCGGCCGACCCGAAACGCTCGGCGAAGCGTGTGTCCACGAAACCCGTGACGCCAGAACGGCCCAGTTCATCACCCCCGAATGAACTGATCTGGACGGTCTGGTTGTCGGGCAGGATGATCCGGTCCCAGGCAATCGTGACGCGGCGCTGCGCGATATCGACGCCGGCGCGGTAGCGCCCGATGAGGCGGGATCCGCGGGGGATCAAGAGGCGCGCGCCATCGACGCTGTAGACATCCTCGGACACCACGGCACGGGTCTGGCCGGGCAGGGAGCTGTCAAGGGCAGTTTCCATGACGGCCTGGATCATGGTGCCCTGTAGAATCGTGTTGGAGGGATTGGCGATCACCTCGGCCTGCGTCACGGTAGAGGGCAGCGCCCCGTTCAGCACGAAATCCGTCACCTCGCCAAAAGTGCGTTCGGTCAGAGCCGTTTCATTCGCTCCGGACGTGCCGCCAAACGCGATGGTGGGGGAGGCGATGCGCCGCTCCTGGAAGGCGCGTTCCTCCGCGGCGCGGCGCTCCAGCTCGGCCATGCGCCGGGCTTCTTCCTCGCGGCGCAGTCGCTCTTCTTCGCGTGCGCGCAGCTCATCTTCCGTGGGGCCCGCTGGGGCGGGCTGGGGTCGGCTGGCCTCGAGTTGGGCCAATTCCAGATCCATGCGGAGTTGCTCAAGACTTCGATCCCGCGCTGTCAGTTCGTCCTGAAATCGTTGCTGTGCGGCTTCCGAGGCAGCTTGCAGCGCCGCGATCTGAGCGGTCAGCGCGTCGATCGCCTCTGCGGCGGCGGTGTCTTCCTCGACGACCGGTTCGGGGGCGTTGCGCAACTCCTCGATCTGGGCCTGCAGGGCGGTGATCTGCGCCAGAAGTTCGGCATTGGGCTCAACGGGGTCTGGTCCGACGAACACAACCTCGGGCTCGGGCGGGGGCAAGGTCTCGATAGCGCCAAAGCCATCCCCTTCGTTTTGGAAGACGTCCGGAGTGGCCGTCGGCAAGGCTTCCTCTTCGTCGGGCTGTGAGAGGAGATAAAGCAGGGCACCACCCGCGCCGATGACGAGGACCACGATCAGCGCGAGAAGGGGCGACCGGCGCTGCGCCGCCGTGGGGGCGCGGGCACTGCCTTTCTCAAGGGCGGCGAGGCGTTTTTCCAGCTCGGTGTTCCCGGTATCGCTCATGAGGTGGCCTCCGCGGGCGGGATCGCCTCGATGCAGACCACCTCTTCGCCCAGTCGCAGGACCCATTGGCGGTTCACGCCGCTGACGCGGATCACGCCGTCTTCAGGAGTTTGCGTGTTGACCGTGCGCTCGCGGCCGCCCGCGTAGCGGAAGATCGCGGGCACAGGTGCGTTTCTTGGAAACGCGAAATACGTGAACGTCCCGTCATCCCAGATGCGGGTTGGCGTGAACTCGGTGCGCGCGCTGGCACCGTAGTTGTAGTTCGGCGCTTGGGCGGCGATGGCCCGGGTCGGGCGCGCATCGTCCTCCGGATAGCGGAACTGCACCACGTAGAACGTTGGGCTGCGGACCTCCTGGACGTTGAAATAGTAGCTGCGCCTGTTCGTGTAGACGGTCACATTGGTATGCACCCCGCGCGCCACAGGCTTGATCGCGAAGGCTTGCCCGCCTGGCACGCCGTCGATCTCGAAGCCTTCCGTGTCGCCCGCAATGATCGAACGGATGCTTTCGCCTTCGCCAAACTCGATGGTGGTCACATGGGTGAGCGACACGCTGAGACGGTAGACCTGACCCTCCTGGTAGGTGGCCAAGCGCACCCGGCTGTCGTTGGGACCGCCACGCGGGATGGCTTCGGCAGAGGCGAGGCCGGGCAACAGGGCAATGACAAAAATAAGCGATCTTATAAACAACAACGTCAGTTCTCCAATCTGTCGGAGCGGATGGAATATTCGAGCACAGTGAACCCAAACGGGTTGGTCCAGACCTCATCGATGGACCTGCGGGTCTCGGGACGGAACTCGAAGAGAAGCGTGGCGGTGAAGAGCCCGGTCTGGGTGCCGTTGATGGAGGTCAGCCGCTTGCGCAAGCGCACGGTGGCGCGGTTGGATCCGATGCGACTGATGCTCAGGATTTCCACGTCGAGCCGGGCATTGGGGCCATAGACGGTCGGCGGATAGTTTTCATTTGCGCTGTTCCATATCTGGCGCAGCCCGCTCTCGGCGGCCCCGTCCGAGCGGCGCAGGACGCTGCGGATGCGCAGATCGTTATCGAGCTGGTTATAGACCTCCCGGTCGGTCACATAGCGGAAGACCTCCGCCTCGATGATCGCCTGGTTGGCGGTCACCGAGGAGGCGCCCACCGAGGCTTCGGGGAGTGCAAAGCCGGTGGCGGGATCATAGGGGACAACGACGGGGGGCGGGTCGACATCGAGGATCGCGACTGCTGCTGCGCTCAGACAGCCGATGATGCCGAAGACAAGGCCCATCAGGCCAAGGCGTTGCCAGAGCCGTTCGCGGCGCAGCGCGCCATAGACCAGTTCTTCCTCGATGATTTCCTGTTCATTCGCCACCCGTCATGCCCCCGCGATCACTCGGCCCGCAGGTCCGGCAAGGTGAAATCCATGAAGCGCTGCTCTTCGGCGATGGTGGCGGCATCAATCACGCCGCCCGTGCCATCGCCCACGGTTTGAATTGCTTCCAGTTGCCACATCGCCACGAGGGCGATGGCCAATTCAGCTGTCACGCGCGTGTTTAGATCGACGCTTTGCTTGAGCTCTTCCATGTCGTCGATCAGCCCGACAAGGCGGTCTACCCGCTCGAGCGACTGGCCGGCATCTTCATAGCTGTTCTGGGCGGCGGCTGAGACGAGCGCGCCGGTTGTGGCCTGCGTCGCCACGCGGTTGGCCCCGGGATTGCCGCTCGTGGCCATTTCCGAGAGGGTGGCCTCGTCAAAGCCGAGATCGGCCAGCACCCGGTCCATCTGGGTTTCGATTTCGCCTGCGCCAGAACCGGACAGGCCCGAGAAATCCCCTGTCTTGATCGCCTCAATCGTGGCGAGGATATCCCCGAACTCCTGGTCGAGCAGGCCATTGAGTTCGTCTTCCATCTCGGTGCGGATGATCTCCGGCAGTTCGGCAAGGCGGGTGAGGGCCTCGTAGGTTCGTTGCAGCTCCGCGAGTTGGTCCGTGAGCGTGGCAAGCTGTTCGCGTAGCTGCGTCAACTGCTCGTTTTGCAGAATCTCGTCCTCGATCATCTGCCGGAGCTGCTGGATGTTTTGCGCGATGTTCTGGGTATCGACGACGGGCACGCCTTGCGCGAGGGCAGGGGATAGGGCGCCAAGATGCAGACCAACCCCAAGTGTCGTGGCCAAAGCTGTCCTCAAGAGCAGATGTCCCATCATTCAATCTCCCTGATCGTAAAATCCATGAACGCGCCTTCGGCCATGCGGGCGCTGGCCTGGGCCAGCTCTTCGGCGGAAAGTACGCGGGTGCGGGCGGCCTGAAACCGGATGCGGGAGGCCACGAGACGCACCAGTTCGGCGCGGGCATAGGTGTTGAGTGCGACGCTCTCCTGCACGTCCTCGGTTTCGGAAATCCGTTCGACGATTTCCGCAATACGCAGGGCGGCTTGCCTGATCGCGGCGGGTGAGTTATTGCCATAAAAGGCCGCCCCATGACCCGTGAGCGAGAGGTTGGCATTGGCCAGAAGCGCGGGGTCGATCGTGCCAAGCGCTTCGATCCCGCCGATACGGGTCAAATAGAGGTTATAGCGTTCGGGGATCACCTGGACGTAGTGCTGGGTCTCGCGAAAGGGCGGAACGCCGCCATACTCGAAAACCCGGCCAGGTCCGGCGTTATAGGCCGCGAGGGCGTTGATGATGTTGCCATCGAATGTGTTGAGCTGGGTCGCGAGATAGCGCGCGCCGCCATGCACCTGCAGATAGGGGCTGTCATAGTATTCTGGGTTGATGCCGAGATCGCTGGCGGTGCCCGGCATGATCTGGGTGAGGCCATAGGCGCCGACGGGAGACCGTGCACCGATGGTGAAACGGCTTTCCTGCCAGATCAGCGCTTGCAGCAGCGCGCGCCATTGGACGGGGGAGAGCCCTGCGCGGCCAACACCCGCAAAGCCGCTGGTCTCCTGGGCGACCCGGATGATGAGCTGCTCGATGTTCTCAGACGCATCCCCGAACATCTGCGCACCGCCGGGATTGGGGTCGATGTCGGCATTGCCATAGACCGCCTCGACTGACCGGGCCGGATCCCCGCTGCCGCTTTCCAGCCCCGAGACCATAGCCGGCAAGCCCTGACCGCCGAAGCTGGTCTGGGCATCGAGGATGCGTTGCAGGGTTTCCAGCTGCTCCCGTTCGATCTCGGCAATGAGTTCGCGCACGGCGAGCTTGTCCGCCTGAACGGCCAAGTCAGCCTTGCGATCGCCAGTCTCGACGATGTCACGCGCGGTCAGCCCACTGTCATTGGTCGGCACGCCTTGAGACAAGGCGAGACCGGGCAGCAGGCAAAGTGCCAGGATATGAGGCAGGCTAGACTTCAACGTCGCCCTCCGGCGCGCCGAGCGGTGCGAAGTGGCAATCTTGGGATGTCGCTGCCGTCGAGGCGAGAAAGGAAAAGCAATTGGCCTGCGGCTCCCGATACTGTGTGCAGGAGGCCAGCGCGCCGAGCGCAGCCAAAGCGATAAGATTACGGATCATGAAAGCCTCCAAAAATCTGGGCGGTCGCGGTAATCGGCGCCAACAAGCGCTTCGCCCTTTTCCATGCCGCCAAGGATCGTGAGACTGGGCCCAAGGGCGCTCAGATCGGCATCGCCGACGATCGAGCCCTGATCGTCGCGGATCAGTGCGAGGCGGCTGTTGCTGCCCGTGTTGAGAAGGACGTCGAGCTCCTTCTCCGTGAGGTTCAGCATGGCGTAGTCCGCAGGCTGCGCGCGGATATTGGGCAGCAGGATCTGCGTCGGAACGGCTTCGACGATGGTCTTGCCGGTCCGGGTGCGCTCAAGCTGGCTGGCATATTGCGTCATCATCACGGCGACGGTGTTCTGCTTGCGCGCAGTCACGAGCCAGTTCGACAACCGTTCGGCGAAATATGCGTTGTCGAGCGCCTTCCAGGCCTCGTCGATCACGATGATGGTGGGGCGGCGGTCCTCGATCTCGCGCTCGACCCGGCGGAAAAGATAGGACAGGACCGCCATCCGTTCCTTGTCGGCCTCGCTGTCTAGAATGCCGGTCAGATCGAAGCCCACGACATCGCCCTTGAGCGAGAACGTGTCCTCGAGGCTCTGCCCGAAGATCCAGCCGTAGCGGCCGTCTTCGGTCCACTCGAGCAGGCGCTGGTGCAGATCGCCGCCGTCATCCGTAGACACAAAAAGCGATGCGAAATCCCGCCAGTTCCGCAGGGCCGGATTGGTGGCCTGGGCATTCTGGCGCACGACCTCCTGGATGCGGTTGGTCTGCGCCGGGGTCAGGGGCTTGTCGGCGCGGTAGAGCAGGGTTGTGAGCCAATCCGAGAGCCAGGCGGTGCCGCGCGCATCGGTCTCTGTCCAGAGCGGGTTTAGACCCGTGGGCTGGCCGGCGTTCAGGGAGGCGTAGCGCCCGCCATTGGCGCGCACCGCCATCTCCATGCCAAGACGGTAATCGAAGACGAAGATCCGCGCCCCTGCGCGACGGGCCTGGGTCATCAGGAAGGCGGACAGCACCGATTTGCCCGACCCGGGTCGTCCCATGATCAGGGTATGGCCGCTGGTCGGTTCTTTGTCGGGCGAGCCCTGCTCGTGATAGGAAAACCGGTAGGCGCTCTGCTCCGGCGTGGGCAAATAAGTTACGACCCGGCCCCATGGGGTTTTCGCGGCGGGTTTGCCGAGCTGTGTCCGGTGAAAGGCCGCAAAATCCGCGAAGTTGCGATTGGTGACGGCGCTGGCACGCACGCGCTTGGGCTGGTTGCCGGGATGCTGGCTGAGGTAATGGGCCTTTGCGGCGACCCGCTCACCGATCATCTTCACGCCTTCGGTCGCGGCGGCGTTCACGATTTCGGCGCTGAGCGTCTGCAGCTCTTCGAGCGTTTCGCAGAAAAGCGTCACGACCATATGGTGTTCGCCGAAGCTTTGGCGCTTGGCCTCGAGATCATCGGCGGCGATATCGAGGGCTTCTAGGAGCGAGAGGGCCGCGTCTTGGCTGGCCTGCATCTGGCGCTTTTGCCGTTTGATGCGGCCCGCCATGAGGTTCGAATTGATCGGGGTGAAGGAATGGGTGACGATCATGTCGACCGGTAGGTTCAGCATGTCGAACATGGTGCAGGAGGTGCCTTCCGAGTATTCCCCGATGGTGAAACTCTTGCCGTAGCGATGCCCCACGACGCCCTCGGAAAGCTCGAAATGGTCGCCGTGAAACGTCACGCGGGTATTGGCGACGTTGAAGGACAAAAAGCCGTAGGTGTTGGCCGGGTAGAGCGGCAGCTCGGTGCCCGTGTTGAGCGCGCCCAGAAACCCCACCAATTCCCCCGATGCAGCCGACAGCAGGCGCGGTTTGAGCTCTGCGAGGCCGGACAGGAAGACGTTCACGGCCTCGCCCAGGCGCTGCAGGCGTTTGCGGGTCTCCTCTCTCAGCCGGTCCGGCGCGCTGCGGCTGAGGAACGGCAGGAGGCTTTTCGGGGGTGGGCGGTGAATGACGGTGAGCGTCAGCGTCTTGTCGCGCAGCCCGCTGGTCTCGAGTTTCGCGCGCCAGCGCCGGTCAACCTCGCCTGCGAAGCTGTCCTCACGGATCGGGTCGAGATCAGGTTTGATGGCCTTGGAGACCTTGTGGACGTAATAGCTGAATTCCGGCCCGAGCTGCGCGACGATGCGGGCAAAGAGCGCCGTCACCTTGTCGAGATAGGCATCGTCGGTCGTGTAGCTGTTGATCCCCTCGAGCCGGATGCAGCGGAAGAGTTCGTTCACCCGGGTCCGCACGGTCTGGTCGTCGACGAGGCTCACATAGGGCAGCATATGCGCGAGGCGGGTCTCGCGCGCATACCAGTCTGGCGTCATTGTGCGGGCATCGAGCGCAGCATCACGGGCGTCATCACGGGGCATAGCTGTCCCCGCCATGGATGGACCTGTTGCGCGTGGGCGGTGTCTCCTGCAGGGCCGTCATCATTACGTCGATGAAACGCGGGTCCCAATCCGCGGCCTTCCAAAGCACCGGATAGAGCAGGGCGGCGAAACCCAGCACCGCGATGTGCTGGACCCAGACGAACAAGAGCACCGAACCGAAGAGCCAGACCATCGCATACATGATGGGCAGGCCCAGAAGCTTCGGCGGGCGCACGAGCCCAAGAAAGAGGGGCGCGCGTTCAGCCACCGGCAAAGACCGCAGCAACGATCGTCGGGGCAGCCGCGACACCGGCGATGCCGACCAGGACCCAGAGCGCCTGGCGCAGATCAATGATGTTGAAGAACCAGCTCAGGAAAACTCCCAGAACGGCGAGCGTGGCAATGACGACCCCAAGCGGGCCGGTCAGGGCATCGACGATGCCCTGCAACAGGCTTTGGATCGGGGAGAGATCAATGCTTTGTGCGAGGGCCGGTTCTGCGACGAGCAGGAAGAGCGCCAACGAGGCGATAAAGAGGTTTGAAACCCAACTTGTTTGGAAAATTCGGTATCGCCAATGCACTGCCGCGCTGCGCGCTCTCGTGACATTGCCGATAAGTGTTTTGAGGAATGATTTCCAAAAAGGTTGGGACATCATGAATTTGATCCTTCCAATCGGGCCACGACGGCCATGACGCGGGCCACGTGGTTCTGGGTTTCTCGGTAGGGGGGAATGCCACCGTGCTGGCGCACGACGTCCGGCCCCGCGTTGTAGGCCGCCAGCGCCAGATGCGGATCGCCGAAGCGTTCCAGCATCATCGCGAGGTAACGGGCAGAGCCGTCGAGGTTCTGTTGGGGGTCACGCGGGTCAACGCCCAGATCACGAGCCGTCGCAGGCATCAATTGACCAAGGCCAATAGCACCTGCACTTGAAATCGCATCCTGCCGGTAGGCGCTCTCAACCTCGATATTGGCCCGATAGAGAGCCAGCCAATCCGTGACGGACAGTCCCGCGCGGCGCAAACCGGGATGGCCGGCATAACGCAGGGCTGTTGCCTCGATGCCCAAGAGAACGTCTGCGCGGGGCAGGGGTGCTGGCTGGGCGAGTGCCGCAAACCTCAGCGCGTCAGGTTTGGGCGCTGCTTCCGTCTCACCAAGGATAGCCAAACCATCGGACGCCGATCCCTGACCAACGCCGTCATTGTAGTTCTGGGCAAAACCGCTCTGAGACCGGGATGGGGTCAGAGAGCCGTCGCTATCCATGACCAGGACCATCTGTGCAGAGGCTGGGGCGGCGACCAGCCAGAGACAGACGAGGTTAGTTGCCAGTGCCCTTGTCTGATGGGGCTTTGTCTGGCGGGGCGAATTTGTGCGTACGGCTTGTCCCCGCCTCAAGCGGCAGGTCGACATGCGCAAAGCCAAGGCCAATGAAGAATGACACCACGCCGGAGATCGTCTTGAACTCGCGGATCTTGATATCGTTGTAGGTCGTCCGCGTGCGGGCGGTGACGAGGAGCTTTTCCACGCCCTCGTCAGAGACAACGCGCATGATCCAGACCCCGTAATAGCTGGGGCCTTTCTTATGAGCCGACTCCTGGCACAGGATTTCTGCGCTATAGCCGCTTTCCACGAGTTCGCGGAACCTGGCTTCCGTAACCACATTTGGTGCTTCGATGTCCCA
Organism: Paracoccus isoporae; assembly: GCF_900101865.1. Lineage (GTDB taxonomy): Bacteria > Pseudomonadota > Alphaproteobacteria > Rhodobacterales > Rhodobacteraceae > Paracoccus > Paracoccus isoporae. The sequence continues at coordinate 14,104 of NZ_FNAH01000011.1, forward strand.
GTTCATGGCCCGGCTCACGCTTTCTCCAATGGCGCGACCCCAGGCATTCCCACTTGAAGCCCAGAGTTACGATAGTATATTATCAACCGCAAGATGTATTATCGTGCTTTAGCTGTAGTTTGGTCACGCAAACACTAGTCACGGCCAGTGTCTGCGATCAAGGAGATAACAGGTTTGAGAAACCCAAGGTTGACATGCCTGCTCCCATTGCAAGCTATGGTCCTTCTAATCTGCGTTCCCGGGCCGGTTTTGGCGGAATCCTGCTTCGCCCCGGCCCGTCCCTTCCTGCCAAGCGATTCGCAGGCGGCGCGGGACTATGCGGACATCATCCGTGGCGATTTCGAAGATTACATTCAGGATATCCAGAGCTACTTCCGTTGCCTCGACGGTGAACGCGCCCGCGCTTTCGAGGAAGCGCGCGAAGTCAGCGAGGACTATGGCCGATTTCTACAATTGGTAGGGGATTGATGGGCAACCTCGGGAGCATCAGACTTGCAGCCCATGGAAACCAGACGCCGATAACACCCTCATATATCTACTTTTTAGATAATAGATTTCATCCGCTAGCGACGTCACAAAAGGTATGTGACGCGTGGCAAAGACAATCAGAAGCAAAGGGCAAGTGGCACTCTGCCAGGCGTTGGTCGACGCGCGCATCAAAGCGGGCCTCGGCCAGAAAGACTTGGCGGATAGGCTCAGATGCCACCAATCCCTTATTGCCCGTCTTGAAAGCGGTCAGCGCCGGGTCGACGTTGTCGAACTGGTCGTTTTGGCGCGTGCCATCGGCTTTGATCCGTTCCAGCTTCTGGCGATCGTTGAAGCCGCCACGGAGCCCGACCACAGGATTTGAAGCCAATGAATTGTTGAGAACACGGAAACCCATTTTCCCGGTCTGATGATCATTCCCTCCTCGAGGACCAGTTAGCCAACATCAAAGAAGCCCGGCGCGCGGTCGTAGTGAACGCTCTGCAACCCCACGCCGCAATTCGCAGCGCCACAGTGCAGGAAGTCAGTAAACAGTGAACGATGATAGGGGTGAGGGCGTCGCGATCGCCAATCTGATCGGGACCGATGGGTGCAGTGTTGTTGGTTGGGTTTATCGCTGGAGTACAGGCTCACATGCGGTGATGTGGGACGTCCAAGGGCCCCAGCCGGTATCGGAAACCCGGCCGGATATAAGTGACGAACAGAAGCAAGAAATCGACTTCGATGCGCTCATGCGGATTCGAAAAAGTGACAGTGGATAGGCTTCTCAGGCAGCCGCCAGTTCATATTGATGGAAAGGGTCTGCGAGCGTACCGGTCATTGGAGCAGATGGCAGCGAAGGTCTCGAAGGAGCCCTTTTTGACGAATGCTGCCGAGCGACTGAACGGCCGCTTCGGCGGACCCGCAGCTTAGCGAGGTGTTCTCCGTTCGGGTCTAGACATACTCCGTAATGCGTTTCAACAAGGCGACACCGGCACCTGATAGAACGCCGCAAGAAGACGTAAGCTCTTGACGACGCCCGGTGTCGAGCGGGTGGGGTCCTGTTATGTGACCGTAAACTGCCCCATCATGCCCGCATCCTCGTGTTCGAGGATGTGGCAGTGATACATGAATGGTGTCTCTTCCGAAGCCAGCTTGTCGAACCTCAGCAAGATTTCGGTCGGACCCTGCACACGGACAACATCTTTCCAACCGATCTGCGCCGAGTCGACCGGCCGCCCGTTCTGACTCACGACCCGAAAGGAAGTCCCGTGAACGTGGAAGGTGTGCCGCATCATCATGTCGGCATTAATGCGCCAAAGCTCGGTTTCGCCTGCGCGGACGGTCTCATCAATGCGATCCATGACGTAAGGTGCACCGTTGATCCCCATCGTCTGGCCGCCGCCACCCATCATGCCGCCGCGCATCATGCCCCCGGTGTGCATGTTGAGGGTGAAATTGCGCCTGCGGACCGGATCGCCGAGTGCGGGCGCATCCGAAGGCAGCGAGGTGGGCAGGCGGGTGGGGCCGGCGGGCGCAGCTTCGCCTACATCAAACGACATGATCTCGAGCGGCGCACCACTGTTTCCATCCATCCCCATCATGCCGCGGTCGCCCATCATGCCTCTATCGCCCATCATCATGGAGCCGCCCCTGTCACCCATCATGCCCCCGTTCATCACGCCATTCATCCCGATGTCGCGCGAGACAAGAGAAACAGGTGACCGGTCCGAGAATTCGACCACGATCTCGGCCCGTTCGGCACCGTCGAGTTGCAGGCTGGCCATGGCAAGAGGGCGGGCCAGAAGGCCGCCGTCACTCGCGACCTGGTGGAATTGCCTGCCGTCGGTGAAACGGAAATCATACACGCGCGCATTCGACGCGTTCAGGATACGCAGGCGTACCAGACCCGCCGGAACTGTAAGCTTGGGACGGATCACACCGTTGACGAGGATCTGGTCCCCCTGGAACCCATGCATCCGATCCATCATGCCAAGACTATAGGTCATGCGGCCTGACCGATCGAAGCGTCGATCCTGCACGATGAGTGGAAAATCGTTCACGCCATAGTCGTGCGGCAGTGGATCGTCGATCTCGGGGTCGTCGATGACAATCATGCCCGCCAACCCGCGATATACCTGCGGGCCTGTTCGCCCGTGAACATGGCTGTGATAAAACAGCGTTGCCGCCGGGTGATCGACCGGTAATTCCGGCGCCCAGGTCTCGCCCGGGCCGAAAGCAAGTTGCGGCCCACCGTCGAGATAGCCCGGCACGTGCATGCCGTGCCAGTGAGCAGTGATCGGTTCATCGAGACGGTTCATGACACTTATGTTTGCGGTGCGCCCGCGCCGGAACCGCAGCAGCGGTCCGAGGTAATCCTGGGAGTAGCCCCAGGTCTCCGACGTCGCGCCTCCGGTGAACTCGCGTGTTCCGCGTATCGCATCGAGTGTGTTGCCTGCGCCGGGGCCGATCTCCATAACCTCCGGTATCGGCAAAGGCGCGCCGGGTTCGGCGGCCCATGCCCGGCTGATATTAAGTGCTGGGGTTGCGAGCGAGGCTGCGGCTAGGCTAAGGAACTTTCGGCGTCTCACAGTGATACTCCGTCATTGGAAGGGTTGCATCGTCCCAACCGAGGCCGAGCAAATATCGCGATAGCGCTCGCACCGGTGTTAGGCCCGAAGCGGGAGACCCGCGTCTTTCCAGCCCGCCAGACCCCCTTCGATTACAGCGGTGTCATAGCCCATCTGGCGCAGGCTGTCGGCGGCAAGGGCCGCGCGTGCGCCGGACGCACAGAGAACGTGAACACGGCCCGTGCCATCGCGTTTCGCGGCCAAAGCCTCGTTCGCCTTGCCGGTCTCGGGATCGGCCTGTGCTTCGACCAACCCGCGCGGGATGTGGATCGCGCCTTCGATTGCGCCGTCGCTCTTCAGCTCTGCCGTTTCACGCACGTCGAGGATGACATCTCCCTGCGCCATCGCTCTGTGCGCGTCAGCGGGAGCGATTCCATCGACGCGCGATCTTGCGTCCGCGACGAGGTCTTTCATGGACTTGTTCACGATCCTTTCTCCTTTCAGAACTTGTTGACGGGCATTTTCAGGTAGTGCGCACCGTTGCTTTCGGCTTCGGGCAATTGCCCCGCACGCAGGTTGACCTGAAGTGCTGCGAGCATCCGGTCCGGCAGGTCCAGTGTGGCATCCCGATCCTCGCGGGTCTGGATGTAGTCGGCCTTGTCGGTGCCGTCCTTGACATGGACATTCTTGGCTTTGTGGGTGGCAACTGAGGCTTCCCATTCCGGCCTGTCGCGATCCTCGGACCCATAGTCATGACCGACGAAAAGCCGCGTATCCTTGGGCAGAGACAGGATCACCTGGATCGAGTTCCACAAATCCTCGGTGGTGCCACCGGGAAAATCGGCACGGGACGTGCCGCTGTCGGGCTGCATCAGCGTGTCGTGCACGAAGGCCGCATCGCCGCAGACATAGGTGATCGACCCAAGCGTATGCCCCGGGGACAGCATCACCCGAACGTCCAGATCGCCGATGCGGAAGGTATCCCCGTCCGCGAACAGGCGGTCGAAGTCGCGGTGGGGGTCGAAGGCGTCCGGCGTGTTGTAGTAGTCGCGCCAGAGTTCGGCGATGTCGCGGACCTTTTCACCGATGGCGTTTGCAGCACCGGTCCGTTTCTTGAGGTGCGACGACGCCATCATATGATCGGCGTGGGGATGCGTATCGAGTACCCATTCCACCGTCAGGCCGTGCTTCTCCACAAGGCCCAGCACCTGCTCCATGCTGCGCGTATCGGTCGCGAAACGCGCCGGATCGAAGTTCAGCACCACGTCGATCAGTGCGGCCTTCTTCGTCGCGGGATCGGCGCAGATATATTGGATCGACCCGGTGTCGGGCTCGTAGATGCCCCAGACATCGGGGCTGTTCGGCCCAGTCGATGCGGATTGGCGGACGATGGGCTCGTTCAGTTCGGCCACATTTACGCTCCTTTGCTTGCGAATGAGGAAGATGATTTGGCGAAACCGGCGAGGACGATCCCGACCAGCATGGCGGGCAGGAAAATGAGGATGCCTGACGATCCAATCAACAGCGATGTCCAAGCGGGTCCCGGACAGAAGCCGCCTAGGCCCCAGCCCATGCCGAAGATGGCCGCGCCGGTCAGAAGCGGCGCGTCTATGGCGGTGCTGTCCGGCAGATCAAACTGCGACCTTTTACGCCTCACGATAATTGTCACACGCCTCAACACCCACTGCGACCACGTCGAGAAGTGCGTCCACATCGTTCAGAAGGACCGTGATGCGCGGGTTGCTGATACGGTAACGGATGAAGCGCCCTTCGCGGTCGCTGGCGACAAGCCCGCAGTCCAGCAGGCACCTCAGATGGTTGGAGACGTTGGGTTGCGATAGTTCGGTCCGCTCGACGATCTCGTGAACGGCCAATGGCTCGTTGCAAAGTGCACCGAGGATGGCCAGGCGGCTCGGGTCCGCGAAGCCGCGGAACAGCTTCGCCCGTCGCTCGATGGTTGCGCTCTTGCGGTCATCGACCAATTGCGCCATATCACTCCTCGCTGATATGTTGTTCTTCGATTCATCCTAGCAGGAATAGCGCGACCATGGCCAACACCGAAAATGCCGGATCGACGGCAGATGTCCCGCCCGTCCGTTACCGGGTTTCCGGTATGGATTGCGCCAAGGATGCCGCGCAGATCGAGCGGGCGGCACAGGCAGCCGGGGTCGCGCCCGGCGATGTGAAAGTGTCGGCCGCGACGCACATCATGACACTGACTGCACCCGAAGTGCGCCTGCCGGACATCGAAAAGGCAGTCGCGGTGACAGGCTATGGCTTCGACCGGATCGAGGGCGATGAAGACATTCCGCCGAATCCCGCCCATCAGGACCCGGCCTACCGCCGTGCCCTCTGGATCGTCGTGATCCTGAACGTGGGATACGGGGTCCTCGAAATGATCGGCGGTTTCATTTCCGGATCGCAGGCCGTGAAGGCCGATGCGCTCGATTTCATCGGCGACGGCGCGATCACCTTCCTTGGCCTGCTGGCCATCGGCTGGAGCCTCGCCTGGCGGGCACGGTCGGCCTTGATCCAAGGCATCTTCCTCGGCCTGCTCGGCCTTGGCGTCCTCGGCACGACCATCGTGCGAGTCTTCGAACGGACGACGCCGGATGCAGGTCTAATGGGCCTGCTTGGCATGATCGCCCTTGTCGTCAACGTCATCTCCGTTCTGCCGCTGCTGCGGTTCCGCAAGGGCGACGCGAACATGCGGGCCGTCTGGCTATTCTCGCGCAACGACGCCATCGGCAATGCGGCGGTTGTCGTTGCCGCCGGTCTCGTGGCGTGGCTGGGCAGCGCCTGGCCGGACCTCATCGTCGCCTTCGGCATCGCCGGACTGTTCCTGCACTCGTCCTGGGCGATCATTCGCGATGCGCGGGCCGATCTGAAGGCAGCGGCATGAACAGCCGCGTTCTGGGCGGGCTCTGCGCGATCGCGGCGTTCGGCCTCGATCAGGGTACCAAGGCGCTTGCGCTGAACACACCGGCGCTTGAGCGCGGCGTCGAGGTTCTACCCTTTCTCAATCTCGTGCGGGTTCTGAACGATGGAGTCAGCTTCGGTATGCTGGGCGGGATCGTGCCTTGGTGGGGTCTCATCGCGCTTGCTGGCGTGATCGTGTTATGGCTGCTGATCTGGTTGTGGCGCGCGCCGGACAGGCTGACGGCTGCCGCTCTCGGTCTGATCATCGGCGGCGCACTCGGCAATGTCCTCGACCGGCTGCGTTATCAGGCCGTCCCAGACTTTCTGGATTTCCATTACGGAACATACCACTGGCCGTCCTTCAATCTTGCGGATGTGGCGATTTTCTGCGGCGCGGCCCTACTGTTCTGGGACAGCTTCCGCTCTGCGACGGACAAGCCTGGTCAGGGTCAACGCAAGGAAAACACAACGGGGGTGTAACCCATGTTCGGCATACCATCTGCGAAAGGCTTTGACAGCACACTTGCCCTGCTGCGCAACCCATATGGGTTCATTTCGGAGACCTGCCGCGCACTCGACACAGACCTGTTCGAAACCCGCATCCTCCTTCAAGAGACGATCTGCATGACCGGCGCGGCGGCGGCAGAAGCCTTCTATCGGGAAGACCGGCTGATCCGCGCAGGCTCGATGCCAGGCCGCATACAGAAGTCCCTGCTGGGAGAAGGCGGCGTTCAGGGATTGGACGGCGCTGCCCACCAGCACCGCAAGAAGATGTTCATGTCACTCATGGGGACCGAGCGGATCGCCGCGCTTAAGGGCACGTCGCTTCACATGTTGGACAACTATGCGCCGGACTGGGAGGCGAGGAACGAGGTCGTCCTCTATGACGAAGTGCGCGAAATGCTCACAAGAGCTGCCTGCGCCTGGGCCGGGGTGCCGCTTAATGAAGCTGAGGTGGCGACCCGAACGGCGCAGCTTACAGCGCTTTTTCAGGACGCCGGGGCCCTTGGCCCCAAACACTGGCGCGCGCGTCTGGCGCGCCACCGCCTGGAAAAATGGGCAGCACGGCTAATCCAACAGGTCCGCGATGGTGAGCTTCAGCCGACGCAGGAAAGTGCCCTTCATATCATCGCGACATGGCGCGATCTCGATGGGGAGTTGTTGACCCCCAGGGTGGCCGCCGTAGAGCTGTTGAATGTCCTGCGCCCGACCGTCGCGGTATCCGTGTTCATAGTTCAGGCGGCGCATGCTTTACATCGGCATCCCGAGTGGCGGCAAAAGCTGAAGGACGACGAGGGACAGCTCGAACCTTTCGTGCAAGAGGTCCGCCGTCTGTATCCGTTCTTTCCCGCGGTTGCGGCACGGGTGAAGAGCGATTTCGAGTGGCGCGGATATCGCTTTCCCAAAGGGTACAGGGTTCTGCTCGACCTCTACGGCACGAATACCGACGCTCGTTCGTGGGACGCGCCGCAAGAGTTCCGGCCCGAGCGGTTTCACGATCGGGAGGTCACTCCCTACGAGTTCATTCCGCAGGGCGGTGGCGATCACCACAGGAACCACCGTTGTCCGGGCGAGTGGATCGCGATCAGCCAGATGAAGGCGTTTTGCAGTTTCTTCGTGAACGCCATCGACTACGAAGTGCCGGATCAGGATCTGGATCTGGAAACCGGAGAACTGCCGCCCATGCCCAAATCTCGGTTCATCATGCGTAACGTCAGGCCTCGGCAGTAGCTTCGCCCTCGTCCGGATCGACCGACCGCGCATCCTTCGTGGCCTCGAACGCCTCCCATGCAACGTAGGGCACGATCAGAAGCGCCGCCACCGGGTCGGCCCACCACCAGCCCATCCATTGCGTCAGACCGATCCCGGCCAACACCACGATCGTCTGATACTGGCAGATCATGGTGTCCTTGGCATCGTACTTCAGGGCGGGCGCATCGAGCCGCTTGCCGTAGCGATACTTGCCCCAGGCGAGGAACGGGTTGGCCACGAGCGAAGCACCCAGAATCGCGATACCCCACCAGTTGAAGCCCGGCGCCTTCTGCGAAATGAAGGCGGAGACCGCCTCGTAGAGGATCGCCGCGACGACGATCCAGAAGGCACAGGCAACCACGTAGAGCGCGACCTTCTTGCGGTGCAGGACCGTGCGCTTGTCGGCACCGTCCACCTCACTCTTCAAGCGCCAGATCAGAGTCGCAGCCGAGGTGGCCTCGACCGTACTGTCGAGGCCCCAACTCACCAGCGCTGCGCTGCCGGTCAGAAGTCCCACGGTGACGGATACGACGACCTCGATGATGTTGTAGACGAGGCTGGCGATCTCGACCCGGATGCCGCGCGTCAGATTGGCCTGCCGGTTATCTTGATGACTGCTCATAACACCTCATCACCGCAAAATTTTCGGCGAAAGTTCGAGGCGAGAATTGGCTACCTTGCCATCAGTTGCGCCACGGATCGAAAGCCGAGATTGTCCTGTTTCCAAGCTTCCTCAGTAGAGGCGAGCTTGTCCCTCATACATGAAAACCAAGGGCTTCGGACCTGTCGCGTAACCGGTGTTGAGCCGCTCCATGCGGAAGCCGCTTGTCTCGATCAAGTCGGCCGTCGGGCGGTCAAGATGGCAGTTCCCGGCGCAGTGTTTCCAGACAGGCGTCAGCCAGCGTTGCCAGCGCCGGATACGGGGTCCGGGCGCCAGGCCATGCTCGACGAAGCGGAAGACGCCATCCGGCTTGAGAACGCGCCGGATCTAGGCGAGAGCCTTCTCCGGTTCCGAAACGCTGCAGAGTGTCCAGGTGGCGACGACGCAATCGACGCTGCGATCTTCGAGCGGCAATGCTTCGGCCACGCCCTCGATCATCTCGGCCGCGGGCATCAGTCCATGGGAGGTTTGCGCGGCCCGAGAGAGGAGTTCGGGCGACGGATCAATACCGATGATCTGGCGCACGGCCTCGGGGTAGAGCGCAATGTTCAGGCCCGAGCCGATTCCGATCTCCAGCACACGCCCATGCAGCCCGGAGATGGCGCGGCGCCGGTAGGGAAGAAGTTGATCCTGGCCCATCGCCAGATGCGTCAGCCGAGGGAGGATATGTTTCTCGTACAGTCGCATCTGTTCACCCGATCCGCGCAAGGACAGGGAAGGTGTCCAGCAGCCAGTAGGCCAGTGCGCTCAACCGCCCGGTCATCATCGCCAGGCCCATCAGGATCATGACGCCGCCCGCAGCCTGATGCAGGCGGCGACCCCAACGACCGATGCCGCGCAGCCTGCCGGCAATACTGTCGGTGAACCCCGCGACGACCAGAAACGGGATCCCAAGGCCGGCCGAGTAGACGGCAAGCAATGCGACGCCCTCGCCAATCGTCGCGCTTGTCGCGCTGGCGGTTAGGATGGCACCGAGGATCGGCCCGATGCACGGTGTCCAGCCGAAACCGAAGGCGAGTCCGAGCACGTAGGAGGCGACCGGTTGCCCGCCCGGCAGGTCGAGATGGAAACGCAGGTCGCGCTCCATGGCCGACAGGCGCGCTGCCCCGATCATGAACAGACCGAACAGGATCACGATCGCGCCGCCGACGAGGTTGAGTTCGTAGCGCCACTGCAGCAGCGTCTGACCGAGCGCGGTGGCAGAGGCCCCAAGCGCGATGAATATCGTGGAGAAGCCAAGGACGAAACAGAAGCTGAGCCAGACGGCCCGCCCCTTCGAAGGCGCTGCACTGCCGGTGACCGTACGTCCGGCAACGTAGGATACGTAGCCGGGCACGAGCGGCAGCACGCAGGGCGACAGAAAGGAAACGGCACCGGCCAGCAATGCCGCCATTAGTCCAAGAACGGAAAGTTCAATCAAATCCACATCTCCAAACTGATCGGTAGACCGCCACCACGTGTGCGCACGGAGCGGAACGGCTGGCGCGGTCGTCGTGCTTTTCCATGTCCTATTGCTTACGTTCGTCAATAAGAGCGCTTATCTGCGCAACGGCTTCGGGGCTGTTCCATTCGGCCGGGCCTGCGAGGCGCCCCCGCTCGCGCCCAATGCGGTCGATCAGAATCGTTGTCGGCAGACCCACCACGGCCAAGGCCAGCATCGCGCGCGTATCCTCCGCGATATAGAGATCGAGGTTGCGAATGCCGGTCTCTCGGTAGAAGCGGCGCACAGGTTCGAGACCGGCCCGATCGATCGACAGCGGCAGAACATGAAAATCCGATCCGCCGAGGCGCGCTTGCAGCGCGTCGAGCGTCGGCATCTCCTCGCGACAAGGCGGGCACCAAGTCGCCCAAATGTTCAGAAGCACGACACGTCCCTCGAAGTCCGCCAGCGTCAGATCCCGTCCATCTCCATCCACGAAAGGCGGCGACAGGAGATCACGCGGAGTCCCGTGATTAGGGATCGGTGGTCGGGCGGAGGCAGGGCTTGCCGCAAGCGCCAAGACTCCGGCAAGGACGTCACGTCGCCTCACGGGTCGCTCTCAGCCTGCAACCGGCGCACGACCGGCAGAATGTCCTCCTCAAGCGAGGCCTGATCAAAGGGGCCGACATGCTTGTATGCAATGCGCCCCTCGGCGTCGATTATGTATGTTTCCGGCACTCCATAGACGCCCCAGTCTATCGCAACGCGGCCTGATCGGTCCGCGCCGATGCGGGTGAAGGGATCGCCGAGCTCTTCGAGGAAACCCAGCGCCTCCTCGGCATCGTCCTTGTAGTTGATACCGTAGATCGGAACGGTGCCCGCTTCGGCAAGATCGACGAGAAGCGGGTTCTCCGTGCGGCAGGGGACGCACCACGACGCCCAGACGTTGACGAGAGAAACCTGGTCTTGCAGGTTCGCCGAGGCTAGGCCGTCCTGCCGCCCTTCGATGGGCGGGAGCGCGAATTCCGGGATTGGTCTTCCGATCAGCGTCGAGGGCAACCGGTCGTCGTTGTTCCAGAGGCCCCAGTAGAAGACTACGCCCAGCAACCCAAACAGAAGAATAGGCAAAATCATGAGCGGCCGTCCGCTCCGGCGCCGCTTTTCTTGGTTATCCTTCGAACTCATAGCCTGCCATCAATGCTTGGAAGGAATAAGGTATCAGCAACCGCTGATATGAAGCAAACCGTCGCCGATCACAATGCCGAACGATGGGGGAGGCTTGGCCGCGGCTTCGCAGACCCGAGCCATACTTACTGTTTAGATTCGTAAGAAATCAGTGAAAGGTCGGTATCTGAAGAGGCCGTTGAATTCAGACCTCTGAACGGCCCCTTCGTCCGCTCTCCGGACATGCGCACCGAAAGCAGCGAAGAGCCGGTATTTGAGCAACTCAGCACGCTCAAATTCTCGCAGCATGATGGCAAAGCTGTCTTTGCCAGCGCTAGTAGTTCACCTGTTCGAAGTCGTAGTTGCCATCATAGTCACGCCAATCGACGAAGACAGATCGGTGATAGATACCCGGGCAATTCTGGCCCCAACGTTCAAGTCCCACATGGGCCTCAGGCAGGGCAGTTATAGAAGATCGCTGCCATGAGAAATCGCCTTGGGTTCCATAAGTGCCGAGGACTACAGTGGCGTAGCGTTCGCAGTCTCCTTCGCTTCCTGCTTCGTATTGCCGCGCGTAACGAACATCAAAGACACGGATGGATCGTACGAAATTGAACTCAGGTCCGCTGATATCGATGTCCGCCCGATCTTGAACGAGCCGGAGGGCCTGGTCGGCGGGAACGAATTTGTCTCTTGGCAAGGATTGGAGCGGTCGACGGCTGTCGGGCCAGTACAAGGCTTCAAAGATACGGCCAGCGTTGTTTGGTGGCCGATCGCCCTCATAGGAGGCGCCCATGGGACAGCGCCAGATTTGCAGCGGCGGTTCCACTGGCCAAGGCGTGATACGCCTGATGAATTCGGCGCGAGCTCGGGCGCAAGGGACGGAAGCGGGCCAGCCGCCAGACAGACACAAGAGGATCGCGCAGTCGATCGGGTATGTCTGCGCTCGGGCGGACATTGGTAGCGAAAGACCAGTCACGGTGAAAGCGACTGCAACCGAGGGGAGGAGCTTCTTGATCAGATAGTGCATGCTGCGGAACCTCCGTGAGAGGAGTCCAGCATATATACGATAATATACTACCGCAACACTAAGTATAAATACGCATAATGAAGTTTATGTTAACCAACTGGCGCCCTGAGCCGCTAAAACATTACGATTTGATAATGCCCCGGCAAGGGCAGTGCCACCGTACCAAAGTTACTCCTTTGCGAAAGGAGCGACCATGTTCAGAACTTTCGGATTGCTCTTGGGTCTCGCAACTGCTGTAGCTCTTTTGTTTATGGTTTCGAACAGATGCTGTCTTCTGCGAAGGCATCTGATTGAAAGCTACTCTACCTTTCACTTGCCCAGGCGATTGCCGCCTTCATTTCCGCCGGGTCGAACTGACGGAGTTCTGCCGTGGTCAGCACGTCGGCGAACCTGGTTCCCCACTCCAACAAAGCCCCTTCGCCCACCACAGCGACGCGGCGGAAGTCATTCCTATGGGCTGTGTCGATTTTCAGATCTTCGAGCAGAGCGGACGGCCCATCGTAGCCTTCGAACCTCGTGAGATCGAGAACCAGGCCGGGCTTACTTGTCTCTTGCAGGCGCTCATGAAGCAGGGCGTGCATCCGTTTCAGGTCGCTTTCGCTGAGCTTGCCCTCGCAGGCGAGGCCAATCGTGTCGTCATGAGCTGTCAGTGTCTCGGTGAACATGGTTTTCCTCCTCTTTTTCCGGTTTGCCGTGACCGTAAAGGTCAGCGTTTTCGTGTGCGCGGTCTTCGTGCTCAAATTCCAGACTCGAATGACCGATGCTGAAATCGTCCTTCAGCCGGTCCTTGATCGCGGCCTTGATCTTTTCGATTTGACCCCAGCCGTCCGCTGTCAGCACGACGTGGCAGTCCAGAGCCGCCTCGTGCTCCTGCATCTGCCACAGATGCACGTGATGAACGTCCGCGACACCATCCACACCCCGCATCGCCTGAACGACGGTTTCATTATCGATGTCCGGTGGACTGCCGAGCATCAGCGTCCGAATCGGACCGCCGATCTCGGTAAATGCGAGGTAGAGGATGTAGAGAGCGATGCCGATGGTGATCGCCGGGTCGACCCACCGCATGTTGTAGAGGAGGATGAGCGAGCCGCCGATGATGACCGCCACGGAGGCCAAAGCGTCCGATAGGTTGTGCAGGAAGAGCGCACGGATGTTCACGCTGCCTTTCTGCATCGAATAGGTGAGCAGCGCCGTCAACGTGTCGACGACCAGTGCCACACCGCCCAGGATCACCACCGTCCAGCCCTGTACCTCTGGTGGGTCGATCATGCGCATGCCACCCTCGTAGATCAGGTAGAAGCCGATCAGGATAAGTGTCGTGTAGTTGATGAGCGCTGCGACGATTTCTACCCGCCCATAGCCGAAGGTCATGCGCTTGTCCGCCGGGCGGCGAGCGATCTTACGCGCGAAGAAGGCGATCACCAGCGACGCCATGTCCGAGAAATTGTGGAGGGCATCCGCGATCAGCGCGAGGCTGCCGGAAAGGATCCCGCCGACGATCTGCGCGACCGTCAGGAGGCCGTTGGCCCAGATGGCGATGGAGACGCGACGATCACCGGATTGAGGATCGATGTGGGCGTGGCCGTGATCATGCGGCACGGTTCGTCTCCTCATGGCGGTGGTTCGGCCGATCGAATCCGGGGACCGGCGGCAAGATTCCGCGGCGGATGCGGCGAACCCTGGCATTCATCCAGTGACGGATGACGTGGCGATAGAGCAAGTCGCGCACAAATCCGAAGTTCTGGCGGTGCTTTGAGTAAAAATCGTCGGGTGCGTTGAAGGTTCCAAGATCGCGAACAATACCGGTTTTCTGGATGTAGGTATCATTGCCGGACCAAGTGACAGGCGGGGCGCTCAGACACTCCGTTCCAACCCCGTAGCCGCACAGACTATCCGTCTCGCGGAATTTCTGCTGCAGCGTCTGCAGGAAAGGCGCGTCCAGGATGAAGCCTTCAAGATTGACCCATCCGTCGCCCAAGTCCACCTCTACCCAGGAGTGGAGGATTTCGGACGGCGCGAGGGGATAGACGAGTTCCGGAACGACGCCTCTCTGAAGCGCCTTGTGGATTGTGAACCCGTGCAGTCGGCAGCGAACTCCCACGCCACGCAGCAGGGCCATGAGGAGCGTGCCCTTGGTGTTGCACTGCCCGTGGCCATCTGCGAGGACCTCGGACGCCGGAATGTCGTCGGCGCGGTTGTAGCCGAAGGTAATCTTGTTCCTGACGAAATCGTAGATGGCCCCAATTCGGTCGTCGCTGGGAAGGTCTGCCCAGCCGCGCTCCTCGATCAGTTTTGCAATTGAGGTCGCGTCAAAATCCAGCAGCCGGGTTTTGGCCAAATGAGGGTCGGCGGGGTTCACGGGATATCTCCTCGAATCGTTCACGAGAATATGTAGTTGCTACAGTCACTGTAGCTTCAAGCCCCGATTTCAGGCCGAGTCCTTGGTTACCTGATCGTCATTGTGCACCGCCTTGTGGTGTTCACCATGCGCGTCTCTCAGGATTCCGACGCCACCCCAGGCCGCGATGCCGGCGACAATCACGCCCACGACAAGGTCCGGCCAATTCGTTCCGAGCCAGGCTACGAGCCCGCCTGCGACGACGATTCCGAGATTGGCCGCGAAGTCGTTCCAGCTGAACGTATTCGCCGCTCGGATGTTCACGTCCGGATCGCGAAGCCGTGCCAACAGCCAGACGCAAAGTGCGTTGATGGCCGCCGCTACCAGCGCCATGACAATCATGATCGTGCCAAGAGGATCCGATCCGCCGACGTAGCGGCGCCAGGCGTCATACAGGATTCCAAGGGCGAAGAGGATCAGCAGGCCGCCCGAAACGTTCGCCGCTCCGCGCTTCCACTTGGCGGAGCGGGACAGCGCGAAGAGGCTGATCGCGTAGACGAAACTGTCCGACAGATTGTCGAGGCCATTGGCGATAAGCGCGCTTGAATCGCCGAATGCGCCCGAGGCGAAGAAAGCGATTGCCAGCCCGATGTTAAGACCCAGCACGATCCAGAGTGTGCGTCTTTCCGTTGCGTTTCTCTGCTCCGCCATGCCGGGTATCCAAATTAGTGAATTGCCAATGAGTAACTAACACCGGGCTTTTTGCGTTCCGATCAAAGGTCGTCGAGATTGCTCAGGCGCCGATCTCTTCATGGTCGGTCAGGCATTCGGAATGGTCGCGCAGTACCTCGAGCACACGGCAATCAGAAGTCTGTCCGCCGCTGCACTCATGCATCATCCGCTTCAATTCCGTCCGCAGCGCCTCGAGCCGCGCCAATCGTTGCTCGACCTGTTTGAGTTGCCGACGGGCGATTGCATCCGCCTCTGCACAGGACTTTCCCGGATGATCGCTGAGATCGAGGAGCTCACGGATCGCGTCCAACGAGAAGCCCAGTTGCCGAGCGTGCCGGACGAATGACAAGCGGTCGAGTTCGGCGTCGCCATAGCGTCGTTGGCCCCCCTCGGTCCTGCCGGGCTCAGGCATAAGTCCGATCTGCTCGTAATACCGGATGGTCTGCACTTTTGTTCCGGTCTTCTTCGCCAGAGTCCCAATCGTCAGCATTTCCGCTCCCCACATTACCTACAGTGGGTGTAGCTTTATGCGGTGCGCATCACAAGCTTCACCTGAGTTTCACAGATAGGTGATTGTTGGCCGATCGGTGACAATCACGCTTGAACCTACAGTAGCTAGAGGATGTAAACGCACACAAAATATAGAATCAAGTTCGGGCGGAGCGGCGTGAGGCTTTCAGGTCTTCAGAAGGTATTGTGGGTGTTGGCGGGCGCGGCGGCGTTCGTTTTCATCTGGCTGTTGCTATGGTCCGACTACCGTGCCGACCTTGCCCGAGCCGAGAATGAACCACCGTTTCTTGCTGATTTCGAACTGACCGATCATCGCGGCATTGTCCAAACGGACGAAGATTTCGCAGGGCGCTGGATGCTGGTCTTCTTTGGCTTCACCAATTGCCCTGACGTCTGTCCGACAACACTGTCCGAAGTCGCGGCCGTGATGGAGGGCCTGGGCGATGAGGCGGCAGTGGTTCAGCCGATTTTCATAACGATCGATCCCGAGCGAGATACGCCGACGGCTTTAGCGGAGTACGTGCCCATGTTCGACGCAGGGATCATCGGGCTTACCGGTACACCGGAGCAGATCGCCGCGACATCCGAAACTTTTCCGATATTCTATGAACGGATCGAGCAGGCGACTGCGCCGGGCGGATACACGATGGGTCACACGTCGCATCTTTTCCTTTTCGACACGCAAGCAGGCTTCGCGGCCTCCTGGCCCTACGGCACGCCCGCCGAAGAGATCCTCGCCGATCTGAGAGAGAGGATCTGATCGTCATGACCCGACTTTCCGGAGAGACGGCCCTCGGGCTGGCCTGGATCATCGCGCTCACCGCGTCGCTTGCAGTGCTCTTCATCGGCGAGGTTCTGGGGCAGACACCTTGCGTGCTTTGCTGGTTTCAGCGTGCCTTCATGTTTCCCTTGGCCATCGTCCTCGGGCTCGGGCTGTGGTGGCAGGATCGGCGCGTGGGTCGCTACGGGATCGCGCTGGCAATCGGGGGCGCCGCCATAGCGCTCTGGCACCTCGGCCTCTATGTCGAGCTGATCCCCGAACGCATCCAGCCCTGCACGGCGACAGGCCCATCCTGTACTGACGACAATCAACTGGTCTTCGGCATTCCGATTCCTCTGATGGCGCTCGTCGCCTTCGTGGTGATCGGGCTGCTGTCGGCTCTCTCACTGAAGGAAGCACAAGAATGAAACGACGCGGCCTCATCCTGTCCGTTCTCGCGCTCGGGGTCGCCGGTTTCGGCGGGGCCGCCTGGTATGCCACCCGCCCCGACCCGATTGCCGCGTCCGATCCCATCGACCCTGAAATGGCCAACGCGCTGATCCGACCCTATTCCCCGATCCTCGGGCCCGAGGATGCGCCCGTAACCATCGTTGAATTCTTCGACCCGGCCTGCGAGGCATGCCGCGCTTTCTATCCGGTCGTCGAGGATATCATGGCGGAGCACGGAGACGCGGTGCGCGTTGTAATCCGCTATACGCCTTTTCACGGCGAGGCGTCGGTAGAAGCGATCCGTGTGCTCGAGGCGGCGCGCATGCAGGACGTGTTTGAACCTGTGCTCGAGGCAGTCTTGCGAGAGCAGCCCAGATGGGCGTCTCACGGGACCCCGGCACCCGGATTGATCCTTGAGATTGCAGCAAGCGGAGGTCTGGATGTCGAAGCTGCCCGGACACAGTTGCTGGCCCCCGGTGTTGTGGCGGTGCTCAACCAGGACCGCGCCGATGTCGAGACAGTCGGGGTCCGCCAAACGCCCACGTTCTTCGTGAACGGCAAGCCTCTCGATCCGTTCGGTGAGGCCGAATTGCGGAGGCTGGTGGCAGTGGAAGTTGCGGCAAGCCAAAGCTGATTTGCGGAGGCAGGAGAAACGAGTGGTGAAGAAGTTGAGATATACCAATGCATTGGCCGTGCTTTTGACGGTTGCAGGGCTGTCGGCCCCCGCACTGGCCGGTTCGGAGGATGTCGTGGTCGAGAATGCGTGGTCCCGCGCCTCGATCGGCGTCAACAGGCCAGGTGCCGCCTATATGACCGTGCGCAACACGGGTGAAGACGCCGTTACGCTGACCGGACTTGCGACACCGCTGGCAATGATGCCCGAGATCCATGAGTCGAAAACCAACTCCGATGGCGTCAGTTCCATGGCACCTGCAGGCGAGATCACGATTGAGCCCGGCCAAAGCGTGGCATTGGAGCCGGGCGGGTTGCACGCCATGCTCATGAAGCTGCAAGAGCCGATGACCGAAGGCGAGAATTTCCCGCTGACACTGACCTTCTCGGATGGCGGCAAGGTGACGGTCGAGGTCCCAATCCTCGGAATCGCCGCGCGTGGACCGGAGGGCTGATGCAACGTCGGCAGCTCCTTCTATACGGCGCAGCCGGTGCCGGCGTTCTTGGCCTGACGCTCTTCGTGGGCTGGTGGCGGGTGGACGGGCCCGGTGCGCCTGAACCAAAAGGGCAGCGGCCCCTGCCCCTATCGGCGATGGAGTTCCGGCTGACCGACCACGAGGAAAATGAGGTAGGGCCTGGCAACCTGATCGGTCGTCCGACAATGGTGTTTTTCGGGTTCACCTACTGCCCGGACGTCTGCCCGACGACCCTATCGGATATTTCCGGCTGGCTTGAGGAACTGGGCGACGAAGCATCAGAGATGAACGTGGTCTTCATCACGGTCGACCCGGAGCGGGACACGGTCGAGGCCATGGCCGAATATGTCGGCTATTTTCATCCGGTCATTCGTGGTTGGACGGGGCCGGAAGACCAGATTGCCCGCGCTGCAGAAGGGTTTCGTGCCTCATTTGAGCGCGTCCCGACTGAGGGCGGCGGCTATACGATGAACCATACGGCAGGCGTATTCCTGTTCGATGCCGAGGGTGAGCTCGTCACCATGATCGACTATCACGAGCCAAGAGAATTCGCGGTGCCGAAGATCCGGCGCGCACTGACAGAAGACGTAGAGGGGGCAACATGAAGATAAGAATTGTCTTGGCGGCCGTTGCGGTCGCAGGCGCATTTTCGGTGACCGCCATCGCCATCTCTGGCGTTCTGTCCAAAGAACCGGTGCCCCCTGCGATTGCTGAAGCGACCCTCTGGACTCCCGATCCGCTTGCGCCGCCTCGGATTACCGAAACCAATTCGGTCCGCCCTACACTCGCCCAGGCAGATATCGCATTCGAGTTCAGACCCCGGCCCCTCCTGACCGTTTCCCCCGCTGATACCTCCTTGCCATCTATCGAGCCCCAGCTGGTCACCTGGTCGCGCGAGATTGCGTCGGGCGAGACGCTTGATGCGGTCCTTTCCGATGCGGGGCTGGATGCTTCGGATCGCGCCGAAATCGCCTTGGCGATTGGCGCGGAATACGATCTGCGCCGTCTGCGTCCGGGTCACATCATTACCGTGGTTTCCACAACGGACGACAACCCGCGTCGTGTAGAACTAGCCGTCGATGACGGTGTCCGGATAGAGGCGGTCTTCGGCGAACAGCTTGCCGCCCGCGTGTTGGAGCCGGATCCCGAATTGGTGACTTTCGCTGGCGAGGCGGTGATCGAGAGCTCGATTTTCGCCGCCCTAGACACGGCAGACATCCCCGCCCGTTTTGCGGTGGACCTGGCGCAGATGCTGGGCGGCACCGTGGATTTCCGTCGTGATCTTGCGGGTGGCGAGACGATGCGCCTCCTTTGGCGCGAGGCCCGAGACGGGAATAAGAGGATTGGTCAGCCCGAGCTTGCCTTTGCCGCACTGGATATCGATGGCTCGGTCTATGAAATCGTCTGGCCGAACGACGGCAGCGGCCAAGCGACGATCTATGTCGACGGAGAAGTCCTGCGCGTGTTTGCGCAACCGGTCGAAGGTGCACGGCTGAGTTCTGTGTTCGGGCGCCGCACCCATCCGGTCTACGGCAATGTACGGATGCACACAGGGGTCGACTTCGCGGCGGCGCGCGGCACGCCGGTACAGGCGACGGCGCCGGGCCGCGTTCGCTTCATCGGCCGACGCGGTGGGTATGGCCGGGTCGTCGAGATCGCTCATGGCTCCGACACCCTGACGCGCTATGCGCATCTGAGCGCCGTACCGGACGGGCTCACACAAGGGCAACGCGTGATGGCCGGAGATATGATCGGGCGGGTCGGTGCGACGGGTACCGCGACAGGCCCCAACCTACATTACGAAGTGCTGGTGGACGGTCGCCCAACCGACCCTCTCTCTGACGACCGATTGGCAGAGGCGGCCGAGCGTGAAGCGGACGACACGGCCGCGCTTGAGCGACTGCGTGAGGCGCGTTCACTTCTTGCTGAGAGGCTCGCCAGCGAATTTGCACAGACGACAACCGAAAGGCTTTGATCCATGAAACGATTTACTCCCGCCCTTGCCATCGCATTTGCCTTGCTTCCCGCGGCGCAGGCCGTCGCAGAGACGATTCAGATCGACGTCCGGAAGACAAACGGCTGCGGCTGTTGCCTGTCCTGGATGAAGCACCTCGAGGAGAATGGCTTCGCGCCGATGGGCGAGGACATGTTCGGAGGATCTCTTGTGCGCTTCAAACTCGACAATGGCGTGCCGCAGCGCATGGTGTCCTGCCATACTGCTCTGGTCGACGGCTATGTGATCGAGGGCCACGTGCCGGCGGCTGACATCCAACGCCTGCTGGAGGACCGGCCAGACGCGGTAGGCCTGGCGGTGCCGGGAATGCCCTACGGGTCGCCCGGCATGGGACCGGAGGACGACCGGGAGGCTTACGATGTCTTCCTGATCCACGAAGACGGATCGACCGAGGTCTACACCAGCTACTCGGCTCCTGACTGAACTCGCGGCAGAACCTTAACAATTGGAACCCCTCTCCCCCATAGCGCTTGGCTTTCTTGGAAGCCTGGCCGCCGGATCGCTGACCGCGGTCGGGGCGGTCCCCGTTCTTTTTGGGCGCATCCCGTCCCGGGCCACGCGCGATCTGCTGCTTGGCTTCGCGGCGGGTGTCATGCTCGCGGCTTCGTTCTTCTCGCTGATCATCCCGGCTCTCGACGCAGCTGAAGGACAGTTCGACAACGGTGCTCTCCCGGCGGCCATCGTATGTGTTGCGATCCTGCTTGGCATGGGCGCGGTCGCTCTGATGAACGAACGGCTGCCGCATGAACATTTCAAGACGGGGCGGGAAGGTCCCGACGCCGCATCGCTGCGGCGCGTCTGGCTTTTCATCATCGCGATCACTATCCACAATTTTCCCGAAGGGCTTGCCGTCGGCGTCGGGTTCGGGGCTGACGGTTTGTCGGGCGGGTTGCCACTTGCGATCGGTATTGGATTACAGAATGCCCCCGAAGGTCTGGCGGTGGCGGTTTCGTTGCTCGGCGAGGGCTATTCCAGGTATCGCGCCTGGGGCATCGCCGCCCTGACCGGTCTCGTCGAGCCCGTCGGCGGGCTCATCGGCGCGGGTATCATCGGCATCTCGCAACCGCTGCTGCCTTGGGGTCTCGCCTTCGCAGCAGGGGCGATGCTCTATGTCATCAGCCACGAGATCATTCCGGAAACCCACCGGTCCGGACATCAGAACAGGGCGACGCTCGGCCTCGCGGTTGGTCTTGTGATCATGTTGTTCCTCGACGTCTGGCTGGGATAAGCGGATGAGATCTTGCCTCTTCGTCGGTCTGCTTGCTGCTCTGATCGCCTTTCTTGTCGATCAGGCAACGAAGGCAATCGTTGTTTCCAATGCGACTGTTCTTAGTTCCGGCGTATCGGTCTTTCCCGGCTTCAATCTCATCTACCTGCGCAATGACGGGGTGACCTTCGGGCTTCTCGGCGGTGCGCCGTGGTGGAGCCTTGTCGTATTGGCACTTGGCATCTGCGTCTGGTTGGCGGCTATGCTGATCCGTTCCAGCAGCCGGGTCGAGGCCATTGCCTATGGTGCGATCATCGGCGGTGCTCTCGGCAATATTCTGGACCGCCTGCGCTATCGTGCGGTGACGGATTTCCTCGATTTCTACATCGGGACGGCGCACTGGCCTGCCTTCAACATGGCCGATGTTTTTGTGGTTGGCGGCGTGATGCTGCTGCTCATTGCGCCGTGGGTTGGCGCTCGACTTCAGACCGATTCATGAAGCCGGGTTTGCCGCAGATCGTTAGTGAGGACCCGAACCTGTTCCAGTGCATGGGTCTTGCCCTTGTTGCCGGCGGATTGACGGTTTTGACCCTTCCGCCGTTTTCTTGGCTCATGGCGGTCCCTGTCGCCTTCTCAGTGCTCTTTATCGTTCTCCGGAACATCTCAACCTCGCGCGCTTTCCTTGTCGGTTGGGCTTTCGGACTGGGCCAATTCGGGATTGGAATTTCCTGGATCGCCGAGAGCTTCTATGTCGATGCCGAACGTTTCGGCGCACTGGCGATCCCGGCGGTCGCGGGTCTGTCCGCCGGAATCGCCATCTTCCCGGGCATGGCGGCGATGCTTTTTGCCGCCATCATGCAGCGCCGAGCTTTCGGCGGCATTGCGGCGGGCCTTCTGTTTGCAACCTGCTGGGTGGTCACGGAGTGGCTGCGGGGTCATATCCTGACGGGGTTTCCCTGGAACCTTGCCGCTTATGCCCTTGTCGACTATGCCGCCCTGCGCCAACCCGCCGCCTGGGTCGGCAGCTACGGTTTGGGCTTTCTCACGGTCTTCATCGGCATATTGCCAGGTGTGTTGACTGTGGCGGCGCCAAAGAGACGCGCGCCTGTTCACGTGCTCTTCGCCGTTGCTGTGACGGGTCTCTGGGTTGGCGGTGCGCTTCGGTCAGGGCAGGACGTGCCGCCGACAGACGTTGCTTTGCGCATCGTCCAAGGCAATGTGCCACAAGTCGAGAAGTGGGTACCGGGCAGCCGCCAGCGAGCCTTAGAAAAATACCTGGGCTTGTCCGCGCAACCCGGACGTTTCGATGTGCTGCTTTGGCCGGAAACGGCCTTCCCCGGCTTTCTGGATGAAGATGCTGCGGCACGCGCGCGGATATCTGCAGCTTTGCCAGACGGCAGGATCCTACTGACAGGTGCGCCTGACCGAGTGGAGGGCGATGGGGGAACCAGATATTTCAACACGGTTCAGGCATACGATGGCACCAGTGAGATTCTGACGGGATATGCAAAACATCATCTCGTTCCGTTTGGCGAATATGTGCCGCTGAGAGGCTGGCTGCCCATCGAACGACTGACGGAAGGGTTGGGCGATTTCACGCCGGGACCAGGGCCGCGCACGCTGGCGATCCCTGGCGCGCCTCTGGTCGCGGTGGCGATCTGTTACGAGATCATCTTTCCGGGCCACGTGGTCGATGACCTTTTCCGTCCCGACTGGATATTCAACGCCACAAATGATGCCTGGTTCGGAACCAGCATCGGACCCGAGCAGCACCTCGCCTCCGCGCGGATGCGCGCGGTCGAGGAGGGGCTTCCCGTGGTCCGGGCGGCCAACACTGGGATATCCGCGATCATCGACGCCAATGGAAATGTCGTCGCGCGTCTTGATACCGGGGAAACAGGCACCATTGATGCCGGCCTGCCGGGCGCGCGTACTCCAACGCCCTATGCGCGGTTCGGCGACTGGACCTTGTTGGTTCTTGTTTTTGGGTGCTGGGTCTTCGGCTGGCTGGCCAGTTTGCTCGGACGAGATCCCGATGCGCGGCATTTTGGAACGGAGGTATCCTGATGCTTGTGATCGTGAGCGCTATCGGAGGCGCGATCTGGGGTGGCTATCTGGCACGACGGAGGAGGGGGAATCACCTGGATATCCTCCAATATGCGGTAGTGTCTGCGATCGCCTTCGGACTTGTCGCCCTGTTTGCAACCATCGTGCTGTCGCGGGTTCTCGGCTAGCGAGCTTCGAAATTGCGCAAACGTGTCAGCGGCTTGAAGACCCGATAGCTCGAGGTCCCGATAGAGAATCGCGCGAATGTGCATCTAGGCGAGCTCATTTCTGATTGAGCCGTCGCTCGAACGCCTCCAATGTCGTCCCGCTGACGTGATGCTCGATCCCTTCCGCATCGCGTTCCGCGGTCTCTTCGTCGATTCCCAGGCTCAGAAGAAAGGCGACGACGACCCTGTGGCGGCGTCGACAGATCTCCGCGAGGTCCTGCCCGGCATCGGTGAGGAATATCGCGCGGTATGGCTCCCGCCGGACCAGACCAGCAGCCTTGAGCCGCGAGATGTTCTTGGTCACGGTCGGCGGCTTCACGCCAAGCCGCTCGGCGATCTCGACCGGTCTGGCCTCCCCGCGCGTCTCGATCAGTTCCGCGATCAGTTCGACGTAATCCTCCGCCATCTCGCTTTCATGTGCCTGACGCACGGTCGCAAAGCCCTCGGCCTGCGCCTCGGGAGCCCGGTCGACCGCTTCGAATGGCTCACGCCCATGTGATTGTAGCTTTGTCATACTCGGGACTTTGCAGCGAAACAGCGGGATTGACAACTTGTTTGCTTCGGGTAGATAAGTTAGCCATGTCTAACTTTGTACTTTGGAGGCCGTGGTGATGCGAAATATTATGAGAGCGCTGCTCGCCACACTCGCAAGCGCGCTCCTCCTGTCCGGACCTGTCGCCGCGACGCCGGCCAAGGAGGCGCCTTGGCTTCCCGAGGCAGCGGCCTACCGGCTGACGCTCTTTCTTGGAAATCTCGAGCCTCTGCCCTGGGACGACATCAAGACCGCCTGGACGGAACCCTACCGGGGTTCGGAATTCTCTGTCGGAGCGCTGGCGTGGCTGGACCGCAAAAGCGATATCGAGCCTGACGGTCTTCTGAACGCGATGATGCGCGAAGACCGGCAGGCGGTATTCGCCGAGGCGACGCGGCTCATCGCGCTCAGGATTGAGGAGAATTTGGACCGTGCTCTCGCGGCCGAAGAATCGGCGACAGCACAGCTGGCGGTGCAGACGGCACGCGAACTCTACCGTGCGTTTGAGGATGGTATCGCGGCGGCCGATCCCGAAGCTGCAAGACGCATCGGCCTCGCCTGGCTGGAACTCAACAGCAGCACAGGTTCCGCTGGTGTTCTCGGCGCTGGCGCCACATCTGCGGATCGCGACACGATGGAAGCCGCCCGTGCAGTCATCTCCGGCTATCTTGCGGAGAACTACCTCCTGGACAGTTTCGCTCCGCGCCGGACGCTGAGCGCCCTGCCGGAAACAGCTGTGCTCAGCGGAAAGGCCATCGAGGTACCGCCAAGCCTGCCGCCTGGGTCCGACATCTTCGATCAGGACCCGCTGCCGCTGCTCGTGCTCAACTTCGAGGAACAGGGCATCGACGAGACCGACCTGCCGCTGGTGGCCTACGGCGACATGCTGTTCGACAGCGCGCAACTCTTTGGAAGCCCGGCGCAGGATCTCGGGATCGCCTGCTCGACCTGTCACAACCGCTCGGACGTCAACCAGCGGCTTTTCATCCCCGGCGCCAGCCACCAGCCGGGTGCGATCGACGTCGACGGCGCCTTTTTCAACCCGATCTTCAATGACCGGCGTGACGACCCGCTCGACATTCCCAGCCTGCGCGGCTTGCGTTTTACCGGTCCTTACGGCCGCGATGGCCGTTTCGCCTCCCTGCGCGATTTTACCCGCAATGTGATCGTCAACGAGTTCGGCGGGAATGAACCGACGCCCTTCATGCTGGACGCTCTCGTCGCCTACATGCTCGAGTTCGACTTCCTGCCGAATTCCATGCTGACGACTGATGGCCGTCTGACCGACACGACCCAAGAGGCCGCCCGGCGCGGCGAGGAGATCTTCAATACGCCCTTCGCCGGGCTCGGCGATCGGTCCTGCGCCAGTTGCCACGTGCCAGACGCGAACTTCCTCGACCGGCAGGCCCACGACATCGGCTCCGTCGCGCCGGGCTACGAGGGGGCCCGCGCCGGTGCGCTGGACACGCCCACGCTGCTCGGCACGGCCTATACCGCCCCCTATTTCCACGACGGGTCATTGCCGACGCTGGCCGCCGTCGTGGACTGGTTCGACGAGACGAAATCGCTTGGGCTTACCGAGGAAGACCGCGCCGACCTAACCGCCTATCTCGAGACCGTTGGCGCGGCAGACGAGCCCTATGAAGCCTTCGACACCGAGAACACCGCTTTCCGGCTGGCATTCGCCGAACTGACGACCTTCGCCTCGACAATCGATACGCTACTGCCGCGGCGGGACGCAGAGCATATCCTGCTGCTGACCGACACCGTGGCTGCGGACCTTTCGGCCGACGCCAGCACCATGTCGAACCTCCCCGCCCGGCCCGAGGTCTATGCGCTGGCCGAGCGGCTGGCCGCGGTCGGCGCCGCCGTCCGCGTGGAAGACTGGGAGGCCGCTGAAGCAAGCTGGACCGCGTTCAAGTCCGAAGCCGACGCAATCGAAGAGAGGGCATTCTGATGCCGGTCCATCTGACCCGTAGAACGATACTGACCTTGGTCGGCGCGGGCGCGGTGTCGCTGGCGACACCTCTCGCCGCGCAAGACGTAACCCTGCGGCTTGCCTTCATCCCGCAAGAGAACCCCGACAAGCTTCTGGGGGACATCGAGGCCATCACCGGATGGCTGGCAGAGGAGATCGGCGTCCCCGTCGAGGGGTTCGTCACCATCGACCATGCAGCGGCGGTCGAGGCGCTGCGCAACGGCGACGCGGATATCTCCTTCATGGGCGCCCTGCCCTTCGTTCTGGCCGAGGCCGAGATCGGTGCCGTGCCGCTCCTGTCCGAGGTCTACCGCGACGCGCCGAGTTATACGGGCCGCATTTTCGTGCGGCGCGACAGCGGCATCGGCGCGCTCGCAGACCTGCGCGGACGCGACATCGCATTCGCGGATCCGATCTCGGAATCCGGCTATCTCTATCCGCTCGCCGAATTCGTGGAGGCCGGGCTGATCGAAGACCCCGGACAGGCGGAAGCATTCTTCGGCCGCGTCTTCTTCGCGGGCGGCTACCAGCAGGCGATGCAGGCGATGGCCGAAGGCCTGGTCGATGCCGCAGGCGCCAGCCAGTATGCCGACCTGCTTCTGACGCCGCAGCAACAGGCAGAGGTAACCTGGATCGCGGAAAGCGCGCCGATCCCGAGCCATTTGGTGATCGCTCGCCCGGGGCTCGATGCCGCTCTGCGGGACCGTTTTGTCGACGCAATGCTGCGGCTCAACGAGCCGGAGCACCGCAACAAGCTGCGCTATTTTTATGGACCGGATGGGTACGTCAGGGCCGACGGCGCCGCCTATGACGGCGTACGCGATATGGCACGGCAATACGGGCTGTTGCGATGAGCACAGCTGTCGAAGTAGACGACCTGAGTTTTGCCCATACGGGCGCGGACCTCCCGGCGCTGGAGCGGGTCTCGTTTCGGGTTTCGGCGGGCGAGAGCGTCGCTTTGCTCGGCCCGTCCGGGGCGGGCAAGACGACCCTGCTGGCACTGCTCGACGGCAGGCTCCAAGGCTGGAGCGGGCGGGTATCGGTTCTGGGTGCGCCGCTCGATCCCGACCGTCCGCCGCCGAGCGCGCGCCGTCCGGATACCGGTTTCGTGTTTCAGGAGTTTGCATTGGTCGAGCGTTCCTCGGTTCTGCGCAACGTCCTGAATGGCCGCCTGGGGCGCATGTCGCCGCTGCGGGCCCTGTTGGGATCACCGACCAAACATGATCTGGAGATTGCGCGCACGGCACTTGCCGATTGCGGAATTGCCGATCTTGCCGAACGCAGGGTCGACAGCCTCAGCGGCGGGCAGCGGCAGCGTGTGGCCATCGCACGGTGTCTGGCGCAGGAACCGCGCCTAATCCTCGCCGACGAACCGGTGAGCAACCTCGACCCCGCGCATGCATGTGAGATCCTGGCGCTGCTGACCGGGGCGGCGCGAACGCGCGGCGCGACGGCGCTGTTTTCGTCGCACCAGCCCGACCTGGCGCGGCGTTTCGCGCAGCGCATCATCGGCATGCGGGACGGGCGGATCGTGTTCGATGTACCGACCTCCGAGTTGAACGATGATGCGACGGCGGAGCTCTATCGGGAGGTAGGGCCAATCCCCGGTATCGGCCTCAGGGCGGTGTCCTGATGGCGTTCCGCGGGTTTGGCGGCATTGCGACGAGCGGTCTGATCGCAGCCGCGATCCTGTGGTCCTTCGCCACGACCGATGTCGAGTTCTCGCGACTTCTGTCGGCCGGCCCGCGGATCGCCGATTTCTTCGGCCGGATGTTTCCGCCTGACCCGACGGTGATGGCCGAGATCAAGAAGGGCAGCGCGGAAACGCTGAGGATCGCGATCCTCGGCACCCTCGGTGCTGTGATCCTGTCCGTTCCCCTCGGCATTCTCGCGTCTGAGACGATGGTATCGCCCGCGGTGTTTCGGCCGATCCGAACGCTGCTTGCCTTCATCCGGGCGATTCCGCTGATCCTCGTGGCCATGCTCATGGTGGGCGCTGTCGGGCTCGGGCCGCTGCCCGGCATCATCGCGGTCGCCTTTCATGCAACGGGGATGCTCGCCAAGTTCTATGCCGAGGCGATCGACGGCGTGTCCCGCGCGCCGATCGCAGCACTTGAAAGCGCGGGCGCCGGGCCGCTCGTGCGGCTCAGATACGCGATCTGGCCGCAGATGGCGCCGGTCGTCGCCCGCGACACGATTTTCCGGTTCGAGTTGAACCTGCGCGAGTCGCTGATCCTCGGCATTGTCGGCGCGGGCGGGATCGGCTTTTACATCCAGACCTACGTGCGCTCTTTCCAGTATGATAAGGCGGCCAGCGTCACGATTGCCGTCGTCGTCATGGTCATCGCCATCGAAGCCATCAACGTTGCGCTGCGCCGTCGCTTCACCTGACGATCAGGCATAGATGTCGATGGGGGTTCCGTCCCTGACCATGGCGTAGATATCCTCGATTTGCCGGTCTGTGACGGAGATGCAGCCTGCGGTCCAGTCGCGCTTGTTCATCGGGTCGATCCCCTTGCGCGGCCCCCCGTGGATGAAAATGTCGCCGCCCGGCGATTTTCCTTGCGCCTTCGCAAACGCGATATCGGCCTCGTTCGGGAATGAAATGCCGATGGAGAGGTGGAAGAGGCTGTCCGGGTTGCGCCGGTCAATCAGATAGGAGCCCTCCGGCGTGCGGCCGTCTCCTTCGAACTGCTTGTGGCCTTCGGGCGCGAAGCCCAATCCGATGGGATAGGTCCGCAAGACATCATCCGTTCCGTCAAGAACCAGCAGCCGCTGCGCCTTATATATACGCAGCCGGGTCACTTCGGGTCCGTTGTAGGACCGGAACTTGCTGGCACAGCCAGACAGGAAGGTGGCCAATCCGCCCAACAGCAAGACCCGCCGTGGAATTCTGGTATTCATCACTGCTCGACGCCCCTTTTGCGAGGTCTGGTTGATGTCAGACGTTACTCTACCGAAACCGCCGGATCAATGACCGTGCGCCAGTGCTCCTTTCGCCATCTGCTCGCCCACCGGTTCTCCGCCTGAAGGCCCGGCCTCAACCTGATGGCCGTTCAGGAGCCGAAGTGCGTTGGCGACCACCAGCAGAGACACGCCTACATCCGCAGCAATGGCGCCCCACATTGAGGCCATACCGAACGCGGTCAGCCCGACGAACAGCGCCTTGGTCGCCAGCGATATGCCGATATTCTGGTGGATGATCGTCATGGCACGGCGCGAATGGCCGATAAGCCAGGGTACCTTGCCGATGTCGTCGGTCATCAGCGCGATGTCGGCCGTCTCGATCGCGGCATCCGATCCGACAGCGCCCATGGCGATGGCATAATGCGCCCGCGCCATGGCCGGTGCGTCATTCACACCGTCGCCGATCATCGCCACCATGTCGTGGCTTTCGACGAGTTCCTCAATGGCCGTCACCTTGTCTTCTGGCAAAAGTTCGGCGCGCACCTCGTCGATGCCGACTTCGGCTGCCACCGCGCGCGCGGTGCGTTCGTTGTCGCCCGTCAACATCACGATGGTCTTCACACCCTGCGCATGCAGACGCGCAACGATCCCCTTTGCATCTGGGCGGATGCGGTCGCGAAGCTCCAGTACGCCGGTCACGCCGGTCTCGTCACCCACGGCAACGAGGGTGCTCCCTGCCCCTTCGATCCGATCCCGCAGATCCGCCGGAATGGTATTGCCGAACCCCTTCTCTTCGGCGAAGCGATCCGAGCCGAGCCAGATAGCGCGCCCGTCGGCGCGTCCTTCCAGACCGCGCCCGGGCACGGTACGGGTGTCCTCTGCGGCAGACACGGAAACACCATCGGCTTCGGCGCGCGAGAGGATGGCGCGTGCCAGCGGGTGTGAAGACCGCGCCTCCAGGCTTGCTGCCAGCGCCATGAGATCGCGTGCGGAAACGCCGACCAGTGGGTGAACCGCCGCCACCTCAGGCTCGCCCATGGTGATCGTCCCGGTCTTGTCCATCGCCAGTGCCGTGGTCCGCCCCGGCGCCTCGACATAGGCGCCGCCCTTGATGAGCACCCCCGCCCGTGCCGACGCGGTCAGCGCTGCCACGATGGAGACCGGCGTAGAAATGACCAGCGCGCAAGGACATGCGATGACCAGAAGGACCAGAGCATTGTAGAACCAGTAGTCCCAGGCGCCGCCGAGCAGCAGTGGCGGCACCAGCGCGATGGCGATCGCCAAAGCCATCACGATGGGTGTGTAGATGCGCGCGAACTTGGCCACCCACTGTTCGACCGGCGCGCGGCGGGCATGGGCATCGCCCACCATGCGAATGATTTTCGCGAGCACCGTGTCCGAGGCGGCCTTCGTCGCCCGCACCGTCAGTGTGCCCTCGCCGTTGATCGTGCCGGCATAGACCTCGTCGCCTGGTTCCTTGGGCACTAGCGCGCTTTCCCCAGTAATTGGGGCCTGATCGACGGCCCCTGCCCCGTCCACGACCTCACCGTCGAGGGGGATCCGGTCGCCGCCGCGCACGATAAACCTTGCATTGACTGCCACGGCCGCGGCCGGAACGTCGGATTCAGATCCGTCGTCGTAAAGAACCCGCGCCGTTGGCGGCGCCAGATCGAGGAGCGCGGAAACCGCATTACGCGCCCGCCCCACGCTCCAGCTCTCAAGATAAAGCGAAAGCGAGAAGAAGAAGGCGACCGTCGCGGCCTCAAAAAACTCGCCGAGGCCGATGGCGCCCGCGACGGCCACCACCATGAGCAGGTTCATGTCGGGGCTAAGCCTCCGCGCCGAAGACCAGGCCTTGGGCGCGACAAGCCAGACGCCAAAAAGAATCGCGACGGCGAAGATCCCTGCTTCCACCATAGGCATAGGCACCTCGCCATGGCCCGCAAAGAGCCCGAGCGCGCCGCCCATGCCGGTCTCGACAATGTGAAAAAGGAATCCCGCCGCCCAGAAGCCGCCGCTCAACGAGGTAAAGCGCTTCTGACGTGCCAGATGCGCCGCCTGGTCCTCTGCTGCGTTGTCGGCATCCCATGGCTTGGCGCTCATGCCGGTCGTTGCGACCAACTGCGTGACTTCGTCGTCTGGTATCCTCTCGGCGCTATCGAGGATGGTCATTCGCCCGTTGATCACGTCGAATGCCAGGTGTTCGGTTCCGCCCACTTTCGGCCCGACAACCCGGTTCAGGATCGCCACCTCTTCGGCGCAATCGAGCCCGGAGACCTGAAAGCTCCTTCCGCCAGACGGCGCTGGCGCCGTGGACGCGACGTCCTTGCTGGCGTCGCAACAGGAGTTGCCTCTTGGGTCAGAATGCTCTTGATCACCCGGATGGCCGTGATCGTTGCGGTTGCCGTCGGAAGACATGGATTGACCTCAGGATTCATTGATTCCACATTGACATAGCCCCTACAGTAACTAGAGCTTCAAGGGCAACAAGTGGATATTCGTCCAGCAAGAAAGGCGCCCTGCGGAGGCTTGAAGCTAGCCGCCCCCTTGAAACGACGCGGTTGGAGCAACGCTTGCCGGTACGAAGCGATCAGAATGAGTGAGGTAGACATGCAGAAACGAAACGCGCCGATTATCGCAGCGACATTGGTGCTTGCTGGCTGCGCGGTGCCAACGCTGGACGACGGCGGCGCTCGCAACGAAGTGGGAAGTGTTCCCGAGGCCGTCATTGCCCTTGCTGCGCCTGGTCAGGATCTCACCACGGCGCGGCTTCGTCCCGAGGATGGCTGTTATTGGTATGAACACAGCGGTCCGGTGGAAAACACCTTGGTTCCGCTACGCTCGGCAGGTGGCAACCCCATCTGCACTTCGCGCCAGTCCTGATCAGCCCATCGATGCGTCAAGCCCACGCGTAACACATGATGCGCCAGTCAACTTCTCGGGGTGACGCTGTCTTCCGCCGAGTACAGGAATGCCGTCGAGCCAATCTCGACGTTGGGATAGAGATCATTGATGTGTGCCATGACCATTCGGACGCAGCCGGAACTCGCACGGCCGCCAATGCTTCTTGGATACGGTGTCCCGTGAATCCTTAGATAGGTGTCTCGGTCGCCGACGAAGAGATAGAGGGCTCGCGATCCGAGCGCGTTTTCAGGTCCGGGTTCCATACCGTCAGCGATATCGGCGTAGAGCTCTGGGTCGCGGTCGATCATGTTTTGTGTCGGCTGCCAATGCGGCCACCTGACCTTGCGCTTGATCGTATAGGTGCCCGGTTCGTAAAGTTTACCGCGCGCGATCGCCACGCCATAGCGCATCGCCGTGCCGCCTTCTTCGATGTGGTAGAGATAGTGCGCAACAGCATCGACATGGATATCACCGGGTACAAGTCCGTCCTTCGCGAGGACCCGCTGTGGCAGGAAGCGAGGGTGAAGGCCCCAAGGGTTGGACGTGGCCGGGTCGTAGCCGGGAGGTGTAACCTGTGCGTCCCAAGCTGCCTTCTGCGCATCGGTAGGCCACGTGTCTGCAAGGAGCGGGCTGGATATCGATGCCGAAAACAGCGCGGTGGTCGTCTGGATGAAATGTCGTCTTGTCAGCATATAGATTGCTCCGTTCACGCATTGGACGGCAAACCGAACCTTACCCCGAACGCAGTGTTGTTCGCCCGGGAAGGAGTGAGGCGTTATTGGCAACTTGCTCCATGGTGCCGTTCTTTGTCGGTGGCTTAACTCCTAAAGCTACTAGAGGTTCAAGAAAATTTTCTGTTATCAATAGACGCTGCTACTAATGGAGCTATCCGATCCGTCCCAGAACCGGAAATACGTCGAGCATCCAGTATGACAGCGCGCTCAACTGCCCTGTCATCATCGCCAGCCCCATCAAGATCATCACTATGCCCGCAAGCTGGTGGAGGCGGCGGCCAACCCGGCCGATGGCCCGCAACCGTCCCGCGATCTGGTCGGTGAATCCGGCCACGATCAGAAACGGTATTCCAAGGCCGGCGGAATAGACGGCAAGCAGCATGATACCTTCGCCCATCGTGGCACTCGCCGCACTGGCTGTCAGGATCGCGCCGAGGATCGGGCCGATGCACGGAGTCCAGCCGAAACCGAAGGCAAGACCGAGGACATAGGACGCAGCGGGTTGGCCCCCGGGGATGTTGAGATTGAATCGGAAGTCGCGTTCCATGACCGAAACACGCGCGGCTCCGATCATAAAGAGCCCGAAGAGAATGACGATGCCGCCCCCAACGAGGTTGAGTTCATACCGCCACCGAAGCAGGGCCTGACCCAATGCTGTCGCGGATGCGCCAAGCCCCATGAAAATGGTGGAGAAGCCGAGGACAAAACACAGGCTCAGCCAGACCGCGCGCGACGGCGAGGTCGCAGCCGCCCCGCCTTCAGCGGCTGTGCGCCCGGCCACGTAGGAGACATAACCTGGCACAAGAGGCAGCACGCAGGGGGACAGAAACGATATTGTACCAGCCAAGAGGGCGGCGGTGAGTCCCAGAAGCGAGATATCTACCATGACTCACGTTCACCGCTGAAAAGCTTGCGCAAGGGCACTCTTGTGGCAGCCCAATATGCCAGGGTCGGGACGATGATCCATTGCAGCAGGGGCGTGAGACCGGCATCGATGACGGGGACCACCGGCATGATATCGCGATACGCCCAGGCCGCCCGGATCACGATGTTCAGCCACTCGCTGAAGATCGTGTAGGAGACGCCCAGGGCCACGGTCAGAAGCAGGACGCGCCCTGCGCGCTCCGACGGCCACGCTTGCCCTCCGACGAGAAACAGGGCGAGCAAGAGCGTGCTCATGGCGATCAACAGGTCTCCGCCTGTGCAATGCACGACCGCGAAAGCTATTTCTCCCCAGGAGCCTTCGACCCAGATCGTGTAGAGGGGAATATGTGCCATTTCCCAGATCAGTTGCCCGACGGCGGTATAAACGATGTATCGGCGGATGACGGACAGCCATCCGGTATCGCTTGTCTCAAAGGTTTCTGTGTTTGCTGTCATGCTGGGGGTCCGTTCTTCGATTAATGCGCGTTTGTCAGGCCGTTGACGTACAGGATCATGTTGATGTGCCGGAAAGCGGAATCCGCAAAGACCCCGGCATGGCGGTTGCCGCGCGCGATAACATGCACAAGCGGAGCCTCGGGATGGTCAGGCGCAATCGCGCGATACTGATCGATCAGATTCTCTATTGGCTCTTGTGCGCGAGCAATGACCACGTTTTTGGCAATCGGTCCGGGAACCGGATCACTGGCGTCGGTCACCACAAGGAAGGTCACCATGTCCAGCATGGGAGATGAATTCACTCCGCCCCTCACCTTTCCAAGAAGTGCCTGTTGATCAGCACAAGGCTGTCCGCAGTCGGACGGTACGAAACTAAGAACGACGACCTGATCGGAGAGGCTTTCCAAGTCCAACGGTTCTCCGTCAGGGCCGAGCAGACCCAACGCAGGCAATTCGTTGAGGTCAACGGCGGTGAAAGCAGGTTCTTTCTGTGCCATCACCTCGTCAAGACGGTCGCCGGGATGATCTGCGTAGGCCGGGAGGCCCGCGACGAGGGCTGTCAGCAGGAGTATGTCTTTCATGGCTGTTGCTCCTGCGGCCTCATCGCGCCCGGTCCGAGAACCGGAACGCTGATTTCCATTCGGGCACCCGATGCGAAGGTCAGGATCAACGGCAAATCGGTGCCTTCTTCGAGTTTTTCCGACAGGCCCATCAGCATCAGATGCATGCTGCCGGGCGCGAGGGTTACTGGTTCTCCGGAGGGCAGGTCCAAGCCGTCGACCTCAACCATTCGGCTAATGCCATCGTTGTCGGTCTCGACGGCGTGAATCGTGACGTTCCCAGCGATCGGCGTCGTGATTGCGACCAGTTGATCACTCTGATTGCTCGTGAGCGTGAGATAGGCCGCAGCCGGACGGGAGGCGAGGATGCTCGCGCGGGCCCAACCATCCGATATCGTCACATCGGCCGATGCGAAGAACGGCCAGAGTGTTAACACGGTTGCAAGTGCGGTGATCTTCATTTGGTAAGTTCCTTCACTCATAACTTTTTGCGGATTTCCTGCGCCAGCGCCTCCGGCGGTTGGCCGCCTTCCTGATAGACCGCCTCAAATTCGCCACTGGGCTGCATGAGGTAGATGTGTCCGGCATGCGCCATGAAATAACCGTCCGGCGCGCTATCGTCCTCGGTCCGCTCGTACCATGTGCGGAAATTCCTGGTGGCCTCGGCAACCTGCGCTTCAGTCCCGGTCAGGCCGATCAGGCTCGGATGAAAGACTGATACATATTCAGCCATTACCGGCACTGTGTCGCGTTCCGGATCGACCGTGATGAAGATCGGCGCCACCTGGTCCGCATCTTCGCCGAGCAGATCCACGACGCTGGCCATGTAGGCCAGAGTGGTGGGGCAGATGTCAGGACAATTCGTAAATCCGAAGAATACAAGTTGCCAGCGATAGGTGTAATCGGCTTGGGTCACCTCTTGTCCGGTATGATCCGTGAGTGAAAATTCGGATCGAATATCCGCCTCGCCCGAATAGCGGACGGTCTTCGATCCGTTGCCGAGATACATGTCCAAGGCCCAAGATATCGCCACCCCGGCGATGACCAAAATTACAGTGCCCCACAATATAGTTCTCAAGAGCCGCGCCTTGGGAGAGGTTTCACTGGGTTCCATCGACATCTCCGGCCTCCGAAATCAAAGCCTGAAGATCGGCCTTTTCCAACAATCCAGGAACGAGCGTCTCGCCGATCAGAAACGTCGGCGTGCCGGATATCCCGAGCTGCCCCGCAAGGTTTCGAGACGTTTCGATATGGGCGTCGATTTCGGGCGCGGCCATGTCCACCTGCAACTGGTCGTAATCCAGACCCGCCTGTTCAGCAGCCCGCCTTATGAAGACGGTATTGGCGCGAGGCTGCGCCATCAGAGCCTCGTGAAACGCTTCAAACTTGTTCTGTTTTATTGCCGCCAGCGACGCCCGAGCCGCCAGTTTGGAGTCTGGCCCGAGAATGGGCCACTCCCTCATGATGATGCGCAAATCCGGGTTCTCCTCGATCAATTCGAAAAGGACCGGGGCCGCGCGTCGGCAATAGGGGCAGTTGTAGTCAAAGAATTCGACAAGCACGATGTCGCCATCAGGATTGCCCATCACGCCGGTGTTCGCGTCCGTCCGCAGCAGTTCACCAACGCGCTGGATCGCAGCACGTTGTTGGGCTTGAGCTGCCGCTTCAGCCTCTTCCTGGAAGGCCAGGAGCGTATCCACGAGAACTTCCGGGTTCTCGCGGATGGTTTGCAGGATCAAGGCTTTGATGGCCTCTTGCTCAACCTGCTCGAGCGGCGTCGATTGCTGGGCTAGCGAAGTCGCGGGCGCAGAAATCAGCGCCCAAAGCAAAACTGCAAGCATGTGAAGGGTAGTTTTGAATGTCATCTCGATTTTCCGCGCCTTATCGCCGGGGGCATCAGCCTCCGGCGATAACTGTTCAGCCCTTGTCGGTCGAAGTGGCGGCTCCATTCTCGGAGTTGTTCATTGCCTCCATCATCTCTGTGCAGGCCTCCATCATCGGGCCCATTTTCTGCATCATCTTCATCATGGGCATCATGCCGTCCATGTCGGCGTTCATTATGTTGCCGGCCATGCCGCTCTCACCGTCCATCATCTGGCCGGACAAACCGGTGTTGTCCTGGGCAACCACGCCGGTGGCCAAAAGTGTGGACACGGCAGTCGCCATGCTCAGGTTCTTGAAAAGTGTCATTAAGTTTCTCCTTCAGGTTTTCTAGAGCTTTTCGGGTTCAGTCCCTCGACAAGCTCGGCTCTGCGGCCGAGTTACTTTTTCGCATGAGTTGGATTTGCACATCACGCAGACGCCAAGCCCGCACATCACGGCGCAGGGTGCCACGGCCAGGATCAGCGGCGCGGCTCCGATGGCCGTCACCCAGCCCCAATTCAAGTAAAGCCCGGCGCCAATGATCGCCATTGACGCAAGAATCAGACTTCGCCGTCCCAATTGCGGCCGCCACGGACGTGCCTCCGGCGTTTCGGTGTAAGGTGATGTTTCGGACATTGGCTATTCACTCCTTTCGTTGATGATGGTCTGGATTTGGGCCATGACTTCATGGCTGTCCCATTCGGCCGGCCCCACAAGTCGTCCGCGCTCGAAACCGTTGCGATCGATCAAGATCGTGGTGGGAAGGCCCAGTACACCGAATGCCAGCATCGCCCTTGTGCTGTCGGCGAGGTACATTCCCAGATGGCGAATGCCGATTTCCTCGTAGAAGCGGCGCACCACCTTCATTCCCGCGCGGTCGATCGAGAGTGGCAGGACATGGAAATCGTCCCCGCCCAGCTTTTCCTGCAAAGCGTCGAGCGTTGGCATCTCTTCACGACAGGGAACACACCAGGTTGCCCAGATGTTCAGTAGGACCACCCTGCCCCGGAAATCCGCCAGCGTCAGATCGCGCCCCGCCCCGTCCACGAAGGGCGGCGACAACATCTCTCGCGGCTTTTCGTGAAGCGGCATCAATGGTCTAGCTTGAACCGGCCTTGCGACGCCAATCGCCGCCATGCCAGTCAACAATTCACGTCGTTTCATGATCCCGCTCCTTCCTGAAGACGCCGCACCACGGGAAGGATGTTTTCCTCCAGAGAGTTGCGGTTGAAGGGGCCGATATGCTTGTAGGCAATCCGGCCCTCGGCATCGATCACGAAGGTCTCGGGCAAGCCGTAGACGCCCCAATCGATGGACACGCGCCCGTTCCGGTCGGCGCCGATGCGGGTGTAAGGGTCACCAAGCTCATCGAGAAAGCCCAATGCCTCTTCGGGACGGTCCTTGTAGTTTATGCCGAAGATCGGGACTTCACCCTGCGCCGCCAGTTCGTTCAGCAACGGCATCTCTACCCGGCACGGCACGCACCAGGACGCCCAGACGTTCACGATAGACACCTGCCCTTTGAGGTCGGCGGTCGACAGACCGTCGGTTCGTCCCTCTATCGGCGGCAAGTCGAACTCAGGCACCGCCTTGCCAACAAGTGGGGAAGGAAGAGTGTCGTTGCCATTGAACAGGCCCCAATAAAAACCTGCGCCGATGAGGGCGAAGATCGCAACTGGCAGCACGGTGACAAGCCGACCCTTACGGCGATTGGCCTCGACCGCGCTCATAAATCACCCTTGTCGTTGACAGAGACTTCCGCCTGGAATTCGCGCTGTCGATCCGGCCAGGTGCTTTTGATGTAAGAGAGAACATCGGCAATCTCGTCGTCGGTCAGGATGCCTTCAAACGCCGGCATGTCGCTTTCATAACCGGGCACGACGGCACCGACGCCGCCCTTGGTTACGATAAAGAGGTTCCGGTCCGAATGGTGCCAGGTATGGCCGGTTTCGTCATGTGGCGGAGCGGGCATGCGCCCATTGTCTAGACGCCGCCGCCAATCGGGCTGCCCTTCCAGTTCGGCACCATGACAGGACGCGCAATTCTTCGCGTAGAGCGTCTCGCCGGCTGCGATGTCCGCAGTAGTCACGGGTTCACCGAGGAAGGACAGCCCATCCACAGAAGCTTCGTCACTTTCCGACTGCGCGAGGACGGCAAAGCCGATCGCGGATAGTGCGACGATGGCGGCACCGATTGTTGCGGCCCGCCTCATGTCGCACTCCTGAGGTATTTCACGAGTGCGACGAGGCTGAGCACCAGAACCGCAGCGACGAGCAGGAGCAATAGCCCTCCACCGAACATCATCACACCCATCATCGGGCCGTTCATCATGTCCATGCAGTTACTCATCGGAGTAAACGGCGATCCCGCCCTCGCCGAAGGCGTAGGTCTTGAGCGTACCGGTCTTTACTCTTGCCATGCCCGGTGCGTTCGCAGGCATGCCCGGCAAAGTAATGCCGGTGATGTCGGGCTTCTCCGCGACCAGCCTTTCCAGGATCTCCGAGGGCACCAGTCCACTGACAAAATAGCCTTCGATCTCGGCCAGATGACAGCCGAGCCCCTGTTCGGGAACGCCGACTTCGATCGAGCGCTTGTCGAATTCCCGATCGTCGATGCGTGTTACCGTATAACCGTTCTCTTCCAGGTAATCGGCGTAGGTGTCGCAGCAACCGCAGCCCGGATCGCGCCAGATCGTGATCTGCTTCGTTCCGTCTGACACGTCGGTACTTGCGGGACCGGTCGCGTCTTCGGTGCTTTGTGCTGAAGTCAGCGTCGTGAAAGTGAAGGTTCCGCCGACGCCAAGTGCAGCAAGCGAAGCCAGGACATATCTTCTGTTCATGGGGTTCTCCATCATGCGACCGCGAGCGCGGCCCAGGTAGCGCCGCCATCGCGGCTGAGGTTCAGGGTGCCGTCGAGGAGGGCGGCTACGTGATTTTCGTCCCTAGGGTGGACCGCGACGGCCCTCCCCTGCCCTTTTGCCTTCTGGGTCCAAACCACGCCGCCGTTCTGCGACGCCCACACCCCCGACGGCAGCGCCGCATATAGTGTCGAAGGTGCCGAAGGGGCGCTGGCCAGTGACAGGACCGGCTCATCCGTCGGCAGCGGTGCCTCGGCAGGTGGCGCATCGCCCGTCACCAGCGCGTCCATCGCATTGCCGGGCTGAACTTCCTGCCAGCGGCAGAAACAGTCTGGAACACGGGTCAGGCCTTTCTCGGTTCCGGCATAGATCCAGATGCCGCCCATCCCGGTTTCGAGATCAACCGATGCCAGCGTCAGCGGGTCGCGCTCGGCCGCGTCGAGCCAGGGCCGGTCCATGGCCAGGGCCCAGGTTGCGCCTGCATCCTCGCTCTTCCAGAGGCCGTCGCCGCGGATCGCGGCATAGATCATGTCGGGGTTTCCGGCGGCCACAGCCAGCGCCGTGACCTCACCGGAGGCAAGCCCGTCGCTTCGGGTAGTCCATGACGATCCGCCATCGCCGGACACGGCCACCCCTCCCCGCGCCAGTCCGGCAAGGAGACGTCCGG
Source organism: Paracoccus isoporae (assembly GCF_900101865.1). GTDB lineage: Bacteria > Pseudomonadota > Alphaproteobacteria > Rhodobacterales > Rhodobacteraceae > Paracoccus > Paracoccus isoporae. The sequence continues at coordinate 53,902 of NZ_FNAH01000011.1, forward strand.
GACGCGCAGGATGCGTGGCGATCGAGGAGACCGGGGAAGGTGTCGGTCTCACATGCCAGCTGCGACCGCCGTCGAGGCTGGCCCTCAGTGTTGCGCCTGCGATCAGCAGCGTGTCGCCGTCGAAGGCGAGCGTTCGAATATCGGCCGCCCGGTCGGCCGCGCGCACCGCGCCGGGCAATACGAGCACTGTGGCTGCACCCATACCCAGTGCCAGGAAGTGGCGTCTGTCCGGCTCAAAAATCAAGGTACTGTTAGTCATATCTTGTCCTCCTCCGGAGCTCATGCGACGCGGATCACGCCCATCATTCCCGCAGCCTGGTGTTCGAGAATGTGGCAGTGGAACATCCAGTCGCCGAGGTTGTCGGCGACGAAGGCGATCTCGACCCGTTCGCGGGGCGCCATGAGCACCGTGTCCTGCCATTCCCGATGCGGCGTCGGCGCACCGTTTCGGCTGATTACGCGGAATGAGTGGCCGTGCAGATGAATCGGGTGATCAAAAGCGGTCGCGTTGGTCATTTCCAGAATGTGACTTGCGTCGCGTTTAAGCGTCAGGAACGGGTCGAGCACATGCCCCTCGGCGGCTTTTCCGTTGACGAACCAGATGCCGCGTCCGTCATGCATCATGCCCATCATCCCGCCGCCCATCATGCCTCCACGCGGCTCCAGGCCCATCTCCCGCTCCACCATCATGCCCATCATCCCGCCGGTGAACGTCACCTCATGACGCTGCGCAGAACTCAGGTCTGGTTCGGGAATAGGGTTGACTGGCAGTGTGATCAGCCAGTCCGGTGTAGCCTCGCGCAGGGCGGTATCAGCGTAGGTGAAATCGAGGACTCGAAAATCGTTCCCGCGATAGGCACGGTCGACAAGCTGGGATTGCGCGCCGGGCACACCGATGCAATCCAGGATTACGTCGGCGCGCATTGCGGGTCCAAGAACGACAAGACCGCCCGGCGGGTCATGTGGCGTGACGGGTTGGCCGTCGAGCGCGATGATGCGCGGTGTATGGTCCCCGAAATCGAGCGCGAAGATCCGGGCATTCGCGGCGTTGATCAGGCGGAGGCGGATCCGCTCCCCTGATGCCACCTCGAATGTCTCCGGCACAAGACCGTTGATCGTCACGGTGTTGCCGAGGCGGCCCGCGTGACTCACGTCATGGGCATTGCCGAAATCGTCAGAAATCGATGCGTCGTCGGTCAGTCGCCAGTCGTCCAGCACCCAGGTAACTTCGCGGTCGACACGAGGCGGATTGGCCTCCTCGACGATAAGGGGACCGTAGAGACCGCGCCCGACCTGCTCGAAGCTGCGCTGGTGCGGGTGATACCAGAAGGTGCCGGCATCGACTGCATTGAATTCGTAAACGAACCTGTCGCCCGGAGCGATCGGAGCCTGTGTCAGATGCGGCACCCCGTCCATTGCGTTGGGAAGCCGGATACCATGCCAATGCACGGTGGTTTCCTCCGCAAGGTCGTTGATAACCTCGACCTGAAGGCGATCACCTTGCCGAAGGCGGATCTCCGGGCCCGGAACCTTACCGTTGTAGCACCAGGCCGCGGTGTCGGGATGTGGCTCAGGAACAAGCCGTGTCCTTCCCGGAGTGGCCCGGAGCGAGAATTTGCGGATCGCGGCTTCCGCCATCCCCGGAAAAGGCAGGGTGGTGGACATCACACCCGCGAGCGACGACGCGACAAAGGCGCGGCGCGTGACGTTAGGTTTGCACTTCAAAGACATCGGACAGGGGCTCTCTGATAATAATGGGGTCCTCCGCCGGAGCCAAAGCGGCAACTGCGGTTTGGAATACCCGCAACACGGAGCGGCATGGCTCCACTGTCACGGCATGACACTGCGACCGCGAAACCGCGGCGCGTGTCAGATCAGAGAAGGAATCTTGGAGGCTGTTTGGCAGGCGGACTGCTCAGACCGCGAAAATCCCGCGCGATCGGCAGTCCATGAGCGCTCGAAACTGCAATTGAACCAAATTCCGCCGAGGCTCCCACCAGCGCGACGGCGGTCGCCGAGTTGCACACAAAATCGCATGCGACGCCCAAGGTTCCCGCCGTATCGTCATCACATGCCTCGCAGCCAGCACCTGCCATTTCAGCTCCGGCTGCGATCATTTCAGATGCCATCCTGGCCGAACCGGCCGCATGCGCAACCGAGCTTACCGCGAAGGCGGCAAGGACAGTTATCATGATGAGGCGGGCGACAAAGTGCATGCGGTTAATTTACCAGTGTTCCGAGGGTTGTGCCAGTAGGATAGTTTCGTGTCTCCGCGAGGTCGGAATCTGTCAGGTCATCCATTATCGGGCAGTCAGGACGATCATCGCCATGACACCGAACAACGAGATCACCAAGCGTTGCGCTCAGCGCCTGCAACTCCTCGATTTTTTGGTCCACCCGCGCGAGGTGGCTTTGGGCGATCGCCTTGACGTCGGCGCTGGACCGCTCGTGATCCTCGTACAGCGACAATAATGTGCGACACTCCTCAATGCTGAAACCCAACGATCGCGCCCGGCCGAGAAACGTCAGCTTGTGCAGCTCCTGAACAGTGAAATCGCGGTACCCGTTTTCACGCCGCGACGGTTGCACGAGTCCGATATCCTCGTAATACCGGATCGTTTTCGCCGGCAATCCGCTCTGTTCCGAAACATTTCCGATGTTCATGGCTGGCAATCCTCTCCTTGAAACACCAGATAGTCCTTCCACCTACTGGAAGGTCAAGGGCGCTTGGCAATCATTTTCTGACGCCCTTTCAAAAAATGAATCTGTCCCAACTCCCATAGTGTTCCTCGCTGCGCTTCCCACGCGGCAGGCTGAGCGCGATGAGAGCGATCCCGGCGAGGATACCGACAAGGCTGCCTGCCACCGTGCCTCCGCCCAGAAGCCAGGGCGCGATGACCAGCCAGAGGCCGAAGAGGATGTTAAGGAACCTCAATGGCCGCGCGACCTCGGCCCAGGCGATGACCGCTGTGGTCAGAACCAGTGCGCCCAGCAGGTGATCGCTGTTCGCCATTGCCGCTTCGTTACCGAAAATCGCGCGCGACAACATCAGGAAGGCGCCAATCGCTGCACTCAGCCCGAGTGTCCATGGGACGGTAACCCCACGTGCGCTTTGTCGAAAGATCTGCATAGGTCGCGCGTCGAAGCTCATTTCGCCCCCCGTTGTGCCACCGGGCAGAGCATCGCCTCTGAAGAACGCGCGCCAGAACGGTCTGCCCCGGCGCATATTCCAGACCATGAACTGCACCATCGCGACGATTTCATCGAGTGAGAATGGGATCATGATCAGCATGGCCAGCGCCGCCATCAGGCAGATCGTGCAATAGGTGCCAATGGCAATCGGCTGAATGATGATGAAATAGATGCTGATCACGCCAAGCGGCCCGACAACGATGCCGAAAAGTGCGACCATCCAGGGCATCGTGCGCCAGCGCAGGCGGCTGCCCATCACGCCCATCATGATTTCGAACATGTAACTCATCGCGCCAAGGCCACCGTCGGCAATGGGCCAGGCTTTTGAGACATCGGAGGTGATGATGTATTCGGTGCCATTCAGCGCCGAGGGCGAGGAAAAGAACGGCTCCCACACGCCGTCTACATGGCCGAGCTGATAGGCCGACAGGACGCGCGACAGGATAAAGCCCACGACACCGAGCGCGATGATCGGCAGGCGCTGGACGTAGGTGGAAGGGCAGTAGGTCCAACCGGGCGGGATATCGGTATCGTCCATCATCCCTTCGCGTGACATGCCCGGCATCATCGGAATCAGGATCGTCAGTGCGACCACCAGCGCGCCGATCAGCGTGTCGTTGGCATAGACGGCCGCGTCCGGCGTCCAGAACACCAGCGGCGCGGCCAGCAGCCAGACGCCGAGCGCGGCATTCGCCCATTGCGCCCAGCCGTTACCATGGCGCAGCGACAGGGCGGCAAAAACCATGATGGCAAGTCCGGTGAAGACATTGTTCCACGCGGTCAGCCAACTGCGCGTGGCAGCGGACCACAGCCCGCGATCCTCCGTCACGCGCTGGACCGCCGCGCTGAATTCGGCCTGATCGAAGGTGCCGAAAACCGATGGCGCGGTGGCCAGCCACAGGCCGAGCGCCATGACCAGCCAATGCACCCAGAGCATCGAGAAATGCATCTGCCGCATGTGTTGATCGTGCTCGCGCCTGTTCGCGTTCGCTTCGGCCTCGGTCGGTGCCTTCTCGGCAGCCTCTTCAGCCACGGCGTTCTCGACCTTGGCCGCCGAGACCCGCGCCGCGTTCAACCCGTTCGCTTCGTACCATTCGTAGGGATCGTCCTTCAGGCGCTGAAGGATGCCCGGCATGTCCTCGCGCAGGCTGTGCTGAGGAGCCCAGCCCAAAAGCTTCTTCGCGGCGGACAGGTCGAGTTCATAATGATCGCTGGAAATATCGACCATCCACGCCCGGATGAAAGCATCCTCGCCAAATACCTTGTTTTCCGTCCAGGCGCCGAGCTTGGCCAGTTGGGACGGCACGTTCCAGGTGATCCAGTCCTCGCCATGCAGCTCGCGCCCGATCAGGCGCTGCAACTCGCCGAAGGGTATCGGGTCGGCCTCGCCCAGTAGCACCGGAAAAACGTCCGGCAGCTTGACGCGCCGATCAACGATACGTTCCACCGCGTCGAGAAAATCGTCGAGATGCAGGAACGCCTGCCCGCGCGACAGATCGCCAGGATAAACCTTGCCGCTGAATCGTCGTTCGTGAATGCGGGCGATCTGGTGGGTCAGAAAAGTCGACTGCCCGTTGTCATCGTAGATACCGGCGGGGCGCATCAGCACGAGTTTCTCGTCGCCCCTTACCTCGCGCAGTACCTTCTCCGTGCGCACCTTCGATGCGCGGTAAGGAAACCTGGGATCGAGAGGATGATCCTCGTCTATCGGCTCCCCCGGCTCGGTCGGCGCATGGGCAAGCATGGTGGAAGCGAAGACGAACTGTTCAAGCTCAAACCCCTGAAGACCCTTCATCAGCCGTTTTGAGCCTTCGACCGTCACGGCATCATACGCCGGATCATCCTCGCCGCTGAGATCGAAATAGCCCGCAAGGTGAATGCAGGCGGCAATCCTGTCGCCGTAAGCCAGCCGCACACGATCAAGCGCGGTGTCGATACTTGCCTGATCGGTGATGTCGAAGCAGACGCACTCGGCCTGATGCGGCGGATGGGGCGGCGAATACCGATCAAGTCCGACGACGCGGTAGGACCCGTGCAGCCGTCGCACCACCGCGGCCCCGAGATACCCGCTCGACCCCGTGACAATGACGACCGGCTTGCTTTCATCCGCCATGGTGACGCTCCGGCCTTCCGCTATGTGCGCAGGTATTTCACCAGCGCAATGATCGCGAGAACCAGCACCACGATGACAAGAAGCCAGACGATTCCCATGCCGAGCATCATGCCGCCACCCATCATTCCACCATCCATCATGATCTTCTTCCTTCTTTCAGTTGCTACCGGTTCAACTAAGTCATTGGCATTTGGTTTCAATTTCCAGCGCTGGAAGGTTGGAGGCCGCGTCTGGGATCGAACATTTGAAAGGGTGCAGGCTTCTATTGACCTTCCAGCAACTAGAAGCATTAAGTGAATTGTCAGCTGCCTGCCGAAGGAACCTGACATGGACACTACAAAAGCAGAAACACGCGAAGTCACTGATCCCGTCTGCGGGATGAAGGTCGATCACGCGACGGCCAAACACCTATCAACTCACGCGGGCGAAGAGTTTCTGTTCTGCTCGTCACGATGCAAGGACAAGTTCGACGCCGAGCCCGAGACGTATTTGGGTGCAGGGCCGGCGCCGGAGCCGATGCCCGAGGGAACGATTTTCACCTGCCCGATGCATCCCGAGATCGAGCAGGTCGGACCGGGTGATTGCCCGATCTGCGGGATGGCTTTGGAACCCAAGGGCGTGCCCACTGGTGACGAAGGCCCGAATCCCGAACTCGTTGATTTCACCCGCCGCTTCTGGATCGGCGCGGCGCTGACCATCCCGGTCGTGCTGCTCGCGATGGGCGGCTATGTCGGCATGCCCATTCGCGACTGGACGGGGGAAAGGCTTGCTCACTTGCTGGAGCTGATCCTGGCGACGCCGGTCATTCTCTGGGCCGGCTGGCCGTTCCTCGTGCGAGGCTGGAAGAGCTTCCGCACGCTGAACCTCAACATGTTCAGCCTGATCGCCATGGGCGTCTTCGCGGCCTGGACCTTCAGCACCGTCGCGGTGATCGCACCAGGCCTTTTCCCCGCAGGCTTCCGCGACGACCAGGGCAATGTCGGCATCTATTTCGAGGCAGGGGCAGTGATTGTCGTGCTGGTCCTGCTCGGCCAAATCCTGGAGCTGCGCGCACGTGAGCGAACCGGCTCCGCCATCCGGGCCCTGCTCGACCTTGCAGCCAAGAGCGCCCGAATTATCCGTGCCGATGGAAGTGAGGAGGAAGTGGCGCTTGAGGATGTCCAGATCGGCGATCACATCCGGGTACGACCGGGCGAGAAAGTGCCGGTGGATGGCGAGGTGATCGACGGGCGGTCCTCTGTCGACGAGTCGATGCTCACCGGCGAACCCGTGCCGGTCGAAAAGGTGACAGGCGATGCCGTTACCGGCGCCACGATCAACGGCACTGGCAGTATAATCATCGAAGCGAAACGCGTCGGCGAGGACACGATGCTCGCGCAGATCGTCGAGATGGTTGCAGCCGCACAACGGTCGCGCGCGCCCATCCAGAAGCTCGCCGACGCCGTGGCCGGGTATTTCGTGCCGGCCGTGATCGCCGTGGCCATCGTTTCATTCATTGCCTGGTCGATCTGGGGGCCCACCCCTGCCCTCGCCTATGGTCTCGTTTCCGCCATTGCGGTGCTCATCATCGCCTGTCCCTGTGCGCTGGGGCTCGCGACACCGATGTCGATCATGACGGCAACCGGACGTGGGGCCCAGGCGGGCGTTCTCATCAAGAATGCCGAAGCCCTGGAAGCGTTCGAGAAGGTCGACACCCTGATCGTCGACAAGACCGGCACATTGACCATGGGCAAGCCGGAGCTTGCCGCCGTCCTTCCCGAGGACGGCCATGACGAGGAAGAGGTCCTGCGGCTGGCCGCCAGCCTTGAACGCGGGTCGGAGCACCCACTGGCCGAGGCCATTGTTCGCAGGGCCGAGGCGCGCGGGATAGAACTTGCCAGCGCGCATGACTTCGAGGCGGTCACCGGCATGGGGGTCAAGGGAAGCGTGGACGGTAAGTCCGTCGCTCTCGGGAACGCGCGAATGCTTGGTGAGCTTGGAATCGACGCGCCTGCCGCGACCCAAGTTGCTAACGCACGTCGCGACGAAGGAGAAACGGTGATGTTCGTCATCATCGACGGCGCCGTGGCGGGCCTTGTCAGTGTCGCCGATCCGGTCAAGGAAACGACGCCCGCCGCATTGAAGGCGCTGCATGAACTGGGCTTCCGGATTGTCATGGCGACAGGTGACAACGAACGCACGGCGCGTGCCGTCGCGTCACGGCTTGGGATCGATGATGTCCGGGCCGATGTCTTGCCCGAAGACAAGGCGCGCATCATCCGCGAGCTTCAGGCCGAGGGTCGCAAGGTCGCGATGGCTGGCGACGGCGTGAATGACGCGCCTGCCCTGGCACAGGCGGACGTCGGGATCGCAATGGGAACCGGTGCAGATGTGGCCATCGAGAGTGCCGGCTTCACGCTGTTGAAGGGCGATTTGAATGGACTTGTCCGCGCGCGGCGTCTTTCGCTGGCGACGATGCGAAACATCCGGCAGAACCTCTTCTTCGCGATGATCTACAACACGGCCGGCGTTCCGATCGCTGCGGGAATCCTGTATCCATTCTTCGGGTTATTGATCTCTCCGATGTTTGCAGCCGCTGCGATGAGCCTTTCTTCTGTTTCGGTAATTGGAAATGCTCTCAGGTTGCGTACGGTCCGGTTATGACCTGCATCAAGCTCCCGGGTCCAATAATCCATCGCGCGGATACAGAACTCTCCTGTCGATTGACCGAGTGTTCTGCAAAATTGTAGGCGACGCCGACAGCGACGGTCAAAAGTCGTCGTTCCGCACGGCTTATCAACGATACCTGCCCTCGCGCTCCGTGATAGCCGCGATAGCCCACGCGCCAATCCCGATCACCGCACCCAGCCACTTCCAGCCTTGGCCGCCAAGATCCACGAAACCGTACCCGTAAGCCAATACGGCCAGCCCCATCACAAAGAAAAACGGTCCGGTCCAGAAGCAATGCCGCCGCTTGCACCGGTGCGCGTTCCAAAGACAAGCTGCTCCCATCCAGATCAGCGCTATGACCCAGACCCAGGTCTTGACCGGATGCGGGACGCCGATCGCCAGGAGCATCGCGGCGATTGGCAAGCCCCAGCCGATCAGCCCCCCGGGAAGCGTCGACAAGAAGTCCGATCTATCGCCTGATGCCATGGTCTCACCCCGCGCAGCAGCTGAGCTTTGCCATATCCTTGTCAAAGGTTTGTGCGGCCAGTTTCAGTCCTTCAACCGTGGTCAGATATGGGAAAATCGTTGCGCCGAGCGCCCCTGCGGTCATGCCGAACTTGAGGGTCATGGCAAGCGTCTGGATGGTGTCAGAGCCCTCGGGTGCTGCGATCTGACCGCCCAGCAGGCAGTCGGTCTTGGCGTCGGCCACCAGCTTGATCACGCCGCGGGTATCGCGTGCAGCGGCGGCGCGCGGGACGTTGTCGAGCGTGATCACGCTGGTCTTGACGTCGTACCCCGCCGTCTTGGCCTCGGCCTCCGAAAGGCCGACGCCGGCCACTTGCGGGTCGGTAAACACGACCCACGGCATCGCCGCGTTGTCATAGCGCATCTGCTCCAATCCAAGGGCATTATTGATCGCCACCCTGGCACCATAGGCCGCCATGTAGACGAACTGGTCACGGTCAGTGACATCGCCTGCGGCCCAGACGCCGGCACGCGTGGTCGCCATGTCCTGACCGACCTTGATAGAGCCGCGTGCGTCGGTCTCGATGCCAAGCTCTTCCAATTCAAGGTTCTCAGAATTGGCGATCCGGCCGGTGGTCACAACCAGCCGTTCGGCGGTCAGATCCTCGGTCTTGCCACCCCGTTCGACAGTCAGACTGACGCCGCCCGCAGCTTTCGCGACCGAGACGTAAGCAAGACCGGTCTCGACCGTGATGCCTTCGGTCTTCAGCGCTTGCGTCAGCGCCTGGGCCACCTCCGGCTCGGCGCCGGGCAGAAGGCGCGAGCGGGTCACAAGCGTGACTTTCACCCCCAGCCTTGAGGCCATCTGCGCCAACTCGCAGCCGATATAGCCGCCGCCCAGCACAATGATGCTTTCGGGCCGGTCGGGCAGGGTCAGCAGACCGGTGGAATCGAGGGTCTCCACGGTGTCGATGCCTTTGATGGCAGGTTGATGGGGGCGCGAGCCGGTGGCGATCAGGATGCGCGGGGCGGATATCACCCGCCCGCCGACAGCGACGCCACCCTCGACCAATCGCGCCGGGCCGTCCTCGATATAGGTGACGTTCTCATAGGCGGGCAGCAGGTCGATATATTTCTTGTGCCGCATCTCCGCGACCAGATCGGTCGTGCCTTTCACAACGGCTGGCCAATCCACCGCATGTTGGCAGGACGCAATGCCCGGGAACCGGGCAGCGGACGCGCCACCATGGGCCGCCTCTGCGGCGCGGATCATCGCCTTGGACGGTACGCAGCCGACGTTCACGCAGGTGCCGCCGATGGTGCCGTGCCCGACAAGCGCCACCCGCTTTCCGGCCTCGGCTGCCGTGATCGAGGCAGAGAACCCGGCTGAGCCGGCTCCCACGACGATGAGGTCATATTGGTCGCCGCTCACCTCTTTCGATGAGCAGCAATCCTTTTTCTTGACGGTCTGGTCCATGTCTTCTTCCTTGGCCTGCGACCGGACATCGCGACGGTCGCCCGGCCAAAATTCTGAAATTACACCATCGACCCGATGTCGGAGGCATAGCTCGGATAGGCGAAGATCATCGCCTTGATCTGGTTGGCGGTCTGCCCGGCACCCATGGCCATGGCGAAGAGATTGATCTGCTCCTCAGAGCCCGGTCCGATCAGATGCGCGCCGAGGATCTGTCCGCTGCCCTCTTCGACAAGAACCTTGAATCCGGTATGTTTCGCGCCGACGCGCAGCGACGAATACCAGTCCCCTGTCTTTTCGAAATGGGTGTCGAACTTCAGCCCCTGTTCCCTGGCCACCGCTTCCGACAAGCCCACGGTGGCCACCATCGGGAGGGTGAAGACTACCGACGGGATCGGCGGATAATCCACGGTACGCTCGTCTTCTCCAGCCAGCAGGTTCTTGCCTGCCACACGCCCTTCGAAGGCGGACACCGGGGTCAGCTTGGGCCCACTGGCAGCGCAGTCGCCCGCGGCGAAGATCGCCGGATTGGTGGTGCGCATCGCGTCGCTCACATTGATGCCGCGGCGCGAGTATTCGACGCCTGCGGCTTCGAGGTTCAGCCCGTCGATATTCGGAACCCGGCCTGTGCCATGCACCACCAGGTCGCAGGTCACGATTTCGGTGCCGTCGGCGCGTTCCACTGTGACGGTGAATTCATCGCCCTGTTTCTCGATCTTCGTGACCTTCGCCTTGGTGCGCAGGTCGATGCCAAGTTCCTCGGTGCCTTCGACCAGCATTTCGACCAGGTCGGGGTCGAAGTTGCCAAGGGGGCGATCCGCCATCTCCAGCACGGTCACTTCGCTGGACCCGGCGCGCCTGACGATATGTGCGAATTCCATCGCGATGAAGCCACCGCCGACAAAGGCGATGCGGTCAGGCCGGTCGGGGAGTTCAAGAAACTCGGTGCTGGTGGTCAGATGCTCTTCGCCGGGAATGTTCAGCGTCATCGGCCGCGCGCCGGTGGCGATGTGGAAATGCTTCGCCGTCAGGGTTTCGCCGTTCAACTCGATCGTATCGGAGCCGGTGAACCGTACCTCTCCGTGCTGGACGTCAATCCCCGCCTTCTCCATTCCGCCTTCGATGCGCGGCGGCATATCGTCGGTGAAGCTGCGCTTGAAGGCGATCATGTCGGGCCAGTTGACCGAAGGTTGCGCCTCCAGCCCCTTGCCTTCCATGTTTTCGGCCCATTCGACACCCTCGGTGACCGCGACCAGCATTTTCTTGGGGTCGCAGCCGCGCAGGGCGCAGGTGCCGCCATGGGGTTCGCTGTCGATGCTGGCGACGCTCCAGCTTGCATCCGCGGCCATCCGGGCGACGCCATTTCCAGCGGTGCCGCCGCCGATCACGATGAGGTCATACGTCTTGGTCATACCTGTTCCTTTCCTTGTGCCAGTTTCTCTTGATCCGGCTCACTGCTGAACTGCCCGATTTTCTGAGCCAGAGCGCATATCCCGCTACCGCCAAAGCGGCGGCAACCGAAATCCGCAGAGCAAAGCGGAACTCCAGCCAGAACAGCAGAGCCGAAAGAACAACCGCCAAGCCGATGAGAAGGGCTTTCGGACTGTGCCCTGGTCTGCCGGCTTGCTGCCACAGGGCATATGCAACCGCACTCAGCGAGGCGAAGAGCATCGGGAAAAGCGCGTAGTCGAGCCAACCAACAACGGCAGAAAGTCCGACCCCGGCGACGATCAGCACCAGGAACGGCGTGAAGCAACAGATCGCCGCAAATACGCTGCCGATGAGGCCGCGCCGCAAAAGGGTCGTGGGTTCATTGTTATTGTTCATGTCTGTCATGCTGTCTCCAGCTCCGAGTGCGGATCGGTGAATGCGATCAGAAATCGCCGGACTCGACGATGTCCGCCGAATAGCCGGTGGCGCGGATTGCTTCGACGATCATGTCCTGATCGGCGGCCTCGTTATCAAAGGCGACGATGTAGGTGCCGGAGCCGAATTCCTCTCCCTCCGTGAAGTCGATGATCTCGACCGTGGGCACGCCGCGCATGGCCGCCGCCACCGTGTAGGAGCAGGTCGGGCATGTCAGTTCGCCGACCCCGATATTGATGCGCTGTTCGGCGGCGCTGGCGGGGAAAGCTGCGAGAGTTCCAACGACCGCAAGGGCAAGATGGAGTGACTTCATGGGTTCAGCCTTTCAATAGGACAGAAGGTATGGGGTGAGATAGGGAAAGATCATCGCGACGGTGACGATGGCGGTGGCAATCCAAAGAATGGATCGCATGAGTTTCCGATTTATGGGGCGCGCGCAGGTGCCATCCGCGCAGGCCTCAGTCGGGATCGGACGGTAGGCCTTGTAAAATCCATAGCCGATGCAGGCGGCACTCAGTGCGAAGGTGATCCATTTGTACTGGTAGAGAACGCCCAGCTGCGCAATGAAAACGCCGGTAACGCCGAAGCTGACCAGCACCAGCGGAAGGACGCAGCACGAGGTCATGGCAAGCGCGCCAAGCGCGCCAAGCCAGGTTGTCGCCCATGCCTTTTTGTCGGCAGCCCCTGTTTCGTCCATTGCCGTCTGCCGGCCGGCGGATGTGGTTTCAGTCATGGTTCGAATCATCCTTGCCTCAGTGATGACCTCAATCCAGGGTCTGTAGCAGGTACAGGCTCAAGAGGGTCAAACGTGATAAATCATCACAGATCGGTGAAGGTCCTCAGGCGCGGAGATCTGGCCAGGCTGACCGGCTGCAATCTCGAGACCATTCGCTACTACGAGAACATCGGCGTCATGCCCGAGCCGCCGCGCTCCAGCAAAAACTATCGCGTCTACGATGATCGGCATGTCGCGCGCTTGCGCTTCATCATGCGCGCGCGCGAGCTTGGGTTCACGCTCGACGAAGTCCGCGATCTGCTCGCCTTGGTCGATGGTGGGGCCCAGACCTGCGGCGAGGTGCAGGGTCTGGCAAATTCGCATCTCGCCTCGGTCCGCGCCAAGATCGACGATCTCAAACGCATCGAACGCGTGCTGTCTTCCACCGTAGCGCAATGCACCGGTGACGATGTCCCTGAATGCCCTGTGATCGACGCGCTGACGGAGGTGACCTGAAAGGCCATAGTTGAGGACGCCCACGCATGTCAGCCAAGCGTACAATGGTGCCAGCGCCGTTGTTTGCGATCATTCGTTCGCCGCGGAGTCCTGCGTGTTCGCCGCATGTTCGGGGACCAGATAGCGCGGCACGATCCACAGATAGGCGACCATGCCGAAGAGCTCGAAGAGCGACTGGAAGACGATGACCACGGCCGCCACGTTCCACTCCGGTCCGAGCGCCAGCACCAGCGGAAGTACGACGAAGGAGTTGCGGGTTCCGAGCGAGAAGATGACCGTTCGTCGCCCGCTAGTGGGCAATCTGGCCGCCCGCCCGGTCGCCGCACCCAGAAGTGCTGCGGCGACGAGGTAGGCGACGTAAACGCCCGCCACCTGCGCCAGAACCGGCAGCGCATCCCGTACCACGTCGACTTGCGAGGCCGCGATCAGGAACACCACGACAGCCAGAAGCGGAACCGGCAGCCAGGCGAGGCGATTTACTATCGTGGCCCGCTCCGGGCGCGCCTCTGCCCAACGCTCCAGCAGGAAAGCCGCTGTGAGCGGCAGCAGGATAAGCGCCGCAAAGACGGCGGCAATGCGATCGGCGGCGAGAAGCTCAAGGTATGCGTTGCCCAGAAAGAGCCAGAGGAAGAGCGGCAGACAGGCGAACTGAACCGCGAGGAGGATCGGTGTCGCGGTCGCGGCACGCACCGCATCGCCGCGACCGAGATGGGTGAATGTGATGAACCAGTCGGTGCAGGGCACCAGCAGCACGACAAGCACCCCGAGCCGAAGCGCAGGATCGTCAGGCAGGAACGCGATCAGCCCCCAGATCAGCAGCGGCACCAGGACGAAGTTGCCGATCAGCAGGGTGCCGATGAAACGCCGGTCGCGCGTCGCGCGCGGCAAGTGCGCGAGCGGCATCTGAGCGAAGGTAGTGAAAAGCATAAATCCCAGCACGGGCCACAGCAGCGCTTCTAACACCCCCGCGATACTGGGCGCGAGCGCGCCCAAGACCAGACCGGAGAGGATGGCAGCGAGATAGATCCAAGCTTGATGGCGTTCGAGATTCTGCAGCTTCATGTCCTGCCCCTGCTCTATCCGACGGCGATTTTCAAAAAGACATCATTAGACAGGCCGTTACGACAACGGCACGTTCGTCGCTTGGAGCGTTGTATGGTCTGTCCGGTTTATACCCGCAGACCGGTCACGACCCAGTCGACAATGCTTTCATGGTAGTTGGGGACGCGGCGAAAGCCGAATTGTCTCAGCCGATCAGCCGAACTCTTTGACTCTGGAAAACGGCGCTCCTCACCGTTTCAGCTGCGCTGCGGATAGACGCAACATGGCCGCCGCACAGATCGGTTCGACCATCAGTTTGTGGCGCGCCACATTCGAAACCGTCCTTGCCCTGTTAGCTCGCGGACCAGATCCCGCGCTTCCATCCAGGCGAGGTTGCGCTGGACAGCAGCGCGGCTGGCTCCGGTCAGGGCCTCGGCCATAGGGGCAGAGACCAGGGGCCATTCGGTCAGCACTCCGCGCAGCGCTGGCGGCGTCTTGCCCGAGAGCGGGGTCATCTCGGCTTCCGCCAGCGCCGACCATGTCTCGATATCGTCGAGGTGCCGCATCGCGGTCAGGCAGGCCGTTTCCATTTTCTCGAGCCAGCGCGCCAAACGTTCAGCCGGGGGGCCGCCGGCGCGCAGCGCCCCCGCCCCACCCATGGCCAGGGGTGCGAATATTGCCCCCTCGCCCTCATGCGCGGCAATGCGCGACGCCGTGACCGCCGCTTCCATTCGGTTGCTCTGCTGTCCGAGGCCCGCGAGGCTCCAGAGGTGAAACCCCATGCAGGCACGCGTGATCGGGTGCAGGTCGGCGGCTTGCGCCATCAGGTCAAGCCACCCGCCCGCGCGATCCGCGAAGGGCTCGGCTTCATCCACCATGTTCTCGGGGTCACGGCGATCGAGGAAGGCGGACAGGTCCACCTCTGGGCCGGGACCGCCTGTAAGACGCCGCACCGCCCATCCGACACGCGCAAGCGCTGCGGTGTCGTCCTGCACGCCGGACAAGCGCATGGATATCCAGAGCGCCAGCCGATCCGGGCCAATTCGGTCGCCTGCAAACCAGCTGAGGTCTGCCGCCTCGATCAACGCAAGCCTGTGCCGCCAGCCTTCCGGGCCACGCTTCAGACGGTCGTCTAACGCCCCGATCCGGCCGGCCACACGGGCAAGGCGGGCAGCATGGCCCGCCTCGGCATGTCGCCAATCGTCGAGAACAGCGGTCTCACGCACTTCGGCCCTAGGTCCGGGCGGCAGAAAATGCGGCTCCTCTTCCATCGGACCGGGCAGGAACCACAGGTCGCCCTCAGAAGTCTCTTCAAGCTCCTCCGCATCCTCAAGACGATCATCAAAAACACTATACTTTATAAATGCTTGAGGCTCCATATGTGCAAAATATGATACTTTCGCGTTTTATCCAAGGGTTTTGTCAGGGTGCGCCTGCACACTTTATATAGCACGCGCGCGCAATGGTCTGCGAGAGCTCGCTGATCGCGCTCAGCGTAAGGGAACCAAGGGCTTTGTACTGAACAGCCCCACAGAGCCCGCACTTGCATTCACTTACAAACGGTCGTTTATTAGTGATACATAAAATTGCAAACGGCCAGATTTCATGCCCCTGATAGGCTATGCCCGCGTTTCCACAGAGGATCAGACCCCCCTGCCCCAGTCCGAGGCGCTGCAATCGGCGGGCTGTGCCGAGATCTTTGAAGAGCACGCCTCAGGCGGCAATCGCGCGCGTCCTGTGCTCACGCGGGTGCTCGAACGCGTCCAGAGCGGCGATACGCTGGTCGTCGTGCGGATCGACCGGCTTGCGCGGTCTCTGTCGCACTTACTGGAGGTGATCGAGCGTCTGGAGGCCAAGGGAGCTTTCTTCCGCTCGCTGCAGGACCCCATCGACACCGCCTCCCCTCAAGGAAAATTCACATTGCAGGTTCTGGGCGCCGCGGCGGAGTTCGAACGCGCGCTGATACGTGAGCGCACGAAGGCCGGGCTTGTCTCTGCGCGCGCCAAGGGCCGCGTTGGTGGCAATCCTGGGCTTCGCACCAAAGACCCCGCCGCGCTGCGCAAGGTGTGGCTGGCACGACAGGACGGCTACATGGAGCGCCTGAACGAAACCGCGCAGGATTGGGTGCCCCACGTGCGACGCCTGCGGCCGGATATGGCCTGGGAAGATGTTTTGCGAATCATTAATGGCCCCCTGCCCCACGACCGGCACTGGACCCAAAGCCGCCTACTCCGTGCTGTGAAAGCCTATGTCCGCGACGGGTTTCTACCAGATGCTGTGCTTGGCCGCGCCGGACGCCGCGAAACCGATGACCGCCTGCCGGCTATCGTGGCTGCCATCAAAGGCTCGGACCCCGAAATAACACTGCAGGCGATCTGCGACCGGCTGGAATCGATGCGTGAGCGCACCCCTCGAGGGCGCACCAGCTGGCAGCCGTCTTCGGTCAAAATGCTGCTTGAGCGTGCGGAAAAGTTGGGGCTCCTCTGAACACGACACTTGTGTTGGCCTAACAGATTGCCACTAAATCTAGAAAGTGCTTGCACGAATCTGGCTGCTCGGGCAATAGTCTCGAAAAATAACGCGCGGTCACATAAAAAACGCGCCCACGGATCGGGGCAGACATGAGCGAAGCAGAACAGGATCTAGATATCGCCATCGGGCACTACGCGGAACTTCTCGCGTCGAACCTGCATGCTCAGCGCGCTGCACACTTCCCACCAGATGCAAAGAAGGAGATGCGCACTTTGACCAGCGGCGAAGCTGCTGAGCTCCTTGGCGTCGACCATACCTATCTTCGGAAGCTTCATCGAGAAGGAAAGATCGTTGACGTCGAGACGACGGCTGGAAGTCATCGCCGCTATACGCTCGACGATATCTGGGAAATCCGACAGACGCTTGAAGGAAACGCAAAAAAGTCTGGAACTTACGTGCCTGGACGTCGCGACGGTGACGAGCTTCAAGTCATTTCAGTGGTGAACTTCAAGGGCGGGTCCGGCAAAACGACGACGTCTGCTCACCTCGCTCAGCGCTTGGCGCTCAAGGGGTACAGGGTTCTTGCGATCGATCTCGACCCCCAAGCATCTCTTTCGGCTCTTCACGGAATCCAGCCAGAACTCGACCTCATGGAGGGCGGAACCCTCTATGATGCCGTTCGCTATGACGATCCGGTTCCGATCGCCGAAGTGATCCGCAAGACCTACATCCGCGGCCTTGATCTTATCCCGGGCAACCTTGAACTCATGGAGTTCGAGCACGAGACGCCTGCTGCGATCCAGCGAGGCGGAGCGAAGGCGTTCTTCGCGAGAGTTCATGACGCACTCGATAGTGTTGAAGCGAACTACGACGTTGTTGTGATCGACTGTCCGCCGCAACTTGGTTTCTTGACAATGTCAGCACTTTCCGCGTCCTCGGGTGTGCTCGTGACGGTTCACCCGCAGATGCTTGACCTTATGTCGATGTCCCAATTCCTGCGAATGACTGCGGATCTCCTTGGAGTAATCAGGGATGCAGGCGCAAATCTGCGCTTCGATTGGCTTCGCTTCTTGCCAACGCGATACAAAGTCGGCGACGCGCCACAGACCGAAGTCATCGCCTTCATTCGCGGGCTCTTTGGGAGGTCGGTCCTGACCAATCACATGGTTGAGTCGACCGCAATTTCTGATGCCGGCTTGACCAAGCAAACGCTCTACGAAGCTGACAAGAAGGACTTCACGCGTCAGACGTTTGATCGTGCGATCGAATCTATGAACGCAGTGAACGATGAGATCGCTGAAATCATCCAGAACACATGGGGGCGGAATGGCAAGAAAGCCTAAACTTGGCCTGCCGCTGCAGACCCTTCGCAACGCTCCTGACGCTCTTGAAGGGCGCCGACTGCGTGGCGGTGTTTTTGAGATCGATCCGGTGCAGATTGTTACCGAAGGACGGTTGGATGACAGGCTTCAGATTGAAGTTGAGGGCCTGAAGAACTCTATTTCCAAGAACGGTCAGCGTGTGCCTGTCTTGGTCCGCCCACTGGAAGGCGATCGCTACAACCTGATCTATGGCCGCAGACGCTTGGAAGCATGTCGCGAACTCGGTATCAAAGTTCGAGCCATCGTCACAGAGGTTGAAGGTGATCAAGCGCTTCGAGATCAGCTTCTCGAGAACCAAGAGCGTCGTGATCTGAGCTTTATTGAACGTGCGCTTGTAGCGACGGCGCTTCTAGACGGCGACCATTTGGAAGGGGCTGAGCGCACCAATCGTGGTGTCGCCGAAGTCCTTAACCTCCACGAAGCTGGGGTTTCACAGCTCTTGAGTGTCGTTCGGACGGTCGGCGAGGATCTCATCCAGGCAATTGGTGCAGCTCCTGGGATTGGTCGCCCGAGATGGGAAGAGCTCAAAAAGGCTTTGGGTGCCTACGACGGTGATCGGGACCAACTGCTAGCCATAGCTCATGCAGCCAAGTCCGGAAGTTCCGGCTCGGCCGATGAGGTTTCTGAGCGTGCGTTTCTCGCAGTTCTGGCAGCTGCGAAGAGCGCAGAGAAGAAAGCAAGCCCGTCTAGAAAGGGTGTGCCTGCTTTGGCGATCCCCGGTGTTGGAGCTGCGACGGTCAAGACTAGCCGCCAAGGCAAGCAGCTCAAACTTGATCTAACTACGGATGAACCTGATTTTATCAGCTGGTTGGAGGGCAACGCCCCAAAGCTGATTACCGAGCTTCATGAGCGCTGGAAGCGTTCAGGAGACTGAGGAAGAGCAACCAACAAGAAGGAGGCACGATACAGGCAAAAAGAAAAAGGCCCCGAGAAGCTAGCTTCACGAGACCTTTGTAAGGTTTCGCACCGGGATCAGCCCGCTACAAAATCTCAGTTTTCGCACTTCTGAATGTAGCGTTCTGGCCCCTACCCCGCAAGCGCAAAGCGATTCGCGGGCCCTAGAATTTTTGTCTTCGTGGACATTTTCATGGAGTACACACCAATCTCGCCGTTTATGCGGCCGATTTCGCACGCCCATTTGCGCGTCATTGAGCGACCCGAGGCATCTGTTCCAGCCAGACCCGTTAACAAGTGGGAACTCCTGCGCGAGCTCTCCAAGGCGCAAGCGGCCTTTGGGGTCTCGGAACGTGATCTGACGGTTTTGCAGGGGCTCCTCAGCTTCTTTCCGGACGATGCGCTTGGCGGGAACGCCGAGATGGTCGTCTTCCCCTCGAACAAGGCGATCTGTGAGCGCCTGAATGGTATGCCCTGCTCCACGATGCGTCGTCACCTCGCGCGTCTTGTCGAGGCTGGCTTGCTCCAGCGGCGCGATAGCCCCAATGGGAAGCGCTACGTCCGTAAGCACGGCGAAGACCGCGTTGCCTTTGGCTTCGATCTTTCCCCGCTCTACTGTCAGTCCGAGGAGATAGCACGGGCCGCAGAGGCCGTACGTGAGGCTGAGGAGCGCGTCAGGCGCCTGAGAGAGGTCGTAAGCCTCATGCGCCGCGATCTCGCGGCCCTCGCCGAGTTCGGAGACGAGATGCAGCCAGGCCTAGGCTTCTGGGATCAGCTTCGCGACAGGGCTGCCCTCACAGCCCGCGCGCTTCGCCGCAAGCTTTCAGTTGAGGACCTCGCGGCCTATCGAGCCGACCTTGAAGCTCTCCTTGACCAGGCACGCAACATCATTGATGGCCCTGAAACAGAAGAAATGAACACCAATGATGCCCAATCTGAGCGTCACCATCATAATTCAAATAAAGAATCTATAGATCTTGAACCTGCTTTAGAAAAAAGCGGGGCGGCGGCGGGTGTGCCAGATGTGGATACGAATGAGCCGGTGGCTGACGTTGATGAACAGGACACAAGACACCTGCCAAAGATCCCGCTGCACCTAGTGATCGCGGCATGTCCCTCGCTCAAGACCTTCTACCAAGGTGAGATCCGGCATTGGCATCAGCTTTTCGATGCGGCGTGCCATGTGCGGCCAGCCATGGGCATCAGTGCGTCTGCATGGGAAGAAGCACAGCGTTTCATGGGTCCGGAGCAAGCGTCGATCGTCGTTGCTGCCATGCTGGAACGCTTCGCCGACATAAGATCGCCTGGTGGATACTTGCGAGCTCTGACTGCCAAAGCTGCGGCAGGCGAGTTTTCCTGTGGCCCAATGGTCATGGCATTGATTGGCCGGCGGAACGCGGCTTAACAGCTGTTAAACTCCGATCTCGTGCGGCTGGCATGGCATAACTTAACAGCTGTTAAGTAGGCTCTCGGCACACAAACGGTGTTCGAGAGAGAAAAGTTAGGGGGTTGAGGTGTGGCGGTATTTGAGATCGTGAAAGTGGCTTTCGTCTTCGTCGCGGCGAAGATCTGATGACGAGGGCATCCCGATCATCATGGTAAAACCTCAGCTGGTGACCATCGCTCTTAGTAGCGCAAAGGCGGCTAGCGAAGAACATACAGAGCGTTGCGCTGTAGCCAACCTAGCAGTTGCGCGCCTCCGCGGCCCCTGCCCTTTTCGATGTCTGAGATCTGATGATGAATACCCTCAACAATTGGCTCAACGCTATCCGGCGCCTGCTGACGGCGATTTGGGTCCTGGCCTCGGATATTCCCTTGGCCTTCATCGGTGCTAATGCCTGAGAGGTAGGTTGTGGATGTCTGTTGCATGATATCGTGGCTACGGGCCGTAGCGCACAAGGAGCAGACGATCGATGGTTGCCAAAACCGTTTGACCAAGGGCTCGATCCTCGAATTCCCGCGCGCGGGGAGCCGGTAACTTCTCAGTCACTTCGATAATGGCGACATGGCCAGCGAGGCAATCGGTTCCTCAAGCGCAGCAGCTGGTTGCCAGCGGTCCCGCGTTCCACTGATTTGGTCGTAGTGGACGGCGACGACATCGAAGAACAGCGGGTGCAACTTGATCTCTTGATTTCATGACACCCGAACTCTTCAAAAGAGTGCTTTGATGTTGGCTGCGGAATGATCTGATCCACCCGGTGGATGAAAGCGATTTAATAACAATGGGTTATTGTGTTTTAGTGTTCGCGATGAGAAATTATGCCCATAACAGCCATCATCGACATGGTTTCCCTTTCCAGGGTGCCGATCCGCTACATCGGCGGGAAGCCAAAGCATCAGCACGCTTTATGAAGAAGTTGGCAGTTGCGGGCCGATTGAACGGTTTGGGCTATCTCGTGAAGAAGGAGCCGCCACAGGTCTAGCCGATGGGCCCTGTGGAAGTTCTGATCCCGTCGTACCAGTACAGTTCGGTGGCGATTGGGTGTTTCATGGGTTTGGTCCACGAAAAGTGAAAGTGTTCTTCGGGTTTTGTGACTGACGGATGAGGGCCTTTGGGGTCCCTCAGATGGGTCCGGGCCGGGTTCCGGTCTGCCGTTCCGGATGAAGGGCATTCCCATGCAAACAGGTGTCTTGCGCGTGCTCCGCGCAACCGCCGCCTCCTGGTGGCGACATAGAGAGCTGCGCCGAACTGGCCAGACGGCGCTGGCACAGCGGCTCGAACGCCAGACCGTCCTGCGTGATCTCGGCTATCTGAAGCAGGCGGCGTCATTGCCAAACGCGCGTGTGATCTGCGGCGAGGGTGGGACATTCCTCCATCTCGGTTGGACCACCGTGTCGAGTTTCGCGCCGATCGAGCGCTTTCCCTTGGCCGCGCTTACGGTCGCGCGAGGGACGCCGTTCATCGATATCCGACCCATCAGTGACGTCATCGCCTTCGCGAACGTGCCGCGGGTGGCGCGAGGCGGATCGGTCGACGCTGACCATTCAAGTGCCGGCCAGTCTGTCTCGCTGACCACCTACATCGACATGGTCGAAAAGCTCGGCGCGAGCATCACCAACGATCCGCGGCCCTGTCGGTCAACCTGATCCCCAAACTTCTCACCAACACACGAAAGGACGCCAGCCATGGCCCGATCCCGCACGCCCAAATTCGATGCCTCCGAGGTCATCACAAGCGAAATCATTCGCATCATCGAGCGCGGTGTACTGCCGTGGCGCAAGCCATGGACCGCAGGTGGCAGCTCGCGTCCTCTGCGCGTTGGAGGAGAGCCGTACCAGGGGGTCAACAACTTCATGCTGACCATGCGCACCGTGATGGCGGGCCATAGCTCGCCCTTCTGGATGACGCTGCCTCAGGCCAATGCCTTGGACGCGAAGGTGCGCAAAGGCGAGAAGTCCTCTGTCGTTGTCTACTACGGCCAAAGCCGGAAAGACGCCGGCGGCGAGGATGATCAGGAGGAGAGCGATGATCGGTCCGAGGAGGCCGGCATCTACCGCTTCCAGAAATCCTACCGCGTATTCAATGCCTGCCAGATCGAGGGCTTGCCCGACAGCTTCTTCCCCGATCCGGAGCCCGAGCCCGAGCATCCGCCGTCCGAGCCCATCCCGCACATGCAGGCGTTTTTCGATGCCATCGACATCACAACCGTCTTCACGGGAACGGAAGCGTACTATCTGCCCCCCGTGGACAAGGTTTACATGCCATCCATCACGCGGTTCCAGGACCCGCGCAATTTCTACGGGGTCTGGGCGCATGAGTTGGCCCATGCGACGAAAGCCCCCCATCGATTGAACCGTGATTTCGGGTTCTCGAAGTTTGGCAACACGTCCTATGCGCGCGAGGAGATCGTCGCGGAACTGACCTCGGTGTTTCTGGGGCAGACGCTCGGCTTCACGGCGCATACGCTCGAGATGAATGCCGCCTACCTCCACAACTGGTTGCGTGTCCTGCGCTCCGACAAGGGCGCGATCTTCCGGCACGCCGCCGATGCGCAGCGCGCCTGTGATTATCTGATCGCCAGATCGGAGGCGGGCAGGGCAGGGGAGGTCGACCAGGCCGCTTGAGGGAATGTGTCTCGGCAAAGGGAAAGCAGGCTTTGGGAAGGGTATTTCAAACTTCTCAAAGGACAGACCCATGACCTCCGTAGCACACCCTCTGACAGACCGCCCAGACCCCGCCGTAATCGCCGATCAGAACGATGCCTTCCGCAAGCTCGCCTGCCTCGGGATAGCGCCAGAGGCGCCCATACAAGGCCGCATGCATGTGACTCGCTCGCTCATGGAGGCCGGTGACGGCTTCATGGCCGAGGCGGTGAAGGCAACCGGTGAGTTTGCCACGTTCGAGCCTGAGAATGACCCGGAAGGCTGGCACGATTTCGGGGCGGTCGAGATCCGGGGCGAGACCGTGTTCTGGAAACTGGATCTGTATGAAGCAGGCTCGGATTTCCGCTACGGGGCCGAGACCCCGGACAACCCCGCCACCACCATGCGCGTGCTGACCATCATGCTGGCGCGCGACTGGTAAAGGGGCAGGGGACGCCCCCCCCCCTGACATCTCAGACGATGAAGGCCCGCTGCCCCTCAAAAGGCAAAGCGGGCCTTCTGTCGTTTTGATCCCCGAAGCCGGGGATTGGTCGCGCGCGAGCGCGGGCCGCACCATACCCATCGAAAAGGACATCCTATGACCGCAAGTTTCAAACCCGTCTCCGTCGCTATCGGCGATCTGACCGCCCATCCCGCCAACGTGCGCAGCAACTCCCCGGAAACCTATGACCCCGAGAACATCGCGCATCTCAAAGCCAGCATCGCCGTTCTGGGCCTGCTCCAGCCGCTCCTGGTCCAGAAGCTTGACGGCAAATACGCCGTCCTCGCTGGTGGCCGGCGCCATGCCGCGCTGAAGGAGCTGGTCGCCGACAAGGTCGCGAAGGGGTTCACCGCGAAAACCAAGATCGACTGCCGCCTCGTGCCGGACGATTGCGACGTCACCACGGCGCTGTCGCTCGCCGAGAACATCACGCAGGCCCCCATGAATGCGATTGACGAGTTCGAGGCCTTCGCGCGGATGATGGAGGTCGACGGTCAGACGCCTGAGACCATCGCAAAGACTTTCGGCACGACCGTTGCCGCCGTGAAAGGCCGGTTGCGCTACGGGCTGATCCACCCCGATATCCGCGCCGCCGCTCGGGCGAAGACGATCACGCTCGACACGATGAAGGCCTTTGCCGAGCACCCGAGCCAGGAGGTTCAGCGCGAGGTCTACGAGGCGCTCACCAAGGAAGACAGCTATCTGCAGGCCTATACCGTCCGGCAAGCGCTCAAATCCCGCGGCGTGCAGGTCAGCGACGATATCGGAGCCTTCGTGCGCGCGGACTACGAGGCGCGTGGCGGTGCCGTCGCGGCTGACCTTCTGGAAGAGCATTCCGTGCTCGAGGATGCGGCGCTGGTCGAGACCATCCTGCTCGAGAAGCTCGGGGTCGCTGCCGAGGAGGCTCGCGCGAAACTGGGCTTTGCCTGGGCGGATGCGATGGTCCGCTACGATTACGCGACCATGGCGGACTATGGCCGGGTCTATCCCGGCCCGATCGAGCCGGATGAGGCTGCCCAGAAGCGCATCGATGAGATCACCGCCGAGCTTGAGCAACTGCAACTCGAGATGGAAGATGAGGGGCTCGACGACGGTGCCTACAACGCCCTTTACGACCGCGTCGACGCTCTGGAAGAGGAAGCCCGCGACCTGCAGGAGGCCTATAGCGCCGAGGATCTCGCCCGTGCAGGCGTGATCGCGTCCTGGTCGGGCGGGCAGGTGACGCTCCATGTGGGCCTCTTGCGCCCGGAGGACATCGTGAAAGAAGAGGGCGCGCGCGCCGCCTCAGCCAACACGACCGGGGAGGAAGCCCCCGACGCCGGCGAAATCACCTACCCGGCCTCGCTGGCCGACGATCTCAAGACCGAGCGGGCCATGGCATTGGGGGCCGCGATGGCGCTGCATCCGGAAGCCACGCTCGATCTGACGCTCTTCAAGCTGGTGAGCGACGTTCTGGCCAGCGGCATGGCCGTGACGCAGGCGATCAAGATCGATGCCCGCAAGGAATACCGCAGCCATGCCAAGATGGACGAGATCGACGAGACCTCGCTCGAGCAGGTGGCGGCGGCGCATGATGCGCTTGATCTCTCCTGGCTCGATGACACCCGCGCGCCCGCCGATCAGTTCGCGGCGTTTCGCGCGCTGGAGGCCGGCGAGAAGGCCAAGCTCGTGGCCTATGCCACGGCCAGCACCACGCAGTCCTGCTTCGCGCGGGACCGCCAGCGCGACAGCCTGATGCATGCGTTCGAGATCGAGATCATGCCCGACATCCGCGCCCACTGGACGCCGAATGCGGCGCTCTTCAACCGCTTCAAGAAGGCTTGGCTCCTGAAGATCCTCGGCGAGGATCTGGGATTGGCCCAGGAGGCGGTGACGCTGGCCTCGTCGAGCAAGAAAGAGATCGTCGCCTTCTGCGACAAGCTCTTCGCCGAGCCCTTCGCCACGCTCACGGACGCGCAGCGCGCTGCCGTGGTCGCCTGGTGCCCGCCGATGATGCAGACGGCCGGTGTCGCCTGTGATGAGGCGGAGCCCATCGAGGAATCTCCGGAGCCTGACAGCGAGGTCGCGCAAGCGGCCTGAGTCCTCACGCGACCCGCGCGAGGCATTCCCCGCGCGGGTCGACCCCTCCCACACCCAACGGAAAGACATCCCCATGGCTATTCTCAAGTTCTCTGCCTCCGCTGTTGCGGCGCAAATCGCGCATGCGCGCGCCTGCAAGACCTTCCTGCCCAACTGGAACGGGCCCGTGGACAGGCCCGCCCTGATCCTCATCGTCGGCAATGGTGTGCATCTGCGCTCGAACGGCATCGATGGCACGACCACCCGTATCGTTACCACCGAGCAGGCCGATCCTTCCTTCGCCTTCGCCGACGGCATGAACCCGTTTCGGGACACCGACTGGATGGCGCAGCGCCGCATGGCGTTTCGTGATCTGACCGGCCAGTTCTACACCGACATCCTGGATGACGTGCAGGTGCTCATCGACCGGGGGCGAGGGGCCATCCGGCTCGCCACCGATGGCCACAGCATCCGCGTCTTCGTGCGCCGGGCCTCGGATTATCTCATCGGCGGAACCTACGAAGTGCCCTCGGGCCTCGGCGGCACCTTCCGGGTTATCCTCAAGGATGCCTGCGACACCTTCGCGATCGTGCAGAACTGCGGCAATTGCGAGGATTTCGACGCCATGCAGCCCTACCGCGTGCCGCTTGATGCCCTAATGGAACTCGATGACCGGAGGGTGGCGTGATGGGTTGGCTTTTCTACACCGATCGCCGCGTTCAGACCTACGCGGATGAGAAAGCGGAAATCGCCAGGCTCTGCACCTCTCATGGCGACACGCGCAAAACTGAACTGGTCAAGGCCTGCAAGGTCGGCTCAACCTGGTATGCGGCGGCAAAGGTCACCAATCTCGACGGCACCCCTGTCGAAGACACGACCTATGTCACCGATGCGGATGGCTCCATCACTTTCGGGGCTGTCTTCCTCACCCGATACGATGACGGCTGCTGGGGCTACAAGGACATGGAGGAAAGTGCTGGCCCGAACGAATCTCGTGCTCCGCTTGGGCTGATCGAGCTTCTCTCCGACCTGAAAGACCCGGACAGCTACGCCCAGGACTGGCGTCAGCGCTGCCGGAATTGGGCTGCGATCCCGGACTACGAGGAAGGCGACAAGATCAGGCTCGCCACGCCCGTGACGCTCACCGATGGCAGTACATGCCAGATCGTCACCGCGACGTACTACAAGCGGGGGCGGCAAAAACGCCGCTGCTACCGCATCGAGGAAACCGGTGGGCTCGTACGCCTGTCGAAGGCCTCGCTTGCGGGCTCGGAGCTGCTCAGCTCCGCAAAAGGCGAGGCCAGTCCTGTGCTGGCGGAGTTCCTGGCGGGGCAGGGTGGCTGAGTTTCCCGCTGAGACAACACCACGGGACCACGCGCGCACATACTGCCGACTTGAATTCGTATCTCAAATGAGATACAACACTTCCATCAACTGGAGGACCATCCATGCCTGCCCAAACATCCATGCTTCATGTCCGTGTTGACGATCAGCTGAAAGCACAGGCTTCGGACGCACTTGCGGGCGTCGGTCTGACGCTCTCCGACGCGGTGCGTATTCTTCTGACCCGCGTGGCCGCAGAAGGCGGCTTGCCTGCCGGATTGACCGCTGATCCGGATGCCTATGACGCCTGGTTCAGGGCGAAGGTACAGGAAGCGCTGGACGATCCAAGGCCCACAACGCCCCATGCCAAGGCGATGCAAGACGCCCAGGCATTGATTGACGGGAAGCGCCTTGCCAAATCTTGAATGGAAAGCCACGGCCATAGCCGACTTGCTGGCAATCATTGACTACATCTCTGACGACAACCCGGATGCCGCCCAAGTTCTCAAAGACGAGATTGAACACAAGACGTCCCTCCTTCCAGAACGCCCTCAGATGTACCGCGCGGGCCGTGTGGACGGGACTAGGGAGATGGTTGTTCGGCCGAACTACATCGTGGTTTATGCTGAAAGCCCTGAGATGGTGACCATTTTGCGCGTTCTTCATGCTGCGCAGCAGTGGCCATGATCGGGGTGCAGGCCCCCCGCTAAGAAATTGCCCGCTCTACGCCTTCAAAGTGTAGAGCGGGCTTTTTGTCCTTTGGAACTCAGACCCTGATCCAAAGGAAAATCCCCATGTCCAAACCCAGAACGGCCAACCCGGCTCTCGCAATCTCCGAAGCCGATCTCGCCTCTGCGCTAGCGCTTATCGGCACAGAGATCGACCACCAACCCCTGCGCAGCTCAGCGCTCGCGCGCGTCATGCGCGAGACGTTTCTTGGCAGCAATGCCGGCGGTGCCTGGGACTGGCGCATGGCATATGACCTGATGCAGGCCGCGGCTGTCCAGGTGCTGCTGCGTGGGAACGGCGTGGCAGGTGACATCGCCGCTGCAAAGCTGCTTGCCTCGCGGCTGCTGACGGAAACCCGCCGGTCAGAGCAGCAGATCCGGCTGCAGCAGTTTTCCACGCCGTTGTCTTTCGCGGCAATGGTCGTGCGGGCGGCAGCCGTTCGCAAGGGCGAGACTTTGCTGGAGCCCTCGGCTGGCACCGGTGCCCTGGCTGCTTTCGCCGCCCGGGCCGGTGCCACGCTTCTGCTCAACGAGATCGACCCCTTTCGCCAGCGCCTCCTGCGCGCGGTTTTCGGCGGCGAGGTCACAGGCCATGACGGCGAGCATATCGATGATCTGCTGCAGAGGCCGGTTCTACCCGACGTCGTGGTGATGAATCCGCCCTTCGCCGCCTCGGTCGATCGGTCGCGGGACAAGCACATCGCCGCCAAACATCTCATCGCGGCTGCAAAGCGTCTCGCGCCGGGTGGGCGCCTGGTGGCGATCATGCCGCCGGGGTTCACGCCCGAACGCGATGCCGCGCATTGGTCCCGCGCCTGCAGCCTCCTGACGCCGCGACTGGCGTTGACGATGCCGGGGCAGGTCTACCGCAAGCTCGGCACAACTGTGGAAACCCAGCTCATGATCTTCGACAAGGTGCAGGAGGATTGCGAGATGATCCGCGCCGTTGTGTGCGATCTGGATGAAGCCCTTCCTTTTGTCGACGCCGTGGCCGCAACCCGGCCTGAGATGCACCCCGCCCAACGGGCAGCAGCGATCCCGCACATTCGGCCGACCGTTCCATCCTCTGCTCCGCGCAAGACCGCCGCTGCGCCTGTCGCCGCCTCCAAGCCTCGGGCCAATGCCGTTGTCCCGCTAACTTTCACGAGCTTTGATATCCCGCGCGACAACACGCCCATCTCGGACATCTATGCGCGCTACCGTCCGCAACGGATCGAGATCGCGGGTGCGCAGGAACATCCCACCCCGCTCGTCGAGAGCATCGCCATGGCCTCGGTTGCCCCGCCCATGCCCTCAAATACGGGTCGTGATGACTTGCGCCTGCCCGCACGGTTGGTCGAGGAGGGTCACCTCTCCGAGGCGCAGCTGGAAACCATCATCATGGCGCATGACGCCCATGGGCGCGACCTGCCCGGTCGGTTTACCATCGATGACGACCAGACCAAGCTGACGCGCGCCGATGATGACCCGGATGCACGTGCCTATCGCCTTGGCTATTTCCTCGGCGACGGCACCGGTTGCGGCAAGGGGCGCGAATGCGCGGGGCTCATCCTTGTCAACTGGCTGGCCGGGCGCAGGAAGGCGATCTGGGTCTCCAAATCCGCCACGCTCATCGAGGACGCCATCCGCGACTGGACCGATCTCGGCGGCTCGCCCGCCGACATCCAGCCGGTCTCCAAATGGAAACCGGACCAGTCCATCCCGATGGGCGACGGCATCCTATTTGTCACCTACGCCACGCTGCGGTCCGCGGGCAAATGCGGCACCACGCGACTGAGCCAGATCCTCGCCTGGATGGGCGAAGACTTTGAAGGCGTGCTGGCCTTTGATGAGGCCCATGCCATGCAGAACGCGGCCGGGTCCGAGCAGGGCAGGGGGGTCAAACCCTCCCAGCAGGGCCTTGCTGGCCTCCGGCTGCAACTGGCAGCACCCCGCGCTCGCGTCTTCTACATCTCGGCCACGGGTGCGACGAGCGTCCACAACCTCGCCTATGCCGCGCGGCTGGGGCTCTGGGGGCAGGGCCCCGAATACCCCTTCCCAAGCCGCGAGAGCTTCGTTTCTGCGATGGAAGCCGGCGGCGTGGCTGCCATGGAGGTGGTCGCGCGCGATCTCAAGACGCTCGGGCTCTACACGGCGCGTGCCCTCAGTTTTGATGGGGTGGAGTATGACGTGCTCGAACACGCGCTGACCCCGGCCCAGATCGAGATCTACGACGCATACGCGGGTGCTTTTCGGATGATCCACCACAATCTCGAAGCGGCGCTGACTGCGACCGGCGTCAACGACGCCTCGGGGGAAACTAATGCGTCGGCCGCACGCGCCTCGGCCAAGTCCCGCTTCGAGAGCACGAAGCAGCGCTTCTTCAACCATCTCCTGATGGGCATGAAAGCCCCGACCATCATCCGTGCGATCAAGGACGACCTGGCGGCAGGCAATGCTTGCGTCATCCAGGTTGTCTCGACAGGCGAGAGCCTGCTGAAGCGTCGGCTTGAGGCGATGGACCCGGAGGATGAACTCGTCGAGGGTGCCTTGACGCCGCGCGACTATGTTCTGGGCTACCTCGAACAGGCCTTCCCGATCCATGCGCAAAAGCTCGTGGAGATCGACGGCAATATGGTGGCGGAACCCTTGCGGGATGAGACCGGGGCGCTCGTTGTCTCGCGCGAGGCGCTCGCTTTGCGTGACGCGGCCATGATGGAATTGATGACGCTGGCGCCGATCCCCTCGGCGCTCGATCAGATCCTCTGGGCATTTGGCGATGAGGCCGTGGCAGAAGTCACGGGGCGGTTCATCCGGCCACTCAAGGCCGAGGATGGCCATCTCTTCATCGAGAAGCGCAGCGCCAGCAGCAATTCGTCCGAGACCCAAGCCTTCATGGACGGCGAAAAGGATATCCTGATCTTCTCCGACGCGGGCGGTACGGGCCGGTCCTACCATGCGGCGCAAACCGCGAAGAACCAGAAACGGCGGCGGCACTATCTTCTGGAGCCCGGCTGGCGCGCGGATGCAGCCATCCAGGGGCTCGGCCGCACGCATCGCTCGGCCCAGGTCAGCGCACCGTTCTTTCGGGTCTGCACCTCCGATGTGCATGGCGAGAAACGTTTCACCTCGACGATCGCCAAACGCCTCGACCAGCTGGGGGCCCTGACCAAGGGCCAGCGCGAGACCGGCTCGCAAGGCATGTTCCGCGAGGAGGACAATCTCGAAAGCCCGATCGCGCGAGCGGCGCTGCGTGGGTATTTCGCCGATCTTGCCGCCGGGCGCGCCGAGGCGATGAGCTACGAGAGCTTCACCGACTGGACGGCCCTGCGGCTGATCGACAAGGACGGGGTGCTGCTCGAAGAGCTTCCCCCGATCCAGCGGTTTCTCAACCGGGTGCTTGCCCTTCCCATCCACATGCAGAACGCGCTCTTTGCCGAGTTCATGCGCCGGATTGCCGATCAGTCTGAGCGGGCGCGCGCGGCGGGCACGCTCGATCTCGGCGTGGAAACCCTACGTGGCGAAAAGATCGAGCAGGTCTCCACCGAGGATCTCTGGACCTGCCCGAAATCCGGCGCCGTGACGCGGATTATCGGACTTGAGGTGACGGACCCAGTGTATGTCCTGGTCGCCGAAGAGGCCATATCGCGCAATCCCGACAAGCTGCCGATGGTGAATCGCGCCTCCGGTCGCGCGGCGCTCATCTCGGCGCGGCCCATGCAGATGTATGACGAGGACATTGTCACGCTGATGCGCAAGGCGGTGCGGCCAAACGGGTCGAGCTATCTCGAAGAGGCACGGTTTGAGTCCTCGGCTCGGGAAGAGATCGACAGGCCCGAATTTGCGCAGATTTGGGAGGCCGAGGCTGCGTCCCTGCCAAAAACCACCACGACCAAGCTCTACCTGCTGACCGGGCTGCTGCTGCCGATCTGGAAGGACATTCCGACCACCAATGAGCGGATCTACCGTGTCACGCCAGACGGGGCGACGGCCATGATCGGGCGGACGCTGAGTGAGGAAGGGGCGGCCTCGCTGCGCGCCCGCTTCCTCGTCTCCAATCCGCAAACGCCACAGGAGATGTTGACCGCCGCCCTCGGCACCACCGCACCTGTCGATCTGGGCCGGGGTCTGACCCTGACCCGTCGCCGGGTCGCAGGCGAGATGCGCCTTGAGTTGGGCGGTGCGGATCGGGGCATGATCGATGGCCTCAAGGCGCTCGGCTGCTTCACCGAGATCATCGCCTTCCAGTTGCGTGTGTTCCTGCCGCATGGGGACGGGATCGACACGGGAAGCATTCTGGCCCGGATCGTGGGGCAGCGAGTCGCCAAGGTGGCAGAACAAGCCGCCTGAAAAGTCAAAGCGAGCTTCCGGTCGGGCGGCGTGGATGGGATTTGGCCGATCTGCGCTTTCCGGGCGCGCGCTGACCAATGCCAGGCCCGGCCCCCCCAAATTCAGATAAGAGGACAGACCCATGACCAATCCCCAGATCGACTATGCCGCAATGGCGGCTCAGTGGCGTGCAGAGCGCGAAACCACCTTGAAGGCATCCAGAGTGGAGCTGCTCGCGCAACTACGTGCGCTTGGCATCAGCGAGGTCGCTGTCGAATACGAAGGCTATGGCGACTCCGGCAATGTCGAGGATGTGACGGTGCAGCCTGCAGAGGTCCAACTGCCGGAGCCGCTTGCCACAGAGGTTGGCGACTTCGCCTGGTCGCTCGCCTATCACCATCACCCGGGGTTCGAAAACAACGAGGGCGGCTACGGCACGCTGACCTGGGACATCACCGCCGACAGTGTCACCTTGGATCATGCCGACCGCTATGTCGAATGCTCGCACAGCTATGACGAGGGGCTGTGAGATGGCCCATCCGCTTCATCATGCCGAAAGCTCTGCCCGGAAATTCGGCGGGGTGCCGTCCGACTATCAAGCCGTCCACGACTGGTTCGACGCTTCCAAAGAGCACCTCGCGCTCTTCACGCACAGAGCCATGCGTCACCATGCGCAAGGCCTTTTTGAGGCCGAACGGGTTTTTGGCCTGACACTGACCAATAGTGCGGGCCGCGACATCCCCGTGCGCTGGATCGGCGAGCAGCATATCCGTGAAGACTGCCAGGGCCGCATCCCGAGCATGGCGGACTGGCTGCGACGGATACAGCCTGAGCCATGGATGGCCAATGGCCACATCGACCGGCATTCCGGCGATGAGCCCTGCGGCGACCCAAGGGTTGCCTGGGCCTCCGAGGTCGCCGCCGGACGAACGGTTCTTGGCCTGAAAGATTGGATGGCGGCGCGCGCGACGCGGGCCACGCAAAGCGCCTGACAGCTCTCGGCCGTTTGCCAAACGAATACTGTATGGAAGCCCGGTTGGAAGATCGGGCTTCTTGCGTCGTTTCCCCACCATTCTTCTTAAGGAGGATCGCATGACACTCAATGATATCAAGGCGGCCGTCGATGCGGGCCAGACCGTGCATTGGGCCAATACCGGCTACGTCGTCCACAAGGACCGGCTCGGTCAGTACCTCATCACCTATGTGCCGAATGGTAGCTGCATCGGTCTGACCGACCGGGGCGGGCACCGGTTGAACGGAAAAGAAACGGAGTTTTTCGTCGCGCAATCGAAGGACGCCGCAGAAAATCCGGGCAACCAATCAAGACCAGACGGGCAGGGGAGGGGCGTAGCACCCGGAGGCGCGGGGGCATTCCCACTCGGACGGCAGCTTTGACCCGTGGGCGGGGCTGAAAGGAAAGCAGGCTTTCTGATTTGTGATCCCTCAAGGGGTCGAGAAAGCAATCCCGGATGCGTTGGCAAAAACGTCAGGCACCGGCCAATCCAAAAGGAACCATCCCATGTTCGCAGGAACCCTCACCCGCAACGTCGAGACCGCAGCCGCTCAGTACACCGGCATGATCCATTCGACACGTTTCGATATCGCCATCCAGCTTGAAAACCGCCCGAAGATGTCCGAACGCAGCCCGGATTTTGACGTAACGGCAGTCAACAAATCAGGCCGCAAGGTGCGCATCGGCACGGCCTGGAACGAGACCGGCAATACCAGCGGAAACCCTTACATCTCGATGCAGATCGATGTCGGCTTGGGCCCGTTCCGGGTCAATGCGGTGCAGACGAAAGAGGCGCGCGCGGCCCAGAGCGGCGAATTCGAGATCATCCCGCTGGTCTCGAACGGCCTGATGAAATCCGGCTCGATCTCGGGCGAGCTCACCGCTATGGACGCCGACAACGCCTTCACCGGCTACATCGCCAACATGATGTTCGATCTGGAATTCATGCTGATCGAGAACAGCTATAAATCCGAGGAGACTCACCCCGATTACCGGATCGAGGTCAGCTCGCCCCGGGGCACACCGATCCGCGTCGGCTCGGCCTGGATGGCGAAAAGCAGCCGCACGGGCAATGACTACCTGTCGCTGCTGATCAACACGCCCGATGGCGACCTGCGCGTGAACGCCGTGCAGAACGAAGAACAGCGCGGTGGGCAGACCTTCTCGATCATCCCGTTCATCGACAGCGGTGAGCAGCCGCAGGATGCAGGCACGGGGCTGTCGTTGGTCGCCTAATCGGCGCGCGAGATAAAACGATACGAACCGAAAGGGGAGCCGTGGGACCACGGTTCCCCTTTTTCCATGTCTGGCGGTACGACGCACACATCTGCTTGCGATCTGCTGAATATGATATACGATAATATATTATTGAGAGGACGAGGGTAGGCACATGGTGGCGAGACTGGGAAAAGCTCCGTGGTTCGAGAGCTTTGATGTAGACGCCGAGGTTGAAGAGCTTCTTGCTCATATCGTGCGTTGCACCGGATTTGCGCTGCCTGAACGACAGCGTGATGTCATCATGACCCATGCAAGGTCGAAGCTCGACAGGACAAGGCAGGCATATCTGGACGCCAAGGCAGGGGTCTGCTCCGGCTCAGTGCTAAATCCTACGTTAAGCAAAACCGGTCGTTCCTTCTCGATACAGCGAACGGCAGTTCAGAGCCCACTTTGACCGATGCTGCGTAAAGGATGTATCGCTGCTTTCGAGGGCGGTAGAAAACCTGCTTGATCGCAGCCGCGATGCGGAGGGAAAGCAGCGCCGAGTTGTCGGAACGCGTGAACCAAAAGGCGATCTAATCGAACGATTCAGCGCTTCACCCCGTCTGCGGCTGCCTCTCAAATACTGCGCGGTGCCCAGAGAATAATACCCGCACCGACAAGGCAAATGACCGCTCCAACTACATCCCATTGATCCGGGCGATGCCCTTCTACGCCCCATAGCCACAGCAGGGACGATACGATGTAAACGCCACCGTAGACTGCATAGGCGCGGCCCGCCTGATCGGCGGGGCTGAGCGCCAGTAGCCAGGCGAAAGCGGCAAGGGACAGCATGCCCGGTGCCAACCAAAACACGCTCTTGTCCAGCCGGAACCAGGCCCAGAAAGCAAAGCATCCGGCAATTTCGGCCAGCGCAGCGGCGAAGTAGATAAGAACCGTCTTCATCGGGCCAGACATACGTTCCGAGGAGGATCGGGTCTATTGCGAAAAATCTTTCAAATTCAGAGAAGCGAGCCCAAATCCGATCCAACACTTGGATAGGCCGCCGTCATCGACTTAAGTTGCTTGGCCGCCAGGCCCAGCTTGATTGCCAGCCCGAAGAAATTGATCAGTTCGCCGTATTCCGGGCCGAACAGGTGCGCGCCGAGGATCTTGCCGTTCGACTTGTCCACGAGGACCTTCGCGGCAGCAGAGGTCTCGCCGATCCGGTAGTTCGAATACCAATCGCCAGTGTCGGTGAACCGAACATCGACATCATACCCGGCGTCCCTTGCCTCACTTTCCAACATGCCGACACGCGCCACTTCCGGGACTGTGAAGACGGCTGTAGGAATACCGGCATAATCCGGTGCGGTCTGAGTGTCTTTGAGCATGTTGGAGGCCGCGACCTTCCCTTCGATCACTGCGACTGGCGTCAGCGGCATGCCATCGGTGTCGGCGGAATCTCCGGCGGCAAAGACCGCGCTGTTTGTCGTGCTTTGCAGATGCGGGGCTACAACGATGCCCTTGTCGCTGTAATCAACACCAGCCGCCTCAAGATTCAGATCGGCCAGGGCTGCCACACGGCCCGCGCCATGCACGACCAGATCGGTTTCGATTGTTCGGGTTTCATCGCCCGACTTCACCTCGACAGTGAATGCTCTACTGGCTTCCGAGACCGACACGATTTCGGTTTCGCGCATCAGGTCCACGCCGATACCGCCGCTGCGGTCGATCAGCATTTCGACCAGATCGGGATCGAAGCCGCGTAAGGGCCGGGCGCCACGATCCACGATGATCGGGTTGGCTCCGGCCCGTGCGGCGATATGCGCAAACTCGAAGGACACGAAGCCGCCACCGATAAAAAGAACCCGATTGGGAAGGGCCTCCAGGTTGAGGAAATCCGTGCTGTCGATCACGAGATCGGCCCCTGTGAAGCTCAGCGGCCTGGGCATGGCACCGGCGGCCACGAGGAACCGTTCCGACTGATATGCCGTTCCATCGACCTCCAGCGTGTTGCTTCCCGTGAACCGCGCGGCTCCATGCAGGGTTTCGACGCCGTTGCCCGACAGGCCCTTTTCCATCTTGTCCGGCACGGGATCGGTGAAGCCACGCTTGTGTGCCATCAGATCGGCCCAGTTGATCGACAGATCACCGGGATCGATCCCCTTGCCCTGCATGAGCCGTGCCGCGTCCATGATTTCCGCACCGCGCCGCAGGATTTTCTTTGGATCGCAGCCGCGCAATGCGCAGGTGCCGCCGTAGGGCAGCGCATCGACAATGGCGACACGCCATCCTGCCGCGCCACATTTGTTGGCCGCGGCCACGCCCGCCATGCCCGCCCCGATGACGATCAGGTCGTAGTCTTCATTCATTCTCCGGTCCTTGTCCTGATCTTCATCCGGCGCAGCAGCTCAACTTTGCCACGTCCATATCGAAGGTTTGCGCCGCCAGCTTCAGCCCTTCCACGGTCGTCAGATAGGGGAAGATCGTCTCCCCGAGCGCCTTTGTGGTCATGCCAAACTTCAGCGCCATAACGAGGGTCTGGATCGTATCGGACCCCTCGGGCGCGATGATCTGGCCGCCAAG
Organism: Paracoccus isoporae; assembly: GCF_900101865.1. Taxonomy (GTDB): domain Bacteria; phylum Pseudomonadota; class Alphaproteobacteria; order Rhodobacterales; family Rhodobacteraceae; genus Paracoccus; species Paracoccus isoporae. Next base: position 90,481 of record NZ_FNAH01000011.1, read on the forward strand.
CAGCCGGTCGGACTTTCTGTCCGCCACCAGCTTGATCAATCCGCGCGTGTCGCGTGCGGCCAGTGCGCGCGGCACCTGATCGAGCGGTACGATGGACGTCTTGACGTCGAGGCCCGCGTCCCGCGCCTGGGCTTCACCGAGACCGACGCCCGCGACCTGCGGGTCGGAAAACACCACCCAGGGCATCGCGGCGTTGTCGTAGCGATGGTCTTCGCCGAGAACCGCATTTTTGGCCGCGAGCTTTGCACCATAGGCCGCCATATAGACGAACTGGTCGCGGTCGGTCACATCGCCTGCGGCATAGATGCCGCGCACCGATGTCTGCATGTCCTCGCCGACGACGATGGACCCACGCGCGTCGGTTTCCACGCCGATTGCGTCCAGGCCCATATCTTTGGTATTGGCCCGCCTGCCAGCGGTCGAAACGAGGTGATCCGCCGTCACTTCGACAGGCTTTCCGTTCTGGATCACGCGCAGTGTCACGCCCGCGTCGTCGCGGCGCACAGTGTCGTAGCTTAACCCGGTCAGAAGGGTGATGCCTTCGGCCTCGAACGCCGCCGCCAATGCCTCCGAGACCTCTGGTTCCGCGCCGGGCAACAGATGCGAACGGGCGACAAGCGTGACCTTCACGCCCATGCGGCTCATCATCTGGGCCAGCTCCGCGCCGATGTAGCCCGCGCCGATGAAGATCAGGCTTTTCGGCAGTACTTCGAGTTCCAGAAGACTGGTGCTGTTGAGCGCGCCGATTTCCTCGATGCCGTCGATGGTCGGCCGAACGGGACGCCCGCCCGTGGCGATGATGGTCCTCGGTGCTTTCAGGGTTCGCTCACCGACTGTCACGCCACCTTCGATCAGCCGCGCGGGACCGGCGTCGATGTAATCGACATCCTCATATTCCGGCAGAAGGTCCGCGTATTTCTTCTGGCGCAGGGTCGTGACCAGATCGTCCTTGGACTGAACGAGCGTCTGCCAATCATCCACTTGTGCCCGTCCCGACAGGCCGGGGAACCGCTTGGCAGCCCCCGCACAGTGCACGGCCTCTGCCGCACGGATCATCGCCTTGGAGGGCACGCATCCCACGTTGACGCAAGTTCCGCCGATGGTGCCATGTCCTACGAGGGCGACACGCTTTCCGGCATCCGCGCCGGTAATTGCGGCGGAGAACCCCGCCGATCCGGCCCCAAGAACGATCAGGTCATAGCCGCCCTGTTCATCGTCGTTTTTGTTCAGGTCTTTCATCTCAGCGCGCCTCGCCATGTTCGGGGTCTTTTGGTCTGGCGGCGAGCAGATATATGACCGCGCCGATGGCGATCAGCGGTGTCAACATGCCGAGGAGGCCGAAGACCATGCCGGTGGCGGTGCAACATCCCATCATCATAAGAGCGATCCTTTCTTTTGCGCACGGTTCAGGAGAACCGCGTAGAGTGCTGTGGCGGCGAAAACGCCGATTGTGATCCGTATTGCGAACCTGAATTCGAGAAGAATGATCAGGATCGACAGGGCCACCGCGAGGCCGGTGGCCCAAAGTTTCGGGGCCGGTCCCGGTTTGCCAGCGCGCAGCCAAAGGGCCTGTGCCACCACGGCGAGGCTGAAAAACAGCAGCGGGAACAGGGCGTAATCGAGCCAGCCCGTGAGGGCCGACAATCCGACGCCAGCGACGATGACGACCAGAAGCGGTGTAAAGCAGCAGAGCGCGGCGAAGAGCGCACCGCCAAGCCCCCATTTCAGCAGACGGTCGGAATTTTCAGGTGTGTCAGTCAAGGAGCCGTCTTTCTTTGTGATGGGTCGGGGCCGGAGGCGCGTTTCATTTGCGAACGACGCAGTGCGCGGACGATCAGGTAGGTCAGACCCGCCAAAACCAGCACGGCAATGCCACTCATTCCAGAGAGCCAAGCCCCAACGCCGCCGAACAACGCTGCAAGCACGGCAGTTCCGCCGCCGCAGCAGACGACCACGACCGGAGCTGCTATTCCGAAGGCCAGCAGGCCACCCATCAGATTGTCACGCATTGCAGGCGGCTCAGGAGGCTGTGTCGGGCAGCACCTGCGCCGGATAGCCATTGGCCGTCACCGCGCCGATGATGCTTTCGATGGAAGTTTCGGCGTCATCGTAGGTCACGCTGTAAACACCCTGCCCGTATTCGGGGCCGTCCTCGAATGCGGCGATCTCGACCGACGGAACACCGCGCATCGAGCTGGCAACAATGAACGAACAGGACGGGCATGTCAGTTCGCTGACGGCGATCTCGACCTGGCGCTCTTCAGCGAGGGCCGGGGTCGAGAGTGCGACGATGGCCAGGGCGGATAACAGGAGATGCTTCATGGTCATGGTCCTCGTTCAGAATTTCAGGATGAAGGGGGTGATGTAGGGAAAGATCATGGCGACAGCGACAATCGCGGAAGCGGCCCAGAGGGTTGCGCGCATGATGCGGCGGTCGATGGGGCGGGCGCAGGTGCCATCGGCACAGGCCTCGGCATCTACAGGCTTGTAAGCCTTGTAGAAGCCGTATCCCAAAAACGCGGCGCTCAGCGCGAAGGTGTACCATTTGTAGGCATAGAGCGCCCCGAGCTGCGCGATGAACACGCCTGTCACGCCAAAGCTGACCAGCACCAATGGAAGGATGCAGCAAGAAGTCATCGCCAGCGCACCGAGGACGCCGAGGCCGGTCACGCCCCATCCCTTGGTGGTTTCGTCGCCAATTTTCTGCGACTGAGATTGCGGAAGTTCCGCCAAATGTTGTTCCATCGAATCTTCCTTGAACAGATGTTTCCACCGTTCTAGGGTCTGTAGTTGATACAGGCTCAAGGGATTTTTCGGCACAATGAGTAACACAAGCGTGAGATCAATTCGGCGGGGCGATTTGGCCCGCGCAACGGGCTGCAACCTGGAAACCATTCGCTATTACGAGAAAATCGGGATCATGCCGGACCCGCCGCGCAGTACGAAGGGCTACCGAAGCTACGACGATGCCCACGTCAAGCGGCTGAAATTCGTCATGCGGTCCCGCGATCTAGGCTTTTCTCTCGAAGAGGTTCGCGGGCTGCTTGGGCTGGTCGATGACCGATCCCGGACATGCGCCGAGGTGCAGATCATCGCCGAAGATCATCTGACTGACGTTCAGGCCAAGATTGCCGATCTGCAGCGCATCGAGCGCGTCCTGTCGGACACTGTTGCGCGATGCACCGGCGATGCTGCCCCAGAATGCGCGGTGATCGATGCGTTACTCGATGCTTAGTCCACCCTAAAGAAGAGGGGGCAACGGACCTTCGTGAACGGCGCAGCGAAAGCCCGAAAAGTCCCGCACTGTGTGATTTTATGCGCAGCGCAGCGAATGGCGGCTTTCACAAACGCAGGTTTGTAAAACGGATGTAAAATAGGCTCTCAGATAGCGAACTCGTGCATCTCAGCTCGTGTCTCAATGTAAATTCCGCAAAGGGTGCCAGCGTCAGGGAAAAATATTTCTTAACGTAGGATTTTGCACTGAGCCGGAGCAGACCCCAGGCAGCAGGAAAGCCGGTGTCCACCTCGCGGCGTGCGTATCTGACCGACCTGCAGGACACGATCTTCATGGCGATCCCGGAAGAGAACCTCGCGCTGATGCCGCTAAGCCAACAGGTCCTGAACGACCCTTCATTTTACGCGGACGCCATGCACTATGCCGCCGCGATCAGCGAGGATGAGCTCTTCATGGCGCTGTCCTCTTCGCTGAAGGACATGACGGTGCAAGACGCCCGGGCGTTCGTCTCGAAGCTCTGGCACAGCACGATCGATGACAATGCCCGCAAATATGCCGAAGCGTTGAAGCGCCCCGAGCGTGAAATCATGCCGCTGCGGCCTGGGAACACCGTGTAAGATCGGAGCCATTCTCTTGGCTTGAGCCCTACCGAGGTTGGCCGCCGCGAATCCCCTTTCCCGGAGGTGGCACCCTGTGCAGCGCGCGAAAGCCGTTGAAGGCGCTGTGGGGACGACTACTGTCGCCAACATGATGAACTGGGATCACATGCGCGTCTTCTTCCGGCGCACCGCGGCGCTTGCCGCTTTTGTCGCGCTGCTCTGGGCGATCCAAGTCGTCAATTGGATCACCGGCTACGGCCTGAACCCGGCCTTCGGCCTGATCCCCAGGCACGGCAGCGGGTTGGATGGTGTCATCGCTATGCCCCTCCTGCATGGGAGTTTCTCGCACCTGATGGCCAATACGCCGCCGCTCCTGGTGATGGGTGGGCTGCTGGTGGCAACGACCACGCGAGGCTTGCTGTCGGTGAACGCCGTGGTGATCGGCCTAGGGGGCGGTCTCGTGTGGTTGTTCGGCGGCTCGGCGATCCATATCGGTGCGTCGGGGCTGATCTTCGGCTGGTTTGGCTTCCTCATCGCGCGCGGTCTTGTGGATCGCTCTCCGATCACGCTGGGCGCGGCGCTGGTGGTCGGTGTCCTCTATGGCTCTATTCTCTGGGGCGTTCTTCCGGGCCAACCCGGCGTGTCGTGGGAGGCGCATCTCTTCGGCGCTATCGCGGGCGCGGGCGCTGCGTTCCTAATCCGAACGCATGTCCATGCGCCGCGCCTCGGCGGCGTCGATCTGAACTGAAACAGTGCAATCGGGCCTAAGCTGCCGATCGACCTCGTTTGGTGCAGCGTATGCTTCATGATCTTGCCAAGAAAGTGCTCTGAACGGTTGCCGTGACTTCTCGAAAGATGGAAATGGCCCACGTTGTTGTTCTCTCCTCTCGTAAACAGAGAAGAGGTGGAGAGGACCAGAACTTGCTCGGCAAGTGGGCTCGCAGGTCAGGGCCAAGGAAAAGTGTCGGATTGCGCCCTAGCAGCTACGCAGTCATAGTGCCACTGAGGGCAGGCGGTAGCAAATAGCATGGACGTTCGAATTCAAACCGGCTGGGACAACGACCCCGCAGGGCGCATTCGAAACTTATCGCTTGCTCCGAATGCCAAGAACTCACTTTTCCCACTTTTTGAAGCTGTGATGAACTCCATTCACGCCGTCGAAGACAGATTTGGCAAGGATAATCTCAGCAAGGGCGAAGTCACAATCGAACTGCACCGCACTGAATCTGGGGAGATGGAAGGCTTTACTATTTCTGACAATGGAATTGGCTTTAACGAAAGCAATCTCGAGTCTTTTCGCCGAATGGACTCACGTGCCAAAGAAAAGATTGGCGGAAAAGGCGTAGGGCGCCTTGTTTGGCTCAAGGTGCTGGACGAGGTGCGTATTCAAAGTGTTTACGATGACGGGTCCATCGGTCGTTCTATTTCTTTTGATTTCAAGGTTTCCAACCCAACGGACAATCTGACCCTTGCGCCAGCGGATCAAAGCACTCCAGGCTCAATTATTCAGTTGACTCCCTACAAACGTGACTACGCTCTGCACATACCGAAGAAGGCAAGCACGATCACAAATCGGCTTTTGGCTCATTTCATAAGTTACTTCATCAATATCAGTCATCCAAAAATTACGGTCTGTGATGTTGATGCCGAGATAGACCTGTTCGAGGCATTCTCAGAATCAGTTGAGCGCGATGCAGATTATCGGTTCACTTTATCCGCTTCTGGCGGGTCCGAAGATTTTGTCTGCCACTGTTTTCTGCTTCCCAAAGCAATCTCTGACGACGAAAGAAGCACGAACGCACTTTACCTTGGAGCAAACGGACGTGCTGTAAAACGGTTCGACATGGACGGGGTGATTGGCCTTAAGGCTATTGATAGTAAATTCGCATTCCTTGGGTATATTGAAAGTGCGGCCCTCGATGAATCTGTGAATGACACAAGAACGGACTTCTCTTTGTCAGAAGATGAGATTGAGAGCATCGTCGATCAGGCGAAAGAGCGCGTCAAGGAGTTCCTCGCCCCCGAACTCGCTGAGATTCGAGAGAAGCAGACAGGCATTGTCAGCGCCCTCCGCATCGAGCATCCTCGTTTCCTTAGTATTCAAGGTACGGATGCTGAAGTCGCGGAAACGCTCCATTACGGCACGAACCGGAAAGAGGACATATTTGTGGAAATGTCCCGTCAGTCGCTGCGTCAATATGAACGCCGTAAGAATGCTTTCAAACGGTCAATTGAGAAGAAGTTGCCTGACGTGGAGGCGAAGGCCAAAGAGTATGTCGCAGAACTCAAGCAAGAGTCGGTGTCGTCGCTTGCTGAATATGTCATGAAGCGCAAGTTGGTTCTCGATGTGTTCGAAGAGAGCTTGAAATTCAAGCCTAATACAGATCAAGATTCCGAGTATGAGGACGTTCTCCACGACATAATCTGCCCTCTGAAATCCACTTCCTCGGATTTGGATTACGACGATCACAATTTATGGATCGTTGACGACCGACTGGCATTCTACTCATATTTCAACTCTGACACCCGCATGGAAAAGCAAGTGTCAGATCCCACTCACCCAAAAGATAGGCCAGACGTCTCCATTTTCGACCTTGGCCTTGGCTTTGAAAATGAAGACAAGTCTTCCCCAATCACTATTGTAGAATTCAAGCGTCCGAAAATCGACAACTACACTTTGGAGAAAAACCCCATCACGCAAGTCCGAAAATATGTTGAAGACATGCGGAAGTCTGGTGAGGCGATCAAGTATGACGGGACTCCCATACGCTCAATCGAAGAAACTACGCCGTTCATGTGTCACATCATCGCGGATATAACACCCAAGCTACGTGATGTCATGAAGGCTCTCGGGAACTTCCACCGAAAGGCGGGTTCAAACACATACTATTCGTGGGACGCGTCCTATTCGATTTTTATCGAGGTCTCGTCTTTCAAAGACGTTCTCGAGTCCGCTAAGTCACGCAACCGAGCATTCTTCGAACGTATCGGGATCTCAGTATAATCAAGTTTGCTTCCGCGTTTCTCTGCCACTTTAACTAATACGCAGGGAACCACCACTTTCCACCCTTCCTTGCGGAACGTAGCGCCAACCCATTCCTCATAAAGAAGTAAGCGCTACGCCGACCACCTCCTGCCATTTCTGATTTGATCTGGGCATTCTGCACGCACACGTGCGGCGGAGGTGTTGGATTTTGGAAAGAGA
>NZ_FNAH01000012.1 GCF_900101865.1 Paracoccus isoporae
CCGCAACAGAGGCCGGATACATGTCAGCACCCGGTGACGCGCCAGCAGCAGCTCCGAAATTACCTCTTGCGCAAGGGGCGGTTATACATGTTGCACAATTCGGCTGATGGCCAAGGCTCCCCTTTCCCCGGACGGACTTATCCCGCGGCTTCCGTGACGGGTGTGCCGAGCGCGGTGTAGCCGTTCAGGAGGGCGATGCGGACCTGGAGTTCGGCAACCTGACTGGACGTGCATCGGTTCTGTTCCGGTCTTCTGAGAGCGATGCTCTCACCAAAGGAGACAGGATATGGCAGCGACACACAGCGCGGAATTCAAACGGGATGCGGTTCGCATTGCACTCATCAGCGGCCTGACACGGCGTCAGGTTGCGTCTGATCTAGGGGTTGGGCTTTCGATGCTCGGCAAGTGGATCCGGGCGATTTCCGATGAGGCGAAGACGCCAGAACCTGACGGCGATCTTCTCCGCGAGAATGAACGGCTTCGGAAAGAAAACCGTATACTGCGCGAGGAGAGGGAGGTGCTAAAAAAGGCGGCTCAGTTCTTCGCGGCTCAAAAGCCGTGAAGTTTCAGTTCATTGCCAACTATCTGGGCAGCCTTTCGCGCAGCCATTTCTGTCGCATGACCAGCGCCGCATCCGTCGCGTCTGTTCCCGTCATCGCTGCCACAAGATTTTCTGGCATGTTGTCATGGCCATAGCACCCGCCCGCATGTTCGGAATGACCGAAGCCCCGGCGACACGGGGCGATCACGCGAAAACCGCGCCTCAGTCGGCGCGGTTGTCTGCTGTTTCTACATTTCATGTCCGAGTGGCCGACCCTGCATCACCACACCGTCCGTGCCGCCGCCTTCGACGTGAATGCGCAGCTCCGTTCCGTCTGCTACGGTGACGTGCGACATCGGACATTTTCCGGCCTGCAGGGTCGCTCAGGCGTTAGTTAGGTCATCTCACCATGGAAAACCGCGGTAGTACGCCCGTGGTCGTGCGAACGGACTGTAATGCCGGATATCAGGCGGAACTGCGCTCGTGGCGGCCCTCTTTCACTTCCTCGATGATCTTGGCGCAAAAGGCATCGAGATCGCCGGGATTGCGCGACGTGATGAGCGCCTGATCGGTGACGACCTCACTGTCTTCCCAGATGCCGCCGGCGTTTTTCACATCGGTCTGGATCGACGCGTAGGAGGTTACATTGCGACCCTCGATCACACCCGCCTCGACCAGCAGCCAAGGCGCATGGCAAATCGCGGCCAGCGTCTTACCGCTGTTGAAAAAGTCGCGCACGAAGCCAACGGCCTTCTCATTGGTGCGCAGGATGTCGGGGTTAATCTGTCCGCCGGGCAGCACAAGCGCGTCGAAATCCTCAACCCGCGCATCATCGAGGGCAAGATCGACGTCGATGCTTTCGCCCCAGTCGTCTTCGTCCCATCCCCTGATGGAGCCGCTTTCGGGGGAAATTACGGTGATCGTCGCGCCCGCCTCTTCCAGCTGCCGTTTCGGTTCGAACAGTTCTGACTGCTCGAACCCATTGGTGGACAGAATTGCAATTTTTGCGTCTTTGATGTCGACCATGTCGAATTTCTCCGTTCGGTTTCGATACGTGATTCCGACATCCACACCGCACGGGGCGTCGGTGTCGCAGTATCGGAATGATCGTTCCAAATATAGAACCGTGTCGATATTGCTCTGGTTCCGAACGGGCGGAAAAATCAGTCGAGCAGGGCTTCGCCGGTCTTCAGCACCGTACCGGCTTCTGCCTTGTCCCTGCCTGATTTGCGCATAAGCGTTGCGCCATAGGCCAGCGACACCAGCGTGAAGTGGTCCTATCATTTCGGACAGGTTTGCAGCGTTTCTAAGGTGTATCGGGTTTAGGTTTCATGCTGCTTTTTGCTCTTCCAAGCCGGTCCAATATGCGTCGTCTGGCGTCCGCCGATCAAGCCCGGAATGGGGCCGCTTGGTGTTGTAGAAGGCCATCCAGTCCTTAACGACGCGCCGCGCCTGGAAGCCGTCGGTGATTTCCTCAAGGTAGATGGCCTCTTGTTTCAGGCTTCGCCAGAGGCGCTCGATGAAGATGTTGTCGAGGTAACGGCCGCGCCCATCCATCGAGATGCGCACGCCTGCCTCGGTCAACGTCGCGATCCAGGCTGATCCCGTGAACTGCGACCCTTGATCCGTGTTCATGATCTCCGGTGGGCCGTGTTTCGCGATGGCCTCGTTCAGAGCCTCGACACAGAAGTCGGCATGCATCGTGTTCGACAGCCGCCAGCTGAGCACCTTGCGCGTGGCCCAATCCATGATGGCAAGCAGATACAGGAAGCCGTTCGTGACAGGCACGAAGGTAATATCCGCACACCAGACCTGGTTGGGTCGGTCGATCTGCATTTTCCTCAGCAGATACGGATAAACCGGGTGCTGCGGATGCCGCTGGCTGGTTCTGGGGCGCTTGTAGATTGCCTCCAGCCCCATCTTCGCCATCAGTCGGCGCACGCGATGGCGGCCCACGACGGTGCCTTCCCGGCGCAGATAGGCCGCGATCTGGCGTGACCCGAAGAACGGATACTTCGTGAACACGCGGTCAATCTCTTTCATCATCGCCAGCGTCTCGGCATCAACACCGACCGGCGTGTAGTAGAACGCCGACCGGCTCAGGTTCACCAGCTTGCATTGCCGGCTGATGCTCAGTTCGGGATGGTCGCGCTGGACCATCGACCGTTTCTTTGCCGGGCTCACCTCTTGAGCCCTTCCGACAAAAAATCGTTCTCCACCGCCAGCCTCCCGATCTTGGCGTGAAGCTCCTTGACTTCGGCTTCGGTCGGGCCGCTTTGCTTGCCGCCCGAGAATACGTCCGCCATGCCCTCGATGGCCTGCCGCTTCCACGTGCTGACCTGGTTAGGGGGCAGCTGATGCTTCGCCGCGATCTCCTGCACGGTCTTGTCCCCACGCAGCGCTTCCAACGCCACCTTGGCTTTAAACTGGTCTGTAAAGTTCCGGCGCTTCGCCATTCTCGTATCCCTTCAAAGGTTTGGGATACACCTTAGCCGGCTGTCCGGATTCCTGGGACCACTTCAGCGCACGCGCCTTGGCGCGGATCGCGGGATTCGCATGTTCGCCACAATTTTATTTGTAAATCAACATTTTAGCCCGTCTAGACCTTCCAGCCTGTAGCGCGACAGCCAGCGTTGCGCCGTCGGGATCGGCAAATCGGCCGCGCGGGTGGCAGCGACCAGAGAAACTCCCTCTTCCAGATGAGACTGCAGAGCGGCGAACCGACGCATCGCTTCACCCATTCTGTTTCTCCAACCTGTCCGTAAGGGGATCGTTGAAGGGACGGCCAGCTTGCCCCTGAACCGGCCAGTTGAAGGCCAGCAAATGCTGGCAGGCCAAAATCTCAGATGAATGGTCCGATAATTTTTGCAATGAGGGGGCGGCTACTGTTACAGATCAGGACATGACACAGATTTTGATCGGCTACGCCCGCTGTTCCACCGACAAACAAGACCTTGCTGCGCAGAAGGGCATCCTTGTCAGCTTCGGAGTTGCCTCCGATCGCATCTACACCGACCACGGCTATACCGGCACGAACCGCGCCCGCCCTGGTCTGGATCAGGCGCTTGCAGCTTTGCGGGAAGGTGACACGCTTGGTGCCGAAGCTGGACCGGCTGGCGCGTTCCGTTCCCGACGCCCGCGACATTGCCGACAAGCTGGCCGCGCGCGGGATCAAGCTTCAGCTTTGCAGCGCCATCTATGACCCGACCGTCCCGATGGGCAAGCTGTTTTTCAACATCCTGGCAACCTTTGCCGAGTTCCAGGCCGACCTGATCCGAATGCGGACGCGCGAGGGCATGGCTGTGGCCCGAACCAAGGGCAAGCTGCGCGGTAAAAAGCCGAAGCTGTCAGAGCGCCAGCAGCAGCTGCGGCGCATGTATGACACCGGGGAGTATTCCATCAGTGATTTAGCAGAAGTGTTCTCGATTCCGCGGCCGACCGTGTATCGCACTTTAGGCCGTCAGGCGCCGACGGCGGCGTGATGTCAGATGATCCAAAGCCTCCACGTCCGCCCTCGCTGAAAAGCGAGACCCGCCAGACTAACTGGCGCCGCACGAACCTGCCGAAGTATCAGGCCCACCTTGCCGTTCAACGGGCGCTTATGTCCGGCGCCCTTGAAAAGCAGGGCTGCGAGGTCTGCGGCGCAGCCAAGGTCGATGCCCACCACGACCGATACGACGAACCCTTGAACGTGCGTTGGCTATGCCGCAGCCATCACGTCAAGCTGCACCATTACGGCGAGGATATGTTTCCCATTGGTCGACAGCAGGCGGGATTAGAGGGCGAGTGAGAACAGGATGACGGTACGGTCTGTTGATTGGGAGGCACTGCGCGATCAGTGTGCAGAGGTGCTGTGGCGTGAGGTTTCAGCGCCCCAACTTCCAAACTTCTGCCACCGTATCGGCCTTGCTCCTGAAAAAACGCAGGCAGAGCCAATGAACAGCAAGCGAGCCTATGTAAAATCGCTTCTAGGTGTTCAGTCCCGGCATCTGGTGGATCGGATCGACGATGAATCTGTCCGGCTCTGAAGTCCAGACTTTGCAGATGTATTCCTAGGGCGTGAGACCGCTGAGCGTCTTCAGCCTGCGATGTCCCCCGTCAGCGGCTATGGCACAGATTTGAGGTTGTGATTTGAGGAGGATTTGGGCTTCGTCGTAGTGACGAAGGAACGAAGATGAAGCCCAAATCCTCCAATTCAAAATCGCCGACCAAGCCCCCTGCAGAGCGGGTGGTCAAGGACATCCGGCGTCAGACCCGCCGCCACTTCTCGGCCGAAGACAAGATCCGCATCGTGCTTGAAGGTCTTCGCGGTGACGACAGTATCACCGAGTAGTGCCGCAAAGAGGGCATCGCGCAGAGTCTGTACTACAGCTGGTCCAAGGAGTTCATGGAGTGAGGCGTGAGCCGCCAGTGGTTCAAGGCCACGCTGAACGGCAAACGCCGCCTGGCCGGGGACACCGCCCGTGCGGCGACCTCCGGTGACGTGCAGGACTTGCGCCGCGAAGCCCGTGCGCTGAAGGAGTGCGTGGCGGACCTGACGCTGGAAAACCGCTTGCTTAAAAAAAGCATGATCGCGGATGGGGGCGACGACGAATGAGGTATCCCGCATCCGAGAAGCTTGGGCCCAGTCTTCAGATCCTCGACCGTCTCGCCCTTACGCCATTTCGCCACGGTCTTCGGATTGATCCCAAACTCCTGGCTCAGTTCCGCGATCGAAGCTTGCGATCGCTGTATTGCTGCTCGGATGGCGTGCGTGGTCGTGGCGCAGCCGTGAGGAACTTGTCCCATAGTGCTTCCTTCCATTCCGACGAATGGATCGCACCATCAAACCGTGGGATCAAACACCTAGGCGTTTGCTACGCGCGTGTCACGATAAAAGACTAGTGACGGCCAGGGTCGATCAGGGCTCATTCCAGACCGAAGATACGGTGTAGCATCATATGATATAATACCTTAGTCAACGTCGGGTTGATGTTGTGGGGGGCGTGGCGGAACGAAGAATCAGTCATGCAAACACCAAACCATCGAGTATCATCACGACCTTGGCCGTGTTTTCAGCGCTAGCGAGAACTGATCTCACTACGTGCAACATCAATTTCGACCACTTGCGTAAAGAATCGCAGCATCTCGCCCGTGGCGTCGGGCCCAAGCGGATCGGTATAGGAGCCTGCGGGATCGCCGCCGAACCACGCATGGCCGGCCTGCTCGACGCGCCAAAGTTCCGAGCCATCGCTAGCGATTAGGCGCGACCAGGTGCGGCCATTGCCTTCGTGCCGGGTCTCGATGCCTGCTCCGCTGACCAGCCGGTCGCCATTTATAGGGGCGACGGTCGTATCCGCCAAGCCGTGGAAGACAATCATCGGCCTCCGCTGCGACCGGGGTCCGTCTCGGCCCTCGCCCCGCATGGCCGCGAAGGCCGAGACGATATCGTTGGCCGCGCCAGCGGGAAGGCCGGAATGCACGCCCGCCGCGGCAAAGAGATCCGGATAGGCTTCGGCCAAGATCGCGGCCATCGCGCCGCCAGCGGATAGGCCGGCGACAAAGGCCCGATCGCTCGGCAGATCGAACTCGGCCAGCAAGGCGCGCGCAATTCCGGCCAGAATTTCCGGCTCGCCCTGGCCGCGGGCCTGATCTTCCGGGCGGAACCAGTACCAGCAAGATTGCATGTTATGGGCGCGCGACTGCTCAGCATAGGCGACGATATAGCCGTCTTTCTCGGCGGCCTCGTTCATTCGCGTGCCGTGCGCGAAATCGTCGGGCGTCTGCGTGCAGCCATGCAGCATCAGCACGAAACCACGAAACCCTTCGGGTCGACAAGACGCGCGAGGTGACGACGCATCGTTGAGCACGGCATCCCATTCAGGCGCTCACAGATCGTCTTGTTCGAGGGGAAGACTACCATCTCGGCGTTCCCGCCAAGTGCATCGTCTGGAGAGAAGCTGAGGAGTCCCTGCAAAACGGTCAAATCACGTTCTGACACGCCAAAGGCCGCTTGCGCCTTGGAGAGCTCGCGCAAGGGGTTCTGCGAAGAAGCGGTAAGCCGGACCCTCGAGAGGTTCGGCAGGTTTGACGTGTTGATCTGCAACGCCGCCGAACAGCATGCGCGGGAAGAGGGCATAGAGATATCCGAAGAGCAGCGTTTCCGCACGTGCCGGACGAACATCGGCGGTCATTTCTACATGGTGCAGGCGGCATTGCGCATCTTGAGAAGGGTGCATCCATCATCTGCACGACCTCCGTCACCGCCTATCGCGGGCAGGACCTGCTGATCGACTATGCGTCGGTGCCGTGCCGGGATCTCCGACACAGGATGCGCTTAGAGAGTGGCAACTCGACCCGCACGAGGACGAGGACGGCTTTCGCCACGCCTCGACCAATTACTTCCGCGATCACGAGGCGGTATTCGAGCTGAAGGTCCAGCTCTGGAGGAACGCAGAGACGCAGCCGATCGAGGACGCCTTGGTCGAGTGGCCGTCACAGGGCAAACAGCATCGCACCGTGGCCAAGATTCGCAGCCCCGCGCGGGAAGCCTACAGCTCGGCGCGCGCCAGCTATTTCCGATGAAGTGATGACCTTCCGCCCAGCCCACAGCCTGGCCGCCCATCGGCCGCTCGGGTCGGTGATGCGCGCACGGCTTCAGGTCTATCATGGCTGTCCCCTTTCGCCACCGCAAAAACCGTGTTACTGAAGAAAACACCGCTGACATCACAGCCATCCCGGTCTAAGCCGAAGCAAGAGGCACCGATCATGTCGATAGCCGTCAATTCCGCCACGTACGCCGCCATGCCGATCGGCAGGGTGCCAACCAAGCTGACGATCAACGGTGAGACACGCACCCGCGCGATCGAGCCTTGGACAACGTTGCTCGACCTGCTGCGGGAGGGCGAAGACCTGATCGGCACCAAGAAAGGCTGCGATCATGGCCAGTGCGGCGCGTGCACCGTGCTGGTCGACGGGCGCCGCATCAACTCGTGTCTCAAGCTGGCGGTGACGCTGGACGGGGCGGATATCACGACGATCGAAGGGCTCGGTCAGCCGGGCAAACTCCATCCGCTGCAATCCGCTTTTTGCGACCACGATGCGTTCCAGTGCGGCTATTGCACGCCCGGCCAGATTTGTTCGGCGCAGGGCCTCATCAATGAAGGCAAGGCTAGGACCCGCGAGGAGGTCCGCGAGCTGATGAGCGGAAACCTGTGCCGGTGCGGCGCCTATACGAACATCATCGATGCGGTTCTCGACGTGATCGGAGAGCAGGTGTGAACCGCTTCGACTATACCCGTCCGGCCAGCGTTGCCGAAGCAGTACAGGCAGGCACGGGAGAGCAGGTCCGCTACCTGGCGGGCGGCACGAACCTGATCGACCTGATGAAGGAAAACGTCGATCAGCCGACGACGGTAATCGACATCAATCGCCTGCCGCTGAACGCGATCGAGGAGCTGGACGGCGGAGGGCTGCGGTTAGGCGCGCTCGTGCCGAACTCTGACACGGCGTGGGACGCGCGGGTCGAGCAGCGCTATCCCTTGCTGTCTTCCGCGATCCTCGCCGGCGCCAGCCCTCAGTTGCGCAATGCCGCGACCAACGGCGGCAACCTCAACCAGCGCACGCGCTGCTATTACTTCTATGATGTCGCAACGCCGTGCAACAAGCGTAAGCCGGGCTCCGGCTGCGGTGCAATCGGCGGGGTCAATCGTATACACGCCATCCTGGGCGCGAGTGACCAATGCATCGCCACACATCCCTCGGATATGTGCGTCGCTCTGGCAGTGCTCGACGCGATTGTTCAGGTGACCGGGCCGGAAGGTGACCGCGCGATCCCGATCGCCGATTATCATCGGCTGCCCGGCGACGAGCCGTGGCGCGACAACACGCTGCGTCCGGGCGAGTTGGTGACGGGCATCGACCTACCCGCCGAGGACTTCACCAAGAACTACACCTATCTGAAGCTGCGTGATCGTCTGTCCTATGCCTTCGCGCTGGTGTCGATAGCCGTCGCGATGCGGATCGAAGGCAGCACGATCGCCGAAGCGCGGGTGGCGCTCGGCGGCGTCGCGCACAAGCCATGGCGCAGCACCGAAGCCGAGAAGCTGCTGAAAGGCCAGCAGCCGTCGCCGCAGACATTCAGCGCCTTCGCCGATGCCCTCCTCGCCGGAGCGGTCGGTCAGTGCAAGAACGACTTCAAAATCCCGCTCGCGCGCAAGGGGATCGTCCGTGCGCTGAAGCAGGCCGCCGAGGCCACCCCGCAATCGCAGACCGACAAGCGCATCGCTTAAGGAGCAGACATCATGGCTACCGCAGCGAAGATCGGAATCGGCAGCGCGATCAACCGCGTCGATGGCGTCGAGAAGGTCACCGGCTCGGCGCGCTACGCCGGCGAGCATCCGGTGGAGAACCTGCTGTACGGCTACATCGTCGAGGCCGCGATCGCCAAAGGCCGCGTGCTTAGCGTCGATGAGGACGCGGCTCGCGCTGTTCCTGGCGTTGTCGAGGTCATCACACATCTCAACCGGCCGCACGTCGCCTGGACAGACCACAGCTACCAGGACGAGATGAAGATTCCTGGCTCGCCGTTCCGGCCACTCTACGATGACCGCATCCAGTTCAGCCAGCAACCGATCGCGCTGGTGTTGGCCGAGACATTCGAGGCAGCGCGCTACGCCGCCAGCCTGATTGAGATCGCCTACGAGACGGAGGCGCATAACACCGACTTCGACGTCGCACTCGACGAGAAGTATGTGCCGAAGAAAAAGCGCAGCGGCTACGTGCCACCCAAGGACCGTGGGGACGCGGCGCAGGCGTTCGCGGACGCCCCGCTCAAGGTGGCCGGCGACTACCGGCTCGCGCCGGAACACCACAATCCCATGGAAATGTTCGGCTCCACCGTCGAATGGCACGGCGACGGCAGCATCACCGTGTGGGATAAGACCCAAGGTTCGCAGGGGGTGCATGCCTACCTTGCCAGCGTCTTCGGCTTTTCGAAAAAGAAGTTACGCGTGCTCAACCCCTATGTCGGCGGCGCCTTCGGCTCCGGACTCCGACCGCAGCATCAGGTGTTTCTCGCGGTGCTCGCCGCAAAGATGCTTGAACGCTCCGTACGGGTGACGATGACACGCCAGCAGATGTTCAGCCACGCCTACCGCCCGCAGGCGGTTCAAAGTATCGCCTTGGGCGCGGATAGGACCGGCAAGCTCACCGCGATCCGGAACGCGGCGACCACCTCCACCTCGCGTTACGAGGACAATATGGAGAATGTCGTCACATGGGGGTTGATGAATTACGACTGTCCGAACGCCGACGCTGAATACACCGTCGCTCAGATCGACACACCGACATCAGCAGACATGCGCGCGCCGGGGGCGGCAACCGGCATGACGCTGTTCGAGATAGCAATCGACGAGATGGCCTATGCCGCCAAGGTCGACCCGCTCGAGTTTCGGCTCATCAATTACTCACCCATCGATGCAATGAACGGCACGCCCTATACCAGCAAGGCGCTGCGGGAGGCGTTCCGCGAGGGGGCCGAGGCATTCAAATGGAGTGAGCGGTCGGCCGAACCGCGATCGATGCGCGAAGGCAGCGAGCTTATCGGCTGGGGCTGCGCGACCGGCATGTGGGACGCACAATTCTCCAAGACGTCCGCCAGCGCCAAACTCACCGCCAACGGCCACCTAGAAGTAGCATGCGCGACTTCAGACATCGGCACCGGCAGCTACACTGTGATGACCTTGGTCGCCGCCGACACGCTGGGCCTGCCCCCTGAGCAGATAACTGCCAAGCTGGGCGACTCCGACCTCCCGACTGCCCCGGTCGAGGGCGGGTCATGGGGGGCGGCATCGTCTGGGGCGGCGGTCCAACTCGCGTGCCAAGCGGTCGGCAAGAAGCTCTTGAAGGCGGCCGGGAAGATCGCCGGCGAACCGCTGGGCGGAGCGAAAATAGAAGATGTGCTGTTTGAGGACGGCTGCATCGTGTTGAAGGACACGCCGACGGTCCGCGTGCCATTCGGCGATGCGATGCGTGCCGCCGATCTGACGGAGATCGAAGAGGAAGCAACCGCTGCTCCCGGGTTCGGCGACATGTGGAAAGGCCTCCACAAGTCAAAGAACACCCATAGCGCAATCTTCGCGGAAGTGAGGGTGGATGAGGAGTTGGGCGTTGTACGCGTCACCCGCATCGTCGACGCCGTCGCTGCTGGCCGCATCATCAACCCGAAGACTGCGCGCAGCCAGATCCTCGGCGGCGTGGTCATGGGCATTGGTATGGCGCTTCACGAGGAGACGTTCTCCGATCACCGGCTGGGTCGTTGGATGAATCACAATTTCGGCGAATACCATGTACCCGTGCACGCCGACATCCATGATATTCAAGTCATCTTCGTCGATGAACCCGATCCTGAGGTGACTCCGCTCGGAGTGAAAGGCTTGGGCGAGATTGGCATTGTCGGCACCGCTGCGGCGATCGCCAACGCAATTTATCATGCGACTGGCAAGCGGGTCCGGTCCCTGCCGATCACGATCGACAAGATTCTGGAATGATGCACTGTTTCACGCGGGCAGCTAGCTGCCTTCGCTACACTATTGCGTCTTCCATCGCGGCGTTATCGAGCGCGTGACCGCTGGGAACGTTTCCACGGTCTCGTTCGTTATCGTGCAAACTAATACTTGGTTATTTATCTTGAGGAGTTGATGATGCCCAAACTTGCGCTGTACGTGCCACTGAAGGCCAAGGCCGGAAAAGAGAGCGATGTCGCGGATTTCTTGACCTCGGCGCTACCGCTCGTTCAAGCCGAGCCCGGTACCCTGACCTGGTATGCGATCCAGGAAGGCCCCGCTGCGTACGCGATCTTTGATACGTTCGACACAGAGGAAGATCGGCAGGCGCATCTTGACGGCAAGGTTGCCGCCGCACTGATGGACAAGGCGGATGAGCTGTTTTCCGAACCGCCAGAGATTCATAAGTTCACCCTACTGGCAGCTAAATAGCGGAGTGCTCGGCACCATTCCGTCGGGCTTGGCTGAACGGCAGACCGGGACTTCATACGTGTCACATCCCGCGTGATTATACGGCCGCTTCGTGAACAGTGTCCGACAAACGTGGTGAAGCAGTACAGGCGGGGACGCCGATGGCTGCGAAGGTGAGGGCGGGCGCTTAGGCGTCCGCTCGTCTGTTTTGAGGCCGGCGGCTATCATGCGGTCGTCATGTCCCGACGTCTTTCGGACAGACCAATGAGACTGCCAACGAGGTTCAGATTATCGGAACTTCGGGCCCGCACCATGGCGCGCATATAGCCCCCTGGGCTGGCGATGCGAATCGCCGGATCCGAGCATTTGGCGTCAATGATCAGAACACAGACCATCGCCTCGTCCTCGGACATGAGTTCCATCGCCTCGATCCAGGCGGAGTGATTTATGCCTCGATCCCTCATGACATGGTGAGCCGCAACAACAAAATCGTGGAATGTAAGCTGTTCTCGGTCACTACGGGCGTCGAGATACATCTGGAAACCATCACCAGCCAGTTCGTAAAGACGCTGCGGTCCAAGCCGGGCGAGAAAATCGCTCTTGCAAGCGACGGCGCCACCCACATCATTTTTTTCTCTGCATTGCGGCGCGTCGTCAGACGCGTCGCTATCAAGACTGTCTTGCGCGGGCAAGCCCGCGTCCATTCTCATGTGTGTAACACTACAGGACAAAGATTTTTCTTGCGTTGTATCTTGTATATAAGGCCGCTCATAATTGAGCGGTCGAACGCTTGAATTTTCAATATTTTCTACGATTCTGACCGCTTCTCTGCTGGAGTTATCCGCAGCCTCGACATGCGCCGCCAGCTCAGAAATATCCATCCGGTGCAGCTGCCCGGCGTCGGGCCATTCGTCAATTACTTGGGCGTAATGACTGGCTGAGGGGTGGCCAACGGCTGCCATGGCCGCAATCGCCCCGTTCAGATGCCGCTTGTGGATCGAGCGAAGCCCTCGCAGTGAGGCGTGCTGATGGCGCAATGCTTCAAGATCGTCCAGACGGCTTTGAAACTCGGCAGCGCGGCGGATCGTCGGCCCGAAAAAGATACCGCATCCGTGCCGACCGGAACGACTGCCATTGGCGGCGACGCGCTTTCCGACAAGCCCGGCGGCGACGAGCCCGGCTTCGTGGCGCCGTAGGGTCGCAGTTGAAATGCCCGCCACCCGCGCCAACTCGACCTGGGCAGCGTAACAGCACGGATCGCCGCCTGCGGTCGTCCAGTCTCGCGGCCTGGTCAAAGAAGCCATGATGCGAAAGATGTGGGTCGCACCGTGGGTCAGGCCAAGCATGGGGGCCACACGCTCGACCAGTGAAATCAGGTGGTCCCGGCAAAGGCGTGGACCTGCGCATTCGGGGGATTGATGCCGCTCTATGGCGACAGAGGTGGTGATCATTGTCTGCTCCGTTCTTTTTTGAAGACGGGGCGTCCGGGCAAGACCTTATTGTTCGCGCAAGCGCGTTTTTTCGTTGATCTCGATGTTCGGCGAGGCTAGAACAGACCTAAGATGTCAGGTGCTGAGGTTTGGTAGACCTTGGTTCTAAGCCCCCCGCCGGATTGCCCCGCGCGGGGGTTTTGCTTTTTATGCTGCTGGTTCTGCTGCGCCTCGCTTCTGTTTTTGTTGTTCTGTCGGGAATACACCGTGTTACGATTCCCCGCAAATTTTAGTGTTGCGGCCTAGGCGGCCATTAACACTTAGTAGCTGACGAACTCGGCACGTTCATTGCCCTGATAGTCCAGATATCGGATCGCAACCCCGCGAAGGCGGTTTGGCGTCCAGGAAGTGGGGGCACCAGTAAAGCCGCCAATACCAGTTGAGCCATAGACGTTGGTATAGCCGACCGTTTCGTAACGACGACAGGTGCCGTCGCTGCTGGTGCTGACGCATTTCTCAACCGGCTCGCGCCTGCCGCCGACCGCGCCCGCGAGCCAGGCCGGGCCATGCCCGAAGCTGGCGCGTGACCAATAGAAATCGCCTTCTGAATCATATGCGCCAGACTCGGCAATATCCTGTACGTTGTAGGATCCGTCCTGGTTGCGCGTGCGGCTGTAGTATTTGATGTGATAAAGTTCGATGCCGTAACGGTATTGGCGCACTTCCGGGGTCAGGCCATCGGGGCCGAAGGAAGCCAAGCCGGCGATGGCCGCGCCGCCCGAGCCGCCGCCCATGGGGCAGTTCCACAGCTGCAGGGGTGGTTCAATCGGAAACGGCGTGATCCTGCGGATCATCTCAACCTTGGCGGCAGCACACTCCGCTGACGCGGGAAAGCCGCCTGCAAGGCATAGCAGAATGGCGCAATCAATCGGATAGGCGTCGGCGGGTTCTGCTGTCACAACGAGAGTTGTCGCGGCAACAGATAGGCAGAGTGCTGATATTGAGCCTTGAATGTTCATGTGGTGACCTGCACACAATTGCAATTTCATACGTATATTGCAATTTTGTACCACATCAGGTTCAGGCTGAACAGTGGCGGCTTAGCTCTGCCGCTGGCAGCGGCTGGCAGAGAAGCGGCGTCGCCCGGCGGATCGCGTCATCCCAAAAAATGGAAGCATCGCCATTGTTCCAGACGTAGAGCCAACCAGAACGCTCGCCGTCGTTGACCCGCTGTGTCGGCACGGCCGACAGTCGAGGAGCTTCTATTGCACGTCGTGTCATCAGTTTCTCTCTGACCAATTGATATAGGTTATCGCCAATCCGCACTGCCTATTGATCGGCGAACCAGTAACCGGTCAAGTATGATACCCGATTAGCTTACCCATTCGGGTATGCTAATCGAAATAGTGTCGTGCCATGGCTATAGCGACGGCATTGGTCGCGCTTGCAGCGCCGAGCTTCGTTTTTGACCTTTCAAGACGAACCTTCACGGTTGCTGGCGAAATGCCGAGCGCTCGGGCCGCCTCCTTGTAGCTCATTCCGTCCCGCTGTGCCTTGAGAACGTCCAACTCACCGGGCGTCAGTGTGGCAAAGTTATAGAGTATATCCAGCCAGGACGAAAACTTGACGTTTAGCGTGGCGAGTTCCGCGTCTGTCAACTCGCGGTCGTTTCGGGCAACAGTAAGGAATGAGCGCCTGCCGTTGACCTTCTTGGCGAGGACCGCTCCATAGGTAAGGCCATAAGCTCTTGCGGCCTCAAACAGCCCGCCGATGTCATCGATTGGAACCTCTGACCAGCGAAGGGCGCCTTCACGCGACGAAGCCCAGGCTACAATTGGGTCACGGAAGATATAATTATGCTCGACGTAAATCTTGTTCCAACTTTCTGGAAATCGGTTCAGCAAATGCTCTGCATTGATGAAGTCGACGTTGAGTCCGAGGATCCAACCCGTTGACCCGACACTGTAGAGGTAGTCCTGTACTTCCCGGAAATTGGGTATCAGTTGTTCAAGCATGATACGACATTACCCATTTGGCTTACCCGAATGGCTATACCAAATGGGTAAGCTGGTCGAAGTGTCAATGACAATGAGATACGCGCCGTCTATCAAGAGGTGAGCTTTGGATGGTGCAGCATGATACGGAACACGAAAGTTGTTGGTGTAGCAGAGTTTACACGGGATATGGCGCAGACGCTGACCGACTATTTCGACACCTACGCGGTTGAAGGTATCGTGAGCATTGAACTTGGAGATGATGGGACGCTGTGGCTTCCCAACAGGCGGCTGGGCGGCCGACAGTTCTTGGGCATGGCAAAGTTACCTGCTGAGGCAAAGATTTTTTGAACGTGACCAGCATGCATAGAGACCTTCAGACAGCCGTCCTGCGGCTGCCACAAACAGTTCGTGATTGGGACCTGGTGGCGAAGTTCCTTGCTTTCCGGAAAGAAATTTTCGTTGACCACAAAGGCTGGCCGATCTTTCACACCGACGAGCTTGAGTTCGACAACTATGATGGTGGCTTTGATCCAGTCTATATCGTCGCCCACCGTGGCCGTGATGTTGTTGGTGGACTGCGGCTGAAACGGACCGACGGGCGCTTTGGCTCGGGGTCGGTGACGTATTCATACATGATCCGGGATGCGTGGCTTGGATTATTGCCGGGGCTGCCCCAAAACCTTTGCGCGGTCGAGCCGCCAGTAAGCACGAGCGTTTGGGAGATGACGCGCTTTGTTGCGGCCCGCGAACCCGAGGTTGTCGAAGCCCTGCTCTTGGCTGCTAACGACTTTCTGTTTACAGAATCTGCAGACGAATGCCTGTTTCTAGGCTCCCGAGCCTTTCCACGCTTAGCACGCATGCTTGGTTGGGACGTGCAGCTCATGGGGGAAGTCGTCGGTAATGACGACGGCAAGTTTGTAGCGTTTCGGTGCCCGGTTATGGATCCTGCAACGGCTCTGACGAAATGTCGGGGGCTGGATCGCCTGCTTGGGCGCGGAACGTCCGGTATGCTTCCCATCCTATCGTAGCCTCGGTGAAAGCTGTGCTCTGTGCGGCCGAAAGACAGGTTGAATAGTCGGTGACCTCTGAGAAGTAGCGCTGAAAATCGGCTTCGATCTCAGCTTTATACTTTAGTGTGAGCTCTTCGTTGTTGGGAACTAGGGGCTGGACAGGCTCGGTACATTGGTAGGCGTAGGTCCCGGCCGTGGCGACGGGAGAGAACAGCATTGTAAGGATGAAGGCACTCAGCCAGGCAGACGTTTGATCTATAAGAGACATTTTTTTCCTAGCACTTGCTGGTCAACTTGATGATAACTGCTGCACTGAATAAAACGTGCGTCAGTACAATATTGAAACTTGCGCACATTCTTACAATATCGTATCAATCTTGCAGCCTTGTGGCTGCGGGTTGATGCCGGCTAATGGGATCACTCGCTATGGCAATCATCCGAAACGAAGTTCCGAATGTGCTCAGCGAAGACGATATTCCAAACCGGCTTGCCGAAGGGTGGCGCATCGTCGTCATCAGTCTACAAGACGCGGAAAAGCGCCAATCCTACTGGTATGGTCAGTGGGGCATCAAAGCCGTCTCAGGAGACGGTAAATACGAACAAACCCTGGTCACCGCCCGCAAGGGCATGGAGGCCAGGGTTTTTAAGTCGATCAACGGATTGGTCTCATTCCTTGATCAGTTCGGGATCACGATCCACTCCATTCCTACCAAAGAGTCGCAGATCGCCTGGCAGACGCTGGAATCGCAGTAGTAAACGGTGGTTCCGCGCAGCAATTCACCGGTGGACTAGCCGGCTACTCTCAGCAGCACTTTCCTCCCTGCTGCTGGCGGCGGTGGCTCAGGCGGATGTGATCCGTTTCGGGTCCTCGTCCGGAAGCGAACAGGTGTCAGCGGATTCGCGACCGCGCGCCGTCTTTCGATACGATCAGCGTGGAAAGCTGGTCGTGCCTCCGAAGCCCGAAGAAGCATCTGCCGACGAGCTTGAGCCTGAGGGCGTTTCAACATCGGGCCAGATGAATTTCGTCGCGTCGCGCGGGGCGATCGGCGACTATTCGACACCGCAGGAAGGGGCGCGCGCGACGGCGGCGAGATATCAGAACCACCCAGCAATTGCAGCCGCCGGTTTGACCCGTGCGGAATGGATGGCGCTGTTTCAGGCGATGATCTGGCAGGAATCGCGGTTTAACCCGAAGGCGGTCAGTCCGAAGGGTGCGCGTGGCTTGGCGCAGCTGATGCCCGGAACGGCCGCGCAGCTCGGCGTCGATCCGGGCGATCCGATGCAGAACCTGGATGGCGGCGCCCGCTATCTGCTGATGCAGCTTGGCACGTTCAAATCTCCGACGCTGGCGCTCGCCGCCTATAACGCCGGTCCCGGCGCCGTCCAGAAGTACGGCGGCGTCCCGCCGTATCGCGAAACAAGAAATTACGTGGTGACGATCCTGTCGCACCACGCCCGATTGATGGCAGCAAAATGAAAGGATTTGCCATGACGAAGTTGAATTTCACGCAATTGACGCGGTGTATGTTGCTGGTGGCGCTTTTTGGTCTGGCTGGTGCGGATGCCATGGCTCAGCAGGTCCAGTTCAGCAAAATCGACACGCTCGGAACGAGCTTTCTGACTTGGCTCAAGGGCAATCCCATCACGATCTTCTTCACAGTGGCCCTGATCGTGACCGGGCTCCTGGCCGCCTTCAACCGCATCAGCTGGATGTGGGTTCTGATGATCTGCGTTGGCGCATTCTTCGCATTCGGAGCGACCAACATCGTCACGCAGCTGAAGGCGGTATTCACCTGATGAGCGAGAGAACCCCCGTCATTCTCGGGCTTTCGAGGCAGGCCAATCTTGCTGGCCTGCCCATGCCCTATACGCTGGCGGTCGGGGCGTTGATCATGTTGCCCTTCATCTGGTTCAAGTGGATGCCATGGCTGCTTACCGGCTTGTTCTGGTATCCGGCTGCCCGCGTCGCCGCGATCATCAACCCACACGGCCATCGTGTGCTGGCCGTCATTTTTCAGCGGACGCCGCCGAAGCTGGCGGCCACCAGGGAAAAGAGGGTGCGTCGCTATGTTTAACGCCCGCGACATGAACGAATTGAGCGAACGTGCGCGGGCGGTCCTGCCGGCCGACATGAAGCTCTTCCGGCACATGCCCTATGTCCTGGAAGTCGATGACGAAACGATCCGAACCCGCGAAAATGGTCTGATGATGGCCATGGAAGTGACCGGCATCGACGGCACGACCAGTTCGGACGGCGATATCCGCGAATTGCGGCGGGCGTTTGCACATGTCCTCGACGGGCTTGACGAACGCTTCACGATCTATGTCCACCGGATGATGCGCCCTGCCGAGTTCGGATTGAAGCTGATCCGTGGCGACGGATTTGCGGCAGATGTGGATCGTGCCTGGCAGGCGCATCTGGCCAGCAGGAACCTGCATGATTTCGTGCTGGTGCTGACGATCGTTCGCAACCAGGTGCAGCCCTTGCGGGTGCCGCTCTTCGGGAAGGCGGCCAACCGCCTTCTCGACAATAATACGGCCAAGCGGCTGCACGAATTGCGTGAGGTTGTGTCGATCATCGAGACAAGCCTTGCGGTTCGCACGCGCCGGTTGAAGATCGGTGACGGAAGCCTTCTTGGCTTCCTGTCGGCCATCAACACGGCGGTTCTGCGCAAGGAATATCGTGGATCGCGGACCATGATCGCCGAGGATGTGTCGAATATCGCCGTGGCTTTCGATCCGAACAGGGGATCGATGAAGATCGAGGAAGGTTTCGACCGGCCGCGATATGCGGCGACGCTGGCGATCTGGAAATACAGTGAAACTACCTGGCCGGGAATGCTCGACGCGCTCGACACCTCGATTGACACGGTGATCTGCCATTCCTTCACACCGGTCGCCAATCACAAGATTTCGGGACGGGTGAAGCGCCGCGTCAACCAGATCCGTGCCGCTGGCGATCTGGTGCCGACGATCGAGGCGCAACTGCTTCAGGCCGCCGATGACGTGGAGACCGGAAAACTCGGGATCGGCGCGCATCAGCTGTCGATCACGATCTTCGCGGACAGCGAAGCGGAACTGGATGCCCGCGTGTCGCATATCCGCGGCATCGCCGAGCGGATGAAGGTGACGCTGACGCGAACAATGCGTGCGCAGGAGGCTACCTTCTTCGCACAGCA
This sequence comes from Paracoccus isoporae, assembly GCF_900101865.1. Classification (GTDB taxonomy): domain Bacteria; phylum Pseudomonadota; class Alphaproteobacteria; order Rhodobacterales; family Rhodobacteraceae; genus Paracoccus; species Paracoccus isoporae. Next base: position 19,113 of record NZ_FNAH01000012.1, read on the forward strand.
CCCCGGCAACCAGGACTATCAGTGCTTTGAAATGGCCGTCAGCACGGTCACATTCGCCGACATGGCGTCACTGCACATGGAAGATGCCGGCACACCGGCGGAGGGTTTGCCCTGGCAGACGCCGATCACGGTGATGGAGACAGCTGGTGGCTGCGCGCATCGCTTCAGCTGGCACAAGCCCGGCAAGCCCGCGCCCGCCGACCCGACGCTTGGACACACGCTGGTTCTCGGCCCGTCCGATGCGGGTAAATCGACGACGATGGCATTCCTGGCAACACAGGCGATGCGGGCCGGTATCCGACTCATCCTCTTCGACAAAGACAAGGCATTGCGCCCGGTGGTGACGGCACTTGGGGGCCACTATGCGGAGATCCTTGCCGGTCAGCCGACCGGGTTGAACCCGCTTTTGACGGAAAGCGGCCCGCGTGGCGAGGCCTGGCAGATGGACTGGCTGTCAACGCTGGTAGAACGGGGTGGTAAAAAGCTGGACGCTTGGCAGTCCGAGGCGCTGAAATCGGCGATTCGGCAGAATGGACAGGCCCCGGCCGAGCTTCGGGACTTCCGGCATTTCCAGGACCTGATCGGCGATGTGAACGATGGCCGCAACCTGGCCATGCGGATCGGTGAATGGGGACCATTGGGACGTTATGGCTGGGTTTTCGGCGAAGCGGATCGCCCGATTATCGATTTCGAGGGAGCGGGTAATGTGCTTGGGATCGATCTGACGGAGATCCTGGACCTGCCGATCGAGCGCACGGCGGTGCTGAGCTACATCTTCCGACGCCTGGAACTCATGTTCGAGGATCATATACCGACTGCCCTGCTGATCGATGAGGCCAGCCGGGTGATGGATGACGAATATTTCTCGCTGCGGGTTCCGAAATGGCTGCCGACCGTGCGGAAACAGAACGTCCTGATGTTTCTGATGACGCAGTTCCCAAGCCAGATCCGGGACAGCAAGGCAAAGTCGATCCTCGAAGGCCTACCGAACCGGATGCTGTTTCCGAACAGCCGCGCGACCGAGCGGGACTATGACGGCTATGGCCTGACCGAGAACCAGATCGGCTTTCTGCTGAATGGATCGCGCGGACAGCGCGAAGTGCTGTTCAATGGTCATACCGGCTCGACAGTGCTGAATGCCGATCTGTCCGCATTGGGGCCGCTCCTGGCCGCGCTTGGCAGCGATACTGCCGCGAAACAGGCTTTTGGCGATGATTACGCAACAAGACCGAATTTCTGGAGGACCGAATAAGATGACGAAGGCAATTATCCTGCTTCTGACCGCCCTGCCGCTGCTGGCGGCCTGTGGCGAGACGCCGATCAAGAAATCGAACTGCTGGTCCAGCATGGCCCTGCTTCCGTCCGACGATTGCGATTTCCGCTATGTTCCTGCGGCGAAGTGATCAGACCGGCAGGCGGGCAACCTGTCTGCTGATGGCGGCCAGCGTGGCTGCGGCACCGCTTGCGGTGCTGGCCCAGGGTGTGCCCGATATCGACGCCAAGGGCATTCTCGCCATCATCCTGCAACTCGACACCGGCCATGAGACCAGGACTGCGGAGATCGAGGAAACTGCGCGGCAGACGGAGCTTCTGGCGCGGGAAGAGGAACAGCTGGCGGCACTCGATGGCACGCTGGAACTGCTGACCGGCACCAGTGCCTTCATTCCGGGTCTGGAAGAGGGCGGCGGCGCTGGCGGCGCCTATGCGGCCTCGACGGTCTATGCGATCGACGACAATAACCCCTATGTTGATCGGATCATGGGCGATGCGCCCGTGACGATCGAGCAGATGATCGCGGAGACGGCCATCAAGTTCGGCGGCCATCCTGCCCTTGGCCGGGCAGGCATCAACGCGGTCGAGTTCCGTTGCTGGTTCCAGGCATTGGTGAAGCAGGAATCGAATTTCTCCATCGGCGCGAAAAGCCCGAAGGCAGCCTTCGGGCTCACGCAGATCATCCCCGGCACGGCGCAATATCTCGGTATCTATCCGGCCTATTACGACGATCCGCGCCTGCAACTGGACGGCGGGGCGCGATACCTGTTGGAACAGCTGGGCAAGTTCGGCTCGATGGAACTGGCGCTTGCCGCCTATAATGCCGGTCCCGGCGCGGTCCAAAAATACAATGGCATCCCGCCTTACAAGGAAACGCAGGAATATGTGCGCAAGATCAGCGGTTATTACAGCCGCTATGCCGCGCGCATGGGCGGCGCGGCAGATGCGATCGGGACGCTCGATCCCAGGGATCTGGCGATTGCCGAAGGCTCGAACCTGTCGGATGCCGGGACGCATTACGCCGCCTGGTCAATGGACATGATGACCGCTTCCGCCACGCGGCTGCGGTCTATCCTCAGCCAGATCGAGGGCACGGGGTCGGTCAAGGAAGCGATGGATCTTAATACCTATGCGCGGGGCGAGGTCGCGCGGATGGGCAATATCCTGATCCGGCTGATGGCGACGCGCCAGAAGATCGAGGCGGCCAGGAATGCGCTGCTGATCCAGGCCTATATCGAGGACGAGAAATATTTGCAGGTGAGGTTGGAACAATGATTTTGACGAAGATGAAACTCGGCCTGACCGTGCTGGCGATCATGGCCGCGCCGACAGCCTTCGGCCAGGGCGTGCCGACGATCGATGTGACCAGCATTGCAAAGCTTCAGGAAATGATCGCCGAGCAGAAGCTTCAGCTGCGCGAACAGATCGCGCAGAATGTGAAGCTGGATGAGCAGACGCTGAAACTGGTCGAGCAGATCAGGACGCTGGAAGCGCAGCTCGACGCGCTGCGCAACGGATTGAGCCTGGCCGATCTCGGCCTCGATCCGGCCAGTTTCCTCCGCGATATCCTGCCTGACTTCTCGGACCTGTCGCAATCGCTCGATGCGGCCAAGGCGGGCAACTGGTCCGGCGTGCTAGCAAATGCCAGCCAGATCGGCGGCACCAGTGTCAGCGGATATGTGGACAAGACCTTCGAGCAATCCGGCATCGAGCGCAGCGATGTGGATGCGCTGGCAAGCAGCGACGATCCGTCTGCGGCGCGGATCGGCAACCAGGCCAATGTCGGCGCTTTCATGTCGGTGGCGGCGGAAAGTTCGTCGCAGGCGGCACGGGAAAGCCTGACGCGGATGGACGGCTTCATGCAGCAGATTGGCGACACGACGAACCTGAAGGAAGCCATCGATCTGAATACGCGCGTCACCGGCGAGCTCGGGATCGCGATGGCGAATATCTGGGCGATGGAGGCGGTGCAGACTGTCAGCCTTGGCGAAGCCGGGATCATGGATGCCGCGACCGCCGCCGATGAAGAGAAATACCTGACCATCAAGCTGCCGGAGGATTGAGATGAAAAAGCGCATGATCCTGGGCGGAACTGCCGTCCTTGCCGTTTTGGCCGCCGTGGCGGTGGCGCAGATGCGGCCGGGCGAGACGCCCGCACCCGAGGGCCTGGTGACCCAGGCTGACGACAATCCCTTTGCCGGGCTGGACGAGATTTTCAACGAGCCCGGTCCCGATCTCGGGATGACGGAAGAGGAAGTGCAGGCCGAGGACGATTACCTGCGCATGTCGCCGCCGGCGGGCGAGACCGGCGATGTGCCCGAGGCACTGACCGAGAACGTGCTTTACGAGACCTGCGACAAGGTGCCGGAGGTGAACTCGGCTGATTATCAGGCGAAAAGCGAGGATGGTTACGCTTCGCGCATGATCTATAGCTATGTATTGATGCGTCATACGCTGGACAGCCGGGACTGCACCTGCACGGGCAAGGTCGCGCCCTTCGCCGAGGTCCAAAAGATCAAGGATCAGATCGCCGCTGAACATGGCGAGGACTGGAACCGGTATCAATTTGGAGACGACTACTTCGACCAGTCGCGCAAGCTGCGCGATGAGGTCGAGGCGATGTGCGGGGGGAAATTCTGATGGGCATTGTCACCGATATTTTGACCACCATCGACACCAGTGTCATAACCGCCGGAGAACGCTTCTTCGAGGCGACCGCTGCCGGGATGCTGCCGGTGATGACCATCGTCTGCACGATCCTGCTGGTGCTGGTCGGCATGAACATGGCCATCGGCTATTACCAGATGAACGCGCGGGATTCGATCCAGCTCGCGGTGCGGATCATCCTTGTCTATTTCTTCGCCTTCAGCTGGTCGAATTTCGGGCCGATCTATGACGCTTTCGCCACGGCCAGCGGCGACATGGCCATGCGGTTCTTCGATGTTGCCGCGACCACCGGGGACAGCAGCACATATGCTGCTATGGATAAGTTTGCTACCCAAATGGCGGACACGGCCGACGGTGTGGCCAAGGCACAGGGCTCAATCGTTCGCGGCGTGCTCGGTGCCTTCTTCTTCGCGCTGCTGGCGCTGCTGATGGGCATCTATGTCCTCATCGTCGGTTTTGCCAAGATCATGCTGGCCTTCCTGATTGGCATAGCACCGATCGCCATGGTGGCGACAATCTTCGAGCGCACGAAGAACATGTTCGAAGCCTGGCTGAGCAGCTTCGTCGGCTATCTGATGTATCCGATTGCCGCCTCGTCGGTCATCGCAACCATTGTAGCCGTGGCTCGGCAACAGTTCGAACCTCAAGACAATGTGGACACGATCAGCCAGATCATTGGTTTCCTGGTTGTGGTTTTCGTCGGCATCTTCGCGCTGAAGGCAATCCCCTCGGCGGCGTCGAATATTACCGGCCATTTCCACCTGGCCAATATCACGCCGCAGGCGCTGCGCCTCGGACAGGGCGGGTTCGGCGTAGCGGCCCAGAATGTGCCGGGCGTGCAGAAAATCCGTGAGGCGGCGACCATCGCCAGCGCCGCGCGCGCCGGCACCTCGGACGATCCGCGAAAGCAGGCCCAGGACCGGGATCGCGAATTGCGCGAGCGCGGGGCGGCGATCCGCCTGAAATTCGACCAGATGCGGCTGCTGCGCGGCGGCAAGGACTGAGCAGACAAGGCCAAGAGCCAAATTCATGAGGTGAAATGATGACAGACCGCGTGTCTGAACAGAGGACGATTCTCGAAAGCGAGCTGATTTTCGGGGCAAGACGCAGCCTGCGGACGGCCTGGGGTGTGGCGATTTTCAGCAGCCTGATTGCGGTGGGCGAGCTGACCGCCCTTGTCATGTTGCTGCCGCTGAAGGAGACGCAGGCTTACCTGACAATCGTGGACCGCGACACCGGCATCGCCGAACGCGCGGTCGAGATCGAGAACGCGAGCATCGAACATGCGGATGCGGTCAAGCAGAGCCTCGTCTTCAATTACGTCATGGATCGCGAGACCTATGATGCCAATGATAACGAGCGGCGCATCCTGAAGGTCTATCGCCAGTCGGCCGGCATTGCGCAGCAAAGCGTGCGGGCGCTCTGGACCGAGGGCAATGCGGATTATCCGCCTGATCTCTATGGGGCGACGGGCAAGATTTCGATCGAGGTGCTGAGCGTCAACCCAATCGATGAAGACACGGCGCAGGTGCGCTTCACCAAGACGCTGAGCCGTCCGGGTGAAGATGACCGGATCGGCAATTTCTATGCGACCGTCACCTATCAGTTCGTGCCCACGCAGCAGTCGGCGGTCGAGCTGGTCTGGGAAAACCCCTTCGGCTTCACGGTGACGGATTATCGCGTGACGGCTGAATCGCTCGAAGCCCAGCAGGAAGGAGGCAACTGATGCTGAAATCGACCTATGGCGCGGCCGCTCTGGCTGCTTTCCTGGCCCTGCCGGGCCTTGTTCATGCCGAGGCGCGGCCCCAATCCGGCTCGCGCGACCATCGTGTGACCTATGCGACCTATCAGGAAGGCCAGGTCTATACCGTGCAGACGCGGGTGCGGAACGTGACGCTGATCGAGCTTGGTAATGGCGAACGCATCCAGTCGATCGCCATCGGCGACAGTGAAAGCTTCCAGATCGACAAACTGGAAGGCGCGAATGTCTTCACGGTGAAGCCGGTCATCCAGGGCGCTGCCACCAATATGACTGTCGAGACGAACCGGCGGTTCTATTTCATCAACCTGGTCGAAACCAGCCGCGGCACGCCCAGCTGGTCGGTGAAATTCACGGTGCCCGGCGAGGGCGGATCGACCCGCTCGGCGGGCGCTGCCCCCGCGACCGCTGCCGCGACCCTGCCGCCAATGCGCTATGCGGTCTCTCGCAAGGTCAATGGCGCGACCTTCGCGCCAACCGGCGTATCCGACGATGGCAACCGGACCTATTTTCAGATCCCGCCTGGTGCGCCGATGCCAAGTGTCTTCCGCGCTGATGGCAAGGGTCTCGAATATGCGGTCAACAGCACCACGAAAGGCACCGTCATCACGGTTGCCGGCCGCTCGGAACGGTGGGTGCTGCGCTATGGCGATCAATATGTCTGCGTGACCGGCTCGGCCGCACAGGCCGGGCTGTAAGGAGGTATCGATGGCGAATGAGAACGAGCAGAGCGGCATCGAGGAACGGTTGCAGCGCCTTCAGCGCAAGCCCGGACGGATGAACCGCTGGAAGCCCTGGGCAATCGGTGCCGGAACCTTCACCGCCGGCGCAGCTCTTGCCAGCTATGCGTTTATGACTGCGACAGATGCGCCGCCGCAAGGCACATCGCTGAACCTGCCCACATCGCAGGTGACTGACTTCCAGGACGGCAGCGGCCTCGATGGGTTCACCATCACCCGGCCTCGACCGGAGCCGCAGGTGCCGGAAGCCCCGGCCACGCGCACGGAAACGGTGGAAGTGGTCGATCAGACGCGGATCGACGAACTGGCAGCACAGCTTGAAGGGTTGCAGTTGAAGCTGACGGAGGGCGATACTGCCCGCGAAGAGCTTCTGGCCGAAATGGAGCAGCTGAAGGGCGATGCGGCACTGAAGGACGAGGCTCTTGCCGAGGCCGAGCGGGAAATGCTGCGGCTGCAATCGCAACTGGAAACCCAGGACCAGCTTTTTGGCGAACAGGATGCCGCCGCCGCACTTGAGGCGCAGCGCAGGGCTGAATACGAGGCTCGCCGTGCCGAAGAGGAAGCACGCCGGCAAGCGCAGATCGCCTCGCCCATGGTGGCCTTCCGGGCCAGCGGCGGTTCTGGAGCGGCATCGGGCGAAGGCGGCGAGACACGCGATTATGCGGCCGGAGACAAGTTCCTGCGAGCCGGGGCGAACAAGGCGCGGGTGACGCAGAGCGAGGTCATCGGCAGCCCTTCGAACACCATTATCCAGGGCACGCTGATCGAAGCGACGCTGGAAACGGCGATCAGCAGCCAGTTGCCCGGCAATGTCGCGGCCAATGTCAGCTATGATGTCTGGTCGATGGACATGAGCCAGGTGCTGATTCCGCGAGGCTCGAAGCTCTATGGCCGCTATAACTCACAGATCGAGCGCGGACAGCGCCGGGTGATGATTGCCTGGGACCGGCTGGTCACGTCCGATGGTCAATCCGTGCAGCTGGAAGGCTATGGCACAGACCGCATCGGTCGCGCGGGTATGACCGGCAAGGTCAACAATCACACGCTGGCCCGCTTCGGATCGGCTGCGGCCGTGTCGATCATCGGTGCGCTGCCGGACATTGCCGTCGCCAGTATCGAAGAAAATGGCGGCAGCGAAACCACGCGCGATACCGTTGAGAGCATCGGCCAGGATGCTTCTCACGCCCTGGATAATGTCATGGCCGAATATCTCGACATTCCGGCGACGATTTCGGTCGATCAGGGCGCAGTGGTCATGGTTCGTGTCAATACCGATCTGGAAATGTTCTGATGGCTGGCTATCTCGATCATTACCTGAAGCGCCTCGATATGATCCTGGGCGACCCTCTGACGATCGAACTGGCGATCAATGGCGATGCCGGTCTCTGGGTTGAAAAGGCCGGATCGGCTCATATGAGCCGCTTCGACGGGATCAGCCTGAATCGATCGGAAGTGACCGATCTGGCCGGACAGATCGCGCGATCCGCCGAGCAGCCGCTGACGGCTTTGTCGCCGATGATTTCCACAACGGTGCCTTATGGCGGGGCGACGCTGCGGGTGCAGGCGATCATCGCGCCGGCGGCTTTCGGCGGGACGATCCTGTCGTTCAGGGTCTTCCGGCAGCGTCTGCCAACCGAGGAACCGAAGAAATTCGGATTTCTCCGGCAGCAGGGAATTTCGCTGGAAACAGACCGTCTGGCGAAGATCGAGGAAATTCAGCGGATCGCATCCGATCTGGGCGTTGGCGGTGATGCAGATGCTGTGCTGAAGGCCTGCGTCGCTATGAAGCTGAACATGATCGTGTCCGGACCGACCTCGGCAGGCAAGACGGAATTGGCGCGTCGGCTGATGTGGATGATCCCCGACGAGGAACGGCTGGTGCTGATCGAGGATTCAGCGGAGGCGCTGCCGCACCAGCCGAACCATGTCAGCCTGATCGCCGAGCGCAATGACGCCTCGGCGCGTTCAGCGGATAAGCTTCTCCAGGCGACGCTCCGTCTGCGACCGGACAGGATCATCCTGGGCGAAGTGCGCGGCGGGGAAGCCGCAACCTTCCTTGGCGCGATCAATACCGGCCATGAGGGCAGTTTCACGACACTGCACGCGGCCAGCGGCCGCAAGGCGATGGACAAGATGGCGCTCCTGGTGATGAACACCGGCACCCAACTGAACTATGGCGAGATCCTGCGCTATCTGCGCGGCTCGATCGATGCGGTGATCCAGACCGGCCGGGAAGGCGAGGCGCGCGGCATCATGGAAGTCTATTTCCCTGCCCTGGATGACGATCTGCTCTGAATTGTTCCCGTTCGACCACCGGCCTGTTTCGTCCATGCGCCGCAACCAGATTTGAAGGAGTCATAGATGGATAAAGATATTGAAAGCCTGGCCGCGCGGCAGCGGGAGGCATTGGCCGAGGGCCGCGCGGCGGAAAAGGCGGGACAGCCCGTCATCTACATTCACGGCCGCCCTTACGCAGACCCGGCTGGCGAAGCCTTTGCGTCCAGTGAAGACAATCGTCCGCCGGTGAAGCTCGCAACACAGAATGACGGCAGTGAGCGCCTGCGGGACATCGAGTCTGACAATGCGTCGATGATGATGACGCTGGTTCAGAGCACCGCTGAGAACATGGCCTTCATCCGCAAGAATCTCTCACAACTCGCTGAACGGGATTGCGGGGCCGTCGAGGCCGCCTATGGTCGTATTCTTGCCGAGGCTGCCGCAGACCAGCGGCACAGCCTTTATCCGGGGAAGCGCGAACTGGACATGGATCTTTAGGAGGCCGGCATATGAACCGGACATTGATCGCCCTGCCTTTCGGCATCATCAGCGGTGCTATCATCGGCCTTATGCTTGGGGGCATGTGGGTCCAGCATCAACTCGGTGCCAATGCCGCCTCTGCCGACATGTTCATTCTTGTGAAGCAGTTTCCGGGCTTGTCGCGCAGCATGACGCAACCCTGGTTGACTGGTTATCAGATCGCCGGAGCGGCCCTGGTCGCGACGGTACTTTTCACGCTGGCGCTGTCCTTTACTCAGAAACTTACCCAATACGGCAAGGCGCATTTCCAGTCTTCGGCCGAGATCAGGAAGAATGGCCTCTTGCAGATGATCGGCGGCGGTCTGGTTTTTGCTCGCCTCGGCACGTATAGTATCCTTGGCCGCATCCTGGGCCGGTTTCGGTTTATCGCCTCGAACTGGGACAAGTTTCCGCATTGCCTCGTCGTAGCGCCGACGCGGGCGGGCAAGGGCGTCGGCTACGTCATTCCGAATACGCTGTTATTCCCCGGCAGCTGCGTCATCCTCGATGTGAAGGGCGAAATCTTCGAGGCCACCTCCCGCCACCGCCAGCGCCAAGGTGACGAGATCTTCTATTTCGCGCCCTTCGACTTCGAGCATCACTCGCATCGCTACAATCCGCTGGAACGCATCGCTGCCCTGAAGAACACTGATCAGCAGTTCACCGAATTGAGCAAACTGTCGACCTATTTCCTGACCACCAGCGAGAAGGGCGGGGCGGCGGATTTCATCGTCGGCGCAAGGGAATTGTTCGTCGCCGGTGGGATGCTCGCCATCGAGCGCGGAAAGCCGACCATCGGGGAAATTACCCGCGTCCTCTTCGGCGGTGCCGACAAGTCCGAGGAATACAAGCTGCGCGCAGCAGAGGCCCGCCACCAGCAGACCAGGGATATTTTCACGGATTTCAGCGGCTATGCTGACCGCACCCTGTCCTCCTATGTGTCGGTCCTGAAGGGCGCGGGCCTAGGTCTCTGGGTGAACCCGAAGGTCGATCGCGTCACCAGCGGCAATGACTTCAGCTGGTCGACACTCCGGATGAAGCCCCAATCCGTCTATATCGTCGTCAACAGCGACGATATCACCACCCTCGCACCGCTGATGCGCCTGCTGTTCGGTGAATTGATCGCCACCCTGAGGTCGTCGCTGCCGAACCCGAAAACCGAGCCCTGGCCGGTGCAGATCATCCTCGACGAGTTCGACCAGTTGGGCAAGATGCCCATCGTCGTCCAGTCGCTGAAGCAGCTGGCTGGGCACGGCGGGCGCGTGTCGATCATCACGCAGTCCATCCCCGGTCTCGACAATATCTATGGCGAAAATGATCGCCTGTCGGTCGAATCTGCGGCAGGGATGAAGCTCTTCATCAGTCCGAACGAGAAAAAGACCGCTGCCGAGGTTTCCGAGGCTCTGGGCAAGACAACCCGCCTTTCGGTCAGCGACAGCCTGTCCTCAGACGGCCGTGGCTTCCGCAGACGGTCCGTGTCGCGCCGGAACGAAGAGCGTCCGCTGATGAGCCCGGACGAGGTCAAGAAACTCGACGCCTCGAAGGTTATCCTGATCCCCGAACGGCAGAACCCGATCCTGGCTGATCGCATCGTCTATTACGAAGACCCCTATTTCTCGAAGATCATGGCGGCGCAGTCCGGACCGCTGCCCTATCCCGACGAGCGGCATCAGATCAGGTCGATGCGTCACGAGATCGAGAAGCTGCAAGGCCAGGTGGCGCAGTTCCGGCCGCTCGCCTATGCGCCGCCGGCAGGCATCACCGCAAAGGAGATCATCGCGGAGGTCGAGGCTGCCCAACCTGCCCTGACGGATGCCGAGGCACGGGAATCACTGCGGCCATCCGACAAGGAGGCCATCAGGAAAGCGTCGGATTTCAGGAAGAAGATGAAGGCGAAGGTTCCCATCGAATGACAGTCCCGGCCCTAAGCGGTCGCGCGAGCTTGTGAATGCATTCTGCGCTCGCAGCCCGCATTGCGGACATTGGCTTCCGTCTTCGGTGCTTCTATCTTCCAAGGAAGAACCAGGAGGTATTCACATGGAACGCGAACCCAACCTTGTCATCTCCAGCGCCTCCCAGCACGTTGTCGAGGATGGCGTGCCCTTCAAGGTGGATATCTACAAACTCGAAGGTGGGGACGGTTGGTCGCTGGAAGTCGTTACCGAAGACGTGATGTCCATTGTCTGAAGCCTTGGCCACTTCAACTGTATTCGCCCGAAAAGAGTGTCGAGAATTCGGCCTCGATCATCATGGATCGCGCGTTGTTCGGCACAGCCATCGCATTTCCTACGAGCCTCTATTGCTTCACCGACCTGATCTTGCACAATCGCTTCCTGCAACCGCCCCAACAAGGTTTTTGCGTCGTCGAGGAGAAGGCCCAAATTCTCGGAACAAAACTCGTCCGGCGCACGGTTAAGTCGAGCGATATTGCGCCTTTTGGTTTCTCCATCTTAAAGCGTCGTCTCGACAAAAATGCTTACGTCCATGGTGGGTCCCGCCTTGTTCCGAAACCTTACCCTACCACGTCGACCACCAGGTTTTGCCCACCCCCCAACCTTTCAGGTACGGCGTGGTTCCGGCCGTCAGATAGCGCGGGCAGGAAACCGCTTGGTGAAAGGAATGGACTTCAAGATCCGTCAGGCCATCGCATCCACGTTCCGCGAGCGTTCTGCCAGCTCGGTCATGAAATCGTCGGACCCGTAGATGTTGTCCAACGCTTCGTCGAGCTTGCGCGCCGCCTCATCATTGCCGAGTGCCTCGGCGAATGCCTTGGCCGTGCCGAACCCGGCGATGCCGTAATGGCACATGCGCTGGTATTGCGCGATGATCGCCACGTCGAGCGCGGCACCGCTCATGTCACTGTCGAGCGCGTGCTTCCTGGCCTCCTTCACGAGCCCTTCCATACCCTTGCAATGCTCTTTCTTCACATCGGCACCGGTGTCCTCGAGCACGGATTTCAGAAGGCGGGTATGCTGGTCGATCCCTTCCTTGGCGGAACTCAACCGGTCGGCCAGCTTGCTGTCGGATGCCTTGTCGGCCATCGCCGACACCACCTTCGACATCTGGTCGTTTGCGGACCAGAGATCCTGTAGTTCATCGATATAAAGGTCTTTCAACGTTGCCATCTTATGCTCCTTTCACGGTCGGCAGTGCCGACGCATCGGTTTGAGTGGGTGCGGGCAGACGATCCACAGGGACCGGACAGGCCCGCATGCCGGGGCCAGCGGGGACATTTGCTGACCCCTTGCCCGGCAGCAGCGTGTCAAGGTGGGAACATGGCCTCGTTGCTGCCGAAGCTATCGAGGCGGATATCAGCCGCTCCGAATTCCTGAACGTCTCCAGTATTTCAATATGCCGCGGGAGATCCCGCACATGCAGGCGGAAGCGGGCGGGCACCTGCGGCGGCCAGGGGCCCAGCGTCTTGCCGCTGGCCTGCGTGACCAGCCAGTCCGCCGGCGGCAGGCAATCGTCGATCAGATAATCCAGGCCCCCGATCCGCGCCTTCAGCGCGACGGACATGCCCCCCGCCGCGCGTCCGATCAGGCGGCACGAGGCCTGCACCGTCACATCGTCGGCGTGACGGACCCGGCAACCCGCCGCGCGGAGCGCGCGGACGATCCGGCGGTCTTCGCCGCAACGAACGGGCGCGAACCCGCCTCCTGCCAGATAGGCCGCGCGTGTGAACCCGAGGCTCGCCCCTGCCGCTTCGCCGTGGGTGTCGCCGATATCCGCACATCCGGGCGCGTGGCGGGCGTAGATGTCCTGCACCAGGGCCCTATAGGTGCCTTCCAGTTCGGCGAGGTGAGGGTCCATGCCATCGAGGATATCTGCCTCGCCCGCGATCAGATCGACCTTGCCGCAGACAGCGTCCGCCGTCTTCAGGTGGGCAAGGTTCTGCGCGATCCAATCCGGGGCGACGATGCAATCGGCGTCGGTGGTCAAAAGGTAGCGCAGCGCGGGCATGGTCTGCAGGGCGTGATCGCATCCGATCCGCCGGGCGGTGCCGACACCCTCCCGTGAAGGCAGTGTCCGTTCCAGCACCGTCAGGTCCAGGTCATGCCGCGCGGCGATGTCGTGGGCCCCGCTGCCGGTGCGGTCGGTGGTGTTGTTGAGCACCAGGATCACCACCGCGTTGCCTTGTCCGGCCAGGGCGGTGAGACAGGCACCGATCCGGGCTTCCTCGTTGCGGGCCGGGATGACGATGGCGGTGTCTTTTGCGGCGGGGCGGGTCATGTCGTGCCCTTCGCCAGTCCGCGGTCGATGCGATACCCGTCGGTCTGCGCCACGCAATCGAACTCATGGGTGTCCAGCGCCGCCGTGAAGATCGCCAGCGCCTCTTCGCCCTGCAAATCATGGTCGGTTTCGCCAAGCCAACTCACGCAGAGCACCTCCGCCTTCGGCCAGGCGCTAGCGATATCCAATGCCAGTGTGCGCAAGCTGCTATCATCGAGGAAATAGAGGATTTCGGACAGGATCAGCAGGTCGAAATCGCCCCTTGGCAGCGGACAAGGGTAAAAGTCGTGGATGAAGGTGGAATCCGGCACGGCACGGCGCGCTGCCTCGATCGCGATGGCCACCGCATCTATGCCGGTATAGCGGTCACAGATGTCCACCAGATGCTGTGCAAGCTGCCCGTTGCCGCAGCCCAGCTCGAAGGCCGAGGCGTAGCGGGGCCGCGTCAGCGCCGCCCGCGTCGCGGCGAACTTGGCCTGTTCGTAACCGCTGTGCTCGAAATCCCAAGGGTCCGAGGTGTCGGCATAAAGCGCGTGCAGGTGATCGCGGCCCACCCCCATCACGGCATCCTCCAGAAGATCTCGTCTTCGGTCACGAATTTCTCGATGAACCCTACCGGAAGAATGAAGCCCGATGGATCATCGGTGACGACCCTGCCCAGTTGGCTTCGATGCGATTGGATTGCCGCGCGTTTCCTGTCGCGCAGGTCCTCCGGGGGCACGCACACCGGGGCGTGACGGGTGGCGGTCTGGCGGAAATCGGGATCGTCCCAGCGGCACCAGACGGGATAGCTGTAGAACGCCCACTCCGGGCGGCGGCGGCGCAACGCGCCGGCGAACCGCGCCGTCGCCTGGTGGTCTTCGTGGTGATCCTCGGCGGCGGGCACGAAGACATGGCGCGCGCCATGACCTTCGATGATCTGTTCCAGCCTGGCGGCAACCTCTGTCGCATCGGCCTGATAGAGACGGCTGTCGGCCATGCCCAGCCAGGTCAGATCGCGCGCGGAACCGCCGAGACATTCGATGGCCGCTACCATCTCCGCACGTCGCTGGCGGGCCAGCCGCCGGGGCGTCCATTGGCAAGATCCGGGGTGGCTCGCACTGCCATCCGTCAGGCAGATGACATGCGCGCCGGCGCCTGCAAAACCCCGCGCCAGAAGTGCGCCGCAGCCGAGGGATTCATCGTCGGGATGCGGGGCCAAGACGACGAGGCTTTCGCGACCCTCGAACACGTCCGGCAATAAAGGGCGGTGCGCGACATTCATCCGAACACTCCCCAGATGCGCCCGTCTTCCCCGAGAGCCGTCTGCGCCGCGCGTTGCAGGAACGCATCCCGCGCGGCCTGCCGCAGATAGACCGCCAGATCGCGGGCCATGCGTCCGGTCTCGGAACCGGCCTCGAAATGCCGCAGGCCGATGCTCTGCTCGACGGCCCGGATGGCATCGAGCCCGACCTCCTCGGTAAAGAGCCGGGCCGCGATAGAGGTGGTAACGATGTCGTCCGGCGCGATGTGGCGATCGGCAGCGGCTTCGGCGGTGCGCTCGGTCAGGGCCATGCCGGCCCATGTCCGCATCAGCACATCCATCAGGCGGCCCTTCTGGGCCTCTGCCCCCATGCGGCCTGCGGCGCGAAGCTCTGTCGCGGCCACGTCCAGCAGGCCGACGGTGGCGCCGGCCTGCAAGGCCGCGATCCGCCAAACACCGCCGACGAAATGCGGCTCCTTCAGGTAATCGCCGGGGTCGCCGATCCATTCGATCCTGTCGACCGGCAGGCCGGTGAAATCAAAGCTGCCCGAGGCAGTCGCCCGCATCCCCTGCATGTCCCATGCGGACGGGTCCGCGGGGGCGGCGTCCGTCACATCGACCAGCGCCAGCCGCACCTCGGGACCGGAATCCACAGTGACCAGCGCATGGGTCACGGTGCCCAGCCCCGAGGCATAGCACTTGCCGCCCTGCAAATGCTGCCCCGTGGCATCCAGCGTCACCGGCGCCGCGCCATCGGCCCCCCAGACGCCCAGCAGGGCACCCTCGGCGATCTGGCGATCGACCTGCGCCTCTTGCACCTTCGTTCCATAAAGGCGGACCAGGTGCAGCGCGTTGACATGCCCTTCGAACAGCCTCCCGATGCCGAGGTTCGCAGCGCCCACCTGCATCAGCACCCGGGCGGTGCGGGCGGGATCGGTCGCGCCGTCATCGGTCAGAAGGTCCGCCTGTCGCAGCAGATCGATGGAGCGGCCGATCGGGCGCGCGCCGCGTTCCTCTTCTGCGGCGGCGGCCCGCAGGGCCTCCGCGACATCGGACGGCACCGGCCCGGCGGTGGTCGAAGGCGGCAACTCGGCAAGGGGTCTGGAAGCTGTCATGTGCTCTTTACCATCTCCATCTCAGGATGCCTTGCAGCGGCGTGTTCCAGCAGCTGCACCCAGTCCCCGGTGACCCGGCCCAGCCGGAAGGCGGGATTGGCGGTGACCTGCGGCGGCGCACGCCGCCACGCCTGAATGCGCCCAAGGATCTGCGCCGGGTCATGGCCATCCACGCGCTGCGTGGCATCCGCCACGATTTCCGCATTGGCGCCCAGCCCATCATGCACCAGCACCGGCGTGCCGACCGCATTGGCCTCGGCCAGCACCAGGCCGAAGGTCTCGGCAAATGTCGTCTGGGGATAGAACAGGCAGAGCGCACGGCGCATCTGCCGGATGAGCGCCCCATGGGACAGGGATCCCAGAAAAACCACGCCCTCGGGCACCGGCCCGGTATCCCAGCGCAGATAGCCCGGATCGGCCACGGCAAGGGTCAGGTTCGGAAGGTCACGGCGCAGGGCGGCGAATTGTTCGAACACCTCGGCCAACCCCTTGTGGGGCGAACTGGCAAAGAGCAGCAGGTCGGGATCGCGGGGCGTGGCGTCGGGGTGCAGATCGTCATCGAGCGGATCGTAGATCACCCGAATGGGCGGCACATCCTCCGCCCCGAGAAACCCCGCAAGCGCACGGGCGTGCGTTTCGGACACGCAGATCACCGTGATTCCGGCAGCCTTCAGCGCCGCGGCCATCTTGCGGTTATGACGGCCGGGATAGACGTGCAGCCAAAGAAAGATCGGCGTGGCTGGATGCCGCTTGCGCAGCTTGATCGCCACCTTCCACCGGTTGATGACGATCAGGGCGGCTTGGTTTTGCGCGTCATCGAGGTCTTGCAGGGGCCGCAACTTCCCTGCCTCGGACAGGTGCCTGTTGCTGCGACCCTGCTGATACTGCGTGATCTCGAACCGGGAGCCGAGTGCAGCGGCCACCCGCAGCACCGTCGCTTCGGTGCCGCCAAGACCGCCGGTCCCGAGGTCGGGCAGGTCGTAACCCGCGGCAGAGCACGGATCGACGATTCCCACGGGCGCGCGCGCTGTCTCTTGGCGAAAGGCCTTCATTGCGCGGCCATCCGTGTAGCAGGAAAGGTGGCGAGGATTTGCGCGACACTGGCCGACGTGGCGGGCGTGACCGGCATGTCCCGCCGCGCCAGCAAGTCGGGCCGGCTGACATGGCTGACGCCGAGGGTCGGGATATCCACCGGCACCGGGGCCACCCTGCCGTTCTCCCGCCACACCTCGACCTTGGCCCAGACCTTCTGCCGGTCCGCCCTGCGCCGGGCGCTGTCGTAATCCGAGACCGTCGATTGCGTCAGGCTGTCGGGCGTCTCGATCTTGGTCAGCAACAGTTCCGGCACGATCCAGACGATCTCGCCGTTCAGGATCAGCCGGTTGCGGAACTCGCGGTCCTCCTCGATGCAATCCTCGAACCCGCCGAGACGGCGGAACACATCCGCGCGGAACAGGCCGGAGTTGATGTGCGTCCACTCCCCCGGCACCTGCGCGCCCATCTGAAGGTTCGGGAACACGTCATCGAGCAGGGACAGGTCGCGCCGGATCTCGACGCGCCGCCCGTCCGGCAGGATCAGTTCGTGGTGGGTGAGCGCGGCGCTGACCTCCAGCCGCTGCCCCGCTTCCTTGCCCGCCAGTTGCCAGTTCAGGCAGTCGTCGGCACCGATATCCTGCGCGGTCAACACGCGCACCTGGTGCAGAACCTTGTCGCGGTGCGGGATGTCGTCGGAATCGTGGAAGGTGACCGCATCGCCCGCGGTCAGCAGCAGGCCAGCGTTCTTGGCATTGGCGGTGCCGAGGTTCTGCGACAGCCGGATGTAGTTGAAACGCGGATCGGCCAGGAAGCACCGCACCGCGTCTTCGGTCGCGTCGGTGCTGGCGTCGTCGATCACCGTGACGCGGATGTTCCACCAGCTTTGTTCGAGTGCCGCGCGGATGGCACCGACGATTAGATGAGCGCGGTTCCAGGTCGGGATGACGATATCGACCAGGGGGGATAGCGGATCGGATGTCATGCGGAAACCTCCTTCACAGGTGAGGCGATGGTGGCACGATAGGCGCGCAGGCTCCTGTCGGTCAGCAGCGCGGCGGGCAACGGCAGCAGGAGCGCCAGTAGCGCGGCGCGGATCAGCGGCTCCGCAGGGTGCCCGCCGAGCAGCAGCAGAAGCGCGGTGAGGAAAACCACGAGGTGACAGATGGACAGGGAACCGGAGCCCTTGCCGCCCGATTTGTCGGTGACCACGAATTTCAGGCGGCAGCCCGCGAGCGCATCGAAGGTCGCCTTAGCCGATTGCGGCGCCAGCGCGATGCGACAGGCCAGCGCGTGGAGGATGACCGGAAGGGCCTGCCCGTCGCGCAACCCGCGCGCCACGACGCGTGAAACGATGTCGCAAAGCGCGAGCAGGATGGCCACCGCAGCCAGCGCGGCGGCGACCGTATGCCCCTGCGCGGTCAGCAGCCAGACCGTCAGCAGCGCGAAAGGCACGAGGGCGAGGCTGAACCATGCAGTCAGTTGCGTGAGGATCACCAGCCGCTTGTGCAGCTCGAACTCGCCCGCGGGGGTGAGGATCGTCCGCCCATGCCGCAGCAGGGTCTGGACGTTGCCGCTGCACCAGCGATAGCGCTGCCTTTCGAGATCGCGCAGCGACAGCGGCAGCAGCCCCTTGCCCACGACCCGGTTGATGAACCGGCCCGCGAAGCCCGCGTGGCAAAGCCGCACGCCCAGGTCCGCATCCTCGGTCGTGGTGGCGCCCGACCACCCGCCGACGGAAACCAGCGCGGTCTTCGAAATCACGCAGAGCGTGCCGGTCAACAGTACCGCCTCTGCCTCATCGGCGGCGGCGGCATTGGTGCGGAAATATTCCTCAAGCTCGGCATCCACGCCCGGTGCGGTGGTCGTAGTAGCGACATAGGATTGCGGAAACTGCACGTAATCCGCCGCGGTCCGGTGCAGCGCCTCCGCCGCGCGGCGCAGGAAATCGCGGTCGACCACGTAATCCGCATCGACGGTGACCACATGGGTCGCATCGTCGCGCGTATGCGCCAGCGCGATGTTGAGCGCGCCGGCCTTGGCACCCTTGACACCCGTCCGGTGCAGGAAGGCGATCCGGCCCGGATGCGCGGCGCAAAACCTCTTCACCGGCTTCCACACCGCGGGATCGGCGGTGTTGTTGTCCATCACGACGATCTCGTAGGCATCCGACGGCCAATCCTGATCCAGCAGGGCCTGCAGGGTGCGGATCACCAGCCGGGGCGGTTCCGCATGGGTCGCGACATGGATTGAAAAACGCGGGCTGGCGAAGTCCTGCCGACCCGTCGCCAGCCGGGCGGGCAGACAGGAAACAAATGGCCGAAGGCCCATCAAACCGATCTGAACCACGATGATGACCGCACAGAGGAACAGACCGACCGCCGGGAGGACGGCAGACAGAATCAGTATTCCCCAGATGAAGACAGCCCGCAGTTCCACATTCGCCCCCAAGCGTTAGTTAAATAGCAATAAAATTTTTCGATCAGTAGCTTGTTAGATTTCGACGCTACCGACGGTCCAACAAAGTCGTTGCTCGTCGGTTCCCACTTCGGATGATTCATCGCCGGCGCGGGTGTGCCAAGGATGCGCGACACCGCCAAACCATGCTTTCAACTGGATTGAATTCCGCCGCGGCGGTCAGTCTTGCGGAAACCAGGAGGTATCCATGTCGGCATAGCGATCATGGAAATCCGTAAGTTCTATCATCGCATCTTCCCGAAGGATCTGGAGCCGATGCTGATCGCGGTGAATATAGCCATCCTCTTCCATCCGGATGAAGGTCTTGCTGATGTAGACATTGGTCAGGCCGAGGTAATCAGCGATCTGGCTCTGCGTCATCGGCAGGCGAATCGTGTCGGTCATGCCCGGATTGGTGATCCGGAGACGGGATATGAGATCCAGCAACATGTAGCTGACCCGTTCCTGCGCACTCATCCGGCCCATTGCGCGGAGAACATCAATCAAAACAACCTGGTCGCGAAGTGCTATCGAAAGCAAAAGTGCTGAAAGCTTCGGAGACTCGCGCAGGATCTCGTCCAGCGACGATTTCGGGAATGGACACAGGCACACCTCTTCGACAGTTCGCAGCGTGGTCGTGGAGTGCTTGAGGGTGACGTCGGCGAAACCAATGACGTCGCCGGGATGATGGATCTTGACAATCTGGCGCCGACCATCGGGCAGATCGGTAAAGCTGAAGGCCCAGCCATGTTTGACCACGTATAGGTCCTTGTTCTCGTCGCCCCCCTGATACACTTCCCGTCCTGCATCGAAAATGCGTTCGGCTCTCTCAAGCTTAGCCAACCTATCACAATCGGCCTCGGAAAGTGAGACGTAATGCGACAGCTTGGTAACGAGACAACTGGATGTGCTGGACATGAAAATTTTCCTATCTGTTGCCTCTGATATGAAGGCAGTCGAAAATATTGAGAACGACGCAGATGAGCACAGAGATAAATGCCGCCTCCTTGAGGAAACCTAGCCCGCAAGCGATGCCAATCGACCCTACAGCCCAGATTGCGGCTCCGCTGCGGACACCTTTTAGTCGCCCGTCGTCACTGGGCGACATGATCGCCCCCGCTCCGAGGAACCCGATGCCACCGACAATACCCTGAATAAGGCGGGTAGGGTCAATACTGAGGGCCTCATCCTCGGCCATGCTGCTCAGAGCAAAATTGAGGGTAACTGCCATTAAGGCGGTAGAGCCGATCGCAACCAAAACGTAGACACCCGCCCCTAGAGGCTTTCCTTTGATCTCGCGATCAAGCCCGACGATTAACCCACACCCCCCAGAAAAAAGGACGCGAAGTATAAATTCACTGAAATCGACCACTAACCGAGAACTCCCTGTTCTGATGCCTACCCTGCCATATACTTTCTTTAAACCCCGCTGCCTTGCGTGGATTTAATATGCATTGAAACGGGGTATTCCGCACGCGGCTATGGTCGCGTTTGAACGAATAAGGTCTTGGATGCAAAAAGCACCTTCAAACAATGGATACATTGATGTTTTTTGACGGACCTATACTCGATGCGTTGGCCAAGGGTTCCCTACTGAGCGCGGTCGGCATTACCTGGATCATCCTGCTGGTCCGCGTAGTCGGATTGCGATCATTCTCGAAAATGACGAATTTCGACTTCGTCATGACTGTTGCCATGGGCTCGCTTCTGGCCGGGGCGTCTCAGTCGCAGGAATGGGCGGGATTTCTTCAGACGCTGACGGCGATGGCCAGCCTCTTTGCCGTCCAGTATGGCGTCTCGCGGCTGCGACGCTGGTCGCCGCGACTCGACGCGCTGGTTCAGAATACGCCGGTCCTGCTGATGAAGGACGGCGTCATCCTGCACGATGCCTTGCGCGCGACGCGTGTTGCCGAGGAAGACCTGATCGCAAAGTTGCGGGAGGCCAATGCGCTTGATTTCTCATCCGTTCGAGCCGTGGTGCTGGAGACAACGGGCGATATCTCGGTGCTGCGTGGCGATCATGTGGACGAGGCCCTGTTTAAGGGGGTTGCCGACGCCTGAAATGGAAACCGATGCCTTCTTCGAATTCAGCACCTATCACCTGACCCTCGCGGTGGCGGGATGCATCGTGATCCTGGCGCGCTGGTTTCCGCGGCTGGTCTCCTCGCGGGAACCGGCGGCCGCCCCGCTGATGATCCTGCTCGGGGCCGCTGCGGTCCTCACGGTCCCCGGCCTGCCCGCACCTCCCGACCCGCGCAGCGCCCCCCTGCTGTGGGAGGTCGTGGCGGAAATCACCGTCATCGTCGCGCTCTTCGCCGCCGGAATGCGGGTCGACAGCCTCGGTCCGCCGCGGAAATGGGGACCGACGCTGCGGCTGCTCGTGATCGGGATGCCCCTGACCATCCCGGCGGTCGCGCTCCTGGGCGTGGTTCTGGGTGGGCTGACCGTCGGCTCCGCGCTTCTGCTGGCCGCCGTGCTGGCACCGACCGACCCGGTTCTCGCCGCCGATGTGCAGATCGGACCACCCCAAGAGGGACAGGAGCATCCGGTGCGCTTTGCCCTGACCACGGAGGCCGCACTGAACGACGGGCTGGCCTTTCCCTTCGTCTACCTCGGCCTGCTCGTCATCGCGCAGGGTCTGGCCCCCGGCGACTGGGGTCTGCGCTGGCTGCTGGAAGACGTGATCTACCGGATATCCATCGGGGCCGCGATGGGCTGGGCCGGGGCTTGGCTGCTGGGCCAGATCCCGTTCAACCTGCCCCGCGAAACCCGGCTGGCCGATACCGGCTCCGGGGTGATCGCGATTGCCGGGGTGTTCCTGTGTTATGGCTCAACCGAACTGGTCGAGGGCTACGGTTTCATCGCCGTGGCCGCGATGGGCCTGTCGCTGAGGCGTATCGAGAGCGAACACCATTATCATCGGCATCTGCACGATTTCTCGGAATCCATCGAAGACGCCCTGACGGCGCTTCTGCTGATTGCCCTGGGTGGCCTGCTCCCCGCTCTGGCAGCGGACCTGACCTGGAACCATGTCGCCATCGCGGTGCTGCTGATCGTGGTGCTGCGCCCGCTGGCGGGATGGGTATCCCTGACGGCAAGGGCGTTAGCCCGTTCCGACCGGGCGGTGGTTGCCGTCTATGGGGTGCGCGCGATCGGATCGATCTACTATCTGGCCTATGCGACCAGCCATGCCGATCTGCCGCATATCTCTGACCTGTGGATCATCACCGCGCTGACGATCTTCCTGTCCACCATCCTACCTGGTTTCTCGGTGGGCTGGAGTATGGATAGGATCGGGCGCTGATCGTCGGGTCTCTTGCCGCCGGTCACACACTAGCGGCAAAGAAGCTCTTCATTTGCGCTGCCAGAATCTCAGTTTCCCGCAAGCTTTGATGAAAGCCGCACAGTCGCCCTTTTTCGCAATCCGGAATACGCCGTCATCGAAATCGCCGACTCCCGCTGCGTGAAACAATTTCTCGGCTTCACCAGCGAGTGCGATGAACTTCGCATGTGCAAACGCGTCGGCAGCGAAGCCCTTGGCCGGGGGCATGGACTTCAACTTTTTGATCCCGTCTGCCGATGCCATCACGGCCACAGCATCATAGAGCACGGATGGCCCGCCATCGACTTTCTGATCGGCCGGCACGCGTTTACCGTCGGACGTCTTGATGCCGCCGATGGTCGGCGCGACGATCTCGACCATGCCGCCCGCATCCTTTACAGCGTCTCGAAGTGAAGCCAGCAGATCACCGTCGATCCCGTCTGTCACGAGGATCCCCAGCTTGCGGCCCTTAAAGTTGTCCGGCCCGTTCTTGAGGATCGAAAGCGCGTCCGATGGCTTGAGACCCTCGACCATGTCGCGCCGAGGCGTGTGGGCCTTGGGGAGTTTGTCAAAACCCAGCCCATCTGCGACCATCTGCGCCAGATCAGGGTCGATGTTCGGCAGATGCGCCACGACACGCTCGCGGATGTCCAGCACCTCGCATTTCGACAGCTCGAAGATCAGCGCGTCGGCGATGTGGCCCTGCTCCACCTCGGTCTGGCTTTGGTAAAACTGCCGCGCCTGACTGTAGTGATCGGCGAACAGCTCTGCACGCACCTTGCGCTTCTCACCCTCGACGGCTTCTGGGAACGACGTGAAACCGCTCTCCGGATCGGCGCGGGGGCCGCCATCCTTCCAACTGTTCGGCTCGTAATTGGCGCGGCCCGCCGGGTTGTGCATCGCCATGTGGCCGTCCTGCTGGAAATGCGCAAAGGGACATTTCGGCGCATTGACGGGGATATGAGTAAAGTTTGGACCACCCAGACGTTTGATTTGTGTGTCGAGATAGGAGAAATTCCGCCCCTGCAGCAGCGGGTCGTTGGTAAAGTCGACGCCCGGCACGATGTTCTGGGTGCAGAACGCGACCTGTTCCGTCTCGGCAAAGAAGTTGTCGACCACGCTGTCCAGCACAAGCCGCCCGATTATACGCACGGGCACGTCCTCTTCGGGGATCAACTTGGTCGCATCCAGCACATCGAAGTCGAACGTGTCGGCAAAGGCGTCGTCAAACACCTGCACGCCCAGTTCCCATTCCGGGAAATCGCCCGCTTGAATGGCTCCCCACAGGTCGCGTCGGTGAAAGTCGGGATCGGCGCCATTGATCTTGACCGCCTCGTCCCACAGGACCGATTGCAGACCCTGCTTGGGTTTCCAGTGGAACTTGACGAAATGGCTCTCCCCCTCCGCGTTGACGAAGCGGAATGTGTGAACTCCGAACCCCTCCATGAACCGGAACGACCGCGGAATGCCCCGGTCCGACATGGTCCACATGACCATGTGCATGGCTTCGGGCATGAGCGAGATGAAATCCCAGAAGTTGTCATGCGCCGATTGCGCCTGGGGAAAGGCGCGATCAGGCGCTTCCTTGACCGAATGCACCAGATCGGGAAACTTCATCGCGTCTTGGATGAAGAACACCGGGATATTGTTGCCGACGATGTCCCAGTTGCCTTCCTCGGTATAGAGTTTCACGGCAAATCCGCGTGCATCGCGGGCCAGATCCATCGACCCCTTGTTGCCCGCCACGGTCGAGAACCGGACGAATGCCGGCACCTTGCGGCCCTTCTCCTGCAAAAGATGCGCGGACGTAAGCTCCGGGATCGGGTCGGTTGTCTCGAAATATCCGCGCGCGCCATAGCCCCGGGCATGCACCACCCGCTCGGGGATACGCTCGTGGTCGAAATGAAACATCTTCTCGCGGAAATGGAAGTCCTCGAGCAAGGCTGGACCCCGCGGCCCCGCTTTCAACGTGTTCTGATTGTCCGAAACCGGCACACCCTGCGATGTGGTCAAACGCGCGCCATCGGATGACTGCTGATGCGTTTCGCCGCCTTGCCCCGTTTTTTCGCGACGCTCAGTCGTCTCATTTGATTTCTGCGTCTCGATTGAGGGACGAAATTGCGGTGATTTTTCAGACATTTGTGTTTCTCCAAGGGATTGGTGCGCGCGCAGACAGGCTAATATCGACCAAAGCAGATCCTACGCCGGTTAATATTCCATAGCTTCCATCTAGATTGATGCGACGAGACGTAAAGTCATGCCTACCAATCTGATTGAAAGCCGTCTGCGACCTCAAACGAACGTCCGAGCTTGTCTCGAGCGTCGGAAGATCTGCCAGACCGCTCACCCTCCTTCCAAACTGGAAAAATCCATGGAATTTGTCTTGATCGACTTCTGGGCCGCCAATCTTGAACCGGTGGTGCCGGATTTGCAGGTTTGGCTTGCTGCACTGGAAATGCGGGTCGCACAGACGGTGGCTCGGGGAGGTCACATACTTGTCCTGCCGGAGTTCGCCTGCGCCCAGTGGTTGAGCTTTGCGCCCGCAGATATGGCGGAGGCAGACACCCTTGAATGGCTGTTCGAATGCGGGGAGGTAGCGCTCAATGCGATTGCGGCGATGTCTGCGAAACATGGTGTTTCGATACTTGCAGGCACGATACCCTTCCTGACCGAACCGGAATGTGGAACAATTGTCGGTTTCGATCTATATCTTTAGGCATCCCGTCTTCGATCATGGCGGCGCATCCTGCAGGGAGAAGGACCGACATGGCACCGCGCGCACTCTGGAAGGGACAGCTTCGCCTGTCGCTGGTTTCCATCCCGGTCGAGATATTCTCGGCCACCAAATCCGGTGCGCGGGTGTCGTTCCGCCAGATCCACAAGCCTTCTGGCAAGCGCATCCGCTACGAGAAATCCGTGCCCGGCATCGGCCCGGTCAAGACCGAGGACATCGTAAAAGGCTACGAGGTCGATGACGACGAATACATCCTGCTCGACCCGGACGAGATCGACGCGATCAAGCTGGAGACGAAAAAGACCTTCGAACTGGTGCAATTCGTCGATGCCTGCGAAATCTCGCCGCTTTATTTCGACAAGCCCTATTACATCACCGCCTCGGACGATCTGGCGCAGGATGCCTACCGCGTGGTGCGCGATGCGTTGCGGGCCGCGGGCAAGGTGGGTCTGGGGCAGGTGACGATGCGCGGCAAGGAATATCTGGCCGCCGTCAAACCCTGCGGCGACGGGCTGCTGATGGAGACGCTGCATTACGAGGACGAGCTGCGCGAGGCCGATCAGATCTTCACCGATATCGAGGACGAGAAGGTCGACAAGGAGTTGCTGGAGGTCGCCACCTCCCTGATCGACCGCAAGAGCGCGCCCTTTGATGCGAGCGCCTATCACGACAAGTATGCCGAGGCGATGCAGGACCTGCTGGACGCGAAGATGAGGAACAAGAAGACCCCGCGCGTGCGCACGGACGATGACAGCGGGGGCGGCGACAATGTGGTCGATCTGATGAGCGCGCTGAAACAGAGCCTGAAGGACGCCGACGGCAAGAAGAAAAAGAAACCGGCCAAGAAGGCGTCCTAGATGGCGAAATCCCCCGATCCGCTGGCCGATTACAACGCGAAGCGGGATTTTTCCCGCACCGCAGAGCCGCGCGGTCAGGTGGGGGCGGGAGGCGCGAAACGCCGTTTCGTGGTGCAGAAACACGCGGCTTCGCGCCTGCACTACGACTTCAGGCTTGAATGGAACGGCGTGCTGCTTAGCTGGGCGGTCACGAAGGGGCCGTCGCCCGATCCGGGCGAAAAGCGCCTGGCGGTGCGGACGGAGGACCATCCGCTGGACTACGGCGATTTCGAGGGCACGATCCCGAACGGCG
This sequence comes from Paracoccus isoporae, assembly GCF_900101865.1. GTDB lineage: Bacteria > Pseudomonadota > Alphaproteobacteria > Rhodobacterales > Rhodobacteraceae > Paracoccus > Paracoccus isoporae. The sequence goes on from NZ_FNAH01000012.1 coordinate 45,632, forward strand.
AATATGGCGGCGGCACGGTGATGCTGTGGGACACCGGCGGCTGGGTGCCGCAGGAGGATTTCGAAAAGGGGCTGAGCGACGGCAAGCTGAAATTCACCCTGCAAGGCCAGCGGATGAAGGGCGGCTGGGCGTTGGTGCGTATGCGCGGGAAACCGAATGAGACGCGCGAGAACTGGCTGCTGATCAAGGAGCGCGACGATTACGCCGAGGGCAACCCGGACGGCTTTACCAAGGGCAAGGCGGTCTCGGTCAAGACCGGCCGCAACATGACGCAGATCGCCGAGGACGCGCCCGCCAAGGCTCCGCCCGATCCCGCCCCCGACCGCTGCCGCAAGCGCCCCGCCTTCGTCAAGCCGCAGCTTGCCACGATGGTGGCCGAAGCCCCAGAGGGCGACGACTGGTTGCACGAGACCAAGTTCGACGGCTACCGCTGCCTTGCAGCACTCGGCAAGGGTGGCATGCGGCTCTATACGCGGTCGGGCAAGGACTGGACCGATCGGTTTCACGCACTGGACGGCGCGTTCGACCCCCTGCACTGCGACGCCGCCCTGATCGACGGCGAGGTGATGGCCGCACGCATCCACGGCTCGGCCTTTTCCTCGCTCCAGAAGGCGTTGAAACAGGGCAACGCGCTGGTCTTCTTTGCCTTCGACCTCTTGCGCATCGACGGCGAGGATCTGCGCAAGCTGCCTCAGATCGAACGCCGCGAACGTCTGGCAAAGTTGCTGTCGGGTGCGCCCTCCGGCGGCCCCCTGCGGCTGAGCGAACATATCGTCGGCAAGGGTCCAGAGGTGTTCGCCAATGCCTGCAAGGCGGGTGCGGAGGGGATCATCAGCAAACGCATTGACGCCCCCTATCGAAGCACCCGCAGCAAGGCGTGGCGCAAGGTCAAATGCACCCGCCGACAGGAATTCGTGATCGTGGGTTATTCGCCGTCCGACAAGGCCGGGCGGCCCTTTGCCTCGCTGCTTCTGGCCAGCCACGAGGGTGGCGCGCTGCGCTACAAGGGCAGGGTCGGCACCGGGTTTTCCGACGCTGTGATGGAGGCCGTGGCCCGGGCGATGACCGCGCGCAAGAATCCGCCCTGCCACGATGTCCCGGATGACATCGCGCGGGAGGCGCAGTGGGTGCGCGCCGATCTGGTGGCCGAGGTCGAGTTCACCGAATTCACCGGCGACGGCTATGTGCGTCATGCCAGCTTCCTCGGCCTGCGCGACGACAAGAAAGCCGACGACGTGCGACTAGAGGCACCGATGACCGACGATACCGAAACCACCGTTCAGGGCATCCGCATCAGCAATGCGGACCGCCCCGTGTTCCCCGACGCAGGCTGCACCAAGGGCAACGTGGCGCGGCATTACGCGCAGGTCGGCGAACGCATGATCGCGCTCGCCGGACACCGTCCCCTGTCGCTCTATCGCTGCCCGTCCGGCATTTCCGATCCGTGCTTCTTCCAGAAACACGATGTCGGCGGGATGCCCGGTGAACTGTCGCGCGTCAGCGTCGAGGAAAGCGACGGCGACAGCGCCGATTACCTCTATGCCACGCGGACCGAAAGCCTGATCGCCGCCGCGCAGATGGGCAGCATCGAGTTCCACATCTGGGGTGGGCGGACCGACCGGCTGGAACGTCCCGATCGGCTGGTGTTCGATCTCGATCCCGACGAGGGGCTGGGTTGGACCGATGTGCAGGAGGCGGCCTTCGATGTGCGCGATACGCTGGCAAGTCTGGGTTTGCAAAGCGGTGCCATCGTCACCGGCGGCAAGGGCGTGCATGTCTGGCTGGCACTGCGGCGCACCCGCGGCTGGGACAGTGTTAAACTGTTCGCCAAGACCTTCGCGCATGTGATGGCGGCGCGCGCGCCCGACCGTTACACCGCCACCATGTCGAAATCGAAACGCCGGGGGCGCGTCTTCATCGACTGGCTGCGCAACGAACGCGGCGCGACGGCAATCGCCCCCTATTCCCTGCGCGCCCGCCCCGGCGCCCCCGTGGCCGTGCCGGTGACATGGGACGAATTGAAGGACCTGGAGGGGGCTAACAGCTTCTCGATGGCTGATATGGCCGCGCGGCTGGAGGCGGATTGCCCGGCGGCGCAGGTCCAGGACAGCTTGCAGAGCCTGAGCGATGGCGTGATCGACGCGCTTCAGGCTTTTGCAGAGAATTGAAAGATACCATTTCCAAATCGACTCCGGCAAAATGCCGCCATCCTGGACACGCGGGGCGGAACCCGGCGGTATGGTTCTCGGTTCGTCCCGCAGTAAAATGAGGAAGATCAAATGGACAATTCCGCACATGCAAGTCTCGTCTCATCCGACGATGTGGACGGGACCGACGTCTATGGTAACGATGGTGCCCACATCGGCACAATCGACCACCTCATGATCGACAAGCAAGCCGGCAGGGTCGGCTACGCCGTGATGGGCTTTGGCGGTTTTCTGGGGCTCGGCGAAGACCATCATCCGGTCCCGTGGGGAAAGCTGTGTTACGATACGTCCAGAAACGGCTTCATGACGGACATCACCGAGCAAGAGGTAAAGGGTGCGCCTGCCCGTAACGACAACTGGTATGCGGACCGAGACTGGGAGCGCCGAACGCACGATCATTATGGCGTTCCACACTACTGGATTTGAAGAGCGCACCGCAGACACATCAGCTCAGCGGCGGTGTCCGTTCGGGGACCGCCATTTCTGCATGGCCCGTTGCGGCCTGTCCTGTTCCTTTCGAAAAATCCTTTCCGCTTGTGCGGCATCATGTGGAACTGGCTGGAAATCAATCTGGATTACATCCTCGAGCTAATCTTCGAGCACAACAAAAAAACGAAGAGCAAATCAGAGCTCGTTGGCGAAGTTCGCCGTGTCATCCGCGCCTGTATTGGCAACCGCGCGAAAGAAAGTCTCATCGTCGATTCCATCAATCAGATAAACCTTGACGAACTGGGGGACAAGGCCGGGGTGATTGAGGCGTTTTTTGCCTTCGCACAAGCCGAGCAACGCCGGGAAGCGGAAGAACTGATAGCGGATGAAAAATTGAACTCGGATGCCGCCAAGCGCTACACCGCGACGTCGGTCAAGCGCGAATATGCGAGCGAAAACGGCACGGAGTTGAACTCGATCCTACCGAAAATGAGCCCGCTCAATCCACAATACTTGACCAAAAAACGAGATGTGTTCCACACGCATCTCTGCGTTCGTTGAAAAGTTCAAGGGCGTTGGCGGGAAAATTTAGGCGTGTTGATGATCGATGGTCAAGAACCACTGTATACCAAATATGGTTATCTATTCAGGTGCGTCTCGAACGTCCGGTTTCGGGTGGAGCCTTAGTCCGTTTGCGTCCGCAGCGAACTTCCGCTTTCCGCCCAAACTTTCATAGGCCAGCGAGGGAAAACACGCCGACCCTGCACCTAAGCTGGACGGGTGATCACATGGCGATCCATTATAGATAGCTGCGCGGATCATATTTGCGCGGCGAATGGATTACGGATCGTGATCCTGTCAGCCACCCTGAACCCGTCCTGCATGTCCTCGGAAAGCACGGTGTCGCAGCCTGCCAGCAACCCGGCCGCGACGATCATCGCGTCATAGACAGACAGCGTGTGTTTCCGCGCCAGGGCTATGCCCAGATCATGGGTCTCATAGGTCAATGGCTCAACGGTCACAAATTCACGGATCATGAGCAGAAATTCATCGCTCTGCGACCAGCTCATCTTGAACTTCCGCTGCGTGACATTCGCGATCTCGTTCAGCACCTGCACGCTGACCGTTCCGCCGTCACGCAATAGCCCTTCGGCAATGTCTGCCTTGGCTCGGTCGTCGGAGAGAAGATAAAGCAGGATGTTCGTGTCGAAGAACCTACCTGGCATTCGCCTCGTCCCGGTCGAACCGATAGCCCTTGGGCATCAACCCGCGAAACTCGCGCAAGCGTGCCAGAATTTCTTCGGGGTCGCGGCGGCGTCGCACCTGAAAATGCCCGGCATCAGTGGCCGTGATTTCGATCTCGTCGCCCGCCTTAAGCCCGAGTTCCTGGACCATCCGCGCAGGCAGGCGGACGGCCAGAGAATTACCCCATTTCGCGATCTGCATGATTTGGGCTCCGCCTTGAATGATACACATCGTCGATAATGTATATCTTGCCGACCGGCCGTGCAATCGGTGATGCGATTACAACTCGTGACCGAGATCCTTATTGCGCGAGACGTGATGCTCGTCGGCCTCCTGCTCGGCCATCTTCTCTTTGACCTGCCGGGTCTGGGCGAGGGTCATGCCGACTGACTGATGGGATTCGCCCGCCGCGGCCACAGCCCGCGCGATCGCCCGACGCTGACCCGCATCAGGGAAGTCAACGGCCAGGGCGTTGGTGTCACCCGTCGCGAGCCGCGCCATGGCATTCTCGCCATAACGTTCGCGGAAGTCGAAACCGAAGCGGGCGGCATGCTCGTCATTCTGGAACTCGACCTTGCCGTGCTGGGCATGGGAATCGGCCATGGCGGACAGCGCGCGGGTCAGCTTGTCACTCGTGGCTTCCTGCTCGATCGGTACCGCGCGGGAAATCGTGCGGGCAGCCGCCGCATAGAAGGTATCGACCAGATCGGCCGCCCTGCCCCGCCCTTCCTCGGAAGACAGATCGATCTTCTTCGCGTCGGCTACAGCCAGGATATCGGCCTTGATCCATTCGCGCTCCTGCCAGGCATTTGCGGCTCCGGTCACCATCCGGGACTGGATCACGATCGGATCGAGACCTGCCTTCTCTGCGGCCGCGCCGATCTGCGCCGTCATTTCCTTTGAGCCATCCGGCCCGATGACCTTGTGCTTGTCCTCGATGGTGATGCGATCTCCGTCCATCTGCACTTGATAGACCGGGGTGCGCGGGGCATGGTGCATCAGCTGCGCGCCGCGATCATCGCCCAGATCGCGCACGATCTCCGAGGCAATACCGTAGAGTTCCTCACGCATTTCGCGCTGCTCCTGCACGGGCAGGCGCGAAATGTCCTTCTCGCTTTCATCCAGCCAGTTCCCGAAGGCATTGGCCAGATCGCCGCGATTGCGGATGGTATCGAGGTCCATGACGATCTCCTGATTTCGGTGATTGATGATGCCGCCCTGTTCCAGCAGGTCGGCTGCGGCCTCGATCTTCCGGGCCAGGTCCTCGTCGCTGATGAGCGTGGCCACGACCGCGAGACTGCGCAGCGTCTCGATATTGCGCTGAATGTGATCGAGGGCATCGCTGAGCGCCCTGCCCTGGCGGCGGGCCTCGACGGGCTCACGGCCTTCACGCGCAGCCCGCTCGATCTCGGCCCGTGACGGCCCATAGGTCAGGACGCCCCGGTCCAGGCGGCTGCTCTTGTCCAGAAACATGCCCTGCCCGGCGGCGATCTCGACCAGCCGTTCCTTCATGAAATCCAGATTAAAGGCGTGGTCCTTCGCCATATAGAACCAGTCGCCATTCTCCAGGCCCCGGTTGTTCACGACGACATGGACATGCCTGTTGACCCGATCGGTGTGCAGGGCCGCAACATAGGCCCATTCCTCGCCATCCGAATGCAGACCGGACTGGAACATCTCCATGCACCATTCTTCGACCACTGGCCGGCCGCGCTCCCCGCTCACATCGAAGGGGAAGGAAACCAGCAGATGCGTGGTATGGCCGTTCTTCGGATCGCCGGTCCATTCGTCAGACCACTGATCGACGATCACCTTGCGCTGATCGCCGTTCAGCGTCCGGGCGCGCGGGTCCAGATCGGCCATGTTGCCGAACACCGCCGCTGCCTTGGAAAAGAGGTAATCCAGCTGGTTGCCAAGCTGCTTTCCGGTGTGCGTGCCGCCATTGTGGATCTTCTTCAGCACCACCGCATTCGAGCCCTGGGCGACGCGCCACAGGCCCGCCGCCCGCCCGGAAAATTTCGGCTTCGGGGTCATGAACCTGTCGAACTCGCGCGCGACCTCGGCCTGCTGGAAGGCCAGCATACCCGCCCCGCCCTGCCAGATCGGAAACTCGATCTCGCCGATCAGCGCCTTTGCCAGTCCAACCCGGCTCATGCCTCACCCTCGATAAATGCCTTGAAGAGCCGAACGCCACGCCGGCGCTGCTCAGCAACGACCGCCTGAAGGAAGGTGCGCACCTTCGGCATGGTGAGCCGCAAATCGTCCAGGGCGTGCATCTGACCCTTCGCCAGCTTGATCTTCCGAGTGTTGGCAGCAAAGGCGATCTGGTTGATGTTGACGCCAATCTTGTGAAGCTCGTGTTTGATTGCCTCAAGCTCCGAGGCCTGCTCGGCCGGAAATTCGAGCATCCCGACGCTGGATCGCAGCAAGGTGCGCAGCACATCGGAACGACTTTCTGTGCCAAGAACCCCTTTCAGCCTGTCCAACTGGTGCACCTCCTCGGGGGATAGCCGCACGGTAACGACACTTCCATAGGTCGTGGTCGCCTCGGATTGACGCAGTTTCAGGGCCTTTTCCTTCTTGATCGCCTCAGGCGCGGCACCAACCGCGTCAGCAACCGTGGAAACAGCCCCGCCCGCCTTCAACTGGCGGATGGCCTCTGCCTTCTGGTCTTTCGTCAGCGATTTACGCGCCATCAATAGTCTCCTGACGATGGCGGTCAGACGGCTTGTATACATTCCGCATTTCCTGCCACTTTCCCATATGTGCCAGAGTAACCCAAGATCGCCCACCAAACAATCGGAAATCGCGGCCGTAGGCTGCGTCGATTGAGGCGATCGCAGCGGTTGCTCGGCGCGGCACATATGGTCCGTTTGCTTACCCCCAAGGGAGCGTCGCCATCGCGACACCGCTTCAGGCGCGCACAGAGGGCCGTCAGAGGGCCATTCAGGACCAAGCCGCAGGGGTGATAGCCAAACCCCGCCAGCAGGCCCCACGCGCCCTCTCCGTGCGACCTAGCTCCGGCACCAACAACGGATCGCGCAGTACAGCTTACGGATGTTGCTTGTTGCATTGCGCATGTCGTATGTTGCAGCCACTTGTGCTTAGTGCCTGCCATTTTATATCGCATCACGTAGCGCGCATAACGTTTGTTGCACCGCGCATGTCGTTTGTAGCAGTTCGCAAATTGGGGCACGTATCCCGCATGAGGCATATTGCTTGACGTATTGCGTATCTAGGAGACTGTATCGCGTTTGCGGTACAGCGCTTGTCGCTTTTCGGTTATCGTGTTACGCATCAAGGACACCGCATCACGCAGAACGGATAGCGCATCATGGGCACAGGCAGACGAATCATCGCAGTCATGAACAAGAAAGGTGGCTGCGGAAAATCGACGCTCGTGCGCGGTCTTGCTTCTGTGGCCATCGACCGAGGCGAGCGTGTGACGATCTTCGACACTGACAGCAACCAGGGCATCGCTGAATGGATGAACGAAGCGCGCAGCCAGGGCTATTGGCATGACCGGATCAATGTGATCGGCACATTGAGCGCCGAGAAGGTGCTTGAGGACATTCAGTCACTATACGAAGGGCCGGACGAGAATCACCTGATCCTGATCGATACTTTCGGCGGTGGATCAGAAGCGCATGACGAAATGGCGATGACCGCGCATCTGATCGTCTCGCCCTGCCGCCTGTCATCGCAGGATGTGCGCGACACCACTTCAACCGGCATCTGGCATGAAAAACTGAAGACCCGCGTCGATGATCCCGATCATGTGCCGCCATTTCGTGTGGTCGGAAGCCATGTCGGCAAATCGATCAGCGAATCCGCGAAGACGCAGATCGCGATCATGTTCGAGACGCTGCCGACACTTGAAGATTTCGTGCTGGACCGGGCCTGCTACGAGCGCATGAACGACACCGGGCTTCTGGGCGTCATCCGTGACAAGCACCCGAACCGAAGCCTCGTGCAATCAATCGCACCAGGCCTGACCGAAATGGGCGAATTGCTCGACCAGTTTGACACGATCATCAAGGAGAATGCGTAATGGCCAATCTCAAGGCACGCGGGTTGGTTCTCAAGCGCGATGACCGTTTCGCGGCGCGTCTCGATGTGGCAAAGCCGGTGGATGCGCCGCAACCGCCCGAGAAGCCCGCGCCGAAACCATCCGCGAAGAAATCAGCTGAAGCAATAACCCCGAGACCGAAACCAGCCGACACCCCGCAAGATAAGCCGGCGAAGCCGCCGATTTCCGCACCGATCACGGCGTCTGAACCAGAGGCCGCGTCTCAAATTTCCGCGCCCGCGGCGGCTCGCAAAACCACTGAGGACATGAAGGCGCCGGTCGAAGCGGGCAGGGGGCCGAAAGTCAAGCTGCGCGCAACATTCCGCTGCCCGTCCGACCTGGCCGAGCGGGCAACAGCTTGGGCGGAAAAGGCCCGCTGTCCGGTAAGCGCGGTGTTTCGCAAGGCCATGGGCGAGTTACGTCCGCAACTGATAGAGAGGATCGAGGCCGGTATCGAATACAGCGAGGTGCCGAGCGATCGCATGACAGATGCCAGCCACCCCTTCGACACATCGATGATGATCAGCCAGGCTGCCTATGACCGGCTGGTGAAAGAGATCGATCCGGAGGCGATGACCGGGGTCGAAGCCCCAATGTCACGTTGGGTGCGGGCACAATTTCTGCCGCATTTCGACGCCTGGCTTACCAGCAAGGGCCAATAACCACCCACACGTCCATTACCCCGATAATGTTCCACTACCTCCCTGACTGGCGCCATTTTAATACCGTCATGATAACTGCAGATTATCGTGAGTAATGGCACTTCCAAGCACATGCCCAAGTGCTCCGCAGTAGGCACTCATGACGCGGATAAGCGCTATGTCACCCTCGCTATACAGGGGTGCAATGACCGGCCCTGCAAGGAATGCCTGTCAAAAATTGAAGCCGTAAGCTCAAATCCTCAACCATAGATGCTTGTGAGGTCCGCGCGGATGCGCGGCCCACTATGATCAGGTGACGCGCCGGGGGATCGACACGGGCAAGCCCGTGCTCACCCCCGGCGCGACGATTATTCATGTTCATGAGTTGTCCGCCAGCACCCCTGGTTCTGCCCGTCAAGGGGCAAGCGTCGCCTTCGGTGCCGTCTTCCAGGCGGGCCGTGTCCTCGCCGCAGGCGGCTGCGGGCCGCACCACCCCGCCTTGCAGACCCCTTGACTGTCAGCCCCAGGGCCGCGGGCAGGGCTTCGCCCTCCCGCTTCGCCCGGAAAAACCTGTGGTTTTCCGGGCGAAGCGAAAGGCCGCGCCCATAGCTGACGGATGGACAGGATGAATAACGCAGAGCGTTTGATTAAGGTGCAGCAGCTGGTCAAGGCGATCTATGACACAGATTCAACCGATGCTGTTGTGGTAATGGGTGTGATCCTGGAGGAATGGCGTGTTGGCGCTCCGCTGGTCGCATTCGAAGATGACGAAGATGAGGCATCGTCTTGGGCGGCGCTTGCGACCTTCGAAGAGCTTCGCGCCTATTTCATCGCTGCTGGTCGGCGGTTGGCGAAATATCCGCTTGGTCAGAAGGGTACTGCACGGCTCGCCCAAAGGATGCTGGCGGAGCTGGCGCCCGAGGATCGCGTTGCGGTGCTTCTGGAGCTGAACGACATGGATACGGCGGGTCGGGCCTGAACAGGGCAGGGCGGTCGGCTTTCCGCCAGAGACCGGCGTTAACCTGGCCACCCTGGCGATGCCGAAGGCGAACCGCCGCCCGCTTTCACGGACGCCGATTTCCATGAAAATGCCGCCCTTCGGGGCGGCAGGCTAATCCTTACAACAGGGATTAAAGGTTGCGGGCGGTCGCGAGGGCCATCATGATCGCTGTTCGGTTGACCTGAAGATCGTTGCCTATTTCCTCGTAAGATCTGGACCAGTCAATCGACACCTGCAGAAGCGCGTCCATGACAGCAAAGGCACCCTTGCGGGTTCGGCGGTCTCCGCCGCGCCCGCCACCGATATTCATGCCCGACGCAATATGAACGATATGCCAGCGTTTATGCAGCCGATATGTTCCGAGCCCGCCTGTACAATATGCGGTGACGGTTCTGTCGCCATGGATCTTGTTTGGAATGCTGACGGATTGCTGTTCGTAGGCCATGCTTTGGCTCCGGTTTTGAATGATTGCGGGAAAGGGCCGCGCCAAAAGGCGCGGTTTCGATGGCGGCGATCCGTGTCAGCCGATTTCCTCCAACAGCTTTTCGCCAGTGAAGGGACTGACCTCATAGATCAGGACCGAAAATCCGAATCTCTCAACGCGGATGCGTGCGCGGCGCTTGGCCTCGGCCAGCGTTTCGCAGCGGATTGGCAGATCGTCGGGATGGTCGCGCAATTCATAGAACATGGCATTACCTCCGATGGGCCGCTCACGCGGCGGCCCTGTCTTCAGTGGCGTCGGCCTCATCAGTTGACGCGGCTTTCAACAACCAATCGGCGGCCTTCTGTGCTTCCGATGCAGCTTTGAAGATCAGGCGCTTGTCGTCAGCCAATGCCCGCAGCCAGCTTTTCAGATAGGCCGCCGACTGGTCGAAATCGGGTGTCAGCCCAAGGCTCGCGCAAACCATGCAATTTCCGACCTCGGCCACCAACTCCTCGAACGCAACGGCCTTCCGGTCAGTGAAACGGCCAAAGCGATCAAGCCGCGACTTGTGGCCCGTCCAATGCGTTGCCTCATGGGCGAGGGTGGCATAGTACCCGCCTGCGCTGTGAAAGGTCGCCACGGGCGGCATGTGGATGTAATCCTCGCCGGGGACGTAATAGGCGCGTGGCTCGTCACTGTGGCGAATATCGGCACCCGTCCCGGCAAAGAATGCGTCAAGCTCGGCATCGGCTTCGGTGCCAAGGTCGCGGGCAGGATCGGCAGGCTTCGCCTGAAAATCCGCCGGCAATCCGTCGATCTGCTCGGCGTTGAAAACACGATAGGCTTTCAGATATGGAACGCGCTTGTCTGCGCCGGTGTCCTCGTCCTTGCGATCAACCGTGCCATATTTCACAACGGTTGATGATTTCTCGCCCTTGCGGACCTGCCCGCCTGCCTCCTGCGCTTGGCGATAGGTGAACCAATAGGCGCTGCGATAGCCGTTTTCCTCGGCGGCCAGCCAGAGCATCAGCACATTGATGCCGCGATAATATTCGCCATTGGCGCGGCGCGGAAAAGGTGCGCCGCCCGCTTCTCCGGTCCATGGTTTGCGCCATGCGGGCGTACCTGCCTCAATGCTGCGGATGATCTGGTCGGTGATGGTCTGGTAAAGATCGAAAGTTGCCATTTGTGGCCTCCTTTTTTCGCGACGATCCCGCCTTGGTCTTTTGCCTCGGTCGGGGTGCCCATAATGGGCGAAGGTTTCAGGCGAGAAGCGCGCAGCGCGCCCTCTCCTGAAGCCTTGCCAGGTGGCGAACCGGGCCGGTGAATTTCCAAAGGCGGCGCAGCCGGGACCGGAGCCACGCGCAGCTGCACGGAACCGAAGCCGCAGGCGAAGGTGGAGGAAGCGAGCATGGCGAGGACCCACCCTTTGGAAAGAGGGCCGGAACAGGCCCTCAATCCAGGACGCGGCGCGCGCCAGCGTGACGTGGCCCAGGCAAAGCCGGGGCGTTCGGCCTCCGGACGAATCCTCCGGCCGACGGCAGCCCGCGCATAGGCGCGGGCTACCAGATCCTGATCGGCAGTAGTTGCAGGGCGATGCGATCGCCATTGGCGCCCGCGCCAGTGACCGTCACCCGAATGGGCCGAGACGGGCAGGGCAGGGCGACCAGGACCGGCGCGCGAGGATCTGGCTCGGGACGAGACAGACCGCAGAAGCCGCAGCCGGTCGCATCTCCCTGAATGGCTCGGATCGAGGGCGCGCAGCGGCCGAGATTAGGGCACGGTTCCCGGACGAAGGAGGGGGAGGCGCAGAAAGGAGTTTTCCGGCAGGCACATCAGAACCCGCAAAACGCTATCCACAATACGGTAACCGACAAGCAGAAAGAAAAGGGGCTGTCTGCCCCTCGCCGCATATGCGGCTCACCCCGAGGATATTTGAAGTAGGTGCTGGGCGAAGGGACGGCAAAGCCGCCCTAGAGGGCGGCGATGCGATCGGGGCGGAAGCCGGACCAGTGGTCGGCGCCTGAAATCACCACGGGGGCCTGCCGATAGCCCAGGCTTTCAACGAAGCGCAGCGCGTCGTCGTCTTCGGTCAGGTCAACAACCGTATAGGCGACGCCTTTTGCGTCGAGGCTGCGGGTGGTGGCGGTGCATTGCACGCAGGCGGGCTTGGAATAGACGGTGATGCTCATGGCTGTTCTCCTTTGCTTCTGTGAACCTGTTTTGGGTCGAAGCATCAGGGTGGTGGTCAACAGCTAATTTGCCTCGCGAGGAATGGCCATAGGCCAGGGGAAATTAGCTGTTGAAGGGGTGAATCATGCCAAGGGCATGATGCGCACCGCCCACCAGCCGCTTCGGCCCAGGGTCACAGTAAGGAAGCAAAGGAGAACAGCCATGTGACGCCGGATCCAGCTGCGACGGCAATGCACCGCCACCGCCCGGCAAAGCGCGCGGCCGTTCGCTGTTGACCTGACCGAAGACGACGACACGTCACAGAAAGCAGCGGTCGGCGGGTGGTGATTTCTGGTGCTGACCGGCTGGTTGACGAGCCGCTTGGGATGGCAGTTAGTTGGCCTATGGCACCCGTGACGCTAGTTTTCATCCGTCGGGATGATGCTGCATTCGCCCCGCGTCCAAACGCCGCCGGCCTCGCTGCAAGCCTGGCTATCCTGCGGCGGTGCCCACCAGGCAGCGATCCATTCTGCCAGGTATGGCCCGACGAAGTAGGCGCTCGACACGATACCGACCCCTACGAAGAACGCCGCGACGCCCCACCATGGTTGGCACGACGGAACAGCAGAATGCTCCCGGCACAAACTGCAAGACCGACGATGAGCAAGAGAATGGTTAAGAAAATGGCCAACGTGATGCCCCCAAAGAAAAAAGCCCCGCCGAAGCGGGGCTAAAGTGCCTTTTCGCGAAAAAAGGTTAGGGAACGGTATCACTTTGTCAGGGTGAGGACCACCGTATTGATGCGCACACCGACACTGGCGAAGCTCTCGGCCGGCAGGTCTCGCCAGAGACCGCGCCGCCAGCCGCGCGTGGCATGGCTCTCGGCCCATGCCCGAAAGCATTCGTGCTTTGCGGTGCTGCCGACCTCGGCAGAGGCGGGCAGGATCGCGCGCAGCTCGCCGCCCGGCTTCAGGAAGTCGAAGGCATGCCTCAGATGATTCATGAAATGTGTCCCGGCGAACGGCGGGTTCATGACGACATAATCATAGACCGGCCGGGCGGGCAGCTTCAGGAAGTTCGCGCATTTCACGCTCAGGGCGGGGTGGGCGATGCCGCGCAGAGCCTCGGTCCGGTCGGGATGGACCTCGATCGCGTCGACGTTCGCGCCCTGCGCCAGCAGGGGGCGGACGAGCGCGCCGACGCCGGCGCTTGGTTCCAGGATCCGCGCGCCCGGTTCGATCCGCAGCCCGTCAAGCAGGTAGTCGACGACTTCGGCCGGGGTCGGATAGAAGGCCAGATCCTTTGCAAGCGCGGTGCCCGGCCAGAAATCGGCGGGCTGCGCCTCGGCGCCGGCGGCGTCGGGCAGCACCTCGCCGTAATAATCGGCCAGCACGCGGTTCACCTTCCGCAACAGGGTTTCATCCTTGATCCAGAGATGCAGGTTTCCATTCTTGAAGGTGCGGGCGAGGAAATATTCGCTTTCGACCTCGCTCTGCCGTGCGCCGTAGCGGCCGCGTCGGCTAACCTCGATGGCGTGCTCAAGCGCGCCATAGGTCCGGTTGCCGGCAAGCTGCGAAAACACCCGCTCAACGTCGGCCAAGGTGCGGCGCATCTGTTCGCCATGTCCAGAATAGGACCAGTACCCCCCTTCGCTGAACACCCATTCGAAGATCATGCGCTTGTTGATCTTGAAGGCGTCGTGGCTCTTGAAGGCGGGCGACAGTGACGCGAAGGCGCGCGCCACGCCGCGCTGAAAGATCAGGTTGGCCTCGCCGGTCAGGCGGGCGAGGGTGGCCCGGATCGTCTCGAATGTCGGTTCCGGCATGTCGTTTGCGGCCATCTGCTTGTCGAGCTGGTCGCGTTCGGTGCGGTCCATGATTTCCTTGAGGCGGGTTTCCTCGACGATGCGGCGCCAGATTGCGGCATCCAGGGTGCGCTTGTAGGTGGCGAAGGTCTTTTCGGTGTCGAAATCGGGATAGAGGGATTTTTCGACGGTCTGGTTGTCGTCGTAGTGCAGGTAAGAGGCGTGACCGGCGGTCGCGCCCTTGGCGGTCTCGGCCGCGCCGCGCGCGAGGGCGTAGCCCTTCGCAATAGCGGCAATAGCCTCTTCCATCTCGGACAGCGCGCGTTCGCGCATCATGCAAATGGCCTCGATGTTGAGGGGCGCGACAAGCGCCCCTGCATTGAAGGACAGCGGGGCGTTCATTTCTGATCCTTCCCGTTGGTGGCATCCAGCAGCAGTTCGCGCAGCTCGGCCAGCGGATGATTTTCGAAATCGTCATCGCGGAAATCCTCGGGGCCATCATATCCGGGGATCTCGTCATGGATGCGCTCGGCCAGTCGGTCGGCCAGCCCCGCGACAGTCCCGCCGGTACTGCGCCAGTCGCAATCGACATAGTGGACGGGTGCGCCGGTCGCGACCTCAAGCGCCAGCAGGGCGCGGCCAGCCTCGCCGACCTCAGCATCATGGACAAGCTGCCAGCCTTGGCCGGTATCGCCATAGATCGACCAGAAGGCGCGTTCCGCAGGGGGGCAAACCTCGATGGCCTCATCATAGTGGTTGCCGCGCTCGATCCGCACGGGCGAAACACAGAAGCGCCGGAAGCTGGCGGGGCTATCCCCCGCCGAAAGTCCGTTGAAGGAAATGGGGCTCATGCGGTGGCCTCCTTGCTGGCTTTGAAGTCCTCCAGCATGACGCCAATGTCATGCGGGGTTGGCAGATCGCCATAGAAAATTGCGGTTCCGATATAATCGGGGCTTGAAAACGTGCGGCTCCGCATCGGCGTGTCATGGTCGGCATATGCGCGACAGCGGGTTGTCGCTGCGGTATCGGGGCGGCGAAGGAAATAGACGTGCCACTTCGCCAGCCCTTCGGGGTTGGTTTCTGCGTCCCGCTTGAGCATGGTCGCCGCGAGACGTTCCACCTCGAACGAACGGGCGCTATCGCGGATGGAAGGGTGGCAATCGGGCGCGCCCCATGCACCGCCTTCCTGAATGGCGAATTTGTTGCCGGGAAAGCGTTCGGCCAGCAGGCGGGCATAGATCTGGGCCGCGCGTGCGCTGACCACAGTGATTACGAAAGCGCCGGGCTGATGATCGGATTGAAGGACGGAATAGGGGATCATCACATATCCCCGCCGTTGATGCGCTCGCAAAGCGCGTCGATCTCATCCAGCGATAGCGGGTCAATGTCGCCGCCATTGGTCATGATCTCGTTGATCGGCGCCGGCACCCGGTTGGAACCTTGAAGCAACCGCAGGCCAGCGAGGATGGCCGAGATCTCGGCCAGGTCAAAGCCGGCGGTGATGGGCTTGTCGAAAGCGGCCATGTTCATGCCCCCACGAGGCCGAGTTCGCGGATGGCCCAGGCGTCGGCATATTGAATAACCGGGGTCAGGCCGAAGGCTTTGGCGCCGACAATCGGGCCGATCCAGCCGCTGAGCTTCGGCAGTCCCTGCAATTCCTTGCTGGCGAGGGGATCATCGACATAGCCGGTTATTTCGGCGTCATTGGCCGCGATCCAGCTTTCCAGATCATCGCAGGCATCGCGGCAGATGCCGGCATCGTCGGTCATGACGTAAAATTCAAAGAGAACCATTCTACTCTCCTTTTTTCGCGACATTCCCGCCTTGGTCTTTTGCCTCGGTCGGGGTGCCCATAATGGGCGAAGGTTTCAGGCGAGAAGCGCGCAGCGCGCCCTCTCCTGAAGCCTTGCCAGGTGGCGAACCGGGCCGGTGAATTTCCAAGGGCGGCGCAGCCGGGACCGGAGCCACGCTCAGCTGCACGGAACCGAAGCCGCAGGCGCAGGTGAAGGAAGCGAGCATGGCGAGGACCCACCCCTTGGAAAGAGGGCAGGAACAGGCCCTCAATCCAGGACGCGGCGCGCGTCAGCGTGAGGTGGCCCACGCATAGCCGGGGCGTTCGGCCTCTGGCCGAATCCCCCGGCCGACAGCAGCCCGCGCATCAGCGCGGGCTTCCGACCTGGGCTCGTGAAACGGTCCAGGGGCGGCTTGCGCCGCCCCTTTGCCTGCCCTTATTCCTGCTCGTCTTTTTCCCGACGCGGGAAGGCCACCATGTCGACATTCGGGAACATGTTGTGACGAACGCTGATGGAGGTGATTTCCCCGGCCTCGTTGGTGTTCACGAAGACCACGCCGCAGCGATCCCAGAAGGTCGTGCCGTCTTTTTCGCCGGCTTTGACTTTGAGGGTGAAGTTTTGAGAAGCCATCTTGAAGTTCCTTTCCATGGGTTTTTCGATGAAAACGACAGAGTGGGTAGGGAAAGGGGCTGTCAGCGGCTAATTTCTTTCGCGAGGAATGGCCGCAGGCCAGGGGAAATTAGTCGTTGAAGGCAAATGCCGCATGGCAGCATGTGCCGGTCTGCCCCGACTGCCTGCTAGGTTTCATCAGATAGAAAAACCACATGAACGGAACGCATGGCTTCGGGACCGTCATCCCTGTCAATCGTACGAAAAAGACGGCAGGAACTGGCGGTTGTGCAGGCGCATCGCTCGATCCAACGAGGCCGGGGAAATCACCAGGCGCAGGCAACAGTCGCATCTTCCCGAATGACGGCATGGCCCGGCGGCGGGATGACGATCTGGAGGGCAGGCAGGGCAGCGACTGCAGACTCTGGCGCCACTTCGCGCCCCCGCCCGCGCCAGTGACCGTCACCCGAATGGGCCGAGACGGGCAGGGCAGGGCGACCAGGACCGGCGCGCGAGGATCTGGCTCGGGACGAGGCAGACCGCAGAAGCCGCAGCCGGTCGCATCGCCCTGAACGGCTCGGGGCGCAGGCCGGCTTGCCGGACAAGCCTAGGGCACGGTCCCCGGACAGAGGACGGGGAGGCGCATCGGAATTTCACCGGATTGTTGTATGAATTTTACAGCATCAGCATTCTTTGCTTGACCTGCGCCTTCATGGCGGGCGGATGTTCTAATGTGACGACTTGTGATGGATCTGGCTGACGATGGCAGAAATAAATGTTGCCCACGAGCGATTGAAAACAGATCTGCGCCTTCGTGGCACGAACATGACGGAGCTGGCCCGCGATCTTGGCGTGACTCCTGCATCAGTGACAACCGTCAGCCAAGGTGTCCGCCGTTCTGCAAGAATTGAAGCTGCCCTCGCGGCGGCAGTTGGACGGACAGTTGCTGAGGTGTTTCCTGACCGTTACCCACCAGACGACACAGAATAGGTTCCCGAAAGCACCCCACACCACCCGTATATTGCCTTGCGCGCTGCACGTTAATCCACGATTGCAGACGCACGTTCCTATAACGAGACGAAAATTATGGATCGGGAAATTGCATACGGGGCTATTGGCGCCCGTCTTGAGACGAAATTGAATGAAACCGGACTTAGCCGGAATGAGCAAGCGGAAAGCCTTGGCATCAGCCGGTCGGCGCTTGCGACCTATATCAGCCTTGAGCGGATCCCGAGCGCGTCGACCGTGGCCAGGGCCGTGGACAGGTTTGACATTGATCCGCGCTGGCTGCTGACCGGCGATGAACGGGATCGTATCACACGGGATCAATGGGTCGCGGTCCTTTCGGCCTTCGTGGAGCTGAAGGCGATCATGGATCGGTTATTCAAGGATCGGATCGGCTGGCACCAGGCTTCGCATGATGATCGGATGAAGGTGTATAGGGCAGGCGAGACCCTGTACGAGATCGGTGGCATATCGGCGTTGAACGCCTGCGCAAATGCGCTTTACGAAGGCAATCCCGGCGCGCAGCTTGGCGCCGGCGACATGCTCAACCACCTGTTCAACGGGATCGGCCCCTGGCGCGCGTAGGCGCGACTAGCCGATCCCGTTGAACAGGTAGAGGCAGCGGTACCGGATATGGTGACGAAGGAAAGCGGCGGCCTGCTGGCCGCCGCTGAGTTCATGAGCCGATGAAGAAAAGGCGGGCGAGGGCGGCGCCGCCGCCCATGACGGCCGCGGCGGCCAGGAAGGGGGCAAGGAAGGTGCTGACCTTGATCTGCTTGCCTTCGGCCAGCAGTTTCGACATTTCGGCCTGAAGCTTTGCGGTGTTCGCATTCAGGTTTGCGATTTCGGCTTCGTGCTTGATTGCGTCGGCGTCGGTCATGAATGGTCTCCTTGATGGTAATATAGGATGAAACCGTGTCCCGCGAAAGGCAAATGCCCGCCGCGCACGGTCGCCGGCAGACGGACATGCGAGGTCAGGGACGCCCGGCACGGGCGCTTGCAAGCCGGGCTTGCCCGGCGCCGTCCTTGAACCGCATGGTAGAATGACAAGACCGTATGTGGTGTGCTGCCCGGCCCTGGCCGGCGCGGCAGCGACGGCCAGGTTAACAGCCGGGCGCGATCTTTGATGATGGGCTGGCGATCGCCGCGCGAAGCGCGGCTCGGCCCGAAGGGCCGGCCCGGATTTTGGGGTGGTTGGCTTCGACGACCAGCCCGAAATCCGGGCAAACGGTGACAGCCAGAACTTGAGAGGATGCAGTAATGAGCGGCGGATGGGTCAAGACAGTGGTGATGATGACAGGGCTGGCCCTGGCTGTCACCGGCTGTCGGGCACCAGTGGGCGTTGACCCTGCCGAAATTCAGGTAGTCGACGGGGACACGATCCGATGGCAGGGTCAGCGTATCCGGCTGCAAGGACTGGATAGCCCCGAACTGTTCAGCCCGCAATGTCAGGCCGAACTGGCGGCAGCGCGGGCGGCAAGGGATGCGCTGCGCGAGCGCCTCGCTGCCGCGCAGCGGGCAGAATTGAGGATCGCGCCGGAACTGGACCGATATGGGCGCGGTCTGGCAAGGCTCGCCCTTGATGGCGAGGACGTGGCAAGGGCAATGATCCGTGCGGGACATGCGCGGCGATATGAGGGCGGCGCCCGGCCCGGATGGTGTGGCTAATCGCGAATGCGGCCGCGAGGGTCGATTTGCCAGCCGGTAGCGGTGCGCAATATGCTGGCGGTGTCGCCATGCTGAGCGATGAACACGCGGTCGGCCTCGGCCTTTCGACCCTGATGAAGATCGCTCGCGCGGTGGCCACTTGGGCCGCTGCACCAGGCACCGGGCGGCTTACCGCAGGTCGGGCACGCCACGGCCAGAACCGGTTGACGATGAGTGGTAGAGTCGGGCATCGTAAAAATCTCCCTGTTCGGACAGACTGGCAGGGGCGGCGCAAGAGTAACGCGCGAAAGTTGGTGATGCCCTGAGGGGCGGCATATCATGGCGGTGTTCAGACGCCGTCAATTCTCAGCCGAGAAAGGGATATGCCACATGTCGGAGACTACCATCAGCACGCTGCCCGATCCATCGGGGTTTTCGCCGGATCCGCTGACGGACCTCATCCGGGAGGGTGCGCGCAAGCTTATCGAACAAGCGGTTGAGGCCGAGTTGGCAACGCTCCTCGCCGCGTTCGCTGAGGAAAGGCTCGATGACGGCCGGGCCAGGCTGGTGCGGCACGGACATTTGCCGGAGCGCGAAATCCTGACCGGGATCGGTCCGGTCGCCTTGAAGGTGCCGCGGGTGCGGGATCGCAAGCCGGGAGCGGAGAGGATCTCCTTCACGCCCAGCATCCTGCCGCGCTACCTGCGCAAGGCCAAATCGGTCGAGGAACTGCTGCCCTGGCTCTACCTCAAGGGGGTCTCCACCGGCGATTTCGGCGAGGCGCTGGCCGCCCTGCTGGGGCCGGACGCCAAGGACCTGTCGGCCAAGACCGTCACCCGCCTGAAAGCCAACTGGTGGTCCGAATACGAGGCTTGGGAGAAGCGCGACCTCGGAACCCGGCGGTTCCTCTACATCTGGGCCGACGGTGTCTACTTCAAGCCGCGCATGGCCGAGGAAAAGCAATGCGTTCTGGTCATCGTCGGGGCGGATGAATACGGCCGGAAGGAACTGCTGGCCATGACCGACGGCTTCCGCGAGAGCACCCAGAGTTGGCGCGAGGTGCTGCTCGATCTCAAGCGGCGCGGCCTCACGCAGGATCCCAAGCTCGCGATCGGCGACGGTGCCCTCGGCTTCTGGACGGCCCTGCGCGAAGTCTTCCCCACGACGCAGGAGCAGCGGTGCTGGCTGCACAAGACCATGAACGTGCTGAACGCGCTGCCGAAATCGGCGCAGGCCAGGGCCAAAGGACACCTGCACGACATCTGGCAGGCCGGAACAAAGGCCGAAGCCAACGTCGCCTTCAACTTCTTCGTCGAAACCTACGGCGTGAAATGGGACAAGGCGGTGGCCAACCTGGTCAAGGACCGGGACGCGCTGCTGACCCTCTACGACTATCCGGCCGAGCACTGGAAACATATCCGGACGTCAAATCCGATCGAGAGCACCTTCGCCACCGTCCGGCACCGCACCCGGCGAACCAAGGGCTGCCTGAGCCGAAAGACCGGGCTCGCCATGGCCTTCCGGCTGATGATGTCGGCGCAGAAGAAATGGCGGAGGCTCGACGGCCGGAACCGCCTGCCGGAGGTCATCAGCGGGGTTGAGTTCCGCGACGGCGTCCGCCACATTCAAGCTGCCGCCTGATCAAGCGTCACCAACTTTCGAGCATATCTCGGGGCATAAAGGACCATTTCTGTCAGCGACGATAATGACTGTTAAGGTGGACTAAAAGTCGGTGATGCGCTAACCCGTTTAAGTGAGGCGGATGGAGCGTACGATGCCCCCATCACATAAGCGAAGCTATAGATAAAAAGATCTGGATTATGCCTTTCCTATATATCTACGCTGCGTCTGATTTCAGCACGGGAGTACCAGATGAGTTTCGGGGTGCTGCTTCGGGTCGTCCACCCTTCACACTTACACTTAGCCCTGGTGCTTCACCGACGACTGTGGAAGTCGATGATACCGACGGTCAAATAGATGAAATTACAGGCACGGGCCCACAAACATTTACTAACGATGTAACAATTGGCGGAGTCCTCTATCCTGCGGGAACGACCTACCACGCCGCATATGACCTTCTAAACAGCTCTAACGGGCATAAAATAACCACCATAACGCTCGGGGGCGATGGTACCGAGCAGGGCGCAATTCAGGCGCTTATTTCATCGGTCCCGCTGCAGGATGGAACCTCGTATACTTTCGATCAGGAACGCACGTCATACCAGCGCACTGACAATACCTATGATACTTATGAGGCCGCACCCTGCTTCACGCGTGGCACGCTAATTGAGACTGACCGCGGCGCTATAGCTGTTGAGGATCTGTCGGAAGATGATCTGGTTGTCACGCGTGATAACGGGCTTCAGCCGATCCGTTGGATTGGCTCACAACGCTTAGGTGCAGATCGTTTGAAGGTAAACGAGAAGCTTCGACCGATCCGAATCCAGCGTCATGCTCTTGGAACCAACACTCCCTCAGCGGACCTGATCGTGTCACCCCAGCACCGAATCTTGGTAAGCTCGAAAATTGCGCAAAAAATGTTTGGAACCAACGAAGTCCTGGTTGCTGCCAAACAGCTTTGCCAAGTGGATGGTATCGACACCGCATATGATCTGGACGAAGTGGAATACTTCCATATCCTCTTTGATCGGCATGAGGTTGTGATCTCAAATGGCGCCGAGACTGAGTCTCTCTATACTGGCCCTCAAGCACTCAAATCGGTGGGTGAAGCTGCACTGGAAGAGATCTTCACGATCTTCCCGGAACTGAAGGACCACGATTATACCCCCGTGCCAGCCCGCACCTTTGCAAGTGGCCGTATGGGTCGCAAACTGGCCATGAGGCACAAGAAGAACGCAAAACCACTGGTGAGCTAACAGATACCTAGTAAGTTTTAATGAGTGCGGCCGGCCCCCAAGGGCCGAGTAACGGGCGAAAGTTGGTGATGCCCTGAGGGGCGGCATATCATGGCGGTGTTCAGACGCCGTCAATTCTCAGCCGAGAAAGGGATATGCCACATGTCGGAGACTACCATCAGCACGCTGCCCGATCCATCGGGGTTTTCGCCGGATCCGCTGACGGACCTCATCCGGGAGGGTGCGCGCAAGCTTATCGAACAAGCGGTTGAGGCCGAGTTGGCAACGCTCCTCGCCGCGTTCGCTGAGGAAAGGCTCGATGACGGCCGGGCCAGGCTGGTGCGGCACGGACATTTGCCGGAGCGCGAAATCCTGACCGGGATCGGTCCGGTCGCCTTGAAGGTGCCGCGGGTGCGGGATCGCAAGCCGGGAGCGGAGAGGATCTCCTTCACGCCCAGCATCCTGCCGCGCTACCTGCGCAAGGCCAAATCGGTCGAGGAACTGCTGCCCTGGCTCTACCTCAAGGGGGTCTCCACCGGCGATTTCGGCGAGGCGCTGGCCGCCCTGCTGGGGCCGGACGCCAAGGACCTGTCGGCCAAGACCGTCACCCGCCTGAAAGCCAACTGGTGGTCCGAATACGAGGCTTGGGAGAAGCGCGACCTCGGAACCCGGCGGTTCCTCTACATCTGGGCCGACGGTGTCTACTTCAAGCCGCGCATGGCCGAGGAAAAGCAATGCGTTCTGGTCATCGTCGGGGCGGATGAATACGGCCGGAAGGAACTGCTGGCCATGACCGACGGCTTCCGCGAGAGCACCCAGAGTTGGCGCGAGGTGCTGCTCGATCTCAAGCGGCGCGGCCTCACGCAGGATCCCAAGCTCGCGATCGGCGACGGTGCCCTCGGCTTCTGGACGGCCCTGCGCGAAGTCTTCCCCACGACGCAGGAGCAGCGGTGCTGGCTGCACAAGACCATGAACGTGCTGAACGCGCTGCCGAAATCGGCGCAGGCCAGGGCCAAAGGACACCTGCACGACATCTGGCAGGCCGGAACAAAGGCCGAAGCCAACGTCGCCTTCAACTTCTTCGTCGAAACCTACGGCGTGAAATGGGACAAGGCGGTGGCCAACCTGGTCAAGGACCGGGACGCGCTGCTGACCCTCTACGACTATCCGGCCGAGCACTGGAAACATATCCGGACGTCAAATCCGATCGAGAGCACCTTCGCCACCGTCCGGCACCGCACCCGGCGAACCAAGGGCTGCCTGAGCCGAAAGACCGGGCTCGCCATGGCCTTCCGGCTGATGATGTCGGCGCAGAAGAAATGGCGGAGGCTCGACGGCCGGAACCGCCTGCCGGAGGTCATCAGCGGGGTTGAGTTCCGCGACGGCGTCCGCCACATTCAAGCTGCCGCCTGATCAAGCGTCACCAACTTTCGAGCATATCTCGCGGCGCAAGCCGCCCCGCCTTTTCGTCAGATGCAGCCGGGGCGCCATGCGTCGATCCGTGCCTTTTTCTCGACGTCGATGTGCCACGCCTTCTGATAGTCGGGATCGGTGAACAGCTTTTCGAGGGCGTCGGCCTTTGCGGACTTCTTCATCGCCTTCCACGATTTGAAGCCGTTCCCGGTCGGATTGCAGCCGGTCAGGTCCAGCATGAGGCTGTCGAGATAGTCGGCATTCACGCGCTTGAAAAAGCCCTCGGCGGTTGGGGTCCAGACTTGGCGCAGGTCGGCGCCGGTGCTGGCCTCGATGTGGTCGAACAGTGCGCTTTTCTGCATCGGATAGGGCAGGGTCCGGGCCAGCCCCTCGGTCAGTGCGGCATTGCGGGCCTTCTTGCCTTCGGCTTGGAAGTCGGTGAAGGCCGTGAGGCGTTCTTCGTCGTCAAGCCAGCGGTGATGTTCGCCGTCACCCGACAGGCGCGGCTCCGGGGTCAGGCCATTGGCCTTCTCGGGGGTGATGTTGGCGCGATCCGGGCGGATATTGAACACGCTGTCATGGCCACTTTGCGCCGACAGGCCGAAGGCCAGCAGGTCGAGAGCGAGTTCCGGCTTTGCCAGCAGCGCCGCCTGAACGGCGTGAAGGCGGGCGCGGCGCATATCCTCGACCAGTGCCGCATTATAGGGCGATTTCGGCGTGTCGTCGGCACTGCCAGCATGGCCGCTGGACGCGGCGAAGCCGGTCAGGATTTTGGCCTCGACGGCAGCGGCGTGGTCCTCGGGGCGGACATAGCCGCGCGAGGCGTCAACCATGCCGCTGCTATTCACATAGACGTAAGCGCCTGCGTGCTGACGCTGTTCGTCGGTATAGTCGCCCTCGGCCAGTTCCTGCAAAGCTTCAAGTTCGGCTCCGCCTTCTTCATCAAGCGCATCGGCCTGATAGAGTTCGGCCAGTTCATCATACCGCTCGGCCTGTTCCTCGGTCAGTTCGACCTCGACCTTGTAGAGCCGCGTCAGCTTTTCGATGATATTGTAGCTGACATAGCTTTCGGGAATGACCTCGACCCATTTCCAGCCCTCGGCCTCGATGGCGGCGGCGGCATCCTCCAGTTTCTCGGAAAACAGGCGGTCCAGCAAGTCGGGGTTTCGCAGATAGGTGCCGTTTTCCTCGAACAGATCACGGGTGACTTCGCCGCCTGCGGCGGTATAGGCATCCAGCCCGACAAAGGCAGCACGGCGGTCGGTCAGCTTGACAGCCTCCGGCTGTAACCTTGCCTTGACGCGGTGCTCGGAAGCATGAGGGTTGCCCTCAACCTCGGCCAGCACCTCAAGCGCAAGGTCAGGATCATTTGCGACGGTGAACGCTTTGGCGATATTCAGGGTGATCTTTCCCGCTTTCAAAGCGTCCAGAACCGGCGCAGGCAGGTCCGATAGGGCGAGACGGCGATAGATTGCGGCCTCGCTCGTGGCGAAGGTTTTGGCGATGGTGGGCACATCTGCGCCAGCATCCCGCATCTTGGCGAAGGCGCGGATTTCATCGGCGGGGTTCAGCGCCTCGCGGACGGCATTTTCGACATTCGCCCATGCACGGGCGGTCGCGTCGTCGGGCGCAATCCTGACGGGAATTTCGGCCAGTTCCGGGCGGCGGTCCAGCAGATCGGGCTGCTTTTCGAATGCGCGGATCAGGGCGCGAAGGCGGCGGCCCCCGGCGACGATAGCAATGCGTCCATCGGCATCGGCAAGCCCGGCAAGGTTCTGGATCAGGCCGCAGGCAATGATGCTGTCAGCCAGCAGGTCAATGCGCTCGGCATCCGCGTCCTGACGCGGGTTCATATCCGACAGATAGAGCCGATCAAGCGGGAAATACTGGACCGGGGCGGCGACGACGTTCTTTTCGGTTTTCATGGTGATTATCCTTTTTTCGCGACGTTGATTTGTGCTATTGGTGCTCTGCCCCCTTTTGGGGGACAGAGCGGGCAATCAGATTGCCCCGTGCTGGATCAGGAAGCGGCGTCCAATGCCAAAGGTGTCGCCCTTCCTGACAAGCGCCCATGCTTCCGCGATACGCGCTTGCAGCCATTCATCCATTCGTCTCACCTCCTTTCAGGTTCGGGATGGTGGGGGGGACGTTGACCGCCCCTCCCCGTTGGGCCCGCTCGACAGGCCAGCCTCGGCCCGCACTGAGCGGAGCGGGCCGATCCGGGGGTCAGTATTCTGACGGCAAGAGGATGGTGACGAGGCGGCGGGTCTGCGCGAGATCGCAGGGCGCTTCGGAACCGCCGTCAAAGTCGTTGTTGTACAGGTCGATCTTCCACCAGACCTTCGTGCCGTTGACGCTCACGGCCCCGAAATCACGCGCGCCCCAAGGGTCATTGGCCTCGCTGAAAACCGTGTCTTTGGCGACAGAGACATAGGCGGCGGTTTCAAAATCGCGTCCCATGGCACGAACGCCCGGCGTGCTGACGATCCGGCCAAGCATGTCGCGGGGCAGGCCAGCGATCATCCCCTTGCGGAAAGCGTCGTTCTGCTGCGCGATCAGGTGGGTTTCCACGGTCGGAAACTCGCGGGCAGCCCCGGTATGTCCGCAGGCCGGGCATTGCGACGGCTGGTGCTGGACATCGAAATTGTGGCTGCACTTGCGGCAGGTGTAGGTCTGTTTATCGGCATCGAGCATGCTGCTCTCCTTTTTTCGCGACATTCCCGCCTTGGTCTTTTGCCTCGGTCGGGGTGCCCATAATGGGCGAAGGTTTCAGGCGAGAAGCGCGCAGCGCGCCCTCTCCTGAAGCCTTGCCAGGTGGCGAACCGGGTCGGTGAATTTCCAAGGGCGGCGCAGCCGGGACCGGAGCCACGCGCAGCTGCACGAAACCGAAGCCGTCAGGCGCAGGTGGAGGAAGCGAGCATGGCGAGGACCCACCCCTTGGAAAGAGGGCCGGAACAGGCCCTCAATCCAGGACGCGACGCGCGCCAGCGTGACGTGGCCCAGGCAAAGCCGGGGCGTTCGGCCCTGGCCGAATCCCCCGGCCGACAGCAGCCCGCGCATCAGCGCGGCTTCAACATCCTGATCAGCGATAATCGTGGGGTGCGGCGGTGGATCAATCGACCCCGCGCCAGTGACCGTCACCCGGATGGGCCGAGGCGTGGCGACGCCCGCTACGAAGTTAGCGGCCGGATCGCGCATTTCCTTCGTCGAAGCCGGCCCGAAGCTGCCGTTCGCCAGGATGACCAACGCCGCAGCGCGGCTTCCCCGGACCGGTCATTCAAGGCGTCGTACAGCGTAGCCCAGAACCGCAGGGTCCGCAGTGCGGACAGAGATGGCTTTCGCTGCGGTTGCGCAGATGTCCGGTTTAGGTCAATCAAGCAGGGATAGCTTTTTGAACCACAGGAGCGACTGTGAAGACCGTCATCCTCGAACACGAATACGCCTCACCGGCGAAGGAGGTCTGGGCGGTGGCAACGGACCTCGATGCACTCAAGGAAATCATGGATGGGGTTGTCAGCTTCGAAGGGTTGCCGAGCGGTCGCGTATACCAAGGCCAGAAAATTACCGTGCAGGTGTCGCTTTTCGGGAAGTTACCGCCTCAGCCGTATTTCATGGAAGTCCTGGAATGCGACGACGAAGCAATGACTTTGCGGTCTTCTGAAAAGGGCGCAGGCGTCAAATCGTGGCGTCACACTCTGTCCGTGGAACCGCAGCAGTCAGGGTCCAGGCTGCGCGACGTCATTGAAATCGACGCGGGCTGGATGTCATGGGCCTTCGCGCTCTGGGCACGGTTTCTGTATCGCAAGCGGCATGAACCGCGCGTTCAAATTCTTGCGGACATGCGGGCGAAACGGTCTGAGACTGAGTTGTCCGATTCAGAATCGCCGTGAAGTGAACCAAGATGGACTGCGGCCCTTCGCGCTATGTGCAGTGAACTGCAAAAAGGGCTCCTTCCGGACCTTCGCCGCAGCGGCAGGATGTGCCAGAACCCAACCGTTTGTGTCACCGGCGGAAAGGACCGTTTTTGGGTCACACCTTCTGGCAGGAGGTTTATGTCCGGTGTGCGGGACACAACGGACTTTCACTGCACATACCGCGATGTCAGCTTTCCGATCGCCGAACCGAAACAAAGCAAGTTCAACTCAGTATTCGTGCTGCCCATCAAAATCAGCTTTACCAAGCCTGACGCCGCCGTGCCGCAGTCCAGCGTATGCCATGGTCAGATGGAACAGCATGTTTGGCAGTGCGAAGCGCGCGACGTAGTCGGCGGTGGACTGCTCAAGTTGCGCCTCCCCTGCCGTGTGCTTCACGTTCACCGTCCAGTCCGGCCTCGGTGCCTTAACGATGGCCTCGGCAACAGCCGAATGCAGATTGCGCAAAGACGTAAGGCTGCAAGGCTCTTCGATTTCAGGGATATCGGCGCCTACAGGCTGACACAGCGCTCGGGCAGCGAACTGGATCGCAACAGCAAGATGGAACCCTGTGTCGAAGCTGTCAGGAGCGAGTTGGATGGCCAAGAGCGCCTTGGCTTCGGGTTCGCATTCTAGTTTAGCCAACAAGTGCTCTGCTTGGCCAAGATAGTGAACGACTGAGCGAACAAGCGCGGCTTCTGCGGTGAGCGTCATGTCTGGCATCCTCCATCAGTCAGAGAACTACCCTTTGCGAGGGGAGTGCAAAAGTCACAGCCGAAAAGCGGTTTTGCCAGAGCCGGCATTCGGAGCGCAGCGTCGGTCATTGTGGGCTCCGACCTGACATGCGGCGGCGCGGTAGCTCCATCATGAGGGAGCCGCCACTGTATCGACGTCTTCGGCCCGGAGTGGCCGTTCACCCATCCTCGGTCACGCCGCGGTGCGGCGCGTCAGAGTGGCCATTCGCTGCAACTGCAAAATCTGCGAGGGGCGAACTCACAGACTGCGAAACTTTCCTGCCGTTCGCTGTACATGCATCGTTCGTCACGAGCAGCGGCAGCAATGCACAAATAGCGGATGTCGGCCTTAACTGCTGATTCACACTTTGTGGTGAGCTTCCAGCAACGGGAGAGCGCGGCAACGAAGCAGCCGTGCGCACTGTCGAACGGTTCGGTCAGGCAGCGCTTGTCGTGGTCGGGCTGCTTGTCGTGGCAGGCGTCGTCATCCTCGTGATCTTGGCAGGCGATCCGATCGCGGTCCTGACCCAACCCTGGGGGCAGTTCCTGACGTTGAAACTGGCTGTCGTGGCTCTGCTTCTCGGCCTCGCAGGGCTGAACAAGCTTCGGCTGACCCCCGCCCTGGCCCAGACCGGAAACGCCGGCCCGCTGAGGGCGTCGATCCGGTGGGAGGTCGCGGCCTTCCTTGTGATCCTGCTGGTCACCGCCACCTTCACATCCACGGTCGCGCCGGAGCACGTCGGCTAAGCCGGAAAGACACCAGGGGCGTTACGACGACGCCCCCGTTTCTCATCTCAGACCCCAAGCGCGCGCAGGCCCATCCA
Source organism: Paracoccus isoporae (assembly GCF_900101865.1). Taxonomy (GTDB): domain Bacteria; phylum Pseudomonadota; class Alphaproteobacteria; order Rhodobacterales; family Rhodobacteraceae; genus Paracoccus; species Paracoccus isoporae. The sequence goes on from NZ_FNAH01000012.1 coordinate 74,414, forward strand.
GAGGCCCATTAAGATCATCATCAGGTTCTCGGTCAGGGAAATGAAACCGAGCGGCACGTTGGAGTTCCCACCGACGCAAGCACATTTCAACTCGCGCTTGTCGATGTAGACGGCCTTGAACACGCTGACCGCCCCGACGGTCCCGATGAACAGGGCGACGGGTGCAGAGATCCATGTCAGCACGCCCGCAGTCATCAGGATGCCGGCCAGGGCCTCGCCGTAGGGATAGACCTTGCCGTAAGGCACCCAACGTTTCGCCAGCAGGTCGTAGTTCAGGAACATTGTCGAAAACTGCTCGACGTCCTGAAGCTTCTGGATCGCAAGCACGGTCATCGACAAAGAGATGAACCACTGGAAGCTCTGCCAGGTCAGGATCGTCCCGTATTGGTGCCACGCCAGCCCGAGCGCCAGCAGGGCACAGACCGAAAAGATCGCGATGACAGGTCGATATGTCGTGTCGCTCTGTTCTTCCTTGGGTGGGTCGATTCCGAGGAAAATGCGCAGATCGTCATGACCCCCGATCCGTTTCCCGTCAATGAAGGTCTGCGGCGTGGTCTTGACGTCATGCTCGCGCTTGAAGGCCTCAGTCTCGTCCTTGGTCTTCAGGTGATGATCTTCGACGGCGTAGCCTTTGCGCTCAAGCAAGTCCTTGGATTTCAGACCGAAGGGGCATGTGTGCTCAGGCATGACCATGCGGTAGAGAACGGCAGTTTTCGTGGTATCTTTTGGCATGATCATCTTCCTCAATTCGTGCAGGCGTACTGACCGCGGAAACCGGCCTCGTAGTCAGGGCCCGCGCTGATGACGAAGTCCTGAAGGCCATCATCTTCCGTGTCGCGCACCTCGATCGTGATCGGGTCAGCCTTGAAGCTTCCTCCCGCGCCATCGAGGCGGACAAGATCCCCGCTGATCTTGACCAGGGCAGTGCCGTTTCCGGACACGAACACAGGCGGGCTCGTTTCAGTGTAGGTGAAGCTGCACGCGGCCCCATCCGGGAAGACCTGGGCAATATCTGCCTGCGTCAGGAACTCCGGATCGACCTTGGAAACGACCTCGCTGGACAGGGCGTCCTGAGCGGATTTCAGTTCGGCTACCGGTGCATCCCCGGCGGGGGTCGCCTCTCCATTCGCCGAAATGTCCGCGATCAGATAGCGCATCTCCGCGATTTCCTTATCCTGGGCGTAGATGATGTCATCGGCCAAAGTGCGCACCCTGGGATCGCTGATTTCCGCGCGCGACGACGTCATGATGGCGATTGAATGGTGCGGGATCATCGCCCGCATGTAGGCGCGGTCCTGGACCGTCACCTGACTGCGCACCAGCCAGAGCGCCCCTGCGAAAACGATGATGGAGCCTGCGAATATCGCGATGTTGAGCGTGCGGTTCTTGTACATGCCGAGCATGAAGGCCAGCATGACGAAGGCCATGACCGCCCCCATGACGACGGCCATATAGGCGCGTGTTTCTGACCAGAAGATATGGCTGATCAGATACGTGTTCAGGTACATCAACCCGAACATCAGGACCGTAGACACGGCAATCATCAGGAAAAAGCGGGAATAGGCCATCGTCACCTCCGAGTGCGTTTAGGGGAATAACAATCTTCCCGTGGGTCGATGTTCCCTAAAAGTTGACTTTTCTCGGCCTATTCCTGCTGAGTTCTTTCACGTTGATAGGCGCGTTCGCGCTCGGGCCAGGTGGATTTGATGTAGTCGAGGATCGCTCGAATTTCCGCATCCCTCAGGCTGTCGCCAAAGCCGGGCATGTCACTTTCATATCCCCCGCCGACCACCGCGGCAGTCCCGTCCCGCGTGATGCGGAACAGGATGTCGTCGCCATGATGCCAGGTCTGGCCCGTTGCATCATGGGGTGGCGCAGGCAGGCGGCCGTCGGGACCGGGGCTGCGCCAGTCCGGCTGCCCCTGAAGCTCCGCCCCATGACAGGATGCGCAGTTCTGCTGATACAGAGCTGCGCCATATGCCTTCCTCTGCCGCAGCGGCCTGCGCCCAGCTTGCAAGAGTTGCTGCAAGTGCGATCAGGCCCTTCATGCGACCATGATCCAATTCGTCATTCCCGAAGCTGCGTGGCCCAGCATATGGCAATGCAGCAGCCACTTTCCGGGATTGTCCGCAACGAAGGCGATCTCCGTCGTCTCGTTGGGCATGACCAGAACCGTATCACGCAGCGGACCAAGGCTTCCGTCTGCCTTGCGCTCTCTGAAATGCATCCCGTGCAGGTGCATCGCGTGAGGGAAAATCGTGTCATTGGTCATGCGGATGCGGGCCGTCTCGCCGCGCGAAAGCGTGGCAAACGGCGTTTCTCCCAGCCCGGCCTGTCCGGCCAGCGCCCAGAACTGTCCTTGTTGCACCAACTCCTGCCAGGTCAGTTTCTGCCCGTTGAAGGCTGCGCTTTCCAGGCCGCGCATCGCACCGCCCTGCAGCGGCATCTCAAGGACAGGCGCGGCGTCGACGCCCACAACCTCCATGCGCGGATTGCGTGGCAAGGGCTGAGGCGCACCGCGCGGAACTGAGGCGGCACGCCCTTCGACAGAGACTTCAGCCAGCACCCGCCAGTTATCATCCGCTGCGGCAAAGAGAAGTCCTGCGGTTTCCCCTTCCTGGGCGGTGACATCGACGATCAGATCCATGCGCTGTGCCGGTGCCAGCACAAGCGTATCCGTCACCGGTTCTGGCGTGTCGAGAGGCATGCCGTCGAGAGCCACCGTCCAGCCGGATAGCCCCTCCAGCTTCAGACCGAAGATCTGGGCATTGGCCGAGTTGATCAGCCGCAGCCGCAGCCGCTCGTTTTGCCGGGCTGAAAGCCTGTAATCGTAGCGCCCGTTCACGCCAACGAGGTTGCCGATCCGGCCTCCGTGGCTACGCGCCGTTGGCGCTGCGAAATCATCGACGAACAGGCCGGTATCGGGGTCCAGCAACCAATCGTCGATCATCAGGACCTCGTCCCGGTCCACATCCGGCGGTGTGGCCTCTTCGATGATCAGGGCTCCGGAAAGACCCCGCGCGACCTGTTCCATCGAATTGGTATGGGCGTGATACCAGTAGGTTCCCGCATCGGGCAGATCGAAGGCGTAGTCGAAGCTAGCACCGGGCTGTACCGCGTCCTGCGTCAGCCCCCCGACACCATCCATGGCGTTGTCGATACGGATGCCATGCCAGTGAACCGAGGTCGGAACCTCCAGCGTATTCACCAGACGTTGCTGCAACCGGTTGCCCTGAGCGGCGCGGATGACCGGGCCAGGGCTCGTCCCCTCGTAGCTCCAGACCGGCGTCGCCGGATAGCCATCCGGGGCAAGCTGCACCGTGGCTTCCCTGGCTGTGAGGAGGGATATATCCTGAGCCTGTGCAGGGCGCGCCACTGGCACAGCGGCGAGACCTGCGCAGAAGGCGCGTCGTGTCATCTTCATGTTAGTTGATCCCATTGGCGCGCTGTACTTCGCGGATGTAGGCGATGATCGACGTCACATCCGCGCGGGTCACCCCGGGCTGCGGCGGCATGTCACCGAATTTCCAATGGTGTGCACGTACGCCGTTCGCAGCCGCCATCTGGAAGGCCATGTCGCCATGATGCGACGGCTCGTAAATCTTGTGGATCAGCGGCGGGGCGATCCCCATTTTCCCGGCGGCATTGTCGCCATGGCAATCAGCGCAGACCGCATCGAAAGCCCGCTTTCCCATCGTCCCCTCGGGCGACAACGTATCGGGAAGAGTGACGGCCACCATGGCCGCGCCCTCCGCTGGCGCCGTGGTTTCCTGAACGGGGGCGGTTTGCTCGGAGGAGCGAGTGACTGCATAAGCACCAAGCGCCACGACAATAATCGCGGCCCCGGCGAGGGTGAGTTTGTTCATGATAGTATCCTGGCCTGCACGGCTTTGCGGGCCGCGCGCTCTGATGATGGGTCGAGCGAAATCAACCCAGACTCAACTGGAGCTGGCTCAGGCGCGAGGAGGTGGGAGGTCCAGAGACAGACTGATCGTCGTGCCACTTTGTGGCTCCGGCCACGCATGACGGAGGCGTGGCAGATCAGTGCCACGGAGAGGCTGACTGGTATCGAGAAGGGCATAGGATGCGCAGATCGCCATGTCTGCGCAAGGCGCGTCAACTTGGTGGTGGTTCGCCGGGGCCTGCTGATCTGCAGAGATCATCGTTTCTGGACAGGCCGCACAGTCTTGCATTGCAGACCCTGCCGCAGACATTTGCGGCAAGGCAGCCAGCATCATTAGGCTGGTCAAGACGATGATGGCTAATAGGCGCATATATACCCTCGATTGCAGCGCAAAGAATGGGTTCTGACGACGGCTCGGTCAATCCCAAAATCGCGCCACTTCCCGTGCTCCCAGTATCAATGGTTTACGCAGCCGATAACCGCGGTCCCACCTTAGTGTCGGCGTTTCGTGCCATGCGGCGCAGGCAAGTAATGTCGCGGAGCGGACGAATGCAGCCGCCGCGAAGCTTCGACATGGTCACGGGTAGTTTCGGCTCCAAGCCGCCTTGCGGAGGTGCAGAAAGAAACTGAGTTCCTCGGCAATGTGAATGTCAGCTCTCGCTGTTGACGCACTCCCACCACGCACTTGCAGCGAAAGGCTGGAAACCGCCCGACATGTTGATCTCAGCACAACCGCGAAGGCAAGAATCGCTGCGATATTTGAGGTCTTCGCGCTTCCCGCCTTCGCTACCACTGCAGTCGCGATCTCTTTTGTCGGTGCCGAAGGGCGTGCACGTGGGTGCCGAAGCTTAATGCAAGCGGGTGCCGATCTGAGTGAGAACCAGCACCAGGGGATATGCAGCACAATTCAAGAACGGTGGTGGCCCGTTGAACTGACACAGAAAGCCTGGTCAGCAGCGCCATGGGCGGGGTGTCGTTCCGAAATCGCCGTTGCGACTCTGCGGGTGTTCGCAATATGTTCCGCGAATGCCCGCCCGATCACCTTCAGGTAATCCGTTCCGAAACCCGCGCCTGAGCGATCAGGCGAGGAGCGGGATGCTGCTGACGGTGAAGTGTACGCGCTGCGGGCGCGTTGCTCGGTTTTGGGCGAAGGATCTGATTGAGGTGATCGGGCCCGACCACCAGGCCCATATCCCGCCGTTTCCCTGCGCGCGCTGCCGGACGAAGGAATGGATCAATTGGTCCTGGTCCGTCCCGACAGCGACAGAGCTGGCCGCAGGCTTGACCATAAGGCGTCCGGTCAGGAAGGTGACACGGTGGATCTGGCGGAACGAGGACGCATGAATGTGCAATCTGTACGCGAATACAACGGCGCAGGAAGCGATGCGGGGGCTGTTCAAGGTCGCGCCTGAGCGCGACCGGCTCGGCAACGAACAGCCGCGTACAGCCATCTGGCCTAAATATGATGCGCCGGTCGTGCGTCTGGACGAAAACGGTGATCGCGAGCTGGTTCTGATGAAATGGGGCTTTCTGACGCCCAAGACCTCGGCGAAGACGGGAAGGCCCTTGAAGCCGGACGCCTGGAACAATGCCCGAGACGACAAGGTGGCCAGCTCGGGCCTGTGGAAGTCATCCTTCGCCGCCCGGCGATGCCTGGTCCCGGTGTCAGCCTTCCGCGAGGCCAAGGGCAGAAATCCGGCAACGGATTTCTGGTTCGGCCTCGCGGCCGAGGCCGATGACGACCGCCCGCCCTTCGCCTTCGCTGGTCTCTGGCGCGACGGCCAGCCAGGCGTCGACGGCGAAGAGGGTGACTGGCTGACCCATACGGTTGTGACGACGGTGGCAAACGAGCTTGTCAAGCCAGTCCACCCGACGCGGATGCCGGTGATCCTCGATCCCGGCGATTACGATGCCTGGCTCGACGGATCCGAATCCGAGGCCGGAAAACTGCTTCGACCCTATCCAGCCGAAAAAATGCGGATCGTGCGACAGGGCGTCGGCATTACATCTGACAAGGATCAGTGACCGCCGCCAGCCGGGGCCGGCAAGGCGGGCATCTCGATTTCATCGGCCGGCCAGAACCACGGCTGATAAACGCCGTCCTCGGCAATATCATGCAGGGTTTCCTCGTCGTCGGCCGACAGCCCGTCTGGCGGGACATAGAGCGCGATTGGCGCGCCGGTGTCGAGCAAGAGGGCATTCGCGACCGGCGCCGACGATTGAAGATTGTATTTCAGCGACTTGGCATAGGCGCGGTCCTTCAGTGCCTCAACAAGCTGATGCTCGCGGTCGCCGTCGAACGGGATCCAGTGCTCGTTGACCGTCATGCTGGCAATCTCCCGGATCTCGGCATAGTTATTGCGGATGCTGAACGTCGCAATCAGGATCAGATGCCCGTCGCCTGCAGCTTCTATGGCATGGATCTTGTCCGCAAAAAGCCTGTCAAAGCGCGCCGCCAGGTCATCGTCCATAAAAAAGGCAAAATCCGGCAGATGCTTCATCTTCAGCTTTCGGCCATATTGTGACGGCTCGATCGACTTGAACTCTGCGACGACAATACCAAGGGGGACAGGCTTGCCGCGCTGCGGGGCCAGCCCGCGCAACCAGCTGCGCCGCTCCAGGGCCAGTTCATCTCGGCGTTCGTGATTGTAGACTGGCGGCACCATAAGGACCGACGCGAAGGGCTGCGCCTTGGTCCCGGTATTCTGTGCCACCCCGGTCAGTTCGCGATGGATAATCCACCAGTTCCGGCGCTGCCATTGCGGACGCCACTTTGTGAGGCCGGCGGCATCCCAGAGATAGTGAAGCGTGCCGAGCAAAGAGAGTTTCCTGGGGTTGGCGACGGCAGAGGATGCCTCAGTGTCACCGCCGGGCGCCCGCACCCTGCGGCCGCCACGCATGGATAGCGAGAAATCCAGCCGCAGCGTTGTGTCGCCGGCGTCGTCGGTGACGATTGCGGCCCCGGCGACGTGTCCGAGCCCGGACAGCTCGGGCGGCGGATCGAACGACGCGCAGCCAGGGTCATGGGCATGGCCGGTTCCTGGCATGCGCTTCAGGTAATATTCGCCGCCAATCAGGGCGACATACATTTTCGGGTGTGCGGGGCAGCACAGGCACGAGGGCCGAAGCTTCTGGCTGTGGGCCCGTTCGAGAATGGTCTGAAAGTTCGGAGCGTCTGCAGAAAATTCAAAGTCGCTAATGCGATACGATGACACTTTGTGGGTTCCTCCGGCGGCCTGTTGCCGCCGTTCTAATCAATCATCAAGCAAGTCCAGGTTGACATTCTAATGTCTGGATATACATTAAAGAATATCGGGATATACCACAAGAGATATACACCAATGCCGGGACTTTTCATCAGGGATGAAGCGGTTAACGCGCTTGCTGTGGAGGCTATGAAGCTGACCGGCGCAGATAATAAAACAGAGGCTGTTCGATCTGCTTTGAAGGCTGCCATCAACGCAGCAAAGGATCAAGTTCCTTTGCTGGAACGTCTTGAATCTGCGAGGGCTATTGCCGACAAGATCGGACCAGTAAACCCTGACTACGATGCGAAGGCAGATGCTGACGCCATGTGGGGCGAATACTGATGTTCATAGATGCGTCAGCGGTGGTGGCGATACTGAACCGCGAGCCTGGATCCGACGAATTGGCAAAACGGCTTGCTGCCAGTGACAAGCCTCCGCTGTTTTCTCCGCTCGCGCGATACGAGGCGGTTGTAAGCCTGGCCAGGTCGCGTTCAGGAAAGCACAAGGCACCCGACAGCGACCAGTTCGAGGCAGCAAAGGCTGCTGTCGATCTGTTTTTTCAGGAAGCCCGCGCTAAAAGCGTGATGATCTCAGATACCCTCGGTGCAGGCGCGCTCGCGGCTGCGCAATCCTACGGCAAGGCCGTTGGGCACGAGGCCGATCTGAATTTCGGAGACTGCTTCTCCTACGCCTGTGCAAAAGGTTATCGGGTCGCGCTTCTCTACAAAGGCAATGATTTTGCAAAGACTGATCTAGCCTGAAAGGACCGTGCGGCGATTAAATCTCAACCGACTGATAGCGCTCCTTCAGAATGATCGCAGATAAACCAACGGACCGGGATCAGGCCGCCGCAGATCAAGCGGACCTTTGGGCCAACTGGTATGGCTTCGACAGGGCGTCCGAGATGAAGAAATGGGGCGAGCAGGCTGAGCGCGAAAGGTTGGCAGATCTCGCCGAAAAGAAGGATGAATAATGAGTGAACTGACGCAACATATCAAATGCGATATCAAACTGAGCGTGTCTGGGCCGGCCGAGAGCACAGTAGCCTCATGGACGGCAGCGGCCTTGCGCCGGATCGCCGACAAACTGGAGCAGAGCGGGCCATCACGAAGTAACTGATGGATCTCGCCGCCCGATTGGCAGCTGTCGTTTTTCATAAATAGGTTCAGCACTGTCTGTTGTTTTCATTGACACGCGCTTGTCATAAAAGACTTCAATACTGCTCACCAGGCAGTTCAGTGTGTTGCAAGGCTGTCAGAGAACAGTTCAGCGCGTTGCAGGAGACAGGATCGGTCATGGACCTGGAATCCGTTCCGAAAGACGTATGGCAGAAGGCCGAGGAACGGGCGGCCTTGCTTCGGCCACTTGACGCGCTCGATGAAGCACCAGCGCATCTCGTCCGCGCTGCAGCGATTGATCTGAAAATTTCCGAACGTTGGGCTTACAGGCTGATCCGCCGGCTTCGTGAGGAAAACGGCGCGGTCACGGCGCTCTTGCCGCGCGATGGCCGCGGTGCTCCGCGCAAGACGCGGATTGCGGGGGATCGGGAAGCGATCATCGGTCATGTCATCGAAGGCCGCTATCTCAAACGGCAGAAAGCGCGCCCCTCGGAAATCGTGAGGGTGGTTCAGGTCGAGTGCCGCAAGGCGGGCATTTCGCCTCCGAGCGAAGCCACGATCAGGCGACGGGTTAACCGGATCGACAAGGGTGTCGCGTCACGGCTCCGCGAAAGTGATCCGGGAACAAAGCCGATCCTCGGCGCGACCCCGATCCCGAAATACCCGCTCGACGTCGTGCAGATCGATCACACGCCGGTCGATGTCATTCTGGTCGATCCGTTTGAGCGTCTGCCAATCGGGCGGCCATATCTGACGGTTGCGATCGACGTGATGAGCCGGATGATCGCGGGCTTCCATCTTAGCCTTGATCCCCCTTCCGCCGCGAGCGTCGGCCTGTGCCTCGCCCACGTCGCCGACGATAAGAAAGCCTGGATGACAGCGCGCGGCGTTACGGATGTGGAGTGGCCGATTGCGGGAAAGCCAAAGAAGATCGGCGTGGACAATGCGGGCGAGTTCCACTCGCAGGCTTTCGAGCGCGGGTGCGCGCAACATGGCATCGAGATCGACTGGCGACCGCCGGGGCAACCTCAGTTCGGTGGCATTGTAGAGCGTGTGATCGGCACCCTCATGCGGCGTATTCACCAGTTGCCGGGCACGACATTTTCCAACACGGCGCAGCGCGGCGCATACGACAGCGAAAGACGGGCCTGCCTGACCCTTGAAGAACTGGAACGCTGGCTGACGGTTGCGATTTGCAAGGACTATCACCTGTGCGGGCAACGCGCTCTGGACGGGGCCACACCTCTTGCGCGGCTGGAGGAAGGTCTCGTGACCCTGAGCCGATCTGGCGGCAGCATCGCCATCCCGCGTGACATGCGCAGCTATCTGATCGACTTCCTCCCGGTTCTGCGTAGGACGTTGCAACGCGACGGATTCACTGTAGATCATATCCGCTATTTCTCGAACGCCCTTGGCGAAACAGCTCTCGCAGGGGGCCGGGTCGATGAAGATGTTCGCCATCGCGGAACGGATCGAAGCGGTGATGATGGACGCGAAGAAGATGTTCCCCAACCTCGATTGGTATTCCGCCGTCTCCTACCACCTGCTGGGCGTGCCGACGGCCATGTTCACCCCGATCTTCGTGATCGCGCGCACCGCCGGCTGGGGGGCGCATGTGATCGAACAGCGGCAGGACAACAAGATCATCCGCCCTTCGGCCAACTACACCGGCCCCGAGAACCGGGCCTTCGTGCCGCTCGCCAAGCGCGGGTTCACCCCTTTGGCGGCGGCGGAGTAAGCGCATGACCTATCTGATCGCAGACGACTTGCCGACCGCCACGGCGGGCCAACGCTTCCGCGCCTTGCTGGACCGTCCCGGCATCCTGCGCCTGCCCGGCGCCCACAACGGGCAGGCCGCCTTGCAGGCAAAGGCGGCCGGGTTCGACGGGCTCTACCTATCGGGCGCAGCGATGACCGCCTCCATGGGTCTGCCGGACCTTGGTATCATCACGGTGGACGAGGTCTGTTTCTTCATCCGCCAGATCGCACGTGCCTCTGGGCTACCGCTGCTGGTGGATGGCGATACCGGCTATGGCGAGGCGCTGAACGTCATGCACATGGTGCGCTGCTTCGAGGAGGCAGGCGCCGGGGCGGTCCATCTGGAGGACCAGTTCCTGCCAAAGAAATGCGGCCATCTGAACGACAAGCGGCTGGTCGCGCCGCAGGATATGGCGGTCAAGGTCGCGGCGGCGGCAAAGGCGTCGCGTGACCTCGTGGTGATCGCCCGCACCGATGCGGCCGCGTCAGAGGGGATCGAGGGCGCCGTGGCGCGTGCGAAGCTCTACGTCGAGGCTGGGGCCGATGCGATCTTCCCCGAAGCGCTGACCAGCGTCGAGATGTTCCGCGAGATGCGCGCCGCCCTGCCGGGCGTCAAGCTGCTGGCCAACATGACCGAATTCGGCCGCACCCCCGCGCTGACGGCGGAGGAGTTTGAAGAACTTGGCTATGACATGGTGATCTGGCCCGTCTCCTCCCTGCGGGTGGCGAACAAGGCGCAGGAACGGCTTTATGCCGCGCTGGCCCGTGACGGGGCGACCACCGCGATGCTGGACCAGATGCAGACCCGGAAGGAGCTATACGACACCATCCGTCTCAATGACTTCGAGGCGCTGGACCAGAGCATAATCGCCTCGGTCGCGCCGGAACCTGTCTGAGCGTCTCTATCAAAGCTATCGGGGCCTGCACCATGGCAGGCCCCGATCTTGATCTACACCCAGTTCAGGCAACAGCGGCACTGACGCCGCTGAATTGCCCTGCGTGATGCAGCAGCGGCCTCGCGACGGGTTCATGTTCGATATGCCGGACTTTGCCGATCAGCAGCACATGGTCTCCGGCCTCGATGGTCTGGACCACATCCGTCACCAGAACCGCCGCAGCCCCGCGCAGGACAGGCAGGCCGTGCCGGTCTTCGAACAGATCGCGCAGGCCCGGATCGGGCCGTCCGGCGAAATGCAGGGCGTGGGGGCGCATGTCCTCGGCCAGGATGTTGACCGCATAGTGGCCCGAGGCGCGTAGTCTGGGCAGCATCCGCGCCCCGCATCCCACGGAGATGCACACCAGCGCCGGGTCGAGCGAGACCGACATGAAGGCGCTGATGGTCATGCCGTGATCGCCCTCGGGCGTGCGGGTCGTCACGACCGCCATGCCGGTGGCGAAACGGCTGCAACAGGCGCGCAGCGCATCAGGGTCGAACTCCGGGAGCGTCGAGGTCATGCCGCCACAGAGGCCCCCAGCTCGCGCCGGATGACCTCGGCGCCCGCACTCAGGGCCTCCAGCTTGCCGCGTGCGACCTGCCGCGACAGGGGCGTCATCCCGCAGTTGGTGCAGGGATAGAGCTTGTCCGCATCGACGAATTGCAGCGCCTTGCGCAGGGTGGCGGCGACCTCCTCGGGCGTCTCGACCTTGTTCGTCGCGACGTCGATGGCGCCCACCATCACCTTCTTGCCCCGGATCAGCTCGATCAGGTCCATTGGGACATGACTGTTCTGACATTCCAGCGACACCAGATCGACGCCGGATTTCTGGATCGCCGGGAAGATCATCTCATACTGCCGCCATTCCGAACCGAGCGTCGCCTTCCAGTCTGTATTCGCCTTGATGCCGTAGCCATAGCAGATGTGGACGGCCTTCTGACATTTCAGCCCCTCCATGGCGCGCTCCAGCGTTGCCATGCCCCAGTCGTTCACCTCGTCGAAGAAGACGTTGAAGGCGGGCTCATCGAACTGGACGATGTCGACGCCGACGGCCTCAAGTTCCTTCGCCTCTTCGTTCAGAAGCGTGGCGAATTCCCAGGCCAGCTTTTCGCGGCTGCGGTAATGCGCGTCATACAGCGTGTCGATCATGGTCATCGGCCCGGGCAGTGCCCATTTGATCGGTGCATCGGTCTGGGCGCGCAGGAACTTCGCATCCTCGACAAAGACCGAACGGGGCCGGGACACGGCGCTGACCACCGTCGGCACGCTGGCGTCATAGCGATCACGGATGCGCACCGTTTCGCGCTTTTCGAAGTCGACGCCCTCCAGCCCCTCGATGAAGGTGGTGACGAAATGCTGGCGCGTCTGTTCGCCGTCGCTCACGATGTCGATGCCGGCGCCGCGCTGTTCGGCAAGCGTCACGCGCAGGGCGTCCTGCTTGGCCTGCGCCAGTGCCTCGCCTTCCACCTTCCAGGGCGACCAGAGTTTTTCGGGCTCGGCCAGCCAGGAGGGTTTCGGCAGGCTGCCGGCGGTGGAGGTGGGGAGCAGTTTGGTCATGGTCATGTCTTTCTTGGTCGTGGGGTCAGGCGGCGGACCGGGCGGCCCATTCGGCTAACCGCGCGCGATACGGCTTGATGAAGGTTTCCTCGGCAAATCGGCCCTGTTCGGTCGCCAGACGGCTGCGCTCCTCACGGTCATAGACCACGCGGGTCGGCGAGTAGTCCTGGTGACTAAGGCTGGGCCGATAGGTCTGCCCGGCCACGGAATTGGCGTTGTAGATCTCGGGGCGATAGATTTTCTGGAAGGCTTCCATCGTGCTGATGGTGCCGATCAGCTCGAGATTGGTGTAATCGTTCAGCAGGTCGCCCACGTGGTAAAAGGCCAACGGAGCCACGCTTTTGGGTGGCATGAAGTAGCGCACCCCGAGGCCCATCTTGCCGAAATACTGTTCGGTCAGCGAGGCACCGCTTGGCACATATTCTACCCCCAGCACGGGATGGATGTTGGCGGTGCGCTCATAGCTTTTGGTCTCCGACACGCTCAGGCAGATCACCGGCGGCTTGGGGAATTGCGCCCGGTAGGTCTCCGACGCAACGAATGCCTTGAAGATGCGGCCGTGCAGCGCGCCGAACCCTTCAGGCAACGAGAAGCCATCGCGGCCCTTGTTATGTTCGGGCAGCACCACGCTAAAATCGTAATCACGCACATAGGAGGAGAAGTTGTTGCCTACGAGCCCAGGGAGGCGCGCGCCGGTCCTGCGGTCGAGGATCGTGGTCTGCAGCACCTCGATTGCTGGGAAAGCCGTGCCGCTGCCGTCAAGGTCCAGATCGACCGAGACGATGTCCAACTCGACCGCGTAGCGATCGGCGTGGCGGTTGTCCCAGCTGGCCAGATCGTTGAACCGGTTGTCGATCATCCGCAGCGCGTTTGCCAGGTTCTGCTTCCGGTGCGCGCCGCGCGCGAGGTTGGCGAAATTGGTGGTCAACCTCGTGCCGGCCTCTGGCGTGTAGCCCTCGTCAAACCGAAGGCGCTTGATCTGGAATGCGAAGGGCTCGGTCATGGCGATCCGGTCTCCTGTCAGAGGTCATGAGGCCTTCTGCCGGATATGATACATGAAGAAAAATGACTTCTTATCGAAACTGAATGACATGAAGTCATGCGATTCTGTTGACCCCGTGCCTGGACCAGGCCGTCAGATCTCGACGGTTTCCGCAAGTTGGATGAAGCTTTCGAGATAGTTTGGCAAAGTCCCGGCCCGATAGCCCAGATGGATGGACTTGGGGATCCCGGCGCCGATGCGCACGCCTGTAACGCCCTTTACCCCCTGCAGCAGCCAGTCGGGCGTGGCGCTGACCGAGCGGCCCGAGGCGACCAGCCGCAGCATCAGATCGGTGGTTTCGACCGTTCGATGGCGGCGCGGCAGGGCGTGGGCAGGCACGAGGAACTGCGTGTAGATATCCAGCCTTTCGCGCGCGACCGGGTAGGTGATCAGCGTCTCGCGGGCCATGTCGGCGGGCGCGATCTGTCGCTTCCGGGCCAGCGGGTGATCGTCGGCGACAGCCAGGACCAATTCGTAGTTGAACACCGGCCGGTATTCGAGCCCCGGACGCTCGACCGGATCGGGGGTGACCAGCAGATCGATCTCATGCCCAAGCAGGGCGGCGAGCCCCCCGAACTGGAAGGCCGAGGTGACGTCCAGATCGACATCCGGCCATGCGGCAAGAAACGGATCCACGATCCGCATCAGCCAGTTCTGGCAGGGGTGGCATTCCATGCCCACCCGGATCGCCCCGCGCCGCCCGCGGGCATAGTCCTCCAGCACTGAAGCGCCGTGTTCGAGCTGCGGCAAGACCCGTGCGGCCAGCCCCAGCAGATATTCCCCCGTCGGCGTGAGCCGCAGCTTGCGCCCCTCACGCTCCCACAGTTTGACGCCGTGCCGCTCCTCAAACCGGCGGATGGCATGGCTGACGGCCGACTGGGTCAGGTGCAGGCGATCCGCAGCGTCGGTCAGACTACCGGTCCGGTCGATTTCGCGCAGGATGGCGAGAGGCTGGATATCGATCATGAAACTTGACTCGCTTTCATTCGATCAACCTGTAGCCGAGGTCAAATGTCATGAGCAAGATCGCCACTCTCACAAGCCAAACGGGATTTCTCCCTCAGGCGAGTTTGGCTGGCGGCGAGAGTGAAGAGCGGTGATATGGAGACGGCATCCATCTTGGGGTTCTACACCAGATAGACAGCCCGAAGCCCTACTGGGGCCTTCGCGCGGCAAACGAATAGCCGATTGGCCTTCAGACGGCATGGCGGCATGTCCGCTTCTGTTGGCGAGCGGGGTGCTATGGCGCTAACGCCTGTGGCAACTGTTGGATCTCCTCCTCCTGGCCTTCGCAGTTGCAGCATTAAACAAGCACGTGCGGCAACCGTCAGGAAGGTCCGCTTGGGCGGCCATGGTAGCTCTAAATGAAGGGCAAGCTCGTGATCATCGCAAATGCTTTGTGCTAAACGCGGCGGGAATGGGAGCCCCGCCAGCCTTGGAAGATACGGTTGCTATGAGGTTGCGTAGCATTGGACACGAAGGGCTCCTTCAGGCCGTTCGCGAAGGACCGCGCAAACGGCTGTTTCGACGCTGCTGCTGTTCACTGAACCGCCTATGACAGGCTGCTGCACTTGATCTTGAAAAACTACACCCGCAGACCGGACATAAACTCCCTGCCAGAACCCATGCGCCAAAAACGGTGGTAAGCGCCGGTGACAAAAACGTACGGGTTTGGGCCCATACTGCGCTGCGGAGAACGTCCGGAAGGAGCCCAGACTCACCGATGCTGCGGGGCGCGCGAATGTCGGCTTTCGTCCGGCGCGTCGCACCATGATGGAGTTAGTCAGCTTCCACCAAGTCACTCCGGGCATCGCGGATGATCATCCACGACGAATGCAGGAAAAGCCCCGCGATCGCGAACGCGACGATCAGGTCGGGCCATGCACTGCCAAGCCACCGGACCAGCCCGGCGGCGATGACCACGGCGAGGTTGCCGATGGCGTCGTTGCGAGAGAACAGCCAGACGGCTCGCATATTGGCATCACCCTTGCGGTGCTTTAGCAGCGGCAGCACCGCGAGGATGTTTACGATCAGCGCACCTACCGCGAAGGCTCCCATCAACCCGGCTTCTGGCGTGGTCTGGTTGAGGACACGCCAGAGCGTGCTGCCGACAACGCCAAGGCCCAGAAGGCCCAGAAACACGCCTTGGATCATCGCCGACCGCGCCCGCCATGTCAGGCTCCAGCCGATGGCGAGCAGGCCCAGAAACGTGATCGCACCATCGCCCAGAAAATCGAGCGCATCTGCCTTCAGCGCCTGCGAACCGGACAGGAACCCGCCGAACATTTCGACCACGCCGTATCCGAGACTGAGCGCGACCACGATCCAGAGCGCGCGGCGATAGCTCGGGTCCTTGTAGGCCGGATCGGACGATGTATCGCCGTCCTCGATCTTCTCGAAACCGTAGCCGGTCGCGTCGAGCGCGGGCCGCACTTTCGGCAGATCGCCGTCCGCGATCCGCAATGTCATGATGTGGGTGGCGGCGGACACTTTCACGTCGCCTTCGGCCACGCCCGCAGACCGGGCCGCGCGCTCGATCTCGGCGGCATCTTTCGCGCAGTCCATGCCTTGCACCCGCATTCGGATCGGGGAGGAGGCTGTCGCCAACTTGCTGTTATCGGGCTGGCTCATGTGCGATCCTTTTTGTGGTGGCGGGCGAAAAGGTACGCTGCTAACGTATCAGTGGATAATGATATGACAGCGCAAAACATTCAAGACGATCTTTCGGCACCCGATACACTGGAACTGCGGGCAAAGCTCTTCCGGGGCCTAAGCGATCCCAGCCGTCTGACGATCCTCGATGCGCTGGTGTCGGACGAACGCAACGTGCAGGAAATCGTCGGGCATACGGGTTTGGGTCAGCCCAACGTCTCGAACCATCTGCGCTGTCTGCTGGAATGCGGGCTGGTCAGTCGCCGCAGCAAAGGCCGCTTCGTTCGGTATCGTCTGGCGGACAGGCGGGTCGCCGATCTCATCCGTGATGCAGATCAGCTACTTGCCTCGACAGCCAACGGAGTTGATGCCTGCCAAAGCTATACGGACTAACCGGCGCGACCTGCTGCAATGTCCTATCGGTGCGCCAAACCTGAAGCAGCCATCTGCGCATCCGCAGCGAATGCACCCTTTGTCCCGCACATCGGACACAACCCCCCTGACAGAACCCATACGGCAAAAACGGTCGTTTCTGTCCCTTCCTAGACACACATGGCGGACCAACGAGTTACGCGGGACTAAAACTCCGGACAAAACCGTTGCCGTTTTGGGAGGTTTTTGTCATGATTCAGGCATGATTTTAGGTTACGCCCGTGTCTCAACCGAAGACCAGAAGCTCGACGCCCAGACCGACGCCCTGACGGCGGCCGGCGCGGAGCGCATCTTCACCGAGCGCAGCAGCGGGTCTGTCCGCAACCGCCCCGAGCTGGACCGCCTGCTCGACCAGCTGCGCGCCGGTGATGTCATCGTGGTGACGAAATATGACCGCTTGGCGCGGTCGCTTCGTAACCTGCTGGAAATCGTGGAAGCCATTGCCGAACGCGGGGCCGGTTTCCGGTCGCTGGCCGAGGACATCGACACGACGACACCGGCCGGCTGGCTCATCTTCCACGTCTTCGCCTCCATCGCTCAGTTTGAGCGTGAGCGTATCTCAGAACGCACCCGCGAGGGGCTAGCAGCGGCGAAGAAGCGCGGCCGCACTGGTGGCAGGCCCCCTGCCCTCACCGAAGATCAGAAGATTGAGGTGCGTCGTATGCGCGACGTGGAACGCCGGCCCTTGCCCGACATTGCTGCCCTGTTCCGCGTGAGCACCAAGACCGTGCGGCGGGCTTAGACCCGCTGTGTCAGGGGGCTTCAGGCATTGGATAGATGGATTGAAGGATAAAATAGTTAAAAGTAACTTTAGAGTTAGAGATATAATTAAGGTTGACTTTATCTTTAAATTCCTCTTACATGGTCCGCAGGTATGTCATTACCTTCGCAAACCCGATGGGCGGTTCGGGGAAAACGACGTCCGGCATGCTTCTGGCTGAGCAAATCGCTCTTTCGGGCGGACGGGTTTCTATTCTCGACCTAGACCCGAACGCCAACATCCTTGCGTGGTCAGAAAGCAGGAAAGCGGACGGGCGCGACGTGCCCTTTTCGGTTTATGCGCGCCCTCAGGCCGAGGACACCGTTGAGCTGATCGATCAGCTTTCTGGTGAGACGGATTACCTGATCATCGACTTGGAAGGGTCGAAGGATCAGATCGTCACCTTCGCGCTTTCTAGGACAGACCTTTGCATCATTCCGCTCGATGGCTCGCCCATGGAGGCGAGGCAGGCGGCGGCGGCGGCCGTCCGGCTCGTACAAACCACATCGAGCATGATCCGTGCGCCCATTGCATACTCGCTACTGTTCACGAGGACCAACGCGGCCTTCCAGACCACGGATGAGCGCGACGTGCGGCAGGAGATGGAGATCAACAACATCCCGACGCTGCCGACCCGCATTGCAAAACGCGCACCCTATACCCGCATTTTCCGTGATGGCGTGCTTCTTTCGGAGTTGCCGGGCATCGTCACGGACGAACACGAAGGCAAGACAGCCTCTGTTACGGACAAGGCCATGAAACAGGTGGTCGCGGCTATCGAGAACGCCCGTGATTACGCTCAGGCTGTCATTCATGCACTCACGAAAGAGAGGGCTGCATGAGCAAGTATGGATTTGGTGGCGGGATTGAGCTCCCAAAGGCCGCCCGAAACGCGCGATGAGCCTTGCCAGAAAGCGCTTTGCCGCCTTGGCATTCCTGCGGGTTTGCACGAGGATGTCGAGCGTGTCGCCAT
>NZ_FNAH01000019.1 GCF_900101865.1 Paracoccus isoporae
GACTGCCATCCACAAAATGGCATCGAAGACCTGATGCCATGGCGCTTCAGGCTGCCGTCAAGCCTCGCCGCGTAGGGCCCCGGCGTCGCGCTTACATAAAGAAGGGCGCACGGGTCGCTGTGACTGACCTGCAACGCAGCTTTTCTGAACCGGCCTTTTGGGACATCGTGCGGCAATGTCGGATAGCAGGAAGTCGGCGGGTCAGTTCCAGATGGCCTCGTACTCCCAGCCCTCCGGGAACCCGGCTGTCTGCGGACGAATTTCGTAAGGGAGGTCTTGGGTCAAGATCTTGTCGCGAAGACGGATGTGCCACCTGGTGCGCGGATAATACTGCCGCAGCATGAAGATCATGATGACGATCGCGCTGTAAATCTTTTTCGTGGGCGCATCGTCCCCCATCCTGGGCTGGCGGAGGTGGTCGAGCTGTCCAAATGTCGTTTTTGGGGGAACCCCAGGGCTGTTAACCAAGGGCTTGTTCCACGTTCGGGCGTGATGTGCGCAGCTGTTGCGGACGTCATTGAGCGCTGTGATCCATGAAGCGAATGTCTTCATGGGGAGGTCCGGGTGAATACGCGCCGCGATTGCCATTTTGTTTTTGTCGGACAGGTGGGCGATAATGTGGGTCAGGTTGCCCCAGGTCCATGTCCCAGCCTCGATCCAAATCGGTGGAGGACCAAAGTACTTTAGTGAGAAGTGCTTCGCGAAGTCCTCTTTAGAGCTTCTGAAGTGCTGATCCAGTCCGGCTATGAAGAGCTCGAGAGGCGTGCTGCCATCTTCGCCCTTTTCGCTGAAGCGATCCTTGTATGAGCGTCTGTCGCGATGCGCATGTGGTCCCAGCTCCCCAAGGACTTCAATCATCGCGGTTCTAACCGCGATCTCGATGCGCTCAATCGCGTCCAGAAGCTCGATGCGCAAGGTTTTGTCGAAGAGATAGAAGTTGATAGCCTGATCGAAGGACGTACCCTCTTTGAACTTGTCGCATCGAACCTTCTGCTCCGTCTCGCCGTCTGGAGTTGGGATCGGGCAGAAGTCACGATAAGGATACCCAAACGCGCTGAGTCGGTAGTATCCGATGCGGTGCAGGGAGCGCTCGGCATGGCCTCGGTCAGGGATTTCCATACCCCTCATCAACATGATGTCGATGCATTCATCGATCGACTTGTGCTGCTTGAGGTACTTCAATGTTGATACGGCGATGTCCAGAAATTAGAAGACCGGGCTGTAACGAGGCGACTGAGGCCAGGTCAGGGAGCACCGGTCATAAGGCAATAATGTATAATAGTGTCCGCGCTGACGATGTCAACATTGTAGACGGGGCACCGAACGGTGAGGCAACGCGGGATGTCAGTTCGGTGCGCCGAGACTTGATCATGGCTGCGCTTTGCGGCCATTGGAGCCAATTACAGCGAACTTCCGCTACCCGCCCATTACATCGAATGCTTGGACAAGTAATCCGTATAGTCGGTAGCGGCGTCGCCAGCACATCAACCCTGGCCAGAGCCTTGCGGCCTCCCCAGCTCGGCTTCGCGTGTCGCAGGGGAGAACGGCCCTTCGGTCCGTCGCGCATTCGGCCATGCGGCCTCACCGCGGCGTTGCGCCCGGCATCCCGGTTTGCCCGCCTCGCGAGCACGTCCCTCCCCGGTCGCTCCGCCGGATTGCGCTCTGGTCTGTTTTGGCCTTAGGCCAAAACGATCCCGCCACTCCATCCGTCTCCCGCGTCCGGTCGGGCCGTTTGCCTGCTCGGGTCGGGCAAACCTACCGTCAAAACACACACACATGAGCGCGGAAGCATATCCTCCGGATGGCCCCCAAATCAGCCCGCGTCAAGGATCGCAAAACTTTTCGGCGAGGGCGGAGCCGGTGGCGCGGGGCGGTCCCGTGCGCAAGCGCGCGCAAGTGTCGGGTGCCGCGCGCGGAAAACTTTTGCGCCCGGCAAGCCGGCGGCTACGCCGTCCCTGACCCGGGCAGATTCGGAAACCAGGCATTCGGCCATGCCCCCACACTCACGTGGTGGCCTTGGAACCGAACACTGGAGACCAGACATGGCTTACGACACTGCAAACACCTACGAGACCATCGAACTTTTCGGACTGACTGAAAAGGACGCGCAGCTGCCGATCCCGGAGGATCACGTTCTGACCGACCACATCGTCCGCGAGAGCTTCGAGGCTTTGCTCGGCCAGCTGCGCGGGACCGGGCTTGAAGCAGAAATCGAACCGCTGGCCCATGGGCTCGCGACGATCCTGCAGCGCCGCAAGGTGGCACTCGGCAAGGAGGTCGACCGCACCGCCGACAAGATCGGCGCGCTGGCAAAATCCCACGACGGATCGGAAATCGCCGAGACCGCGCTCGAAGAGGCGCAGGCGCGCTTTGTGCAACTGCGCGAGATTGTGAGCGCCATCGAGGTGATGAGCGAGGCGGCGGCGGAATGCTACGAGATCGAGACGGGCCACGCCTACATCCCGGCAGCCGGATCGCGCGCAAGCGTCCGGGCGAAAGAGACCGGGGCGGTCTTCGAGGCGCGGCAGCTGCTGGAGCAGCACGACCGCGAGACTGCCGAGAAGTCGAAAGTCGAGGGGGTGCCCCTGATCGTCTCAGGCGCCACCGACTGGACCGATGTTGATGTGATCTTCAACACGCTCGACAAGGTTCGCGAACGGATCAAGCAGAACCGCAACCAGGAGATCTTCCTCTGCCACAAGGGTGGCAAGCACGGGGCGGAGATGATTGCGGCCCGGTGGGCCCGGGCACGCGGGGTCGCGCAGGCGCGCTTCGATCCGCGCTGGTCCGCGCACGGGCGGGCGGCACCGTTCAAGTGCAACGACGAAATGCTGGACGACAAGTTCGCGGCGACGGGGGTTGTACTCTTCGGCGGCAACGGGGTCGCGCTGAACCTCGGGCAGAAGGCGGAAGCGAAAGGTCTGACGGTCATGCGGGTTGCGGACCCGGCGAAGAAGGCTGCGCAGGATTGAAGAGAGGGGGTCGCGCTTGGCGCGGCCCTTTCGTCATGTCTCATGGCGCGTGCGGTCGGTCACGCGTGATCGGTAGTCTGCGGCGGCCAGCAGCGTTATCCCTCTACCCGGTCCGTCAGAGTGCGGCCCATCCGCATCGGTACGGGCTGGGGATGGTACGCACCTCACGCACATCGAAAGCAGCGCAATACGCGAGGGGTCGAGACGTCGCATATGAGGCTGAACACCTGCACGTCCCTCGGGGCGTGTTTCGGAACATCGCATCCACGCGGGCGGGCTCCGTCAGCACCCCGGCCAGGATCGGCGGGACGCGGACGCGGATGGTGGCGGCTGCGTGTTGGCAAGGGTCATCCGGATCACTCCTTTTTGCTCATAGATGTGGATCGCACGGGGTCGGCCCAATCGTGCCCTCAGCTCACGCTTCGGCAAGCACAAATACGGCTTCCACGGCTGGCCGCGGACCCTCCGCATTTGCGCTTGCGACCGGACCTGTTGCCCCCGTGCTGGGTGATCCCCATCGCAACAAGGAGTAACCCAAATGACCAACCACTACGTCGCCACCGTCCCCGTCAAGTTCACCGATACCGATGGCCAGGAGCGCACCCGTTTTCAGCGCGTGGGTGCGATGTTTCGCAACACCCGCAACGGGGATGGAACGGAGTTCTTCAGCCTCAAGCTCGACTTCCCGGTCGCGGTCTCGGAGCTGGTGATGTTCCCACCGAGCGCGAAAGATCCCCAGGACTAAATCCTCTGACGAGGATGGGCCGCCCCAGGACGATCTTGGGGCGGCCCGATCCCTGTTCCAGGGATGCCGGTCCCTGCGCGTTCAACGGACGCACTCCGCCCGGAATGATCAGGCCGCGACAGACCGGCCAGTCAGCCTCAAGGGGGCCATCCACAAAAACCTATCGGCCAGGGCCTCCCGGTTTTTGCGGCAGAGATTTGGGGATCCAAATCTGGCCCTCCTTGACCCTGCCTGTCCGCCCTGTCGGTGGGGTTTGCGCCCGCCCGCGGTTCCGTCCGAACACATGCGTGTTCGGCCAGAGCCTCGGGCGGGGCTGGCGGACGGGACCCCTGGGACAGGTGTCGCTTGGAGGTGAGGGCGGCAGAGCCGCGTCCCTGCGGGCCGCGGCGTGAAGCGGACACCAAGGCTGCCTGAGCCTGGATGCGACGTAAGTATATAATTGACAGCTTGGTATAATATCGTAAGGTAGGGGCAGCCTTGGTGGAAGGTGGCAGGAAATAGGGGGTCTTTCTTCGCATGTCGCGCTCAAAACGTCTCACAGATGCGGACCGCATGGAGATCGTTCGCGAAGCTGCGGAAGGCGTTTCCACTTCAGTGCTGGCGGAACGGTTTGGCGTTTCGGTGCGGGCGATCCAGTACACGCTCAAAGCCGATGCCGAGCGCCAGACGGATGCCGCAATTCCGGTCTCAGCGGTCAGTGTGAAGGTCACGGCTGCGGAGCTTGAGGCGCTCGACGCGGTGCTGGCGAAGGCGGGGATCGAAAGCCGGGCCGAGGGGCTGCGGCGGCTCATTCAGGCGGCAGGCGGGGTGTTCGTTCCGGACGCGCAGATGGCAGCTGAGATGGCGCGCTACCGCGCCTCGCTGCACGAGGTCGGCAATGGGGTCGCGCAGATCGCCAAACAGATGACGCAGGCCAATCGGCAAGGGCAGGGGGCCGGCTCGGAGTTCACCGAATTGCGCCTCGCACAGATGCGCGGGCTGGCGCGGTTCATCCTGGATTCCGCTGACGAGATCGACCTGCTCCTGCGCCGCCGTCGGGATGCGATGCAGCTGCAGGCCACGGCCGCGCTGAGGGAGTTTGCGCATGCAGCTGAATGATGCCGTCCATGCCGTCACGGGCGAGGTGTTTCGGGATGGCTGGAGCCGCGTCCGGGGCTCAATGCAGGGGCTGCACGTGGCCAAGCAGACCCAGCTTGTGCGCGCGGCAGCAGGCCACCGGCCAGCGGTCTTCAAGGCGATCCGGGGCGGGGGAACGCATACCAAATCGCAGCTCGCAAACCAGCTCGATTACCTCACCACCAAGTCCACCCATATCGTGGACAGTAGCGGGTTCTTGGATGGCAAGACGAAGCTCGAGGCGGGTGACATCAAGGATCTGACCGAGCGCTTTGCCAAGCGGTGGGATGCGGGCTTCAAGCCCAAGCTTGGGCAGACCACCCACATGCTCATGTCCTTCCCCATCGGCACGCGCGGGGAGGATGTGCGCGACATCGCGACGGATGTGGCCGAGCGGTTCTTCCAGACCGACGCGGGGCATTTCGACTACATCATCGCGGTGCATGAGGACCGCGATCACCCGCATGCGCATTTGGTGCTGAACCGCCGCTCGCAGGAAGGCGAGTTCTTCTTTCTGGGGCGCAACCACCGCTTCAACTATGACGACTTCCGCCTCGCCATGGTCGAGGAGGCCGAGAAGTATGGTGTACGGCTGGAGGCCACGCGGCGGGTGGATCGCGGCGTCGTGCATTACCCAGCCCGCACCAGCGAGGTTTACGCCGCGAAAGACGAGGGCCGCGCGCCCCGCGAGCGCGAACGCGTGGGGGCCGACTTGACCCGGACGCTGGCGGAGATCGCCAACACCAGAACCGTCTACCATTCGCTTGCCGCGGAGGCTTCGCGTGAAGCCCGCGAGGATATTGCCGCGGCACTCTTCCGCGCGGGCGAGGTGCTGGCGCATGGCGGGCAGGTGGACCGAACAGGAGATGTGTATATGGCCGAGGATCAAAGCTTCGAGGATCTCAGAAGCCTCTATGCGGAAAAGCTCGCGCGGGTGCAGGGCATGATCGCCGAGAAGTCTGACGCGGAACGTCCCGTGCTGGAAAAACGCCTCATCGAGATCCAGACGCAGGTCCAGCACATGCAGCCTCTCGGTTTGCGATCGAGCACGCTGTCTGAGGTGCCGTCGGAGGGCGGGGTCTACTCAGAGGCGAATATCGACACCAACCAGCTAGAACGTCTTGCCGAGCCAGGCCTGCGCTCACGGATCGACGCGGCCCTGCGCGGCACGGGGATCAGCACATCCGAAGTGGTGGCCCGGATCGAGACCGGGGCCTCGAGCGCCGCGCTGGAGCATCAATGGATCGCAGATGATCTCTCCAAGGTGGCCGAGGCGCGCGATCTGAACCTCGAACGCCGCGCCGATCTGGAACAGGCGCGCGACATTCTCAACGATGTGCATGTCACGCTCGGCACGCTCTTGGAACGGGAGAACGTGCTGCGCCGGGATGGCGTCATGGAAGCGGAACCGGTCAGCGAGCGGTTCCATTATCACCGGGACGCGGTGCGGGCGATGGAAGGGACAATCCGTCAGGAGATGCGCGCAGACGGCCTGACAGCGCAGCAGATCGAGGACCGGGATTGGGAGGTTGTATCGCGAGCGGAGCGCCGGATCGAGACGGAGCAGCGCGCGTATCTCGAAGCACACCCGGACCTGCTCGCACGCCCCGGCGATGTGATCGACCGGTCTGAACCCTACAGGGAGACCATCACCGATGCGGCCCGCGCCAGCGAGATCACCCGCGAGGTCGACCGGATCATGGAGGGACGCGACGTCCGCACGCCCGTTGCATATGCTGTCACGGATGACTTGCGCGCGCGCTATCCGGACATGCCGTCCCATCTCGCCCGTGGGCTCGGCGCGACCTATGCGGCCGTCGTCGAGATACGCGACACGGAGGTCATCAATCAGGTCCGCCGCGAAACCGAGATGCGCGAGGGGCTTGGGGTTGGCACGCGCGACGCACTCCTCGCAGCCCGCGGTGAAACTGCGCCGCAGTCTGACCGTACCGACCGCCTCGCAGACGAGATTGCGCGTGTTCTGGACCATGAGCGGGCGGGGGAGTTGTCCGCGCCTTTCGAGACCGAGGCGGAGCGGGACGCTTTCCGAACCGAGATCGCGCGGGTGCTGGATGACCGTCAACTTGAGCGGCTCACATCCGGCGATGCCGATGCGCTGGACAAGGTTCTCGAGGACCGCCTCGACCGGCTCTATGTCGCCAAGGTCTACCTGCAATCCGATGCCGCGACGGCCAACACGGAGGCCCTGCGCCAGGTGGTCGATGATCTTGCCGACACCGAATATGAAAAACACCGCGCCACAGACGTGGATGGCGAGACCGAGCGGGGACAGGTCCATTGAGCGCGCCCATGGGAAAGGCGCGGATCGCGACCGGTGTCTTGTTGGTAACGCTGGTGACCGCCGCCATGGGCTATACCATCGCCTCGGCGGTGCTGACCTACCAGGATCTCGGCTTCGGGGCAGAGATCGACTTCGCCTATATCGCGCAGAACTATCTGGCGATCCTCGATCGCCGCCCCGAGGACGCCCAACTTATTCACCTGATCGTCGGCAGCTTCGCCGCCGCCGGCCTGATGCTGAGCCTCGCCCTCTCGGGGTCAGCTCTCACACGCTTTGGCCAGACCCATTGGCAGTCTGCGCGCGAGATGAAGGCCAATGGCTTCTTCGGGGCGCCCGGGACCGGGTTCATCCTCGGCAAGCTGGGGACGCCGGGCTCCCGCGCCAATTACATTTGCTCCAAGGTCTTCCCGCATGCGCTGATCGTGGCGCCCACGGGCCGCGGCAAGACCACGGGCTTCGTCATTCCGAACCTGCTGACCTGGCAAGGCTCTGCCGTGACGCTCGATGTGAAGGGCGAGTGCTTCGAGGCCACGGCCCGGCACCGCGCAGCCCAAGGCGACAAGGTCTATCGCTTTGCCCCCACCGATTGGGAGGGCAAGCGCACGCATCGCTACAACCCGCTCCTGCGCATCTTTGAGCTGAAAGATCCCGCGCGCCAGCAGATGGAACTGCAGCTCCTGGCGACGCTGTTCCTGCAAAGCGACAATGACCGGGTGCAGGGCCTCCTCAAGGGCGGGATCGATCTCTTCGTGGCGGCAGGGCTCTTGGCCTTCCAGCGCAAGCGTCCGACCTTGGGCGAGATCTACCGCATCGCCGCCTCGGGCGGAAACAAGCAGAAGGAGTATTTCGCGCGGGGCCATGAGGTGGACAACAGGGCCGCCAAACTGATCTTCACGCGGCTGGCCTCGACCAACAACGATACGCTGACCTCTTATGTTTCGCTCCTGATGACCTCGGGGCTCGATCAATGGCAGAACCCGGCCATCGACGAGGCGACGGCGGTGTCGGACTTTGATTTCCGAACGATCCGCAAGAAACCCTTTTCGGTCTACCTCGTGGTCCAGCCGCTGATGGTGAAACCATTGGCACCACTGATCCGGCTCTTCTTTTCCGATCTCCTCTCCGCCATGCAGGAAAAGGATCCCGGGCCAGACGAGCCGTGGCCAGTGATGATCATGCTCGACGAGTTCAACCGTCTCGGCAAGATGCCCATCGTGGTCGAGAGCATCGAGACCCTGCGGACCTATCGCGGCCACCTGGCCGTCGTGACACAAACCATCCCCGCCCTCGATGAAATCTATGGCGAAAACACCCGCCGTGCGCTGCAGGGCAACGCGGGCGTGAAACTCTATCTCACGCCCTCGGATGAGAAGACCGTCGAGGAGCTGAGCAAGGCGGTTGGCAAGACCACGAAGACCGTCATCACGCGATCCCAGTCCATCGGCAAAAACCCCTTCGAAGGCCGTAGCCAGTCCACCCGGACCGAAGAAAGCTCTCTCCTGCCCGAGGATGAGGCGCGCCGCCTACCGCTCGATGAAATCGTCATGGTCATCGACGCGCAAATGCCGGTCCGGGCCAAACGGATCCAGTACTTCGACGATCGGCTGTTCAAGGCGATCCACGCAGCACAGACGGGCGAATTGCCGTTTCCGGAGCCGGGGGGCGGGGGGTCGCAGGGCAATTTGCCGTTGAGTATGCGCGCCATGCCGATGACGCCGCCAGCTGACGGTTCAGGCGGATCCGAGGCCGACGTTGAGGCCGCGCGCCAGACTGCTGATGGCCAATCGTCAGAGCAAACCCATCTCGCCCCAAAGAAGACCGCGCCCGTCGTTCAAGCCGTCATCGCCGAGGAACAGCGCCAGATGGAGATGGATTTTGCGGTGCTGGTGCCTTCTGATGATCTGGCGAACGAGGAGGGAGACGAGCAGTTAAGGACCGCTTTGGCTGGCTTGGGCGAACTGGAGTCAGCCATGAATGAGAGGCATTAAGAAGTTCTGGTACCTTTCAGATTCGAGGATTTCTGGAGGTAGCGCGGAGACTTTGACATCGTTGAGGACGAGATTGGCAGCACGTTAAACTTGCCACATTGGGAAAAAAGTTCACTCTACCTTCAATCGATTTTGAAGTTCTGTCACAAAAGGCGACGGGCGTAAGTTAGAATGCATGATATGTACTTCTGATTTTGCCCGCGTAAATCCCACGTAGAAGAGACGCCGAGCTTCCGACTTCTGTGACGCAGTGGAGTTGTTTTTTGGAATGCTCCCCTGATCCATGCCAAACATGATGACGATCGGAAACTCTCGACCTTTGGCACTGTGAAGTGTCGAAAGATGTAGGCTTTCGTTCCCCTCGCTTTGGCCGGCGAACTGGGCGACAGTCATATCTGCACAATCCTTGCCTGCTTGGGTGCGCACGATGAACGTGTCCAGAGTTTCTCCCTCGTCTTTCATCGTGCGGCACTTGACCATCAGGTCTGTGATGATTGCCGCGCGAACATCTGACAACCATTGTCTCAGTGCCAAGGTGCCATCGCGCCGCGACCAAAGGCAGTCCATTAGCGCTCGCTGGAAGGCGAGGCGCGACTCTGATGTGTTGATCTCTTCAGCGAACAGGCGTGCGCCCTCATTGACCAGCTGGTTGAAACGCGGTGTTCCTGTTTGCCATCCGCCCGAACACCATTTCGCGCAGCTTTCCAGCCAGCGCATCAGGCGGCTCGCACGAGGATAGATTGCGTTCGTGTCAGTTCTGATAACTGACAAGCCGATCTGCTGGGCTACTTCAGCAACCTTGTCACCCAGCCAAGCAGCGGGGTAGAGGAAAGCGATGTCTCCGGGTTCCAAATCCGGATGTCGTTTCGCGATGTCAACGATGACTGTCCTGAATGCCTCTGCAGCCTGGTGTTCGTAGCTGCCTTGCTGAGGGTGAAAGTAGACCGTGCCTTCCTCCGCACCTTCAGCCGCCTCGTAGTCTCGCGCTTCGCCAAGCGCAAAATTTGATGCCTCGACAATCTTCGATCCGGACCGGTAGTTCAGCCGCAACCGTACGCACTCGACATCTTTTCGAGCCGCCAGCTCGCGGAGAAGTTGAGGGTTCGCGCCGTTGAATTCATAGATCGACTGGTCGGCATCTCCTACCGCGAACAGCCGCATGCCGGTGCTGAAGCAGAGGCCCATGACCATACGATGGAGCGCCCGTCCGAGGTCTTGGTATTCATCGACGATGAGGACAGGGTACTTGGCGAGGATCGCACGTTGCAGCCATTCATGCTCGCGTAGGGCCCTTACAGCGAGAAGTGGCATATCGTCAAAGTCAATTCGCCCCATCGCTCTGAGCTCGGCTTCAAAGGCCTCCACCAATGTGGCCATCGAAGGATCGGTTTCACGCCATTCTGTGCTGTTTCTATTGAGAATGGATCGGCGGTAAGTTCCCATTGTGAAATCAAGCAGTTGCGGATTTTCGCGCTCGCCGATCACCTTCTTGTACGCTGTCTCCAATGCCTGACGTCGTTCCGCGCGGGTTGCTATGCAAAATTCATCGGGAAGGCCCATATCGGCCGCTTTGGCATATGGAAGGACAATCTGCGTCAGGGAGAAGGAATGGACCGTACCGACAAAAGCTCTTCGTCCGGGCTCTATGCCGAGCGCGGCGAGCCTAGTTTCCAGCTCCCGTGCGCATTCATTATTGTACGTGATGCACACGAGGCCTCGTGGTTCCTGAATGTCTTCGGACAATAGGCGTGCCAGCTTGACGGTTAGCGTTTTTGTCTTCCCGCTACCTGGCCCTGCAAGGACAACACAGTGTCCCTTGGATTCGTAGGCTGCCCATTGTGCAGGGTTGGCCCGTAGAGCTTCGGCGGCTTTCAGATAAATGGACGCGTCAGACACGTTTCACCACATACTGGATAGCATCTTCGAGGTAGCGCGGTGGCTTGCGTCCCTTGATCTTCGAGGCAAGACGTTGAGCGAAACGCCCCTTGCCGACCCCATCGATCAGATTGAGCAACTCGTCTTGGTCGATGCTGTCGTGATCGGCAAGCCAGCCATCAATCTGCGCCTGCCGCGCCTTGCTCCATTTTTCTTCATTGAGGGTTGCTAGAATGTCGTCAGCGAACCCTCCTTCGTACAGATCGGTTTCAAGGGTCCGGATGTTGGTATAGATGCCAAAGTCCTCGAAGCGATCAGCGAGGTCGTCTTCATTCTTGTTTTCGGCAATATCTTTCAGTTCTTCGGCGAGCGCTGTTGAAATTTTTTTCGTTCTCACGCGCTCGATCGCCACAGCGAGTTTGATGCCCCGATTCACGGCTAATGGCTTGCTCTTCGGCATCGGGTCCCAATCTGTGATGACCGAGAAGGGGATGTCCAGCGCGGTCAGGAACTTTGCGTATGGCATAAAATTTGTCCCCGCGACCGAGCAAACGGTTATTCCGAGCATATCGAGCGAATAGCCAAGTGCCTCAGCGAAGAGTGGCACAAGAAACTTTTCGGCATCGCCTTCTACCAAGATGATGCCGCGCGCGAAAAGCATCTCGGCGCGCGTTACATCCAGATACCGCGCCAGATCTTCAGCCTCGCCTTCTGTCAATTTTATCGATGCAGTAGAGCAGCCGACCGTGCCCTCGTCAGCTTTCTCTTTGAGCAGAAGAATTGAACGTAGCGGAGCCACGCTGGCGATATGCGGGGAATGAGAAGTCAGTAGCACTGACATCTGTTTTTGCTGGTCAGGGTTGTCGACCGACTGGAAAAGGTGACGGTAGACTGATCGCTGCAGATGTGGATGAAGGTGGGCTTCAGGTTCTTCGATGGCCAATAGTGTGTGATCTCGATGGTTCTCGGAAATCAGTCTGCTCAGTTCCAGCGCTTTGAGGCTCAGGAACATTATGTTGGCCGAGCCAAGGCTTGCGTCGTTGATTGTCCGTCGGCCGTCATCGATCAACAGTCTTATGTTGCGATACAGGCGTGTGACATCGGTTGCACCAAAACCCAGACGCGGTGTCACATCCTGCTTTGGGCCACTCATGGCGGCAAAGAGTTGGCCGAGGTTTTTCTCAAGCTCACCGACGCTCTTGAACGCCGTCAGCTTTTCAGTTGCCTCTTCGATAGCTTCGCCGATCTCATCAAGGTCTGCCTGGTTGATGCCGGCAAAAGCTTCTTCAATGAGCGGGCGCAGCGGCGACCGTCGCCAAGCTGCCAGATCACCTTCTGCGTCACGAAGAGCTGGTAACAGGTCCATTGTCAGGCGGCGGCGGAGGTCATGTCCGAACCGTTTCGTCTCGCTTTCACCGCCGAAGCAAATGAATTCCAAATCGTCGTCCGATGCCGGCGCATGGCCCAGTCCCGGTCGGGCGCGACATTCGTAGGTCAGGCGGACCGTATCCGGGTCATCGTCGAGGCGGAAGTCCGTGAGTAAGGCCAGGATATCGAGGTCGGTGTCAAATTCTTCGATTTCGACACTAATGACTATTTTGTCATCCACTTCAGGGCCACCAAGGCCGTCCCAGAAATCAACGAGGCCAAGTTGCCGCGCGCTGTCAGGTAGAGAGGGATCGAAAAGCAACCTGAGGGCGTGCATCAGGTTGCTTTTGCCAACCTTGTTTTCACCAACCACAACGATATTCCCATCGAGGGCCACGTCCAGCTTCGAAAAGTTCCGGAAATTCTCAATCAATATTCGTGAAAGATGCATTTTTGCTCACTCAACATAAAAAAAGACAGGACGCCTGCAGCGAGAGCCAGAAGCAGTTTGCAAATTTGGAGGACGATCCGCGACTAGGTAAACTCGAAGGAAAAACTCTAGAACAAGCTTTCCTGCTCCGAGTACTCAGCGACAGCATCTTCCTCGAACTCGATGCCAGACATGGCGCCCAAGTCCGTGACGATCCTCACCAGGTGGTGCGCGGTGTTCAGCTCCCGCCAGCCAGTCGCGTGGTAATCCTCCCCTTTTTAACGGGGCGTGGCTGTAGAATTCACGCGGCCATTTTCAGCTTCATGGCGGGTGTGATCCCGCCGTTGCCCATGTTGGGACGTTCGTTGTTATAGGTCCAGAGCCATTTGGTGGCGGTCC
>NZ_FNAH01000014.1 GCF_900101865.1 Paracoccus isoporae
TCGGAAGAGTTCCAGGTGATGCGGCACATGAACAACCTGGAAACGGTGAACACCTATGAAGGCACGCACGACGTCCACGCGCTGATCCTCGGCCGCGCCATCACCGGGTTGCAGGCGTTTTTCTGATCCGGGCGGGGCTCCGGGCGTCCCGGAGCCCTGCGACTGGACTCATGCGGCCTGCGGTGCTGCATTGCGCGGCTTTTTCCACAGCCGCATCAGCGGGCGCTCGATCACCAGATAAAGCACATATCCCGCCAGCACGCAGGCGATCGTCGCCGCCCAGACATAAAGCCACGGGCTGCTGCTGCCCGCATCCAGCCTTAGCCAGACGATCTTCACGATGGCGAGCGTGAACGGGTGCGACAGATACAGCGTGTAGGAACTGTCGCCGCCGAGCTTCGCGACGCCGCTGAGCGCGCCGCTCAGCTTCGCGGGCAGAAAGAAGATGAAGGCCGAGGCAAAGATCAGGCTGGGGAGGCCGAGCGCCAGGACACGGCTTGTCAGGGGGGACAACAGCGCATAGGCGGCAAAGGCTGCCGCAACACACAAGCCGAACAGCAGCAGGCTGGGGCGGTTGCCCCAGGCCAGGAAGGCACGCGCCAGCAACACACCGGCCAGGAACTCCAGAATGATCGGTCGGCCCCAGAACAGCACCGGCCCGCCCGAGACGGTCGTCCACACTACCACGAAGCCGAGGATCAGTGCCGCCAGCGCGGCGAAACCCAGCCTGCGCGGCAGGATCAGCGAGACGGCGAACAGCGCGTAAAAGAACATCTCGTAATTCAGCGTCCAGCCGAGAGCGAGGACCGGCGTGTACTCCCCGATCGCGTTCGGGAAGGGATAGAACAGGAAAGAGGCCAGCACCATCTCCGGGCTGGCATCGGGATTGTTCAGCTTCTCCGGCAGCAGCAGGATCGCGGCCAGCATCCCCAGCGTATACACCCAGTAGAGCGGCACGACCCGCTGAAACCGCTTCTTCAGGAACAGCGCCGGGCCACCCGGACGGCCATAGAGATGCGCGCTCGACAGCCACATCACGAAGCCGCTGATGATGAAGAAAATATCGACGCCGATGCCGAAATCGAAGCCGATGCGCGCAAAACCATCCACGCTTTGCCCCGCCTCGGCCATGGCGTGTTCGAACACCACCGCGCTCGCCGCGATGGCACGCAACAACTGCACACTGACCAGATGCGGCGTCGCACCCTGAGAACTGCCGGCCATGGCTCACCTTTACTCGTCACATTTCCGGGCCGGCCGCATGCGGAGGCGATGCGAGGACCGGCCGGGTCACCACTGAACTCGATGTCGCGGGCTTCTAGCAGCCGGGACCGGAATTGTTAAGCGCCGCGCAAGCCCTGCGCGGCGCGTCTCGGCCAGGCTCCGCCGAGGCGGGGCTGCGCCAGATCAGCTATTCGGTAACGGCAAAAGCCGCCTTACTTCAGATCCCGTCGCCCACGAAGGCTTTCTCGACCACGAATTCCTTGGGTTCGGAGTTCGCGCCCTCGCGCAGGCCGAACCCTTCCAGCACCGCCTTCACATCGACGTTGAAGGCCAGGCTGCCGCAGATCATCGCGCGGTCGTCTTCGGCGGTGATCTTCGGCAGACCGAGATCCGCGAAGACCTTGCCGGAGGTCAGGTTGTCGGTGATACGGCCCATGCGCGGCGAGTCCTCGCGCGTGGTGGTGGGGTAATACAGCAGCCGCTCGTGGAAATCCTCGCCATACATCTCGGCCAGCAGCGGATCCTCGCGCAGCTTCTCGACCAGTTCGCGGCCGTAATTCAGCTCGTCCGCGGTGCGGCAGGTATGCATCATGATGACCTGCTCGAACCGCTCATAGCTGTCGGGATCCCGCATCAGCGAGGCGAAGGGCGCAAGCCCTGTGCCGGTGGCGAGGAACCACAGCCGCTTGCCGGGCAGCAGCGCGTCGAGCACCAGCGTGCCGACGGGCTTCGGGCGCAGGATGATCTGATCGCCCTCCTTGATGTGCTGCAGCTTCGAGGTCAGCGGCCCGTCCGGCACCTTGATCGAGTAGAACTCCAGCTCGTCGTCCCAGTTCGGCGAGGCGATGGAGTAGGCGCGCAGGATCGGCTTGCCGTTATCGCCGGGCAGGCCGATCATCACGAATTCGCCCGAGCGGAAGCGCAGCGAGGCCGGGCGCGTCACGCGAAAGGAAAACAGCCGGTCGTTCCAGTGCTTCACCGCGGTCACGGTCTGTGCATCCGGCATGGTCGGCTTGTCGCGCTTGGGCGACGGGGTCTGCGTTGCGGGGGCGTCGGTCACGGGAATATCCAAACTCATCTGCAATCCTGCGCGTCTCTAGGCCATCGCGGCGGTTCATTGAAGTCCGGCGGCGTATCGACAAGGTCGCCGTCGGATCGATTCATCCCGTGATGTAGAACATTATTCGCGAATTTGGCAGGGGCGCGGCCGGGATAAGGAAAAACTCGCTGCGATGCGCCAGAAAGATGAAGTCTGTTCCAAACTCCCCCGATTGGCGGATCAGCCGGCCCACGCTGCGACGGGGATCAGGACTTATCGTCCACCACCGACAGGATGTCCGGGACGGCCGGGCAGGGCAGAAGCTGATTGAGCGCCACATCCGCCAAGGTTGCGTTGTGCAAAAACACGTAGACATGGGCAGACAGGCTTTGCCACAGCCGGTTGGTGAGCGTCTGCGCGCGCGACCCCGACACCCCGCCGGACGCCCCGGCCCCGACATGCAGCGCGCTGACGGTTTCATCCACGGCCGCCAGCACCTCCGACACCCTGATCTCGGCGGCAGGCCGCGCCAGCATATAGCCGCCGCCCGGTCCGCGCGCGGATTCGACAAGCCCGGCGCGGCGCAGCCGCACGAAGAGCTGTTCGAGATAGGGCAGCGAGATGTCCTGGCGCTCGGCTATATCCGCCAGCGAGGTCATCGCGCCCGGCTGTTGCAGCGCCAGATCGACAAGGGCGGTCATGCCGTAGCGGCCCTTGGTGGAAAGTTTCATTCTGCCGCTCCCTTCGCCATGCCCTGCCCGTCGCGCCGGGGCAAGCTGCCACTAAACATTGACGAGCGCGCGGAGCTTGGGCTAACTGCGCCCGTCCTGGCCGCCCTTGCGCAGGCCGGTCCCGGCCCACAACTTCGGGGTTCGGAAATAGATGCCGCCCCTGCCTGCGTCAAGAAACAGGTTTCGCAAAGGATCCCGATGCCCGAACTGATTTTTGCCGGACCCGATGGCCGCCTTGAGGGCCGCTATCACCCGCAGCCGATCCCGGACGCGCCGATTGCCATCATCCTGCATCCGCATCCGCAATTCGGCGGCACGATGAACAATCGCGTCGTCTACAATCTGCATTACGCCTTTCACAAGATCGGCTTCACGGTGATGCGGTTCAATTTCCGCGGGGTCGGGCGGTCGCAGGGCGAGTTCGATCAGGGTGTGGGCGAGCTGTCGGATGCCGCCGCGGCGCTCGACTACCTTCAGGCGATGAACCCGAACTCCAAGCATTGCTGGGTGGCGGGGTTCAGCTTCGGCGCCTGGATCGGGATGCAACTGCTGATGCGCCGGCCCGAGATCACCGGGTTCATCTCGGTCTCGCCGCCGGCGAACATGTATGACTTCAGCTTTCTGGCACCCTGTCCGGCCTCGGGTCTCATCATCAACGGCAGCGCCGACCGGGTCGCGCCGCCAAAGGACACCGAAACGCTGGTCGGCAAGCTGCGCGAGCAGAAGGGCATCACCATCAGCCACGAGGTCGTGGAGGGGGCGGATCACTTCTTCCGCGACGACGAGGAGCACATGGCCCCGATGATCGGATCGGTGCAGTCCTATGTCCGCCGCAGGCTGACAGAGAGCAGCCGCTGATCGCGCCATCCGGGACGGGCCGCCTGATCCGGCGCCGGTCCCACGCCGTCCTCACGCTCGGTTTCACGCCCATGTGTGCAGAGATTTTCGGAGCGCATTGAACCAGAGCGGCTTTCGCGCGTTTGCCTCGCGTGCCTGTCCGGTCGGGCCACATGCCTGCGACCGGCAATTTGAGGAAAGATGAGTACCATGCGTAACAAGATCACCCCCCTCGCGGCAGCGTTTGCTTTCATGGCTGTGCCCGCCTTCGCGCAGATCACGACCGACCAGGTCAACGAGTCGCTCGCCGGTCAGGGTTACACCGATGTCGTCATCACCGCCGAAGACGAAACCAGCATCTCGGCCTCGGCCGTCAGCGGTGAAGGCCAGTCGGTCAACATCGTTTATGACCGCATGAGCGGTGCCGTCCAGTCGGCCACCGCCGCGGACGGGTCGTCCAGCACCGGTGCCGAGGAAGGCGATACGGTGACGGGCAGCGAGGTCGCGACCGATGCCAACCCGGCCACCTCCGTGACCAACGAGGAAGCGGCGGCATCGCCGTCCGGCGCGGGCGCGGAAGCCGGATCCACCATCGCGGCCAGCGAAGAAGCGTCGGACAACGCCACGGCGACCTCGGTCTCCCCCGATGAGAGCGTGGCCACCAGTACGGGTGCCGAAGAAGGTGAAACCATCGTGGGCAGCGAAGAAGCCACCAACTGATCGCCACGATCATATACTGATTGCGAAGGAGGGCCATTGTGCCCTCCTTTTTCATGTGCGCCCGCATGGCTGGGTAGCGGGCCCGCACGCGCCCCCGCGGTTTACGCGGCGGAGATCGTGGCGTATCCATGATCGGAGAAGATCTGATCCCGGATTGCCATGATGTCGCTCGGAATTTTCCCGCTGGTTGTCTCTCTGCGGTCCGTGTCTGTGACCGCAATGCCAATGGTCCTTCCGGGAACTGACCGATGAGTCCCGAGGATCTTGCCGCGCGGATCGATTTCCTGGCCGAGGCGGACCGGCTGAAGTCGATAGAGCGCGCGAATGTGCTCATGGATCTCTCTCGCCGGGAAAACACAGCCGAGCATAGCTGGCATGTCGCGCTGTTCGCGATTGTCTTTGGTGCCTCCGACCGGGTGCTGGAGATGATCCTGCTGCACGATCTGGTGGAGATCGACGCGGGCGACCAGCCGATCTATCTCGATCACGATGCCGCATCGCTGGCCGCGGCGGAAACGGCGGCGGCGGACCGGATCTTCGGCCTGCTGCCCGATGGCGGAGCGGCGGCGGCGCTGTGGCGCGAGTTTGAAAGCGGCATCACCGCGGATGCGGCGTTTGCCAAGCGCATGGATCATGTCCAGCCCCTGTTCCAGGTGCTGATGGCGCCGGAGCCTTTGCGCGAGCATATCGGGATCGCCCGGCACATGATGCAGTCGGGCCGGGTCGCGCGGATGTCGCAGGAATGGCCCGAGGCGATGGCGGCGGCGCATGGCTGCCTGGACGGGCATAAGCCCGGGGGCGATCTCGGGCGTCGCCTGGCCTTCCTCGCCGAGGCTGACCGGCTGAAATCGGTGACACGCGCCAACACGCTGATCGACGGCAGCCGCCGCGAGAACAGCGCCGAGCACAGCTGGCATGTCGCGCTCTATGCCTGGGCGCTGTCGGCGCAGGCGGCGCCGGGCGTGGATGCCGGCCGGGCGATGCGGATGCTGATCCTGCATGATCTGGTCGAGATCGACGTGGGCGACGTGCCGCTGCACGCCGCGGGCGGGCAAGCGCATGGATCGCCGGAAATCGTCGCCGCCGAGGCCGCGGCGGCCCGGCGCATCTTCGGCCTTCTGCCAGAGGCGCAGGGCAAGGAATTCCTCGCGCTCTGGCAGGAATTCGAGGCGGCCGAGACTCCCGACGCGATCTATGCCAAGTCGCTCGACCGCACCCAGCCGCTCGTGCAGAACATCCGCAGCGGCGGGGCGGGCTGGCGGGAATATGACGTGAGTTTCGCCGATCTCGAGGCGCGGGTGGGCCGCAAGGTCACGCGCGGCCTGCCACGGGTCTGGGAGTTTCTGGCCCCGCAGGCGCGCCGCTTCTTCGCGTGATCCGGCATCCACCCGCCCGCACCGGGTCATGGTGCGGACGGGGGTTACCGTTCAACGCGACTGATAGGCGGTGACGGTCTCCTGTGCGATCTGCCGCAGAAATGCCGCGTCCTCGGACGGGATGCGGCCGAAGTAATCGTATTCGAGTGCTTCCGGCGTCTCGCCATACACCGTCGCGAAGACCACAGCCGAGGCCAGATAGGTGCCGGCAAGCGTCGGATGGCTGTTGTCGAAATCCTGCTGCAGCGCAAGGTCCGGGCGCTGACGCCTGGCTTCGGCAAAGGCCAGGCCGACCGGGATGACCTCCGCTCCGATCTCCGCGCCCATCTCGGTATAGAGCTGGTCGAGCCGGTCCGTGCCGTCCTCGCTGTATCGCTCATGCCCCTCGGCGTAGGCATGGGTCATGTAGAGCATCGTCTCCGCCCCGCTGTCGCGGATTTCCGCGTCCATCTCCCGCACGGCTGCGCGGAATCGCTCGGACCGGGTGTCGCTTTCGGCCGCAGCACTGTTGCCCTGCAGCACGACAATGTCGAACGCATCGTCATAGCCGATGGCACCGGGCGTCAGGTAATGCGCGATCGGATGCATGTCCAACGATCCGCCTGAAATGGTGACGGAGCGGTAGTCCAGATCGTCTTCGGGGATCTGCGTTCCCTCGATGGCCATGCGCCGCGTGTGATTGTGCAGGCTGTCATTGTAGTAGAAATAGCTGTTGCCGATGAACAGGATCTGTTGCGGTGCGGATGGCTGCGTCTCCTGCTGGCTCGCGGCGGTCTTGTCCGTTTCGGCGGGGGCGCTCTGCTGTGCCGCCGCTGGCAGGGCGAGCGCGATGATGGTGGCTGTGGCAAAGGCAATGTTCTGGCAATCACGTCCCATGATCCAACTCCTCCTCGGTGATCGGGATCGCCGCGCCCCGGCAATGTCGGAGGGGCGGGCAGGCGGGAACTATGGGCCGTGTGTCCGTCCCTGCGCAAGCCCGCCTTTAAGAGCTCTGCATACGACGGCATACCGCCTTTCTTTCCGTTGCGAGAGCCGCTATACCGCGCGCAACGCGAAATCCAATCGAGGGGATGCCCATGTCGAAGATCAAGGTAGAAAACCCTGTTGTCGAGCTCGACGGCGACGAGATGACCCGGATCATCTGGGACTTCATCAAGAAAAAGCTGATCCTGCCCTATCTCGACATCGACCTGAAATATTACGACCTGGGCATCGAGGAGCGCGACCGCACCGACGACCAGATCACGGTGGACGCGGCCAACGCGATCAAGGAATACGGCGTCGGCGTGAAATGCGCCACCATCACCCCCGACGAGGCCCGCGTCGAGGAATTCGGGCTGAAGAAGATGTGGCGCTCGCCCAACGGGACGATCCGCAACATCCTCGGCGGGGTGATCTTCCGCGAGCCGATCATCTGCAAGAACGTGCCGCGCCTGGTGCCGCACTGGACCAAGCCCATCGTGGTCGGGCGCCACGCCTTTGGCGACCAGTACCGTGCCACCGATTTCAAATTCCCCGGCAAGGGCAAGCTGACCATCAAGTTCGTCGGAGATGACGGCGAGACCATCGAGCATGAGGTGTTCCAGGCCCCCGGCTCTGGGGTCACCATGGCGATGTATAACCTGGACGACTCGATCCGCGATTTCGCCCGCGCCTCGATGAACTACGCGCTGCAGCGGAAATATCCGCTCTACCTGTCCACCAAGAACACGATCATGAAAGCCTATGACGGCCGCTTCAAGGATCTGTTCCAGGAAACCTTCGACGCCGAATTTGCCGAGGACTTTAAAAAGGCCGGTATTACCTATGAGCACCGTCTGATCGACGACATGGTGGCGTCTTCGCTGAAATGGAATGGTGGCTATGTCTGGGCCTGCAAGAACTATGACGGGGACGTGCAGTCCGACACCGTCGCGCAGGGTTTCGGCTCGCTCGGGCTGATGACCTCGGTCCTGATGACGCCGGATGGCAAGACGGTTGAGGCCGAGGCCGCGCATGGCACGGTGACGCGCCATTACCGCGAGCATCAGAAGGGCAACGAGACCTCGACCAACTCCATCGCCTCGATCTATGCGTGGAGCGGCGGGCTGAAGCACCGCGCGAAGCTCGATCAGAACGACGCGCTGCTGAATTTCGCCGAGACGCTGGAGCGTGTCACGGTGCGCGCGGTCGAGGACGGGTTCATGACCAAGGATCTGGCGCTGCTGGTGGGGCCGGATCAGAAATGGCTCTCGACCATGGGCTATCTCGAAAAGGTCGATGAGTATCTGAACAAGGCGCTGAGCTGAACCGCGCCTGAGAGACCGAAAGGCCGCGCAGTGCTGCGCGGCCTTTTTTCATTTCCGCAGCCCGTCTCAGGGCAGCGTTGCAAGCGCGTCGATCAATCTGCCGGCGTGATCCTGTGCCCACGCAATGGCCTGATCGGCGCCGTCATCCGCGTCGTTGGGTATGCGCGAGGGCGCCTGGACCTCGGCAATTCCGGCATCAAGGCTTGCCGTGCAGATGCTGTGCGCAATGCCGATGGCCGTCTCGGGGTGAAAGCACTGAACCGGGATGCCTCGCGGGCTCGTCACCTCGACATCGCGCAATTCGCCGATCACGCCCTCCAAAGCCTGCTTCTGGAGTGCACGGAGTTCCGCCGGATCGTCGCCGTGATCCGCGTATAGCGTGACCATCGTTTGCATGGCGAGGTCATCCTCATAGGTCGCGATGAAGGTTTCACGCGGACCCCTGGCGGTGATCTCCTTCAGCGTCCGCCCGTCGATGCTCTCTGGCAGAGCCTTTGCGAAGGGCGTGTCCTGCGGTGCCATCTCCTCCGGGCCATCTGCCGAAACCGGCGCGCCGGGCGGATCGGCCTGCGGCGCGGCGGGTGCGCTGAGCGCGGGCAAGGGATCATCGGCACCGCCGCCCTGCCGGTCGGGCGCGGCGTTGACGGAATCCGCGAGCATGCCTGCCAGCTCGCTGTCGCGTTCACGGATCTCGTCCGGCAGCGCATCGGCATCGGCATCCACCACCGCGCCGAGTTCCACAGTCAGGAAGCGTCCCCTGACCTCGGTGTAGCAGCTGATATAGCCCTGATCGCTTCGGCGATGCGTGAAACAGTCGAGCGCGAGACCGTCCGGGCTGGCATGATCGAATTCCATCACCGGCATGTCGCTGACATCTTCATAGGCGTTCCTGAGACCGGCGAAGCGCGGGGCAATGCCGCCCGCCGGCATCGGCGCCAACTCGACGCGGGCGTAGCGGGTATCCTCATCATTGCCGTAGATGGACTTGATGGTGCCCTCCGCCGGGTTGGTCTGGATCTGCTTTTGTGCCAGATCCTCGATCGTTGTCGGAAACCCCTTGGCGAAGGCGTTGGTCACAATCCCCTCGACTTCATTCGGGGCGCCATCCTGCGCGATGGCCGGGCAGGAATATGCGAAAATCACGACAGCCGCGGCGGTGGTGTATCTGAACATGCTCGCTCCACTCATAAACAGTCTTGAGATAATGCGGGGGTAACGGGGATGTTCCGGCAGTTCCTCGCCGGGCCAGGTGCGGGCGCGGAAAGTCGCCCGGCGCGACACGCATCGGTGCGCGTGCAATAAGGCAATTCGATAGATGCCGTTTCCATTGCCGATATTTATTTATCGATAACTCGCCGAAAAAGGGAGTTAATGCAATTAATGCGATTTAAGTTGACGTCGCGTTAACCTGACTAAACTGTTAATTTTGAGTTATCGCTTTTTCGCAATAATTTTCGTATCGTTTTGAAATGGACCATGGCGCCGGTCCAGAAATCAGGGCGCCCCGGTGGTCCTGGGGATCCAGGGAATCTGTCGGGGCGCCCGCCTTTTCACTCCGCAGCTCATCACCGTCGCGCGTGGCGCTTTCCAAGCGGCCGGAAATTCGCTATCGGCATCGCGAAGCCAGAGCGTTACGGAGTCCGCGCCATGAAAGCCGCCGTCATCACCTTTCCGGGTTCGAATTGCGACCGTGACCTGCGCGTGGCCTTCGAGCGGGCCGGGGCGGAGGTCGTCAAGCTGTGGCACAAGGACGAGGCGCTGCCCGATGGCACGGATCTTGTCGCCGTGCCGGGCGGGTTCTCCTATGGCGACTACCTGCGCTGCGGTGCGATTGCCGCGCAATCGCCGGTGGCGCATGCCATCCGGGCCCATGCGGCGCGCGGCGGCTATGTGCTGGGGATCTGCAATGGATTTCAGGTGCTGACCGAGCTGGGCCTTCTGCCCGGCGCGCTGATGCG
Source organism: Paracoccus isoporae (assembly GCF_900101865.1). Taxonomy (GTDB): domain Bacteria; phylum Pseudomonadota; class Alphaproteobacteria; order Rhodobacterales; family Rhodobacteraceae; genus Paracoccus; species Paracoccus isoporae. Next base: position 10,174 of record NZ_FNAH01000014.1, read on the forward strand.
CAATGCGGGGCTGACCTTCCTGTGCCGCCCGGCCAAGCTGGAGGTGGCGACGGCTGACAGCATCTTCACCGCGGGTTACGCGACAGGTCAGACGCTGAGCGTGCCGGTGGCCCATCACGACGGCAATTACCAGATCGATCCGGACGGTCTGCGCCGGCTCCAGGACGAGGACCGCGTGGCCTTCACCTATGCGCCGGCGATCAACGGATCGGTCTCCGACATCGCGGGCGTGCTGTCCGGGAACCGCCGCGTCCTCGGCATGATGCCGCACCCGGAACGTGCGGTCGATCCCGATCACGGCGGCACGGACGGGCAGGCGATGTTCGCGTCGCTGGCGGGCGCGTTGATCGGGGCCTGACGGCGCCGCTTGGCACGGGCTTCCGTCAGGAATAGATTGTCCGGAACGGCAATCGCAGCGGATAGCGGAATTTGGTCCTGACCCCGCAGGAAGACGACCGACCTTTGGGCTCGGATGAAGACGCGGCCACCAACCCCTGGGTGCTGCGCATGTCGCTGTTGTTGCTGCTGGCGTGCGCCGGGCTGCTGATCTGGGCGACGAATGACTGGCTGACGGAGCGGTTCTCGGAAAACGCGCGCAACCGGGCGGAATTGCGCGGGGCGCTCTATAGCGGGCAATTGCTGTCGGAACTGCAGCGCAACTCGGTCGTGCCGATGATGCTGGCGCGCGACCCGGCGATGATCTCGGCGCTCGCCTCGGATGACTTCGCGATCACATCGGCCCGGCTGATCTCGGCGCAGAAGGAGCTGGGTGTGGCCTCGATCCGGCTGCTGGATGCCTCGGGGCGCACGGTGGCCGCGACCGACCGGCAATTGCTGGGGACGAATTTCGTGTCCGCGCCCTATTTCGTGGATGCGATGCGGGCGCGTGACACGGTGTTCACCGTCGCCCCGAGCGAGGGCGGGCGTTTTGAGTTCGTCTATTCCCGCGCCATAGCGGACAGTTCCGGCACGCTCGGCGTCATCGTTGTCAGCAGCGATCTGACGCAGCTTGAACAGCGTTGGGCCGGGATCACCGATGCCGTGGCGGTGACGGATTCGACCGGGCTGGTCATCATGTCGACCGAAACCAAATGGCGGGGCCTGCCGCTGGAGGAGGCGCTGTCGCTGCGCCCGGTGCCCAACGCGATCGAGCGGGCATTCCAGGTCTCGGCCGACTGGACCAATATCGGCGGCGATGCCTATGTCGAGGGCAGGGCGGTCATGCAGACCGTCACCCGCGTGGAGTTCCGCGGCTGGCGGATGCACAACTTCACCACCTACGAGTCGATCCGCGAGCGGGTGAACGCGGTGCTCGCGCTGGAGGCGATGGTGTTCGCGGTGCTCGCCGCCGTCGTGTTCTACGTGCTGTCGCGCCAGGCGCAGCGCCGTTCGGTCGCCTATATGCGGGAATCCGCCGATTTGCGGGCCTTGAACGCCCGGCTGACACGAGAGATCGCGGCGCGCGAACGGGTGCAGCGCGAATTGCGCGTGGCCGAGCAGACCGTGCAGCAATCCTCCAAGCTGGCGGCCCTGGGTGAGATGTCGGCCGGGGTCAGCCACGAGCTGAACCAGCCGCTGGCGGCGATGAAGACCTATATCGCCGGTGCGCGGCTGCTTCTGGACCGGGGGCGCTCGGACGAGGCGCTCAGCTCCTTCCAGCGCATCGACGATCTGGTGGATCGCATGGGTGCGATCACCCGGCAACTGAAATCCTTTGCACGCAAGGGCGGCGAGGCCTTCGAGAAGGTGGATCTGCGCAGCGCCCTGTCCAACGCGCTGACCATGATGGAGCCGCAGTTGCGGACCCGGCCGGTGCGGATCGTGCGCAACCTGCCGCGGCGGCCGGTCATGGTCTATTGCGACCGCATCCGGCTGGAGCAGGTGCTCATCAATCTTCTGCGCAACGCTCTTGACGCGACGCGCGGGGTTCGCGATGCGCGCGTGGAGATCGGCATCGAAAGCGCGGCTCAAGCGGTTGTGACCGTGCGTGACAACGGGCCGGGGGTCAGCGATCTGGACAAGCTGTTCGAACCGTTCTTCACAACCAAGAAGCCCGGTGAGGGCACCGGGCTGGGGCTGGCGATCTCGTCGGGGATCGTGGCCGATTTCGGCGGCAGGCTGACGGCGCATAATTCCGAGGACGGTCCGGGGGCCGTCTTCGAGCTGTCCTTGCCGCTCTACGACCCCGATGGCGGGCAGGCGGAAAAGCCGCTTGCTGCAGAATAACCAGGAAAGGCGAATCATGAGTAAGACGCTGCGCATCGCCATCGTTGACGATGAACCCGACATGCGGGAATCTATCAGCCAGTGGCTGGTCCTGTCGGGGTTCAACACGGTGACCTACCCCTCGGCCGAGGACGCGCTGAAGGAAATCGGCGCGGACTGGCCCGGCGTGGTCATCACCGACATCCGCATGCCGGGCATGGACGGGATGGCGTTTCTGAAACGGCTGATGAGCCTCGATTCCGCGCTGCCGGTCATCATGATCACCGGCCATGGCGACGTGCCGATGGCCGTCGAGGCGATGCGGATGGGGGCCATGGATTTCATGGAGAAGCCGTTCAAGCCCGACCGGATGACGGAACTGGCCAAGAAGGCGACCCAGATGCGGCGCATGACGCTGGACAACCGCGCGCTGCGCCGCGACCTGTCAGAGGGTCAGCAGGTGATGTCGAAACTGGTCGGCCATTCCGCAGCGATGGAGCGGCTGCGCGAGGATATCCTCGATCTCGGCCAGGCTGACGGCCATGTGTTGATCGACGGCGAGACCGGCACCGGCAAGACGCTGGTGGCCCATGCGCTCCATGCGGTCGGCCCGCGCGCCTCGAAGAAATTCGTGCCCATCGCCTGTGCGGCCTTCGATCCCGAGAACCTGTCGCAGAAGCTGTTCGGCCCGCAGGAGGAAGGCATCCCCGCCATCGAGGAGGCCCGCGGCGGCACGCTGTGCCTGGAGGATATCGAGGCGCTGCCAGACGGGTTGCAGGCGCGCCTGCTGGGCTTCATCGCCGACCAGGGCAGCCCGGCCGAGACGCGGATCATCGCCATCTCAAATGCGCGCGGCGACGGCAAGAAACCCGAGGATCTGCTGCGCCCGGACCTGTTCTATCGCCTCTCCGCCCTGCAGATCACCGTGCCGCCGCTGCGTTCGCGCGGCGAGGATATCCTGGCGCTGTTCACCCGCATGACCGAGCAATTCGCTGATGAATATGGCTGCGAGCCGCCGCAGGTGAACGCGCAGGAGGCCGCGCAGCTTCTGCAGGCGCCCTGGCCGGGCAATGTCCGCCAGCTCATCAATGTGGCGGAACGCGCCGTCTTGCAGAACCGCCGCGGCTCGGGCTCGATCACCTCGCTTCTGATGACCGAGGGCGACGAGGATCAGGCCCAGGCGACCACCACAGAGGGCAAGCCGCTCAAGGAATATGTCGAAAGCTTCGAGAAGATGCTGATCGACAACACCATGCGGCGGCACAAGGGCTCCATCGCCGCGGTGATGGACGAGCTGTGCCTGCCGCGCCGGACATTGAACGAGAAAATGGCGAAATACGGGCTGCAGCGCGGCGATTACCTGTAGCGCGGGGTGGCCTTCGCGGGTGAATGTGGCGGCGGCGCGGCGCGGGTGTCAGCCCGCGCCGCACGCCGCTGGTAGTGAGATGGCGCGCAATTCCCCATTGAACTTCCTTGCCTCCCGACCTTATGTTCGGAACATGCGCGAACTCTCAACCTTCAGTTGAGAAGTCGCGCCAACAGTTTCGCAGCGGATGCTGGCCGAACGACGAACGGCCCATTTCGCCGAGAAAACCGCCTTGCCGCGCTGATGCGCAGAGGCTGACGATCATTGCTCCGTGACACTGTCCGGAGCCAAGAGGTAACAGACGCGATGCATCGCGCGCGAGATATTCGAGACATGCCGCTGCACAGCCAAGGCTGCGCAGGGCGAAGCGATATCCGCGCCGCCGCCGTGTCCCCATCATATCGCAGACCGCACCCGATCATGGCCGCGCGCCGGTCGGGATTCGTGCTGCGCGAAAGTTATATACATGGCAAAGAAAATGCTGATCGACGCGACGCATGCGGAAGAGACCCGCGTCGTCGTGGTGGACGGGACCAAGGTCGAGGAATTTGATTTCGAGACCGTCAACAAGCGGCAGCTTGCTGGCAATATCTATCTGGCGAAGGTGACGCGGGTCGAGCCCTCGCTTCAGGCTGCCTTCGTGGATTACGGCGGGAACCGGCATGGGTTCCTGGCCTTCGCGGAAATCCATCCCGATTATTACCAGATCCCCGCGGCCGACCGTCAGGCGCTGCTGGAGGAGGAGCGCGCCCATGCCGAGGCCGCCGCGGCCGAGGAGGCCGGCGAGAAGGACAAGCCCGCCAAGGGGCGCGGCAAGGGGTCCCGCCGCCGCTCTGCCAAGTCGAGCCGCGCCGCGAAGGCGGAGACCGGCGACGAGACCGTGGTGTCGGACGACATCCCCGGCATGGAACTGGTCGATCACAGCGATGATGACGAGGCGGATGCGGATGACCGCAACGCGGAGGGCCATGCGGGCGCTGACGATCGCGGCGACGACGCCGAGGACGCAACGGGCGAGGACAGGAGCGCACAGGACGCCGCCGACAAGGATGACAGCATCGAATCGGTCGCAGACGACGACGTGACCGAGGAGATCCGCGTCCCGAAAAAGCCGCGCCCGCGCCGCTACAAGATCCAGGAAGTCATCAAGGTCCGCCAGATCCTTCTGGTGCAGGTCGTCAAGGAAGAGCGCGGCAACAAGGGTGCGGCGCTGACCACCTATCTGTCGCTGGCCGGGCGCTATTGCGTGCTGATGCCCAACACCGCACGTGGCGGCGGGATCAGCCGCAAGATCACCAACGCCGCGGACCGCAAGAAGCTGAAGGACATCGCATCGGATCTTAAGGTGCCGCAGGGGGCCGGGCTCATCATCCGCACCGCGGGCAGCCAGCGGACCCGGACCGAGATCAAGCGGGATTACGAATATCTCATGCGCCTCTGGGAGCAGATCCGCGAGCTGACCTTCGCCTCGACCGCGCCCGCGCCGATCTATGAGGAAGGCGATCTGATCAAGCGCACGATCCGCGATCTCTACAGCCGCGAGATCGACGAGGTTCTGGTCGAGGGTGAGCGGGGCTATCGCACGGCCAAGGACTTCATGAAGATGATCATGCCGTCCCACGCCAAGAACGTGAAACATTACCACGACCCGATGCCGCTCTACGCGCGCTATCAGGTGGAAAGCTATCTCGGCGGGATGTTCAACCCGACCGTGCAGCTGAAATCCGGCGGCTATATCGTCATCGGCGTGACCGAGGCGCTTGTCGCCATCGACGTGAACTCGGGCCGGGCCACGAAAGAGGGCTCGATCGAGGATACGGCGACCAAGACCAACCTTGAAGCCGCCGACGAGATTGCCCGTCAGCTTCGCCTCCGCGACTTGGCCGGTCTGATCGTAATCGACTTCATCGACATGGATGAGCGCAAGAACAACACGGCCGTTGAAAAGCGGCTGAAGGACCGGCTGAAGACCGACCGCGCCCGGATCCAGGTCGGCAAGATCTCGGGCTTCGGCCTGATGGAGATGAGTCGTCAGCGCCTGCGGCCGGGGATGCTGGAATCGACCACCCAGCCCTGTGCGCATTGCCACGGCACCGGGCTGATCCGCTCGGATGACAGCCTGGCGCTGACCATCCTGCGCGCCATCGAGGAGGAGGGCACCCGCAAGCGCTCGCGCGAGGTGCTGGTGAAGGCACCCATTGCGGTGGCCAATTTCCTGATGAACGCCAAGCGCGAACATATCGCTCTGATCGAGGCGCGCTATGGCATGTCGGTCCGGGTGGAGGCCGATCCGTCGCTGATCTCGCCCGATTTCGCCATCGAGAAGTTCAAGAGCGCCACCCGCGCCCTGCCGGATGCGGCATCCGCCGTGGTCTCGGTGAATGCGCAGCTCATGGCGCAGATCGACGAGGACGAGCAGGAGGACGAGGCCGAGGAGCGCGACGAGGACAGCACATCCGACGCCGAGGCCGCTTCCGATCGCGGCGATGACCGGCCCGAGGATGACGGCGGCAACCGTTCCAAGCGCCGCAGGCGGCGTCGGCGGCGTGGCGGCAAGGATCGTGGCGACGGCAATGATGATGCGGCGGGCAGGGACGATCAGAACCAAGCGCCGGATGCGGTGGCAGCGTCGGAAGATGCCGCGTCTGCCGAGACGGCGGGCGAGGACGCGGTGGCGTCACCCTCGGATGATGCGCCAGCTGCGGAGGCCGAGCGCCCGAAATCCCGCAGCCGCTCGCGCAGCCGGTCGCGGCGCAAGCCGGAGGCCGAGGTGCAAGCGGCAGATGCGGGCGATGCGGGCGAGTCGGCCACGCCGGCCGCCGCGGCAAGCGTCGCGGCGAATGTCGTGGACCTGCGCGACCTGCCGGCGAAAGAGGTCGAGAGCGAGGCCGCTTCTCAAGACGCCGAGACGGATCAGGCGGCGCAGGAGGCAGACGACGCGCCCGGCTCCTCCCGCTCCCCTGCGTCGGAGCCAGCAGAGCAAGTCTCCGGGGATGCGGCGGCCGTCACGGCGGAAGACGCCGGAAACGCGCAGGTCGCGCCATCTGGCGATGATGCCGTCGCGGCGGATGAGGAGCAAACCGACGCGGCACAAGATGAGCCAGATGCGAAGGCCGCGCCCTCTGCCGTCCCCGAGGCGCAGCGCGAGACCCCGCCCCGGCCGAAGCGCCGCGGCTGGTGGAGCATCGGCTGACAGTGACAGGGCCCGCCGCATCGGCGGGCCCGTTCTCTTCCCGGCGCCGGTAAGCCGCTGTTCTTACGACACTGTGACAACCCGTCCACTGGCGCGACGCTGCAAATCGGTTACTGTCTGCGCATGTTCGGAATCGACATCATCGACGCCGCCTTTCTGCCCGCCGCCAGCGTGGCGCTGTTTGCCGGTGTGCTGTCCTTTCTCTCTCCTTGCGTGCTGCCGGTGGTGCCGCCCTACCTGGCCTATATGACCGGGATCAGCGTGGGCGGTCTGAAGTCGGGCGAGCGCAGCGCGGCCCCGGCGGCGCTGATGTTCGTGCTGGGGCTGTCCACCGTCTTCCTGGTCATGGGCTTCGCCGCATCCGCCTTCGGGCGGCTGTTCCTGGAATACCAGCTCTGGCTGGCGCGGCTGGCCGGGGTGATGGTCGTCATCATGGGTCTGCATTTCCTGCATGTCTTCCGCATCCCGATGCTGGATCAGGAGGCCCGGCTGGAAGCGGGGGATCAGGGTGGTTCGGCCTTCGGGGCCTATGTGCTGGGGCTGGCCTTTGCCTTCGGGTGGACGCCGTGTATCGGCCCGCAACTCGGCATGATCCTGTCGCTGGCGGCGACCGATGCCGAGATCGGCCGGGGGACCGGGCTGCTTGCCGTCTATGCGCTCGGGCTGGGTATCCCGTTCCTGCTCTCGGCCATTTTCGTCAACCGCGCGATGGGGCTGATGAACCGCATCAAGCCCTATATGAAAACCGTCGAGCGGATCATGGGCGGGTTGCTGGTGGCGGTCGGGCTGATGCTGCTGAGCGGGCGGATGGCCGATCTGTCCTACTGGATGCTGGAGACGTTTCCGTTCCTCGCCACGCTGGGTTAGCGCCGGACGTTCCGGCGCAGGTCGGACAGGGTGACCGCCCCGGTCGCGAAGCTGAGCGCGAAATAGAGTGCGGCGCCGCCGGTGACCAGCAGGGCCAGTTCGGGGATACGCGCCATGCCGATGCTGTCGGTCCAGCGGAGCGTGAACCACAGCGCCGCCGCCATCAGCAGCGATGACAGCAGGATCCTCGGGGCCGTTCGCCTGACCCGCGCATCCCATCGCGTGGCCTGACCCATGCCGCACGTCCCCCACCAGAGCTGGCCGACCATCACCCAGGCCGCGGCCGATGTGCCGATGGCGGCGGCGAGGAAACCGATAAACGGCATCAGCCCGAAGGCCACGGCGGCATTCACCACCATGGAATGCAGCGCGAAGCGGAACGGGCTGCGGGTATCCTCGCGCGCGAAATAGAGCGGCTGCAGCACTTTCTGCAGCACGAAGGCCGGCAGGCCGAGCGCGTAGACCACGAGCGCCTTGGCCGTCTGCTGGGTGTCGAAGGCGGTGAACTGACCCCGCTCGAACAGGGTCGAGACCATCGGCACGGCGATTACGGAAATCGCGAAGGCGGCGGGCAGGGTCAGGAACAGCCCGAACTCCATCGCGCGGGAAAACGCGGCCTGACCTCCCGCCTCGTCGCCGCTGCGCAACCGCCGCGACAATTCGGGCAGCAGCACCACCGCCACCGCCGCGCCGACCACGCCAAGCGGCAATTGATAGAGCCGGTCCGAGGCCGAGAGCCAGGAAATCGCGCCCTCGAAGAAGGACGCGACCTGCCGGCCGACGAGCAGGTTGATCTGCACCACCCCGCCCGCGAAAATGGCGGGGAGGGCGATGGTCAGCAGCCGGCGCATATCGGGGGTCAGGCGCGGGCGGCGGGGCAGAAAGGTCCAGCCGGTGCGATGCGCGTCCCACCAGACCAGGCCAAGCTGGGCGATGCCGGTGATCGGCGTGGCCCAGGCCAGCGTCAGTCCCAGATCCCAGCCGGCGCTGCGCCCGATCAGCAATGCGACGATGAACAGGATGTTCAGCAGCACCGGCGCGGCGGCGGCGGCAGTAAAGCGCCCATTCGCGTTCAGTACCCCGCCGATCATCGAGGCGAGCGAGATCAGCAGGATATAGGGAAAGGTGATCCGGGAATAGGTGACGGCGAGATCATAACGCTCGTCCCCCCGGAACCCGGCCGCCATGGCCAGGACAAGCAGCGGCATGGCGATCATCGCCACCGCACAGAACAGGATCAGCACGCTGCCCAGCCCGGCAAAGGCATCGCGGGCAAACTGCTGCGGATCGTCGCCGCCTTCCAGTTTCTTGGAAAACAGCGGCACGAAGGCGGTGTTGAACGCGCCCTCGGCAAAGAAGCGACGGAACATGTTGGGCAGGGACAGCGCGACCTGGAACGCATCCATGACCGGCCCCGCCCCCAGCCAGGCGAACATCATCATGTCGCGGATGAAGCCCGACAGCCGCGACAGCGTCGTCCAGCTTCCCACGGTCAGGAAACCGCGCACCAATCCGCTTTTCATCCGATCACGCTCCTGCCTGCGCCGAGCCTGCCCGTTCGGCGCCTTCGCGTATGGCCTGCCGCAGCTTATTTTCCAAGGTCTCGCGGCGGGATTGCTGTTGCAGCTTCAGCCCGAACGCATCCTTGACATAGAAACTGTCCACGACCTGCGCGCCGTAGGTGGCGATCACGGCGGAAGCGATGCGGATATGGTTCGCCGCCAGGGTCCGGGTCAGGTCATGGAGCAGACCTGGACGATCGCGCGTATCCACCTCGATGATGGTGTAGATGTCGCTGCCCTCATTGTCGAAGGTGACATGGGTGGGAAAGCGGAATGCCCGGTCGCGCTTCTTCAGCTGATCCTTGTCGGCAAAGGCGTCGCGGGCGACGAGCTCTCCTTTCAGCGTGCGGTCAATCATCTTGCGCAGGCGCGGCAGGCGCTCGGCATCGTAAGGATGGCCGGTTGCATCCTGAAGCCAGAACACCGCCGTCGCGAACCCGTCCTTCGAAGTATAGGTGCGCGCATCGACCACATTCGCGCCGACAAGGGCGAGCGCCCCCGCAATGCGCGAGAAGATGCCGGGGTGGTCGGACAGCACGAAGGCCGCGCGAGTGGCGTCGCGGTCCGGGTCCGGATGCAGGTCGATGCGGATCTCGTCATCGCCCAGATCGCGCAGCAGCTCCGCAATCACCGCCTGCGTGTCGGTAGGGAGCCCTTGCCAGTAATTCGCGTAATGCCGTGTGGTCTCGCCCCGGATCTCCTTCGGCTCCCAGCCCTTCGCGGCAAGGTAATGGCGCAGGGCGCGCTTGGCCTCGTCGCGGCGCTGATCGCGGTTCAGCGCCTCCATCCCGTTTTCCAGAACACTCGCCGTCTGCTCGTAGAGCTGGCGCAGCAGCACCGCCTTCCAGTTGTTCCAGGTGTTCGGCCCGACGCCGCGAATGTCGCAGACCGTCAGCACCAGCAGCAGGTCCAGACGTTTCCGGGTCTTCACCGCCTTGGCGAAATCGCGGATCGTGCGCGGGTCCGAGATGTCGCGCTTCTGCGCCACATCCGACATCAGCAAATGGTTTCGGACCAGCCATTCGATGGTCTCGATCTCGTCGGTGGGCAGCCCGAACCGGGTGGAGACGCGGCGCGCAATCTGGGCGCCGATGATCGAATGATCCTCCGGCCGGCCCTTGCCGATATCGTGCAGCAGCAAGGCCAGATACAGCACCCGGCGGTTGATGCGGCCGCGCATGATCCGGCTGGCGATGGGCAGATCCTCGACCTCGTGGCCCTGTTCGATCTCGGACAGCGCCTTGATGCACTGGATCGTGTGCTCGTCCACCGTGTAGTGGTGATAGACGTTGAACTGCATCATTGCCACGACCGGCTCGAATTCCGGGATGAAGGCGCCCAGCACATCCAGCTCGTTCATCCGGCGCAGCGCGCGCTCGGGATTGCCGCGCTTCAGCAGCAGGTCGAGGAAGATCCGCACCGCTTCGGGGTTCTCGCGCATCTCCTCGTCGATCAACTCCAGATGCGAGGCAACGACGCGCATGGCCTCGGGGTGGATCAGGATGCCGGTCCGCAGCGCCTCCTCGAACAGGCGCAGGATGTTCAGTGGATCGTCGAGCGCGCTGTCGGGTTTCGCAAAGGTCAGCCGGCCGGCATCTTCCGCAAACCCCGCGCGCAGCTTCTTGCGGCGGCGGAAGATCCGTTTCAGCACCGGCTGGCGGAACACATGGCGGCTTTCCAGCGCAGTCAGGAAGACCCGCGTCAACTCGCCCACGCGGGTTGCGTGCAGGAAATACTCCTGCATGAACAGCTCGACCCCGCGACGTCCCGGCCGGTCGTGATAGCCCATCCGGCGCGCCACCTCGACCTGCATGTCGAAGGTCAGCACATCCACCGATCTGCCCGCGATCAGATGCAGGTGGCAGCGCGCGGCCCACAGGAAATCCTCGGCCTGCCAGAAGGCCAGATGCTCGTCACGGGTGAAGAATCCCAGATCGACGAGTTCGACCGCCCGGTCAACGCGGTGAATATATTTCGCGATCCAGTAGAGCGTCTGAAGATCGCGCAGCCCGCCCTTGCCCTCCTTCACATTCGGTTCCAGCACGTAACGCTGACCGCCCTGCCGGTCATGGCGCTGATCGCGTTCGGCCAGCTTGGCCTCGATGAATTCGGGGATGGATTTGTCGAACAACTCGGCCCACAGCCGCTCGCGCAGCATCTCGGCCAGGCTGAGCTGGCCTGCCACCGCCCGATGCTCGACCATGGATGTGCGGATCGTCATGTCCTGCGCGGCCAGCCGCAGGCAGTCATCGATGCTGCGCGTGGCGTGGCCGACCTTCAGTTTCAGATCCCACAGCATGTAGAGCATCGATTCCACGACGCTCTCGGCCCAGGCGGAGGTCTTGTAGGGGGTCAGGAACAGCAGATCGACATCGGATTGCGGCGCCATCTCGGCGCGGCCATAGCCGCCGACGGCCAGCACCGCAAGCTGTTCGGCCTCGGTAGGGCTTTGCCTTGGATGCAGATGCGTGACGGCGACATGATGCACGGTGGTGACGATCGCATCGGTCAGGCTGGCGATGGCGCGGACGGTCTCGCGCGCGGCGCGGGGATGGGATTCGAACCCGGCGATGATGTCGTCCATGGCCGCATCGCGCGCGGCGCGCAGCGCGGCGACGGTTTCGGCGCGGATGGCGCGGGCATCCGGGGCATCGGACAGGCGGGAATCGAGGGCCGGCAGGAAAGTTTCGGCGTCGAATACGGAATGCGCCCCGGGCAATGCCGGGGCGCTTTGGGGAAGCATGTCGGTCCCTGCGGCCAAATCAGAACCCGAAGCCGCGCCCGAAGCTGCGCGGGGCCGGGTCGATCACGACCACGCGGCCGTCATTGATCGTGGCCACGGCCATGCCGCGCTCGTTGGTGCCGTTGCGGCGCAGGCGGAACACCCCGTTCACCCCGGTGAACCCGGCCGGGCGGGTCAGGCCGATCGTGTTGACCGCGTTGCGGTTGCCCGATCCGGCAAGTGCGGCGATCGCCGCGACCCCGTCATAGCCGAGCGATCCCAGCTCATGCGGAGCCTCTCCATAGGCGGAGCGGTAGCGCTGCGTGAATTGCTGCTGCATCGAGCTGTCGGGCAGGGCGAACCAGCCCCCCTGGACGCCGGGCAGTTGCAGACGGGCGGCGGGGATGTCCCACCGGGTCAGCCCCATGAGCTGCGCCTCGCGCGAGGTCACGCCGGCCGCATTGAGCTGGCTGGTCAGATAGGGCAGCACCGCCTGCTGGTTGGCGGTCATGAAGATGGCGTCGATCTGGTCGCCCTTGGCAGCCTGCGTCACCGCCGGGATGATGGCGTCGATGCTTTCCTGCGACAGGGCGTGCTGCTGACGACCCGAGAGGGTGGCGCCGTTCTGGGCGATGGCCGACTGGATCGCCGCCGCGCCGATCTGGCCCGCGGCATCGTTTTCATAGACCATCAGGAAGCGGCGCAACCCCTGCTGTACGCCATATCCCACCAGCCGGTCCGCGACATTCTGGAAGGTGTTGCCGAGCACATAGACATTGCCGCCCGCGATTTCGGTGTTGTTCGAGAAGGACAGCACGTTGAGATTGTTGTCCTTCATCGCATTGCCGACCGCGTTGGCGGAATCGGCGAAGAGCGGCCCGAGGATGATCTTGGCCCCTTCCGCCGCCGCCCGCTCCGCGGCCTCGACGGCGGAACTCTCGGTCGGGCTGGTCGTGTAGACGCGCAGATCGATCTCCGCCCCGTTCGCGTCGGCGGCGGCCATCCGCGCCGAATTGGCCAGCGACCGGCCCAGCCAGTCGAGATCGTTGTTCCCGGTCTCGCCGGGCACGAGCAGCGCGACCTGCACCGGCGCGGACGGGTCGATCTGCGGGCCGATGGCCGGGCCGGAGCTTCCGAGGCTGGTCGGCTGGCAGGCGGATACGGCCATACCCGCTGCGAAAACGGCCAGCGCAGCCCGACGGGTGATTCGCTTGGCAATGGTGAACATCAGAATGATTCCCTATTGTCAGGTTATGTGGCTTTGGGCCGCAGCCTATTCACAACACCCTGCCTTGGCAACGCGGGGACCGCGCAGCGAGAGGTCGATGTGACAGAGCAGACAGACGAGCCGCAGCCGCGCCCCGCGCGCATCGAATCGGACCCGTTGGGTCCGGGCCTTTACCTGGTGGCCACCCCGATCGGGGCGGCGCGCGACATCACCCTGCGCGCACTCGACGTGCTGAACGCGGCCGATCATCTGGCGGCGGAAGACACGCGGACATTGCGCCACCTGATGGATATTCACGGAATCCCGCTGCGCGGGCGCCGCATCCTCGCCTGCCACGATCATAACGAGAACCGTCAAAGCGCGGCGGTGGCGGCGGCCGTCGCCGAGGGTCGTTCGGTGGCGTATTGCTCGGATGCCGGCACGCCGCTGGTGGCCGATCCCGGCTACCGGCTGGCGCGGGCGGTCATCGCCGAGGGCGGCAAGGTGATCGCGGTGCCCGGCGCGAGCGCCGTGCTGGCCGCGCTGAGCGTGTCGGGCCTGCCAAGCGACCGGTTTATTTTTGCCGGATTCGCGCCGCAACCGGCAGGCGCGCGTCGAAAATGGCTGAGCCATCTCAGCGCGCAGGACGCGACGGCGATCCTTTTCGAAAGCCCGCGACGCATTAAGCAAACATTGGGAATTCTGTGCGAGATTGCCCCAGACCGGCATATGGTGATGTGCCGGGAACTGACCAAGAAGTTCGAGGAAACGCTGCGTGGGACGGCGGCTGAGATTCTGGCGCAACTGCCCGAAGCCGGGCCGAAAGGGGAAATCGTGCTGATGCTGGACCGACCAGACATGACCGCGCCCGCCGATCCGGCCGAATTTGACTCGGAACTGCGGCGGCTTCTGGAAAACCTGTCGCTGCGCGATGCAGCAGCGGAAATTGCCCAGAGATACGGCATTGCGCGCCGCAAGGCCTATCAGATGGCGCTCGCCATCACGAATACCTCCAGCGACAGGAAAGAATGATGCAACTCAGCCTCGATTTCGACGCCGAACCGCGCGGCCTGCCCACTCCGGGTCGGTGCAGCCGGTCGCAGGAGATGCCGAAGAACATTCCCGCCGCGCGCAGGCGCCGCGGCGCGAAGGCGTTCCAATCGGGGCTGTTGGCCGAGGACAATGTGGCCCGGCATTACCAGGAGAGGGGCTACACCCTGCTGCAATCGCGGTGGCGCGGGCGCGCTGGCGAGGTGGATCTGATCCTGCGCAAGGATGCGCTGTATGTCTTTGTCGAGGTTAAGGCGGCAGCGGAATTCGCGCTTGCGGCGGCACGGATCGACCGGCGGCAGATGGACAGGATCTGCCTGGCCGCCTGCGAGTTCTGCGAACGCCTGCCGACGGGCCAGATGACCGAGATGCGGATGGATGCGGCGCTCGTGGACCGCTTCGGGCGGATCGAGATTGTCGAGAACGCGTTTGGCTGGCACTGATCGGCGCGGTGGTTCTGAAGCATCGGCGCGCTCGCTGCTTGAACTGGACGCCGGAACCGCTCAAAAGGCAGCAAAGCGGAAAGGATGCTGCCATGAGCCTTTATGTCGCGCTGCAAATGGATCCGATCGAGGCGGTCTCGGTGGACGCGGATAGCAGTTTTCGGATCGGGCTGGAGGCCGAGGCGCGGGGGCACAGGCTGTTCCAGTATACCGTCGATCAATTGAGCTATCGGAGCGGTCGGGTGGTTGCGCGGGGGCGGCCCGTCACCTTGCGTCGCGAGCAGGGCAACCATGTCGAATTCGGGGAATGGGATCAGGTAGATCTGGCCGAGTTCGATGTGATCTGGCTGCGGCAGGATCCGCCGTTCGATATGGGCTATATCACCTCGACCCATCTGCTCGACCGGGTGCGGGACAAGGCCTTCGTGGTCAATGATCCGTTCTGGGTTCGGAACTGCCCGGAAAAGCTGATGGTGCTGGATTTCCCGGATCTGACACCCGAGACGCTGATTACGCGCGATCTGGCCGAGATCCGGTCCTTTCGGGCGCAGCATGGCGAGATCATCGTGAAACCGCTTTACGGCAATGGCGGTGCCGGCGTTTTTCATCTGCGGCCAGAGGATCCCAACCTGTCGTCACTCGCCGAGATGTTCTTCGGCCTGAACCGTGAGCCGGTCATTGCGCAGCGTTTCCTGCCGGCGGTGACCCAGGGCGACAAGCGGATCATCCTGGTCGATGGCGACCCCATCGGTGCGATCAACCGGGTTCCGGCCAAGGGCGAGGCGCGGTCGAACATGCATGTCGGCGGGCGGCCGGAAAAAACCGGGCTGACGGCGCGGGAGGAGGAGATCTGCGCGCGGATCGGCCCGGTGCTGCGCGAGAAAGGGTTGATTTTCACCGGCATCGACGTGATCGATGGCTGGCTGACGGAGATCAACGTCACCTCTCCGACGGGGCTCCAGGAACTGGAGCGATTCGACGGGATCAACGGCGCCGGGCTGATATGGGACGCGATCGAGGCGAAGCTCACCGCCGCGTGACGCGGGCCGGACGGCAGGTGGAGGTATCGCTTCGGCGCGGCGCCGTGGGTGTCATGGCCATCAGCACCAAGACGCCCGGCACGACACGGTGCCTCACGGCATGAAGGGCAGGCGATAGCTGATCGCCTCGGCCAGATGCTGGCTGTGGACCTTCTCGCTCTCATCCAGATCGGCGATGCTGCGGGCGCTGCGCAGGACGCGGTGGTAGCCGCGGGCGGTCAGCCCCAGCTTCTCGGCGGCGCGCCGGATCAGCGCGCGCCCGTCCGCATCGGGGGCCGCGATCTGCTCGAGGATCGGCGGCGGGGCGTCCGCGTTGCAGCTGACGCCGCTGTCCGGTGCCAGGCGCGCGAAGCGGGCGCGCTGCACCGACCTGGCCGCGGCCACCCGTGCGGCGGTCTCTGCCGTGCTGTCGCCCGCAGATGGCAGGTCGAGATCGTCCAGCTTCACCGCCGGCACCTCCAGCCGCAGATCGAAGCGATCCATGAGCGGGCCAGAGATCCGCCCGAGATAATCCGGTCCGCATCCCGGCGCGCGATTGCAGCTTCGCGCGGGCTCGGCCAGATAGCCGCAGCGGCAGGGATTGGCCGCGGCGACCAGCAGGAAGCGGCAGGGATAGCGGATATGTGCATTCGCGCGCGCCACCACCACCTCGCCGGTCTCGATGGGCTGGCGCAGCGTGTCGAGCACCTGGCGCGAGAATTCCGGCAACTCGTCCATGAACAGCACGCCGTGATGGGCGAGGCTGATCTCTCCGGGCCGGGCCCCCCGCCCACCGCCCACGATGGCCGCCATCGAGGCGGTGTGATGGGGGTCGCGAAACGGCGCGTGACGGGGAATGCCGCCATCCTTCAGCAGCCCGGCGATGGAATGGATCGTCGAACTGCTCAGCGCCTCGGCCGGCTCAAGCGGGGGCAAAAGGCCCGGCAGGCGGGAGGCCAGCATGGATTTCCCGGCGCCGGGCGGTCCGACCATCAGCAGGTGGTGTCGTCCCGCCGCCGCGACCTCGAGGGCGCGCTTGGCGCGTTCCTGCCCTTTCACGTCGCGCAGATCGCCGGTCAGGGGTGATGCCACCGCCTCTCCCTGTGTTGACCGGGACAGCGGGGAGCGGTCGCAGAGATGATCGATCACCTGTTTCAGCCGCGCCGGGGCGAACACCGGAACGGAGGCGACCCAGGCCGCCTCGGCGCCGCATTCCGCCGGACAGATTAGGTCGCGCGCGTCGATTGCGGCGGTCATCGCCGCAGGCAGCGCGCCCGCCACCGGCACCAGCCTGCCGTCCAGCGACAGTTCGCCCAGCGACAACACCCGCGCCAGGGTCTCGGCAGGAACCATGTCGAGCGCCGACAGCACCGACAATGCGATGGGCAGATCGAAATGCGAGCCTTCCTTCGGCAGATCGGCGGGTGAGAGATTGACGGTGATCTTGCGCGAGGGCAGCGCGATGGACAGGGCATTGAATGCGGCCCGCACCCGCTCCCGCGCCTCCGACACCGCCTTGTCGGGCAGCCCCACGATGGCGAAGGACGGCAGCCCCGCCGCGACCGAGGCTTGCACCTCGACCAGCCGTCCTTCCACCCCCTGAAACGCCACCGTGTAGGCGATTGCGACCATGCGTTCCCCGCTGCCTGCGCGGCCCCCTGACTGCGCGGCGAGCCTAGCGAGGCGCTGCTTAACGAGCGGTTAATCACGACAGGGGGGCCGGGTTTCTTGCCGTGCGGCCCCATGTCGCCTATCTCCCTAGCAGCAGACATCCGGGAGGCGCCGATGCAGGGCAGCCGCATTCTTCTGATCATCGGCGGCGGAATCGCGGCCTACAAGACGCTCACGCTGATTCGCGATCTCAAGCGCGAGGGCGCCCGCGTCGTGCCGGTGCTGACCCGCGCGGCCGAGGAATTCGTCACGCCGCTTTCGGTCGCGGCACTGGCGGGCGAGGAGGTGCATCGTGACCTGTTCGACCTGACCCGCGAGGCCGAGATGGGTCATATCCAACTGTCGCGGGATGCCGATCTTCTGGTGGTCGCGCCCGCGACCGCAGATCTGATGGCGAAGATGGCCGGGGGGCATGCGGACGATCTGGCCTCGACCCTGCTGATGGCCACGGACAAGCCGGTGCTGATCGCGCCGGCGATGAATGTCCGGATGTGGACCCACAAGGCGACGCAGCGCAATCTGGCGACGCTGAGATCGGACGGAATCCTGATTGCCGGGCCGGATGAGGGCGACATGGCCTGCGGCGAGTTCGGTCCGGGCCGGATGGTCGAGCCTGACGCCCTGCTGGATGCGATCCGCTCAGGCCTCGGACCGGCCAGGCCGGCCCCGCTTCGTCTCGGGCCGGACGTGGCGGCCAAGCCGATGCAGGGGCGGCATGTGATCGTGACCTCCGGCCCCACGCGCGAACCGATCGATCCGGTGCGCTATATCTCGAACCATTCCTCGGGCGCGCAGGGCGCGGCCATTGCGGCGGCGCTGCGCGATCTGGGGGCGCGGGTCAGCTTCATCACCGGCCCCGCACAGGTTTCCCCGCCCGAGGGGGTGGAGGTGATCGCGGTTCAGACGGCCGAGGAGATGCGCGCCGCGGTCGAGGCGGCGCTGCCCGCCGATGCGGCGGTCATGGCGGCGGCCGTGGCCGACTGGAAGGTGGCTAATGCCGCGGATCGCAAGATGAAGAAGAATGGCAGCGGCATGCCGGTGCTGGAATTTGCCGAGAATCCCGACATTCTGGCCTGGGTCAGCGGGCTTGCGCAGGACCGCCCGGCGCTCGTCATCGGCTTCGCGGCGGAGACGCATGACGTGGTGGCCAACGCGACGGCCAAGCGCGCGCGCAAGGGCTGCGACTGGATCGTGGCGAATGATGTCTCGCCCGAGAGCGGCACGTTTGGCGGTGCGGAGAACACCGTCACGCTGATCTCCGCCGACGGTGCCGAGGACTGGCCGCGCATGGGCAAGGACGCCGTCGCCCGCCGGCTGGCGGCCCGGATCGCGGAGGCGCTGTGATGCGCGAATATCTCGACTGGAACGCCACGACCCCGCTGCGGCCCGAGGCCAAGGACGCGATCCGCGCGGCAATGGAGATTTCCGGCAACCCGTCCTCCGTCCATAGCGAGGGACGGGCGGCAAAGATGGCATTGGAGCGCGCGCGGGAGCAGGTCGCGGTCGCCCTCGGTGCGGAAGGCGCGGATGTGATTTTTACCTCCGGCGCGACCGAGGCAGCGGCGATGGTGCTGGCCGGGCAGGGCATGTCCTGCGCGCCGGTCGAACACAGCGCCGTCAAGGCGTGGTGCCGCGAGGATCTGGCGGTGGATGGCGACGGCATCGTGACCGTGCCCGATCCGGGCCGCGCGAGCCTGCAACTGGCGAATAACGAGACGGGGGTGATCCAGTCGCTGCCTGAAGGGCTCGCTTCCAGCGATCTGACCCAGGCATTCGGCAAGATCCCCTTCGCCTTCAACTGGCTGGGGCTGACCGCCGGATTTGTCAGCGCCCACAAGCTGGGTGGCCCCAAGGGGATCGGCGCGCTGATCCTGCGGAAAGGCACCGAGATCGAGGCCCGGATCCGCGGCGGCGGGCAGGAACAGGGGCGGCGCGGCGGCACCGAGAACCTGATCGGCATCATGGCCTTCGCGGCTGCGGCGACCGCGGCGCAGCGCGATCTGGAGGCCGGTCTGTGGGACGAGGTGGCGGCGCGGCGTGACGCGCTCGAGACGCGTCTGCTGGCAGCGGCGCCGGGGGCGGTGATCGCGGGAAAGAATGCCCGCCGCTTGCCGAACACCACCTGCATTCTTACATCGGGGTGGAAAGGTGAAACGCAGGTCATGCAGATGGATCTTGCGGGATTTGCCATTTCCGCGGGATCGGCCTGCTCCTCTGGCAAGGTCAGGGCCAGCGGGACGCTGCAGGCGATGGGATTTGACGACGCAGCCGCGCAATCGGCGATCAGGATCTCCATAAGCCCGGCTTTGGGCGACGATCAGATGAACCGATTTGCGGATGCATGGGAAACCGCGTATGGACGCTGGCGCGACAGGAATGGCCCGGCGTGACCGCCCAGCCGATGGAAGGACAAAGGATGAACGACATCACCGATCTTGAGGTGCGCGAAGGCGTGGATCGCGAAACGGTCGAAACCGTCGCGAATATGGGCAGCTACAAATATGGCTGGGATACCGAGATCGAGATGGAATACGCCCCCAAGGGGCTGTCCGAGGACATTGTCCGCCTGATTTCGGAGAAGAACGGCGAGCCGGAATGGATGACCGACTGGCGGCTGAAGGCCTATCGCCGCTGGGTCACGATGCAGGAACCCAGCTGGGCGATGCTGAACTATCCCGAGATCGATTTCCAGGACCAGTATTACTATGCCCGCCCCAAATCCATGGAGGCGAAGCCGAAATC
This sequence comes from Paracoccus isoporae, assembly GCF_900101865.1. Classification (GTDB taxonomy): domain Bacteria; phylum Pseudomonadota; class Alphaproteobacteria; order Rhodobacterales; family Rhodobacteraceae; genus Paracoccus; species Paracoccus isoporae. The sequence goes on from NZ_FNAH01000014.1 coordinate 30,221, forward strand.
GCTGGATGAGGTCGATCCGAAGCTGCTTGCCACCTATGAGAAGCTGGGCATCCCGCTCAAGGAACAGATGATCCTGGCCGGGGTCGAGGGCGCGGACGCCGCACCCGCAGATGGCCGCAAGGTCGCCGTGGACGCGGTGTTCGACAGCGTCAGCGTCGGCACCACCTTCAAGGACGAACTCGCCAAGGCCGGGGTGATCTTCTGCTCCATTTCCGAGGCGATCCGCGAGCATCCCGAGCTCGTGCAGAAATATCTGGGCAGCGTCGTGCCGCCGACGGATAATTTCTATGCCACGCTGAACAGCGCCGTCTTCTCTGACGGCAGCTTCGTCTACATCCCGCCGGGCGTGACCTGCCCGATGGAACTGTCGACCTATTTCCGCATCAATGCCGAGAATACCGGGCAGTTCGAGCGGACGCTGATCATTGCCGACAAGGGCTCCTACGTCAGCTATCTCGAAGGCTGCACCGCGCCCAAGCGCGACACGGCGCAGCTTCACGCGGCGGTGGTAGAGATCGTCGTGCTGGAAGATGCCGAGGTGAAATATTCCACCGTCCAGAACTGGTTCCCCGGCGACGAAGACGGAAATGGCGGCATCTACAATTTCGTCACCAAGCGGGCCGATTGCCGCGAGGCGCGGGCCAAGGTGATGTGGACACAGGTCGAAACCGGCTCTGCGATCACCTGGAAATACCCCTCCTGCGTGCTGCGCGGTGATGACAGCCAGGGCGAGTTCTACTCGATCGCGATCACCAACAACCATCAGCAGGCCGATACCGGCACCAAGATGATCCATCTTGGCAAGAACACCCGCTCACGCATTGTTTCCAAAGGGATTTCGGCCGGCAAGGCGCAGAACACCTATCGCGGGCTTGTTTCGATGCATCCGAAGGCCACGAACAGCCGGAACTACACGCAGTGCGACTCGCTCCTGATCGGCGACAAATGCGGCGCCCATACGGTGCCCTATATCGAGGTGAAGAACGCCTCCAGCCGGGTCGAGCACGAGGCGACGACGTCGAAGGTCGATGACGATCAGCTCTTCTACTGCCGCCAGCGCGGCATGGACGAGGAAGAGGCCGTCGCCGTCATCGTGAACGGCTTCGCCAAGGAGGTGCTGCAGGCCCTGCCGATGGAATTCGCGATGGAGGCGCAGTCGCTGGTGGCGATCTCGCTGGAAGGGTCGGTGGGGTGATCGGGTCGGAACAGGCCTCGCCGTCACATGAAATGTATAACGCGCTGCTTTCGCCAGCGGAAGTTGGATTGGGAATGACATGCTGAAAATCAACAACCTGCACGCCAAACTTGAAGACGAGGACAAACAGATCCTGAAAGGGGTCTCGCTGGAAGTTCCGGCTGGCGAGGTGCATGCGATCATGGGGCCGAACGGCTCGGGCAAGTCCACCACCTCCTATGTCCTTTCGGGACGCGACGGGTACGAGGTCACGGATGGCTCGGCCACGCTGTACGGCGAGGACCTGCTGGAGATGGAGCCGGAAGAGCGCGCTGCGGCCGGGCTGTTCCTGGCTTTCCAGTATCCGGTGGAAATCCCCGGCGTGGGCAACATGACCTTCCTGCGCACGGCACTTAACGCGCAGCGCAAGCGGCGTGGCGAGGAGGAGTTGTCGGCGGCCGAATTCCTCAAGCTGATCCGCGAGAAGGGCAAGGCGCTGAACATTGACGCCGATATGCTGAAGCGTCCGGTCAATGTCGGCTTCTCGGGCGGCGAGAAGAAGCGCAACGAAATTCTGCAGATGGCAGTGCTGGAACCGAAGATGTGCATCCTCGACGAGACCGATTCCGGGCTGGACGTCGACGCGATGCGGCTGGTGGCGGACGGGGTGAACGCGCTGCGCGCGCCCGACCGGGCCTTTCTGGTCATCACCCATTACCAGCGTCTGCTGGACCATATCCGCCCCGACGTGGTTCACATCATGTCTGACGGCAAGATCGTGAAGACCGGCGGCCCCGAACTGGCGCTCGAGGTCGAGCAGAACGGCTATGCCGACCTGCTGTCGGAGGTGGCTTGATGGCCGACACTGCGATCACGATGCGGCAGGTGACGCCTGATATCGCCGAGGGCGGCGATGCTGATCCGGCGCTGTCGGCGCGCCTCGATGTGCTGGATCTGCCCGCGGGCGGGTTCACTGCCGCGGCCCGCAAGGATGCGCTCGCCCGTCTGCGTGCCGTGGGCCTGCCCAAACCGCGCGACGAATATTGGCGCTACACCAACCCCGCGGCGTTCAACGCGCCGGTGCCGGACCCGATCCCGCTTGCGGAGCAGGGGCCGGACAGCCCGCTGTTTCTGGAACGCAAGCGGCTCACCCTGGTCTTCGTCGACGGCGCCTTCGACGCGGCGGCATCTGACGATCTGGCGCTTGAGGGCGTCGAGGTCGGGCTGTTGTCCACGGCCGACGCGGACGAAACGCATTGGTCGGGCGAGATCTATGGCCGGCTGGAGGCCGCGGCGCAGGAGCGCGTGGCGCGCCCGATGGCTGCGCTGAACACCGCCGCGGCGCGGGACGGCGTTCTGGTCCGTGTCACCGGACAGCCCAGCAAGCCGATCCACATCATTCACCGCCGCAAGGACGAGTCGGCGGATGTGTATTATCACCATGTCATCCGGCTCGAACCCGGTGCGGAACTGACCCTGCTGGAGACCGGCATGACCGGGGCACGGTCGAATTTCGTGGCCGAGGTGGATCTGGCCGAGGGCGCGCGGTTCCACCACATCACGGCGAAGCGCGCCGGGCATGAGAAGCTGGGCTGGGGCGGCGTGTTCGCGCGGGTCGCGGCCGAGGCGGTGTTCAAATCCTTCACCCTCTCGGTCAACGGCACGATGATGCGGCACGAGGCGATCATCGATATTGTCGGCGACGACGCCGTGGCCCATGTCGCCGCCGCGGTTCTGGGCGACGCCAATCGCGGCCCGTTCCACCATGACGACACGGTGTTCATCACCCATTCGGCCGAGCGCTGTGAATCGCGCCAGGTCTTCAAGAAGGTGCTGAAAAACGGCGCGAAGGGCATTTTCCAGGGCAAGATCCTGGTCGAGCCCGGCGCGCAGAAAACCGATGGCTACCAGATCAGCCAGGCATTGCTGCTCGACGAGGACAGCCAGTTCCTGGGCAAGCCGGAGCTGGAAATCTATGCCGATGACGTGCAGTGCAGCCACGGCTCGACCACCGGCGCGATTGATGAGACCGCGCTGTTCTATCTGCGTTCGCGCGGGGTGCCGCGGGACCGGGCCATCGTGCTGATGGTGCTGTCTTTCCTGGCCGATGCACTCGAAGAGGTTGAAGATGAGAGCCTGCGCGAGGAGATCAGCGACCGTCTGGATGCATGGCTGACACGGCACGCCTGAACGCGGGTCTCGTCCCGCGCATCCTCGCCAGTTGGTGGCGGCCCGGCGAAGTGGTGCGCGGGCTTCACCCGCTGCGTGAGGGGGCGATGCTGGCTGTGCTGATGGCGGCCATGCTGGTGTTCCTGATCGCGCAGGCGCCGGGTCACGCCCGCGCGGCCGAGTTGGATCACGGCGTGCCGCTTGGCGGACGCATGGCGGGTGCGGCGATGGCGGTTCTGTTCGTCATGCCGCTTCTGGCCTATGCGACGGCCTGGGTGGTGCAGATCCTGTCGCGGCTGACCCCTTGGGCGATCTCGGGCCCGGCCGCGCGGCTGGCGCTGTTCTGGGCGCTGCTGGCGATTGCCCCGGCGATGCTGCTGTCCGGGCTGGTCGAGGGCTTGATGGGTCCGGGCGCGGCATTGTCGGTGACGCGGCTGATCTGCGGCATCGGGTTCCTGCTGATCTGGGGCGCGGGGCTGCGCGCAGTGGCGAGGACGCCATGACGCTCGACGATTTCCTGACGCTGACCCGCAACTCGCTGCGCCAGCCCGATCTGGCGCTGCGGCAGTTGCAGTCGCTCGACCTGCCGATGCAGACCCGCTGGATGGCGCTTGTGCTGGTGGTGGCGCTGTCATCGCTGTTGGCCGGCATGGCGGCGCGGATGTTCCCCGTCCCGGTGGAGACCGGACTGAGCCTTCTGACCCGACAGCCCCTCATCATGGCCGGCGCCCAGCTGTTCGGCATGGCCCTGACCGCCTGGCTGATCGCCAATGTCGGCCGCGCATTCGGCGGGCGGGGCGATTTCGCCGATGCCCTTCTGGTCGTCGCCTGGATCGAGTTCCTGCTGGTGGTGGTGCAGCTTGCCCAGGTGGTGCTGATGGGCGTCTCTCCGCTGTTCGCCAGTGCGATGGGGATGGCGATCATCTTCATGCTGGTCTGGCTGACCGTGAACATGGTCAAGGCGCTGCACGGCTTTGAAAGCGCGATCCTGGTCTTTCTGGGCGTCCTGGGCACGGCGCTGCTGACCACCATTTTCCTGTCGGTGCTCGCAGGCGCGCTTGGCCTGCTCCCCGAAATTCCCGCCGAGGTCCAGCCATGAGCTTTGACGTGCACGCCGTCCGCGCCGATTTTCCGATCCTGTCGCGGAAGGTGAATGACCGCCCGCTGGTGTATCTGGACAATGGGGCGTCTGCGCAGAAACCCCGGCAGGTGATCGAGGCGGTATCGCAGGCCTATGCGGATGAATACGCCAATGTGCATCGCGGCCTGCATTACCTGTCGAACCTTGCCACCGACAAATACGAGGCCGTACGCGGCACCATCGCGCGCTTTCTCAATGCAAGTGACGCGGAGGAGGTGATCTTCACCTCCGGCTCGACCGAGGCGATCAACCTTGTCTCCTATGGCTGGGCGGCGCCGCGCCTGACGGCGGGCGACGAGATCGTCCTGTCCGTTCTGGAACACCACGCCAATATCGTGCCCTGGCATTTCCTGCGCGAGCGGCAGGGCGTGGTGCTGAAATGGGTGGAGCCGGAGCCTGATGGCTCGCTGCCGCCCGAAAAGATGCTGGCCGCCGTCGGGCCGCGAACCCGGCTGATCGCCGTCACCCATATGTCGAATGTCACCGGCACGGTGGTCGATGTCGGCGCCATTGCACGCGGCACCGATGTCCCGGTGCTGGTCGATGGCAGCCAGGCGGCGGTGCATATGCCGGTGGATGTCCCGGCGCTCGGCGTCGATTTCTACTGCATCACCGGCCACAAGCTTTACGGCCCGTCCGGCTCCGGGGCGATCTGGATCAGCCGCGAACGGCAGCATGAGATGCGGCCCTTCCTCGGCGGCGGCGACATGATCCGCACGGTAACGCGCGACGGGGTGGATTACGCCGAGCCGCCGTTGAAATTCGAGGCCGGGACGCCCGGCATCGTCAACCAGATCGGCCTTGGCGTGGCGCTCGAATATCTGATGGATCTTGGGATGGAGAACATCGCCGCGCATGAGCGGGTGCTGCGCGATCACGCCCGCGACCGGCTGCGGGCGCTGAACTGGCTGAATATCCAGGGCGATGCGGCCGACAAGGGGGCGATCTTTTCGCTGACCATGGAAGGCGCGCATGCCCATGACATCTCCACCATCCTCGACAAGCGCGGCATCGCGGTGCGCGCCGGCACGCATTGCGCCATGCCGCTGATGGATTTCTACGGCGTCTCCGCCTCGGCGCGGGCCAGCTTCGCGATGTACAACACCGTGGAAGAGGTCGATGCGCTGATCGACGGGCTGCAATTCTGCCGCGAGCTTTTCGCCTGATCGAGAGTTTTGCACCGCCCCCCATTGCGGCGCGCCGAGATTGCCGCTAATCACGCGGTCAGGCACCCGTAGCTCAGCTGGATAGAGCGCTGCCCTCCGAAGGCAGAGGCCAGAGGTTCGAATCCTCTCGGGTGCGCCATCTCACATTTCTCCCTTCCGAACACACCTAACAGCTTGAATGGACTAGATATTTCCGGGGTTCGAAACCCTTGATTCCGGACGTATGAGAGACGGTCAGCGAAGGCCAGTTTCAGCACCGTGCGACGCAGCTCGATCCGACCAGAATCCCAAAGATTACAGGTGTTTACAAGGAATCTCATCGAGAGTTCGAACAGTTCCTCAAAGGTGGCCTTCGGCGCGCCTGCATTTTCAGCCTTTTCCAGCAGAAGCAGCTTCTCCTGCTCCAGCTTCGCGATCCGCTTCTCATAGGCCGCGATCACGGATGGATTCTCAGCTTCGACCAGGCGATCCAGGAACTGCTCGCTCTGTGCCTCCAGCTTCTTCACCTCGCGCTCAGCCGTCTTTGCGGCCTCTGTGGCGCGCACCAGGCGCTCATCCCACAGCGTGCGCAACATCGAGCGCGCAACACCGAACAGGCTGCGGGAGGGCGTCAGAGCCTGCAGGAGATCGGTGAATTCCCCTTCAAGGCGGTCGCGGGGGATCGACTTCCGGTAGGAGTCGCAGGCCTTGTTGAAGCACATATAATAGGGGTGCTTCTTGCCGGTCTTGCTCTTCGACCAGCAGGACGTCATCGGATGGTCGCATTCTCCGCAAGCAACATAGCCGCGAAGTGGGAAGTCCTCGGCGATATCTGAGCGCGCGACGGCTTTGCGTCCGTCTGTCAGGCTGTCCTGAATCTTGCGGTAGGTCTCGAACGAGATCAGGGCGTCATGATGGCCCTTGCGGAGCGAGACGTTCCACTTCGGCACCTCAATGTACCCGGCATAGAGTGGGCGGGTCAGATACTCATAGACGCGCTGATTGCGGATTTCGCCGTTGGGGAGATCGTGCGGGAAGTCCGGCTGGGCTTCGAGGAAGCGCTTGACCTCGACCTGAGAGCCGAACCGACCGCGGGCAAAGCCTTCCAGCGCTTCGGTCAGGATCGAGGCATGCGGCTCATGGCGCACAAGCAGGTTGCCGTGGCCCGGCGTGCGTTCATAGCGGTAGCCGACCGGCGCCTGAAAGCACAAGTAACCGTTCAGGGTGCGGGCGCGCATGCGGTTGATGGTCTGCTCACCGTTCTTCTGGCGCTGATGCTGTGAGACCGAGGCGAGGAGGTTTTCGACGAGGATCGAGTCGGAGTCTTCGCCGAACTCGATGGACGGGCTCTCCAGGCGTCCGCCAGCGGCGTTCAGGTCAGCGCGCAGCGCAAGGTGAGCTTCCAGTCCGCTCGCCAGGCGGGAGATGTCATCAATGATGACTACAGGGGCATGGCGACGGTTCTGGCGCAGATAGGCAAGCATCGACATCATGCCGGGACGGGCGGTCAGGCTGCCCGACATATCGTCGCCAAACACCTGGGCGACAGCATAGCCCTTATACTTGGCATATTCGCGGCAACGGGTTTCCTGGGAGGAGAGGCCGTCGCCGCGCGTCGTCTGCTTGGCGGAAGACACACGACAGTAGATGACGGCCTGTTGGGCTTCGGAACTGTTTAATTGGTTTTGTGTGCTCATCGTGGCTCCTTCTTTTTGGGGTTTTCGGAGGATGCCACTGTTTCAGGCGCTGTAGCTTCAGGGATGAGGTAGTGTAGCACATCGTCGAAGCCGATGTCGCTATTTTTACTCAGCTTTTCCCCGGCTCTCACGCTAAATCCGATATCAACGAACGCGACCATGATGTGCCATATCGCGTTCAGGAACTCTTTCGCCTGTTCCTCACTCAGATTTTCATCTTCCAACTGATCGCCGTAGCGCTCCAGTAATTGCTGCGCCGATGGCTGGGTTTGTGCTGCGTCGTGCTGCAAAGCTCGTCCCTGTTGTCTTTCTCTATTTTCCATACCGTTGTCCTTTCCTTGTTTTGATGGTTACGTTCTCGTCCCCTCGTCTCTTTTGTCCTGCCAAGGGCACGGGGCGGCCACACCAAGCCTGGCACCCGTGCCCTTTGCGTTATCTGTCCAGTGATGGTCCCTCGCGCCCGGCGAAGCGATCAGGTGCAGGGCGTCGGGGGCGGTGCGGACGTTCCTCCCGCTTTGGCGCCTCGCGTTCGGTAGTCCGCTCCAGATTATGCTCGCGGCGGAGATCGCGGATCAGGCCATGAGCCTCGCGCGCCAGCTCTGCGACGCGCAGAAGCTCTCCGGCAGAGAACGAACTTGTTTCCTGGAGATGTCCGTCTTTGTCTTCATAGACCTCGGCGAGCGTGACGGTGTGATAGGGACCGTTCTCACCCTGGTTCTCCCACAGCGTTGCCTTGAGGCGACCGTCTCGGAGGGTTTCTATCGGTTGATTAGATGCAGGTGTTCTGTCCATGGAATTTACTCCTTTCCTTGGTTGGGATTTCAGTTTTCAGGATTTGTTTTCTGTTCTTTTTTTTGCGCTCTCGCGGAATAGAACAAAGAGAGAACATATTACATTCAGAGCCTCCATTTCAATGTAAAAATGTTGCAATACAGCATATTAGCGTTGTCTGATACTCAATCCCTTCGAACAGCTTTTTCGAAGCCGCGGCTTATTGCGGGTGTATTTCTGCGCTGTTTAGCGAAAGCCTCCTTGGAAAGGCGGGTGCCTTTCTGGCGCGCTACGATGTCGCGAACAGATTCATGGAGGACCATCCAGCCTTCACGACTGCGGCTTTCGGAGCGGTGCTTTAGTAGTTCTGTCTCTGGCCTCGCTTGATAGACCGTCCCCAGCCGTCGCACTTCATCATTGTAAGAGTTGCCACTGCCGGGTGGCGCGAGTTCTAATTGAGGGAAGTGTTTTAGGTTATCGGTGATGTAGCGCGCTTCTGATCGCTCCAGGACCGCCGCTAATAGCTGGTCCCGACGCTCACAACGGCGATAATCGCGCTCTAAATCCGTGCGGACGTTAGAGTCTGCCACAACCTCAATTCTCATTCGCAAGTCGTCTTTCCACGAAATTTGCAGCGCAGAATCGAACTCAGGTACTATTGATGATTGATCAGAGACAGGAGATTTAATGACCACTTCACATCCCCCCGATGAATTTGACTATGACAGCCTGAGTGGGCAGGTTCGAAAACTCGCCGATCAGGCCATTGCAGACGGCGCTGATCCGGAAACGGTCGCCGCGATGATCTACCAGGACAGCTTCGACGTGGCCTTCGCTCAGGGGCCGGTCCAAACACTGCGACACATCTGCTTTGCGATGGACAGATCGGAGCAGGACATGCGGACGTTTCACGCGAAGTTCGGCGATCAGCTTGATCTTGCGGAACTTGTCCAGGGAAATGTTGTCCCCAAGACCGCCTGAGCTTTGCCATCTCATGATCTGAAGCCCTCGATATAAGACCAGGACCCATCCCGGTATTGCGGCAGATGGGCATAGCGCTCGGGCACGCCTTCTATGGTGACCTTGCGCGAGACCTGACCGCCGCGCCGCGTCGTGATCGACACGCAGTCGAGCGGCGGATGGTAGGGGTTCGGATGATAGCGACCGGCCATCCACGCGCGTTCCCAGTAAGGCGCGCGGTGCCCGTAGAGCGGTGCAGGCAGACCGTCCGCAAAGATCAGCAGCCGGTCGCCGGGCATGGCCATCACTTCCTCAGGCGTTCTCAGCTTGCGCTGCTGTTTGGTGAGGTGGCGGCTCTCATAGCGCTTTTGCGCGGCCTCGAAAGCCACGTGGAAAGGATTGCGCCCTCCGAATATCCCTTGGATCAGCTTGCGCACATCGAGCGCGGCCCGTCCCTGATGAACGGGGTCATCATAGGACAGCGTCTCAATGCCAAGCATGTCGGAGCACCGCCGCGCGGTATCGATGTCGCGCACCCCGAAATAAAGCTGCAGCCCGGCACTGGAGGAGATGATGTGCTCCGCGTCCGGACTCAGCGCCCGCATCTGGCGGATGTCCTGAAAGACCGCCACGGGTCGGATGCCGCTACCCGCACTATAGGTGAAGAGCTGCACCACCTGATCAAACCCCGTCAGCCGCGCCGCTTCATCGATTATCCAGGTTTGTTTCGGGGCCTGCGGGGCGCGGGACTTGAGGGTCATCGACGCGGAAAAAATGGCCTTGATGATCGGGGCATAGGCCTCGATCAGTTCCGGCGGCACCATCATGTAGAACTGGCAGGGCTCTTCCGCGTTGCACAGATCAGCGGGCGTGAAATCGAACGGACCTGATAGCGACTCGCGGAGAACCGGATCGGACAGGCAGGCGAGCGCTTGTAGCAGTTCGCCGATGATGCCCTTCCAGCCACCACTGGAATCCTCTCTAGCGGCATGAATTTCCGCCTCAACGCTGTGACAGAGCGCGATGTCGGAGCGGTACATCTCGTATGCGAAGTCGGTCCAGCGCTCTCCGCCCTCCTGCAGAAGCAGAACGGCATCATAAAGATCGGGAAGCGTGAGGACGCCGCGCGTTTTGATCAGCGTGAGCGCAATCGCCTCGCCGATGCGCCGTGCGTTCAACTCAAAATAGCGGGACTGCGCCGCGCCGGACTTTGGCAATAGTCCTTCGAGAAGCAGTTTGGTATCGGAGAAGAGCGTCGGGCTCGACCAGCGCAGATGCGCGCTCGGATTCACCTTGTGCTGCGGCAGACCGTGTAGCGCGTGCGGATTCCAGTAGAGGCATGGCTTGTCGTCCGGTGTCTGGTTGCGCGAGATCGCTGCCAGCTCTCCCCGTACATCGAGGATCAGCAGCGTCACTTCAAACAGGACGCCAGAGCAGATGTTATAGGCGAGGATGTCGCGCAGTTTGCCGGAGCGCGCGCCTGCGACCATCAGCACGCCGCCGTCTCCGTCATAACAGAGAGGCCGCCCGTCCAGTTCGCCGCAATAAAAGCTGTTGCGACCCTGGCGGAACATACCGGCGGCAGCGCCCTCCTTCTCCGTTGCGAAACGGGCTGAGCCGAAGCGGAAGCGATCATTTCCGAAGGGATGATTCATGGTCTCAGTCCCTCCCGCGCCGCGCGAGAAGCGCGAAGGCCAGCACGAAGCCGAGCAGTGAAACCGCGAAGTAGAGCGCGGCGCGGATGAGCGCGTAGATCGAAAGCACGAGCACGCAGTGCCAGAATGTCGGGGCCCACGCCCGGACGTCCGGTCCGTAGTACTGCAGGACTTGGGAAGAGAGCCAGGGCCAGGTCCGTCCGAACGCCTCCGGCAGGAACACGAATGCACCGGCCACGCCCAGCACGAAACCGACAAGACGCAGCGCGCCGGTAAAGCCGCCTTCAGGAGCGTTCATGTCGCACCCCCTTCATACTGAAGGACTCGCACGATTTCGCGGCGGAGCCGGTTGAGATGACGGTAGCTGCCCCATACCATGCCGGAGAGTTCACTGCCCCGCAGATCACGGCTAAGAAGCTGGATTTGCCCGACGACCAGCCCGGTCAGCAGCGCCAGACAGATGCCACCCGCGAGGAACGCGATTTCATGCAGGTAGAGCAGATCAGAGAAAGCCAAGGCGAAGGCGATCCCCCCGCCAGAGAAAATCAGTGCCGTTGGCAGGAAAGGACGCCGCACAGACACGACCGAGAGATGCGCCAGAAGGTAACTGTCCCGGTGTGTCTGGACGGCGCGCGGCGTGACGATGACGGAGCCCATAATCATGACGCACCGCCACTGCAGTACGGACCACTAAGGTTACGGCGCAGTTCGCCTTCCATGCCGCTCACAGGCGCGAGTGAAACCAGACGTGCCGAGCCCGCATAGAGCCCGAGCGCGATTAGGCGTTCCTGGAGGTAGACATCCTTTGCGCATTGGCAGCGACCGCGAGCCCCGGCAGCAGCTCTTGACAACCGCCGGTTCTCCAGTTCACGCGCATGCTGTTCGGCCCGCCGCGCTGCCCCGGCCAGATCGGGATTACCGACCTGTTGGCAGAGCCGCGCTAGATCGGGATGCCAGCGACCGATCACCGATGAGCACCGGGCATCAGGGCGCGCGGAACGGGATGCCAGTTGATCCGCCAACTCGGCGCGTAGTCCGGCGTCGCACGCTTCGACCCAGCCGCTGCGTTCGATCTCTCGCTGTCCGACAAGTTGTCCCGCCCAAAGGCTGGCACCGGCATAAAGGGCAAGGGCAAGAAGACCGCCCCCGCTGATTGGGAGGGATGAGGTATCGAGCGGCATTAGCGGCGTCCTCCCCGGTTGCGGTGAGAGGAAGCCCGCGACTTTTCATGATTCTGGTCGGGCTGCTTTGAGGGCTGAACGGGCGCTAGCTCATTCTGGACGAGCTGCGCGCGCAGGCCGAAGAAGGTGTAGAGCCACAGCGTAATGGGGAAGACGAGTTCGATCACAAAGATGATCAGCGCGAGCGGCAGAAAGTGCCCGACATGAACGAGGGTATCGCTGACCCCACTGCGCGCAGGGAAAGTCGGAGCCTCAACGTCCGTCTCGTCCAACGAGGCAATGACCACTTCTAGGGCCGTGCCGTGTCGCCCGCGAAGGTCGTTTACCTGGTTCGAGATTGCGCTTTGGCCGGGAATCATGATCGGGGCCTGCAAATCCGCCGCATAGGCGGCGACAAGTGAGACCGGCAGCGCGGTGTTCAGGCTTGAGGCCACTCTCGTGATCTCACTGCCAAGTGCCTGAGCTTGAGTGCGGCGCTTCTGGACAGAGAGGCCCTCATCAGCGTTCACCGCGCGGTAGCGAGCCGAGACTTCTCTTAGGCGAGTGCCGACACGGCCTGCCTCAGCTGCGCCTTCCTCCCATTGCCTGGCAATACCGGCTGCTCTTGCCGCTTCGCCTTCCAGAACCCGGAAGACCGGACCTTCACCCCCTGTTCCCCGCCCGCTGAGACAACTTGACCGCGCCTCGCACTCTGCGCGCCCGGCCAGATCACTCGCGACACTGCGAAGAGCCGCTCCCACCCGCGCGCCTTGTCCGGCGCTCTTGCTTATCTGTTCGGCGAACACCGCCTGGTCCCGTCCGAAGGCTTCTAGGCGCAGCCGCTCGCTGCCGTCCAGGGCAAAGCCCCCATACGTTCCGGCGAACATGCCGAAGCCAACCATCAGGATAGAGCTCGCACTAACAACGCCCGCACCGGGGTTGCCAATCGCCGCGTGCAGCGCGCCTTTGTCGACGGCGAGTCGGTTGACCGCGTAGGCAGTGATTCCGGCACTGAGAGCCGCGAGAACGCACTTGATCCAGTCGAGCCAGCCATCCGCCCCGACCAGTGAGGGCAGAGCAAGCCCGAGTAAGAGCGCCGAGAGGCAGGCCAGGAGGGGAATTGCCAGCGAAGCCAGCGACGGTAGGGGTTTTCTGGGCAGGCGTTGCAGCGGTTTTGCAAACTGGCCCGGTGTCATCTCACTCATTCGTCGCATCTCCTTCGTTCATGCGCCCTTCGAACTGTCCGGACGAAGACGGACGTGGTACTGGTAGGCGCGATATGAGTGACGGAAACACAATCAGCTTCGCCGCGTACGCAAAAGCTTTTGGCGTTCGGAATGCTGCACGGGATAAAGAAAAGCGTCACAGGGTGACATATCCGAATGCGTGGCAGGACCTCTGTCGCGAAATAATGATCGCTCATAAAGAAGAGACACGTATTCAACTTGAATATAAACGCTTGGGCTGGCAGGCAATTCGTGACCTAGTTATGCAGGACTACGATCAGCCAAACGAACGAGCCGAAGTCGGGCGAGACAAGAGACTAAACCGTCAGGACCTCGAAGCTTGGGCTAACGGCACCTATCTGAACGATGACAAGTTCGGGTTCATTGATCGCTATATAAATGGTTTGCGGCTCGACGAAGAACCACACAACGAACTCATCAACGCCAAGCAGAAATATACAATAGCTCAGGCTGCGATGATCTCACGCATGTACCAACGTCGCCGACTAAAAAGTGGAATGATAGACTACCTGCAGGAAGTTACTGGCGAGTTCCTTTATACTGACGAAATCGACGGATCACCCTATAAGCACATCGTACTACGCTTCGAAATTGCCTCGTGCAACGTAATCAAGATTTCCGCTGCATACTGCAGATTTGATATCACCAAGCAGAATCCGGGTGAGATGGCAAACGCTGTCTTCTACGAGGGCTTCCTCATACCTGTTCCTGCAGATAATTCGGAAAGCGCTAAGGAGCCGGGCTTGTGGGGCATTCGGTCGGACTCATGGTTCTGTTGGCTAAAGCTCTATCGCCCGGAGTTCCAGGGCAGTATGATCGATGGCTGCGCGGACGGACGTTTGGAGTACTTATTTATCCAACCACCTGAAAGCGATTTCGTTCATATTACTATTAATGCCAAACTTCCAAATTCTATTTTTTCGCCAGCAGGCGAACACTCGCTCGGAAATCAAAGCCTGCGCCAAGCCGAGGAAAATAAGTCAATAATATTCCAACACGATCAGAAGAACCGTGATTTTCTTGCGCGAATTTTTAACGAATGTTATAAAGGATATCTATTTTAATGAGTATTAACCAAAGTAAATACATGAATACCGATGCCAGCCCACCAAATACATTCAGAGCCGCTGAAAATAATGATGTAGAAGAGCTTCTAGCCGCTTTAAAAGACTGGCAGTCCCTTTCAGATCGGGATGCGCGTTTTCTCAATCGAACGCCAGTTCACATCGCCGCCGCAAAAAGCAGCAACGACTTTCTGGCATCTGCATCGCAGCAGGAGAGTTTCGATCCGCATCTAAGAGATGACAACCTCAGAACCGCATTTGATCACGCTGACGCCTACTGCAATGAGCGTGGAAAGAAGATACTGTTCGATAGCATGTATGATGATCTTCGTGCGCCAGATGATCGCTATATCGATTACTCGGACAATGAGCCTAGTCCATTTTTCCCAAGCCGGGGATAAGAATGTTGCAGCATCAGGAAATCCAGATTCTCTAGGAAAAAATATTCATTTAAAGACGAATCCTTTTTTTGGATCTATCACAAGCACAACTTGCAAATAATTAACCGAAACGCGTTGAAAGAAATTGATCTAATCGGATAAAGCGAGCTGAAACTGTTCATCTCAATCCGGCGGAACGTAGTCGCCATAGGTCGGCAAGAGCCGCCTAAGTTCCGCGTCCATTTCCTCGGCCACGTCCAGCGGCGGCAACGTCTGCTCAAGGTGTTCGCGAACATACCACGCAAGGCGCTCTTTCCGTCCCTCGAACCGCCGCACCTGTTCGGCAATGCTCAAGGGCGGCTGCAAGATAAACCACTCATGGGAATAAAGCTTCGGCTCGGCTTGGCCGTAGGGCGGGGGACGCTTGCCAGCCATGCCTTACCCTGCCGCCTTCTTCGCCCGCCACGAAAGCCGCAGCTTTCGGCGGTGAACATTCAAGGCAATATCAAGCTCCTGCGCCCTGCGGGCTGGGCGCGTGTGCCTGATGGTTTCAAGATCGCGGAACGCTCTGGCGGCAAGGTTGGCCAGCTTTGCAAGGTCGGCGGTGATCTCGTGCGCGTTCATCGGTTCTCATGCCATTTCTGCCGGAAGCGATTGGCGCTGTCGGCCAAAGCTGCGGCCAGTTCCGCGCCTTCATGCGTGACCGCCAGCCTTTTCGCTTCCTCGGCCAAGTCCTCAAGGCAGCGCCATTGCGACCCCGTAACCTGCGCTGTGCCATAGGTCGGCAAGAGCCGCGCAAGATCGCGGTCTATCTGCTCGGCCACGTCCAGCGGCATCATGTGGCCGTGTTTCTCGATGATACGCCTCTGTGCTGGTTTAATTCCCTTGGCCTTACGCTCGAACCGCCGCGCAATCCGCGCCAGCCGTTCAGGCGGGCGCTGCATGTGCCATGCGGCTGTGAACGGGGGCGGGGTTTTCTCGCTCATGGCTGTGCCCGCCTCCGCTTCTCTGCCAGACGCTCGGCCAGCCAAGCGCGTCCCCAGACGCGGGGCAGTAGGGTCTTGCCAGCGTCCAGCTCGTCACGAAGTTGAAACGCCACCTCCAGAAACAAGGTGCCGGAGCTGAACGGCGCATCCTTCTGCGCTCTCGCCAGACGGGCGGCATAGTGCTGTTTCATGGCCGGATCGGCCATGCGGCGGGCGTAGCTCAGTGGAATGTGCATCCCTGTCACCTCCTGAAGAAGCTCTAGTGTGATTGCTGCAGGCTAACAGATTCTGCGCGTCGCATACAGGTACCTCAGCAGAGGTCACGTAGGATCACTGCCCCGTTCTGCCACTACGATGGCCTTGCAACTGTGCTCGGACGCAGCGCCTGATTTTCAGTTTAGCGACGAACGCAAGATGTGCGGTGTAGTACACCGCATCTTGGCAAGGGGACCCGCTGCGCGTCCCCGTTGCATCCCTCCGGCCTTTGGCTGGTCTCAGGGTACCAAACCCGTCATCCAGCCAGAGAACGTATCACCGTTCAATCACTCGCGGGAGACTTCGCTCTCCCTGCACCCATCGATCAAAGGGGCTATCGCGCCCCTTGAAACCCACTCGCAGGACTTGGAGACGTCCCTCTCCACCTGCACCGAACCATGGACAACCTGCCGTCAGGTTGATCAACGATCAGGGGAGCGTTCCTGCTACCCCCGATACCCCCACGACCACTTCATGGAGACGACTTCGTCGAGGCCACCCTCGCGCGGTGCCTCGCCGAAAAATTTCGAAACCTTCTTCTTGAGGTGCGCATCAGTTTTGTGCACTATGTCTAAAATGGCTCTTTTGGGGATGTCATGTGAAGACACTTTCAGCACGTGATGCCAAGAATGGTTTCGGACACTTAATGGATACCGCTCGCCAAGAGCCAGTATTAATTGAAAAACATGGGAGGCCCGTGGTGGTTGTCCTTGCTATAGAAGAATATGAACGAATTACATCTGTTAAAAGACAGCCAACCCAGCACAAAAACGAGCAGTGAAATGAACGAAAAAAGTCCTCAGATTCAAAATCTGAGCAGCTTCGTTTGGTCTATCGCAGAAATATTGCGTGGGGACTTCAAGCAATCTGAGTATGGAAAGGTAATCTTGCCTTTCGTGGTGCTCAGACGCCTAGATTGTATTCTTGAGGCAAGTAAGGATGACATTCTTGCAGCCGCGCAGTCTCTACCAGAGGGTGTTGATGATGCTACTCGCGACATGATCCTCTTCGGAGCCGTTGGCGGGAACACAAAAGTCTATAATCGCTCTCGGTCTACCTTCGAAAAATTGCGCGGCCAAGACCCACGTCAGCTTCACGACAACTTAGTTGATTATGTCACCAACTTCTCTGATAATGTCCGAGACATTTTCCTCGATAAATTCCTGTTCACCGACCAGCTCAAACGCCTAAAGGATGGTGGTATTCTTTGGAACGTGTTCGAGCGTTTCTGCGAGATTGATCTTCATTCTGACACTATCTCCAACCTTGAAATGGGCTACCTCTTCGAGGAACTGATCCGCCGCTTCTCAGAAATCTCAAACGAGACGGCAGGGGAGCACTTCACCCCCCGCGAGGTGATCCGCCTCATCGTCGATCTTCTCATTGCCAATGACGATGAGAAACTCACCGGGCGGGGCATCATCCGGCAAGTCTACGACCCCGCGTGCGGGACGGGCGGTATGCTCGCACTGACCGAAGAGGCGTTGAAAGACTTCAACGACGCGATCCGCGTCGAGCTCTTCGGGCAGGAGCTCAACGGCGAGTCTTTCGGCATCTGTAAATCCGACATGCTCGTGACAGGCCACGACCCTGAGCAGATCGCTTTTGGCAACACGCTCACGCAAGACGCCCATGCGGACAAGCGTTTCCACTACATGCTCTCCAATCCCCCTTACGGCGTGGACTGGAAAAAATACCAAGACCCCATCAAATCCGAGGCTGAGAGTCTTGGGATGGAAGGGCGCTTCGGGGCAGGGACGCCCCGTATATCAGACGGGCAACTCCTTTTCCTTCAGCACATGATCTCCAAAATGCGCGATGACGAGATCGGTTCGCGCATCGGCATCGTCATGAACGGCTCCCCGCTCTTCACAGGCGGCGCAGGATCGGGCGAGAGTGAAATCCGTCGTTGGATGCTAGAGAACGATTGGGTTGAGGCTATCGTCTCCCTCCCCACCGACCTTTTCTACAACACCGGAATCCAAACCTATGTCTGGCTCCTGACCAACCGCAAAACCGTCAACCGGCGTGGGAAAGTGCAGCTCATCGACGCGAGCGGCGAACGCTTTTGGAAATTCATGCGCAAGGCCCTGGGCAGCAAGCGCCGAGAAATTCCTGAAGAGGCGCGCGCCGAGATCGTGCGCATCTATGCAGGCTTCCTCAACGGCGAGAGCGGGGAGGGCGAGGTTTCCCGCATCTTCGATACCGCAGACTTCGGCTACCGTGAAGTCCGTGTCGAACGCCCACTGAAACTGAATTTCTTGCTCGATGCGGAGCGGCTTGACCGCCTGTCTGACCAAAAAGGCTTCGCTAAGCTGGAAGAGGACGAGCAGGCGGAAATCCGGTTCGCGCTGAATGCTATCGGCGACAAGCTCTTCACCAACCGTGCCGAGTTCGACAAGGCGCTGACTGGCGCGTTGAAGAAAGCCCAGATCAAGATCGGGACACCTCTCAAGAAGGCGATCATGGCGGCGCTGTCCGAACGGGATGACGAGGCCGACATCTGCCTGGACAAGGACGGCAAGCCCGAGGCCGACACCGATCTGCGCGACCACGAGCTTGTGCCCCTGTCCGAGGATTGGCGCGACTACATGGAGCGCGAGGTGCTGCCCTTCGCGCCAGACGCTTGGGTTGATCAGAGCCACACGGACGCGCGCGACAGGCAGGTGGGGCGCGTGGGCTATGAGATCAATTTTAATCGCTACTTCTACAAGTATGTGCCACCCCGCCCGCTCGAAGAGATCGACGCAGAGCTGAAAGCGCTAGAAGCTGAAATCGCGGGACTCCTGAAGGAGGTAGCAGCGTGAGGCTAGATGTAATCGACAACCACCGCTCACGTTTCGTTCCGGTGATATCAGGTTGGCACCAACGAAAGATGCGTTTTGCGGTGAGATCCTACCAGACAAAAAAGAACACGGACGAGAATCCTACAGTCTTGTCGCTCACAAAAACAGGGCTCAGGGTAAAGACCGATTTGTCGTTTGGAAAATCAACCGAGAACTATATTGGGCATCAGATCGTTGAGCATGGACAATTCGTGTTTACCCCACGAGACTTTGATGCAACCCCAATCCTCTGTGGCGTTGCCGATACTCCAGGGTGTATCAGCAATCTTTATATCGTATTCGACGTATCTCCGCATGTCGACGCGAAATTCTTAGAATACTATTTCTGGGGTCTCAAATATGGTTTTGAGTTCTTTGAAAAATTGTCGTTTGGGATGCGCTACTCCTTCAATCGAACTCAATTCGAGAATATTCCACTCCTGCACCCTGACCTCGCGGCGCAACGCAAAATCGCCGACTTTCTTGACCGCGAGACCGCCCGTATAGATCAACTGATCGAGAGGAAACAGCGGCAGGTCGAGCTATTGCGTGAACAACAAAAGTCTTTTGCGACAGTCGAAGTCACGGGTTCAAATTACTCTGAAAAATCGGGCACTGGGTTGGGCCAACTGCCATTTGCGCCATCACATTGGCGAGTTCATCGCGTCGCGACAGTATTCCGCGAGTCTTTCGAGATGGGCGGTGAAGAGCTCCCCGTGCTTTCGGTCTCAATCAACTGGGGCATTTCTGATCGTGAATTAGACGATGAGGACCGCCATCGAATTGTGACGCATATCAAAGACCGAAACGCTTACAAGCGTGTCCGAGTAGGCGATCTTGTCTACAACATGATGCGCGCTTGGCAGGGTGGCTTCGGTGTTGCAAGAGTTGATGGGCTGGTTAGTCCAGCCTATGTCGTTGCTCGGCCATCCGAAGAAATCCACGCTCCATTCTTCGAGCACCTACTAAGAACCCCAATGTGGATCGAAGAGTTTAGGCGGTCCTCAAAGGGAATCGCTGACTTTAGGCAGCGACTCTATTGGGAACATTTTCGCCAAGTCGGATTAGTGCTTCCGCCGCTTGAAGAGCAAGTCGAAATTGCAAATCGGATCGCCGCAAATGATGCAGAAGTCGAAGCGGTCCTGACTCCAATACGAGCATCAATCGAGCGCCTAGCTGAATTTCGTTCAGCCCTGATAACCTCCGCTGTCACGGGCCAGATCGATGTTATGACTTGGGGTCAGTCTAAGCATACCGACCACCGCCTCGATCAGATCGAAGAGGACATAGCTCTTCGGGAGGCGCGCGCATGAAGGATGCACAGAAGCCAGATCATGTGAGCCTGAATACGCTCATCAGTCGGATGCGCGAAGGGCGCTTCGTCATTCCCGACTTTCAACGAGAGTTCGAGTGGGCTCCGTGGGACATCCGAGACCTAATGCGCTCGATCTTCTCTGACTACTACATAGGCAGCCTGCTGCTCTGGAAGGCCAAAGACCAGAACATCAAGCTTCTCGCTTGTGAGGGGCTCTATGGCTACCACGGCGCCGGATCGCCCGAGTACATAGTGTTGGACGGGCAGCAACGTCTCACGGCAATGCACTACGCTTTTCTTGCACCTGACATCCCGCTGCCGAACCGTGCTAAGCGTGCGATCTATTTCATACATGTCGATAGGTTCATGGCGGGCGAAACGGACGAAGCCTTTGGCTACGAATGGCTCTCAAAAAAGAGCCGCGCTCTGATCGACAGCCAAGCCATCCAATTTGAGCGCCATGTTTTCCCGCTCCCAGTGATCGGAAAAGGCGGTTTCGAACTTTACAAATGGGTGGAGGCCTACGGGAATTTCTGGAAAGAGAAAGCTGACGCAGCCGACACCGATGAGGAACGGGCAATCGCCGAGACTCACGCGACAAACGCGACCGCTTTCGGTGAGGAGATGCGCGAAACCATCGAACAGTACCAAATCTCTCATATCGAGCTGGATCGGGAGCTTGGGGTTGAGAAGGTTTGTGACATCTTCACCCAGATCAACAGCAAGGGTGTTCAGTTGGACGTGTTCGATCTTTTGAACGCGCTGATGAAGCCCAATGACATCCAGCTCAAGCACATGTACCGCGAGGCGCGCGACCGCCTGAGCTTCATCGATACGCCGAAGATGAACGTCTACATCCTTCAGGTGATGTCGATCCTGCGCCAGAGCTATTGTTCACCTAAGTACCTCTACTTCCTTCAGCCAGGTGTCGAGAAACCTGTTCGACTTCCAGACGGCACGCGTCGGCAAGACGTGCTTATGAGGAGCACTGAAGAGTTTGTCGCGCTCTGGGATCAGGCGGTGAACGCACTTGAGCGCGTCATCGAGTTGCTTAGGCATCCGCAGGAATACGGTGTCGTCGGTCAGGCCTACATCCCTTACGCTTCAATTGTGCCTGCGTTCGCAGCGATCAACACGCTTGTCGCCGCTCAGCCTTCGAAAAAGCAGCTCTCAGCTCGCCGTAAGGTCCGTCTTTGGTATTGGGCATCCGTATTCCTTACCCGCTATTCAAGCTCGGTGGAATCCACGGCAGCGCGTGATTTCACGGCCATGCGGGAATGGCTCGGCAATGACGAGGCAAAGCCCGTCCTCATCGACGAGTTCGCGCATTCGTATCGAAACCTTGATCTGCGCAGTGAGGTGAAGCGAGGCTCTTCGATCTACTCGGCGATCTTCAATCTCTTCGTGCTTGCTGGCGCACGCGACTGGATGACCGGAGATGTGCCGCGCTACGGCGACCTAGATGATCACCACATTGTTCCTTCTTGGTGGGGACGAGAGAACAATCTCGGCACAGCGATCAATTCGATCCTCAATCGATCCCCGCTCACTAGCGACACGAACAGAAATGTTATTCGCGAGAAGTTGCCCAACGAATATCTGCCTGAACTGATCGCGGAGAACGGCGAGACGACAGTGCTTGCCATTCTTGAATCGCACTTCATCAGCAAAGCGGCTCTGAAGATTCTGCTTCGCGACCCCTTTACCCCAGACGATTACGAAGACTTCCTTGCCGAACGACACCGCACTTTGCTCGACGGTATCGAAAACCTGCTCATCAAAGAGCGCTTGGATTTGCCGCCCAATCTGCGCAAGCTGGATGCAGAGATCGAGGGCATCGAACTTGGGTTGAGGAAAGTCATCGTCTCAGCGGTAGAGAACAATCCAGGTCATCTCCCGCCCCATCTACTCGACAATGCACAGCAGCGCATCCAACGAGCACTTAGAAAAAACGCGTCGCTTGACGCTGAGCGGTATGACCACGCCGAAGGCGTTTTAGAGCATTTTGATCTGCGCGAAGTTCAGGACACGATCCTGTCCAAAGCTCTCTGGGAACGCTTCGCCGATCGTTTCAAGAACAAAGAAACGCTTGCGCAGAAGTTTTCGCAGCTCGCAGAGCTTCGCAACAGTATCCGCCATAGCCGAACCGTAGACGATATCACCCGAAAGGAGGGCGAAGCCGCTCTTGCGTGGTTCGAGAAAGTGCTCGCCAAATGACCTCACACACAGCTTCCAATCTTCACAAGGAGGATGTGCTTCAAGAGCATCTGATCGAAAACCTAGTTTCGTCCCAAGGCTATCTTCGTCGCGTTGGTTCCGAAAAGAGCCGTGGCTACGCAGGTGAAATCCACTTCGACAAGCCGTTGGCGATGGACCGTGAACTTGTCATTCGGTTTCTGAAAGAGACGCAGAAGGAGTCTTGGGAGAAGCTCGAACAGCATTATTCGGGTTCAGCCGAAGATGTTTTGTTCAAGCAGCTCGACAAGGCTCTCAAGAATCGCGGCCTGTTGGATGTGCTCAGACAGGGCCTAAAGATCGTCCCAGGCATTCCGTTCGTGTTCTGCTATTTCCGCCCAGCAAGTGGCTTAGAGCCCAAACGCATCGCCGAGTATGAAGCGAACATTCTCAGCTTGATGGATGAGGTCGTCTACAGCCAGAAGCACGGCAACCGTATTGATGTCGTCCTCTTTCTGAACGGGCTGCCAATCGCAGCGATAGAAGCAAAGAATCTTCTGACAGGCACGACGTTCAGACATGCAGAAAAGCAGTATCGCACTGATCGCTCGCCTGCGAATGAGCCGCTACTGACCTTCAAACGTGGCGCGCTTGTTCACTTCGCCATCGATGAAGACAATGTGTCAATGACCACGCGCCTTCAGAATGGGAAGACGCGGTTTCTTCCGTTCAATCGCGGGCGCGATGGCGGCGCGGGCAATCCCGATGTCAAGGGTGAGCACCGTATCGCCTATCTCTACGCTGACGGTGATTGGGGCTCGGCCATCTTCTCTCGCTCGGTCCTGATCGACATCATCGGCCAGTTCATGACGTTAGAGGTGACTGGCAAGAATGAAGTAATGATCTTCCCGCGCTTCCAGCAGCTCGATGCGGTGAGGAAAATCATGACGCACGCCCGCATGAACGGCGCAGGGCAAAACTATCTTGTTCAGCACTCGGCGGGTTCGGGCAAGTCCAACACGATTGGCTGGCTCTCTCACCATGCAATCAATGTGCACGATGCAGATGACGCTCAGGTCTTCCACACCGCGATAATCGTTACAGACCGCATCGTTCTCGACCGCCAGCTTCAGAGCACGGTCTCGCAGTTCGAACAGACGCAGGGCGTCGTGAAGAAGATCGACGGTACGTCCCGACAGCTCAAGGACGCAATCGCGAAAGGTGCGCGGATCATCGTCACGACGATTCAGAAGTTCTCGACCGACCACCTCAAGGCGCTCTCGGGCCAAAGCAAGCGAAATTTTGCCGTGATCATCGACGAAGCCCACTCAAGTCAGTCCGGCAAAGCTGCGCAGTCAATGACAGATGCGCTTACGCGTGAAGCTTCGTCGAGTGACGATATCGAGGACCTGATTGCGGAATATCAGAAGGCTCGCGGGCCACAGTCCAACATCAGCTTCTTCGCTTTCACGGCTACCCCTCGCAACGTCACGCTTGAGCGGTTCGGGGTGCAAGGCCCTGACGGTCTACCTCATCCATTTCATCTGTATTCGATGCGACAGGCCATCGAAGAGGGCTTCATTCTGGACGTGCTCCAGAACTATATGACCTACAAGGCTTACTATCAGCTCGAAAAGACCATCGAAGATGATCCCGAGCTAAGCGGGCGGCGCGGCCAGCGGAAAGTCGCGCGATACGCAAACCTTCATGCGACAGCAATCGGCCAGAAGGTCGAGATTATTGTCGAACATTTCCGTCGCCACGTCATGGGGATGCTGGGCGGTCAGGCCAAAGCCATGATTGTCACCCAAAGCCGCGAGCATGCACTGCGCTATTATTTCGGGGTGAAGAAATACATCCGCGAGCAAGGCTATGGAGACCTGAAAGCGCTCGTTGCATTCTCTGGCGATCTTGAACTGGACGGCGAGACCTATTCAGAAGCTGATCTGAACGACTTCTCGGAAACCGAGCTTCCTGGCCGCTTCGACGGGTTCAAGCCAGATGGCACGCCGTACCCGGAGACGTATCAAATCCTGATCGTCGCCGAGAAGTACCAGACGGGATTCGATCAACCCAAGCTTTGCGCCATGTATGTAGATCGCAAACTCGCAGGTCTTCAGGCAGTGCAGACACTCTCGCGCTTGAACCGCACCCGAGCAGGCAAGGATCAGACATTCATTCTCGATTTTCAGAACACGATTGAAGACATTCAGACCGCATTCAAACCCTTCTTCGAAGCGACAACCGTCGAAGCTATGTCCGATCCGAACATGGTCTACGACCTGGAAGGGCGGCTCTATCGCTTCGGCTATATCGATAGGGAAGAGATTGAGCGTTTCGCGCAAACCTACTTCAAAGGACCGCTAAGCGGTGCTGATCGCGCCCAGCTTGAAGGCCTCGTCAAACATGCTGTCGCGCGCTTCGAAGCAGATGACGATGAGGGGCGGCAAGAAGAGTTCCGTCAACTCTTGAAGAGCTTCGGACGCTTCTACAGCTTCATTGCGCAGATCATGCGTTTGGAAGACACAAGTCTTGAGAAGCTTGCGACCTACGGCAACTGGCTCTCAAGACTTCTGCCGAACCGTGAAGTTCCACCCGAGATCGAGATCACCGACGACATGCTCCGACTACAGGCCTTCAAAGTAGTTGAGAAAGAGGCCGGCAGTGCATCACTCGGCGCTGGCGATACTGAGGCTTTGAAGGCCATAGTGAGTTCGGTGCCAAGCCGTATACAGAGGACGAGAAGAAGGAATTATCCGAGATTGTTCAGGCGTTCAACGAGCGCCACGGTACAGACTTTTCGGAAGCCGATATGATCCGCTTCGAACAAGTCAACCGCGATATCATGGACGAGGACATGACCGAGATGCTGCGGAACAATCCGCCCGATGTCGTGTACGCGGCCTTCCGTGATGCATTCTTCCAGGGTGCGATCCGCATGTTCCAACGCGACAACGAGATGAAAAACATTGTCCTGACCGATGCAGAGGCGCGAGACAAGGCTACGCGGCACTTCTTCAACCGTGCGCTGAGGGACGCTAGGGGAGACCACATTTAGAAAGGCGTCTATGACTTATGGCTGAGAAAGATGAAGAATTACAAAGGTTAATGGCCTCAAAGCTATTTGACGTCGAACATGCCCTTGGGCTCTACGG
Organism: Paracoccus isoporae; assembly: GCF_900101865.1. Classification (GTDB taxonomy): domain Bacteria; phylum Pseudomonadota; class Alphaproteobacteria; order Rhodobacterales; family Rhodobacteraceae; genus Paracoccus; species Paracoccus isoporae. The sequence goes on from NZ_FNAH01000014.1 coordinate 55,495, forward strand.
GGGGTAATCCTCCCCATGGTTAAGGGGATGCGGAAGTAGAATTTTCTCGGCAGACTCGATGAGGAGATTCTGATGAAGAAGACGAGATTTACCGAGG
>NZ_FNAH01000016.1 GCF_900101865.1 Paracoccus isoporae
CGGCCAGTTCCACCATCAGCGCCGCGGTGGGTTCCGCCAGGCGGTGGCCGTAGAGATCATCCTCGGCCACCAGCACCTTCGCCACGCCGTCGATCCTGTAGCGTTTTCTGCCGCGTCCTCGACCACGATCCCCACCTTGCGCCCCTCAGGCTCCGGCGGTGCGGGTGATCTCCAGCCGCGGGCTCGCATTGATGCCGTAGTCATCCCAGAGGGTTGCAGGTCGTCATCGGCCACGCGTCACACTGGCTCGAAAACCTTAATTTGGTCTGATCCGCAGACAATTGCTGTCGCATGCTCGGCCACGACCAACGGAACGCCCTGTTCAGATACGCTACTCCGACGGCGCCTCGTCATCGGGATGTCCGATATCGACGAACCAACCGCCGAGACAGCGGACCGCCGGTTTGGTCGGGTCCGGCGTATCCGTCTTAGTTTCCACGGCGTCGCGGAACCGCTCCGTGTTGTCGGCAGCCTGATAGCCCAGATGGTAGGCCAGCCGGTTATCGACAGGCTTGACGGCATTATCCGACATGCCGAAGCTGACCGTGAAGCCGATGCGGGGTGCGCTCAGGGCGGCGCTGACCAGCCGGACACAATCATCGAAGGACAGCCACGACCACAGCATCCGCCGGTCAGCGGGTTCCGGGAAGGATGAAAATATCCGCAGCATGGCGCTCTCGATCCCGAACTTGTCCCAATACAGGCGGCCAAGATCCTCGACAAAGCATTTCGAAAGGCCGTAGAGGCTGTCAGGACGATGCGGCGCCGCCGCATCGATATGGGTTTCGAGCTCGTGATAGCCAATCGCATGGACCGAGGATGCATAAACAACACGAGAAACGCCGTGTTTCCTTGCGCCTTCATAGATGTGGTAGCTGCCGCGAATATTGGAGTTCAGCACCTCGTCCCAGGGTCGTTCCTGCGGCGCGCCGCCGAAATGGACGATGGCGTCAACACCTTCGCAGGCCGACATGACGGCATCCATGTCGGAGAGATCGAAAGTCCGAACCTCTTCGTTCGGCTTGGCGTCCTCGATTTCGTCGACATCCGCCAGCCGAAGCGTTTTTGCCAGCGGCGCAAGGCCCCGGCGCAGTTCCGTCCCAAGACGACCGGCGGCGCCGGTGATCAGGATTGTGTCGTAGCGCGGCTTCATCATGCGGTCTCCTGAGAGGGTTCGAGTGCGGCGACAGCGCGGGCGATACGGTCGATGGCTTCGCGCAGCACCTTGTCCGACGTCGCTGTCGAAATGCGGAAGAAGGGCGACAGCCCGTAGGCCGATCCGGGGACCGATCCGACATGGCCCTCTGCAAGAAGATAATCCGAAACATCCGCGTCGGTTTCAAGAATATTGCCGTCCGGTGTGCGCCGTCCGATGAGATCGGCGCAGCCGATATAGGCATAGAACGCGCCTTCAGGGGCGGGGAGTTCCAGCCCGTCAATCTGCGCGATGCCCGCAACCACCAGATCGCGGCGGCGTTGAAATGCTTCGCGAAACTCGGCCACGCATTCCTGCGGCCCGGTCAGCGCTGCGACCGCCGCTGCCTGCATCGGTGCGGCAACAGACGTGCAGCTTTGGCTTTGAACAGTGCCCATTGCCTTGATCAGGGTGGCCGGGCCGGCAGCATAGCCGACACGCCAGCCCGTCATCGCATAGGATTTTGACACGCCGTTCACGATCAGCGAACGCTCTCGCAGATCCGGGCAGGCCGTAGCGAAGCTGACGAAGTCGCGGCCATCGAAGATGATATGCTCGTAGATCTCGTCGGACAGGATCAGCACCTGCGGATGTTTCGCAAGCACCTCTCCAAGCGCCTGCATTTCCGCCTTGCTGTAAACCGCACCAGAGGGGTTGCCGGGCGCGTTCAGGAACAGCCATTTGCTGCGCGGCGTGATGGCACCTTCCAGCACATCAGGCGTCAGCCTGAAGCCTGCCTCCGCGGGGCATTGCGGCGTCACGGGCACGCCCCCGAGCAGCTTCACCATCTCGGGGTAGCTGACAAAATAAGGCGTCGGAAGGATCGCCTCATCGCCATCGTTCAGCGTCGCGAGAAGTGCGTTGAAGATGATCTGCTTGGCACCATTGGCCACTGCGATCTCTTCCGGGCGATAATCCAGCCCGTTCTCGCGGCGGAATTTTTCAGCGACGGCCTCACGCAGGGCCAGCGTGCCGGTCGAGGCCGTGTAGAGCGTCTCACCCAACAGGGCAGCATCGTAAGCCGCCTTGGAGATATGCTCAGGCGTCGGGAAATCCGGCTCTCCCAGCCCGAGGTCGATCACGTCCACCCCGGTCGCGGCAAGCGATTTCGCGGCCTGCGAGGCGACCATCGAGGCCGAGGGTTTGACCACCGACAGCCGTTCAGCGACATAGTTCATTGTCCGTCCTCCGTCACATAACCTCTGATCACGTCAATGCTGCGCGCCTCGTTGCTGCGCCGCGACGGGTCGCCATAGCCGCCCCCGCCCGGCAGTTTCAGCATCAGCCGGCGGCCGGCCGGGACATGCTGCCAGCCCTTGGGGCGCATCTTGGTGCCGTCGTCCAGCGTGACAGAGCCGGGCGTGCCGTTCTGCCCGCCTTCGCGTCCGCGCGGGGCATTTTCGATACGGTCGAACATGGCGGAAAAGTCGAACTGATGCCCCGCCGCCGCCTCGATCTCGATGACCTGACCAAGTCCACCGCGATACTGCCCGTCCCCCGCCGAATCCGGTCGCAACTCCTTGCGCCAGATCACGACAGGGCCGGTCTGTTCCGTCGCCTCGATCGGCATCGTCATCACACCCGACGGGAAGGCGGTGGCCGACAGCCCGTCAAGTTCGGGCCGTGCACCCATGCCACCGGAATTGAACATCAAGATTTCAGCATTTCGCCCTTCGCCCCCTGGCAGCGGACGCGCCGAGATATGGATATTCCACAGTGCCCCCGAACCCTCGGCAAGAATCATGCCCGGAAGCGCCAGCGCAAGCGCACCAAGCACAAGATCGGGGACCATATGGCCGAACACATGCCGAAGGCTAACCGGCGCGGGGCGCTGCGCGTTCAGGATGTTGACGGGTGATGAGACGGTGAACGGCTCCAGCGAGGCCCAGTTATTTGGAATATCCGGCGCAATGACGCATTTCATCGCATAGCAGGCATAGGCCTTGGTATAGATGATCGGGACGTTGATACCCCAGCGGCTGACCGGATCGCTGCCGGTGAAATCGACATTCACCGTCTTGCCGCGTGTTTTAAGCGTTGCGACAAGATGCACCGGTTCGTCGTAGCCATCGACCGTCAACTCGTTGCTCCACGCGCCCTCAGGCAGCGCCGCGATCCGTTCCAGCATGGCGGTGCGGGTACGCGTGAAGATGAAATCGCCGAGGGTGTCGAGGTTCGCCAGCCCGATTTCGTCCATCATTTCGATCAGGCGTCGATGACCGACATCGTTACACGCTGCCAGAGAATAGAAATCGCCGATGACCTGGTTGGGCTCGCGGATATTGGCGCGCAGGATGCGGATCAGGTCGCGGTTCACCTCGCCCTTTTCGGCGAATTTCATGATCGGGATCTGGATGCCCTCCTCATAGACGGATTTCCCATCCGCCCCGAAGCCCCGCCCGCCAACATCGACGACATGGGCGGTGCAGGCGAAAAAGCCGACCAGCTCCTCACCCTTGAAGGACGGCGAAACCATGGTGATGTCGTGCAGATGCCCGGTCCCCAGCCAGGGATCGTTGGTGACATAGGTGTCGCCCGGATACATCTCATCGCAGGGGATTTCGGCCATGAAGTTCAGCACCGCCTCGGCCATGGTATTCACATGACCGGGCGTCCCGGTCACGGCCTGCGCCAGCATCCGGCCCTGCGGGTCGAACACGCCGGCAGAAAGGTCCCCCGCCTCGCGAACAGAGGTCGAAAACGCCGTCCTGAGCAGCGTCAGCGCCTGTTCCTCGACAACCGAGATCAGGCGGTTCCACATCACCTGCATGCGGATTTCCTGAGTCGGATCGACCGTCGCATCGCTCATTGCTGCATCTCCTTGCGGGTCAGAAGAAGGGAGCCGTCGGCCTGCATCACCACATCGAAGGGCGAAGTCACCACGGTCGAGGTTTCGCGTTCGGTGATGATCGCCGGGCCGGCGACGCGGGCACCTGGCAGCAGATCGCTGCGCTCGATGATGGAAGAGGCGACCATGCGGCCCTCTGCCGGATCGAAGACCTCTCGGGTTGTGCCGTTATGCTGGCCTGACTGGCCGGTCGTGAGCTGGTGGGCCTCTGGTGCAGGACGCGTGTCCTGCGCCTTGACCGAGAAGGTCACGATCTCGATCTCCAGCCCGTCGAGCCCGTCAATGGCGCGACCGAAGAAACGGGCATAGGCTTTGCGGAAGGCATCGCGCAACCAGTCGGCATCGTCCGGCGAAAAGGCCCGGTCGGGCAATGCGACGGGGATCTCCCAGCCTTGCCCGACATAGCGCATGAAGGCGATCCGCTCTCGCTGGATTTCGCCGCTGCTGCCTTCGCGGACGAATTTTTCGGCCGTCGCGGTCAGATCGTCCAGCAGCGAATTCACGCGCTCCGCATCGAATTCCGACAGCCGCACCACCTGCGAGGTCAGCGCCTCATACCCGAAGGGCGCCTTCAGAAAGCCGATGGCCGACCCGACACCCGCCCCCGATGGGATCAGGCATTGGTCGATGCCCAGCTTCTCGCATAACCGCGACGCATGAAGAGGTGCCGCGCCGCCAAATGCGATCATGATATTATCCGAGATATTCTTGCCATTCTCAACAGCATGGACGCGGGCCGCGTTGGCCATGTTCTCGTCCACCACCTCGACAATGCCGAAGGCCGCGGCCTCGGTCGACAGGCCAAGGCGGCTGCCAACATCGCGGGTGATCGCAGCATCCGAATTGGCGGCAGACAGCTTGATCGCGCCACCGGCGAAATTGTCAGGGTCAAGCTTTCCAAGCGCCAGATCGGCATCGGTAATCGCCGGTCGTTCGCCGCCGCGCTGATAACAGGCCGGGCCGGGCTCTGACGCTGCAGATTCCGGCCCGGTCTGGATGCGCCCCATCGCATCGACCCAAGCGAGCGAGCCCCCCCCTGCCCCGATCTCGATCATCTCGATCACCGGGATCGAGATCGGCATCCCAGAGCCCTTGCAGAAGCGATATGTCCGCGCGACCTCGAAGGTGCGCGCGGTCTTGGGCGCAAAATCCTCGATCAGGCAGATCTTGGCGGTGGTGCCGCCCATGTCATAGCTGACCACTTTTTCCAGCCCGAAGCGCTGCGCTACATCGGCGGCGAAGATCGCGCCGCCCGCCGGGCCGGACTCGACCAGCCGGACCGGGAATTCCGCCGCTGTCTCGACCCCGATCAACCCGCCGCCGGAATGGATCATGAAAACCGGGCAATCGGCGCCCATCTCTTTCAGCCGGACCTGAAGCCGCGTCAGGTAGTCCTGCATCTGCGGGCGGACATAAGCGTTCGCGCAGACGGTGTTAAAGCGTTCAAACTCGCGCATCTGGGGCGAGACCTCGGCCGAGATCGAAATCGGCACGTCGGTTTTCGCGGCGATGATCTCGCGCGCTCGGCGTTCATGATCGGCGTTCATATAGGAATGGATGAAACCGATGGCGACCGCGCCGAAGCCTTCTGCCGCGATGTGGTCGGCCAAGGCTTCCAGTGCGGCGTCATCCAGCGGCTGCAGTTCCTGCCCATGCGCCCCGATCCGGCCCTTGACGGGGAAACGGTCCTCGCGCGGGATCAGCGGCGCGGGCAGGCGCAGATTCAGGTCGTATTGTTCGAACCGGCTTTCGGTCCGCATCTCGATCACGTCGCGAAAACCTTCGGTCGTGATCAGCGCGGTGCGTGCGCCGCGACGTTCGATCAGCGCATTGGTCGCCAGCGTCGTGCCATGGATGACGATATCCAAATCGGCGGGCGTAATATCGGCATCGCGCAGAACCACCTCGATCCCGTCCAGGATGGATTGTTCGGGCGCGGCGTAATTCGTCAGCACCTTGGTCGAGAACAACTCTCCCCGGCATTCAAGGGCAATATCTGTGAACGTGCCGCCGATATCGGCGCCAAGGCGGATCGCGTCGGTCATGGATTGTCCTTTGCGGCGAGCGCGGTGTCGCGCATCTGAGATAGGGTCTGGCGCGGGGTAAGCGCCTCGGGCGAGATGTTCAGATCAAGGACCGCGCCGTTGGGCGAGCGCATGGCCCGGGCGAAGGCCGGGGCGAATTCATCGGTGGTCTCGATACGCTCGGCATGAAAGCCAAAGGCGCGGGCGAGAGCCACGAAATCAGGGTTTTCCAGCGTCGTGCCAGAGACACGGGCCGGATAATTGCGTTCCTGATGGGCGCGGATGGTGCCGTAGATCCCATTGTTCAGGATCAGCACGATGGGCTGCGCACCGGCCTGCATCGCGGTGCCGAGTTCCTGAAAGTTCATATGAAAATCGCCATCGCCCGCGAAGCAGACCACAACGCGGTCGGGATGGGCGATCTGCGCGGCAATGGCGGCGGGCAAGCCGTAACCCATGGCACCGGATTGCGGAGCAAGCAGACGCGCCTTCGGGCCGAAGGGGAAGCACTTGTTCGGCCAGACGGTGAAATTGCCTGCGCCGTTGGTCAGGATGGCATCATCCGGCAAAACCGCGCGCAGATGTTTTGTGACAGCCGCCATATCGACCGGCGAGGGCTGCGGCGGCACATCCAGACTGGCCTCCCAATCTGCCCTAGCCTTTTCGCGCCAGGCGGCCCGGTCTCCGCTGACCGGCGACAGGGCCACAGCAAAAGCATTCGGCCCGGCATGGATGCCCAATGTCGGCTGATAAATCTTGCCGATTTCCCGGTCCGAACCGTGGACATGGATCAGCCGCTGCTTGGGCACAGGCACATCCAGCAGCGTATAACCATCCGTCGTCATCTCGCCGAAGCGGATATTGACGGCGAGGATCACATCGGCCTCACGGATCAGCGCCTTCACATGGGACGGCATCCCGACCCCGGCCTCGCCGGCATAGACCGGCGAATGATTGTCGAACTGGTCCTGGTAGCGGAAGACCGCGACAACCGGGATGTCAGAGGCCTCTGCGAAGCTTTGCAAGGCATCGCGCCCCGTATGCGTCCAGTTGCAGCCACCCATCAGGATCAGCGGGCGCTTTGCATCCGTCAGCAGCCTTTGCGCCTCGGCAACCGCATCGGGTGCAGGGGCAGGCTCCGCGATCCAGGGCGGAACGGTCAGGGCCGGTTTATCCGTGAGGCTGGTCAGCATATCCTCGGGCAGGGCGATCACCACAGGGCCGGGCCGACCGGTTGTCGCCGCGATCCATGCCCGCGACAGGACTTCCGGGATGCGATCCACATCGTCGATCTCGACCGCCCATTTCGCCATTGTGCCGAACACTGCCCGATAGTCGATTTCCTGAAACGCCTCGCGGCCCCGCATGTCTGTGCCAATCTGCCCGACGAAAATGATCATCGGTGCCGAATCCTGCATTGCCGTGTGAATCCCGATCGAGGCATTGGTGACGCCAGGCCCACGGGTCACGAAACACAAGCCCGGTTGCCCGGTCAGCTTGCCCCATGCCGCCGCCATGAAGGCCGCGCCGCCTTCATTCCGGCAAAGCACGAAATCCAGCCTGCCTTCGGTGTCGTGCAACGCGTCGAGAACGGCGAGATAGCTTTCGCCGGGCACCCCGAACCCCTTCCGAGCCCCAAGCGCCAGCAAGCATTCGACCAGAAGCTGACCACCATGTCGCGTCATTTGGGTGTGATCCATATCGTGCTATTGTGTCCCGTTCAGATTGCGTTGCCGGGCGGCCGGAAAAAACAAAGAAGCGCGACGGTTATGAAAGTTTGCCTTTGTCCGCCCGCGGCACAAGCTGCTGCGCAGGCGCGAAACCGCATCGCGCGGAGGGCCGGCTGACAGCGTCACGAAAGTTCGGCTTTCATGTCATTGCGTGTCAGTGACCCGTCACCTGCGCAAGGAATTGCTGCGTGCGCTCGTTCTTGGGTGCGGTGAAGAAAGTTTCGGGATCGGCGGTTTCCACGATCTCGCCCCGGTCCATGAAGATCACCCGGTCCGCGACGCGGCGCGCAAAGCCCATTTCATGCGTGACACAGATCATCGTCATCCCGTCCGAAGCAAGGCTGACCATGACATCCAGCACCTCGGAAATCATCTCAGGATCAAGAGCTGAGGTGGGTTCATCGAACAGCATGATCTTCGGCCCCATACACAAGGAGCGCGCGATGGCCACACGCTGCTGCTGACCGCCGGACAACTGGCCTGGATATTTCTGCGCCTGTTCCGGGATGCGCACCTTTTCAAGATATTTCATCGCTGCCGCTTCGGCCTGCGCGCGCGGCGTCTTGCGCACAAGCATCGGCGCCAGCACACAATTTTCCAGAACGGTCATATGCGGGAAAAGGTTGAAATGCTGAAACACCATCCCGACTTCGCGCCGGATCTCGTCGATATTGCCGACATCGTCGTTGAGCGGCGTTCCCAGCACCTCGATCAGGCCGGAATTATGCTCCTCCAGCCGGTTGATGCAGCGGATCATGGTCGATTTGCCAGACCCGGACGGACCGCAGACAACCACCTTCTCGCCCGGATCGACGGTCAGGTTGATGTCCTTGAGCGCGTGGAACCCACCATAGAACTTGTTCATGCCCTCGATGGTCACGGCGCGTGCGGCAGGATTTGTCATGCTGAGACTCCCTAAAGCTCACCGACCGCCATGCGCCGTTCCAGATAGGCGCCATAGCGGGACAGGCTGAAGACAAAGACGAAGTAGATGAGGGCGATGAACGCGTAGACCTCGCGATAGGCGAAGGTCCAGTCGCCGGTTCCATAGGCGGCATTGCCAGAGGCGAGAATTTCGAAGAAACCCACGACGATGACCAGCGAGGTTTCCTTGAACGAAATCACAAACTGGTTGATCGTCGCGGGCAATGCATTGCGCATCGCCTGCGGAAGAAGGATGCGGCTTGTGCGCTGCCAATAACCAAGACCGAGCGATTTTGCCGCCTCGCTTTGCCCGGTCGCCACGCCCTGCATCCCGCCGCGGATGATCTCTGCCTGATAGGCAGCAAAGAAGAGTGCCGCGCCGAAGATCACACGGTAAAGTTTACCGGCCTGTAGCCATTGCGGCAGCATGAACGGCACCACCACCGCGAAGGCGAACAGGATTGAGAGCAGCGGCAGCGAGCGCACAGCGTCGATGAAAAGTCCGATGCCTTTCGAGATCACCGGCAGTTCCGAGCGCCGCAGCAAGGCCAGCACGATCGACAGCGGAAAGCCGATCAGGCAGGTCGTCACGAAGATGAACAGGGTCAGTGCAAGCCCGCCCCATCTTTCCTCTCCGATCAGGGGCATTCCCAGAAGACCGCCCTTCATCAGCACATAGAACAGCGCCGTGCCGATAAGCCAAATGGCTGCCAGCCGCTTGCCCGTCCAGGAGGAGGGCAGACAGCTCAGCACGACCATCGCCACGACGGTGACGCAGGCCAAGGCCGAGCGCCATTGCTCTTCAAACGGATAAAGCCCGAACAGGATGATCCGCCAACGCTGCGCGATCACCGTCCAGCAGGCTCCGCTGGCGGCGCGACACTCCTCCGGCGAGGCGTCGCCGTCAAAAACAGCCGAGAAAATCGCCCAGTTCGCGACGGTCCACAGGATCCAGGCAAAGAAGCCCAGCCCAAGGATGGAAATTAACGCTTGCTGCGGCGAGCGGAAATAATCCTTTCTCAGCCTTTCACCGATACCAGGCGGCGCGGGCTGGCCGGAGACAGCGTGACGTGCAACATCGCTCATGTCATCAGCTCCGCAGCTGATTGCCCTTGAGGGCAATCGCCTTGTTGATCCGGTTGAAAATCGCCGCGAGCGTCAGGTTGATCGCGAGGAAGCCCGCCATCAGGATGGCAATCGCCTCGATCGTCTGGCCCGATTGGTTGATGGTGACTGCGACGATCATAAAGAAATCGTTGAACCCGATGGCAATGCCCATCGTCGTGGCCTTGATCAGCCAGATATACTGATTGGCGAGGATCGGCAGCATTGCGCGCAACGCCAGTGGCAGCCGGATGCGGAAAAAGGATTGCAGGGGCGTCAGGCCAAGCGCATGGGCCGCCTCCGTCTGGCCTTTACCGACAGCCTTGAACCCGCCGCGCACGATTTCGGCTATATAGGCACCGCCATAGATGCCGATGGAAATCAGCATCGCGCTGAATTCAGGCGAGATCCGCAGCCCGCCACGAATATTCAACCCGCCAAGTGCAGGTATGCTGAGCAAAGGCTCTGCCGGGTCGCGCCCGATAAGGACAATCGCGATAGCCAAGGCCAGCGGGACCAGAAAGGCTGCCCAGATCAGCCCGTGCCGGCTCTCTGGCGGTCGGGCGATGCGGCGCGTTCTGCCGACCCAGAAAGGCAGGACGACCGCGGCCAGCACGGCGATCGCCGCGGCAAACAGATACCATCCCCCGACATTCAGCGCCGGCATGTAGATCCCGCGGCTGGACATGGTCAGCGGCCCGAACGTGGCGGCCTCTCGCGGACTTGGCAGGTGGGTGACGACCGCATACCAGAAGAACACCTGCAGGATCAGCGGGATATTGCGGAAGAAATCGACATAGCTGCGGCCGAGCAGGTTCAGAACGGGGTTATCCAGCGTGCGCATGATCCCGATGATGCCGCCGATCAGCGTTGCAAGCGCAAGGCCGATGATGCCGAGAAACAGCGTGTTCAGAATGCCGACGACAAAGAACCACCAGTAAGGATCGCTCGACGAGGTCGGCAGCAAGGAGAAGGTCAGATCCCAGCCGGTGGATTTGTCCAGAAAGCCGAAGCCGGACACCATGTTCTGCGCTTCGAGCGTCTGCTGCGCGTTGCGCCAGCCACCGAGCACGATGACCAGGACAACTGCGACAAACAGCGCCTGCAACAAGGCGTTGCGAACCTTCTGGTTTCTCAGGAATCCGGGCATGGGCACGCCTCCGGGCATGGGAAAGCGGACCCGCCGGCTGGGCGGGACCGCATTGCGTCAGTCGATCACATACGGATAGAGAACACCGCCATCGTTCCAGAGCGCGGTCATCTCGCGATCCATCTGATAGGGAGAGCCTTCGCCGAGCGTGCGATCAAAGATCTCGGCATAGTTGCCGACATTCTTGATCACATTGTAGGCCCAGTCATCCTCCAGACCCAGCGGGGTGCCCATGCCGGGGCTTTCGCCCAGGAACTTCGCAACGACGGGGCTCGGCGGATCCGCCTTGATCTCATCGACGTTTTCCGAGTTGATCCCTTCCTGCTCCGCAAACCACAGCGCCGACAGCGTCCAGTTGGCGATGTCGATCCAGTTGTCGTCGCCGGGGCGCATCACGATGACCTCGGGTTCGACGGCCAACACGTCGGGCAGAATGTCGTGATCCTCGACGCTGCTTTTCGCAGTGCGGGCGATGGCCAGGACCGGACCCCATTGCGCATACAGATCGCAGCGGCCCGAGAAATAGGCCTGCTCCAGCTCTTCGGTCTTTTCGATCAAGACCGGCTCCAATTCGATACCCAGCTTTGAGGCATAGGCCGCGATCTGCTGCTGGATCGTCGTGCCGGCAGGGATGCAAACCGTGCCGCCATCGGCATCGGCGAGCGTGGAGAGTCCCAACTCCTTATGGGCCATGATCTTCGTTGTTCCCAGATAATAGGAGAGCGAGAACTGCATACCCAACTCGGTATCGCGGCTGAGCGTCGCGCCCGAGGCCTTGATCACCATATCCACCTCGCCGGTCTGAAGGGACGGCCAGCGCTGCGCCCAGCTGATCGGAATAACCGTCAGATGCGACGGATCACCGAAAATGGCGGTGGTCACGGCCCGGCAGAGCTCGATATCCATGCCCTGCCATTCGCCCTGATCGTCCACCTCGGCGAAGCCGAGATATGACCCGTCATGCCCCGTGCAAAGCAGGTTCCCGCGTTCCTTGACCGCCGCAAGCGTATCGCCACTTTCTGCAGATGCGGTGCTTCCGATGGCCGCCAAGGCAGCCGCGGCCATCAGGCCATAAGTCGTTGAACTCATTTTCTCCTCCCAGGTGATAGTCACGAATATCTTCATTCCCCGGCTACCAGAGGCCGTGATCCGTCATCCTCTGTTCGTCGCATGATCCTTGCGGATGAGGTCGCGTCCCCAATCCTGCGACACCATCCAACGATGCAGCGCCGCGACGCCCTGCACGCGCAGATGGCCGCGCGGCACCAGCAGATAGAAGCCGGGCACCTGGTCGTCGGGCATGTCATCCAGAATGTCGCGGCCTAGCGGCGCGACAAGCTCTCCACTGCGCATATCGGCATGCGCGTCATGCGGCGACAACAGGCCGACGCCGATCCCCTGCAACGTCGCCCGGCGCATCGATGCTGCGTCGTCAAAGCCGATGCTGCCATGCTGCTCGCCCGGCTCGACACCAAGATGCCGGAAAATATCTGTCCACAGATGCTTGGACTTGACCGTATCCAACAAGGTGCAATCCAGAAGATCGGCGGGTTTGCGCAGCGTCGCGGCGATCTGGGCCGTGCAGCAGATCACCTTCGGATCCCGCACCAGAAGCGTGCACTCCACGTCGGACCAATGTCCGTAGCCCCACTGCACGGTCATATCGACATCGTCACGAGCGAAATCTGGCATGTCGATCATTGTCGTCAGACGAAGATCCAGGCTCGGCATCTCTTCGCGGAACTCGGACAGGTGACGCAGCAGATAGTTCGTCGCGAAATAGGGGCTCGTATTGAGGTTGATGCGGTCGCGATAAGGTGAGCGCGTGATCCGCCGCACCCCTTCGGCAAACTCACTGAATCCGGCCTCGACATAATGCGCCAGCAGAACCGCGCTTTCCGTCGGCTCGATCGAGCGGCCCTTGCGTTCGAACAACTTGACCTGAAGCGCGTCTTCCAGAAGCTTGATCTGCTGGCCCACGGCCTGCGGGGTCACATACAGCTCATCCGCAGCCTGGCGCAGGCTCTTGTGGCGTGCCACGGCGTGGAAGGCCCGCAGAGCATTCAGGGGCGGTAGGCGCAGCTTGCCGTTCATGCGATCTGACTTCCCTCCCCGTGTCATGCGCTCCCGACAGCGCGGTTTGACCTGGCCTCAGGCATAGATATAACCACCGGAAACGATGACATTCTCGCCGGTCATGTAGGTGTTCTTCGGCCCGCCCGTCATCAGCACCCACTCTGCGATCTCTGGCGGCTCCGCGCCGCGATTGAGTGGACTGGCCTTGGACAGCTCCTCCAGAAAGCCCAGCTCGCGGGCGCGTTCCGTCGCCATCCCCGCGGGCGCAACCGAATTCACCAGGATGCCATCCGCCGCCACGTGATGCGCGAAGGAGCGTGTGAGGCTGACCACCGCCGCCTTGGTCGCCGCGTAATGAGCGTTCTGCGGATGAGCCTTGAACGCATCGACCGAGGTAATGTTGACGATCCGCCCGCGCACATGGTCCTTCGGCTCCTGCTCGCGCATATGGTCAATGGCGGCCACCATCATGTGATAGGTGCCCTTGATGTTCACCCCGTTCGAGGCATCCCACTCCGCGTCCGTGATCTCCATGATCGGGCGGCGCGGATAAATGGCTGCGCAGTTTATCAGCGTATCAATCTGGCCAAGCTGACCGGCGATGTCCTTGAACGCCGCGTGACATTCCGAACCGTTCTGAATATCTGCCGCCGCCGATGCCGTGGGCAGCCCACGTTCGCGCGCGGGTGTCAGGGCCGCCTCGGCTGCTGCGGCGTTCAGGTCAATGACCCCGAGCGCCGACGCGCCCGCATCGACCGCCATCCGAGCAAGCAATGCGCCAAGGCCAGAGCCACCACCGACAATCAGCACCGAAAGATCTTTCATCGTCATCCCTTTTTCGCAGGAGGGGTTGGGCGCGTCGGCACGATGTCGAAGCGCGACACGGTGGCCCATTCGGGCAGGTCCAGCACGGCGCTAACCATGCGGGCAACATCTTCGGGCTGAACGGCCTTGCTGGCCGAATACATGGCCGACCGCGTCTCGGCGTCCAGAATGTCCTTGTAGAGCGCAGTCTCGACCCGGCCCGGCACGATTTCGGTGACGCGGATGCCAAAGGGCGACAGATCCGCGCGCAGCCCCGCCGCAAAGCCGGAAATCGCCGCCTTGGTGGCGGAATATACCGCCATGCCCGGAAAAACCGAATGCGCCGCGGCAGATCCTGTAAACAGGATATGTCCCGCCTCGCGGTCACGCATCTGTGGCACGACCATGCGCGTTATCATGATGGCTGCGCTGAGGTTGATCTCCAGCGCGCTATCGATATCGGCCATGTCCATATCCGCGAAATTCCCCAGCGGCGGCATGATCCCGGCGTTATTGACCAGAACATCGATCTGCAGGCCTTCCAGTGCCGCCTCTGCCGCCTCGCGGTCGGTGACGTCCAACTGGATCGGGGTGATATTGGCGTGGCTGGCACGAAGATCGTTCAGCGCCTTTTCGCTGCGACCGGCGGCGTAGACCTGATGGCCCGCGCGGGCCAGTTCCAGTGCGATGGCCAGCCCGATGCCGCTTGACGCGCCTGTCACCAATGCCTTCGCCATTCGCCCCTCCCCTATGGGTTACGGCAACTCTGTCTCCAAGTCCGGCCTGCCAAAACCAAGTAATTCGGCAAACAGGAAAGTTTTTCTTTCCATTCGCAAGCGCGCGCAGCCATGGGCCAAGCGGCGAGGTCAGTCATGGCTGCTGTCTCGGCAAGATGCCCGGCAACCGATCGTAAAGTTGAACTTGGTCAGCCGTCAGGCCGCACCGGGTTTCGACAAGCCGGAAAACAACGCCCGCGCGGCCTCCAGATCGGGCGAGCGGTCGGAGCGGACACCCACCGCCGCGCCGAGCGCCTTCATTCGCTCCAGGCTGTTGAGAAGATGTGCACGCATGGCATCTCGCGCCGCCTGCGGGTCGCCTGCAACAATCGCCGCAACGATCCGCTGATGTTCGTCGTGAATACGGGCGTAATAGCTGTCCTTCAACTCAGCCGAAACGATCTGGCCAAGCTGATGCCTCGGGACGATCAGCGGGCGAAGATATTCAAGGAACGCCAGCATGAAGCCGTTCCGCGCGGCCTTTGCGATATGCAAATGAAAATCGTAATCATAGTGGATCAGAACGACGGACGGATCGGCATGGGCACTGTCGACCTCGTCCATGAGGACCGCGATGGACTGGGCTTCAGCATCGGTTCGGCGCTCGGCACACAGACCCGCCGCTTCGACCTCCACGCTGAGGCGTAGTTCCAGCAAAGCGATGGTTTCCGCAAGCGTCTGCAGCTCCTCCTCCGGGATCTGGAAGGTTGCCTGCACGGGCGCTTCGCTGACGAACATGCCACGGCCCTGCTGCGGAATCACCTGCCCCGCCGAACGCAGCCGGGCGATCGCCTCCCGCACGACGGTGCGGCTGACTTCGTATTCGGCGCAAAGTTCCGCCTCCGTCGGCAATTGCGCACCGGGCTGCAACGCGCCCGAGGCGATCTTTTCGGAAAGGTCTTCCCAGACAAGGGTCGAAAGAGGTTTGCGCTTTCCCATCGGCTTCCTTCGTGACGCGGCACCACCGCTGGTGCCGCCAGATGACTATAATGTCAGAGCGCCGCCGTGACGATCAGTTCGACCAGCATGCCGGGCTTTGCCATCCGGCCCTGCCCCGAGGATCGCGCCGGGGCGTGCTCCATCGGCATCCATGCGTCCCAGACCTCGTTGACCTCTGCGAAATCGCGGACATCGTCCAGCCACATCTGGACGTGAAGTATCCGGGTCTTGTCGGTTCCCGCCTTGGCCAGAAGATCGTCGATCTTCCCCAGGACTTCACGCATCTGATCGGCGGCTGACTGCCCCGGTTCGGCAACCTGCCCGGTCAGATAGAGCGTGCCATTGTGGCTGACTCCGTGATGAATACGGGTATCGAAGTCGAAGCGTTTGATGTCCGTCATGTCTTAGGAGTCCTTTATGGGGTTTCCGCGCAGGTAATGGGCATAAGGCGCCTGAGTCAGCCAGCCCGCATCGACCGGCAGGGTGACACCGGTGATAGAAGCCGCGCGGTCGGAACACAGAAACAGCGCCGCTTCTGCGACATCTTCAGGGGCCACGAATCTCCGCAATGCCGTGCTGTCGATGACGGCATCAGGATCGCGCTCGCCTGCGGAGATCTTCGCTTTCAAGCCATCCGACAGCGTATAGCCGGGTGCCACCGCATTTACCCGGACCCCATGCGGACCGAGTTCAGCCGCCAGGATTCCGGTCAATGCCATCACCGCGTGCTTGCCCGGCGTATAGGCCGGCAGCGACAGCGGCGCGAACGAGGCCAGAGAGCCGACATTCAGGATCGCGCCACGGCCCGCCTTTTTCATCAGCCGCCCAAAGACCTGACAGCCGATCAGCGTGCCGCGATAGTTGATCCGCCAAAGCCGCTCATCTTCGTCCAGATCCTGATCGAGCACCCGCTTGCCGCTTTGCAGGATGCCCGCGGAGTTCACCAGGATCCGGGGGGAACCGAAGGCGTGCGCCACCGAGCCCGCGAGGCTCTCAATAGACGCAGGGTCGCCAATTTCCACCGGCACGAATTCGGCCCCGGATGCGCCGCTGTCCTGACACTGCCGCGAGACATCCTCGCCGCGTGTGGCGTCGCGGCCGGCGACAACGACCGATGCACCGGCCGCCGCAAAGCGCAGCGCGATGGCCTTTCCGATGCCAGAGGTGCCGCCGATGATGACTGCAGTGCCCAAATCAGCCATGACTGCGATCCTTGCGTTCGATGTCAAAGAATTCGGCCATCGCCTCGACCTGATAATCCATCATCGGACGACCGGGCTGGGTGCTGCAACCGATCCGCCTGGCCTCGCGCAAAAGCGGCGTCTCTGCCGGCTCCATGATGATGTCGACGACGGTCATGTCAGATGTCAGCCCTGCCACATCAAGCGGCAAAGGGTCGGACGCCTTCAGGCCCATCGGCGTCGCGTTGACCACGAGATCCGCACCAGCCGGATCAGCGGGACCGACATCAATCTCACAAGCCGGGAATGTCTTTGAGACCAGGTCCGCCAGCGTCGCCGCGCGCGCCCCGTCAACATCGCTGAGGCGGATGCGCGCCGCCCCGGCTTCGGCCAGGCAATAGGCGAGCGATGCGCCCGCGCCCCCGGCCCCAACCTGCAAAACCTTTTGTCCGGCGATCCGGTGCCCGCCCGCCTTCAGCGCATCAATGAAGCCGACGCCGTCGAAGTTATCCGCATACCAGCTTCCATCCGGATTGCGCCGGACCGAATTCGCGCTGCGCACCCGCACGGCGCGATCATGCCCGCCCGCGCATTTTTCGAACACTGCCGCCTTGAACGGGACCGAAACGATGACACCGCGGATATTTTCAGCCGCACTCAGCCCGGCCCAGAAAATATTGAAATCCTTTGGTGCGCAGCTTAGTGGGACCATCAGGCTGTCCAGGCCCTTCTGCTCGAAAATCTCGTTGAAGATGCCCGGACTTTTCGCATGACCGACCGGATGCGCGAGCATAACGAAAATATCGGCCTTGCCCGTTCCGCGCATCACGCCTTCTCCGTGCTGATCGCGTTATTTGCCAGCAGCTCCAGTGCCTCGATGAGTGCTGAATGGTCCTTTCCGGCGCCGCCGCGGGCCGAGCAGGCGTTCAAAAGTTCCTGCGTCGTCGCGGTATTCGGCAGCGCAACGCCCAGCTTTCGGGCACTGTCCAGTGCGAGCCCCAGATCCTTCTGATGCAGGCCGATGCGGAAGCCGGGCGCGAAACTGCGCGATATCATCCGTTCTCCGTGCACGTCCAGAACGCGCGAGGATGCAAATCCACCAAGCAGCGCCTCACGCACTTTCGCTGGATCGCATCCGGCCTTGGCCGCAAACACCAGCGCCTCGGAGACGGCTTCAATATTCAGCGCCACGATGATCTGGTTCGCGATCTTGCAGGTCTGGCCGGAGCCGTTCGCCGTTCCGACCAGCGTGATGTTCTTACCCATCAGCTGCATAATCGGCAGCGCCCGTTGAAAGTCCTGCTCGGCTCCACCCGCCATGATCGTAAGGCTGGCCGCCTTGGCCCCGACTTCGCCGCCAGAGACAGGCGCATCGATATAGCCGGCCCCCGTCTCACGAATGGCCCTGGCAAATTCCTCTGTCGCAATCGGGCTGATCGAGCTCATGTCGATGACAAGCGCGGTGCTCTGCACGCCTTCGACGATCCCGCCCTCGCCCAGCATCACCTCCTCGACATCCGGGGTGTCGGGCAGCATCGTGATAATGATCTCGCTTTGCCGGGCGACGTCAGCGGCGCTGTCCAGCACCTCAGCCGGCAGGTCGTCCGGCAGGGGCGAGCGGTTCAAACTCGTCAGCAACGCGTGCCCGCCGGCGGCGAGGTTGCGGGCCATCGGCGCACCCATGACGCCCAACCCGATAAAGCCGATTTTCATGGCCCCTCCGATTTTCCATTTGCGACTCACTCTATCTGCAGATTATCGTCGGTGATAATACATCATACAACATACAAATTTGATCGCCGGGGTGATGGATGCTGCAAGAGCGCAAAAATATTCTGAAGGTTCTGCTGAACGAGAACCGGAGCGCCATCGGGCTGTGGTGTTCGCTGGCCGAGGCCCTGACCACCGAGGTCATTGCGGGATCGGGTGTCGACTGGCTGCTGATCGACGCGGAACACAGCCCGAACGACCTGCGCAGCGTCGTGCTGCAGTTGCAGGTCGCGGCGGCGTTCCCCTGCGAGCCGGTTGTCCGCTTGCCATCCGACGATCCTCATCAGATGAAACAGTTCATGGATGGCGGCGCGCGCAGCTTGATGATCCCCAATGTGCGCTCTGCCGATCAGGCGCGCGCGGTTGTTTCTGCCATGCGATATGCGCCTTTTGGCGGGATCCGGGGCTTCTCTGTGGGGCATCGCGCAAACCAGTTCGGCCGGATCAAGGACTACCACAGGGACGCCCGCGGCGCTCAGTTCCTTGCAGCCCAGATCGAGTGCGAGAAAGGCGTCGCCAATGCCGCCGAGATCGCCGCGACGGATGGCGTCGACTCCCTTTTCGTCGGGCCGGGAGACCTGTCGACGAATCTGGGCGCGATGGGCAACCCGAACGCCGAGCATGTCCAGGAAGCCATCGCCTCGGTGCTGGAAGCCGCCAGAACTGCCGGCAAACCGGCGGGCATCCTCGCGCCTCAGAAGGCGGATGCCGACCGCTATCTGGCTGACGGCTTCACGATGGTCGCGGTGGGCTCCGATCTCGGCCTGCTCGCCAGAGGCGCGGATAATCTGGTGGCTTCCTTCAGATCAGAGGTTGCCTGATGCCCATCCCCGCCTACAAGCCCCCAAAGCGAAGCTCCTATGACATCGTCATCGTCGGTGGCGCGGTCATCGGATCGTCCACCGCCTACTGGCTCAGCCAGAGACTCGGGCCGGGGGCATCCGTGCTGGTGATCGAGCGCGACAGCAGCTATGAGTTCTCCTCGACCGCGCTGTCGACCAGTGCCATCCGTCAGCAATATTCCAATCCGATCAACGTCAAGATCAGCCAGTTCGGCATTGAGTTCATCCGCAGCTTTGTCGAGCGCATGACCGCCTTCTATACCGATGAGGCTCCGCCTGACCTGGGATTTCGTGAACACGGCTATCTGTATTGCGTCTCACCCGAAGGCGTGGAGGCCGCCCGCGACCGCGTCGAATTGCAGCGCAGCCTTGGCGCGCATACCGTCTTTCTGGAGCCGGGGCCGCTGAAGGACCGGTTCCCCTGGCTCAATGTCGAGGATCTCGGGGGCGGGGCATGGGGCGCGCGCGATGAGGGCTGGTTCGATTCGATGGGGATGCTGAACGGGCTGCGGCGCGCGGCGCGTTGCAGCGGCGTCGAATATATCGACAATGCAGTCACTGGCCTTGACGTCGAAGAGAGCCGGGTCACGACGGTTCACCTATCCACCGGCGAGGCCGTCCGATGCGGCACCCTGGTAAATGCCGCCGGACCGCGGGCGCAGCAAATCTGCGCCATGGCCGGGCTTTCAATCCCGGTGGCGCCGCATAAACGCTATAGTTTCGTTTTCGCCAGCGAGACCCCGATCCCCGGCCGGATGCCGAATGTCATCGACCTGACGGGGACGTTCGTCAGGCCCGAGGGAGAGTTGTTCCTGACCGGCA
The DNA here is from genome assembly GCF_900101865.1 of Paracoccus isoporae. Classification (GTDB taxonomy): domain Bacteria; phylum Pseudomonadota; class Alphaproteobacteria; order Rhodobacterales; family Rhodobacteraceae; genus Paracoccus; species Paracoccus isoporae. The sequence goes on from NZ_FNAH01000016.1 coordinate 20,186, forward strand.
ACACGCCCTTGGACAACGGCCCCGCCGACTACGACGATTTCGCGATCTGCCATGAGGAATTCGAAGACTGCATCTGGCCCGCGCTCTGGCACCGGATCCCGGATTTCGAGGCTCTGAAAGTCAAGCAATGCTGGACGGGCCATTACGAGTATAACATGCTGGATCACAACGGCATCGTCGGCTTTCATCCTGAAATCGCAAATTTCATGTTCGCCAACGGCTTTTCCGGTCACGGGCTGCAGCAGGCCCCCGCAGTCGGTCGCGCCGTGGCGGAGTTGCTGGTCGACGGTGCCTTTCAGACGCTGGACCTGACCCCTTTCCGCTACGAACGCATTCCTCTGAATGAACCGTTCCTTGAAGAAGCCGTGATTTAGCCTTGACCGCCGGCGAGATGTGGCTGCGCGCCGCTTCTTGCGAATATCCGCGCTGCGACACGTGAGGTCTGCTGGAGGCTGGCCGCGTTGCGGGAAAGCGAGATTTGTCTTGGCTCACGCAGCCGAACGAAACGATAATCTATCCGAGACCGCCGAGACGAACAGGAAGACCGACCACCGGATGTGATCTGCGAGGACACCGATGAAACGCTCCCTGCGCGCCAGGCAACTCGATACGCTGGACACGGATCGCCTTGTGCGCCTCGAGATGCCCGATAATCTGCGCCGCTATTCGCACGGCGAACTGCCACCCATGCAGACGCTCGTGGCATTCGAGACAGCAGCGCGGCATCTGAGTTTCACGCGCGCATCCGAAGAACTCAACCTCACGCAGTCCGCCGTCAGCCAGCAGGTAAAACTGCTCGAACAGCGTCTCGGCCTGGATCTCTTCATCCGGAAAAACAACAGGCTGGTGCTCACGGCGGGCGGTCAGGCGCTGGCAAAAGACGTTGAGATGGTCCTCGATCATCTCTGCAACAGCGTTCACGCCCTGGTGTCCGGGGAGAATCGCGTTTCCGTGGCGCTCAGTCTTTTGCCGTCTTTCGCATCAACCTGGTTCGCGAGCCGGATCGGCGATTTCTCTCGGAACAATCCGAATGTCGACCTGATCGTGGTGGCGTCGGTCGCGTTGGCCGAACTTGGCCGCGGCGCAACCGATATCGCCATTCGCTGGGGCCCCGGCGGGACGCAGGGCGTCTACGAAGAACGGCTGTTCGGTGAGCAGTTCATGCTGGTCGGCGCGGCCAGCCTGCCGAAGGAACTGCGCGAGACGCGCGATATCTCCGATCTTTCGGGGCTGCCTTTCCAGCACGACACCGCGCAAAATGATTGGCGGGTTCTGATTGAAGAGAATGGCGGTGTCCCCGAGGATTTCGAGCATGGCCATTATTTCAGCGATGCGAGCACGACCCTGCAAGCGATCATCGCCACCGGCGGTATCGGCGTCGTGCGGAACGTCATCGCCCGGCATCTCATTGACCGGGGCGATCTCGTGGTGCTGCCCTTCAAACCCCGCAAAGGTCCATTTGCATATCATTTCCTGTGTGCGCAGGAGAGTTTCGACGATCCCGCGATCACCGGAATACTCGACTGGTTCCGGCATCACGCGCGCCGTCCATAAATAATTCTAAGGCAAGCGCCAAGTTATTGCTGTTTGAACGCGGAATTTTTCTCGGACAGCATGGGGTATCCGATGACAGAGCGACGACAGCAATGGGGAGCACTTGCTGGCGGAAACCGTCACACGGGAGGCCATCGGCACAACTGTGCTGACCCGGCTTTGATCAGTCTTCAAGGCGAACCCAACACATCAAGGATCGGATCAGCACCAGAAAGACGACCAGTTCAGGGGAGGAACACATGGTCAAGGCACACCGGAACATCTCTGCCCTCGCGGCATTCGCGCTTGCCGGGATGCCGCTTGCAGCCCTCGCAAGCGATGACGAAATGACATTTCGCATGGTCAGCACTTCGGGGGACGCAAGTTCCCCGCAGGGCATGTCGATCCAGATGTGGGCCGACCGGATGTCGGAACTCTCCGACGGGCGGATCACCGGTGAAACCTTTTTCCAGGGCGAACTGGGCGGCCAGCAGGAGGTGTTCGATCAGATGGTGCGTGGCAATATCGACATGGTGCTCGAACTGCCGCAGAGTTCCTACGACGAGCGGGTCGGCGTCATGTCATTGCCCTATCTGATCACGGATTGGGATGAGGCGAGAGCCGCCTATTCGCCTGACGGCTGGATGCAGCAACTTGTCGAACCGATCCTCGAAGATATCGGCGTGAAATTCTTTGGCGTCTATCCTGACGGCTTCGGGGGGATCGCGACGAAAGGTTCCTACGCCACCAATCACGAGGATGCGCAGGCGCTCAATCTCAAGGTCAGGGCGATCCCGACCTTTCCCAATCCGCAGACGCTGAAGGCGATGGGGTATCAGGCCGTTCCGATCGACTGGAACGAGGTCTACACCTCGATCCAGACCGGCGTGGTCGCGGGCGATGCGGGCAACATCATCTACTGGGACTACGAATATTTCGGCGATCAGTTGGACTATTACGTCCATACCCGCCACAATTTCTCCTACTCATCCCTGATGATGAGCCTCGACCGCTGGAACGCGCTTGACGCTGAGGATCAGGAGATCGTTGCGACGGCAGCGCGCGAGGTGATCGATCAGCGTTACGAAGGCGCCCAGGAATTCGACGCGGAGTGGATCCAGATCGCCCAGGATGGCGGGATGGAGTACATCCAGCCGACCGATGAGGAGCTCGATGGCTGGGCTGCGGTGGTCCAGGAGCAGGTCTGGCCGGAAGCCGAAGACGCGTTCGGGTCAGAGATCATGGACGTTGTGCGCAGCAATGTGCAGGTTGGTGGCTGATGGCCATTGATACCCGGCCCGGCTCGGGCGCGATCCAGCGCGTACTCACGCTGATCGACCGCTTCGATCATTGGGTCACGACAGCCATCCGACCGATCGTCGTTGCCCTGGGACTGCTGATCGCGTTCGCCTTCGCGGCGGGTGTGTTTTTCCGCAGCGTGGTCGGCTCACCCGTGTTCGGCCTGGAGGAGTTGGTCCTGCTGGCCGCGATGTGGTTCTACCTACTGGGCGCCGGACTGGCGTCCAGCGAACGCTCGCATCTCTCGGCGGATTTTCTGCCGATGCTGCTTGGCGACGGCAAGGCGGCACAGGCCGTGCAGCTTTTCGCAACGGCGCTCTCGCTGATGATGGCCGTGTTCATCCTCGTATGGAGTTTGGACCTGGTCAGTTGGGGTCTCGACAAGAGACAGGGAACACCGGTCTTCGGTATCCCGTGGGTCGTGTCGCAAGCCAGCCTGATGTTCGGCGCCTGCCTGTTCATCATCTATCTCAGCCGGGATTTTCTGCGCGATCTTCTGGTGTTGCTCGGCGCTCGCGAGGCGGACTGACACCAGGTTCAGGCTTCTCCACGCCAACTGAGCTGCGGCGCCGTCCGTCGCGGTGGCGCAGGCTCTCCCCTTAACCGGAGGAATGACTGATGGGTGCTCTTGTCGCGATACTGGTCGTCGTCGTCCTGATGTTTCTGGGCGTCCCGGTCGTCTTTTCCTTCGCCGCCATGACTCTGGCGCTGTCGCTGATCTACGGAATCGAGATCTCAAGCCTGATGACGACAGGGTTCTGGGCCGTCAACTCGGTGATCCTTCTGGCTTTGCCGCTCTTCATCATGACGGGCTACGTGCTTCAGACCGGCGGCCTCGCACGGCGGCTGATCGATTTCGTGGAAGCCCTGGTCGGCAACTCGAAAAGCGGCATGGGCGCGTCGATGATCGTCGCATGTGCCATCTTCGGCGCGATTTCCGGCACCGCCTCCGCCGCGGTTGCCGCGATCGGCCGGATCATGGTCGATCCGATGGAGCGGCATGGCTACGACCGCGGCTACGTGGCCGCCCTGCTCGGCGCCTCATCCCTGCTGGGGCTGCTGATCCCGCCCAGCATCACGATGATCCTGTTCGCCGTTGTGACGCGCCAGTCGGTGACAGCGTGCTTTCTGGCGACGGTCGGGCCCGGAATTTTGCTGATGATCCTGCTGATTATCTACAACGCCATCCGCATTCGCATGGGTGGTGAGCGGCCGGAGCAAACCGTGCCGGTCGCGGATCGCTGGCAGAATGTCGGCTCGGCAGGCTGGAAGGCGCTGCCGGCGCTGATGATGCCGGTCATCATCCTCGGCGGCATCTATGGGGGCTTTTTCACGCCGACCGAAGCTGCCGCCATTGCACTTGTCTATGCCATTCCGGTCGGGATGTTCATCTATCGCGACCTCGACCTCAAGGGGCTGTTTGACTGCGTGGTGCAGGCCGCCGCCACCACGGGGGTTATCATGGTGATCCTGGTCTTTTCCTTCATCGCGAGCCGCATTTTCACGATGGAGCGCATCCCGCAGGAGATGACCGGATTCCTGTTCGAGATCTTCGAGTCACCCACCGCGATCCTGGTCGCCGTCAACCTGTTCCTGATCGCGCTTGGCATGATCATGGATGATGTGTCGATTATCGCCATTACCGGCCCGCTGCTTCTGCCGGTGATGACGGAGATCGGTGTGGAGCCGGTTCATTTCGCCGCGATCATCGGCATGAGCGTGGTGATCGGGTGCAACACGCCGCCGATGGCGCCGATCCTCTTCCTTAGCTGCCGGGTCGGGAATGTGGGCATGTCCCGCGTGACCAAGCCCGCACTTCAACTGATCTTCTTCACCGCTCTGCCGGTTCAGATCGCGGTCACATTCTGGCCCGGCCTGTCGCTGTTCCTGCCGCGCGCGCTTGGCTACCTGTAGCGGCGCCTGAGCGCTCCCCAGATCTTTGCCTTGGGAATCTATCATGTCCAACGACCCGCTGTTTCAACCCCTGCAACTCAAGCATCTGCGGATCCGCAACCGGATGCTCTCGACGGCGCATGAGCCCGCCTATACGGAAGACGGGATGCCGAAGACGCGCTATCGCCTCTACCATTCCGAAAAGGCTCGCGGTGGAATCGGAATGACCATGATCGGCGGGTCCGCCGTCGTGTCGCCGGACAGTCCGCCATCTTTCGGAAATATCATCCTTTATCGCGACGAGGTCGTCCGCTGGATGTCCGAGCTGGCCGATGATGTTCACGAACACGGGGCCGCCGTGATGATCCAGATCACGCATCTCGGTCGGCGCAACAACTGGGACCGCGAAGATTGGCTGCCGATAATCGCGCCGTCTCACACGCGCGAGGCGACACATCGCGCCTACGCCAAGGCGATGGAAGATTGGGATATTCGCCGGGTCATCAACGACTATGCCGATGCCGCCGAACGCGTTAAGGCGGCGGGCCTGGACGGGCTGGAGGTGCAGTGCTACGGCCATCTGATCGACCAGTTCTGGTCCCCTGCGACCAATTTCCGCGACGATGAATATGGCGGCTCGCTCGATAACCGGCTGCGCTTCGGAATCGAGGTCTGCCAGGCAATCCGCGACCGCGTCGGGCCGGATTTTCTGGTCGGTGCCCGGCTCACCTGCGACGAAGACTTCAAGCGCGGCTTCGGCCCAGAAGAGGGGCTGGAAATCGCCAAGAAGATGACCGCGACCGGATTGCTCGATTTCCTCAATGTCATCCGGGGGCACACGGATACGCATGAGGGAGTCAGCAAGCTGATCCCGAACATGGGCTCGCCCTCGGCGCCGCACCTGGATTTTTCGGGGAACATCCGCGCGCAGACGGGCATGCCGGTGTTTCATGCTGCCCGCGTCCAGGATGTCGCCACGGCACGCCACGCCATCGAAAGCGGCAAGCTGGATATGGTCGGCATGACTCGCGCGCATATCGCCGATCCGCACATCATGGAAAAAATCAGCCGCGGGGAAGAGGATCGGATCCGGCCCTGCGTGGGCATGGGATACTGTATCGATTCCATCTATGCCGGTGTCGCAGCCTGCATCCATAACGCAGCCACCGGCCGCGAAGCGACCATTCCGCATGTCCTGGAAAAAGCACCGCAGCGCCGCAAGGTCGTGGTGATCGGAGCCGGTCCCGGCGGACTGGAGGCGGCGAGAATTGCCGGCGAGCGCGGCCATGAGGTCGTCGTCTTCGAGGCGGCACCGCGCGCCGGCGGGCAGATCCTCCTCGCAGCCTCCCTGAAACGACGTCGCGAGATCATCGGCATTGTCGATTGGCGCCTTGCCGAATGCGAAAAATTCGGCGTGCGCTTCATCTACGACCACTACGCGGAGCCCGACGATGTCCTCGCCGAGGATCCAGACCTTGTCGTCGTGGCGACCGGGGGGATGCCGGATCTCGGCTTCCTCGACAGTGGCTCAGAGCTCGCCACGAGTTCCTGGGACATCCTCTCCGGCGCCGTCAGGCCTGCGCGTGAGGTGATCCTGTTTGACGATCAGGGCACCCACGCCTCAATGACCACCGCCGAGGCGCTGATCGGCCAGAATGCTGCCGTCGAAATCGTCACGCCGGAACGCAGCCTCGCAACAGAGATCGGCGGCACGAGCTATCCGGCCTATTTTCGCGCCCTTGGCCAGGCCGGAGCAAAGGTGACGCTCAATCTAAGGCTGGAAGCGATCGAGAAATCGGGGAACCGTCTTCATGCCGTCTTCTACGACGATTACAGCAAGGATTACGTGAAGAAGGAAGCGGACCAGATCGTCATCGAGAACGGTGTCATGCCGTTTGACGATCTCTATTTCTCGCTCAGAGCAGATTCGCGGAATCTCGGAGAGATCGGCCAGAAAGCATTATTAGATCATCGGACACAGGACATCGTCTCGAACCAGGAAGGACGTTTCACGCTGTTCCGTGTCGGCGACGCCGTAGCCAGCCGCAACATCCATGCTGCGATCTACGATGCGATGCGGCTGTTGAAAGATTTTTGATAAAGTGGACTTTTCGGCTGGATCACGCCGTTGGCATTCCACAATTGTGCCTCAATGCTCCCCATTCCAGGTTTATGTGGCTTGGACGCAGAGTGACAAAAGCACGAGGGTACTATCGTACCGCGATGCTATCGATGTGCCACGTTTGATTTTTTGGTTGCGGGGGTAGGATTTGGACACTGTTTCACACAATGCGGCCTATCTCGCTCATTCGCATGAGTCTGCTTGCCTACGACCTTCAGGTTATGAGCCCATAGCCCCGAAATTTCAATAAGTTAGCAATATCAATCGGTTGCGGCGCAAACCTTTGATTTGACCCGATTTCCGTTACTGCACCGGTCGGCATTGGCACGGATTCAAGCGCAAAACAGGCGCGAAGCCAGCAGTCGCGGGTTGATGTGGCGTTGATGTAGGACCTTTCTTCGTGCTCGGATCATGATCACCAGATGGTAGCTAAACAGGACACGGCGGCCCTTCAAAAGGCCCGGATCGAATGATCAATTCGATCCGCTACAGCCACTTGAGCTGCCCGCCAGCAAACCGCTCGACAACTGCAATAGCCTCCTTTGAGGCCTCGACGATGTCGTCGGCCTTGGGTGGGGGATCATCGAATTTTCCGCCGTGTGAGAGGTCATTCATCAGAACGCTCTTCAGCTCGATTCCATATTCGTTGATCACTAGAGCTTTTCGTCCAAACCCTGAATCGTTTGGGCTTTCGCTCAAGCTTTGATCGTGATTCCCTCCGATCAGGGAGGATTGGTCATGTCAGCACCTTTGCCCGCGGCACTTCGGGTTCGTTTCCAGCGATTGATTGAAAAAGGTTTCAGCGGTCGGGCTGCGGCGGCGCGGTTGCAGTTATCAGCGGCGACCGGATCGCGATGGTTGCGTGCGATCAGGACAAAAGGGCATGC
>NZ_FNAH01000007.1 GCF_900101865.1 Paracoccus isoporae
TCGGAAGAGTTCCAGGTGATGCGGCACATGAACAACCTGGAAACGGTGAACACCTATGAAGGCACGCACGACGTCCACGCGCTGATCCTCGGCCGGGCGATCACCGGGTTGCAGGCGTTTTTCTGATCCGGGCGCAGGCGGTCAAGCTGCCTGCGGATTGCGTGTTTGTTGCGGCCTCCACAGGCGCAGCACTTGGCGCCCGAGGGCGAGATAGAGCGCATATCCGGCCAGAACGCAGGTGATCGGCCCGTTGCGGCCGGTCAACCGCTGACGCGATGCCCTTGGTGCAAGGAATGGTGCCGCGCAAGATCAGCGGCCAGAGAAACGCATTGTCGCGCCAGACGGATCTGGTTCGTGAATCCGATCTGTTCCGTGCGCCGAAACAGTTGCTCATTGCGACGTCCCTGCCAAGGAAAAGCTTTCGCGAGCCGCGGCATCGTCCCGCTTCGTCTTTCTGTGTGGCGGAGAGGGCGTTTCGACGGCGGCGCTGCGGCGCAATCAAATGGGGATGGATGTTCTCTGAATCGGTTGCGCTTCATCGTTAACGACATTTGTGCCGCATCGGTTACAGCTCTGCAAATTGGCAAGTCGAATCTTAAGGGGGCAGGGTTTTCGGCGGCTCCATCCGCTGGAAACCAAAGCCGATAAGGTCAAGAATTTTTTTTCTGCACGTTTTCGGCTTTCTGAAGGCGCGAGATAAATCTAAGTCTCGCAGTCACTTCTTTGAACGGTGACTGTCTGCGAACTGTCGAAATTCGGGTTTTCTGCAGCGGGACGCATGAAAGGCGTTCCGCATCAAATATCTGGCAAGAAAAAGAGTTTCGCGATACCATCGCCGTGCTATTGTTTTCGGAATACCCGACCATTTCCAGTTTTTGACTTCTGAAACTTCTTGGGGGCGTTTCAAATGGCCGCACGCGGATCTCAGCAAATCGTCAAGCGCAAGGAGCTGGTGGGAAAACTGAATCCCATTTGCTTCAAGGCATTTTCCGAAGCCGCGCAGGCCGCGAAACGCCGGGGCAATCCTTACGTGGAACTGGTGCATTTCATCACCGCCCTGGCCGATACCGAACGCTCCGATATCGCCTTGCTGCTGGAGTCCGCCGGGGTCGACCGGCATCGCTTCGATGGCGACGTGCTGCGGGCCACGGATGCGCTGCCGCATGGCGCCGGATCGGTCGAGGAGTTCTCGGAACATATCTTCCGCGCCATCCAGGAGGCGTGGAATTACGGCTCGCTGGAGTTTGGCGACGACACGGTGCGCTCCGCCTATCTGCTGCTCGGGGCGCTGCAGGTGCCGGTGCTGGAAGGGCTGCTGTTCAAGATCAGCCTGGAATTCGACAAGCTGGATGCGGCGGCAATGGCGGCGCAGCTCGACGATATCCTGGCCGCCTCGCTGGAGCGCCGCCCGGATGAGGAGGGGCAGAGCCCTGCCGGTGCGAAGCCCAGACCGGGCGGGCAATCGGCGCTGGATCAGTTCGCCACCAACCTGACCGCGCGGGCGCGCGACGGCAAGATGGACCCGGTCGTCGGCCGCGACGCCGAGATCCGGCAGATCGTCGATATCCTGCTCAGGCGCAAGCAGAACAACCCGATCCTGACCGGCGAGGCCGGGGTGGGCAAGACCGCCGTGGTCGAGGGGTTCGCGCAGCGACTGGCGCGGGGCGATGTGCCGCCGCAACTTCGCAATGTCGATCTGCACATGCTGGATATCGGGCTGATGCAGGCCGGGGCCAGCGTCAAGGGCGAATTCGAGAAACGCCTGAAATCGGTGATCGAGGAGGTGCAGTCCTCTGACGTGCCGATCATCCTGTTCATCGACGAGGCGCACACGCTGATTGGCGCGGGCGGCGCGGCAGGCACGGGCGACGCCGCCAACCTGCTGAAACCGCCGCTGGCGCGGGGCGAACTGCGCACCATCGCCGCCACCACCTGGGCGGAATACAAGCAGCATATCGAACCCGATCCGGCCCTGACGCGCCGATTTCAGACCGTCAAGATCGAGGAGCCGGACGAGGCGCGCGCCGTGCTGATGTGCCGCGGCATCGCCGGGGTGCTGGAACAGCATCACAAGGTCGAATTGCTGGATGAGAGCATCGAGGCGGCGGTGAAGCTGTCCCACCGCTACATCCCCTCGCGCCAATTGCCGGACAAGGCGATCAGCTTGCTGGACACGGCCTGCGCGCGGGTGGCGGTGTCGCAACACGCCACCCCGGCCGAGGTCGAGGATCTGGAACGCCGCCTCGCCGCACTGGAAATCGAGCGCGGCATCATCGATCGGGAAGAGGCGATCGGGATCGATGTCGCCGCCCGCCGCGAGGAGGTCGGGGCCGGGCTGGCCTCGGCGCAGGAGTCGCTCGAGGCGGCGCAGGCCCGCTGGGACGCGGAAAAGGATCTTGTCTCCGAAATTCTTGAGATGCGCGCGCAACTGCGCGGCGCCGGCGCCCGGCTGGATGAGACCGGCGAGATCGGCGATGCCGAGGAGGTGCTGGCCGAGGAGGGCGCGGCCGATCAGGACCAGCCATCCGATGCGCCGGATGGCATCGCGCAGGATGCTGCCGCGCAGGGTGCCGACGCGCAGCAGGCCGGGGCCGATCCGCAGCCAGAGGGGACCGCTTCCCCCGCCGAACCGCCATTCGACCGCGCGGCTGCGCTGGATGCGCTGAAAGAGAAGATGGCCGAGCTGGTGACGGCCCAGGGCGAGACGCCGCTTATCCTGCCTGCGGTCGACAAAGCGGCGGTCGCCTCGGTCGTGCAGGACTGGACCGGCATCCCGATGGGCCGGATGCTGGCCAGCCAGACCGAGAAGGCGCTGTCGCTGGCCACCAACCTGGCCGAGCGCGTTGTCGGCCAGGACCATGCGATGGAGATGATCGCGAACCGGATCCAGACCTCTGCCGCCGGGCTGAAAGCGCCGGAAAAGCCGGTCGGGGTGTTCATGCTGTGCGGCCCGTCCGGGGTGGGCAAGACCGAGACCGCGCTGGCGCTCGCCGAGCTGATGTATGGCGGCGAGGATAACGTCATCTCGATCAACATGTCGGAGTTCCAGGAGGCGCATACCGTCAGCACGCTGAAAGGCGCGCCGCCGGGCTATGTCGGCTATGGCAAGGGCGGCATCCTGACCGAAGCCGTGCGACGCCGCCCCTATTCCGTGGTGCTGCTGGACGAGGTCGAAAAGGCCCATCCCGACGTGCACGAGATCTTCTTCCAGGTCTTCGACAAGGGCATGATGGATGACAGCGAAGGTCGGCGGATCGACTTCAAGAACACGCTGATCCTGCTGACCTCGAATGTCGGGTCCGAGGAGATCATGGACATGACCGAGGATGGCAAGGCGTCTGCCGATCCCGACGCGCTGAACGCCGCGCTGCGCGCGCCGCTGCTGAAGGTGTTTCCCGCCGCGCTGCTGGGGCGGGTGGTCACGATCCCTTACTACCCGCTGTCCGACAGCATGATCGAGGCGATTGCCGGTCACAAGCTGCGCGGCATCGCCAAGCGGCTTGGCGAGGGGTACGGGGCGGAGTTGGTCATCGGCGATGGCGCCATGCAGGTCATCAAGGATCGCTGCACGGAGATCGAAAGCGGCGGGCGCATGATCGACGCGATCCTGACAAATACGCTGATGCCCGAACTCAGCCGGCGCATCCTCGGCTATCGTCTGGAAGGGAAGGAATTGAGCTCCGTCACGGTAACGGGCGGTGACACGGGCTTCGAGTATATTTTCGCCTGAGACATCTGCGCTGGCTTTGGTGGAACTGCGCCGTGCGCGGCGCGGCTGCGGCCGCCGTCTTCCTGGCGAGATGCGGGACCGGCCTTGGCAGAACCGATCGGCGGATTGTGCCGCGCCGCGGGCGTCTTCGCCGGGCCGCCAGGTCGAGGGCCAGAAAATTGAAGGTTTCAGCAGGCCGCTAACGGAGGGAAATTATGTACAGCATTGTTGACAGGATGCGCGAATATGGCGTGATGCATGATGAGTTCGCATTTGCTGCGGAACAGTTGCACAAGGTCGCCATGGCCGAGGACATCAGGCGCAACGCGGCGCGAGGCGAATTGAAGGACGAGATTCACGCCCAACTCCGCAATCCGCAGCAGGACAGGAGCCGCGCGAGATTGCTGGGCCGCGTTCTGGAGCCGGCCTTCGACGCGAAAATGCAGATCGCGGATGCCGAACTGCAACGCAGGCTGACCAGCTACCTGACGCAGAAATACGGTCTGGCCAAGGGGCCATGCCAGAATGCGCTGGCAGAGTTTTCGACCATGGTCGTCGAGGTCAGGGATTGTGGATATAATCTTGCGGATTTCACGGTACAGCAGCGCTTCTTCCAGTTTCTGCTCGCCTATGTGACTTCGGGCTTCAAGGAGAAGGACACCAATGGCACGCAAATGGGTCAGTATCGCGGTGACTGGCGCGGCGGCGGGTTTGCCAAAAGCTAGTCCGGGTGCGGCGCCGGGATCTGTGATGCCGGCCCGCGCCTGTCAATCGCCAAGCACCGCCACGTCGAAGCCACCGTTGCGCCAGCCTGTCAGCGCGGCGCTGAAGGCCGGGCCGGGCAGCCCGTCCACCTCGCTTCGATACAGCCCGGCATCGGCCAGCAATCTCTGCACCTGCGTGATCGTCTCGCGTGACCAGCGGTCGCTGCGTTCGGTCAGATCGGCCAGCACCTGTCCGTTATCCTCCGCCGTGGCGCGCAGCAGCATGTCGGCCGCGGCGGCCGGGTCGCGTGGCACACCGCGGCCTTCGTCCAGCAGAATGGCGGCCGCGCGATAGCCCTGGAACTCACCTTCGCGTGCGGCGCGCCGGAAATAGGACAGCGCGTCCTCGGGCTGGCCGATCAGGTTATCCTGCGCCAGCACACCGAGATTGAAGGTCGCCTTGGCCGAACCCTCCTCGGAGGCCCGCTCCAGCAGCGCGATGGCGCGCGCGTCATCCTTCGGCAGGATCTGGCCCTCGAACAGTGTCACGGCGAGGTTGATCATCGCATCATGGCTGCCGGCTTCGGCGGCGCGTTCGTAAAGCTGGATCGCGCCCGGAATATCCTGCGCCGTGCCGTTCCCGCTTTCCTTGAGCTGTGCGAGGCTGACCATGGCGCGCAGATCGCCGCGGTCGGCAGCGGTTTCATACAGCGCCAGTGCCCGGCCCAGATCGCCCGAGGCCGCGGTCGCGCGGGCCAGCAGGGCCACGTAATGCGGCAGGTTCGGCGATTGCGTCACCGCCGCCGAACAAGCCTGGATGGCCGACACCGCATTCCGCTGCAACCGCTCGAACGGGACACCAGATGTCCCGGCGGTCGCGTCGCGCGGATGCGTGGCCAGCCGCTCGCAAAGTGCGGCGGGATTGCTGTCCTGCAATTCCGGCAGCAGCGCCAGCAACTGCCGCGCATCCTCGACATTGCGCCCCTCGGGATAGCGGTCGAGGTAAAGTTGCAGCAGCGGGCGCACCCGGCTGCGCTGCGCCAGCGCCCAAAGCTTGTCGGCCTGCTCGGCCGGATCGCTGCGCTCGATGGAGCGGGTGCGGGTGCCGGTCTCCAGCCAGGCGAGCGCCTCGCCCAGATGGGCCCCCTGCGGGTAGAGATCGACATAGAGCCGCATCAGCGCATCGTCCCGCGCGCCGGTCGCCACCTGGTAGAACATGGTTTCCTGCGACACGCCCGGCGGACGGGTGTCAAAGGCGAACTGCCGTGTCAGGGAGGAGTTCTCCCACGGGATCTGCTGGCCGCCCGTGGCGGTCATCACGTCGCGCCGCACCGCGATCATCATGTCGGAGATGGTCTGGCCCGGCGCATAAAGCTGATGCAGCAGCGCCTGGGTGAAGAAGCTGTTCCGCCCGGTTCCGTCATAGGCGACATTGCCGGGCTGGGTGGCATAGGCGAACATGAAATCGGCCTCCGTGCCGATCCGCGCCAGACCCTCCTGCGCGCCGGCCATGCTGGCGCCGAACGGGTTGTTGCGGCAGGCATCCAGGAAGACCAGCTTCAGGCCTGGCATCTCCTCCATCCGGCCCAGAATCTCGTTGACGGACACGGTCTGCCCGGTCGAATCCTCGGTCGAGCTGATCCGCGCATCGGTCGGCACAAGATAGTTCTGCCCGTCGACCTGAAACCCGTGCCCGGCATAGAAGAACAGCGCCACCTCCGCGTCCTGCGCGGCCGCCGCGAACTCCGCCGTGGACTGCGCCATCCCGTCGCGGGTCAGATCACGGCCCAGAATGACCTCGAAGCCCAGCCCCTCCAACGCGACTGACATGTCGAGCGCGTCGTTCTTCGGGTTTTCCAGCGACTCGACGGCTTCGTATTCCGAATTTCCGATGATCAGCGCCACCCGCTCCGCCGCATGAAGCGCGCCGGCGCCTGCCGACAGCGCGACGATCACGACCAGCACCGCGCACCGCAGAAGGGCCATTACAGCCCCACGGAGCGCGACAACTCGATGCCGACGCTGTCCACGGCCTGCGCCACGCGGTTGATCGTGGCGGACTGGACCTGCGCCAGTTCCGGGTCATCCGCCCGGACGAGGGCGATGGCCTTTCGGATCTCCGTGGAGGCAGTGGCCACGGCCGCGCGGGCCTCGTTCACCGCATCACGGCGGATGCTGTCCCGCTCGGCCGCGGTGGTGGCCCCGGCAAGCCTGCGCGTGGCGCGGCTGCGCGAGGCGTCGATGTCGCGGCGGGCGTCGCGGATGATCTCGGCCACATTGCCCATCGCGGGCGGCAGGTCGGTCGAGATCTCGTCCAGCTTGTTCGCGAAATCGTCGAGCGCATCGGACAGGCAGGCCAGGTATCGGCTGACATCCGCGTCGCTTTGCGAACAACTATTGGCCGCGACTTCGAGGATGGCCGAGAACTGGTCGACCTGATCCAGCGTCTGCTCGGCCGCGTTGCGGGATGCGATCACCACCTGCGAGGCGGGCGCGCGCTCCGCCGCGGGCGAAGCCGCCGCGATCGTCAGAACCGCGCCCATGTCCAGCGACATCGTGTCCACCGGATTGGGCAGATCGAAGGCCGGGATGCTGACCGGACGGGGTATCCTGTCTTCGAATGCCGGGCCGGGCGTCTGCGCCGTGACGGTGAATTTGCCCGGAACGAAGGTGATGTCGTAATTCCGCACCCACCAGGCATAGGGCGGGTTTCCGTCGATCGCATAGGGGCTGCCGGCGGCGTTTGCGCCGGGCTTTGCACCATCGCTGATTATGTCGATATCGGGATGACCCTCCCAGGGCTTGAACCCGACCGCCGTGTATTCCTGCCCGGTGAAGGTGAAACTCTCGCCTTGCCGCTTTGTCTGGTCATTCAGGGTGATCGTCAGCGGGATCGGCGTGATCGCGAATTTCTCGTAACTGGAGTCGTAATAGTCGATGTCGTAATTCGACAGCCCGGTCCCGACGGCGTTGCTGGTGACGATTTCATAGCGAATCAGCGTCCGATCCGCCCGTTCCGCAGCACCCGGACTGGACATTCGCACCCGCGTCACGCTGTCGTCATTCTTCAGCCCCTCGGTGGAGAATTCCGTGCCGCTGAAGACGTATTGCTGACCGTATGGTTTTTCGATGAAATCGGGGATGATGACCAGCCGGGCGGGCGTGACTGCCATCTGACCGCTGCCATAGCTGATGTCGTAATTCGACAGCCCGGTTCCGCTCGCCCCGCTGGCGGTGATCCGGTAGGGGCCGCCCAGCACGGTGGCGCGCGGCCCGCTGCCGGCGCTCGACATCGTGACGCGACCGATGCGGTCGTTATTCACCAGCCCGTCCGCCGAAAACTCGGTGCCGTCGAAGACGAATGTCTCGCCGTAGATCTTCGACTGGTCGTCCGGCGTGATGGACAGCGAGGCCGGCGTGACCGTCATCGCGCCATCTGCGTAGCGGATGCTGTAATTCGACAGCCCGGAGCCGGCCGCATCCGAAGCGGCGATGGCATAGGGCGCGCCTGCCACACCCGCAGTCGGTGCCGCGCCGTCGCTGCTCAGCGTCACCCGCCCGATGCTGTCACTGTTCAGAAGGCCGGTGCTGGTGAACTCCGTGCCGTCGAAGGTGATGCTCTGACCGTAGATCTTGGACTGGTCGTCTGCGGTGATGGTCAGCGGTGCCGGGGTCACGGTCATCTGACCATTTTCATAGCGGATGCTGTAATTCGAGAGACCCGCTCCAATCGCTTCAGAGGCGGTGATCGCATAGGGGCCGCCGGCCACACCCGCCGTCGGTGCCGCGCCGTCGCTGCGCAAGGTCACCCGGCCGATGCTATCGCTGTTCAGCAGACCTGCGCTCGTGAATTCCGTTCCGTCGAACGCGAAGCTCTGACCGTAGATTTTGGACTGGTCTTGCGCGGTGATTGTCAGCAGGGCGGGATCAATGGTCATTTCGCCATCGGCATAGCTGATCTCGTAGTTGGCCAGACCGCTGCCAACGGCATCGCTGGCGGAGATGGCATAGGGCGATTGCGCCACGGCCGCGGTGGCGCTGCTGCCGCCGCTTGCGAGCGATACGCGCGAGACGCTGTCGTCATTCACGAGGCCGGAAGTGGAGAACTCGTCCCCGTCAAAGGCGAACAACTCGCCATAGGTCTTGGTCTGATCGTTGGCGGTGATCCACAGGGGGGCCGGCTGAACGGTCATCTGCGAACCGGCATAGCTGACGTTGTAATTTGACAGGCCCGAGCCCGCCGCGTCCGAAGCCGTGATGCCATAGCTGCCGACCGTGGCGGAACCGGGCGCACCCGCGCTGCTCAGGCGCACGCGGTCCACCCGGTCGGTGTAGAATAGCTGCGTCGATGGATCGATTGTGAACTCCCCGCCCGTGAACGCGAAGCTCTCGCCATAGATCTTGTCCTGCGCGGTGGCGCCGATCAGCAGAGGCGCCGGCGTGATCTCGTAGCTCGCGGGCAGATCGACGACGCGATAGACCTCGCCTGTGCTGCTGGTCAGACTTGTCGTGGCCAGGCTGAACTGGCCTGTCCCGGTATTCCGGTTCGGAAAGACCGGGTTCTGGAACAAGGCATTGCCGTTCAGCGTCTCGCCCGGCTGGGCAAAGACATTCTCGGAGGGGCCACCGGCGACATCGCCCGTGGCGGTGGCCGTACCGGTCGTGCCATATTGCAGGGTCAGCGGGTTCGGGCGGGCAAACACCACCTGATCGACGGAATAGAGCGCCGGGTGCGCGGTCGCATCCCCCGGCGCCCAGGTCGTGGCGAAATTCCATCCCTGCGCCTCTGCCAGTGCCAGGAAACCGGCCGTGTCGCGGAAGGTCGCGGTGGGAAGCGGGGTGCCGTAATTCGGCAGCCCGTTCGGCCCCTGTTCCGACTGGTCCTGATCCCAGAAGGACGCGATCACGCTGGTCGGCGGCGCGCAGCAATCCTCGAGATTATAGCCGATCAGACCGCCAATCCCGGTGACCGATCCGCTGCTCTGAACCAGACCCCGCGAATAGGATCTGAGCACCTGACCGCCCTCCGTCGCGCCAATCAGGCCGCCAACATAATGCGTTTCCTGCGAAGACGAGGTCACGGAGCCGTCGGCATAGCTGTCGATGATGTCCGACGCGATATTCACCCCGGTATGGCCGCCAACATTCGCCGGCGCCTGACCGGCATCGACGGACACTTCACCATGCGCGGCGGTGCGGGTCATTGTCACGCTGCCAAAGCCTGTCTCGTGCCGCCCGGCGAACCCGCCCACGGAGACGGAGCCGGTGCTGCTGAATGACCCACTCTCGGCATAGGTGACGGGGGCGTTGCTGTCACTGTCCGTGATGGTTCCGTCCAGATAGCCAACAAAGCCACCGATATTCATCACCTCGAACTCTTTGTCGGTGACGGTCACGGCGACGCTGCCGGCCGACCGGGAGGCGGTGATATTGCCGCCATATGTCAGGCGACCGACCAGGCCGCCGACATCTCCCGCATAGAGCGTGTAATCGGAATCGTTTTCGGGGTCGTCGGCCATATCAACAGTGAGCGCGACATTGGACGTGCTGTCCATCACGCTGCCATAGAGCATGTCCCCGATCAAACCGCCCGCTGTGACCTCGAAGAGATCGCCAGCGGCCGTCACCTGGCCAGCAACGCTGACATTCTCGACGACCGTATCATCGGCAACACCCACGAGCCCCGCCGCAAGCTGCTCGCCCTGGATATCCACGTTCTCCAGCGCAAGATCGCTGATCGTTGCACCGGCGGTCCGCTCGAACATGGCGGCGTAGTATGGGCGATTGCTGGTAAGCCCGCTGATCGTGAACCCGCGCCCGTCGAAGCTGCCGGTGAAATTTTCTTCGGCGTTCCCGATTGGATTGAAGCCCTGATTGCCTGTCAGGGGGTTGGGGTTCCAGTTCGCCGTCCCGCTGGCGTCGATATCGTCCGCCAACGCGAAATTGCTGTCCAGCAAGACCGGCGCGCTGCCCGTCAGATAGGAGTCGACGCCTTGCAAGCCGTAGACATCCACCAGCAGATAGGGATCCGCTGCCGAACCGTCCCCGCCGGTCACGCGCAGGAACCGGCTCGGCCCCGAGAAACCGTCGCTGGTGTTGAATTGCTGCACGTCGAATGGCGAAAGCGCCGGGCCCTCCTGGGTCCATTCCGATCCGGTGAGCGCGAAGACGCGGGCACTCACCCCGCCCGCCGCGCCATATTCCGTGATCTGGCTGTCGGTCAACGCGGCGGTGTCGGCGTTGATCGTCAGCCGGTCGACAAAAACCGAGGCTGCTGAGAAATTCACATCGCCCTTGGCCTCCAGTTCCAGCCCGCCGGCACTGGCGCTGATACTGTTACTGATCGTGATATCGTTTTCAGCGGTCAGGATCAGCGAGGTGCCGGCGTCCCATCCCAGACCGTCCATCACCTCGATATTGCCCTCCATCGAGGCCGAACCGTTCGTGTCCAACTCCAGCGAACCGATCTCGAGCGCGGCCTCGGCATCAGCGGTGGTCATGGTCGCGCCGGGTTGGTCCGAGATCTCGATATCGACGGGGTCGATCAGCAGCGTGCCCCACGCGCCGCCGGGCGCGCGCAGATCGGTGCGGCCCGCATAGCGGACATCGCCTTCGCTCGATACCTCGACGAAGCCGCCATCGCCATCGCCCGCTCCGCGCGCCGAGATCTGGCCGTTGAACTCTGTGCGCAGGTCGGACCACATGGCAATCCGGCCGCCATCGCCGGACGTGACCGCATCGGCCAAGATCCGTGTCTGCGCATCGGCCCGGACCGTGCCGGCATGTGGCATCGGACCCTGGCCTGCGAAATCGCCGCCGATGCGGATGCGCCCGCCGCCGCCCTCGCCGCTGGCATCCAGCAGCGCGCCGAGCAGCATGATCTCGGCCCCCGAGATGTCGATCTGCCCACCGGATTGTCGCGGCGGGCGGGGCGAGCTTTGCAGAGCCAGCTTCGATTCGCGCCGCCGCGGCTGGGTCTGCACAGGCTGGCGGATCGCGCGGGTGGTGGCGCGTCCGGTTACCTTCACCGTGCCGCCCGCGCCGCCGCCCAGAACGATCGCGCCATTCTGGACCGAGACCGAGCGCGCCTCGGCCGTGCCGGACAGGTTGATCGTGTTGCGCGCGGCATCCCGTGCCACCGCGGCCTTCATCTCGATCCGCCCGCCATCCGCCGACAGGCGCCCCGAATTCTTCACGAGCGCGCTGTCATCCCCGTCATCCTCCGATGGCAGGGCCACCTGCAGGAAGCCGTCGCCGGACAGGTCCAGCGTCGCGCGTTCGCCCGCGCCCAGCCCGATCCGGCCCAGAGGGGCGGAGATCGTGCCGGAATTGTCCACGCGCCCGCCGAGAAGTGCGGCATAGCCGCCCGCGCCGACCGCGATGCTGCCGCGATTGGTCACCCCGGCGGATCGGCCATTGCCGCCAAAGCTCAGCCGGCCGGCGTTGAAATCCTCGTCCGAGATGTCCAGCGTCGAAGCGACGAAGCCGCCCCCGGTGTTCACGCGCCCGGATTCCCCGATCACGATGCCGTTCGGATTGACGACATAGACCTGACCATTGGCGTTCAGCGCCCCGTGGATCTGGCTGGTGGTGTCGCCGGTCACCCGGTTCAGCATCGCGCTGCCCTGTCCGGGCTGACGGATATCGACCGAGTTGCCGCGCCCGACCGAGAAACCGTCCCAGTTCACCACCGCGCGTTCCGAGCCTTGGTTGATGATCATGGCGTTCGCAGAGGGCTGGCCGATCGACACCTTCCCGCTGGCCACCGTGCCGCCGCTGGGCAGATCCTGTGCCGATCCCGCGACGGGCAGGGCGATCAGCAGCGTGCTGCTCAGCAGTGCAGCGCGCAGCCGCAGCGGACGCTCAGAACCGGAAATTGCCGGAAAGGCTGACGCGCGAAT
This sequence comes from Paracoccus isoporae, assembly GCF_900101865.1. GTDB lineage: Bacteria > Pseudomonadota > Alphaproteobacteria > Rhodobacterales > Rhodobacteraceae > Paracoccus > Paracoccus isoporae. The sequence goes on from NZ_FNAH01000007.1 coordinate 12,315, forward strand.
TGTCTGAGCCATGTTTCCGCTCTCCTCTGCCATATTCGAGTCTCAGGGAATTCGACCGGAAGCGAGAGCCGGTCTGGGAGATCAGGTCGATGCCGACGCCGAAGGCGTTGGCCGATTCCTTCGCCTGTTCGAGCGTGGTCGGCTGCTCGATCCGCACCTGACCGACCCCGGCGAAGACATAGGGGCTGAACACGTAATCCGCGCCGCGAAGCTTGACGGGGCGGGGTTGGGACAGCTCGGCCCGGATCACCCAGCCGCTATCGCCGCGCAGATCGCCGGAATCGAAGGCCGACAACTCGTTCGGCCCGGCAATGCTGAACTGCTCCGCCGTGACCAGCGGATCGCCGAAGGAGGATTGCAGCCGCCCGGTCACGTCCAGCGAGAAGCGTTCGCCAAGCGCGCGCTCGTGATTGGCCGACAGGACCAGCTTGCTGAACTCCGCATCGGCACCCGCGCGCGACAAGGGCACATTGCTGCGCGCCGCCTCGGCCGCGCTGCGTGCGCCGAGCGCATCTATGCCGCGCGACAGGACCGCGCCCGCCGTCGAATATGCGCCGTCCTCATGGCTGTAGGACAGGTTCCCGCCGAAGCGCAGCACGGTCGTCTCGTCGCGGTAGAAGGCTGGAAGCCCGCCGGTCAGCGGCCGCATTTCATCCTTCTGGCGATCCAGCATGAGCTGCGTTGTCAGGTTCATCTGCCGCGACCGGATCCAAGGATAGATCAGCCGGAAGGACTGGCGATCGAAGCTGGACCGTGTGGGTTGTGCCTTGTTGTCGGGGGTGGTGTCGCTGGTGGTCAGCTCGACATTCACTGCCAGCCCCGACGCGCCGACCGGAACCACCGCGCCAAGGGCGAAGACCCGGTAGCGCGGGTCGTCGGACAACAGCCCGTGCGGCGATGCGGCCATGCGGCCATAGAAGGTCTCGCCATAGCCGAGCATGCTGTTCAGCTCGAAACCGGAATGGATGACCACGCCTTCGAGATCGTCGGGCGCGATGCTGCCCAACTCCGGCGGGGCGAAATTGTCGAAGCCGACAAAGCCGGTGATCTTGCGGAATTGCGGATCGAGCGCGATCACCGTGCCGCCGGGCCGGCTGCCCGTCGCCAGTGCCGAGCCGAGCGCCACGCCGGACACGTCACCGGCCAGCAGAAGCTGACGTTCAAGCTGAGTCCGCGTCATGCCGGGGCGATCGACGAGCGGTCCGGTCAGCGCCTCGATCCGGCGCCTTATCTCGGGCGGGGTGCGGGAGACATCGACCGATTCCACGAAACCGTCCACGACGCTGATCCGCAGATTGCCGCCGTCGCGCAGCGTCTGTTGCGGCAGCACCACCCGCGCCAGCACATAGCCGGCCTGCGCGTAAGCCGCCTCAAGCTCGGCCGAGGCCTCGAACAATTCGGAGACCGGGATGCGCCCCCGTGTAAGCCGGGTTTCCAGCGCGGCATTCGCGGCAGCCATCTGGGGGAAAGCACCCTCCAGCGTCACGCCAGACAGGGTGATGCCGATCTGCTCCGACCCGGCAGGGGCCTGGGTGCCGGTATTGCCGCTGAACACCACCGAGCCCGCGAGGTTCTGCAGCCGCGGCTGAAAGCTCTCCGGGGTCACGGAGCTGGCGCTTTGCGCGAAGGCGGGAGTCGCCAGCAACGCCAGCGCCGCTGCGGATACGGCGAGCGCCCGCTGCCAGGATGCGACGGGACCAGTCGGGGCGGCGTCAGCTTTCGTCATACTGATCCCTCCAAGTTATTTAATGAAATCGCGTCTCGAATCAGAATATCCCAAATGCCGTTTCTGTCCAGAATTGCAGATCGCATTTCCGGATATTTTTGGGAGAAACAGGGTTAACTTGACGAGGCCGGTATTTCGCAGTGCAATCACATCGCAAATAGCGCGCAAATATGGGCTGCCCGGCCGATTTGGTCGGCCTGGATCGGCAGATCGCAAAGAGGCATCAGCACCGACGAAGAATCAGCGATTCATCGCCGCCACGTTATCCAATTCCTATTCCCGCGACCGTCACAATTTGACGACACGGCGCCGGGATAATCATGGCGCCTAGATAATCGCCTGGAATTCGACGCGGCGGTTCTCATCCGCTTGCGGGTTTTCGCGGTTGAACGGAAACCGCTCGCCCATGCCGGTTGATTCCAGCCGGGCCGAGTCGACGCCGCATTCATCCACGAGGTAGCGCACCACCTCCTCAGCGCGCATGATCGACAGCCGCTCGTTATAGGCGTCGCTGCCGGCCGTGTCGGTATGGCCGACGATGCGGAACACGCCGACATCGCTCAGCTTCATCGCCTCGCAGATCTTCTGCATCTTCGGCTTTTCGGTTTCGGCCAGGGCCGCGCTGTCAAAGTCGAAATTGATCTGCAGATTGACCTGCAATTCCGGGTCGAGCTGTCCGAACACAACCGGCTGCACCGTCTCCGGCGCGTCAGTCATTGCAGGATCCGAGGTGCCTGCCGCGCCGGCGATCTGCTGATCCGCAGGCGTCGTGCTCAGCACCGCCCCGGCCGCAGGCTGTGCCGCCTCCGCGCCCGCATCGTCGATCGTCACCAGTTCCAGCCCGCGGGTCTTGCCCAGGCCGTTCGACTGCGCCTCGCGAAACACCTCCTGCTGCTTGCTCCACAGGCCGACGAGATCTTCGACCGAAAGATCATCCTGCGCCAATGCCGGGCTGGCGATCGCGGCAAATCCGGCAATGGCGAAAACGGGAAGACAGGGCGTGAAACGCATTTTGACACCGCAGAAATGGAAAGGTTTGATAAGACTGATTCCTAGGGTATCATTAATTAATTCAAAGTTCAGCCATTTTCCAAGGTCGTGAATGATTCCCGCAGCCCAACAGGAAAGCGAGCCGCGAACGTGACTGGTCCGACGACCCGGCCGCCTCGGATCATGGCGGAGAATCGCCCTTTGGTCATCCGCGGAAATGGGCTGACCCATGTCGGGCGCGTCCGCGAGAATAACGAGGATGCCATTCTGACCGATCCGGGCGGATTGCTGTGGGCGGTGGTTGATGGAATGGGGGGATATGGCAACGGCGAAATCGCCGCCGATATGGTGATCGACAGAATCGCCACCCTGTCCGACCACGCCCCGGCCGAGGCGGGTCTGCGCCAACTGATCGCGGAAGCCAATGAGCAGATCCTGACCCGCAGCGCGCAGGAAGGGATTGACCAGATGGGCGCCACGATGGTCGCCGCGATGATCCAGAACGCGGTGGCGACGATTGCCTGGGTCGGGGATTGCCGGGCCTATCTGTGGCGCGACAGCGCGCTGCGGCAACTGACCAGCGATCACTCCGTGGTGCAGGAGCTGATCGATTCCGGCCTGCTGGACCCCGATCAGCGCGAGACCCATCCGCAGCGCCATGTAGTCACCCGCGCCGTCGGCGTCGAGCCCGCGATCGAAATCGATACGACGCGGTTCGAGATGGTGCGAAAGGACCGGCTGATGCTGTGTTCCGACGGGCTGACCACCTGCGTGCCGGACCGCCAGATCGCCGCGATCATGGCGCGTCCGGCCGATCCGCGCAGCCTGTGCCGGGCACTCGCGATGCAGGCGCTGGAAAATGGCGCGCCGGACAATGTCTCGGTCGTCGCCATCTTCGCGCAGGAGGCGTATTGATGCGTCATGGTGCTCTGATCGGCCCGATCATCGTCGCCATCGGGCTGGTGATCGCCGCGCTTGCCTTTGCCGTGGTGGGGGCGCTGCTCGAGACCGCCGATGGCAGCGCGGAGTTGCGGCTGAACCGCAGCGAGGCGGAGCTGGCGGAGCTGCGCAGCGGCGTCGAGACGCTGCGGGCCGAATTGCGCGATGCCCAGATCGACATCGAGCGGCTGGCGGAGGATCTGGCCCTTCAGGCGGCGCAGCCGGCTTTCGCGCCACCGGCCGCCGCGACCGCGATGGACCTTGCCGCCCCGGCGCTGTCCGGCGATGAGGAGGTCTCCGATCACGGCGGCACGGCCGAGATGACGGAGGTGATGCGGCTCGGCAAATCGCGTTTCAACAGCGGTGTGACCCAGCCCGGCAACCGGGTGATGCTGGAGGTTCTGGGCCATCCGCGTGACAGCTATTCCACCGATTGCCAGGCGGTGACCCAGCCGAAGCTGAAATCGCTTCTCGAAACCCGGCAGATCGGGCCGATCCGGGTGACGATGATCCGGCCCGCGCTCGACAGTCTCGAACGCATACTGGCCGAGCTGCAGCAAAGCGAGCCAGACATCTACGCGGCGCTCGGCACGGCCGGGGCGATGTGCGCCCGGCTGATCCGCGGATCGCGCAGCGCGGTGTCAAATCATTCCTGGGGCACGGCCATCGATGTGAAGCTGGAGGGCAAGCTCGACGGGTTCGGTGACGGTGGCACGCAATTCGGGCTGCTGCTGCTGGCCGAACTGTTCAACAAGGAGGGCTGGTTCTGGGGTGCCACCTATAGCCGCGAGGACTCGATGCATTTCGAGGTCGGCGTCGAGACGCTGCGGAAATGGCAGGCCGAGGGTCATCTGTGACACATGGCGCGCGGACGGGACAACGCCTCTGCCTTCGACATGGCTGCCCGTCCGATGCTGCAATTCATCGACGAGCTGGATCTGCGCGCCGGGCGCGGCGCGGCATCGCTGATCGGGGAGGCCGCAGGTCTTCTTGACCGGTTCGAGGTGGACGCGATCCTGTCGGGGGCGTCGTCCCACGCCTTGAAGCCGGCCAGATATGGGCTGGCGGTTCTGCTGGACCGGCGGGCCCGCACGGTCAGGACGATCGATCTCGAAACGTGGTCCGTCCTGCTTCGTCGGCGGCTGTTCGATGGCCGCGACATGTCGCTGGCCCGGATCCGGGAATTTCAGAAGGTGGCGCAATCGCAGGGGCAGGATTTTGCGGATCTTGCCGAATTTCTGGCAGTGCTGATCTCGCGGGCGGAGTCGGCGCGGGACGGGCATCGCCGCCTGGGAAGTGGCGGCTGGGGCTGGAAGATCGCGGGGTTCGTGCTCGCCCTCTGTGTCGGGCTGCTGGGTTACGCGGGCTTTCTCGAACTGCGCTATCATCAACGCATCAGCGCGGGCTTCGACGCCGAGGCACTGCTGATCGGGCTGGATCAGCCGCGCAGCGGTCGCGATCTTGTCCGCCGGCTGGACGATATGCGCGCGGCGGTGGGCCGGGTCACCGACGCGGCGTCCCAGGCTCCGCTGAAACGGGCGCTGCGCCTGCCGGTCTATGACAGCCAGACACGGGCGGAGGCCGTCTACGCCGACGCCGTGCAGCGCATGTTGCCCGATGCCGTGGCCGAGGCGATCGAGACGGCGATTGCGTCCGAAGGCGAGGGGCTGCTGCTTTATGACGCGCTGCGGGCCTGGTCGGTGCTGACCGGGCAGGATGACTGGACGCCGGGCTATCTCGCCGGATGGTTGGAAGATCGCGACGCACAGTCCGGGTTGGCCGGGCTGGCGCCCCATGTTGCGCGGCTGACCGGACCCGCGGCAGGTTTGACCCCGCGCGATACCGAGCTGCGCGAACAGGCGCGACGCTTCGCCGCCGAGATCCCGGATGCGGACCGCGCCTGGCTGGAATTGCTGCGGGCCGGCCAGACACGGGCGCTGCCGCAATGGGATCCGGCCGAGCAGGTGCCGGGGCTACCGCAGGTGTTGCTGCGCCGCTCCGGCACGCCCATCGAGACAGCCCTTCCCGGCCTGTTCACTCAGGCCGGATGGGATCATGCCCGCGATTACGGTGTCGGGATTGCCGTGCAGAAAGCGCGTGCCGTTGCGCCGCTGATCCTCGGCGACGCGCCGCCCACGGATAATGACACCCCCGATTTGCTGATGGATCGCCTGCAACAGCAGACCATCGCCGCCTGGGAGGATTGGCTGGCCGATCTGCGGGTCCGGCCCTTCGCGCAGCGCGAGACGGCGATCATCGTCTCCGGCGCGCTTGCCCGGCCGGATAATCCGCTCAGCCGGATGTTCCGCGAGGTCTGGGTGCAGGTCGGCGGGCAGGACCGGCGCCGCAGCCATGCGCAGCAATTACAGTTGGCCCGCCAGTTCGGCCCGCTGATCCAGTATGTCGAACAGGGCCGCATGTCCGAGATTTCCGCCCTCTTTGCCGCGCTCAACGTGGCACTTGGCGCGGTGGACCTGGATCGCAGGCGCGGAATGGACCGGTTGATGAGCATCGGCGACCGGGCGCGCTCCATCACCGCGCTGAAGGCCGCGCCGCGCATCGTGGTGCAGATTGCCGAGGATGTGCTGGCGCAGTCCGCGGCGCCGCAGACGGCCGCCATGGCGGGCGGCAACGCGCTGACGCGGGAATGGCAGCAGCAGGTCTTTCCCGCCTGCCAGCAACTCGTGCAGGGGCGATATCCCTTTGCCGATGGCGGGCCGGACGCGCCGATGGCGGAACTGGCCGGTCTGCTCGGCCCGCAGGGTGTTCTCACCAGCTTCCTGCAAAACGCCGCGCTGCCGCAGCTCGAGACCGCGGAATCCCCCTGGCGATGGAAGCCGGAAGCGCGCTTCGAGGGGCTGGAGCCGGACAGCGCCGCCTTTCTGGAACGCGCCGCGCAGATCTCGCAGGGCCTGTTCGGGGGCGGCCCGGTGGTTCGGGCTGAGGTGACGCTCAGCGCGCTTGCCGAGCGCGGGCGGACGCTGATCGCGCTTGGCGGTGTGGCGCAGCCGGTTCTGGCGACGGGTGCGCCCGTGGCGCTGTCCTGGCCCGGCCCGTCGCCCGAGGCCGGGATCGAGGTCAGTTTCCGGGAAGGCACCGATGCCGGGCGGCTGAGCCATCAGGGACAGTGGGGGCTGTTCCGGCTGATCGACACGCTGCGGCTGCGGCTGCGCGATGACGGGGCGCGCGCGCTGCTGGATCTGCGCAGTGACACTGGCCGGGTGTTCCTGGAAATGAGCTTTGCCGACACGCTCAATCCGATTTCCGTCCGCAAGACCATGCGCGGATTGGATTGCCCGCCGAATCTGTAATTGTAGCGTTTCCGGAATTCGGCTTTTCGGATTATAATTGCCGCGATTTGAGCGAATTTTGAAAATTCCGAATGGGGAAAAGGATCAGCCATGCCGAATGAGCGTTTCGCCATCTTGCAGACTCCGCTTCCCTCGGAAGAGATGCTGTCAAACATCCCGATGGAGGAATTCCGGGGCCTGGCGTTTCTGGCCATGCAGGGGCATGACGAGATCAGCCAGTGTTTCGAATTCGACGTCAGCGCGATCAGCGGCACACCGGATATCGCGGCGCATGATCTTCTGGGAGAGGAGGTCGCGCTGCATGTGTCCGCCGATCCGCAGGATCCTGCCTCAATCCGTTGTTTTCACGGGATTGTCGATGAGTTCCGATTCGCAGGAACTGACGGCCAGGGGCATTGGCGCTATCACCTGACATTGCGCCCGCGCATGTGGCTGCTCGGCAAGTCCAGCGACAACCGCATCTTCCAGGAGATGACCGTCGTGGACATTGTCAGCGAGATCCTGGAACAGCATGGCTGCACCGCCTATGAATGGCAGCTCGACCGGGATCCGCCGAAACGCGAATATTGCGTGCAATACGGCGAATCCGACCTGAATTTCGTTCAGCGGCTGCTGGAACATGAAGGGATATTCTATTTTTTCCGTTTCGATCCGTCCGGCCACAGAATCATTTTCTGCGACGGGTTCGGCGCACTGCAATCCGCCGAGAATTGCAGCACGCTGCATTTTCGCGAAGGCTGGTCTGGCCATGCCGCCGGCATTGGCGCGATCACCGATTTCAGCCGGGCGGATTGCATCGTTCCGGGCAGCCACAGCCTGACCGATTACGATTTCGAGAAACCGTCCGCCGATCTGATGAGCCGGTCCGAAAATCCGCTGCCCCATAGCAACAGCGAGGGGGCGCGCTATGGCTATCCGGGGCAGTATACGGAGTTTCAGAGAGGCGATGACCTCGCTATGATCCGCAACCAGCAGGATCAGGCCCGGATGCAGGTCATCACCGCGCTGTCGACCGCGTCCGCACCGGCGTCGGGGAATGTCTTCGCGCTCACCGATTTTCCGCGCGAGGTGGAGAATGAATCCTATGTGATCGAGCGGGTGGCGTATGACATCCGCGGACGCCGCCACCGCAGCGAGGCGCAGGGCGCGTCGATGGGCGATCCGGCGGCGCGTTTCGCCACCATGCCGGAAAAGCAGTCGCGCGAGGCCGACCGCGCCGGGTTTTCGGCACTGTATACGCTGATCCCCGAGCGGGTCAGCTATCGCCCGGCCTTCCGCGCCCGCCGCCCGGTGATGAAGGGGCCGCAAACCGCTGTCGTGGTCGGGCCGCAGGGCGAGGAAATCTATACCGACAAGTACAGCCGGGTGAAGGTGCAGTTCCACTGGGACCGTGATGGCAGGCGCGATCAGAACACCACCTGCTTCATCCGCGTCAGCTCCGCCTGGGCGGGCTCGGGCTGGGGCTTCATCCAGATCCCGCGCATCGGGCAGGAGGTGATCGTCGATTTCCTCGAGGGCGATCCCGATCAGCCGATCATCACCGGCCGGGTCTATAACGCCGAGCAGATGCCGCCCTACGCGCTGCCCGCGAATGCCACCCAATCCGGCTGGAAATCGAACTCCAGCCCCGGCGGCGGCGGCTGGAACGAGTTGCGGTTCGAGGACAAGAAAGGCAGCGAGGAGGTCTATTTCCAGGCAGAGAAGGACCATAACGAACTGGTCAAGAACAACGAATCCCGCCATATCGGCAATGACTGGGCCGAGGAGGTGGTGCGCGACGCGACCCAATGGGTCGGGCATGACCGGACCGAGGCCGTCGACAACAACAAATCGACCACGGTGGGCGTTGATCGCACAGTCAAGATCGGCAGCAATGACGACGAGACAGTGGGCAAGAACCGGACGCTGCGCGTGGGCGTGGATGAATCGATCAGCGTGGGAAACAACTCTACCGAGGTTATTGGCATGAACCACAGCCAGAGCGTCGGGGCCACCCAGACCGTCACCGTCAAGCTGACCCGGACCGATACGGTGGGCGCGGCCGAAACCCGGCTGGTCGGGGCCGCGCAGGTCAATACGATCGGCGCGGAACGCGCGGTCACGGTGGGCGATGCGCAGCAGCATGTCATCGCCAAGGATGACGGCTGGGTGATCGGCGACAATCAGAGCATCCGCATCGGCAAGGACCAGTTGTCCGAAATCGGCAAGAACCTGACCCAGACGATCGGCGAGAACCGCACGATCAGCGTCGCGAAATCCGCCAGCGAAAGCATCGGCGATGACATGGCGCTGAATGTCGGCAAGACCATCGTGGTCGAGGCCGGGGACAGTCTGGTGCTGAAATGCGGCAAGGCCAGCATCGCGATGAAGAAGGACGGCACCATCAATATTGACGGCAAGGACATCACCACCAAGGGATCCGGCAAGATCAACGTCAAGGCCAGCAGCGACATCACGATGAAGGGCAGCAAGATCAAACAGAACTGATCGCGCGCTCAGCCCTGTTCGCGCCTGCCCAGCACGATCTCCGGGATGTCCGGGGCCTGGCCCGACTGCCAGAGCAGCGGGGCATCCAGACCAGACCCGGCGCTGTCAAGCGTGCAGCGAGACAGCGCCTCGGCCAGCTCATCCGCGTCCAACACGCCCGCACAGGCCTCGCGCAACACGCTCAGCGCCTGCGCCGCCCACGCCTCGACCTGATCCGTCCCGACCGACGGCGCCGCGGCGACCGCGGCCAGCGGAAAGGCGCGCCCGGTGCCGTCGCGGCTCGGCAGGATCAACAGCGCCAAAACGCCCTGACCATGCGCGATCACCGCCCGGAACCCGGTTTCGGGCCAGTGCTCGGGGTGGCCGGCCCATGTCGCGAGATGCCGCGTCAGCCAGCGGTCCAGAACCGGCCTGGCACCGGGCGGCAAGGCGCGGGCCACGAAGTCGCCGCGCGTCGGCAGCTTGCCGAAGAACCCGGTCGCCACTGATCAGAACCCGGCCGGGCAGGTGAACCCCGAGAACATCGTTAGATCGAACGGGTTCTCCACCGAATTGGCCCGAAGATCGAAGCTGGACGAGAACCCCCGCGCCGACAGGCGCAGCTTGAACAGGTCCGGCTGGCCGCTTTTGGACAATTGCCCGCCGCGGATCAGCCGCAGGAAGGCCCAGCTTCCGCTTTCCGAGGTGATGACCTCGGCTGCGCCATTGACCGGGGCGAAGCTGAGCGTGATCATGTTGGTGCCGTCGCGTCCGGGCCAGGTCATCGGTTCGGGCCGGGTTGCGGCGTTGAAATAGGTCAGCGCCTGTCCGTCGACATTCAGCGTCACCCGGCTGGCATTGGGCGACAGGTCGGTGGCCTGAAGCGTGAAGGCCATGACCGGGCCCGATCCGCCCGGAAACAGCGCGTCACGCATCGACCTTGCCCGCTCGAACGGGGCCAGAAGCGCCGCGTCCAGCCCGAAATCCGACCGCCACCGCCACGGCCGCACGGTGCTGTCGACGTAGTTGGCCAGATTGTCGGTCACGAAGCTGTCGATCATCCCGCCCGGTCCGAACAGCCGCTGGAAATCCTGCGTGTTGACGTCGATGGCGGAAGACTGGTCGAACGGATAGCGCCCGCCGGTCGATGAGCGGCAGAAGGGCAGCACATCGGCCCGCCAGCGGGCGTTGAGCTGCGCGATCACCGCCTCTCGCGTCACGCTGATCGTGTCGCCGGCAATGCCCGCCACCCATTTGTCGATCGGATCGGGCAACCGCGCGGCCTCATTGGCGATGGTTCCTGTCAATTGCGGCAGCCCGCCCCGCGCCAGCAGCGCGGATTGCGGGTCGGGGCTGGCGGCGACGGTCTGCAACTCGTTCGACAGGGCGGCCAGGGCCGCGACCGCGTCATCCAGCAGCGGGGGCTGGCCGTCTACCTCCTGCACGGCGCTGCGGATGTCGCGGAAATGATCGGAGACCGGCTTGCCCGGCGGGGGCGGGGGGGCCGCTTCCGCGCCGCCGCCGGTCTTGCGTGCGATCTTCGTCCCGGTCTTGACCAGTTTTCCCAGCTTGCCGAGCTTCGAGGCGGCCTTGTTTCCAGCCTTCGCGGCATCGATCCCGCCGCCGGTCTCGTCCGCCTCGGCCGGGCGGGCCAAATCGGTCTCGTACACCACCGAATCGAGAAGCCGTTTCAGCGCGCTGTCGGCGGAGGACAGATCCTTCAGATTGCTCTGCGCCGCCGCCAGATCGCCGATCGGGGTCAGCCGCACATCGCGCAGGAACCCGTCCCACTGGGCAATGAAATCGTCGTAGTACAGCTTGAGGATATCGGCCTCCAGCGTGTCGGTGGAGGCTTCGGCGCTCTCGTTGCAGCCCCCGGCGAAGACCGCGCGGTCAAGGGCGGCCTGCGCCGCGACCTCGGGCACCAGAGGCAGGATTACCTCGTGGAACCCGTCATAGGTGAAGGCGCCGGGCAGGCCCACACGCAGCGTCTTTTCCGACAGCCGTGTCAGCACGCGCGCGCCATTCGGCCCGGTCTCCTCCGCCGGAACCCAGTCGGCCAGCCCCGCCACCGCCGGATCGGAGCGCAGGCCGCGATAGGCCCGCACCGCCAGCGGGATCTGGCAGATGGTTTCCAGCGCCGTCGAGACGAGCTGGTCATGCGGCGCGATCTTGTCGTCTTCGCTGCGCATCCGGTCGAGCGCGGCAAGCTGGTTGGCCAGGCTCTCCTCGGTCGGGAACGGGTCGATGGGCGCGTAGTCCGGCAGGATCGTCTGCCACCATGCGCCCAGGAAATCGGCATCATAGGGCGCCTGACCGGTCAGCATCTGAAAGGCTTTCATCGCCTCCAGCAGAAATTCCGGGTCGCGGCTGTGGCGCCACATCGTTGCCTCGACAAGCGCCACCATCCGCGGCTCGAGGATATTGCGCAATGTGCGGTCATAGGCGATCTGCTGGATCTGCGCCAGTTCCGGGCCGGCACCGGGACCGGCCAGCGTCAGGACGCCGTCCGGCGCCGGCGTCGCGGCGAGTGCCGTCTCGTTCGCCGCTTCCAGCGCGAGGTTGAGGTCCAGCGGGTCGGTCGGCGCCTCCCGCGCAGCGACATTGGCCAGCCGCGCGTTCAGATCGGCCAGTTGCCGCTCCTGATCGCCAAGCGCGCCGTTCCAGCGCAGATAGGACAGCAGAAACAGCGTCCCGGCCAGAACCACGGTCATCGCGGACAGCGCCAGCGCGCCGCGCCAGATCCATCGCCGCCGTTCCTCGGCACGGGGATCGAAACGGCCCAGCCCGGCCTCGGGGAAGATCAGATCGGTCAGTAGGTTGCGCAAGAAGAAACTGCGCTTTTCGCCGTGCCGCCGGTCCTGCAGGCGCGGCGCGGACAGGCCCAGGGAACCCGCGATTCCGACCAGCATCTGATCGATGGGCGAGCCTTCCTGCGTGGCCGAACTGAAGTAAATCCCGCGCAGCCAGGGGCTCTCCTCGTAGCGGCTTTCCCCGAACGCGGCCTCCACCAGCGTTTTCAGCGGCGCGGTGAGTTGGTCGAACTGGGCCGGAAACCGGAAGATCGCGGCGCGGTCGGGCAGGGGAAGGTCATCGGCGATGCGATCGACCAGCCGGGCCTCCAGCGATTCCTGCAAGCCCTGCATCTCGCGTTCGACGGTCAGCCCGTCCACCCGATCTGCCGTGCCCAGCGTGGCCCCCCAGACCTGCTCGCGCTCGCGCGAGTTCAACTCGCCGAAGAATTCCTCGAAACCGGGCAGCAGATCGGCCTTGGTGATCATCAGATAGACAGGCAGTTTCAGCCCGGTCTGCTCGCGCAATTCCGCCAGACGCTTGCGGATCTCGCGCCCGTGATCGCGGATCGCCGCCTCGCCGGCCGAAAGTTCCTGCACGGACAGGGTCAGGATCACCCCGTTGAGCGCGCGCCGCCCGCGATGCTTGACCAGCAACTCCATGAAGCCCCGCCACTCGGCGGAATCGGCGTCGGGATCGGACTGCTGTTCGACATAGCGCCCGGCCGTGTCGATCAGTACTGCGTCCTCGGTAAAGAACCAGTCGCAGTTCCGGGTGCCGCCGACGCCCTTCAGATCGTCGCTGAGATCGATCGGGAAATGCAGGCCCGACTGGCGCAGCGCCGTGGTCTTGCCGGTGCCGGGCGGGCCGATGATGACGTACCACGGCATGTCGCGCAGGAATTTGCGGCTGCCCAGCTTGGAGCGTTTCATCTGCTCCAGCACGGCCTGGAACTTGCCCTGCACCTCGGCCAGGTTCTCCTCGCCCGGACCGGGCGGCGCGGTCGCGGCGGGGGCGGCCAGCTCCTGCACGAACACCCGGTTGGCGCGCGCCGCCCGCATCTGGCGGATCAGCATCGAGAGCAGCCACAGGATGATGATGACCCCGATCACGACGATCCGCGTCAGCTCCGACGCCAGAGGCTGCAGGTCTCCGAAGGACAGCAGCGGGCCGTAGAACCAGATCAGCGCGCACAGGATCGCGACGCCGATCAGCGTCCACAGAAAGCGCGACAGCAACACCCCGAGGATTTTCTTCAGCACGGTCATGCGCTCAGACCTTCTTCTGCAGGATGATCTCGACCCGGCGATTGCGCGCCCGGCCTTCGCGGCTGGCATTGTCTGCGATCGGATCGGTCGCGGCCTTGCCTTCCGATGTCACCAGCTCCGCCGGCACGCCGGCCGCGACGAGAAGACCCGCGATGGTGCTGGCCCGGGCTTCGCTGAGCCCCTGGTTGGAGCGGAACGGGTTCGCCGCCTGGACCGGGACGCTGTCCGTGTGGCCGACCACGCGGACAGAGCCGATCAATTCGCGGTTTTCGACGATGACCCCGGCAATGGCGGTCATCAGCGGGGCGTAGATGTCGTTGATGTCGGCCTTGGCAGAGCGGAACACCTCGGGGTTGTCGGCCTGGACGACGATGGTCGCGATGGACACATCCTCCGTACCCATCAGCGCGGCGGCAGTGGCTTCGGGCGCCGCGTCGGTGAACAGGGGCACAAGCTCGAACAGAAGCGGATCGGCAGAGAATTGCGGCGTTGCGTCGGTCTCGATCGGGGCGCGGAAGATCGCCGCGCGCTCGGGCGGCGGCAGAACGCCGGCAAGGGTGAACAGATCCTCGCCCCGGCCCGACAGCCGCATCGACAGGGCGACATAGATCGCGGTGACAAGCGCCAGCGCGATCAGCGCCAGCGACCAGATCGGCACGGCGAAACGGCGGTCCTCATCCTCTGCGACCACGCCCTTCCAGTTCGGCGAAAGCGGCATGTCGGCTGCGTCGCGATCATGCAGCACCCGCGCAAGCTGCGCCCGCAGCCGCGAGATCTCGGCCTCGCCCGCCGCGCCGCCGATCCGGTGCTTGCCGCGGAACCCCAGCGACAGGCACATGAACACCAGTTCCAGCAATTCGGGATCGCGCGCGGGATGGCGCAGCAACTCCTCGGCGAGATCGAAGAACCGCTCACCGGAATCGACATGGCCGTAGATCGAGGCGACCAGTGGCTGCCGGGGCCAGCCGCTCGACCCGCCCCAGGGCGTGTTGATGGCGACATCGTCGAGCAGCGCGCCCACGAACCAGGCCGCCTGATCGGCGCGGGTCAGCGGCACCCCCATCGTGACCGCGCTGTCGCGGGCATGGGTGAGGTTGTCCTGCAGCCGCGTGCGCAGCAGATCGGGATTTTCCGGGGCCACGGCGCGCTGCAATTCCGGCGCAATCCCCAAAAGCGCAGCGAAGGCCCGGACCAGCGGGTTGTCATTGGCCCGCGTGCTGCGCAGCGGTGCCGTCGCCGCCGCGGCCGCGGCGGGTTGGGCCCGGGCCGCGCCGCGGGGGCGGACGCGGGTGCGCCCGGCGTCGTGATCCAGTCCGAATGGGTCGTGATCGCTCATCTGGCTCCTACCGGTTGACGACGTAGCAATCGATCTGCGGCTCGCGTTCCAGCTTGCCCGCCACGCCGAGGACGAAGCCCGGCGACTCCGCCAGCGCCGGGTAATGCTCCGAGGCGCGGTCAAGTTCGAGGCACAGCCGGTCGCCGTCATAGGGGATCTCGCGCGGCTGCGAATTCAGCGGCTTCAGGGCGATGCCGGTCAGCTTCGATTTCCACAGCTTGTCGAAATCCCCGGCCGCGCCCACCGTCGCCTGGTCGACGAAGATCTTGCGCAGCGTCGATTCCGACAATTCGCCGCCGATGCGCAGCACGATGCGGCTCGACTTGATCATCTCGGGATTGTCGATGCGCACCGTCCAGATATTCTCGGAATGGCGCGACACCAGCAGGGCGCGCGATTTCGGCTCGACATGGCGCAGCGACAGCATCAGCGAGCGCAGCGTATCGGCCAGGGCGGTGAAGGCCGGCTGCGGATCGGCGTGGTCATAGACCGGCAGTTCCGTCATCCGCCGGGACGAGGCGCCATAGGTCGCCATCTGCCCCGCCAGCCCGGCCAGTTCGCACAGCAGGTCCGACGGGTGGCAGTCGGTCTGTGCCAGAAGATGCGCGATGCGCGGCCGCGCCCGGTTCGCCAGTTCCAGGATCAGCAGGTTCTCCATCGACGCGCCGGTCCCGCCCAGCACCATGGAGCCATGCGCATCGGCGATCCGGTCCAGCCCGGTGACGATCTCCTTCAAGAAATACCCATACCAGGGCACCGCGCCGATATTCAGCGCCGGTGCCAGGAACCCTTCTTCCAGCGCCACCGCGCCCTCCGCCGTCAGCCCGGCCAGGCGCGCCAGCGGAAGCGTCGTGTAGCCGCGGGTCTCCTCGCCCGGAAGCAGCAGCTTGGGGGCCAGCCTTGCGACCTCGATCTCGGTCGGCTCGGCCCCGCCCGCCACCGCGTCGCGGATGGTGGTGAACCCGCCGCGATAGCGCATCCCCGAGGGCTCGGCATGTTCCGGGTCGATTTCTGCCCCGCCCGCGATCTCGGCGGGAATGGCGAGATGGACCAGCCCGGTCTCGGTCTTGGCGCTGACCGTGACCGGAGCGATCGGCAGGCAGGTCTCGCCCGTCGCGAAGATGGTGCCGTCCGGCATCACCCCTTCGGCGGACTTGAGGCCGATCTGACCGGCATCAAGCGCCACCGGGTCCAGCTCGAGCGCGGCGAAGCCATGGGCCTGCAGCGGCGTGGCGCGCATGGCTTGGCGCAGCAGCCAGTCCAGATGCCGGTCCTGCTGTTGCAGATGCTGCGTCCGAAGGAACAGACCTTCGGACCAGACGACTTTGTTTCTATCGCTCATGCCATGCCCGCCAGCCCGTCTCAGCCACCGCTGACCGACAGACCGCCGGAGCCGACGGTGATGGCGAGCGGCGCGGGACCGGCAGGCGCGGGCAGTTTCTGGCGCACCGACCGGCCGGTGGGATCGCGGAACCCGGCGGTCACGGCGATCGTGGTCACGCCCGCCTGGACAGGGATGGCGCGGCTGACCGTCGCGCCGGGCGCCAGCACGATCTGGTCGGCCTTGATGAGGTCGCCGCCAAGCGCCGCAGCCGGATCCTGAAGCGACAGGTAATCCGCCGCGTCGAACGCGCCGGTGCCCGACAATTGCAGGATACTCACCGTCACCGGGCGGTCAGCGCCGTCGGGGCCGGGATTCATCCCCGCTGCACCCTGCGCCGTCACGGCCAGCACGGCGGGCGGGGCCTCGGGCGGCCCGCCGCACGCGCCGAGCGTCAACGCGGCCGCGCCGAGGGCCAGAACCGCGCGTCTCCTGATCGAATGTTCCATCATCTCAACTCCTTCCGTTTTCATAGGCTTCCCTGAAATCCGCACCGACCTCGCCCAGGAACTGATCTTCTGCCGCGCGGGCGATCTCGCGGTAGCGCTCCTCGTACAGCCGCCACAGCTTGGCGCTGCGGCCGCCGGCCATCAGGCTTTCCAGCAGGCCGACCTCGGCCATGGAGGTCTCGATTGCCTCGGGGTCGAACCGGTCGATCATCCGCCGCAGCGCGGTTTGCAGCGCCGTCCATGTGCGAAGCTGATGGTCGGTCAGGTCGCGGAATGCCTCCTCCAGCGAGGCCTCCGCGTCGAGATACCCCTTGCCGCGGGGTTGCACGAAACTGGCCAGAACCTCGTCCGGGGTGGCGAGGAATTTCAGCGGGTTCACATCGGCACGGGCGACGATGGTCTGCGCCACGCGGGCACGCTGCTTGGCGACGGCGCGGGTGCGCAATTGCTGCATCAGGCCATCGACCAGCATCCGCATCGCCCGGCCGATCTGCTCGGCCTGGGCCACCGGATCGCCGGTGAACTGGGCCGGATCCAGCCCCATGCCGCGCAGCAAGGCCGCGTGGGCTTGGGCATCGTCTCCGCCCGATGCGACCGGCGTGGCCGGCGCGGGCGAAGGCGCCGCCTCCGCCGCCGTCACCGGGGCAGAGGGGGAGGGCATGTGCGCCGATGGCACCGGCACGGCGCCCGCGTCGGGCGATCCGGCGTTCTGCGGGGCGGTGTCCGTTGCTCCGGCGGGATCGAGACCGGTTGATGGTCCGGTGTCTTGGGCGGGGGTGGAAACGGGTGTCTCGGCTGGGGACGCCCTGGTCCAGTCCGCGAAAATGTCCTTCGGGCCTTCGGAAGATGATATCCCGGATGGCGCGGTCTGGCTGGAGGGTGGGTGATCGGACGCGGATGCGGGTGCGGGTGACGGCGCGTCCGCAACATGGCCGGGAAGCGGATCGAAATAGCCGCCGCCGCCCGGCGGAGGGGCGGCCTCCGCGTCGGTCGGTGTGGCGGGGTTGGCGGAACGGCGCAGGTCCAGGCTGAACGCGTCCTCCTGGTCGAGCGGCCGGGGCGGGGCGGGCGGCCGCTTGCGCTCATGGCTGCGCGCACTGTCCGTCAGGCCGAACGGATCGGGCAGGTCCGCCGGCCGCGGCTCAGGCGGCGGCGGCGGGGCCTCGCCGTCGCCTATGCTGAAATCGAAGACCATGCCGCCGCCTGATGCCGCCGCCGCGCCGGGCGGTGCGGCGCTCGCGCCGGAGGCCGCCTCGACGCGCAGCACGAAATCGCCCATGCGCAGCCGCATCCCCGGCTCGACCGCGACGCTGTTGCTGGCGCCGACCGGATGGGCCGCATTGTCGATGAACAGCCCGGAGCTGGACGCATCCGTGGCCATCACCGTGCCGTCCTGCTCGGTCAGGATGCAGTGCTGGCGCGAGACATACATGTCGGGATCGTGCAGCGGCCAGTCGGCGTCGTCGCTGCGCCCGATGACCATGCGCCCGCCGCTGAACTCGCGTTCCTTCTCGCGCTGCGGGTGGGGCGCGGATTCGATGACCAGTCTCACGCCCATGCGCCCTCTCCCGTCGGTCCGGCCCCTTCGGTCCCGGCATTGATGCGGCGGTAGCAGAGATCGGCCGCCGGTCGGCCCGGACGCGGATCGATCCAGCTTGTCAGCCCGAGCCGGGACTGGCCGAGCCGCGCCTTCGGCACCTCCTCCGCCGCCAGCACCAGCCGCAGGTCGAAATCCATGTCGCGCCCCTGCGCAAAGATCAGCGCGTCGCGAAGCCGCGCCCGGCTGCTGGGGGCATCGGCAAAGGCGTCGAATTGCCGGCGCGTCAGCGGACCCAGCCGGATCTCGGCCCGCGACTGCCGGTCGAAGCGCCGCGATCCGACCATCGCCCCGGTGCCCAGCCCGGCATGCTGCACCCCCAGCCGGGTCTGCAACCGCTCGGGGATCTCCAGCCACACCCCGACGAATTCAATGAGCCGGACCGGCACGTCCAGCACCGATTGCAGCAGCGAGGTCAGCCGGTCCGGTCCGCGCACCTCATGGGCAAGCGAGGTGGCGTGGCGCATCTGTGCATCGTCGATCTGCCGATCCCGGCTGCGCCCGCCGGGCAGGCCGGTGCCGGCCAGGGCGCGCAGCATCGCGATCACCTGTCCGCCGTCGCCATGCGCAAGCTGGACGGCGGCGCGCGAATCCGCCCATGCCCGCCAATACAGCGCCATCATCCGGTGCTGGAGCATGTTGATGAAATCCAGAAACGAGGTGTCCGCCGTCGCCCCGCCGCTTTCGGCGCCGGCGAACCAGCGGCTGGATTGCCGCGCGATGATCCACCGCGTCAGATGCAGCGGCATCGGGCCTTCCGGCCCGATCAGACCCAGCACATGGACCGTGACCTCGGGCTTGCCGCCCCGGCCCGGCCCGAGCTGTGCCACGTCGCCTGCGGCAAAGGACTGGCGCGGTTGCTGCGCCAGGCGGGCCGGTTCCGACCCCGCCCCGCCGGAGCGTCCGAAGCGCGCGCCTTTGCCTTCGAGTTGCCGCAGCAGCTCGAAGAAATCCATGTTCGCGATCTCGGCCTGCGTCGCGCCTGACGCGGTCGCGGTCAGATCAGCGCGCGCGTGCCGGTCGTCATCGGCCATACCACCTCCGTTTGCGACTGGACCAGCCGGGTTCTGGTGCGGACAAAGGAATTGATCGCCGCCTGGCGGCTGAACAGCCGCGCCATGAGCGCCGTCAACAGCAACTGGCTGCCGCCGGTCAGCAGGGTTTCGTTCACGTCGAGCGTGATCTCCGTGCCGTGCGCGAAGCAAAGCGGGCCGCGCAGGTCCAGCCGTTCCACCACGCTGCGCGCGGTCACGCCGGTCAGCGCCTCGCCATGCTGCGTGAGACCGGGATCGCCCCGGTCCGCATAAAGCCGGATCATCGCGCGCAGGGGCTCTGCACCCGCCTCGCCGCTTGCCAGCGACAGGTGATCCAGGCTGAGCTGCGCGATCCACCGCCAGGTGAGATCGTCGATCTTCTGGTCATTCGTGGCGCCGGACGGCAGGCTGGCGCGCAGTGACGGGCGCGGCCGCCGCATGGCGCCCAGCATCTTGACCTGCTGGACCGGATCGCCGGTTTCCAGCGTCAGCGACGGCCGGTCGTCCAGGATCGGCAGGTCGCGATTGGTGCACAGCGCGCGGATATCAAGCTGCGCCAGCGGGGTCGCGCCCCTGGCTCCCGCGGGGCGGGCGACGGAGATATAGAAATCGTCGCCCAGATAGCTCGATCGGGTCTGTCCGCGCCGCACCTCCTCGGTATCGGGGCGGCGCGGGCGGCGTTCAGTGGTATAGACATGGTCATTGCCGTCGCGCGTCTCGACCGAAATCAGCGGGGCAAGCCGGGCTTGCGGACCCTCCGCCGCGGCATCGTCCACGCGCAGCAGACGGTAGATCTCGAAATCCTTTGGCCGGGTCCGGTCGGCATGGACCAGATGGGCGGAGCGTCCCTTGCGCAGTTCGACAATATTGCATTCATGCTCGAACAGATTGACCAGCGGCGTTGCGAAAAGCTGGAAATCGGCGGCGGAGATGCCTGACAGTTCGCTGCGCTGATGGGCGAACAGGACAATGATCTCGACGGCGCATTGCGGTGCCGTGCATCTGCGGATGGCAGCGGACAGCCCGCTCAGCCGCACGAACTGGAACCGCTCGGGCATCAGGAAATATTCGCGCAGCAGCCGGTATCCCTCGAACGCGCTGCGCACCCGCGGCAGCAGCGCCTCCTCCGCCTCGATCCCCACCATCGCGGGCGGGTCGATCGCGGCGAATACCGAGCTGCCATCCGCAGGCCGCGCGACTGCCCCGGCGCGCGACCCGAAGATCGCATCGAAGATGGCGCCGCCGCGCTGTCCGGCGCCGAAATAGACCGGCAGGTTGTCCAGCGACAATTCGGCCAATGCGCCGGTCCCGCGCCGTCCGATCTTCAGCCGCATGCCGGCGCTGGCATGCCGGGCCAGCCGCTCCGACACGCCAGCCTGCACGAGCGCGCCCCGGTCCTGGAGATAATCCACCGCCAGCAGGCGCAGCGGCCACATCCGCACATCCTGCGAGGTGGTATAGGTGCACCGCGTCCGCAGGCCCTCGCGCAGCGACGAGACGAGCCGCGTGCCGCGCGACACGACATGGCCGTCCAGCATCACGTCCACCTGCGGCCCCGGTGTGAATTCGGCCATCGTCATCGCGGGCGACGGCCCCGCCAGATCGGGATAGAGCGCGTCGATCATGTCGCGCACGAAGCGGCTGGATTCGGCATCGACCTTCAGCCGGGTCCGCGCCGCCAGATAGGCCACCCCCTCCAGCAGCCGTTCCACGTAAGGGTCGGGGCAGGGCACCGAATCGAGCGACAGATTGCGGGCGACATTGGGATGCATGGCCGCGAATTCGGTCGCCAGGCTGCGGATATGCAGCAACTCGTCCTCGTAATAGTCCAGGAACATCCGGTCCATCACCGCTCCTCCATCGAGGTGACGGCGTGTCCGCTGTCCAGATCGATCATCGTGGAGAGCCGCAGCCGCTCGGGCACCGGCGACAGCATCAAGAGCGCGTCGATCTGGATCTTCAGCCCGGTCTTGTCATTGGCGGAGACATTGACCCGGACGGTGTCCGGCTTGAGCCGCGGCTCGAACACGCGCAGCACCTCCACCAACTCCCGCGACAGCGCGTCGGGATCGAAATCCGCGCCGTGACGACCGGAGAAGGAGGGGACACCGTAATTCACCACCGAGCGGCGCACTTCCGGATAATCCTCCAGCAGTTCCTCCGGTGTGGTCGTCCGTCGCATTTCGCGCTCGCTCAGCAAATATCTCGCCTCGAACCGTTCGATATTGAACAACATCTCGATGTCGCGCCGGACCGCTTCGCGCAGCACGTCCGGCGTGACCATGACCCCGCCTTCCTCGAGCCGCTGCTGACGGCGCAGCAGGTTCGAGAGTCGATGCGCCTGTCTGCGGGTCTCCTCATTCAGCGCGGCGGTCTTCTCGATCGAGCGGGCGCCGTCGCTCAGCAGGGCATCCACCGCGGCGGCCCCGCCGAGTTCCCGCTCCAACTCCCGCCGCAGGGCGGATGTCTCGGCCGACAGACCATGAAGCTCGTCGACGAGGCGGTCCCAGAGTGATGGCTGGACCGCCTCGCGCAGTGATGTCTCCATGTCCGACTGGTCGATCACCTGTCAGGTCCGCCCGCCGGCGCCGGTCATTTCGCGGCCAGCACGTCGTATTCGATTTCGTGTTCGTCGCCCTTGGTCAGGTCATCCGCATCCACGAGATACTTCATCTTGATCGTATCGAAGCTCAGCGTGATCGCATCGACCGGGTTGCCGCCGCCACCGCCCGAGACCTGGTAGTTCTCGACCAGCGTGTTGGTCATGGTGATCGTCAGGTAGTCGGAATGGTCGTCCCCCTGGTCCTTGCGCAGCGTCAGGACCGTCTCGCCCAGGTTCTTCGCCTTGATGCAGGCCAGGGCGATATAGGGCGACGAGCAGTCATAGTCCTTCGAGATCGACAGGGACTGGATATCGGCCAGACCGCTCTCGCGCTGACCGCCGGAGTTGCGGAACGCCGACCGCGATGCGCCCCAGGAAAACGAGGAGATGACGATCTCGTCCTCGTGATCGGAGCGTTTGCTCTCACCGGGGATGTCGTCAATCTTGTAGTAGCCGCTGAATGACATGGGTCTTTCCTTTCATAGCCAAGTTGCTTTGTGATCGCCCCTGGCCGGGAACCAGCGACGTTCCGGGTGACAACAGGCCGACGGACCGGCCTGCCATGCGCGGTGCCGCGGGGCACGCCCGCGGGCTGCCGTCAGCTCTTGACGGACGGCAATTCGGACACCAGCCGCAGGCTCGCATTGATGCCTTCAAGCTGGTAATGCGGACGCAGGAAGAAACGGGCGTTGTAATAGCCCGGCCGCCCCTCGACACTGTCCACCTGAACCTCGGCCGCGGCGAGCGGCCGCTTGGCCTTGGCGCGGTCATCGGCCATGGCCGGATTGGCCAGCACGTAGCGGTTGATCCATTCCGACAGCCATTTCTGCATGTCGTTCTTTTCCTTGAACGTGCCGACCTTGTCGCGGGCGATGGCCTTGAGGTAATGGGCAAAACGCGACACCGGGAACAGATAGGGCAGGTTCGCCGACAGCCGCTCATTGGCCTGCGCATCGGGATCGACCAGCCTTCCGGCGCGGGTTTCGTCGTCCTGCAGGCTGTGCGCACCGATGAAGGCGGCGACATCGGTGTTCTTGCGATGCAGGATCGGCATCATGCCCAGCTTGGCCAGCTCCGCCTCGCGCCGGTCGTCGATGGCGATCTCGGTGGGGCATTTCATCGCCACGCTGCCATCATCGGTCGGGAAGGTGTGGACCGGCAGGTTCAGCACCGTGCCGCCGGATTCCACCCCGCGGATCTGCGTGCCCCAGCCATAGAGCTTGTGGCTGCGGTTGATGTTCACCCCCATCGCGTAGGCGGCGTTCATCCACACGTAGTTGTCGTGCTTGGCGTCGATCACCTCCTCGAAATCGAACCCTTTGACCGGGACGGTTTCGGCACCGTAAGGCAGCCGCCCCAGCACGCGCGGCATGGCCAGACCGATGTAACGCGCATCCTCGCTTTCGCGCAGCGACTGCCAGCTTGCATATTCCGGTCCCGACACGATCTGCTGAAGATCCTGCGGGTTCGGCAGTTCCTGCCAGCTTTCCATGCGGAACAACTGCGGCGCGGCGGCGGCGATGAAGGGCGCATGAGCCGAGGCGCAGATCCCCGAGAGGTTGCGCAACAGACCCACATCCTTCGGCTTGTGCGAAAACTCGTAATCGCCCACGATCGCGCCGACCGGCTCGCCGCCGAACATCGAGTATTCGTCGGTATAGATCTTCTTGAAGACCGGGGACTGGTCCCACATCTGGCCTTCGTAATCCTCCAGAATGTCGGCCAGCTCGTCCTTCTTGATGTTCAGGACCCGGATCTTCAGCTTGGAATCGGTCTCGGTGTTGTTCACCAGGTAATGCAGACCGCGCCACGACCCCTCGATCTTGCGCAGCTTCTCGTCATGCAGGATGACGTTCATCTGCTTGGACAGCATCTCGTCGATGCCGGCGATGAGCGACTTAATCGACTTGATCGCATTGCCCGAAATGGTGGCAGTGCCGGAGCGTTCCTTGGCCGCCACGGCAAGGTTCGACACCAGTGATTTCAGCTTGTCGCTTTCGCTGTCCTGGACCCGGAAGTCCTTTTCCAGCAGCTCGCTGAACTCGGCCAGATCGAGCGCCTCGGCCTCGGCGGCACCGCCTGCGGCTTCCTGTTTCGCGTCGGCCATTCTCAGCCCTCCTCATCGGTCTTGCCGGCGGCAATGGCCTGCTCGGCGGCCTGCTGCAGCAAGGGTTCATTGTTCAGCAACTGGGCGATGCGCTTCTCGGCATCGACCTTTCCGTCCATGTAGCTCAGCAGCTGTTCGAGCTGCTGGCGCATCTTCAGCAGCTCGTTGAGCGCCGGCACCTGCTGGGCGATCTTGTCGGGGGCGAAGTCGCTCATGCTCTTGAAGCTGAGATCTACGAACAGCTCCTCCTCGGCCTCCTCGCCCTCGGCGGCGGGCAGCGCATTGGGCACCCGCGTCTTCACGCGCGGGGCCAGCGACTCCATGAACTTGTTGAACCGCCCGGCATCCGTCTCGACGAATTTGCGCTCACCGACGGGCTTCTTGGCCTCGGCGGTTTCGGATTCGCCCGCCAGATCCGACATCACCCCCATCACGAAGGGCAGTTCGATGGTGGTCGGGCTTCCGTAATGCTCCACATCATAGGCGATCTGGACGCGTGGCGACCGGTTTCGCTCTATCACTTTCTGCTTGCTTTCGCTCATCCGCGGACCCTTTCAGCTTCTGATTTCCAAGTTCTGAGAATTCATTTCTTGCCGTCCTCCAATCCGGCGATATTGCGAAATTCCTTCAGACCGGAGGGGGCGATCTCGTTCATCAATTGCAGGAAATCCATCGAGACCATCCGGCGCAGGCGTTTGGCGACATGCGGGATCGGGCTTGACGGTTCGGTGCGTTCGTAAAAGGCCACGATGCGATCCAGCGCGCGCTCCACATCGTCGCGGGAATTGATCTCCCCGCTGCCGGATGCGGGTCGCGACGCGGCCTGCGGCGCGGGCGATGCCGGCGCATCCGCGGCCGGGCCATTTCCTCCGGACCCGGCAGAGTTGCCTTCCCCGGATGACTGCGGATCTCCCGCCGTCTCGGAAATGGAAACTTCGAGAGATTTTCTGAGATTATCGAGGAAACCTGATAATTCCGAAAACGACAATCCGGTGGCCGGGTCCAACCCGGCCTTCTCAGCGAATGTGGTGCCGAGCGTGCCGAGTTCCGCGAGGCAGACGGAAATGGCCGACAGCATCCCCGCGACCTCCTCGGAGTGCTCCGCCGCCATGGCGCGGCACGCGGCCTTCGCCCGGTTGGCGCGGTCATGGTGCCGCGCCAGTGCGGCATCCTTTTCTGCCTGGCCGAGACCGGAGGCCAGCCCGGCCTGGACGTCGAAATCGGACAGCAGCATCCGGCCGACATGGTCGAACATGACCGGCCCGATGCCGCGCGGGCTGAAGGCCACGCCGAAGCGCAGATCGCCCAGCAAGCCATTGTCATCATTTTCCAATTGCCGCAGCGCGTTGATCCGGGCCATCGCGGCGGCCTGCGGATCGTCGCGGTCGCGCAGGGCCGGATGCAGGCTGTCCCAGTAATCCGCGATAGAGCGGCGCAGCAGGATCAACCCCTGCGACAGCCCCTCGAATCCGTCGGTCGCGAACAGCGCCCTGACGAGGATGACGAGCAGCCGAAGGTCGCGCCCGCTGGCCGACAACTCCTCGCTCTGGCTCAGCACCGACCCCCAGTCAACCGGCGTGGCCGACTCGTTCAGGGCGCCATCCGGCTTCGTCCGCTGGCTGCGCGCCGCCGGCTCCAGCAGCCGTTCAATCGAATGGAAACGCGCATCATTGCGCAATTCAACCCCGGAGGGCTGGTCGCCGGAAAGCGGGGAGAGGAGGCTCTCCAGGTCCATTCCATCGCGCCTTTACGAAATCAATGACAAGTTTTCAGGATCGTGAAAGAGATCTAATAGCTACCCAAACATCTAAGATTATTATATTCTTGCAGACGACAATGATTCTTGCAACGAACTTAAATTGATTCGCGGTCATTGTTTCGGTTATTTCGGTATCGCGATTGTTTTTATGTGCAGTCGTGCTGAAACGCTGTCTGCGATATGACGGGAATTGTAATTCGTCCAGACAATTACCGTTTCGAAAATGGACAAATGGCAGGGTTTGCAATGGATGTCGGAAATCGCACGGACGGGGTTGTCATCGGCCTGTTGATGGGATTTCGCGACGGCGTCCCGCTGGTGGTGTTTCCATCGAATGAACAGGATCACGCCATTCCCGCACGCGCGCTGACGCCGCTTTCGGGCGATGACAACGGCTCCGAGGTCGCGCTGCTGTTCGAGGATGGCGACATCGCGCGGCCGCTGATCATCGGACGCATCATCGACGACCCGCGCGGCGGCGACCGGCAGACGCCACGCATCGTCAGCGATGGCGAGCTGGTGAAGGTGACGGCCACGCATCGGATCGAGCTGCGCGTCGGCCGGTCCTCTATCATCATGGAGAAGGACGGCCACATCACCATCCGCGGCACGCACCTGGTCAGCCACGCCTCGGCCTCGAACCGGATCCGCGGCGGGTCGATCAACCTGAACTGATGGCCTATCAAGCCCCCGCGCTCGAGGAGATGCTGCGCCAGCACGCCGAACAGGCGGCGTTTCTGTGGACGGTTTACGATGACAACCTGCTGCATCCCGACGACAACGAGGAGATGGACGCGGAGCGCATGGCGCGGCTGACCGACCGGCTCGACGCCCATATCGACGGGCTTCGGGTGGCGGGGGCGGAGGGCGTGCGCGTGGCCGAAGAGAGATACGCGGAATATCCCGAAGCGGGGGAGCTGTTCGTGTTGCGGATGTTGCAGCCGGGGGCGGAGGGCCTTCTGGTGGCTGAACTGCCCATCGACAAGGTGCGCAGATACATCGACCAGCAGCTCGGCCCGTCGGCGGCGATCAGTCGTTAGACGGAATATGGACCCGATGCCATTCGTCGCCATCATAGCGCAGAATGTCATCCTGACCGACCGACCAAAGCTCGCTCTCTGACGCTTGCAGCCGATAGCAGGTTATGTCGTTGCCCAGCCCGTGATCGAGCCTGAGGGCGCTGGCGGAGTCGTCGTCCCAACGGAACAGCCCGTCGAAGGCGGACAGATAAATCTCATCCCGGAACTGCGCCAGACCCCAGAATGAGGAGGAGGTTCCCGAATCGAGGAAAGCCATCTCCCCATTCTCATCCAGGATCAGAGTGCCGTTTTGTCCCGCGATCCAGAATCGTCCGGCCTTGTCTCGAATGACCTGTTCGAGCGTTGCATTTGTCGGGATATCCATCGGCCGCCACATGTCGCGATAGTCGAATGCAGCGCCGCTGAATCCGACAGTGACCAGCCGTTTGCCGTCCAGCCCGGCAATATCACGGAGCTGCGTAGAGAACACATCGCGGCTGTCCGAATACACGCCGTCATCGAATGGCACCCATCCCTCAGGTCCGGCGCGCGAAATCTGGCCGTTCATCCCGCAGGCATATGGTACGCCACCAAGATTGCGCAGTCGCAAAAAGGTGCCGCCCCCTGGCCGTCCGACCGGGACAGGCGTTCCCACGTCCGGAAAGACCGGCATTGCGACGCCGGATTTCGCAAGCGCAATCACCTGATCGCCCGCAAGGCAAAGCGAGATGAGATTTTCGGGGATATCCGCGAATCTGACCGTCTCGTCTTTGACATGCAGCAGCCGCGTGGGCCGGTCGTGGCTATCCTCCAGCCCCCAGATAGCGGCGATGATGATCGCTTCGCCGGGACCGAGCGGCTGGCAATCCAGATAGGCCAGCGGAGGCTCGTTTTCCGTAAGCGGCGCGTATGCCGGCATCAGACGATCCCCATCTTTGTGCCGGCTGCGGGTTGCGGCGACGACCCGCTCTTGATCCCGGAACGCAGCCGGGTGTTCGGGGGAATTCCGCGGTCCTCGTAATGCTTGACGATCTGCTTCTTCATCTTCGCGGGATCGCAGCCATGCATCCGCATCGCGAGCAGCGATGCCTGCTCGGCGCTTTGGTCCAGCGTGATGGTGTGCTTGGGCTTGTTGTCGCGACCAATCGCCTCGACGACATTGTCATATTGCTCGTGGAACAGACCGTGCTCCCCAAGTGTAAGGGAGTAGGGAGATCTCCCCTCCCAATTCGGAAACAGGCTGGCCGTCCGGCCGGAGTTGCGCCGCGTTTTCTTGACGATGCTCTTCTTGAGCCGGCGGTCTCCCATCTTGCCGGGCGCAGGGATAAGGGAGTCGGTCTTCAGGTCGAACATCTGGTCCAGTTCCTCATCCGGGATCATCGACGTCTTGACCATGCCTTGAAGACAGATGCAGAGCCCCTGGGCGTGAAAGGCCCGCGCCGTCGAGGAGGTGGATTCTGACGCATCGCGGTCTGTTGCGGTCTTGAATGCATCGTCGACGCCCGACAGGAATTTGTCGCTCCCCTGTTCGTGGAACTGTGCGTCTCCGACCAGATGGTGAGGTGTCTCGCCCTCGGGGCAGTCATTGGGTTTGTATTCTGTCAACTTGCACTTGTCGCGGATCGCCCCCGGATTGGCCGTCCCGGCCACTGCCATCGGCGGGCTATCCCCTGCATTCGACGCATGATTCGAGGTCGCGATATCTCCGAACCGGACCACGCCCTTGCCCTCGAACTTCACATCCATGGACCATTTCTGGGCATAGACCTTGCCGCGGTTCTTCGAGGTGATGATGCCTTTCTTCGGGGCCGAACCGGCCTCGTCGCCGGAGCATTTGCTGTAGTTGGTGGCGTTTTCCTGGCTGACCGGCTTGCCGCCGATCTTGACCGTGCCGGTGCCGGAGGCCAGGTCGCTATCCAGACCGAAATTGGGGTAGGGCACGGGAACGCCGGGCGGCGTCGCAGGTGTCTGTGGCGGCGTGAAGCAGGTGTCCGGGAAAGCCGCGATGACCTTGCATCCCTGTTTCTTGGCGGAAATTTCCAGCCCGTTTGCGAAAACCGTCATGCGCCCTCCATCACGGCAGCCCCGCACGCGCCATCATCGGCCGAGGCCTCGATCAGCATCGGCCCGGTGCCGCCGTAGCCCTTGCGCTTCGCCTCCGCCGCCCAGCCCAGCATCACCGGCACTGCCGCCGCGCCGATATTGCCGAGGCTGGCGGCCACAGACCAGATCGGCTGGACCTCGCTGCGGGCGCGCTGAGTGCGCAGCATCGAGAGTGCCGTCTGCCTGAACCAGTAATTCTCGCCGATCAGATCGCCGATCTTGATGCCGATATCGGAATGCTGCCGGCCCGCTTGCGCAAAGGCTGCCTGATAGGCCGCGCTCATCCCGTCACCGCGCAGCGGCCGGTCCAGCCCAACATCGTCGAGGGCGTTATAGATGAACGCCTCCTCCCGCGTCAGCCCCAGCCCGGTCAGGCGCAGATCGCCTCGCGTGGAGCAGAGCACCGCCCCAGCGGCCTCTCCGGGGATGAATCCGTTGGCGTTCTCAGGGGTCAGCAGACGGTTCTCGGCCAGGTAATGGGCGATGGCCAGCGTGGTCAGATAGCTGTCGACGCCCAGGATCAGCACGTCTTTCGCGCCGCGCGCATCGAGCATCCGGCGCGCCTGCTCCAGGGCGGCGATGCCGGAGGGGCGGCCATGGGCGATGACATGGCATCTGGTCGCCAGTGGCAGGCCCGCGCAGTCCAAGACCAGGCGGACGAAGCCCGCATCGTCGCGGATCGGGCGGCCGGGCCGTTTGGCTTCCGCCAGGCACAGGATCAGGTCCACATCCCCCTGCAGCTCCGGCGCCTGGTTCAGGCAGTCCACGATGGCACCCGCCGCCAGATGCGCCAGACGCTTCTCTCCGATCCAGTTGCGCGGCAAGGGCACGGGCGCGCCGACCAGCCAACTCCCGGCCGGTCCGACGAAGCGGGTCTCGCAGAACCCGTCCAGCCGTGCCCGCATCGCGGCGGCGGCCGAGGCGCAATCCAGCCCCACCGCCGTCACCATGCCGGCCGAACGGATATGCAGCGGCGCGCTCATGCCTCCGCCTCCGATAGACGCCGGATATAGCGTTTGACCACGCGGTCGGCGCGGCGCATCGCCGGTGTGGGCGGGCCGAGCCAGGCATGGGTGAACTCGGTGATGATGCGGCGGATCGGAACCCAGACCCGCCAGACCAGCATGAACACCCGCGCCTCGGGATCGAAGATCAGCGTGTCGGGCAGCGGCGCGGCGTCCAGGCAGGTCTCGCGCCCGCGGAAAATGCGGATCGGCAAGGCGGTGTCGGGCAGGCGGAACGCCTCGCGCCCGTTCGGGGTCAGGTTGACGAGCGCGACCGGCGTGCCGGGCTCCGGGAAGGCGATCTGCTGATCTTCCGGCGCCATCTGGAAATACCGCTCGTCGAAATCCTGCGGCAGGAACGGAAACACCTGATCGACCCAGCCCTGATCGTAGCTGCCCGCATACCGGATCCGCTGCGGCCAGCCGCGCCCGATCGGGCCGAGCGCCATCGGGCGGTAGCTGCCATAGGGCGAGGTGACCGGCTCATCCACGGCCTCTGTATTGGGCAGGGGCCGGCCGGGCAGGCGCGATTGCGACCGGACCGAGGCAAAGCCCAGCCCCACGGGATTGTCGGCATAGGCAGGCGCGGTCTCGTCCTGCGGATCGGCGCGATCGGTGCCGCCGAATGCGGTGTCATAGGAAAACGTCTGCCGCGTGAACGGGTAGGGGCGGGTGGCGGTGACCGCCGGCCCGATCACGCGCCACTCGCGCGGCCCGACCACGTCGAACTGCTTGGACCAGACCCCCACCTTCACGCCCACCCGCACCCGCTCTGCTGGTCTGCCACCCGGCGCGTAAGCCGCGCCCTGCAACACCACGTCGCAGCGGCCCTTGCGAAAGGCGAAATCGGATTCCCAGGTGACGGCCGAGAGGCCGGGCGTGCCGGAATATTCATCCGCCATGATGAGCGGGCGCTGCACCTCCGATGGGCGCGGTGCCTGCCCCGGCTCGGCCGGGAAATCAAAGCTGCCCTTGACGACGAAGGACAGATACTCCCGGCCCGACTTGTCCATCGCGCCGGTGAACTGATGAACAAATGCGGTCTGGTTCAGAACCTTCATTTCAGGGCCTGCCTGTGCCCGGAAACCGGGACCGCGCTCCGCCCGGCTTTGTCGGCCTGATCGCCCTTCTGCCAATCGGAACGACTCATCTGTGAATATTTCCCGGAAAACGATCGGATATCTGGTCGGCGGACAATTAACTTCTCAAAGGCGCGTCCATTGTTATGATAGACTATATTTTAATCCCGCGCGACATTGTTGATCGTTTTCCGCCGAAGCCGCAGCCCGAGCAAGGATCACCATGCATTCCGATATTTTCAGCCCCGGACAGATCCTGAACAACACCTATGAAATCATTCGGGTTCTCGGACGCGGCGGCACCGGAGAGGTATATCTGGCGCGGAATCAGATTGTCGAACGCGACGTGGCGATCAAGGCGCTGAATATCCGTTTCTCGGGAAATGCGGATTATGTCGAGCTCATCAAGCGCGAAGAACAGATGCGCAATATCATCAATGACGCGGTGGTGCGCTATTCCGAATGTTCCCGCTCGGATGCCGGACATGTGTTTCTGGTGATGGATTATGTCGAAGGCCCGTCGCTGAACGAGGTGATGCTGGAACGGCGCCTGGATGACCGCGAGTCGATGATCGTTGCTCATCGCGTGCTCGAAGGGCTGGTTGCCACGCATGAGCAGGGCATCGTTCACCGCGACCTGTCGCCCGACAACGTGATCCTGCGGGGCGGCAAGCCGGAACGCGCGACGATCATCGATTTCGGCATCGCGAAGGACACGGCGGCGGGGGCGCGCACCATCGTCGGCAATGAATTTGCCGGGAAATACGAATATGCCGCGCCCGAGCAGTTGGATGGAAAATCCGATTACCGCGCCGATCTCTACGGGCTGGGGGCATTGCTCCTGGCAGCGGCCCGGCAGGAAGTGCCGAATGTCGGCAGCAGTCCGGGCGAGGTCGTCCGCTTCAAGCGCGATCCGCTGGATACATCGGGGATCAAGCCGCCGCTGAAGGATCTCCTGGACTGGCTGACCGCGCCCGATCCGGCGAAGCGTCCGCAAAGTGCCGCCGAGGCCCTGACACGGCTGGACGGCTGGTTGAAGCCGGACAGCCATGCGCGAAAGACCCGCCGCGCCGCCGCCACGCGCCGCAACGCCCCCGTGGGGCTGATCGCGGCGGGCGTCGTGGCGCTGCTGGCGGGTGGAGGGGCATGGCTGTGGTCAAGCGGGGCGTTCGGCCCCGCCGCGCTGCCGGAGGCGGTGCCGTACCGGCTCAACGCGAGCGTCGCGGCCGATGGCAGCGGCAGCCTGTCGGGAAACGCCCCGGACCCGGACATCGCCGCCGCGCTGCGCGCGGCCTTTGCCGATGCGACCGGGATTACGGCGCCGGAAGATGCGCTGAGCCTCGCCGCCGGGATGCCCGAAGAGACGTGGCCCGACAACGCCGCCGACCTGATGCTGCTGTCCTCTGCGCTCGATCGTTGGGAGCTGGCGATCAGCGACAACAGCGCGCGGATTTCCGGTCTCGCGCCCGATGCCGCGACCCGCGCGGCGCTGCGCGCGACGCTGGATGGCTGGCAGGACGAGGCCGGGATGTCGGTGCAGACCAGCGTCGATGCCGGGCCGGAGTCGCTCGACTGGGCGACGCTGGAGCCGGTGCTGGCGCAGGCGGCGACCTGCGGCCCGTTGCGCCCGCCCGCCGATCAGCCGACCAGCTTCGGGCTGCGCGACCGGATCACCGTGCTGGGCGATCTTGCCAGCGCAGGGGATGCCCAGACCATTCAGGCGGAAGTCGCCCCGGTCATCGGCGACCGGGAATTGCGGATTGACGCCACCGTGCTGAACGAGGATCTGTGCAGCATCCGGTCCGTCCTGCCATCTTCAGCCACCGGGGGCATGTCGCTCTGGCTGGGCAAGGGGGGCACGGGCGAGGCGGTGATGAATGGTGTGTTCAGCACCGGCGAGAATCCGGTGGTCGATGTCCAGATCCCGGCCAGCGTCACCGGTGCCTCGCTCTGGGTGATGGTGGTCGATAATACCGGGCGGGTGTTCCATGTCCTGCCCAACATCAACCAGCCCGAAACCTCGGTCGAGCAGCTTGGCAGCGTTGACAGTGGCGTGCGCCGGATCCGGGTTCTGTGGTCGATCGACGAGGTGAAGCAGGACAACAAGCGGCTCGGCTTTCGCGTGACCGAGGACAATCACGGCAAATCCGAAGTGATCGCCATCCTCTCGACTACGCCGCTTTTCGACATGCGCCGGCCGCGTGACGAGAGCGTGCAGTCCCAGGCCAAGGCACTTGCCGAGACGCTGCGCGGGCGCGAGGGTCAGATCATCGGCATGGCTTCGCGCATCATCGACGCGCGGCCATGAAACCGGTTTCGGCCCGCCTCCTGCCTGACGCGATTTCGGGCTGATCCGAGACGCGCGCCAACCGGCCATTTCCATCGTTATCCCCGTTGATCGGGCATCTTGAAATAGAATTGTGGCGCGGGTTCGCGAAACGGAGTATCGGCGGCAGGACGGGGTGAGATGCGCGCTCTCTCGCCGCGTGGGCGCCTAGATTATCCAATTATTTTCATAAACTTAACAATGAAAATCATTTTGAAATTCGATTTTAAAATATGAAAATGACCTTGCGGAAGGATGGTCGGGCGTGCCAGTAAGACCCGCGTCCGGGCCGGCGTGAATTGCCGCCTCGACAGCACGCCACGCGGACGGCTTACGTCGCCGCAACCCCCGAGAGGTGAGATGAAAGACCACGGTTCCACACCCGGCCCGTCCAGCATCGCAATGCGGCTGCAAGCCACCATGGCGTCGCTGTCCCGATCCGAGAAACAACTCGCCCTGCTGATCCTCGACCGGCCCTTCGAGGCGGCGAACATGACGATCACCGAATTGTCGCGCGCCGCGGGCGTTTCCGACGCGACGGTGACACGGTTCTGCCGCAGGCTGGGCCTGACCGGCTATGCACAGCTTCGCCTGCAACTCGCGGCCGAGGCCGACCGCAAGCAAACCGATCTGCGCCCCGGCCTGTCGCTGATCGACGATATCAGCCCGGATGACACGCTGGTCGATATCGTCCGCAAGACCGCCTATGCCGATATCCGCGCGGCCGAGATCACGATCAGCCAGCTCGACCTGGACCAGCTCGGGAAGCTGGTGGAGGCGGTCGCCGGCGCG
The DNA here is from genome assembly GCF_900101865.1 of Paracoccus isoporae. Classification (GTDB taxonomy): domain Bacteria; phylum Pseudomonadota; class Alphaproteobacteria; order Rhodobacterales; family Rhodobacteraceae; genus Paracoccus; species Paracoccus isoporae. Next base: position 46,396 of record NZ_FNAH01000007.1, read on the forward strand.
GGCCGGGTGCTGGTCTTCGGCGTCGGCGCGCTCGGGCCGGTTGTCCATGACATCGTCCAGAAGCTGTTCCGGCTGGGGCTGAACGCGGCCGGGTTCAACGACATCCACACCGCGCTTGCCGCCGTCTCGATGACGGGCAGCGGCGACGTGGTTCTGGTGCTGTCCCATTCCGGCCGGACGGTGGAGGGGATCGAACTGCTGACCCTGGCCAAGACGCGCGAGGCCCATGGCGCGGTCATCACCAGCAACCCGCTGTCGAGCGCCGCGATGCTGGCCCGGACCGTGCTGGTCACGGCTGCGCGGGACACGCCGTTTCGCAATGGCGGCATGGCCTCGCGCAGCGCGCAGCAGATCATCCTCGACTGCCTCTATGTGGCGCTCGCCCATCGCCAGTACGACAAGACCGGCGCGTTGCTGGCCACCGCCCATGACGCGCTGCGCAATCACCGGCGGGAGCGCTGAGCCGAGCTGACCGCGGGCGCGATCAACTGACCATGTCCAGGACCGAACCGGCCTGGTCCGGGCAGGGGGAAAAGATCGCGCGCGCCGGATCGACACGGTAGCCTGCGGCAAGATCGGCCGCATCCCCGGCCAGTTCCGCCACGCTGTCGAGGATGTAGTCGACCGTGTCTTCGCGCATCAGCACGCTGAAATTCAGCCGGGTGAAGCCGGGCTTCATCACCTCCTCGCCGCGCAGGATCGCGCTGCGCAGGCTGTCCGATTCGGCCGCAGAGATCCCCAGCAGATGATGGACATAGGGCCCTGCGCAGGCGCAACCGCCCCGCGCCTGGATGCCGTATCGGTCGCTGAGCAGCCGCGTCACCAATTGCTGATGGACATGGCCGCCCGCCCCGTCACCGATCCGAAACGCGAAGATCGGAAGCCGCGCGGCCTCGGCATGTCCCAGCAGTTCCAGCCGCTCGACCCCCGACCAGCGATCCTTGGCGCGCCGGGCGAGGCTGGCGTTCATCTGCTGCATCCGCGCCGGGCTGATGGCCTGCTTGACCAGAAAGGCGAGGGCCGCGCGGATATCTCCGATCACGTTGGGGGTGCCTGCCTCCTCGCGCGCTTCCAGCCGGTCGCTGTAATCATGGAAGCGGTCGGAAACGAAACTGACCGTGCCGCCGCCGGGCCAGGTCGGGCGCGCCGTGACCACCGCGTCCCGGCGCAGGATCAGCACACCGGACGCGCCCGGTCCGCCGATGAATTTATGTGGCGACACGACGATGGCGTCGATCACGCAGTCCGGCTCCGGCGTCATGGCAATCGGCAGATAGGGGCCGCCGCCGGCATAATCCCAGATCATCCGCGCCCCGGCGGCCTTGGCCATGCGCGTGACCGGCGCGATCTCGGTCAGGATGCCGTTGACGTTCGAGGCCGCCGAGAAGGCGCAGACAATGTGACGACCCTGCGCCGCGGCAAGCTCCGCGGCGAAGGCATCGAGGTCCGGTCCGCCGCCTTGCGCCTCCGCCACTGCGATCACCTCGGCCCCCGTCTCGCGCCAGGGCAGCAGGTTGGAGTGGTGCTCGTACGGGCCGGTGATGACGACGCTGCCGGGGCCGACCCCGAACAGTGCGCATAGCCGGTTGATCCCCGCCGTCGCACCCGATCCCGTGAAGATCACCGCGTGATCCGGTCCGGCCCCGCAAAGCTGCGAGATCGTGGCGCGTGCCTCGGCCCGCAGCCGGGTCATGAAGGCCCCGCAATGCGACGCCTCGGTATGGCTGTTGGCGTAGAAGGGCAGCACCTCGTCCATCACGAATTGCTCGACCTGCCGCAAGGCGCGGCCCGAGGCGACGTAATCCGCGTATACGAGCGGCTTCGGCCCGAACGGCCCGTCGATCATCGCGTTCTTCCCGATCAGGCCGTCCGATAGCTGGCCGATCGGATCGCCGTCCCGCAGACCCTCCAGGAAACCATGCAGCAGACCTGGGGCAAACTCCTGTGACGAATTTAGCATCTCACGCCTCTCGCTCTTCTCCTCATGAAAATACCCCCTGCCGACGGTTGATTCAGCACCGTTTTCTCGCCATTCTGGCGTATCCCTGTGTCGTATGATCGGATATCGCATGGAACTTGACAGGATTGATCTGCGCATACTGACCGCGCTGCAGGCCGACGGCACCATGTCGCAGCGCAAGCTGTCCGAGGAGGTGGGGCTGTCGCAGAACGCTTGCTGGCGCAGGCTCCAGCGGTTGAATGCGACGGGCATCATCCGCGGCAGCCGGGCCGAGATCGACCTGTCGGCGCTAGGGCTGGACCTCACCGTGTTCGTGATGATCCGCACCCGCCACCATTCCAAGGACTGGGCGGACGGGTTCCGCCGCCATGTCGAGAAACTGCCGGAGGTGACGGATTTCTTTCGGATCGGCGGCGACTGGGACTATCTGCTGAAGGTCACGGCGCGGGGCGTGGCAGGGTATGACGCCTTCTACCAGCGGCTCATCACCGATCTGGACCTGGCCGCGGTGACCGGCTTCTTCTCGATGGAGGCGATCCTGCAGAACCGCCCGCTCGATCTGTCCCGGCTGGGCAGATAGCGCCGCGCGCTCAGCCCGGCCCGAACGGGTTTTCGACCCGGCAGCCGCAGCGACGGAACGCGGCACCGCTGCCGGTCACGACAACTGTATGATGGCACAGCGCGGTTGCCGCGATCAGCAGGGCCGCGTCGTCCCCATCCGGCGCGTACGGCGAGCGGCCCCGGATTCGCACCACATCCGCGCCGACTTGCAGCAGATGATCTCCGAACAGCGACAGGCAGCGATGCAGCCATGCGCGCCTGCACATGAACCGGCAGGCGCGCGGGTCGCGCGGACGTGATGCGGGGTGATCGAATCGGGTGGCCATGCGGGTTCCGCCAAAGGCGGAACCGCGCCACAGTGAGCCATTATCCACAAACCCTTTCGGGAGCGCGGTCGTCATGTTGTCACGACGAGATTTCACCTTCTCCGTTCTGGCCGGAATTGCGGCCCCGGCCGTGTCGCTTGCGCAGGGGCAGGGCGCCGGCGCGATCCGCGCCGCCTTGCCCGGTCTGACCCAGCTTCACGCCATCCTGGTGCAGCGCGGCGGCGATCTGGTTCTGGTCGAGGCGCCGCGCGGGCCGGGGCTGCGCCGACCGGCCAACATCAAGTCCTGCTCCAAGAGCATTCTCGCGCTTCTGCTGGGCGAGGCGATGGCGCGCGGGGCGGTGCCGGGGCTGCAGACGCGGCTTGCCGATCTGGCGCCCGACCTGGTTCCGGCAAACGCCACCCAGGGCGCGGGCGATCTGACGCTCGAGGACATGGTCACGCTGCGGGGCGGGCTGGAAAGCACTTCGGGGGGAAATTACGGCAGTTGGGTCAGCTCCGCTAACTGGGTTGCTTACGCGCTGCGCCAGCCGCGTGTCAGCCCGAATGGCGGGCGCATGATCTATTCCACCGGCACCACGCATGTGCTGGGCGCGGCGCTCAGCCGGGCCACGGGGCGCAGCCTGCTGGATCTGGCGCGGGCATCGCTGGGGCAGGGGCTTGGGATCGACATCCCACCATGGACGCGCGACCCGCAGGGCTTCTATTTCGGCGGCAACGAGATGGCGATGAGCCCGGAGGCGATGCTGCGCGTGGCGGTGATGATGCGCGATGGCGGTCGCTTTCAGGGCCGGCAGGTGATCCCACAGGACTGGGTGCGGGCCTCGCAGCAGCCGCGCACCGTCTCGCCCTATTCCGGGCTGGCCTATGGCTATGGCTGGTTCATCAGCGAGACCGGCTGGATTCTGGCGCGCGGCTATGGCGGGCAGATCATCGCCGCCAATCCGCGGCGCGACCTGGCGGTGGCCATCACGTCCGACCCGACGCGGCCGGCGCGCTCCGGCGGGTATTTCGGGGATCTGATGCGGCTGCTCGACGGGCCGGTCCTGGGTCTCGCCTGACCGGGTGCCGCCTTCGCCCTTGAAACGGGCTGGCGGACGTGGCGTTCCGGTCGCGGACGGTTTGCACCGGGCCGGCAAACCTGACTATGGTCGGCGCAGACCCGGAGCGGGATGCAGACCCGATCCGGCCCGTCCCGACCGTCGAAGGATGCTGCCATGGACTGGAAGAAGCCGCTTGGCCTGTCGCTGCTGCCGCTGTTCCTGGGATTGTTGTTCTTCTCCGCCTCGCTGACCCCGTCACTGATCCCGCGCGGCTGGTTCATGCAGGGCGTGCTGGGCGGCGTCGTCGCCGCCATCGGCTATCTGGTCGGACGCTTCGCCCTGATGCTCTGGCGTCAGATGGCGCTTCCCAGATGGCGGGGCCTGCCCTTCGCGATCGGCCATGCGGCGATCGGCCTTCCGGTCGCGGTGATCCTGATCCTGTCGCTGAGCAAGGCGGGAAGCTGGCAGAACGCCATACGCGCGCGCATGGGGATGGAACTGATCGACGCCACACCGGTGCTGCGCATGGTCGGGCTGGCCCTGACCGTGTTCGGGCTGCTGATTCTCTTGGGCTGGCTGGTGCAGATCCTGTTCGACCGCACGCGCCGCTGGCTCTATCGCTTCATGCCGGAGCGGACGGCGAACGTGGCCGGGCTGGTGATTGTGGGCCTGCTGCTGCTGATCGTCACGCGGGACGGGCTGATCGACCGGCTGATCGGGGTCTTCGACCGCACCTATACCGTGGCGCAGAAGCTGACCACGCCGGACCGGCCGCCCCCGGCCGAGCCGCTGCGCTCCGGCAGCGAGGCCTCGCTGATCGGCTGGGCGGATATGGGTCAGCCGGGGCGCAACTTCATATCCGGCGGACCGCGGGCCGGGGACATCGCCGATTTCACCGGCGGCGCGGCGATGGAGCCGCTGCGGGTCTATGTCGGCCTCGCCAATGCCGATGACGCGCAGGGAAGATCCGATCTGGCGCTGGCCGAGTTACAGCGTATCGGCGCATTCGAGCGTGAGGTGCTGATCGTGGCCATGCCGACCGGCACGGGCTGGCTGGATCCGGGCAGTTTCGATCCGCTGGAATACATGCATGGCGGCGATATCGCCTCGGTGGCGGTGCAATATTCCTATCTGCAATCGCCGCTGGCGCTGATTATCGAAACCGATGCCGGTCTTCAGCAGGCCCATAGCCTCGTCTCGACCATCCATCGCTACTGGCGCAGCCTGCCCGAAGACGCGCGCCCGCGCCTCTATATGCATGGGCTGAGCCTCGGGGCCTGGGCGTCCATGTACGGCACCGATCTCGAGGCTCTGCTGGATGACCCGATTGACGGCGCGCTCTGGGTCGGTCCGCCCTTCCCCTCGGCCCGCTGGAACGAGGCGATGGCCGCGCGCAATCCCGGCTCGCCCTATGTGGCACCTGATGTGGGCGACGGACGGCTGTTCCGCTTTGCCAGCCACACGAAGGACGCCGGCGGGCCCGATGGCTGGGGCAGCATGCGGCTGATGTTCCTGCAATATTCGAGCGATCCCATCGTGTTCTACGAACCCGCCTCGCTGTTTCGCGCGCCGAGATGGATGCGGGAGCCGCCCGCCGCGGATGTCTCGCCCGATCTCAGCTTCATGCCCATCGTGACCCAGTTCCAGCTGGCGCTCGACATGGCCTTTTCACTGGCTGCCCCGGCGGGCCACGGCCATTCCTATTACGCCCATGACTATATCGGCCCATGGGCGGCGGTGACCGCGCCCGAGGGGTGGACCGAAGCCGATACGGCGCGGCTCAAGCAGATCTGCGATAATGGCTTGCAGAAGGGCTGCGACAATTGACACGCCGCACAGGCTGGATCGCGGCGGGTCTGGTCGTTCTGGTTCTGGCCGCCCTCATCGGCAACACGCTGCGCCACCGGATGGGGCTGACCGCCTATGAGCGCAGCCCCGAGGCGCAGCGGGCGCGGCTGGCGGCGCATTGGCGGATGATCCCGCCCGCCGCGGCCCTCTCTGATGCCGGTTCGGTCCTGCTCTCGGGCTGCGACGGGGTGCGCGACAATATGGAGTTCTGGGGCGGCGTCATGGCGGGGCGCGGCCATGAGGCGCTGATCCTCGACAGCCATACCCCGCGCGGGCTGGATGATTTCGACACCTGGCGGCTGCTTTGCGTGGGTCAGGTCTTGCCCGGCGCGCAGCGGGCGGGGGATCTGGCCGTGGCGATGGCCCAGACCGCGCGGGAGGACGTGATCCTGCTGGGCGCATCTCACGGCGGTTGGACGGTGCTGGAGTTCCTGCGGCAGAGCCTGACTGGAACGGTCCCGCCCGGCCTTTCCGACTGGCCCGCACCGCCCGCCGGTCTGCTGCGGCAGGTGGGCGCGGCGGTCGTGCTGTATCCCTATTGCGGGGCGCTGAACGGGGCGGCGGCGGGGGATTGGTCAGCAATGCCGCCGGTGCTGATGATCGTGGCCGCCGAGGATGAGCTGGGGCTGGCCGATGATTGTATCGCCATGGCAGAGGCGCTGCGGGATCGCGGCGCGACGCTCGATCTGCTGGTCTATGAGGGCGCGGGACATGGTTTCGATCAGCAGGAAAGGGCGGCGTTCTCGACGCTGGACTATCGCCCCGAGCTGCGGGACCGGGCCAAGGCGGATGTGGCGGCGTTTCTGGATCAATATGGGCTATGAAAGCGACCCCAAGCACGTCCTAAGAGAGGGCCAGCGTCCGACCGCGGGCTGACGCTGCCGACAGCTCATCAGCGCACTTTATGGTCCACTCTCGCTGAACAGCCCTTCGAAGCGGACCGGCCAAGAAGCGTCCGCCCATCATGCGGTGCATGTCCAAGACATGACGGGCGGTCGGACGCTGGCCCGGCGGCGCTGCGCGCCTTGGTTCCGGGCCGAGTCTGCTACGGCGAAGGCGGGGGCGTGCTACCCCGGCCCAAGCCTATGGTGATCGGGCTTACCCGAGCACCTCCTCAATCGCCCCTGCCGTTGCCGCAACGATCTGATCCGCCTCCGCCTTCGACAAACACAGCGGCGGGGCAAAGCCCAGAATATCGCCCTGCGGCATGGCCCGCGCGATCACCCCGCGCTTGGCCATGGCACCAACGATCTTGGCCCCCTTGCCCTCCGAGGCCGGGAAGAATTCGCGCTTGTCCCGATCCGCGACCAGTTCGACGGCACACAGCATCCCCTCGCCGCGCACCTCGCCGACATGCGCATGCCCACCGACCGCATCGGCCATCGCCTTGTTCAGATAGGCCCCGACCTCGCCCGCATTCCGGACCAGCCCCAACTCGTCGATCAGCTTGAGATTGGCGATCCCCGCTGCCGCGCCGATCGGATGGGCCGAATAGGTCCAGCCATGCCCCAGCACGCCGAACTCATCCGCGCCCTGCATCAGCACCTCCCACATGCGGTTCCCGACAATCGTTGCCGAAAGCGGCGCATAGGCCGAGGTCAACCCCTTTGCGCAGGTGATCAGATCCGGCTTCAGCCCGTAATGATCCGAGCCGAACATCGTGCCCAGACGCCCGAACCCGGTCACGACCTCATCCACGATCAGCAGGATGTCGTGTTTCCGCAGAACCTTCTGGATCGCCTCCCAATAGCCTTCCGGCGGCGGCACGATGCCGCCCGTGCCGAGGATCGGCTCACCGATGAAGGCGGCGATGGTGCCGGCCCCTTCGGCGGCGATCAGCTCTTCCAGTTTCTCGACGCAATGGGCGGTGAAATCGTCCTCGCTCATCCCGGCTTCGGGGCGGCGGAAATAATAGGGCGCCTCGGTATGGATCACCTGCGCCAGCGGCAGGTCGAATTTCTTGTGAAACAGCTCCAGCCCGGTCAGCGAGCCGGTGACCAGGCCCGAGCCGTGATAGCCACGCCAGCGCGAGATGATCTTCTTCTTCTCCGGCCGGCCGAGGATATTGTTGTAGTACCAGACCAGCTTGACATTGGTTTCGTTGGCGTCCGAGCCGCCCAGCCCGAAATACACCCGCGCCATGCCCTCCGGCGCGCGCTCCATGACCATCTTGGACAGGGTGATATTCGCCTCGGATCCATGCCCGGCATAGGCGTGGTAATAGGCCAGCTCATGCGCCTGCTTGGCAATCGCCTCGCTGATCTCGGTGCGGCCATAGCCGACATTGACGCAATACAGCCCCGCGAAGCCGTCCAGCAGGCGGTTGCCGTCGCGATCGGTGATGAACACGCCCTCGCCGCCGGTGACGATGCGCTGTGCCGCCTCGCCCCGGGCGAATTGCGACAGATGGGTCGAGGGGTGCATGAAGTTCTCGCGGTCCCATTTGGCGAGTTCGTCATTGGTCAGCATCTTATCTTCCTTCTACGTTCATCCTGTTTGTGGCAGAGGGCCGGCGTCCGCCCTGGGAGCGGTCGGACGCTGGCCCGGCGGCGCTGCGCGCCTTGACTCCGGGCCGGGTGCTTTGCACTTGCCATCTTCGCCTCACCCCCAGTCACGGCAGACATACTTAATCTCCGTAAACGCCTCCAGCCCCTGCCTTGCGCCTTCGCGCCCGATACCGGACTGTTTCATGCCCCCGAACGGAATCGGCGCGCCGGTGACCTTGGTGCGGTTCACCGCCACCATCCCGTATTGCAGCGCCCGCGTCGCGCGATAGATCCGGCGCGGGTCGAGGCTGTGGACATAGGCCACCAGCCCGTATTCGCTGTCATTGGCCCGCGCATAGACCTCCTCCTCGCTGTCAAACGGCGTCAGCGCCGCGACCGGGCCGAAGGTTTCCTCGCGCATGATCGCCGCATCATCGGGCACATCGGCCAGCACGGTCGGGCGGAAGAACAGCGGGCCCAGCCCCTCATCCACCGCGCCGCCGGTCAGCAGCCGCGCGCCCTTGTCCACGGCATTCTGAACATGTGCCTTCTGCTTCTCGATCTGTCGGTCATGGATCAGCGGGCCGATATCGGGATCCTCCATGCCGCGCCCGAGGCTCAGCGCCTCGACGGCCTTGGTAAAGCGCGCGCAGAATTCGTCGTAAATCTCGCGATGGATATAGAACCGGTTCGCGCCCAGGCAGTCCTGGCCCGATGTGGCGAATTTCGCCTTGATCCCCTCGGCCACGGCGCGATCCAGATCGGCGCGCTGAAAGACGATAAAGGGCGCATGCCCGCCCAGCTCCATCACCAGCCGTTTCACCGTATCCGCCGACTGGCGATAGAGCAGCCGCCCCACCTCGGTCGAGCCGGTGAAGGACAGCGCCCGCACCCGCTTATCGGCGGTCCATTCCCCGACAATCGTCGCCGCATCGCCGATCACCGTGTTATAGACGCCGTCAGGAAACCCCGCCCGCCGCGCCAGCACGCCCAGCGCCAGTGCCGAAAGCGGGGTCTCGGCGGACGGGTGCACCACCACCGTGCAGCCCGCGCCCAGGGCCGCCGCCGCCTTGCGGGTGATCATCGCGCAGGGAAAATTCCACGGCGTGATCAGCGCGGCCACACCGACGGGCTCGCGCCACAGCTCCATCTCGGCATCGGGCAGATGGCTGGTCACGCCCTCGATATTCGGGCGCAGCGCCTCTTCGGCATAGAACTGCACAAAGCTGGCGGCGTAATCGATCTCGCCGCGCGCCTCGCTGATCGGCTTGCCCTGTTCGGCGACCATGATCCGGGCCAGATCCTCTTTCGCGGCGATGATCAGATCGTGCCAGCGATGCAAGATCGCCGCGCGGTCCTGCGGCAGCATGCCGGACCAGCCGGCAAAGCCCGCCTGCGCGGCATCGACCGCCGCGCGCGCGCCGGTCGCGTCGCTCATCGTGACCTTGGCGACGATGTCACCTGTGGCCGGGTCTCGCACCGCCAGCCTGCCGTCACCCGCGAAATCGCCGGTATTCGAGAACAGCTCTGGATCGCTGAGCTGGCTGTCCAGATCGGTCTTCGGGTCGTCGAGCATGATGCGCCTCCTTGTTGCCGTCACTATGGGGCGGGACGGGCAGGGGATATCTCTGAAGATGAATGCGGGGGCAGAGAATTCATCTTTCTTCAGGCTATGCGGAAGAGCCTTTCCCTGCCTCGGCCGCTCTGCGCTGTCGGTGCCTCAGGGATGGAGCAGAGCCGAGGCCGGCGGCTCGGTCTTCACCGGCTTGGTCACGATATAGCTGTAATAGCGCCGCATCCCGGCCCGGCTTTCGAGCAAGCCGTCCATCAGCTCCTGAAACGACGCCACATCACGCGCCACGACAAGCAGCAGGTAATCGTATCCGCCGCCGATCGCCCAGCAACTGGTGATCTCCTCCATCCCGCCGATGATCCGCTCGAAGATCTGGAAGCTTTCGGCGCGGTGGCTGTCCAGCTCCACCGTCACGAAAACCTGCACATGCGGGCCCAGGGAAACCAGATCAATTTCAGCCCGGTATCCCTTGATATAACCGGCTTTTTCAAGCTTCTTCATACGCTCCCAGCAGGGAGTCGGCGACAGGTTCACGCGCGCCGCCAGATCGGTCTTGGCGATGCGGCCCTCGCGCGACAGCGTCGCGAGGATGGCAATGTCCCTGTCGTCGAGGCGCGGCGTGTCCATGATCCGCTTCTTTCCCTGCCGCCCGGCTTTGTCAATCTGGACAAGCGGCGCGCGGGTCGCTTCATTACGGCCATGTCGCATTGGCCCCTGACCCGGCAGGATATCACCCGCCCCGCCTATCGCAGCCTTGCCCAGGGAATCGCGGCGGCCATCGATTCCGGCAGCCTGCGGCCGGGCGCGCGCCTGCCGCCGCATCGCGAACTCGCCTGGCAACTCGGCCTGTCGGTCCAGACCGTGAGCCGCGCCTATGAGGAACTGATCCGCGCCGATCTGATCTCCGGCGAGGTCGGGCGGGGCAGTTTTGTCCGCTCCGGCCCCCGCGAGACGCTGGAAGTGCCCTGGTTCCGCGCCGCGACCGAGCGCCCGCCCGTCGATCTGTCCATGCTGACCCCGGTCCGCCTGCCGCAGATCGCCGAGGCCTGGCGCGACAGCATGACCCGCGTGGCCCAGCATCTGCCCGATCCGGCGATGTATTCCTTTCGCCCGCGCCAGACCATGGCGCTTTATGGCGGCATGGCGGCAAGCTGGCTGGCGCGCTGCGGCGTGGTCGTGCCCGCACAGCGCATCCTGATCACCAATGGCGCGACCCCGGCCATGTTCGTCGCCCTGATGAGCGTGGTGACGCCGGGCGACGTGATTGCCACCGAAAGCTCCACCTGCCACACGCTGCGCCCCATCGCCAACAGCCTTCATGCCAAGCTGCGCGGGATCGAAGGCGATGGGCGCGGCATGCTGCCTGACGCGCTGCGCGCTGCGGCCGCATCGTCGGGCGGGCGGATGCGGGCGGTGTTCCTGCTGCCGTCGGGGGCCGGGCCGTTTGCGCGGGTAATCGACCTCGAACGGCGCGAGGCACTGGCCCATGCGGCCAGCGATGCCGGGCTGGTGGTTGTCGAGAATGACGCGCTCGGCCCGGTCGGGTTGCGCCGCCCGCCGCCGGTCAGCAGCTTCGCCCCGGAATGCAGCTTCTATTTCACCGGCCTGTCGAAATCGCTGTCTCCCGGTCTGCGGATGGGATTTCTCGCCATGCCTGAAAAGCTGGCAGAGCGCGCATTGAACCGGCATCAGTCCATGGCGTGGATGGCCACGCCGATGATCGCGGAAATCGCCCGCGACTGGATCGAATCGGGGCTGGCGGACGATCTGCTGGCTGCGCAGCGCGCCCAGCTTGCCGCCCGGAACCGGCTGGCGCAGCGCGTGCTCGGCGGGCGCAGCGCGGGCTTCCCGCAGGGGTTGCATCGCTGGCTGCCCTTGCCGGAAGGGTGCGACGAAAAAGACCTTCTGGATCGTGCGCTTGCGCAGGGCGTCGCGGTGGCGCCGGGGGCGGGATTTGCAGTCACCGACCGTTCGCCTGCGTTGCGGGTCACACTCGGCGCGCCGGGGCTGCGCGAGCTGGAGGAGGCGCTGTCCGTGATCGCCGCCCTGCTGCCCGGCGAAAACTGACGGAACCGGAGCGGCTGGCCAGTCGTTTGACTCTGAACCATCAAATTGTCATGGTTTAATATAGAAATTGACTTGAAATCCGGATGTGTCGAAGTCTCGGCCTCAGCCGGTTCGGTCGGAGGCCCCGGCCGGTATCCAGAACGGAGATCGGGCACAGTTGTGCAACACGGTCCCACCACAGGAGGAAGTATGACCTATAAAACGCTGACTGCAGCCAGCCTTGCGGCCCTGATGATCGGATCGGGCATGGCACAGGCCGATACCTGGCGCTACGCGTTCGAAGAGGCCTTGGAAGAGGTTCAGGGCAAGTATGCCCAGAAATTCAAGGAAGAGGTCGAAGCCAATTCCGACCACACGGTCGAGCTGTTCCCCTTCGGCACGCTGGGCGAATCCGCCGACATCATGGAGCAGGCCCAGTCGGGCATCCTGCAATTCGTCGATCAGTCGCCGGGCTTCACCGGGGCGCTGATCCCCGAGGCGCAGGTATTCTTCGTGCCATATCTGCTGCCGGAAGATCAGGACCAGCTGTTCAGCTTCTTCCGCAACTCCAAGGCCATCAAGGAGCTGTTCCCGCCGCTTTATGAGGCGCAAGGGCTGGAGCTGCTGACCATGTTCCCCGAAGGCGAGGTCATGATGACCACGCAGGAGCCGGTCGCCTCGCCCGAGGATCTCAACGAGGTCAAGTTCCGGGTGATGACCAACCCGCTGATCGTGGAGAGCTACCAGGCCTTCGGCGCGACACCGACGCCGCTGCCCTGGGGCGAGGTCTATGGCGCGATGCAGACCGGCATCATCCAGGGGCAGGAAAACCCGGCCTTCTTCATTGAATCGACGAAGATGTACGAGGTCAGCGAGCATATCACCCGCGCCGGCCACAACAACTTCACCACCGCCGTCATGGCCAACAAGGAGTTCTATGACGGGCTCTCGGACGAGGACAAGCAGGTGGTGCAGGATGCCACCCAGGCGGCCTTCGACTATATTCTGGACTACCAGGACGGTCTGACCGAGGAATCGCTGGAGAAGATCATGGAGGCCAAGCCGTCCATGACCATCACCGAGCTGAGCGAGGAGGAGCGTCAGCCCTTCCGCGACACCGCCGAATCGGTCGAGGCCGAGTATCTGGAGATCGGTGGCGAGCAGGCGCAGGCGATCCTCGACCAGATGAAGGCGGACCTTGAGGCCGCTGCTGGCGCGTCGGGCGGGGAGACCGCCGAAGACGGTGGCGAGGCGATGGACAGCTCGGCCGAGTCGGGATCCGACGGCGCTGCTGCTGACGATGCGGGCGCGGAGTCCGACAGCGCGTCCGAAGGTGACGACGGCGCGATGGACGAGGCGGATGCAGGGTCCGAGACCGAAGAAGCGCCGGCCAATTAAGGCCGCCATGCCCAAACCGGCCGGCCCGTCGCGGGCCGACCGGCTCCGCGAAATTCCCGAGTAGCGCATTGCGAGGCAGAGCGGCATGACGCCGGACGACGAAAAGCCCCCCAGAACCGACCCCGACATCATCGCCGCCGCCGAAGTCGCCAATGTGGACGAGGATATCGACGACGCCGAATATGTCTCCGGCCTGCCGGGTGTTCTGGGTGTCATCGACGCGGCCATCGCGCGCATCGAATCGGTGCTGCTCGCGCTCGGCGTGCTGGCCATGGCGGTCAACACCATGGCCAATGTCGTCGGCCGCGTGATCGGCAGCACGATCTATTTCAGCGAAGAGCTGAACCAGGCGCTCATCATCCTGATTACCTTCGCCGGCATCTCCTATGCCGCGCGTCACGGCCGCCATATCCGCATGTCGGCGTTTTTCGACGCGATGCCGTTCCGGCCGCGCAAGATGCTGATGGTGGCGATTGCCGCCATCACCGCGGCGGGAATGTTCCTGCTGACATGGTATTCGGTGGTTTACGTGCTGGAACAGGCGTCGCGCGGCCGGTTGCTGCCGGCGCTCCAGATCCCGCAATGGTGGATCATCGTCTGGGCACCGCTCGGCTTCTTCCTCACCGGGCTGCAATATGCGCTGACCGCGATCAAGAATGTCATCGACAAAGATATCTGGCTGTCCACCAGCACGCTGGAAGGCTATGACGACAGCGTGGAAGAGGAGGTCTGAGCCATGACCTGGGCCATTTTCGGGACCATGATCGTGCTTCTTCTGCTGGGTTTCCCGATGATGATCCCGCTGCTTGCGGGTTCGCTGATCGGCTTCGTGGCGCTGTTCGGGGGTTTCGGCCAGCTTGACACGATGGTTCAGCAGGTTCTGGCCGGGATCCGCCCGGCCAGCCTGATCGCCGTGCCGATGTTCATCTTTGCCGCCGACATCATGACGCGCGGCCAGTCCGCGAACCGCCTGATCGACCTGGTGATGACCTTCGTGGGCCATTTCAAGGGCGGTCTGGCGATTTCGACCGCCGGGGCGTGCACCATGTTCGGCGCGGTGTCAGGCTCGACCCAGGCGACCGTCGTCGCGGTGGGCGGACCGCTGCGTCCGCGCATGCTGAAAGCCGGATACAACGACAGCTTCGTGCTGGCGCTGATCGTGAATTCCTCCGATATCGCCTTCCTGATCCCGCCCTCCATCGGGATGATCATCTACGGCGTCGTCTCGGGCACCTCGATTTCCGAGCTGTTCATCGCGGGCATCGGGCCGGGCCTGCTGATCCTGTTCATGTTCTCGGTCTACAGCTACATCTACGCGACCCGGCACAACGTCCCCGTCGAGCCGAAGGCAAGCTGGGGCGAGCGGGCGGCTGCGGTAAAGCGCGCGATCTGGCCGCTCGGCTTTCCGGCGATCATCATTGGCGGGATCTATGGCGGCATCTTCTCGCCCACCGAAGCCGCGGCGGCCTGTGTGCTCTACGCGCTGTTCCTGGAAATGATCGTGTTCCGCGAGATGAATTTCAAACAGCTCTATGCCACGGCCAAGTCCACCGGGCTGATTACGGCGGTGGTGTTCATCCTGGTCGGCGCGGGTGCCGCGTTCTCCTATGTCATCAGCTTCGCGCAGATCCCGCAGCAGATCCTGGCCGGGATCGGCATCGACCAGATGGGGCAATACGGCGTGTTGTTCACCATCTCGGTCGCGTTCTTCGTCGGCTGCATGTTCGTCGATCCGATCGTGGTGATCCTGATCCTGGTGCCTATCTTCGCGCCGGTTGTGGCCGATGTCGGTCTGGACCCTGTGCTGGTGGGCACGATCATCACGCTTCAGGTCGCCATCGGCTCGGCCACGCCGCCCTTCGGCTGCGACATCTTCACCGCCATCGCCGTCTTCAAGCGCCCCTATACCGAGGTGGTCAAGGGCACGCCGCCCTTCATCTTCATGCTGCTCAGCGTGGCGGTGCTGCTGATCTTCTTCCCGCAGATCGCGTTGTTCCTGCGCGACCTGGCCTTTGCGAAATAAGAGGGACGCATGTTTGAAAAGATCCTGGTCCCCTATGACGGGTCGCATGGTGCGGAGCGGGCGCTGAAGAAGGCCGTCGACATGGCGCGGCTGTGCAACGCGCATCTCGTCGTGCTGACGGTGTATCGACACCATTCGATGCTGGAGGCCTCGCTGTCTATGGTGCGCGGCTCGGTCGAGCGCGGCGGCAATCTGGACAACGAGATGCGCGAGGCGGCGCGCGAGGCCGCGAATTACGCCAAGCGCTTGGTGAAGGAGCAGGGGCACGAGAATGTCAGCGCCTTCGTCAAGGCGGGCCAGCCTGCGCGCACCATCATCGCCACCGGCAAGGAAAAGGGCTGCGACCTGATCGTCGTCGGCTCGCGCGGCCTGGGCGCGACCGAGGGCTACCTGCTCGGCTCGGTCAGCCACAAAGTCACCGGGCTCGCGAACTGCCCGGTTCTGGTCGTCTGATCCCCTGATGTCCGCGCCAAGCTGGCACGATCCCGTGCATCGCCGTTTCGGGCTGATTGCCCTGGCCACCGACCTGACCGTCGAGGCAGACGGGGCGCGGCTAATGCCTGAGGGGTGCCGGCTGCATGTCACCCGGATCGCCTTTGACAATCCGACCACGCGCGACAACCTGCTGAAGACCGGCCCGCGGCTGCGCGAGGCGGCGGGTCTGCTGGTGCCGGGCGTGGCGCTTGACGGGATCGGGTTTGCCTGCACCTCCGCCGCCGCCGTGCTGGGCGATGCGGTGCAGGACGCAATCGGCCACCGCGCGCCGCTTTCCACCCCGGCCGCGGCGGCGATGCGCGGATTCCGGGCGCTCGGCGTGGACCGGGTTGCGCTGATGACGCCCTATCTGGAAGCCACGGCGGATCTGGTCGGGGATCATTTCGCCGCGCATGGATTCGATGTCGTGCGCCGTCATTCCATGGGGTTCGAGGATGATCGCGACATGGCGCTTCTGCAGGCCGACCGGATCGTCGATTTTGCCGTCGCGGCGGATCATCCGCAGGCGCAGGCGCTGTTCATGTCCTGCACGGCCTTGTCCGCGGTTTCTGTGATTGACCGGATCGAAGACCGGCTTGGCAAGCCGGTCATCAGCTCCAACCTGGCGCTGTTCTGGTCGATGCTGGATCAGGCGCGCATTGCCGCGACAGGGCCGGGCGCGTTGTTCCGGGTGCGGACATGGTGAGCGACGCCGTGGTGACGCCGGATGACATTATCGCCGCCGGAGAGCGGATCCGCGACATGATCCGCGTCACGCCGGTGAAACATTCGGCCAGCCTGTCGGCCGTGGCGGGCGGGCCGGTCTGGCTGAAATGCGAGCATCTGCAGCATACCGGCGCGTTCAAGCTGCGCGGGGCCTCGAATGCGGCGGCGCGGCTTGGCGATGTGGCGGGCGTCACCACCGCCTCGACCGGCAATCACGGTCGCGCGCTTGCCCATGCGGCGCGCCAGTTGGGCCTTCCGGCGGTGATCTGCGTCTCGCGCCTCGTGCCGCGGAACAAGCTGGATGCGATCGCGGCGCTCGGGGCCGAGGCGCGGGTCATCGGTGCGTCTCAGGACGAGGCCTTCGAGGAGGCGCGTCGGCTGAAGCGCGAGGACGGCTTTGCCCTGATCCCGCCCTTCGACCATCCCGAGGTGATTGCGGGGCAGGGCACGCTGGGGGTCGAGATCATCGATCAGATCCCAGATGCCGCGACCATCGCCGTGCCGCTGTCAGGGGGTGGGTTGCTGGCGGGCGTGGCGCTTGCCTCGAAATCACGCAGGCCCGACATCCGGATCATTGGCATCAGCATGGAGCGAGGCGCGGCGATGGCCGCCAGCCTGCGGGCCGGGCGTCCCGTGGATGTCGAGGAGGTGGCGACGCTGGCCGACAGCCTCGGCGGCGGGATCGGGCGCGACAACCGTTTCACCTTCGCCATGGTCCGCGAACTGATGGACGATCTGATCCTGCTGACGGAGGAGGAGATCGCGGCAGGTATCCGGCATTTGTCGGTCGCGGATGGCGAGATGGTCGAAGGCGCGGCCGCGGTCGGGGCGGGTGCGGTTCTGGCCGGTAAGCTGCGGGCGGACGGACCGCTGGTGCTGATCCTGTCGGGCGGAAATATCGACCCGGCCCGCCATGCCGAAATCGTGGGGGAGGCGAAATGAGCGACATCCTGATCCTGCAAGAAGGCCAGATCCGCGACCGCGTGAAACTGGATGCCGAGGCCATCGCCGTTGTCGAACAGGGCTTTGCGCGTCTCGCACAGGGCGGGGTGGAAATGCCGCCGGTGCTGTCCATGCATCTGCCCGAGCTGAATGGCGAGGTGGATGTGAAGACTGCCTACGTGCCGGGTCTGCCGGGCTTCGCGGTCAAGATCTCTCCGGGCTTCTTCGACAATCCGGCGAAGGGGCTGCCATCGACCTCCGGTCTGATGGTGGTGCTGTCCTCCGAGACCGGCCGGGTGCAGGCGGTGCTGCTGGATAACGGCTATCTCACCGATCTGCGCACGGCAGCGGCGGGGGGCGTCGCGGCGAAACATCTCGCCCGCGCCGATGCCAGCCGCGCCGCGATCTTCGGCGCCGGGCTTCAGGCGCGGATGCAGTTGCAGGCGCTGCGGCTGGTGCGCCCGATCCGCGAGGCGGTGATCTGGGCCCGCGATCCGGCCAAGGCGCAGGCGCTCGCCGCGGAGATGAACGGCGAGGGTCTGGCGGTCCGTGCCGAGCCCAACGCCGAAGCCGCCGCGAACTGGGCCGATCTGATCGTCACGACCACCCCCGCCAGCCAGCCGATCCTGAGCGCCGACTGGCTGCGCCCCGGCCAGCATGTCACCGCCATGGGCAGCGATCAGGACGGCAAGAACGAGCTTGATCCGCTCTGCCTCGACCGCGCCGATCTCTATGTGGCGGACCGGGTCAGCCAGACCCGGTCGCTCGGGGAATTGCAGGCCGCACTGAGCGCGGGCATCATCTCCGACACGACCGAAATCCCCGAGCTTGGCCAGATCATCACCGGCCAGCATCCCGGCCGCACCGCTTCTGACCAGATCACCATCGCCGATCTGACCGGGACCGGGGTGCAGGACACCGCCATCGCAACCCACGCGCTTGCCGCGTTTTCGAAAGACTGACCCATGCCCGAACTGCAACGGACGCCGGAGCGGTTCTCCACCGCCGAATATGAACGCCGCCTGCGCCAGACGCGGGAAAGCATGGCGCGGCTTGGCCTCGATCTGCTGATCGTCAGCGATCCGTCCAACATGGCCTGGCTGACCGGCTATGACGGCTGGTCCTTCTATGTCCATCAATGCGTGATCGTCGGCCCCACCGGACAGCCGATCTGGTTCGGGCGCGGGCAGGACGCAAATGGCGCACTGCGCACGGTCTGGATGCGCGATGACCACATCATCGGCTATCCCGACTACTACGTGCAGTCGGTCGAACGGCACCCGATGGATTACCTCTGGGCGAGCCTTGCCAGCCGCGGCTGGCATCGCGGCTTCATCGGGGTGGAGATGGACAATTACTGGTATTCCGCCAAGGCCCATGAGCGCCTTGTCTACGGCCTGCCCGAGGCGCAGATCCTGGACGCGACCGGGCTGGTCAACTGGCAGCGCGCGGTGAAATCGGACGAGGAGCTGTCCTATATGCGCAAGGCCGCCCGGCTGGTCGAACGCATGCATCGCCGCATCGCCGACAAGGTCGAGGTCGGGATGCGCAAATGCGATCTGGTGGCAGAGATCTACGATGCCGGTCTGCGCTATGACGAATGGGAAGGCCATGGCGGTGATTACCCGGCCATCGTGCCGCTGCTGCCGTCGGGGCCGGATGCCGCCGCGCCGCATCTGACCTGGGACGACATGCCGATGAAGAAGGACGAGGGCACCTTCTTCGAGATCGCCGGCTGCTATCAGCGCTATCACTGCCCGCTCTCGCGCACGATCTTCCTCGGCACCCCGCCCAAGGAGATGGTGGAGGCCGAGAAGGCCGTGCTGGAAGGGATGGAGGCCGGGCTGGAGGCCGCGCGCGCCGGCAATACCTGCGAGGATATTGCCGCGGCCTTCTTCACCGTTCTGGACCGATACGGCATCGTCAAGGACAACCGCACCGGCTATCCGATCGGGCTCAGCTATCCGCCCGATTGGGGCGAGCGTACCATGTCGCTGCGCCGTGGAGACCAGACAGAGCTGCGCCCCGGCATGACCTTCCATTTCATGACCGGGCTGTGGATGGAGGATTGGGGATATGAGACCACCGAGTCGCTGATCATCACCGACGGCGAGCCGGAGCTGTTCTGCTCGCTTCCTCGTCGGATGCTGGTGAAATCATGAGCGCGTCCCCGATCCGCCCGACGATTTCGCTCGACGCGCAGGGCAAGCATCACGGCTTCCTGCGCCTGCCCTACAGCCGCAATGACAGCGCCTGGGGCAGCGTGATGATCCCGCTCACCGTGATTGCGAACGGAGAGGGTCCGACCGCGCTGCTGACCGGCGGCAATCACGGCGACGAATATGAGGGCCCGATCGCGCTCCAGCAGCTCGCATGGGAGATCGAACCGCAGCAGGTCTCGGGGCGGATCATCCTCGTGCCCTACATGAACTACCCGGCGTTCCGGGCGGGGACGCGGGTCAGCCCGATCGACAGCGTGAACCTGAACCGCGCCTTTCCGGGCCGGGCCGATGGCACGGTCAGCCAGAAGATCGCGCATTATTTCGACGATGTGCTGGTGCCGATGGCGGATCTGGTGCTGGATTACCACTCCGGCGGCAAGACGCTGGATTTCCTGCCCTATGCTGCCGCGCATTATCTTGACGACGCGGACCAGCAGTCCCGCTGCGTGGCCGCGGTCAGAGCCTTCGCGGCACCCTATACGATGATGATGCGCGAGATCGACGCGGTCGGCATGTTCGACACCGCCGCCGAGGCGCAAGGCAAGGTCTTCGTCACCACCGAGCTTGGCGGTGGCGGAACGGCGACTGCATCTTCGGCAGATATCGCCATTCGCGGCGCCAAGAACGTGCTGCGCCATGCTTCGATCCTGGCGGGCGCGCCCGAGCCGGGCGACAGCGTGATGCTGGACATGCCTGATGACGATTGTTTTCATTTCGCGACCCGCGACGGGCTGCTGCACCCGCTGGCCGATCTGGGCGCGCGGCTGGCGGCGGGCCAGCCCATCGCGCGGATCTGGCCGCCCGACCGCAGCGGTGTCGCGCCGGTCGAGGTTGTGGCCAACCGCGCCGGGATCCTGGCCGCGCGGCATTTTCCGGGGCTGGTGCAGAGCGGCGATTGCCTGGCGGTGATCGCGGACGGCTGAGGAGGCTGGCTTCGGATTTCCGTCACCGGGCGAAAGATTACACGTCGCGAATTGAACAAGTTTCGGCCGCGGCGACGTCCGATCAGGAATGCTGGTGGGCGAATCAGTCGGGCCTTTCTCGTCGATTTGCCGGTCATGCTCCGCCGAATGCTGGTGATTTTCACCCATACCCTGAAGCTATTTTATCCATATCGCTCAAAAGCTTGCGGCGTTCTGTCGCATGCGATTTCGCATATGCGCGGAATCGTTTCTCCAAATTTCAAAATTGGACGCTGATATTTGCTATCGTTAATGAAATATCAACTATTTTAGTTCGCGGGGTGAATTGCTGTTGCTGAAATTAGTTAACTAGTTGTAAGGGCTCCGCGCCTGAAACGCGCGCTGCCCCGAGAAGGAAGAATCCTGATGCCGACCCATAATGTGACCCAGCTTTACATGGGTATTTTTGATGATCTTGATCCCGTAGAATTTGTCGGTAGCAAGGATCAGACGAACGAATTGACGGAGGTGCCTGGTTGGGCGCCAGACGTGGTTTTCAAGTCGAAAGACCTGCAGGTCGTCAACATCATTCAGAATGACGAGACGATTGGGAACGATACAGGCAAGCTGGAAGAAAACGATCTGGCGGACCGCGTCGCCAACCCCATCCGAGGGGACAGTATCACCTATGATCTGGGTGATGGGAACGGGCCCATCACGTCCTATATCGACTCCGCTTTCAACTATAACGCCACATTCACTCTCGCGGACACTGGCGAAGAAGACATCACCACGATGCAGTTTATTCAGTTGGAGAATGGCGCGATCTTCACGAACTCCAACTCCTATCTCGACAACAAGACGATCTCGAAGATCAAGCTTTATGGCCCTGCCCGCAACGACTTCTACGGCACAGAGACCGAGCGCAGTGCGGACGGCCTGAAGGTCAACTGCTACGCCAGCGGCACGTTGATCCGAACCCCGCGCGGCGAGGTGGCGGTCGAGGACCTGGCGGCGGGCGATCTGGTAAACACGGTTGATGATGGCGCGGCCCCGATCCTGTGGATCGGCCATCGCAAGCTGGACCGCGTCGATCTGCAAAGCGAGCCACAACTGCGCCCGATCCTGATCCGCGCAGGCGCGCTTGGCGAGGGGCTGCCCGTGGCCGATCTGGTCGTGTCGCCGCAGCATCGGATCCTTGTCAGGGGGGCAATCCCGCAGCGCATGTTCGGCCAGGCCGAGATCCTCGTCGCCGCCAAGCAACTGGTTGAACTGCCCGGGATCGAGGTAATCGAAGACACGCAGGAGGTCGCGTATTTCCACCTGCTGCTGGCGGATCACCAACTCGTCTGGGCGAACGGCGCACCGGCAGAGACGATGTTCGCAGGGGTCGAGGCGCTCGGCGCGATGACGCCGGATCAGTCGGCGGAACTATCGGCGATCTTTCCGGAAATCGCGGGGCTGTCCCCGGATCGCGCGGCCGAAGCCCTGTCGCCCGCCCCGGCACGGCTGCTGGCACCCGGCCGCCGCGCGCGCCGCCTGGCGGAACGGCTGAAGAAGAACGGCACCGCGCCGATCTCGCGTCTCGCAGCCTGAGCCGAAGACGGGTCGCGGCGCCTCGGGGTGCCGCGGCTATGGCGCCGCGGGGGTGGCAAGGCATGGGTCCAGCAACACCTGACCTTGCCGGCTGCCGGCAAATCCGCCCGCCAGCGTGACCTGACGCCCCTCCGCCACCTCCAGCGGCTCATAGGTGACGCAGATCACCTGCGTCTGATCCGCGGGACACACGATAAGATAGGCAAGCGCCCCGTCCCAGTCGCTGGCCAAGAGCGGCCCGGTCACAGCCATGCTGATCCGGCCGTCATGCTCCGGCAGTTGGTCCATCCAGCCAGGCAGGCTGTCGCAGGTGGCGGGGGTTTCGGGAAAAGCCTCGCCCTTGACGAAGGGGCCGTCCGTCGGGAACTCCTCGGCCGCCGATCCGGCGGCAGGCAGCAGGACGACGAGAACGGCCGCAAGACGGCAGAGAAATCGTTGCATGACTGATGTCCCGGTTGCCGATGGTGCTGCGGGACAACGCGCCGCGCGGCCAACCGGGTCCGGGCAGGTGGGCGCACCGGTGGGATTCTGCCACCGCCCGACATGTCGCGCCGTTTGCCCTGATCGCCCGTCCTGCGCTAGGACAGTGGGCAGGGCAGGCAGGGGAGGCCGATGGATCTCAACAGCGATATGGGTGAGAGCTTCGCGGCCTGGAAGATGGGCGATGACGCGGCCATGCTGGATCTGGTCAGCTCCGCCAACATCGCCTGCGGCTTTCATGCGGGCGATCCTGCGGGGATGCTGGCGACGCTGCGCCTGGCCGCCGAACGCGGCGTGGCGGTCGGTGCGCATCCGGGGTATCGCGATCTCGCCGGGTTCGGGCGGCGCGCCATGGATGTCTCGCCGGTCGATCTGACAGCTGATGTGATCTATCAGATCGGGGCGTTGGATGCGCTCGCCCGCAGCGCCGGCACCCGCGTCAGCTATATCAAGCCGCATGGCTCGCTCTATAACAGCATCGCGCAGGGCGGGGCGCAGGCCGAGGCGGTGATTGCCGCGATCTGCGCCTATGACCCGGCGCTGCCGCTGATGGGGCTGGCCGGGTCGCGGGTCCTGGCGCAGGCCCGCGCGGCCGGGCTTTCGGTGATCGCAGAGGCCTTCGCGGATCGCGGCTACCGCGCCGACGGCCAGCTTCTGTCGCGGCGCGAGCCAGGGGCGGTACTGCATGACCCCGAGGCGGTGGCGCAGCGCATGGTCCGTCTGGTGCGCGAGGGGGTGATCCGCGCAGCCGATGGCCGCGATGTGGCGATCGAGGCGGACTCCATCTGCGTGCATGGCGACAGCCCCGGCGCAGTCGCGATGGCGCGGCGGATCCGGGCGCTCTTCGATGCCGAAGGGATCGCGCTGTCGCCCGCCGCCGGGACGATCGGCGGATGATGCGGGTTCTGCCGGCCGGTCAGGATGCGGTTCTGGTCGAGCTGGAGGATCTGGACCAGGTTCTGGCATTGCATGCGAGCCTGTCGGCGCAGCCGGTCGCGGGTGTGCGAGAGACGGTGCCGGCGGCGCGCACGCTGCTGATCCTGTTCGACCGGCATGAGGGGACGGCCGAGGCGATTGCCGCCGATCTCGCGGCCAGACCCTTGACCGCGCAGCCCGACCGGACCGGGCGGATCGTCGAAATCCCGGTGCGCTATGACGGGCAGGACCTGGACGAGGTCGCATCGCTGACCGGGTTGGCCCGGGCGGAAGTCGTCGCGCGTCACGGCGGCAGCGACTGGCGGGCGGCCTTCGCCGGTTTCGCGCCCGGCTTTGTCTATCTGACCGGCGGCGACCCGGCGCTCAACGTCCCGCGCCGGACAAGCCCGCGCACGGCGATCCCGGCCGGCTCGGTGGCGCTCGCCGGGGCGTTCTCGGCGGTTTATCCCAAGCAGAGCCCCGGCGGCTGGCAGATCATCGGGACCACCTCCATGCCGATGTGGGACATCGGCCGCGATCCGCCCGCCTTGCTGAGGCCGGGCGACCGGGTGCGCTTTGTCGATCAGGCCAGCCAGCCGAAACCCGGCCACGCGCCGCCCGCAAAGGCGCGACCGGCGCCCGAAACGCGCCCGGCGGCAAGGCTCGACATTCTTGCCGCGCCATTTCCGCTGCTGTTTCAGGATGGCGGGCGGGGCGGGCAGCTTGCGCAAGGCATCGCCGCCTCGGGCGCTGTGGATCAGGGCGTTTGCCGGGCGTTGAACCGGATGCTCGGCAATCCGGCGGGGACCCCCTGCATCGAGTTTCCGGGCGGGGGGCTGCGGTTGCGCGCAAGCGGCGCCTGTGTCGTGGCCCTCACCGGCGCGCCGCGCGCGGTGACGCTGAACGGGTCCATCCGGCTATCCAGCCACACGCCCATCGCGCTCGATCCCGGCGACGAGGTGCTGATCGACGCGCCGGACGAGGGGCTCTATGGCTATCTGGGTGCACGGGGCGGATTCTCGGTGGACGCGGTGCTGGGCAGTGCCGCCACCGACACGCTGGCCGGGATCGGGCCGGAGCCCCTGACGCAGGGCGGCTGGATCGGGCTGGCGCAGCAACGCGCCGGGCCGGTGGGCGCGCCCGATGCGCCGCCCGCGCTGCCGAAGCCGGGGGATCTGGTCGAGGTCGATGTAGTGATGGGGCCGCGCAGCGACTGGTTCTCGGACGAGATGCGGCGGCATTTCGCCACGCAGGAGTGGCAGGTGACGGCCCAGTCCAGCCGGATCGGCAAGAGGCTGGAAGGGGACAGGCCGCTGACCCGCGACGACACCGCGGAATTGCCGAGCGAAGGCACGGTGAGCGGTGCCATCCAGGTGCCGCATTCGGGCCAGCCGGTGCTGTTTCTGGCCGACCATCCGCTGACCGGCGGCTATCCGGTGATCGCGGTGGTCGCCGCGCATCATCTGGATCTGTGCGCGCAGGCCCCACCCGGTACCCGGCTGAAGTTCCGCCCGCTGGCCCCGTTTTCCGAGATCGCGCCACGCCGGGCCGGCTACGCAACCGAAAGGGCTGAGAGATGAAGAAGATCCTGATCGCAAATCGCGGTGAAATCGCCCTGCGCGTGATCCGGGCCTGCCGGGATTACGGCGTCGCATCGGTCGCCGTCTACGCCGATCCCGACGCGGACCTGCCCTATCTGCGCCTTGCGGACGAGGCCTATGCCCTGCCGGGCAGCAGACCCGCCGACACCTATCTGAACGCCGACGCCATTCTTAAGATCGCCCGGCGCGCCGGGGCCGATGCTGTCCATCCCGGTTATGGTTTCCTGTCCGAAAGTGCCGGTTTCGCGCAACAGGTGCAGTCGGCCGGTCTGATCTGGATCGGACCGGGACCGGAGGCGATAGCAAAGCTCGGCGACAAGATCGCGGCCCGCGCCATCGCGCGCGAGGTCGGTGCGCCGCTCGTGCCGGGGACGGAGGGGCCGGTGCGCGATGCGGGGGAGATCCGCGAGTTCGTCCGGGCACATGGTCTGCCGGTGGCGATCAAGGCCTCGGCCGGCGGTGGCGGGCGGGGGATGCGCGTTGTGCGCAACGATGACGAGATCGAGGAGCTGTTCGCCGCCGCCTCCAGCGAGGCGCAAGGCGCCTTCGGCAATGGCGATTGCTATGTCGAGCGGTTCCTCGATCGTCCGCGCCATGTCGAGGCGCAGGTGCTGGCCGATGCGCATGGGAACGTGGCGGTGGTCGGGCTGCGCGACTGTTCCCTGCAACGGCGCAACCAGAAACTGGTCGAGGAGGCACCCGCGCCCTTCCTGCCCAACGGCATCGCCGCGCAGATCGCGACGGCATCGCAGGATATCTGCAGGGCCGCAGGCTATCAGGGGGCGGGCACGGTCGAGTTCCTGCTGGGTCAGGACGGGCTGCTGAGCTTCCTGGAGGTGAACACTCGGCTTCAGGTCGAACATCCGGTGACGGAGGAAAGCGCCGGTGTGGATCTGGTTGTCGCGCAGTTGGACATCGCAGACGGGAAGACCCTGCGTCTGAATGCGATGCCCGAGCCGCGTTGCCACGCCATCGAGTTCCGCATCAATGCCGAGGATCCGGGGCGTGGTTTCCTGCCGACGCCGGGCCGGATTACCCGCTTCGCCCCGCCGGCCGGACCGGGTGTGCGGCTGGATTGCGGGGTGGAGACCGGATCGGTCGTGTCCGGGGCCTTCGATTCCCTGATGGCCAAACTGATCGTGACCGGCCCCACGCGCGAGATCGCCATCGCCCGCGCCCGCCGCGCCCTGGCCGAGTTCCGCATCGAGGGTGTGGCCTCGGTGCTGCCGTTTCACCGCGCCGTGCTCGAGGCCCCGGCTTTCAACGGAAGCGACGGGTTCGGCGTACATACCGGATGGATCGAGGCAGAGTTCGCCGACGATCTGGCGGCCGCGCTGCGTGTGGAGCCCGCCGAGGACACGGTGCTGCGCCTGCCGGTCGAGATCGACGGTCAGCGCCGAGACCTGGGCTTCGGGGCGCACGCGCTTGCCCGGCTGGGCGCGGCGCTTGGTGCTGCGCGCCCAGCCGATGCGCCGGAGGCCGCGCGGGACACGGACAGCAAGACGGGCAGGACGGACCAGGCGGACGGGCTGCGGGCGCCGGTCTCCGGCACGCTGACGGCGTGGAAGGTCGCGGATGGCGAGACGGTGGAGCCGGGCCGGACGCTCGCCGTCATGGAGGCGATGAAGATGGAGATGACGCTGACGGCGGATGGCGGCGGCACGATCAGGCGCAGGGTCGAGGCCGGTGCCGAACTGGCCGAGGGCGAACTGCTGGCCGACATCGAATGAGGCGGGCGAGCCATCGCGCGGCCCCGCCATCATGCAAGCGTGATCCGGTTCCGGCCGCGGCGGCATCGACAAGTGCCGGTCTTTGCTGAAACATGCCGCACCGAACCGGACGCGCTGCTAGCCTGTCCCCGATCCGACCTGACAGCGAGGCCGCCATGACCGAACCCAACACGCAGACGGAACGCGCCGGGGACCGCTATGCGCGGGAGCTGGAGCGGCATCTCGACTGGCTGGACACCTTCACCTCGACCGCGCTCGGGGTGCTGTCGGCGGCATCGGGGATCTATACCTATCTGGGTGTGCGCACGCTGCTGGATGATCCGGGGATGTGGACGACCTTCGCGGCGCTTGCCTATTCCATCGCCGTCTCGGTCGGGATCTTCGTGTTCTGGTCCTACATGCTGCGGCTGCTGCCCGCCGTGCGAAGTGCTGCCTCCCGCGTCGGGCTGTTGCTGGCAATGGTTCTGGGCAGCGTCGCCATCGTCGCCATTTCGTCCTGGCTGAACGCGGCGGCCCTGGCGGGCGGTGCGGCGGTCGAGACGCATATGGCGACGACCGTTCAGCATTACCAGGCGTCGCTGGAACGCGCCCATTCCAACGCGGTGGCCGGTCAGTCCCTGTCGCGCGACGTGGCCCGCGTCCGGCAAAGCTTCAGCGATCTGTCCGAGCAGGAGGCCGGCGGCACGCTGTCGGGATTTTCCGGTCGGGGCGCGGTGTTCCGGGTGCTGATCCAGAAAAGCGCCGAGCTGGAGGCGCTCGAAACCCAGCTCAACGAGGTCGAGGGACCGATCGAGGCCACATTCGCGCAGGGCAACGCCATCCTGTCGCAGATGCGCGGCACCACGGTGGGGCCGGGCGCGCTGTCCGACCGCACCGTGCAGTTTTCGGAAGACGCGGTGGAACTGGCCGGGTTGATTACCCAGCTTCGCCAGCTTAATCCCGCGCAGCTCGTATCGCGGGCCGCGAACGATCTGGCCGAGGCGGTGGTGCTGCCGGAACTCGACGGTTCGACCGCCGCTATCCAGCAGGGCCAGTACAATACGATCAACTCTGTCCTGACGCTGGTCGCGCAGCGAGCCAACACGCTCTCGACCGCCGCGGCGGAGGTCGAGGCGCTGCCGCCTCCCGATGAAGCCGTCTATACACCCATGTCGGCCGCGGATGCGGTGATCGTCTATGCGGGGAATTTCGTGCCGGCCTGGGCGGGCGCGATTTCCATCGACCTGCTGCCGGCGGTGCTGGTCTTCATCATCATGGTGATCCAGGCGGCGATCCGGGGCGGACGCGGGGTGCATCACAGCGATGACCGCATGACCGTGGGCGAGCTGCGCGCTGCCCTGGCCGCGGCCGAGATCCTGCGAGAATATGAGGAGCAATCGGCTTCGCCCGCCCGGCGCGCGGGACGGCAAGCACACGTGCCGGATGTCACGGCGTCCCGCAACGGGCGCGACGCCGCTCCCGCTCCCCCGATAGCGCCGCCAGCACCTTCACCCCAGGCGGATGAGGGCGCGGATGGCCGCCCGCTCGGCCCGGAGCGGTGAGGATGGGGCTGCTCTCCTCTCCCGGCGCGGCGATCCGGCTGGTGCTGCTGTCTCAGGTCGTGCTGGCCGGTGCCATCGTCTGGATGGATCTGCGCGACAGTCGCGGCACCGCCGCGCCGGGGATGTTCGCCCCGCCGACGGACGGACCCAGCGTGCGCCCCTATCGCCCCGACCTGGGCCCGGCAGAGCCCGGCGCCCCGGCCATGCGGCCAATGTCGAGTGAACTGGACTTCTCGATCGTGGGCGGCGCGATCCGGCTGTCCGGGCAGATCGCAGGCGGCGATGCGGACCGTTTCGCCCGCTGGTTCGATGAAAACCGCCCAGCCGAGACCCTTATCTGGCTCGATTCCTCGGGCGGCTCGGTGGCCGATGCGCTCGCCATCGGCCGGACCATCCGCGCGGCGCGGCTGGATACGGAGGTGGCGGACGGCTCGGTCTGCCTTTCCGCTTGCCCCTATATCCTTGCCGGAGGGGTGAACCGTTCGGCCAGCGAGGGCGCGGTGGTCGGCGTCCACCAGCATTTCTTCGGCAAGAACACGCTGCTGCCTGCCTTCATGGCGGTGCGCGATGTCCAGCGGGCGCAGGCCAGCGTGATGGATTACCTTGGCGAGATGGGCGTGGATCTGCGGCTGATGAGCTATGCGCTGCGCACCCCGCCCGAAGACATTCACTTGCTCGACAGCGCCGAAATGACGGCGCTGAAACTGACAACAGATGCGGGCGCGGACCCCGCCTGACAGATCGGCGCGCATCGCCGCGCGGCTGCAAAAATCGGTTGCAAATATGAACTGAAAGGCCCATTTCCGGTCCGTGATGCCGGAATACGGCGGTTCGTTTCACCGAACCCCGCAAGCTTGTCGGGCGGGGCGGCGTTGGTGCAATCGATTGTTGCAGAACGGTTTTCTCTGCGTAAACTCCGGCAGGACTAGGGGCTGAGGCGGATTGATGGCGGTGATTTCCGATTCCACGCGGTTGATGCGGGATGAGGACAGCCCGATGCTCCTGCGCCTGTCGCGGGCGCTTGCGCGGCTGAAATCCACCCTGACCGTGATGAATGTGACCGCCCGTCCCGGCGACGAACTCAGCGGGCTCCTGGCCTGGCTGCGGCACGGGCTGGGGATGCGCCTCGTCATCGCCTGCGCCACGCGCGGCGAAAGCGGCGAGAACCTGTGCGGGGTGGAAAGCGGCGATGCGCTCGGACTGATCCGTACGACGGAGATGGAGGCGGCGGCGAAGGTGCTGGATTCGCATCTTCTCTGGCTCGGCTACGGCATGTCCGATCCGGTGCATGATTTCGGTTACTCCCGTGATGGCGAGGAGACATTGCGACGCTGGCGAGGCGATCTGGTGATCCGTCGGCTGGCCGGGGGATATCGGATCTATCGCCCGGACATCGTGCTGCTCTCTCATGCCGACATCCCCGGCACGCCTGGCCATCACCGCGCCATGGCCCCGATCGCCGAGGCCGCGATGGCGCTTGCGGCCGATCCGATGGCCGATCTGGGCGACGTGCCGGGCAGCGATCTGCCGGCCTGGCAAGTCTCCAAGCTGTATCTGCCGGCGCGGCCGGGCGGCACGGGCGATGGTCCCGTCCCCACGCTGACGGTCGAGGCGGCGCGGCGCGATCGGGTGACCGGCGTGCCGTTCGAGCGGATCGGTGAATGGTCGCGCGCGCGCCACGCGTCGCAGGGTCTCGGCCGCTGGCCGGCCGCGCCACGCCGAAGCTGGGATCTGCACCGCCTCGGCGCGATGCGCGAGGGCGACATGGCCGAGGGGCTTGCATCCGATCTCGTCGGCCTCGCGGATGATTGTGTCGATCTGCCGATGCTCTATGACGCGGCGGAGCATGTGGCGGCGGCGCTCGCGCAGTTCCCGGATGCCGAGGCCGTCGTGCCGCATCTGCTGCGCGCCGACACCGCGCTGCGCGAGGCGGACCGCCAGATCACCCGGAATTGCGCCCGGTTTCACGGCCACTGCATCAGCCAGAAGCGCCAGGAGATCGCCCTCGCCATATCCGAGGCGATTGGGCTCAGGCCCTATCTCTCGGTCAGCCCGCACCGGCTGGAGGCGGGCGGCTCGGCCGATCTGCGCCTGCAGATGGAGCCGGGCATCGCCACCCGGATCAGCGATATCGAGTTCCATCTGCCCGCGGGCGCGACAATCAGCGAACAGCGCATCTCCACTGCGCCCGGCGCGGCGCCGACCCCGAATTTCCGCCCCTTCTGGTCGCCGCATGGATGCCGGGCGGTGCTGCGCGCCGATGTCAGTTTCGATCTGCGCAGCCAGCGGCTGACCATCCCGGTTCCCGCCATCCCGGATCTGTGCATCGCGCCCTCTCCGCTTGTGTCCTTTACCCCCGCAGAGGTGCTGCTGACCCCGCATGCCCGCAGCGCCATGGTGCAGGTCTCGCCGCCAGGGTCCGGCCTGACCGGCAGCGCCGGGATCACGCTTTCGCAGACGGGGGACGAGGTCACGCTGAGCTGGCCGGAGGGCAGCCCGCCCGGTCACCAGCTTCTGCGCGGGCGGGCCGCGGACGGCGCACCGGGATTCTCCGAGACGCAGCTTGCCCTGCCGGACGGACACGGGGCCGGGATGGCCGCGCCGGCCATGCTTCGCGTGTTGTCGCTCGATTGCGCGCGCCCGCTTGGCCGGATCGGCGTGATCGCCGGTCGGGATCGCGCTGGGTTATGGCTGCAACGCCTGGGCGCGGACGCGCGAGAGGTGGAGATGGGTGGGCGGGTCGATCTGTCGGACCTCGATGCAGTTCTTCTGGGGGTCGATGCCGCGGCGCGGCGCGGGCTCGACCCTGCCGCGCTGCGCGATTTCGTGGCGCGGGGCGGCTATCTTCTGAGCCTGGAACACCGGGCCGAGGCCTGGAACGGGGCCGGCATCGCGCCTCTGCCGCTGCGCATCGGGACCGCGCCGGCGCGAGGCTGCGCGGTGGATCCGGCGGGGCCGGTCACGCTGCTTTCGTCCGATCATTCGCTGCTGACCGGCCCGAACCGGATCACGGCAGAGGATTGGGCGGGATGGGTCAGCCATCGCGGCCAGAACTTCGCGCAGGAATGGGATGCGGCCTATGAACCGCTGATCGAGCTGTCGGATGAACGCGGCACCGCGCAACGCGGCGCGGTGCTCTCGGCGCGGATCGGCCAGGGGCGGCACAGCCATTGCGTGCTGTCGCTGCCGCGCCAGATGGATGCGGGGATCCCCGGCGCATTTCGCATCTTCGCCAACCTGATCTCGGCCTGGTAGCGCGCGGGCGGGCTGTCCGTTTTCCGCCCCTGCCAGCCACCCCGGCGCGCCATGCGGGGGCGGTTACACCAGCCCGTTCCGCGACAAAAAGCCCTGCATCTTCCGGCTCTGCGCCTCGGTCAGCGGCCAGGCCGAGGGCGGGCGGGTCGGCCCGCAATCGCGCCCCATCGCCTGCAGGGCGGCCTTCACCCCGGTGACATTGGTGCCGTTATGCTCCTCGGCCCGGATATCCTCGAAGCCGCGCATTTCCTCGATCAGCGCATTGGCCTGGCCGTAATCGCCCGCCTCGAGCGCGGCATGGATCGCGACGGAGCGTTCCGGCCAGACATTGATGAGCCCGGAGGTAAAGCCGCGCGCGCCGACCGCATAGAAGCTGGGCGCCCAGACTTCGGCCAGACCGCCGACCCAGACGATCGCGGGATCGCAGGCGCCCTTGGCATCGGCCAGCTTCATCGGGTTCGGCGTCGCCCATTTCACCCCTTTGACCCCCGGCACGGCGCATAGATCGGCAATCGCCGCGGTGCCGATCGTGTCGTTGCGCAGATAGAGCATCATCGGCAGCCCGCCCGAGGCATCGGCGATGGCGTGCAGGTAATCGACCACGCCGCGAGGTGCTACGAAGGGATCGGGCGGCTGATGGATCATCAGCGCGGCCGCACCGGCATCGGCCGAGCGCCGCGCCAGCCGCACCGCGTCGCGAATGCCGCGTCCCACTCCGGCCAGCACCGGGGCGCGGTCGCCGACCATGTCGCAGACCGCCCCGGCCATGTCGCAGGCCTCGTCCGTGGTCAGCGCGTAGAACTCGCCGGTATTGCCGTTCACCACCGGCATATGCAGCCCGGCGCCGAGCGCGTGATCGATGATTGGCGCAAGCCGGTCTGGCGCGATCTCTCCGCCCGCGTCATAGGGGGTGACAAGAATGCCGGAAATTCCGGTCAATGCGTCGTCAAGGGTGCGTGTCATGTCGTTCTCCTCAAAATCTTACCTTTTCCGAGATTGCCTCCATTGGAAGCGCAACCTGCCAGGGACAATGCCGTCCGGCCGCGATCTGAGACCCGCGACATGCTCGGACCCCTCGCAGACCAGAGGCTCGCGTCCCACGGCGAACACCGCGGGAAATATCAGGAACTTTGGAGAAAAGCCAAGATAATTTGCTTATTCTCCGTTATTTCCTCGTGTGAAGTGAATGTCCGAACTAGCTAGAAGCCTAAATAATTAATTCTAAGATACTGCGGTTAATAAAGAATATCGCATATATCCTTGCCTCCATCCAGCCGCCGCCTGCCAAGTCGACTGGCGTCGAGGTCTCAATTTGTCCTATAAGTTTGCTTTTAAGCTCCCTTCTTGCGGGGATCGCAGCGGGTGCGGCAGCATGGACGCGGCATTGACCAACCGGAGAGAGGGCCAGGCGATGAAAGACAGCGTGTATCCGCAGAAGATACTTCTGACCGGGGCCGCGGGCGGGTTGGGGCAGGTGGCCGCGCGCCATCTGGGCCGGATGCTGCGGCGTGGCGATCTCGCCGGGCTGCGGATGGCAGACATCAACCCGATGGAGGAGGTGGAAGGAGCCGAGATCGTCCAGACCCCGATCAGCGAACGCGATGTCATCTTCGATCTCGTCGAAGATATGGACGCGGTGATCCATCTGTCCGGCATCTCGGGCGAAAGTGACTGGGCGTCACTGATCCCGTCCAACCTTGCGGCCACCGCGCATCTCTGGGATGCGGCCTTTGCGCATGGCACCGACCGGATCCTGTTTGCCAGTTCCAACCATGCGGTGGGGATGTATCCGGTCGAGCAGCGCATTGATGACACGGCCGCGCCGCGCCCGGACAGCCGATACGGGCTGACGAAGGCGTTCGGCGAACAACTCGGCGCGCTCTACGCGGTAAAGACGCCGGTGCGGTCCTTCTGCATGCGGATCGGCTCCTGCTTCGCGCAGGTCACCGCGCGGCGGCATCTCAAGACCTTCCAGTCGCATGCCGATTTCCTTCGCATGATCGAGACCGGACTGACCGCCGATTACCGGCACGAGGTGGTTTACGGCATTTCTGACAATGACGACAGTTTCTGGGATAATCGCAATGCCTTGCGGCTGGGATACACACCGCGCGACAAGCCGCAGGATTTCTTGGCGGAGGAGATCGACCAGACGGAGCATCGCCTTCAGGGCGGCGAGTTCCCCGATCTGCCGCTCAGCCGCGACTAGTTGGCCTGGTCGATGATCCGGTTGCGCACGCTGATGAGGTGATAGCCCATATACAGCTTGGCCAGCTCCGAGTCGCCGGCGCTGATGGCCTGAAAGATGTCGCGATGCTCCTGAATGACCTTTTCCTTGCGATTATCCGACCGCTTGATGGTGATCATCGACGCGATCCGCATCGTGCCCAACATGTCGGGGCGCAGGAACATGAGCTGTTTCTCGAACAGGTCGTTTTCGGTGGCGCGCGCGACTTCCAGGTGAAACTGGAAATCCGCCTCAAGCGCGTCCTCGCCGCCGCGCATCGTGTCCTCCATCACGCTCAGCGCGTGCGCGATGCGGCGGCGGTGGTTCTGGTCGATGCGCAGCGCCGCCAGCCGCGCAGCCTCCACCTCCAGCCCGCGACGCACCTCGTAGGCGCGCATATACTGGGCGATGCGGGCATCGTCGGTGTGATGCGCCATCTCATGGGGCGGCAGCCGGCTGACGAACGTGCCCGATCCGCGCCTTGCGTCGATCAGCCCGTCATTGGAAAGATGCTGCAGCGCCTCGCGCACGACCGGGCGCGATACATCATAGGTCGAGGCCATTTCCTTTTCCGTGGGAAGGCGGTCCCCGACCTTGTATTGACCTGTCGAAAGCTGGAGCAGGATCTGGGCGTAGATCTCGTCCGAGAGGCGCTTCTTGCGCAGCGGCGCGACCGAGACGCCAATATCCGGCGGGGGGGTGATCATGCTGACTCATGCGATGATTTGTCAATAAGTAAGCCTGATAGCCTGAAATTTGTCAATCATCACGCGAGGTAAAGCAATCATGTCAGTGAGCATCGTGCTGGATGCCCATGCGTCGGTCGGGGAATCCCCGGTCTGGTGCGACCGCCGTCAGGTCCTGTTCTGGGTCGATATCGGGGCGGGGGTGCTGCATCGGTTCGATCCGGCAACCGGCGAAGACACGGCCTGGCCGATGGGCCGCGCGGTGGCCTGCATCGCGCTGACCGAGGGCGACGACCTCGTGCTGGGGCTGGCAGACGGGCTGTTCCGCTTCGCGCCCGAGACCGGCGCGATGGACCGGATCGCCGCGCCGGAGGCGGATCGGCCCGAGAACCGCCCCAACGACGCGGCGATGGGCCGTGACGGCAGGTTCTGGTTCGGCACGATGAAGGCCGAGCCCGACGGTCAGCCCCGTGGCGCGCTGTACCGGCTGGACACTGATCTGAGCGTGCACAAGGTTCTGGACGGGCTGCATGTCTCGAACGGGCTCGCCGTCAGCCCCGATGGCAGGACGCTGTATCTCTCGGATAGCTGGTCGGAGGTCCGCCGGATCTGGGCGTTCGATATGGACGGGCAGGGCGGGCTGTCCGACCGGCGCGTGTTCTTCGACACGGCGGGCTTGCCGGGGCGGCCAGATGGGGGCTGCGTCGATGCGGATGGGTTCTACTGGTCGGCGGCCATTGACGGCGGCCGACTGCTGCGGATCGCGCCCGATGGCAGGGTCGCGCGCGAGATCGCGCTGCCTGTGCAGAAGCCCACCAAATGCTGCTTCGGCGGGCCGGATCTGGATGTGCTTTACGTCACCTCGCTTGGCGAAACGGACCCGTCGGAACATGGCGGCGCGCTGATGGCGCTGAGCCCCGGCGTCACCGGCCTGCCCGAGCCGCGATTCGACCTGCGCTGAACATCCGGACGCCCGCGCCATGATGCTCCGGGCCGGCCAGGATTCGGTGCATGGGCGCGGCAACCGCATGGCCGGTCGCCATTTTCATGTCGGTGATCGATGTCCTCAGGCCGACTCCCGCCGGATCAGGGAAAACCCGACATCGATGGAGGCCGGCCCCACAGCGTCGTCGCGAAAACGCTGCAGCAGCGCGTTGGCGGCTTCCTTGCCAAGTGCGTCGCGATCCACCCGGATGGTCGTCATGGCCGGGTGGGTGCGGGCGGCGAAGACTTGGTCTCCGAATCCGATGACGGCGATCCGGCCGGGCACATCCAGCCCCCGCGTCGTCGCCTCGGTCAGGATGCCGTGGGCGAACTGATCGGAGCTGCAGAACACCACGCCCGCCGCGAAACCCTGACGGTCGATCAACGCGGCCAAGGCGTCGCGGCCCTGGCCGAGCGTGGCGGTGCCGGCGGGATAGTCGATCCGCGTCACCTTGCTGCCGGTCAGCGCTTGGTAGCGGTCGATGAAACTGTCCCGGCGCCGCTGTGCCCGAATGTCACCGGCCGTCACCGTCGCCGCTTGTGCATAGCCCGCGCCGACGGCGAATTCCGCCACCTGGCGACCGACCTCGGCATGGGAGAACCCGACGCAACAATCGATCGGCGTCTCGGAGATGTCCCAGATCTCGACCACCGGAATGCCGGACCCGATCAGCATCCGCCGCGCCTCCGGCGTGTGGTGGATTCCGGTCAGCAGGATGCCGTCCGGCCGCCGGCTGAGATGAGCGATGATCGTCTCCTGCTCGCGGGCGGGGTCGAAGCCGATTTCCGAGGTCATGATCTGGTAGCCATGCTGGCGCATGATCTCTGCAAACCCGTGCAGCAGGCTGGAATAGACGATATTGGTGATCGACGGCACGAGGGCGGTGATGAGCCTGCTTCGCCGCGAGGCGAGCGCGCCCGCCACCGCATTGGGCACATAGCCCGTCGCCTCGATCGCCTCGCGGATCCGGCGCAGCGTGTCGGGCGAGACCTTGTCGGGATCGGAGAGCGCGCGCGACACCGTCACCTGCGAGACCCCGGCCATGCGGCCAACCGTAGTCATGGTGACGGCACCCCTGGCCGGGCTGCGGGGCTTGGCGGGTTTTGCGTTCGCGTTCATGGCCTTGGCATGATGGCGGGCCGGATCGCGGCCCGCAACCCTTGTCAGCCAGACGTGCCGGCGGCGCGCTCGCGCGACTTGCGCCGCGCCAGAAGGGCGGAGCCGATCACGGAGCCCAGGATCAGCACCCAGAGCAGCATGGCGATCCAGCTTTTCGTGAAGAAGATCGACAGCGTGCCGAAGCTTTCCAGCGATTTCACGAAATAGATCTCTGCCGAGGGGCCGAGGATGAAGCCGATGATGAACGGTGCCACTTCCAGCCGCAGCTTGACCATCAGCCAGCCGAAGATCCCGAAGATCAGCAGCGTCCAGACATCGAACATGATCCCGTAATTGATCGTATAGGCCCCGATGACGCACATCATCAGGATGACCGGGAACAGGATATGCTTGGGCACCGCCACGACCATCGCCAGCCAGCGAATGGCGAAATACATGATGCCGAACATGAAGATATTAGCGATCAGCATGGCGAAGATCATCGAGTCCCATGTCATCGGGTTGTTGCCGATGAACAGCGGTCCGACCTGGATGCCCTGAAGCGTGAATGCCCCGATCAGCAGCGCGGTGGTGGAATCGCCCGGTATCCCCAGCGACAGAAGCGGCACCAATGCGCCCCCGGTCAGCCCGTTATTGCCCGCCTCCGACGCCATGATCCCGGCCGGGTTGCCCTTGCCGAAGCTGTCCGGGTTCTTGGACGAGGTCTTGGTCGCCGTATAGGACAGGATCGAGGCCGCCGATCCGCCGACACCCGGCAGGATGCCGACGAATGTCCCGATGCCGGAGGAGCGCAGCAGGTTTGCGACCTGGCCCTTGAAGACCGACCAGGAAAATCGGGAATGCGCGCCGACCTCGATATCCTTGAGCGACTGTCCCTTCGGCATGCCGGCCTCGGCCCCTTCAAGGATCGTGGCCAGTCCGAACAGCCCGATCAGCACCGGCAGAAGCGAGAATCCCGATTCCAGCCAGTATTCCGTGCCGGGCGGGATCAGACGGTATTGCCCGTTGCCGCCATCGGTCACGTCATAGACGCCGATCAGGCTGATGAAGATTCCCAGAAAGCCCGAGAAGATCCCCAGCAGCATGTCTTCGGACAGCGCCGCCATCACGGTCAGCGCAAAGAAGATGATGAGGAATTTCTCGACATAGGAGAACTTGATCGCGAATTCGGCCAGGGCCGGCGCGAAGAAGAACAGGGCGGCCAGCGACACGAGGCCGCCGATCAGCGAGGCGACGATGCCGATGCGCAGCGCCTTCTCGCCCTCCCCGCGCTGCGCCATGGGGTAGCCGTCGAAGGTCGTGGTGATCGACGACGGCGTGCCCGGAATGCCCAGCAGGATCGCCGGAACCAGCCCGCCCGAGATGCCGCCGACATAAAGGCCGAGCAGCAGCGCCAGCCCGTTATCGAGGCCCAGCGAATAGGTCAGCGGCAGGCACACCGCGACCGCCATGGTGGCGGTCATGCCGGGGATCGCGCCGAAAATGATGCCCACCAGCGTGCCCGCAAAGATCAGGAACACGAACATCGGGGTCAGGAATTCGAAAATGGCCATGATCGCGGCTCCTTATGGCAGGGTCAGCGCGAAGACATAGGTGAACAGCCACCAGACAATGGTCGGGGCCACGACCGACACAATCAGCATCGGCACCAGGCCGCGCGCATCGCGCTCATGCATGTAGAGGATGCCGATCAGCGCCACGAAGGGGATCGAGCAGATCAGGAATCCCAGCCCAGTATTGGGCCAGAGATTGCCCACCGGCACCATCAGCAGGAAATAGACGATGGTCAGCACCAGCGTGCCGAAGAATCGGATCTTGTCCATGCCCGCAAGCGTCTCGGCCCACATCGCGCCCGCGCCGGTGATCGCGCGGCGGTGGGTCAGCAGGATGGCCAGGCCGAGCAGGATGAGGATCCCGCCGATCAGCGTCGGAAAAATCAGATGCGAGCGGTCGAAATCCACCGTCACGCGCAGCAATTCGGACATCGCGCCCCCTCCCGGAAAACAACAGGTCACATGCTGAAGCTTGCCGGGGCCGCGCATTGCAGCCCCGGCAAGCAATCGTCACTGGGCGGCGGGCGCCTTCAGCGATTCGATCACCGTGGCGTAGTCGTCGCGCTTCTGCTGAAGATGCGCCGCGGCCTCCTCCATCGGGCGGTAGTCGGGGATGAAGAACGCATCCAGCAGACGCTGGTTAAGCTCCTCGTTCTCGAACACCGTTGCCAGCGCCGTGTCGATCGTCTCCATCTGCGCCGGATCCATCTCCTGATTATAGATCAGGAAAAATTCCTTATCGAAGGTGAAGGGCTCCGATTCCGACATCGGCACGGTGGTCGCGGGAGCCGCGTATTGCATCATGTCCTCGCGGGTCAGATTGCCGACCCCGGCCTCCGGCCCCTGTTCCAGGGCCTCCTGCGTCGCGGTGATCCACAGGAAGCGCATGGCCTTCTGGTCGTCCTCGGGCAGCTCGGCGAATTGCTCGTTGGCCTGGATCGAGCCGTTGATGACATCGGCCAGCCCGTCGAACATGGCCTGGTTCTTGTCGGATTGAGAGCCGGTATTCACCGCGACGATGTTCTCCTCCGATCCGGGCGAGGCCATGCGCGCGGCATTGCGCATTGCCGTGAACCCGATCTCCGACACCCCGCCGGGCTGGATGGCCACCCGCACACGCTCGCCATCCCCGGCGGCCTGCAGCACGTCATCCATGCTCTGATAGGGCGAATTCTTCGGCACCAGATAGGCGTTGCCGGGATTGATGGTCAGGGTCGGGCCGACGACATAGCCCTCGAACGGATCCGGGTTGCCGGGCACCCCGTAAAGATTGGCCAGATAGGACTGGTCGTGATGCAGCATGATGGTGGTGCCGCGGCTGTCGCGACCCACGGCCTTGAAGGCTTCGGACGGGCCGACCGCGTCCACCTTAATGTTGATCCCCAGCTCTTCGGCCAGGGCGTCGGCCACGATCGAGGCCGCCTGATAGGTGTCGCCGCCGGTCGAGTTCGATCCGATCACCATGCGGACATTGCGTGGCAGATCCTGTGCCGATGCGGCGAAAGGCTGCGCGATCAGCGCGGTCGAGCAGGCGGCAAGCGCCATGATGGTTCTGCGGGTCAGCTTCATCTCGTTCCCCCTGAGCCGTGTCGAACGGCTCGAAAGCTTCCATTGTCCGGGAGGCTCCTCCGGCCCGGACGCGCATGAATGCGCATACATGCTACGGCAACACGAATCACTGCCGCCTGTCAAGTGTGGCTTTATTTGACTGCTAGGCGGAAATTATTATGGGTAATCGCATTGACAAATCTGGATGTATACGCATTCATAAAGCCTGTGCAGCATCCAAGGAGGTCCGCGATGGCACGCGACGGAGGCATCACCCCCGACCAGTTGAGAAGCGCCCGGTGGTTCGCGCCCGACGATCTGCGCAGCTTCGGGCACCGCTCGCGGATGATGCAGCTCGGCTATTCGGAAGAGGAGTTTCTGGGCAAGCCGATCATCGGCATCATGAATACCTGGTCGGAGCTGAATTCATGCCACGGCCACTTCCCCGAGCGGGTGAAAGATGTGAAGCGCGGCGTGCTGCAAGCGGGCGGATTCCCGGTCGAGATGCCGACGCTCTCGGTCGATGAAAGTTTCACCAAGCCGACCTCCATGCTGTATCGCAACATGCTGGCGATGGAGACGGAGGAGATGATCCGGTCGCACCCGCTGGACGGGGTGGTGCTGATGGGTGGCTGCGACAAGACCACGCCTGGGCTGGTGATGGGGGCGATTACCGCCGGGGTGCCGGCGATCTTCCTGCCGGCCGGGCCCATGCTGCGAGGCCACTACGCCGGCAAGATCCTCGGCTCCGGTTCGGATGCCTGGAAATACTGGGATGAGCGCCGCGCCGGCAACATCACCGACGAGGAATGGCTGGGCGTGCAGGGCGGCATCGCGCGTTCGGTCGGCACCTGCATGACCATGGGCACGGCCAGCACCATGACCTCGATCACCGAGGCGCTCGGCCTGTCGCTTCCCGGCGCATCCTCGATCCCGGCGGCGGATGCGGGCCATCAGCGGCTTGGCAGCGATTGCGGGCGGCGCATCGTCGAGATGGTGTGGGAGGATCTGACGCCTGACCGGATCGTGACCGACGCCGCCGTGCGCAACGCGGTGATCGTGGCGATGGCGACGGGATGCTCGACCAATGCGGTCGTGCATCTGATCGCGATGGCGCGGCGCGCGGGCGTCGATCTGACGCTGGACGATCTGGATGCGCTCAGCCGCGAGACCCCGATGATCTGCAATGTGCGGCCCTCTGGGAAGGACTATCTGATGGAAGATTTCTTCTATGCTGGCGGTTTGCGCGCGCTGATGACGCAGCTTTCCGAGAAGCTGGACGGCAGCGCGCTGACCGTGACCGGACGCAGCTTGGCCGAGGGATTCGCCGGGGCCGAGGTCTATAATGACGACGTGATCCGGCCGCTGTCCAACCCGGTCTATCATCAGGGTTCGCTGGCGGTGTTGCGCGGCAATCTCTGCCCCGATGGCGCGGTCATCAAGCCAGCCGCCTGCGACCCGAGATTCTATGTCCATGAAGGTCCGGCGCTCGTCTTCGACAGCTATCCCGAGATGAAGAAAGCGGTGGATGACGAGGATCTGGAGATCACGCCGGACCATGTGATGGTGCTGCGCAATGCCGGGCCGCAGGGCGGGCCTGGATTCCCCGAATGGGGGATGCTGCCGATCCCGAAGGCGCTGATCAAGCAGGGCCATCGCGACATGCTGCGGATCTCCGATGCGCGCATGTCGGGCACGTCCTACGGGGCCTGCGTGCTGCATGTGGCCCCGGAAAGCTTCATCGGCGGCCCGCTGGCGCTGCTGCAGACCGGTGATATTGTGCGGCTGGATGTGCCGAACCGGAGGCTGGACATGTTGGTGGATGACGCGGAGCTCGAACGCCGCCGGTCGGCGTGGCAGGCGCCGCAGCCGCGTTTCGACCGGGGCTATGGCTGGATGTTCTCGCAACATGTCAGCCAGGCCGACAAGGGCTGCGATTTCGATTATCTTCAGCGCGATTTCGGCAAATCCGCCGGAGAGCCGGATATTTTCTGATCCGGCAAGCACGAAACATCGCAGGCGCGAATGCGTTGCGCCTGCGCGGAATGACATGAACAGATCCGAGGTAAAGACATGAGTTTCACCCCCCACGGCAAGCATTTGGTTTCGGGCGAGTGGGTGTCCGGCGACGCGATGTTCTCGTCGGAGCCGGCGCATGGCCCGTCACACGAGTTTTCAGTCGGCACGGTCGATCTGGTGGACCGCGCCTGCGAGGCGGCGGAAGAGGCGTTCTGGTCCTACGGTTACAGCTCGCGTGCGGACCGCGCGGCCTTCCTAGATGCGATTGCCGACGAGATCGAGGCGCGCGGCGCGCAGATCACCGAAATCGGCACGCAGGAGACCGGGCTGCCCGAGGCGCGTCTGGAAGGCGAGCGGGGCCGCACCACCGGCCAGTTGCGGCTGTTCGCCGAGCATATCCGCAAGGGCGATTACCTCGACCGGCGCCACGACGCGGCGTTGCCCGACCGCCAGCCCCTGCCGCGCCCGGATCTGCGCATGATCCAGCGGCCCATCGGGCCGGTCGCGGTGTTCGGGGCGTCGAATTTCCCGCTGGCCTTCTCGGTCGCGGGCGGGGACACGGCGGCGGCGCTCGCGGCGGGCTGCCCGGTGGTGGTCAAGGGCCATTCCGCCCATCCCGGCACCGGCGAGATCGTGGCCGAGGCGATCAAGGCGGCGGTGGGTAAGACCGGCATGCCGGCGGGCGTGTTCAGTCTGATCCAGGGCGGCAATCGCGAGGTGGGCCAGGCGCTCGTCCAGCATCCGCTGATCAAGGCGGTGGGCTTCACCGGCTCGCTCGGCGGGGGCAGGGCGCTGTTCGATCTCTGCGCGCAGCGCGACGAGCCGATCCCGTTCTATGGCGAACTGGGCAGCGTCAACCCGATGTTCGTGCTGCCCGAGGCCGTCAAGGCGCGCGGCGCGGAGATCGGCAAAGGCTGGGCCGGCTCGCTGACCATGGGGGCGGGGCAGTTCTGCACCAATCCGGGCATTGCCGTGGTCGAAACCGGGGCCGAGGGTGACGCCTTCGTGCAGGCCGCCGCCGATGCGCTGAAGGAGGTCGGCCCGCAGGTCATGCTGACCGACGGCATCGCCAAGGCCTATCGCGACGGGCAGGACCGGTTCGAGACGCGCAACAGCGTCACCCCGATCCTGAGCACCAACAGCGAGGGCCGCGAGGCGAACCCGAATCTCTATGAGACGAGCGCCGAGAACTACCTGCAGGATCATGCGCTCGGCGAGGAGGTCTTCGGCCCGCTGGGTCTGGTAATCCGGGTCGGCGGCATCGAGGAGATGCTGAACCTGGCAAAGGGCTTCGAGGGCCAGCTCACCGCGACCATCCAGATGGACGAGGGCGACACCGAGACCGCCCGGAAGCTGCTGCCGATTCTCGAACGCAAGGCGGGCCGGGTGCTGGCCAACGGCTTCCCGACCGGCGTCGAGGTGGCCGATGCGATGGTCCATGGCGGCCCATTCCCGGCCAGCACCAATTTCGGCGCCACCTCCGTCGGCACGCTGTCCATTCGCCGCTTCCTGCGCCCGGTCAGCTTCCAGAACATCCCCACGGGCGTTCTGCCCGATGATCTTGCGTGACGGGAGGGTTGAGCATGAAACAGCAAACCCGAGACAGGCTGATGGGTGTCTCCGTCGCCACGCTGGCCACGGCGCTCTACAAGCGCGGGCTGCGCAACCAGGTCATCCAGGGCGTCCACCCTCTGGGCTGGAAGGGCCGCAACATGGTCGGCCCCGCCTTCACCCTGCGCTACATGCCGGCGCGCGAGGATCGCAACACGCTGGCCGCGTTCCGCGACCCCGAACATCCGCAGCGCGTGGCGATTGAGACCTGCCCGGAGGGCGCGGTGCTGGTCATGGACAGCCGCAAGCAGGCCAATGCCGCATCGGCGGGGGATATCCTCATCACCAGGCTGATGAAGCGCGGCGGCGCGGGGGTGGTCACCGATGGCGGATTTCGCGATGCCGCGGTGATTGCCGAGTTGGACATGCCAGCCTATCACACCCGGCCCTCCAGCCCCACCAACCTGACCAATAACGAAGCCATCGCGATCAACGAGCCCATTGGCTGCGGCGATGCGCCGGTCTTTCCCGGTGACATCGTCGTGGGCGACGCGGATTGCGTCATCGTCATCCCGGCCGAGATCGCCGATGAGGTCGCCGAGGAGGCCGTCGAGATGACCGCCTACGAGGATTTCGTCGTCGAGCGCGTCAAGGAGGGTGCCGCGATCATCGGGCTCTACCCTTGCACACAGGACGAAAATCGCCAGGCTTTCGAGGCGTGGCGGACGCGGAACGGCCGCTGATTGCCGCGCGTGGATTGCGCCCCGGCCGCGACCGGCCGGGCGGGGCGCGCAGGATCGGGGGCTGAGACATGGGTAAACCGGCACTGATGGCCATTGCCAGGCTGCGATCCACGGCGATGGCGCAGCTAGAGGACCATTTTGACCTGCGGCGCTGCTGGGAGGCCGATGATGCCGCCCGCTTCGTGGCGGAGCACGGCGCGGATTGCCGTGCCGTTCTGGCGACGGGCCATAGCCATTTCACCGCCGGGATGCTGGCCGACATGCCGAAGCTGGAACTGGTCAGCCTGCCCACCGCCGGTTTCGACGGGCTGCCGGTGGCGGAGATGGCGGCGCGCGGCATCCGGCTGACCAATGCCTCGCCCGCGCTGCGCGACGATGTGGCGGACACCGCGATCATGCTGATCTTGGCCGCGCAGCGCTCTCTGGTCGCGGCGGATGGGTATGTTCGCAGCGGGGCCTGGGCGCGTGACGGCATGTACCCGTTGCAGAAAACCGTTTCGGGCCGTCGGCTGGGCATCGTGGGCATGGGCTCGCTGGGATCCGCCGTGGCCGAACGCGCTTCGGCCCTGCGCATGGAGGTCAGCTACTGGAACCGCGCGGCGAAGGACGTGCCATGGCGGTATGAGCCGGAGCTGGCAACGCTGGCCGCCAAGAGCGATGTGCTGGTGGCGACCGTGGCGGGCGGGCCGGACACGGCCGGGCTGATCTCGCGCCAGGTGATCGAGGCGCTCGGCCCGGACGGGCTGTTCATCAACATCGCGCGGGGATCGGTGGTGGATGAGGAGGCGCTGATCGAAGCGCTGCAGAGCGGCACGCTC
Source organism: Paracoccus isoporae (assembly GCF_900101865.1). Taxonomy (GTDB): domain Bacteria; phylum Pseudomonadota; class Alphaproteobacteria; order Rhodobacterales; family Rhodobacteraceae; genus Paracoccus; species Paracoccus isoporae. Next base: position 91,292 of record NZ_FNAH01000007.1, read on the forward strand.
GGGCGGGCCGGGCTGGATGTCTATGAGAACGAGCCGGAGATTGACGCGCGACTGACGGCACTGGAAAATGTCACGCTGTTTCCGCATCACGCCTCGGGGACGGAAGAGGCGCGGGCGGCGATGTCGCAAATGGCCGTGGACAACCTGCTGGCCTTCGCGCAGGGCCGCGCATTGCTGTCAGAGGTGGCAATCTAACCGCGCAACTTGTCGGGCCGGTGCTGCGTTTCTTCCGTTGACGCCAGATGCCTCGGACCGCCGCCATGCCAAAGGATCAATCCACGCCGATCATCGACCCGGAGGATGCCGCCGAAACCGCGGGCCTCGTCTATGTCAATGACGACATGCCGGGGATCAGCCGGGTGCGCGCCGGCAAGGGATTCTCCTATCGCGACGCCAAGGGGCGCACGATCCGCGACAAGGCGGAGCGAAAGCGGCTGGCTGCACTGGCCATCCCGCCGGCCTATGAGGATGTGTGGATCTGTCCCGATCCGCGCGGCCATATCCTCGCGACGGGCCGCGACGCCAAGGGACGCAAGCAATATCGCTATCATCCAGATTTCCGCGAGATCCGCGATTCCGCCAAATACGACCACATGCTGGATTTCGCCGCCGCCCTGCCGAAGATCCGTGCACGGGTGCGCAAGGATATGGGCAGGCGCGGATTGCCGGCAGAGAAGGTGCTGGCCACCATCGTCTGGCTGCTGGAAAACACCATGATCCGGGTCGGCAATGCGGATTACGCGAAAGAGAACAAGTCCCACGGGCTGACCACGCTGCGCGACAAGCATGTGACATTCGACGGATCGGAGGTGCAGTTCCGCTTCAAGGGCAAGGGCGGCAAGGAATGGAACCTGGATATCCGCAATGCCCGCGTGGCGAAGATCGTGCGCGCGGCGCAGGACATACCCGGCCAGCATCTGTTCCAGTATCTCGACGAGGATGGCGAGCGGCGGGAAATCGACTCGGGCGACGTGAACGACTATCTGCGCGAAGTGTCGGGGCGCGAGGTCACGGCCAAGGATTTTCGCACCTGGACCGGAACGGTTCTCGCCGCGCTCGCCCTGTCCGAATACGAGCGTGCCGACAGCGAATCCGCGGCCAAGGCCAATGTCCGCGACGCCATCGAGGAGGTCGCCGCGCATTTGGGAAACACCCCCGCGATATGCCGGAAATGCTATGTCCATCCGCAGATCATCGACGCCTATATGGCGCAGGAGCTGAAGCTGGAGCTTCGTGAGAAGATCGACGACGATCTGAAGAAACCGGCCCTGCGGCATGAGGAGAAGCAGGTGCTGAAATTCCTCAAGGCACGGCTGAAGACGTAGGGGCAGGGCCGCCCCTTGCGAGCCAATCGGGTAGAGTACGTGTGACAGCGCGGACGTGAGGCGGTCTGATCCGGCAGCGGTCCACGCTATGGGCCACGCGGGCCGAAATCCGGCTCGTTGTGTCTGAAACGACATGAAAAACAACGCATTGCCGTCGGTTCGACCGTGCGTCCTTGACCCGCCTCGGATCGCGGCATAGGCAGTTGGCAGCGGTCATCCGGCCGCGCATCCGCCAAGGCACATCGCTGGAAAGCCCCGCTCATGGACGGCCCGATCAGAGGCATCCTGCTGAAATGCTGCAGCGTGACCGTGTTCACGGTCATGGCCGCCATCGTCAAGGCGACCTCTGATGGCGGGCTCGGCGTGCCGCCGGGTCAGCAGGTCTTTTTCCGCTCCTTTTTCGCGATCCCGGTCATCCTGATGTGGCTGGTCTGGCGTGGGGAGCTGTCGGTCGGGCTGCGAACCCATCGCCCGATGGGGCATTTCTATCGCGGGATCGCGGGGTCGGCGGCGATGGGCTGCAATTTCTGGGCGCTCGGCCTGCTGGCCTTCCCCGAGGCCATCGCCATAGGCTATGCCGCGCCGCTGCTGGTGGTGATCTTCGCGGCGATGTTTCTGGGCGAGAATGTGCGGCTGTTCCGGCTCAGCATGGTGGCACTTGGCCTGACCGGGGTCCTGGTGGTGCTGTCGCCGCAGCTCGGGCTGGGGGCAGGTGCGCCGGACACGGCCCGCACCCTCGGCGCGGTTCTGGCGCTGAGCGGGGCGGCCTGTGCCGCATTGGCGCAGGTCTTCATCCGCAAGATGGTGCAGGAAGAACGCACCTCGGCCATCGTATTCTGGTTTTCCGTGACCGCGTCGGTGCTGGGGCTGCTGACGCTGCCCTTCGGCTGGGTCATGCCCGATCCGCAGACCGGGGCACTTCTGGTCGCGACTGGGTTGTTGGGCGGAATCGGGCAGATCTTCCTGACCTCCTCCTATCGCTTCGGGGAGGCGTCGCTGATCGCGCCCTTCGAATATGTCTCGATGCTGCTCTCCGTCGCCATCGGCTGGTTCATGTTCGACGAGGTCGCGACCCCGACCATGCTGGGCGGGGCGTCGCTGGTGATCCTGGCCGGGATGCTCATCATCTGGCGCGAGCGGCAACTGGGGCTGGAGCGTGACCGGCAGCGCAAGGCGATGACGCCCTGAAGACGCGGCTCAGGCGCGGCTCGGACGGTCACATTGCGGGCGGGCTTCGTCGTCTAGCCTGCGCCCGCATCCCATAGCCGCACCAGTTCGGCGGCGCGCGAGGCCACCGTCTCGGCGCTGTCGCCGGGCCGGTAGATCCCCGATCCCACGCCGATCCCCGCCGCGCCGGCCTGCCGCCATGCGGGCAGCGTGTCGGCATTCACCCCGCCCACCGCGTAGCAGGCCGTGCCTGCGGGCAGCACCGCACTCATCGCTTTCAGCCCGTTAGGCCCGATCAACTCTCCGGGAAACAGCTTCAGCCCCCTCGCCCCGGCGTCGAGCGCGGCGAAGGCTTCGGTCGGCGTCATGATGCCCGGCCAGCTTTCCATCCCGGCCGCGACGGTGGCGCGGATCACCTCGGGATTGCAGTTGGGCGACACGATCAGCTTCGCGCCGAGACCGGCCAGGCGCTCCACCTCTGCCACGCGCAGCACGGTGCCCGCGCCGATCCTGGCCCGGTCGCCATATTCGACCAGCATCTCCGCGATGCTGTCATAGGCGTCGGGAGAATTCAGCGGCACCTCGATCTGGGTCACGCCGGCCTCGATCAGCGAGCGGGCGACGGGCAGGGCGTCCGCCGGGGTGATGCCGCGCAGAATGGCGATGATGGGGCGGGTCATGGCCTGGCTCCGGTCTTGCGCCATGCGGCCAGAAGCCCGGCGCGGGTTGCGGTGTCGGCATCGCCGATGATCGGGGCGACACCCTGGAGTTTCAACGCGGCCTCGTAAAGCCTGGCCAGCCTGGATGCGCCGATGATCAGCACCTGCTGGCCCAGCCAATGGGCGCGGGCCGCCCCCAGATCCAGCCCGATCAGCGTGCCGGACAGCCGGGCCACGGTTGCGGCCGGATCTCCCTCTGCCACCAGCCCGGCGGCGCGCAGGCGGAACAGCCGCGCCCAGGCCTGATGCGGCTGGCTGAGCGCGGTCGCAAGCGCGTCCGCAAATGCCTCAGATTGCGGGTCGGTCTCGGCGTCGCCCAGGCTGTGCCGCAGCACGGATTGCCGCGCCAGCAGGGCGAAGATCTCTCCGGTCATCACGGTCTGGAAATGCACGATCTCGCCGGCCGAGATGCGCGCCCATTTCGTGTGCGTGCCGGGCAGGCAGATCACCCCGTCGAAATCGGGCGAGGCGGCCAGCACGCCCGCAATCTGCGTCTCCTCGCCGCGCATCACATCGGGGGGATCGGTCTGCATGACCCCTCCCGCGATGCGCACCCGGCGCGCGCCTTGCGTGTCGGGCACTTCGGTCAGGGCCGGGATGGCCGGGCAGGGCGTGCTGGCATAAGGCACCTCGACCCAGCCCTGCCGGGCGCCGACCATGCCGCAGGCGATCACCGTCACGTCGGGCCAGCCTTCGGTGATCCGGTCCAGCTCGGCCGCGAAATCCGCCGGGGCCGACAGCGCGCCCATGCCCCGGTCAGAGCCGCGCGCCTCCAGCATCTCCGATCCGCGCATCGCCCAGACCCGCAGGTTCGAGCTGCCCCAATCTGCGGCGATCCAGTCGGCATCCGCCCCGCTCACAGCCGCACCTGCGGTTCCGGCAGGCCGGGGGCAGCGGCGCGGACCAGATAGGTCAGACCCTCATCCGGGCCGGGATCCTCCATGCCCTCGGTGGCCGTCGTCACCAGCATGTCACGCAGATCGGCCCCGCCAAGCGCGGGGCAGGAGCTGTGGCGTCCCGCGACCGTCACCCGGTCCAGTTCGCGCCCGTCCGGCGCAAAGCGGATCACCGTCCCCGCACCCCAGCAGGCCACGCAGAGCGCGCCCTCGGCATCGACCACGGCCCCGTCCGGCTTCAGCCCGGCATCCCGCAGATCCAGGAAGACAACAGGCGCGCCGTCGGGCCATCCCTCTGCGTCCAGCCTTTGCGACCAGATGGTCTGTTCCGGCGTGTCTGCGTAAAAGGCGGTGCGCCCGTCCGGGGCGAAGCAGATCGCGTTGGTTGTGGTGATATCGCCCACGAGACGGCGCAGCTCTCCGCCGAAGTAGCGATAGATGCTGCCCAGCTTTCGCTGTCCCTGCTTGCCCATCGTCCCGATCCAGAACCCGCCCCGGCGGTCGGCGCGCCCGTCATTGCAGCGCGTCTCCGGCCGGTCGGCCTCCAGATCGACGACATGGCGCAGGCTGCCATCGCGCAAATCCAGCACCGACAGATCGGTCTCGGTCGCCACCAGCATCCGGTCGCGATCCACCCAGCCGGCGGCCGAAGCGATCCGGTCGAAGCGCCATTCCCGCTGGCCCTGCGCGTCGCGCGACAGCAGTCGCTGGCCGAGAATGTCGAACCAGAAGAACTGCCGCCGTTCGGGGTGCCAGATCGGACCTTCGCCCAAAGTGCAGATCCGGTCGTCGAAAACTGTCATGCGGTCTTTCCTCCAGCTCGGGTGCGGGTCTCGCCGGTGCCGAGAATGCACCCGGTCGGGCCATGCTGCAACATGCTCAGCCCGCCATCTAGCACCAGGCAGGCGGCGACCATGAATGGGGTCGCGCCCGGGATGATGAAGACTGCGGCGCAGGCAATCTCCGCCGGCCTAGCGGTCCGCCCGCCCGCCCTGCGCCGCGGCCTCCGCATGGGCGGCCTCGAACGGAGCCGCGGTCAGACGAATGCCGCAGGATCGTCAGCATGGCCGGGGCGGACGACATGGCCGTGGCCCCGCTTGGCCCGCTGGCGCTCGCGGTCCGTCTTGTCTGGTCCTTCAACCTTCACCCGTCAGGCGCGTGCAGGCTGCGCGTCAGGTGCGGTTCCGGGCTCGGCATCGTCGAACTTGTCCTTGCGGCCCAGCAGACGCCGCATCAGCACATAGAAGAGCGGCGCGAACAGGATGCCGAAGATCGTCGCCATGATAGTCCCGCCCAGCACGGTCGAGCCGATGGCGTTCCGGCCCGCGGCACCCGCCCCTGACGACAGCACCAGCGGCGTGACGCCGAGCGAGAAGGCGATCGATGTCATGATGATCGGGCGGAAACGCTGCCGCGCCGCCTCGACCACCGCCCGGTAGAGCGGCACGCCGGCCACGGATTGCTCGCGCGCAAACTCCACGATCAGGATCGCGTTCTTGCCGGTCAGGCCGATCACCGTCAGCAGCCCGACCTGGAAGAACACGCCATTGTCGAACCCGCCCAGATTTGCCCCGATCAGCGCCCCGAGAATGCCGATGGGCATGACCAGGATGACCGCGAGTGGGATCGACCAGCTTTCGTAGAGCGCGGCGAGGCACAGGAACACCGCCGCCAGCGACAACGCATAGAGCAGCATCGTCTGGTCGCCGGATTCGCGCTCCTCGAGTGACAGGCCGGTCCAGGCGACGTTGAAGCCGTCGGGCAGTTGCGCGGCGATATTCTCGACCTCGGCCATCGCGTCGCCGGTACTGACGCCCGGCTGCGGGCTGCCCTGGATCTGCATTGACGGCACGCCGTTATAGCGGTTCAGCCCCTGCGGCCCGAAGGTCCAGTCCCCTTCCGCGAAATTGGCGAAAGGCACCAGCCCGCCCGCCGCGTTGCGGACCCGCCATTTCTCCAGATCGCTCGGCGTGGCGCGGCTGTCCGGCTCGCCCTGGACATAGACCCGTTTGATCCGGCCGCGATCGACGAAATCGTTCACATAGCGGCCGGTCCAGGCGATTTGCAGAAGATTGGCGACATCGGTGGCGCTGACGCCCATCGCGCCTGCCCGACGCCAGTCGATGTCCAGCCGGTACTGGCTGGCATCTTCCAGCCCGGAGGGCCGGGTCTGGGTAATCAACTGGCTCTGCGCCGCCATCCCGAGGAACTGGTTGCGGGCCTCAAGAAGCTGTTCGTGGGACTGGCCGCCGCGTGCCTGCAAATAGAAGTCGAAGCCCGATGCATTGCCCAGCTCGATCACCGCCGGCGGCACCACGGGGAACACCATGGCGTCGCGGATCTGGCTCAACGCGCCGAAGGCGCGGCCGGCGATGGCCTGCACCGATTGGGCGGGGTCGGTCCGCTCCTCCCAGTCCTTCAGCCGCACGAAGGCCATGCCGACATTCTGGCCCTGACCGGCGAAGCTGAAGCCGACCACGCTGAACATCGATTCGACCGATTCCGATTCCTGGGTCAGGAAATAATTCTGGACGTCATCCACCACCGCCTGGGTGCGCTCGGCCGTGGCCCCGGTCGGGGCCTGGATCAGCACGAACATGATGCCCTGATCCTCCTCGGGCAGGAAACCCTGCGGCGTGCGGATGAACAGCAGCACCATCACCGCGGCGAGACCGGCATAGACCAGCAGCATCCGCAGCGGCCGACGCACCAGCCAGCCCACCGCGCCGGTATATCCGTTGGTCGTCTTGTCGAAGCCGCGGTTGAACAGCCCGAACAGACCGCCCCGCTTGCCGTGGCTGGGCCTCAGCATCGAGGCGCAGAGCGCCGGGGTCAGCGTCAGCGCGACGACCACCGACAGCGCCATGGCCGAGACGATGGTGATGGCGAATTGCTGATAGATCACCCCGGTCGAGCCGCCGAAGAACGCCATCGGCACGAACACCGCCGACAAAACGAGCGCGATGCCGATCAGCGCGCCGGTGATCTGGCCCATGGATTTCCGCGTCGCCTCGCGCGGGTCCAGCCCCTCCTCCTCCATGATGCGTTCGACGTTTTCCACCACCACGATGGCATCGTCGACCAAAAGGCCGATGGCCAGCACCATGGCCAGCATGGTCAGCGTGTTGATGGTAAATCCGAACGCCGCCATGATGCCGAACGTCCCCAGCAGCACGATGGGCACGGCAAGCGTCGGGATCAGCGTCGCGCGCCAGTTCTGCAGGAACACATACATCACCACGAAGACCAGCACGATCGCCTCGATCAGCGTCTTGACGACTTCCTCGATGGAGATCTCGACGAAAGGCGAGGTGTCGAAGGGGATGACATATTCGACGCCTTCGGGGAAGAACTGGGCAAATTCCTCCATCCGCTCCTTCACCCGCTCGGCGGTGTCGAGCGCGTTGGCGCCGGGCGCCAGGCTCAGCGCCATGCCGGAGGAGGGGCGGCCGTTATAGGTGGCGTTGGCGACATAGGATTCCGCGCCGATCTCCACCCGCGCCACGTCCTGCAACAGCACGAGCCCGCCATTCTCCTCGGCCCTGAGCACGATCTGGCGGAACTCCTCGGGCGTGGACAGAAGCGATTGCGCGGTGACCGTGGCGTTGAGCTGCTGCCCATCCACCGCCGGCAGCGCGCCGAACGCACCCGCCGAGATCTGCGTGTTCTGCGCCGAAACCGCCGCCACCACGTCGGACGGGCTCATCTCGAACGCGGCGAGCTTGGACGGATCCAGCCAGATCCGCATCGCGTACTGCGCGCCGAACACCTGGACCGAGCCGATCCCCTCGATCCGGCTGAGATCGTCAACCAGGTTGGTGACCATGTAATCGGCCAGATCGGCGTCGTCGTAATCCTCGTTGCCGATCAGCCCGATCACCATCAGGAACCCCGAGGTGGCCTTTTCGACGGTGATCCCCTGCCGCTGCACCGGCTCGGGCAGAAGCGAGGTCGCCTGGCTCAGCTTGTTCTGCACCTGCACCTGCGCAATATCGACATCGGTGCCGGTCTCGAAGGACAGCGTGGTCGAGGACGACCCCGCCGAGGTCGAACTGGAGGAGATGTAGCGCATCCCGTCCAGCCCGGTCATCTGCTGCTCGATCACCTGGGTCACGGTGTTGGAGACGGTTTCCGCAGAGGCGCCCGGATAATTGGCCCGAATGGTCACCGAAGGCGGCGCGATCTGCGGATATTGCGCGACCGGCAGGGACAGGATCGACAAGACGCCGATCCCCATGATGATGATCGAGATGACCCAGGCGAAAACCGGTCGATCGATGAAAAAACGGGCCATATGCGAGCCTTCGTTGGTCCCTGCGCGCCGGGGTCAGTTCCCGGCTTGCGCGGCGTCGGTTTCGGGGGAGGCGGCAGCGTCGCCTGCGGCGGCGTCGGGAGCAGACGACGTGTCCTGCGGCGCGCTGTCCGGGGCGGCCTCTTCCGCTGCGCTTTCTGGCTGTGCGGCCTGATCGGCGTCCGTCCCATCCTGCGCGGGCTCCGTCGCCTCGGGCTGTGGCGCCGCACCGGCCTCTGCGCCTGCTGCGCCTTGGCCGTCTGTGTCCTCACCGTCTTCCTGCCGCTCTTCCGGTGTCACGGTCACGCCCGGCGCGATGCGCTGCGTCCCGGCCACGACGATGCGGTCGCCATCGCTCAGCCCCTCGCGCACCACCCAGTCACTGCCGCGATCCTGCACGATCTCCAGCATGCGCTGCTCGACCACGTTCTCGGCATTGACGACATAGGCGATGGGCCGGCCGCGGCGGTCGCGGCTGACGCCTTCCTGCGGGGCGAGGATCATGCCGGACAACTCGGCCTGCGGGATGTCGGCCAGCACATACATTCCGGGCAGCAACAGATTGTCCGGGTTGGAAAATTCCATGCGCAGCGTCACGACGCCGGTGGTCTCGTCCACATGGGGCTCGGCCCCGGTCAGCGAGCCGGTCTGCTCATAGACCGTGCCATCTGCCAGCCGCAGGCTGACCGTGCGGGCCGCGCCGTTCGCCAGTGCCGCGCCATCGCCCTGGCGCTGCCAGCGGATGATGTCGGCGGCGGATTGCGTCACGTCCACCTGCACCGGGTCGATGCGGCGGATCACCGCCAGCGGCGTGGCCTGGCTGGCCGTGACAAGCGCACCCTGCGAGGTCTGGGCAAGACCGATCACCCCATCGAGCGGGGCGGTGATGGTGGTGCGGTCCAGATCGATCCGGGCCGCCTCCAACTGCGCCTCGGCCGCCTTCACCGCGGCCTGCGCGGCATCGCGCGCGGCGATGGCGCTGTCCTCGGTCTGCTGGCTGGCCACGCTGCGGTCGCGCAGGGCGGCCACGCGCTCGGCCTCGCGGGTGGCGGCATCGGCCTGCGCCGTGGCCTGGGCGAGCGCCGCCTCCGCCTGCGCCACCGCCGCCTCGTAGCTGCGCGGGTCGATCCGGTAGAGCGGATCGCCCGCGCTGACCACGCTGCCTTCCTCGAACAGCCGTTCGGTGATGATGCCGTTGACCTGCGGGCGCAGTTCCGCCTCGGCCGAGGCCAGCACCCGTCCGGGAAGCGACGCGGTCAGCACCACATCCTCGGCCGAAAGCGTGACCACCGTCACCGCAGGCGGCGGCGCCTCGCCCCCGCCCGGCTGTTGCGCTGCGGCGGGTCCGGCGAGAATCAGCCACAGGAGCGCGCCCGCGCGCAGGAGTTTTTGCGAAGAGTTCATACTTTCCAACCGTTTCCGGGGATCCGCAAAGCGATCACGAAGTCTGACAAATGATCGGTCGCGCAATCACGATAGCGTGCAATCTAGGCCAGAACACCGGGGTCTTCAATGCGGGTTCGGCCCGCCGGACGCGGCGGAAAGCGGCTCTAGCCTGCGCGCAACTCCTCCAGCATCGCCATTTCCTCGGCACTCAGCGCGATGCCGTCGCGCATCGCCGCCGCGCGCGCGGCAAAGCGGCGTTCCGAGGGCAGTCTTGCGCCTTGTCCGGCAATGGCGTCCAGCAGGCGCTCGGCCCGCGCAAAGGGATCGCCGGGCCGTCCGGCCGCAAAGCGCGCGGGCGACATGGCAATGATGAGCTCGCCATGCGCGGGCAAAAGCGCCGTGCTGCCAAGCGCGCCGAGCGCCTCGGGGCTTGTCAGATCGCCGATCATCGCCCCCGCCAGAAGCTCGATCATGGTGGAGATCGCCGATCCCTTGTGCCCGCCAAAGGGCAGCATCGCACCGGCCAGGGCCGCATGGGGATCGGTGGTGGGCCGGCCCTCCGCATCCACCGCCCAGCCTTCGGGCAGGGTGCGGCCATCCTGTCGGTGCAGCTCGATCTCGCCCCGCGCGACGATGGAGGTGGCGAAATCGAACACATAGGGATGCCGTCCGGGGCGTGGCCAGCCGAAGGCGAAGGGGTTGGTTCCCAAAAGCGGCGCGGTGCCGCCCGACGGCGCCACGGCGGCGTAGCTCGGGCACATCGCCAGCGCCGCGACCCCGGCTTCGGTCAGCGTCTCGATCTCGGGCCACAGCGCGGAGAAATGTGTGCAATCATTGATGACAAGCGCCGCAATCCCCTGCGCAGCGGCCTGTTCCGCCAGCACCGGCGCGCCGACCGAGAACGCGGCGGTCGAGAATCCTCCGCCCGCATTCACCCGGATCAGCGGGCCGCCATCATGCTGCAATTCGGGCTCGGCGGCCGGGTCCACCTTGCCCGCCTCGATGGTCCGCAGGCAGCCCGCGATGCGGTAGATGCCGTGGGATTTGCAATTGTCCCGCTCGCCCGCGACGATGGTGGCGGCGACGCTGCGCGCCTGGATGTCGTTCAGCCCGGCGCGCAGGAAGATTCCGGTGACGATTTCAGTCAGGGCGGCGATGCTCAGCCGGGTCGGTCGCGGCATCAGGTAACTCCCTTCGGATGACTGCCTGCCTGTTTTGTATACTTGATGTATGCAGCACCCGCAAGCGGTCCGCGCGGAACACTCCGGCGGCGTGCTGTCCATCCGCCGCGTCCTGCGGCCGGTCAGATTTCACAGCATCGCCGCGGGCGTCTTGCCTTGTGGTATCGCGTGAGAGGAAGGGCGAAGAACCCGCGCCGCCCCGCCCGGGTTTTGCATACAACTTGTATTTAATATTTGCTTTTCGATCGCCGGCAGCGGATAAAAATCCCATGGAATCGTCTCATATGGATTCGAATACCAGACAGGGAGAAGAAAAAGATATGAAAATCTCAACGCTTACCATCGCCGCCGTCTCCGCCACCGCGCTGACCGGGCCCGCCTTCGCCGACAAGCTGGACGACATCATCGCGTCGGGCACGCTGCGCTGCGCGGTGGTGCTCGACTTCCCCCCCATGGGGTCGCGCGACGAGAACAACGAGCCGCAGGGCTTCGACGTGGATTACTGCAACGACCTGGCCGCGGCGCTCGGCGTCGAGGCGGAAGTCGTCGAAACCACCTTCCCCGAGCGGATTCCGGCGCTCGTCTCCGGCCAGGTGGACGTGGCCGTCGCCTCGACCTCAGATACCCTGGAGCGCGCCAAGACCGTGGGCTTCACCATCCCTTACTATGCGTTTGAAAACGCTGTCGTCGCCAATGAGGGCGTCGAGATGTCGAGCTGGGAAGACCTGCAGGGCAAGACCGTCGGCGCCACCGCCGGCACCTATGAAGCGATCTGGCTGGAGGGCAAGATCGACGAATGGGGCGAGGGGGAATTCCGGCCCTACCAGAACCAGGCCGATGTGTTCCTGGCGCTGAGCCAGGGTCAGCTTGACGCGACCGTCTCCACCGTCGAGGTGGCCGAGGCGAATGTGGCGTCGGGCAATTACGACGGCATCAAGATCGTGGACAAGGCGCCGATGGTGCCCGACTATGTCGGCCTGATCACGCTGCGGGGCGAATACGGGCTGATCGACTACATGAACCTGTTCATCAACCAGCAGGTGCGCACCGGGCGCTATGCCGAGCTGTATGAGAAATGGGTGGGCGAGGGCGAGCCGGCCGATCTGACGATCCAGGGCGTCTACCGCTAAGACCGCCACCGGGGCGGCGCGGCGATCCGCCGTGCCGCCCGTTTCGTGTCCCGGACGGAGGCGGTCATGTTCAACTACACGTTCCAGTGGAAGCAGGTCTATGCCCGCCTGCCGGAGATGCTGGAAGGCGCGCTCGTCACCATGCAGATCGCGGTGCTGTCGATGGTGATCGGCATCGTGCTGGCGGTGATGCTGACGCTGTTCCGCCTGTCGGGCAACCGCATCCTCGGCGGCGTCGCGCAGGCCTGGGTCGAGGTGGCGCGCAACACCCCGGCGCTGTTCCAGATCTACATGGCGCATTTCGGTGTCGCCAGTTTCGGCATCCATTTCAGCCCCTGGACCTCGCTGCTGATCGGCATCACCTTCAACAATGCGGGCTATCTGGCCGAGAATTTCCGCGGCGCGCTGAAAGCCATTCCCGACACCCAGGCCCGTTCCGGCCGGTCCCTGGGGATGAGCGAATTGCAGGCCTTTCGCCATATCGTGCTGCCGCAGATGCTGCGCATCGCCTTCCTGCCGATGTCGAACCAGATGGTCTGGGCGGTGCTGATGACCTCGCTCGGCGTCACGGTCGGGATGAACACCGATCTCTACGGCGTCACCCAGGATCTGAACGCGCTGACCTTTCGTACCTTCGAGCTGTTCTTCGTCGCGGGCGTCATCTTCTATGCCATCGTCAAGCTGATCCAGCTCGCCACGCGGCTGATCGCCTGGCGCATGTTCCGGTATTGAGGAGGGCGCCATGTTCGATACCGCCATGACCCTCAACGATGTCATGTTCCTCGCCCAGGGCGCGGGGATGACGATCCTTGTCACCCTGATCGCGGTGGTCTGCGGCACGGTGCTGGGGATCATCTTCGGGGTGGTCCGCTATCAGGTCGGTCCGGTCTGGGCCGCGCCCTTGACCTTCTTTCTGGACGTGTTCCGCTCTATCCCGCTGCTGATCCAGTTGGTCCTGACCTTCGCCTTCATCGGCACGGTGATGAAGATCCGCATCTCCGGCTTCTCGGTCGCCTGTCTGGTGCTGACGCTCTATACCTCGGCCTATTGCGCCGAGATCGTGCGCGGCGCGATCGAATCCGTGCCGCCGACGCTGCGCCGCGCCTCTCGCTCGCTCGGCATGACATGGGGGCAGGACATGCGCCATATCGTGCTGCCGCTGGCGACGCGTGTGGCCTTTCCAAGCTGGATCGGGCTGGCGTTGTCGGTGATGAAGGATTCCGCGCTCGTCTATGTCGTGCAGGTGACGGAGCTGCTGAAATCCACGCAGATCCTGATCACTCGCCTGCAAGAGCCGCTGTTCCTGCTGATGATCTGCGGCGCGTTCTACTTCCTCATCAGCTTCCCCATTGCCCGCATCGGCGGCTATCTCGAACGACGGTGGTCCAATGATTGAGATCGAAAATGTCCGCAAATCCTTCGGCGCGCTCGAGGTGCTGAAGGGGATCGACCTGACCGTCCAGAATGGCGAGGTGCTGACGGTGATCGGCGGTTCGGGTTCCGGCAAATCGACCCTGCTGACCTGCATCAACGGGCTGGAGCCGATCAATGCCGGCACGATCCGCGTCGACGGGACCGAGGTTCACGCCAAGTCCACCGACATCAACAAGCTGCGCCAGAAGATCGGCATCGTGTTTCAGCAATGGAACGCCTTCCCGCATCTGACGGTGAAGGAAAACGTCATGCTGGCCCCGCGCAAGGTGCTGAAACAGTCCCGCGCCGAGGCCGAGGCGATGGCGGTCAGGCAGTTGGAGCATGTGGGCTTGGGCGACAAGCTGGATGTCTATCCGACGCGGCTGTCGGGCGGGCAGCAGCAGCGCATGGCGATCGCCCGCGCGCTTGCCATGTCGCCGCGCTACATGCTGTTCGACGAGGTGACCTCCGCGCTCGACCCGCAGCTTGTGGGCGAGGTGCTGGATACGCTGCGCATGCTGGCCAGCGAAGGCATGACGATGATCTGCGTCACGCATGAGATGAAATTCGCGCGCGAAGTCTCTGATAGGGTGGCGTTTTTCCATCAGGGCGTGATGGCGGAGATCGCCCCGCCGGACGAATTGTTCGGGTCGCCCAGGGATCCGAATCTTCAGCAATTCCTCGCCGCCACGCATTGAGGTCAAACCCATGTCGCAGCCCGATGTGATCGTGATCGGGGCAGGCGTGATCGGCCTGTCCTCGGCGCTCGCGCTGCAGGCGCGGGGCCTGTCCGTGACGGTGCTGGACCGGGAAGGCCCGGCGGCGGGCGCATCGGCGGGCAATGCCAGTTGCTTCGCGTTCTCGGAAATCACCCCGCTGGCATCCCCCGCCACCTTGCTGAAGGCACCAAGCTGGCTGATGGACCCGCTGGGGCCACTGTCGGTGCCGCCCGCCTATGCGTGGCGGATCGCGCCCTGGATGGCGCGCTTCGCCGCCGCCGCCCTGCCGCATCGCGTCCGCCGCTCGACCGAGGCGCAGACCGCGCTGATCGACCTTGCGCGGGCCGAGCTGGAGCCGTTCCTCGCCGCCAATGGCCACGGCAATCTGCTGCGCAAATACGGCAACCTGCAGCCCTTCGAGACGGAAGCCGAGTTCCGCGCCGCGCAGCCGGTCTGGGAGGCGCGCGCCCGGCACGGCTTCGAGTTCCGCCACCTGACCCGCGACGAGATGGACGAGATCCAGCCTGGGCTTGCCCCGCGCTTCATCGGTGGCACCTTCACCCCGGCCTATTGGTCGATCTCCGACCCGAAGACCTACACCCTGGCCCTGGCCGAGCGTTTCACCGAACGCGGCGGCAGCATCGAGCGGGCCGAGGTGGCGGCGCTTCGGCTCGATGGCGACGGTGTGCGCATCGACGACACGCGCCGGGCCGGCCATGTCGTGCTGGCGGCCGGCGCCTTCTCCCATCGCATCGCGCGCAGCCTCGGCGACCGCATTCCGCTGGAGACGGAGCGCGGATACAACACCACCCTGCCGCCGGAGGCCCTGGACCTGCGGGTGCAGATCACATTTGCCGGACATGGCTTCATGGTGACAAAGCTGGACAGCGGCATCCGCGTCGGCGGTGCGGTGGAACTGGGCGGGCTGGATGCGCCGCCGAATTTCCGCCGCGCGCAGGCGATGCTGGAGAAGGCGAAATCCTTCCTGCCCGATCTGAAACCGGAAGGCGGCCGGCAATGGATGGGCTTCCGCCCGTCGCTGCCCGACACGCTGCCGGTGATCGGGCCGTCCCGCGCCGGGCCGCGCGTGACCTATGCCTTCGGCAATGGCCATCTGGGCCTGACCCAATCGGCGGCCATGGCCCGGCTGGTGGCCGATCTGGTCACCGGCCAGCCCGCCGCCATCGACCTGTCCCCGTTTTCCCCGCAGCGGTTCTGAAGCCATGACCACCCACACATTTTCCTGCATCGACGGCCATACCTGCGGCAACCCGGTCCGCCTCGTCTCCGGCGGCGCGCCCCGGCTGGAGGGGGCGGACATGCTGGAGAAGCGCGCCCATTTCCTGCGCGAGTTCGACTGGATCCGCACCGGGCTGATGTTCGAGCCGCGCGGCCATGACATGATGTCGGGCACCATCCTCTATCCGCCGACGCGCCGCGATTGCGACGTGGCGGTGCTGTTCATCGAAACCTCGGGCTGTCTGGCCATGTGCGGGCACGGCACCATCGGCACCATCACCATGGGGATCGAGAACGGGCTGATCCACCCGCGCGAGCCGGGCCGCCTGTCGATCGAGACCCCGGCCGGCAAGGTCGACATCTCCTATCGCCAGGAGGGCCGCTTCGTCGAGGAGGTGCGCCTGACCAATGTGCCGGGCTTCCTTCATGCCGAGGGTCTGACCGCCGAGGTCGAGGGGCTGGGCGAGATCGTCGTGGACGTGGCCTATGGCGGCAATTTCTACGCCATCGTCGAGCCGCAGGCGCGTTTCCGCGACATGGCCGATCACAGCGCCGCAGAGCTGATCGCCTGGTCGCCCCGGCTGCGCGCGGCGCTGAACGCGAAGTACGATTTCACCCATCCCGAACACTTCGCCATCAACGGGCTGTCGCATATCCTGTGGACCGGGCAGCCAACCGTCGCGGGCGCCCATGCCCGCAACGCGGTGTTCTATGGCGACAAGGCGATCGACCGCTCGCCCTGCGGCACCGGCACCTCGGCCCGGATGGCGCAGCTTGCGGCGAAGGGAAAGCTGAATCCTGGGGATGAATTCCACCACGAATCCATCATCGGCTCGATCTTCAAGGGCCGGGTCGAGGCCGCGACAGAGGTCGCCGGCCGCCCCGCCATCATTCCGTCCATCGCCGGATGGGCGCGGATGACCGGTTACAACACCATCTTCATCGACGACCGCGACCCGTTCGCGCATGGGTTCGTGGTGACATGACCGTCACCCGCATTCTGCCCGGCACGGCGGAGGGCCCCGTGCTGTCGATGGCGCATGGGCTCAGCTTCTGGGGCGGGGTGGACCCGGCCACCTCGCGTGTCATCGACGCGCACCACGAGGCGCATGACGCGGATCTGTCGGGGCAGGTGGTGCTGATGCCGACCAGCCGGGGCTCGTGCTCCGGCTCGGGCGTGATCCTCGAGATGCTGCTGAACCGCCGCGCCCCCGCCGCGCTGATCTTCTCCGAGCCGGAGGACGTGGCCACGCTCGGTGCGCTGATCGGGGCAGAGATGTTCGGCCTGTCGCTGCCGGTGCTGCGCGCCGACCCGGCAGATGTCGCGCGGCTGTCCACCGCCGCGCGGCTGCGCATCACCGCCGACGCAATCTGCGGCGCCGGCCCGGATCTGCCGACCGCTGATCTGCTCGCGGCCGAAATCGCGCTGAGCGACACCGACCGCGCCATGCTGCGCGGTGACATGGGCGAGGCTGCGGCGGTCTCGATGCGGATCATCCTCAGAATGGCGACACTGCAAGGCGCGCGCGACCTGATCGACGTCACGCGCGGCCATATCGACGGCTGCATCCTCGCCAATCAGGCCAACCTGATCTTTGCGGAGACGATGGCCGAACGGGGCGCGCGGGTCGCGGTCCCCACAACGATCAACGCGATTTCGATCGATCGCGAGCACTGGCAGTCGCAGGGGGTTCCGCCCGGTTTCGGTCGGCAGGCGGCACGGCTGGCCGATGCTTATACGGCGATGGGCTGCCGACCCAGCTTCACCTGCGCGCCCTATCAACTGGACGACCCCCCCGCACCGGGCGAGGCCATCGCCTGGGCCGAATCCAACGCGGTCGTGTTCGCCAATTCGGTGCTTGCGGCGCGGACGCCGAAACATCCCGATTACCTGGATCTCTGCATCGCCATCACCGGGCGCGCGCCGCGCGCGGGCGTGTATCTGGACGCGGCGCGTCGGGCGCGGCGCGTGCTGGAGTTCGACATTCCGGCCGGTGCCGATCCGTGCATCTGGCCGCTCATCGGCTATGTTGCCGGGCTGCGTGCGCCCGACCGCATCCCGCTGCTCACCGGCCTCGCGGCGTTGGCGCCCGGCCCCGATGATCTGAAGGCCCTCTGCGCGGCCTTCGGCACCACCTCCGCCGCGCCGATGCTGCATGTGGATGGCATCACACCCGAGGCCGGAGATGCCGCGGCGCCGGATTCCGACAGGGTCGCGATAAGCTGCACCGATCTGGCGGCGGCCTGGCAGGCGCTTAATGCCGGGCCGGAGCAGGTGGATCTGATCGCCATCGGCAGCCCCCATGCCTCGGTCACGGAATGCCAAGATCTTGCCCGGCTTCTGCGGGGGCAGCCGGTCGTGGCCGAGGTGATCGTGACGGCGGGCCGCGCTACCATCGCTAACCTGCGCACTGACGGCACGCTCGAGATGCTCGCCGCCTCGGGCGCCCGGGTTCTGCCCGATCTATGCTGGTGCTCGATCACCGAACCGGTTTTCCCGCCCGCCGCCCGCACGGTGATGACGAATTCCGGCAAATATGCCCATTACGGCCCGGGCCTGTCCGGCCGCGCCATGCGTTTCGGCAGTCTCGCGGATTGCGCTCGCGCCGCATTGACCGGGCGCGCGGCTCAGACCTTGCCGGGCTGGCTCTGCCCCGATGAAAGGACCGCACATGCGTAGCACGCAGACCGTTCACGTCATCTCTGCCCATGCCGAGGGCGAGGTCGGCGATGTCATCGTCGGCGGCGTGTTGCCTCCGCCCGGAGACACGATCTGGGCGCAGTCCCGCTGGATCGCGCAGGATGGGCGGCTGCGGAACTTCGTGCTGAACGAACCGCGCGGCGGGGTGTTCCGCCATGTCAACCTGCTGGTGCCGCCGAAACATCCCGAGGCCGATGCCGCCTTCATCATCATGGAGCCGGAGGACACGCCGCCCATGTCTGGCTCCAACTCCATCTGCGTCGCGACGGTGCTGCTCGATGGCGGGCTGATCCCGATGACGGAGCCGGAGACACATCTGACGCTGGAAGCGCCGGGCGGTCTTGTCCGGGTGCGGGCGGAGTGCCGCGATGGCAAGGCGCAGCGGATCTTCGTGCGCAACCTGCCCAGCTTCGCCGGCCCGCTGGATCAGACGCTGGAGGTCGAAGGGCTTGGCAGGCTGCGCGTCGATACGGCTTTCGGGGGCGACAGCTTCGTGATCGTCGATCCGCTTCAGATCGGCCTCGCCATGACGCAGGAGAACGCGCATGAAATCGCTCGGCTCGGGGTGCGGATCACCAATGCGGCCAATGCGCAGATGGCGTTCCGCCATCCCACCCTGCCGGATTGGCGCCATTTCAGCTTCTGTCTGTTCGCTGGTCCTGTGGCGCGGGACGGGCGGGAGCTGAGCACCAGCTCCGCCGTGGCGATCCAGCCGGGCAAGGTCGACCGCTCGCCCACCGGCACGGCGCTGTCGGCGCGGATGGCGGTGCTGCATGCGCGCGGCGAGATGGGCGAGGACGACCACCTGACGGCCACATCGCTGATCGGCTCGCGCTTCGGCGGCCGGATCGTGGGCACGACCCTGCTGGGCGACCAGCCGGCCATTCTGCCCGAAATCTCAGGCCGGGGCTGGATCACCGGCATTCACCAGCACATGCGCGACCCCGACGATCCCTGGCCGGAAGGCTATCGGCTGAGTGACAGCTGGGGGGCGCGATGATCCGGTGCGACATTTGGAAAGGCCAGGGCGCTCCGCTATGCTGCGGCGCCAATCGGAAGGAGACGCGATGAACAGGAAAGCCGCTTCGGTCCCAGGCGAGCGCAAGCGCGGCGAGGGCGTCAGGTTCGTCTACGAGATCCTGCGCGACGACATCATCAACCTGACCTTGCCGCCGGGCAGCCCGATCGACGAGGTCCAGCTTGCCGAGCGGCTGGAGATGTCGCGCACCCCGATCCGCGAGGCGCTTGTCCGGCTTGCGGGCGAGGGGCTGGTGACGACGCTGCCCAACCGCTCGACCATCGTGTCGAATATCGATTTTCTCAACATGCACGCGTTTTTCGACGCGATCACGCTGATGTACCGGGTCACCACGCGGCTGGCCGCGGAATATCGCAGCGAGGCGGATCTGGACGAGATCCGCGCCCGCCAGGCCGATTTCGCGCGCGCCGTGGCGGATCAGGACGCGCTTGCCATGATCGCCAGCAATCGCGACTTCCACGCCGCCATCGGGCGGGCCGGGCGCAACCCCTATTATTCCGGCCTGTTCAACCGTCTGCTGGACGAGGGGCGGCGGATCCTGAGGATCTATTACTCCTCCTATAACGACCGGATGCCGCAGAGCGTGATCGACGAGCACGAGGCGATGATCGCGGCCATCGCGGCGCGCGACATCGCGGCCGCGGATAGGATCGGACAGCAGCACGCCAACCAGATCGTCGGCAAGATCCAGACCCTGATGGCGGAGGACCGGCGCCAGCCCATCGCGCTATAGGCCGGGTTCGCGCGCCGGGCCGGAGGCGCTGCTGACGTAGAAATTTCTGTCGACAAGTAAAATACAAAGCGTATTATGAATTGGGTCAAGGGCCGATTCGTCCAGGAATCGCTCGCTTATCTGCCTGAGGAGGCGCGTATGGATTCGACGATTTTTTCCGGGACGGTGCCGGCGCTGATGACACCTTGCACGCCGGATCGCGGCCCGGATTTCGACGGGCTCGTCCGCGAGGGGCAGCGGCTGATCGAGGCGGGGATGTCGGCGGTGGTCTATTGCGGCTCGATGGGGGACTGGCCGCTTCTGACCGACGCGCAGCGCATGGAGGGGGTCGAGCGTCTGGTTAAGGCGGGCATCCCCACCATCGTCGGCACCGGCGCGATCAACACGGCAAGCGCGGTGGCCCATGCCAGCCACGCCCAGAAGGTCGGTGCGCAGGGGCTGATGGTGATCCCGCGGGTCCTGTCGCGCGGGCCGGTCATCGCGGCGCAGAAGGCGCATTTCAAGGCCATACTCGCCGCCGCGCCGGATCTGCCCGCGGTCATCTATAACAGCCCATATTACGGCTTCGCGACGCGGGCGGATTTGTTCTTCGCCCTGCGGGGCGAGCATCCGAATCTGGTCGGTTTCAAGGAATTCGGCGGGAATGACGATCTCAGCTATGCGGCCGAAAACATTACAAGTCGTGACGACGAGGTGACGCTGATGATCGGCGTGGACACCGCCGTCTATCACGGCTTCGTCAATTGCGGGGCCACAGGCGCGATCACCGGGATCGGCTGCGTGCTGCCCAAGGAAGTGCTGCATCTGGTCAATCTCTGCCAGGCGGCGGCGCGGGGAGATGCCGAGGCGCGGTCGCGGGCGCGGGAGCTGGAAGAGGCGCTGTCCACCATGTCGAAATTCGATGAAGGGCCGGATCTGGTGCTCTATTTCAAGCATCTGATGGTGTTGAAAGGTTATCCCGAATTCGCGCTGAATTTCAACGAAACCGACGCGCTGAGCGAGAGCCAGAAGGGCTTTGCCGAGGCGCAGCTCAAGCTGTTCGACGCCTGGTATGCGGACTGGTCGAAGCAGGACGGGGCGGTGCGCAAATACGCCGCCTGAGGGGCCGCACAGCGCGTACACAGAATGTACACCGCCTGTACACCGGGCGTGCACCGATGTGGTGCACGCCCTTTTTCATGTTGGGGCAAAGCCGCGCCGTCTAGGGACGATCCGGTTGGGTAGTCGCCGCCCGGTTCCGTTTGTGACCCGCGCCGCGCGGCAGGCGGCTGACATATCGCATTCACGAAAATGTCATCTGCCCGCGCGGCCGTGAGGTCAACTTTTTGCGACCCGGTGCGTCTCGTTTCACGTCCCCGCGCGCGCGGGGACGGTTTCTGGTGAATGCGAAAAGGTGGACGTGATGAAAAAACAGGTAATCCTGGGGGCGGCCGTGCTGGCGCTGTCGGCAGGCTCGGTCCTGGCGCAGGAATGGACGGGCTTTTATGCCGGTGCGGGGATCGGACGGGCCGAGGTGGACCCCGGTGCCGCGGCCAACAAGGAGGACGCGACGGCCTACGGCATTCATGCGGGCTATCGCCACGATCTCGGCCGCTGGGTTCTGGGCGGCGAGCTGGAGCATGACTGGACGGATATCGAGCTGGCCCCCGGCGCGATCACCGTGGACCGGGTGATGCGGGTCAAGGCGAGCGCGGGGTATGATCTGGGCCAGACGCTGCTTTATGCGACGGCCGGGGCCGCGCAGGTGGATGTGGACGGTCTGGGCGATGACTGGGGCAGCTTCTACGGGATCGGTGCCGCCTATGCGGTCAGCCCGCGCGGCGTGGTCAGCCTTGAATTGCTGGAGCATGAGTTCGACGATATCGGCGATTCCGGCGTCGATGCGGAGGCCTGGAGCGGCGGGCTGCGCGCCTCCTGGCGGTTCTGATCTGCGCGGACCGGCGCGACGCGGCCCGGTCGGGTCGCGCGCCGGATTGCGCAGGCAGAGGCGGGCGGATCATGGAGCCGGACCCGTCCGCCCGTTGCAGCAATCGGCCGCCACGCTGATAAGGCGTGGCGGCGTTTGTCGTTTTGCGACGTGGTCCCGGTCTAACCCGCCAGCAGCGCGGCATTGCCGCCGGCGGCGGTCGTATCAACACACAGATGCCGCTCATGCGCGATATGGGCGAGGTCGGGCAGGGCGGTGATCAGCGCCTTGATCTCGCCGTCGCGGGACGCGAGCGCCTGGGCATAGGCGCGGGCCTGATCCGCGTCGCCCCACCAGATCGCGGCGGAGAAGCCGGTCAGCGTCGTCAGCGCCTCGGGCGCCAGATCGCCGTTGACCGCGACGGCATGGCCGCCAAGCGCCTCGACCGCCTTCACCTGCGCCGCCACCGCCGCGCGCCCCGGACCGAGGCAGAGAAGCGGCGGGCGGGTGAGGGTCATCAGCCGGTTCAGCTCTCCGGTCGGGCCGGGCATCAGGGTTTCGGCAATGTCGCGCTCGGGCGCGTCGTCCAGGGATTTCTGGAGCGCGTCGAGATCGGCCTTCCCGCCGAAACCTGCTGGCTGCGCGGTGGGCGCGGCGGGGGCGTAGAAGCGCGGCAGGTAATTCGGGCCGCCCGCCTTGGGGCCGGTGCCAGACAGCCCCTCGCCGCCGAAGGGCTGGCTGCCGACAATGGCGCCGATCTGGTTGCGGTTCACATAGATATTGCCGACATGGATCGCATCCGCGACCTCCTGCACGCGGCTGTCGATGCGGGTGTGCAGCCCGAATGTCAGGCCGAAGCCGCGGGCGTTCACATCGGCGATGATCTTGTCCAGATCGCGGTTTCTGAAGGTCGCGAGATGGAGGACGGGGCCGAAGATCTCTCGGTCCAGATCGGCGATGCCGTTCACTTTCAAGAGCGTCGGGGGGACGAAGCTGCCGGTGTTGGGCACGTCGCGCTTGTGGAGCAGATTGGCCTCCTGCGCGGCAATATAGGTTGTTATGTCGTCCTGCGCCTGCGCGTCGATCACCGGGCCAACATCGGTGGAGAGGTGGCGCGGATCGCCGATGCCGAGTTCGTCCATGGCACCCTTCAGCATCTCGATCATCTGGGGGGCCACGTCCTCCTGCACATAGAGGCAGCGAAGCGCCGAACATCGCTGCCCGGCCGACTGGAAGCTGGAGGCGACGATGTCGCGCACGGCCTGTTCGGGCAGTGCGGTGGAATCGACGATCATGGCGTTCAGCCCGCCGGTTTCCGCGATCAGCGGGGTGCCGGGGGTGAGGTGATCCGCCATGGCGCGCGCGATGATCTGCGCCGTGTCGGTCGAGCCGGTGAACACCACGCCGTTGATGTGCGGATCCGAGGTCAGCGCCGCACCCACCGTGCCGCCATCGCCGGGCAGGAGTTGCAGTGCCGCGGCGGGGACTCCGGCCTGATGCAGCAGGCGGGTGGCGAGCGCGGCAATGAGCGGGGTCTGTTCGGCGGGTTTGGCCAGCACCGCATTGCCGGCCATCAGCGCCGCGGCGATCTGTCCGGTGAAGATGGCCAGCGGGAAGTTCCACGGGCTGATCGCGGTGACGATGCCGCGCGGGGCGTCGTCGCGGGCCTCACCCTGCAGCGCGTAGTAGCGCAGGAAATCCACCGCCTCGCGCAGCTCGGCAACGGCGTCGGGCAGGGATTTGCCGGCTTCGCGGTGCAGCGTGGCGAAGATCTCGGCATGGTGGTCTTCGTAAAGATCGGCGGCGCGGCGCAGGGTGGCGGCGCGCTCCGCCGGGGGGGCGTCCCAGATCGCGGCGTCGGTGATGGCGCGGGCGGCGGTCCGGGCGTCGGCTTCGGTCACTTGCGCCACGATCTCGCCGGTGGCGGGGTTGGTGATGGGCCGGGTCTGGCCGGTGGGCGGCGAGACGGTCAGCGGCGCGGCATCCGCGATGCGATCGGGGGCTGCGGCGCGGATGCGGGCCAGCGTCGCCTCATCGGTGAGGTCATAGCCCTGCGAGTTGCGGCGGTCGGGCCCGAAGATGTTTTCCGGGCGGGCGAGCAGCGCCGGGGCCTCGGCCGTGTCGAGCTGGGCAAAGGGGTCTTTCGCGATCTCCTCGGGCGGGACATCTTCATCGACGATCTGGTGCACGAAGGATGAATTCGCGCCGTTTTCCAGCAGGCGGCGGACCAGATAGGCGAGCAGATCGCGATGCGCGCCGACCGGGGCATAGATGCGGCAGCGGCGGTCATTGCCTTCCTTCAGCACGATTTCGTGCAGGCGCTCGCCCATGCCGTGCAGGCGCTGAAATTCATATTCGATATCGCCCGCCATATCGAGGATCGCCGCCACGGTATGCGCGTTATGGGTGGCGAATTGGGGATAGATGCGGTCGGCATAGCCGATCAGCTTCCGCGCGTTGGCGATATAGGAGATATCCGTTTCCACCTTGCGGGTGAACAGGGTGAAGCCGGGCAGGCCCTGGACCTGGGCATGCTTCATCTCCGTGTCCCAATAAGCGCCCTTGACCAGCCGGACCATGATCTTGCGGTCGAGGCGGGTGGCGAGGCCGTGCAGCCAGTCGATGGCCAGACCCGCGCGTTTGCCGTAAGCCTGCACGACGACGCCGAACCCGTCCCATCCCGCGAGCGAGTGATCGGACAGCACGGCCTCGATGATCTTGAGCGACAGGACCAGCCGGTCCTGTTCCTCGGCGTCGATATTCATCCCCATATTCGCGGCCTTGGCGGCGCGGGCCAGATCCAGCACCACCGGGACCAGATCGGCGATGGCGCGGTCTTCGTGGGCGACCTCGTATCGGGGATGCAGCGCGGAAAGCTTGATCGAGATGCCGGGATTGTCGCGCACGGTCTCCTTGTCGCAGGATTTCGCAATGGCGCGGATCGCATTGGCGTATTCGCTTGCATAGCGGTCGGCATCGGCGCGGGTCATCGCCGCCTCGCCCAGCATGTCATAGCTGTAGCTGTAGCCCTGGCCTTCCAGTTCGCGGGCATTCTTCAGCGCCGCGTCGATGGTCTGGCCCAGGACGAACTGCCGGCCCATCTCGCGCATGGCGCGGTTGACGGCGGTGCGGATGACGGGTTCGCCCAGCCGCTTGATCGCGCCGCGCAGCGTGCCGACCACGCCGGGCTGGTCGTCGTCCAGAACCTTGCCCGTCAGCATCAAGGCCCATGTCGAGGCGTTCACGAGGCTGGAGGACGCCTCGCCCAGATGCCTGCCCCAATCCGACGGCGCGATCTTGTCCTCGATCAGCGCGTCGATGGTGATGCGGTCGGGCACGCGCAGCATCGCCTCGGCCAGGCACATCAGCGCGATGCCTTCGCGGGTGGAGAGCCCGTATTCGGACAGGAAATGTTCCATCAGCGTCGGGCGGTCCTCGGCCCGGATGCGGCGGACCAGCTTGGCCGCGCGGTCTGAGATGCGGGTGCGGTCGGCATCGCTCAACGCGGCCTGATCGACCAGTTCGCCCAGCACCTCATCTGCGGGGCGGAACTTGGCGTCGGTGGTGAAGGCGGTCAGATCGGTCTCTGGCATGGTCATCCTCCTGTCGGTTGAGGCATTTTATCGGATGGGCAATGGACCTTGTGGCTGAATTGGGGCACAGTTCTGGTCGGATCGACCTTTCTTTCGCCGGAATCCTGACCATGAAGCAGCTCGACACCGTCAACCGCAAGATCCTGGCCGAGCTGGTGGCCAATGCGAGGATCCCGATCAGCGAGCTGGCCCGGAAGGTGGGGCTGTCGAAAACCCCGGTGGCGCTGCGGATCCGCCAGATGGAGGAGATGGGGCTGATCAACGGCTATCGTGCGATCCTGTCGCCTTTGCAGCTTGGCCTGACCCATGTGACCTATATCGAGGCGCGACTGACCGATACCCGGCAGAAGGCGCTGGAAGAGTTCAACGACGCGGTGCGCGCGATTGCCGAGATCGAGGAATGCTACATGATCGCGGGCGGGTTCGATTACCTGCTGAAGGTGCGCTCGCGCGACATGACGCATTTCCGCCAGATCATGGCCGAGCGGATTTCCGATCTGCCGCATATCCACGCCACCACCAGCTATGTCGCGATGGAGGCGGTGGTGGAGCAGAGCTGGACGGAGATCTGACGGACGGCGCATTCTCTGCCCGTGCCGGACCCGTGCGCAGGCCCGGTTGGTCAGCCGGAGGGCGGGCGGACCGCGCAGTTGCGGTCCACCGGGGCCGGTTTCCGGTCAGGCCGAGTGCGGCTGCAGCAGGGGCTTTCCGTTCTCGGCATGGCGCAGGGCCAGCCTGCGCCCCATCCGGCCGGAGGCCAGCGTCCGGGCCGGGTCGCGCACGGAGCCGTCGCGCAATTCCGGGAACAGGGTCAGGATCTCTTCGCGGGCAGCCGCGCCTACGCTGCGCATCGCCTCTGCGCCGGTATGCATCGATTCCGTCTCCGCCCCGTTGGCCCGCACGATCTGATGATCGTCGAAGAGAAAATGGACATAGGTGATCTCGGCCAGATCCTCGGCGGGGGCGATGCCCTCGATCCGGCAAAGCTGCTTGGCCGCAACCAGCACCTCGTCGGTGCCGAACATGCGCTGCGCGATCTTGGAGCGGACCAGCATCCGGTGCTGCGGCGACACGATCAGGTCGCGCTCCGGCAGCCCCGCGCCGAGCGCGCCGGCGCGGATGCGGATCGGGCGCAGATGCGGATGGGCGGCCAGCGTCGCCGCGTCCAGGTGGCGCCGCCCGATCCAGCGGATCGGTTGCAACCCGGCATCGCGGGTCTCGACCAGATCGCCCACGGCCAGATCGCCCGCCGCGACCTCGCCCCCGGCAGTCAGGATCAGGGCGTCGGTGCCGAAGCAGGTCACGTTGGTGTTGTCCCAGGTGAGCTGGTCGCCAGTGACGCGGGCCTCTCCCGCGCGCAGGGTGAAGGTCAGATCCTGCATCTTCGTGCCGTTGATGGTCTGGCCCTGAAGGTCGTTCAGCACCCCGTCATCGTCCTGGTCGGCGCGCATCCAGTGCAGCGGGTTGCGGTATTCGGGCAGGCCCTGCGCGGCGCGCGAGGCGTTGATGAGCGCGAGGTTGGTCTCGTTGTAATAGCTGCTGAGATCGACGAAATCGTTGTCGGACTGGTTCTGGTTGGTGATGTCGTGCTGATCCTGGGTGCGGAAATCGCTGATCGTGTCGTCATCGCCGGCGGTGAAGCGGTCATAGCCATACCCGCCGGTCAGCATGTCCGCACCGCTGCCGCCATCGAGCGTGTCATTGCCGTCGCCGCCCAGCAGGCTGTCCGCGCCGCTGCCGCCATTGAGCCGATCATTGCCGGTGCCGCCATCGAGCGTGTCATTGCCGGCATCGCCGTTCAGCGTGTCGGCATCGGCGCCGCCGAACAGCCGGTCATTGCCGGCACCGCCGTTGAGCGTATCGCGGCCGGTGCCGCCCAGCAGGCTGTCGCCGCCGCCGCCGCCATAAAGCGCGTCCTGCCCCGCGCCGCCATCGAGCGTGTCGGCCGCGCCATCATCGGACCCGTTCTCTCGATACCCGTAGAGCACGTCATCGCCCTCGCCGCCGGTCACGCTGTCCGCGGCATTCCCGGCATAGACGGTGTCATTGCCCCTCCCGGCGCGGATGACGTCCTGATCGCCGGTTGTGCCGGGCAAGACGGCATCACCATTGTCAACAAGGTCGCCGTCACCGTCGTAATATTTGTCCCCGATCAGTTCGCCGGCATCGGTGCCGTCCACATAGCCGTCGCTGAAGGGAAGGGGGGTGCGGTTGGAGAAAACATGGCTGAACTCGGTGTTATAGTTCCCTGATCCCTCCGGGAATCGGATAGACACGATTGGATAATCGGTCAGCTTGACTTCGTTGGTGCCTGCTCCGGACTTGGCGGGCGGCATCAGGAACAGTTGGCCGTCCACATCCTGCATCAATCGAACGGTGACGGTCTCGGTGCGAACTGTGTCTGGGCCGATTAGCTGAACAATTTGGACGTTCTGGATCAGTGCCCCGGAATCAATATCCAAGGTGCGCGATACGCCCCCTACGGTCCGGGTGATGTTGTCATTGGGACCGTAACGCTTGTAATCATCTGTAACGACGTTGCCGTCATTATTGCCGTCATTCAGCGTGACTTCGGTGCTGCGGGCAAAGACCGGATCATTCGAACTGCCGATCACCCTGTTCGCCAAGGTGCCGGAATAGCTATTCTGACCATTATCGAGATCGGCGAACTTGCCGAGATAGAGCATGCGGAACGTCGTGCTGGCCATGCGGAGAACTCCCCCAAAAACGTGACGGGCAGCACGCGTCCATCCGCATGTCAGAGATCGTTTTCGCGCATGCGGCAACAACCGCAAAACCTGCGTCACTCACTACAGACTGCACATCGCGCAAGGCGATGGAATCGACGGGCACCGGCCCAGATGAATTGCTAGCGAAATAGCATTAGCCTATGGGCCAGCATAGCTGTGCTTTTAGACAGTTTTCGTAAACGTCAGGCAGCGGCAGGGCGATAAGCCGATGATCTAGCTGACATTCTCATCATCCAGTCGAATGACAAGTTTCCCAAAGTTTTTGCCTTTGAGCAGTCCAGCAAATGCTTGCGGCGCGTTTTCGAGCCCGTCCACAATATCTTCGCGATACTGGATTTTCCCCTCCGAAATCCAGTCGGACATCTGCTGGCTGAACTCCTGATACTTCTCGGCGTAACTGTCAAAAATTATAAATCCCTTTACCGTCAGGCGCTTGATGAGGATCTGGCTCATCAGCCAGCCCATGCGGTCGGGACCGTCGGGCAGCGCGGTGGCGTTGTAATTGGCCACCAGACCGCAGAGCGGGATGCGGGCATGGGTGTTGAGCAGCGGGATCACCGCGTCCAGAACCTTGCCGCCCACATTCTCGAAATAGACGTCAATGCCGTCCGGCGCGGCCTGGGCGAGACGTTCGGGCATGGCTGCGTCCTTGTGGTCGATGCAGGCGTCGAAGCCCAGCGTGTCGACCGCATAGCTGCATTTCTCCGCCCCGCCGGCGATGCCGATGACGCGGCAGCCCATGATCTTGCCGATCTGGCCGACCGTGGCGCCGACCGGGCCGGTGGCGGCGGCGACGGCGATGGTCTCGCCCGGCTGCGGCTGGCCGATTGCCGTCAGCCCGTGCCAGGCGGTGATGCCGGGCATGCCCAGAATGCCGAGCGCCCAGGACGGGTTGTCCGGCGCCGCGCCGAGATTCTGCACGCCCGTGCCATCCGAGAGGCTGTAATCCTGCCAGCCGCCATAGTTCAGCACAAAGTCGCCCTCGGCAAACCCGTCAACTCCGGAGCGGATCACGCGCGAGACCGTGCCGCCGGCCATGACCTGCCCGATCTGCACCGGCTCGGCATAGGAGGGCGCATCGCTCATCCGGCCGCGCATATAGGGATCGAGCGACAGGTATTCCGCGCGCAGCAGCATCTGGCCCGGACCGGGCTGCGGGATGTCGGATTCGATCATCTTCAGCGTGTCGGCGTCGGGTTCGCCCTTGGGGCGCCGGTTGAGGATCCATTGCCGGTTGGTTGTCTCGGATCGTGCCATATTGCTGCCTTTCGTGTCGGATTGTCCTGTTCTGGCGGCGGCTTCTGCCGCCGCATCATGCGATGAAAGACAACGCGGTGCAGGCGCGGAAGTTCGACATGTGTGATCGATCTGCGGCGCCCTGATCCGGTGCTAAGGACAGGGGTGGCGGCTGCGGGCCGGGCGCGCGGCTCGTCTGACATGCGGGCCGCCTGGGATAGTTGGCAGCGCGGTGGACATGACGGGGGTCTGACTGGTCCTGATCCTGTGTCCGCAACGTGAAGCATTTGTTGCAAAGCCTCCGGGCCGGTGAGACGGTTCCCGCGTCAGCCCATCATCGAATCGGACCACGCCATGACCCGCATCCTGCACCGCAGCATCGGCCCCGAACTGCCCCGCGCCGTGTCGGGCGACGGGGTCTGGATCACCGATGCCGCGGGGCGGCGCTATCTCGACGGATCGGGCGGGGCGGCGGTGACGAGCCTTGGACATGGCAATGCCGAGGTGCAGGCGGCGATGCGGGCCCAGATCGACGCGATCTCCTATGCGCATAGCGCGTTCTTCACCACCGATGCGGCGGAATCGCTGGCCGACCGGCTGGTCGGGCTGGCCCCGGAGGGGCTGGATCATGTCTATCTCGTCTCCGGAGGGTCGGAGGCGGTGGAGGCGGCGCTGAAGATGGCGCGGCAATATTTCGTCGAGATCGGCCAGCCTCAGCGCCGCCATGTCATCGCGCGGCGGCAGAGCTATCACGGCAACACGATCGGGGCGCTGGCGGTGGGCGGCAATGAATGGCGGCGGCGGCAGTTCCAGCCGATCCTGCCCGAGACGCATCACGTCTCGCCCTGCTATGCCTATCGCGATCAGCGGGCGGGGGAAAGTGCGGCGGAGTATGCCGACCGGCTGGCGGCGGAGCTGGAGGCGAAGATCCGCGAACTGGGCGAAGATCAGGTCATCGCTTTCGTCGCGGAACCCGTGGTGGGCGCGACATTGGGGGCGGTGCCGGCGGTGGCGGAGTATTTCCGCCGCATCCGCGCCGTCTGCGACCGCTATGGCGTGTTGCTGATCCTTGATGAAGTCATGTGCGGCATGGGGCGCACCGGCACCATCTTCGCGCATACGCAGGAAGGGGTAGTGCCCGATCTGGTCACCGTCGCCAAGGGGCTGGGCGGCGGCTATCAGCCGGTGGGGGCGGTGCTTTTGTCGGACCGGATCTATCGCGCCTTCGCCGAGGGCTCGGGGCTGTTCCAGCATGGCCATACCTATATCGGCCATCCGGTGGCGGCGGCGGCGGCCGACAAGGTGGTGGAGATCATGTCGCGCCCCGGTCTGATGGCGCATGTGTCAGAGATGGGCGATCTATTGCAGACGCGGCTGGAGGCCGAGCTGGGCCAGCATCCGCATGTCGGCGATATTCGCGGGCGCGGGCTGTTCCGCGGCATCGAGCTGGTGGCGGATCGGGGCAGCAAGGCGCCGCTGGATCCGGCGGAGAAGACCCATGCGCGGATCAAGCGGGCGGCGATGGCGCGGGGGCTGATCTGCTATCCGATGGGCGGCACGATTGACGGGGTCAGGGGCGATCACGTTCTGCTGGCCCCGCCTTATGTCATCGATGCCGGAGAGATCGACGAACTGGTCGGGCGGCTGGTTGGCGCAATTCGCGATGTTCTGGGGTAAGGGCGGCACGGCAGACAGTATGTTGCGGCGTGCATGGCAGTCGCCTCGGGGTGCGGCAAGCATCTTTGCGCAGCCGCAAGGGGGCAGATCGTTGTCATGCGCTGAAGCCCGCCGAGGTAAAGCGGGTGTCCGTGCTAAGCGGGAAGCCTCCGGCCGGGTGGGCGCGGAACGCGCCCGCCTGGGGGCGGGCGGACGCGTGCCTGCCGCCTTCGCGACAGGCGGGCTGAGCGGTCATCTTTCGGCATGATCTCGAAAGCAACTAGCGGTTTCGGAAATACAGGGCGCGGCTTGCTTTGAACCGGCTTCGGTCTCTGCAAGGCGCAGGAAAGATACCCGTCAAGCCGCGTCGTCGTCGTTCCTCAGCCTTAGATCGGCCGGGCGGCTGGCGCGCATCACGAGCCGCGCATTGGGAAGATCGTTTTCCTGCATCTTGCGCTGCGCCTCGGGATGGTCCTGCCAGCGGCGGGCGAGCCGCGTCTCGATCAGGTCCAGCGATGCGGTGACCATGATGGTCAGGTCAAAGAACGGCGCCAGCGCTGTCCACGCCGGATCGTCGAGCAGCAGGTAATTCCCCTCGCACAGGATCAGCCGGGCCTTGGGCGGGATGATCCGCCCGCCCGCCCGCGAAATCTCCAGACCCCGATCAAACACCGGCACGGCGATGTCGCGCCCGTCATCCGCCGCCAGCCGGGCCAGCATATGGGCCAGCCCGTCCACGTCGAAGGTGGCGGGTGCGCCTTTGCGCGGCAGCAGGTCGCGCGCTTCCAGCACCGCGTCATCGTAATGGAACCCGTCCATCGGCAGCACCGCGGCATCGGCGATGCGCTCGTCCAGCCACGCCGCGATCCGGCTCTTGCCCGAGGCAGGCGCGCCCGCAATGGCGACGATGTGCCGCCGCTGACGGTCAAGCCCGCCCAGCCGGGACAGCAGGGCGGCGAGGGTCGTGTCTTCGGTCACGCCGCCTCCGCCGGGGGCTCCTTTGCGCCGGTCATGAAGGCCACCGCGTCGGACATGGTGTAGTCGTCCGGGCGGATCACGCAATGCCGCCGCCCGAGGCGGTGGACATGGATGCGGTCGGCCACCTCGAACACATGCGGCATGTTATGCGAGATCAGCACGATGGGCAGGCCGCGCGACTTCACGTCCTGGATCAGATCCAGCACCTTGCGGCTTTCCTTGACCCCGAGTGCGGCGGTCGGCTCGTCCATGATGACCACCTTGGACCCGAAGGCGGCGGCACGCGCCACCGCCACGCCCTGACGCTGGCCGCCCGAAAGGGTCTCGACCGGCTGGTCGATGTTCTGGATCGTCATCAGCCCCAGATCCGACAGCTTCTCGCGCGCCACGCGGCGCATCTCGGCCTGGTCGAGCTGTTTGAGCCATTTGCCCGCGAAGCCCGGTTTGCGGATCTCGCGCCCCATGAACATGTTGTCGGCGATGGACAGCGCCGGGGAGAGCGCGAGGGTCTGGTAGACCGTCTCGATCCCCGCCTCGCGCGCATCCATGGGCGAGGCGAAGCTGACGGGCTTTCCGTCCAGCTCGATGGTGCCGTCATCGACCTGAACTGCGCCCGACAGCGCCTTGATGAGGCTGGATTTGCCGGCGCCATTGTCACCGATCACCGCCAGCACCTCGCCGGGATAAAGGTCGAAATCCGCCCGGTCCAGGGCCGTCACCCGGCCATAGCGTTTCACCAGCCCGCGGGCCTTGAGAAGAGGCGTGTTCATGCCGAGACCTTTCTGATCCACTGGTCGATGGCGACCGCGAGAATGATGAGCCAGCCGGTCGCGAAGACCTGCCACAGCACGTCCACCCCGGCGAGGCGCAGCCCGGACTGGAACACGCCGACGATCAGCGCCCCGAACAGCGCGCCCAGGATCGAGCCGCGCCCGCCGAAAAGCGAGATCCCCCCGATCACCACGGCGGTGATGGATTGCAGATTGCCTTCGTAGAAGCTCTGCGGCGAAATCGAGCCGACCCGGCCGATGGAGGCCCATCCGGCAATCGCGCAGATCAGCCCGGCGAGGATATAGACCGAGCGCAGCACCTTGTCGGTCTTGATCCCGGCCAGTTCGGCGGCCTCCTTGTCGTCGCCCACCGCGTAGACATGGCGGCCCCAGGCGGTCTTGTTCAGCATCACCCACAGCACGATGAAGATCAGGATCATCAGCAGCGATCCCAGCGTGATCTGCGCCCCGCCGATGGGGATGGAGATGCCGAAGAATTTCAGGAACGGCGCGCTGGCGTCGATATCGGCGCCGCGGATCGATTGTGCGCCCGACAGCCACAGGATCAGCGCGTAGAACACGTTCCACGTTCCCAGCGTGGTGATGAAGGGCGGCAGCTTGACCAGCGTCACCAGCACGCCGTTGAGCCAGCCGCAGGCGGCGCCGAGCAGGAAGGAGACGGGCAGGGCGATGACCGATGGCACGCCCATCGATACGGCGAGCTTGCCCGCCACGACTGAGCTGAGCACCATGATCGCCGCGACCGACAGATCGATCCCGGCGGTGATGATGACCAGCGATTGCGCCGCCGCCAGCATGCCGATGATCGAGACCTGCTGCATGATCAGCGACAGGTTGAAGGCCGAGAAGAAGTTGTTGGCGATAAAGCCGAACACGATCAGCGACAGCACCAGCACGATTACCGGCACCATGGTCGGGTTGCCGTGCAGGAAATGCTGGGCACGGTCCATGAACCCGCCATGGCTGCGCTCGAAACTGGCGACGCTGCGGTCGCTTTCGTCCAGTGAGTTCTCGAAGTCCTGACGCTTGGCGCGCGTCTCGTCGGTTTCGGTCACCGCGTGTCCTCCTCCGCCTGATTGCGATGAACCGGCGGCGCCGTGCCGCCGGTCTGCGATGTCATTCGCGGGGCGGGATCAGCCCCAGCACTGCTCCAGAGCTTCCTCGGAGGTGATCGAGTCGATCCCCTGCACCGGGCTGTCCGTCACCAGCGTCACCCCGGTGTCGAAGAAATCGAGCCCTTCGGTGTTCTCGGGCAGGCTGCCGTCATCGGCATAGGCGCGGATCGCCTCGATCCCCTGTGATGCCATGTCCAGCGGGAACTGCATGGAGGTCGCGCCGATCACCCCGTCCTGCACGTTCTGCACGCCGGGGCAGCCGCCGTCGATCGACACGATGGTCGCCTGATCGGTCAGCCCGACAGCGTTCAGCGCCTCGTAAGCGCCGGCGGCGGCGGGTTCGTTGATCGTATAGACCAGGTTGATGCCCGGATCCTGCTGGAGCAGGTTTTCCATCGCCTGACGCCCGCCATCCTCGTTGCCGTCGGTGACGTCATGGCCGACGATGCGCGGATCGTCCTCATCCCCGATCCGGGTCTCGTCATTCACCTCGATCCCGAAGCCCTGCATGAAGCCCTGGTTGCGCAGGTAATCGACCGAGACCTGCGACGGGTTCAGGTCGAGAAAGGCGATCTTCGCGTTCTCGGCCTCGTCGCCCATGGTCGCCGCCGCCCATTGGCCGATCAGTTCGCCCGCCCGGAAATTGTCTGTGGCGAAGGTGGCGTCGGCGGTGTCGGCCGGCTCGAACGGCGTGTCGAGCGCGATGACCAGCAGGTCGTTGTTGCGCGCCTGCTCGATCGCCGGGGCGAGCGCCCGGCTGTCGGAGGGCGTGATCAGGATGCCGCTGGCACCGGATGCGATGCAGGTCTCGATGGCTGCGACCTGGGTTTCGACATCGCCGTCGATCTTGCCGGCATAGGTGGACAGCTCGATATTGTTCTCGGCCGCCGCCTCGGTCGCGCCCTCCTTCATCTTGGCGAAGAACGGGTTGGTGTCGGTCTTGGTGATCAGACAGGCCCCGACCATGTCCTGGGCCTGGGCGACGCCGCCGGCCGACAGCACCGCGACACTGGCGCAAAGCGCGATTTTCAACTGTGAACGCATGACTTCCTCCCCATAAATTCACTGCATCAGACGATGCGGGTTGACGCGGCGTCTGTCAATAAATCATTTCAGTTGATTTATTCGACACTTGCGGCAGACTGGCCGTGTTGCGCCTTTCGCTGGCGCGCCGGAGGAGAGGATTTTGCCAGAATCAGAGGCGCTTGCCCTGCGCGGCGGCAATCAGAGCAGAACCCGCGCCCATAATGAGCGGCTGGTCATCACGCTGCTTCACCGCAATGGCGCGCTGTCGCGGGCAGAGATCGCTTCGCGCAGCGGGCTGTCAGCGCAGGCGGTGTCGGTCCTGACCCGCAAGCTGGAGGCGGAAGGGCTGATCCTGGGCGGAGAGCCGGTCCGGGGCCGGGTCGGCCAGCCCTCGATCCCGTTTCGCCTGAACCCGGACGGGGCCAGCTTCATCGGCGTGCAGGTGGGCCGCCGCTCGGCGCAGGTGGTGCGCGGCGACATGACCGGGCGGATCCGTGACAAGGTGGCGCGCAGCTATGCCCATCCCGAGCCGGAGCTGGTGGCCGAGTTCGTCATGGATGCGGTGGCGGTGATCGCGGCGCGCGGCGATCTGCGCCCCGCGACCGGCATCGGCATCGCGATCCCGTCCGAGATGTGGAACTGGGCCGGGCTGATCGGATTGCCCGAAGCGCGGATGCAGGGCTGGCGCGACATGCGGCTGGCCGAGCGCATCGCCGCTGAGACCGGCCTGCCGGTCTATACCCGCAACGACGCCACCGCGGCCTGCGGGGCGGAGCTGATGTTCGGCCGCGCCGATCTCCCGGCCGATTTCCTGCATCTCTATTTCGGATATTTCGTCGGCGGCGGGCTGGTGCTGGATCACCGCCTTTATGACGGGCCGACCGGCAATGCCGGGTCCATCGGGTCGATGCCCATCGGCTGGCAGGGCCGGCCGCGGCAGTTGATCGAGCTGGCCTCGATCCACGCGCTGGAACAATCTCTGCCGGATGGACGCGTCCTGACCGATGAGGGCGGCTGGGACATGCCCGCGCCGCTGCTGGATCGCTGGCTGGCGCAGGCGGCGGGCAGCGCGGCCCATGCCATCGCCGCCTGCTGCGCGGTGCTGGACGTGGCCGCGGTGGTGATCGACGGATGGATGCCCGCAACGGTCCGCGCCTCGCTGGCTGGGCGGATCGAGGCGGCGCTGCCGGGGTTCGATTTCTCCGGCATGCGTCGGCCGCAGGTGATCGAGGGCACACTGGGCCGGGCCGCGCGGAGCATCGGGGCTGCCGCGATTCCCTTCGGCGCGCATTTCCTGGTCGATCAGGCGGAGCTGGTTCCGGCAGGCGCGGGGTGAGCGGCCGCGATTCGCCGGGGCCGACATGACAGAGGTCATGGCTCTGCGGCGGGCCTCGCAGGCTCGTGTAAGAGCGGTGTGGCGCATGGCAGCCATGCCCTGTGCGGGCAGGCACATGCGCGTCGGCTTGCCATTGCCGCGGGAATCAGGCTAGGCCCCGCGGCGATTCAAGGAAATCCGCGCCCGTCATGTCCCAGCCCGCCAACCCCACCGCCGCCGCCATCCGTTTCGATGCGGTCGAAAAAGCCCTCGCCGCGCAGGGCAAGGGCCGTGTCGTGGCGCTGCGCGACGTGACGCTGGAGGTGCCGCCGGGCGCGATCTGCGGGATCATCGGGCGGTCCGGCGCGGGCAAATCGACGCTGCTGCGCATGGTCAACGGGCTGGAACGCCCCAGTTCGGGGACCGTCACCGTCGCGGGGCATGATGTCGGCCGCGCCAAGGGGGCGGGCTTGCGCCGGATCCGGCGCGATGTCGGCATGATCTTTCAGCATTTCAACCTGCTGGCCTCTCGCACGGTCTATGGCAATATCGCCCTGCCGCTGGAAATTGCCGGTCTGCCGGCGGCGGAGATCCGGTCGCGCGTGTCCGACCTGATCGCGCGGGTCGGGCTGGAGGCGCAGGCCAAACGATACCCGGCGGAACTGTCGGGCGGGCAGAAACAGCGCGTCGGCATCGCCCGCGCGCTGGCAACGCGGCCCAAGGTGCTGCTCTCGGACGAGGCGACCTCGGCGCTCGATCCCGAAACCACCCAGACCGTGCTGGCGCTTCTGCGCGACATCAACCGCGATCTGGGGCTGACCATCCTGCTGATCACCCATGAGATGGGTGTGGTGCGCGACATCGCGAGCGACATGGCCGTGATCGACGCGGGCCGGATCGTCGAGGCGGGGCCGACCCATGACGTCTTTGTCAGCCCGCAACATCCGACCACGCGCAGCTTCCTGTCCGGCGTCACCGGCATCAACCTGCCCGGCTTCATCGCCGCGAGGATGCAGGACAGCCGTCCCGACGGCCCGGCGCAGGAGGTGATCCGCGTCACCTTCTCCGGCAGCCACGCCACCGATCCGATGCTGGCCCGGCTGGCCTCGGAGATGGGGACAGAGGCCAATATCCTTGCCGGCGCGGTGGAGGAAATCGGCACGAGGCCCTTCGGCAATCTGCTGATCTCCGTCGATGCCGCGAAGGGGGCGGCGGCGCGCGGCTTTCTGGACCGCCATGGGCTGATGACGGAGGTGATGGGCTATGTCCGCTAATCTGATCGGGCTGCTTTACGACGCCACGCTGCAGACGCTGTACATGGTGGCGGTCTCGGCCCTGCTCGGCACGCTGTTCGGCCTGCCGCTCGGCGTGTTCCTGGCCACCTCGCAGCGGGGCGAGCTGATGTCCGCGCCGTGGTGGAACACGGTGCTGGGGCTGGTGGTGAACGCCGCCCGTTCGATTCCGTTCATCATCTTGGTGGTGGCGATCATTCCGTTCACCCGCTGGGTAGCCGGCACCTCCATCGGGACCACGGCGGCGATCGTGCCGCTGACCCTTGCCGCCACGCCGTTCATTGCCCGGCTGGTCGAGAACGCCATCCGCGAGGTCGATGCCGGTCTGATCGAGGCCGCCCGCGCCATGGGCGCCACGCCGGTCCAGATCATCCGCAAGGTGCTGATCCCCGAGGCGCTGCCCGGCCTGGTGCTGGGGCTGACGCTGGCCGTGGTCAGCCTGATCGGCTATTCCGCCATGGTCGGCGCGGTCGGCGGCGAGGGTCTGGGCGATCTGGGCATCCGCTATGGCTATCAGCGCTTCATGCCCGATGTGATGCTGGCCGTGGTGGTGATCCTGATCGTCATGGTCCAGCTTGTCCAATCCGCCGGCGAATGGATTGCCCGGCTGGTGGACAAGCGCGCGCCGCGCAATCGCGGCGGCTGAATTTGCAACGAAGAGAGGTCAATATGCTTCGTCTTACCGCTTTCATCTCCGCCCTGGCGCTGTCCGGCGCCGCTTTGGCCGAGGATATCCGCGTCGGCGTCTCGCCCGGCGAACATGCCGAGATCATGGAAGAGGTCGCCCGCATCGCCGAACCGCAGGGGCTGAATATCGACGTGGTCGAATTCTCGGATTACGTGGTGCCGAACACCGCGCTCGCCGATGGCGATCTGCAGGCCAACAGCTTCCAGCACCGGCCCTATCTGGAAAACCAGATCCAGGATCGCGGCTTCGATCTGGTCGAGGTGGCGACGACGATCACCACCCCGATGGGGATCTATTCCGACCGGATCGAGGACATGGCCGATCTGCCCGAAGGCGCGCAGGTGGCGATCCCCAATGATCCGACCAATGGTGGCCGGGCGCTGCTGCTTCTGCAGGAGCTGGGGCTGATCGGACTCGCCGAGGACACCGGGCTGGTGCCGAGCGTGCTCGACATCACCGAGAACGCGAAGGATCTGGAATTTCTGGAACTCGACGCCGCCCAGCTTCCCCGCGCGCTTGCCGATGCCGATATCGCGATCATCAACACCAACTACGCGCTCGCCTCGGGTCTCAGCCCGAAGGGTGATTCCATCGCGATGGAGGCGGCCGACAGCCCGTATGTGAACATCATCGTGGTCCGGGCCGAGGACGCGGAAGCGCCCTGGGTCGATCAGCTTGTCGCGGCCTATCACTCCGACGCGGTGAAGGCGTTCATCGACGAGAAATATGAAGGCGCCGTGCTGACGAGCTGGTAAGTCGCGGGCGTCGCTGGCGAAAACTTCGTGAAAGCCCCGGCAGGCCGCCGGGGCTTTTTGCTGTCCGGCTGTCCCGTGCAGCCCCGGTGACCATGCGAGTTGCCGCGCAACCCTGCAGGCCAAGGTTGACTCTCGGCCTGTGTGCCCAAGACTGGCAGCCATTCAGGAGGAGGATTGACCATGACGAAGCCAGTTATCATCGGCCTCGCGGCCGCGCTGATGTCCAGCGGGGCGGTGTTTGCGCAGCAGGACACGGCGGCGCAGCCGGACAGCGCCGACCAGACCGGCCAGCAGAGCGCACCGGCCGACGCGCAGGCCGGGGCGGCAGGCGGGGATGCGGACCCGGCGCAGACCGAAATGCCGGATGCCGCCGAGGCGGACATCACTCCGCAGGATGTCGGGGTGGAAAGCACCGCGTCCGACAGCGATATGACAGAGATGTCCGCTGATACTGGCGCGGACGCGGCGGATGGCGCCGATGCGGAGGAGGCATCCGGCACGACTGCGGCGGACACGACAGAGGCGGCGGACGCCTCGGGCAGCGATGCGGCCGAGATGCCGGAGACGCAGGGCGCGTCGGCGCAGATGGCGGATGGCGCGGCCGGGGAGGCCGGTCCGATGGTGATCGTTCATGCCGGCACGCTGCTGACCAATGCCGCCGAGGCGCCGCTGACCGAGCAGTCCATCGTCATTCGCGGCGACCGGATCGAGCGGATCGAGGCGGGCTATATCGAGGAGGACGGGGCCGAGATCATCGATCTCAGCGGCGGTTTCGTGATGCCGGGCATGATCGACAGCCATGTTCATATCACCTCGGAGCTGAACCCGCAGCAGCGCTTGCAGACCGTGGAGCGTGCGGATGGGGATTATGCCCTTGCTGGCGCGGTGTTCGGCAAGCGCACGCTGGAGGCCGGGTTTACCACCGTGCAGGATGTGGGCGGGCGCGGGACGAGCGCAATCTATGCGCTGCGCGACGCCTCGCAGGACTACGATCTGCCGATCCCGCGGATCCGCGCCGCAGGCTGGTCCCTGTCGGTCACGGGCGGGCACGGCGATGGCCGTCAGGGCTATAACGAGGATGTGGCCCATGTGCTGCACAAGGACTCGGTCTGCGACGGTGCCGATGACTGCCGCCGCGCCGTGCGCGACCAGATCCGCAAGGGGGCCGATCTGATCAAGATCACGGCCACGGGCGGTGTGCTGTCGAACACGCTGGCCGGGGTGGAGCAGCAATTCACCGATGACGAACTGGCCGCCATCGTCGATGCCGCCGGGACCATGGGCCGCTATGTCACCGCCCATGCGCATGGCGTGAACGGCATCAACTCTGCGCTCGAGGCCGGGGTTCATTCGATCGAGCACGGCACCTATCTGGACGAGGAGAGCATCGCGCTGTTCACCGAAAACGATGCGGTGCTGGTGCCCACGGTTGTGGCAGGTGATTTCGTCGCCCGCACGGCGCGGACCGCGACATGGATGACCGAGCCGCAGCGCATCAAGTCGCTTCAGGTCGGCCCGCAGATGCTCGACATGCTGCGTCGGGCGCATCAGGGCGGCGTGACCATCGCCTTCGGCACCGATTCCGGCGTCTCGCCGCATGGCGAAAACGCGCGCGAGCTGGAGTTAATGGTCGAGGCGGGCATGTCCGAACAGGAGGTGCTGGAAGCCGCCACCACCACCGCCGCCGAGCATATCCAGATGGCGGAGGATATCGGCACGCTCGAAGAGGGCAAATTCGCCGATCTGATCGCGGTGGGCGGCGATCCGCTGCAAAATATCTCGGAACTGCGCGACGTGGATTTCGTGATGAAGGGCGGGCGCGTCTTTAAGGAAGAGGATCTAGACGGCCCGGCTGCCGCTGGTGCCGACTGACCGATCCGGCAGAGCGGCGGCACCGACCCGCCCGCTGCCTGTCAGATCAGGCCCGCAGCGGTGATCCGCTGCGGGCCGTCGCGATCCGGGCTGCGGGCATGGTCGCGATGCCTCAGATCATTTTTCATGCAAGATCTTGTTTTTCCGCAACCTGCCCCGGAAACTGACCGCGGCTGACCGGACGCGCCGGCGCGCGGCGGACGGGACACGTCCAACGGAAGGGAACAGCATGGACAGACAGAATATCGCGATCCTCGGGGCCGGAACCATCGGGATGAGCTGGGCGGCCTTCTTCGCGGCGACCGGGCGCGAGGTGACGGTATTCGATCCCTCGCCGCAAACCCGGGACCGGCTTGACCGCGTGGTGGCGGAGGCCGCGCCCGCGCTTACGGCCCTGGGCTGGCAGCATGCCGGCGACAGCAGCCGGTTGCGGGTCGTGACCGATCCGGTCGAGGCCGTGAAGGGCGCCGATTTCATCCAGGAGAGCGTGCCGGAACGCCTGCCGCTGAAACACGAACTCTACGCCAGGATCGAGGCGCATCTGAAGCCCGGTTGCATCATCGGCAGCTCGACCTCCGGGCTGAAGCTCAGTGAGTTGCAGGAAGGATTTGCCGCGCCCGGCCGGCTGATCCTGGCCCATCCGTTCAACCCGCCGCATCTGATCCCGCTGGTCGAGCTGATGGCGAATGAGCGGACCGATCCGGGCATTCTGGACAGCGCGACGGAATTCTATGAATCGCTCGGCAAGGTCTGCGTGCGGCTGAACCGCGAGATCCCCGGCCATATCGCCAACCGGCTTCAGGCCGCGATCTGGCGCGAGGCGATCCATCTGGCGGTGGAGGGGGTGGCCAGCGTCGGGGATATCGACAAGGCGGTGGCCTACGGACCCGGCCTGCGATGGGCGGCAATGGGGCCGAACACGCTGTTCCATCTGGGCGGGGGAGAGGGTGGCATCCGCAGCTTTGCCGAACATCTGGGCGCGCCGTTCCAGTCCTGGTGGAACGATCTGGGACGGCCCGACCTGACGCCCGAAGTGGTGGACCAGTTGGAACGCGGCATGGCGGAGGCCAATCCCGGCATGAACATGCAGGATCTCGCCCGCCGCCGCGACGCGTTGGTGCTGCAATATGTGCTGGCCGCGACGGGGCGCGTGCCGCCTAGCTAACCGCCATTCGGCCGGTTCAAGAAGGATTCCAAGAACGATCTGGGCGGGCGAGGCCAGACAGCGATCCTCTCATTTTATGTCTAGACATATAAGCTGAATATGGCTAAACATAAATGGCAAGGAGGGTCCGATGATTCGTTACGTTCTGCGCAATGCGCGACTGCTGAGCTGTGCCGACGGGGCTGACGGCTATATGCTGCAAACCGCCGATCTGGCCGTGGAGGGTGACCGGATCGCGGCGATCGGCGATCTGCCCGCGTCGTTCCGGGACGCCGAACGGCGCGACATGGAGGGGCGGATCGTCACCCCGGCGCTGATCGACTGCCACACCCATCTGGTGCATGGCGGCGACCGGGCGCGGGAATTCGAGATGCGGCTGGAGGGCGCGAGCTACGAGGAGATAGCGCGGGAAGGCGGCGGCATCCTGTCCAGCGTCATCGCCACGCGCGCGGCCGATGAAGACGCGCTCGTCGCCTCGGCGCTGCCACGGCTCGATGCGCTGCTGGCCGAAGGGGTCGGCACGGTCGAGGTCAAGTCGGGCTACGGGCTGACCATCGAGGGTGAGATCAAGATGCTGCGCGCGGCGCGGCGGCTGGAAAAGCTGCGCAAGGTCCGCATCGTGACAAGCTGGCTGGCCGCCCATGCCGTGCCCCCAGAATACAAGGACCGCCCCGACGCCTATATCGACGAGATAGCGATCCCCGGTCTGCGCGCCGCCCATGACGAGGGGCTGGTCGATGCGGTGGACGGGTTCTGCGAAGGCATCGCCTTTTTGGTGCCGCAGATCGCGCGGCTCTTCGATGCCGCGGCGGAGCTGGGCCTGCCGGTCAAGCTGCATGCCGAACAGCTCTCCCATCAGGGCGGGTCGAAGCGGGTCGCGGCGCAAGGCGGGCTGTCCGCCGATCATGTCGAATATGCGACCGAGGAGGATGCGCAAGCCATGGCGCAGGCGGGGACGGTGGCGACGCTGCTTCCCGGCGCGTTCTACACGCTGCGCGAAACGCAATTGCCGCCGATCGAGGCGTTCCGCGCCGCCGGCACGCGGATGGCGCTGGCGACCGACTGCAATCCGGGCACCGCGCCGATGACGTCGATTCTGCTGGCGATGAATATGGGGGCCACGCTGTTCCGCCTGACGCCCGAGGAATGCCTGCGCGGGGTCACGTGCCATGCCGCCGCAGCACTCGGGCTGGAAGATTGCGGCGTGCTGGCGCCCGGATGCCGCGCCGATCTGGCGGTCTGGAATATCGCGCACCCGGCCGAGCTGTCCTATCGCATCGGCTTCAACCCATTGCATGAACGCTATCACGGAGGTGTCAGATGCTGACGCTGGTTCCCGGCGAAGCCACGCTGGATCAACTCGAAACCATCTGGCGCAGCGACGCGCCCGCACGGCTGGACGACGGGGCGCGGGCGGGCATCCGCGCCTCCGCCGAACGGATCGCGGCGGCGGCGGCGGGCGATGCCGGGGTCTATGGCGTCAATACCGGATTCGGCAAGCTGGCCTCGGTCCGCATTGCCGCGGAGGATACCGCCACGTTGCAGCGCAACCTGATCCTGTCGCATTGCTGCGGCGTGGGCGCGCCCCTGGATCTGCCCGCCGTGCGGCTGATGATGGCGCTGAAACTGCTGAGCCTGGGGCGCGGTGCCTCGGGCGTGCGCATCGAGATCGTCGAGCTGATCGAGGCGATGCTGGATCGCGGGGTGATGCCGGTCGTGCCCGAGCAGGGCAGCGTCGGGGCCTCGGGCGATCTGGCGCCGCTGGCGCATATGGCCGCGGTGATGCTGGGGCAGGGCGAAGCATTTTTCGACGGTGCGCGCCTGCCGGGGGCCGAGGCGCTGACCCGCGCCGGGCTGAGCCCGGTCGTGCTGGGTGCGAAGGAGGGTCTGGCGCTCATCAACGGCACGCAGTTTTCGACCGCGCTGGCGCTGATCGGGCTGTTCCGGACCTGGGCCTGCGCGCGCGCCGCCCTGGTGACGAGTGCGATGTCCACCGATGCGATCATGGGCTCGACCGCGCCGATGCATCCCGAGATCCACGCGCTGCGCGGCCATGCCGGCCAGATCGAGGTGTCGGCGATCACCCGCGATCTGCTGGACGGCAGCGAGATCCGCGAAAGCCACCGCGACGATGATTTGCGCGTGCAGGATCCCTATTGCATCCGCTGCCAGCCGCAGGTCACGGGCGCGGCCATCGATCTGCTGCGCTTTGCGGGCCGCACCCTGCTGACCGAGGCCAATGCGGTCACCGACAACCCGCTGGTGCTGTCGGATGGCCAGATCGTCTCGGGCGGGAATTTCCATGCCGAGCCGGTGTCCTTCGCCGCCGACCAGATCGCGCTCGCCGCCGCCGAGATCGGCGCCATCTCGCAGCGCCGCGTGGCGCTGATGGTCGATCCGGCGCTGAATTTCGGCCTGCCGCCCTTCCTGACGCCGCAGCCCGGGCTGAACAGCGGGCTGATGATCGCCGAAGTCACCACCGCCGCGCTGATGAGCGAGAACAAGCATCTGGCCGCGCCGTGTTCGGTGGACTCCACGCCGACCTCGGCCAACCAGGAGGATCACGTCAGCATGGCCGCGCATGGCGCACGGCGGCTTGGGCTGATG
This sequence comes from Paracoccus isoporae, assembly GCF_900101865.1. Taxonomy (GTDB): domain Bacteria; phylum Pseudomonadota; class Alphaproteobacteria; order Rhodobacterales; family Rhodobacteraceae; genus Paracoccus; species Paracoccus isoporae. The sequence continues at coordinate 135,976 of NZ_FNAH01000007.1, forward strand.
ACCCGCAACCTGGCGGTGATCGTGGGAGTGGAGGCGATTTGCGCCGCGCAGGGGATCGAGTTCCGCGCGCCGCTGACAACCTCCGCGCCGCTGGCCCGCGTCATTGCCGCCATCCGCAAGAGTGTCGCGACCATGGGCGAGGACCGCTATCTCGCCCCCGATCTCGCCGCCGCACAGACCATGATCGAGGACGGCACGCTCTCCGATGCCGCCGGGATCGGCATCGAGATCTGAGCCGGTCCGAACCAACGAAGATTGAGGAGCTTTCCATGTCAACGAACCCCCGCCACAACGCCCGCGACGTTTATCCCGCCACCGGCACAGAGATCACCGCGAAAAGCTGGCTGACCGAGGCCCCGATGCGGATGCTGATGAACAACCTGCATCCCAACGTGGCCGAGAACCCGCATGAATTGGTCGTCTATGGCGGCATCGGCCGCGCCGCCCGGACCTGGGCCGATTTCGACAAGATCGTCGCCGCGCTGAAGGATCTGGAGGCGGACGAGACGCTGGTGGTCCAGTCCGGCAAGCCCGTCGCCATCGTGCGCACCCATGCGGACGCGCCGCGCGTGCTGATCGCCAATTCCAACCTCGTGCCGCATTGGGCGAACTGGGATCACTTCAACGAGCTGGATAAGAAGGGGCTGGCCATGTATGGCCAGATGACCGCCGGATCGTGGATCTATATCGGGTCGCAGGGCATCGTACAGGGCACCTATGAGACCTTTGCCGAGGCCGGGCGTCAGCACTATGACGGCGATCTGACCGGCAAATGGATCCTGACCGCGGGGCTTGGCGGGATGGGCGGCGCACAGCCCTTGGCCGCGGTGATGGCCGGGGCCTGCTGTCTGGCGGTCGAGTGCGACGAGACCCGCGCCGATTTCCGCATCCGCACCCGCTATTGCGACGAGAAGGCGCAGACGCTGGACGAGGCGCTGGCGATGATCGACCGCTGGACCAAGGCGGGCGAGGCGAAATCCGTGGCGCTGATCGGCAATGCGGCCGAGATCTTCCCCGAGATCCTGCGCCGGATGCAGGCGGGCGAGCCGATGCCGAATGGCCGCCCCGATATCGTGACCGACCAGACCTCGGCCCATGACCCGGTGCATGGCTACCTGCCCAAGGGCTGGAGCGTCGCGGAATGGCGCGCCAAGCAGGAGAGCGATCCGAAAGCGGTCGAAAAAGCCGCCCGCGCCGCGATGCGCGACCATGTCGAGGCGATGGTCGGGTTCTGGAATGCGGGCGTGCCGACGCTGGATTACGGCAACAATATCCGCCAGGTCGCCAAGGAGGAGGGGCTGGAGAACGCCTTTGCCTTCCCCGGCTTCGTGCCCGCCTATATCCGCCCGCTCTTCTGCCGCGGCATCGGCCCGTTTCGCTGGGCGGCGCTGTCGGGCGACCCGGAGGATATCTACAAGACCGATCAGGCGATGAAGGAGCTGTTCCCGGAAAACGAGGGGCTGCATCGCTGGCTGGACATGGCGCGCGACCGCATCGCGTTCCAGGGCCTGCCGGCGCGGATCTGCTGGATCGGGCTGGGCGACCGGCACCGGGCGGGGCTGAAATTCAACGAGATGGTCGCGAGTGGAGAGCTGAAAGCGCCGGTGGTGATCGGCCGCGACCATCTGGACAGCGGCTCGGTCGCCTCGCCCAACCGCGAAACCGAGGCGATGATGGACGGCTCTGACGCGGTGTCGGACTGGCCGCTGCTGAATGCTCTGGTTAATACCGCATCCGGGGCAACATGGGTCAGTCTGCATCACGGCGGCGGCGTCGGCATGGGGTTTTCCCAGCATTCGGGTGTGGTGATCTGCGCCGATGGCACGCCGGAGGCGGCGAAGCGGCTGGAGCGGGTGCTGTGGAACGATCCCGCATCCGGGGTCTGGCGTCACGCCGATGCGGGCTACGACATCGCGCTCGACTGCGCCCGCGAGCACGGGCTGCGTCTGCCGGGGATTCTGGGTTGAGTGCTGTGGGTGCGGATCGCGTAAGCGGCCCGCCACCTACCAGAGAGAGTTCCTGCTTTCACATGACGTAACCCTGTGTTGCGCTCGGCGGGAAGCGTCCGCCTGGGGGCGGGCGGACGCGTGCCTGCCGCTGGCGCGGCAGGCGGGCTGAGCGGGGACGATTCATGATTGTCCCCGTTGGCTCGGAGTTGGTGCCTCCGGTGACTGGCCGATGAATGGCGGGAGCGTCTTCAACGGCAGCCGCCCGCATTTTCAGAGACGTATCTGACGACTGCGCGACAGACAGGCGGAGCGGAATCGTATCGGGCGGCAGGACAAACCCGCCGCCCGATGTGACTTATGCGGCCTTCTTCTGGCTGCCGAAGCGGCCATAGAAGCTCTGATCCTTCTCGGCCATCTCTCGCAGCAGATCCGGCGCGGTGAAGCGCGCGCCATGTTCGGCGGAAAGCTGGTCGCAGATCTCGACCGCGCGGGCCGCGCCCATCATGTCGAGCCAGGAGAACGGCCCGCCCGACCACGGCGCAAAGCCCCAGCCGAGGATCGCGCCGACATCGCCTTCGCGGATGTCTTCCAGCACGCCTTCCTCAAGCGCGCGGACGGCTTCCAGCACCTGCGCGAACATCAGCCGGTGCTGCACCTCCGTCAGTTCGGGCTGGTCGTCGGCTTCGGGGAATTGCGCGTCGAGCCCGTCCCAGAGCCCCTGACGCTTGCCCTTCTCGTCATAGGCGTAGAAGCCGGATTTCGACTTGCGGCCCATGCGGCCCTGATCGGCCATCCAGAACAGCACCTCATCGACCGCACCGTCCGGGTAGGCATCGCCCATCGCGGCCTTGGTGGCCTTGGCGATCTTCACACCCAGATCAATCGAGGTCTCATCGACCAGTTGCAGCGGACCCAGCGGCATCCCCATCATCTTGGCGGCATTCTCGATCAGCGTCGGATTCACACCCTCGGCCAGCATCCGCATCCCTTCGTTCAGATAGGGGATGATGCAGCGGTTCGCATAGAAGAAACGGGCATCATTCACCACGATCGGCGTCTTGCGGATCTGGCGCACGAAATCGAGCGCCTTGGCCACGGCCCGGTCGCCGGTTTCCTTGCCCTTGATGATCTCGACCAGCATCATCTTGTCCACCGGCGAGAAGAAATGGATGCCGATGAACTGTTCGGGCCGCGAGGACGCCTTGGCCAGCTCCGTGATCGGCAGGGTCGAGGTGTTGGTCGCGAAGATCGCCGTGTCCGGGATCTTCGCCTCGGCCAGTTTCGTGACCTCGGCTTTGACGCCCGGATCTTCGAACACCGCCTCGACGATCAGGTCGCAGCCTTCGAGCGCCGCGTAATCCGTGGTCGCGGTGATCCGGCCCAGCACTTCGGCCCTCTTTTCCTCGGTGACCTTCTTGCGGCTGATGCCCTTATCCAGAATGCCCTCGGAATAGGCCTTGCCCTTATCCGCCGAGTCCTGCTTGGCGTCGATCAGCACCACCTCGATCCCGGCATTGGCGCTGACATAGGCAATGCCCGCCCCCATCATGCCCGCGCCGAGGATACCGACCTTCTTGACCTTCTCATCCGGCACGTCAGGACGGTTCGCGCCCTTCTCCAGAGCCTCCTTGTTGATGAACAGGCTGCGGATCATCGCGCCGCTGCTGGGGTTCATCAGCACATTGGTAAACCACCGCGCCTCGATCTTCAGCGCCGTGTCGAACGGCACCTGCGCGCCCTCATAAACCGCGCTCAGCAGCGCCTTGGCCGCCGGATAGACGCCCATGGTCTTGCCATGCACCATGGCATTCGCGCCGACAAAGGTCATGAAGCCCGCCGGGTGGAACGGCTCGCCGCCGGGCATCTTGTAGCCCTTCTGGTCCCAGGGCTTCACGATATCGGCGTCCGAGGCGTTCAGCACCCAGTCGCGCGCGGCGGAGACGGGGTCGTCCACCACCTCATCGATGATCCCCGCGGACTTGGCCTTTTTCGGGTCGTTCAGCTTGCCTTCCAGCAACAGCGGCGCGGCGACCATCGCGCCCATCTTGCGCACCAGCCTTGTCGTGCCGCCCGCGCCGGGGAAGATGCCGACCATGATCTCCGGCAGGCCGATCTTGGCCTTGGGATTGTCGGCGGCAAAGATCCTGTGCGTGGCCAGCGGCAGTTCCAGCCCGATGCCGAGCGCGGTGCCGGGCAGGGCGGCGGCAATCGGCTTGCCGCCCTTGTTGGTCTTGGGGTCCATCCCCGCCCGCTCAATCTTGCGCAGCATGCCGTGAAGCTGCATGACCAGATCGAAGATCGCCTGCGCGCCGCCGGCTTCCTTCATGGAACCCAGCACGTTCAGATCCATCCCGGCGGCGAAATCCGGCTTGCCGCTGGTGATGACGATGCCCTTGACTGCATCATCGGCAAGCGCGTCGTCGATATGGCCGTCCAGCTCGCGGATGCCGGCCTCCGACAGCACGTTCATCGACTTGCCCGGCACATCCCAGGTGATCGTGGCGACGCCGTCGGCGTCCTTGTTCATGGTGAATTCGGTCATGTGTCGTCTCCCTCGAGCCGTTCCCGCGGCTCTGAAATGATCCTGAAACCCGGCTCCGTCCGGTCTTGATCCGCGGTCAGGCGGGCCTCGCGGATCCTCTGCAAGATCGCGTCGGTGCCCCGCGCGACTGTCTCATCATCGACGCGACAAAAAGGCGCCCCCTCATCCGCGGCCCAGCGGTCGAAGATCGAGCCGTCTTCGCTGGCGATCAGCACCCATAATCCGGTCTCCCTGTCCCGAAGCCGCGTGGCCTTCCCTTCGCCGCCGCCAATCAGCTTGAGCGACGGGTCCGCTGCTGCGACCGCCTGGAATGGATGATCGGCCATCACACGCGCTCGATGATGGTGGCGGCACCCATGCCCGACGCGATGCAGAGCGTGGCGAGGCCGGTTGTCTTGTCCTGCCGCTCCAGCTCATCCAGCAGCGTGCCGATGATGATGGCCCCGGTGGCGCCAAGCGGATGCCCCATGGCGATGGAGCCGCCATTGACATTGACGCGAGCCGGATCGACCTGGAACGCCTGCATGAAGCGCAGCACGACGCTGGCAAATGCCTCGTTCACCTCGAACAGGTCGATATCGCCGATGGACATGCCGCTATCCGACAGGATCTTTTCGGTGACGGGCACCGGGCCGGTCAGCATGATCGTCGGATCGGTGCCGATCTTGGCGGTGGCGCGGATCCGGGCGCGGGGCGTCAGCCCGTTGGCCTTGCCGAATTCCTCGTTGCCGATCAGCACGGCGGCGGCCCCGTCCACGATGCCCGAGGAATTCCCGGCATGGTGGATATGGTTGATATGGTCGAGATGCGGGTATTTCAGCATCGCCACCTTGTCGAAGCCGGGCATGATCTCGCCCATCTCCTGAAAGCTGGCCTTCAGCTTGCCCAGATCTTCGGTGGTGGTGCCGGGGCGCATATATTCGTCGCGGTCCAGAATGGTCAGCCCGTTCTGATCCTTGACCGGCACGATGGATTTATCGAACCGGCCTTCTTCCCAGGCCTTGGCGGCGCGTTTCTGCGACTCGACGGCCAGCGCATCGGCCTCCTCGCGGGTGAATCCGTATTCCGTGGCGATGATATCGGCGCTGATGCCTTGCGGCACGAAATAGCTCTTCATCGCCAGGCTCGGATCGACGGCAATCGCCGCGCCATCGCTGCCCATGGCCACCCGGCCCATCATCTCGACCCCGCCGGCCAGATAGCCATTCCCGGCCCCGCCCTGGATCTGATTGGCGGCGAGGTTCACTGCCTCCATCCCGGACGCGCAGAACCGGTTGATCGAGAGGCCGGGGATCGATTCATCGAGATCCGAGGCCAGCACGGCCGAGCGCGCCAGGCAGCCGCCCTGTTCCTTGACCTGGGTGACATTGCCCCAGATCAGATCCTCGACCGCGTGGCCTTCAAGCCCGTTGCGCTCCTTCATGGCGTTCAGCAGCCCGGCGGACAGGGTGAGCGATGTCACCTCGTGCAGGCTGCCATCCTTGCGGCCCTTGCCGCGCGGCGTGCGGGCGGCGTCATAGATGAAAGCGTCGGTCATGAGTCCTCCTGTTGCACCCGGTCGGCAGGGCTGCCGGGCATCAGATCGTAAGGGTGTTTCCAGCCGGGCAGGGCGGCGATGCCGTCCAGCCAGCGATCGATATGGGGCCATTCGGCGCGATCGAAGCCGAAGGGTTCGTCATAGAACAGGTAGCCGCAGCAGGCCGCATCCGCGATGGTAAACGTGGCGTCAGCGACCCAGTCACGTTCCGTCAGATGCGTGTCGAGGATCTGATACGTGGCTTTCAGCCGGCCCTTCAGATAGTCGATCGCGCCTTGCGGGCGTTTCGAGGCGGGGATGAAATTCTGCAGGAACCGCGCCGGGCCGGCCTGGCCCGACAGTTTGTGATTGTCGAACATCAGCCAGCGCAGAATCTCGTTGCGGTCGCTGCCAAGAAATTTCCCGGTCCGATCGGCAATGTGGAGCTGAATCACCGCCGACTGGCTAAGCGTCAGATCGCCCTCGCGAAACACCGGCACCTCGCCCATCTCGTTGAGCGCGCGGAATTCGGCGCCGCGCGCCTCGCCGCCGAAGAAATCGACCCAGACCGGCTGCCAGTCATAGCCGGCCAACTCCATCGTCAGCGCCGCCTTGTAGGCATTGCCGGATTCGCCGAAACACCAGAGCTGTGCGGTCATGCCTCTTTCCTCCTGCCTGCCGGGGGCTGCCCGCCCCCGGACCCCGCGGGGTATTTCCGTGAAGAAGAAAGCCACCCCTTAGGGAAATCGCAACCTTCTCCGGCTAGTTCGTTCGGCGCGGTACAGGCTGGGGAGCCGATGACCGCTGAAGGAGAAAGCCCCGGCCCGCGCCCTGGCATGCCGCCCGGTTCGGGCCGGGGCCGTTTCTTCTTCATTCAAATACCCGCGCCGCAGGCATCGCGCGATGCCGATTGAGCGGCGCGGGCGATGATCTCCACCGGCTCAGAACGCCTCGGCTGCCAGATCCATCACCGGCTCGGCGCCGGATTCGATCCGCGCCAGATGGGTCGCGGTCATCGGCAATTGCCGCTTCATGTAATAGCGCCCGGTGGCCAGCTTGGTTTCATAGAATTCCGTGTCGCCCGTGCCCTCATCCAGCGCCTTCTGTGCGGCCACCGCCATGCGCGACCACATCAGCCCGAGCGCCACATGGCCGAAGAGATGCATGAAATCATAGGAGCCGGCCAGCGCGTGATTGGGGTTCTTCATGCCGTTATTCATGAAGAACATCCCCGCTGCCTGCAGATCCTTCGAGGCGGCCTTGAGCGGCTCGAGGAAGTCGGCCTTCAGACCCATATTCTGCTCGTTTTCCTTGATGAAGCTCTTCACCGTCTCGAAGAACGCCATCACATGCTTGCCGCCATCCTGGGCCAGCTTGCGGCCGACCAGATCCAGCGCCTGGATGCCATTGGCGCCTTCATAGATCATGGTGATGCGGGCGTCGCGGACGAACTGGCTCATGCCATGTTCCTCGATATAGCCATGCCCGCCATAGACCTGCTGGGCCAGCACCGTCGTCTCGAACCCCTTGTCGGTCAGGAAGCCCTTGATGACCGGGGTGAGCAGCGACACCGCGCCCTCGGCCTCGTCATCGCCGGCCTTGGCCTTGTCGATCTGGTGCGCGCCCCAGAAGGACAGCATCCGCGCCCCTTCGAGGAAGCTTTTCTGATCCATCAGCGAGCGGCGGATATCGGGATGCACCATCAGCGGATCGGCGGGTTTTTCCGGCGCCTCGGCCCCGGTCACGGCGCGGCCCTGAAGCCGGTCCTTGGCGTATTCCACCGCGTTCTGATAGGCGGCCTCGGCCACGGCGTAGCCTTGCAGGCCGACGCCGATCCGGGCTTCGTTCATCATGGTGAACATGGCCCGCATGCCCTTGTGCAGATCGCCGAGCAGCCAGCCCTTCGCCGCGTCGTAATTCATCACGCAGGTGGCGTTGCCGTGGATCCCCATCTTCTCTTCGAGATTGCCGACGCTGACCCCGTTGCGCTCGCCCAGCGAGCCATCTTCGTTGACCAGGAATTTCGGCACGATGAACAGGCTGATCCCCTTGGTGCCCTCGCCGCCGCCCGGCGCTTTGGCGAGCACCATATGGATCACGTTCTCGGCCATGTCGTGATCGCCGGCGGAGATGAAGATCTTCTGCCCGGTGATGAGATAGGAGCCGTCATCCTGCGGCTCTGCCTTGGTGCGCAGCATGCCCAGATCGGTGCCGGCATGGGGCTCGGTCAGGTTCATCGTGCCGGTCCAGTCGCAGGAGACCATCTTGGGCAGATAGGTCTGCTTCTGCGCGTCGGAGCCGTGGGTGTGGATCGCCGAATAGGCGCCGTGCGTCAGGCCCTGATACATGTTGAAGGCCATGTTGGCCGACACGAACAACTCGCCCGTGGCCAGACCCAGCACATAGGGCATGCCCTGGCCGCCATATTCCGGGTCGCAATCAAGCGCGGTCCAGCCGCCCTCCTTCATCGCCTCGAAGGCCGCGTCGAAGCCCTTGGGCGTGCGCACCACGCCGTTTTCCAGCACGCAGCCTTCGCGGTCGCCCACGACATTCAGCGGCAGCAGCATGTCGGTGGCCAGCTTGCCGGCGGCTTCCAGCACCGCATCGGTGAAATCCCGGTCCAGCTCGTCATGGCTGGGCAGGCCGGAGGCGGAGACGTCCAGCACGTCGTGAAGGATGAACTGCATGTCGCGGACGGGGGCATTGTAGATGGGCATAATCGGTCCTGTCGTGAATGGGGCGGCGCCGTCCCTCGGGCGGCGTCGCGTTATGGTTGGATTGGTCGGGTGCGGGTCAGCCCCGGCGCCGGTCTTCCAGCATCCGTTCGGCGTTCCCGATCCGCTGGCGCAGCTCGTCGATGGCCACGGTCAGCTCTTCCTGCTGCCGGGTCATGTCCGCCAGCCGCTGGCGCGAGGCCTCGATGGTGGCGGCGATCTGCGTCACGTTGTTCTCGCGCGGATCGTAAAGCTCCAGAAGCTGGCGGATATCCTCCAGGCTGAAGCCGAAGCGCTTGCCTTGCAGGATCAGCTTCAGCCGCGCCCGGTCGCGCCGGTTATAGAGCCGGTGCTGACCGCGCCGTTCCGGCGAGATCAACTCCCGCGATTCGTAGAAGCGCAAGGTGCGCGGCGTCACATCAAACAATTCACACATCTGGCGGATGGTCATCAGATCTTCCGTCAAACCCAGCCCTCCTTCTGGTCAGGCGGATCACCCCGCCTCGTGATAACAAGAACATCGCAAAAGTTGACGCGAACGTAAAGCAAAACGCTGCGTCACGACTGTGGACCGACAGCTTCGATTTTACGCCAATAACCGGAAATGAATTAAGAAACAGATAGCCGGAGGGGTCAGCCCATCCGGCGCAGCTCTTCGGCCGTCTCATCGCGAAGCTGGCGCAGATCCTCCATCGCGGTCTCGATGTCGCGCTTCTGCTCGGCCAGAACGTCAAGCTGACGATTGGCCTTGTCGATCCAGACCTCGAATTGCTCGCGATTGCCCTTGTTGTCGTAGATTTCCAGCCATTGCCGGATTTCCTCGAGGCTGAAGCCGAAGCGGCGGCCGCGCAGGATCAGCGTCATCCGGGCCACTTCGCGCGCGCCGTAGAAGCGGGCGCGGCCTTCCTTGCGGGGGCGCAGCAGCTCGATATATTCGTAGTAACGCAGCGTCCGGGGCGTCACTTCGAAACGCGCGCACATATCCTTGAAGTTAAGTTCTTCTGAACCCGGCATGGAACCCTGCCTTTTCGTCCCTTTCCGCAACGCTAGCCCGGAACCCACGCGCCCGCAACCTTGACGGGCGCGGCAGACGGCTATTGCCGTCCCGGTGCCCGCGGCGCTAACTGCGGGGGCGAGACAGGAAGGGACGGTCATGGCGACAGACGACACGGTATCTTCGGCGACGCGGGACCGCATTGCCCAGCAATTCATCGAGGCGCTGCCCTTCGCCCGCGCGCTCGGGATGCGGCTGGACCGGCTGGACAATGGCGAGGCCGAGATCTCGATGGGCTGGAACGAGGAGTTCATCGGCGATCCGCGCAGCGGGGTGATCCATGGCGGAGTGATCTCGGCGCTGATGGACACCTGCAGCGGGGCGGCGGTGCTGTCGCACGCGACCGCGCCGAAATCGACGGCGACGATCGATTTGCGCATCGATTACATGCGCGGGGCCACGCCGGGCCAGCGGCTGACGGCGACGGCACGGTGCTATCACGTCACCCGCTCGGTGGCCTTCGTGCGCACCCAGGCCTTCGACGACGACCGCGACCAGCCCGTGGCGACCGCCACCGGCGCCTTCACGCTGGAGCGCTGAGATGGCCGATCGCAACGAACCGCTCCAGCAGGTCAAGCTGCGCCGGGACACGGCGCTGAAGGCGTTAGTCGATGGCGTCCCCTATATCCGCTGGATGGGCATCCGCTTCGACCGCCGCGGCGACGAGCTGACCGCGATCATGCCCTTCGACGAGAAGCTGATCGGCAACCCGTTCCTGCCCGCGATCCATGGCGGGGCGACTGCGGCCTTCCTGGAAATCGCGGCCATTGTCGAGATGTCCTGGGTGGCGATGTGGGAAGACCTCGAATCCGGGCGCATCGCGCCGGATGCGGCGATCCCCGACACCACGCCGCGCCTGCCCAAGACCATCGATTTCACCGTGGATTACCTGCGCTCGGGCCTGCCGCGCGACGCGTATGCGCGGGCGCGGGTGGTGCGCTCGGGCCGGCGCTATGCGTCAGTGCATGTCGAGGCCTGGCAGGACAACCGGGCCAAGCTGTTTGCACAGGCGACCGCGCATTTCCTGATGCCGCAGGGCTGATCCTTGTGAGCCGGCGCGACATCGTGACCCATCGCCGGGTGTTGGCGATTGCCCTGCCGATCGTGCTGTCCAATGCCACCATCCCGTTGCTGGGGGCGGTCGATACCGGGGTGATCGGCCAGCTCGGTCGCGCCGCGCCGATCGGGGCGGTGGGGATCGGCGCGGTGATCCTGACCTCGATCTACTGGATCTTCGGCTTTCTGCGCATGGGCACGTCCGGGCTGGTGGCGCAGTCCCACGGCGCCGGGGACCGGGCCGGGACGGGCGCCCATCTGATCCGTGCGCTGGCGATTGCCGCATTGGCCGGCACGGCGCTGATCCTGCTGCATCCGCTGCTGTTTGCCGGCGCGTTCCGCCTCGCCCCGGCCAGCGACGAGGTCGAGCGGCTGGCGCGGCACTATCTGGCGATCCGCATCTGGGGCGCGCCCGCCACGATTGCGCTTTACGCGCTGAATGGCTGGCTGATCGCGATGGAGCGCACCCGGCATGTGCTGGTCCTGCAACTGGTGCAGAACGGGCTGAACGTGGCGCTCGACCTGCTCTTCGTGATCGGGTTCGGCTTCGGGGTCGGCGGGATCGCGGCCGCGACGCTGATCGCAGAGATATGCGGGCTGGCGCTCGGGCTGTGGTTCTGCCGCAGCGCGCTCTCGGCCGCACGCGGTCAGGCGGGGATGTTTGCGCGCGCGCCGATGATGCGCTTCCTGCGGGTGAACTCGGACATCATGCTGCGCTCGGTGCTGCTGCAGGCGGCCTTCACCAGCTTCATGTTTCTCTCGGCCGGGCAGGGTGACGTGGCGCTTGCCGCCAACCAGGTGCTGCTGCAATTCCTTCAGATCACCGCCTATGCGCTCGACGGGTTCGCCTTCGCGGCCGAGGCGCTGGTGGGGCAGGCAGTGGGCGCCGCCCGGCCGGGCGCGGTGCGCCGCGCCGCCATCCGCAGTTCGCAATGGGGCGGCGCGGGGGCGGCGCTGATGGGGGTGGTGTTCCTCGTTGCGGGACCGGCGATCATTGATGTGCTGACCACCGCACCGGGGGTGCGCGCGGCGGCGCGGGACTACCTGCCCTGGCTGGTCGTGGCGCCGGTCCTGGGCATTGCAAGCTGGATGCTCGACGGTGTCTTCATCGGCGCCACGCTGACAGCCCGGATGCGCCGCGCCATGATCGAGGCGGTGGCGGTCTATGTCGCGGCGCTGCTGATCCTGCCGCAGCTCTGGGGCAATCACGGGCTGTGGGCGGCGCTGATGGTGCTGAATGTCACCCGGGCCCTGACCATGGCGCGGTTCTATCCCGAGGCGGAGGCCGAGGCCGCAGCCCCGCGCGCCGCCTAGATCAGACCCATTTCGCCAGAGGCGGCAGGCTCATCAGCACGGCATCGGCATTATGCCCGGTTTCCAGCCCGAATTTCGTGCCGCGGTCATAGACGAGGTTATACTCGGCGTAGAGCCCGCGATGGACAAGCTGCGCCTCCTTGTCCGCGTCGTCCCAGCCCTGCGTGCAGCGCGCCTCGGCCAGCGGCAGGAAGGCGGGCAGAAAGGCCTCGCCCACGGCGCGGGTAAAGGCGAAATCCGCCTGCCAGTCGCCGCTGTTGAGATCGTCGAAGAAGATCCCGCCCACGCCGCGCGCCCGCCCGCGATGGGGGATGAAGAAATACTCGTCCGCCCAATCCTTGAAGCGCGGGTAATACGCGGCGTCATGCGCCGCGCAGGCCGCCTGCATCGTGGCATGGAAATGTGCGGTGTCCTCGGGGTATTCGATGCAGGGGTTCAGATCCGCCCCGCCGCCGAACCACCACGCGCCGGGCGTCCAGAACATGCGGGTGTTCATATGCACCGCGGGCGCGTGCGGGTTCTGCATATGTGCCACCAGGCTGATGCCCGAGGCCCAGAAGCGCGGATCATCCTGCATCCCCGGCACGCCGCGCGCAGCCATCGCCGCCTGCGCCTTGGGCGACAGATTGCCATGCACCTCGGACCAGTTCACGCCGACCTTCTCGAAGACCCGGCCGCCGCGCATCACCGACATGATCCCGCCGCCGCCATTCTCCGCCCGCTCGGTCGGCGTCACCTCGAACCGGCCCGGCGCGTCGTCGCCCGGCCCGCGATCCTCGAGCGCCTCGAAGGCGGCGGTAATGCGGTCGCGCAGCTCGCGGAACCAGTGTGCGGCCTGCTGCCGCGCGTCAGCCATGTCGTTCATCTTGCTCCCTCAGAGATCCGGGTCGCGCATTTCCATGTCCTGCCACGCGCATAAGCCCCCGACGGCGCTGCCGCAACTGCGTCCGATCCGCGCAGCCGTGGCGGAAAGTTGATTTGCCGGGGCGCAGGGCGCTGGCTAGTCTGGCCGCTCACACGCGCCACGGAGACCGCGCCATGTTCCGACGCCTGACCCTTGCCCTTCTGCCGCTGGCCATCCTTGCCGGCTGTGGCACGCCGCAGGAACGCTGCATCCGCGGCAATACCAGAGAATACCGCGCGCTGAGCCGCCTGCTGGCAGAGACCGAGGCCAATCTCGCGCGGGGCTATGCCTGGCAGGAACGCGACGTGGTGCGCACGCGCATCACGATCTGCCAGCGCCCGGTGCGCGACAAGGATGGCGAGATCCGATATGTCAGCGAAAGCTGCTGGCGCGACTACGTGGATACCGAACGCTACCGTGTGCCGATCGATCCGGCCGCCGAACGGCGCGTGCGCGACAATCTGGCCGCCAAGCTGGAGGTGCAGGAGGCCCGCGCCCGCCAGGTCGTCAGCCAGTGCCGCGCCGCCTATCCCGAAGAGGCGGCGGCCTAGAACATCGCCGCCTGCACCGGGTCCAGCAGGCTGCGCCCGCCATCGACATTGATGATCTGGCCGGTCACGAAGCCGGCGCCGTCGCCGACCAGATACATGACCGCATCGGCCAGCTCCTCGGATTCCGCGATCCGGCCCATCGGGGTGCCCTTGATGATCCCTTCGCGCAGCTCCGGGTTTTCCTTCAGCGTCTGCTTCAGCTCCGTCGTCATCACTGATCCGAAGGCCACGGAGTTCACCCGGATCCGCTTCGGCGCCAGGGCGAGCGCCAAGGCCCGCGTGGCCTGATCCTGCGCGGCCGAGGCGATGGAATAGGCCAGAAGCTCGGGATGGGGGCGCTGCGCGGCCAGGGTGGTCAGGTTCACGATGGCCCCCGCCATGCGCTGATCGTCGGCCCCTTCGGCCTGCGCGATCATCCGCTTCGCGACGATCTTGGACATGCGCAGCCCGGCCAGCAGGTTCTGGCGCAGCATCTCCTCCAGATCTGCCTCGCCGCCCTCCAGCGGATCGCTGGGCTTCACCAGCCGATGCGCGTTGACGAGGATATCCACCCGCTCGAACGCGTCGATCGTGGCCGAGAGCAGGTTCGCCATGGACAGGCGCTGCGACATGTCGGCGCTGAAGCTGCGGGCGCGGGGATCGTCTCCGAACCGCGCCATCTCCTGCGCCAGCACGGCATCGTTGCAATCGGCGAACATCACCTGCGCGCCGTGATTGAACAGTTGCCGGGCGATGGCCAGCCCGATGCCGCGCCCGGCGCCGGTGACGATCGCGGTCTTTCCTTCGACGGAATTGCTCATCTGCGTCTCCTGTTGCGGGCCCCGGCGCCGGTGGCGCTGAGGATCTTGAAACGGGTATCGCCGCCGATCTCGGACACGTCGGAGAAATGTTTGGCCAGTTCGGCCTCGTAGGGCAGGTGGCGATTGGCGACCATCCACAGCCGCCCGGCGCCGGTCAGAAGCCCGGCAGCCGCGCCTATAAAGGCCGCGCCCAGCCCGGGATCGGCAGCACGGCCCTGGTGAAAGGGCGGGTTCATGATGACCCCGTTCACCGGATCGGGCAGGCGAAACTGGCGGGCATCCTGCCAGTGGAACTGGGCGCGGGGATCGGTCACGTTTATCCGCGCGCAGGACAGCGCGACATGATCCGCCTCAACCAGGTGCAGCGTCTCGACGCCCGGATGCTGCAGGATCTGCGCCGACAGCCAGCCCCAGCCCGCGCCCAGATCGACGATGCGCGTCGGCAGTTTCTGCGGCAGCGCCGCGGCGAGCGCCGCCGATCCGGGATCGACCGCCTCGGCCGAGAACAGGCCGGGCCGGGTGGTGAAGCCGGGCGCGGGCGACAGCGCCGCGCCGGTCCAGCCGGGCGGGATCGCGCCGGGATCTGCGAGACGCGCGATCTTGCCATGCGCCTTGGAATGCAGCTCGGCAATGCCGGTCATCCCGCGCATCTCCTTCAGCAGCGACTCGATCCCGTCCGTCTTCTGCCCGTCGATCCACAGCATGCCATCGGGGGCCAGCCGTGCCGCGGCCGACGCGATGCGGGCGCGGGCCGCGTTGCGGGACCGGGGCAGGGTGACGAGCGCGGTGTCGAACGGGGCCGGGGCGCCGCCCGCGCCATCAGGGCCGGTCTCGGGGATCTCGGTCGCCAGCGAGAAGCCGCGGGCCTTTAGTGCGGCATGGTGATGCGCCATCGTCTCGACGACCAGGGTGCGGGCGGGATCGAACACGGACAGATCCTCGCCACCCTCGGCGCCGATCAGCAAGGTCCGGCCCGGTGCGCCGTCCGGGAAGGCAAGCGCCAGTCTTGCGGAACGCATGATCTTATTCTTTTTCCATCGTGCATTGCAGCGGGTGCTGCTGACGCCGCGCAAGTTCCATCACCTGCGCGACCTTGGTCTCCGCGATTTCATGCGAGAACACGCCGACCACCGCCACGCCCCGGCGATGCACGGTCAGCATGATCTCGATCGCCTGGGCATGCGACATCGCGAACAGCCGCTCCAGCACATGCACCACGAATTCCATCGGGGTGAAGTCGTCATTCAGCAGCAGCACCTTGTACATGGGCGGGCGCTGTGTCTTGGCACGCGGTTTGACGGCGAGGTCGGTCTCATCGCGATGGCCGGGATCCTGAGGCATTGCGGGTCAATCATGGGGTAAGGAATGGATTTGGCCAAATATAGGCCGCTTTCGCCGCATTGAAACCCCGTCGCAGCGGGCGGTGTCCGGCCGGCCGGTTCGCGGTAAAGTGAAAATCGCTCAAATGCAAGGTTTCCGCACGAATCATGCTGTGCTATGGTCAGTCTATTAACGACGGCCCCGTAAAAATCAGCAGGCCGCACACAGGCAAAAGAGATCGAGACAGTGACCAGATTCAGCACGACGTTCCGCGCAGGATTGCTGACGCTATTGGCGTTCCTGATTCCCTTGGCCGCGATTCCGAAAGCCGCACAGGCCGCGCCGTTTGCGGCCTTTGTCATGGATGGGCGAACCGGCAAGCAGATCCACGCGCAGAACGCGGATACGCGGCTGCATCCGGCATCGCTGACCAAGATGATGACGCTCTACATGGCGTTCACCGCGATCGAGCGGGGGCAGGTCCGGCTGGACACCAAGTTCACCATCTCGACCAATGCCGCGAACGAGGTGCCGTCGCGCCTCGGCCTGCGCGCCGGTCAGCGGATCGAGCTGCGCTACCTGATCCGCGCCGCCGCGATCAAGTCGGCCAATGACGCCGCCACCGCCATCGGCGAGAACCTGGCCGGGTCGGAGGATCGTTTCGCCGCGCAGATGACCGGCATGGCCAAGGCGCTCGGGATGAACAACACCCAGTTCCGCAACGCCAACGGGCTGACCCAGTCCGGCCATTTCTCGACCGCGCGCGACATGACCACGCTGGGACGGCGGCTGTTCTATGATTTCCCGCAATATTACTCGATCTTCTCGCGCCGCTCGGCGGATGCGGGGATCGCCACGGTGCGGTCGACCAACCGCACCTTCCTGGATAACTACTCCGGCGCGGACGGGATCAAGACCGGCTATACCCGCGCCGCCGGATTCAACCTGACCGCCTCGGCGCAGCGCGGATCGAAGCGGATCATCGCCACCGTCCTGGGCGGCACCTCCACCGCGCAGCGCAACGCGACGATGGCCAAGCTGCTGGATATGGGCTTCGGCCGCGCGCCGACACGCGTGCGCGAGATCAAGCCGGAGCCGCCGCAATATATCGTCAGCCGCAAATCCAGCCGCAAGGTGGCGGAGGCGGTGAAGAAATCGGCCGCACCCGCCGCGCGCCCCGCCTCGCTTGCGGCGGCCACCGCGGCGCAGGCCTCGGTCCGCACGGAGAGCCTGAACTCGGCGCTGAACGCGGCGATGGCGCAGGCCGCGAGCCAGCCGCCCAAACCGCAGCCCCAGCAACAAGGCAATGCGCGCAAGGGCCCGGCCCGGCTGGCCAGCAGTGCCCGCCCGCCCGCGCGTCCCGGCGGCGCGCGGCAGGTCGCGCAGGGCGCGGCGACCGATGCGGCGGTGCAGGCGGCGATGGCCGAAACCGGCGCCGCCGCCGGTGCCGTGCTGACCGCCTCGGCCCGCCCGGTGCCATCCCCGCGCCGCGAGGCCACGCCGCGCGCCGTGGCGGCGGCGAGCACGGCGAATGTGGTGCCGGCGGCGGCGTCGCAGACCGATCTGACGCTGAACTCCTCGCCCAAGCCGGAGCGGCGGTCCGATACCGTCATCATCTCCTCGGGCGGCAGCGCCAATGGCGCGCCCGAACCCAAGCCCAGCGAAAAGATCTCTCGCGCCTCCTCCTCGGGCGGGCAGGCCTGGGGGGTCTCTCTCGGCCGCTTCAAGAGCCGGGAACAGGCCGATGCGCGGCTGATCCAGGTCGCGATGCAGGAAAGCGCGCGGCTGCAGAACGCGCTGCGCCATGTGCGCGAAAGCTCGAAGGGATACGAGGCGACGCTGGTGGGGCTGTCAA
The DNA here is from genome assembly GCF_900101865.1 of Paracoccus isoporae. Classification (GTDB taxonomy): domain Bacteria; phylum Pseudomonadota; class Alphaproteobacteria; order Rhodobacterales; family Rhodobacteraceae; genus Paracoccus; species Paracoccus isoporae. The sequence continues at coordinate 153,551 of NZ_FNAH01000007.1, forward strand.
AGGTCGATGCCAGCGCCACCTGCGCCAGCCTGTCCTCCCAGCAGATGCGCTGCGATGTGACCGCGCCCTGATCCCGGGCCGCCCCGGCCCGTGACGATCGGTCGGGATCATGGGAAAGGCCGAACCTGTTTCCCCCGAAGGCCGCGCCTGTCTGGCGCGGCCTTTCGCATTCCGAAGTGCCGGTGCGGCGGGGGCGCCGGGGTGCCGGATGGCTCAGCGGGTCTCACGCCGACCGGGTTGCGCAGCGTGGGGGCTGTCGCACGAAGGCGCAGCCGACGAAGATTGGCGCGCGCGGCGCTGTCAGATCGTCCAGGGCTGGATCAGATCGGGCGGCGTCTCGCCCGCGGCGTAGGCGGCGATGTTGCGGATCACCTTCTCGCCCATCTCGATCCGGCCCTCCACCGTGGCGCTGCCCATATGCGGCAGCAGCACGACATTGGAGAGGTTGCGCAGCCGCGGATTGGCCTCGTGACCGTGCTCATACACATCCAGCCCCGCCCCCGCGATCTCGCCCGCGCGCAGCATCCGGGTCAGCGCATTCTCGTCGATGACCTCGCCGCGCGAGGTGTTGATGACCACCGCCGAGGGCTTGAGCAGCTTCAGCCGCCGCGCCGAGAGCAGATGGAAAGTCGCCGGGGTATGCGCCACATGGACGCTGATGACATCGGTGCGGGCGAGCATCTGGTCCAGGCTGTCCCACCAGGTCAGCCCCAGCTTTGCCTCGCAATCGGCGGGCAGGCGGGTGCGGTTGTGATAATGCACCTCCATCCCGAAGGCGGCCGCCCGCCGCGCCACTGCCTGACCGATCCGGCCCATGCCGAGAATGCCCAGCTTGCGCCCGCCGATCCGCCCACCCAGAAACGCGTTGGGCGACCAGCCATCCCATTGCCCGGCCTGCATCACCGCCAGACCCTCGGTCAGTCGGCGCGTCACGGCGATGATCAGCGCCATGGTCATGTCGGCGGTATCCTCGGTCAGCACGCCGGGGGTGTTGGTGACATGGATCCCGCGCTCGGCGGCGGCGGCGACGTTGATGTGATCCACCCCCGCGCCGTAATTGGCGATCAGCTTCAGCCGCGGCCCGGCCTCGGCCAGAAGATCGGCGTCTATGCGGTCCGACAGCGCCGGGACCAGCACGTCGCTGCGCTGCATCAGCGCGACCAGATCACCCCGGTCCAGCCGCCGGTCCTGCGGGTTCAGCTCCGCGTCGAACTGCGCCGCCATGCGGGATTGCACCGGATCGGGCAGGCGTCGCGTAACGGCCACATGTGGCCGGGAATTCCCTTCGCCCATGAATTCATCCCTTTCAACCTGAACCGGCTTGCGGCAAACTGCACTTGATCGGGGCGCAGGCACAAGACCCCGAAAGCCGCGCGACAGATGCGGCAGACGCAAGAGGCATCGCGGCGCAGGTCGCGGAACAATGATGCGGCCCCGCGCCGCGCAGAGGGCAGGTTAGGAGAGATGGCGCATATCACCCCATCGGTCCGCCGGGCGTATCGCTCGGCGAAACGGCAAGGATTCGGCCAGTCCGCCACCGGGCGCGGCCTCGGGCTGGCCTGGCAGGCCCTGGGTTGGCCCGGGCGGCTGGTGCTGGGCGGGGCTGCGGTCGCGCTTGCGCTGTCCGTGCTGGCCCCGGCCCATGCCCGCAACAACGAGGATGAACCGGCGCGGCTAAGCGCGGCGCAGGCCGGGGCGCAGGTCGCCCCTTCTACATCATCCGAGGCGCGAGCGGCCGCGCCCGTGGCCGCGCCGCGCCCCGCTGCCCGGCCCGAACGGCTGGCGGCGGTCCAGCCCACCGTCGCGACCCGGCCGGCCCCCGAGATCAAGCGCGGCCCGGTCACGCGTCTGCCGATCCCGCGCTATGTCTCGCTGAAGGGCGACGAGGGCAATGTCCGGCGCGGCCCGTCGCTCTCGCACCGCATCGACTGGGTGTTCCGCCATTCCGGCATGCCTTTGCGCGTGGTCGGAGAGTTCGGCCATTGGCGCCGGGTCGAGGATCGCGACGGGGCTGGCGGCTGGGTGCATTTCCGGCTGCTTTCCGGCGTGCGCACCGCGATCGTCCAGCAGGAGATGGTCGAGCTGCGCTCGCGCCCGGATCTGAATGCGGGGGTCATCGCGCGGGCCGAGGGCGGGGCGATCGTCCGTCTGGGCGAGTGCCAGCCCGACTGGTGCCGCATCTCCGGTTCCGGGGCGAAGGGCTGGGTGCGCAAGGCGGCGATCTGGGGCGTCGATCCGCAGGAAATCCGCGACTGATCCCGGCGCCGGGCGCGACCCGACCCGTTCGCCGGCCGGGATATCCGACCGTTCTCTGCCGCGCCCTGCCTGAGCCGCGCCCGGTGGATCCGCCGCGCCGCGGACCACGCGATCCCGCGGCCCCCGAAATCATGCCACGGCCATGAATTTCTTGCCGCGCCCCCTTGCGCCGTCACGCCGCCTCGTCTAAATCGCGCCTCACGGTCGCAAGACCACCCGGCGCTGCCGTAGCTCAGGGGTAGAGCACTCCCTTGGTAAGGGAGAGGTCGAGAGTTCAAATCTCTCCGGCAGCACCAGAAAATCCCGTCCGCCTCGTGTCCTTTGCGCCGGTTTGCAGCCTGTCGGCCGGGCTGTGCGCACCGATTTTCGGATCGCGCAGCTTATCCGCGACAAACGACCAACGCCGCCCGTTTGGGCGGCGCGATCAGCCTGTCGGAACCGCGCAAGGACGACGGTCAGCGCATGTCCTTCGGCTCGACGAAATCCATGTCGGTATAGTCGATATTGTCGCCCGCCATCGCCCAGATGAAGGTATAGGCCCCGATGCCGGCGCCCGAATGGATCGACCATGTGGGAGAGATCACCGCCTGCTCATTCGCCACGAAAAGATGCCGCGTCTCCTGCGGCTGGCCCATCAGATGCAGCACGCGCGCATCCGCGTCCATGCCGTGATAGAGATACGCCTCCATCCGCCGGTCATGGTGATGGCTGGGGATGGTGTTCCAGACCGATCCGTCCTCCAGCGAGGTGTAACCCAGGACAAGCTGGCAGCTTTCCATCACCAGCGGGTGGATGAACTGGCGGATGGTGCGCTTGTTGCTGGTCTCCACCGCGCCCAGCTTGACCTCCTTGGCCTCGTCCACCGTCACCAGCCGGCAGGGAAGGGCACGATGTGCGGGGGCGGAGACGATATAGAAGCGACCCTCGCCGGAGAACGTCACCGCGCCCGATCCCATGCCCAGATAGAGCACGTCGCCGGTTTTCATGTCCCAGCTGTCGCCCGCGGCCGCGACGGTGCCGGTGCCGCCGATATTGACGATGCCCATCTCGCGGCGCTCAAGGAAGGTCTCGGTCCGTGTCTCGTCGATCCTGTCGAGCGTCAGCTCTTCGCCCGCCGGCACCGCCGCGCCCAGGGTGAAGCGGTCGTAATGGGTATAGACCAGGCGGATCTCGCCCTCCGCGAACAGACCCTCGGCCAGGAAGTGGCGCCGGAGCTCGGCGGTGTCCATCGCCCTGGCGTGGTCGGGATGAATGGCGTGGCGGGTTTCGACATGGGTCATGGGGTCTCCTGTTGCAGAAAATCATCGCGGCGCGGGGTGAAGCTGTCGATCAACTCGCCCGACTCCAGGCAGACACAGCCATGCTCTGCCGCGGAGGGAATCACGAATGCATCGCCCGGCCCGACCTCGAAACTGTCACCATCGAGCGTGAACCGGAACCGTCCCGCCTGCACATAGGTCGATTGCACATGCGCATGGCTGTGCAGCGCACCCTCGTCGCCGGTCTGGAAGCGGAACCGGACCACCATCAGATCGGGGTGATGGGCCAGAACCTCGCGGGTGGGGTCGGGCATGGCAGATCTCCTCAGCGGAACAGCGACGGCAGCCAGAGCGACAGCGCCGGGACATAGGTGACCAGAAGCAGCGCCGCGAAGGCCGCACCGTAGAACGGCCAGATCGTGCGCATCGCCTGCCAGATGCTGATCCGCCCGACCGCGCAGCCGACGAACAGCACCGCACCCACCGGGGGGGTGCACAGCCCGATGCCCAGATTGAGGATCAGGATCACCCCGAAATGCACCGGATCGACGCCGAAGGCCTGCGCAACCGGCAGGAAGATCGGCGTGGTGATGACGATCAGCGGCGACATGTCCATGAACGTGCCCAGCACCAGCAGCATGAGGTTCATCAGAAGCAGGATCACCAGCGGGTTGTCGGACACGTTCTGCAGGAACTCGACCAATTGCGCGGGCACCCGAAGATAGGCCAAGAGCCAGCCGAAACAGGCCGCGCAGCCGATCACCAGCAGCACCATCGAGGTGGTGCGCACCGCCGCCTTCGTGGCTTCGACGAACTCGCCCCAGGGCAGGCTGCGATAGACCACCGCCGTCACCAAGAGCGCATACACCACCGCGATGTTGGAGCTTTCCGAGGCGGTGAAGATGCCCGACCGCACCCCGCCGAAGATGATCGCGATCAGGATCAGCCCCGGCACGGCCGAAATGAACAGGCTGCCCATCATCCGCAGACCGGGGAAGGCCTCGGTCGGATAGCCCTTCTTGCGGGCCACATACCACGCCGCCAGCATCAGCAGCAGCGCCAGCAGCAGGCCCGGCACGATCCCGGCGGTGAACAGATCCGCAATGGACAGCCGCCCGCCTGCGGCGATGGAATAGATGATCATGTTGTGGCTGGGCGGCAGCAAGAGCGCGATGATCGAGGAGGTGACGGTGATGTTCACCGCGTAATCGACATCGTAACCTCGCTCTTTCATCTGCGGCACCATCAGCCCGCCCACGGCACTCGCATCCGCGGCGGCCGAGCCGGAAACCCCGCCGAACATCAGCGAGGCCATGATGTTGACCTGCCCCAGCCCGCCGCGCAGATGCCCGACAAGAGCGCCGGCAAGCGCCACCAGCCTGCGCGCGATATCGCCGCGCACCATCAGATCGCCGGAATAGATGAAGAACGGGATCGCCATCAGCGCAAAGACCGAGATCCCCGAATTCAGCCGCTGGAACACCACCACTGGCGGCAGACCCAGATACAGAACGGTGAAAAAGCTCGACGCGCCGAGGCAGAAGGCCACCGGGGTGCCGATCAGCAGAAGCGTGACGAAGCTGCCGAACAGGATCCAGTATTCCATCTCAGCGCCCCCCGCCGCGATGCGTGTCCTGCAACGCGTCTCCGGCTTGTCCGCCCGCGCCGTGCCCGTCGATCTCGCCATCGGCGGCATCGTCCATCTCGCCGAAGCGCGAGGTGTGCAGACCGGCCGCGCGGCGCAGGATGCGTTCGACCGAGAACAGCACCAGCAGCACGCCGCCCCCGATCAGCGGCGCGAAATCCCAGATGCGCGAGATATTCAGCCCCGGAATGACACCGCTTGCGGCTTTCGCGGCCAGTTGCCAGCCGAAAAAGCTCATGCCCGAGCCGAAGGCCACGACCACCAGGTCGGAGGCACTGTGAAACCAGGGCCGCCATGGGGCGGGCATCATCATCAGCCCGACATCAAAGGACAGGTGATAGCCTTCCTTCACGCCGACCGCGGCCCCCAGAAAGATGAACCAGCCCATCAGCATGACGCTGGCCGGTTCGGCCCAGAACAGGCTGGAGCCGATCACGTAGCGGTAAAAGACCTGTGCAAAGACGAACGCCGTCATCAGCACCAGGCCAATTCCGGCAACCCAGAGCCCCAGCCGCGCGATGACGCCGGTGAGGCGTGCCATTTGTCCCATCACGTCACGCATGACCTGCCCTCCCGCGCAGGCGAGGAAAGGGCCGCCCGCAATCGCCGCGGGCGGCCCTGATCCTGTCGTTTATTCGGTCTCCTGGATCCGCTTGATCAGATCCTGCGCCTCGGGCGTGGTGGCGTATTTTTCATAGACCGGGGCCATGGCATCGATAAAGGGCTGCTTGTCGATCCCTTCGATGATCTCGGCGCCGCCCGCCTCGACCGCCTCTTTCGACGCGGTTTCCTGCTCGGCCCACAACTCGCGCTCCAGCGTTTCGGAGTTCTCGGCCGCGGTGCGGATGATCTCCTGATCCTCGGGCGACAGGCTCTCCCAGGCCTGTTTCGACATGGCGACGATCTCCGGCACCATCAGATGCTGGTCGAGCGTGAAATACTGCGCCACTTCCGAATGGCCCGAGCTGTCATAGCTGGGATAGTTGTTCTCCGCCCCGTCGATCACCCCGGTCTGGATGGCCGAATAGACCTCGCCATAGGGCATCGGCGTGGCGTTGGCACCCAGCGCATCCATCATGTCAACGAACACGTCGTTCTGCATGACGCGGAACTTCATGCCCGACAGATCGTCGATGGATTCGATGGGTTTCTGCGAGTTGTAGAAGCTGCGCGCCCCGGCATCGTAATAGGCCAGGGTAATCAGATCATGCTCGGCAATCGCCTCGGCCAGCTCATCCCCGATCGGGCCGTCAACCACGTTGTACATATGCTGCTGATCGCGGAACAGATAGGGCAGCGAAAAGAGCTGCGTTTCCGGCACGATATCGTTGAACGTGCCCAGCGTCGCACGGACCATGTCGATGACGCCAAATTGGGTCTGCTCGATCGTGTCCTTTTCCTCGCCGAGCTGCGACGACGGAAAGACCTCGATGCAGATGCGGCCATCGGTGTTTTCACGGACCTCCTCGGCCATCGCCTTCACCGCCTCGACCGTCGGATAGCCTTCGGGATGGGTGTCCGAGGAGCGCAGCGTGGTCTCGCATTCCTGCGCTGCTGCGGCGGTGGTCATCGCGGCCGTCATCATCAGGCCAGCAAGGGTCGTCTTGAACAGCTTCATGTTAATTCCTCCCTGAATGAAGCTCAGAATTTATAGGTCGTCTTGGCCAGGCCATAGGTCAGCTCATGGGCCAGCTCATGCGCCTCGTCCTCCCGCAGCCGCCCGGTGGCGACCAGCGTTCCCAGATAGGCGCAATCGACCCGCCGCGCGACGTCGTGGCGCGCCGGGATCGAACAGAAGGCGCGGGTGTCGTCGTTGAAGCCGACCGTGTTGTAGAAGCCGGCCGATTCCGTGGTCATCTCGCGATAGCGGCGCATCCCCTCGGGGCTGTCATGGAACCACCAGGCCGGGCCAAGCCGCAGGCAGGGCCAGACCCCGGCCATCGGCGCCAGCTCGCGCGCATAGGTCGATTCGTCCAGCGTGAACAGAACCACGGTCAGCGACGGCTCCAAGCCGACCGCGTTGAGCAAGGGCGCCAGCGCATCGACGTAATCGGTGCGGCGCGGGATGTCGAACCCCTTGTCGCGCCCGAACCGGGCCAGCACCCGGTCCGACTGGCTGCGTTCGCAGCCCGGATGGATCTGCATCACCAGCCCGTCATCGAGGCTCATCCGCGCCATCTCGGTCAGCATCTGGCCGCGAAACGCATCCGCCTCCTCGGCCGTGCAGTCCCCCTTCAGGGCCCTGTCGAACAGGGCGCGCGCATCATCGGGGCCGAGATCCTCCGTCCGCGCCGAGAGATGGCCGTGATCGGTCGAGGTCGCGCCGAATTCCTTGAAATATGCGCGCCGGGCGCGATGCGCATCCAGATATCCCGCCCAGCTTGATGTATCAAAGCCGGTCTGCTCGCCCATCAGCGCGACATTCTGCGCGAAACCCGCAGCCTCCGGGTCCACCACGCCATCGGGGCGGTAGGCGGTGACGACATTGCCGTTCCAATCGGACTCGCGGATCATCCGGTGCCATTTCAGATCGTCCGTCGCCGGCTCGGTCGTGGCGATGGCCTCGATGTTGAAGGAATCGAACAGGGCGCGCGGCCGGAACTCGGGCCGGGACAGGCAGTCGGCGATGTGGTCGTAATACCAGTCCGCGGTCTCGGCGCTCAGCGCGCGGTCGATCCCGAAGACGTGCTGAAAGCTGTAATCCAGCCAAAGCCGCGACGGGGTGGCGCGGAACAGGTGGTAGTTCCCGGCAAACAGCCGCCAGATCTTGCGCGGATCCTGTTCCACCGGCCCGCCATCCTCGCGCGGCACGCCCAGATCTTCCAGCGCGATGTCCTGAGAGACAAGCATCCGGAACACGTAGTGATCCGGGGTGACGAACAGCCGGGCGGGGTCGGGGAAGGCCGCATCCTCCGCGAACCAGCGCGGGTCGGTATGGCCGTGCGGGCTGATGATCGGCAGATCGCGGATGTCGTCGTACAGTGCGCGAGAGATGGCGCGGACGCCGGGATCGGTCGGCAGAAGCCGGTCCTCATCGAGTAGCGCCATTCCAATCCTCCCCGAATCAGCTTGCTAGGCGTCTAATCATCTAATATGCTAGTGGGCAGGGACGGTCAATGCGAAGGCATCTTCATGTCACAGGCGGAGGAGTTTCGGGGGGCGACATTGCCGGTGCTGGACGAAATCCGGCCACCGACGATCACCGATCAGATCTATGATCTGCTGTATGAGCGGGTCATCAACCTGACGCTGCCGCCCGGCACGAAACTGTCCGAGGCCGAGGTCGCGGCCCAGATGGGGGTCTCGCGCCAGCCGGTGCGCGACGCGTTCTATCGCCTGTCTCAGCAGGGATTCATCAATATCCGCCCGCAGCGCGCGACCACGGTGACGCGGATCTCCGAAGCCGCGATCCTGCAGGCGCATTTCCTGCGCCTGGCGCTGGAAACCGCCTGCATGCGGCGCGCGGCCGAGGTGCTGACGCCGGATCAGCACGATGCGGTGGGCCAGGTGGTGCGGATGCAAAAGGCGGCGCTGGATGCGGGGAATCGCGGGCTGTTCCACCGGCTGGACGAGCAGTTCCACCACGACATCTACGCCTATGCCGGGCTGGATTTCGTCTGGACGCTGATCCGCGACAACAAGGGGCACATGGACCGCGCCCGCTTCACCTCGCTGTCCTATAATGCCGAGAATGTCATCACCGAACATCTGGCGATCTTGGTCGCGCTGCGGGCGCGCGATGCTGACGCGGCCATCGCCGCACTGGACACGCATCTGTCGCGCATCCACGACACGCTGGAGCGACTGCGCAAGGAGCAGCCGGAGATATTGGGGCGCTAGCAATGCGATGCAGCCGGAGCGGATCACAGGCCATCGCCGCGCCGCGAGAGTTGGAGGAAACATGAGTTTTGTCGTCCTGCCGAGTTTCGAGGTCGAGGCGGAACATCTCGACGCCTTTCTTGAGGAGGCGCGCGCGGATGCGACCCAATCGCTCGCGACCGAGCCGGGATGCCGGCAATTCGATGTGATCGTCGATCGGCAGGCCACCCCGATCCGCGTCCTGTTCTACGAGGTCTATGACGACCGGGCCGCGTTCGAGCGGCATCTGCAAACCCCGCATCTGGCCCGGTTCCGCGCCAGCCTGCATCTGTGCCGGCCGGGCCCGGTGCAGCATCTCGAAAGGATCCTGCCATGATCGGACCCGTCGCATTTCTGGGCACCGGGCTGATGGGCGGGCCGATGTGCCGCAATCTGGCCCGCGCCGGGGCAGAGATCCGGGCCTGGAACCGCAGCCCCGAAAAGGCGCAGGCGATCGGGGAGGGGGTCGCAGTCGCCACCTCTCCCGCCGCGGCGGCGCAAGACGCCGCGGCCTGCATCGTGATGCTGTCCGACGGGCCGACCTGCCGCAAGATTTTGATCGACGATGGCGCGGCGGCGGCTTTGGCGCCCGGTGCGCTGCTGATCGTGATGTCCTCCATCGGACATCAGGAGGCGGTGGACCTCGCGGCCGAGGCATCGGGGATGGGGCTGCGCTGGATCGACGCGCCGGTCTCGGGCGGGACGCCTGCGGCGGCTGCGGGAACCCTGTCGATCATGGCGGGCGGCAGGGCGGATGATCTGGACGCGGCCGCGCCGCTGCTGACGCCGATGGGCAATGTCGTCCATATCGGGCCGGCCGGGACCGGGGCGCTGACCAAGCTCATCAACCAGATCACGGTTGCCTCGACCATCGCGACCGTGGCCGAGGCGATGCTGCTGGCCGAGCAGGGCGGGGCTGATCCGCGCAAGGTGCGCGAGGCGCTGATGGGCGGTTTTGCCGCCTCACGCATCCTGGATCTGCATGGGCAGCGCATGATCGAGGGTGATTTCGAGCCCGGCGGCCCGGCACGCTATCAGCTCAAGGACACGCGGGCGGCGCGGGACGTGGCGAAGAGCCTGGGGCTGGACCTGCCAGTGCTCGACCTGGTGGACGGGCTGTTCGACGACCTCGTCGCGCAGGGCGGCGGCGGGCTGGACCATGCCGCGCTGCTGCTGGAGCTGCGCCGGCGCAACGGCCTGGCACAGGGCGTCGAGGCGCTGTCGGGCGGCGCGGCAACCGCGCAGGACTGATCCCGCCGCGCGCCGCCTCTATCGCCCGATCCGCGCTGACCCGGCGGCAGGCTGTCAGAATTCTGTCAGGCCATAGCTTTACAACGCAATAGGAACTGGGGCAGGTTAGGGGCGGTCTCGGCGGCAACCCTCTGGGTTGCGCGGAGACCGCAGGAGTTGAGTGGCTGCATCGCTGGCCGCCTCCCATCGGCGCGTGTCGCGCCCGGAATGAAAAATCGAAAGGGGCAGTTTTGGACGCAGATGCCGCGCTGTCAGTCAGAGACTTGTTCAAGGTATTCGGCGATCGGCCGGACCAGGCCATCAAGCTTTACCGCGACGGGCTGGAGAAGGACGAGGTGTTTGAACGCACCGGCATGACGATCGGTGTCTGCGACGCCAGTTTCGACGTGCGCGAGGGCGAGATCTTCGTGGTGATGGGCCTGTCTGGCTCGGGCAAATCGACGCTGGTGCGGATGCTGAACCGGCTGATCGACCCCTCGGACGGGGCCATCGTCGTCAAGGGGCAGGACATCGCCCGGATGTCGGACAAGGATCTGAACAACTTCCGCCGCAAGCATATCTCGATGGTGTTCCAGTCCTTCGCGCTGATGCCGCATATGACCGTGTTGCAGAATGCGGCCTTCGGGCTGGAGCTTTCCGGCGTGCCGCAGGCCGAGCGCGAGACGCGGGCGCAGGCGGCGCTGGAACAGGTCGGTCTGGGCCAGCATCCGAAAAGCTATCCCAACGAGCTGTCGGGCGGCATGCAGCAGCGCGTGGGTCTCGCGCGGGCGCTGGCGAATGATCCCTCGATCCTCCTGATGGACGAGGCGTTCTCCGCGCTCGACCCGCTGATCCGCACCGAGATGCAGGACGAGCTTCTGGAATTGCAGGAGAAGGAGAAGCGCACCATCATCTTCATCTCGCATGATCTGGACGAGGCGATGCGCATCGGGGATCGGATTGCCATCATGGAAGGCGGCAAGGTGGTGCAGGTCGGCCGGCCGGACGAGATCCTGAACAATCCGGCGAATGATTATGTCCGCTCCTTCTTCCGCGGGGTGGATATTACCGGGGTGATCTCTGTGGGCGACATCGCGCAGAAAAAGCAGGTGACGGTGATTGACGGGCAGGGCAAGGTCCATGCCGCGCGCGAGCGCATCGCCGCAGCGGACCGCAATTTCGCCTATGTGGTGGATGCCGCGCAGCGGTTTCGCGGCGTCGTCTCCGCCGACAGTCTGAAGGCCGAGATGAAAACCGAGGATCCGCAGATCGCGCGCGCGATCCTTCCCGATATCCGCCCGCTTTCGGCGGATGAGCGGATCGGGGACGTGATCGGCGCGGTGAATGCGGCACCTTGCGGCCTGCCGGTGGTGGACGCGGACGGGCGCTATCGCGGCGTGGTGTCGCGGGCGATCCTGCTGGGTGCGCTGGAACGGGAGAGCGAAGATGTCTGATGCCGCAAGCGACAAGACGATCATTCTGGCCCAGGCCGAAACCGGGGCGGCCGAGGATCCCTGGGGGCAGGGCGGCGCCAGCTCCCAAGCCGCACCGGGCGAGGCTCCGGCCGGAGCCGAGGCCGGCATGGCGGGCGACGCGGCCTCCGCCGCGGCCGATGCCGACAATCCCTGGGGCGCGAGTTCAGGCGGCGGCGATGCCACGCCGGACTGGCTGGCCGGTTCCGCCGAGGAGCGCAGCTTCGACATTCTCAATCCGTTCGACCACGCGGTGATCCCGCTGGAAAGCTGGGTGGAAAGCGCGCTCGATTTCGTGGTGTCGAATTTCCGCCCGATCTTCCAGGCCATCCGCTGGCCGGTGGACGGGGTGCTGACCGCGATCGAGACCGCGCTGCTCGGCGTGCCCTCGATGCTGATGGTCGCGCTGATAGGTCTTCTGGCCTGGCAGGCCTCGGGGCCGCGGCTGGGGATCGGGGCGGTGCTGTCCTTTGTGTTCATCGGGCTGATCGGGGCCTGGGACGAGGCGATGGTGACGCTGGCCCTGGTGTTCACTTCGGTGTTCTTCTGCATCCTGATCGGGCTGCCGACGGGGATCTGGCTGGCGCGCAACGACCGCGCGGCCAAGATCATGCGCCCGGTTCTCGACGCGATGCAGACCACCCCCGCCTTCGTCTATCTGGTGCCCATCGTGATGCTCTTCGGCATCGGCAATGTGCCCGGCGTCGTCGTGACCATCATCTTCGCCCTGCCGCCGCTGATCCGGCTGACCAATCTGGGCATCCGCCAGGTGCCCGCCGACCTGATCGAGGCGGCGAAAAGCTTCGGCGCCTCCGACAGCCAGATGTTGCGCAAGGTGCAACTGCCCGTCGCCATGCCGACGATCATGGCAGGCGTCAACCAGACGCTGATGCTGGCGCTGTCGATGGTGGTCATCGCCTCGATGATCGCCGTGGGCGGGCTGGGCCAGATGGTGCTGCGCGGCATCGGGCGGCTGGATATGGGGCTGGCCACGGTGGGCGGGCTGGGCATCGTGCTTCTGGCCATCATCATCGACCGCATGACCCAGTCCATGGGCGTGTCGAAACGCGAGCGCGGCAATGTCGCCTGGAACGAGCGCGGCCCGGTGGGCCATGCCCGGCGGCTTCTAGGTCGCAGCGACAGGCAGCGGGAAGGCCAGACCAACCCGGCCGAATAGATCGCTCCCCCCGCATGGCGCGGGGGCGCAGACCGGAAAACCCTAATCGACTGTTTCAACGGAGGAACGACATATGCTCGACAGATTCACACGCAGCAGCATCGCGGCGCTGACCGCCGCCGGGATCGGCCTGATCGCGGGCGGGGCCGCGCTGGCTCAGGACATGCCGGGCGAGGGGGTCACGGTCACGCCGCTGAAATCCTCCATCGCCGAGGAAACCTTCCAGACCATGCTGGTGATGAAGGCGCTCGAAGAACTGGGCTACGACGTCGAGGATATCCGCGAACTGGAATATGCCGCGGCCCATGTGGCCATCGCGAATGGCGACGGCACCTTCCTGGCCGATCACTGGGATCCGCTGCATATCGACTTCTTCAACCAGGCCGGCGGCGATGAGAAGATCTATCGCGAAGGGACCTATTCGCCCGGCGCGCTTCAGGGCTATCTGATCGACAAGGCCACGGCGGATGAATACGGCATCACCAATATCGAGCAGATGCAGGATCCCGAGATCGCGGCGCTGTTCGACAACAACGACGACGGCAAGGCCGACCTGACCGGCTGCACCCCCGGCTGGGGCTGCGAGCAGGTGATCGAGCATCAACTCGACGCGTTCGAGCTGCGCGACACGGTCACCCACAACCAGGGCTCCTATTCCGCGATCATCGCCGACACCATCACCCGTTACGAGAATGGCGAGCCGATCTTCTACTACACCTGGACGCCCTACTGGATCTCGGGCGTGCTGGTGCCGGGCGAGGATGTGGTCTGGCTGGAAGTGCCGTTCTCCTCGCTTCCGGGCGAGCGGGCGGATGTCGACACGACTCTGCCCAACGGCAAGAATTACGGCTTCCAGGCCAACACCCAGCACATCATCGCCAACCGTGAATGGGCAGAGGCGAACCCGGCTGCGGCCAAGCTGTTTGCGATCATGGAACTGCCGTCCAACGACATCAGCGCCCAGAACCTGCTGATGCAGGAAGGCCAGGATTCCGAGGCGGATATCGAGCGTCACACCGATGGCTGGATCGAGGCCAATCGCGAGACCTTCGACGGCTGGCTGGAAGAGGCGCGCGCCGCCGCACAGTAAGAGCAGACCCTCGGATGAGAGCAGCAATGCCGGCCTTCGGGCCGGCATTTTTATTGTGATGTGACGCGGCTGTTCAAGAAAAGGCCGACATGGAACGGGCGGCGCGGGTCGCACGTTGGGCGGTCCGAACGCTCAGCAGGTAAATCTCGGGCTCGGGGTCACGCAATATGCGTATCGGTTTCTCGCAATCACAGCGCCCGCTCGTCGGCCGGTGACCTCCCTTTGCACGGTGTCCACGCAGCGTCTCCCCCGACGCCCTCAGACGGCGGCGCAATCCGCGCCGGTCACCGGGCGCAGCTTCATCCGGCGGCGCAGATGGCGCGAGATGGCGTCGATCCCGGCACTCAGCAGGGCGATCACGACCAGCATCACTACGGAGCGGTCGATGCGCAATTCGGCAAGCGCGCTGTCGATGAAGAATCCCAGCGTGGCGATGCCAAGAATGCCCATCACCGCGGTCTCGCGCAGGATGATCTCCCAGCGATAGAGGCACAGCGCCAGGAACCGGCCGAACAGCCGCGGCACCAGCTCCCACCCCCAGAGCGACCATCCGCGCGGCGCGTCGGCGCGCAGGACGGGGGTCACGGCGGCGGCCTCGCGGCCCAGAAGATGGGCGATGATGGCGCCGTTATGCAGCCCGAGCGCCAGGATCGCCGGCAAGAGCGACGGGCCGAGGATCTGCAGGAACAGATAGGCCAGCATGTATTCGGGCAGGCTGCGCAGCACCACCAGCCCCAGATGCCCGGCCAGACGTCCGACGCGGCCCGTGACTGCAGCCACAGTCAGCCCGAACCCCAGAAACGCGATGGCCCCGGTCAGCACGAGCGCGATCTGCGTGGCGATGAGCGTGTTCCACAGCCCCGGCAGGATCTCCGTCAGCGTCATCTCGCGCAGCCAGGGGATCAGGCCGGCCAGCCCCTCGCCCGCGCGCAGTGGCGCCGGGATCATGTCCTCGCTCAGCAGCCGCCACACCGCCCCCTCGCCCATCGGCGGGGCGTCGATCCGGGCCAGCAGCACCACCGACAGCGCCAGCCACAGCGGCGCCAGTTTCGGCCGCATCCACAGCCGGATCGTGGCGATCAGCACCACATAGCAGATCAGGATGGCCGAGGCGGCGCCGTAATCGCCCTTGCGAAAGAAGCTGTCGAGCTGGAACCCCAGCGTCGGCAGCCCGATGAAGCCGATCACCACGCTGGCCCGCATCCCGCATTCTAGCCGATAGAGCGTGTATCCCGCCATCGGCGCGCGGATCAGCGGCAGGCAGGCATAGAGATAGCGCGAGATCGCATCGGTGCCGGGCGGCAGCGCATGGCGCGGGCGCGGATCGGCCTCCTCGATCTGCTCGGCATAGATCTTGGCGAAGATCCCGGCATAGGGCAGGGCGAGCGCCAGCACCCCTGCCGGCGCGCCGATCCCGATCGCCTGGATCAGCAGCAGCGCCCAGAAGATCTCGTGAATGGACCGCAGCGCGATGCACAGTGCGCGCACCGGCCAGCGGTCATAAAACGGCGCCATCGCGAAACCCGCAGCCGCGCCGAGCGCCACGGCCGCCACGGCAAAGGCCACGGTCAGGGACAGCGCATGGGCCAGCGTCTCGACCGCGGCGAAATCCGGCCGGGCAAACCCCGCGAGCATCCGGCCCAGAAGCGGCCAGGGATCATGCCCGGCGGTGGACAGATCGGCCACCGGCAGCAGGATCAGCGCCAGCGCCACAAACAGCGTCGTGACCCGCATGGGAGAGAGGCGATCAGCCATAAAGCCGGGCGATCTGGGCATCGGTGACGCGGTCTGCCGCCGCGTCGAAGCGGATGCGGCCGTCACGCAGCCCGATGATCCGCGTGGCGAAGCTGCGGGCGAGCGCCACGTCATGCAGCGCGATCATCGCCGTCGTGAAGCGCGCGGACAGCAGCGCCATGATCTCCGCAGCCTGCATCGCATCGACGGCCGAGACCGGCTCGTCCGCAATCAGCATCCCGCCGCCGCGAAACAGCGCCCGCGCCAGGGCAGTGCGCTGCCGCTGGCCGCCCGACAGCGCCTCGACCGGGCTTGTGGCGTGATCCGAAAGTCCGAGCGGGGCGAGCACCGCCGCGATCTGGTCGCGCAGCCCCCGCGGCAGATAGATCAGCCGCGCGAGATTCCGCACCGCCCCGTGATCGTCCAGCCGGCCCATATACACATTTCGCCTGAGCGACATTTGCGGCACCAGCCCGTGATCCTGCGGCACAAGGGCCACGCGCTCGTCCCGCGCGATCAACTGGGCGTGGATCGCCGCCAGCAGCGTCGTCTTGCCCGCGCCCGACGGGCCGAGCAGCACCACGCGCTCTCCCTCCTGCAAGGTCAGGCTGACATCGCGCAGCACCGTCGCCGCGCCGTAGCCCAGCTCCGCCCCGTCGAGCCGCGCCTTCATTCCAGCAGGCCCAGCTCCTTGCCGACAGCCTCGATCGGGGCATAGTCGTCATTGTCGGCGGGAATGAAGCCCGAGCGCGGGAAGCTGGCCAGCAGATCGGGGTCGTCCATGCCGATCAGCGCATCCTGCACCCGGTCGGTGAACCCGTCTCCGAACCGCGCATCCACGTCGCCGCGAATGGTCCAGTTGTAATCGGGATAGGGCGGGGTCTTCCAGATGATCCGGGCGGTCTCGACCTCCGGCAGCGCCTCGTCCGCCGCCTTGTCATAGACCGAGAAATTCAGCGCCCCGATCTCGTAGGCGCCGGTCGAGACCAGCCGCAGGGTCTGGCTGTGATCGCCGGAAAACCCGACGCGCGAGAAGAATGCGTCCGG
This sequence comes from Paracoccus isoporae, assembly GCF_900101865.1. Classification (GTDB taxonomy): domain Bacteria; phylum Pseudomonadota; class Alphaproteobacteria; order Rhodobacterales; family Rhodobacteraceae; genus Paracoccus; species Paracoccus isoporae. The sequence continues at coordinate 170,319 of NZ_FNAH01000007.1, forward strand.
CGCCTGCCCGGTCGCCTCGCGGATATGGTATTCGGGCATCAGCCGCCCGGAGGTCGAGGTCTTGGCCCCGAAGGTGAAGCTGTGGCCCGCCATCTCCATCGGGAAGGTATCGGACCCGGTCAGCCCGGTCTCGGCATTGGCGATGAAATAGGTGACGAACTCGCGGTCCTCCACCCCCTGCGCGATGGCCGTGGCGCCGGGCGAGACCATGCGCGCCTGCACCCCGGTCAGCCCGCCGAACCAGGCAAGCTGGATCTGGTCGTTGCGAAACGCGGTGACCGAGGCCGCGTAGCTCTTGACCGGCACGAAGGCGACATCCACGCCCAGCTCGTCCGCCAGATACGCCGCCACCTTGTCGAAGCGCGCCTTCAGCGCCGTATCGTCCTCATCCGGGATGGCGGAGAAATACAGCGTCTCGGCCTGCGCCGAGGACAGGCCAGCCATCAGGAACGCGGCGGAGAGGAGGGTGCGTAGCGACATGAGGTTTCAGGCTCCAATGGTTAAGACGACGCGCCGGACGATCCGGCAGGGCCGGCAATAAGCACCGCCCGCCGGGCAGGCCAGCGGAATCTGCGCAGGTGCGGTCGGATTGGACTGATGGGAGCGCAGTTCCGGGACGAGTGCAAGGCCGGGGTGGCGATACCCGGTTAACCAAAACTGTGTTTGCTCCCTTGCCGCATCCCGGCACTGGTCGGCACTCTGTGGGCGGGCGGCCATGACTGACGCTTCGCAGCCGGCCTGCCAGTGTAATGATTGACGGAGGACTGACCATGAAGACCATCCTCGCCCTCGGTTTCGTCGCCGCTGCAACGGCGGCATCGGCAGATGGCTACGGATTCCGCACCCCATCGGGCAATATCTACTGCAACGGGTCGGTGGAAGCGGATGAAATCCTTTGCAGCATCGTCGAACGCAGCGGTCCGCCCGCCGCGCCGGACAGCGGCGCCTGCCCGGCGGTCTGGGGCCATCACGTCCGGCTTGACCGCAACGGACCCGCGCAGATCATCTGCGGCCCGCCACCGCGGAAATCCAGCTACAGCGATGTCGCAGATTACGGCGTGTCGGCCCGCTTCGGCCAGATCGCCTGCCGCTCCGAAAAGACAGGGCTGCAATGCGAAAACCCGGCAGGCCACGGCTTTCTTCTGTCCCGCGCCGCGCAGCGCATCTGGTAGCGGGCTGCCTCAGCGCAGGGCGGCCTCGATATTGCCACCATCGACGGTCATGACATGGGCCGTGGTGCGCGGCGCGCGGGCGAGCATCACGAAAGCCTGCGCCACGTGCCCCGCCTCGACCTCGCGGCCCAGCAGATTGCCCGCCATATAGCGCGTCTCGTCCAGCCCGCGCGCGGCCGAACGGGTGCGGATCATCTCGTCGGTCAGCAGCCCCGAGCGGATCCGGTCGGCATTGACGCCGTTGACCCTGATCCCCTCCGGCCCGAGTTCAAGAGCAAGCTGGCGGAGCAGAAAGAACGTCGCGGCTTTCGGCAGGCCGTAGGCTCCGAAATTCCGGCCCGGATTCACCGCCTGTTTCGAGACGTTGAACAGGATCTGCCCGGCATCCCGCTCACCGCGCGTCCCACGCCCTTCGGTATGGCGGCGGAACACGGCGGTGGCCGCCTGCGCGATGGCCTGGTGAGCGAAGAAATTCAGCTCGAAACTCTGCCGCAGCGTCTCGTCCGCCAGGGTCGCGATCTCGCCGCCTGTCGCCGCCCCGGCATTGGAGACGAGAATATCCAGCCCGCCGAAACGCGCGACGCAGGCCGCCACCGCCTGCGCCGCCGCGCCATCGGCGGTGATGTCGCAGTGATGGGTTGCGTGGTCGCGGCCAAGCTCGGCGGCGGCGGAGGACAGCGCCTCCGCGTCGCGATCGACGAGGAACAGCGCAGCCCCCTCCGCCGCGAAGGCCCTGGCAGTGGCCAGCCCGATGGCGCCCGCACCGCCCGTCACCAGCACGATGCGACCGCGAAAACCTGGTACTGCGCCCCGGCCCAGCTTCGCCTGTTCCAGTGACCAGTATTCCATGTCGAACAGATCGGCCTCGCCAATCGGCCGGAACTCGCCCGCCGCTTCGCCGTCGGACATGACCCGCGCGGTCTGGCAGCCGATATCGGCGGCGATGCGGGCTGCGGCGGCATTTGCGCCCACGCCGACGATGCCGCGCCCCGCGATCCAGACCAGGCCGGGTATGGGCGGCAGCATCGTCTTTGGACTGGCCGCGTTTGGTGCATTGCGCTCGAAATACGTGGTGTAATCGGTTGCAAAATCTGCCACCGCCTTGCGCATCGCCCCGGGTCCAGCCTGCTGGATCTCATTTGTGATCACAAGCGGATGCCCCTTGGTGCGGATGACATGGTCGGGCGTTGCCACGCCGCGCCCTGCAAGCTCCGCCAGATCATCGCGGCAGGTGAAGCCGCGCATCGCCGCATCGTCACGCAGATCCAGCACCGGCAGTGCCGCGCCCTCCGGCAGGCAGGAGGCGAGCGCGCCCCGCAGCCCCGACAGATCGGGCGGCGGGCCAACAGAGGCCGCCGGGTAAAGCGGCGCCTTGCGCCGCGCGGCCAGCCAGGCCTCGACCTCGTTTGTCTGCGCCACCAGCCGGTCATAGGATGATTTCGCGTCTGGCCCCCAGGTGAAATGCCCGTGATTGACCAGCAGCAGACCCTCCGCATCGGGGTTGGCCGCATAGGCGTCGGCGGCCGCCTTGGCCAGGGCGAAACCCGGCATGATATAGGGCACCAGTGTCAGCCGGTCGCCAAAGATCTCGCGCGTCGCCTCGGCCACTTCGGGCAGGTTGGCGAGCGTCAGGAAGGCGGTGGCATGGGTGTGATCGACATAGCGATGCGGCAGCCAGGCGTGCAGCAGCGTCTCCACCGAGGGGTTCGGCGCCGCGCTGTCGAGCAGGTTCGCGCGCTGCACATTCACCATCGCCTCGTCCGACAGCTCGGCAAGCCCGCGCAAACGCGCCAGCGGGGCCATGCGCACGGCGGGCAGGCCGGCCGCCTCGATCGTCTCCAGATCCCAGCCGGAGCCCTTGATATGCAGCACATCCACCAGATCGCCATAGACATCCCGCGCCTGCGCCTTCAGCGAGGTGTTGCCGCCGCCATGCATGACCAGATCGGGATCACGACCGATCAGCCGGGAGGAATAGACGCGCAGCGCAAGCTCGCGCGCGGCAGGGTCGGGACCGGCCCGGTCCTGAAGCTCGCGCGCCTCGTCCTCGTTCCAGCGGTTCTCGATCATCGGGGCGGGTTCCCTGTGCTGATATCCGTCGGGGCTTGCCCATCGGCTGGCCAGTGCTATTATTTACAAATGTCAAATATGTCTGTCAAACGTAGAACAGCCTTGCGATGAACCAGCTCAGCAAGCGCCGGACGATGGGACGGGTCAGCGGCGAGAACGCCGTGATCGAGGTCGCATGGCTGTATTACCATGACGGGCTGAACCAGAAGGACATTGCCGAGGCGTTCGGCATCTCCCGCGCGACCGTGGTGAATTATCTTCAGGAGGCGCGCGAGAAGGGGCTGATCCGCATCACCCTGGCCGCGCCGGCCTTCACCACCCATCGTCTTGCCGCCGAGCTTTGCCGGAGATTCGGGCTGACCGCCGCCTATGTGGTGCCGGATGAGGGCACGACGCAGGAACAGCAATTCATGCGGGTGGTGCGCGGGGCGGCGCTGTGGCTGCCGGAATTGCTGGCGCCGGGCGACAGGCTGGGCGTGGCCTGGGGGCGCACCGTGTTCGATCTGGCGGCGGCGCTGGAACGCCACGACATTGCGGACATGACCGTGCTGCAGCTTGTCGGCTCGATGGCGACGCCCTACGGGTTCACGGCCGAGGCCTGCTCGACCAGGCTGGCGCAGCGGCTTGGCGCGCGCTGCCTGAACCTGCACGCGCCGGCCATCCTGTCGTCGGCGGATCTCGCCGCCGCGCTGCGCGCCGAGCCGATCATCTCGCGCCAGCTCGCCGGGATCGAGACGCTGAACAAGCTGCTGTTCTCGGTCGGCACCATCCTGCCCGACAGCCATATCATGTCCGCCGGGCTGGCGACGCAGGCGGATCTGGATCATTACGTCGCCGCGGGTGCCGCGGGGGTGATCTGCGGCCGCTTCGTCGATGCCGGGGGCCGCGCCATTCCCGGCCCGATGGAGGCGCGCATGATCGGCATCCCGATGGAGCGTCTGACCGGCCTGCCGATGGGCATTCTGGTCACGCCGGGGAAGGACAAGGTCGAGGCCAGCATGGCCGCGATCCGGGGCGGCTACGTCACCCATCTTGTGACCTGCACCACCGTGGCCGAGGCGCTGCTGAGCGCGGCGGGCTGATGGCGGATCAGCCGCCATGCCTGCGGTCCTGCGCGGCGTTCTTCAGATCCCCGAACATCTGCGCCATGGCGTCGGCATTGGCCGAGCAGATGCCGCGCTCGGTAATCAGCCCCGTCACCAGCTCGGCCGGGGTCACGTCGAAGGCCGGGTTGCGCCCTTCCGTCCCGTCGGGGCTGATCTGCACGGTGGTGATGCGGCCCTGATCGTCGCGGCCCTGGACATGGGTGATCTCTGCCCCGTCGCGCTCCTCGATCGGGATCTCGCGCAGGCCGTCCGTCACCGTCCAGTCGATGGTGGGCGAGGGCAGGGCGACATAGAAGGGCACGTCATTGGCCTTGGCGGCGAGCGCCTTGAGATAGGTGCCGATCTTGTTGCAGACATCGCCGCGCGCCGTCGTCCGGTCGGTGCCGACGATGACCAGATCCACCTCGCCATGCTGCATCAGATGGCCGCCGGCATTGTCCACGATCAGTGAATGCGGCACCCCGGCGCTGTTCAGCTCCCACGCGGTCAGCTGCGCGCCCTGGTTGCGGGGGCGGGTCTCGTCCACGAAGACATGGACGGCGATGCCGGCCTCCATCGCGTGGTAGATGGGCGAGGTGGCGGTGCCCCAATCCACCGTGGCGGGCCAGCCGGCATTGCAATGGGTCAGGATATTGACCGGCGCGCCATCGGGCTTGGCCGCGGCGATCTCGCGGATCAGCGCCAGCCCGTTCTCACCGATGCGGCGGTTGATCTCCACATCTTCCTCGGCGATCTCGTCGGCGCGGCGAAAGGCGGCCGCGGCGCGGTCGCCGGGCGGCAGCGGGCGCAGCACCCGGTCCATCTCGTCAAGCGCCCAACGCAGGTTGATGGCGGTCGGCCGCGTCGCGTGCAGGATCTCCCATGTCTCGGAGAGCGCCGCGTCCGACGCATCGCGCCGCATCTGGCAGGCCACGCCGTAGGCCGCCGTCGCCCCGATCAGCGGCGCGCCGCGCACCCACATGTCGCGGATGGCGGTGGCGAAATCTTCGCGGCTGTCCAGCGGGACGATGCGCAGCTCATGCGGCAGCCAGCGTTGATCGATGATCCGCACCTCGCCCGCATCGTCGCGCCAGATGGATCGGAAAGGCTTGCCGTCGATCTTCACAGGTGATCCTCCGTTCCGGTTCTGCGCGCCAGTTCCAGCAATGCGCCCATGTCGCTGATGCTGTCGCGGCCGTGGATGGCGGCGGTGCCGAGCGCCAGGGCGCGCGCCTCGCAGGTGGCGCGCCTTGCCTCGTCAGAGATGGTCTCGAAATCCGCGTTATGGGCCAGCCCGAGGATGCGGCGGTGCATCTCTACCCCGCAAAATCCGAGCGCGTCGCGCCAGATCGCGTCAAGCCGCCGTGCCAGCGCGACATCGGCCGCCTGGTGATGGCCCTGATCCTCGTAGAGCGTCGCCTGGTAGAGGATGCCGCGGCGCTCCTCGTGCCAGAGGCGCGAGAACGCCTCGGCGAAGGCCGACCAGATGTCGTCGGTCGCGGCCAGCAGCCAGTCCTGGTAGGTGGCGCGATCCCCCGGTTCGCTCTCATGTCCGGGCTGTGACATATAGGCCATGAGGAAATTCGAGATCAGCATGCCGATATCGAACCCCATCGGCCCGTAAAAGGCGAATTCCGGGTCGATGACACGGTAATCGCCGTCATCCGCGACCATGACCGAGCCGGTATGCAGATCGCCATGCAGCAGCGTCTCGGCGCGGGTGGTGAAGTCCAGCTTCAGCTCCTGCGCCGCGACCTTCAGCGCAAGATCGGCGCGCAGCCGCGCCACCGCGGCGTCCAGCCCGGCAGTATGGCGGTTCATCTCGGCATCGAAATACGGGTCGGAGAAGATCAGGTTCTCGGTGATGTCGCACAGCTCGACATTGCCGCAGAACAGGGCCACATCGGCCTTCTTCTCGGGCGCCTTCATCGACAGATCGGAGCCGCGGAACAGCGTGCGCGCGCAGAACCGGCCCAGCATCCGGCCCAGCCCGTCATAGCGCCGGGCCTGGATCAGACCCTGGCGCAGGATGATGTGGCGGTCGAGATATTCCATCACGATCAGCGCCTGGTCCTCGTCAAAATGGAAGACCTCGGGGACCGCGCCGGGATCGCGCGCCTCCTCCCGGATCAGCGCGTGATATTCGAAGAAGCTGCGTTTCAGCGGCAGCGGCCAGGATTCTCCGACCAGCCGGACATAGGGCAGGGCCTGCTTGACCACGGCCGCGCCCGCATCGCCGCGCACGATGAAGACAAGGTTCAGATTTCCGTCGCCCACCTCGGTCACGTCCCAGCCATCGGGCGGGCCGACCCGGTCGGTGAGCGCCGGCAGCGTGCCAAGCCTTTGTGGCAGGGTGCGGGGTGTCAGCGCCTCATAGGCGGGTTTGGTCATGTCTCGCCTCCCTCCGGGTGGAGCGCGTCGCGCCGCACCCGTCCTTCGTCGTCGGACAGGGGCAGGATTTCCGCTCTGAAAGCAAATGTCAAACATTATTGACATTTGTGGAAGCGCGGCGTTAGCGTCGGGACAGAAGGGGGAGATGCCGTGCCCGCGAATGCCATCGCCATTGCCGGTCTGACCAAGTCATTTGCCCGCAACCGGGTGTTGCGCGGCATCGACCTGACCCTGCCCGCCGGTCAGGTGACGGTGCTGATGGGGGCCAATGGCGCCGGGAAATCCACCCTGGTGAAAATCCTCTGCGGGGTGTTCCGGCCCGATGGCGGCAGCGTCATGCTGGGCGGGCGTCCCTTTGCGCCTGCCGCGCCGGTCGATGCGCTGCGGGCGGGCGTGGTGACGGTGCATCAGAACATCAACGAAGGCGTCGCGCCCGATCTCGACGTGGCCTCGAACCTGCTGCTCGACGATCTCGCCTCCGGCTCGGGCTTCTTCCTCAATCGCCGCCGGATGCGGGAGGAGGGGCGGCGGATCGCGGATGCGGTCGGGCTGGATGTCGCGATGGGGCGCGAGGTGGCGAGCCTCAGCCTCGCCGACCGGCAACTCGTCTCCATCGCGCGGGCCATGGCGCACCGGCCGCGCCTGATGATCCTGGACGAGCCGACATCGTCGCTGTCGGCGGCGGAGACCGAGCGGCTTTTCGCGCTGATCGAGCAGTTGAAGGCGGAGGGCGTGGCGATCCTGTATATTTCGCACCGCATGTCGGATATCCGGCGTCTTGCCGACCGGATCGTGTCGATGCGCGACGGGCAGATATCCGGCACGTTCGAGGGGCGGGATCTGGATTACGCGGGCGCGGTGCGCGCCATGCTGGGCCATGAGATCACCGAGGTCGATATCCGCATTCCCGACGCCGGAGGCGCGGTGATCGAGGCGGCCGGGATGCGGCTGCGCGAGGGGGCGCGCCCCTTCGATCTGACGCTGCGCGAGAACGAGGTCGTCGCGGTCGCAGGGCTGGTCGGCTCGGGCAAATCGGCGCTGGCAGAGGCGCTGTTCGGCGTCTCGGCGCCGGTATCCGGAGAGATGTCGCTGGACGGCAAGCCCTTCCGCCCGAAATCGCCGGGCGATGCGGTGCGGCAGGGCGTGTTCCACCTGTCGAAGGACCGGCTGCGCAATGCCGTGATCCCGGATTTCGATATTGCGCGCAACATCACGCTGCCCTTCCTGTCGCGGCATCAGGGGGCGCTTTCGATCATGCGGCGCGGTTCGGAGCGGGCAACCGCCGCGCGGATGATCGACATGATGGGCGTTGTCTGCCAGGGGCCGCGCGACGAGATCCTGACCCTGTCGGGCGGCAATCAGCAGAAGGTGGTGGTGGCGCGCTGGCTGGCCGAGCCGTGCCGTCTGCTGATCCTCGACGAGCCGTTCCAGGGCGTCGATATCGAGGCGCGCCGCGATATCGGCCGCCGCATCCGGGACAGCGCCGCTGACCGCGCGACGCTGGTGCTCTGCGCCGAGATCGACGAGGCGCTGGAGATCGCGGACCGCATCCTGGTGATGAGCGAGCATTCCATCGCCGGTGCGCACCGCAATGCCGAGATCGACCTCGACCTGCTGATGGCGCAGGTGACCGACACCGCCCCGCCGCCGTCCGGGGGTGCGCAGCTGGGGGTTGGAACATGAGCAGGGGGTTCGATCCGGTCGAATTCGGCATCCGCTACGGCTTCCTGTTGCTGATGGCGGGGCTGATCGTCGGATTTTCCGTGGCACAACCGGCCTTCATGTCGGCGCGCAGCGCGGTGTTCATCTTCCAGTCGGTGGCGATCACCGGCATTCTGGCGCTTGGCGTCACCGCGACGCTGGTGGTCGGCGGGTTCGATCTGTCCATCGGCGCGGTCGCCACCTCATCGATGATGCTTGCTGCCTATGCGCAGGTGATCTGGCAACTCGGCGCCATCGAGGCGGTGGCGCTGTGCCTGCTGATGGGGGCGGCGGTCGGCTATATCAACGGCGTCCTGATCGTGAAGATGCGGGTGCCCGACCTGCTGGCGACGCTGGGGATGATGTTCCTGCTGATGGGACTGCAGCGCATCCCGACCGAGGGGAATTCGATCTCGACCGGCATGGCGCTGCCGGATGGCAGCAACGCCACCGGCACCTTCTCGCCCTCATTCCTGATGCTGGGCCGTCACCGGCTGGATGTCGTGATCGAGAATCTGCTGCCGCTGTCGGTGGTGTTCCTGATCGCCATTGCCGTGCTGATCTGGATCTTTCTGGAAATGACCCGGCACGGGCGGATCATGTATGCGATCGGATCGAACGACCGGGCCGCGGCCCTGGCCGGGATCGACGTGAATGGCTATCGCATCCTGGCCTATGTGATCTCCGGCACGCTGGCCTCTTTCGGGGGGATATTGCTGGCCGCGCGGCTGGGACGCGGCGATGTCGCCTCGGGCAACAACCTGTTGCTGGACGCGGTCGCGGCGGCGCTGATCGGGTTCGCGGTTCTGGGCGCGGCCAAGCCCAACGCCTTCGGCACCGCCATCGGCGCGCTGTTCGTCGGCATCCTGCTGCAGGGGCTGACGATGCTGAACGCGCCCTATTACACGCAGGATTTCATCAAGGGCGCGGTCCTGGTCATTGCGCTCGTCTTTACCTTCGCGCTGTCCGGCCGTCGCGGCCGGGCGCGGCACTGAACTTCGGGATAACAAGGGAGGAAGCCATGATTTCCAGAAGAACACTGATCGGACTGATGGGCGGCGCGGCCATGTGGCCCGGGCTGGTGCTGGCGCAGGATGGCGCGCCCGCGCCCTTCGACAATCCGGGCGATGTCAGGATCGCGCTCGTCCGCTATCTGTCCACCGGCGATTTCTTCCAGGCCTATCTTTCGGGCGTGGAGAAACAGGCTGAGGCGCTCGGCGTGGAATTGCAGGTCTTCGACAGCAGGCAGGACGCGGCGCTACAGGCCGATATGGTCGATCAGGCCATCGCGCTTGGCGTGGACGGGATCATCATCCAGCACGGGCTGACCGAATCGATGAAGGAGGCCGCGCAGCGCGCCGTCGATGCGGGCATCAAGGTCGTGGCCTTCGACGTGAATGTCGAGAACGAGGCGATCCCGCAGATCGAGCAGTCCGACCGGGATCTCGCCCGGCTGGCACTGGAACAGGCGATCGAAGACAATGGCGAGGAGTGGGTCGCGGGCTATGTCTATGTCCCCGGCATCGCACCGCTAGACCGGCGCAACGAGACCTGGGTGGAATTCAAGGAGACCTATCCCGGCATCACCGAGAAAGCCGCCTTCGGCACGATGGACAACCCCATCGCCAATTCGGTCGCCAATCAGGCGCGTTCTGTCCTGTCGGCCAATCCCGACATCACGGTGATGTTCGCGCCTTACGACGAATTCGCCAAGGGCGTGAAGATCGCCGTGGACGAGGCCGGGCTGTCGCAGGATGTCTCGATCTACTCGGCGGATATCTCCACCGCGGATATCGCGCTGATGCGCGAGGCGGATTCGTCCTGGAAGGCCACGGCCGCGACCAACCCGGCGGTGGTGGGCGAGGTGTCGGTGCGCACGCTGGCGCAGTATCTCGCCGGTGAAGAGGTCGCCCCGCAGGTCATCGTGCCGCCGACGCTGATTACCCAGGACCAACTCAACGAGCTGGAGATCACCAATATGGAGGAGCTGGGCGCCAAGCTGCCCGAGTTTGTCCATGCCGACGTGTCGGTGTCGGACTGGATGACACTGCCCGAACGCTGATTGCAACCTGCGGGGGCCTGCGGGCCCCCGCTCATCCGAACGAGGTCATCCTTGCGCAACTCCCGCTCGACCGAAGACATCGCCCTGGGCATCCGTCGCCGCGTGTTCGAGCATGCGATGCGCAACAATGGCGGCTATCTCAGCCAGGCCTGTTCGGCGGCTGAACAACTGGCGTTTCTGTATAATGAGGCGCTCAATCTCGGCCCCTCGACCATGCCGATGGTGCCCGAGCCCTTCGGCGGCGTGCCGTCGGCGGAGAACCGGGATTACCGCACCGGGGCCGGATATAACGGCCCCTTCGATGCGGTCCATGACCGGCTGTTCATCGCGCCGGCGCATTACGCGCTTGTCGCCTATGCCTGCCTGATCGAGACCGGGCGCATGGCGGCGGAAGGGCTGGAGATGTTCAACCGCGACGGATCATCCGTCGAGATGATCGGGGCGGAGCATTCGCCGGGCATGGAGGTGCATAACGGCACGCTCGGGATCGGCCTGTCCACCGGGGCGGGGCTCGCCTACGGGCGCAAGCGGCGCGGTGAGACCGGCGAGGTCTGCGTGTTCATGTCCGACGGCGAGGTGCAGGAAGGCCAGACCTGGGAGGCGGTGCAGGCCGCCGCCCATCACCGCATCGACAATCTCTGGGCGCTGATGGATGTGAACCGCCAGCAATGCGACGGTGCCATGGACAGCGTTATGGAGGTGGGCGACATCGCCACGAAGTTCCGCGATTTCGGCGCGGTGGTAGCCGAGGTGGACGCCCATGACCTGGACGCGCTGCGCGAGGCGCGGACCACCCCGCATGAGGGCCGGCCGCTGATCGTGCTGGCCCATTCCAGCCCCACCCAGGGCATGGATTTCCTGATGCGGCGTTTCCCGCGCCTGCATTACGTGCGCTTCAAGACCGCCGAGGAGCGCGCCGAGATGAACGAGGCCATTGCGGCAGAGCTGGGCATCCCGCCCGTCGAGCTGGAGGCGCATTGAGATGGAGATGGTCAACCGCCCCTATGCCGCCGCCTTCGAGGCCCATGCCGTGGCCAATCCCGACGTGCTGTGCCTGTCCGCCGACCTGACTTCGAGCTGCGAGATCGACGGGTTCCGCGACAGGCATCCTGAACAATTCCTTTCGCTGGGCATGGCAGAGCAGAACATGCTCTCCTTTGCCGGCGGACTTGGGCTGGCCGGGTATCGGCCGTTTTTACACAGTTTCGGTGTTTTTTTGTACCGCCGACCCTATGACCAGCTCATGGCCTCGATCGCTTATCCGCGCCGCAAGGTGCGGCTGATGGGTTTCCTGCCGGGCGTGACCACGCCGGGCGGCATGACCCATCAGGCGATCGAGGATCTTTCTGTCATGCGCACCATCCCCAATATGACCGTGCTGGAATCGGGCGACGCGACAGAGGTGGAAAGCATTGTCGCCGCCGCCGACAGCGTCGATGGCCCGGTCTATTGCCGGGTTCTGCGCGGGTCGGTCCCGCGTCTGTTCGACACGCCGCTGGAAATCGGCCGGATGCGGGTGCTGTCCGAAGGCCGCGACGTGCTGGTGGTGACGGCGGGGATCACCACGGAGGAAGCGATCCGGGCACGCGGCGCGCTCGACGCGGCCGGGGTCTCGGTGCGCCATCTGCATCTGAACACGCTGAAGCCCTTCGACGCGGCGCAGATCGTCGATCATGCATCCTCGGTGCGCCACGGCGTGGTGACGCTGGAAAACCACCTGGTCACCGGCGGGATCGGCTCGATGGTGGCCGAGGCATTGGCCGAGGCGGGGCTGGGCCGCCGCCTGATCCGGCTGGGGCTTCAGGACAGCTATGCGCATGGCGGATCGCGCCCCTATCTGATGAAATATTACGGCATGGATGCGCTGACGCTGGTGCGCGCCATCGAGCGGCTGACCGGCGAGGAGAGCGGCATCGACGAGGATGCGCTCGGCGCGGTGCGGCTGGACGCGGTCCATTCGGCGGTGAAGGCCGAGGCGCTGTGAGCCGGTTTTCCGTCACCTACGGGATCCGTGCGTCGGATCCGGCTGATGCGCGCGCGCGGGCCGAGGCGATTGCCCTGGAACAGACCGTCGAAGTGCCGCGCGCCGTGGTGCCGGAGGGCCATATCGCCGATGAGATCGTCGGCCGCATCGAGGAAATCGGCAGCGCGGGCGCGGGTGTGTATCACGCCACGATCAGCTATGCGCCCGACAGCGCGGGCGACGAGATCACGCAGTTTCTCAACGTGATCTTCGGCAACAGCTCGATCCAGCAGGGCATAAGGGTCATCGCGATTGATCCGGGCGATGAGATGGCCCGGCGCTTCCCCGGCCCGCGCTTTGGCATCGCGGGGCTGCGCCGGCTGACCGGACGCCGGTCCGGCGGCATGATCTCCCCGGTGCTCAAGCCGATGGGGCTGTCACCGGGGGCGTTCGCCGAACTCGCCGCCGGTTGCGTGCGGGGCGGCGCGGACATCGTGAAGGAGGATCACGGGCTGGCCGGTCAGCCGACCGCGCCGTTCCGACCGCGCGTGGAGGCGGTGGCGGAGGCGGTGCGCAAGGCGAATGCGGCGGAGGGCCGATCGGCGCTGTATTTTCCCAACCTCTCCGGCCGGGTGGATGAGATCTCCGAAAATCTGCGCTTTGCCAAACAGGCCGGGGCAGGGGGGATCCTTGTCATGCCGGGCCTTTACGGTTTCGGGGTGGTGGACCGCATCGCCCGCGACGCAGAATTTGACCTGCCGGTGATGACCCATCCCGCCTTTCTCGGACCCTATGTGCTGGCGGCGGACACAGGGATCGCCCATGGTGTCATGTTCGGCACGATCCAGCGGCTCGCCGGGGCCGATATCTCGGTCTTTCCGAATGTCGGCGGCCGGTTCGGCTTCAGCGCCGGCGAGTGCCACGAGATTGCCGATCACTGCCGCGACGCGGGCGGGCCGGGGCGGCCGATCCTGCCCAGCCCCGGCGGGGGGATGAGCGTGGACCGGGCCGCCGACATGGTCCGCATGTATGGCCCGGACGTGGTCTATCTGCTTGGCGGCAGCCTGCTTGCCGATCCGCCGCGGATCGACCGCGCGGTGGCTGCGATGCGCCGCGCCGTCGATGCCGCGGATGCGGCGGGGGCCTGAGGCAGCGGGATCGCTGCGCCTCTGCCAGCCAGCCTGACCGGCGACCATCTCCCTGCACGTCGTCTCCAGACTCCGTGACCGGCTCTGCCGCTCGAGGCCGCGTGGCACGACCTGCGGAGCGGCACGTCATGCGCCACAGGAAACTATGTCCGACATAGTTGTTGATTTTGTCAGACATAGTTGTAACCTGCCAGAAGCAGGGAGGAAAACGCCGCCAATGGCCGACATCTCGACATCCGCCGATGCCATGTTGCAGCACGCGAGGCGCATCGAGACCGGGCGCGACATGCTGGAGACGCTGGCCGGGCTGGTCGAACTGGCCGGGCTGAAGGTCGGGGATCGTCTGCCGCCGGAGATCGAGCTGGCGCGGCGGTTGGGGGTCAGCCGCTCGAAGGTGCGCGAGGCGCTGATGTCCTGGCAGAAGATGGGCATCGTCACCCGCAACAAGGGGGCCGGCACGGTGCTGGCCGCCGAGGTGACGAGCGGTTCGATCCACCTGCCGCTGCATCTCAAGATCGAGGCGGAGAGCCTGCTGCGCACCCATGCCGTGCGCCGCCCGCTGGAGATCGAGGCCGCGCGGCTGGCGGCGGAACATGCCACACCGCAGCAGCGGCGCGAGATCAGGGCGCGCATGACCGAATTGCTGGCGGTGTATGAGGCGGGCGAGGATTGGCGCGACAGCGACCACCGCTTTCACAACGCGATCCACGCCGCCAGCGGCAACCCGCTGTTCGGGCAGTTCATCACCCAGATCCAGCGGGCCTTTGACAGCGTCTATACCGCGCCGCTCGGCAAGCCGCAGCTTGGACAGGCGACGATCCCGATGCACCGCCCGCTGGCCGAGGCGATCGTGTCCGGCGACGCGCCGCGCGCCTCCCGGATCATGGCCGCGATCCTCGACCATGTGGCGGAGGATGTGGCTCGCGAAATGGAGGCCGCGCGTGGATAACCCGACCACCCCCACCGATCCGCGCATCGCCACGCTGCTGGCCGAACCCCACCGCCCGGATGGCGGCATCGACGCGGCGGTGCCGCCCATCGTTCAGACCTCGCTCTTCACCTTCGCCGATTACGTCGCCTTCGAGGCGCGCATGTCCGGGCAGAGCGACAGCCCGATCTACACCCGCGTCCAGAACCCGACCGTCGCGGCGTTCGAGGATCTGATGGCGCGCGCCGAGCGGGCAGAGGCCGCGATCGGATTCGCCTCGGGCATGGCGGCGATTTCGGCCACGCTTCTGTCGCTGTTGCGGCCGGGGGACCGGCTGGCCTGCGTCACCCATGTCTATTCCGACGCGTTCCGGCTGATGGAGACGCATCTGCGGCCCTTCGGCATCGAGATCAGCTATCACGATCCCTGCGCCTTCGCGGATGACCCCGAACTTCTGTCCGGCGTGCAGCTGGCCTATCTGGAAAGCCCCGGCTCGATGATGATGCGGATGATGGATCTGCCCAGGATCGCGCGTCACGCCCGGCGGCACGGCACCATCACGGTGATCGACAACACCTGGGCGACGCCGGTGCTTCAGCAGCCAATCACCCATGGCATCGACGTCTCGCTTCATTCGGCCTCGAAATATATCGGCGGGCATTCCGATACGGTGGCGGGCGTGGTCTGCACCAGTGCAGAGATCGCGGCGCGGATCCGCAGCCACGCGCTGACGCTGTTCGGGGCCAAGCTGGCGCCGTTCGAGGCGTTCCTGCTGACCCGCGGATTGCGCAGCCTGGACGCGCGGATGCGCCAGCATCAGCGCAGCGCCGCGCAGTTCGTGGCGGGGCTGGAGACGCGGCCCGAGGTCACGGCGATCCACGCGCCGGGGCCGGCGCCGGAGATGGGGCTGAATGGCCGGTCCGGCCTGCTCTCCATCGAGTTGCGCGAGGCGGTGGATATTCCGCGCTTCGCGGATGCGCTGAAGCTGTTCCGGCTCGGGGTGAGCTGGGGCGGCTTCGAGAGCCTGATCCTGCCGGCCGGGGTCGGGCTGGCGCAGGCTGCGGACCCCAATCCGATGCGCCATTTCGGCGTGCCGCCGCGCCTCGTCCGGCTGAGCCTCGGGCTGGAGGACCCAGACGATCTCTGGCGCGATTTCTGTGCCGCGCTGGATGCGGCCCGGACCTGAGAAAATACATAATCAAAGGGAGGAAACACCATGAAACATCTCGCAATCTCCGCCGCAATGGCGACGATCCTGATGGGATCGGCGGCCGCGGCCCAGACCAGCCTGAAACTCGTCGAGGTGATTACCAGCCCCGAACGCACCGAGGTGCTTCAGCAGATGGTCGATGAATTCGAGGCCGCCAATGACGGCGTCGAGGTCGAGATCGTCTCGCTGCCCTGGGGGCAGGCTTTCGAGAAGCTGGCGACGATGGTGTCGGGCGGCGATATTCCCGACGTGGTCGAGATGCCCGAACGCTGGCTGTCGCTCTATGCCGGCTCCGACATGCTGGTCAATCTCGAGGATCGGATCGCGGGGTGGGAGCATGGCGACACGCTGTCGGCCAAGACGATGGACATGGCGCGCTACGCGGGCGGCCAGGCCTATATGCTGCCTTACGGCTTCTATCTGAGGGCGATGTTCTACAACAAGAGGCTGCTGGAAGAGGCGGGGGTCGCGCCGCCGAAGACGATGGAGGAGTTCAAGGCCGCCGCCGCTGCCGTGTCGGAACTGGACGGCAAATCCGGCTATTGCCTGCGCGGCGGACCGGGCGGGCTGAACGCCTGGGTGATGATGGCCGCGGCGATGAACGGCACCAACGAATTCTTCACCGAGGACGGGCAGAGCCGCATCAACGAGCCCGGCTCGGTCGAGGGGCTGCAATTCCTGATCGACATGTATCAGGAAGGCTATGCGCCGCGCGACAGCGTGAACTGGGGCTTCAACGAGATCGTCGCGGGGTTCTATTCCGGCACCTGCGCGTTTCTGGACCAGGATCCCGACGCGCTGATCGCGGTGGCGGAGCGGATGCCGGCCGAGGATTTCGCCGTGATCCCGATGCCGGTCGGGCCGGGCGGCAAGGCCTATCCGACGATGGGCTTCGTCGGCTGGTCGATCTTCGAGACCTCCGAGCACAAGGACGAGGCCTTCGATCTGATCGCCCATCTCTCGACGCCGGAGTCGAACGCCACCTGGACCAAGCGCGTCGGCGTCATCCCGATCCATGAGGGCGCCGACGAGGATCCGCATTTCAGGACCGATCAGTTCGCCGGCTGGTTCGAGACGATGGAAAGCCCGGATTACGTGCCGACGATCATGCCCAGCTATCTGGAGCAGTTCGGCTATTTCGCCGACAGCATCGTGCCGGAAACCAGCCAGCAGGCGCTTCTGGGCGATCGCAGTGCGCAGGATCTGGCCGATGAATGGGCGGCGTTCCTGACCGAACAATACGGCGAGTGGAAAGCCGGGGAATGAGATCAGCCCGCAAAAATGTCGTGCCCGGTGCGGACCGGGCACGGCGCTCCTTCTACCTGCGCTATCTGCTGGAGCCGTATCTCTATGTCGGTCCGGCGCTTGTCCTGATCGGCGCAGTCATCCTGTTCCCGCTGATCCTGGGCATCTCCTATTCCTTCCAGTCCATTGCGCTGCTGAAGCCGTTCGAGACCGGCTGGGTCGGGTTCGAGAACTACGCCGCGCTGTGGCAGGACGACAAGTTCTGGACCGCGATCGGCAACACCGCGCTGTGGACCTGCGGGTCGCTGTTCTTCCAGTTCTTCCTCGGCCTCGGTCTGGCACTGCTGCTGAACACCTCGTTTCGCGGCAAGCGGCTGTTCCAGGCGCTCGTGTTCCTGCCCTGGGCGGTGCCGACCTTCCTGACCGCACTGACCTTCGCCTGGCTGTTCAACCCGGTGATCGGGCCGTTCCCGCACTGGCTGGCCGGGCTGGGGCTGATCGACGAGCCCTATAACATCCTCGGAGACCCGGATCTGGCCATGTGGGGGCCGATCCTGGCCAATATCTGGTTCGGGGTGCCGTTCTTTGCCATCACCCTGCTGGCCGCGCTGCAATCCATTCCATCCGAGCTCTACGAGGCGGCCGAGATCGACGGCGCCAGCGACTGGCAGCGTTTCAGCAAGATCACCCTGCCATTCCTTGCGCCGATGATCGTCATCACCGTCATGCTGCGCACCATCTGGATCGCGAATTTCGCCGACATGATCTATGTGATGACCGGCGGCGGCCCGGCCGGATCGACCGAGATCCTGTCCTCCTATGTCTTCACCACGGCCTTCCGGAAGCTCGACTTCGGCTATGCCTCGGCCATCGCCGTCGCGCTGCTGCTGATCCTGCTTGCCTATGCGCTGATCCTGCTGGTCGTGCGCCAGAAGCTGGTCAGGACATAAGGACGCGTTGCCATGTCGATGATCGTTCGCCGCTCGCCGCTCAGAACCGCCGGAAAATACGCCGCGATCGGATTCTACCTGATCTTCGCGCTGTTCCCGATCTACTGGCTCATCAAGATCGCGCTGACGCCGGATGCGCTGATCTATACCGAGGGGACGCGGATGCTGCCCTCGGCGCTGACCTTCGACAATTTTGCCGCCGTGCTGCAAAGCGATTTCCTGGGCTATTTCACCAACAGCCTGATCGTGTCGCTCGGCGCGGCGGCGGGCACCACGCTGATCGCGGCGGCCGCGGGGTATTGCTTCTCGCGGTTCCGCTTTGCCGGCAAGCGGGCGATCATCGCGCTGCTGCTCGTCACCCAGATGTTTCCGCTGCTGATGATCATCGCGCCGATCTACAAGATCGTGGCGGGGCTCGGCCTGCTCAACTCGCTCGTCAGCCTGATCGTCGTCTACACCGCCTTCAACATCCCCTTCGCCACCTTCCTGATGCAGTCCTTCTTCGACGGCATCCCCGAGGATCTGGAGGAGGCGGCGATGATGGATGGCTGCACCCGCTTCCAGGCGCTGCGCAAGGTGGTGTTTCCGCTGACCCTGCCGGGGCTGGGCGCCACGCTGGGCTTCGTCTTCACCGCCGCCTGGTCAGAGCTGCTGTTCGCGCTGATGCTGATCTCGCGCAATGACAGCATGACATTTCCGGTCGGGCTGCTGACCTTCGTGTCGAAATTCTCGGTCGATTGGGGGCAGATGATGGCGGCGGGCACGCTGGCGCTGATCCCGAGCTGCCTCTTCTTCATCTTCATTCAGCGCTATCTCGTGCAGGGGCTGACCTCGGGCGCGGTCAAGGGATAAGGAGGGCGATCATGGCCAGGCTGGACCTGAAAGACGTCAGCAAAAGCTACGGAAACGTCGAGGTGATGCGCGACATCAACCTGTCCATCGGGGATGGCGAGTTCATTGTGCTGGTGGGTCCGTCGGGCTGCGGGAAATCCACCCTGCTGCGGATGATCGCGGGGCTGGAGCCGATCACGGATGGCGAGTTCAGCATTGACGGGCAGCGCATGAACGAGCTGCGCCCGCGCGACCGCGACATCGCCATGGTGTTCCAGTCCTACGCGCTCTACCCGCACATGACCGTTGGGCGGAATATGGGGTTCTCGAAGGAAATCGCCCGCGCCCCCAAAGAGGAACGCGCCCGAGAGGTCGCGCAGGCGGCGCAGACCCTCGGCCTCGACCGGCTGATCGAGCGCTACCCGCGCGAATTGTCGGGCGGGCAGCGCCAGCGCGTCGCCATGGGTCGCGCGATCATCCGCGAACCCCGCGCCTTCTTGTTCGACGAGCCGCTGTCCAATCTGGACGCCTCGCTGCGGGTCGAGATGCGGCTGGAGATCGCGCGGATGCACCGCAAGCTGAACGCAACCATGGTCTATGTCACCCATGACCAGGTCGAGGCGCTGACGCTGGCCGACCGGATCGTGGTGCTGGAGGCGGGGCGGATCCAGCAGGTCGGCTCGCCGCTGGAGCTTTATGAACGCCCGGCCAACAAATTCGTGGCCCGCTTCATCGGCTCGCCGATGATGAACGTGCTGCCGGCCCGGCCCGGCGCAGGCGGTCTGCGGCTGCCGGACGGCGCAGTGCTGGACGTTGCCGGTGACAGAAGCGCCGGTGAGGCGGTGGAGATCGGCGTCAGGCCGGAGCATATCGATGTGGTGGCCCCCGAGGCGGGCGACATGGTCGTGAAGGCCGAGATGGTCGAACATCTCGGTTCGGACACGAACATCTATGTCCGCACCGAGTCCGAACGCGGGATCATGGTGCGGGCGCACGGCCATCTGCCGGTCCGGCCCGGCGCGGAGATGGATCTGCATTTCCAGCGCGACAAGCTGCATCTTTTCGCCGCCGACGGCACGACGATCCCCCGGACCGGCGCGCCCTGAACAAGGCCGATCCTGCGCGGGGTTGGGCGTGTCCACGCGCCCGAAACACGCCTTCTGACGGAACCAGCGTCGCCTGGCGAAGTTGAGCGAGACAGGAACAGGGTCGGGAGTCGCTTGACGTATCGCTGCAATCTCTCGGGCCCCGATCTGTGCATATCGGTCAGACTGGCGGAACAACCCAAGCTGCGATGCGGCCCGTCGCGAGAATGTAAAGCTTGACCGGATCGGAGGAACGGAAATGGACAGAAACACGCTCATCGAGGCCATGCGGGACATGGATCTGTGCTTCATGGCGACGCTGAATGGCGAGGGCGGGATGACCTCGCGCCCGATGTCGAACAATGCGCAGGTCGAATGGGACGGGAGCAACTGGTTCTTCAGCAATGGCGACACCCGCAAGGTGGCCCAGATCGAGCAGGACCCGGCGACCGAGCTGAATTTTCAGGGCCGCGACACCTGGATCGCGCTGAGCGGCCAGGCGACGCTGCACCGCGATGACAAGGCGCTGTTTGAAAAACACTGGACCAAGGATCTGGACCAATGGTTCGAGAACGGGCTCGACACGCCCGGCCTGACCCTGATCGAGGTCGTGGCCGAGCGCGCGGAATGCTGGGGCAAGCCCGGCGACGGGGTGATCGAGTTGTAGGACTGGCGGCGTGCCTGTGGCATGACGATCTGCCAGCTTTGCGCAGGTCACGACGACATGGATTTCGACCGCACGTCACGCCTCGAATCGGGCGGTTCAGTGGTTTGCTGAGAATGGCGGAGAGGGTGTCCTTCGCTCAAGTTGAAGATAAACCGCCTATCCCCTTCATTTGCTGGACGAAACGCAAATCACCAACTCGGCGTGTGCTGTATTTTGTGCAGTAAATTGTGCAGTAGTTTGTGGTCCGGCCTGTTCGCCGCATCCGATGCAGATTTCGGCCTCGGCTCCGCCAAATTTCTAATAACCTGCCGCGCCCATGTCACCCCATGAGCTTCGCGGTGAGCGGCATCGTCAGGATCTTGCGAATCGCCCGTGTTCTTGGAAGGTTCCAACGCATGCACAGATGGGCATTGCACAAAGAGAGCAACATCAGCTGGACGGTTTTGAAGGACGGTCGGCCGGTCGGCCGGATCACCATAACCTCGGGCGGGCTGTGGGATTGGTCCTGCGACGCCACGGGTGAATACGGCCAGACCTATGATCGGGAGCAGGCGGCGGATCTGGTTCGCGCCTGGCTCCGCGCGCTTGCGGCGCGTCTCCAGATGCGCCAGCCGCTCTCGATAGATGCGCGCGGCGTGTTCGGCCTCGTCGCGGCGCGTGGCGGGCAAGAGCTGACGCAGCAGCGTCGTGCGACCGCTCAGCGCGCCGGGCTCGTAACTGTCCGACCACAGCTGACGATGCGCACCATCCGGTGCTACGGCCGCCAGCGACACGATCTGGACCCGCTCCGAGACCTCTTTGGACAGCTCCATCTCCACATCGCCCATGCGGAAGCGGATCGCGGCCCTGTCGCCCTTGGCCTCTGACAGGTCCGCCACGATCTTCTGCATCAGCCGGACCCAGCCGGATTTATCGGCCACGCATGACGACAGCCTTGATCGCGGGCCAGCCATGCCCTTCTGCCTCGGCCTCCTTCTTCGTCAGCCGCCTGACGCTGGTGATCTGATAGCCCTCGGGCATTGCGGGATCGGCGTCGCCGGATTCGTCGATATCGGACCAGTCCTGCTTGCGTTTTCTGCGTTCCGGGGCCTGTTCGGCCTCGTCTGCGAAATCGCTGACCGCAAAGTCGAATACCTCCATCTGTCCTTGCGGCTGAACGTAGATGCGCCCCTTGCGACCGTTGATGCGAGGCGATCCGCTGGGTGTAATGAGCCCCAGGAGCGGCTTGCCTTCCCCGACTTCCCATTTCGTGCCGTCGCGCTCGAAACCGGCGGTGGTCTCGCCCCGCGCGATGACGCTGCGCGCTGTTTCTCGCGCCGACGAGGCCGGAGCGAGCGCAGTGCGGCGGAAGGGATGGGCCAGTTTCCCGACCGGCTTGGATTTATCGCCCTCGGCCAGCCAGTTCTTGAGCGTGGCGACATTGACCTCGGTGATGTTGCCGATGCGGTCCTCGCCCCTTCCGTCAGAGAAACCGTTCAGATACAGATCCAGCGCCGCGCCGCGCGCGGTAGTGCCGAGAATGACCTTGTGTTCATCGAAGCGGCCGGTGTCGGCATCGACTCTACATCAAAGTGAGGGAAGTTCCGGGAGGCAGGTCATCGCCAACATCCGATAACCCCGCCGCCGCCGAAACTACGTTCGCCCTGAGAGGCGACGACTTCGAGCGTTTCATGATCGGCGATCTCCCTGCTATCGCGCTTCGCGACAACACGGGCAGCCGAACGCCCCGCTCGCGAAGTTCAACCGGATAGGCCGGGGTGAATCGTCACTTTGTCATAAGGGCCCATCCTGTGAGTGTTTTACTCTACGGCAAACCCGGCGCGGTTCAGTTCATCTGTCGACTAGAATTAACCGCTCATCAACAATATGAGCTCATGCCAACTGACATTGTGTTACTCATACCAGGCTAGGGGATAAGGCTAATTATGGTGTGTGATGAGTGTTTTGACATTGCTTGGCGTAACGATGGTGTTCTCGGCCGTTGCATGCTTATTGGATGGCGCTGACGAAGACGAAAATGTAATCCACGACCAGGCCGACGGTGAATCGGATCTAGGCGAGAGTTACTCTCTTCAAGAAAATTCAACTGGAGAAGGTGAAGAGTACGGAGAAGCCAGAACACTTTTAGATATGATCTCCGGCCGGGTCACCACGGGTTCATCGTTGGCGTCTGACAGCATCTTGACGAATGGTGACCATGCATCGCTTCCGGCCTCGCAAGGTGGGGATGAGCTGATCGGAACCAACCTCGCCGATACCATCATTGGAACAGGATTTTCCGATTACATCGAAGGCGACCCAGTCGGCGAAGCTGTTGGGGATGACGTTTTGCTTGGAGGAGGAGGAGATGACTGGATAAACGCTGGCGCAGGGAACGACGCGGTCAGTGGTGACACCGGCGACGACACGATTTTTGGTGGTGCGGGCGCGGACACGCTGTTAGGAGGCGCAGGCGATGATGAAATCCACATCGGGGCGCTCGACCATGTAGACGGCGGTGCAGGACATGATGTCCTGATCTTGGATCGTACAGAAGAAGGCGTCGCGACGATCAGCAACTTTGATGCATCGCAAGACAGGATCCAGATCACACTCGATCCAGAGGCACACGCCAATGCGGAACTGACGTCCTTAGTCGACGGATCAGGACACACCATCATAGAAGTTGGTGGAACGCCGATCGTCCGCCTCCTAGATATTCAGGATTACGACCTTGCGCTTCTCGAGGTAAAATTCCAAAGCTAAGGTAAGCGTCCGGCCTGACCGCTCTGCCGCGCGCAGGTAGTGATGGTTAGTGTCCACCAAGGATAGTGGACACTATGGTGCTTTGGCTATGCGTCGGACGAGGCGGCTCTGGACGGACGAGGAGAAGCGGTCGATCTGCCTGCAGACAGTCGCACCGGGCGTTTCGGTTGCGCAGGTGGCGCGTCGTTACGCTGTGAATGCGAACCTGATCTTCAAATGGCTGCGTGATCCCCGCTATGCGCCGGATGCGGCGTCGGTTCCGCCTTCGCCCGAAGGATCGCGCTTTCTGCCGGTTGAGATCGTTGACGCGAAGCCTACCCCGGCCACCCGTGTTGCGCAGAACCTGATCGACATCGAACTGTCGGGCGGACCCCGGATGCGGATCAGCGGCAGCTATGATCCCGATGCCCTTGCCCGGCTGCTCCGGGGGCTATCGGTGTGATCCTCGTTCCGGCCAATACGCGGGTCTGGCTGGCGGCAGGCGTGACCGATATGCGAAAGGGGTTTCCATCCTTGGCGGCGCAGGCCGAGGCGGTGCTGCAGCAGGATCCCTTCGCCGGGCATCTGTTTGTGTTCCGTGGTCGCCGTGGCGATCTGGTGAAGGTCATCTGGTGGGACGGCCAGGGAGCGTGCATGTTCACCAAGCGGCTGGAGCGGGGCCGGTTCGTCTGGCCCTCGGCGAAGGAGGGCAAGGTGGCGTTGACGCCTGCGCAGCTTGCCATGCTGCTGGAAGGGATCGACTGGCGGACGCCGCAGCGCAGCTGGCAGCCGCTGATGGCGGGATAATCCGCCGATCCGGAACGAGCGGGATTCCCACAAAACCCTTTGCAGGGTAAGCTTTTCCCATGCTGGACGAGCCCGTGACCATCCCCGACGACCCCGAAGAACTGCGCAGCTTCACGGCGCGGCTTCTGGATGAGGTGAAGGCGCAGGCGGTCCTGATCGAAAAGCTGCGGCACCAGTTGGCCGGGCACCGGGCCCATCGGTTTGGCGCCTCGTCCGAGACGGTCGAGCAACTGCAACTGGCACTGGAAACCAGCGAGATCGCGGCCGCGGCAATGACCGCCCGGATGAAGCTGCCGGATATCGAGGAAAAGGGTAAGCCGAAGCGCAAACCGATCCCGGATCACATTCCCCGGATGGAAGTGGAACTGACACCGGGTTCTGACGCCTGTGCCGATTGCGGCGGGCATCTGCGGCGGATCGGCGAGGACGTGACCGAAGAACTGGAATATGTGCCAGGGCGCTTCATCGTGAATCGCATCGTGCGCCCGCGCTTTGCCTGCGCTTGCTGCGAAGGCTTCACGCAATCGCCGCTGCCCTCGCGCCCGATAGAACGTGGTCGTCCAGGGCCGGGACTGCTGGCCCATGTGCTGGTCAGCAAATATGCCGATCACCTGCCGCTTTACCGTCAGAGCCAGATATTTGACCGCGATGGCATCGATCTCGACCGGTCCACGCTGGCCGATTGGGTCGGCAAGACCACCGCCCTGCTGGAGCCCCTGGCCGATGCCATCGGTCGCCATGTGTTGGCAGGCGATGCAATCTTTGCTGACGACACCCCGGTCCGCATGCTGGCACCCGGCACCGGCAAGACCCGGGCAGCGCGGATCTGGACCTATGTCCGCGATGAACGCCCATGGGGCAGCGATACGCCACCGGCTGCTTGGTATCGGTTCTCAGGCGACCGCAATGGACAGCATCCAAAGGATCATCTCGCCCGATACCGAGGTTAGATGCATGCCGACGGTTATGCCGGGTTCGAGGAACTGTATCGATCAGGCGCTGTCCGCGAAGTCGCCTGCATGGCGCATATCCGGCGCAAGTTCGTCGACATTCATCGCGCACAGGGCTCAGCCATCGCCGAAGAAGCCATCACCCGGATCGCCCAACTCTACGCCGTCGAGAAAGAAGCCCGAGGATCACCACCAGACCGCCGCACCGAACTGCGAAAGGCCCATGCTGCCCCGGTCTTCGATGATCTCGAGGTCTGGCTGGCTATGCAACTGACCAGAATATCAGGCAAATCCCCGCTTGCAGCCGCCATCCGATACGCCCTGACCCGGATGGAGCGCCTGCGACCCTATCTCGACAACGGCATGCTGGAACTGGACAACAACGTCGCCGAACGCGGCATGCGCGCCATAGCCCTCGGCAGGAAGAATTACCTCTTCGTCGGGTCTGAAGCCGGCGGCAAGGCCGCCGCCATCGCCTATACCCTGATAGAGACCGCCAAGCTCAACGGCACCGATCCCTTCGCCTGGCTTGCAGACACCATCGCCCAAATCCCGGACTATAAGATCAACAAGGTCGATGATCTGCTGCCGTGGAAATCGAACCGGTAGCGGTCAGACCGGACGCTTACAAGCTAAGCTACTCGACTTCGCATTGAATTTGAAACTCCGTGGGCGGAGGCCAGCGCGAACATCCACTGATGACGAGGTCTGATCAAACTCTGATGATGAACTTTATCGGATGTCTTGCTCCTATCGCATTGTCCTTACGAAATAGGTCAGCAGCAATCTGATAATTTTAGCATGCGCATGGTGCTCTGAAGTTATTTTCGCGATCATTGGACCAAATATGTTATAGGCATGGATGAAGAGGCGTCCGAGCAGATAGCGGCGCAATACCCTTTCCCTGAACCTCCTCAACTCCATTACGTCTGGGTGAAAGGGATTTCCGTATACCGCCGTCGCAATGAAGCACCCGGTGTTTGTCACTGGATTGTCGTCAAGTTCATTGTAAGGCCAGCGATCAGACGGTGCGAAGAGATCCTCTTCGTCTTCCTCGTCGGTTTCATGACGTTCTCGTTGGCCCTTCTTTGAGGCAGAGCTATCGGTCTGGTTCGCTAGCATCTGCTCCCCCTGATTTTTATTTCCGCGGATGCCCGTATTATCAACAGTTTGCGCTGCATCACTTCTGAGTTTGGGTATCAACGCCGCGCCTAAATCGCCGTAGACGGTCTGCAGTGCTTCTTCGGCCTCGGACAGCTGCTGACCAGCGAGGCTTGACTTGATCTCCGGCGTCTTGTCGCCGTTCGCGACGTTAGGGTTGCTGGCTCGGTCGAGCTGGTCCGCAACCGCTAAATCAATCACCTGCCCGGCGAGAGAGGATGCCAGCGATGCACCTCCCACTATAGTGATCTGACCGGAACCAGGCATCTCTAGTACGAGGTCTTTTCCTGCGATCCTGCTCGCCGCCTCTAATTCGTTGCGGTCTGCAAAAGCTCCGCCTAGAAACAAGAAGTCACTCGCATCCATGTCGCGTATTATGAGATGACCGCTGTGCGTCGCAGCCATGGTGTCTGCGCCGCCGCCCAACGAAATTATGTTGGGGTAAAGGGTAATCCTCCCCATGGTTAAGGGGATGCGGAAGTAGAATTTTCTCGGCAGACTCGATGAGGAGATTCTGATGAAGAAGACGAGATTTACCGAGG
>NZ_FNAH01000017.1 GCF_900101865.1 Paracoccus isoporae
CCTCGGTAAATCTCGTCTTCTTCATCAGAATCTCCTCATCGAGTCTGCCGAGAAAATTCTACTTCCGCATCCCCTTAACCATGGGGAGGATTACCCTGGCGCGGGTGGCGCGGTAGCCGGCGGAGGTGGACGTCTTGACACGGATCCACTCAGGCTTGGGCTGACGCGCTGTCTCGGGTCGGTGCGCCTTCTCGGGGTGGCGCTGGCCGGGGATCGTGAGGTCGCGAGGCATGACGGTCCTCATGCGGAAACGAGGGGAGGGTGGCTGGCGGTGCCCAGCCGTTCTTTTTCCGGGCTGTGCCATAGCCGGCGCGCCGCTTCGACGGTCTCGAGATAGTGCGCGAAACCCGACTGGTAATGGTCGCGCAGCTCGGCCCGCGGCTCGATGACGCCTTCAGCCTTCGTCCAGGCTGCACGGTCGCAGTCGATCCCGATGGCATCGGCCGCCGCAAGGCACGCGCCGCGTGCGCCGACCTCCGGTTTTGGTGCGATGGCAAGCGGGCATTGCAGGACGTCCGCTATCATCTGGCTCCAGGTCGCCGAATTCGCGCCCCCGCCGGAGACCGAAAGCCGCCCCGACAGACCGGCCGCCTCGACGCAGTGCCGCGCGGCATAGGCGACTGATTCGCAGATCGCCATGACCATGTCGCCTTTCGAGGTGCCCGTGTTAAGGCCGCACAACTGGCCTCTGGCCCGGACATCGGCGAAGGGCGCGCGCTCGCCTGTGGCCGAGAAGTAGGGCAGAGCGGTCACGCCGTTGGCGCCGGGCCGGCTCTGGGCGAGGAGCGCCTCGACCTGCGTGCATTCTGCACCCACGAGATCGAGAATCCAGTCCAGCGAGGCCGTACCGACGGTCGCTGGAAGGGCGCGCATCCAGCGGCCTTCCTGTGGCATGCATAGTGTCATGCCGACAGGCTCTCCGCCGGTGTCCACGCGGTCGACCAGCACTTCGCAGGCCAGTGTCGTCCCGATGATGACGAGGCCGTCGCCGACTTGATCGACGCCGGCGCCTACCGCGCAGGCGACGATGTCGAAGGGACCGGCGTGGACCGGCACGCCCTCCGGCAGCCCGGTCAGCCGTGCCCCTTCGGCCGAAAGCGGGAATGCCTGACCGGGCGCGGGCATGACCGGTGCGAGCAGGCGGGCACAGTCGGACAGCCCGAGCAGTTCCAGGATCTCTGGGTCGTAGTCGCGGGTGCGGGTGTCGAGAAACGGCAGTGAGGCGTCCGAAGCGTCGGTGACGCGCGCGCCCGTCAGCCGCTGCAGGATGCCGTCCTTGAGGTAGCTCGCCGTCGCTGCCCGAGTGAGCGCCCCCGGATCCTCCTGCGCCAGCGCAGCCATGAAGGGCGCGTGAGAGCCCGGGAAGATCGCGTTGCCGTTCCGGCGGAAGACCTCCTCGTAAACCCCGCTGTCCATCCAGTCCTGCAGATAGGGGCTGCCCCTGTTGTCGAGCCAGGAGATGGCAGGGCGGACGGGGCGGGCATTTTCGTCCAGCAGCCAGAGGCCATCGCTCTGTCCGGTGATCCCGATCGCCTCCGGAACACGTCCGGCATCCGCGACGACCTCTCGAACGACCTCCGAAACCAGTCGGACCACATCCTCAAAGTCCTGTTCGATCCGCCCCTTTCCAAGATGCCGAAGCGTTGGCTTGCGCGACGACACGGCGAGGCAGGTGCCGTCCAGATCGAAAGCGGCTGCCTTGGTCATCGAGGTGCCAAGATCGATTCCGAGTAGCATGTCACGGCCTCCCTTCCGCCTTTCCCACCACCATTGAAGCATATGTTCCGCAATAGGACAAGTGCTTCAATAAATGGCTCAGCTCGAAAGGAGAGTGGCCGCGCTCGCTTCATCGGTGACGAGGTGCGTCACGTAGCCGCCCACGAGGCTGGCCCGGAGGACGTCGATCTTGTCGGGACCGCCCGCAACGGCCAGCCGGTCGGGGATCTTGCGCAGGCTCCTGAGCGAGATGCCGATGGGATGAATGGTGTCCGGCATCTCCACTTCAGTGCCATTGCTGTCCACCCAACGACAGGCAATATCGCCGACTGCGCCGCGTGCCGCGAGGAAGTCGCGCTCTTCCGGATTGACGTAGCCGAGACTCAGCATCGTTGCCTCGTCGCTCAGGGCGCCGACGCTGAAAGCGACAAGATCCGCGTTTCGCGCGAGATCGAGTGCCTCGCTGAGGCCCGAGTCGCCGCGCAGGCCCTCGGCGGTCGCGGCATTCTTCACGTAGACCGGCGCGTACAGGGCGCGGGCGGGCGCTCCGAAATACTTCCCAAGTTGCTCCGCCACTTCGTAGGGGTTGGTGCCGCGGCTCGCATTATGGAGCCCGCCGATAAGCGCGACGATCTGCATGTTGCTGGTAGGCGCTTCTCCGGTAAGGGAGTCGGCCATCGCCAGCATCGTGCGACCCCAGCTGACGGCGACAGTGGAGTTGCTCTTCACCATCTCGATCAGTGCTTCGCCAGCGACCTGGCCGAGCCAGCGCCGCTGCATCTCTTCGGTTTCTGCCACCGGGACGATTCTCGCCTTCTTCAGCCCATACTTGTCTTCGAGGTCCCGTTCGGTGGCGAAGGTCTCCGACGAGACGCCGAGCGAGATCTGGACGAGGCCGCTCTCCTTGGCGCGTCTGAGCAGGCGAATCACCGTGCTCCTGCTTACCCCCAGCTTGTCGGCCACCTGGCTCTGCGTGAGCTCCTCCGCGTAATAGAGCCATGCCGCCCTGGCCGGTTCGCTGCTACGCCTGTCAAACTCGTTCATGTTTTTCTCCTGAGTGCGCGCCGGCGGCGGGGTGGATCCTGGTGCCGGCTCCACTGTCTTCCGCATGCTTTAACTGTCTTTGTATGTTATGAATCAGCCACTTAACGTTTTTGTGACACAATTGACTACTACCACAACAAAATAGTCGTTGCTAGAGTATAAGGCTTGATGATACATAAGTCCCGATGAAAAACATTTGGTCCAGCCGTGAGGCTGTCATGGTTCCGGAAGGAGACGGCAGCGCCGGCCTGGACCTGAGTGGGAGGAGACATGATCATGGATGTGAAGGCCCCAGAGCAGGCGAATGAAACCCGTGGGTCGGCGCGCCTACTGGAAAACATAGAGCCGCGCGAGGTAATGTTCTTCTTCGAGGAGCTGAGCGCCCGGCACCGCTGCTCACAGCACGAGAAGGACGCTGCCGATTACGTCGCCGATTTCGCGACGGCACGCGGGCTCGAGTACCATCGCGACGATCTCGACAACATGATCGTTAAGAAGCCCGGCACGCCGGGCTACGAGCAGTCGCCGACAGTCATCCTGCACGGCCATATCGACATGATCTGTAAGCTCGACGAGGGCGTGAGCCATAACTTCGCCACCGACGGGGTCAAGCTGAAGGTCGACGGCGACCGTATCCGCGCGGCGGGCACGACGCTTGGCGCCGACAACGGGCTTGGCATCTCCTACATGCTTGCGCTGCTCGACTCCGACGACATTCCCCATCCGCCGCTCGAATGCGTGATGACCGTCATGGAAGAGATGGGGAAGGTCGGGGGCGACAATGTCGATCTGAACAAGCTCACCGGCAAGCGGATGATCGACTTCAACTGGATCGAGGAGAAACAGCTCCTTGCAGGATGCTCTGGCGACGTGACCTGCCGGATTGATGTCGACGCCGATTGGCAAAAGCCGGGCGATGCGGGCGTCGCGATGCTGATCGACATTCGCGGCCTGCTCGGCGGCCACTGCGAGTTCGACATCCACTTCGAGCGCGGCAATTCCATTGCGCTCATCGGCCGACTTCTGCGTCGGGCGATGCAGAACGGGGCCGTCCGTATCGCGAAGGTCTCGGGCGGCGTGCAGAACAATGTCATCCCGGCGGAGGCCGAGGCGCTGATCCTCGTCGATCCGGATACGGCCGACACCGTCGAGGAGGCCGTCCGCGCCCTCGCCGACGAAATCAAGCACGAGTTCCGGATCTCCGACCCGGACATGCGGATCACCGTCAAGCGGCCGGACGTCGCCATCGAGCGCGTCATGTCCGACGCCTCCGCGGCCAAGCTCGTTCAGGCGATCGCGCTCCTGCCGAACGGCATCACCAACCAAAACCTCGAGGTCGAGGGCAACTGGGAGACATCGAACAACATTGGGCTTCTGCGGACGGCCGGCGACCGGGTCGAGATCACGAGCACGATCACCAGCGCCGTCACCTCGCGCAAGCACGCCGTGCTGGACCAGATGATGATGCTTGCCGAGCTTGCCGGCGACGGCGTCAGCGCGAAGCAGATCGGGCTCGATGCGCCCGAGTTCCCCTGGAACCCGGAGAGCCGGATGCTCGAGATCGCCAAGGGCTGTTACGAGCGGGTCATGGGCAAGAAGCCAGATGTTCTGGTTTCGGTCTGCAGCCTCGAACTCGGGATGTTCACGCAGCGGATCGACGGTCTCGACACGATCGGGATCGGGACGAACCTCTACGATCTGCATTCGCCCAAGGAAAGCATGGATCACACGTCCGCAGCGCGCGTCTGGCCGCTGATCAAGGACGTCATGGCCAATCTGAAAAACTGAGCGCGCATTCCGCGCAGGACTTCAAAGGGGAGGGGCACCGATGCCGCTAGACCACGAGATCCGTCCGTTCAAGATCGAAATCCCTGAAGCGGACCTCGACGACATGATGGAGCGCCTGAAGCGCACGCGCTTCCCGGACGACTTCGCCAACGATGATTGGAAGTACGGCTACAACACGGCCTACCACCGCACGCTGATCGACTACTGGATCAACGAGTACGACTGGCGCGATGTCGAGCGGCGGATGAACGAGCTGCCGCAGTTCAGGATCGACCTGATGGGCGTGCCGCTGCACTTCATCCACGTGAAGGGCAAGGGCAAGAACCCGATGCCGCTCCTGATCCACCACGGCTGGCCGTGGACGTTCTGGGACCTGCGGAAGGTGATCGGCCCGCTGACCGATCCAGAGGCGCATGGCGGCAAGGCCGAGAACAGCTTCGACGTCGTGCTGATCTCGTTGCCGGGCTACGGGTTCTCGTCGCCCCTGAAGGAGACCGGCTGGAACTTCTGGCATACCGCGGATCTCGAGAACGCCCTGATGAAGGATGTCCTCGGCTACGAGAAATATGCCACGGCCGGTGGCGACTGGGGCGCGCTCGTCGCCCAGCAGCACGGCCACAAGTACGAGAAGGACGTCATCGGCGTCTACACGCACTTCCCGGCGCAGATGAGCCATTACCTGCCGTCGCATCCCGACCAGCCGGAGGGGGTCGAATTCGACCCGATCCTCGGGCTGCCGGCCAGAAGCGAATACACGGCAGAAGAGGAAGGCTGGTTCGAGCGTGGCAAGCACTTCGTCGAGAACGAAAGCGGCTACGGCGAGATCCAGCTGACCAAACCGCAGACGCTGGCGGCGTTGGTGACGGACTCGCCGGCGGGTCAGCTCGCCTGGATCACGGAGAAACGCTATTTCTGGGGCCTTGCCGAGCGCGGCGTGGGTACTGAGCGTTTCGAGAAGGTCTGGCCGAAGGAAGACCTGATCACGACGGCCGCAGTCTATTTTCTGACGAAGACCGGCGGCACCTCGTCGCGCTATTACTGGGAATGCCGCGGCAATCCGTGGTCGCCGAGCCACAACCGCTTTCCGGTCGTGGGCGTCCCGACCGCGGTCTCGATCTTCTCGGGCGAGATCTACAAGCCGCCGCGCACCTGGACCGAGAAGTACTTCAACCTTCAGCAGTACCGGATTCACGACGAGGGCGGTCACTTTGCCCCGCTCGAGGTGCCGGAACTGTTCGTCGACGACGTCCGCACCTTCTTCGGCGGACTTCGAGCCTGAAATCCAGCGTCTCGATAGACGCCTTCGCATTCGACAAGGAGGAGAAATCCGTGACGACCCTGACCACGAAACTCGCCGGCCCGACCCGCCGCGCCTTTGGCGCCGCCGCCGTCGCGGCAGCCATGATCGCCAGCCTCGGCGCCTCCGGTGCCGCCGCACAGAGCGTCGAGCATCCCGAGGGCTTCAACCCCGACGAATGGGTGATCGTCGCGTCGGTGATCAACACGACGAACCCCTACATGATCTCGAACATCGAGGGCGCCGAGGCAATCTCGGAAGCACTCGGCATTCCGCTCGAGATCGTGAACTCGAACAACTCGTCGCAGACGTCGATCTCGTCGATCTACGCGATCCTGGCGAGCGGCAAGAAGCCGATCATGTTCGTCAACACGGTGGCCAGCTCCGATGCGCCGACCATCGTCGAGGCGGTCAAGCAGGCGGGCGGCTACGTCACGATCTGGTGGAACAAGCCCGACGAGTACAAGCCGCAGAATGTCGGTGACAACTTCGTCGCGTTCCAGAAGCACACCGGTGTCGACTCGGGCCGCTGCGGCGCCCAGGCGCTCGCCGAGGCGCTGAGCGGCGAGGGCAACGTGATCCTCCTCCCGGGCGTGCAGGACAGCACGACGTCCAAGACCCGCGTGGCCGGCTTCAAGGCCGAGATTGCCGAGAACTATCCCGGCATCACCATCCTCGAGGAGCGGCCCTCCAACTGGGATCCGCAGCTCGGCGGGCGCAATGCCCGGGACCTGATCGTCAAGTACGGCGACCAGATCGACGGCGTCTGGAGCGCGGACGACGGCATGCAGATCGGTGCCATGCAATCGTTCGAGAACGCAGGGCTTCTCGACCAGGTGAAGTTCGCCTCCGACGGTCTCTATCCGAAAACGCTCGAGGACATCATCTCGGGCCGCGGCAACAACGCCATCGTGGGCGAGACCTTCCACCGCGGCTACATGGCCTCGGCCATCGGCCTCTACACGGCCTATCTCGCCGCGTCGGGCCAGATCGTCCCCAGCGAGCTCGAGGACAACAAGCGTGAAAGCTTCTTCAAGCTGAGCTGTGTCACGCCGGCGAACTACGAGCAGTACCTGCAGTACGACGCAGAGGGCGCTCCCGCCGAATTCGTCTCGCGGCTGATCGAGAACGGCCCCTGGGATACCGAGCCTGTGCCGCTTGTCGGCGGTGGCGTCGAAGTTCTGCCCGAAAGCTGACAGCGGGCACACCCTCTCCGGCCGGGCCATCCTCCCGGCCCGGCCGGAGCCGGGACAGACACTCAGCGGAATTGACAGCGCGAGGAGCCGACATGACCAGCGTGATGCACGAAGACGGCCCGCGCGGAGCGGCCGGCATGAAAAGAAACGGCAACGCCTCGATGCGGCGTCTGATTGCCGAAGGCGCCAAGGGACCGATCGGCCTCGTCGCCGCACTCGTCGTCCTGATCGTCGTCTTCTCTTTCCTCAATCCGAGATTTGCGAGCATAGAGAACCTGCAGAACGTCCTGTTCCAGGTCTCTGTCCCTCTGATCCTGGTCGTCGGCGCGACTCTCGTGATCCAGATGGGATCCATCGATCTGTCCGTCGAGGGCATCATGGGCGCGGCCGGCATGGCCTGGATCCTGCTTTCGCCGAACACGCGGACGATGATCGACCTCGGTATGTGGGCGTGGCTCATCGCGCTCGGCCTAGGCCTGTCGCTCGGCCTCATGACCGGGGTGATCTATGCCAAGCTGAAGGTGCCTTCCTTCGTCGTGTCCCTCGGGACGTGGTACGTGGGACTCGGCATCGCGATCCTGCTCTACGGAAACAATTCGCTGCCGAGCCTGACGAGCGACGCGCTCGCCCGTTGGCCGACCGGCCTGACGCTTGGCTTGCCTCACTCGTTCTGGCTCGCCGCCGGCGTCCTTCTGTTCGGCCTGCTGATCTCGAACTACACCAATCTTGGCCGTGGGCTGATGGCGATCGGCAACAACGAGCCGATCGCGCGGACGTCTGGCATGCCGGTGAACGTCTACAAGATCGGCGCGTTCGCGATCGCCGGGCTTCTCGGTGGCCTGGCCGGCATTCTCGCGACGATGCAGCTCGGTTCGGGATCGACCGACATCGGCTTCGGCCAGCTCTTCGTCGGCATTCCTGCCGCGGTGATCGGCGGCACGGCGCTGGGCGGTGGCGAAGGCGGCATGACTCGCTCCGCACTGGGGGTCTTCCTCCTGATCATCCTGAACAACGGGCTCGTCCTTGCGGGCGTCGACCCCGACTATCAATCCGGCGTTTTCGGTCTGATCCTTCTGATCGCGATCATCGCCGTCGCATGGCCCGAGCGCGGCCGGCTGAAGGTGGCGAAATGAAACCCGACGCACCTGTCGTCCTCAAGCTGACGAACGTCTCCCGCTCCTTCGGCAAGATCAGGGCCGTTCGATCGGTGTCCCTCGAGATCCGCAAGGGGGAAGTGATCGGCCTCACCGGCGAGAACGGCGCCGGCAAGTCGACGCTCCTGAAAATCCTCGCCGGGATCGAGCGTCCCGATGAAGGTCAGATGGAGATCAACGGAAAGGTCGCCAACTTCAAGGGCCCAAACGACGCGCTGAAAGCCGGTGTCGGGGTCGTCCATCAGGAACAGTCGCTCTTCACGAACCTGACCGTCGCCGAGAACATCGAACACCAGAACATCAATCACCAGGGCCTCAGCCGCTTCGGCATCCATGATTGGAGACGGATCAATCGCGAGGCGCGGAAGGTGCTCGAGAAGATCGGCGTCGATCTCGACCCGCGGACGCGTGTCGGCGATCTCAGCTTCGTCGATCGTCAGATGGTCGAGATCGCGCGCGCGGTCAGCGTGAATCCGGACAAGTCCGGCACGCCGCTCATCATCCTGGATGAACCGACCGCGGTCCTCGAACAGGCCGAAGTCGAGGTACTGGAGCGCGAGATCAGGAAGCTCCGGGAATTTGCGAGTGTGATCTTCGTCTCCCACCGGCTGGACGAGGTCCTGCGTATCTGCGACCGCGTCGTGGTCATGCGGCACGGCGAACTGACAAGCGATCGCCGCACGGAGGGCGTGACGAAGGACGAATTGTTCCGGGCGATGGTCGACGAGACGCCGGCAGTCGCCACGCGGTCTCGGGCGGTTCCGTCGAAAGAGGGTCAGGCAGCCATCGAGGTCCGCGATCTGACGCGGCACGGTCGCTTCAGAAACGTGAGCTTCGCTGTCCACCCTGGCGAGATCGTCGCGCTTGTCGGGACGAACGGATCGGGACGCGGGGCGATCGCAAGGGCACTCTTCGGCGCCGAGACATTCGATGCCGGCACGATCGAGGTCAACGGAAAGGCCGTTTCGCGCTGGACGATCGCCAAGGCGGTTCGTGCCGGACTGGCATACGTTCCCGCAGAGCGAAAGGTGGAAGGCATGATCGGGGGCTATCCCGGCACCCGGAACATCGCCCTCGTCCATCCCGAGCATGCCCGGACCGGGCCGTTCCTCAGGCCGCGCAAGATGGCGCAGATCGCGCAGGAATGGTTTGACCGGCTCGGCGTCAGCCCCAACGACATCCATCAGCCGCTTGGCCAGTTCTCGGGCGGCAACCAGCAGAAGGTCGTGCTGGCAAAGTGGCTGAACAACCCCGAACTCAAGGTCCTGATCCTCGATCATCCGCTGCGGGGTCTGGATATCGGCGTCTCCCAGGCCGTCAACCGGGAGATCCGCAAGGCCTGCGACAAGGGAACGGCCGTCGTGCTGATCCCCGACACGATCGAAGAAGCCCTCGAGATGGCGGATGAGATCCTGGTCCTGAAGGACGGGCAGGTTTCCGCACGACATGACATGCGCAGCGCAGGCGAACTCGACGTGCGCGAAATCGTATCGGAGATGGTATGACCCACAGAGCCGACACTCCCGCAACCGTTGAGGCCCTCGATCGACCGGACAAGGTGGCCGCCACCCTTGCGCGGCTCCGCCGGATGGCCAGCTGGCACATCATCGCGCCGCCGCTCGTGTTTTTTGCGATCCTGCTGGTGGTGGGGATCGCGAACCCCGCCTATCTCGGGCCCTTCGGCATCTCAATCGCCACAACGTCGGCCGCGCCCATCCTGCTCGTGGCGCTCGGTCAATCGATGGTCCTCAATACCGGCTCGATCGACCTCTCGAACGCCGCCATCGGACTCTTCGGCGCGATCCTCTTCGCGCTGACCATACCGGAGGCCGGTATCCTCGCGATGATCGCGGTCCTCGTCGCCCTCACGCTCATCGGCGCGGTCAACGGCGTCATCCTGGCATATACCCAGGTGCCTTCCTTCGCGCTGACCCTCGGCACGCTCGGCATCCTTCAGACAGCGGCGCTTGTGACCAGCGGGTCCGAGACGATCTACGTGTCCGAGAACCGCGACCTTGTGACGGCGCTGCACACGATCAAAACTCTGAGCGTGCCGCTCACGTTCTGGATCGGTGTGCTCGCGGCCATTTTCTTCTGGGCCCTGCTTCGCTTTACGATCGTCGGCCAGAACATGACTGCCGTGGGCAAGAACGAGTCCGGGGCGATCCTGTCGGCCGTGCCGAACCGGCGGGCGAAGATCATTGCCTTTGCGATCTCCGGGTTCGCGTCCGGCCTTGCAGGTCTCGCGATCGTAGCTCAGGCCGGATCGGCCTCGGCGAGCGGGCTTGGCAGCAACCTACTGTTGCCCGGTATCGCCGCAGCGCTGGTTGGCGGGACCTCGATCTCCGGCGGCCAGGCAAACCCGATCAACGTGGTCTTCGGCGCGCTGACGGTCGCATTCGTGCCGATTGCGGCTCAGGCGCTGGGGTTCGGCGCGCAGGCCCAGAGCCTCGTCTACGGGGTCTTCATCATCGTCATCGTCGCGCTGACCACCTCCCGGAGCCGCGGTTCGGTCATCAAGTGAGACACGGGGGGCCGGCGCCTGGCGCCGCCCCGCGCTGATTGCTGCGATAGCGAGACCGTCCAGGCCGGGTCGCCGGCCTTGATCGCCAGCACGGTATCGGCGGCTAAAATCACGCTTATCTACATGAAATCATCACGTTTTGTGGTCGAGTGACACAAATGACTGTAAGAAGGGCAAATTTGTCATTGCATCGAATCACCGGCCATGGCACTAATGTCCTAAGATAGAACATATGACCTAAAGGGAGCGGTTAATGCTTCGGAAAGCCGACCTTCAGAACAACACCCTGCTTGAAATGCAACGTCGGATGATCCGCATCCGGCTGTTCGACGAGCGCGCATCGAAAATGGTGAAGCGTGGCTACATCCCTGGCACGGTGCACACCAGCATCGGTCAGGAAGCGCAGGTCGTGGGTGCGTGCATGGCGCTAAGGAAGGGCGATCACATCACCGGCAACCACCGCAGCCACGGTCATCCGATCGGCATGGGATCGCCTCTCGGGCCCCTCATGGCCGAGCTCGTCGGCAAGGCCACGGGCGTGTGTCGCGGCAAGGGCGGCTCGCTGCACCTCGCCGATTACGCGCATGGCAGCCTTGGCGAGAGCGGGATTACCGGCTCCTCGATACCGATCGCAGTGGGCGCGGGGCTTTCGGCGCAGACCTTGGGCGAGGACCGGGTCGCCATGTGCTTCTTTGGCGACGGGGCGGCGAACCAGGGCGTTCTTTACGAGAGCATGAACCTCGCCTCGGCCTGGAAGCTGCCCGTCATTTTTCTTTGCGAAAACAATCACTACGCACTCTCGACGCCGGCTCACACCGTGACCGGCGGGCGCATCGTCGACCGCGCTGCAGGCTTCGGGATGCCGGGCGTCCGCGTCGAGAACGGACAGGACGTTCTCGACGTCCACGAAGCTGTAGCCGAGGCCGCCGCGCGGGGCCGCCGGGGCGACGGGCCGACCTTGGTGGAGGTGATGACATATCGCTTTCGCGAGCATTCCGAGGGGCTGCGCATCAACGTCGACTACCGCGACACGAACGAGCGTGAGACCTGGCTGGCGAGAGACCCGATCCAGATGCACCGTGCCTGGCTCATCGCAGAAGGGGTGGCCACGGAGGCCGAGCTGGACGCTCTCGCCGACGAGATCGCGCAGGAGGTCGAGGATTGCGTAACCTTCACGATGGAAAGCCCCGACCCAGAGCCGAAGGTGGCCTTCGAAGATCTCTACACTGACCCGTACGACATGGAGGCCGTTCAATGAGCGTGATGACCTATATCGGCGCAATCGGCGCCGCGCAGCAGGAAGCGATGATCGCTGACGAGCGCGTGATCATCATCGGCGAGGATGTGGAGGCCAACGTCTACGGCACGACAGGCGGCGGCAAGCAGCGCGCCGAAAAAGGCGATTTCGTCGAACAGTTCGGCCACCGCCGCATCCGCAACACGCCGATCTCCGAAGAGGCGATCGTCGGTGCCGCGATCGGCGCCGCGATGACCGGCCTCCGCCCCATCGTCGACCTCAGCTATTCCTCGTTTCTCTACATGGCGATGGACCAGCTGGTGAACCAGGCGGCCAAGAACCGCTACATGTTCGGCGGCCAGAGCTCGGTGCCGGTCGTTTTCCGCTCGGCCATGTTCTACGGCCTGAACACAGGGGCCCACCATTCCGACCGGCCATACCCGATGTTCATGAACGTGCCCGGGCTGAAGATCATTGCGCCGGCCTCCGCAAGCGATGCCAAGGGGCTGCTGCGTCAGGCCATCGACAGTGACGACCCCGTGATGTCATTCGAGGCGGTGCCGCTCTGGGGCCTCAAGGAAGAGGTCGACGACACAGAGTACCGCATCCCCTTCGGCAAGGCGCGCATCCGCCGCGAGGGCTCGGACGTGACCGTCGTGGGCATCTCGGGCTCGCTGCCGCTCGCACTGAAGGCCGCCGAGGCCATGGCCGAGGAGCACGGCATTTCCTGCGAGGTCATCGACCCGCGCACGCTGGTTCCGCTCGATACCGCGACGATCGTGGAGTCGGTCCGGAAGACCGGGCGACTGGTCCTGGCCGAGCCCGCGCATCGGGCGTGCGGAGCAACGGCCGAGATCGCCGCAACGGTCGCCGAGGAGGCGCAGGACGCGCTGCGCGCTCCCATCCGCCGGCTGACCGCGCCGAACATGCAGATTCCCTTCAGCCCTGCGCTGGAGGCCCAGCTCTACCCGACGACCGAGAAGATCGCCGCAGCGATCCGTCAGGTGGCCGGACTCGAAAAAACCGCAGAAGAAAGGATTTCCGCATGAAGGTCGAAGTCTTGTTGCCCCAGTGGGGCATGGGGATGAGCGAGGGAACGGTCACCGATTGGATGAAGAAGGTTGGTGACCGGGTCGAGGAGGACGAGCCCCTCGCCGAAATCGAGGCCGAAAAGGCCACTCAGGAGCTCGAGTCCCCCGCCACCGGCATCCTGACCGAGATCCTCGTCCAGAAGGGCGAGGAGGCCAAGGTCCGGTCCGTGCTGGCAATTATTGAAACCGACGACTGAG
Source organism: Paracoccus isoporae (assembly GCF_900101865.1). Taxonomy (GTDB): domain Bacteria; phylum Pseudomonadota; class Alphaproteobacteria; order Rhodobacterales; family Rhodobacteraceae; genus Paracoccus; species Paracoccus isoporae. Next base: position 13,246 of record NZ_FNAH01000017.1, read on the forward strand.
CCCCACCGATCGCCGATCCCGGCAGGTCCGGCGGCGAAGCAAGGCGAGAAACCACGATGACCGACGTCAACGGAGATATTGGCCCGGGCAGTGCCCAGGGCAGGATGGCCCCGAAACCCGGCGGCGTCTTCGATCTGGTGGTGATCGGGGCCGGCATCAATGGCGCGGGGATCGCGCGCGACGCTGCCGCACGCGGCCTGCGCGTGGCCCTGGTCGAAAAGGAGGACATCGGTAGCGGTACCTCGAGTTGGTCCGGTCGCCTGATCCATGGCGGCCTGCGCTACCTCGAACAGGGCGACGTGGCACTCGTTCGAGAGTCGCTGCGCGAGCGGGAGCGACTATTCCGGCTGGCGCCGCACCTCGTGAAGCCGGTGCCGCTCATGATCCCGTTCTACAGGCATAACCAGCGGTCTCACTGGACCCTGCGCGCAGGAATGATGGCCTACGATGTCCTGTCGTTCGACAAGACGACGGCCTCTCACAAGACGCTGTCGCGGCGCGAGACGATCAAGCGATTTCCCGGAATCAATTCGGACGGCCTCGACGGTTGCGCGATCTTCATGGATGGCCAGGTGGTCTGGTCGGAGCGGCTCTGTGTTGAAGTCGTGCTGGCCGCACACGCCGAGGGCGCGCAGATCTTCACGTATGCCAAGGTCGACGGTTTTCTCGACGACGACGGCCGCGTGACGGGTGTGCTTTTCACCGATGTCCTGACCCGCGAGCGCCATGAGCTTTCGGCGAGGATTGTCGTGAACGCCGCCGGCCCCTGGGTCGACGAGGTCGTGGGCGGGGCCAGGGGCGACAACAAGCGCTACATCGGCGGCGCCAAGGGCAGTCACCTGATCGTCAATCCCTTTCCCGGCGCTCCGGACGACGTGGTCTATTACGAGAGCCGCACCGACGGCCGGCTGGTGCTGATCATCCCCTGGGGCGAGCGTTACCTCATCGGTACGACCGACAAGAAGTTCGACGACGATCCGGACACGGCCCGCGCGGACACCTCCGAGGTCGAATATCTTCTCGGGGAGGTCAACAGTCTCGTCCCGGAGGCGAACCTCACCGAGGACGACATTCTCTATACGTATAGCGGCGTCAGACCCCTGCCTTACGTGCCGGAGAAGTCGGAGTGGAAGGTGCCGCGCAGCCACGTGATCCACGATCACGCGCCGCGGCTGAGGGGGCTGCTGTCGATCATCGGCGGCAAGCTGACAACCTACCGGAGCCTCGCCGAGGAGACGGTCGATGCCGTGTACAAACAGCTCGGTCTGAAGGCGCCGCCCTGTCCGACCACAAAGGCGCTCTTTCCCGGGGCGCGCGTCGGCGACTGGGAGTCGCTCCGGCAGGGCCTCGCTCGAACTTACGACATTGGCGACGACAGGCTGGACAGGCTGATCGACATCTATGGCGCAAGGGCGGAAGAGGTCTTGGCCGTCGGCCGCGAAGATCCCGCGCTTCTGGAGATATTCGACGCCGACAGCGGTGCGATCGGAGCGGAGCTTGTCTTCACGTATCGGGCAGAGTTCTGCCGCACGCTGACCGATGCCCTGATCCGGAGGATCATGGTCGGCCTCAACGCCACCTGCGGACAGGATGCGCTCGAGCGCGCAGCCGACATGCTGGCGCGGGACCAGGGTTGGAGTGCCCAACGGCGCGAGCGCGAGATCGCGGCCTATCGCAAATACATCCAGCGCTTCGGCGTGCCGGGACGGCATGCCGCTGCAGCCGGAGCCAGTCTAACCAAATCGACCGAGCGGTCGAACAACCTCGAAGGACAGCCGTCATGACCCAGTCCGATCCCAGGTCCATCATCGCGAATGCGCAAGCCGGAGGCTATGCCGCCGGGGCCTTCAACATGCATAACGAAGAGACGACCGAAGCCCTCGTCTGGGCCGCCGAGAAGGCCAATTCCCCGATCTTTCTTCAGGTCGGCCGCGCGATCATCCCGCACATGGGGGTCCGTCGCGCCTTTGAAATGACGTCACGGATCGCCGAGCGCTCCAACGCCGAATACGTCATCCACCTCGATCACGGATCGTGGGACGAGGTCCTCGAAGCGATCCGCCTCGGGTTCACGTCGGTGATGTATGACGGCGCTCACCTGCCCTTCGAAGAGAATATCGAGTCGACCCGGAAGATCGTCGAGATTGCGCATGCCTTCGGCATTCCGGTCGAGGCGGAACTGGGCAAGATCCCCGACGTCGGCGTGAAGGTCGACTGGAACGAATACTACACCGACGTCGAGGAGGCCCGTCGCTTCGTTGCCGAGACCGGTGTCGACTACCTGGCGATTTCTGTCGGCATCGTGCACGGCGTCATTCCGGACATGCCGCTGGAGCCGATCAACATCGACCGGATCCATGAGATACGGCAGGCGACGGGAATTCCCCTGGTTCTGCACGGAGCCTCCGGGCTGACCGATCGGGAAATCGCTGATGCGATGGCGGCCGGCGTCCACAAGTTCAACGCCGACACCGATCTTCGCCATGCCTTCCGGAAAGGCTTCGAGTCCGTGTGGACCAAGGGCGACCATCAGCTCGAAGAAGCTATGGCCGAGGGTCGGGCCCGCATGGTCGATGCGACGGTGGAAAAGCTCCGCCTCTACGGCTGCGCCGGCAAGTCGTCCTTGCCGCGCGCCGCTTGAACGGAGGAGGCTGAGATGGCCGATACTGGTACGCTTGAACCCGAGGGCCGCGAGCGCCTGCTTTCGAAAACCGAGAAGATCATGGCGCGCCACATGGGCACGGCATGGTCGGCGCCGATGTTCGGCGTGACCGTCGAGGTCGCAATGGAGAACGTCCTCGCCCGCCGCGCTGACGGCGTGACGGTCACCGACATCCTGCTCGCCGACTGCGCCGCGACCCTCGTCGAGCATCCGTCCATCAATGCCCATTTCCGGGAAGATCGCGTCATCGAGTACGACACCGTGAACATCGGGCTGGCGGTGGCCTCCGACCGGGGACTTGCCGTGCCGGTCATTCACGGCGCGGAGGCGCTGTCCCTGACGGAAATCGCGGAGCGCCGGAAGACGTTGGTCGGCAAGGTCCGGGACGGCAAGATCGGAATTCGCGAGGTGTCGGGCGGAACCTTCACCGTGTCGAACCTCGGTATGTTCGGCGTCACCCGGTTCACCGCGATCATCAATCCGCCGCAGGTCGCGATCCTCGCCATCGGTGCCACGACCCGGCGCCAGGTCTGGAACGGTGGCGCGCCCGAATGGCGGGACATCGCCGAACTCTCCCTGACCAGCGATCACCGCGCAGTCGACGGAGCGGCGTCGGCCCGCTTCCTTGCCTCGCTCAAGGCCCGTCTCGAAGGCCGCGAGGCCGCCAAATGACTCTTCGGGCGGACGGCTGCGCCGCCCGAAGCGGACAAGATCCGAAACGACTACCGCAACACCAAGAACCATACATCGGAGGAGACCACCCATGAAATTCACCACCACTCGCCTGACTGCCATCGGCAGCCTTCTGGGCGGGGCCTTTCTCGCCCTAGGGGGCACGGGCGCTGCCGCCCAGGACGGGCTGATCGCGGCATCCGTCGCGGACCAGAAGTCGCTCTTCTACATCGCGGCAGTCGACGGCATGCGCGCCGCGGCCGAGGAGGCCGGGCTCGACTTCAACGTCGCCTCGGCGAACAACAACTCCCGCGAGCAGATCAGCCAGGTTCAGAACCTGCTGGTCCAGCAGCCCGATGCGCTGCTCTTCATCTCGCAGGATTCCACGGCCGCCGCCGCCGGTGTCAAGGCCGCCAACAGCGCCGGCGTGCCGGTGATCGCTGTCGACCAGCGGCCCGAGTCGGGTGACGGCGACATCGTCACCTTCATCGCCACCGACAGCGTCAAGGCGGCGCGGGATCTCTGCACGTGGCTCTTCGACCAGATGGGCGGCGAAGGGCAATTGGCCATCCTCAAGGGCGTCCTCGGCTCGACCGCCGAGATCCAGCGCACCCAGGGCTGCAACGAGGCGCTGGAGAACTACCCCGGCATCGAGGTCGTGGCCATTCAGACTGCGAACTGGGACGAAAACGAGGCGTTCCGTGCCACCCAGAACATCCTGACCGCAAACCCGGAACTCGAGGCGGTCTTCGGCGAAAGCGACGCGATGGCCCTCGGCGCCGCCAAGGCCGCCCGCGAGGCCAGCCGCGACGACCTGCTGTCCGTGGGGATCGACGGTTTTCCCACGATGTTCGACGCTATCCGTGAGGGTCTCGTGCAGGCCACCATGGCACAGGTCCCGTACCAGATGGGCATGATGGCCGTGCAGGACGCCGTGAAGATCATGAACGGCGAGGGCGATTCCATCCCCGAGCTCCAGTACCAGGACGCGGTGCTGCTGACGGCGGAAAACATCGACGAGTACGAGCCTTCCGACTTCTACGGTCCGGCAGCGGCCGCGATGGAGTGATCGAAAAGGGTCCGAGCCACTGGCTCGGGCCCATTCCGCCTCCCGGAAACACGACCCGACTGCTCGGAGCAAGTGATGGAAACGAACGCACCTTCCTCAACAGGACTGGACTGTCGCGGTCTCGTGAAGAACTACGGCCCGATCAGCGTTCTGAAATCCGTCGACCTGTTTCTGGCTCCGGGCACCTGTGTCGGCCTGATCGGCGAGAACGGTGCCGGCAAGTCGACCTTCAATTCCTTGGTCGCCGGGGTGGTTGCTCCTAGCGACGGCCGCATGTGGCTGGACGGACAGCCCTACGAACCGCACTCGCCATCCGACGCTATCCAGCGCGGCGTCGCCCTCATTCATCAGGAAATCCGCCTGCTGCCGGGTCTTTCGGTGGCCGAGAACCTGTTCCTCGGGGCGCTGCCGATGAAGGCAGGTCGCATCGACCGCCGCTACATGGAGGAGAAGGCGCGCGCGGTGCTCGCCACCCTCGGCGTGCGCGTCGATCCGCGTCGGCCCGTGCTCGGACTGACCATGGCCGTGCAGCAGGGCATCGAGATCGCCAAGGCGATCCTCCGCAACCCCCGCTACGTGATCTTCGACGAGCCGACCGCCGCGGTCGGCGAGACCGAGGCCGAGCAGATCATGGCTCAGGTTCAGAAGCTCAAGTCCGAGGGTGTCGGGGTCATCTATGTCTCGCATCGTCTCGACGAGGTCCAGGAACTGGCCGACGAGGTTGTCTGCCTGCGCGACGGCCACCGTGTTTCCCGCTGGACCGAAAGGCCGGTGCCAAAGGACGAGATGATCAACGCGATGGTCGGGCGCGAGTTCACCTTCGAGCATCATCCGCCCTCGCCGTCGCGCGACAAGGTTGTGCTGGAGGTCCGCGGTGCCGGCCGTTCAGGCGCCTTCGAGGGGGTCTCGTTCGACCTGTACGAAGGCGAGATCCTGGGCCTGGCTGGCCTGATCGGCGCCGGGCGCACCGATGTCGTTCGGGCGATTGCCGGCGCGGACCGTCTCGACCGGGGCACGATCAGCGTCGACGGCCGCGACATCCAGTTTCGCAGCCCCAAGGGCGCGATGAAGGCGGGGATTTTCATGGTCCCGGAGGACCGCAAGGGGCAGGGGCTGAACCTCGACCGTTCGGCATCCGAGAACATCACCCTGCCCTGGGAGAAGAAGCTGGCGAAGTTCGGCCAGATCACGGGACGCAGGGTGGCGGAAGTCGGCGAGACCCAGAAGGACCGCTTTGACATCCGCGGCCGGATGAACCTGCCGGTCGGCTCGATGTCGGGCGGCAATCAGCAGAAGGTGCTGCTCGCGAAGTGGCTCGTGGAAGAGCCGCGCGTCCTCATCGTCGACGAGCCGACGCGCGGCGTCGACGTCGGCGCGAAGATGGCGATCTACAAGATCCTGAGAGAACTCGCCTCGGCCGGGATGGGCATCATCGTGGTGTCGTCGGAGCTCGAGGAGGTCCTCGGTCTCTCGCACCGCATCATGGTGATGAGCGAGGGAAGGCAGAGCGGGATGTTGTCCCGTGAGGAGGCGATTCCGGAGCGCGTGATGTCGCTGGCGGTCAGCGGTTGAGCGGGACGGAACGGATTGAAAATGGGGAGGCAGGGCAACGCCATGTCACACGCTAAGTCCAACACAGACGAGTCGGTAAAGGCGGGCCGCAACTCCGAGGCGCCAACGGGTTCAGAGCGTCTGGCGGCGCTCGGCGGGAGCGTCCTTCGGCAGGTCCCGGGGCCGCTCATCGGGCTGATCGCGGTCTGCATCGCATTTTCGTGGATGTCGCCGTACTTTCTGACGGAGCGCAACCTGATCAACATCTTCAGCCAGATCTCCGAGATCGGGATCATGGCGGTCGGGGCGGCGCTCGTCATCCTCATCGGCGGCATCGACCTCTCGGTGGGCGCGGTCGTCGCGCTGAGCCTGATGGTCAATGCCTGGCTCTACCGCGATTTCGGTGTCCCCTTCGTCTTCTCGAGCCTCGTCGGCCTTGGCGTCGGCGCGCTCGTGGGCCTCGTCAACGGAGTGCTGTCGACCTACGGGCGCGTCCAGCCTTTCGTCGCGACGCTCGCGACGATGTCCGCGTGCTCGGGGCTTGCACTCTACGTCACCAATGGCGGGCCGGTGACCGGTTTTCCCGATTGGTTCACGGGGCTCGCGTCGCTCCGGATCTTCGGGTTGCCATTCGAGTCGCTCCTGATGGTCGGGATATTCCTGATCGTCGCCTGGTGGCTGACCTTCCGCCCGACGGGGCGATCGCTCTACGCCATCGGCGGCTCCGAGGAGGTTGCGCGGCTCTCAGGCATCAACACGCGGGCGGTGAAGATCCTCGTCTACGTGATCGCGGGATTGTTGGCCGCCGTTGCCTCGCTCGTGCTCGGCGCCCGGCTCGACAGCGCGCATCCGACGGCCGGCATCAGCGATCTGCTGAGCGTCATCGCCGTCGTCGTGATCGGTGGGGCGAGCCTGGCCGGGGGATCGGGCGGCATGCTTGGCACGTTCATCGGCCTCCTGATCATCGGCGTGCTTCGCAATGGCATGGCGCTTCTGAACGTATCGCCAAATCTGCAACCGGTCGTCATCGGCATCGCGATCATCATCGCCGTGATGCTGGACCGCAAGACCGCGAACTGAACCGGAAGGAAGACAAGTTCATGGCTCTGGATCTGAAACTTTCCGACCTCTCGCGGCTCGACCGGATCCGCGAGGTCCTCGCGGAAAACGACAAGAACGCGCAGTTCACCGCGCTTGGTCTCACCGACCTCCGCATTGGCGACGCGGTGCTCGACGACCTGGCAGAAGTCGTCGGCAAGATGCTGTCCGAGGCGGGGCGTCCGTCGGGCCGCGACGCGAAGGTTCGCATGATCGTCGACCCGGTCGCCATCCGGCGCGCCGGCAAGCCGCTCAAGGACATCGTCCTGGAACTGCTTTCGGGCTTCGATACAACTGCCGTGATCCTCGACGACGGGCATCCGGTACTGCACGCCGACGAACCCATTCTCGCGGAGGCGGCCGAACGCTCGATCGGAGCGGACTGCATCGTCTCCGTGGGCGGCGGCACGATCACGGACGTGGCAAAAGTCGCTTGCGAACGGGCGAACGTGCCCGTGCAGGTCGTCATCCAGACCGCCGCCTCGGTCGACGGATACACCGACAACTTCGCGGTGGTCCTGCAGAACGGTGTGAAGACGACGTTGCCGAGCCGCTGGCCTGACGCGGTGCTGATCGACACGGTGACGGTTTCCGAGGCGCCGCTGATCCTGAACGCCTCGGGTTTTGGCGAGCTGCTCTCGATCTACAGCGCCCCGGGCGACTGGCTCCTCGCGAACGAACTCGGGCTCGACAACACATTCGCGCCCGTGCTCATCGATATCCTCGCCCTGTGTGGCGAGGGCGTCGAAGAATGGTCCGCCGGCATCAGCAGGGCCGAACCCGCAGCCACCACGCGCCTCGCCGAAGCTCTTGCCATGCGGGGCATCGTCACCGGCACCGGCGGCACGACCGCATCCCTTTCCGGCATGGAGCATCTTTTCAGTCACATGCTGGACATGGTTGCGGGCGAGAAGGGAGAACCTACCGGTCTCCATGGCGCGCAGGTCGGTGTCGGTTCCGTCATCCGCATGGCCGCCTGGGAGGAGTTCTGCGCCCGGATCGACGCGGAGGGCCTCGACGTCGCGCGCCTGTTCCCGGGGGTCGATGCCTTCGAGGCGCGGGTAAAGGACGCGTTCGTCGATCTCGACCCTACTGGACGCATCGGACGCGAGTGCTGGACGCGCTACCGCACCAAGATGGCGCGTTGGCACGCATCCCGCGACCGGATCGAGACAGCGTTCGCCGATTGGCAGGGCCTTCGCGACCGCCACAATGCCCTCGTCCTCGGGTCGCACGAGATCGCCGCCTGTCTGCACCGCGCCTCTGCGGCAAAGCGGTTCAGCGATCTCGATCCTGTCGTCGGCGAAGACCTGATGCGCTGGACAGTGGCCAATTGCCAGTTCATGCGAGAACGCGGCACCATTGCCGATCTCCTCGTTCTTGCCGGGTGGTGGGACGATGCGGGCGTCGACCGGGTCGTCAGGCGAGTCGAAGACGCTTGCCTCGCAGCGGAGCGGAAGGAAGCTGCATGAGCGGCGTGGATCTCGTTCTCGGCATCGATTGCTCGACCACCGCCGCGAAGGCCGTGGTCTGGGATTGCGAGGGCAGGGCCCTCAGCATGGGTCGCGCCCCCATGAAGCATACGGCGCCGAAGCCGGGCTGGGGCGAGCAGGATCCCGTCGACTGGTGGCGCGCCACGTCGGATGCCATCGGACAGGCCTGCCGCCAGATCGCGCCGTCGCGTCTGGCCGCGATTGCCATCACGCATCAGAGAGAGACGTTCGCCTGCCTGGACGAGGCCGGTTACGCGCTGCGTCCCGCAATGCTCTGGCTCGACACGCGCGCGACGGCCGAGGTGGCCGAGCACGGCAGCGAGGAGGTGCATCGGATCACTGGCAAGCCGCCGAACACGGCGACAAGCTGGTACAAGCTACTTTGGCTCAAGTCCCGGGAGCGGAAGGTACTGGAGAGCGCGCACAAGGTCGTCGACGTCCACACCTACCTCGTGAACCGGCTGACCGGCGAGTGGCAGACGTCCTACGGCAGCGTCGATCCGCTGGGAGTGCTGGACCTCGAGACCTTTGAGCTCCACGGCGGCCTGATCGATGCGCTGGGGCTCCAGAAGCATCATTTCGGGGAAGTTCATGCGCCGGGAACCGTCGTCGGAGCCCTCCGCGCCAACGTGGCCGAGGATCTCGGCCTCAACCCCGGCCTTCCGGTGGTCGCGGGTCTCGGCGACGGCCAATCCGCGGGGCTGGGCGTGGGGATCGTCCGGCCCGGACAGGCCTACCTCAATCTCGGCACCGGGATCGTCTCCGGCAGCTTTGCGGCCGACTACCGGACCGACAGGAGCTTCCGGACAATGGCGGGAGGCCTGCCCGGCTCCTATCTGACAGAGACGTTCTTCGGCGGCGGAACCTACAACATCACTTGGTTCGTGGACCGGTTTTCCGACATTCCCTCCGGCGCCTTCGGGCTGGGCGTGATCCCCGAGCAGATCCTCGAAAGCGCCGCGGCCGGGTTGCCGATCGGGGCGGACGGCCTCATCGCGCTGCCATACCTCACCGGCTCGCTGACACCTTATTGGGACAGCAACGCGCGCGGCGTCTTCTTCGGCCTGACCGGACGACATGGCAAGGCACATGTCTACCGCGCGATCCTCGAGGGCCTCTCGATGGAACAGCGACTTTCGACGACTGGAGCCGAAGCGGCCACTGGAAGCGTGACCAAGACGTTCCGCATCATGGGCGGCGGCTCTCGCAGCCCGCTCTGGTGCCAGATGCTCGCCGACATGCTTCATCGTCCCGTCGAGGTGGCGAGCGAGCCCGAAGCGACCTGCTTGGGGGCGGCCATGCTTGCCGCTTCAGCAACAGGACTGCACGACGGCATTGCCGAGGCCGCCGAGGCGATGAGCCATGCCGGACGGCTCTACGAGCCGGACCCGGTGGCAGGCGACAAGTACGACCGCGTGTTCGACGTATACAAGGACATCTACCCGGCGCTTCGCGATCATTTCCGCCGGCTCAAGGACGTTGCAAATGACATTGCCTGACGCTCGGATGGCCGCATCGGCCATAGGGGCCGACACTCTGACGGTGGACGCCGCCTTCGACCGATACGAGGCGATCCGCCCACGCCTGCCTGAAGCCGGAGCCGGCGGACAAGCGGGACCGGCGCCGGATCTCCTTTCCGTTGCAGACGATTACGACGGGTTTCTGTTCGACAGCTTCGGCGTCCTCAATGTCGGTGAGACGGCCATCGCAGGAGCCGCGGAATGCCTCGAGGCGTTGCGGCGGGAGGGCAAGCTCATCCGGATCCTGACGAACGCCGCCAGCTACACGAGCAAGGCGGCGCTTGAGAAGTACCGACGTCTCGGGCTCGAGGTCGCGCCGGACGAAGTCGTCTCAAGTCGGGATGTGACTTTCGCACATCTCGACAGCGCGGCGACCGGTCTGCGCTGGGGCGCCATCGCCGCGGAAGGTGACGTCTTCGAAGATGCCTCCGACGCGGACATTTTCGACCTTCTCGATCCTGGCGCGGACTGGGAGGACGCCGACGGCATTATCTTCATGTCTTCGGCCCGATGGACGCCTGAACTGCAGGAACGGCTGGTGGCGGAGATTTCGCGACGGCCGCGTCCCGTCGTCGTGGGAAATCCGGATCTCGTGGCTCCGCGCGAAAGCGGCCTGACGATCGAGCCGGGCTATTGGGCCCACGACCTTCAGGACAGGACCGGCGTGGAGCCGCGCCTTTTCGGAAAACCCTACCCGGAAGCGTTCACCATAGCGTGCAAGGGGATCGCGCCAGGCCGGTATGCCATGATCGGGGATACCCTGCACACGGACATTCTTGGCGGGCAGGCGGCCGGGCTCGATACGATCTTAGTGACGGATCACGGCCTGTTCGCCGGTCGCGACGCCGGTCGCTACGTCCGCGCGAGCGGGATCGTCCCCGACATCGTCATGCGTTCGATCTGACTGCCTGCACGCCTATCACGGAAGCGATTGCAGACGCCGCAATACGGATTGCCAAAGGAGAATGAACATGGCCGCCGACACCAAGGAAAACCTGACCGCCGCGAAGGCCAGAATGGGCGCTTTCGCAAAGGCCTCGCCGAATGTGATGAAAGCGTTCGGACAACTCGCCGGGGCGGCCACTACCGAGGGTCGCTTTACGGCCGCCCAGAAGGAATTGCTGGCAACAGCCATCGCGGTGGTCGAGGGATGCGAGGATTGCATCCTTTATCACGTCGACGCCGCCCGACGGCAGGGCGCCGAGGAAGAGGAACTGGTCGAAGCCTTGGCCATCGCGGTCGAGATGGGCGGTGGCCCAGCGCTCATGTACGCGGGCAAGGCGCTTGAGTGCTTCCGAAATCTCTCAAGCTGAGGCGACGGGGCTCGTTGAGAAGAACCTTTCAATTCCTGAAGGTTTTCTATCGGTCAGGCGGCTTCTGACTGCTCGACAAAGCAGGCTCAGAACCCGTGTTCGAAATATGACCTGGTCTGCCCCCTGAAAAGTTTTCTAATCGCACTGGTCAAGGTATCGGTTTCAGTTCTGCGTCTTCGCCGGGTTAAGGGTTCTCTCCGCAGTCGAACGCTTGGATCGCTGCATGTTGGCGTCGAATGGTGGATCGAACGAAGTGGTCCTCGCGGTCATCTTCCGTGCGTCTTGCGGAGGCGCCGCGTTTCAGAGGGCCGGCCTGATCCTAGCCATGCGTCCCGGCAGGACGCATCCGTGAAGTCAGTCGGTCAGTCTTGCTCCTTGGTTGTCATGCATCGACCGGGCTCCATCGGAAGGGTGTGTTCGTCTTCCACATGGCGTGGAGTATGACGGCCAGTTTGCGCGCTACGGCCACGCGTGCCTTTTTGAAGCCGGACACCTTGGCCAGCTTCATGCCCCACGCCTTCAGCGTGGAGAAGCGCAAGTTGCGCGTCAGGAGAGTCGTCGCTGCCTCGTAGAGGCGACCGTTGCGACTGGTCTCGCCTGACTCGTAGCGTCGGGGTGTCAGGCCCAGATAGGCACCCGCGCTCGATGAGCGTCTGACGCGCGATGCATCGTCAAAAACCGAAGCGACCGACAGAGCCGTGATGACGCCCACGCCAGGCGCGGTCATGAACCGGCGCACCACCGGCGTTGCCCTGGCGAGGGCAGACAAGCGCCGGTCGAGCACCTTGATCTGGTCAAGGATTGAGGCGCGCGCTTTCATCAGCGTCTCGGATACGAGGCGCATCTCGGGCGTAGTGACGCGTGGCGCGCAGGGTTTCGTTGCGTGCGCGGGCCGCTGGGCAGTCCTCTTCCCACGGCCGTCCGTTCTTGCGGATCGGGATGATTGGAGTGGCGCCGCGCGCGATGAGGCGGCGCGAGAGAAGAACGCGCGGGCATCGCGGCGGATGCCGGCGCTGGCGCTTGTGCTGGAGGGCAAGAGCCGGACCGAGGCGACGCAGAGCTGCTGAATGGACCGGCAGACCCTTCGTGACTGGGGTGAAGGGCGCTCGGAATTCTGTCCAGTGGACAGAATTTAGCACTGAACGGGCGGAGCCCCGACAGTTACAATGCCGACGGCCTGGTGGGCCTCGTCAACCGGCCGCTTCCGGGGCGGCGGCCATGGCTGAGCGCCGAGCAGATGTGCGAACTGGCCACGATCGTCGAGGCCGGGCCGGACCCGGCGACGGACGGGGTGGTGCGCTGGCGCCGGATCGACCGTAAGCGGCGGTTCCGTCCCAGCTTCCTCCCGGTTTGTGCCGGTGCGAGTCCGTCTCTGTCGGAGTACAGGGAGTGCGTTTCGCGATGTGCGCTACGCATGCGTTTCTCAGGTCGCTCGGTGTGGAGATCTACGGCTCCGAGCATCGGCGCTGGCCGGACGAGGTCAAGGCGCAGGCCGTTGCGGAGACCCTTCGCCCGGGAGCGACGGTCCACGCCGTGGCGGCGCGGTTCGGGGTCCAGGCGAACCAGCTATCGGCCTGGCTGCGTCTGGCGAAGAGCGGCCATCTGATCCTGCCGGCGGCGGATTGTGAGGCACGGGAGACGGCCTTCGCCCCGCTCGTGGTGTTCGACGCGGAGCTTGTTGTTCCTGACGTTGATGGCCGGCGCGCCGGAGGCGAGGTCCGGATCACCTTCGGTGATGTCGTTCTGCACCTCGATGGTGCCACACTTTCGGAGATGCCCAGCAGCGTCAGGTCGAAATCCTCGGCCAGCAGCCCCGCGATCTCGTCGCGCAGCATGGTCTCTTCCCATTCGCCAAGTTCCGTCAGCTTGTTGTCGGCGATGCGGTAGGCCCGGCGCTTGGCCTCGTCGAGATGGTTGAGCCGGATCACCGGCACCTCGGTCAGCCCCAGCATGATAGCGGCAAGGACGCGCCCATGCCCCGCGATCAGTTCGCCATCGTCGGCCGCCATGCAGGGCACGGTTTAGCCGAACTTCGCCATGCTGGCAGCAATCTTCGCCACCTGGTCATCGCCGTGCATCCTGGCATTGCGCGCTTAAAGCATTTCGATTTTAACCTGATACATATCCGGCAGCGGTGAAGTAGTTTGAGCATTCTTCAGGCCCGTATAGGTCACAGACTTGGCCAATGG
>NZ_FNAH01000015.1 GCF_900101865.1 Paracoccus isoporae
GAACACAGCCGAGAATGTCTGACGATACGGGTGAAGCGCAAGCTGAACTCGACTGATGTGATCGACGCCCTGAGCGATCTGTTCATCCTGCGGGGCGTCCCTGCCTTCATTCGTTCGGACAATGGGCCGGAATTCATCGCCCAGGCAGTCCGCGACTGGATCGCAGCCGTCGGGGCGAAGACGGCCTATATCGAACCCGGCTCACCTTGGGAGAATGGCTATTGCGAGAGCTTCAACGCCCGGTTCCGCGACGAGTTGCTGAACGGTGAAGTCTTCTACAGTCTCCGTGAGGCGCAAATCATCATCGAAGCATGGAGGTAGCACTATAACACGAAGCGACCACACAGCGCATTGGGCTATCGCCCACCGGCCCCAGAAACGATCGTCCCGATGGACCAAAGGCCGGTCATACACTAACAATCAAACTGGACCACTCAGGTGGGGCTGGCCACAAGCGATGGAGATTTCGCGCAGCGCCTTCGGCTTTGGCTGTTCAGCAAGCCCTTTCAATGCGCGATAACCCTCCCGGACGCCGAAATCGTCGGCAGGCAGGATGTCGGCGCGTTCAAGCGAATACATCAGCAGCATTTCGACCGTCCAGCGACCGATACCTTTGATCGCCGATATATTGGAAATCAGGGCCTCGTCATCCATCCTGACGGCGATTTGTCGTGAGGGCACAAGGCCGGTTTTCGAACCTTCCGCGATGGCTTTGATCGTGGCGATCTTGCTGGCCGAGAAACCGCAGGCACGCAGGGCGTCGAATTCTATCGCGATGATTGCATCGGGCGTAGGGAACGGATTTTCAGGACAAAGCGCCTTCAGCCGCGTGAGGATTGCGTCACCGGCTTTGGCAGTCAGTTGCTGATAGGCGATGGCGCGGATAAGGGCCTCATAGGGCTCGCGTGCCGCTTTCGGATCGTGACGGCAGGGGCCGATAAGATCTATGGCATGCGCCCAATCGTCATCCAGATTGCGCAGGAATTTTTCGGCTTCGGTGTAGCGGTTTTGGGTCTGCATCTTGTTCCAGCATCATGAAGGAAAGTCGCGGGTCGCACGAACCAGGCAGAAATGAACCCCGTTTCTTGCGGCCAAATTCGTCCGATCAAAGCGCAAGATTCGGAGTGGCATCCGGCCATCACCCCGTCATTCTGGTCCCTTCGAAAGGAGCGAGAAATGCCACTGCAAAACCGTGTCACCCCATTTGGCGACATTATAGCCGTTGACGCTCGGAGTATGTTCACCGGCAATCGCGGTATTCTCCACCTGCCCAAGGGGCGGCGCTTGGCCAGTCGGCGTTGGACAACTAAGGCATGGCTGATCTGTCGTTGCGACTTTCAGGGTCGCAGGCGCGATGTGATGACCGGCCGGAAATGGACCGAGTTGTTCTTTCTGGATGAAGCGACCGCACTTGCGGCAGGCCATCGCCCATGCTTCCTTTGCCGCAGGGGGGCTGCCTTGCGGTTTCGCGATGGTTGGAACAGCGCGCCTTCGGTCAAGGTGATGGACGCCGCCCTGCATTCAGAACGGCTGAACGGGCGTGACAAGCGCCTGCATCCATTACCATCAGGACCGCTGCCAGTCGGCGTCATTGCGGCATCCGGGCATACGTCATGGCTATGGGCTGGGCGATGGCTGGAATGGTCGCCCAGAGGTTACTCGGCCAGTGAGCCGCCCGATCTCGATGGCATGCTGACACCGCCTTCGAGCTACGCCGTCATGAAAGCCGGATATCGTCCGGTTCTTCACCCATCCGCATATGTGAAAGAGGCAGGCCATGATCAATGATCTATTCGGCGGCATCGAGCCGCAGCAAACCGCGCAGGAGAAGCTGGCGAAGGGCGCTGTCCTGTTGCGGGGGTTAGCTCTGGACAAAGCGGACGACCTGCTGACCGCGATTCGCCACGTTTCGTCGGCCTCACCCTTTCGCAATATGGTGACGCCCGCCGGGCATGTGATGTCGGTGGCGATGTCCAATTGCGGA
This sequence comes from Paracoccus isoporae, assembly GCF_900101865.1. Classification (GTDB taxonomy): domain Bacteria; phylum Pseudomonadota; class Alphaproteobacteria; order Rhodobacterales; family Rhodobacteraceae; genus Paracoccus; species Paracoccus isoporae. The sequence continues at coordinate 1,985 of NZ_FNAH01000015.1, forward strand.
CAGGCGGGCTGGGTCACGGATCGCAGCGGCTATCGCTATGACGGCACAGACCCGGAGACCGGGCAACCCTGGCCCGCGATGCCCGACAGTTTCATGGCGGTTGCGACCGAAGCTGCGACCAAGGCAGGCTATCTGGATTTTCGCCCCGATGCTTGCCTGATCAACCTATATGAACCGGGCGCGCGGCTGTCGCTGCATCAGGACCGAAACGAGCGTGACATGGCCAATCCCATCGTCTCGGTTTCTCTTGGTCTACCGGCCACGTTTCAATTCGGCGGGCTGAAGCGGAGCGACCCGGTGCAGAAGTACGCGCTGCTGCATGGCGATGTGGCGGTCTGGGGCGGGCCATCGCGGCTTTGCTATCATGGGGTTCTGACGCTGAAGGAGGGCGAGCATCCTGCGGTCGGGCGCATGCGGCTGAACCTGACCTTTCGCGGTGCGCTGTGAGCGCGCCGATATTCCAGCGCAAGGATCGGAGTGCCGGATGGCGCGGCATCAGAGATTATGTCCGGGAAATCTTGCACAGGAGAAATCGATGACTGACTTCACCGGACGACGCGCCGCCTTTCGCAATTTGCATGACGGCTTTTTCACCATACCCAACGCAGCCACCGCGGGCGAAGCCAAGGAGCTGGCGAATTTGGGCTTCGAGGCGATTGCCTCGACCAGCCATGGTCTCGCCTTGCTGCTCGGCAAGGACGATCTGTCGGCGACGCTGGATGAAACACTTAACAATCTGCGCGATCTCGTTGCGGCGACCGATCTCCCGGTCAACGCGGACTTCGAGGCCGGATTTGCGGATGACGCAGAGGGCGTGGCAGCCAACGTGACCCGTGCCGTTGAAACGGGCATTGCCGGGCTGTCCATCGAGGACCGCGCGGGCGACACGCTGTATCCCCTCGAAGAAGCAGCCGCCCGCATCCGGGCGGCACGCGAGGCCATCGACACTATCGACCCGGATGTCATGCTGATCGGCCGCAGCGAGGGCTTTTTGTTGGGCAGTACCGATCTGGCCGCGACCATCGAGCGGTTGCAGGCCTATGCCGAGGCCGGGGCAGATGTTCTCTATGCGCCCGCCGTCACGAAGCCGGACGGTATCGCCGCCATTGTGGCGGCCGTCGCGCCAAAGCCGGTCAATGTGCTGCTGGTCAGCCCGGAAATGAATGCGGGCAATCTTCAGAAGCTGGGTGTCAGGCGTGTCAGCACCGGCGGTTTCCTCGCCATGCCTGCACGCGCTGCCTTTATGTCTGCGGCAACTGAACTGCAGCAAAGCGGCAGCCTGCCCGCAGCGTGCTTCGGTTGATGTCGTGCTTACCCAGACAAGGAAGGGACCATGCCATGTCAGCGCATCTGTTCCGCGCAATGATCCTGTCGATAAGTGTCACGGGTGTGGCGGCTGCCCAAGAGGCAGAGTCGGACCCAGAGACTTCCGTGTCAGCGCAACTCGCCCCGACCAGTCAGACCAGAACCGGGAAGGAACGGCTTGGCGCGAAATGGACCGATGAACAGCGGGTGAACAATTGCGGCGTCCCGCCGGACAAGCGAGGCGACACGCCACGGCCCAATCGCTGCGCCTCTGAGGAGAGCGAATGATGCCCCCCAGCACGTTGCAGAGAGAGGCGACAAGCCACCAATGCGACCCGGAGAAGGCGGAAGTCATGCGATGGATCAGCGGGCTGGTTGGCGTCGATCTTGCCGAACTTCGTCAATTGAAGAACGACGAGCACGAACTGCGACTCGCATCGGGCGAGGTGTTTCGCCTGAGGCAGACCACCATTCACCGCATCGCGTGATCCGGATTTGAAAGCAAGGCGCGGAGTGAGCGGGGGCAAAAGCACCTTATATTGGGATCAACAGCCAACCAATCGGGTAAAGAGCATGACAATGAACAAGACCCAAACTGAACAGGACCCGCGCTGGCAAAGCGTCCTGGACCGGGATGCGGGCGCGGATGGCAGCTTTGTCTTTGCCGTCAAGACCACCGGCATCTATTGTCGCCCGTCCTGCCCTTCACGGCGTGCCAAGCCCGCCAATGTTGCCTTCTACGACGCGCCGAAGGACGCGGAGGCCGCAGGCTTCCGCCCCTGCATGCGCTGCAATCCCAAGGGGCAATCGGCGGCGCAGGCGAACACTGAAATCATCGCTGAGGCCTGCCGGATCATCGAGGCCTCGGACGAAATGCCGAAGCTGGACGACCTCGCCGCCAAGGTGGGCTTCAGCAGCCATTACTTTCACCGCCAGTTCAAGGCGATCACCGGACTGACGCCTCGCGAATGGGGTGCCGCGCATCGCGCGCAAAAGGTCCGCGCTGAACTGCAGGATAAGGAGAATACCGTGACCGAAGCGATTTACGACGCCGGGTTCAACGCGAACAGTCGGTTCTATGAGACCTCGAACAAGGTTTTGGGCATGACGCCCACGGCCTTTCGTCAGGGCGGCAAGGATACCGATATCCGCTTTGCCCTGGGCGAAAGCGCGCTCGGCGCGATCCTTGTGGCCGAGAGCGACAAGGGCATCTGCGCGATTGCGATGGGCGATGATCCCGAAGTCTTGGTCAACGAGTTGCAGGACTGCTTTCCAAAAGCCAATCTGATCGGCGGGGATGCGGCTTTCGAGGCCCGTGTGGCGCAAGTGGTGGGCTTCGTCGAGGCGCCCCAGATCGGGCTGGACCTGCCGCTGGATATTCGTGGCACCGCTTTCCAGCAACGTGTCTGGCAGGCCCTGCGTGACATCCCGATGGGCGAAACCGTCAGCTACGCCGACATCGCCCGCCAGATCGGCGCGCCGAAATCGGTCCGCGCCGTTGCCGGGGCTTGCGCGGCCAACAAACTCGCCGTGGCGATCCCCTGCCACCGGGTCGTGCGCAACGATGGCGATCTTTCCGGCTATCGCTGGGGGATCGAACGCAAGCGCGCCCTGCTGGAAAAGGAGTCCGCAGCATGAATGCCGTCACCGATTTCATCCCCGCCGCGCCGGTCGTGAATGCTGCCGAGCAGCGTCTTGCCAGCTATGACTGGTCGGCATTCGCAGAAGAGATGAACAATTTCGGCTGCGCCACCCTGAAAGGCGTCCTGAACCCGGAGGAGTGCCGCGACCTCGCGGCGCTCTATCCGCAGGAACAGCATTTCCGCAGCCATATCCACATGGCGCGGCATGGCTTCGGCAAGGGCGAATACCGCTATTTCAAATACCCACTGCCCGACCTGCTGGGCGGGCTGCGCACGGCGCTGTGGCCGAAACTGGCCGACGTCGCGAACAGCTGGAACGAACGCATGGGGATCGATCAGCGCTATCCCGAAGCCCATGCGGACTTCCTGCGCCAATGCCATGAGGCGGGGCAGACACGCCCCACACCGCTGCTGTTGCAATACATAGCGGGTGACTTCAACTGCCTGCATCAGGACCTCTATGGCGACCTGGCCTTTCCGATCCAGGTGGCGTTCCTCTTGTCCGAACCGGGCCGCGACTTCACCGGCGGCGACTTCGTCCTGACCGAACAGCGCCCCCGGATGCAGAGCCGCGCCGAGGTGGTCCCGCTGGACCAAGGCGATGCCGTCGCCTTCGCCGTCCATAATCGGCCCGTCCAAGGCAGCCGCGGCAACTACCGCGTCAACCTGCGCCACGGCGTCAGCCGCGTCCGCAGCGGTCAGCGCCACACCGTCGGGATCATCTTCCACGACGCGAAGTGATCCCTTGATCATCCGATGCTCGGCACTTGCGGTCGATTGATCGCCGGCGCCGGACATTTCTGTTCCTGCCGCGCATGATGCGCGAATTTGAAAGCAAGGCGCGGAGCGTCACTGACGAAGATACGGATTACGTTCAAGGCAACTGAAAAGGAGCAGAGATCATGTCAGAAGAAATCTCATACGCATGGGGCGAAAGCTCGCTTGGCGGGTTCATCGTCGCCACATCGCATGCCGGTATCGTTGCCCTCGAATTCGCCGACAATCGCATAGCCGTGTTGGATGCCCTCATGCAAAGGTTTTCCGGTGCAACCATGGAAGAGGATCAAAGCCGACTGGCAGATCTGGTCGAGACGCTTTCAGACGTGATTGATCAACCCGAGACTGTCGCAGATATTCCGCTTGACCCGCGAGGCTCCGAATATGAGCGCCAAGTCTGGCAGATGCTGCGCGACATTCCCGCCGGTGAGACAACGAATTACGGTGCACTCGCAGCCCAGCTGGGCACAAACGACGCCCGCGACGTCACAGCAGCCATCGCCGCGAACGGCATCGCCATCCTCATCCCCTGCCACCGCGTCATCAAGAAAGACGGCTCGATTTCCGGGTATCGCTGGGGATATCGACGCAAGCGCGCACTTCTGGAACGAGAGAAGGCTGACGCGATGCTCCATTTCGTCGTCCGCTGATTATCGGCGCTCACCGCGATTTAGCTGGCCGTTCTAACTTTGCCAGAACGAACCCTACCGTATTGGGATGCCTTGAGACGAGCACCAATTCGGCGCACTACACCGCCGCCCAACAGATCGCCGATTGGGGCGCAATGCTAGCGCCCGGCGGCAGCCTGACCATTCGCACCTGCCAGCTTTCGACCCGTGTCAGGCGCCGCACCGCGCGCACCACCAACCCTCAGCTCCGAAGACCGGCAGCAAGAATGTCCGACAGGACCACAAACCCGCGGCCGCCAAATCTGATGGCGGCGCAGGCGAAGAAATATGTCACCCAAAATGAGGCCCTGCGCCTGCTCGACGGGCTCCTTAACCTGCGACGTTTTGGTGAAACCGCCGGTCGCCACGCCGCATGCTGGCGGCATCCAGCAACCGCCCTCCTGATCGCCTCGAGCTTACTGACCGCCTGCGCAACGGGTGGTTCTGATCCGGGCGGCGTAGTCTGTCCGCCTGTCGTGGCTTACGATCAGGCGGAACGGGACCCGGCGGCGGTGGAGTTGGAGGCGCTGCCGGAAGGTGCGGCCCTGGTCGGGATGATCGCGGACTGTGCCGTGCTGCGAGCGCGGGCGCGGGCGTGCGGCCCGAGCAGGTAGCCGCCGAGTCATCCTCGCAACAGCGCTCGTCAACAAACCTGGGGGCATCTAGCGTGACTGGGAAACGCCGTGTACAGATATAGATCAGGATCTATCGAGATCGGCAGAGGGCACGTATGGCATCCGCGCAGCAACTGATAGGCTTGGTCAAAAGCCATGCTGAAGGTAACGCTGATCGTTTTTACGATCTGGCGATGCAGTTGTCTGCGGCCGAGGAACAAAAAGGTCATACGCGCCTGGCCGAACAGCTTCGCCAATGGGCGGAGGCTGGCCAAAAAGCACCCGCAAAGCGCAAGCCAGAAATCACGCCGCTTGCGACTCCTCGTGGCGACCTAGGGCAATTTCTCGCCGCTTCCTATCCCTCCGAGCGTTTGGCGGATGTGATTCTGCCTCTTCAGATAGAAGAAGAACTGGCCCACATCGTTGTCGAAACCCGGCAGCGCGAAAAGCTTGAAGAAAAGGGTCTGAAGCCACGGCGCCGACTGCTTTTCTCTGGGCCTCCGGGAACTGGAAAAACTCTAAGTGCACATGCATTGGCAGGCGAACTCCAGTTTCCGCTGTTTTCAGTCATGCTGCACGGGTTGATCACCAAATTCATGGGCGAAACAGCTCAAAAGCTCAAGATGGTATTCGACGCAATCAAGACCACGCGCGGTGTCTATCTGTTCGACGAAATTGATGCACTGGCAGCAGCAAGAAGTAACGACAACGATGTTGGAGAAGCGCGCCGCGTACTGAATTCGTTCCTTCAGTTTATGGACGAAGACACAGGTCCGTCCATTGTTGTTGCCACGACTAACCTGCCTGGTATTCTGGACCGCGCCGTGCTGCGGCGCTTTGATCTCGTACTGCCCTATGAAATGCCTGATGCTGCGGCGATTCAACAAGCTCTTGAACGCCGCCTGATCGGTTTTTCGTTGAGCCGAATAGGCTGGAAACGGGTCACGGATCACGCCCGCAATCTCTCGACGGCGGACGTGGTCGCTGCAGCGGAGGACGCCGCACGCCGAGCAGTCCTCAGCGACACCAACAAGATTGCAACGAAAAATTTGATCGATGCTTTGCAGCGCCGCCGCGCGTTGCAGGGCTTGGGGACGGACGAGCATGCCAAGAAACCTGCGTCACTTTCATCTCAGGGACCTCGGGGCAAGTAAGCCATACCAATGGAAAGGTACGCCAGTCAGCAAGCGACCGAGCGATGTGCCGGATAGGGAGGCCCATGCTCAAATCTTGCTGCGCGCGCTTGACGCGCTTCCCGATATTAAATCCGACGGATTGCCAGGGTTGTATCTGGAGGTCTCCGGGCGTGCGGGCGAAAAACTGAAGCGAACAAGCCTCGACACCAAACACCTCAACCTGCTCAAATACGAGGAAGGCAAATATCGAGAGGACGGGCTGGATAAGGCGACCATTTTCGCGACAGAGAAAGGCGTCGAGGCCTTTCGCAAGAAAGTCGCCCAGTTTCAAACAGAGAACACCCCGGACCGCGAAAAAAATGGTCAGTTGATCCCAGGAAGGCCAAAGAACGCCGATCTTGTGCAGAGCTTGGCCGCTATCACCGAAGCAGGCTTACGCGCTTTATGGCGAAGCCCCTCCCACAAATTTCCAGCGGCCGGTGTCGACGTGCTCTGGGAAATCTGGCTCAATCCAGATGAAGTTGATCGATTTATTCAAGTTGCGCCAGAATACGGGCTCGAACCGGGAAGTGAATTGCTTAGATTTCCTGAAGACGTGGTGATCGTCGCGAACGGAACCCAAGATGCACTCGCGACCGCTGTTCGGAAAATCGGAGGGGTCCGAGCGCTCGCCGCACCAACGGTCACGGCAGATTTCTTTGAAGGTTTGCCTGTGAAGGAACAGGCTGCGTGGGTGGATGAGCTTGCCCAGCGAACCAGCTATCCACCAAACGCTGATCCTGGCTTCATTACTCTGCTGGATACCGGGGTCAGCCGCGCTCACCCCCTGATCCAGCCATCTTTGTCGTCTGATGATCGTCACGCTGCCGATCCGAGTTGGGCAGTAGAGGATATCAAAGGCCACGGAACCCAGATGGCCGGCCTTGCCCTCTTCGGCGACCTCACCACCAAACTTCAACAGATGGAGCCGGTCGAAATCCATCATCGGCTGGAATCGGTCAAACTGCTACCTGATGCGGGCGAAAACCCGCACCACCTTCTCGGGGCCGTTACCCGTGACGCGATCGATGCAGTTGAAGCACGTTGGTTAAGACGACGCATCTTTTCAATGCCAGCCACGACAAGCGAGGATACTCCACATGACGGCGCGCCCACCTCTTGGTCGAGCGCCATCGACGAGCTCGCTGCGGGTGTCCTAGGTCAGCAAAAGGTCAGACGGTTGCTCCTCATTTCCGCAGGGAACACAGACAATTTCACCTTCGGTGCGGGCAATTATCTTGATCGATGCGATCACCCCGACAACGAAGTCGAAGCGCCTGCACAAGCCTGGAATGCATTATGCGTAGGGGCCTATACCGAAAAAACAGCCCTACCAGCTGGCGAAGGCACCGCAGCCCTCGCGCCGTTCGGTGACCTGTCGCCTGCCTCGCGCACTGCCTCGTGGTCCTCCTACTGGCCATTGAAACCGGACGTGGTGCTTGAGGGTGGAAACTGGGCGACCGGCAATAGCCCGCCACCCATGCGGCATGGTTGGTTGTCCTTGCTGTCGACCGACCACCGGTATCCGCAGAGATCATTCTGCTTCACCTTTGACACCAGTGCAGCAACGGCCCTTGCTGCAAATCAAATTTCGACCCTATGGTCGGAATACCCCATGCTCTGGCCGGAAACTGTACGTGGCCTATATGTATCCTCAGCAAGATGGACATCGCAAATGCGTTCCCACTTGCCCGCTAGCGCCAACCCGCAAAAGGGCAGCTTTGCCCTCCTATTTCGGCGCTACGGCTATGGCGTGCCAGATCTTGATCGAGCAAGGCGAAGCGCCTCGAACGCATTAACCCTGATCGTCGAAGACACCATCAATCCTTATGCACTTTCAGACAAAACTGGAAACGACATTCATCATGAGCTGAAACTTTTCACCTTGCCTTGGCCGGTTGAAGAGCTGCGTAGGCTCGGCAACGCGAATGTCACGCTGCGCGTCACCCTGAGCACGTTCATCGCACCTAACCCGTCAGAACCCTCACGCGGCAATCGATACCGGTACGCATCCCACAACCTGCGATTCAAGCTCAATCGCGCCGACGAAAGTGAAGCTCAGTTTCTCGCCAGGATCAGCAAGGCTGCCGAACAAACTGACGAACCAGAAAGCGACGAGCAGGATGGATGGGATTTTGGAAGCAATCGGCGCGATGTCGGCTCCCTGCACATCGACCAATTGACCTGCAAGGCTTCGGATCTTGCCCGACGAAATCTTATAGCCGTGCATCCAGTGACCGGCTGGTGGAAAGCAAAGTCGCGGTTGCAGGATGCGCTGCCCACTGTTCGGTATTCTCTCGTAGTCGAAATAGATGCCGAAAAGCTGGAATGTGAGCTGCATGCAGAGGTCGCTGCTGTTATCCAAACATTGACGGCAGTTGGGACGGTCATAGCAGTTTGAACCTGCTGAATTGATCGCAGGCTGTTAACCCTTTTGGGCGCGCCATCTCCAAGCCGGACCATCTGTCCGTCCAGGAAGACCAGCGCGCCCACCTGTCATCTCGGATATCCAGTTTCGGGATATCCACTTGGTCGGCGATATGCTAGCCGACCCCGGTGGGCTCCGAACGGGTTCGCCGCCATCCCCACCCCGCACTCGATCCGGCCCACGGTCCGGCGTCTCCTGCGGTCCCCGCGCTTTCGGGTCCGGGTCCCCTTCCTGACTTTCCCGCTACCTGCGGCCTAACCCTCGGCCACCTCCGACACTGCGGGCTGAGCCAAGCCAGCGACGATCTGTCGAAACTCGCGCAGAATTTCCTGATGGTTCCTTTCAAGAAACCGAACGAGGCGGTCGTTCTGCAAGAGCCGTTCGACATAACGGCCTGCAACAACAAGACGCAGGTGATCGGGACCGAGCGTACCTTCGATCAGCTTGATGTTCTTCTGCAGGCTGGCCATCTCGGCTTTCATCCGTTCGGCCTGTTCGCGCGTGACGCCGACGGGTGATTTGCGCGCCGCTGGGTCGACAAGATCCGTAGCATCGGTGGCAGCAAGAATGGCCTCGGCATAAGCCACCGTGTAGTTATTTGCGGCGATCATCAGTTCGGCCGCCTGAATCTGGCGCAAGGGCTTCACCTTGCGCAGAGCCCGGAAACTGTTGATCGGGCAATGTCGCGCCTTGAGCAGCTCGGCAGCCTCGGCGCAGATGCCGTTCAGCAGGTTCCTTTTTCGACGGATCAGCGCCACATCGACATTCAGCGCGGCAGCGATCCGGGACTCGGGCACACCGCGTTCGACAGCACGAAGGATCATCTTGTGCTCCTGAATCGTGGCTAGGCGGCTGATCCGCTTGTTGTAGGTCAAGGCCTCGTCATCAGTCGCCACAAGGCATGTGACCGCTTCCTCGCCCATCTCCTTCAGGACGAGCAGCCGAACGTGGCCGTCGAGCAGGATGAAGGCATCACCCTGCCCTTTTGCGCGCGAAACGACCGGCGGTTCGATCAGCCCGACCTCGCGGATCGATGCCGTGATCTGCGCATATTTCTGGCTCTTGGGCACTGTGTCCGGAAGCTGTTTGACTGGAAGGATCGACGCGATCGGAACGTTGATCAAATCTGTCTCGAAGCCAGGGCTTATTGCATTGGGCGATTTGTCTGGACGTGTCATGTTGCGGCCTCTCCCAGACCATCGACGACAATGCGCGGCAGGGAATCCAGGCCCTCAGCGCGCAAGAGCGTCAGAAAATTCTCGTCCTTCAGCAGCGACTTGAACGCGGCATCGAGAAACAGCAGGCTGCTGCGTGTGACCTGCGCACGGCTGATCATGTCCTTCTGGCGCTCTGCCTCGGCACGATAGGCATTGACCAGCGCCGCCGAGGTCATACGCGTACGCGAGCGTGCGGTGCGGGTGACGCCTTTGTGCTTGCCATGCCGCTTTCGCAGCTCAACGAGCCGCCGGGCTTCCAGCAGCTTCTTACCCCGCAACTCACCGGAGGAATAAGCCGCTTCCAGCGCTTTCTGCACATCCTTTTCTTCTGCTCGCGTGATGTAAAGCGCGACGCTGAGGGGCATCTTGCCGGTCTCGACCGCGATCAGCAGCCGCTCCTCGCCATTGGCGATCAGCTCGCCGATTTCATGGACATAGGCGAAGGAAAGCCCGGTCTTGTCGGCAATCTCGTGATCAGAATATCCCCTATCACGCAGGGTGGAGATATCCTGCAGCAATTCCAGAGGGCGCTGCTGGCGCCGGGCGATATTCTCGATAATGCTGCGCAGGAGTCGTTCGATCTCATTGGCCTCCACAATGATCGCCGGGATCCGGGTTTCACCCAAGGCCAGATAGGCCTCCATCCGGCCCTGGCCGCAGACCAGCCGGTAACTCCCATGATCGTCGCGCGCGACAGTGATCGGCTTTTTTCAGCCCGACCCTGCTGATGCTGTCCACCAAAGCACGAAAGGTCTTTTCCGACCGTTCGCGTGGGTTTTCTACGGTAATCTCCGCGATTGGGATGTCCTGGACCTCTCCCTGTGTTTCGATCCCGCTCACCATGGCACAACCTCCGAGACAGGAACACGGCGGGCCATCTCGAAAAGGAAATCAAGCGTCTCGAACCGGAAGGCGTCCAGCATCAAACCATTCTCCTCGGCCAGTCCAAGCGGCTTGCTGCGCATTTCAAACTGCGGCAGCAGGTAATAATCGAGCGCCTTCTTATTCGCGCGGTCCATTCGGATCGCAATTGTGATATCCGGGGCGAGACTGATGTCGAAGCGGATTTTCCAGCGCAGACCGCCCCCGCGTGTTTCACGACACCGGGAAACGACGACAGAGGCCGTAAACTCGTTGTTGATCGTCAGCAGATCGGTGACAGGATTCCGGTCGACTGCACCGCCCAGCCTGGTGATCTCGCCCAACACGCGCTCGACCGCATCGCCGTGGAACAGCCGAAGCATGCGGTTGATCTCGACATCGCGATAATCGCGATCTGGCGCGAACCCGACGAGGGAATAGGCGCGCAGCAGGCTGCCGAAGCGATGCGCATAGGCGCCGCTTGACGGCATGCCGCCGGCTTCGTCGATCACCAGCCCGGAAATATAGCCATGGCGCTGAAACAGCCGTGTCAGCCTGCCCAGCATTTCATCATCCGAAAAACGTCGGTTGCGCGCGGCAATCACCGCCTGCACCTTTTGAAACTCCCGGGGCTGGATGATGGCCTCGAAGGCACCTTCCGATCTGATCCACATCTCAGGGCCGTTCGCCACCCGCTTGCGCTTCAGCTTGAACGAACGCCGGTTGTAGACATTGTTCCCGATATATTTCTCATTGGTCAGGATCTGCTGGACGGTGGCACGGGTCCAGAGCCGACCGAGATCGGTCAGGATGCCGCGTTCATTCAGTTCCGCTGCGATCTCGCTCTCGGACCTGCCCTTCTTCAGAAACCGGCCATAGATCCAGCGCACCGTCTGCACTTCCTCGTCGGGGCCGGGCGCAAGGATGACTCTGTCCGTCTGCAGGCTTTTCTGCTCGCCGCGCTTCAACTCGGCCTTGATGTCGCCGCGCTCGTCGACAAGGACGCGCCGCAACCCGTAACCGGCGGGCCCACCCTGCCGATAACCAAGCTCGATCAGACGGCACTGCCCGGCAAAGACCTTGGTCGACAGCTCGCGGCTGTATTCACCCGCCATGGCGCGCTTGACGCCCTTGACGATGGTCGCGATGGCACTGCCGTCGTTCTCGAACTGCTCGGCGCAATATTCGACCTGTTTGCCCGCCCTGCGGCAGATATATTCATAATAGGCAGATTCGTCGGCATCCTGAAACCGGCCCCAACGACTGACGTCATAGACCAGGATCACGTCGAAATCCGCCGTGCCCGCTTCCACATCCTGGATCAGCTGTTGCAGCGCCTCGCGCCCTTCCAGCCTCAGCCCGCTTTTCCCCGCATCTGCATAGGTCCGCACCAGTTCAAAGCCGCGTTCCTCGGCGTAGGCCCGGATCGCGTCTGACTGGTTTTCGGTCGAATATTTCTGATGTTCCGTCGACATGCGGACATATTCAGCCGCACGCCGACTCGTCGGCTCGGATCCGGTGTTGCTGAGGGAAGGCGGGGTGTGACCTGCCATACGCGTCTCCACTTCAGTTCATGCTGGAACCCCCGGGCCGACCGCCCCGCACGCCCGATCCGGGTGCAAATTGGAACCTGCCGTTTTCACGTTTCCCCTCGGTTTAGCCGAGGAGGGAAAGAGTATGTGGGTGAAGATGGGCACAATTGTGCACCCGACAGCGGTTCCGGGGAATACAGGGAAGCAATCGCTGCCGCACTGGTCGCGGACCTCGGCCAGACGGACCGGGCGATCAAGACCGCAATGCGCTGGACCGGTGCAAGCGAGCGGACCGTCAACTACTGGATGTCCGCGGAGCGAGGGCCAAGCGGCGAGCACCTGATCGCATTGGCCCGGCACTCTGATGCGGTCTTCATCACCCTGCTGGCGATGGCGGGACGGGTCGAGCGGGAGAGTGATAGTCAGAATCCGGATGACAGGAGACGCTGATTTCGGCCGGATTTTCATGCTGCAAGGTCACGGTTGCAGAGGCAACGCTTCAAATGCCTGATTGATCCTTTCGCGGAAATACGAACGCTGTCGCTTCAGATCGCGGACCCATGACCCGGGTTGGACGGCCCGGCTCTGACACGTGACCTCTGTGGTGTCCCTTGATCAGAACGACCTTGCCGCTCCGATAATGCCGTTCATGTTCATTCACCCAGTGACGGATCGGGCCGTTCCGACCGTCTCGCACCGCACGTTCAAATTCGAGGCGCGCGCGCTGTTCGTGCATGTGCGCCGCAGCTTGCGGGCCGATCCGTATGGTGTGATGAGACTTTCCAGCGCCGAGGATCCACGACTTCCCGAACTTGCGCGCGGTCTTCAGCTCCTTTGGTGAGAATGTGACAGCTTCTGTCGGAATGATCCCGCCCAGGTCCGGGGAAGTCAGCATCGCGAATAGCGCGTATGGGATGAAGAGATCCGAGGCTGTGTCGACCAATGAAATCTGTGCACGACCGCAAATTTCTTCCTTCGCCATACCACGCTTGGACAGCAAATCGGCCATGTAATCGTGCATCTGAGGCTGAAAGGAGTTAAGCCCACCTTGTTCAGGACGCCCGAATCGCAAGGTAAAAAACGGATCGACGATCCTGCCCCCCGAGTCGCAGCTGAACATCGTCGCCGTCAGAGCATCTGTTTCCCGATCATCGATCAGATAACCGCGCTTCCCCGAGCCCGATGGGTTCTCGTGGTGCTCTATCACAGGAGAGCCTCGCCTGACGCGCGCCACGACCAATTCGCGATAATCGAACTCGACCCATGCAACCTTTCCGGGAGGCTCGACTTCTCCCAAGAAGGTCAATGCTGCAACGTTCTCGTCGTCGGTCCTGTCCTGAATCGTGTCATGCAGCGTATCGGCATAGGCAGCCGCAGCGTGATCGAGCAAATAGATCTTTGCCTGCTGCAGAGCATCGATGGTATATTGTCGAAAGTTCAGCAGTTCGTCGGTTTTTACGAGATGCCAAACTGGGTCATTTTGCGGCGCGGACTTGTTCGCCAACGACGCGCCGTAGGTCGAAATCAAATTTCTGAAGAGCATAAGCGCAGGACTTTTCTAGGACGCTGCCTACCATCCTCGCTCGTGCAATGGGGTTCAAGACTTTTCGGGAATATTGCGTTGGGAGCTAAGTCAAGTGGGCCGGAGGTACCCGCCAGTGCCTGCGGCTGCGCGCCAATGCATGCGAGTGCGGTTTTTCTGCTTCGGTGTTGATGTGGCGTTGATGTAGACGGCCGAAACGCCGGTGGTATGTTGATACCATCGGATTATCTATTTGATACGTGGGAATTTTTTGGTTGCGGAGCTCGATTTGGACACTGTTTCTCAACGATGACGTCTTCACGAGCAGTGAATTTCCGACGCTAGAGCGGCATGACGCTCATCTGAATCCTCGGGGATTCCTGTGAAGGCTTTCTTCTGATTCTGTTCGCGTAGGACAGATTTGGAGGAGATCAGATGAGCAAGGCACTTTCGATGGATTTGCGAGAGCGGGCGATGGCTCGGCTGGCGGATGGTGAGACGATCCGACAGGTCGCTGCGGCCTTGAGCGTCGCGCCCTCAAGTGTTGTGAAGTGGTCGCCGCGGCTGCGCCGGACCGGCAGTGTGGCCGCGGGCAAACTCGGCGGACATGTGCCACCGAAGATTTCCGGGGCGAATGAGGTCTGGCTGCGCGACCGGATCAGGACGCCCTTCACCCTGCGCGGTCTGGTTTAGGCCTGCAGGTCGAGCCCGCCAACCTCGGCCCATATTTCCGCAAACACGTCGGCACCCTTGCCGCGAAGTTTGGCGGCTTTGGCGGCCTCCAAATTGGTCATCATGCCATCGCCTTTCACAACGACCAGCCCCACCATTCCCATCGCATGATGCGGCGTGCATTCGTAGCCGTAGAAGCCCGGCAAGGTCAGGGTAACTTCGATTTCCTGGTTGATCTTGCCCTTCCAGGTCTCTGCACCCTCGGGGATCATGCCCCTGATCGAGGCACTGTTATGGGTTTTTTCGGTCGGCACGAACTTGACCGTGTCGCCCGACTCGACGACCAGCAATCGCGGCGAGAAGATGTTGCGCAATGCCGGATCGTCCGGGCTTTTGGTCAGCATCATGACTTCATGGGCTGTGGCGGCGCGGGACCGGCTGGGCAGTGCGAAAACAGCAGTTGTTGCGGCAGCAGAGATCAGCGCCGTGCGGCGGGTCATCAAAAGCGACATCATGTTTCTCCGGGTTTTTAAGGTTTTTCAGTGTCAGGCAGGCGCCACGCGGACATGGCGCCTGCCCCGGACCGTCCCTCGATCCCTTTTCAGTTCGGCAGTTTGAACACCCAGATCGAACCGCCCTGGTTGAGGTAGTTCACCTTCTTGGCGACCTCCCCCCCCCAGAGCGGCACAGCACCGCCCCAGCCAGAGGCAACGGCGACATATTGCTGTCCGTCCATTTCCCAGGTGACGGGCTGGCCGACGACGCCCGAGCCGGTCTGGAACGACCAGAGTTCCTCGCCCGTTTCGTCATCAAACGCCTTGAGGAAGCCCTCGGGCGTGCCGGCAAAGACCAGACCGCCGGCGGTTGTCATGACCCCACCCCAGAGCGGCGCGGCATTCTTGTAAGTCCACTTGATCTCGCCGGTGTTCGGGTCGATCGCCTTCAAGGCGCCGATATGGTCCTCGAACAGCGGTTTGATGGTAAAACCAGCACCCAGATAGGCCGCGCCTTTCTTGTAGCTGATCGGCTCGTTCCAGATATCCATGCCCCATTCGTTCGAGGGCACATAGAACAGCTCGGTCTTCTGCGAATAGGCCATCGGCATCCAGTTCTTGCCGCCAAGGAAGCCCGGCACGGCAAACACCGTCTCGCCCTTGGCACCATCGGCAGCGGCTGCGGGATCGCCCGGACGATTGGCCACGTTCCAGACCGGAACGCCGTCAGTGCCGATCTCGCTGGCCCAGTTCACCTGCTCGACAAAGGGTGTCGCGCGTACAAAGCCGCCATCGGCTTCGTTCAGGATATAGAAGAACCCGTTGCGGTCGGCGGTCGCCAGTTGCCGCGTGCCATCGGTGGCGGTGAAGGGCACGACCTCGTTGACGCCGTCAAAGTCCCAGCCTTCATTCGGGGTGGTCTGGAAATGCCACTTGATCTCGCCCGTGGCCGGATCAAGCCCGATGCGCGAGGCGGCATAAAGGTTGTCGCCGGGCCGCAGATGCGAGTTCCAAGGCGAGGGGTTGCCGGTGCCGACAATGACCGTATCGGTCTCGGCATTATAGCTGGCGCCCATCCATGTCGCGCCGCCGCCGGTTTTCCATGCATCGCCTTCCCAGGACGCGTTAAGCGTGCCGGTCATGGTCGTTTCTTCGCCGTTCAGCGTACCGGTATGGCCTTCGATGACCGGGCGGGTCCAGACCAGTTCGCCGGTATCGGCATTGCGAGCCTGCATTTCGCCAACGACACCGAATTCGCCGCCAGAATTCCCGGTGATGACCAGCCCGTTCACGATCAGCGGCGCGGCGGTATAGGAATAGCCGGCCTTGTAATCCGCGATCTCGTCACGCCAGACCGCCTTGCCGGTTTTCAGATCCAGCGCCACCAGACGCGCGTCCAGCGTGCCAAAGATGATCTTGTCATTCCAGATGGCAGCACCCCGGTTGACCACGTCGCAGCAAGGCAGGATGCCTTCGGGCAGGCGGGCATCATATTGCCAAAGCTCTTCGCCCGTGCGGGCGTCGATCGCATAAAGGCGCGAATAAGAGCCGGTGACATACATCACGCCATCATAGATCAGCGGCTGGGTTTCCTGCCCGCGCTGCTTCTCGCCACCCATCGAGAAGACCCAAGCCGGCACAAGCTGGCCAACATTTTCCTTGTTGACCATCTCCAGCGGGCTGAAGCGCTGAAGGTCGCGACCCAATCCGTTGGTCACGATCTGGTTGGTTGTGGTCGCATCATTGGCGATCATTTCTTCCGTCACATTGGCGAGCGCGGCGCCACCGCTCAGAACGGTGGTCAGCAGCGCAGCCTTGAGCATACGCGAGCGCGATCCGAACATTTTTCATCCTCCTCCGCTGAAAGTCGTTCTTCGCGCAGTATTCGCCCTCGCCCCACCGGCGCATATGCGACCTTGGTCGCTACGACTTTGGTCGCGTGGCGCGATGCCGGGCGATGCCGGATCATCCCAAAGCGGAGATGCAGAATCGGAAGGAATGCGATGCGCGATTTCAGGAAACTAGCGCTTGGGGCGATCACTGGATGGCTGTCGATGCTGGCCCTTGGCGCCGCACATTCTGCCGAGTTGAAAATCGCCACGCTGGAGTCCGGGACCGTCAATTGGGAGCTGGACACGATTCGCGCCAACGGCTTGGACGAAAAGAACGGCTTCACGATGTCGGTCATGGGCGTGGCCGCCAATGACGCCGCCCGCATCGCCCTTCAGGGCGGCGAAGCGGATGCCATCGTGTCGGACTGGATCTGGGCCGCAAAAATGCGCGCAAGCGGCCAGGATTTCGTCTTCATCCCCTATTCGACAGCCGTGGGCGGGGTCATGGTCGCGGGCGACAGCGACATGGACAGCCTTGACGATCTGTTCGACCAGAAAATCGGCATTGCCGGCGGTCCGCTGGACAAATCCTGGATCATCCTGCGCGCCTATGCGCTGCAGGAATACGGGGTCGATCTGGCTGCAAGGACCGAACCGGTCTTCGGCGCGCCGCCCCTTATCATGGCCTCGGCGATTGATGGCGATGTCGCGGGGGCGATCAACTTCTGGCATTTCAACGCCAAACAAGAGGCCGCCGGAATGCGGGTGCTGCTGTCGGTCGTGGATGCGGCGGCGGCACTTGGGCTTGACCCTGAGATCCCGCTTCTGGGCTATGTCGTGCGCGGCGATGTTGCGCCCGAGCTTATCAAGGGTCTTGCCGATGCCTCGAATGAGGCGAAGCAGATCCTTGCAAGTGACGATACCGCCTGGGACGCCATGCGGCCCGGCATGAACGCCAAGGACGACGCCGAGTTCGCGGCGCTCAAGGCGGGCTATCGTGCCGGCATCCCATCGGTTGCAGAGGTCGACGTGCAGCAGGTCGCCAAGACCTTCGATCTGATGGCGCGTCTTGGGGGGCCGGATCTTGTGGGCGACATGACCGAGCTGCCCGATGGCCTTTTTAACTAGCGTCACCGGAAAAGCGCGGCCGGCCCCCGGTCGTGCCACGCAGTCACCACCCGCCACCCGGCGCGGCCTTACGGCGCTTGTTTCGATCCTGATGCTTCTGGGCAGTTGGGCCGTGCTGGCCTATCTGCTGAATGACCCCACACGCGCGCCATCACCGTTCCAGATCCTGCCGATCCTCGTCTCCGAGACCTTGTCGGGCGCGCTGCCCCATCAACTGGGCATCACACTTGGCCGGGTTGCGATCTCCTTCGCGCTGGCAATGCTGATTGGCGCAGCGCTCGGGCTGGCCATGGGGACGCATGACCGGCTGAATGCCTGGGCCGATCCGTGGCTGGTGGTGGCGCTGAACATCCCCGCGCTTGTCACCATCGTGCTGTCCTATCTGTGGCTGGGCCTGGGCGAAACCGCCGCCATCGTCGCAGTGGTCGCGAACAAGGTTCCACTGGTCACCGTGCTGGTGCGCGAGGGCGCGAAGGTGATCGACCCTGACCTTGACGAAATGGCCGCCGCTTACCGCATGTCCCGCAGCGACCGGCTGCGCCACCTGATCCTGCCGCAACTTGCCCCGTCGCTGGCAGGGGCGGCAAGATCAGGACTGGCGCTGATCTGGAAGATCGTTCTGGTGGTCGAGTTTCTGGGCCGTAGTTCCGGCATGGGCTTCAAGATCCATCTCTATTTCCAGATGTTCGATATCCCCCGCGTCATCGCCTATGCGCTTGCCTTCATCATCGTGATGCTGGCCATCGAATGGCTGGTCATGCAGCCGCTGGAACGCGCGGCCAGTCGCTGGCGCGCGCCATGATCCGGGCCGAGATCCAGTCAAAGTGCTTCGGCGCCAAGCAGGTGCTCGATCCCATTACGCTGGAGGTCGCACGGGGCGAGGTGCTGGCGATCGAGGGCTCCTCGGGCGTCGGCAAATCGACGCTTCTGCGCATCCTCGCCAGTCTGGACGATGATTTTGATGGCCGTGTCGAAGCCACTGGCCGGATGAGCATGGTCTTTCAGGAACCGCGCCTGATGCCCTGGCGCAACGTCGGCGACAATATTCGCCTGACCACGCGGGCAACCGCAGGTGCAATAGGTCAGATGCTGACCCGTGTCGGGCTGGCGGGTCACGAAAACACCTATCCGCGCGCCCTGTCGCTGGGACAGGCCCGGCGCGTGGCGCTGGCACGGGCCTTCGTCGTGCCGCCCAACATCCTGATCCTTGACGAGCCCTTCACCTCGCTGGACCCGGACCGCGTGGCCGACCTGCTGGTGCTGACGCGCGAGTTAATCGACAGCCATCGTCCGGCGACGATCTTCGTGACCCATAGCAGGCACGAGGCGCGCCAGCTTGCCGATCGGCGCGCGGAGCTTACGGGCCAGCCGGCCAGATTGGTCAGCAAGACAGGGGATATGCCACAGATGCAGACCGCCTAGGCCTTGCTGCGCTGCAACCCGCGCCGGGGATCATAGAAGAAAACGGCAAGCGCAAAGAAGACGGCGCCACAACCCAGCACCACCAGCAAAGGAACCGGGGCGATCTGGCCGTAGAGGGCAAAGCGGATCAGCTCGACCGCATGAGAAAACGGGTTCATCGCGCAGATATCGCGCAGGAGTGGCGAGCTTTCGGCCATTTTCCACAACGGATAAAGCGCCGTCGACAGGAAGAACATCGGGAAGATCACGAAGTTCATCACTCCGGCAAAGTTTTCCAGCCGCGAGATTGTCGCCGACAGCAACAGCCCCAGCGAACCCAGCATCATCCCCGACAGGATCAGCGCTGGAAGGATGAACGCCAGCCCGGAAAGCGGGATATCCACCCCGATCAGCAGGGCGACGACCAGAAACGCATAGACCTGCGCGACCGCGACCACGGTGCCCGCGAACAGCTTTGCGAACAGGATGAACGGGCGCGGCAAGGGGCTGCTCAGCAGCAGCCGCATGGTCCCCATCTCGCGGTCATAGACCAGCGACAGCGCGTTCTGCATGCCAGCGAACAGCAGGATCATGCCGCAAAGCCCCGGCGTGATATAAACCTCATAGGTGATATAGGTCTGGTAGGGCGGAATGATCGACAGGCCAAGTGCCGCCCGGAATCCGGCGGCAAAGACCACCAGCCAGACCAGCGGCCGCACCAGCGCCGCGAAGAACCGGCCCCGCTGGGACAGAAACCGGCGAAGCTCGCGCAGGGTGATGGCGGTCAGCGCGATGCGGTAACTCATGCCGGCACCCGCGTCTGACCCAGAAACCAATCATTCAGCAGCACCTGCCCGCGCAAGGCGCCTGCCTGCCCCGCCGCCAGCACCCGGCCCTTGTGCAGCAACACGAGGTCATCGCCATCCGAGATTTCGTCGACCAGATGCGTGGCCCAGAAGACGGCAAGCCCTTCATCCGCCGCAAGATCATGGACATGCCGGGTGATCGCCATGCGCGACGCCACATCCAGCCCCACGGTCGGCTCGTCCAGCACCAGAACCGAGGGCCGGTGCAGCAGCGCGCGGGCGATCTCCATACGGCGGCGATGACCGCCGTTAAGTTCGGCCGCGCGCTCGCCCAGGCGGTCGCGCATGTCCAGCCGGTCCATCGCCGCGTCGATGCGCTGATCCAACTCCTTGCCGGACATGCCGTGCAGCGCCCCGAAATAGCGCAGGTTATGGCGCACGGTCAGATCCAGATCCAATGTCTGCGCCTGAAACACGATGCCCAGCCTGCTTAGCGCCGCGCGTGGGTTGGTGGCGATGTCAAAGCCCTCGATCAGCACCCTGCCCCGACGCGTTGCGATCAACCCGCTGATCAGCGCGAAAAGCGTCGATTTCCCGGCACCGTTCGGCCCTAGCAGCGCCGTGAACCGGCCAGGTCCAGCCGTAAGGCTGACCCCATCCAGCGCGCGCTTGGCGCCATAGTTAAAGCTGACATCGGCGATGTTCAGCCCTGACATTGCCTATTCGATCACGATCTGCAGCCGCTGCGTCTCGCCACCATTCGGCACAGCCAGTTCATAGCTGCCCGGCTTGATGGCGACAAAGCCGATCTCCATCGTTCCGGCCTCGTCAAATTCCAGACTGTCAAGGCCGAGCGGCCGGATCTCCAGCCCCTCGATGACGATCTCGTCGATCCAGATCGCACGCAGGAAGGCCGCCCCGGCAAGGGCAATCTCGCCCGATCCGTCCGAGGTGATCTCGACCTCGTAATAGCCGCCCGATTTCAGCACCCATGGCTCACCAAGCGGTTCGCCGACGGACAGGATGATCTCGGGCAGGTCCCGCTTGTTCGGGCCGGCCAGAAGGCCCGCCGGCAGATCGTCGTCATCATCGGCATCCTGCGCGGCAGCGGGCAAGGCCAGGCAAAGCGCCAGCCCCATGGCGATCATCGGTTTCAGCATGATTTTCCTCCGTCAGTTGCTGGTGGGACGCGCCGCGGCACCCCAGGGAAAGCGCCCGACCTTGATCGTCTTCAGCGCCTTTTCCGATGCCACGTCGATGACGGTGACATCGCCGGACACACCATTGGTGGTGAACAGCAGGCTGTCATCGGGCGAGAAATCCATGTGCCAGACGCGCCGCCCGACAAGGATGTAATCGCGCACCGCGTAGGTTTCGGCATCGACCACGGCGATGTGGTTGGCGGGGCCGAGTGCGATGAACATCGTCTTCTGGTCGGGCGTCATCCGCATGCCGACGGGCTGGACCTTGTCCGGATGAACGCCGGTGATCTCGAATGCGATCTTGGTAATCTCGGACTGGTCGGCGACATTGAAAACCGACACCGTGCCGCCGATTTCCGCCGAAACCCAAAGCTCTGTCCCGTCCTTGGCAAATTCGGCGTCGCGCGGGCGGGCGTCGACCAGCGTATTGGCGAAGATCCGGTTCGTTTCGGTGTCGATCCAATGCGCCATATTGGTCGTTTCCGAGGTGGTGATCTGGACTTTCCCATCGGGAGAGATTGCCATTCCCTCGGGCTCGATCCCCACGTCTATCTGGGCCACTACGCTGCGGGTTTCGGTATCGACAACGGTGGTGATCGCGTCGTCTTCATTGGCGATATACAGGTGGCGATTGTCGGGATGCAGCACGAACTGTTCGGGATCCTCGCCCGAGGGCAGCTCGTGCAGGATCTCGCCGGTATCGGGATTCATAACCTGCACCGTGTCGCTGTCGGATGCGCAGATATACAGAACGGAATGATCCTGCGCGAATGTCAGCCCGCGCGGACGCTCACCGGTCGGATAGGTATTTATGACCTCCTGCGTGGCGACGTCGATCACGCTGACGGTGTCGTCCTTTTCGTTGGTCACCCAGATTTCATCGGCCAATGCGGGCGTCAGGAAGGTGGTCAGCGTCAAGGCAGCAAGAATGAGGCGCATGGTCATCCTCCGTCAAAAGCCCGGCATTCGCTTTCGCGGCGGTCCACGCCAAGCGTATCCATTTCGTTTACCTCGTGCAGGAACCCTTCCAGCGGGGCCTGCGCGACAAGGGCCTCGGCCGTCACCAGCGGGACCGGCTGGCGAAGCTGCCCATCCCACCCGCGATAGCTGAGCGGACGGCCCAGAAAGGCGGCGAGTTCGAATTCATCCGACAGCACATGGTCGCGGATACTGGCGGCATCGGCCTTGCCCGTGCGCGTCACCGCCTCGCCAATGCTGCGCATCGCGACCCAGGCGCCGAAATCCTCGGGCGCCATGTCGCGACCCGCCAGTTCCACGAAACGGCTTTGCAACTGCGCCGCGCCCGCCTGTTCGACCACCGGCGCCCAGCCCTTCGCATGCAAGCCCGCACCGCCCGCGACCGGGCGCGGAAGCCAGGTGTTAAAGGGAACGTAGCGGGCGAAATCATCGGCGCTGTCAGCGATCAGCAGCAGGTCGTACTCCCCCAGTTCCTGCGTGAACAACGGCACCTCGGCACCGGCCGAACGGCGCAGGTCGGCGTCGAAGGGCCAGATCTTCTCGCTCTCGATTGCCGCACCGAATTTGGCCAGCGATTGCTGATAGGTCTCGGCAAGGGCCGCATCTTCGTCGCGTGGACCCACGATCATGGCGAGATCTTCCCAACGGCGACTGGCGACGAATTGGCCAAGCGCATCGGCCAGCATAGCGTCCGAGGGCGTTGAATGCAGCAGGTTCGTCCGGCAACCGCCCGCCCGAAGGCCATCGTCGGAACCGGTCGCATTGAAGATCAGCGCATCGGGCCTTGCATCGGCCAGCGCGTTCAGGTCGGCAGGCGGCGCATCGGCGATGATCAGGTCCGCATCACCCAGCAGCGCCGGATCAAATGCGTCCTCTGGCGCGACTTGCAGGACGTCCAGCCGATAGTCATGGCCAAGAAACTTTCCCGAACTGGCATTGTCCTCGACCGCAAGCCGCGCGCCAGCGATGCCCAGATCCTCGGGGCGTTCGTCCAGGTTAGACAGCACGGGCGGCCGCACCGTCTGGCGTTCCAGATAGACGACATTCACCTCTACCGCGGTGGCAGGCGCGGCGGCGGCTGCGAAAATGATGATCGGATACAGTCTCACGCCGGAACGTCCTTTCCCTCTTCTGTCAGCAGGTTAGCAAAGTGTCACCGCAGCCATATTCGACCAAGGTCGGATACCGAAAACGGCCGACCTGTCCGAAGGTCTTATTGCGAGTCGGGTGCCTCAGCCACGAAACTCTGACGCAGAAAGCCGCACCGGCAGCGCGCCGGCCGATGCAGACAGCAAGCTCAAGCAGGAGAGCCACCATGACCGGACTGCCCCAAAGCAAGCGACTTCTACCCGTCATCCTGATCGGCCTTGCCGGTGCCGCCTTCGCACATGGCGATGTCGCGCCGCAGCCGGTCAACACCGACGCGCTGCCCGATCTGGAAAGCGAAGGTGGGGAATGGCTGCTGGAGAACCCCTATCGCGAGGCCGAGGACGATGTGTGGCAGCAGGTCGTCGCGGTGGGCGAATCCGGCTATACCCAGAACTGCGCGCGCTGTCATGGGCTGGGGGCGGTGTCAGGCGGACTTGCCCCCGACCTGCGCTATCTTGAACCGAACGAATTCGGCGATGAATGGTATCTGGAACGCTTCATCAACGGCTATACGCAGGACGGCACGACCAAGATGCCCGGCTTTGGCGAGGTGCTGGACGAAAAGGCGGCATGGGCGATCAAGACCTATGTCGAAAGCCGGCCCGAGGATGGCGCCTATGACAGCCTGAATGCGCGCCTGACCGAGATCCGCGACCGGCTGGCCGAAATCGGAACCGAGGTGCAGGGCGGCGGGGATGCGGCACAATTCACCGACGAGACGGCGACGATCCGCGACGAGCTTTCGACCATGTCGGCCGAGATCCCGACAGCATACGGCGAAGGACGCACCGACAGCATCGCGCTGCGCGCGGCGAATGCGCTGACAGGCGACGCGCCCGCACATCGCTCGGCTGCCGAGACCCTGACCATCGGCTTGTCGGCGGCAAATTGATATCGGGCATCATCCGAGGAACAGTCATTGGTGCGGCGTCATGGCTTTGCCTTGCCGCCGCACCGGCACTGGCCAAATGCGAAAACATCCCCAGCGGTCTCGACGCACCGCCACCGCCGCAGAATACCGGCCGCGATATCGTCGGGCAGGAGCTCGATCAGATCTTCGATCAGGGCTATATGACCTTCGGCGTCTACGAGGATTTTCCGCCCTTCTCTTTCCTGAAAGATGGCGCGCCGGCTGGCATTGACGTGGATCTGGGCCAGATCATCGCCGCTGAGATGGGGCTGGAGGCGCGCTTCGAACTGGTTCAGGCAGGCGAGAATGTCGACAACGACATGCGCACCTATCTCTGGCAGCATTCAAAGCTTGGCGCGCCCATCGTCAACGTGCTGATGCACGTGCCCTATAATATCGACTTCGCCTGCCGGAATGAGATGGTCGTCATCACCGGCCAGTATTTCGAAGAACGCATCGCGATCGCCTATGATCCGGTGGTCTATCCTGACACGCCGCCGACCCCCGCCTATTTTCGCTTCGACAAGGTCGCGGTCGAAAATGACAGTATCAGCGATTTCTTCCTGTCAGGCGCATTTGGCGGGCAGATACGGCCGAAGATCGTCCGTGTCGGAAATCCGATCGCGGCGGTGAACGAGATCGGCCAGGACGGGGTTGCGGCCGCGATGGGGCCACGGGTGCAACTGGAATATGCCGCTGGGTCCGAATACCCGGTTTCGGCCGATCCCATCCCCAGCTTCAGCATGGGATCCTGGACCCTGGGCGTCGCCGTCCATCAGGCCTATCGCGATCTTGCATATAGCGTCGATGACGCCATCGGTGCGGCCATCGCAGACGGAAGGATGGCCAAGATCTTCGCCGCCTATGGCGCGACTTATACAGAGCCTGAGCGCTAGTCAGGCAGGCGTCGCGGCGTCCAGCCGCAGCCTCTCCCCCTCCGCCGAAACCAGCAGGACCTGCCGGCATGTCCCGACCATGGCCCGGCGGATTGCGTCCGCTTCCATCAGGGCAAAGCCTGTCGACAGCCCATCCGCCACGGCGGCACTGGCCGCGTGCACAGCCGCAAGGCTCCAGCGGGCCGGACGCGGGGCGGGCCCGGTCGCATCGAAGATATGTCCTGCGGCCCCGTCCGCGCCAAACCGCATCGCGCCGGGGGCGCTGATCGCAAGCGCGCTGTTGCGCAGTGAAATCCGGTCCGGCAGACCGTCGATCCCGACCCGCCACTGGCCTGCACGACCGGCCCGGAACTCGCC
This sequence comes from Paracoccus isoporae, assembly GCF_900101865.1. Taxonomy (GTDB): domain Bacteria; phylum Pseudomonadota; class Alphaproteobacteria; order Rhodobacterales; family Rhodobacteraceae; genus Paracoccus; species Paracoccus isoporae. The sequence goes on from NZ_FNAH01000015.1 coordinate 27,552, forward strand.
CAGATCAACCAGCACCTCGTCGAAGCCGGCAAGGTGCAGCCGCTCGGCGATCAGGTCGCTGGCAAAGCCTTGCGCAATGCCGTTCAACGTCAGCGCCTGCCCGCGATCCAGTTGCAGCCGCCCGCCGTCATGACGGACCCTGTTCCATCCCAGCAATGCTTTGGCCTCTCGCCATGCCGCCTGATCGGGCGTTCCCCCCGCCCGGGCAATGAGCCGCCAAAGCGGCTGCACCGTGGGATCGAAAATTCCGTCGGTGGCGCGATGCAGCATGTCCACATGCCGAACGATTCCGCGCCAATCGGCATCCATGGAAATCGCCCCGGTGCGGTTCAGACGGCTGATGTCACTGTCGGGATCGAACAGCGAAAACTTGCGTTCGATCCGCCGGATATCGCCCACGACAGCGCGCAATGCCGCATCCGCCGCGCGTCCGCCCCGGATCGTGACCGAAACATCACTGCCAAAGGCCAGCCCGTCCCACCGGACCGGCGCAGCGGCGGCAGGGCGCGCCAATGACGCTGCCGCCGCGATGGCCAGAAAGCGCCGCCGTTTCATGCCGCCACCTTGCGCGCGCCCTTCCGCGCCGCCAGCACAAGCGGCACGCAGGTCGTCGCATCGTCATGGATCTGTACGCATTCGAGGCATTGGAAGCACTCTTCATAGCTGATTTCACCGCTCTTGCGGATGGCACCATATTTGCAGCGCACACGGCAAAGCTGGCACGGGCTGCCGCATTCGGCGCGCCGCGGAATATTGTCCGCGAACCGCAGCCCATCCGTCAGCGCGAAAAAGGCACCCAGCGGGCACACATAGCGGCAGAAGCTTTTAAACACGAACAGGCCCGCGACGATCCAGAACAGCGCATAGGCGACATAGAACCAGTCGCGCAGGAAATAGGTGGTCATGGCGGTCTTGAACGGCTCGACCTCGTTCAGGCTGTCGGACAGGCCGGGGGCGGCAAAGGCGGATACGACCAATACGGCAAGCACCAGATACTTGACCCGGCGCAGCTGCCGATCAAGACGATCCGGCACCACCAGCGGACGCAGGCCCAGCCGCCGCCCCGCCGCATGTGTCAGTTCCTGCAGGGCGCCAAACGGACACATCCAGCCGCAGAACCACCCCCTTCCCCACACCAGGACCGAGGCGAGCGCCACGCCCCAGAGCATCAGCGAGAACGGATCATACAGCAGGAATCCCAGCGATTGCCCTTGCAAGCCCGCGCGCAGCGTCCCGGTGACGGTGACAACCGAAAGCTGCCCCTGCCCCCACCAGCCGACGAAAACCAGGGTCACGGCAAGAACTGCGAGCCGTAACGCCCCGAAATGCCGGCTGGCCGCTGTGGCTGATTGGCGCAGCAAAAAGGTCAGCGTCAGCCCACAGAACGCAGCCAGTGCAACAAGATCCGGCCAGCGGGCTAGCAGGGTGGCCTGAAACGGCGACATCTCGACCGCCTCCACAGGGCGCAGGAAAAAACGCGCATCCGTTGCGTGGGCAAGGCGCAGCTCCTGGGTGCCGGTCTCTGGCTGGAATACGCCATGTTCGCGTTCGGCCAGCACGGTCAGTTGATATTCGCGCGCCGGGTCAAAGCCCAGCCGGCGGTCGGTTCGCAGGATCATCGCCGTGCCTTGCGGAAGGTCCGGTTTCAGCGTGAACAGAAGGTCGCTGTCGCGCAGCTCCAACGGAAAGCCGTCCTGCATCAGCCCGATCAGGGCCGGTGCGGTGTTGCGCACGAAATCCTCATCCACCAATCCGTGCCGCCCGGCATCGATCAGCAGCAATGGCTCTGCATCCGGGGAGATCTCGCGGAAGGCATCAAGACGGGCCTGCCCCTCATCGCTCACCACTGCCGCGGCAATGCTGGGTGGGCCGAGATCGACAAGGTAGAGATCCAGATAGATGCCTTCGGGATCGGCGGACGCTTCGGGGTCGTCATTGGCCCAGACGGTGCCCGCGAAAGCCGTGTCGATTTCCGCATTTGTCACGCGAAGCCTGCCGACCAGCCCCTGATCCAGAAGCTCCTGCCAGCTCAGCTGTTCGCGATAATCAGGGTCGGGGCTTGCGGCGGGTGGCCTGTCCAGCCCCGAAATCGAATCCCTGGCCATCTCCAGCGCGGCGGCAAGGATGCTTTCATGGGCAATCCTGACCGAGGCCGTGGCCTTGGCCACACCGTCCAGTTCCTGCACGCCGGGGGCCGGGGTGCCGATGCTGAAACGATCCGTGACCGAGCGCCCGACATATTGCGCGATGAAGTCATCAAATAGCGCCTGACCCAGGCCCGAGACAAAGATCGGCTCGTTATGGTCAAGCAGTTCGACCTGAAGGAAAGTGCCATCATTCCCCATCACGATCAGGGTGTTTATCGCCGCACCCGAAAAGCCCGGCAAAGGGGCCAATGCTTCGGACTGGATGACGGTGCCGGCGCGCACCTTGTCCAGCCCGGTCAATTGCCAGATGCCGGGGGCGATCTCGTCACCCATAAAATAGGGCGGGTCGATGCGCGCGGCGATATCTTCGGCGGGCAGAATCTCTGCCTGCGCCGACATTCCGGTCAGCAGATACAAAGCGAGTGCAAATGCTGCGACCAGGCACCGCATTTCATCGGATACAAACGTCTGAACGTGTCAGAAACCGCCGCCCGGTCCCGTTATCCAGCGAGAACGTCCCGCCGCGACCTGCACCTGCGTCGATAAGAAGATCGGTGTGCTTCCAACGCTCATACTGGTCGGCGTTCATGTAGAAGGGAACGCCACCGATCTCGCCGATCTTCACATCGCTGTCGCCGATACGGTAATCTCCTTCGGCGAACAGCATCGGGGCAGAGCCGTCACAGCAGCCGCCGGACTGGTGGAACAGCAAACGCGGCCCGTGGTGGACCGACTGGATGTCACGCAGCAAATCCAGCGCGGCTTCGGTGGCATCAAGCTTCATTTCGTCCTGCTCGCGCGCCATCGGACCTCCTCCTCATTGAATTTCGCCGCCCGAGGCAGGGAGACCCCTCGGGCGGCTGGCCGCTTGCGGCCGGTTGCGATCAGAAGAAGCCCAGCTTGTTGGGATCGTAGCTGACCAGCTGGTTCTTGGTCTGGCGGTAATGCGACAGCATCATCTTGTGGTTTTCACGCCCGATGCCCGACTGCTTGTAGCCGCCAAAGGCCGCATGGGCCGGATAGGCATGGTAGCAGTTGGTCCAGACGCGACCCGCCTGAATGGCGCGGCCGGTGCGGAATGCGCGGTTGCCGTCGCGGGTCCAAACCCCGGCGCCCAGACCGTAAAGCGTGTCATTGGCGATCTGCAGCGCCTCTTCTTCATCCTTGAAGGTCGTTACCGACAGGACCGGGCCGAATATCTCCTCTTGGAAGATGCGCATCTTGTTGTTGCCCCGGAAGACCGTCGGCTGGATGTAGTTGCCATTGTCGATCCCTTCCACCTTGCCCAGGCTTCCGCCGGCCAGAACTTGCGCACCTTCGTCACGGCCAAGCTTCAGGTAAGAGCCGATCTTCTCCATCTGCTCGGTCGAGGCCTGCGCGCCGATCATCGTGGCCGGATCCAGCGGATTGCCCTGCACGATCGCGTTCACGCGCTCGATCGCGCGTTCCAGGAACTGATCGGCGATGCTTTCCTGCACCAGCGCCCGCGACGGACATGTGCAGACCTCGCCCTGGTTCAGCGCGAACATGGTGAAGCCTTCCAGCGCCTTGTCGAAGAAGGCGTCATCGGCAGACATCACATCCTCGAAGAAGATGTTCGGGGATTTGCCGCCCAGTTCCAGCGTCACCGGGATGAGGTTTTCGGCGGCATATTGCATGATCAGCCGGCCGGTCGTGGTCTCGCCGGTAAACGCGATCTTGGCGATACGCGGGGATGATGCCAGCGGCTTGCCCGCTTCCAGCCCGAAGCCGTTCACGACATTCAGCACGCCCGGCGGCAGCAGGTGGCCGATCAGCTCCATCAGCACCAGAATGCTGGCCGGGGTCTGCTCGGCAGGTTTCAGCACCACGCAGTTCCCTGCTGCCAGCGCAGGCGCCAGTTTCCACGTCGCCATCAGCAGCGGAAAGTTCCACGGAATGATCTGGCCGACGACGCCCAGCGGTTCGTGGAAATGATAGGCATAGGTGTTGGCATCGATTTCCGAGATACCGCCCTCTTCGGCGCGGATCACGCCGCCGAAATAGCGGAAGTGGTCAATCGCCAGCGCGATGTCGGCATTGATCGATTCGCGGATCGGCTTGCCGTTGTCCAGCGTCTCGGCCGCGGCCAGCAGGTTGACATTGGCGGCCATCACATCGGCGATCTGGTTCAGGATCACGCCGCGCTCGGCCGGCGAGGTACGACCCCACGCGGCCTTGGCGGCATGGGCGGCATCCAGCGCCGCTTCGATGTCATCGGCGTTGGAACGGGCGACCTCGCAGATCACCTCGTTGTTGATCGGGGTCGTATTTTCGAAATACTGACCGGATTTCGGCTCGACGAATTCGCCGTTGATATAGTTGCCATAGCGGGCCTTGAACGGGAATTCGATGCCAAGATGGCTGACGCTCAACGCGTCGCTCAGATTGTTCCGTGGCTGAACATTCATGCTGGTTTCCTCCCTTTATCGCAGGCTGCGGCTTGCTTGCCGCCCTGTCGCAATCTCCAGGGAAAGGTTGGCGCAAAATCGTGGCCGGGCATATGCGACCTTGGTCGAGTGTCGGTGACCTGAAAACTGATCCACAAATAACTGGGGGGAATTGCGGGCTATCGGTTAAGGTTGTCGAAAAAGAGGGCTCATGTCTCAGCGTTCTGGTCAAATACTCGAATCCAACGGCGAGGATTGCGCGGCCAATAACGGCCCTCTGATTCTGCTTGTAGACGATCACCCGCTGTTTCTCGATGCCATGCAGATGACAATCGCGGATGCCTTCCCGGACCATTCGATCAGCGTTGCCCACCGCCTGTCTGCCGCGCTTGACCTGATCGCGAAAGGCGCGCGGTTTGATCTTCTGGTGCTCGATCTGAACCTGCCCGACGTGAAGGGTGTCGACGGGCTGATCCGCGTCAAGTCCATGGTCGGAGAGACGCCTGTAATCGTCGTTTCCTCCCTGTCAGATCAACCGGTGGTCGATGCGGTCAAGGCCGCCGGCGCAATCGGCTTTGTCCCCAAGCACAGCTCACGGGAACAGATCGTTGCCGCCATCGGCACAGTCCTTTCGAAGGGTGTTCTGGAAGCAGAAGCCCATCGTCCGACCGCTGACGCAAGCGACGCTGACAGCGTCATCGAGCGGATGAAGACGCTGACCCCGCAGCAAGGGACGATTCTTCACATGATCTGCACGGGCAAGATGAACAAGCAGATCGCCTTCGAGCTGGAGATTGCCGAAACCACGGTAAAGGCGCATGTGACCGCGATCCTGCGAAAGATGCATGCCCATTCACGTACCCATGCGGTTTCGCTGGCCCAAAGCGTCAGGTTCGACTCGATCCTGCCCGAATAAGCCCGGCTTGCCATCAGCGCATCACCGGGCCTAACATCGCGAAAATGCTGCGATCAGTGGAGGGGTCAGGGCATCGCATGAGCGGTCATACCGGCCAGATCATCCTGCGCAGCTGGTCCGACGCGCCGGACCCCACGCAGGCAATAAGCGAGATCGCCGATGGCATAGGGGCGCGCAAGCTTGCACTGCTTTGCCTGTTCCTGTCACCGGAATATGCCCGCCCCGAATTCGCCGCCGCCGCCACGCGAGCCTTCCCTGACACGCTGATTATCGGCTGCACCACCGCGGGCGAGATCACACCCGCAGGCATGCGCGACAATTCGGTGGTCGCCATCGCGTTTACTGCCGAGAATTTCTCGGTCAGCGCAACCTGCATCGACCCGGAGGACGCGCCCGACCAGCTGGCTGGCAAGGTGCTGGACCTGATCGCGGCTGAACAGGGCAACCCCGCCACCCTGCCCCATCGTTTCGCCTTCCTGCTGAATGACGGGCTGGCGCGACACGAGGACCGCGTCATCAGCGCCGTCAGCCCCAGCCTTGGCGATATCGCCCATTTCGGCGGCTCGGCCGGCGACGGGCTGGAATTTTCGGAAACCCGGCTGCTCTGGGACGGCGCATTCCACAAGAATATCTCGATCCTCACGCTCGTCCGCTCTCGCCTGCCGATCCAGGTGTTCCGCATCGAGAATTTTTCGCCGGGGCCGACCCGGATGGTGGTGACCGAGGCAGATCCCGCGGAACGGCTGGTGTCGCGCATCAACGACGAACCCGCCGCCGAGGAATATGCGCGCCTGATCGGAAACTCGACCAGCCAGCTTTCGCCGTTCCACTTCGCATCCCACCCGGTTCTGGTTCAGGCGGGCGGCGACTATCACGTCAGGGCAATCCAGAAGGTCGAGGAGAACGGCGAGATCCGATTTTTCTCGGCCGTGGATCAGGGGCTGGTGCTGACCATGGCCGAACGCCATGACCTGCTGCACCATCTGGAAGAATCGCTGGCGCGTATTGTCGGTGGCCGCAGGCCCGAAGCGATGATCGGTTTCGATTGCGTGCTGCGCAAGATCGAGATCACCTCGTCCCAGCGGGTCGCGGAAATGTCGGACCTGATGCGGCGCTATCGTGTTCTCGGCTTCAATACTTACGGCGAACAGCACGGCGCCATGCATGTGAACCAGACCTTCACCGGCGTCGCGATCTTCGCGGATGAGGACGGCGATGCATAGAAAGCTGCTGCGCCCCGACGACAGCCCGGAACGCAAGCTGGAAAAGCTCAGCCAGATCGTCACCGCACTGATGAAACGGGTTGAGGCCGCCAGCGCCGACACCGCCTATAACTACTTCCATACGGCCGCCGCACTGGAAGCCAAGGTCCGCGCCCGCACGCATGACCTTGAACAGGCGATGGACCAGTTGAACCAGTCGCGTTCGCGCCTGGACCGCGCGCGGCACGAGGCCGAAAGCGCCCGCGCCGACCTGGCCGACGCGCTGGAGGCCGTGCGCGAAGGCTTTGCGCTGTTCGGCCATGACAACCGCCTGATCATGTCGAACAGCCGTTTCGCCCGGCTGTTCCCGGACATTCGACAGAGGGTCACCCCCGGCCTGCTTCTGGACGACTATTTCAATATGGTCTCGCAATCGTCAGCACTTCTTCCCAGCGAGGGCAAGTCGCGCGGCGAATGGCTGTCCGAACGCCGCGCGCGTCATCTGGAACTGCAGGTGGGATTCATTCTGGAACTGACCGGCGACCGCTGGATTCAGGTCTCGGAACGGCCGACATCGAACGGGGGCACGGCAATCCTTCAGACAGAGGTCACCGTCACCGTCCGTCGCGAAAGGCTGGAACGCGACAAGCTGCTGGATGCGCAAAGCCAGCTTGTCCGCGCCACACTGGATCACCTCGACCAAGGCGTCGCCACCTTCGACGCGAACCGGCTGCTTCTTGCGTGGAACATCCGCCTGCTGGATCTGCTGCCGCTGCCCGCCGAGATCATGCAGGTCGGCGCGGATTTTCATCAACTGGTCGAAGTTCTTCGCAAGCATGGCGTGTTTCAGCGTGTCGAGAAGATCGACCGGATCATGCAATGGGTGAACAATCAGGAATCTCAACGCCCGCTGCGGGACGAACTTTTGACCCGTGGCGGTCATCATCTGACCCTGGCGATGCGGGCCATGCCAAACGGCGGCTTCGTGGTCAGCTTTTCCGACGTGACAGGCGAACGCCGGGCGCAGACGGCCCTTGCCAAGACGAACGAAACGCTGGAGGCGCGCGTCCGCCGACGCACGCTGGAAATGGAATCGGCTCGTGATGAGGCGCTGCGGGCCAATCAGGCCAAGAGCCGCTTCCTTGCCGCCGCCAGCCATGACCTGCTGCAACCGCTGAATGCGGCCAAGCTGTTCATGGCCTCGGTCCAGCCCGACGCATTGCCGGCACGCGAAGCGATGCTGATGCAGCGGATCGAAAGCGCTTTTTCCTCGGTCGAGGCGATCCTGCACGCGCTGCTGGATATCTCACGGCTGGACGGTGCGACGAACGTTCAGCCTAGCCGGATCGACCTCGGCGCGCTTTTTGCCAGCATCGCCGCCGATTATCGTGAAACCGCGGCGTGCAAGGGGATATCACTGCACTTCGTGCCGACCCGCGCCATCGTCCTCAGCGATCCCGGCTATCTTCAGCGGGTCATCCAGAATCTGGTGGTCAACGCCATTACCTATACAGCACGCGGCAAGGTGCTGTTTGGCGCGCGCCATCTGCCCGGCGGTCAGATGCGGATCGAGGTCTGGGACACTGGACCCGGCATCCCACTTTCCGAGCGCGAAGCGATTTTCGAGGAATTTCACCGCCTCGACACCGGCATGGCGCAGGCCGCCGGAATGGGTCTGGGTCTGTCGATCGTCAAACGCGCCGCGATCCTGCTGGATCATCAGCTATCGCTGGACAGTTGGGAAGGGCGCGGAACCGTCTTCCGCCTGACCCTAGACAGGGCGCAGCCTCCCCGGACCGGCAAGCATGAACACGCACCTGCAGAACCGGCTGCCCAGCCTTTCTCGGACATGATCGTCCTTGTTGTTGAGAACGAGCCAGCCGTGCTGGATGCCATGGTCCTGTTGCTCGACCAGTGGGGCATAAGCCCCCTGCCCGCCACCGATTTCGATGTCGCCGTCAGCCTAATCGAGGAAATCGGCGAAACCCCGGACGCCATTATCGCGGACTATCAGCTGGACCACGGCAAGACCGGCATCGAAACCATCGCCAAGCTGCGGGCACGATACGGCGACATCCGCGCTTTACTCGTCACCGCAAACCGCAGCAACGAGGTCGCCGATCTCGCCCAGACGCAAGACATATTCCTGCTGCGAAAGCCCGTGCAGCCTGCGGCGGTGCGTGAATGGCTATCGCATGTCCGGCCTCTTCGGACGCGTTCAGAGATTTGATCAATGACGATGAAGTCGCAGGCCGGGTCGGCACCTTATTGTTGCTGCATGATTGTTGCTGCATGGCCGCTCATTCCGAAGACGACAGCACGTGGTCTGCAGCTAAGGGTGCAGACCCATTGATTTCAGTTATTTGACGTGATTCAAGCTCCGCAAGGAGATCTGATCAATGAGCCATCTTTACTGGCTAACCGCCGCCCAGATGCAGCGCCTGAAGCCGTTCTTTCCCAAGAGCTACGGCAAGACCCGCGTCGATGACCGGCGAGTTTTGAGCATCATAGGCCAGCACGGCTCCGGTCCGGGAAACCAGTCTTTCGCAACCGCGCCGGTGGCGCCGAGGATCAGAATATTCATGATGATGCTCCTTCAAACTATTGGGCATTTCGATTTTTTCCGTTTCCGGCTTCTCAATGCCTGTCTAACCGTCTGAAGCTTGCCGGCAACTGCTCGCTGGGATGTTCGGGGGCGTGACCAGCGACCGCTCCGCCCGATCCCGGCGCGCTTTGGCCCCGTCTGCCTGACGCCCACGCGCCGGATCACGCCGGATTTGGGTTCAGGCGACGCAGCTGCGCCAGCCGTCGCATGTTGTAGGCGAGGTTTTTCATCCCGATCGTTGCCTTCGCGCGGATCAAGCCGATGGTGCGCACCAAGGCGCCCCCCATGTCGTTGGTCTGGGCCCCGAAGACATGCTCGACCCGAGCGCGCACGGCGGACTTGGTCCGATTACTTGCCTTGCCCTGTTCCGTCAGCGGCTTGCCCCGCTTGCCCTTGCGGTGGATGTGGCTCTTCAGGCCACGGGCGCGCAGCTTCGCCTCCATCTCCGCGGAGCGATAGGCCGGATCGGCCCAGACGCCAGCACCGGTATTGCCCCGCATCAGCAGGTGATCCACCGCCTGGCTGTCGTGCAGGGCCGCGTCGCTGACGTGGTAACGGCGGACCAGCTTGTGCTGGCGATCCAGGTTCACGTGGTTCTTGTAGCCATAGTGGGATTTTCCGTGCTTTTGGGTCCAGCGAGCATCCGTGTCCTTCTGTGATCGCTTGGCTCCTTCCCGACCGACGAGGCCGCGACAGGCGTCCGAGACGATCAACCGCACACCCGACAACCCGCAATCTAACAGGTGCCGCAGGAAAGCCGACCAGCCGGATTTATCCTCCTTGGGACCCTCGACGATGCCGAGGATCTCGCGATAGCCCTCACGGGTCACACCGATGGCCACCAGCAGCGACACGTTGCGCACCTCGTCCGCCCAGGACCGCTTCATCACGATCCCGTCGAGGAAGACGTAAGGGTGATCCCCCTCGATCCTGCTGATCCTCCCCCACTGAAGTGGTCCGCCGTTATGATTAGGAAACGGAGGATCAGAGATGGCAAACAAGCGACCGAAGCCGGAAGAGATTGTGTCG
>NZ_FNAH01000018.1 GCF_900101865.1 Paracoccus isoporae
ATCGCCGCGGTCAGCGTCGTCTTGCCGTGGTCAACATGGCCGATCGTGCCAATGTTGACGTGCGGCTTGTTCCGTTCAAACTTAGCTTTTGCCATAACTGGCTCCTTTTAAACTGGGCGCGGCAGCGCGGCGCGCGCCCGAAATATCTGCGTGTCGCGCGGGGCACGGCGCGCGTGCCCCGCGCATTGCCGTCAGGCGTATTTCTTCTGGATCTCGTCCGAGATGTTCTGCGGCACGGCGTCGTAATGGTCGAACTGCATCGTGAACACCGCGCGGCCCGAGGACATGGAGCGCAGGTTGTTGATATAGCCGAACATGTTGGCAAGCGGCACGAAGGCGTCGATGACGTTGGCATTGCCACGCGCATCCTGGCCGCGCACCATCCCGCGACGGGAGGTCAGGTCACCGATGATCGAGCCGGTATATTCCTCCGGCGTCACCACCTCGACCTTCATGATCGGTTCCAGCAGTTTCGCACCGGCCTTGCGCAGACCTTCACGCATCGCGGCGCGCGAGGCGATCTCGAAGGCCAGCACCGAGGAGTCGACATCGTGGAACGCACCGTCGATCAGCGCGACCTTGAAATCGATCACCGGGAAGCCCGCGAGCGGACCGGAATCCATCACCGACTTGATGCCTTTCTCGACGCCCGGAATGTATTCCTTGGGCACCGCACCGCCGACGATCTTGGATTCGAACGAATAGCCTTCGCCCGGCTCGGTGGGCGTGATGACCATCTTCACGCGCGCGAACTGGCCGGTCCCGCCGGTCTGTTTCTTGTGCGTATAGTCGATCTCGGCCTCAGTCGAGATGGTTTCACGGTAAGCCACCTGCGGCGCACCGATATTCGCCTCGACCTTGAACTCGCGCTTCATGCGGTCGACCAGAATGTCGAGATGAAGTTCGCCCATCCCCTTCATGATCGTCTGACCCGATTCCAGATCGGTCTCGACGCGGAAGGACGGGTCTTCGGCAGCCAGGCGCTGCAGGGCGAGGCCCATCTTTTCCTGGTCGGCCTTGGACTTGGGCTCCACCGCGATCTCGATCACCGGCTCGGGGAAGGTCATGGTTTCCAGAACCACCGGCTTCGACGGATCGCACAGCGTGTCGCCCGTGGTGGTTTCCTTCAGACCCGCGAGCGCGATGATGTCGCCGGCATAGGCGTTGTCGATTTCCTCGCGGTTGTTCGAGTGCATCAGCATCATCCGGCCGACACGCTCGCGCTTGCCCTTGGTCGAGTTCAGCATGCCGTCGCCCTTGCCGACGACGCCCGAATAGATCCGGGTGAAGGTCAGCGAGCCGACGAAGGGGTCGTTCATGATCTTGAACGCCAGCGCCGAGAAGGGCGCGGAATCGTCGGCCGGGCGCTCGATATTGCGCTCTTCATTCTCGTCATCGGGCGAGAAGCCCATCAGGACGGGCACGTCGATCGGCGCCGGCAGGAAGTCGATCACCGCGTTAAGAAGCGGCTGCACACCCTTGTTCTTGAACGCAGAACCGGCCATGACCGGGAAGAAGCTCAGCGACAGCGTGCCCTGGCGGATCAGCTTGCGCAGCGTGGCCTCGTCGGGCTCGTTACCCTCCAGATAGGCTTCCATCGCATCATCGTCCTGCTCGACGGCAAGCTCGATCATGTTGTTGCGCCATTCCTCGGCCTGGTCCTTCAGCTCGTCACGGATCGGCTGACGGGTCCAGGACGCGCCAAGATCCTCGCCGCGCCAGGTCCATTCTTCCATCTTGATGAGGTCGATGATGCCTTCCAGCTTGTCCTCGGCGCCGATCGGCAGGGCGATCGGGCACGGGGTGCCGCCGGTGCGGTCCTTGATCATCTTGACGCAGTTGAAGAAGTCGGCGCCGATCTTGTCCATCTTGTTGACGAACACGATGCGCGGCACCTTGTAGCGGTCGGCCTGGCGCCAGACGGTTTCGGTCTGCGGCTCGACACCGGCATTGGCGTCCAGAAGGCAGATCGCGCCGTCCAGAACCGCCAGCGAGCGCTCCACCTCGATGGTGAAGTCGACGTGGCCGGGGGTGTCGATGATGTTGAAGCGGAACTTGGTGTCCGAGGTGCCTTCCTGGGTCGGGTCTTCCTGACGCTGCCAGAAGGTCGTGGTCGCGGCGGAGGTGATGGTGATGCCGCGCTCGGCCTCCTGCTCCATCCAGTCCATGGTGGCGGCGCCATCATGGACTTCACCGATCTTGTGCGACTTGCCGGTGTAGTAAAGGATACGCTCAGTCGTCGTCGTCTTGCCGGCATCGATGTGGGCCATGATGCCGAAGTTGCGATAACGCTGAATCGGATAATCGCGTGCCATTAAGGGCCTTCCTTCCGTTTACCAGCGATAATGGCTGAACGCCTTGTTCGCGTCGGCCATCTTGTGAGTGTCTTCGCGCTTCTTGACGGCGGTGCCGCGGCCATTGACGGCATCGGCAAGCTCACCGGCCAGGCGCTCTTCCATGGTGTTTTCGTTGCGGTTCTTGGCCGCGGTGATCAGCCAGCGGATCGCCAGCGCCTCGCGGCGGGTCGGGCGAACCTCGACCGGGACCTGATAGGTGGCACCGCCGACGCGGCGCGAGCGCACCTCGACCGAGGGTTTCACATTGTCGAGGGCTTCGTGAAAGATCTCCACCGGCTCGCGCTTCAGCTTCGATTCCACGCGGTCGAGCGCGTTGTAGACGATGCGTTCGGCGGTCGATTTCTTGCCGTCAACCATCAGGTTGTTCATGAATTTGGTCAGCACGCGATCGCCATATTTGGCGTCGGGCAGGACTTCGCGCTTCTCAGCGGCGTGACGACGGGACATCTGTGTATCTCCTTACTTCGGACGCTTGGCGCCGTATTTCGAACGACGCTGGCGGCGGTCTTTGACGCCCTGGGTATCCAGCACACCGCGCAGGATGTGGTAACGGACACCCGGAAGGTCTTTCACACGGCCGCCACGGATCAGCACGACGCTGTGTTCCTGGAGGTTGTGCTTTTCGCCCGGAATATAGGAGATGACCTCGAAGCCATTGGTCAGCCGCACCTTGGCGACCTTCCGCATGGCGGAGTTCGGTTTCTTCGGCGTCGTGGTATAGACGCGCGTGCAGACGCCGCGCTTCTGCGGGCATCCCTGGAGGTGCTGCGATTTGGATCGCTGCACTTTCGGCTGCCGCGGCTTGCGGATCAGCTGTTGAATCGTCGGCATTCGGTTCCCCGTCTTGCTTCTGTCAATACTCGCAACCACCCGGCTGCGCCACTTCTCGACGGCCAGTTGCGCGAATCGCAAAAAGCCAAAGCCCCATCCGTTCCCGTTGCCGGGGCGGCGGGGCCATCCAGCGGATTTCCGGCCAAGACCAGGGCCAAGGGCCGAAATCCCGACCATCAAGTTCTGCAACCCGGAACGCAGGCGCCCCGGATCGGGCGGGCTATAGGCGGAATCGCTGGGGGTGTCAACAAGCGGCGCGTGTGAAACGCCCGCCCGGATCAGGCCGTCCTGGCCGTGATATGGGCTGCGCGGCCGCCGCGTGCAACCCCGCCCTTCGGCCTGCGCGACGGCTCAGCGCGGAAAGGCGATCTCGGCGCGCAGCCCGCCCAGATCGGCGCTGCGCGTCAGGCGAAGCTGACCCCCCAGGTGCCGCGCCGCATCGGCGGCGATGGCCAGCCCCAGCCCGGCCCCCTCGCCCCGGTTGCGCGACCGGCCGGGATCGAGCCGGCTGAACGGGCGCAGCGCCTCCTCGTGCCGGTCCTCGGGGATGCCCGGCCCGTCATCCTCCACCGCGATGCGCAGCGCGCGCCGGGTCAGCCCCAGCTCGATCCGCGTCTCGTCGCCGTAGCGGACGGCATTGCCGATCAGGTTCTCGATGGCGCGGCGCAGCATGTCGGGCCGGAACGTGGCCCGGTCAGAGGGCGACACGCCCGGCGCGTGCAGCGCGATGCGATGGCCCGCCCGCCCCGCATCCTCGATGATGCGCTGCACGAAGGGCAGCAGCGCCACCGTCTCGGCCTCGCCGTCCTGGGCCACGTCGCGGGCATAGGCGAGGAACGCGTTGACCATCGCCGACATCTCCTCGACATCGCGCCGCATCGCCGCGATCTCCCCCTCATCCGGCTCGATCTCCGGCGACAGCATGGAGAGCGACAATTGCAGCCGCGTCAGCGGCGTGCGCAGATCATGGCTGATCCCGGTCAGCATCATGCCGCGCTGCTCGGCCAGCCGCTCCAGCCGGTTGCGCATGTCCAGAAAAGCGGCCCCGGCGCTGCGGATCTCCACCGCGCCGCCGGGGCGATAGGGGATCAGCCGCCCCTTGCCATAGCTGTCCGCCGCCTGCGCCAGCCGCTTGATCGGGCGAAGCTGGTTGCGCAGGAACAGCCCCGCAATCACCGTCATCAGCGCGGCGGTGAACCCCAGCAGCACCAGAAGCTGATGCGGATTGGACGCGCTGACCCGTTCGCGCTTGAAGCTGAGCGTATAGCTGCCATCCGTGCCCAGCATCCCCAGCCGCACCCGGTCCAGATCGCCCAGCTCGACCGCGCGCAATCCGGGAAGCTGATCCCGCAGCTCGTCGGCCACGATCCGGCCCGACACGTCATAGAACACCCGGCTGTCGCTGACCGGCTCGCCCGGCACATCCAGTTGCAGGTCCAGATTGCGCGCCACATAGGTCGCTTCCTGCTGCGCCGCGTCGCGTGTCGGGCCGCCATCCAGGCTTTGCGCCACGAAACCGATCTCGCGCGCGACGCTGCGGGTCATCTGCCGCGTCACATCCTCGAAATGGCGCTGCAGGAACATCACCGTCACCACCAGCACCAGCGTGAAGACCGGCAGGAGCAGGATCAGCACCGCCCGGCCATAGAGCCCCCGCGGCATGACCCGTTTCAGCCAGTCGAGATCCGGTCCGAATTGCATGGCGCCCCCTGCTCAGCCCGGCTAGGTTAGTCGCCGCAACCGACAAGGGAAACCCGCCGCGATGCTGCAGACCATCCTCGCGCCCAACCCCTCGCCGCTGACCGGGCCCGGCACGAACAGCTTCCTGCTGGGCGACCGAGAGATCGCCGTGATCGACCCCGGCCCCGACATTGCCAGCCATCGCGACGCCATTCTGGCGGCGGCGCAGGGCCGGATCACGCATATCCTCGTGACCCATGCCCATCTGGACCATTCGGCGGGTGCGGCGGCGCTGTCGGCGGCCACCGGCGCGCCGGTGCTGGCCTTCGGCACCGCCGAGACCGGCCGCTCGCCGGTGATGGAGACGCTGGCCTGCACCACCGGCGGTGGCGAGGGGCGCGATCTGGCGTTCCGCCCCGACCGGCTGCTTCGCGACGGCGACACGGTCGAGGGCGCGGGCTGGCGGCTGACCGCGATCCACACTCCGGGTCATATGGGCAATCACCTCTCCTTCCTGTGGGAGGATCGGCTGTTCTGCGGCGATCTGGTGCTCGGCTGGTCTTCCACCCTGATCTCGCCCCCCGATGGCGATCTGCTGGATTATTTCCGCAGTCTCGACCGTGTTGACGCGCTGCGTCCGGCCCGGCTCTTGCCCGCCCATGGCGACCCGGTGGAGGCGCCTGCCCCCCGGATCGCCGAACTGCGCGCCCATCGCCGCGACCGCAGCGCCCAGATCCTGCGCGCCCTCGCCGATGGCCCGGCCGATCCCGCGACGCTGGCCGCAAGGATCTATGACGTGCCCGCCCAATTGATGCCCGCCGCCGCCCGCAACGTGCTGGCCCATCTGATCGCGCTGAGCGAGCTCGGCGCCACCGATCCCGCCGGCCCGATCACCCCGGAGACTGAATTCTCGCTGAGGTGAAAATTTTGCGACATCCCCTCTGGACGCCCCCGATTCCCATTGCTATATCGCCCCCCGTGTTCCGGCGTAGCTCAGCGGTAGAGCAGTTGACTGTTAATCAATTGGTCGTAGGTTCGATCCCTACCGCCGGAGCCAAAAACCCCCAAGAAATCAATAACTTAGATTAAGTCGCGTCAAGCGGCCTTGGTGGATTTTTGCTTGGGGTAACATCTGGGGTAACAAGCTGCCGCCTTGACGCTAGGTTGAGTTTCCATGACTGTTTGCGTCGATTGACTGAGATAGGAATCCTGACGTGACCGATTTTGCTAGTCGCCTGCGGGCACAAAAAAAGGCTCTTGAAGCTGAGAAGCGCACCCAAGACGAAGAACGCGCCAGTGAAAGCGCCGCAAGGCAAAAAATTCTTGAAGAACAGGTTGAGTTACTACGTTCGGTCGTCATGCCTGTATTGAACGACTGTCAGCGCGAATTGCAGGCAGAAGGTATGGACCTTCGAGTCGATGAAGAATTTGACGTGCAAAACTATATGGTCCCCCGCAACGCGGCACTAAAAATTTCCTGCGGCTCACCGGCACGACGATCCGACGGCTACAGATTCGAGAGTAGGCCGCTTTTCGTTGAAGTGCAGGACGATCAGTTTGGAATTGAAATTGGGGAAAAGCACGCGCGACGTCCTTCAAAGAGTATAACGCGAGTGTCGCGGGATGAGGTGGAAGATAAGATTCAAGAGAGCGTGCTTGAGTTGACTGGCGAGGCCCTTAAGGAATGGCAGTCCTCGCCAGCACGGGACGTTTAGTCAGCATCCCAACCCACCAACTTCATTGCCGTATCAGCATCAACGCCCGCCTCTTTCGCCAGCGCCAGAGCCTGCACCACGCCCGCCGCAGCACGGGCACGGCCCCCGGCGTCATAAGCCTGTAGCGGCCTGAGCGTATCCATCTGGACCGGCTGGCCCAGCTTGTCTGTCAGTTCCTCGGAAACGATCTCTGCCAAGGGCTGTAGCGTCCAAGTCGCCAATTGGCGTTGCCCTTCCCTCACTAGGGGTCCCTGAGCGTTGCGCGCCAGCATGGCAGGCAACACGCCAAAGGCGCAGAGGATCGCATCGCGCGCCGCCCCATGCGCCCCCAAGGCGTCGGTCTTTTGCAAGTCCGGGGTCAGGTCCTGGGGCTTCCAATCGGAATTGGGCTGGGGTCCACCGGCGGCTTGGACGCTGACACTTTCGCGCACCAGCATTTTGCCCCGCGCCCCTTTGAACCCGCGCGCGATGTCCTGCAAATCGGCTTCCTTGCTTTCCGGCATGGGCACCACGCCAGAGCCAATGGGCGCGTCCCGATACACGTCAGACAAGAGCGTTTCCATCGTTTGCAGCAGGCCCGCAGACAGGCCAGAGCGGTGCAGCGGGGGCGTTCCGGCCCACGGTTGCCGCGCATCTGCCCCGGTCACGATATGGGCAACCTCACCCGCAAGAGCCGTCACCGTCTGCCCGCCGCCAATGTCAGGCAAAGTCAGGCGGTATGCGGTCGGACGGCCCAGCCGCGTTTGAAGGTCCCAATCGCTCACTGGCACCATCGCATCATCGGTGATGTAGAACACGGCTTCACCCCGCAAGGCCAGTTGCCGCGCCATCACGGCCCGCAGGCGACGGGTCAACAGGTCGGTGCCGTCTACATCCGCCATCGCAAAGCCCGCTTCCCAGAAGGATACGCAAGACTGCACCGCGCTTGTGAGTTCCGCCGCGCCCGTGGTGCCGGTGATGTATTCGGCCCGGCTGGCCATCATCAACGCCGTGTATCCGGTATCCGCCGCGCGGGTTTCAGTCTCAGGCTGTTTTCGTTTGAATGGCCACATATCAAGCCCTCCGATATGGGCGCAGCAAGTCCGCCGCGCCGCTGTATTGCATCGCCCGCGCCAGCCATGACGGATAGCGCCGGTAACTTTCCTGAATTGCCCCGCCAAGGTTTACCGAATAGTCGGTTGCCCCGGCGCGTTCCTCGGTATCAACGCTGTATTCTGCCAACCGCTTGAACGCCGCCAAGACAGGCGCGGGCACGTCACCGCCCCCCACCTGAGCCGTGATCTTGAACGTCCCGTCAAAGGGCAGAGCGATGCCAAGGGGGCCATCCAGTAGGGTTAGGCTGGCCCATGCCGCGCCATCCCAATGATGAGCGACACGCGACACAATCGGGGTCAAGGGCGGGTGCCATTGGTCGCCAGCATCGCCCAGGATCGTCCACACCACCTCGCGCGGGGTCCACCTATGCGCGCAATAGTCCTCGATCCGTGCCCAGATCATGTCTGCATCAAGCGCCGCCGCGTCTGGCGACAGGCCCGAAGGCGCATCGGGATACGCCGCCGGGACCGCCTCGAATTGCTTTAGAATATCAACCGTCATGTCAGGCCCTCCACCGCATAGCCGGGGGCCGGATCAGGCGCGGTTTGTCTGGCGTCCAGTTCCGCACCTCCTCCACCTCAGCATCTTCATACGCCGCCCGCGTGACCGCAGAGATTTCAAACAAGACCGCCGCGAAAATCGTTCGGATGAGCGCCCGCCCAAGGTTGGGGTCCTCCTCCTCGACCTTTTCAGCATTGGGCACCGTCTGTTGCGGCGGGATACGGAAACCGGGCGACAGGCCCAGCACCAGCCCCGCCCGATAGGCCGCAAGAAAGTCCTGCACCCATGACGCCTGTTGCGCGTCCGGGGTTAGCAGGGCTTCCATGCGCAATTCGGTGTCGGTGTCCTCAAATTCCAAGGTGCCCGCCTTGCGGCTGGCAAGCGGCTTGTCAAACCGATGCCCGCTCAGAAAGTGAATATCCTGCTCAGGATCATCCACCGCGAACGAAAACGCCCGCGATGCAAATTGCTCTTTGCGGGGGCGTCCGCCGTTGCGGCCCCCGTCGCTGATCGTGGCCAGCTTGTTATATGGGAATTTGCCCCGAAAGCGGACGGCACCGCCGGGGGCTTCCCGCAGTTCAAGACTGCCGATGTTCGGTGCCGTCAGCATCTTACTGCAACCCCGTCAGAAGGTGCAGGCCAGTTGCACGGGGCACCTGCATGTCAACCGTTTGCAGCGCCGTGATGCGCAGCTCACCCGATTGCGCGCCACTGTAAATGTCGCGGATGAGGTCAATTCCGCCCCAGACACCAAGGAACGCAGGCGCGATACCGGCATTGCAGGTCAAGAGCGCGTCACTTTCCTCAGGGCTACCAGACGGCGCGGCAAGCGCGTTGGTCGCCAGCACGATATTGCCAGCACCAAAGCGCCGGGTCAGGCGGTCCCATTCCGTGTCAGAGGTGCCGGTGATGAACGCATCATCCAGCGCCGCCCAGAGTTCGGGGCGGATCATCAGCTTGACACCGGACGGGCCTTCGATCGCGTTGGCGTTGATGAACGTGGTCAGCACATCGCGGAACGCCGCATAAGATGCCGCCGCATCAATCGCCGTGGTGCCGATACCGTAGGTGGATTGCCCCGCGATGATGCCCAGAGGCTCACCATCAGCGCCAGAGCCTTGGAACACGGCCCGGTCAAGTTCAACCCGCATCACGTTCCCCAGGTCGCGCCGGATTGCCTGTTCCAGACCGGCCCCGGATTGCGCCAGCGCCTTACGGGTGACGCGAACGTGCCCGCCAAGCGTGTGATCCGGCTTCAATGCCTTGTCGGTTGTGGTCAGAGCAGACGGCCCCGGCACATTGGCATTTTCCGACGCGGCCCAGCCCGCCGTTGCGCCATTGGTCACAAGCGGCCATTCCGTTTCGCCAACCCCGATGTTGATGACGTTCACCCCCATGCGGGTGGCCACCGAATTGGCAAAAAGCCGGTCCACAATCGGGCGCGTGTTCATCGGGTTGGGCGTCCCGCTCGACACCGTTTCACCGGCCCGAACCTCAAGGGCTTCCATTGGGATAGGCGTTCCGGTGAAACGGCCTTTGGAGCGCATTTCCTGCACCACCTCAGCCGTTGCCCCTTCCAAGGCTTGCCCGGTATCCATGTTCAGCAGGACTTGCCGAACCTCGAACCGGGACACCAGATCCTGATATTCTTTGCCGTCGCGGGTTTCCATTTCGGCCCCCGCTTCCCGGCGTCCTTCATCCTCAGAGACAAGGGCGGCGCGGTATTGGACTTCCTTGGCGCGATATTCCGCGTCAAGTTCGCCCATCTTGCGCACCTCATCCTCGGACGGGGTTTCGATATTTGCCAGTTCGGCAAGGTTCTGCCGGATTTCAGACCGGCGCAGTTCAAGACGTTTAGATGCCAGCATTGGTTTTTCCTTTCATGCTCGACAGGAGATTGCGCCAGTCTTGGCGCGGCTTATTGAGGGGCGCGTGACCTACCTCAATTCGGGTCTTGCGGGCGTGACAGGACCCGCAAAGAATTTGGAGATTGGCCAGCGAATAGGCCAAGTCAGGGCGGTCCCGGACGGGCAAAACATGGTCGCATTTCAGCCCCTTGCGGGTGCCGCACTGGACGCACCGCCATTCATCCCGCTCAAGGGCTTGCAGGCGTAGAAACTTCCACCGATTGCCCCGGCACACCTTGGCGCTATGGCGCATGTATTCCTTGCGACGGCTCATCGGCGCACCTGCAAATCATACATCCGCACGGTTCCATCGGGGGCCAGCGGTGTGACATTGGCGATGGAATACTCAGCGCCGCCAATGGTCAGCCGATCCGCCAAGTTCGGCACAATGTCCAAGCCCACAACAGACACCAGCACCCGCAGGTCATTTGCCTGAATAAGCGTCCCGTCGCGGTGTTCCTGTTCATAGTCAACCACGGCCACGATTGCCGTGTGAAACGTGGGCGTTCCCGGTTCCGGGTCCCAAGGCGTTCCACCGGACTCGCCGGGGCGTTCAAAAGTGGCCGTTTGTCCAAACCTCTTGATAATCCGCGATGCTGTTTCGATCATGCCCATGCCATGCGCCCCCCTGAGATTGCGGGCGCGCGTTTCATGCGCTGCCCCTGAGCGACGGCCACAACGGTCGCGGCCACGGGGTCCACCCGGCCCGTGCTACGTCCAGCCGCCAATTTGTGATTGCCCGCCGGGTCCACCAGCGTGATCGCGTCCGCAAATGCAGACCGCAGCAAGAGCGACGGCACCGTGCGCACCTGCCCCTCGAACACCGCGCGCCGGGTCCGCTCAATATCCTCTGAGCCATCTTTCCATCCGAACCCGCGCCAGATGAACGGCACCCGCTCAAGGCCCGCGTCCCGCAATGCTTCCAGAAACTCAGCATGGCGGAACCTGTCACCCGCGATTGCCGCCGGGGCCTGCCCGTTCAGCCGCTCAACAACGCTGGCAAGGAACCGGCCCACGGGCACGGTCGTGTCGCCCATCGTCACCAGTTCGCCCCGGTCGGACATTTCGACATAGCGATGCGACACGCCGTCAGCTTGGCCACGATCCGCAAGGCCCGGATTGCACGGGAAAGCCCCAACACATTCCAACCGCCCCGTCTCAGCCCAATAAAGCGCCGCCGCCGACATTGACCGGGACCCGCCCAGATCAACGCCCAGGACAACCGGCCCGTCACGCGGGGGCAGATCATCGGGCGCAACCTCGCAGGCCAGCCATTCATCGACAGTCAGCAACACCGAACGATTGTCAGAGGCGACACGTTCATTTCGGTTGAGGTTGCGGAAACTGGACAGGGCAGAGCCGCCCCGTGCAATCGCCCGCCGCGCCTGAGCCGTCAGCCATTCCGCAGACGGGCCGATGCCCTCAGCCGCGCCGGGATTGGCCACCAGAAGGCTTGCCAGATCGTCAGGGGGCAAACCCGCGTCGGGGCGATGTTCCTGCACATAGGTGCCGGGGGGCGGTTCATCCAACCACCGGCTAAACGTGTTCGCATCATCCGGCGCGCTGGTGCTGATAATCAGGGCGCGGCCATCGCGCTTGCCCAGACCGGACAGGATAGCGTTTTCCAACGCATCGCCTTTTTCTCTTTCCCAAGCGGCCCGTTCATCCAAGATTGCCAGCGTCGGGGCACCGCCCAAGATGCTCTTGCCATCCGCCGCGATAACCCGCGCCAGCCCGCCGCCATTCTCAGACGTTTCCACTTCCAGCTTGGAACCGCGCCGGATCGTGAATTGCTTTTGCTCATCCTCTGGCAAGCCCTCAATGAACCCCAAGAGGAACCCGAAAGCCGTCTTGGCTTGGTCGCGGTTGCGCGCCGCAAAGAGGATTTCGCGTTTCGGCTGGGGGGCAATCTCGCCCATCAGGTGCCCCAAGGCGATGCCCGCGCTCAGAGCCGTCTTGGCGTTGCCCCGGCCAATCGAAAGGCAACCCGCCTCGACGCCCTTGGCGAACGCGCCGCGCACAAAGTCTTTCTGATAGGACGCCAGCCGCAACCGTTTCCCGGCCAAGCGGCCCTCAGGGACCACCAGCTTGGGGAGGAAACGCAGCGCCGCCGATGCCTCTTTGGATGCCCTAGCCATCATTTTTCCCCCGATTTTTTGGGAGAGAGAAAGCAAGACCCCGCACCGCGCCCGCACCGTGCCCGCATCGTGACCGCATTGGGACCACATTGGCGACCACGTTGGCACCACGTTGCACCCACTTGCACCCACTGGGTCCCACTGGGGGTAATTGGGAATTGGGACAGGGCGGACGGGGCCAACCCATCGGACGTTTCGGACAAACCATAGGGGTTTGTCCTGTCCGTCCGGCTTATTGGGCGTTGGACAAGTCTGGACTGTCCGCCGTTTGTCCTGTCCGTCCGGTGAAGGTCAATCATCCTGCACCCTCCACACATAGTCGCCAAAGATGCGCACCGCGTCCAAATCCATCAGCCTATCTTTGGCGCGGGTGAACGCCTTACGCTCTGCATCGGCTTTCTTCTTTGGGTCCTCATCACTGGTGGACGCCAGACCATGCTTGGCGCAGGCGTCCCGCCACTGGTGGAGGTGAACCACCTTGCGATTGGTCGGATACAAGTTGCCCGTCCGTTTCTCGCCGTGGTCGCGCAGAGCATCCTGAAGCGCCTGCAATGCCACCTCATCACGGCCCTTAAGCGGCTTGGCTTCTTTCTTGGGCGGTTCGGCCTCATCGACCACCGCGCTTGTCACCGGGTCGCCATCCTCATCGACACCCAGCACCACAGACCGCAGCTTGAAATGCAGCGGCTCAGGCGGCTCTTGATCGCGTTGCTTCCGGGACAGGATTTCGCCATCGGCTGTCACCTGTATCTCGTTATCCACCGCTGCCCGCAGGGCAGAGGAACCCCGCGCGCCCCGGTCCTCATCCTTGCCGGTGTGGTGGATCACCATGACGTGCGCGCCCGTGGCCTCTCGGATCAGGTCACAGTTGCGAACGAACATGGCCGCATCCTTGGCGGTGTTCTCATCGCCCGTGCCCATAGACCGGGCCAACGTGTCGATAACCACAAGTGCAGGGTCCGCGTCTGGCATGATCTCGCACACCGCCAGAGCATCACCCTGCCCGTGCAGGTCCAAGCCGACAGGCAACAGGGTGAAGGGCGCCGTGCTCATATCCGGTTTGTCCCGCTTGATCGCGGCCAGACGGTTGCGGATGCCTGCCCCGCCCTCAGCCGCGATGTAGAGGACCGGCCCGCCGTTCACGCGCAACTCGCGCCACGGCTGGCCCGCCGCGATGTGCATGGCAATGTCCAATGCCACGAATGTCTTGCCCGCGTTGGACGGCCCGTAGAGCATCGAAAGGCAATTACGATCCAGCCAGCCCTTGACCATGTAGTTACTGGTCAACACCGCCTCGATTGCCCCAAGGCTCACAAGGCGGTTCTCTATCTCGGACGCGCGGGACCGGCGCATGTCGCCCATGTTAATCACAGTCATGCCGCCCACCTCCGCGCAATATCGGACAGGTCGGCACCGTATTGACGGGCCAGCGCCGGGACGGTCGCCCAGGATACGCCGTTACGCTTGAAGCTGCGCCACTTGGCGGCAACATCACCCTTGCGATATTTCTGCCCCGTGGCGCTCCACCGATCAGCAAGGGCAAGCCCTTCCTCGGAGCCGCCGAAGCGCTCGTGCAGCGCCATCAGGACGGACACCCAATCCTGATAGGGCAGGTCCGCCGGGATATGGGCTAACAGTTCTTCAACCTCGCCCTTGGGCGTGATCCGGTCAAATGAACGCTGGGGCGAAGGTGGCGTGTGCAAGAGCATAGCCCGCAAGCCCATCGGCACCTTGGGAAAGAATTGCGGAACACTGCCCGCATAGAACCCACCGGCAACCTGTGATCCGGGCGCGACCACGTAACCGCCTTCGCCGCGCGTGTCGATCTTGGGGCCGATCTTGGACGTGCTGTTGCGCGCGCCCTCGAAGTGCTGGCAATAGATATGACGGCCCCCTGAGGGGGTCATCACATAGGCATGGTCATAGAGGGACGCATAGCGCGGCATTGCCAGCAGACTATCCCGCCCGATCCGTTCGCCCGTTTCCTTGTCAACGTCCAAGTCAATCACGAACAAGCCGTTGCGCGCGCCAGTCGGGATGCCCCATGCCCGCGCGCCTTGTGCCTGCCATTGCGCGATGGTCGCGGTGTCTTTGGTGGCCTTGTCTTGCCAGCCTGTCACCAGAGGGGCCTTGTCAGGCCCCACCGGGAAGATATTGAACGGGATATTCATGCCGCCACCCCGCAGAAGTGGCGCAGAATAATCGCTGGCGCTCCGGCCCATTCCGGGCTATCTTTCGGGGGAAGCTGGACGGCTTCAAAAGACTTGTAAGCGTCGGGTGCAGTTGCCGCTGCCCCGGCGTTTTTCATGTCGGTGTTGCTCATGCGGCCACCTCGGCCTGAGCGTCCAGCCAATCGGAAACGTCAGCTTCGCGCCAGTAGCGGCGACGGGCGATGTAAATGGGCTTGGGGAAGTTCAGCGCCGGGTCATTCAGCCAGCGCCAGAGGGTCATATCAGAGACGCCGCCAAGTGCGTCACGCACCGCCGCCGCCGTCAGCAATTTGGAAGTCATGGGCCTACCTCGTTAGAACAGGTTAGGCCCCCTAATATTCATGGATTTCGCAGACTGGGGATTGCGGAAAGAGCTTGACGCTAAAACCGGAACGCTTGCCCCTTGGCTTGTTCCAGAGCGTTGCCAGCGGCGCGCGCATCGCGCCTTGCCATGGTGGCGGGCAGTATTTCAGCCATTTCGGCAAGGCTTGCCCCTGCCGCTCGCGCGTCCAACAGTCGAAGGTAAGTCAGCCACTTTTCAGGATGATGTTTGACGTTCTTAATTTCCTTCACGCAGTCATTTTCATCATCATACCAATGCGATGTGTAGCAATCCTCAAGTTCCTTTTTTGCATCCGCCAGTTGCGGCCCTAGCGGCAAAGAAAGGTCGAATGTCAACGACACAAGGTTGGGCGCTTCGACCTCTACCACCTCGCCAGTATCGTCAAACTGGTAACTGACGCCATCCATCCCACCGAAGATAAGGCCAGACCCCCAAACCGGCCCGCCAAACATCCAATCGCTTAACACCGGGTCAAAAAAGGTAATCCTCCCCATGGTTAAGGGGATGCGGAAGTAGAATTTTCTCGGCAGACTCGATGAGGAGATTCTGATGAAGAAGACGAGATTTACCGAG
>NZ_FNAH01000021.1 GCF_900101865.1 Paracoccus isoporae
GGACCGCCACCAAATGGCTCTGGACCTATAACAACGAACGTCCCAACATGGGCAACGGCGGGATCACACCCGCCATGAAGCTGAAAATGGCCGCGTGAATTCTACAGCCACGCCCCGTTAAAAAGGGGAGGATTACCCGCAGGGCTGCATCGCCCTGATCCTGTTTCTTATATTGGAAGACTGACCTGTGAAGGTCAGCCAGTTCGCACGCCCGACGTTCCGACAGGCCGTGCCGAGCCATCACGTCCGACACGGCTCGCCTTTTGACATCGGGCGTCAGTAGTTTTTTATCGCGAGATCTTTCAGCGCGGCGTTGTCCAGCATGGCATCCGCCAATATCCGCTTCAGACGATTGTTCTCGTCCTCAAGGGCCCGCAGCTTCTTGGCGTCCGACACGTTCATCCCGCCAAATTTGGCCTTGTACTTATAGAAAGTCGCATCGCTGATCCCGTATTTCCGGCACAGCTCCTGCGCCTTCACCCCAGCCTCATACTCCTTGATCATTCTAATGATCTGCTCGTCACTAAATCTGCGTTTCATGGTCCATCCTTTGTTTGGACGGATTGCTAACACCTCACTGGCCTGATTTCAGGGGGCTGGGTCAGGCGCTATAAACACCGTGGCACGCTCCAATGTCGGCATGGTCCGGATCCACGACTTACGTTACCCGACTGCGCTCACGATGCTCTCGGAGGGCTCCCCGATCAAGAGGGTGGCGCAGGTACTGGGTCATAACAACATCTCTGGCACTCGTTCAACCTACGGCCGGCACGTGCCAGACCGCATGCAGGACACGGAAATTATTCTCGACTTCACGAGCCTGAAAATGGAGCTACGATAGACGCACTTAGGTTCAGCAGAACGGAGCGCATTTCACAGGCGCAGATCAGTCGCAGAGAGAATGCATCAAAATTTACGGGTTAGTTGGTGGGCGGTGAGGGATTCGAACCCCCGACATCTTCGGTGTAAACGAAGCGCTCTACCAGCTGAGCTAACCGCCCGCGCAACTGCGAACCGCGCCGAAGTAGCCCGGCGCGGCGGCGCGATCAAGCGGTTTTGGCCCTATTTCTCGCCCGGCGCGCCGTCGAATTTCTTTTCCAGACTGTCCCAGCAATCGGCGTAGTTATCCTGCAAGGGCGCCTCATTCGCGGCGAATTCGGTGAGTTGCTGGGGGAAGCGGGTCTCGAACATGAACTGCATGGTGTTGTCCTGCTTGACCGGCGCCATCTTCTCGGTCGAGCCGTGTTCGAACGCGTCGCGGTCGGGGCCGTGGGGCAGCATCATGTTGTGGAGCGAGGTGCCGCCGGGGATGAAGCCCTCAGGCTTGGCGTCATAGATCCCGGCGATATTGCCCATCATCTCGGACATGATGTTCTTGTGATACCAGGGCGGGCGGAAACTGTGTTCGGCCACCATCCAGCGTTCGCGGAACAGCACGAAGTCGATATTCGCCGTCCCCTCCTGCCCGGATGGCGCGGTCAGCACGGTAAATATCGACGGGTCGGGATGGTCGAACAGGATCGCGCCGACCGGGGAATAGGTCCGCAGATCATATTTATAGGCGCAGTAATTGCCGTGCCAGGCGACGATATCCAGCGGTGAGTGGTCGATATAGCTTTCATGGAACTGGCCGCACCATTTGATGACCACGCGCGAGCGCGCCTCGCGATCCTCGAAGGCCGCCACGGGGCATTTGAAGTCGCGCGGATTGGCGAGGCAGTTCGCGCCGATCGGGCCTCGGCCGGGCAGGTCGAATTTCTGGCCGTAATTCTCGCAGACGAAGCCGCGCGCCGGGCCGTCCAGCAACTCGACCCGGTAGACGAGGCCGCGCGGGATGATCGCGATCTCGCGCGGCTCCAGGTCGATGATGCCGAGCTCCGTCGCGAAACGCAGCCGACCTTCCTGAGGAACGACCAGCAACTCGCTGTCGGCGCTGTAGAAATATTCGTCCCGCATCGATTCCGTGACGAGATAGATATGCGACGCCATACCGACTTGCGTGTTCACGTCGCCCGCAGTGGTCATGGTCCGCATCCCGGTGATCCAGGTCAGCTTCTCCTCGGTATGCGGCACCGGATCCCAGCGATACTGGCCAAGGCTGATGACATCGGGCAGCACATGGGGCGCGGATTTCCAGTAGGGGACGTCGATCTTCGAGAACCGCCCCACATGTTTGACGGAAGGGCGGATGCGGTAGCACCAGGTCCGCTCGTTCTGGCCGCGCGGCGCGGTGAAGGCGGTGCCGGAGAGCTGTTCGGCATACAGCCCGTAATTCACCTTTTGCGGCGAGTTCTGCCCCTGCGGCAGCGCGCCGGGCAGCGCCTCGGTCTCGAAATCATTGCCGAAGCCGGGCATGTAGCCCTCATGCGCGTCGGTGCCGTTCTTGCTCGCGGCACGGATCATGCCTTGCGGCAGGGCGTCGATGGTCATGGCTTCCCCCTTGATGCGTTGCAGGCAAAATAAGTTGCAACTGCAACTAAGTCAACCTCTGATGACGCGGGCGGGCAATTGAGCCACGGCGGGATGGCGCCGCGCGGGGGCATGGCCGCCGCGCCGGGGCGGCCGGACCCCGATCCGTCAGGGGCGGTCATCACGTTGACATGCATTCGCAACCTGCCGAGCGGCGGGCGCCGAGACCTCCGCAGCGCGACCGGGGCCACTGCCCGGCCGCGGCGGATCAGTAATCGCCGTCGCCGCTGCCATCCCCGTCCGAGGGGAACTCGGCGATGGTGCGGGGATCGGGGGGCGGCAGGCTCGGTTCCTCCGGCGGGTCGTCGGGGATGTCGCGCGCACCATCCCCCGCCGCGCCGCCATCTTCGCGCGCGGAGTCGCTGCGCAGCGTCTCGGGGTTGCGCAGCCAGACATCGCGCTGCGCGAAGGGGATCTCGATCCCTTCCTCGGCAAATCGGGCGGCGATCTGGTGGCGGATCTCGGACGACACGCCCAGCCCGCCGGTGATGTCGGACAGGATGGCGCGGATCTCGAAATCCAGGCTGTCGGCACCGAAGCCCATGAACAGCACCGCCGGGGCCGGATCGAACAGCACGGTCGGCTGATCCTCGGCGATCTCCATCAGGATGCGTTCGACCTTGCGGGTGTCGGTGCCATAGGCCACGCCGACCTGGATGATGATCCGGCCGCGCGCATTGCCGCGGGTCCAGTTCGTCACCGGCAGGCTGATGAGATCGCTGTTGGGCACGATCACATCGGTCTGGTCGAAGGTCTTGATCCGGGTGGAGCGGACCGAGACATCCTGCACGAAACCCTGCTGGCCGCCCGCCTCGACCCAGTCGCCAACGCTGATCGGGCGTTCGATCAGCAGGATGATGCCCGAGACGAAATTCGACACGATGTTCTGAAGACCGAAACCGATGCCCACCGACAGCGCACCGGCGACGATGGCGAGGCTCGACAGGTCGATCCCCGCCGAGGTGATGGCGAACATCGCGGCAAGGAACACACCGATATAGCCCAGCCCGGACACCGCCGCGGTCTGCGCACCCTGGTCCAGGCTGGTGCGCGGCAGGATGGTGCTGCGCAGCGCCCCCTGAAGCCATTTCGTCACCATGTAGCCCACGACGAAGACCAGCAGGAAGGTCAGCACCGCGCCCGGCGACAGGCGGATGCCGCCCAGGGCCACGCCATGCGAGATCTGCGTCCAGGCCTCGCCCAGATCGCTGAGCGACGCGCCCCAGATCAGCGCGAAAAGCGGCAGCGAGCAGATGATGAGGATCAGCCCGATCAGGATCGGGATCAGCGAGTCCCGCGCCCCCTCGCGGCTGCGGCGCATCAGCGAGTAGAGATCGGCGCAGAAATCCTGCAACAAGATCAAAAGCCCGATCAGACCGAGGCTTTTCACCGCCGGCCAGAACACCGCATTCGCGCCGTTCACATAGCCCAGCATCGTCGCCGCCAGCGTGGCGATCACCAGCAGCCGCATGAGACGGCCGACGAAGGACAGGATCGTGGCGCGATAGGGCGGCGTATCGCTGCCGTGGAATTTCGTCATCCGCCGCAGGATGTTGGCGAACTGGAACAGGAAGAACCCGCCCGCCAGGATCAGCACGAAGTGGATCACACCGGCGCCGGCCGCGCTGAACTCGTAAGGGATGACCGGCGGCGCCCCGTCGCCGCGCAGAAATCCCGACAGCGGCAGCCCGGCATTGGACAACCACACATGCAGCGCCAGCACCACGATCAGCCCGGTGCCGTAAAGCCGCGACAGGCTGCGCGCGCCCTGCGGCATCAGCAGCGTGGCATAGGCGACCGGCTCGGCGGCGAACAGCGTGCGGATCAGCCAGCGGCCGATGAAGAACACCAGCCCGGCCAGCGGCCATCCCAGCAGGATGGGTTTCAGCCATTCGCCGAACAGACCGGTCGAATCCAGCGCATAGGCGATCAGGAAGATCCCGATCATCGGCACCATGATCTGGCCCAGCGACACGGTGAAGGCGATGACCGCGCGCGCGTCACCCTGCGCCCGCGCCCCGATCAGCGATGGCAGCCGGTCCACCAGATGCCGCCCATAAAGCAGCGCCACCGCCGCCACGAGATAGATGAGAAGCTGACCCGGATCCTCGACCTGGCCGCGCCGCGCCCAGGCCCGCCGCGCCTCGTCGGCCACACCGGCGGCCACGGCGGCGCCATCGCGCGCCGCCGCCATCCAGCTTGACGGCATCAGCGGCGACGGGGTCTGCGTCATCAGCACCCGTGCCTCGCGCTCGCGCTCGATCTCATCGACATGGACGACCATGGCATCGGCGCGGCTGAACGCTTCCGTCGCGGCCAGGCCCGGTGCCTGCAACTCCGAGAGCTGCGCATTCAGCTCCTCTCGCCGGTTGGCGGTCTCCTCCGCCTCGCTCTCGCCCTCCGCGGGGGCCGGGCCGAGGGCTGCGATCTGGTCCTTGATGGTGCGGATACGCGGCGCGTTGATCTGCTGCGCCTGCTCGAACCGCTCGCGCCATTCGGTCGCGTTGTCGCGGATGGAATCAAGCTGGCTGGGGGCTGTGTCGGGATCTTCCAGCGCGGCTTCTGCCTGGCTGGCGAACGCCTCCCAGGCCGAATAGTCGATCCGGGTCGTCTCCTGCGCCGCGACCTGCGACGCCAGCAGCAGCAGCGCCATCAGCGCCGCGCGAATTACGTTGAAAAACAAGACTATTCCTCGAAGACTTCAGGCATGTCCGCCGGCGCGCTATCCAGCCATTCCGGCACCGGCAGCCCCTTCTCACGCAGGAACTCCGGGTTGTAGAGCTTGGTCTGATAGCGGTTCCCGGCGTCGCAGAGCACCGTCACGATGGTCTTGCCCGGCCCCAGATCGCCCGCCAGCCGGATCGCGCCCGCGACATTGATCCCGGACGAGCCGCCCAGCACCAGCCCTTCCTCGGATGCCAGCCGGAACAGCACGTCGAGCGCCTCCGCATCCGGGATCCGATAGCTGTGATCGGGGGTGAACCCTTCCAGATTGGCGGTGATGCGGCCCTGCCCGATCCCCTCGGTGATCGAGGAGCCGGGGCTGTCGAATTCGCCGGTGGTGTAGAAGGAATGCAGCGCCGCGCCCTCCGGGTCGGCCAGACCGATCGTCACGCCCTTCGGCTGCAGCGCATCCGCCACCCCCGCCAGCGTGCCGCCGGAGCCGACCGCGCAGATGAACCCGTCGACCTTGCCGTCGGTCTGATCCCAGATCTCCGGCCCGGTGGTGTCTTCATGGGCGCGGCGATTGGCGGTGTTGTCGAACTGGTTGGCCCAAATCGCGCCATTCGCCTCGGTCTCGGCGAGCGCCTGCGCCAGACGCTCCGAATAGCGCACATAGTTGTTCGGGTTGCGATAGGGCACCGCCGGCACCTGCACCAGCTCGGCCCCGGCCAGGCGGATCATGTCCTTCTTTTCCTGGCTCTGCGTCTCCGGGATCACGATGACGGAACGGAACCCCATCGAGGCGCCGACAAGCGCCAGCCCGATCCCGGTATTGCCCGCCGTGCCCTCGACGATCGTGCCGCCCGGCTTCAGCGCGCCACGCTCGACCGCGTCCTTGATGATATAGAGCGCCGCCCGGTCCTTCACCGACTGGCCCGGATTCATGAATTCGGCCTTGCCGAGGATCTCGCATCCCGTGGCCTCCGAGGGGCCCTTGAGGCGGATCAGAGGGGTATTGCCGATCGCGGCGGCGAGATCACGGCGGATGTCCATCTTCGGGGCCTTTCCTGTCACGTCCAGTTCCGATCAATACCAGCGTGGCCTGTGGCGGCAAGGCTTGGCGTGTCGAAATCACGGCCGCCGGGTCACGATCCTGCCAGCGATCCGGCGATCTGATCCGCCATCCGGTCCAGCCAGAACGCCATGGCGATCAGCGGGCCGCACTGGATCTGGCCCGCCATCACAAGCCGCAGCAATTCCGCCCGCGGCAGGATATGGGTGGCGATGTCCTCGCCCTCCTCGGCCAGGCCGAACCCCGCCCCAGCGCGCTGGCTGGACAGATCGGCCAGCCCGACGAAGGGATAGAAGAACTCGCTGTTCGCCCCCGGCGTGGGATAATGCGGCGGCAGGGCGTGGATGCGCCCGATCTCGATCCCGGCCTCTTCCTGTGCTTCGCGCCGCGCTGCGTCCTCGGGGCGCTCGCCCGCATCGATGCGCCCGGCGATCGGCTCCAGCATCCAGCACTGCGCCTGACCGCGCGCCAGCGGGCCGATGCGGAACTGGCTGATGACCATGACAAGGTCGGTTCCCGGATCATAGGGCAGCAGCAATGCGGCATCGGCCGACCGGAAGACCTCGCGATCCAGCACCGGCGACCAGCCACCATCATATCGGCGATGACGCAGGCTGATCTCTTCAACCGAGAAATAGCGCGCGTAAGCCTCGCGCCGCGCCAGAAGCTCGACCCGCGAAGCGTCTGCCTCCGGCAGACAGGCGCTCGGATCGGCCTCAAGCGCCGCACGCAGCCGGCCCCAAGCGATCTCGGCAATGCGCGGCAGGCGCCTGGCAATGTCAGCCGCGGGCTCGTCCGGCGGAAGGGCAAGCAGATCACGCGCGACCTCCGCCATCAGCGCGGCCCGGTCCCCAGACCAGTCGGCACCGCCCCCATCGCCGTGACCCCAGACCGCCAGTCCGTCATGGCGGCGCGGCGACAGGCCCATGATCGCCAGATAGCGCATCAGCGCCGGGTCAGGCCGCACCGCCACCCCCGCGACCTCGCCCTGCCCCGGACGCCATCGCGGCCAGTCGCCGCCGATCCCGGCATCGGCGCCGCCTTTCAGCTCGCCCGGCAGCCGGACCGGGTCTCCCGAGAGCGCGAACACCGCCAGCATCTCCGGGGCGGCCAGCGGTCCGACCAGGATCACCCGTCCCGCCGTCACAGCGGCGTGCCCCGCAGCCGCCGTGCCGCGGCCCGCCCGGTCTCCTCGGCAAGCTGGTCCAGCACCTCCGCCTCTGCCCCCGCGACGAGACGGCTGAGAAGACGAGATGGCGCCGTGCCGCGCGCGCGGGCGATCCGGTCGATCGCGCCTGCGCCGAGCGGCGCATAGGCGGCGTAGAGGCTCAGTTCCAGATGCAGCTCCGCCTCCGCCCGCCATTCGGGCAGCTGCAGGCTCAGATCCGCCGCCACATCCTGCAGCGAGATCGGAAACCCGTACCCCCCTGCCGAGGCAAAGCCGCGCGCCGCGGCAATCTGCCGGTTCATCCCGGAAGCGACCCGCGCCCCGATCATCCCCTGTTCGTCGATGAGCGCGCGGATCGCGCGCAGCACCCCCGCATCGGCGCGGCGATCCGCCATCCACCGCCGCAGGGTCCCGCGCAGCGCCCGGTTGCGCTGCAACTCGGCCCGCGCGGCGAGTTCCAGTCCCCGCGCATCGCTGTCGGCCGACACCCCCGTCGCCCCCAACGCAGCCTGCAGCGCCGGATCGGAGATCAGCGCCGGCGTCAGCCGCCCTTCCAGCCGCGCCAGCAGCAGCGCCGAGATCCGCGCCGGATCGTGGACCCGCGCCACCTCCGCGCGCCAGTCATCCCCGCTGCCGCCGAGATACGCCGCCCCGACACGGTCCGCGAACATCCCCGATTCCGCCGCGATCGCGAGGGAGAGTTGCGCGCAGGCGGCGCGCGCGCATAACCGCTCGGCCAGATCCTCGCGATCGGTCATCGCACGGATGGCGGAGGGCATCGTCTGGCCCGCGGCCGCCAGCGGAAACATGAGACCGGCGGCCAGCAAAGCGCCCAGCACGGCCGCAGCGATGCGAATCTGGCGCATGACGAGAATCCCTGAAGCGAATGCGGGCATTTCGCCGAAAACCCCCTTGCGCTTCAACCCCCCGCCCGCTACATGCGCCCCCACCACACCGAAAAAGCGCGGAGAGGTGCCGGAGTGGTCGAACGGGGCGGTCTCGAAAACCGTTGAGCCTGCAAGGGTTCCGTGGGTTCGAATCCCACCCTCTCCGCCAAAATTAACCAAACTTTTGTTGCTCACTCATACGCGGTAAATCGCGTGAATTGCCTGTATTCGTTGGGCAAAATGGCGGTATAGGTCCGCGATTTCCGTGGTGTCGCTGCAGAGACTTTCGCCGGAGCAATCGAATTTTACTGCACATTCTACGGCACAAATTACTCGCCTTGCGCCCGTCGCATGAGCTATACGCGGGCCGGCAACGGATCGCTGAACAAGGTCCTCGATCGTGAAGCGCTCGGTATCCAGCAGGTCTTCATGCAGGACCTTGGCGACATAAAGAAGATGGCCGCAGCGATGCCGCTGGCGCGTTGGATTCAGGGGAGTCTGAAGAAGTCGATGTGCTGGCTCAGTGGAGCGTCGGCCACTGTTCCAGATTGGCGAAGTGTGCGCTAGCAGAAGAGACGAAAATCCGGTCAGCCCGTTCGTCGCCTCGAAGCGCCGCATTTCCTCAGCGGCAATAATCAGACGACAAAGGCGAGCCTCAACGAAATCGGCAGGGACCTCAATCCGCACCCAATCCTCGGTCTCGACCTGGGGAAACCGCCGCAGAGTCGTCGCTTCTGAACCACCCAGAACAGACCCATGACATTGGCCGCAATCACCCTCGCCGCCACCGTGCTCTTCTGACTATGAAAAAGAACGGGTCTGGAGCCTAACCATCGGTGAAATTTCCCAGGCTGGCCCCCCCACAAGGTACCAGAAGCGCTGCCTAAGACTTCTGCCAGAGCGCTCTAGCAGTCTGGCTTCTGCTCGCTCAGGAGAGCTTTGAAGGTCTCGACCTAAATTCGAGAACGCCTAAAAGTCTCGCAGTTCCCGACCTGAGTTAATGGTCCAAGCCTAGCAAATTGACCTGAACGGATGGCCCATTGCGCTGAACGTCACAGACCTGGATCAACGGAAAAGTACGCTCCGGTACCGGCCTGGCAACGCCCATCGAACCATCATCACACCCAAGACGGACGAGGGGCATCTTTAGCCATTTGACTTCTCTCTTGGGAACAAGCGCATACGATATAACGGTATGGTTCACAGGCTATTACCCCCTTGACTTGCCGCGACGAGCAACTTGATCCGCTCCCGCAGATCCATAGGTCAGAAATTCCTGTCGAGCCCGAATTTTTCAGACTCGCGACCGCGATGCTCTCTGTCATACAAACCTCGAAATGGTTGACTAGGGTCATGAAGCATTTGATGACAGAATTTTATGAAAAAATGACTAAGAATTCCTCATAAGTTTGGTCAATGCGGAAAGTATAGAAAATTATTGCCCGTTAACTTTATGAGATTGCAGTGTGTGCAGAATGTTACCAAAAAATTAAATTCCAGTGGAACCAGCCGATTAAAAAGATGCTTGATGCATAATAACGAAAGAACTCATCAAATTCAAATCTTACTTCACTCAAAGAAACTCGTCTGAATAACTGGTCCTAAATAGACAACCCTCCAAAGTCTCGCAGCTGCACAGAGTTTGGAGGGTCGCCCAGTGTCTGATGAGTATGTGCGGAAGGATCATTTTGGCGGCAACATCATCCTGACAAACGACTCTCTCAAAGGCTCATCCTCCTACAGGCAGATGGCCAGAGAGATCCAAATCCATCACTTTAGGTATCCGGGAGGTACGGTCACCGAGAAGGCGACGTGGGATAACGGTGGGCTGGACAGAATATTCGGCGAGCCGGCAGAGCCAGGAAGCCCTGACTATGTGGTTACCATTCGCGAGGCGTTGCAGTTTTCTGTAGAGAAAGAGGCTGGTTTGACCGTCGTCGTGCCTACCTTCCAATTCTTTGATCAGTCAACACAAAGCTTCGATTCGGCGGGCTTTTCTGAATACCTAGACGCTCTTTCGCAAGCTATGATCGAGCATCCACGCGCCAAGATTAGAATGCTCGAGATCGGCAATGAGTATTGGCAACGCATCAGTGCCAAGGAGTACGGTGCGATCGCTAACGAACAGATTCCGCTCTTGAAGAACTTCATTCAGGAGATGTCTGAGAAAATTTCAGGCTGGCAACAACCCGATATCGGTCTTCAAGCTGGAGTACAGTGGCGCGCGACACAAGATGCTAGCGGCATATGGCAACCTGTCGGCGTGCGCGAAAGTGAAGAAATAGCCGGCATGCTGACAGTCGACAGTCGCGGGCTCGTTTCGACAGTGGTTCAGCACAGTTATCCTGACGCGACCCGGAAAATGCAGTGGCAAGAAGACTGGGCGCTCGAGCCGATGAGGGCGTACACGACCATCGAAGGGTTCCGTTCGGACCTCAAGTTCGCCCTGACTGAGTACAACGTGTCACCGCTCACCGCGACTGGCGTGCACCAGGCCGCTGTCTGGATCGAGCAATTGTCGTCCCGGATTGCATCGGGCGTAGGCGAAGTTCACCACTGGGGTATGAACTACAAGTGGCTCTCCAGCAAGCTGTACGATGCGAAGCTATCGCCCGGTGAGACCGAAGAAGGAACGATTATTACGAAAGCGACTCCAACTGGGCAGGTGTTCGACATTGCAGAAGCGAGCTTGCTTGGAAAAAGGGTGATCTCAGACAGCGAAGCATCAGATCAACTGACTGTTGGGCATGGTGTAACCCTGACTGGCTTTAGCGACCAAGCTCAGAAGGTCATATTCGCGTTCAATGGGAGCCCGCAAAAAAGCACCATCTCTTGGGAAGAGTTGCAAGGCGGCACTCACGTTACCGTCCACCACCTTGTTGATGCGGACTCGCCCGTCACGGCGTGGTTTGATGAGTCTATCCCGTCAAGTCTTCCACCAGGCCGAATTGCGGATGCCCGCGGTGATATGAAGGTTCTTTCTGGTGATGCTGCGCCTGAAAGAATCGAAGTTTCACCGTCAGAGATGGTCGTACTGGTTCTCACGAAGCCGGGTACTCCATTGGTCATTGAGGGCGCGCACAATGTAACCGATCCGAGAACGAAGATGACGGATGACCATATTGTAGGTGGGACCAGCAATGACATTCTTCGCGGCCATGTCGGCGATGATGTGATCATGGGAAAGGATGGAAACGATCTTATCACAGCCGGGAAGGGTGCAGACAGCGTAGACGGCGGAACTGGTCACGACGTGATTTTCTCGGGCATCGGAGCAGATACCATTAACGCCGGGCCAGGCGCTGATATGGTTATTGCTGCCGGTGGCGACGAGCTTTGGTAATCCTCCCCTTTTTAACGGGGCGTGGCTGTAGAATTCACGCGGCCATTTTCAGCTTCATGGCGGGTGTGATCCCGCCGTTGCCCATGTTGGGACGTTCGTTGTTATAGGTCCAGAGCCATTTGGTGGCGGTCC